>NZ_OZ241747.1:0-3697956 GCF_965201005.1 Mucilaginibacter sp. | reverse complement strand
ACCGGCGCGGCCACACTTGGGTACGTGGCGGCTGGAGGCCAGTTAGATAAATTTAAAAAATGCTGCTAATTTTAGGCGGCATTTTTAGTTTATACAGATGACAGAAAAGCAGGTTATCCGCTGTTCCTGGTGCGGAAATGATGAATTGTACACCAAGTACCACGATGAAGAATGGGGCAAACCCGTTCAAAATGATCAAACTTTATTTGAATTTTTAATCCTCGAATCTGCACAGGCAGGTTTAAGCTGGATCACTATTTTGCGCCGACGCGAAAATTACCGCCGGGCTTTTGCCAATTTTGACCCGGTAAAAGTAGCATCCTTCACCGAAACAGATGTAGAACGATTACTGCAAAACGAAGGTATCATCCGCAACAAACTAAAAATCAAAGCGGCCATTTCCAACGCCATACTGTTTTTACAGGTGCAAAAACAGTATGGTTCTTTTTATCAATATCTATATGGTTTTTTGCCGGAAGGAAAGCCGCTCATCAACCTAAAACGCTTGGAAAACGGAGCAATTATCACTTCCGGAATTTCTGATGCCATCAGCAAAGACCTGAAAAAAAGAGGCTTTAAATTTTTCGGTCCCGTGATTTGCTACGCTTATATGCAGGCAGTGGGCATGGTGAACGATCATGTTTCAGAGTGCAGTTTCAGATTCTGATTGTACACTTCGCTACAATCAATCCAAATCCTTAAAATTGTGCAGCAATCGGTGTAATCAATACTGTAATTGAAAAACATCTGTGTAATCTTGCTGTATTTCAATGAAAAAACTGTTTTTATTAGATGGCATGGCGCTCATCTATCGCGCGCATTTCGCCCTCAGCAAAAACCCGCGCTTTACTTCCGGCGGTATCAACACCTCTGCCGTAATGGGTTTTGCCAATACGCTGATGGAAATCTTGAAAAAAGAAGTGCCAACGCATCTGGCCGTGGTTTTTGATACCAATGCGCCAACCGAGCGCCATATCGATTTTGTGGCATACAAAGCGCACCGCCAGGCCATGCCCGAAGATTTATCGCTGGCTTTGCCGTATGTAAAACGTTTGGTGGAAGGTTTCAACATCCCGGTGATAACTTCGGATGGTTTTGAAGCGGATGACGTGATCGGCACGCTCGCCAAAAAAGCCGAAAAAGCAGGTTACACCGTTTTTTGCATGACGCCAGACAAGGATTTCTGTCAGCTGGTTTCTGAAAATATTTTTGTGTACAAACCTTCTCGAATGGGCAACGACATGGAAATTTTAGGGGTAAAAGAAGTATTGGAAAAATGGGAAGTGCAAACGCCCGAACAGGTGATCGATATTTTAGGTTTGTGGGGAGATGCGGTTGACAACATCCCGGGCATTCCCGGCGTTGGCGAAAAAACAGCTAAATTACTGATCAAACAGTTTGGTTCTGTAGAGGAAGTGATCGCCAACGCGCATCAGCTTAAAGGAAAAATGCGTGAAAACGTGGAGAACTTTGCAGAACAAGGCATGATCTCTAAAAAACTGGCCACCATTATTTTAAATGCGCCGGTAGAACTGGACGAAGAAGCTTTGCTTGTGGGAGAACCAAGCCGCGAATTGCTGGAACCGCTTTTTGCAGAACTGGAATTTAGGACGATTGGCCGACGTATTTTCGGCGAAGATTTCTCGGTAAACGATGCACGCACCAATCCGGGCGTGCAGGCGGATTTGTTCAGCAATCCGGCAGAAAACGGCAATGCTTCTTTTACAGCACAAAAATTGGTGGCAAATCCAGAACCAATTCTGGTCAACAAAAACATTGACAACACTGATCACAGTTATTTTTTGGTTGATACAGTAGAAAAGCGAAGTGAATTAATCGAATTATTAAGTAAACAAACTTCGTTTTGCTTCGATACCGAAACCACCGGAACTGATGCCAACCAGTGCGAACTGGTTGGTTTATCATTCTCCATAGAAATCGGAAAAGGTTATTACGTTCCGGTTCCTGCAGATCAGCTTGAAACACAGCAAATTGTAAACGAATTTAAAACGGTTTTGGAAGACCAGCAGATCATAAAAATCGGCCAGAACCTGAAATTTGATATTTTAGTGTTGAAATGGTACGGCGTAAACTTGGCCGGCGCATTGTTTGACACGATGATGGCGCATTACCTCATCGACCCGGATACGCGCCATAACATGGATTTGCTGTCCGAAAATTACCTGGGTTATACGCCGGTTTCCATCACCACGCTCATCGGCGCAAAAGGAAAAAACCAGGGCACGATGCGCGATGTGGACGTGGAAAAAGTAAAGGAATACGCCGCTGAAGATGCCGACATAACTTTACAGCTAAAAGAAGCATTTGAGCCGATTTTGAAGGAAGTGAAAGCCGAAAAACTGGCGCATGACCTGGAATATCCGTTGATTCAGGTTTTGGCCGAAATGGAGTTTGAAGGCGTAAAAATTAACCAGGAAACACTAAAAGAATCATCCGTTCACCTCGAGAATGATTTGGTTCAGCTTGAAAAAACGGTGCACGAAAAAGCGGGCGTAAAATTCAATATTGCTTCGCCCAAACAACTGGGAGAAGTTTTGTTTGAGAAACTGATGCTGGACCCGAAAGCCAAAAAAACCAAAACCGGGCAGTATCAAACCGGCGAAGACGTGCTTCTTTTACTGGCAAATAAAAGTGATATTGTGCGCGACATTCTGGATTTCCGTCAGCTGCAAAAATTAAAATCTACTTATGTGGATGCCTTGCCGCTGATGATTAATCCTAAAACCGGACGCGTGCATACTTCTTATAATCAGGCAGTTGCGGCAACCGGAAGATTAAGTTCCAACAATCCGAATTTGCAAAATATCCCGATCCGGACAGAGCGTGGCCGCGAAGTGCGCAAAGCTTTTATCCCGCGGGACGAAAACCATTTGCTGCTTTCTGCGGATTATTCGCAGATTGAACTGCGTTTAATAGCCGAAATCAGCAAAGATGAAAACATGATGGACGCGTTTTTTAAAGGCATCGATATTCATACCGCAACTGCTGCAAAAGTTTACGGCCGCACAATTGAAGAAGTAAGTTCTACTGAAAGACGGAATGCTAAAGCGGTTAACTTCGGGATTATTTACGGGCAATCGGCGTTTGGTTTATCACAAGGTTTGGGCATTTCCCGTAAGGAAGCTTCGGAGATCATCGAACAATATTTCAATCAGTATCCGGGCATTAAAAGTTACATGGGCAATACGCTGGATTTTGCGCGCCAACACGGTTATGTAGAAACACTTTTGGGGCGAAGAAGGTATCTGCGGGACATCAATTCGGCCAACCCAACTGTGCGCGGTTATGCCGAGCGAAATGCGATTAATGCGCCCATACAAGGTTCGGCGGCGGATATGATCAAGATTGCGATGATCAATATCCACAACGAAATCATCCGCCAAAAACTAAATACCAAAATGACGATGCAGGTGCACGACGAACTGGTGTTTGACGTGCCGAAAAACGAAATTGAAATTATGCAGCCATTAGTGAAAGAACTGATGCAGAATGCTTTGAAAACCACGGTGCCGATTGTGGTAGAAACCGGCACCGGCAACAACTGGCTGGAAGCACATTAAACCGAAAAACATATTTTGCAGGATTGTAGTTTTCTTTATAATTAATACTACCTTGAGCAACCAATTATAATTTTATGCCGCTATGAAAGTAATCCATTTAAGTGCAGAATGTTATCCTGTTGCAAAGATTGGCGGCTTGGGCGATGTTGCCGGTGCGTTACCCAAATACCTGAACCAACTGGGCGTGGAAGCATCTGTGGTGATGCCTTTTTACGAACGCAAATTTGTGCAGGAAAACACGTTTGAAACCGTTTTTCAGGCCAATACTTTTCTGGGCGACCGGCCTTTCTTTTTTGAGGTGCTAAAAGAAGCATCCGGAAAACTGGGCTTTGACTTGTACCTGATCAAAATCCTGGGCTTGCTGGACCGTACCGAAGTTTATGGTTATGCCGATGACATTGAGCGTTTTGTGGCTTTTCAGCTGGCTTTTTTAGATTGGATGCTGTGGTCTGGCAAGCAAACAGACATTGTCCATTGCCACGACCATCAAACCGGTTTGGTGCCTTTTTTACTCTATTATTCTTATCGGTACAAATCTTTGGCACACTTCCGCACGGTTTTTACGATACACAACGGCCAATACCACGGCGCATTTAACTGGCAGCGTGGTAATTACCTGCCGGAAATCGACCCTTGGAAAACCGGTTTGCTGGATTGGAGCAACGGCATCAATCCGCTGGCTTCGGCGGTGCGTTGTGCCGATGCATTTACCACGGTTTCGCCGAGCTATTTAAAGGAATTGTCTATCAGTTCCAACGGTTTGGAGCAATTGTTTGAGTTGGAAAAGGCGCACGGAACCGGCATCATCAACGGGATTGACACAGATATTTGGGACCCGAAAACCGACCCGATGATCACCCAAAAATACACGATAAAAACAGTATCCGCCAAAAAAGCAAAAAACAAAGAGCTGCTGTGCAAGCAGTTTGGCTTCTCCGCAGAAAAACCGCTTTTTACTTTTATCGGGAGACTGGTGGTTGAAAAAGGTGCAGATTTGCTGCCCGAAATTTTCAGGCTGATGCTGGCCGATCCTAAAAACCCGGTGAGCATTCTGGTTTTAGGTTCAGGGGATGAAGAAACCGAACTGGAATTAGCTGCCCTAAAAGAAGCATCTCCCGGCCAGTACAACGCTTACATTGGTTACAATGAAGAACTGGCGCACCGTATTTACGCCGGGGCAGATTTTATTATGATGCCTTCGCGCGTAGAACCTTGCGGCCTGAACCAGTTGTATGCCTTGCGTTACGGCACCATGCCAATTGTAAACAGTGTAGGCGGTTTAAAAGATACCGTGATAGATATCAGTGAGCCAAACGGTTACGGCATCTGCTGCGGAGCAGCCACCATTAATGCTGTTTTTACCGGCATAAAAAGAGCAATCAAACTTTTTAAGAACACAGCCGAATTAAGATTGTTATACCCGCGGGAAATGACTTTAGATTTTTCCTGGGGCCGTTCAGCCAAAGAATATATTCACCTTTACCAAAGCTTAAAACCTAAATTATGAGTTCTAAAGTAATCTGTATCGTACTGGGGGGCGGCCAGGGTTCCCGTCTGTTCCCGCTTACCGAAACGCGCTCTAAACCAGCTGTTCCAATTGCGGGTAAATATCGTTTGGTAGATATTCCGATTTCCAATTGTATCAATTCGGGCATTGAGCGGATTTACGTTTTAACGCAGTTTAATTCTGCTTCCCTCAACAAACACATCAAAAACACGTATCATTTCAGCGTTTTCAGCGAGTCTTTTGTTGATATTCTGGCTGCCGAGCAAACGCCGCACAACACGACCTGGTTTCAGGGAACGGCAGATGCAGTGCGGCAATCGCTGCATCACTTAACACCGCATGAATTTGAGTATGTGCTGATTTTGTCGGGCGATCAATTGTACCAGATGGATTTTGATGAGATGATTGCTGATCATGAAGCTAAAGGTGCTGAAATTTCGATTGCTACCATTCCGGTCAACGAAGCGGACTCCGCTGGTTTTGGCATCCTGAAAACCGATGAAGGCCAGATGATTAGTTCTTTTATCGAGAAACCGAAAAAAGACATGCTGCCCGGCTGGGATTCTGAAGTGAGTGCGGAAATGAAAACCCAGGGCCGGATTTACTTAGCTTCAATGGGTATTTACATGTTTAACCGGAAAACATTGTATGATTTGCTGGAAGGCAATACGCGCACAGATTTTGGTAAAGAAATCATCCCGCAATCCATCGGCACACATAAAATTTCCAGTTATCAGTACGAAGGTTACTGGACGGATATCGGTAGCATTCCTTCTTTTTTCGATGCCAACCTGGGTTTAACAGATGAAATCCCGGAATTTAATTTATTTGATAAAAGAAGCATTTTTTCGCGTGCGCGGATGTTGCCGCCTTCCAAACTTTCCGGTACATCGCTGCATAACGCCATGATTTCTGACGGTTGTATCATCCATGCCGCGCATATTTCACGTTCTGTAATCGGTATCCGTACGCGTATCGGTGTGGGCAGTACCATTCTGAACACTTATGTTATGGGCAACGATTATTACCAGACACTGGAGCAAATTGCCGAATATAAAAAGCATGACAAACCGATTATGGGCGTTGGCGAACGCTGCTACATCAAAAACGCCATTCTGGATAAAAACTGCTACATCGGCAATGATGTAAAAATTAATGGCGGCACGCATTTAGAAGATGGTGATTTTGGCACTTATACCGTTAACGAAGGGATTATCGTTGTGAAAAAAAATGCAGTTATCCCGCACGGAACAATTATTTAAGATAATCCGAATTTCTGAATATAGAAAAAGAGGCGTCTCAAAAGGGTGCCTCTTTTTTTATTAAAAATGATTTCGTTAATAAAAACGACGTTAATAATTCAAACCTAATTTGCTTTACATGTTACCGAAGATTAAATCTTAGAGGCCGTTTTACCTATGTCAGAAAAAAAGGTGATGCTTCTTTTACCCTATCAAAATTTGTAGCTGCATTAATCCAAACACCACCAATTTTTATAAGGTAAAAGAAGCATTGAAACCTCAAACAAAATTTGAATACTTATTTACAAATAAAATACCTGTTGTAAGGAAATCAATTGGAATACGACTACTTCTAAAATAAATTATACAAAGCAGTTCTTGTTCGGTTCAGGAAACTTTGATCATAATGATTAATTAAAATAGTATGAATTTTAGAAAAACAGGTTACAATTTAGGGGTTATTGCAGCAATAATTATCCTATTATGGATAGGGCTGTTTAAGTTTACACCCACAGAGGCAATGGGTATCAAACATTATGTTGGAACCAGTTTCCTGATGAGTTGGATGTATAAGGTGGCATCCGTTCATGCTGTTTCCAATATCATCGGTACGTACGAGGTTGTTACAGGATTGTTGCTCCTTGCTTCTTTTTGGAACCGTAAAGCAGGTTTGCTGGCTGGTTACCTTGGTGCCATTATATTTTTGACTACGCTGAGTTTTTTAATTACAGCACCGGGCACCTGGAAATTAGTTGATGGCTTTCCTACTACTGATTTTTTTGTGCTTAAAGATTTAGGTTACCTGGCCATATTTTTACTGGTGATCGGACATCATACAACAAATGAAAAGGCTGTTAGGCTTACAAATTAATTTAACATTAAAAAGAAGATCAGGATCAGCGCACTTATTAAATCACACCCGGCACGTACTATGGAAACAAATGAACAAAATGGCTTGGAGCAACCACAAAACAATACTGAAATCCAGTTCTATAATATTGGAATTGCCAAACAAATGGGATCGTTTAATGACGCTTCCGGAGTTGGTAGTGGTTACCGGTGGCTGTATACGTCCGGTATGCCGGGCTTGTCAATAAACGGGGAAGTTCCTGACGGTATAAAAGCGCAAAGTGAACTTGCCTGGCAAAGTATAATCGCGCTTTTGAAAGCTGCCGATATGGGTGTAGAAAACATCGTTAAAATAACGCAGTATTTGACCAACGTCAAAGATATTCCGGAATACTCAATGAGCAGAAAAAGCTTTTTGGGTGATACCAAAACAGCTTCAACTTTGTTGATTGTAGCAGAATTAGGATGGCCCAACATGCTGGTGGAAGTTGAAATTATAGCTGCAAAAAAAGCATGATGAAATTGTTGGAATGCTTCCGCGAACCCGGCTTTTTCCATAACAATTTAATATATTTTCCGATGCTTCTTTTATCACTTAAAAAATTGTAAGCGTTTAATTTTGGTTTATTTAGATTGATACGGATACCAATTTTTATAGGGTAAAAGAAGCATCATCATTTTTTCTCATATAAATTAAAACATTAACCAGGTTTTTCAGGAGGATGTCAGTTTATTAAAAGAATACGAAAACGGTGTTCTTGCTTGTAAGGAAAGCGCGCCTGTTCCGTCTAATTAATAAATATTAAATTTATTAACATGAGCGTATTCAATGTTCCCACAAGAGAAGAAGTATCTGTAAATAATCAGAACATTTTTGACCATCTTCAAAGCGCGATCGGCATGGTTCCAAACCTTTATGCCTATTTTGGAAAAAATGAAACTGCTTTGGCCGATTATATCGCCTTGCAAAACAGGAAATCAACTTTAAAGGCCAAAATAAATTTGCTTGCCATCGGCATAAACAACATAATCGGCCGGGTTACCACCATAAGTCCCATCAGGCATCGAACTGGAATGGATGGCGTTCACCATTTTACGTGGCCAAAATCAAAGTTAAAACTTCCGCCGATGTTAATACCGTGTACTTTTTCTACATCATTTTTGTTTAACCAGCCTTGTATTTCGGCAATGCAAATTACCGTTGCATTGCTGTTGATTTGGATGGTGAATAAATCAGCAACATGGTCAACGTGGCCATGGGTTAACAAAATATAATCGGGTTTGATGGTATCAATATCAATGCCTTTTGCCAGTTCGTTTGGTGTGATAAAAGGGTCGAACAGCAACTTTGCTTTTTCGGTTTCCAGCAAAATGGTGGTGTGGCCGTAATGGGTAACTTTCATGTTTTGTATGTGTTTAATTTCTGATGTTTAAACACCAAACACGCTACTTACCAAAAAATTTGCCTAAATCGCCCATACCGCCAAGCATACTTTGCGATAAAGCCGCCATTTCTGCCTGATTTAAGTTTTCAGCCTGCTCGATGGCTTTGTTTACGGCCACGGCAAGCAGTTCTTCCAGTTCTTCGCGGTCGGCTTCTTTATAAAAATTTTCGTCAATGCTGATGGACTGCACCACACGGTTTCCGTTTGCGGTAACCGTGATTTTTCCGTTTTCGGCCGTTCCGCTAACCGTAATGCCATCTAAACGTTTTTTTACTTCTTCTGCCTTTTGCTGCGCTTCAAATATTTTATCAAACATAATGCTGTTTTTATAAGGTAAATTTTATTGGTCTTCGGTTTCTGTTCCGTTGCCCGAATATGCACTTTTTCGCACAATGGGCATACCGGTTAGTTTAAACAATTCGTCCAGGTGCAGCAAACTGCCGTTTACCATATTGCCTAACAAAACAATGGTAACGTCGTTCTTCATGTCCCGCAAAAAAATATGCCGGAAACCGTGCCACCAGCCCGTATGGTAAACCACTTTTTGGTTTGGGCCTTCAAATAAACGCCAACCGTAGCCATAATTAAAATGGCCGCGCAACATTGGATTGCGATCGGTGTAGGCAGAATCCTGGGTAGCTTGTTTGAGCAATCTGCCCGAACGCAACGCACGGTCAAACAAAAACAGATCGGCAACGGTGCTGTAAATGCCTTTATCGCCAACCGGGCCGTCAAGGAAGTTTTGTGCAACCGAATATTTCCAGCTATTACGGTCATGGCCAACCACATCTGCCGGGATTTTTTCGTAAACCGCTTTGGAATAGACGTTGGTATGCGCCATAGCTGCCGGTTTAAAAATATTCTCTTTCATAAACTGGGCGTATGGCATACCGCTTACTTTTTCGATGATTGCGCCCAACACCATAAAATTGGAATTGTTGTACAAAAACCGGGCGTTCGGTTTGTTAAACGGAGTTGGTTTGTACTGCGCGATCAGGGCCATTTCCTGGGCGTTGTTTAAGCCTTTGCGCTGGTCGCGGTGTTCTTTCCGGTAAATATCATCTGTAAAATAAACGTAGTTCATCATTCCGGAGCGGTGCGTGAGCAGCAGCCGGATGGTAATGCCATCATACGGGAAATTTGGAAAAAAATCTTTTACGTTTTGGTCCAGCTTGAGTTTTCCGCGTTCCATCAGCATTAAAATGGCAGTGCCGGTCATGGTTTTGGATACCGAGGCCAGCTCAAACTGCGAGTTGAGTTTCAGGCTGTCGCGCGTAAGGTAATTGGCCCAGCCAAAAGCGTTTTCGTACAAAATTTTATTGCCTTTGGCCACCAGCACATTGCCGTTAAAACCGCTGTGTTTGTGCAGGTTTTGCATAAAAGCATCGATGCGTTTATCGGCTTTTTGCGGGTTGTATTTAAGGAGTGCGGCGGTATCAAAAGGCACTTCGGCAGCCACTTCCTGTGGCGTTTTGGCGTGTTTGGTGCAGGATGACAGCAAAATTAACCCGGCTGCAAGGGATAGCAAGTAGTTCTGTAATTTCATTAACCTGTAAAGTCTGTGGTTTTAACGAAGGCGAAAAGTAGATATTATCTTACGATTGTGCGGGGAAAAGTTTCAATTATCTGATGCTTCTTTTACCAGTGTTTTTTTGGTGTGTTTCCGTTTGCAGGTAGTTTACGTTTCGCCGCGTGAGGGATTGCAGTGGAAAGCCCGCAGCGCAGCGAGGACTTGTAACGTAAAGCCCGGCCCGAAGGGACACGCCCAAAATGAAAAGGAGCGGGGAGCGAAGAAAAAGTGGAATTTAAATTGAAAAAGGAAACAGTTGTTTTTTATTTTTTCGCTTCTCGATCTCCATTCTCCGCTCTAAATCAACACACTAAATTTTACCCACTAAAAACAGCATTGTAATTTTATTGATTTGGATAACGCAGCTTTTAGATTTTGCCCTAAATTTGGCCGTAGCTATCAAATTAAAACGATGAGTTTCAGAACTGAATATGATACGATGGGGGCCGTACAGGTTCCTGCCGACAAATATTGGGGCGCACAAACCGAGCGTTCACGCAATAATTTTAAAATTGGGCCGGCGGCGAGTATGCCGGCAGAAATTATCGAGGCTTTTGCTTACCTGAAAAAAGCGGCGGCGTTTACCAACACGGATTTAGGTGTGCTTTCTGCGGAGAAACGCGATTTGATAGCGCATGTTTGTGATGAGATTCTGGAAGGTAAACTGGCCGGTGAGTTCCCGCTGGTGATCTGGCAAACCGGCTCGGGCACGCAATCCAACATGAACGTGAACGAAGTGGTAGCCAATCGGGCGCATGTTTTGCAGGGAAACCCTTTGGGCGAAGGCAAACCTTTTGTACACCCGAACGACGATGTGAACAAATCGCAGTCGTCCAACGATACTTACCCAACGGCCATGCACATTGCGGCTTATAAAATGGTGGTGGAAACGACGATTCCGGGCGTGGAAAAATTGCGCGACACACTTCAGGCAAAATCCGAAGAATTTAAAAACGTGGTCAAAATCGGCCGTACGCATTTAATGGACGCCACGCCGCTGACTTTGGGCCAGGAGTTTTCAGGTTATGTTTCGCAGCTTTCCCATGGTTTAAAGGCTTTGAAAAACACTTTGGCACATTTATCAGAACTGGCTTTAGGCGGAACAGCGGTTGGGACCGGCATCAACACGCCGCAAGGTTATGATGTAAAAGTGGCCGAGTATATTGCGCAGTTTACCAATCTTCCTTTTATCACTGCGGAAAATAAGTTTGAGGCATTGGCTGCGCACGATGCAATTGTGGAAACACACGGCGCACTGAAACAAATTGCCGTTTCGCTGATGAAAATTGCAAATGATATCCGGATGCTGGCTTCAGGTCCGCGTTCAGGCATCGGCGAAATCCATATCCCGGACAACGAACCGGGTTCTTCAATCATGCCCGGAAAAGTAAACCCAACCCAAAACGAGGCGGTAACGATGGTTGCCGCGCAAGTGATGGGCAATGATGTGACGATTTCTATCGGCGGTGCAAGCGGGCATTATGAACTGAACGTTTTTAAACCGATGATGGCCGCAGCGTTTTTGCAGTCTGCACGGTTAATTGGCGATGCCTGCGTTTCATTTACCGATCATTGTGCAGTTGGCATCACCCCAAATTTTGAGGGCATTAAAAAACATTTGGAAAACTCGCTGATGCTGGTTACCGCTTTGAACCCGCATATCGGTTACGAAAACGCGGCTAAAATTGCCAAAACAGCTTTGAAAGAAAACCAATCTTTGCGCGAAGCGGCCATCGGTTTGGGTTTACTGACGAACGAGCAATTTGATGAATGGGTTCGTCCGGAAAATATGATCGGCAGTTTGTAAAATTAAAAGCTTAACAAGCCTCACAAGCCTCACCCTAAATCCCTCTCCAAAGGAAGAGGGACTTGCCTTTTTGAATGTTAAAAAAACGATACTTCTTTTACCTGCTGTTTTTTATTGTGGCGATCGTTTCATGTAAGCGTAAAGCTGCCGTGCAGGAACCCGGAACTGATTTTTTGCAGGGCGAATGGCAGCAGGATTCTGTACGGATGGAAAAGAAGTTGCTGAGTTATTCGTTATATCAATTACGGTTTCGCTGCGATTCGGTTTACATTACCACAAACAATTTCAGCAAAGTAAATTATGGCGAAGATACCTGCATGAACAAAGGCAACTGGAAAGAATACGTGCGCGGCAAATACGAACTGCACCATGATACATTGCGCGTGCGCGGGTTGTATTGCCATCCGGATTTTTCACTCAAAAACGAAGGCTGTTTCCATATTGGCGTGTATGAAAACCTATTCAAATTGAAAAAAGAATCGGATTCGCTGCTTCATGTGATCAGTTTTTCCAGCACCATCCCGTTTAACCTTCGCCTCACCAAAAAAACCGTTTGTGTACCACAACCACTTTAAATTAATTTCGATATGAAAACCAGTAAAATCTGCATACTGTTTTTAGCCCTGTTTTTTTTGTCTGTACCGATGAAAAGCATGGCTTGGGGAATGCTTGGGCACCGCGTAGTCGGCCAGATTGCCGATAGTTACCTCACCAAAAAAGCACGTAAAAACATTGCTTTGATTTTGGGCGATGAATCTGTAGCGATGGCCAGCACCTGGGCAGATTTTATCAAATCAGACAAAAGTTATAGTTATTTATCGCCCTGGCATTACATCGATTTTGATAAGCCGTACGCTTACCCCGAAATGCAGGTTTTTTTAAAGCAGGACACGGCCGCCGATGCTTATACCAAGCTCAACCTGATTATCGCCCAGCTTAAAAACAAAAACCTGGAGCAAGGCAAAAAGCAACTTTACCTGCGTTTGCTGATCCATATTGTGGGCGATGTGCACCAGCCGATGCATACGGCGCACACGGCAGATAAAGGTGGAAATGATATAAAATTGTTTTGGTTTAACAAACCCACCAACCTTCATGCGGTCTGGGATTCTGACCTGATTGATGATGAACAGCTAAGTTATACCGAATATGCCGCCTGGATCAACCACAGCACTGCGGCACAACGCGAAGCTTTGCAACATGACGGCATCAGCAAATGGTTGTACGAATCGAACCAGATTTCGGAAAAACTTTACAGCGAGATCAAGCCGGAAGCGCATTTAAGTTATCGCTATACGTTTGATCATATCGCGATTGCCAACCAGCAATTGCTGAAAGGCGGTATTCGTTTGGCCGGGATTTTAAATGAATTGTTTGGATAGTGAAGAAGAGCGGGGAGCGAGGAAGAAAGAGATATAAAGCGATATATCTTTCTTTTCCGCTCCCGCTTTCTTATAAATTTACTTCGCTCACTGCTCTTTCACACTCCTCTCTTCTCCGCTATGAAAATATTAATGGTGTGCCTGGGTAATATTTGCCGTTCGCCGCTGGCAGAAGGCATTATGAAACATGCCGTAAAAGAAGCAGGTTTGGATTGGGAAACCGACTCTGCCGGGACCGGAAACTGGCATGTTGGCGATCCTCCCGACAGGCGTTCCGTCCGCGTGGCCAAAAACCACGGTATCGACATCAGCAGGCAGGTTTGCCGGCAGTTTATATTGAATGATTTTGATACGTCCGACCTGATTTTGGTGATGGACAAAAACAACCTCGGCAATGTTTTGGCTTTGGCCCGAAACCAACAGGACAAGGCCAAAGTAAAGCTGTTTCTGGGAGATAAAGAAGTGCCCGATCCTTACTTTAATAATGCGCAGTTTGAGCAGGTTTTTGATTTGATCGAAACCGGTTGCGCCGATGTGATTAAAGCGTATAGTTGATAACTAATTGCCGGTGCAGCTACTGTTGACCATTCAACCATCAGCGGTAAACAAATAAATGCTTCTTTTATCACCTAAAAATGCTGAACAGCCAGAAGCATTATTAAATTAGCAGTTGCTACAAAAACAAACTTTCAGGCATTACGCCCATCTGCAAAAAAACCCTGCGTAATATTTTTGGCGGGGGGCATGCTGTTTTTATCCCTGTTTTTTTGGGTTAATTAATCACATCACCTTCCTCGATATTGTCCCTGGCGTTGAGGATGATTTTTTCGCCGGGCTTCAATTCACCAAAAACTTCGGTAGAATCATGGCTGGCCAAACCGTTTTTTACATCAATGAGGTGCGCTTTGCCATCACGCAAAGCCACTACATATTTACGTTCGGTAGAGCGCACAATGGCCGAAGTCGGGATCAGTAAAGATTTGGCACCGGAAGTCATCGGGATCCGCACTTCTGCATACATGCCCGGTTTAAACTGATCATTGGCGTTTTGCACATCAATTTCAATTGCTTCCGAGCGCATACTGCCCAGCGCATTGGCCGAGCGGCTTATTTTTGCCGTGTGCTGCTGGCCGGGCATCGCGTTAAAAGTAAAATCCACGGGTTTGGTCAGGTCCACTTTGTCCACATAATCTTCCGGGATATAAACCTCCAGGCGCAGCTTTTTTATGTCCTGCAAAACCAGCATCGGCTGGTCGGTTGCTTTTCCCGGTGCCACCAGCGCGCCCGGCGAAACGTTGCGCTGCACAATCATGCCATCAAAAGGTGCGGTAATGTTGAGGTAACCTTGCATAGTGCGCACCGAAGCCACATTAGAACGCTCGGAAGCGGCAATGGCCTGATCGGCTTTCATCCTGGCACTGGCATTGTCCAGATCCAGCGGCGAAACAGAACCGGGTTCGCGCGATGCTTCTTTTAGCCGCTGATATTTTTCTTTGCTGGCCGCGGCGGTTTCCTGCGTTTGCAAATATCTCGAGTTTGCGGCCTGATATTGTGATTGCATTTCCGGTGCTTCCAGCGTGAGCAGCAACTGGCCTTTTTTTACGATCGAACCGCGATCAACATAAATCTTTTTTACAAAGCCATTGATTTTTGGGAAGAGATAAACCTCATTATAAGGTTTTAACTGGCCGGGCAAACGTGTGCTGGTTGATAAACTTTTTTCGGTTACATCCCCAATCTGATAGTGGGTATTTTTATTGTTTGCTTTTGCGGTGAGATCAACAGGTTTTTGGTCGCCGGAGCATGACCATAAAAAAGTACTGATAAAAGAAGCACTTAAAAAGAGTTTAAATTTCATGATTTTAATAAGCATTTAAAGTTTCGGTTTCCGGTTCATCTTCCGGCATTAAAGCAGGCGAATCATACGTGGTTTTATCTTGCACCCAGGCAAAAACAAGGGGTAAAACAAACAATGCGGCAAGAGTAGAGGCAAACAACCCACCAATAACTGCCCTGCCAAGCGGTGCAGATTGCTCACCTGCCTCGCCCATGCCGGATGCCATCGGGATCATGCCGGCAATCATGGCCAGGCTGGTCATCAGGATTGGCCGTAACCGGATAGATGCACTGGTGATGGATGCTTTGGTGGCATCGTGATAATCTACCCGAAGCTTTTCTGCATTAGTTACAATTAATATAGCATTAGCAACAGATACACCTACCGACATGATCATGCCCATATACGATTGCAGATTAAGCGTAGATCCGGTTAAAATCAGCATCAAAAGCGACCCTAATATAACTGCCGGTATAGTAGAAAGCACCGTTAGCGATACTTTAAACGATTGATAATTAGCAGCCAGTAACAAAAAGATAACCAGTACGGCAAACAACAGTCCGTTTTGTAAACTGGTCAGGGTTTCCGTTAATAGGCTTGACATCCCTTTCATCTCCACAACCACTCCTTTATCTGGCGGGCCCAAACTTTTTATCGCTTTTTGCACATCATTGGTAGCACTGGCCAGGTCATTCTTGTAAATATTGGCACCAACGGTCAAAAAACGGCGCGGCCCCGTCCGGTCATACTCACCAGGGACATATTTGGTACTAAAAGTTGCGATATCGCCCAGTACAGGTGCATTTTGGCCTTTTAACAAGGGGATTTCTTTTAACTCATCCATATTGTTCATCACATATTCGGGTACCTGTACCTGCACCTGGTAAGTATAAGCTTTGGCTTCATCGAGCCACTGATTTTTTTCGGTAAAACGACTGGAAGAGGTACTTGCCGTTACAGAACGTGCTATATCAGTTACGGTCAACCCAAGTTGTGCGGCTTTTAAACGGTCAATAGTAATAGCAATCACAGGGACTTTCAAAGGTTGTACAATCTGTACGTCACGCAAATAGCCAATCTTTTTGAGTTTTCCAACCAATCTATTAGCATAACCTTCTATTTGAGCCATGTTTTTTCCGGCCACCCTCACCTCAATCGGTGTTGCGGCCCCTTGGCTCATAATTTTCTCCGTCATGTCAATCGGCTCAAAACTTACTTTAAGTTCAGGGATTTTGTAGGCGATATTTTTACGGAGCGCATCTTTCAATTCGTCCATATTAACTTTGTAATCTTTATCAAGGTTTACCTGTAATACTGCTTCATGCGTACCGGTATTGAACACATACAGGTTGCTCACGCCATAACTGCTGGGTATCAATCCAACATAACCTGAAGTGATGGCTACATGATGATTAACGGTACTGTCAATAATGCCGAGAACCATTTTCAGTTTATCTTCCGTTCGCTCCAGCCTTGTACCTTCCGGTTCTTTTATCCTGATCTGAAACTGCCCGTTATTTACTTTTGGCATCATATCTTTCCCAATGTAAACGAAGCATAAGCCAGCCAGAACAACTACTATAACCAGATAAAACAATACGATCATTTTTTTTGCAGGCATCCACTTTTTGAGAATGAGCGTAAATTTTGATTTGATGTTTTCAAAAAAGTCGTTCTTTTCAGGTTCTTCGGCTTCTTTGCTGGCGTGCGCTTGTATCTGCTGGCGTTCCTGTTTGTCCAAGCCTTCGCCTGCATGAGAATGAATACGCTCATGTTGATAATGCTGGTATTGTTCAGCCTTGATCAACCAATTACTTAAAATAGGGACAACGGTTTGTGCCAGGATGTAAGACACGATCATCGTTAGGCCGATTGATAGCGATAGCGGCAGGAACATTGCCTTGGGTACGCCGCTCATCAAAAAAGAAGGTGCAAAAACAGCAAGGATACAAAGTAAAATCAGCAGCAGCGGAAACGAAATCTCCTCGCAGGCATCGTAAATGGCGCGGCGTTTATTTTTGCCCATTTCCAAATGCTGGTGGATGTTTTCAATGGTTACCGTTGCCTGATCGACCAGAATGCCGATGGCCAAAGCCAGTCCGCTCAAAGTCATAATGTTGATGGTTTGGCCAAACAGGCTCAACAATAACACACCTATCAGTATAGAAACCGGGATTGTAACCACAACAATTAAACTACTGCGCCAATCGCGTAAAAAAAGTAATACCATCAAACCGGTAAGTATTGCGCCAAGTCCGCCTTCTGTCATCAAACTTTTTACTGCATTGACCACAAATACCGATTGGTCAAACTCATAACTGATCTTTACATCATCCGGTAACAAACTTTGCATTTCGGGCAATTTTTTTTTCAGGTTTTGCACTACAGACCAGGTAGAGGCATCGGCTGTTTTTACCGCCGGAATATAAACCGATCGTTTTCCGTTGATTAATGCGTAATCAACTGTAATGTCCGCGCCATCAGTTACCCGGGCAATATCTTTTACCATTACCGAAACACCATTTTTGGTCACCACCGGAATGGATCCGAACTCGTCCACTTTTTGCACAAGCGAGTTGATCGTTGTGATGAACATCGAATTGTCAAGCCGCAAATTTCCGGAAGGGGACATTACGTTAAACTTTGCCAACGCGGTCACTACTTCATCCGGGGTAAGATTATAGCTGCGCAGTTTTGCGGGATCTACGCTGATGATAATAGAGCGCGAATTGGCACCAAAAGGCGGCGGCGCAGAAAGGCCCGGGATTGTTGAAAACAGCGGCCTCACACGTGTTGTAGCCAAATCATAAATCTCTTTTAAACTTCTTGTTTTACTTGACAGCACCAACTGGCCAACAGGTAAAGATGAAGCATCAAAACGTACAACCTGCGGTGGCAACGCTCCGGGAGGGAAAAACTTCATGGCCCGGTTTACCTGTAAAGCAACTTGCGCCGAGGCTTCTGCCATGTTTGTACTTTCGTAAAAACTGAGCTTAAGCATGGTTAAACCCTGTATGTTTTTACTGGTGATGCTTTTGATGCCGTTTACATACAAAAACTGATCCTGCAAACGCGTGGAAAAAAAACCTTCCATTTGCTGCGGAGACATGCCGCCGTAAGATTCGATCACGTAAATGGCTGGCAGGTTAAGCTGCGGGAAAATATCTATCGGGATTTTAATGGCACTCAAAACTGCAAAAATCAGCAGGCTCAGCGTAATTACCAAAGTGGTGATTGGCCGTTTGAGTGCGGAAGTGACCATCGACATAAATTATGGGTTTAAAAGGTTTAGAACGCTGCCCACCCGGTTATCGGTAATGGCTTTCTGGAACAGGGCATTGGCGTAAGCATATTTGGCCTCGGCATAATCAGTTTCGGCCCGGTACAAAATATTTAAAGCCGCATTCAGCTCGATGATGTTGATCAAACCATTTCGGTATAAACTTAAGTTTTGCCGGTAACCTGCGTTGGCGGCTTTTAGCTGGTTCGGGATTTCCTGCAAACGCTGGCGCGCGGTATTCATCTCCACATCAGCCTGGCTGGCACTTACGGCAAGCAGATATTTCTGCTCGTCCAGCTGCTTTAAAGCATAATTGGTGATTGTTTTTTGTGTATTGAGTTTGAGGTGCCGCCGCCGCAAATCAAACAAATTGTAAGAAATGCCAAGGCCAACCAGATAATTGCCACGCTGCGGGTCCAAACCGCTGCCCAGACTGTTGAAATGATCGTTGGCGTCAATGCTCGATCCACGGCCCCAGGCAGCCGCTTCCAGCATGATTTTCGGATTATACTGCTTTTTGACCAATGCTTCTTTTAGCAGGTTATTTTTGTAAACCGAGCGGTAATAATTAATCAGCGGATGGGTGCTGGTATCGGTGTTTAAAGTTGGCACAACGCTGGTTTGCGAAATCAGTTTTTGCTCGGCCAGCGTGTCCGGAACAATCGTTTGGTAAGTTAAACCGCTAACCGAAGCCAGCTGCAACTGTATCTGTTTCAACTGATTGTCCAGTTCGATATAATTAAGGCGCGCTTTAGAAAGTTCGGCTTCGGCAATGCTGGTATCCACGCCGGGCCGCACGCCGCTGATGGCCAGCGAACGGATAGAACGGTTGATTTCCTGGTTGCGCCGGATGTTTCTGGATTGGATGTTAAGATAATCCTGCAGCCGCAACAACTGCAGATAATTGCCAATGGTAAAACTTTGAAGCTGGTATTTTGATTTTGCAAACTGGTTTTCCTCTACACCAATGGCCGAACGGGCAACCTTGTTTTGCGCGCCGTAAGCACCAAAATTGTAAATTTCCCAATCAAAAGCGGCAATGCCCAAGTTTACCGTTGCCGTTGTTGTATTGCTTTGATCACGCACGCCGCGGGAATTGGACGGCACAATGCCATAACCAAAGTACGGGCCGGCCACGTTGTTGTTTGTGCCGATATCAGCCTGATAATTTAAACGCAAATTGGGAAGGCGGTTACTGCGGATTTCGGTTGCCTCGGCCTGCCGGATCAAAACAGCAGCCGAATCCGTAAGTAAAGCTGGCGATTTTTGGCCAACCAGATGAAGTAATTGCGGTAAAGTAACCGGTGGTTGCTGGGCAAACAACTGCGTTAGGGTAAGTAAAAGCAGTGATAAAATGCACCAGGCTTTTTTTAAGCCAGACATCTAAAGTATTTAATTTAACGATTTGGTTCAGTTTAAAACCTGTAAAAACAGGGCATAAAAGAAGCATCCTTAATCAAATAATCAGCTTGCCCGTAAGCAAATAAAGTTGGCGTGATTTGTAAAACCGGTTATAAAAAAAATGCCAAACGGTTTGAAGAAAATTAGCGCATAAAAACAGTATCGCCATTAATTGCAGCATCGTAAACAGTTCTGTCAACGGCGGATTGTTCAGCTTTGCAGAAATTTCGGCTTTTTTTGAATCCGCTTCTTCCAGATATTCGGGTTTGCGCTTGGTAAAACTTTTCACGCAAACAGATTTTGTGCCTGAAGATTTTGAAAATATTGCACGCAGCCTGAAACCCACAAAAGGCTTCGCAACAAAAAACATTGCAGCTAAAAAGAAAAGGAAATACGTAAATTTCAGTTTTGGCATGGGCAGCGTAACCGGAATCAGTTAAATCAATCCTGCAAAGCTGGATAAATATTGTGCTATATTACCGAGGTAACATAAATTTTGCAATTGTAAAGCTGTTTATGTTTTCTCCCGTCCGCCTTTCACCTTGTCCTCAAATCCCTACCTTTGCGGCATTATGGCAAAACCATCTGTACCGAAAGGCACCCGCGATTTCTCTCCCGCCGAAATGGCCAAACGCAATTACATTTTTGATACGATAAAAACAGTATTCCGCAAATACGGCTACCAGGAAATCCAAACACCTTCCATGGAAAACCTGGAAACCTTAACCGGCAAATATGGTGATGAAGGTGATAAGTTGATTTTTAAGATTTTAGATAGTGGCGAGTTTTTAGAAAAAAATACTACGATTATAGGACTTCGAGAATTAGTTGACAATACATCTAAAATGTTGCAATTACAAATCGAATATGGAGATATGCAAAGTGAGGTACAAAACCTTTTAATCGAATCTGATGATCATTTTAAACAAAAACTTGCTGAATTAAAACTTAAGGAAAATTTTGAAAATGGATTCATTAAACTTAAAGATAACGCCGGTAAAGTTATACAAATAGTAAAAGACTATCTTACCTCAAAAAATATTGTTGGTGACATCTCCGAAAAAGCTCTTCGCTACGATCTCACCGTTCCCTTCGCCCGTTACGTCGTTTCGCACCAAAGCGAAATTACTTTTCCGTTCAAGCGTTTTCAGGTACAGCCGGTTTGGCGCGCTGATCGTCCGCAAAAAGGCCGTTACCGCGAGTTTTATCAATGCGATGCCGATGTGGTTGGTTCTGATTCTTTGCTGAATGAAGCTGAATTTATCCTGATATACGACGAAGCTTTAAGCAATTTTGGGTTGAAAGATTTTACGATCAAAATCAATAACCGCAAAATTTTATCCGGCATTGCTGAAATCATCGGCAAACCGGAATTGATCGTAGATATGACGGTTGCCATTGATAAACTCGACAAAATCGGACTTTCCGGCGTAAACAAAGAACTTTTGGAACGCGGTTTCACCGAAGATGATTTATTGAAATTAACACCTGTAATTTTATTGGAAGGCAGTAATGAGGAGAAAATTAATGCGCTAAAAACAGTATTGCAAACTTCCGAAATCGGCTTAAAAGGCATCGAAGAACTTAATACTGTTTTTACCTACCTAAAAAATGTATCGCTAAAAACAGCAAAACTCGAACTCGATATTACATTGGCCCGCGGTTTAAATTATTACACCGGTGCTATTTTCGAAGTAAAAACCAACGAAGTGGCGATGGGCAGCATCGGTGGCGGCGGCCGTTATGATGATTTGACCGGGATTTTCGACCCGAAACTAAAACTGACCGGTGCCGGGATTTCTTTTGGTGCCGACCGGATTTACGATGTGCTGGAAGAATTAAAACTTTTTCCGGAAGATGCCACGCAAGGCACGCAGGTTTTAATTTGCTGTTTTGATAAAGAGTTTGAGAACTACGGATTTCAATTAGTCAATCAATTACGCAATCAGGAAATCCGTACAGAATTGTATCCGCCGGGCGCAAAAATCAAAAAGCAACTGGATTATGCCGATAAAAAAAGCATTCCTTTCGCGGTGATGATCGGTAGTGAGGAAATGGAAACCAAGCTTTTATCGCTTAAAAATATGGTTTCCGGTGAGCAGCAAAAGTTATCTGCGGAAGCGGTTTTGGAGAAATTAAAAAGTTGATTTCTGTCATTTCGACTTTAGGAGAAATCTTTATTTAACAATACAATGCTTCTTTTATCGGTATAAATTTGGTTTGAAGAAGATTCCTCTCTCTGCTTTCGCAATGACAGCTAAAAATTATCCTGGCAACAAAATCGCCTCCGCCGGAATAAACATGCTGTTTTTATCGACCAAAAAACTCATCGGCTGCTCCGGGTTTTTAATGATTTCCAACAACAAAAAGCCCCAGGGTTTCCAAAAATTCTCTAAAACCTGACCGTAAACTTTCGGTTTCCATTCATCAAAAAGCGGTTTCGCGCTTAAACCTTTCAGCGGCATGGCTTCTACATAAATTTTATTTTCCACAGGCAGCAAATTGTATTCCGGCAAACGGTTGAATAAATAAGCCGAATAAAAAATGCGTCCGCAAAACTCTTCAAACTGGATCGGATGCAATGTTTTTAAGGCAATTTTTTGCAGGATTTCCTGGTGATAAACGCCGTTTGCACCGTTGTCCTGCAAGCAAAATATAAAACCGAAATCTTTCAGCCGTAATGAAAATGTAAGCGAATTGATCTCGTCGCGATAGTTAAACTGGTCTGTTTCCGGGCTTATTTTGAACAGAAAAAAGCTGTACGGTTTGAAATCCTCAAAAATGATCGGTAAAAACAGCATCTGCAGCATAATATGCAACGAACTGAATTTGTGCATCAGCGATTGCGAAATATTTAAACCTTCTCCCTGCGCATATTGCTGGCGGATAGCGGATTGCAGCTCGTTGAAAATAATACCGTACATGATTTTGCCGGCCCAGATAAACAGTTTCCATTCGTCCAAAGCTTGCACCGCTTCAAAACCTTGTTCAAAAGCAGCTTTGATTTCGGTTTCCAGCGGCTCCAGATACTGGTTGTTCACTTCCGCAGAACACGGCAGTTTCAAATCTTTATACGTCGGAAAATTCTCGTCCAGCATTTTAAATGGCGCATCGTACAGATTGTATCTGGCCAGCAGCCAGGCCGGGAAAACCTGTATTTTTTCTTCTTCGGACTGCAGTGGTTTTCCGCTGAGGAAGCAGGTTTTGTTGCCGAAATTGAAACGATCAAATGGCTGGTAAATTTCCGTTAACATATCGCCAAAGATAGAAATGATTTTGCGTGGGATTTTTTAGCTTTAGGCGATTTAACATGAAACTGACTTACCAACCCTTTCAACTCGAACTGAAACATCCGTTCAGTATTGCCAAATTTACGCGCACGGCCACGCCGTTGATGCTTTTAAAGCTGGAATATGAAGGTTTTGCCGGTTATGGTGAAGCTTCAATGGTACCGTATTATCACGAAAATCCGGAAACGGCTGAAGCTTTTCTGCAAAAAACAGATTTAAGCCGCTTTCATTATCCGTTCAACATTACTGAAATTTTGGCTTATCTGGATGATCTTGCTCCCGGAAATACGAACATTAAAGCGGCCATCGATATTGCTTTTCATGATCTGATTGGGAAAATCGAACAAAAACCGTGTTATCAACTGTTCGGCTCTGATCCGGAAAAAATGCCGGTCAGCAGTTTTACTTTAGGCATTGATTCGCCCGAAATGATGATTAAAAAAGCCGCAGAAGCTGCTGATTTTAAAGTGATTAAGATTAAGCTGGGCAAAAATAACGATGAAGAAATCATCCGTGCCATCCGCTCGGTTACCGATGTTCCGCTTTATGTAGATGTCAATCAGGGCTGGACGGACAGGCAGCAATCGCTTGATAAGATTTTCTGGCTGCAGGAACAAGGCGTGCAACTGATTGAGCAGCCGATGGACAAAAACGACATCGACGGCAACGCCTGGCTGACAGAAAATAGTCCGGTTGTAATAATTGGCGATGAAGCCGTACAGCGTTTTGAGGATGTAAAAAAAGCACACGGCGTTTACCACGGCATCAACGTAAAACTGATGAAAGCTGCCGGGATGTATGAAGGCCACCGCATGATTTTGCGCGCTAAAGAGTTGGGCTTAAAGGTTTTGATCGGCTGTATGAGCGAAAGCAGTTGCGCCACTTTAGCCGCCGCCGCATTGGCACCGTTGTGTGACTGGGCCGATCTGGACGGGCCTTTTCTCACCAAAAACAATCCGTACCAAAACCCAGGTTTTGCCAATGGAAAATATGTGCTAAAAGAAGCATCAGGTTTGGGGCTGCGATCGGTTGATGGTTTGCTGCTGTAAAAAAACTTCGGGAATTGATTGAAGTGTTATTTCAGTTTCTCAAAAATTATTTGCCCAAATTTATACCGATAAAAGAAGCATCGGCTGTAACCTGGGTTTTCTTTACGGCGTCATAACCGGTAATCGATGCAAACAGATGATACAGAACTGATCCGCCAGGTGCTGGCCGGCAACCAAACGGTTTATGCCGATTTGGTGAAACGGCACCAGCGGTATGTTTTTACGCTGGCTTTGCGCTTTGTTAAAAACCGCGAAGATGCACAGGAAATTGCACAGGACAGTTTTGTAAAAGCATATAAAGCGTTGGCCGGTTTCCAGCAGCAATCCAAATTTACCACGTGGTTGTACACCATCGTTTACACTACATCGATGTCTTTTCTCCGCAGAAAAAAACCCGAAACCTATTCGCTGGATGACGATGCTGTTTTTATCGAGGTAAATAATCAATCGGATATTAAGTCGGATTTGGCCGAACAGAAATCGCAATCGTATTATATAAACCTGGCTATCAGTAAGTTATTGCCGGATGATGCTGCGATTTTGACGTTGTTTTATCAGGGCGGACAATCTTTAGAAGAAATTGCGGCCGTTGTAAAAATGGAAACTAACACGGTGAAGGTAAAACTACACCGGGCGCGGCATCGTTTAAAAGAAAAACTGGAGCAGTTGTTAAAAACGGAAGTGAGGGATTTAGGATGAATATGGAAGAAAAATTATGGGATTACCTGGATGGTTTTTGTCCGGAACAAGAGCAGAAAGCCATCCGTTTATTGATTGAAACCGATGAAAACTATTGCCGGAAATACCATGAATTAAAGGCTTTGCAGGAAAGTCTGGCTTTGCTGGAAACAGAAGAACCGGCCATGAATTTCACCTTCAGCGTGATGGAAAACATTAAGCAGGAAAAGATTTTGAAACCGCTTAAAACCAGGGTAGATCAGCGGATTGTTTTTGGTATTGCCGCGTTTTTCATCAGTTGTATCGTGCTTCTTTTAGGATATTTTTTTATGCAGGTCAACTGGCATTCATCAGCCCTGATTTCGGTGCCGGAAATCAAGCTGCCACCGGTAAATGCTTATTTCAGTGCCACTTTGCTAAAAGGGTTTTTGTTTTTTGATTTGATTTTAGGATTGTTTTTTGCAGATCATTATTTTAGAAAGTTGTTTACCAACAGGAAATAACGTTATCTTCAACATATCAAATAAAAAATCAGGGCAAAACACGAAGCAAAATGGCAAAAGCAACGATAGAAGTGGTTCAGGCTTTACGACAAACGGCCGCAAACCTGCAAAACAAAGCACCTTATCAATGGGGCCACATGGGCAGCTGCAATTGCGGTAATCTGGCACAGGTGGTTACAAATCTGGACAAGGCGGCCATTCATCAGGAAGCGATGCGGCGGCATGGCGATTGGAACGAACAATTATTTGATTATTGTCCGCAAAGTGGTTTGCCTTTCGATCATATAATTGACACAATGCTGGATTTTGGTTTTACCAGAACAGACCTGGCGCACCTGGAAAAACTTTCGGACGATGCGGTGCTGGCCAATCTGCCGCAAGGAAAACAATATCTTAAACGAAACAAGCTTGAAGACGTGATTAAATATTTGTTGAGCTGGGCAGATTTATTAGAAAAAAAGCTAATTTCTGGTATGGTAATTGATAAATCCTTGTTTGAATCAGTAGCAATGCTGGTTTAATTGTGATAAGGTTTAGGTTGAAAGCTCCACGGACACCGTTTCGTGGGGCTTTTATTTTTTTGCTGCTTTAAAACCGGAAATTTAGGTGGTAAAAAAAGCATCGGTAATAATCATTTTTACAATAAAAAACCAATTAAGTATTTTTATCACTCAACTGGTTCCGGTCATCAAAAGAAAATTTCCTTAAAAGCGTTAATTTTCCGGATCTCTCGGCGCAACCTTTTTAATGTAGAAACCGGCACTCAGCAAGCCCAAAACTGCCCCGATCAAGGCCCATAAAAAAGTGCCTTTTACAATGTAGGCCGTAATGATACCGGCCAGCAGGCCAACAATGTAATACAAATTATCAAAGCTTTTAACTTCTTCTACTTCCTGATTTTCCATGATTGTGATGTTATGGCCGTAAAATTAACCGAATATTTTGTTGCGGCCTAATGCTAATTTGTATTTTTTGCTTTACTGATTAAATTGATGAACAAACGGTACGCGCCCGGGACACCGGCAGGCAATTCCCTGAAAAACACCAGCGAAGTGTAAACAAACCGGCCTTTTCCATAATCTGCAACCAGCAAAGAGCCTTTGTTGGGTGCTTCGTTCGGGTCGTTGATTTGTAGGACGGTGCGGTATTTTGGGTCGATATCTGTAGCAAAATAAATACCGCGTTCCTGTATCCAGCCTTTAAAATCCTGATCGGTTATTTTGTTGGGATAATTCAGGACCGGGTCTGCCGGGTTCAAAATCGTGACCGGCGCGTTTTCGTCCGTCACCCGAACGTTAACAATCCGGAAAGGATATGGCCCGATCTGATTAGTGACCAGGCCATTGTTGTTGTTGTATTGAACCAGCAGTGTTCCGCCGTTTTTAACATATTCCAACAATTTTGGCTGCTCTGAGGGCAAACGTGCATTGATATTAAAAGCACGGACACCAACAATGATAGCATCAAAACCGGAAAGGTTTCCGTTTAAAATTTCATTTTCGCTAAGTATTGTAACCTGATAACCAACCTGTTGCAACGCTTCCGGCACTAAATCCCCGGCTCCTGGCAGATAACCGATCCGTTTGCCGGCAGTTTTTAAATCAACATTGACCAGTTTAGCTTGTGCAGGCGGAAAAAAAGTAATGTTCGGGATATGTTCGTACGTAATCTGGTGGATGCCCTGCGTAAAGGTTTTACCGTTCACCTGCACAATGGCCTGAACCGTATCAGTTTTAGTTTTGCTGATGGCAGAAGTAACCGCAAATGCGGCCGTCCATTCATCGCCTGATTTTTTACCTGTAAAAGAAGCATTGGCGGGTGTGATTCTCCAGCCCGCCGGTGCTTTCAGGCTGATGCTGCCGCTGGCATTGGTAAAGCTTTTCAGCTTTACCACAATTTGTTGGGGCTGATTACTGTTGAAAATATAATCCTGCTGATCCAGATTGGCCGTAACCGGCGGCGTAATTTCCAGTGGCTGATAAACTTCGCCCCGGACCGCACTTACGTATTTATACATCACCTGCCGTTGCAGCGTAATTAGATGACCATAAATCACAAATTGCCAGTTAACCGTAACCGGATCAGGGTTTTCTGGATAACCTACCAATTCTTGATTGGCTACCGGGTACATTTCGTGAACTTGCGGGCCAGCCAGCCAATAAGGCTGCGTAATTTTTTGTGCTAATGCGGTATTTTCTGAAGTTATCAACTGATTGTTCGGCAGCAGCTTATCATAAGTTTTTGTCTGTCCGCCAATTACAGTGGCCACAAACCGCACCGGACTACCAGCCCGGTCAATCAGCTGGTTGCGGATGGTGATGCTATCGCCTAAAGCGTACGTTGGGTTTACTGCATAACTTTCCAGCCACAAACCGGCACAAGCCGGGATCAGTAAATTCAATTCTTTCAGCTTTTGCGTTTTCCAGTAGGTATCCGTTAGTTTTTGGGTCGAGGCATAAATATCCATTAAAAGCGGCAAAGATTTAGGCGGGTTTTCAGTATTAAAACTCTTCTCCAGATCATTGATACGGATGTTAATTTCATCGCCGCCGGCCACCCGTTTCCAGGTGGTGTTAACGCCGTCCATCAAATCCGTGTGTGGCGCATCGCCCAAAATCGTTTTAAAATATTCGTACGAACTGCCGCGTTGTTTTGCCGTGCCAAACCCCTGGCTTTTATGGTTAGATCGGCTATCGGCAGCAATTTCGCCATAACCTTTGCCCAGCAAACTGTTGTAAACGCCAACATCTATTTTAAACTGATCCGGACTGGTGGTATTATTTCCGCCGAAATTGAACGTGTTCCACAGCAAACGTTTGGCTTGCCAGGGCTGTACAAATTTTAACTGTTCCGGGAAACGTTTCGGATCTGCAGCGGCCGTAAAAGCTTCCTGCGCCAAAATTGCCGAAGCGGTATGATGGCCGTGGCCACCTTCGCCCGTTGTCGGGAAACGGCAGATCATCACATCCGGCCTGAATTTTCTGATCACCCAAACCACATCGCCCAAAACTTTTTCTTTGTCCCAGATCCGCAGCGTTTCTTCCGGCCCTTTGGAAAAACCAAAATCTTTGGCCCGGGTAAAAAACTGTTCGGCACCATCCACACGCCGGGCGGCCAGCAATTCCTGCGTGCGGATCAAACCCAGCAATTCGCCTTGTTCTGTTCCGATCAGGTTTTGGCCGCCGCCGCCCCGGTTTAACGAAAGGTAACCCGTGCGGTAATGTTTTTCCTGAGCGAGGTAAGCCAGCAGGCGTGTATTTTCATCGTCCGGATGGGCGGCAATATAAAGCACAGTGCCCAAAACAGGCAGCTTTTTGAGTTCCTGTTCGATAGAAACCCGATCGGCAGGAGGGGCGGTTTGTGCGAAACTTTGTCTAAAAAAGCAGGATAAAAACAGTATGGCGCAGCAGTATTTCATGTTTTGGATAAAGCGTGAAGATAGTTAAAAAAGTTTTCGGCCAAATTGTTCCTAAAGGTTTATCAACTGCGGTAACATTTTTAGAACACGTTTAAATTTTACAGGTTGTTTAAAATTGCAGGATCAAAGGTTTAAACGAAACCCAAACGTTGGGTCAGTTATATCTTTTTCATTACTCCTATTTTCAGGTGGTAAAAGAAGTATCGAAATGCTTCTTTTACCACCCGGATTTCGGCAACTTTACACCTTGCCCAACGCCAGCCCGATATGCGCCAGATGATGACGCCCGTGCCAGACATACAAACCCAATGCTTCTTTTAGCGAGGTAATTTTTTGGTTTCCGGGATGGAAGAAGGTTCGGCTCCATTGTTCTTCTGTCAGGCTTTTCATCAGTTCTGCCCAGCGGTAATGGATACCTTCGATCATCTGGAAGGATGGCGCAACCGGCATTTTATAATCCGGCAATAAGGCCCAGTCGGCTTCCCGATAAGGTTTGATGGTTGGGTTTTCTTCTGTCAAAGCCAGTTTAAAACGTGTCAAAGCGTTAGCATGACTATCTGCCACGTGATGGATTACCTGCCTGATCGTCCAGCCGCCCAAACGGTACGGCGTATCAAATTGCTGGTAATTTAAGCCAACAACGGCCTGGCGCATTTGCCCGGGCAGGGCGGCAATTTCTGCAACCCAGCTCTGGATTTGCTCGTTGGTGAAAGATGCCGGCGGCGTATATTTTCCGGTTGGGTAACGTTCGTCTGTCATTGTTTTTTGTGTTGATGCTGTTTTTATCGGTTAAAAATTCAAGATAGGATGTTTTTTGTTGAAACCCGTGGCCTCCTGATATATTTTGGCGGCTTCCAGGATTTTCCCTTCGCCAAAAAGCTGGCCCATAAAGGTAATGCTTAATGGCCTTCCTTGCCTGTTGAAGCCGTTTGGCAGCACCACGCAAGGGTTTCCGGTTAAATTAGTCAACACCAAATTTCCCGAAAATGAAGGTGCAACGTACATATCCAGCCCTTTTAATTTTTCGTACCAATCCTGGATCACCATGGTGCGGACACGGTTGGCCTGAATATATTCAACCGCCGGAACAAACTGTGCCGTACGAAAAATATTTGGCCAGCCATCTTTTCCCTGGCGCACCAGCTGATCGTCTTTGTGGTTCAAAACCAGTTCCTGAAAGGCTGCCCCTGCTTCCGTTTCCAGAATAAACCCCAAAGCATTATAAGGCAGTTTTGGCAAAGCTATCGGCACCAATTCTGCGCCCAACGCTTTCAATTCGGTTAATGTTGATGAATCACTTTCCCGGTTAAAACGGCTGCGGTCAAAATCTGCTTTTAAGTAACCGATTTTCCAGCCTTTCAACGTTTTCTGATTGCCATCATATTTAAATGGGGCCGGAATCGTGCTTAAATCCTGCGGATCGGTTCCTTGTATGGCATTAAAAACGATGGCGCAATCCTCGGCACAACGCGTAATCGGGCCGAGTTTGTCCATCGTCCAGCTTAAAGCCATCGCACCTGCTTTGCTAACCCGCCCGAACGACGGCCGCAAACCGGTATCGCCGCATTCGGTGGAAGGCGAAACAATCGATCCTAACGTTTCTGAGCCAATAGCAAATGGCAAACAACCGGCCGCAACTGCCGAAGCCGGGCCAGCCGAAGAACCGCTCGAACCGCGCGTAATATCCCATGGGTTTTTAGTTTTCCCGCCAAACCACACATCGCCGTTTGCCAGTTCGCCAAGCGTCAGCTTTGCCACTAAAACCGCGCCGGCTGCTTCCAGTTTTTTAACCACGGTGGCATCTGCATCAATTTCCTGATTTTTGTAAGGCACTGATCCCCAGGTAGTTTTATAACCTTTTACTGAAAGCAAATCCTTCACCCCAAACGGGATGCCGTGCAAAACGCCACGATAATGACCGGCTTTAATCTCCGCATCGGCTTGTGCGGCTTGTTTTAGGGCGAGATTTTCCGTGTAATTTACAACGAACAATAATTTCGGATCATACTTTTTTAATCGCCCCAAAAAGAATTTTGTCAATTCTACCGAAGTTATTTTCTTCGTGCGGATCAAATCTGCCAACTGCCTGACCGTATAAAAAGCCAGTTCGTTTTTGTCCGCAGGCATGGTTGTAATGCTTCTTTTATCGAGTAAAAATCCGTTTGTTTTATCCGGATAAACAAAATTTACCGGAACCGGGTTAAAGTTTAAAGCCGGGACCACGCTGTTGTTCAGGTTCAGTTTCCGCAGTTCTTCATAAGCTTTCCGGTGTTGGGCCAATCCGGTCAGCATAGAATCTGCCTGCGCGTCTTTAAAATCCAGACCAATAATTTTTTCGGCCTCTTTAACTACAGCAACCGTAATTGCACTGTTTTCCAGTTTTTGAGCGATGAATGCGCCGGAAACAAAGCTGCATCCGCATAAAAAAACGATGATAAAGGTTTTTTTTGTAGAAATATTCATAGTGGTACAACTGTTTGTCCTAAAAATAGCGTTTTGTAATTTGTTAACTTCGGCGCAATGAAAAAAATCTGTATTTTTTTGTTTACAATCTTTTTAAGCAGCAGCGTTTTTGCAGAAGCGATCAAAATTGGTGTTTTGGTGATCGGCGGCGGCGCAGCAGGCGTTTCGGCAGGCATCCAAAGTGCCCGAAGCGGCGTTAAAACCATTATTTTAGAACCCGGGCCGTGGCTGGGCGGCAGTTTGACCAGCGGTGCGATGTGTGTGGTAGATGGCAACCGCAGTTTTCCTTCGGGGGTTTGGGGCGAATTTTCCCGTCACGTAAAAAACTACTATAAAAACAGTATCGGTTATGATACTACGGCCAATGCAGTGCTCCGTTTTGAACCGGCAGTAGGCGCATCCATCCTGAAAAAGATTGCCGACACCGTAAAAAACCTCAGCGTAAAACTTAATGCTTCTTTTATCGGCATAAAAAAGGACGGCAACGGTTATGAAGTTGTGGCGAAGCTGAACGGCGAAAACATAACCATTAAAGCACAGGTGGTTGTGGATGCCACGGAAACCGGTGAGGTAGCTTTAAAACTCGGTGTTCCGTTTGATGAAGGGTTTGAAAGCCAAGCGCAATCCGGCGAAAAATGGGCACCAAAAACAGCATCGCCCATGATCCAAAACATGACCTGGATTGCGGTTTTGAAAGATTATGGCCGCGCCGCAGACCGAACCCTGGCCAAGCCCGAAGGTTATGACGAAACTTTATATGCTTCGCTTCAAAATAAAAACATCAGGAAAATGCTGGAAGACAGCCGTTTGCCAAATGATCAGTTTATGCTGAAAATAAAAGGTATAAATGATTATCCGGTTACGATCCATGATTTTGCCTCCGCAGAAAACAAAGAAGCGGCTTACCAAAAAGCATGGCTGAAAACGCTTGGCCTGGTTTATTTCCTGCAAACCAAAATGGGGATGAAAAACATCAGCCTGGAAAACCTGGAATTTAATACGCCCGATCATTTGCCGTACATTCCGTACCTGCGTGAAGTGCGGCGCAGCAAAGGCATGGTCAAAATGGTTTTGGACGATATTTATACGCCTTACAACCGCTCTTCCAAATTGTACCGTACTTCGATCGGGATTGGCGATGCTTCGCCCGGACAGCATTTACTGCCTTTAAAAACGGCACCGGAAACCAATTATGGCGCGTTTCCGGCCTACAGCGTGCCCGCAGGAGCTACGATTGTAAAAGGTTTTGATAATTTTTTAGTGGCCGAAAAAGCATTGTCGGTCTCGCATTTGGTCAACGCCAGCACGATGTACCCTTCGGTGCAGATGACGATCGGGCAAGGTATCGGCAGCATTGCGGCCTATTGTGCGTTTTTTAAAACCACCACTAAAAACATCAAGCTGCGCATAATCCAGAATGAAATTTTAAGTTATCACGGTTTTTTGATGCCTTTTATCGATGTAAAACAAAGCGACCCGCAGTTTATAGCGATACAGAAGCTTGGCGTTACCGGTTTGCTGCAAGGCGTGCAAAAAGCAAACGGCGGCACGGCACAGGTTTTCTTTTTGCCGGATTCTGTTGTGAAAACTGCGGAAATCAAACCGGTTTTAAATGAAATTTATACGCGGTCTTTTCTGTGGTTCAACAAATACAAACCTGCGGAAACGTTTACCATCGGCAATATGCTTTCTTTTATTGAGGAACTGAACTTACGCGATGCCAAAACTTTCCGGATGCAAATCCAAAACGGATGGAAAACAAAACTGCATTTGAAATCAGATTTTAACATGTTGCGGCCGATCACCAGAAGGGAATTTGCTGCACTGGCGGATATTTACCTGAAACCGTTTGACCGTTCGGTGAATTTAACGGGGAAACTGATTAATTGAAATTTATGCCGGTAAAAGAAGCATGGCTTCAACTATTATTTTCCGGGGAAGGGTTAAATGCTTCTTTTACAGGTATAAATTCAGGAACATAACTTGGCAGCGAATGCTTCTTTCATCTACCTAAATTCAAGGCCTTAGTTTGGCAAAGATCAGTTCATCATCATAAAACCCGTTTTTAAAAAGGGCTTTTTTAAAAGTCCCTTCGTGCCGGAACCCGGCTTTTTGCAGCACTTTTGCCGATGCCGGATTGCTGCCGAAAACGCCGGCCACGATCCGTTCAACCTCAAATCCTGCAAAAATATAGCTGGTAAACAAAGCAAGTGCTGCCGTCATGATGCCTTTGCCCCAGTAAGGTTCGGCCAGCCAGTAGCCGATGCGGGCATTTTTTACATAAATATCGTTTTGCAGCGTGATACCGATCGCACCGGCAGCCTCACCGGCAATAATGATGGCCGCATTGGTAATTGGCTCAGGCTGGTTCAAATGTGCATCAATCCAAAACCTGGCATCGGCAATAGTATAAGGTGCAGGGAACCTGTTTTCGAGATATTGAGAAACTTTTGGGTTGTTGGCGTTTTGGAACAGCGAATATTCATCGTCAGTTTGCCATTCACGCAGCAGGAAATCAGCAGCTTTCAATATCATTTGTGCAAAACTTTTTGTATATAAAATGCTGCAGATAGTTGTTTTAACAGATATTAAAACTTATTTTTATAAAGAGATTAAAAGCTTATGTTTTATCTATGGATTGCGCAAACAATCTGTTATAAAAAGATAACCACAGGCAATTACATTCTAATTGTTAATTTTTTTTTGGGGGAAAGCCGTTCTGTTTTTGCAGAACGGCTTTTTATTTTTTAAAAACTTTTTTAGTGAGCATCTACCGGCATCTGTGCATTCTTTTTTCTAAATGGCTGCAGGAACAGCAACGGAATAGAAAACAGCATTACCAAACCTGATATCCAATAAGCATCATCATAAGTAAGCAGCAGCGATTGTTTGATGACCACGCCTTCCATTGCACCATAAGCCATGTGCGTGGCATCAAGCAAAGATTTACCTTTCGCTTCAAATCCTTGTACATACATTTGAAAGCGGTGCACAAAAGCCGGGTTGTAAGCATTAATATTGACCAGAAGATTGTTCCTGTGCACACCTTGACGGACGTGGATTATGGTTGTAAGTGCCGCAATTCCAAATGATCCGCCTAATTGCCGCATCATATTGTTCAAACCTGTGCCCTGGCCGATTTCGGCACCCTTTAAATCTGCAATGGCCAATACTGTTAATGGCACAAACAACAAAGCCATTCCTACGCCCCGGATCGCTAATGGCCAAAAGAAATCACCAATACCCGTAGAAAGTGTGGATTTACTAAGCATGTGGGTAAAAACATAGAACAAAAACATACCAGCTGATGCCATAAACTGTGCCGGCACGCCTTTATTAAGCATTTTACCGATAAATGGCATCATGATAATTGTACATACGCCTCCGGGAAAAAGTATTTCACCGGTTTGCTCCGCAGAGAAGCCTAACAGTTGCTGGCAAAATATGGGGAACACAAACACGGAGCCGTACAAACCAAAACCGAGGATAAAAGACGTGAACATGCCCACGGAGAAGCTCCTGTGGCGCATGATACTAAAGTTTATGATTGGATGGTCGGTGCTCAATTCCCTCCAAATAAATAATAGTGTGCCCAAAACCGCTGCAATTGTCAGTAATAGTATATATGTTTTTGCAAACCAGTCTTCAGATTCACCTTTTTCTAGGATAACTTGCAAACTACCTACCGCAACGGCCAGTAAGCCAATCCCCAACCAGTCGATCGGTTTCCCCCGACCGGTTTTTGGTGTGGCGCGGACAAAAGTGTAGGTACAAAAAGCAGCCAATGTACCTACCGGGATATTTACATAAAATATCCATTGCCAGGAAAAATTATCTGTAATCCAACCACCGATTGTGGGGCCAACTGTTGGGCCAACAACTGCGCCCAAACCAAATAAAGCAGTTGCGGTGCCAATTTGCTCCGGAGGCCAGGTTTCCAGCAATATCGCCTGTGCAGTGGCAATCAAACCTCCGCCTGCCACGCCTTGGAGGATACGAAAGGCAATCAGTTCGTTGAGGCTATGTGAATTTCCGCAAAGAAAAGACGCAATCGTAAACAGGATGATTGAACCGAGAAAATAATTTTTCCTGCCAAAAAAACTGCCCAGCCAGCCAGACATCGGCAGGATAATTACGTTTGCAACTGCATATCCGGTGGTTACCCACGCAACATCTTCCAATGTTGCCCCCAGGTTACCTTGTATCTGAGGTATGGAAACATTCACAATAGTGGTATCGATCAGCTCCAGTAATGAAGCTGTGATCACTGTAATGGTGATGATCCACTTTTTAAAACCAACTTCGGCCATAATTAATCTTTATAAATTACAGAAGCATCAACGCTCATTCCGGGGCGTAATTTGGAAATCACTTCTTTGCTTGCGTTAATTTTGATTTTTACCGGAACCCGCTGTACAACTTTCACAAAATTACCGGTTGCATTATCCGGCGGAAGCAAAGAAAATTTTGCGCCAGTTGCGGGCGAGAAATTGTAAACTTCGCCTTCCAGCTTTAAATCAGGATAGGCATCTACCTTAATATCTACTTTTTCGCCGCTGCGCAGGTTGTCCAACTGTGTTTCTTTAAAGTTAGCGGTAACATAAATACTGTTGTCATTCACTACAGAAAACAAAGTTTGCCCGGCTTGTACCAATTGCCCTCTTTGCACATTTCTTTTTGATACAATACCGCTGGCCGGAGAGTAAATAGTGGTGTAGGATAATTGCAGTTTGGCAAAATCTACATCTGCCTGGCGCTGGTCAACACCGGTATTGGTTACTTTTAATTGCTTACGGGTAGTGCTGATTTGCTGCTGAGCCGCTTTATATTGCTCTTTTGCTGCACCGTAATTAGCTTGAGCCACATCGCGGTTGGCTTTTGCCTGGTCAAACTGCTGCTGCGTAACCGAACCATCTTTTACCAGATTGGCATAACGGGCATAATCGCGGTTGGCCTGCTCTAATTTTGCATTGGCAGATTGTACCTGCGCCTTTGCTTCTGCAGAATTTGCCGCTGTGGTACTGATTTGTGATTGACCAACACCTATACCGGCACCGGCAACTTTTTGGGCAGCCTGGGCTTGTTCTACTTTTAGCTTATAATCACGATCGTCCAGTTTAATTAAAAGCTGCCCTTTGTTTACGTGTGTGTTTTCTTCAAAAGCAATACTGTCCACATAACCGCCCACGCGGGCTACAACCGGACTGATATCGCCGTCGATCTGCGCATCGTCCGTATCTTCGTGTTTACTGTAATAAATGTATTCCTTAATCCCAAAAAATATCCCTACTAAAATCACAATCCCCAATATAATCGGAATCACTTTGTTCGGTTTTTTGGTAACTGCCGGTTCTTCTGTTTCTACTTCCTGTGCCATATCAATACTGTTTTTATAAGGTATTTTTTTATTTGTTGATTTTTCCTGTTGATTTCAATAGATTATAATAAGCCAAACCTGCATCAGCCTTGGCCAACTCTAAATTTATTTGCGCCTGATAGAGCAGCGTTTGCGCGTCTGCCCGGTCTGTTGCCGAAGCAATGCTGCTTTTATACCTTGATTCCTGCAATCGGTTGTTTTCGGTTGCCTGCGTGATAGAAGTTTGCAGCAGCGTTACCCTGCTTAAAGCAGATAAATAGTTTTGATAATCCTGGTTGACCTCATTTTTTAAATTATCTGTAATGATGCCTTTATTGATGACCGTTTGATCCCGCTCGATACGTGCTTCTGATACTTTGTTTTTATTGTTCCACAACGAACCAAAATTCCAGGACAAAGCCAAACCAGCTGTTATTGGCGTAATATAATTGCCTCTGGTTGGAAAAGGGTTCAGGGAAATATCTACATAATAGGCACCAACGGTTGCGGCCAAAGTTGGCAAGCGGTCTGCACGGGTATTTTTAATATTGGTTTCGGCCACGCGGGTGCGCAAATCAATCTGTTTTAGTTCCTGCCGATTGGTGTAAGCACTATCTAAATAACTGGTTAAAGGCAAAACCGGATGGTCGGTTGTGTTTACCTGATCTACCTGGATTTGGGTTGATTCCGGCAATCCCAATAAAACATCTAAATTGTAGTTGATGATCTTGCGGTTACTTTCCAGCTCAATGCCATTCAGTTCAATATCAGATCGTTGCAGCTGGAAACGCAGCACGTCATTTTTGGTCACAATTCCCTGGTCAAAAAAGCGCTGCGCCTGTTTGATCTGCTGGTCAACCGTTGCAATATTCTGCTCAACTACTTTTTTGTTTTGCAGCACTTTGTACAGGTTATAATAAGCACTGATGATGCCGTAAGTGATCTGGTCTTTATCGTTGTCCACATCCAAACGCGCCACCTGCACCAGTAAATCGGTAGATTCTTTAGCGTATTTGAATTTTCCGCCGGCAAAAATAGGTTCTGCAATTGAGGCAATGCCTAAATTAGCGTTGGCACTTTTTGGCAGACTGAAAGAACTCGGGCCTAAATTTAACGTATTGGCCGGAATTTGCGCCCTGCTGTACATGTAACTAACAGAACCTGTGGGCAATGCCAAATCTTTGGCCTGATTGTATTTTGATACGGCCTGATCAATTTTAGATTGGGAATACTTTAAAGTTTTGCTGTTGTCAAGGCCTAATTTTATGGCTTCGTCCAAAGTAAGTGTCCTGTCTTGTGCGCTCGAAACGTTTACCACGCCGCCAACGAGCAGCAAACCAAGCAAAGATTTAAAAAGATGGTGCTTCCGGCCCTTTGCAAAAACCAAAGCAGATTTATGAGTCTGTCCTGTCATGTTCTATTACTAAATAAGATTTTAAAATTCTTTTAAGGTATGTTTTCATCCGTGGTTTCATTGTCGCTTGTAAAAAATCTTCCTGCTGTACATCGTTTTCCAGCATTTGCGAAGCCACCTTTGGCATATTGATAATAAAGTTTTTTGTGCCAAAGATGGTAATGATGCTCAAATCAATATCGGCATCTTTAAAAAACGAGCCGTCATCAATCCCTTCCTGCATCACTTTTTTAAACTCCCTGATATTCACCATCAAAATATCGGATATCTTAGCATTGATTTCCGGGTGATTGCTGAGCGAAACCTCGCGGTTAACTAATTTATGAAAGCATCTGTTTTCAAAAACCCGGTCCAGGTACTTATCGGTACATTGCTCCAGTTTTTGCCAGGAGTTTAAACTTTCATCCTCTAAAATGTTCTGAAGCAATGCTTTAAAATCATTTGTTTTCCGCTCAAAAACAGCGATAAACAAACCTTCCTTTGAGCCAAAATAATAATTTAGCATGGCCATGTTTACGTTGGCTTCGCCGGAAATCAAACGGGTGGAAGCACCATCATATCCCAAATCCGAAAAAACCTTTTCGGCAATATCTAGGATATGGTCTTTTTTATCGGTTTTTTCCTTTTCCATTATGGGCACAAAGTTAATCAAACGATTGATTAAACGTAAAGTCCTAAAAAAGTATATGACATTTTGATGTTTTTTGCAAGTTTTAAATAGATAAGTGTGTTTAGTTTCAGATTGATAATGCTTCTTTTAGCCGGTAAATTTTGTGTTTTGGATTTTATACCGATAAAAGAAGCATGGGTTTTTTCTTGTTTTTGTATGGTAAAAGAAGCATGGAAAATTAACCGGACAAAATTTAAACAGGCTCACATTGTTTAAACTATTTCTAAACCCGCTTAATAAAAAACACAAAAAACGCTATTTGTTGCATGTGCCGTTAGGGCAGGAAATCAAAACCAGGTACGGTATTAACGCTGATCCGGTTCAAAACCCTTTCTAAATTATCCAGTATATTTGCTTCAAAATCAAAATAATGTGTCTGATCTCCATCCAAATAAAAAAATATTAATTGTTGATGACCTTCATCCGGCCTTTGCGCAGGCTGCCGAAAAGTTAGGTTATTCCTGCACCATCGATACTTCTTTTACCAGGGAAAAAACGTTGGAAATTATTGCAGATTACGAGGGTTTGGCCATCCGAACGAAATTTAAAGTTGATCAGGAAATGATCGATGCCGCTCCAAACCTGCGTTTTATTGCGCGTGCCGGTGCCGGGATGGACAATATAGACGAAATTTATGCCGGTAAAAGAAGCATCACCTGCATTAACGCGCCCGAAGGGAACAGCGATGCCGTGGGCGAACATGCCGTTGGTTTGCTGCTTTCGCTGATGAACAATTTCCGGAGAGCTGATACAGAAATCCGGAACGGCATCTGGGAGCGCGAAGGCAACCGCGGCTGCGAACTGAAAGGTAAAACCGTTGGCATAATCGGTTACGGCCACATGGGCAGAAGTTTCGCCCAAAAACTAAGCGGTTTTGGCGTGGAAGTGATTGCTTACGATAAATATAAAACCGGTTTTTCGGATCAATTTGCACGCGAGGTAAGCATGGAAGAAATTGTAAGGCTGAGCAACGTGGTCAGTTTCCACATTCCGCTTACGGCCGAAACCAAAGGAATGGTGGACGATGAATACCTGTTCCATTTCCGCAAACCAATTTTTTTGCTGAACACAGCGCGCGGCGAAATTGCCAAAGTGCAGGCCATTTTAAACGGCATTAAAAGCGGCAAAATCTTGGGTGCAGGTTTGGATGTGCTGGAAAAAGAAAAATTCCCGGCACTGGCCGAACAAAGCTGGTTTGAGGAATTAAAAAATTCGGGCAAAGTGTTGCTAACGCCGCACATTGCCGGCTGGACGTTTGATTCGTACCGGAAAATAAGCGAAGTTTTGGCCGAAAAACTAAAAAATTTGGAGTTTAAGATTTAAAATTTTTATCTTCGTTATCAATAAAAACAAGACTATGCAGGTTGCGCCGGTGTAGTCTTGTTTGTTTTTTATCAGGTGGCATCCTTCTTTTTTTTGGAAGGATGTTTTAGTTTAAAATTTATTCAACATAAAAACAAAAGTTATGGCAGAGGTTGCTTACTATACGAAAGAAGGCTTGGAAAAACTGAAAGAAGAGCTGCAATATTTAAAAACGGAAGGCCGCGCATCTATCGCCAAGCAGATTGCCGAAGCGCGCGATAAAGGCGACCTATCGGAAAATGCCGAATATGATGCGGCAAAAGAAGCACAGGGTTTGCACGAAGCCAAAATTGCAAAGCTGGGCGTAGTTTTGGCCAGCGCGCGTTTGCTGGACGAATCTAAAATGGACGTTTCTAAAGTTTTGGCTTTGTCTAAAGTCAAAATAAAAAACCTGAAAAACGGTGCTATCATGCAATATCAGTTGGTTTCTGAAACGGAAGCCGATTTTAAAGCCGGGAAAATTTCCGTCAATTCGCCGATTGCCAAAGGTTTGCTGGGCAAAAAAGTAGGCGACAAAACAGAAATTACCGTTCCGGCCGGTAAAATCGAGTTTGAAATTATGGAAATCAGCAGGTGATTGTCATCCTGAACTTGTTTCAGGATTCCTCAGGCAAAGCTAAAAACCAGTTAAGTGAGATGCCGAAACAAGTTCGGCATAACAAAACCAACCTAAATAAATTCAACTAAAACCATGTCAACCCTATTTTCTAAAATCGTTTCCGGTGAAATTGAGGCTTATAAAGTAGCCGAAAGTATTGATTTTCTGGCTTTTCTGGATGTTAACCCGCTGGCGGACGGCCACACGTTGGTGATCCCGAAAAAAGAAGTGGATTACCTTTTTGATCTGGAAGATGAGCTGTACAACGGCCTGATGATCTTCACCAAAATTGTGGCCGTCGGGATCAAAAAAGTAATCCCTTGCAAAAAAGTTGGCGTTGCGGTAATTGGACTGGAAGTGCCGCACGCACATATTCATTTAATCCCGATGAACGAGGTGAACGATATGAATTTCTCCCGCCCGAAACTAAATTTCAGCAAAGAAGAAATGGAGCTGACGGCAGAAAAAATCCGTGAAGCGTTGCGGGAAGACTAAAATTTACCTGATAAAAGAAGCATCAAAACATAATCCTGATGCTTCTTTTACACTACTTTTTTTGGTGCGGCAACCCGTTTTGCATTGTCTTTCACAAAACTTTCCCAGCCGGTGTAGCTTTTTTTATCACCGTTTTTTGTGCCGATTTTCTGGAACGAATGACAAACGGCAACCGCCAATCCATCCGTGGCATCCAAAAAATCAGGCGTTTCGTTAAATTTCAGCAGGTTTTGCAGCATCGCGGCAACCTGTTCTTTGCTGGCATTTCCGTTTCCGGTGATGGATTGCTTTATCTTTCGCGGCGAATATTCCGTAATTTCCACGTTTCTGGAAAGGGCTGCCGACATGGCCACGCCCTGCGCCCGGCCCAATTTCAGCATTACCTGGATGTTTTTACCGTAAAAAGGTGCTTCGATGGCCAAACAATCCGGATGGTAATTGTCGATCAGGTTGACTGTTTTCTCAAAAATGCGCTGTAATTTCAGCATGTGGTCGTCTAATTGGTCCATTTTTACCACGCCCAGACTCAGCAGTTCCAGCTTTTGTCCGTTCTCCTTCACCAAACCATAACCCATCACTTTCGTTCCCGGATCGATCCCTAAAATAATCCGCTCCTTCGATTTTTCCACCTGCATAAAACAAGTATAGGCCAAATCCGTAACATTGCAAAAAAATTCGCTTTGGCCCGCATTGCCCGTAAAACATTAACTTATTTAGTAAAAACAGGTATTGTTTTTTTAACAATTTGGTTTGTTTACCGGCACCTTAACAACAATCAAAATCTGCAACAATTTATAAACCGCATCCATAAATTAAGCAATGCAGAAGTTTATCTGGCCATTGGTTTGGTAACCGTTTTGATGCTGATCAACTGGCTGCTGGAAGCTGTTAAATGGCAATACCTGACCAAACTGCTCGAAAAAATGAGTTTATGGAAAGCCATCGAAGGTGTTTTCTGTGGGTTAACGATGGCCATCATCACCCCAAACCGCATTGGCGAATATGGTGGCCGGATTTTGTATTTGCCGCCCCGAAAACGGATACACGGCATTTTTGCAATGGCGGTTGGCGCGTTCGGACAAAATACGGTCACCAATGTGGTGGGCACACTTTCGCTGCTGTATTTTGTGTACACTTACCAGCATTTAAATCACTGGCTTACACTGGGCATTACGCTGCTCGGTGCTGTTTTTATCACTGTTTTTTTGTTGTTTTATTTTCGCATACGCTGGCTGGTTTTTTTGCTGGACAAAATCAAATTCCTCAAAAAATACCATCGTTTTTTTGGGATTATGGCCAGGTACAGTTTTGCACAACTGGTTTCAATTATGCTGATCAGTTTGACAAGGTTTATTGTTTTTTCTTCTCAATATTACATCCTGATCCATGTTTTACTGCCTGATTTAAAACTGGTTGCGGTAATGCTGATGGTTTTTAACCTGTTTTTTATCCAATCCGCCATCCCTTCGCTGGATTTGCTGGACGTTGGTGTCCGTAATTTTATCGCCACCTATCTTTTTGGCTTCATCACCACGCAATCGGTTGCCATCATGGCCTGTGTTTCGTGCATCTGGCTGATAAACCTGATTATTCCGGCTATTTTAGGGTCGGTTTTTGTACTCAAACTCAACTTCTTTGGCAACAATACTTAGTTCGGCAGCAATCCTGTTCACGGTTTTATATGTGCTCCTTTTTATATTTTTAATTAAAGGCTGGCTTAGCATCGAGCCAAGTTTTGGGGTGATAAAAACAGCATTTCAAACCAAAGTAACGGTTTTGATTGCTGCCCGAAACGAAGAAGTCGGCATCCGCCAAACCATTGAAGATATTTTGGCACAGCAATATCCAAAAGCACTTTTTGAAGTAATTATTGCCGATGACCACTCTACCGACCGCACTGCCGAAATTATTTTAAGTTATGCAGATCGGGGCGTAAAATTATTGCAGCCAAAAGATCAGCAATTAAATTCGTACAAAAAGAAAGCCATCAGCGAAGCCATCAAACTTTCATCCGGCGATTTGATGGTGGCCACCGATGCCGATTGCCGCATGGGCGTGCACTGGCTGCAATCCATTGTTGCCCGTTTTGAAGAAACCGATGTGCTGATGTTATCTTCGCCGGTTGCTTTTTTTGAAGAGAAAAACCTGTTTGAGCGGATGCAGACGCTGGAGTTTTCGGCTTTTATCGGCTTGGGCGCGGCCACCATCGGCAACAAAAAAGCATCTACCTGCAACGGCGCAAATTTGGCCTATAAAAAAAGCATTTTTAATGAAGTTGGCGGTTTTAAAGGGATTGACGATCTGGCCTCCGGTGATGACGAGCTGCTGCTGCAAAAAATTTCGGCCAGATATCCCGGCAAAATCGGTTTTTTAAAACAGCGCGAAGCCATTGTTTACACTTACGCCAAGCCAAACTGGGAAGAGTTTAAGCAGCAGCGCCGCCGCTGGGCATCAAAATCCGTAAAATATAAAGATAAGGCCATTGTGGCGCTGGCCGTTGGTTTCTGGCTGTTTAATGCCACTATTCTGATGAATCTGGTGGTCGGTATTTTTAATTTGTTTTACCTGGAAGTTGCCGCTTTGCAATTGCTGGCGAAAATTTTGGCAGAAGGTGTTTTTTTACTGATTGTTGCCAGGTTTTTTAAGCGGGAAAAACTGCTGCTGCTTTTGCCGCTGGGTTCTTTGCTGCACGTTTTTTATGTGGTTTATATTGGGATCATCGGCAATAAAAAAACTTACGAATGGAAAGGCCGCAAAGTGCATTAAATTAGCACAGCGGTTTGCGTAATAATAGGCTATCTTTAAACCATAAATTTTCTGTTTGATTCTACCTTGACAAGCATCAATTCATTAACTTCCGGATGGCAAAAATTTGTGCAGAACAAACTTGCCGTAACAGGTTTATGCCTGATTGTGCTGGCCACGGTACTTTCGGTTTTGGGTTATTTGATCACGCCCGATGCCACGCCGCAAGCCAACGATATGCTGGTGCAGTTTGGCCTCAAAAAGCCGGGCAGCACTTTTACCGTCCTCCGCATAAAAAAAGAAAATGCTGCTGCCCCAACCGGTTTTTTGCAGAAAATGCTTTATGGCCAGCCTTCCGCTTTTCGTGATATTCCGGTTTCCTCTTTTCGTTTCGATCAAGATTCTGTTTATGTTCGTAAATATATCGGCGATGAAGAAACTGCAGCCGAAACTTCGTTCAATATCTATAAAATAAGTGATAAAAACAGCATTGCATCTGCCAAAACCAAAAAAACAATGGTAAAAGAAGCATCCGTTGCGGCCCTGCGGGATGAAATCGTTCATCACCAATTGGTCAGAAAAACTTTTTGGCTCGGCACAGACATTTATGGCCGGGACATGTTAAGCCGGTTAATCATCGGTTCGCGCATTTCGCTGGCCGTTGGTTTTTTAGCGGTGCTCATCAGCCTGTTAGTTGGCGTTGCTGTTGGTGCGGCCGCCGGTTATTACGGAGGCAGAACGGATGCTGTTTTAAGCTGGCTGATGAATGTTTTGTGGGCTTTGCCAACTTTGCTGCTGGTGATTGCCATTTCTTTTGCTTTGGGCAAAGGTTTGTGGCAGATATTTGTGGCCGTTGGGCTTTCGATGTGGGTTGAAGTTGGCCGTTTGGTGCGCGGACAGGTTATTGCCCTGAAACAAGTGGAATTTATTGAGGCGGCACGGGCTTTGGGTTACGGTAATTTCAGGATTATTGCAAAACATATCCTGCCCAACATAAGTGGTCCGATTTTGGTGCTCGCGGCATCCAATTTTGCTTCGGCCATTTTGCTGGAAGCCGGTTTAAGTTTTTTAGGGTACGGCGCACAGCCGCCCACGCCAACCTGGGGTGCCATGATCAAAGAACACTACGGATATATCGTAATTGGCTCGGCATACCTGGCTGTTTTGCCTGGTTTGGCCATTATGCTGATGGTTTATGCCTTTAATTTGGTAACCATTGGCTTAAGGGATGCGTTTGATATTAAATTACAGGATACACGCATTTAAACTGAGAAATGATAGGAGAAGAATTATAATTCATGCAGAACTATAGCTATTCTGACGAAGACGAACTGATCCGGCTGCTGCTAAAAAGGCAGGCAGAGCTTAACGCCCTGCTGGAAATTACGCAGGCAATCAACAAAAACGCATCTATTGTGGTGTTGGTTGATATGCTGGAAGTGATTATGAAGGATTACCTCAACGTAGGCAAGTTTAGGTTCATCACCGAAGTAGATAATAAATTCAAATGTATTTCTTATTACGGCGGCGAGTTTGAGCAGCACCGGGTTTTAGTGCAATGCAGCAAAGGTTTGAGCCGGTTTAAAGGGCCGGTTTCCATTAATCAGCACGAAAACAAAGTGCTTAAAAACTACGATTATTTTATCCCAGTTTTCCAGAAAAACAAAATGCTGGCTTTTGCCCTCATCGGTGATTTTAAAACCACCCCGCAGATGATGGGCAATGATTTAAACTTTATCCAAACCCTTACCAACGTAATTGTGGTTGCGCTGGAAAATAAAAAGCTGTTTAAAAAACGTATCGAGGCCGAACGGTTTCAGCGGGAAATGGAGCTGGCCAGTGATGTGCAGCAAATGCTCATCCCGATAACTATTTATAACGAAATCGGCATTGATGTTTCGGCCCGTTATCTGCCGCACCAAAATATTGGCGGTGATTATTACGATTTTATCCGCCTGAACGAAAACGAATTTTTGTGGTGCATTGCAGATGTTTCTGGCAAAGGTGTTTCGGCCGCTTTGCTGATGGCTACCTTGCAGGCCAGTTTGCGCGCATGGTCATCGGTAGAAGATAATTTGACCACCATTATTGAAAAACTGAACGATATAATTATCAAAACAACCAAAGGCGAAAAATTTATTACCATGTTTCTGGGGAAATTTAACCAGCAAACCCGGATGCTCACTTACATTAATGCCGGCCACAACCCTTCGGTTGTTTATGATAATGGCAAAATTACCGAGCTGAAACAGGGCACAACCATTATTGGCGTGCTTGATAATTTACCGTTTATCAACACCGGCGAAATGCATCTGCATGGGCCGTTCATGATTTTTAACTATACCGATGGTTTGATTGAGTATGACCAGGAAAGCCCGGACTGGAACGAAGTCAGACTAAGCGAATACGTGAAGGCCCACGGCAAACTAAAACCAGATCAGTTTAACAACAAAATCCTGGATCATGTGGGCCGAATGGTAGATGGCAAACCAATTGACGATGTGACCATCCTCACCATCAGTTGCAGATAATCCATGTTTTTTTGTTGCTAAAAACAGCATCCCGGTTTTTACCTTTGCGGCCTATGCTGTTTTTAGGGCAGTAAATTTAGGCTGATGAACAATAAAGAAATATTACTGTCGCGCTACCAAAATAATTTGCTCGAAGCCGGCTGTGATGAAGCTGGGCGCGGTTGCCTGGCCGGCCCTGTGTTTGCCGCGGCCGTGATCTTGCCCGAAGATTTTAACCATCCGGAACTGAATGATTCTAAGCAACTTGGCGAAAAAACACGTAACCAGCTGCGGCTGGAGATAGAAAAATGCGCGCTCAGTTTTGCCGTTGCCCAGGTTGATAACCTCGAAATAGATCAGATCAACATCCTGCAGGCATCCGTTTTGGCCATGCACCGCGCGGTGGACATGCTTCTTTTACACCCTGAATTTTTGATTATCGACGGCAATTATTTCAAACCTTATACTTCGCTGGGACATGCCTGCATTGTTCGCGGCGATTGCAAATATTTCAGCATTGCAGCGGCTTCTGTCCTGGCCAAAACTTATCGCGATGATTACATGAAAAAAATAGCGGAAGAACATCCCGAATATCACTGGCATAAAAACAAAGGTTATCCAACTATCAAACACCGTTCGGTTATTATTGAAAAAGGATTGACGCCTTATCACCGCCAAACCTTCCGCGTGCGCAACCCGCGCCCGGATGCGGTCAAAACCATCGCCCCAAAACTTTAACATACTTCTTTTATCCACCAAAAATCAACATGAAAAATACCGCCCTTACCGCTACCCATATAAAAACCGGTGCCAAAATGGTGCCTTTTGCCGGTTACAACATGCCGGTCACTTACGCAGGCATCAACGCAGAACACGAAACCGTGCGCAAAGCCGTTGGCGTTTTTGATGTGAGCCACATGGGCGAATTTATTTTGAAAGGCGAAAAAGCGTTGGATCTGATCCAGAAAGTATCATCAAACGATGCTTCCAAATTGTACGACGGCAAAGTGCAATATTCCTGTCTGCCCAACGAAAACGGCGGTATTGTAGATGATTTACTGGTGTACCGCATGGACGAAAAAACCTATATGCTGGTGGTAAATGCTTCCAACATCGACAAAGACTGGGATTGGATTTCCGGTTTTAATGATTTTGGCGTGGAGATGAAAAACATTTCCGATCGTACTTCGCTGCTGGCCGTGCAAGGCCCTAAAGCGGCCGAAGCACTGCAAAGCTTGACCGATGTTGACCTGGCTTCGATGGAATATTATACCTTTAAAAGAAGCACTTTCGCCGGGATCAACAACGTAATCATCTCTGCCACAGGTTATACCGGTGCCGGTGGTTTTGAGATTTATTTTGATAACGAACATTCAGATCAAATCTGGGAAGCCATTTTTAAAGCCGGAGAACCTTTTGGTATCAAGCCAATCGGTCTCGCTGCGCGCGATACGTTGCGTTTAGAAATGGGTTTTTGTTTGTACGGAAACGACATTGACGATACCACTTCTCCGCTTGAGGCAGGTTTGGGCTGGGTTACCAAATTCAGCAAAAATTTTGTCAATTCTGAAGCTTTAAAGCAACAAAAAGAGCAAGGCATCAGCAAAAAACTGATCGGTTTTGAAATGATTGAACGCGGCATCCCGCGCCATGATTACGAAATTACGGATGCGGAAGGAAATATAATCGGCAAAGTAACTTCGGGTACGCAATCGCCATCGCTGCAAAAAGCCATTGGTTTAGGTTATGTAGAAAATGCTTTTACCAAAGATGGAACCGAAATTTATATTAAAATCCGCGGGCAAAAAGTGAAAGCGAAAGTTGTAAAGCCGCCTTTTTACAAATAATTTTTTGAGCCGATGCTTCTTTTATCACCTAAATTTTGGTGTCCGAATAAATTCTAATGAGCGAAAAACTAAAAATCGAAACCTGCTTAACGCCAGCATTATTACCGCTTTACAACATCGAAAACAGCATCGCGGTAATTATTGATATTTTCCGCGCCACTTCTTCTATTTGTTACGGGATTGAAAACGGAGCCGAAGCGATCATTCCGGTTGCGCAGGTAGAAGAATGCGCTGCATATCGTGAAAAAGGCTCCGAATATTTGCTCGCCGCAGAACGTAACGGCGAAGTGGTAGTTGGTTTTGATTTCGGAAATTCGCCGTTCTCTTACACTAAAGAAAAAGTTGCCGGAAAAACCGTTGTGCTTACCACAACTAACGGCACGCACGCTTTGCACCTTTCCCGCCAGGCCAAAAAAGTGGTGATCGGTTCGTTTTTAAACCTGACTTCTTTGTGCAACTGGCTGAAATTTCAAGAGGAAAATATTCTGTTGGTTTGTGCCGGATGGAAAAACAATTTCAATTTGGAAGATACACTTTTTGCCGGAGCGGTTATAAATCAATTAAAAGCAAGCAATTACCAATTAGATGATCCGGGAATTGCTGCAAACGATCTTTTTCAACTTGGAAAAAACGATCTGAATTTGTATCTGCAAAAAACAGCACACAGTGAACGTTTAAAAAAGTTGGGTATTGAGGAAGATATTAGGTTTTGTTTGCAGGTTAATTTGACGACGGCAATTCCGGTTTTGGAAGGTGAGAATTTGGTGAAGTTGAAGGAGTAATGATTACTTGAATTTGTATTGATGAAAAAAGCCCTTACTGATAAGAAAAAAATTATAAAATCGCATATGGAAACGCTGTATTTATTGAAAAGTTCAGCAAATGCAAAGCGGTTATTGGAAAGTTTGGAAGAATATAAAAAGGGCTTAGGCCAGGAAAAAAGTTTAATTGAAAGGTAGAAAAAGATTTTGTATAAATTCACCTCAACTTCTCATTATTCCGATGCCGATCCGCATCGCGGATACTCTTTTTAGCCATGTTTTTTTCCAAAGCTTCGGTCAGGTCGATGCCGGTTTGGTTGGCCAGACAGATCAGCACAAATAACACATCGGCCATTTCATCGGGGAGGTTTATGCTTTCGTCGGATTTTTTAAAGGATTGCTCACCGTATTTTCGCGCCATGATGCGGGCAACTTCGCCTACTTCTTCCATCAAAATCGCCGTGTTGGTGAGTTCGTTAAAATAGCGGACGCCGGTTGTTTTTATCCATTCGTCAACGGATTGTTGTGCTTCTTTTATCGTCATAAAATCAGTGGTTGTCTTTGTTTTTTGTATCCATCATAATCGTTACCGGTCCGTCGTTTATCAAACTTACTTTCATATCTGCACCGAAAACACCTGTGAAAATAGGTTTGCCTGATAGGTTTTCCAGCGTTTTGATCATCAGCTCATACAGCGGGATTGCTTTTTCGGGTTTTGCCGCGCGGATGAACGAAGGCCGGTTGCCTTTCTTGGTTTGCGCAAAAAGCGTGAACTGTGAAATCAGCAAAATATTGCCGTTCACATCGGCCAAAGCTTTGTTCATCAGGCCGTTTTCATCACTAAAAATCCGCATTCCGATGATTTTTTGTGCCAGCCAGCTTGCATCTTCTTCCGTATCGGCATCTTCAATCCCAAGTAAAACTAAAAAGCCAACGGCAATTTCGCCCGTTGCCAAACCGTTTATTTTACAGGAAGCTTCGCTAACGCGCTGGATCACGGCCCTCATTTAGGTTTGTAAGTTTTAACTTGCTATTGAATATTTGCTACTTTTTTACGCCCGCGTATCATTTCCCTGATAAATGCTCAAATAACTCTCATAGCGCGAAGCTTCAATTTCGCCTTCTTCCAGCGCAGCTAAAACGGCACAGCCGGGCTCGTTGATGTGGCGGCAATTATGAAAACGACATTGATTGAGCAATTGGCGCATTTCCGGAAAAAAGTGGCTGAGTTCCTGTTTTTCAATATCGATCACACCAAGTTCGCGGATGCCCGGCGTATCGATCAAAAACCCGCCAAACGGCAGCTCGAACATTTCGGCAAAAGTGGTGGTATGCTTGCCTTTTTCGCTCCAGTCAGAAATTTCGCCGGTCCGGGTTTCCATTCCAGGCAAAATCGCGTTCAACAAAGTAGATTTCCCAACGCCGGAATGGCCGGAAAAGAGGGTTGTTTTATCCTTCAAAACTTCGGATACTTCTTTTATACCTGTTTTTTTAAGGGCCGAAACCTCAAAACACCGATAACCAATGTTTTCATAAACAGATTTATAAACTGCCAAAATTTCCAAACCTTCCTCACTAAACAAATCCAGTTTATTAAAAATCAGCCCGGCCGGAATATCATAAGCCTCCGCAGTAACCAAAAAACGGTCTATAAAACCCAATGAAGTCCGTGGAGATGCCAGCGTGACAACCAGCAAGGCCAAATCCAGGTTGGCAGCGATAATTTGCGCTTGTTTGCTCAGGTTGATGGATTTGCGGATGATGTAGTTTTTGCGTTCGTGCAGCTTATTGATCACGCCGGTTTGCTGCTCGGGCTCGATTTCAAAATCTACCACATCACCAACAGCCAGCGGATTGGTTGTTGTTAAACCTTTTATGCGGAATTTCCCTTTGATGCGGCAATCAAAGCGTTGACCATCAGCAGTTTGCACCTGATACCAACTGCCGGTAGATTTGGTGATGAGGCCTTGCATTTAATCTGTATTGGCTAAGTCCAAAATCTCAAATAAACTTTCGCAAAGTGGTTGTCGATATTCGGCTTCCAAAAAGCCGATCCTTTCGCGCAAACGGCTTAAATCTATTGCCGTGATCTGATCAATTAGGATTGAAGAGTTTCGTTTTAACCCGTTTAGAACAGTTCGTTCTATAGAAATCCTAATTTTGGACACACCTTTTTGTTGAGAAGATATCGGACAAACTATAGTTGCCGGAAAATTAAAACGGTGAAGTACGTCTGACTGAACAATTACAACCGGCCTTATTTTGCCCGGTTCGGAGCCTAATGGCGGGTTCATATCAGCAATCCAGATATCAAAACGTTTAAGCGTTTCCATTTTCAATTTTATCCAGATACTTGTTCAAATCAACTAAAGATGCTTCTTCCCATTCTTTAAATTCTGCCCAGCCAGCTTTATCATTTTTAATAATCTCTACTTCTCTGCGCAATTGTTCTTCTAAATCTTTGCGTGCCCAGCTTTTATTGTATTGTTCAATGGCCATTTTTATATAACCGTTTCTACTCACATTCATTTTTTTGACTTGCTTATCCATTTCCTCCAAAAGCTTGTCGTCAATTTTTAACAGGATACTTTTCATCTGATACTGTTTTTATCTATCAAAAATAAATATACTTTTGGTATATACTTCTTTTACCGGTAAATTTTAGTTTTCTATTGTAAATGCCGGAACAAAGCATTTACTTTACGCCGTCATCAAAATTGACTATAAATGTTCAACAATACATCCGTTATTACCATTATTACTACCACCGGCAAAATAGCGGAGGAAGTTTAAACTTGGTTTTAATTTAAAGATAAAAATCAAAAAAGCCTTCCTCCGCAAAGAGGAAGGCTTTTTTGTTAACTCAAAAAAATGAAAGTCCTAAAATTCGGAGGCACGTCCGTTGGTTCTGCCGAAAGTATCCAATCGCTGATGCAAATTGTAAAGCAGGAAACTGTGGTTTCGGGCAATCCGGTCGTGGTGGTTTCGGCCATGAGCGGCGTTACCAATTTGCTTTCTAAAATGGCCGAAAAGGCTTCTTTGGGCGAGGATTATGCGCTCTATTTGTCTGAGCTGGAAACACGGCATTTCACCATTATTAAAACTTTGCTTGATGTACAACGGCAGAATCCGGTTTTTACTAAGTTGAAAATCTTTTTTAACGAACTGGAGGATTTGCTGCAAGGTATTTTCAGCCTGAAAGAACTGACCGCACAAACGCGCGACCTGGTTTTGAGTTACGGCGAACGCTGCTCCGCTTTTTTAATCAGTAAAATTGCCGAACAGCATTTAGGCGAAACGTGTTTTGTTGATGCCACGGAATTGGTAAAAACGGACAGTAATTTCGGGCAAGCGCGTTTACAAACCGAGTTGACCGACCAGTTGATCCAGGTTTTTTACCTGCAAAAACAGCATCAGGTTTTGTTTGTGACCGGTTTTATCGGCAGCAACGAAAACGGCCGTGTCACAACTTTGGGCCGCGGTGGAAGCGATTATACGGCCGCAATTTTTGGCTCTGCCTTGAACGTAGAAGAAATACAGATTTGGACGGATGTAAACGGCATGATGACGGCCGATCCGCGGATGGTCAAAAAAGCGTTTCCGCTTCCCGAACTTTCTTACACCGAAGCGATGGAACTTTCTTATTTCGGCGCCAAAGTGATTTATCCGCCAACCATGATCCCGGCATTCCTGAAAAAAATCCCGATTTCAATCAAAAATACCTTCCAGCCCGACTTTCCCGGCACGATCATCAAACACGATTGTGGGCCGTCCAACCTCAGCATAAAAGGCATTTCTTCCATCAACGAGATCAGCATCATCAACCTGGAAGGCAGCGGAATGGTAGGAAAAGCCGGTTTTAGCGGTAGGTTGTTTTCGCTTTTGGCGCGGGAACAGATCAACGTAATTTTGATCACGCAATCATCGTCAGAACACAGCATTACCTTCGCTATCCGGCCGGAAGATGCTTCAAAAGCACAGCATTTGATCGAACAGGAATTTGACCTCGAGCTTCATGCCAAAAAATTAGAAAAGCCTGTTTTCGAACAAAACCTTTCCATATTGGCGATTGTGGGTGAAAACATGAAGCAAACGCCGGGCATGTCGGGCAAACTTTTTCATGCTTTAGGGCGAAATGGTGTTAACGTCCGGGCGATTGCGCAAGGTTCGTCTGAGTACAATATTTCCGTTGTGATCTCGCGTTCTGATCTCCGCAAAGCGTTAAATGCTGTGCACGATGCTTTTTTTATCGAACTAAATAAAACGCTCCATGCTTTTTGTCTGGGCACGGGCAACATCGGCAAAACATTGTTCAATCAGTTAAAAGCCAACCGCGATTTTCTGGAAGAACACAACGGCATTCAAGTAAAAGTTGCAGGCATCAGCAATACCCGAAAAATGGTTTTTGATGCGGATGGAATATCGCTGAACAACTGGCAGGAAACGCTGGAAACTTCTACCGAGACCGCCGAACTGGGGCTTTTTGTAAACCGGATGCGGGAAATGAATCTTCCGAACGCTGTTTTTATCGATAATACGGCCAGTTTAAAACCGGTTACTTTTTACGAAGAGGTTTTTAAGTCGAACATTTCTATCGTAACCTGCAACAAAATCGGTAATTCGGGGAGTTATCAGCAATATAAAAAATTTAAAGAAACGGCCAGAAGCCATGGCGTAGATTTTTATTACGAAACCAATGTTGGTGCCGGTTTGCCGATTATCCGCACATTAAAAGATTTAATGGTTTCCGGCGACCGTATTTTGAAGATCGAAGCAATACTTTCGGGCACTATTTCCTTCATTTTTAATAATTTTAAAGGCGATGCCAGTTTCCATGATGTGGTAAAAACAGCGCAGGAAAAAGGCTATACCGAACCTGATCCGCGTGATGACTTGAGCGGAATGGATTTTATGCGGAAGATGCTGATTTTGGCACGTGATGCCGGTTATCCGCTGGAAGCAAGCGATGTACAACTGGAAAATATGCTGCCAAAAACAGCATTGGAAGCTGGTTCTGTTGCCGAATTTTATGAAGCCTTAAAAGCGGAGGACGCTTATTTTAATGCCATAAAAGCAGCATCCGAAAGCAACGGCAAAGTGCTGCGTTACATTGGGAAATTAGAAAACGGACAGGTTTCGATCACGCTGCAACAAGTTGATCAAAACCATGCTTTTTACTCGCTTTCGGGCAGTGATAACGTGATTTCTTTCACTACAGAACGCTATAAAGACCGTCCGCTGGTGGTAAAAGGCCCGGGCGCAGGTGCCGAAGTTACAGCTGCCGGTGTGTTTGCCGATCTGGTAAATGCTGGCGCGCATTAATTAGTTAAACTTAAATTCCGGTCTTTTATCTTTGGTCTTCCGCTCTTTTTTAACTTTCGGACTTTTCCGACTTTCGGTCTTCCTGACTTCTTCAAAAATGAAAAATTCAATTAAAATATTTGCCCCGGCAACCGTTGCCAACGTGGTTTGCGGTTTTGATGTTTTGGGTTTTGCCGTAAACGCGCCCGGCGATGAAGTGGTGATGCGCAAAGTTGAAAAACCAGGTATCAGCATTAAAAAAATTACCGGTGATGATGGCCGCTTGCCTTTGGATGCCACAAAAAATACCGTTAGCGCAAGTGTAAAACATTTTCTCGATCATATCGGCCAGCCGGATTTAGGCATTGAAATCGAACTCCATAAAAAAATGCCGATCGGCAGCGGTTTAGGTTCCAGTTCGGCCAGTACGGTTGCAGGTTTATTTGCTGTTAATGAACTGTTGGATAAGCCGTTATCACAAATGGAACTTGTTCCGTTTGCTATGAAAGGAGAAGAATTAGCCTGCGGTTACGGCCATGCAGATAATGTTGCGCCAGCGATTTTAGGCGGTTTTGTGTTGATCAGAAGTTATGAACCACTGGATATTATCCGTTTGCCGCATCCCGAAAACTTGTTTTGCGCCATTATTTTCCCGGAAGTTGATGTGCCAACGCGTGATGCACGGGAAATGATCCGGAAAAAGGTATTTTTAAAAGATGCCGTAACACAATGGGGCAATATTGCCGGTTTGGTAAGCGGTTTGTTTTTGAAAGATATTGATATGATTGGCCGCAGCATGAAAGACATTTTAGTTGAGCCTGTGCGCTCTATTTTAATCCCTGACTTTTACAAAATGCGCAAAATGGCGATGGAAAGCGGCGCGGTAAGTTTTGGTATTTCCGGCTCAGGGCCATCGGTTTTTGCGTTTTGTAAAACAGAGGCCGATGCTGTTTTTATCACCCAAAAAATAGCGAAACATTTAGCTGGTTTGAATATCAGCAGCAAAACTTATGTATCGCCGATTAATGATCACGGACCAGTTATTTTAGATTGATTTAGTTATTGGCGAATTGATCTTTTCCTTGCTCCCCGCACCTCTCACCCCACACTAAAAAAAATGAAACTCTACTCCACCAATAATAAAACCACCGAAGTGTCTTTTAAAGATGCTGTTTTTAACAGTTTGCCGCAGGATAAAGGCTTGTACATGCCGGTGGACATACTTCGTTTACCGGATGATTTTTTGGAAAACCTGCATCAGTTTGAACTGCTGGAAATTGCTTTTCGAGTTGCGGATAATTTGCTGCAAGGCATTATTCCTTCGGAGGATTTACGTTCGATAATCAACGACGCGATCAATTTCCCGGCACCTGCTGTTCGGCTTGACGAAAATAGATATGTATTGGAACTTTTCCACGGTCCGTCGCTTGCCTTTAAGGATTTTGGCGCACGTTTTATGAGCCGCATCATGGCTTATTTCCTCCGCGAAGGCGAAAAAGAACTGAATGTTTTAGTGGCTACTTCCGGCGATACCGGCGGCGCAGTTGCCTTAGGTTTTTTGGGCGTGCCAAATACATTGGTTACGATTTTGTACCCCAAAGGAAAAGTAAGTTTGATACAGGAATTGCAGCTCACTACAAACGGACAAAACATCCGCGCTATCGAAATTGACGGTACTTTTGATGACTGCCAGGCATTGGTGAAACAGGCTTTTGTTGATGTAGAATTGAATGAAAAATTCCGTTTGACTTCTGCCAATTCCATCAACATCGCACGCTTGATCCCGCAAACTTTCTATTATTTTGATGCAGTTGCACAGCTGAAAAGGGTTGGTAAAACAGATGTTGTTTTTGCTGTCCCAAGCGGCAACTTCGGTAATATCGGTGCCGGGTTATTGGCCTGGAAAATGGGTTTGCCAGTAAAACAATTCATCGCCGCAACCAACGCAAACGATACCGTTCCAACATTTTTAAACGGTGGAATTTATCAACCCAAACCTTCTGTTGCAACGATTTCCAACGCGATGGATGTAGGCAACCCAAGCAATTGGGCGCGCATTATGGACATGTTCCGGGAAGATCAAACGGCCATCACCAAATTGGTAAGTGGTTTTAGTTTTAATGATGCGCAAACTACAGCTGCAATTCAGGAAGTTTACCGCATGTATAATTATGTAGTTTGTCCGCACACAGCCATTGCATATTTAGCCTTGAATGTTTGGCAAAAGCAACATCCGCATCAGGAAAATATGGGCGTTTTTTTAGCAACGGCGCATCCTTGTAAATTCCCGGATGTTTTTTCGGATGAAATTGCCGCGGAAATAGAAATCCCGGAACAGGTTTTGGAATTAATGGACAAACCAAAAAAAGCGGATTCACTTGGAACAAACTATGCTTCTTTTAAGGCGTATTTATTGGCAGAACAAGGAACTTCGGTTTAAAGATTTTATATCGATAAAAGAAGCATTATTATTGTGCGCATTAAATAATTTTATGCGTACATTTGAATATGAAAAGTCGCGTTAATCTTACCATCGAACAAAACCTGCTTTCGGAAATTAAATCTTATGCTGCGGAAAAGCAAGTGAGTATTTCTGAACTGGTTGAGGAGTACTTTAAGCAGTTGGCCAAACCAAAAAAGAAATCTAAAATATTTGATATGGTCAAAAATCTTGATATCAAAGAGAAATTTGATTCCATTCCGGATCTAAAAAAAGCTTATTACGAAGATAACGCTGCAAAATATGGCTTCTAAAATACTTTTAGACGCGAATATTTTAATCGAATTCTTATTAGAACGAAATAATTTTCAGTTATCTCAAAGACTTTTAAAAGGATTGATCGATAGTCCTCATAAGCTTTTTGTAACGTCTTCTATCATCCATATAACTTCTTATTGGGTGAAAAAGTCGCTCGGAACAGAAACAACAAAGATGTTGTTATTGGAACTTTTGGCAGATATTAAAACGATAGATTGTGATCATAAAACTGTTGTATTAGCAGTTAATTCTGCAATGACCGACATTGAAGATGCGCTACAATATTATACTGCGTTACAACATCGTTTGGATTATATAATTACTTTCGATCAGCATTTTCAAAAGCAAGCCATTCCAACTTTACCCATTTATTCACCACAAGAATTTTTGACAACTTTTATCGATTAATTATTTCATGATCAATACAATCATCTTCGATTTAGGAAATGTTTTGATTAATTGGGACCCTAAACTTTTATATAACAAGATTTTTGATTCCGAAGAAAAAGCAAATTATTTCCTGGAAAATATCTGCACGTTAAATTGGAACGAAGAACAAGATGCCGGCCGAAGTTTGGAAGCCGGAACGAAAGCTTTAATTGAAGAATTTCCTCAGCATAAAAAAGATATCGAAGCTTATTATGATCGTTGGGAAGAAATGCTGAACGGGCCGATTGAAGGAACAGTAGAGGTTTTCCGACAACTGAAAGCAAGCGGAAAATATGAAATTTATGCTTTAACTAACTGGTCGTCAGAGCTTTTTCCGATTGCTTTACGGCAATTTGAGTTTTTAAAATGGTTTGATGGCATAGTGGTTTCCGGCGATGAAGGCATCCGCAAACCGGAAGCTGCTTTCTTTCAGATTTTGTTTGACCGTTATCAGGTTAAACCGGAAAATGCTGTTTTTATCGACGATAATTTAAGAAACGTGGAAGCTGCACGGAAATTAGGAATTGAATCAATCAGGTTTACTTCTGCGGAGAAATTGGAGAAAGAGTTGCAAGCTTTGGATATTTTGTAAAGTCCAAAACTTGCAATGCTTCTTTTATCGATATAAAGTCAAAACACCGCTTTCGCAATCCGCTTCGTTGGCTCGGCATTGCCCATGGTGTAAAAATGCAAAACCGGTGCGCCCATTTCTTTCAGTTCTTTGCATTGGTTGATCATCCATTCGATGCCAACTTCTTTTATATCTTTTTCGTTTTTGCAGGCTTGTACGGCATCGCTTAAATCTTCCGGGATATCAATATGAAATATTTTTGGTAAACTAATCAGTTGTTTGGAAGTAGTGAGCGGTTTTAAACCCGGAATAATTGGAATGTTGATATCATTTTCGCAGCAGCATTTTACAAATTCCGCATACTTGGAATTGTCGAAAAACATTTGTGTTACCATAAAATCTGCACCAAGATCAACCTTCTTTTTTAAAAATTGAAAATCCGTTTTCATATTGGGCGATTCAAAATGTTTCTCCGGATAAGCGGCAATGCCAACACAAAAATTGGTTTTAAAAGCTTCGTGGTCTTCATGCAGATAGATGCCATTGTTCATGTTTTTTACCTGCTCCAATAATTCGGTTGTGTACGTATGTCCGCCCGGCGTTGGCACAAAACCGGTATCGCCTTTTCGGGCATCGCCACGCAAAACCAGCACATTGTCAATACCCAGAAACTGTAAATCTATCAACGCATATTCGGTTTCTTCCTTGGTAAAACCGCCGCAAAGCAAATGTGGCACGGCATCTACTTTATAACGGTTCATGATGGCTGCACAAACGGCAACCGTGCCGGGGCGTTTGCGGTAAGTCAGTTTTTCGAGCAAACCGTTAGAACGTTCTTTATAATAAGAATCTTCGCGCAGGGAAGTAACGTCAATAAATGGCGGGTTAAGTTCCATCAGCGGATCAATCGCATCAAAAATTCCCTGAATGCCGTGTCCTTTTATAGGCGGTAAAAGTTCAAAAGAAAAAAGTGTTTTGCCAGCGGCGTTTTTTATATGGTCAGTAATTTTCATGGGTTGATTAGAGCGGGGAGCGGAAAAAAGATATCTTGATTTTAATATAAGAGCAATGAGCGGAGAAAAAGATATAACTATTTGTTGAGTTGATTATTTTGATAATTAATAAGGCCGGCAAGTAAAATTCTTATTTTCCTTAGTTTTTCCAACATCATCTTTAAATCTTCTTCATTAATAAAATTGAGATCAAGCGAAAGGTAAAGTTGTGTTTCCAGTTCGTAAGCAGAGCCACGGGCAATGTAATAAAAGCGCATAATATCTTTCGGATGGTTTCGGCCACATCCTTCTGCTATGTTTGATGGAACCGAAATTGCAGATCTTCTAATTTGTGATTGTAAGCCATAAACTTCTTCTTTCGGAAAAAGCTTGGTATGAGTATAAACTATTTTAACTAAATTCCTTGCTTCTTTCCAGGCATCCAAATCTGTAAAAGTCATAATTAGATAGTTTTCGTTTGATATTTACGCTATGCATGTCCTCACTCTCCGCTCCTCGATCTTCAATCTAATAAGATAAATTCGGGCTTAACCAGCGTTCTACTTCGTTTACCGGCATTTTTTTGCGTTCTGCATAATCTTCAACCTGGTCTTTGGTAATCTTCCCCAAACCAAAATACTTAGATTGCGGATGCGCGAAATAGAAACCGCTGACAGAAGAAGCAGGCATCATCGCCAAACTTTCTGTGAGGTACATTCCCGTATTTTTTTCAGCATCTAAAAGTTTAAATAAAGTCCACTTTTCGGTGTGGTCGGGGCAGGCCGGATAACCAGGTGCGGGCCGGATTCCCTGATATTTTTCTTTGATCATGTCTTCGCTGCTCAAATGCTCGTTTTTAGCGTAGCCCCAATATTCGCGACGCACTAATTCGTGCATTTTTTCTGCGAAAGCTTCTGCCAAACGATCGGCCAAAGCTTTGGCCATAATGCTGTTGTAATCATCGTGGTCTGCCTCAAACTTTGCCACCAGTTTATCACAACCTAAACCTGCGGTAACGGCAAAACCTCCCCAATAATCTGCAATTCCGGTATTTTTTTGGGCGATAAAATCTGCAAGCGCGTAGTATGGTTCGCCTTTGGGTTTTTCTGCTTGCTGGCGGAGGGTGTAAATCGTGTCCAAAATTTCTTTGCGCGAATCGTCTGTATATAATTCGATGTCGTCGCCAACCGCATTTGCCGGCCAAAAGCCGATCACCGCATTTGCCTGAAGCTGTTTTTGCGAGACAATTTCTTCCAACAAAACCTGCGCATCATCAAACAATTTTTTTGCTTCGGCACCAACAAAAGTATCGGCAAAAATTTTCGGGTAACTGCCGCGCAATTCCCAGGTATGGAAAAACGGCGTCCAGTCAATGTACGGAACCAATTCTTCCAACGGGAAATTATGGATTGTTTTGGTGCCGAGGAATGTTGGTTTTGGAGCGATATCTCCGTCAACACTAATCTGAAACTTTTGTGCCGATGCTTCTTTTATCGGTATAAATTTCTTGTCGCTGCGTTTGTTTAAATGTGCTTCCCGTGCTTTGGCGTATTCGTCTTTGATATTTTGAATATAACCTTCGCGCTGGTCTTTGTTCATCAAACTGCTGCAAACCGTTACGCTGCGCGAAGCATCCAAAACATGTATGGCCGCGCCCGAATAATTTGGGTCGATTTTTACCGCCGCATGAATACGTGAAGTTGTTGCGCCACCAATAATCAGCGGGATCGTCATGCCTTCGCGTTCCATTTCTTTAGCGAAATGCACCATTTCGTCTAGCGAAGGCGTAATCAATCCGCTCAAACCGATAATATCTACTTTTTGTTTTTTGGCTTCGTCCAGGATTCGCTGTGCGGGAACCATCACGCCCAAATCGATCACTTCAAAATTATTGCAGGCCAAAACTACGCCCACAATGTTTTTGCCGATATCGTGCACATCGCCTTTTACGGTTGCCATTAAAACTTTACCAGCATTGGCGCGCGCATCTTCGGCACTCCCTCCGGCAGCAAGGTTTTTTGCTTTTTCTGCTTCAATAAAGGGCAGGAGATAAGCCACTGCTTTTTTCATTACCCGTGCAGATTTTACCACCTGCGGCAAAAACATTTTTCCGGCACCAAATAAATCACCAACGATATTCATCCCGTCCATCAGTGGCCCTTCGATTACATCTAAAGGTTTTGCGGCTTTCTGGCGTGCTTCTTCTACGTCAGCATCCAGATACTCAATAATGCCTTTTACCAAAGCGTGCGATAAACGTTTTTCAACCGGTTCTTTACGCCATTCTTCATCACGAACGATTTCTTTTCCTTTACTTTTAATGGTATCGGCAAAAGTTACCAATCGTTCTGTCGCATCTTCCCGTCGGTTTAAAAGCACATCTTCAACCAGTTCCAATAAATCTTTCGGGATTTGCTCGTAAACTTCCAGCATACCGGCGTTCACAATTCCCATATCCATGCCAGCTTGTATCGCGTGATACAGGAAAGCTGAGTGCATCGCTTCGCGAACCACATTATTCCCTCTAAAAGAAAACGAAATATTGCTTACGCCGCCGCTTACTTTTGCCATGGGCAGGTTTTGCTTGATCCAGCGCGTGGCGTTGATAAAATCAACTGCGTAATTATTGTGTTCTTCCAAGCCGGTGGCAACGGTTAAAATGTTTGGGTCGAAGATGATGTCCTGCGGAAGAAAACCGAGTTCGTCAACTAAAATATCGTAGCTTCTTTTACAGATTTCGATGCGGCGTTCGTAATTGTCTGCCTGGCCGTTTTCATCAAAAGCCATCACCACGGTTGCCGCGCCGTAACTCATGATTTTACGCGCGTATTCTTTAAATTTTTCTTCGCCTTCTTTCAACGAGATGGAATTGACAATGCCTTTCCCTTGTAAACATTTCAAGCCAGCTTCGATAACTGTCCATTTGGAGGAATCTACCATGATCGGCAGCTTGGAAATATCTGGTTCTGAAGCAACTAAGTTCAAAAATTTAACCATTACCGCTTCAGAATCGATCATGCCTTCATCCATGTTGATGTCGATCACCTGCGCACCACCTTCCACTTGCTGGCGTGCAACGGTTAAGGCTTCTTCATAATTTTCGGCCAAAATCAACTTGGAAAACTTCGGGGAACCGGTAATATTTGTCCGTTCGCCAATATTTACAAAAATACTTTCGGGCGTAATCGTAACCGCTTCCAAACCGCTTAACCGCATATTCGGTGTGATTTCCGGTTTGATCCTGGGCGGATATTTGGCCGCTTTTTCTGCGATACATTTTATATGCTCCGGCGTGGTGCCGCAGCAGCCGCCCACAATATTTACGAAACCGGCCATCAGGAAATCTTCTACCAAATGGGCGGTTTCATGCGGAACTTCATCATACGCACCAAATTCATTGGGCAAACCGGCATTCGGATAAGCGGAAATATAAACGTCTGCTTTTTGTGAAAGTTCTTCCAAATGCGGGCGCATATCTTTGGCACCGAGCGCACAATTTAATCCAACGGAAAGCAGGTTTGCATGGCGGATTGAATTCCAAAACGCCTCGACTGTTTGCCCGGAAAGTGTACGTCCGGAGGCATCGGTAATCGTCCCGGAAATCATGATCGGCAACTTTATACCGGTAAAAGAAGCATAACGGTTTATGGCAAACAGCGCTGCTTTGGCATTTAGCGTATCAAAAATCGTTTCCACAAGCAAAACATCCGAACCACCATCAACCAATCCGCGAACCTGCTCGTAATAGGCAGCTTCCAGATCATCAAAAGTTACGGCACGATAACCAGGATCGTTTACGTCCGGCGAAAGGGACGCGGTACGATTGGTCGGCCCGATTGCGCCAGCCACAAAACGCGGTTTATCCGGATTGTTTTTCGTGTATCCGTCTGCAGCTTCACGTGCTATTTTTGCACCTTCAAAACTCAGCTCGTAAGCCAGTTCTTCCAGGTGATAATCAGCCAGCGAAATTACCTGCGTACTAAAAGTATTGGTTTCGATAATATCTGCGCCGGCATCCAAATATTCGGCATGAATGGCTTTGATGATATCCGGCCGTGTAATATTTAATAAATCGTTATTCCCTTTTAAATCAGAATGATGGTTGCGGAAACGTTCTCCGCGGAAATCTTCTTCCTCCAACTGATAGCGTTGGATCATCGTGCCCATTGCGCCATCGATAATCAGGATGCGTTTTTGTAATGCTTGTTCGATTGTCATGAGTTGTTAGTTGCGAGTTGCAAGTTGTCAGTTTAAACCGGCAACCGGCAACTCACAACTGGAAACTAAAAAAAGCTTATCTCGAAATTCGGTATTGGGTTCCTCTTTCGCTTATCTTTCTTCAACTTAAAAACTAAATTGAAGTAGAATGTGGCACCTTGTAAGCACAGGTTGCCAAGACATCGCAGGGTCTAATCCCTCCGTCTTTCGCTATAAGCAGGCACAAATTTGCACAATAAAAGCAGCTTCTGCAATCATTTAGGTGCAATAAAAAAGTCCTGCCGTTTTGTTCGGCAGGACTTTTTTCAGGTGATAAAAACAGTATTAGTTTCTCCTTCCGTTGCCACCGAAAACACGCAGCAACATGATAAAAAGATTAATGAAATCCAGGTACAAAGTCATTGCCCCCATAATGGCCATTTTACCGGCAGAAGCGTTTCCGTATTCCAAACCTTCGCCAATACGTTTAATGCGCTGCACGTCATAAGCAGTCAATCCTACAAAAACAGCTACGCCAATATAACTGATGATGTATTGCATTTGATCGCTTTTTAAAAAATAGTTGATAAAAGAAGCAATTACAATACCATACAAGCCCATGATCATGATGCTACCGAATTTGGTCAAATCCTGATTGGTGGTATAACCTGTAACGGCCATCACCCCAAAAACCAATGAAGTAGTGAGAAAAACGGTACCGATCAATGCCGAAGTATAAATCAGGAAAATATAGCTTAAACTGATGCCCATTACGGCTGCAAAAGCCAGAAACAAAACCACTAAAACCGGCTGTGAAATTTTATTGATCCCGAAAGACATTATGAGTACAAAAGCCAGCGGTGCAAAAATGGCAACAGTGCCCAAAATTGTGTTTCGGCCGGTTGCGGGGTTAAAAAGCAACTGCAACAGTGAAGAATCATGGGAAAAAAGGTATGAAAGTGCGGCAGAAATCCCCAGTGCCACAAACATCCACATAAATACATTGGCCATAAAACGGCGAGTACTGTCTGCGGTGCCGTCCAGTTGGATCACATTTTTATAATCGTAATTAGATTTTTGAGTTTCCATTATTTTTTATTTCAATTTTAGACAATTTTTAAGTTGAAAAGTTTAACTAATTTAAACGTTTTTGCATCAAATCCTGTACGGTTTGAAATAATTGCACGGGTTTTAACGCCCGCCAGTGAAGATGTTCCAAACCGCCGCCAAAGTTAATATAATAGTCGATGTTACTTTGCTTAAATTCTTCCAAAACGTGTTCGCGGAAATTTACGCCGGTAATCCAGCCGTCTTCCACTTCCTGAAACCATTCCTCGTAATACGAATCATCCGAGGTGTGAAAGTTGAGCACGTTTTCGCCGATGAGGATAAAATGATTGATGCCTTCGTCCATCATCAGTTCCAGGATTTCGCGTTTCAACAGCATAATGTCATTGTCGATGGCATCGTTCCATTCGCCAATAAATTCGATGATCGTAAACCCCAAATCATAATCTGTATAAAGCACTTTTAAGTAAAGCGTGTTTGAGCCGAAAGAATCCCACTGCGGATGGAGCAAATAATTGTAAACCTGTTTATCAAACTCAAATTCATTGTATTGTGTGTCGTAAAAAGGCGAACGTTCATCTTCTGCAGCCACATAATCGTCGCGCCACTTGTAATAAGGCTCAATTTCGTGCATATTTTATTTCCTGGTTTGCCGCCAGTTATTTTGATATCGTTTTTTCATCCGTAAAAGAAGCATAGGCAACTGCATTGCGGACGCTTCCATGTTTTTTTAACAGTTCTGAGGCTTTTTCTTCGTTCAGCCCGGTTTCTGTTACAATCATCCTAACGGCGCGATCAACTAATTTATGATTGGTAAGCTGCATATCAAACATTTTGTTGCCTTTTACGCGGCCAAGCAAAACCATGACGGAAGTGCTTAGCATATTTAACGCCAGTTTTTGTGCCGTCCCTGCTTTCATGCGGGTCGAGCCTGTTAAAAACTCGGGCCCGGTTATAATTTCTACCGGAAACTTTGCTTCGGCGGCAACTTTACTGCCAGCATTGCAAACAATGCAGCCGGTGATTAAACCCGCTTCGTTTGCTTTTTGTAATCCGCCGACCACGTAAGGCGTGGAGCCTGAAGCGGCAATACCAACCAGCACATCTTTTGGGCTGATGTTGTATTGCCCGAGGTCTTTCCAGGCTTGTCCTTCGTCATCTTCGGCATTTTCTACCGCTTTACGGATGGCAGGATCGCCGCCTGCAATGATGCCAACCACCCAATCAAACGGAACACCAAATGTTGGCGGACACTCGGAAGCATCAACTACGCCTAAACGGCCGCTTGTGCCTGCGCCAATGTAAAAAAGGCGGCCACCTTTTTGCATTTTTTCAATCGTAGCAGCAGCAAGTTTTTCCAGCTGCGGAATTGCTTTTTCCACCGCATCGGGTACAGTTTTATCTTCCTTATTAATGTTTTGCAGGATTTCGCGCAGCGGCATTTGCTCCAAGTGGTTGTAATTGGAGTCTTTTTCGGTGGTTCTTTGTTCCATGCGGAATGCTTCTTTTATCGTGCAAAAATCGATAAAAAACTAAGAATTGAGAAACACAGTTCTTTGCTGATTCTAAAATTAAAAAAGGCATTTTCAACCTTAATTTTATGCCGATAAAAGAAGCATTGGTTTACTTCTGCCTAAAAAATATTTGAACCGGAACGCCTTCAAAATCAAAATTTTCGCGCAGCTTGTTTTCGATAAAACGTTTGTTATGGCTTTAACCAAGAACTTTGAGGTTTTACAATTAATCTTGCATTATTATAGGCCATTTTTAAAGTTAGACAAGTTCTGGCGGTGTAAGTCGTATCATTTAAACTATGAACCACAAGTGCTAAATCAGGATTTGGGGAGCCTGCCGTTAGGCAAAGTGGTAATAGTAGTTGTATTTTGTTATCGTAATATTGCGGAATGGCAATTTTATAATTAGTTCTAACTTTTTTCTTTACATCGTCTATTGCTCCAAATAATTGCCTTCTAATTTCATCTTCGTGTGCGTTTTGTAAATGAGACGGAAATCTGGGTAAATTATCACTGATAATATGATCGATATCTGGTATAAGATTACACTTTGGATTAAAAATTAGTGATGCAGGTTTCTCAAAATAATTTGCTATTTCGGGTAAATTATTATAAAAGTGTGTAAGGACGGAATTATCGCTATTTTTTAAAAAACCCTTAAAAAAGTACGGAGTAGTAAACCCGCTTTTTTGATTTTTATATTCCTCAAAAAAAGCAATAATTTCTTCCATGTTAGAAGTAACTAAACCTGTATTAAAAGCTGCAAATTTATTGTTCGTCGTGAAACATATCTTTCCTTCTGCTTTAAGTTTTCGAAATGTATGTTCCAAATAATTTTTTAAAATCTGATAACTTTTAGTGGGAGAGTCAGAAAAATCCCAAGCTTCAATATCTGCTATATTTTCCGCTAAGTCTTTAATCTTATCTTCATACGCGGGAATAAATGAAAAGGAGAATAATTCAGAAGTGTAAGGTTTTGCCATATTATTTTATAAAAAAATAAAGCCCCCTAATGGAGGCTTTTATATACTTTTTTTGTTTATAGTTTCATGGATAGACCCATGAAGTCTTTGTGTTTTTTATAAATTTATACCTCAAAAGTAATTATAAAGTTATAAAAAGCAAAATAATTTTTGAATTTAATTTTCCAAAGTCAAATAGGGAAATTTCCTATTACTTCTGCCGGAAAAATATCTGCACCGGAACGCCTTCAAAATCAAAATTTTCCCGCAGTTTGTTCTCAATAAAACGCTTGTAAGGTTCTTTGATATATTGCGGCAAATTGCAGAAAAACGCAAACATGGGCGACGTGCCAACAATTTGTGTTACGTACTTAATTTTCACGAATTTTCCTTTTAAAGAAGGCGGAGGGAAAGCTTCGATCAGCGGCAACATCACTTCGTTTAATTTTGATGTCGGGATTTTTTTCTTCCGGTTTTCATAAACTTTGGTTGCTGCTTCTATCGCTTTAAAAATCCGTTGTTTTTCGGTAACCGAAGTAAAAACAATCGGCACATCGGTAAACGGTGCCAGTTTTTGTTTGATCTGTTCTTCAAAAACTTTGGTGGTTTTGTTGTTTTTTTCGATCAAATCCCACTTGTTCACCAAAATTACCACGCCTTTTTTGTTTTTTTCGGCGAGATGAAAGATGTTCACGTCCTGGCTTTCCATGCCTTCAACCGCATCGATCATGATCAAAACCACGTCTGCTTCTTCCAAAGCTTTAATCGTTCGCATGACGGAATAAAACTCGATGTTTTCGTGTACTTTGGTTTTTTTACGAAGGCCTGCGGTATCAATCAGCATAAAATTATGGCCGAACTGATTGTAATGGATATGAATCGAATCGCGCGTGGTGCCGGCAATCGGTGTTACAATATTACGCTCCTGGCCAATCAGCGAATTGATTAAAGAGGATTTGCCCACGTTCGGGCGGCCAACAATGGCAAATTTTGGCAGGCCGTTTTCTTCAACTTCTTCGTCGTCAAAACCTTTCACTACTTCGTCCAGCAGTTCTCCCGTTCCGGAACCCGTCATGGAAGAGATCGGGAAAATCTCGCCTAAACCCAAACCGTAAAAAGTGCTGGTTTCATCGTACCTGGCAGTATTATCTACCTTGTTTACAACTACATGCACCGGTTTTTTGCTTCTGCGGAGGACCGTTGCAATGTCATCGTCCAGATCGGTAATGCCAGTGGTAACATCCACCATAAATAAAATTACGGTTGCTTCTTCAATGGCGATAACCACTTGCTCGCGGATGGCTGCTTCAAAAACATCCTCCGAATTGGCCACATAGCCGCCGGTATCAATTACGGTAAAAGTACGGTTCAGCCACTCGGCATGACCATAATGCCGGTCGCGGGTTACGCCGCTGTAATCATCAACAATGGCTTTGCGGCTCTCGGTCAATCTGTTATATAAAGTGGATTTGCCTACGTTGGGGCGGCCAACTATGGCTACTATATTACTCATTTTTGTTGTTGTGTTTTTAGTTGCCGGTTGCCATTTGTACGAGTAGAACTGACAACTCGAAACTAACAATTGACAACCAATACTTATTCTTCGTACCCGAATTGTTTCAGGTAATTTTTTTTGCTGCGCCAGTCGGGGATTACTTTGACAAACATTTCGAGGAAAACTTTGCGCTGAAAAAATTCTTCCATATCTTTCCGGGCATAAGTGCCAATTTTTTTCAGCATTGCGCCGCCCGGGCCAATCAAAATGTTTTTTTGCGAATCGCGCTCCACAATAATTTCCGAACTAATGCGGTATATTTTTTCATCTTCCTTAAAAGCCGTGATAATCACTTCGGTACTGTAAGGGATTTCCTTTTTGTAATTTTTAAATATTTTTTCGCGGATAATTTCCGAAGCAAAAAAACGGTCGTTACGATCTGTTAAAAAATCTTTTTCGTAATACGGCGGATGCTCGGGCATGTACGCCAAAATTGTACCGATAAAAGAAGCAATGTCTTGTAGGTGTAAAGCCGAAATGGCATAAACCGCTTTTGGCTGAAGTTTTTCCTGCCAGTAAGCAATTTTTTGCATCACGGTTTCTTCGTCGCTCTGATCTATTTTGTTGATTAAAACGATCAATGGTGCCTGCGAACCTTCCAGTTTTTCCAGCACATCCTGTTCGTCGTGCTGCTCGTTGATATCGGTCATCAGCAAAATCAAATCCGCATCCACAATTGAGCCTTCTACCTGGTGCATCATGCTTTCCTGCAAAGCATAATGCGGTTTGATGATGCCCGGCGTGTCAGAAAAAACGATCTGGTAGTTTTCATCGTTCACAATCCCCAAAATCCGGTGGCGTGTGGTTTGGGCTTTGGAAGTGATGACCGACATCTTTTCGCCAACCAGCGCGTTCATCAAAGTTGATTTCCCGGCGTTGGGTTTCCCGATGATGCTTACAAATCCTGCCTGATGACCCATTGAAAAAAATTAAAAATATATTTGGACTGCAAAGGAACGAATTATATCTTTGCAGTGCAATCAGGGAAACAATATCAAAAATTGAGACACTGGAAAGGCTTTCGGGGTTTATGGCCGGAGGGAAAACAAAAACAGTGCGGGATGGAGCAGTTGGTAGCTCGTCGGGCTCATAACCCGAAGGTCGTAGGTTCGAGTCCTGCTCCCGCTACCTTAAAAATAAAAGCCTGTCAGATTATTCTGACAGGCTTTTTCAGTTGGATAATTTCTTAAAAAGATATACAATTCTATACGTTGTTTTAGGTAGTTATTTTGTTGATTATCAATTTTTTAAATCAATGTTAATTATTCTAATATTAGAAGCATGTTTGAGTTTATGTCGAAAAAATATCACCCTACTTCTTTTAGGCCCATAAATCTTGCTTTTCCAATTTTATGCCGATAAAAGAAGCATAGTAAAGTTGGTTTCAGTAATCAGGTAATCATTTAAATTGTTTTGGAAGAGCCGTTACTAAATAAGTCTTTACAAAATTGATTTTCAGGAGATAAAATTGATTTTTAATGGCTTTAATTATTTATTTTTTTGACGTCGAAAGCTTATTCTTATGAAAATATGAAGAGGCGATAGGGCAAGAACTGCTTTTTGTAGCGTCCTGAAATCCGTCAGCAACTTTATGGCCATAAAAACAGCATCAGGTGTTGTCTCGATCGCAACAAAACGATCCATAAAAGCTGATTATTTTTTCCGCATCAAAAACCTAAAGCTGGACGCGTCGGCTACCACATCGTAACTGCCCAAAGCATTTTTTACAAATTTTACCCGGATCAAGCCCGTTGCCCGCGGCGATACTTGAACGTTGGAATGGTGCGTGTGAAAAACGTATTCCATGTTTCCTTTTTTGTCTTTAAAGAAATCGCCGTGGCCGGTCCCGTTTATTTTTAACAGGTTTTTGCTGATGATTGGGTTTTGATCAGACTTTTTCCAGGGGCCAAAAGGCGATCGGGCGGTTGCATAACCTACGGCATAATCCGGGTTACGAAAATCATTGGCCGAATAAAACAAATAATAAAGATTGCCCTTTTTAAAAACCGTTGGCCCTTCGGTGACCGGCCAAGGCGATTTGGCTGTATTTTCCCAATCCTGGGTTGCTGTAATGCACTCTTTTGCGGTTTCTGGTAAAATATCAGAAAAATCGTCTTTCATACGGGCCACAAAAATCCGGTTGCCTTCGCTCAAACGCACGTAATATAAGTAAGATTTACCGTCTTCGTCACGGAAAACAAAAGGATCAATCTGCTTTCCCACGCCAGATAATACTTTAATTTCTTTTTGCTTAAACGGCCCCAACGGACTGTCGCTTTCTGCTATGGCAATATGTTCATCAGCTGTATAAACCATATAATAAGTACGGCCGTTTTTAAAAACCTGTGGTGCCCAAAAACCGCCGTTTCCGTAAGCATCGCCTTTAAAAAGTGCCAAACCATTTGTTTTGCCCGAAGGTTCGGTCCAATTTTTTAAATCAGAAGATTGATAGACCGGAAAACCCTGGTTGCTGCCTGTTCCGTACAGATAATAAATCCCTTTATCCAAAAAAATGGTTGGGTCGGCAAGGTAAATTGTGTCTGTGGCCATCTTGGTTTCATGGTAATGACCGGCGTTTGCCTGTTCCGCATTTGCAAAATCCATAAACGGGAAAATGCCTAAAGAAAAAATAATCAGGAACAAATTTTTCATGTTTATCAAGGTTTTGGTAGCGCAAAGGTAATGACCGATGAGTTCTTTTTGAGAAAATTTCCCCAACGGTAAAAAAACGGTTTTACCCAAAATGCCCTGATAAGTTCATATTTTCGCACATACTGATCTTTTTTCTATAAAAAGGATAACATAAACCAATAAAATTCCAATTTATACCTTAAAATCGTCCTTTATAAACAGTTATTTAGACCTTCAAACCTCAATAAACCAAAGTGATTTTTTATGGCAATAACTGATAACCTGCCGGAATTAAAGGACAACAAACAGGTAACCGATGCCCAAATCGAAGGGTTTCGTAAAAACGGGCACGTTTTGATCCCCGGGATTTTGAATGCCGATGAAGTTTCTGCTTACCGGACCGTCATCAACAAAGCAGCCAACCGCTATAATACCGAAAAAAGAAGCCTGGACGAGCGGGACACGTACGGCAAAGCTTTTTTGCAGATTATGAATTTGTGGGAAGTGGACGAAAATGTAAAAAAATTTACGCTGGCCAAACGGATGGCCAAGATCGCTGCTGATTTGCTCGGCGTGCAAAATGTGCGTATTTATCACGATCAGGCTTTATATAAAGAGCCGGGCGGCGGTTTCACGCCCTGGCACCAGGATCAGTATTACTGGCCGGTTGACACCAATAATACGATTACGATGTGGATGCCTTTGATCGATATTACCGCCGAAATGGGCATGCTTACCTTTGCTTCCGGTTCGCAAAATGCCGGTTTTGTAGAGAACATGGCCATTTCTGATGAATCCGAAGCGATGTTGGAGCAGTTTGTAAAAGACAAAGGTTTTGAAGTTGACCGGCCTAAATCCATGAAAGCCGGTGATGCTTCCTGGCATTACGGCTGGACGCTGCATTCTGCACCCGGAAATCAGTCGCAAAATACAGTTAGGGAAGTATTTACAGTTATTTATATTGCTGATGGCGCGTGCGTGACCGAGCCGCAAAACAAGCATCAGGAAAACGACCGGCAACGCTGGCTTTGCGGATTAGAACCTGGCGAATTGGTTGCATCCGAACTTAACCCGCTTTTACTGTAGTTTGGCTATCTATCAGCCATCGGTATAAATAATGTTTCACTGTTTTTTAGGTGATAAAAGAAGCATCTGCATAAACCCAAATAAACATCTTGCTGAAAACCGGAACTTCGTTAAAACATCAAACCAAATCAATATAGACCGCAAAGCCAAACGGCATCACCATGAAAAAAGTCTTCCTCGCGATAAGCCTGTTCCTTTTATTTCAACCCAAATCCTACGTAAGCGCGCAACAAAAAGACGCACGCTGGCCCAAACAAAAAATAAAGGAATGGTACAACAAACAGCCCTGGTATTGCGGTTTCAACTACATTCCGGCTTATGCCATTAATTATACGGCCATGTGGGACAAGACCACTTTTGATCCCGTTGCAATTGATAAAGAGCTGGCTTTAGCCGAAAAAACGGGCTTGAACAGTTTGCGGGCTGTGCTTCAGTTTGCGGTTTATGAAGATGACCCACAATATTTCCTCAAAACCCTGGACACGTTTATGGCGATTTGCGACAAGCACAAAATAAAGTTCATGCCTGCACTCTTTGATGATTGCGTGTTTGGGATTGAACAAGACCCGAAAGTTGGCAAACAGCCCGAACCGCTAAAAGGCTGGTACGCCTGGGCCTGGTCGCCAAGCCCGGGCCACAGCATGGTTGTCGATTCTACCACGCATTTCCGGCTGGAAAAATATGTAAAAGCGGTGATGGGCAGGTTTAAAAATGATCCGCGCGTTTTTATCTGGGATTTGTACAACGAACCGACCAATGGCGGCCTCGGCACCGCAACTTTGCCTTTGCTGAAAAAAGTGATCCGCTGGGCACGTGAAGTCAATCCTTCGCAACCGGTGACAGTTGATATTTGGAACGGAAACAAGCAATTGAACGAAATAGCAGTTGCTGGTTCGGACATCATTTCGTTCCATAATTACGGCAATAAAGACGATTTGATCAAAAATATCGCCGAACTTAAAACATATAACCGCCCGTTGATTAATACCGAATGGATGAACCGCCCGAACGGATCGACCATTCAAAATAACCTTGCTGTTTTTTATGATGAAAAGATTGGCTGCATGTTGTGGGGATTGGTGAATGGAAAAACACAAACCAATCTTCCCTGGGGGCACCGGCCGGGAGACCCGGTGCCAAAAGTATGGCAGCATGATCTTTTTCACGGTGATTTTGCCGCTTATGATTCGCAGGAAATTGATTTGTTGAAGGACTTTATTTCTAAATCAAAATCCAAAACTTATTTACAGCAGCATTTGGAATGACCTCAGCAACATTTCAAAATCCATTCTAAACTTGGATGCTTCTTTTAGGGTAATAAAATCCAAGTTTAGATTTTTATATCGATATAAAAAAGTAATAGACAACAATTTTTAGGTGATAAAAGAAGCATTGGTAAAAACGGATTCTCAGAAATCAACAATAAAATACGAACATGTTAAATTACAAGTTGGGCACAAAAGTATTTTCAGCATTAATTTTATCAATCCTGGTTTTTATCAACCCAGTTCATGCGCAACAGGCAGACAACGGCAACGGCACTTATACCAATCCGATTATTTGGGCCGATTTTCCGGACAATGACGTGATCCGCGTTGGTGATACTTATTATATGGTTACCACTACCATGAACTATTTTCCGGGCGTGCCGGTGATGGAATCTAAAGATCTGGTTAATTGGAAATACCTAAGCGACGCCGTTCAGCGGATTCCCGGATATCCGGCGTACAACATGCAGGGCGCAACACGTTATGCGCATGGCCAATGGGCGAGCAGCATCCGCTATCATAACGGGCAGTTTTACATCCTTTTTGTAACGCTGGACGAAGGCGGGTTTCTTTGTACGGCCAAATCTGCGGCCGGGCCATGGAAGCTGACCAAACTACCAAAAGCTTATTATGATGCCGGTTTGTTTTTTGATGACGACAATAAAATCTATATAGTACATGGTTATTCAAAACTTAATTTAACGGAGGTGAACCCTGATTTATCGCCTAAATCAAAAGATACCATAATTTTTGAAGGCAAACAACGCGGAGGTTTGGAAGGAAGCCACGTTTACAAAATCAATGGTTATTATTATTTGTATTGCACTTATGGCGGCGGCGACGGCTACCAGGTTGCCATGCGTTCCAAAAATATTTACGGTCCGTACGAAGAAAAAGTGGTGTTGAAAGATGACATGGGTTTCCGAAAAAAAGGCGTGCATCAGGGCGCATTGGTCCAAACGCAAACGGGCGAATGGTGGTCGGTTTTGTTTCAGGATCGAGATGCCATTGGCCGTGTGCCCACGCTGCAACCGGTTACCTGGGTTGATGGCTGGCCAATGGTTGGCGTAAACGGCAAAGCGGTAACCACTTACAAAAAGCCAAACGTAGGCAAAAGCTGGCCGGTTACCATTTTGCCAAAATCAGACGAATTTAACCAACTCAAATTGGGTTTACAATGGGCTTGGAACCATAACCCGAACGATAGTTTGTGGTCGCTTACGGAACGGAAAGGTTATCTGCGCCTGAAAACCGGCAAAATAGTTGACAATCTGAGGCTTGCCCGAAATACATTGACCCAACGGCCGTTCGGCCCGGCATCAACCGGAACGGCAGAATTTGATGTCAGCCATTTACAAGAAGGCGACGTGGCAGGATTGGCCATTTTTCAGGACCCTTATGCCTATATCGCCGTGCAACTGAAAAACGGAAAAAAACGTTTGGTTATGGCGGTAAACGGGCAAGAAACCGCCGCAATAGAAAACCTGGCTTCAAATAAAATTTATTTACAAGCTAAAGTAGATGCCAATACCGATAATGCCACGTTTTTTTACAGCACTGATAATATCAATTTTAAACAACTTGGAAACGAATTTGCCATGAAATTCAATTTATCTGTTTTTACGGGCAACAAGTTCTGCCTGTTCAATTATGCAACCCAAAAGCCAGGCGGTTATGTAGATATAAACTGGTTCAGGATGCAGGTGGCCAAAAGAAAGTGATGCTGTTTTTATCAGGTAAAAAATCAACTTTAACACCAATTTTACCGGCATAAAAACAGCATGTCAAGTTTAGGCGGAATGGGGTTTAAACAAGTTCTAACATGTATATAAAAATTTTAAAACAGTGCAGTCTGCTTATCCTGGTTTTGATAAGTGTTGCAGGCCGGGCGCAAGTGCCGCGCATGTATTTCAGCGATACTACAACAGCAGGGACTTCGTTGGCCAAAGACCCGATAGTTGTAAAATTTAAAGGTAAATACCTGATGTATTATTCGCGCAAGGCTTCCAACAACAGCAGTAACGGAATGCTTGGCTGGGATATTGGCATCGCCCAAAGTACAGATTTGTATAATTGGGTCAAAATAGGCGAAATCAAGCCTGCTGCCGCTTATGAACAAAAAGGTTTATGCGCGCCCGGTGCTATTTTAAAAGACGGTAAAATCCATCTTTTTTACCAAACTTATGGCAACGGTGCCAAAGATGCAATATGCCATGCCGTATCAACCGACGGGATAAATTTTAAACGTGATACAAGCAACCCGATTTTTCATCCTGCCGGAAAATGGACCAACGGCCGGGCAATAGATGCCGAAGTTTATCCTTTCCAAAACAAATACTTTCTCTATTTCGCCACGCGCGACAGCAGCGGGCAGATACAAAAGCAGGGCGTGGCCAGCGCGTCAATCGGTGCAAATTTTAGTAAAAGCACCTGGAAACAAGCCGTTGATTCGGCCATTTTAAAACCTGTTTTGCCCTGGGAAGGAAATTGTATAGAAGGTGCAAGTATCATCAAGCGCAACAACAAGCTTTATATGTTTTACGCAGGCAATTACAACAATGCGCCGCAACAAATCGGGGTAGCGGTAAGCAGCGATGGCAAAGTATGGAAACGGCTTTCTAACCAACCATTTTTACCAAACGGCAAACCTGGAAGCTGGAACAGCAGCGAATCCGGCCATCCATGTATTTTTGAGGATAGCAATGCTAAAACTTATCTATTTTATCAGGGGAACAATGATAATGGCAAAAGCTGGTATTTGTCTAACATTGAAATCGGTTGGACAAAAAATGAGCCGTATATCATTAAATGATCAAAGGTTGGATTGATCAGCTTTGTTTAAGTTTCGTTTAAAAAACAAATGCTTCTTTTATGCCGGTAAATTTGGTTTTTGCAATTTGTTCCGATGCGAAAAAGCGGTAGCAACCACCAAATTTTAGGTGGTAAAAGAAGCATAGAAATTAAATTGAACAAATTTTGAACTGGCTTTTAAGTAAACTATTATAGTTTGACTTAAACAAAATCCTCAAAACAAATTAAAAAAATTATACTCTAACCTAACCAAATACATATTCTGCGAATTACGCGTCATGCTGTTATATAAAGGTGTCCGATAAGAAAAATCAACCCGGAAAACACTGTTGAAAATAAACTGAACGGCAGGCGCAGCATCCAGATAACTTTGCTTGTAACTTGGATTGGTTTTACCTAATAATTCCAGGTAAAAGTTTACGTTGGTTTGATTGTAATTAGTATAATTCTTCGGAAAAAGTAGATAACCGGAAGAAAGCGTATAAGCAACCGCATCTTTTGCAAAACCAACCGGGATTTGGTTGTTCTGATTGTTAAATCCGCGCAAATAACTGATGGAACCCGAAAGTGCCAGTTTATGCAGCAATTGCGTAAAAACCAGTCCGCTTTGCAAGCCGGAATTATCACCTTCCAAAGCAATTTCCTGATTCAAAATCGGATTATTTATACTTGATGCCTTGATAAAAGCTGCGCCACGAAAATGCTTTTGCACCGAATCAACCGAAAAAAATCGGTATTTAGCGTAAGCACTAAAACCTTCCAAATGCTGTTTTTGCAGGTAAAAATCTGATACATAACCCGAAGCGTGGATCATCCAGTTTTTGCTTGCGCCATACATGATTTCTACCGTACTTCGGTTACGAAAATCAGGGTTAAAATAACCCTGATTTTCTAACCGTAAACCTAAAGAATGCCGCGCCATATTGCTGGCAGGTTCGGATTGTACATATAATTCCTGGGCAAAAGCAGTTAAGGTTGATGCCAAAAAGCACCAACTCAGCCAAAATATTTTCATGTTAAATTTTGACTTAAATCGTTAAATGATAAACTTTCTGGCCGCCCATCATGCCACTTTTATAACAAGGAAAAGTGGTTTGTGCGGCATATTTTTTATAAGCAGAAGCTGGAATGAAATTTTTATCAATTACCGTAACAGGCGTAACGCCGTTCAACGTTTCGGCTTTTACATTTAAAAAGTGATACGTGTTACCGGCATAATTAAAATGGAAATTGTTGTCGATTTTTAAATTGTCAAAGTTAAAAGAAGCCGTTAGTTTATTTACCGAAAAACCGGCGTCCAGCACTTTTTTGCTGATGGCATCCAAGTTTACATCCGCATCTTTTTTAAAGGTGAGCACAAATAAATTACGGTTTAAATCAGGCTTGATATCGCTAATAAAAGTTAAAGTGCGCAAAGATTTTTCGGTTGCTTTAGAACACATGGAACAGGTTAAACCGCTTACCTGTAAATCGGCTTTAACAAATTGTGCTTGTACAGAAGTAATGGAAATAGCTAAAACAGCTAATAATATTTTAAAGGATTTCATCGGGATTGATTAAAAATGTGTTGTAAAAAAAGTATCAACAGCTGGAAAAAACTGTTTAAATTTTGCTTTGATCACAACTTGATCAGATCCGGAAATTTTGATTTTTAAGAAAAATAACTTGGCCGTTAAGCGGAGGCCCACGTTCAGCAGAAAATAAGGTTAAGTGATTGATAGTTGATCCTTCATCCAAAAAATGAAACCGGACAACAGCAACCGGCAACGCCAAATTTATGCTGCTAAAAACAGTATGTGCCGTTTGGTGCGCATCTTTTACTTTAACTTCCAGGTGGGTGTTTTTGCAGCATTTACTGCTCATGCCGCACTCTTCTGCCGTTTTGTTCAGGCCAACGGAGGCAATGTTTTTACCACAAAAATGCAGGTTCATCACAAAGCCCGTTGCCGTAACAAGGTAAAGCAACGTAACTAAAATGATTCCTGGTTTTTTTAACATCGCTACAAAATAACGCAAATAATTGCATACTGGTAGCTGTTTTTAAAATAAAGAAGCATCTCAGTTTTTAATTAAGATGCTTCTTTTATCGGTATAAATTTTGTTTACTGTGCCGTTTTAGCGTCGGCTTTCATTTTATCGTTTGCCACAATTACAATTTCCACGCGGCGGTTTTGCGCCCGGCCTGCTTCGGTTGTGTTATCGGCAATCGGGTCGCCTTCGCCCTTTCCTTCGGTTGTTAAACGCGTGCCGGAAACACCGTTGGAAGTGATGGCATATTTTACGGCATTGGCACGGCGAACGGATAAATCCTGGTTGTAAGTTGCAGAGCCGGTATTGTCTGTATAACCTATAATCATGATATTGGTGTCCGGGTTATTTTGCATGGAAGTGGCCAGATTTTGCAGATTAGTGGTTGCAACCGGTTTTAAAGCAGTTTTATTAACGTCGAACAAAATGCCCGAATCAAATTTTACAATCAAGCCTTCGCCTTCCCTAACCACATCTGCACCCGGAACGGTTTGTTTGATCTCTGCTGCCTGACGGTCCATTTTCCGGCCGATGAACGCACCGGCAGTACCGCCAACAGCACCGCCAATTAAAGCACCAATTGCGGTATTACCGGCCCTTCGGCCTATCAAAGCACCAATTGTACCACCTGCACCGGCACCAATTGCTGTGCCTTTTTGGGTTTTGGTAAACGAACTGCAACCCGTGTTGAACGTAGCTGTAAGGGCTAAAGCGATACAAGTGAGGGCTAATTTGGGGGATGATTTTTTCATGATCTATTTAAGTATTTGTGATGCAAGTTACAAAGCTGATGCCAATTTAGTTTTGATTTATATTTGAAGCCATGAACATGGATAAAAAAATAAGCATTTTAGGCTGTGGCTGGCTCGGTTTCCCGCTGGCCAAAAGTCTGCTTAAAAATGGCTGGCAGGTAAAAGGTTCTACCACAACTTTGCAAAAAATTATGTTGCTGCAAAACGCCGGAATTGACGCATTTTTAATACTGGCTGATGCTGAAACTACTTTTCCGGATGCTTTTTTTGAAAGTGATGTGTTGTTTATCAACGTGCCGCCATCGCGCAAAAGCGGACAGAGCGGGTATCTGGAAAAAATGCGGCATTTGCTGTTGGCCATTGAAAATACTAAAGTGCGCAAAGTGGTTTTTATCAGTTCTACATCTGTTTACGGCGATGTTTGCCGGGAAGTTACCGAGACCGGGCCCACCGTTCCATCAGAACTGGCACAGGCAGAAATGCTGTTTTTATCGACTAAAAATTTGCAAACAACGGTGGTTCGTTTTGGCGGTCTGTTTGGCCCGGACAGAAACCCGGGCAGGTTTTTCAAGGATAAAAACAGCATCCCGAACGGTTTGGTACCGGTCAACTTAATCCATTTGCAGGACTGTTTAGGCTTGATCGAAGCCATTTTGAATCAGCCTGAAACCGGCGTTTATAATGCCGTTGCGCCATCGCACCCAACCAAAAAAGAATTTTACAGTAAAGCCATTTTAAAAATGGGTTTGGCCGCACCGGAATTTTTAGACGAGAAAACGGATTGGAAAATCGTCAGTCCGCAAAAAATCATTGCTGATTTTGATTACCGGTTTCAATATCCTGATTTAATGAAATGCTTGGATGATCCGGCCGCGTTTTAAACCTCTTCTGCAATAAACAAAAGCGGCTGTGCAAACTTCAGCGTAAAAAACCCGTCGGCTTTGGTTTGATATTGATTATGGCTGATCTGATCCAAACCCTCAAAGCTTAAATCTTTTGGCGGATGAATGATTTCGATCCGTTCCCCGGTAGTTTTCCACTTGTTGAAACCACTGCTTATTGGGTAAATTTTTTGGTTTTGGCTGAAAATAACCAGCGTGATCCGGTCGGCAAAAACCAAAAAATCGGCCATGCTTCTTTTACCGGTAATAATATTGACGGCCGGATATTTTTCATCAACCAAAAACTGCAAACCGGTTTTTAAAGCGTTTTCCAGGATTGGTACAACGCGGAGATGTTCCTGCAAAAACCTGTTCTCGGTTACCGTCAGCAGCACATCAAACTTAATCCCCAAACTTTGCATTTTTTCTGCCGATCCGTCATTCACTAAAACGGTCGGGCTCCATTCTAAAAGCTGGCCTAAATGTTCTTCCTCAAAATCAGTTAAATCCAAAATTAGCAGTGCAGGTTCTTGTTTTTCGCGGACGATGTGGTGGGACGACATTTTTAAGGTTAAAGGGCAAAGGTAAAAAGGGCAAAGGTAGAAATGGCAAAAAGCGTTTAAGATTATTGCATATTCCTTTTAATCCTTAACCTTTCCAGCTTTGCCCTTTCCTCACTCCAAAAATGTGAGCAAACTATGCTGCCCGGCCGTATGGAAATCGCGCCAAACGCGGTTGATTTCCGTATCCGGACTGGCTGCCTGCAGCCCGCAAAAAGGATACAATTGATCAACAGTTTCTCGGGCTTTTTTGGCAAGCAACCGGCTGGTTTTGCTCACTTCCTGCAATGCTTCTTTTAGCGTACTTTTTTCGTTGTTTGGCGTGGACCAGGATTTGTTTAGGGCGAAATAAAATGCTTCCCGGAGTTGGCCAAACTCTGTTTCCAGGCGGCGGAACGTGTTTCTCAAAACTGTTTTTTGGTTGATGGAAAGCTTATTTAAACCCAGTTTCTCCTGAAAAATAACTTCTGCCAAATTCATAAAATGAATAGCCATTCCAGATAAGTTGGCCGCCAAAGTAGCTTCTGCCAATTGCAAAAACGGATAGCGGTATAAAGGTTGGTCAACTAAAGCAAAATCCGGGTTGATCCTGAAACTCCGGTCAGCAGAAACCTTCAAATTGTTGATCTCGAAAGCGTCGCTTCCGGTGCCCATCATGCCCGTATATTTCCAGGCGGTTATGAGTTTTACATCTTTTTTATCGATAATGAACGATAGGATTCGCGGGTTTCCATCTTCGCCTAAAACCGTTTCCTGTGCTTCTTTTACCACACAATTTGCGGTGAAATGCGTGGCATGTTGTGCGCCGCTGGCATATTTCCAGCTTCCGTTCAGCACAAAACCATTGCCCGAAATTGTAGCCGTTCCGTTGGATGCGCCGCTTCCTGCCAGGCAAACTTTTGGATTTTCAAAAATAGCCGATGCTTCTTTTACCGGCATAAAACCGGCAAACCAGCCCGCGCCGCTGCACAAGGTAACCACCCAGCCGAAACTGCCATCAGCCCAAGCCAGGCTTTCTTCTAACTGCACCATTTCCGGCAAGGATTTCTGGTAGCCGGAATAAACTTCGGGCACCAATAACTTAAACCATTGCTGCTGGTAAATCAGTTGCAATTGTTTGGGCTGAAGCAAGCCTGTCCGTTCGGCTACTGTCGCTTCCGATCGGATAATTTCGGCCCATTCGGGTTGAAGTAATTGGGAAGGATGAGAAACTTGCATGTTAGAAATTTGGTTCGGGGCGTGAGGTGCGAAGAGCGTGCCGGTAAATCTTTTTCCAATCAAAATAACCAAAAATAGCCACCACAAACAGAAAAATAGTAAGTAAAGCAAACAGCGGCAGGTTTTTGTAAAACAGCAGCGGCATGGCAAACAGATTACTGAGGTTGAGGACCAACCAGTTTTCGATCTTCCGGCGTGCCAGCAGCCAGGTGCCTGCCCAGGCGGTTGATGAAACCCAGGCATCCCAACCAGGCACGTTGGAATCGGTATAATTTTTAATGGCTAAAAACAGTATCGCCCAGCCGCCAGCGGTAATCAGCAGGCAAACCAGCCATTCGTTTTTGGTGGTGTAGGAGATCGGGACGGGCGGCTCATCACGTTTTTTCAGCCAAAACCACCAGCCGTAAATGCTCATTACAATATAATATAAGTTGAGCAAAGTTTCGGCATATAATTTTGCTTCCAGCAGCAAAACGATGGAAAGCAGCGTGCCGATCAAGCCCGCCGGGTACAGCAAAACATTGTTTCTTTTTGCCAATAAAACTTCGGCCACGCCAAAAAACACGGCCAGCCATTGCAGCCAGCCGGTTTCTTTTAACTGTTCTGCAAGCAGTTGCAACCAGTAATGTAGGTTCATATTTCTGCGGATGCTGTTTTTATCTACCTAAAACCTGACACTTAAACCAGCCAGAAAATTGCGCGGTGCCTGCGGATAATAATAATTGTAATTCACAACTTTTCCGCCTTCGATATCCGGGTAAACGGCACCATTTGGCTCGTATTTTTCGCTGAAAATATTGTTGATTAAAAAAGTTGCCGTAATATTTTTAACCGCTTTTAGGTTGAAAGTATAACGAAAACGCAGGTTGTTCACAAAAAAAGCGTTTAGTTTACGGTCATCGCTGGAAGTATTGTCCAGAAATTGCTTGCTCACATATTTGCTGATGAAGGCAATTTCGCCGCCTTTAATTGGGCGGTAACCAATCTCGCTCGAACCCACAAAATCCGGCGAATACGCAATGTCCGTTTTTTTATATTGCTGATTTAAAACGGTTTGGTCGTTATCATAATTGTACAAATACTGCCGGAAGTTTTTCACTTTATTGGTACTTAAAGCTGCCGCAACCGACCAGTACAAAGGCTGCGCGATCTGTACGCGCCCGTCAAACTCCAGACCGGCGCGGTAGCTGGTTTTTACGTTGCTGCGGATGGCCGCGCCCACATCGTTCAAACTTCCCGTCAAAACCAATTGATTATCATACAACATATAAAAACCGTTGACGCCACCACTGAAAACGCCTTGCTGCGTGCGGTAGCCGGCTTCAAAATCATACAAAGTTTCTGCTTTTGGGCGGCTGGATGCCGTAGAGCCAACGTAATCATCACGGTTCGGTTCATGATTTCCTACCGCAAAAGAAGCATACAGGTTATTGGTTGGGTTGAGCTGAAAATTTAAGCCCAATTTTGGGTTGAAAAAGTTTAGCTGCGCGGATTGCTGCACGTTGTTCAGGTTTTGATCGTAGCCCAAAAACGAATAATAGATGTGCCGGTACTGCAAATCAGCATAAAGATTTAAGCGGCCTAACTGGTAATTTACTTTCCCGAAAATGTTGAAATCCGTCTTAAAAGCATTGTTGCGCGAATATTCGTAATCCGGCGAAATGTTGGTGCTTTGCTGCGTCCACTCAATGCGGTTATAATGCTGGCCGCGGTATTCGTTGTAAGCACCGCCCAGCGTAAAGTTCAGGTTTTTCCTGGCCTGATAATCCAGGTTGTACGTAACGCCATAGAAGTAATTGGTGAGCCAAAGCCTTCTGACCAAGTCTGTTGTATCCACGCCCGTAATTACCGGTGTTAAATTATATTTTGCAAAAGGCTGGGCAGTTTTATATTCCTCGTAATAACCGCTGCCCTGCGTATAATGCAACGCACCGTTGAACGATAATTTGTCAGAAAGCTTTTGGTTGAACAATAATTGATAATGGTTTTGGGTGTAATTATCTGTTTGGTTTTTGTAGAACTCGCCGTTTGGCATCAAACCCAAATCATTGTAAGTACGGTTTCCGGCCATGATATTCTCTTCGGAAACACCATCCCAGGCCTGATAAGTTTTTTCTGACCCGGAGAAAACGTTTAATCTGATCAATGTATTTTTGCCGTAATAAGCACCGGAAAGGAAGTAGGATTTCAGGTCAGACGAAGCGCGGTCAATGTAACCATCAGAATGAACGCGCGATAACCTTCCGTCAAACGTAAAATGATTGGCAACCAAACCCGAACCTAAACCAACCGTGTTTTTAACCGTGCCATAAGAACCAGCCGAGTTGTCCAGTTGCGCGTAAGCAGAATCCTGCCGAGTGGTGGTCTGGATATTCAAACTCGCCCCAAAAGCACCCGCACCATTAGTAGAAGTGCCCACGCCGCGCTGAATCTGGATGTTATCTACCGAAGAAGCCAGATCGGGCAGATCAATAAAATAACTGCCCTGACTTTCGGCATCATTAAGCGGAATACCGTTTAAAGTTACATTGATGCGCGTAGCATCAGAACCACGGATGCGGATGCCGGTATAACCTACGCCTGCGCCAGCATCCGAAGTAATTACCACGGAAGGCGTTTGGTTGAGCAGATAAGGCAAATCCTGGCCTAAATTATTTTTGGCGAGTTCTTTTTTGCTGAGGTTGGTGTAGGTGAAGCCGGATTTTGCGCTGGTCCGGGTGGCGCGCACAAAAACTTCATCTGCCTGTATGGTGCTTCTTTTAAGGGCAAAATTTTGGGTTTGATTTTGGCTGATGCCGACCGTTTGCCGTATTTGTTGGTAACCGATGTAGCTGACGGTCAAATCATAACTGCCGTTTTTCAAATTCCGGAACTGATAATTTCCGTTCTCGTTCGATGCTGTTTTTATAGGTGTTTTTTCGATGACGACGGATGCGCCGGGCAAAGTTTCGCCGGTTAGTGCATCCGTAATTTTCCCCGACAGGGAAAACTGCGCCGCGGCCAAAAATGGCAGCAGCAAGGCTGTAAAAGCCAATAGAAATTTTTTCAAAATGTAAATAATAAACTGTAGTTAAACCATCTCCGCGCCAGGGCGAACGCGCAGTACACTTAACTTTACCTCTCCCTACGCCGGCATTACCCGGATCAGGTGCGAAAAGCGGAGAACTTTCGGCTTTCAGCAATCAGCTTTCAGCCCAATAGCTGATCTCTGATTGCTGACAGCTACTGGCTATCAGCTTCTCTGGGTTTGATCTCAGCCTGTTTTTCAGTTGGTAGATAACGACCTGCAGATCGAAAACTATTACCAAGCAAGGCACCCCTTGAGAATTTGGGCAAAGATAGTTTTTTAATTTGGAAAAAGAGAGAAGAAAGGAAGTCCGGAAGAGAGAAAGACCGAAAGTCCGGAGTATTTGAAGTATCCTGACAAAAGTTATTTCAACCAATAACCAATGATAATGCCAACAATGCCAAAAGCCCATTTTAACTTATCGCTATTGGCAGGCTCGGTTGCGATGATATAAATACAAAACAATAGCAGAACCGCTGTAATTCCAATCTGAACTTTAATTTTCAGTTTGGATGGTGTGGTTGTCATCAGGATTTAAAAGCGTTGATTACCCTTTTGATATTTTCACCGAAAAAAGATTCGTGCGTAACTTCATCTTCCTCTTTTTGCTCGGTAGAATTAGCCGTAAACCTATTTTCTTTTACAACTTCACCACCAATTTTTTGAATATAAGAAGCAACATCGGCAGCTTTGCTTTCAGGGATTTTAATGCTTATCGTTGTCATGATGAATCAGTTAAAACAAATATACGTTTAATTTTGAAAGTTGTTTATCGATAAAATTATCGTAACCTACTTTCCGCTTAGCCGGAACAAACAACCATACTTCTTTTATCACCTAAAAATTAGTGTTGTTTGCGTTAAGCCTTTCTACCCTTCACCTTTCCGCCTTTAACCTTGAAACCTTTCCACCAAAAACCCTACTTTTGCAGCTTCAAACAAAAAAGCATAACGATGCTCAGAACAAATACTTGCGGCGAATTAACTTTAAACGATCTTGGTAAAATGGTTACGCTATGCGGCTGGGTACAAAAATCGCGCGATTTAGGCGGAACTACTTTTATGGATGTGCGTGATCGTTATGGCATCACGCAATTGGTTTTTAATGATGAAACTACTGCGGAGATCAAAGAGCTGGCCCGTACTTTAGGCCGCGAGTTTGTGATCAAAGCCACCGGAAAAGTAATCGAACGTTCCAACAAAAACCTCAAAATCCCGACGGGCGAAATTGAAATTGCGGTTGCTGAGCTGGAAATTTTAAATCAATCTAAAATTCCGCCTTTTTTAATTGAGGATGAAACCGACGGCGGCGAAGAGTTGCGCGCCAAATATCGTTATCTCGATCTCCGCAGAAACCCGATTAGAAATAACCTGATTTTGCGCCACAAAATGGCGCAGGAAATACGTAAATATTTAGACGGACTGGATTTTATCGAAGTAGAAACGCCGGTTTTAATTAAATCTACGCCAGAAGGTGCACGTGATTTTGTGGTACCGAGCCGCATGAACCCGGGTGAATTTTACGCGTTGCCGCAATCGCCGCAAACCTTTAAGCAATTGCTGATGGTTTCCGGTTTCGACCGTTATTTTCAGATTGTAAAATGCTTCCGCGATGAAGATTTACGCGCAGACCGGCAGCCTGAATTTACGCAAATCGATTGCGAAATGTCCTTCATCACGCAGGAAGATATTTTGAATGTTTTTGAAGGTTTGGTGCGCACTTTATTCAAAAATGTAAAAGGAATTAATTTGATAGAAGTGCCGCGCATGACTTACGCCGAAGCCATGCGTTTGTACGGTTCTGATAAACCGGACACACGTTTTGGGATGCAATTTGTAGAGCTTAAAAACACTATTAAGTCTGCAAGCGAGGCTCCTCTCCTTTGGAGAGGCGGCGGTGAGGCAACTTTCCCTGTTTTTGAACAAGCTGAACTAATTGTTGGCATCAATGCAAAAAATTGCGCTTCCTACACACGCAAGCAACTGGACGAGCTGACAGATTATATCAAACGCCCGCAAATTGGTGCTACGGGTTTAATTTATTTGCGTTATAATTTGGATGGAACTTTAAAATCTTCCGTAGATAAGTTTTACAGTGAAGAAGATTTGAAAAACTGGGCAACGGCTTTTGAAGCAGAACCCGGCGATCTGATGCTTCTTTTAGCAGGTAAAAAAGAGAAAACACGCAAGCAACTGAACGAATTGCGTTTGGAAATGGGCACACGTTTGGGTTTGCGCGATAAAAATACGTTTTCGCCACTTTGGGTTTTGGATTTTCCGTTGCTGGAATGGGACGAAGAAACCGAACGTTATCACGCGATGCACCATCCCTTCACGTCGCCAAAACCGGAAGATCTAACGCTGCTGGAAACCAATCCCGGAGAAGTACGCGCCAATGCTTACGATCTGGTGATTAACGGAACAGAAGTTGGCGGCGGCTCCATTCGTATCCACGATAAAAGTTTGCAGGCTTTGATGTTCAAACATTTGGGTTTCTCCGCAGAAGAAGCACAAAAACAATTTGGCTTTTTACTGGATGCGTTTGAGTTTGGCGCGCCGCCGCATGGTGGTCTGGCTTTTGGTTTTGATCGTTTGTGCTCGATTTTTGCCGGACTGGATTCCATCCGTGATGTAATCGCTTTCCCCAAAAACAATTCGGGCCGGGATGTGATGATTGATTCGCCATCCACCATCGACCAAAAACAATTGAACGAACTAAAAATAAAAACAACTGCTTAACCGTTACCAACAAAACTTCTACATGAAAAAATACTTATTATTTTTTGCTGTTTTTACCATACTTTTTTCGGCATGTAAAAAAAGTGACACTGCTACAACTACACCAACTGTTGATCCGGCTGTGCAAGCTAAAATTGATGATGATAAGATTCAGGCTTATCTGGCTGCAGATAAAATTATTGCTACCAAAGATGCGTCTGGTTTATATTATGTAGTTGTTGATCCCGGAAGCGGAACTGCTCCAACTATAAATTCCACTGTTCGTGTGGCTTACACAGGACAATATTTGGATAAAACAGTTTTTCAAACAGTTCCAAATATAAGTTTTCCATTAAGTGGAGTAATCAAAGGCTGGCAAATTGGTATTCCGTTTATCAAGTCGGGTGGCCGCATTATTTTATACATTCCTTCCGCATTAGCTTATGGCCCTGCTGGAAGAGATTCTATACCGCCAAACACTGTACTGATATTTACTATTGATTTATTTCAAGTTCAAGGCTAAATTAATACTTCTTTTACCGCACAAAAAGCAGCATGATGATATGTCATGCTGCTTTTATCGTATAAAATCCAGTGCTTTTAACCAAAAGAAAGCGTATTTTAACCAGTCTTAACAAATTTGTTACAGCTTACTAAAATTTTTAACTTTTAATTTGGGTTGATGCTAAATTTTAGGTGATAAAAGAAGCATTGTCAAATCATCAATCCCTTCAACAATAAAATCAGATGAAAAAAACGGTACTCGGCACTTTTTTACTTACCATAAGTATTTCTGCTTTTGCGCAAACAACCATCATTCGCCAGGATCCGCAAATCAGTAAAATGGTGGACGAGGTTTCGGCTAAAAATATCGAAACGATTGTCAGAAAGCTGGTCAGTTTTAAAACCAGGCATACTTTAAGCGATACCACCAGCAAAACCACCGGCATCGGTGCAGCCCGAAACTGGATCAAAGCAGAAATGGAAAGCTACGCCAAAGCTTCCGGCGGAAGGATGCGGGTTGATTTTGATACGTTTATCCAGCCTGCGGGCGGCCGGATTGATAAGCCAACGGTGCTGAAAAACGTGCTGGCCACGCTAAAAGGGACCGACCCGAACGATACTCGGATTTACGTAGTTTCCGGCCATTATGATTCCCGTGTAAACGATATAATGAACGCTAATGCAGTTGAACCCGGCGCGGTGGACGATGCTTCCGGAACGGCTTTATCGATGGAACTTTGCAGAGTGATGGCTACCCGGAAATTTCCAGCAACCCTGATTTTTATGGCCGTGGCAGGCGAGGAGCAGGGTTTAAACGGTTCTACCAACGTGGCCAAACGTGCCAAAGCCGAAAACTGGAACGTGGATGCCATGCTGAACAACGATATTGTGGGCAACACTTACGGCATGGAAACCGGGCTGAAAGACAACCGTAGTGTGCGCGTGTTCAGCGAAGGCGTGCCATCTACGGCCATCGCTTCCAGAACGGATAGTTTGGCCGCGCGGCGTGCCGGTATCGCCATCAGTTCTTTGGTTAATAATGGTGGCGAAAATGATAGTCCGTCGCGCCAGTTGGCCCGTTACACCAAAGAAATCGGCGAGCGTTATGTGGCGCAGCTTGATGTAAAAATGATTTACCGCCGAGACCGTTTTCTGCGTGGTGGCGACCAGACACCTTTTTTGCAAAACGGTTTTACCGCCGTTCGTTTTACAGAAATGAACGAAGATTTTAACCGCCAGCACCAGGACGTCCGCAAAGAAAAAGGCGTAGATTATGGTGATTTGCCGGATTTTGCCGATTATGATTACATCCAAAAAGTTGCCCGCATGAACCTTTCTGTGTTAGCAAATTTAGCTTTGGCACCGGCCGAACCGCAAAATGTGGGCGTAATTACCAGCGGCCTCACCAACAAAACGCAATTGAAATGGGAAGCACCAAAAAGTGGCAAAAAACCGGCCGGTTATTATGTGCTGATGCGGGAAACCATCAGTCCGTACTGGGAAACTAAAACTTTTGTAACGAATACCAAAGCGACGATGGATTACTCGAAAGATAATTATTTTTTCGCTATACAATCGGTAGATGAATTGGGGCACGAAAGTTTGCCGGTTGTGCCGAAACCGATAAGATAAATTCTGATGATTCTTTTATCGCTAAAAAATCTTGTAGTCAATATTTTGCTTTATGGAACTAATCTGAAAATCCGTTCCAGTTCTTTATCTGAAATCGAACCCTGATCAGATTTATCGTAAATAGTAGCAAGGTAAACTGTTGTCGCTGTGATTTTTAAATAGGTGATAATTCTCGCACCACCAGATTTTCCTTTTCCTTTGGAAGCAATAGCTAAACGTATCTTGAAAAAATTATTTCCAAGTGCTTTGCCTTGATTTGGACTATCAACCAAGCTTTCAACAAGATCAGATAAATCCTTTTTTAAAGAAGGATATTTTTTAATAAACCGTTTAACTTGTTTGTCAAAAATAGGAATGGAAGCAACTTCATAACTCATCCAACAGTTCTTTTACAGGCCGGGCTTTCAATTTGCCCTGTTCAATCAATTGTAATTCTGTTATGGCTTCTTTTAATTCAATCAAAATCAGGCTTTTATCAGGTTCAGCTTCCAGTTGTTCCAAATCCTGATACTGTTTTTTCAACGTTTTCCACTCTTTGATCGGGATAAAAACGCCGGTAGGTTTGCCTTTGCTATTTTGTATAATCTGTACGCTCATGTCGATTTTCAGTGTTACTCAAAAATACAAAATAAAGTTTATGAAATCAGGAGGTTGATTTATACCAATGCTTCTTTTACCACCTAAAAATCCTTACCAAACCTGCTCCTTAACCACTTCGCAAACGGTTTGGAACAGGTTCATCCTGTTGGAAAATAGAGAAATGGTTTCGGCACTGGCCACCCGGAAAGCGCGCAAATGCTCCAGTTCATAATGGATGCCCAGCAGCAAAGCCAAAATTACAGGTGCTAAAAGAAGTATGAACGGGTTGGTGTTGCTGATGAAGTTTTTCATGATCTGTTGGTTTGATGAACCAAAGAAAAAACTAATTGCTGCGCCTTTAAATCTGTATTAGGCAAATCAGTAAGAAAAGCCGGTGAATGGCATTTTTTTGCCGATGAAGTTTTTACCGGAAGACATAAAACACTAATGTTTATAACTTATTGATACTAAAAGCTTATTTAAATTTTTGTTCAGTTTACTTCCTATGCTTCTTTTATCACCTAAAAAATGGTAAGCTTTTTAGTTTTTTGATTGAGTAAAATTGATGCAGACACCAATTTTTATAGGGTAAAAGAAGCATTGGCATTCTTTCTTTATAAATTTAAACAGGTTCTAAGATTTTTTAACCGGCTCTAACAAATCCCACAGATTACCATAAATATCTTTAAAAACGGTAACAGTACCATATGGTTCTTCCTTTGGTTCTCGAACAAATTCGATTCCGTTCTCAACCATTTTTGAAAAATCCCTTTTGAAATCGTCTGTGTACAGAAAAAAACCAACTCTACCACCTGTTTGATTGCCAATGCTTAGCTTCTGTTTTTCATCTGCTGCTCTTACAAGTAAAACGCAGCATTCGGTAGAACCAGGCGGTGCAACTAAAACCCAACGCTTTGTTGCAGTTAAAACAGTATCCTCTACCAAAATAAAACCAAGTTTTTCAGTATAATATTGGATTGCTTTGTCGTAGTCGTCAACAACAAGTGCAAAATGTGCTATAAACTGCTTCATGGTTTAATCAATCCTGTCCTAATGCTTTCTGAATTAAAGCTTCTACATGCTTTACCAAAATTTCTGCAGACTGTTCCGGTTCGATCATCGCCAAAACCTCAAATTCCAGTTTTAAAAAAGTTCCTAACGGGAAAGTGCCGAAGCGTACCATTTTCCAGGAATTGCGGATTACAATTGGAACCAGCAAAGCTTCCGGGCATTTTTTGAGCAAAGTAGCCACGCCGGCACTTTGAAAATCTCTTACAACGCCATCTTTTGAGCGCGTTCCTTCCGGGAAAATTACGGTTGACCATCGGTTTTCTTTCATCCGCGTACCTAATTTAGCCAGTTCTGTTAATGCCTGTCGCGGGTCTTTTCGGTTGATATTGGCACCGCCGCCATGTTTCAGGTTGTAGGAAATGGACGGGATGCCTTTGGTCAGCTCGATTTTAGAGATAAATTTGGCGTGATACTTCCGCAGAAACCAAATCAGCGGCGGAATGTCGTACAAACTCTGGTGGTTGGCAATAAAAATAATCGAACGGTTTTTCGGTAAATTAAAATGATTGATAAAACTCACCGGATTACCAAGTAAATAATACGTAGAAATCAAGCAGGCGTTCAACACATCAACCACAAATTTGTGCGCTTTGTAGCCAAACCGGGAAGCAAGCCATTGCAGCGGATGGAAAAGCAGCAGAAAAAAAGTAAAAGCGATGTAGTGCAGCGGCGTTAAACCATAACTCAACAGTTTTTGCATGGTAAAAGAAGCATCAGATTTAAACAGGTAATCGGTTTTCTGCCAGCAAGATATGAACTTTCAAAACAGCGGCAACCGTAATGGCATCCGTAATTTCGCCGCGGCAAACCATTTGGTAAACTTCCAGAAAAGGCATTTTTTTAATAATCAGCTGCTCTGTTTCTTCCGGTTCGGCTTCAAATTGTTGCAGGTTTTGGGCGAGATAAACGATCGCTTCTTCATCACAAACCGAATTGGAAAGATGCATCCGCAGGAGTTCTGTCCATTTTGCTGCTTTTAGGCCGGTTTCTTCCAGCAGCTCACGCCTGGCAGAATCTAATGGTTCCGCATTTAACGGTCCGCCGCCTTCCGGCAATTCCCAACTGTACTGATTGATCGGGAAACGATACTGGCCAACCATATAAATATGTTGGTTTTCATCCAAAGCAACAATTCCGATGGCTTTGTTTTTGAAATGGACTTTGCCGTAAATCCCCGGGTTTCCGGCCGGGTTAAGCACTTTAAATTCGGTTATGTTGATCCAGGGATTATCGTAAATGTTTTTTTCGGAATTGATTTTCCAGGGATTTTCTTCGGATTGCATAGAGGTAAAAATAATAAAATATTTAATCGGAAAATCAACCGGCAGCTTTTCGGTATTCGGGGACATTCACGAGTAAAATCCCAACCAAAATAATAAGTAAACCGATAAGCTGGCCTTTTAGTAATTGTTCGTTGGCAAAAAGCCATCCCAAAAACACCGCAACAACCGGATTAATATACGTATGCGTGCTGATAATGGCCAGCGGTCGCTTTGTCATCAGCCAAACGAAAGATAAATATGCGATCAGTGAGCCGAAAATAATCAGAAATAAAAGTGCTAGCCAGGATTTTGCAGGAACTTGTGTAATGGAAAAGCCTGAAATTTCATGGGTAAAAACAGCAATCAAAGCGCAAACTATTGCGGCAGAAAGTAGTTGCACGCTGCTGTTCATCATCACAGAACTTTTTCCGCGGCTGCTGTTGATCAGCAATGAACCCAAAACCCACCAAATTGTGCTCAGTAAAACCACAAACGTGGCAATCAGGCCGATTTGGGAATGGTTGATTTGCAGATGACCGGACTTCAGGAACATTAAAATCCCGGCAAAACCCACCAGCAAACCCAAAAGGATAAATTTATCGGAAAAATACTCGGGCCAGCGTTTCCGATCTAAAACCAAAAACCACAGCGGTTCTGTCGCCACTAAAATTGCAGCTTGGCCGGAAGTGATGTATTGTTCGGCCCAGGCAATCATCCCGGTGCCGCCAACCAGCATCAAAATGCCGCTGAATGCTTGTTTTATAAGGAGTTTTTTGGGCGGGAAATTTTCGCCTTTTGATTTGGCGTAGATCAGCAAAATCAATCCGGCAACGAGATAACGCAGACCAACCAAAATAAAAGGCGGAAAACCGGCCAGGCCAAAAGTTACCGCAAGGTAGGTAGAACCCCAAATAATATAGATATTGAAGAAGGCAAACAGCAGCAACAGCCGCTGGAGCAAAGGCTTATGCTGCATCTGAAAATTTTAATATCAGCCCGAAAAAAGTATGCTAAAAGAAGCATCGGCTTATAAACCGAACGCTTCTTTTACCTTATCTAAATAGTCCAGTTTTTCCCAGGTAAAAAGTTCAACCTCAATTTTGGTTTCTTCGCCGTTCGGGCTGAAAAAGGATTTGGTTACCGTTTCCGGTGATTTGCCAAAATGACCATAAGCGGCCGTTTCCGAATAGATTGGGTTGCGCAGTTTAAAACGGGTTTCGATGGCGTAAGGCGTCATATCAAAAATATCGGAAACTTTTGCTGCAATTTCGCCGTCGTGCAGATCAACTTTTCCTGTTCCGTAAGTATTTATATAGATTCCCATCGGCTGCGCCACGCCGATCGCATACGAAACCTGAACCAATACTTCGTTACAAACCCCGGCGGCAACCAGGTTTTTGGCAATGTGCCGCGTGGCATAAGCCGCAGAACGATCTACTTTTGATGGGTCTTTTCCGGAAAACGCGCCGCCGCCATGCGCACCTTTGCCGCCGTAAGTGTCAACAATAATTTTACGGCCGGTCAAACCGGTATCGCCGTGCGGGCCGCCGATTACAAATTTTCCGGTTGGGTTGATGTGATATTTGATTTCCTCATTAAAAAAGTGCGAATATTTAGGATACTTTGCTTGAACACGCGGAATTAAAATGCTGATTATGTCTTCGCGGATTTTATTAAGCATCATTTTTTCTTCGTCAAAATCATCATGCTGTGTAGAAATTACGATGGCATCAATACGGATTGGCTGATTATTGTCGTCATATTCCAGCGTCACCTGAGATTTTGCATCCGGGCGCAGGTATTTAATTTCATTATTTTCCCTGCGGATAGCGGCCAGCTCGATTAATAAAGCATGTGCAATATCCAAAGTCAGCGGCATATAATTTTCGGTTTCGCTGGTGGCATAACCAAACATCATCCCCTGATCGCCGGCACCTTGCAAAGCTTTATCTTCCCGGTCAACACCTTGGTTAATATCCGGCGATTGCTCATGGATGGCCGATAAAACGCCGCAGGAACTGCCATCAAACATGTAATCGCCTTTGGTATAGCCAATTTTATTGATCACGTCGCGGGCAATTTTTTGCACATCCAGATACGCTTTGGATTTTACTTCCCCGGCCAAAATAACCTGCCCGGTGGTAACCAGCGTTTCGCAGGCAACTTTAGAATCAGGGTCAAAGGCCAGAAAGTTATCAATCAAGGCATCAGAAATCTGATCGGCAACTTTATCAGGATGTCCTTCCGAAACAGACTCGGAAGTAAATAAATATGACATAATTATTTTTTATAAAAAATTAAAAAATGCAAAAAGAAGCCGTTGGGAAGGATCGCAGCACGAAAAGAATATACATTTTAGCACTTTTTTTCAGGTGGTTGCAATCAATTCAAATCAGTCCACTTTCAGGCAGCAAAATTAAAATTATTTTATAAAATCGATTATCCGGTTTAATTTTGTTTGTGCTGGAACGGATGCTGTTTTTATGGCATAAAAATCAGTGTAAATAAAATTTGAAAACTAAAAATTTATTTGTCATACTTGTGTTTAGCAAATTCTTGCAGATTAACTACACAGGCAGACTAAATTACAGGCATAAAAACAGTATCAACCTAAATTGAGCAAGAAAAATAAAAATATTTCGGGCGTAATGTATTCTACAGATCCTGATTTTGTATATCAGGAGGAAAACATTTTTGCGCAACAAACTTTACCACCGCAGCAACAGCAACTAAAAATTTATCTGGACCGGAAAGGCAGCGGAAAATTAGTGACACGCATCAGTGATTTTAATGGGACGGAGGACGACTTGGAAAAGCTTGGCAAAAAGTTGAAAACCAAATGCGGCGTTGGCGGTTCGGCAAAAGACGGTGAAATTTTGATCCAGGGCAATTTCCGCGATAAAGTGCTTGAAATACTGCTTTCTGATAATTATAAAGCAAAAATTGCCGGCGGTTAAGCAAAAATTTTTACGTTTAAAAATTATGTGTATATTTTACATTTTAACATTTGCATAAATTGATTTTTTTGTTTTTCATTGTAAAATCAAACCTGATATAAATATAAGAAGGGAATATTTTATCAGCCTTAAAAATAAATTAAATTGCTGTTGCTGCTCTTTTTTTAATTATTCAAAAACTATAAATTTGTTATTGCATTAACATAATACCATTATTAAAATCTATATTTACTAAACTAAAAATCTAACCAAAACTAAACAAACTTAAAAATGGCAACTACTCCACCAAAACCAACAACCGTAACTAAAGAAAGCTCTGGTTCTTCAAGCATCTTTGCAACCTTAGTAATCCCAATCGCATTTGTTGTAGCATTATTGATTTACATTTTCGTTTTAGGTGATGCCAGTCACTATAAAGGAGGTGATGTTGAGCATGGTGACCCAAATGATTATTTTGGAACTGTGCACAGAGGCGGCCCAATTGTGCCGGTGTTGATGACTTTTTTATTATGTGTGATCATTTTTTCTATAGAGCGTTTTGTAGTGATCGGAAAAGCAGCAGGTTCTGGCAATGTTGATTCTTTTATTAAAAAAGTACAAGCTTATTTAAACTCCGGTAACATCGAAGCTGCAAGTGCTGAGTGTGATAAACAAAAAGGTTCTGTGGCCAACGTAATAAAATCAGGTTTGAAAAAATATCGTGAAATGGAAACAGAAACCAACATGGATGTTGACCAAAAATGCTTGGCTATTCAAAAAGACATTGAAGAAGCAACATCTTTAGAAATGCCCATGTTAGAGCAAAACTTGACTATTATTGCCACTCTGGTTTCTATCGGTACATTAACCGGTTTGCTGGGCACGGTAACAGGTATGATCAGGGCGTTCGCTGCATTGGCAACATCAGGGGCACCTAATCAGGCTGCATTGGCAACAGGTATTTCTGAGGCTTTGATCAATACGGCTTTAGGTATCTTCACTTCAACCCTGGCAGTTATTGCATACAACTATTTTACTTCTAAAATAGATACTTTAACTTATGCAATTGATGAAACAGGGTTCAGCATTGTTCAAACTTATGCTGCATCTCATAAAAACAAGAGCTATTAATAGTTCTTGTTTTTGAAACAGAATTAATTACTATAATCAAAACCATATATGCCAAGAGCACAAATCAAAAGAAAAAGTACCGCGATTGACATGACAGCAATGTGCGATATGGCTTTTTTGTTGCTGACCTTTTTTATCCTTACCTCAAAGTTTAAAACAGAAGATCTGGTTCCGGTTGATATTCCGGGTTCCTCTGTTACAATTAAACTGCCTGATGATGTAGCAATTATAACTGTTGGCCAAAACAAGGTTTTCTTTGGAATGGAAGGGGAAGCAATCCGTAGGCAAACTTTAGAAAGCGTAGGGCAAAAGTATAATGTAACTTTTACACCAGAAGAAAAAGCTGTTTTTGAAACTCTGCCATCTTTTGGGGTGCCGATTCAAAGCCTGAAACAGTTTTTGGATATGTCACCAGATCAGAGAAAAGAGTTAAAACAACCGGGGATCCCTACAGATTCTGTAAGTAATGAATTGTTTAATTGGGTTCGTGAAGCAAGGGTGTCTGCAAAACTATTAGTGAACAAAGAACTGCGTATCAGTATCAAAGGCGATAGCAAAGAAGAATACCCGGTTATCAAAAAAGTAATCGATATTTTACAAAAGCAAAAAGTAAACAAATTTAGCCTGATTACATCATTGCGGGCTGCAAATTAATTTAAAACGGATAAAAAATGGCAGAATTAGATACCTCCGGGGGTGGCAAGAAAAGCGGAGGAAAAGTACGGAGTAAAAAAGCTTCCACCCGAGTTGATTTAACAGCCATGGTAGATTTGGCGTTTTTGCTGATCACTTTTTTTATGTTGACTACAACTTTGGCTAAACCTCAGGCAATGGACTTAGGTATGCCGGATAAAGACGATACTAAAAAAGATCAGTTAGCAGTACCAGCTTCGAGAACAATGTCTATATTGTTAGGGAGCAAAGACAAACTTGAATATTTTGTTGGTGAGCCTGGTAAAGTATCACCTATTATTTCAGATTATAGCAAAAACGGTATTAGAAAAGCTTTGATTGAAAATTCACAACGTATTAAAGCTCAGTCTGGTGGAAAAGATATGATCGTATTAATCAAGCCTTCCGATAAATCCAATTATAAAAATATGGTTGATATATTGGATGAATTAGGCATCGCTAAAATTGAAAGATATGCGATAGTTGATATTGTCGAAAACGAAATAGAGTCTCTAAAAAGAGATAATCTTTATTAGAAAATTGGTAAAAAGGAAATTTTAGTTTTATTAAAACATAAACCATGGCAAGATTAGATATTTTAAATCCGGAATGGCTTGATGTTGTTTTTAGTGGCCGTAACAAATCTTATGGGGCTTATGTACTCCGTAAAGAAAACTCAAAAACATCTGTACGGGCATTAATTATTGCGAGCGTACTATTTATCGTCGCTATTGCTACACCAACAATTATAGACAAAATTAAGGGGTTCATTCCAAAAGCAGATGAAAAAGTAAAAATTAAGGATGTGGTGCTAATGCCACCACCACCGATTAACGCAACACAACCACCTCCCCCTCCTCCACAAGTGGAGCCGCCTAAGCCAAAAGTTGACCAGGTTCGTTTTCCGCCTCCTGTAGTAAAACCAGACAATGAGGTGAAAGAAAAAGATCCGCCAACGGTAAAAGAGCTGGAAGTAAAAGATCCGGGACAAAAAGATCAAAAAGGTGATCCTAATCAGGAAATTAGAATTGATGAGGCAGTTGGTAAAGCGGATATTACTAAAAAAGTTGTAGAAGAAAGTAATGAGCCGGTAAGTTTTGCAGCAGTTGAAGTTTTACCAAAATTTCCTGGTGGTGATGCTGCATTTTATAAATACTTAGGCAATAATATTCGTTATCCGCCAGTTGCTAAAGAAAACAACATTCAAGGTCGAGTAATTATGTCTTTCGTAGTTGAAAAGGATGGTTCTTTAACAGATATTAAAGTTTTACGTGATATCGGCGGAGGTTGTGGTGCTGAAGCAGTCAGAGTGCTTTCAAAATCACCTCACTGGTCGCCAGGTATCCAAAACGGTAAATCAGTTCGTGTAGCCTACACCATGCCAGTAGCTTTTACTTTGCAGGGAGATCAATAGTTTGCTCAATGTTAAATAGATTTAATTTTAAGGAGAAACCGCTCAAAGAGCGGTTTCTCCTTATTTTAGGGCTAATCACGTTTGCTGGTTTTTTTGGTTTGGGTTTGATGATTATGTTTTGGCAAAAACTTCCTTTAACCATGACGCAAACCCAGCGTTATTTGTTTGGTTCAGTATTTATTGTTTATTCTATTCTTCGTTTTTCAAGATTAATCCCTAAAAAATGAATTTAAAAAATATTTTAAACAGTATATTATTACTATGTGTTGGTTTTGCGTCCTGCAACCAGAACAAAATATATGATAATAGTACAGATGGGTTTACGTCTGGTACTTATACTTTTGTATTTGACGAATCTATTTCCCCTATTTTAGATCAGGAAATGTATGTTTTCAAATCATTGTACACTCAGGCAAAGCCAAATGTAGTTTATCAGCCGGAAAATAAAATTTTAGACCTTATATTAAACAATAAAGCGCGTTTTGCTGTAATGAGCAGGGATTTAAATCAGAACGAAGTTAAATTGCTTACAGATAGAGGCTTACCGCCAAAAGTTGGAAAAGTAGCACATGATGCAATCGCATTAATTGTTGGTAAAAACGTACCAGATACAATTATGACTTTAGCAGAAATTAAAAATTTGTTTAATTCTAATACTAAAGACACTAAAAATCTCGTTTTTGATAATCCTAATTCAAGCGTTTTGAATTATTTAAAAAGTTATTTTAGTTTAGAAAGTTCAAACCAAAAAAATATTTATGCTGTTAAAAACAGTAAAGAAGTTATAAAATATGTTGCAAACAATGATAATGCGATTGGTTTTATCAGTTATAGCTGGTTAGTTGAACCTGATAGTGATTATATTAGTGCAACAAAGAATATAAGGATTGTCGGTATTGAAAATGATAGTTCAAAAAGTAAGTCATTAACTTATTTTAAACCTTCGCAATCTACATTTGCTCTAAAACAATATCCATTAACCAGAACTATTTATATAATTGATTGTACAGGCAAAATAGGTTTAGGGACTGGTTTTTCTTCATTTTTACAAAGTGAACGAGGACAAAAAATAGTTTTACGATCAGGTTTATTGCCTGATTCTATGCCAACAAGAGAAATACTTATTAAAAAAGAACTTTAAAGTAGAATTTTAACTATGAAGATGATTAATAAAATAGCCTTAACTTTTTCCGGAATGGCTCTAATTGGCTATTCAGCATCTGCCCAAAGTTTAGCGGATGCAAAAAAAGCATTAGATGCAGAACAGTATCAAAAAGCGGAGGGCATGCTTAAAAACCTCACACAAACTCAAGCAACAAATGCAGAAAATTACTTTTATTTAGGTTGGCTATACATTCAGAAAGACTATTCTGATTCAGCAAAAGCTGCTTTTACAAAAGGGTTGAGCGTTAATGCTAAATCAGCACTCAATTATGCTGGCTTAGGGGCTGTGGATCGTATGGATAAAAATAACGCTTCTGCAAAGTCAAATTTTGATAAGGCTGTAGCTGTAACAGAAAAAAAAGATACAGAACCGTATGTGTATATCGGCAAGGCATATTTGCTTCCACCAAGTCCTGATGCAAATGCAGCAATTCAAATTTTAAACGCCGGTATTGCATCAAACACAAAAGAAAAAAACCCGCAATTGTATGCTGCGTTAGGAGATGCTTATCGTTCTGAGTTGAAAAATACAGAGGCTTACAACAATTACACGCAAGCTTTGGCCATTAATCCGAAAATGGTTAGTGCCATTGTGGCAACAGGGGTGATTTGGAAACAGGCCAACAATTATGAAGATTCTGAAAAAGAATATCGCAAAGCATTAGCCATTGACCCAAATTACGGTCCTGCATATCGCGAATTAGCAGAAACTTATTTACGTTGGGGCAAAAATAGCACTGAAGCAGTTTCAGAACAGAAATATAAGCAAGCCGTTGAATTTTATAAAAAATATCTTGATTTAACAGACCGTTCATTAGATTCAAGAATGAATTACGCACGCTTTTTAGTTTATGCCCAAGATTACAAGGCCTTGCAACAGGAAACCCAGGAAATTGTAAAAACTGCACCTAAAAATAATTTACTGGTTTACCGCTATTTGGGTTATGCAGCGTACGAAAACAAAAATTATGCTGCTGGTTTAGAAGCTTTGAACAAATTTATTACACAAGCAGACTCTAAAAGATTAATTCCGTTGGATTATTTGTATTTAGGCCGTTTACAATCGGCATCCGGACAAGATTCTGTGGGTATAAACAGTTTAAGAAAAGCATTGGCCTTAGATACAACTCAAGTAGAAGCTTATGGTGAAATTGCCAAATCTTTATACAATCAAAAGAAGTATGCCGAAGCAGGAGATGCTTATAGAGTGTTTGTTTCAAAATCTAAACAGGCAACATTAAATGATTATTTAAGGGAAGGCGTTAGTTATTACAATGCTTTTAAAGCACAATATTACAGCACTGCCACCCCAAAACCTGTTGCAGATACTACGTTACTTTTAAAAGCTGATACGGCGTTTACTTATATCCAAAAGCATGCTGCACAGCCGCAAGCCACGGTTGCTTTATACCAGGCAAGAGCCAATGATTTGCGTGAGCCAAGCCGTAATACTTCGCAGGGATATGCCAAACCATATTATGAACAGTATATTCAGTTAATTACTGCCAAAGGAGCAGTTCCGGATGAGGATAAAGGCTTTATGGCAGAAGCATACGATTATTTAGGTACTTATTACGAATATAAAGAAAAAGACGAAGCTAAAGCTGCGGAAAATTTTTCCAAGGCATTACAAATAGATCCTACAGATAAACAAGCAAAAGCTTATGCCGATAAGAAATCTAAAGGTAAATAATAGCTAATAATTAATGTGAAAAGGCTCCTTTTAGGAGCCTTTTTTTATATTTGGAAAAATTAAAACTTTAATGGAAGCACAAAGTTTACCGGTGAATTATCTGCCGATCATATTTCAAATAATTGTGGCGTTAGGTTTTGTATTTACCACAATGTTCGCAACCCACAAATTAGGCCCTAAAAGAAGTACTAAAGATAAACTTACACCTTTTGAATCAGGAATAGAAGTTATCGGTAACGCCCGTACACCGGTTTCTATTAAATATTTTTTGGTTGCGATTTTGTTTGTACTTTTTGATGTTGAGGTAATTTTCATGTATCCATGGGCAGTAAACTTTCGGGATTTAGGATCAGATGGAATGGTAGAAATGTTTATTTTCATGGGTACTTTACTGCTTGGGTTCATTTATATCCTGAAGAAAAAAGCACTTGATTGGGATTAAAACCTCTTCATAAATTATGTTAATGCTTCTTTTACCGGCATAAATTTATGCCGGTAAAAGAAGCATTAATCATTCAGGAAATTATTTTTTAAGAATAATTCTAAATAAGCTTCCGGATTATAAAGTCTGGTACTAAAAAAATTATTATTGTAAATTTGTATTTATCGTTATGATAATTTTTTTGTGAGGATAGATTATGAGTGATATAAAGGTTGTTGAAGCTCCGCCAGGAGTTGAAGGGTCAGGATTTTTTGCTACATCTTTAGATCAGGCAATTGGTTTAGCACGTTCACATTCTTTGTGGCCCTTACCATTTGCCACTTCTTGCTGCGGAATTGAATTTATGGCCACAATGGGTTCGCACTATGATTTATCAAGATTTGGTGCAGAAAGGTTAAGCTTTTCGCCACGCCAAGCAGACCTGTTAATGGTAATGGGTACGATCGCCAAAAAAATGGCTCCGGTACTGCGCCAGGTATATTTACAAATGGCCGAACCACGGTGGGTAATGGCTGTTGGTGCATGTGCATCAAGCGGTGGTATTTTTGATACATATTCTGTTTTGCAAGGTATAGACGAAATTATTCCGGTTGATGTGTATGTTCCGGGTTGCCCGCCGCGGCCGGAAGGTATTATTGATGGCTTTATGAATATTCAAAAATTAGTGCAAACTGAAAGTGGTCGTCGCAGGGAAGGGCCTGAATATAAAGAATTACTGGCTAAATACGGTATTCAATAATGGGCAAAATTTTAAACGAAGAAGTTTTTGATCAAATTAATTTAAAGTTTGGGGAAAAGGTTAGGCTATTGCCCGAAATGTCCGATTTGCTAAATTTTGAAACTGACCGTGAAGATATAATTGAGGTTTTAAATTATTTAAAGTCGGACACTAAACTTCAGTTTAATTTTTTAACAGATTTGACAGCTGTGCATTATCCTGAAAGAGAGAAAAAATTTGCAATTATATATCACTTGCACAGTTTTGTAAATAATATTAGGATCAGGCTTAAAGTTTTTTTGGACGAAAATGACCTTCATATTCCAACAGCCACAACTATTTGGAACGGTGCCAACTGGATGGAACGCGAAACCTACGATTATTTTGGGATTCAATTTGATGGTCATCCGGATTTGCGCAGGATATTGAACGTGGATGATATGACAGTTTTTCCGATGAGGAAAGAGTTTCCGCTGGAAGATCCAAACCGTGTTGACAAAAAAGATTACTTCTTCGGAAGATAGCAATATAATTGATGGAAAACTTTCCGGTTTTTACTGATAATGATCCGCAGGATTCGCCAACTACGCTAAATCTTGGCCCAACACACCCCGCAACACACGGTGTATTTCAAAATGTGCTGCAAATGGACGGTGAGCGTATAATTAGCGGCGTTTCAACAATCGGGTATATTCACCGTGCGTTTGAAAAAATAGCCGAACATCGCCCGTTTTATCAAATCACGCCGCTAACGGATCGGATGAACTATTGTTCATCACCCATAAATAATATGGGTTGGCACATGACGGTTGAAAAACTGCTGGATATAAAAATGCCAAAACGGGTAGATTACATGCGGGTGATTGTGATGGAACTGGCGCGTATTTCTGATCATATTATTTGTAACGGCGTGCTTGGGGTAGATACCGGCGCATTTACAGGTTTTTTATACATGATGGAATATCGAGAAGCCATTTACGAAATTTACGAAGAAATTTGCGGTTCCCGTTTAACTACAAATGTTGGCCGGATCGGTGGTTTTGAACGTGATTTTAATGAAATAGCTTTTCGTAAAATCAAAAAGTTTTTGGTAGATTTTCCACCGGTTTTAAAAGAATTTGAATCGCTTTTTAATCGTAACCGGATATTTATCGATCGTACAAAAGGTGTTGCACCAGTAACGGCCGAAACTGCATTAAGCTATAGCTGGACCGGGCCGTTGTTACGTGCTGCAGGCGTAGATTACGATGTTCGGGCGATGGAACCTTACAGTTCGTACGAAGATTTTGATTTTGAAGTTCCTGTAGGTACAAATGGCGATGTTTATAGTCGTTTTTTGGTCAGGAACGAAGAAATGAAACAAAGTATGCGCATGATTGAGCAAGCTTTGAAAATGATTGAAAAAGAACCAAAAGGTGTTTTTCATGCTGATGTTCCGGATTATTATCTTCCGCCAAAACAGGAAGTTTATAACAATATGGAAGCATTGATCTATCATTTTAAAATTGTAATGGGCGAGGTAATTACACCGGTAAAAGAAGTATATCATGCAGTAGAAGGCGGAAACGGGGAATTGGGTTTCTATCTGATAAACGATGGTGGCCGTGCACCATACAGGTTACATTTCCGCAGGCCAAGTTTTATCAATTATCAAATGTATGCACCTATGAGCCAGGGAATGTTGCTTTCTGATGCCATTATCAACATGAGTAGTTTAAATGTTATTGCCGGAGAGTTAGATGCTTAAAATTGAAGAAACTGTTGTTGTACAACAATTTACACCTGAACTGTACAGGCAATTTACAGATATAGTTAGCCGGTATCCGGAGCAACATCCGAAAGCAGCCCTGTTGCCTATTTTGCATGTGGTTCAGGCAGAATTTGGCTGGTTAAGCGTGGATGCAATGGATAAAGTAGCTGAGTATCTAAATATTCAGCCGATTGAAGTTTACGAAGTGGCTTCTTTCTATACAATGTATTTCTTACGTCCGCAAGGCAAATACATGCTGGAAGTATGCCGCACCGGCCCGTGTTGTCTGGTTGGTGCAGAAAAAATCATGAAATACATCGAGCAAAAATTAGGTGTAAAAGAAGGTGACATTACGCCAGATGGTTTATTTAGCTGGCGGGGCGTAGAATGTTTGGCCGCTTGCGGTTTTGCGCCGGTTTTGCAGATCGGGCCAGAATATACTTTTTATGAAAATTTAACACCGCAATCTGTTGATCAATTGATTAGCGATCTTACTATAAAAGCCAATAACTGATATGACAAATAGTAAAGTTATAGCCTGGGATTTAGTATTGTTAATTGGATTCATACTGTTTTTATCGACTAAAAATTGGAATTACTACAATTTAATCATCGGTTTAACAACAACAAATGCTTTAAGGTATGCTGTGAAATATCAGTGTGATAAGTATATAATAGCTGGCAATACTTACTAATCAGCATAATGGGACAAAAATTATTATTAGAACATATCAACGTACCAGACATCAATACTTATGATGTTTACCGCTCAAAAGGCGGTTATTCAGCTGTTGAAAAAGCTTTGAAAACCCTTACTCCGGAAGAAATTGTGGAGGAAGTAAAAAAATCAGGTTTGCGCGGTCGTGGTGGTGCAGGTTTTCCTACCGGAATGAAATGGAGTTTTCTTGCAAAACCGGAAGGTGTCCCTCGTTATCTGGTTTGTAATGCAGATGAATCTGAACCGGGAACGTTTAAAGACCGTTTTTTGATGACAAAAATTCCTCATTTACTGATTGAGGGAATGATTATAGGTAGTTTTGCGTTGGGTGCAAAAGTTTCCTATATCTATGTTCGCGGGGAAATGATGCCGCAAATACGCATTTTGGAAAAGGCAATTGCCGAAGCCAGAAACGCTGGATTTTTAGGTAAAAACATTTTAGGGACTGGTTATGATCTGGAATTGTATGTACAGCCGGGCGGCGGGGCTTACATCTGCGGGGAAGAAACAGCCTTACTCGAATCTTTGGAAGGGAAACGTGGTAATCCGCGTATCAAACCACCATTTCCGGCTATTGCTGGTTTATGGGGTTGCCCAACCGTTGTGAACAATGTAGAGTCTATTGCAGCTATTGTTCCGATTATCCGTGATGGCGGAGAAGAATACGCTAAAATAGGTATCGGCAGAAGTACCGGAACAAAACTAATTTCTGCTTCAGGTAACTTGGTAAAACCCGGAATCTATGAAATTGAATTAGGCGTTCCGGTTGAGGAATTCATTTATTCTGACGAATACTGCGGAGGTATAGCAAACGGAAAAAGGTTGAAAGCAGTCGTTGCAGGAGGTTCATCCGTACCAATTTTACCAGCTAATCTAATCACCAAAACGATAAATCAGGAAGCCCGGTTAATGAGTTACGAATCTTTATCAGATGGTGGTTTTGCAACTGGTTCGATGATGGGTTCGGGTGGTTTTATTGCTTTTGATGAAGATCAGTGTATTGTAAGGAATACCTGGAATTTCGCACGATTTTATCACCATGAAAGTTGCGGGCAATGTTCGCCTTGCCGTGAAGGAACTGGTTGGATGGAAAAGGTTTTGCATCGCTTAGAATATGGTCATGGCAAATTAAGCGATATTGATTTGCTAGTGGACGTTTCTAAAAAAATTGAAGGTAACACGATTTGTCCGTTAGGAGATGCAGCTGCGTGGCCGGTTGCTAGTGCGATTCGTCATTTTCGTGATGAATTCGAGTGGCATGTTACCGAGCCTCGGATAAGTTTAGAGCGAAATTATGGCTTGGCACATTACGCTGATCCTTTGCCACAACCAGAACCTGTTGCAGTATAAAAAATAGGTGATAAAAGAAGCATCAGATTGAATGCTTCTTTTATCATACAAAATAATACTTAATTTAAGTTTTTGATTGGATAAAATGCCAGAAGAACAACTTGTTAAAGTTAATATAGACGGAATAGCGGTAGAAGTGAGTGCCGGTACAACCATACTCAATGCTGCAAGGCAAATTGGCGGCGATGTGGTGCCGCCCGCCATGTGCTACTACTCCAAGTTATCGGGTAGTGGTGGTAAATGCCGCACATGTTTGGTTAAAGTGAGCAAAGGTTCTGAAAAAGACCCGCGCCCGATGCCAAAACTGGTTGCTTCTTGCCGTACAACAGTGATGGATGGCATGGAAGTGCAGAATATCACCTCCGCAGAAGTAATTGAAGCCAGAAAAGGTATTGTAGAGATGCTGCTAATCAACCATCCTTTGGATTGCCCAATTTGCGATCAGGCTGGCGAGTGTTCTTTACAGGATTTAGGTTACGAGCACGGAGCAGCAAAAACCCGCTACGAATTTGAGCGCCGTCAGTTTGAACGGATTGATATTGGTGATAAAATTCAGTTACACATGACGCGCTGTATTTTATGTTACCGCTGTGTTTTTGTGGCAGATCAAATTACCGATCATCGCATTCACGGAATTTTAAACCGTGGCGATCATTCAGAAATTTCTACTTATATTCATCAGGCAGTCGATAATGATTTTTCCGGAAACGTAATTGATGTTTGTCCGGTTGGAGCTTTGACCGATAAAACTTTCCGTTTTAAAAACCGGGTTTGGTTTACCAAACCAGTTGAAGCACATCGCGATTGCGATAAATGTTGTGGAAAAGTAACGTTATGGTACAAAGGCGACGATGTTTTGCGTGTAACCGGCCGTAAAGACGTTTATGGTGAAGTGGAAGAGTTTATTTGTAACACCTGTCGTTTTGAGCAAAAGAAAACAGCGGATTGGGTAATTGAAGGTCCGCGAAATGTAGCCAACACTTCGGTAATCAGTTCCAACCATTACGATTCGTTACAGCCATTGCCGATTATTAAAAAGAACCTGGCTCTGCAGGACTCAAATAAAGAACAGTTAGAACGTTATACCCGCTTATAATGGAATCATCAATAGTAGTAGAAAAATTTATACTGGTTGCGATTATTTTCGGGATCAGTTTGGTTACGGCTATGTATTCTACGTATGCAGAACGTAAAGTAGCTGCATTTTTGCAGGACCGTGTTGGCCCAAACCGTGCCGGCCCTTTTGGTATTTTTCAGCCGATGGCCGATGGTGCAAAAATGTTTATGAAGGAAGAAATCATTCCTACACAATCCAGCGGTTTATTATTTATTGTCGGGCCTTCTTTAGCAATTTTAACCGCTTGTATCGGCTCTGCAGTAATCCCATGGGGGCAACAATTAACCATCGGTTCCCGTGTGATTGATCTTCAGGTTACAGACATCAATGTTGGCATATTGTACATTTTTGGCGTAGTTTCTCTGGGAGTTTACGGCATTATGATTGGCGGTTGGGCATCAAATAATAAATATTCTTTATTAGGAGCAATCCGTGCGGCATCACAAAATATCAGTTACGAAATTGCAATGGGTTTGTCTATTATTGCTTTATTAATGCTGACCGGAACTTTAAGTTTGAAAGAAATTGCACAACAGCAGCACGGTTTCTGGGCTAACGGTTGGTTTACCTGGAATGTTTTCCGTCAGCCTTTAGGGTTTTTAATATTTATTATTTGTGCTTTTGCTGAAACCAACCGCAGTCCGTTCGATTTGCCTGAATGTGAAACAGAATTAGTTGGCGGTTACCATACCGAATATTCTTCCATGAAATTAGGTTTTTATCTGTTCGCAGAATACATCAACATGTTTATTTCTTCGGCAGTAATGGCAACGCTTTATTTTGGCGGCTACAATTTTCCGTTTATGCACCATTTAGGGTTATCAGAAAATTTGGTGACCATATTAGGTGTATTTGCATTATTTGCCAAGATCATTTTCTTTATCTTCTTTTTTATGTGGGTTAGATGGACTATTCCGCGTTTCCGCTATGATCAGTTAATGGATTTAGGCTGGAAAGTTTTGATCCCGCTTGCCATTGCCAATATCGTTTTAACAGGCATTTTTGCCACTGTTTTTAAATAATTTTTAACAGTTCAATGGAATCTTTAACCAATAAAAAGAAAGTTTTGGAAGCTAAGCCGCTCAATTTCTGGGAGCGGGCTTATTTACCGGCTATTTTATCCGGACTTTCAATCACCATAAAGCATTTCTTCAAAAAACCGGTTACCATTAAATATCCTGAAGAAAAGCGCGAATTTTCTGAAAATTACCGTGGCCTGCATTCTTTAAAAAGAGACGAAAATGGCAAAGAGCGTTGCACTGCTTGCGGACTTTGTGCTTTGTCTTGCCCGGCAGAAGCGATCACAATGATTGCTGCAGAACGCCAGCCCGGAGAAGAAAAACTGTATCGCGAAGAAAAATATGCAGCCGTTTACGAAATTAATATGCTGCGTTGTATTTTTTGCGGATTATGCGAAGAAGCCTGCCCGAAAGAAGCCATTTATTTAGACGGCGATATTGTTCCGACGGATTTTTTGCGCAAGGATTTTATCTATGGTAAAGACAAATTAGTAGAAGCACCCTTGAATCAATAAGTTTTATACCTTTGCGCCATTATTGCGGAGCAAAGGTATTTTTATTTCAGCATATGAGTCTATTTTACTTCGTCGCATTTTTATCTGTTTTCTTTTCACTGCTCGTGATTTTTTCTAAAAATCCGGTGCATAGTGTCCTTTATCTTATCCTTACCTTTTTTACTTTCACCATTCATTATTTTTTGCTTAACGCACAGTTTCTGGGCATTGTAAATTTTATTGTATATATGGGAGCTATTTTGGTGCTGTTTTTATACACGTTAATGTTGATGAATTTAAACCACGATACCGAGCCGCTAAAATCAAACCTGCTAAAAGTAATTGGCGTAATTGCCGGCGGATGTTTGCTGGTAACGCTTGTTGCTTCCTTAAAAATTTCCGGTAATTCTGAATTGGTTATCTTAAAAGATCCAAACCTGGGGTTAGTTAAAAACCTGGGCAAAGTGCTGTTTCATCAGTTTTTATTGCCGTTCGAAGTTTCTTCAATCCTGCTGTTGTCCGCAATGGTTGGTGCTGTTTTATTAGCCAAGAAAGAATCCTGACCGATGCAAAATATGTCTAACGTTATACAAACCATTCCGCTTAACCATTATATCATATTAAGCGCAATTATTTTTTGCATCGGCGTTATTGGTGTTTTAACGCGCAGAAATGCCATTGTCATCTTTATGTCGGTTGAGTTGATGCTGAATTCTGTTAATTTGTTGTTGACCGTATTTTCCATTTATAGAAATGATGCGGCCGGACAGGTTTTTGTATTTTTTGTAATGGCTTTGGCTGCTGCAGAAGTAGCGGTAGGTTTAGCAATAATCGTTATGATTTACCGCAATACCAATACTATTGATATCAACGTATTGAACCGGTTAAAGTGGTAATTGTAACATATTATAAATCAATGTAGCACGTTCATGATCAGCAATTATATTTGGTTAATACCGATACTTCCTTTGGCCGGTTTTGTTATAAATGGTTTGGGCCGAAATAAACTACCGAAAAACTTGATAGGTTTACTGGCGAGCTTAATGGTACTGATCCCTTTTGTATTAAGTGCGATGCTGTTTTTATCGGTAAAAAATTCAGGTCAGCCCATAACCATAACTTATTTTGAATGGATCAAAGCCGGAAATTTAAGTATCCCGTTTTCTTTTCTAGTTGATCAGCTCAGTTCCATAATGTTGCTGATCATTACTGGTGTCGGCTTTCTGATTCATGTTTATTCTATCGGTTACATGCATAATGATGAAGGTTTTGGCAAGTTTTTCGCCTACTTAAACTTGTTCATTTTCTTCATGCTACTGCTGGTTTTAGGTTCCAATTATATCATTTTATTTATTGGTTGGGAAGGTGTTGGTTTGTGTTCTTACCTGCTGATTGGTTTCTGGTTTACGAACCCAAATTATGCAGATGCAGCCAAAAAAGCTTTTATAATGAACCGCATCGGCGATTTAGGTTTCCTGATCGCGATCTTTGTAATCATCGCCACTTTTGGTAGTGCTTCTTTTAGCGATGTCTTTTTGAAGGCCGCTACATTAAAAATCAGCAGTCCGGTGCTAACCCTGATTACTGTTTTGCTTTTTATCGGTGCAACCGGCAAATCGGCACAAATCCCGCTTTTTACCTGGCTTCCGGACGCTATGGCCGGTCCAACACCAGTTTCTGCATTAATTCATGCCGCAACAATGGTTACAGCAGGTATTTACATGATCGTTCGTTCCAATGTCCTGTTCACCTTAGCTCCTTTTACCCAACATTTAATTGCCGGGGTTGGCCTTGCAACTATTCTTTTATCAGCTATAATTGCAATAGCACAAACGGATATTAAAAAAGTGCTGGCTTATTCAACTGTATCTCAATTGGGTTATATGTTTTTGGGCTTGGGCGTTGGTGCTTACACAGGCGCATTTTTCCATGTCATTACCCACGCTTTTTTTAAGGCACTTTTATTCTTGTGTGCCGGTTCTGTAATCCATGCTGTAAGCGGCGAACAGGACATGCGCAACATGGGCGGCTTGCGTAAAAAATTGCCGGTTACTTTTTGGACGATGCTGATCGGTGCAATTGCCATTTCTGGTATTCCGCCGTTTTCCGGGTTCTTTTCTAAAGATGAAATCCTGGCACATGTATATGAGCAAAGCAAAACCATGTACGTTTTAGGATTGCTTGGGGCGATGTTCACTGCATTTTATATGTTCAGATTAATTTTCCTTACTTTTTTTGGAAAGTTTAGAGGAACAAGCGAACAGGAACATCATCTGCATGAATCACCTTTGTTAATGACTGTTCCGTTAATTGCTTTAGCTATTTTATCAATGATTGGCGGTTTAATTGGTTTACCGGAAGTTTTAGGCGGTCATCATTGGTTAGAACATTATCTGTCGCCACTTTTTGCCTCTACAATTGCACAAATTCCTCCGGTTCATGCAGAAAAAACTACAGAATTGGTTTTGATGTGTGCCTCAGTTGGCGGGGCTTTATTGGCAATTATCTGGGCTTTTAGCAAGTACGGAAAAGGTGGGAATCTTCCGGTTGCAGAAGGAGAAGACCGTACACTAATCAATACTATTGCTTACCACAAGTTTTATATTGATGAATTATATGATCTGGTTATCCGCAAACCGCTGGACGCAGCTTCAAAATTCTTTTATAAAATTGTTGATCTAAAAATTATTGACGGCTTTGTAAACGGATTAGGAAAAATTTCTATCGAAAGCAGCAAAGGTTTACGACTGCTGCAAACCGGCAATGTGGGTTTTTATATTTTTGTAATGGTTATCGGCATTATTGCCATGATGGCTTATAGTTTATTCAGGATTTAACAGTTTGCAGAATCAAGATATGACGGTTATTCTACTCTTTTTACCCTTGTTGGCTGCATTGGTTCTGCTGTTTTTTAAAGGGCAAAATGTAAAAAATATTGCACTGTTTTTTGCGCTGGCCGAATTAGTTGTGGCAGCAGTAATGGTTTCTGGTTTTCATGCAGATGCCAGTTATCAGTACGTAGTTGATTATCCCTGGATTATAGATTTCGGTATTCATTTTAAAGCTGGTATAGATGGGATTAGCATGATTACAGTTATTCTGACAACGGTTCTGGTTCCGTTGATTATTCTGTCAACATTTAAACACAATTACAACAATCCATCTGCTTTTTATGCACTCATCCTTTTTATGCAAACCGGTTTATTGCTGGTTTTTACTGCGATGGACGCTTTTTTGTTCTACGTTGGATGGGAAGTTGCTTTAATCCCAATCTATTTTATCTGTGCTTTGTGGGGAGGTGAAAACCGCGTTAAAGTCACCATCAAGTTCTTCATTTATACATTTGCCGGTTCATTGTTTATGTTGTTGGGTATCATCTATTTGCATCTGCAAACTCCGGATAAATCTTTTGATATTCAATCCATCTATAATTTAAAATTTGATGCTTATCACCAGGGCTGGATATTCTGGGCATTATTTATTGCCTTCGCTATCAAAATGCCGATTTTTCCTTTTCATACCTGGCAGCCTGATACTTATACCACAGCACCAACCGGCGGCACGATGATGTTGTCGGGTATTATGTTAAAAATGGGTATTTATGGTGTAATTCGCTGGCTGATTCCGGTTGCACCGCTTGGTTTTATGCATTGGCAAAGTACAGCAATAATTTTATCCGTTATTGGTATCGTTTATGCATCATTGATTGCTTTCAATCAAAAAGATGGCAAACGTTTAATTGCTTATTCATCCATTGCCCACGTTGGCTTAATTGCTGCCGGTATTTTTGCCTGGAATATTCAGGGGGTACAAGGTGCTATGATCCAAATGTTAAGCCATGGCATCAACGTTATCGGTTTGTTTTTTGTGATTGATATCATCAGCAGAAGAATCAACACCCGTGATATCGGCCTGATGGGCGGCATTGCCAAAAGTGCACCTTTTCTGGCTGCTTCTTTTATCATTATAATTATGGGAACGGTTGCATTGCCGTTGACCAATGGTTTCATTGGCGAGTTTTTGCTGATGAACGGTATTTATCAATACAATATCTGGCTGGTTGCTATTGCCGGTTTGACCATCATTTTCGGGGCAGTTTATATGCTGCGGATGTACAAACAAATTATGCAGGGCGAAAGCAATTCTTTAACTGCCTTTTTTCCTGATGTTTCCGGTTCAGAAAAAATATTCCTGATTACAATTTGTGCATTGATAATTCTGATTGGTGTTTATCCGGAACCTCTGCAACACCTATCTGAAGCCAGCGTAACCAACCTGATTGAGCAGGTCAATCAAAAATTAATTTCAGCTAAATAAGCCAATGGGTACTCTTATTACAATCTCAGTTTTAGCGGTCGTTATTTTATATTTAGGATTATACCGGCTAAACAAAGCATTGCTGCCAGTTACGGTAATTGGGTTGGTTGTAGCTGCCGGATTTGCGATAGCCCAGTGGAACACCGCTGCAACACCTATTTACAGCGGTATGGTTTTGTTTGATCATTATGCCATCGCGTTTTCTGTAATTACGATACTTTCTACCATTTTAATCATCTTGTTGTCCCGAAATTATTTTGAACGGATTAGTGAACACGTTGCCGAATATTACGCCATTATCCTGTTTTCTTTAGCCGGGATTATGGTAATGGTTTCTTACCATAACCTGGTGATGCTGTTTATAGGCATAGAAATTATGTCTGTCTGCCTGTATATTTTAGCTGGAATCAAGAAAAAAGATTTTGCCTCAAATGAAGCTGCACTAAAATACTTTTTGATGGGGGCTTTTTCTACTGGCTTTTTATTATTTGGTATCACCCTGATTTATGGTGCAACCGGTTCTTTTGATTTGGAAACGATTAAAAATCACGTCTTGTCAAACACACAGGACATATCATACCTTTTTTACACCGGTATATTACTGATGATTGTTGGACTTTGCTTTAAAGTTGGAGCGGCACCATTTCATTTTTGGGCACCCGATGTTTATGAAGGATCGCCGACACTAATTACTGCTTACATGGCAACCGTAGTGAAAACCGCTGGTTTTGCCGCTTTTTTACGCCTGTTTGCCATTTGTTTTGCGCCCCTTGCAGATTTTTGGAGCCCGTCTTTATTAGTCATTACAATAATTACTTTGTTTATCGGTAACATTACGGCACTGTATCAGCATAATTTTAAAAGAATGCTGGCCTTTTCCAGTATTTCCCATGTAGGTTATATGCTATTTGCTATTGTTGCATTAGGGGTAGCATCTTCCAATGCTGTTTTTGTTTATGCAACGGCTTATTCTATTGCCTCTATCATTGCATTTGGTGTGTTGATGCTGGTACAGCAGCAAACCGGCAGCGGCAGTTTTGATAATTTTAACGGTTTGGGCAAAAGCAATCCGTTTTTGGCTTTTGTGCTTACGGTTTCTATGCTTTCTTTAGCAGGTATTCCTTTAACTGCGGGTTTTATTGGTAAATTTTTCATGTTTTCCAGGGCATTATCTCAATATCAAGTCTGGCTAACAGTCTTAGCTGTAATCAACGCTATCATTTCTATCTTCTATTATTTCAGGGTAATTATTGCCATGTATTTTAATAAAGAAGATCGTGCAGCAATCAGCATTCCGGGTAATGTAAGTTTTGTTTTAGGCATTGCTGCTTTAATTACCCTGATTATCGGTATATATCCTGCCTTCATTTCCAACATAATTTAGCATTGAGGCTTAAACTGCAATTAATTATATATTTGTAGTTTTACAGACTAACTTTGCTAATGAAAGAAATTTGGGAACATCTAACAAACTTGATTGATGCAGAAGCAATCATCAGCAAGGGCGGGATTTACCTTATTTTTTTTATCGTTTTTGCTGAGACCGGTTTATTTTTCGGCTTTTTTTTGCCTGGTGATTATTTGCTTTTTTTAGCAGGTATTTTTTGTGCTACCGGGATGTTGGAAGTATCAGTTTATCAGCTTCTGGGCACGCTATTTATGGCTGGCGTTTTGGGCAATTACGTTGGTTACTGGTTTGGCTTCAGCACCGGCAGGATGCTTTTGAACCGGGAAGATACGATGTTTTTTAAAAAACGATATATTTTCATGGCTGAAGATTTTTTTAAAAAGTATGGCGGAATGGCATTAGTATTTGGTCGGTTTTTTCCAATAATCCGAACTTTTGCCCCTATCTTTGCCGGCGTTGCAAAAGTTAAGTTCAAAACCTTTACATTTTATAATTTGGTAGGAAGCTTGTTATGGGTATTGCTGCTTACTTTGTCGGGGTTTTTCCTGGGGAGAAAATTTCCCGGGATAATACATTATATGCCGTTCATTATTGTTGGATTGATTGTGATTACAGCCACACCTGTAATCATAGCATATTTTAGATCTACAAAAAACAATTCTCCGCAAAATAACTTACCAACTGAATAATATTAAAAAATATATATCAAAATTATGACCTTAAAACATGCATGGCAAACCATCCCGCCGGGCGAAGATGGAAGATCACCGCAACGTGTTAACGCAATTATCGAAATTCCTAAAGGATCAAAATGCAAGTACGAAATTGATAAAGATTATGGCCTGTTAAAATTAGACCGTGTATTATTTTCATCGGTAATGTATCCCGCTAATTATGGTTTTATCCCGATGACTTATTGTGATGATAACGATCCTTTAGATATCCTGGTCATCTGCTCACAGGAAGTTGTGCCAATGTGTATTTTGGAAGCTAAAGTAATTGGCGTAATGCACATGGTTGACAAAGGTGAACGTGATGATAAAATCATTGCTGTGGCCGCAAATGATATGTCTGTAAATTACATAAACGATATAACCGATCTTCCGCCACATACCGAAGCAGAAATTACCCGTTTTTTTGAAGATTATAAAAAACTGGAGCATACTGCATCTGTAACTGTAGAACAGTTTGAAGGCAGGGAAGAAGCTTATCGTATCATCGAAGAAAGCATTGCGCTGTTTAAAACAATGTTTCAGAAACAAATTATTTAATGGAGCCCGATCTTGACGTAAGCGGTTTTCATGCTTTTTTAACTGTTTTTTTAGTATTACTGAACGGTTTTTTTGTAGCAGCCGAATTTGCAATTGTTAAGGTCAGGTCTTCCCAAATTGAAATCCAGGCAAAATCTGGAAGCCGGGTTGCTAAAGTAACCAAAACCATTTTACACCATCTTGATGCTTATCTGGCTGCTACCCAGTTAGGCGTTACCTTAGCTTCTTTGGGCTTGGGCTGGGTTGGTGAAGAAGTGATGACTAAAATTGTTTTCAACATTTTTAATTTTTTGCACATTACAATTACCGGTTCGCTGGCAAATAATGTTGGGCTTTTTTTAGCTTTCATGATAATTACAGTCATGCACATCGTTTTTGGCGAATTGGCACCTAAAACATTTGCTATAAAACAGCCGGTAAAAACCAGTTTGTTTATCGCTTTTCCACTGCGTTTTTTTTATATCGTTTTCCGGCCTTTCATCTGGGCTTTAAACGGATTTGCAAACGCAATTTTGAGGATTTTCGGGATCGAATCATCGCATTCAAGTGAGGCACATCATAGTTCAGAAGAACTTCAGTATTTGTTAGATCAGGGTAAAGAAAGCGGAGTTTTAGATTCTAACGAGCACGAACTGATTAAAAACGTATTTGATTTTAACGAGCGTGTTGCCAAAAACATCATGGTTCCACGAACCAAAATTTCCGGTGTAGAATTGCACCTCAGCAAAGAAGATTTACTTAACCGAATTATTAAAGAAGGTTATTCGCGGATGCCGGTTTACGAAGATACAATGGACAAAATTGTCGGTATCGTACAAGCCAAAGATATTTTGCCTTTATTGGTCAACCAAACTGATTTTAAATTAGAAGATATCATCCGTAAACCGTTTTTCATCCCGGAAACCAAAAAAATCAATGATTTAATGACGGAACTGCAACTCAAACGAATCCAGATTGCAATTGTAATGGATGAGTTTGGCGGAACAGCCGGAATGGTTACGCTGGAAGATATTGTGGAAGAGCTGGTTGGAGAAATCCAGGATGAATATGATGAAGAAAAACCAATTGTAGAACGCTTAAATTCAACCGAATTTGTAATTAATGCGCTGGCCAGTATTTATGATGTGAACGAAGAATTACCTCATGATCTGCCCGAAGACGGTGATTTTGATACCGTTTCCGGTTGGCTGGGCGAAATATTTGGCAAAATACCGGAAGTTGGTGAACAGAAGGAAGCTAACGGTTATAACATTACCGTGCTAAAAAAAGCAGGACAAAACATTGAATCTGTTAAGCTGGAATTATTGCTGAACGAGGAAGATGTTTCTGATAATGACGATTAAATTGCTGCCGGATGTATCTTTTTTATGCACCTGATTTGAACCCGGCAGATTGCTTTTTAAATGAAGAAGAAAGCAGGCATTGCGCCAAAGTGCTGCGTTTGCAAAAAGATGACTTAATCGAAATTGTAGATGGAAAAGGCTTCTTTTATCGTGCAAAAATCAGCGTCCCTGATCCGAAGAAAACCTGCTTTGAAATCCTTGATTCCGAGTCGGGATTCGGGAAACGCAACCATTATCTGCACATTGCCATTGCACCGACCAAAAATATTGAACGCTTAGAATGGTTTATCGAAAAAGCCACAGAAATTGGGATCGATGAAATTACGCCAATCCTGTGCCAGCATTCTGAACGAAAAATCATCAATCACGAGCGCTTAAACAAAGTGGTTACTTCGGCCATGAAACAATCGCTTAAAGCGTACCATCCAAAGTTAAATCAGCTTACAGCTTTTTCAAGTTTGGTTCGGGATAATAATAATTCGCAAAAATGGATTGCCTATTGCGGAGACACCAAAAAAACATCGATAAAAGAAGCATTGCTACTGCAACAGAACTATTTGGTTTTGATTGGGCCTGAAGGTGATTTTTCTCCGCAGGAAATTAAGCTGGGTTTAGAAAACGGATTTAAAGCCATAACTTTAGGACAAAGCCGATTAAGGACAGAAACGGCTGCTTTGGAAGCTTGTTTTGAAGTTAATTTTTTAAACCGATGAAATACCTGCTGCTGATATTTTTATTCCTTTCGCCAAAACCTCCTGAACCAACTTATAAAATAGCCAAAATAAAATACAGCGGCGGCGGCGATTGGTACGGCGACCGCACGGCTTTGACTAATTTAATCAGGTTTTGTAATGAAAACCTGAAAACCAACATCAAACCAGAAGATGATGTGGTGGAAGTTGGCAGCGAAACAATCTTTAATTATCCTTTTACATTTTTAACCGGGCACGGAAATGTGGTTTTTTCTGATCAGGAGGTAAAAAACCTGCGCAAATATTTAACAGGCGGCGGTTTTTTGCATATTGACGATAATTATGGTTTAAACCAGTTTATCCGCCCGCAAATGAAAAAAGTTTTTCCGGAACTGGATTTTGTGGAATTGCCGGTAAACCATCCGGTTTTTCATCAAAAGTTTCCATTCCCTAACGGTCTGCCAAAAATTCATGAGCATGATGGCAAGCGTCCTCAAGCTTTTGGGTTGACTTACAAAGGCCGTTTGGTTTGTTTTTACACTTACGAATGCGATTTGGGCAATGGCTGGGAAGATGCCGGAACTTATGCCAACGATACCCCAGAAAACCGTTTAAAAGCCTTGAAAATGGGTGCCAATCTGGTGGAGTACGCTTTAACACAATAATCTCAGCCTTCTGATACTGTTTTTATCGCCTAAAAACTGGGGTCAGTACTGGTCCAAACCAGGCAAAAACCAATTTTTAGTCGATAAAAAAAGCATGGTGTAAAGCACAAAAAAAGTTTAATCAAGTTCTACGTTTATACAAGATCGGCTTAAAGAATTATCAAAGTAAATCAGCATTTTAAATTTATACCGATAAAAACAGTACATGGTTTATGGTAAACTGTAAAAACGAAGCGGCTTTCATTTTTTAAGATGAAAGCCGCTTTTTATAAAACCAATACTCCTTTTACAACTGTATTTTCTTTGGTGATTTTGCTTTTTTAACCCGGAAATGCGGTTTATTTGCAGGGTTGATTTCGGCTTCGCCAATCATGCCCATGGCACAACGGAAACCAACTTCTGCTGTTGCGTCTTCCTGATCCATAAACCGGCGTGTTGCAGGGTTTAACCAGTAAGCACGATCATTCCAGGAACCGCCTTTGTAAACCTTAGAATGATCATTTACCAAAGTAGTATTGCCATATAACGTAGTATTAACAGAATCTGCATATCCCCTCACATCAGGTGTAAATGCTTTGCCGGTATTGTTTGCAGCGGTAACTGCATTTGCTGTCGGGTTGTTGTTAGCAACATTTGTTTCGGCCGCAGTGGCACGTTGTCCGTTCAATTCACTCCATTTCTGTTTTTTAGAAGTTTTGGCCAAATCTTTAATCGGTCGGCCATATTTATCTTTGGCCAGCAAACCTTTATCTGCATTGGCCAATCTTTTATCGGTATATATATTACCGCGGAAAGGGTTGAAATCTTCAAAATCTTCGTAAGATAACTGGCGGTAAGTATCAGCAGTCCACTCATTTACATTTCCGGCCATGTTATATAAACCGAAATCGTTTGGCGGATAGGAACGAACCGGCGCTGTAATATCAGCCTTATCGTTCAGGTAACCACCCGTACCCATGTTATCGCCGGCACCACGTTTAAAGTTGGCCAAAATCAAACCGCGGGTGCTCTTTTTTGGTGATCTGACACCCATACCATTCCAGGGATAAACTTTACCATCGCTGATGTTTTCAAATTGAGTGTTTCCGGCTAAAGCCAAAGCAGAATATTCCCACTCTGCTTCAGAAGGCAAACGATAAGGTTGTTTCAGCACACCATCCTCAATACGGGCCGGGCGTGTGGCCGGTTTACCACCTTTTCCTTTGTTGGCCGCATTCAAATCTGTAGGCATGTGCTTGCCATCAATACCGGTGCCGCGATATTGGCCGTTCAAATAAATATCTGTGTTGAAAGCAGCAGCACTACCTGTTTTTTTGTTTTTGCTCATGGTTTTCCAATCGGTGATGATGCCGCGTTCACGCAGAATTTCTTCATTAACGCGTTGTGTACGCCAATCGCAGTAATCATTTGCCTGATCCCAGCTAACACCAACCACCGGATAATCCTGATAACCCGGATGGCGCAGATAATTATCCACATAAGGCTCGTTGTAGGACAAAGGCTGCCGCCAAACCAACGTATCAGGAATGGCGTTGTAATATAATTCCCGATCTTGCGGATATGTTCTTTTGGTCCAATACATATACTCCAGCCAGTCTGTATTGGAAACTTCTGTTTCATCCATGTAAAAAGAAGCAACCGTGACCCTTCTTCTTATGTTATTATAATCAAACTGAAGATCTTCGTTTAAAGAGCCGCCCAAAACAAAAGTACCGCCTTCTATCGGCACCAAACCCGGGCCAGGAGCCGGATGTTTCTTGGCAAAAACCTGAAAACCGCCGTTGCTGCGGTCATTGTAAGCCCAGCCTGTTTTTTGAGATTTTGCTTTATTACAACTGCTTAACACACCACCCAGCATAAGCATTGCCAAAGCACAGTTAGTAAAATTTTTTTTCATTTTTAGAGAATCCTGTAGAACGTAAATTTAATATTTTTCGTAAAACACGCCAACATAAAATTTAGGCATCAGCAAATACCCTTTACAGATATTATTATATATTGAACGAAATAACATCTTTTAGAGTTACAGCAGATCAAAATTTAGTTAGATTTGGCAATAAGCAAGTTGTAAAGTAGTTATTTGCTTTGTAAAACGGTTTTTGTTTTGCTTTATTCTGTAACATGTATAATATTATCGTGCTGCTTAAAAATTATTGTTCCGGCTTGATGAAAATTGATATTATAATCAAAAGTGCTTTATTGCTAAGTATCAGTATAACTTTTAATGTTTTTTATGCTGATGCGCAAGTAAATGGCACCAACACAAACGGTGGTTCTTCTTCAGGTGCGTTGCTCACGGCAGTTCCTTTTTTAACTATTTCCCCTGATGCCCGTTCGGGCGCCATTGGTGATGCCGGTGTTGCATTGTCCAATGATAAAAATGCCAATTACTGGAACCCGTCAAAACTGGCGTTTATAGAAAACGGCGATCAGCTTTCCTTATCTTACAGTCCGTGGCTGCGCCGTTTAGTACCGGATATTAACCTGGCTTATTTAAGTTACGCACACAAGTTGGATGACCGCAATGTAATCGGCTTGTCTTTAAAGTATTTCAACCTGGGCAAAATTCAGCTGGTAGATATAAACCAGCAGGAGCAGGGTACATATACGCCCAACGAATTTGCTATCGATGCCAGTTTTGCCCGTAAGTTTGGCGAAAATTTCTCTTTAGGCACTTCTCTGCGGTACATTTATTCTAACCTTTCCAACGGTAGTTTTTTTACGGGCCAGCAAACCAAAGCCGGCCAGGCCGTAGCGGCAGATGTTTCTTTAACGTATAAAAAACCAACGGAACTTTTAGGTACAGATGATCTTTTTGCGCTGGGTGTCAACATTTCCAACATTGGTTCCAAAATCAGTTATACAGAAACCGGACAAAAATATTTTTTGCCCACCAATTTGCGGGTTGGTGTTGCCAACACGTGGTATTTAGATACTTACAACGAAATCACCGCTACTTTAGATGCCAATAAACTACTTGTTCCGAGCAATCCTAATTCAACAGCCAGTGTTCCGGCAGGTATATTCGGCTCGTTCACAGATGCTGGTTTCAGCGGGGAATTGAAAGAAATTAATTTTGGCGGCGGACTGGAATACTGGTATAATCATCAGTTTGCGTTGCGTACCGGTTATTTTTACGAAAACCCGAATCTGGGCAACCGCAAATACTTAACGCTGGGTGTTGGCTTGCGTTATGAAGCTTTTAACCTGGATTTTTCTTACTTAGTGGCCAATGAGCAGCAAAGTGCGCTTGCCAATACCGTACGTTTTACGCTGGGCTATTCCTTCGGTAAAAATCCATCAAACAAGTAATACTTCTTTTATCAATGAAAATTAAGGTAGGTTTTGGCTTTGATGTGCACCAGTTGCGCCAGGGCCACCCGTTTATTATGGGCGGCGTAAATTTAGCGCATACTTCCGGTGCTTACGGGCATTCTGATGCAGATGTGCTGCTCCACGCCATTTGCGATGCTTTGCTGGGCGCGGCCAATCTGCGCGATATCGGTTTCCATTTTTCTAATACAGATGACCGCTGGAAAGGCATCAACAGTTTATTACTGCTAAAAGAAGTATTGCGGATGCTGGCCGAGCGCAACTGGACGATTGGCAACATCGATGCCATGATTTGTTTGGAAGCCCCCAAAATCAACCCGCACATTCCGGCCATGAAAGCCCATATTGCAGAAGCAAGCGGCATCAGTGTGGAGGATATCTCCATCAAAGCCACCACCAATGAGCAAATGGGTTTTATCGGAAGAAAAGAAGGCGTAGTTGCTTATGCGGTTTGTTTAATTGAGAAGATTTAGGCTGATAAAAGAAGCATTGATCGCGCTGCTGCTTATTTTGAAAGTGAAGTTTAGCAGCAATAATTGTCAACTACTTGCTTTTATTTATTTCTACCTGAGAAAAATCCACGCCGCATTTGCAATTACTGCCGCAGCTTTTTTTAGCGGTGATGCTACTGTAAACCAACCGGCCAACATAAAAAATAGCCCCTAAAAACAGTATGGCAACAATGATGATCTGGAGGTTCATGCTTTTATAAATAATGCTTCTTTTATCGGGTAAATTTCGGAAAGCTCAGTCAAACTTTTACTGCTCAAAAAAAGCAACCGTACCGCCAACCCAGTCAAAATCTTTATTATATCGCACGCCAATCATTTTACCACGGCTTAAACGTGCCAAATTAATGGCTAAAGTTGGTTGTTTGTCTTTTTCAGGCCAAAGATACAAAATCCTGATTTCACATTTTACTCCGCCGTCAGGTGCCTGCACAATCGGTTCATAATTTACTTTCTCCTGAAGAATCCAGTTTTCCGGATCTGGAATTGCCTCAATATCTGCTTCTTTTACATCAATAATTACACCTTGCCCGGCAAAAGAAAACAGCGGCTTCAACACAAAATCTTCCAGGTTTTGCGGAACAGAAGGCAGTTCATTTAAAAACCAAGTTTTAGGCACAAATTCACTCTGTAAAAAAGGCATCGTAAACTTGCTGATGCGGTAAAACCAGTTTGGATGCGTAATCCATTCTACATCCAAATCCTGACGGATATCTACAACCCGGTCAAAAATATCAGGCACATGATCAATTTCATCAAAAATCAAGCGGTTATAAATACGTTTGATAAAAATCTTGCGCTCCTCTTTTAAATAATACAATTTTTTGCCTTCCTGCTTCAGATCTTCCAGCGGGATAACCGGAATGCCCAGCTGTTTTTGTGTGATCAGAAAATCAACCACTGTTTTTTGGTGAAACGCGTCAACATCCATCAAAACCACTTCTTCAGGCTGATACGGGCCAATGATGGTTTTTTTCAACAGTTCCAGATAACTTTCTTTGTTGAGGCCGGAAAAGTAAATGCTTCTTTTATCAGGTAAATTATAAGCTTCGCGATAACAATCCCCCAAAAAAGACTGAAAACCATACAAAGATGGAAAGCCTTGTAACTCAATTAGTTTTGGGCTGATATTGCCTTGTTCGTCTTTACAAATGGCAAAATCCAAAGCGATAAAATGCGGATGGCTGGTTTCGTTTGCCACGTTCCATTTTTGCGGAATGGCGCATTTGGTCAGTTCTTTAAAATCCGGATCAAAAATGGTTTTTAATATTTCTTCTCCGGCCAAAACCAGTTTTTCTTTTAATTCTTTGCTGATAAAAACCGGCGTTTCGGCTACACGAAAAGCAATATCTTCAGCCAAACCCTGCTGCAGCAGATTTAAAAAATGCTGATATTTTTCTGCTGAAAATTGCCTGTTAAAAGCTTTCCGTTCCGAAGAAATCATGGTGAATTAAATTATGCTTCCTGAAAAGTTAAAAGTGCCTGGTCCAGAAAATTCGGGATCATGGTGTTTTGTGTGAGCAGCAATTTGTCCGGATCGTTCAATCGTTCCAGCATTTCATCGTACTTGTGCTCTCCATGTTCGGCAATGGTTTCCTTTTTTCTTTCCGGTTCCAGCAAACGCAAACGCATACCTTCCGGGTCTGCTTCCGGATGAAACTGTGTGCCGATAAAATATTCGTTAAAACGAACGGACATCAGGCAACGTTCCCAATCCAAGTGCGGACGTTCTTTTTCGATGGCTAAAATCGTGGCACCAATTGCTTCAAAACGATCAGCGTTTGGTTCGATAACCTGCCAGGATCGCGAATCCACCGCATAAAAAGGTTCTGGCAAACCTGCAAAAACAGGGTCAATTTGCGCGTTTTCGGTTTGATGTACCGGCAAAATCCCAAACGAAGGCGAATGACGCTGATTTACCTTGCCCAAGCCATAATACCTGCACATTAACTGAAAAGAATGGCACACAAAAAGTACGTGTTTTTTCTGCGGATGATCAGAATTATTATGTTTTTGGATATTTTCGACCAATTCAAAATAAAGGGTTTCCCACACAGAACCTTCACTATCCAGCGGGCTTCCGGGGCCGCCGCTGGAAATATAAATGTCGAAACCCAAACCCGGGATTTCATTATTTCCGCGTAAATTAAAAACCTGGTAACTTAAATCAAGCTGGTTTTGTGTCCGGTATTTATCTAAAATATCCTGAAAACAGCGCATTCCCTGGTTTGGGTGGCCGTTGTACAAATCGATGATTGCTACTTTTATCGGTGTTTTTTCTGTGCTTGTCATGCTGTTTTTATACCCTTAAATTCCAACTAAAGTTTGCGCTGTGATGTAATCCACCACATCTTCAAAACTGTTTTTTTGCGCGTAAACGGCCAGCTGACGATCAGCACCGGTGCCATTTTCCAGTATTGTATGAATGTATTGCAAATCCTGACGGCAGCCTAATTCATCAACCACATCATCCACAAAATCCAATAATTCCAGGATCAAAGCACGGGTATTTACTTCCATTTCTTTGCCAAAATCAATCATTTTACCATCGATGCCGTAACGTGCTGCCCGCCATTTGTTTTCATTGATCAGCGCACGTGTGTAAGTAATAAACTTCATGTTATGCTGCCGAAGCTTATACAATTTGGCACACAAAGCCTGAAAAAGTGCCGTAAAAGCCATGGTTTCATCTACCAGCATCGGGCAATCACAAATCCTGAACTCGATTGTTTCAAAAAAAGGATGTACGCGGATATCCCACCAAATCTTTTTGGCATTATCAATACAATTGGTTTTTACCAGCATTTTGATGTAATTGTCGTACTCCTCAATGTTGTTAAAATAATCCGGGATGCCTGTCCGCGGAAACTTGTCAAAAACTTTAGTCCGATAGGATTTATAACCCGTATTCCTTCCCACCCAAAACGGCGAATTGGTGGAAAGCGCGTAAACATGCGGTAAAAAATAGCGGACCTGATTGGCAATATGGATGGCCAGCTCGCGCGATTGAATGCCCACATGCACATGCAGGCCAAAAATCAGGTTGGAGCGCGCGGCCTGCTGCAGCTCGTTCACAATTTCGTTGTAGCGCGGATGCTCGGTGATCAATTGGTTTTGCCAGTGCGAAAACGGGTGCGTGCCTGCAGCCCCAATGCGCATACCCAAATCCCCGGCCAGTTGCGCCACAGTCAAGCGTAATTTGGTCACTTCCTGGCGCGCTTCGTCGGTATTGTTGCAAATATGCGTGCCAACTTCAACAACGGCCTGGTGCATTTCTGCTTTTACCTGATCTTCGTGGATTTTTTGCGCGCCTTCTACAATTTTCTGATCGTGCGAAATTAACTCCCGGCTAACCGGGTCAATCACCATAAATTCTTCTTCAACACCTAAAGTGAATTTGTTCATCGTGCTTTATCTAAAAATGAATTGACCGTGCTGTTTTTATCGCCTAAATTTTGTTCTCTGCGGAAGGATTTATACCGATGCTTCTTTTATCGCCTAATTTTCAACGTTGGCAGCAGCGGGTTTTACTTTTTCTGCGGATTTGGTTTTTGCTGATTTTGCCTTGGTTTTCGGTGCGGCCACAACCAGTGGCGAACCCGTTGCAGATGATTTTACATACTCGCCCCAGGTTAAATTATCCGCACCTTCTTTTTGCGCTTTTGCCCGTTCAATAGCGTAATTTGCGGCGTTTTCTACCACCCACTCAAAGTTTTCTGCACCAACGCTGTTGATGTCCGCATCCGGTGCCGGGTTGCAAAAATCTATCGCATAAGGAATGCCATCGTGCACCGCAAATTCAACCGTGTTAAAATCGTAACCCAAATACTGGTTTAATAAAATGGTGTATTTTTTAATGGTGTCCAGCAGTTTTTGATCGGTAGAAGCACCTTCAATTACATAACGTTCGTGGAAAGCGTTGCGCGGTTCGTACTGCATAATTTTTACATATTTCCCGCCAATGCAATAGCAACGGAAATATTCTGTAAAGATAATTTCCTCCTGCAGCATCATTACGTACTGCTTGGTGCCGTTGTATTTGTTAAAAAAATCTTCAGAACTGTGCATTTTGTAAACCTCTTTCCAGCCGCCGCCGTCAAACGGTTTCATGTATGCCGGAAAACCAACATATTTAAAAATGGCCGGCCAGTTTAACGGATAAGAAAGGTTACGGAAAGATTCTTCCGAAGTATCGTCCGGATGCTCTTTGGAAGGCAGCAAAACTGTTTTTGGCACCGGCACGCCAATCTTTAAAGCCAGCGCGTTGTTGAAAAACTTTTCGTCTGCACTCCACCAAAACGGGTTGTTGATAACGGCCGTTCCGGAAATGGCCGCATTTTTCAGCATTGAACGGTAAAACGGCACATCCTGCGAAATCCGGTCAACAATCACGGCATAATCCAACGCTTCGCCCTGAAAAACCTTATCTACTTTTACAAATTCAGCGGTAATGTCTTGTTCGTTTTTACTGTTGATACGATCTACAAAAGCTTGCGGAAATGTGTTTTCCTTGCCAAATAAAATGCCTATTTTTTTCATCGGTTTAGTTTTTGCGGTGATGGTTGGATGCTGTTTTTATCGATACTTTTTCAGGATCAGATCAGCATCAACCAAAACCAGTTGAATAATTGATTAAATTGTTGACAGATAATGCGGAAACTGCGCCTTCCAAACCGGCCAGTCATGCGTTTCGCCTGCTCTAATGTCTAACCAGTGGTTAATATTTTTGTTGCGCAAAATAGTTGATAATATTTCGTTGGACTGCAGGCAGATATCAAATTCGGCTGTTCCTAAAGCAATGCCCATCTGCCATAAATCCGGCTGGTTGCTGCCCGGCAAAAAATCAACCGGATTGTTATAGTAAATGTCATCGTTATAAAAACCGTCTGTTTGTCTTCGGATATCAAAAATCCCGCTCATCGGGAACACATGGCTAACCTTTTCCGGATGTTTAAAAGCAAAATTTGCCGCATGATAACCGCCAAAACTGCAGCCCGCCATGATGGCTTTACTGTTTCCGGTTTCCAAGGTTGCCCACGGAACCAGTTCTTCCAGCAGCATTTTATCGTATTGATTATAATTGCGGGCACGTTCTGCCGGATGTACGCCTTTGTTGTACCAGCACAGCCAATCATAAGAATCCGGACAATAAACACGCACCAAACCTTCATCAATAAACCACGATATGGCATCAATTAATCCGTGGTCTTTATTTTGATAATATCTTCCGTTGGATGTTGGAAACAAGATTACCGGCCGACCGCGCTCACCAAAAACAAGCATATCTACATCAAAGCCCAGATTATACGAATACCATTTTCGGTGTTCCTCTTTCATTTTTTCGTTTTTAAAAGTTTGTAATATAGTTGCTTTGTAATTAAAATCAAACCAAAAGGCCGATGGTACTGCTTTTGTTACCTCAAAATTGTAAGTTCTATATTTGCAAGGCTTGAACATTGCGTTTATAGAGCCGTATTAATGCAGGAAATGATTGTTACAGAAGAAATTTTGGAGTTGAGTTCCGTTTATTTAAAACGAAAAGTTATTTGTACGCTGATTGTGCCTGACGGATTTGAAAATCTGGACAGGATGAACTTGCTTCTGCTAAATGACGGACAAGAAATTGAAAACCTGCAGCTTAAAACAAGTTTGGCAACCCTGTACGAAAAACAGCAGATCAGGCCAGTTTTGGTTGCAGCCATACATGCCGGCGAGCGTATCCAGGAATATGGGACAGTTGGGATTCTGGATTTTAAAGGCCGCGGCAGCAAATCCGCAGCTTATGCTTCTTTTATCACCCAAGAATTGCTGCCGAAATTGCAGGAACTGATTGGTATGAAAACTTTTGAAACAATTGCTTTTGCCGGGTTTTCATTAGGCGGATTGTCTGCATTGGACATTGCTTGGAACAATCCGGATTTGTTTGATAAAGTAGGCGCGTTTTCAGGTTCTTTTTGGTGGAGAAGCAGGGATTTAGGAGAAGGGTATTGTGATGAAAATGACCGGATTGTGCATAAAATTATACGGCAAAAACAGCATCGGCCCGAACTGAAATTCTGGTTCCAGACCGGTACCAAAGACGAAACCGCCGACCGGAACAAAAACCACATTATTGATTCTATGGATGATACCGTGGATTTGATCAAAACGCTTGAAAATAAAGGTTATAGCCGCCCGGCTGATATTCGTTATGTAGAAATCATCAACGGCAAACACAACGTAGAAACCTGGGCCAAAGCAATGCCTAAATTTTTGTGCTGGGCGTTTTGTAAGTAAATTTTTGTAAGTTAGTACTATGGAAACAAGCGCGTTATTAAAAAAAATAGAACAGCTTCCCGCACCTTTAAAAAAAGAAGTAGAGGATTTCATGGATTTTTTGATTTATAAGAAAAATGAGAAAAGCAATATTTTTTCTGTTGAAGAAGCAGATACTACCCATCAGTATATCGAAAATTCATCAAAAGCTAAAAAGTTAAAGCCTAAACCGGTTTTCGGAAGTGGAAAAGGTTTGTTCGGTAAAATTGCTGATGACTTTGACACGCCTTTAGATGAAATGAAAGAATATATGTAGAATGAAAATTCTACTTGATACCCATATCCTAATTTGGTTTGCAGAAGGAATTGATAAGTTATCTGATTCAACAAAATCAGTTATAGAAGATTTAGATAATCAACGTTTCGTAAGCATAGTTTCCTTGTCGGAAATTGTAATTAACCCAAGTTTAAAAAAACAGAATTTAAGCATACTTGGAAGGAAATAAACTTCTTTTTAGTTAGTAATGATATCAATTTACTTCATATTGAAGTCAAACATCTCGATACACTTTCTACTTTACCTCTTTATCATAAAGATCCTTTTGATCGTCTACTTATTGCACAAGCAATTGCAGAAAATCTTACTTTAATTTCTGTTGATCAGCACTTTCAAGCATATACTGTAAACTTGCTTTAATAAAAATTTTATTAAAAGTGATTCCTTCTTTGCTATCTCTTTAGAATCTAATATATTAAGCTTATCTTTGCGGCAAATTTAAGGAACGCATTTACATGCAGAAAATCAGAAACATTGCGATTATCGCACACGTTGACCACGGCAAAACGACGCTGGTTGACAAAATTTTGCACAGTTGTGCAGTTTTCCGGGACAACCAGGAAACCGGCGAACTGATTTTAGACAATAATGACCTGGAACGTGAACGAGGCATTACCATCGTTGCCAAAAACGTTTCTGTTAGATATAAAGATGTAAAAATCAACATCATCGATACACCTGGCCACGCCGATTTCGGCGGCGAAGTGGAGCGTGTGTTGAAAATGGCAGACGGCGTGCTTCTTTTATGCGATGCTTTTGAAGGTGCCATGCCGCAAACCCGTTTTGTTACACAAAAAGCTTTGGCTTTAGGGTTAAAACCAATTGTGGTTGTAAATAAAGTGGACAAAGAAAACTGTCGCCCGGAAGAAGTTTACGAGCAGATTTTTGAATTGTTTTTCAACTTGGACGCTACAGAAGACCAGTTGAATTTCCCGGTAATTTATGGTTCGTCCAAACAAGGCTGGATGAGTACCGATTGGAAAAAACCGACAGACAATATTTTCCCGCTGATGGACGCGATCCTGGAAAACATTCCGCCGGCACCAATTCAGGAAGGTACTTTGCAGATGCAGATCACTTCCCTGGATTATTCTTCTTTTGTTGGCCGTATTGCAATTGGCCGTGTTGCGCGCGGAACAATTAAAGAAAATCAACCTGTTTCTTTGGTAAAACGTGATGGGACTATTCAAAAATCACGTGTAAAAGAACTATATACTTTTGAAGGCTTGGGCAAAATCAAGGCAACAGAAGTTAGCTCGGGCGATATCTGCGCCGTAGTTGGTATTGATGGTTTTGATATTGGCGATACCATTGCTGATTTTGAAAACCCGGAAGCATTGGAAGTCATTCATATCGATGAGCCAACAATGAACATGCTTTTCACCATCAACAACTCTCCGTTTTTTGGTAAAGAAGGCAAGTTTGTAACTTCCCGCCACCTGCGTGACCGTTTGTACAAAGAGATGGAAAAAAACCTGGCCTTAAAGGTGATCGAAACCGAATCTCCGGATTCTTACCTGGTTTATGGCCGTGGTATTTTGCATTTATCGGTTTTGATCGAAACCATGCGTCGTGAAGGTTACGAACTGCAAGTTGGTCAGCCCCAGGTAATTGTGAAAGAAATTGACGGACAAAAATGCGAGCCGATCGAAACCCTGATCGTTGATGTTCCGGGAGAAGTTGCCGGTAAAGTGATTGAGTTGGTAACACAGCGCAAAGGAGATTTGCTGATCATGGAGCCAAAAGGCGATTTGCAGCATATTGAGTTTGAAATCCCTTCCCGCGGGATCATCGGTTTGCGTAACAATGTGCTGACCGCAACCGCTGGCGAAGCCATTATGGCGCATCGTTTTAAAGCTTACGAGCCGTGGAGAGGCCAAATCCCGGGACGTTTGAACGGTGTTTTGGTTTCGATGGACACCGGTAAAACCACTGCTTTTGCAATAGATAAATTACAAGACCGCGGCCGTTTCCACATTGATCCGGGTGTTGATATTTATGAAGGACAGGTTTTGGGCGAACACATCCGTGATAACGATTTGGTCATCAATTTAACAAAAGGCAAACAGCTGACCAACATGCGTGCTTCCGGAAGTGACACCAACGTGCGTATTGCACCAGCCATCAAGTTTTCTTTGGAAGAATCGATGGAGTACATTCAGGCTGATGAATACATTGAAGTAACGCCGCAAAGCATCCGTTTACGTAAAATATTTTTAAACGAAGGCGAACGCAGGAACAATGCCAAGAAGTTTGTCAATCAATAAAAATACAATTCAATACAAAACCCGCTTAGAACTATTGTTTTAAGCGGGTTTTTTGTTGAATTTGATTCATTACTTCTTTTTAGGCAGATCAGAACTTGAAGCTGATTTTTTGCCTGATTGATAATCCGAAGGTGCCTTTTTTGATTCGGTACTCTTCTCTTTTTTCTTTTCGCTGCTTCCTTTGTCCTTACTCATGGCGTTTTGATTTTAGTTAGAATTGTTAATTAAAGATAGCGTTTATATTGATCTGCATACATTTATTTCTAAATATTGATTTGCAGGTTTTGTTCTGTTCAATCCATCTGCCTGAAAAATACCTGCTAAAAACAGCATGAAATTATCCGCAACATCTCCGCTTCAACTATTGCTTGACACATTGCCGCAGCATGGAAAAATCTGCTGGATCGGAACAAGGCCGGACAGAAAAAAGCCAATGATACCGGTAGAAAAGGTGGAAACCATCACTCAAAAAGGACTTGCTGGCGATCACTTTTCCGGTTCGGCAGGCAGCAAACGGCAGGTTACTTTAATCCAGCAGGAGCACCTTGCGGCCATTGCTTCTTTTATGGGCATAAAAACAGTATCGCCCGAAATGCTGCGGCGCAATATTGTGGTCAGCGGTATTAATTTACTCGCCTTAAAAGATAAAAAGTTTTGGGCAGGAGAGGTTTTGCTGGAATATACCGGCGAATGCCATCCTTGTTCGCGCATGGAAGAAACGCTGGGCGCGGGCGGTTACAATGCGGTCCGGGGTCATGGCGGCATTACGGCGCGGATATTAAACGGAGGTGAAATTGGTTTAGGTGATTTGATAAAAATTGACTAAAATCAACTAAATGAATATTTACTAATACTTCTTTTATTGGTCTTTTTTTTAATCCGGTTCAGCCACATTATCACGCCCGTTACCGGAAAAATCAGCGACAGCAAACAAACCATAAAACTGATAATTTTGGTGGGTAAGCCATAAACAGAACCCATGTGGATCGGTTTAACATAAGCACGTGCGCGCTGGCCGCTGTTTTTATCACTAAATTTTTGAATACTAAGGATTTTGCCTGAAAACTGATCGATAAAATAAGTGTCGCCGGTAGTTTCTATGGCTCCTTTTGGCAACACGTTTAAGGAAAATGTTCCGATTAAATTTTGTGGTGAACGGATAGAATAAGAAGCTGCGGCTTTAATTTCTACAGGATTATTTGCCAATACCTGATCAATTGACAGCGGTTTCAAACCCGGCCGGTAAGCAGATACCGGTGGTTTAAATTGCCCTGATCCTGGCTTGGAACCAGTTAGGGCAAACAGCAATTTATTTGCCCACGGAAAAGTCATGATTAAACCCGTAAACACAATCACCAGCAAAAAAAAAGAAGTATAAAAGCCGGTTACAATATGCAGGTCATGCGTGAGGCGTTTCCAGCCGCCCGTCCATTTGTAGCGTAAACGCTGGCGCATGATCTTCTTATTTTTCGGCCACCAAAGCACTACGCCGCTTATCAGGATAAATAAAAAAAACAAGGTAGAAAAAGCAACTATTAATTTGCCGATGCTGTTTTTACCGCCTAATAAAAAGCGGTGCAGCATTTCAACTGTATTGAAAAAAGATTTGCGGCGGTTAAACTGGCCGGTTACTTTTCCGGTGTATGGATCAACAAAAACGGTAAGGTTTGGCCTGGCGCCGCCTTTTTCTGATTTCTTGTTGTGCATTTCAATACTGTTTTTATCGACATTTTTTTGGTTTTGATGATCTGGCCCTTTGATATGTTGTTCACTTTCAACGTTATGTGGTTTTTCTTGTTTCTGGTCTTCTTCTTTTTTTTCGGGCGTAATCAAACCAATTTCTACTGTTCTGTTTGCTTCGGCATAAACCTTTACACTTGCCGGTTTGGCTTTTGGTACTTCTTTTATCGCCCTAAAAACCAATTGCGAAACGGGCAAACGAGCTACAGCCGGCTCTGCAAAATAGCGGCTGTGGTGCAGCGCATGTTCAATTTCTTCTTCAAAAACCAAAATTGTGCCGGTAAGGCAGGAGCAAAATATTACAATCCCGGCCGCAAGGCTCAAGTACAGGTGGATATTGCGGAATACTGTTTTCATAATGCTGTTTTTATCTGCCAAAAAAAGCAAGCACCGTTACCGGCATTTGCTTTATAGTTTTTTTGAATTAAAATTTATAAGCTAAAGTGGTTAAAAACTGCCGCGGCGAAATCGGCGTGATACTGTAATTATCGTGGACGAGATAATTCATAGTATTGCCAATGTTGGAAACTTTGGCCAGCAAAGAGATTTTTTTGTAAGTATAACCGGCAGAAAAATCAACAGTTGTAAAACCTGATAACGGGATCAAACGGCTGTATTTCTGTGTTTGATTAACGGTATTGTTATATCCGCCAAAACGGGAACCGGTATAAAATGCAGAAACACCAACTTTTAACCCGCGCAAAGCCTGGAGATCAAAGGTGTAGAACAAGCTTCCGTTAAACGTATTTGCCGGACTGTTTACCAAACGCTCGCCCAACGTATAAGAACCTGTTGTGCCGGTGGTTTTTGTATAGCGGATGTAGTTATGGCTATAACCGGTAACAAAATAAAAGTTTTTAGAAATGTTTCCGTTGATATCCACGTCAAAACCATCGCTTTTTGTTTGTCCGCTAAATTCCCGGACTGTTGATACAGAATTAGGGTTTCCGCTACGGTCAAACTGTGCCTGTACAGCTAAATCACTGTTGATGATTTGGTAAATGCTTAAATTAGCCGTGAGTTTACCATTAAACAGATCATTTTTGATACCTGCTTCATACTGATCAACTGTGGAAGGTTTTAAATTTGCCCCGTAAATATCTGTACCACTGTTAACTATAAAGTTATTAGCGTAGCTGGCATAAACCGAAGTTGTTTTGGCAGGCTGATAAACCAATGCTATTTTTGGTGAAAAAGCTTTATCAAATCGTGTGGCAGCACCTGTACTGTCTTTTTGCCGGGCAAAATTATTAATGCGCGGTTGCTGTGTTTTTTGAATGGTGTAACGCAAGCCCGCAAGCACTTTAAACTGATCACTTAAACTGATTAAATCCTGTGCATAATAACCATAACGATAGGATGGTGATCTGGTAAGCAAAGTGGTTTTTGTATTAGGTACGTCTGTACGCGGCGTAAATTCATCCGTGTTGATGATGTTGATCTTGTCGTAAATATTCCCTCCTGTTAACCCGGAGATGTTAAATGTATTGGTGATGTTGTAAACCTCGGTAAAATCTGTTCCCAACAGCAATTGATGGCTTAAAAAGCCTGTTTTAAATTTACCGTTCAGATTAACCTGGCCTGTATAATCGCCTTCATAAGTTTTAGCGCGCGCTAAACCTCTGTTCCATGTTCCGTCTGCACCAACGTTATTTGGCAAACTTGATCCGAAAGAATTAACGTTTGTTCCCTGGATCGATCCGATTGCCGTTAATTTCCAGAACTCATTAAATTGATGGTTAAAAGTGGCAGAACCGGTGCCTTGCTTTAAATTACTGTAAGCCCAGTTGGTATTGATGTATTGTGAACGGGGAACATCAGGAATGTAGCGGCCATTACTTAGGGTCCCGACGCCATTGTCCGGCGTTAAATCTGATTTCAGGTAATTTCCTTCAAGTAATAAAGTGCTTTTTTTGCTCAGGTTAAATAGCAAAGAAGGGCTTAAATTGGTGATTTTTGTTTTGACCTGATCACGGTAACTATCGGCATTTTCATACGTTCCGATCATTCGGAAAGCTATGTTTTTACTAATTGGCCCATAAACGTCCACTATCGGTTTATAACTGTTGTAGCTTCCGTAGCGCATGGCTACTTCGCCGCCGAAATCAAATTTTGGCTTTTTGGTCACTAAATTAATCACCAAACCACCAGAAGTATTACCATATAGCAATGCCGAGCTTCCTTTCAAAACTTCGATAGCTTCTAACGTGCTTGCATCCGGGAAACCGGCTGTATTGGTTAGTACACCATTCCTAAAAATACTCCCGGATGCACCGGCAATACCAATTGTATAACCACGTGCCGAAAAGGATTCTGAAACGCCGCCACGTGTTTGTGTCAACGAAACACCGCTAACGTTTTTTAGCGCATCGCCTAATTGGTTTACTTGCTGGTCTTTAATCATTTGGCTGCTTACCACGCCCGTGCTTTGAGGCAAATCAAGCGGACTAATGTTTGCTTTGCCAAGCGTTAGCGTAGTGTTGTTGCTGTTTTTACGGGCATTAATGCTTACTTCTGCTAATTGTGAAGAGTTTTCCAACAGATAAAAATCTGCAACAACCGTTTTGCCTGCCTCGCTTCGGATTATTGTTTCTTTGCTTACACAACCTATACAAGTAACCTTTACCGTATAAGTCCCTGGTTTTAAATTGCTAAATAGGTAACTGCCATCTTCTCTACTGGTTGTTGTCCGGTCAAGTTCTTTTATTATTATAGATACACCGGATTTCGGCTTTCCATCTTTAGTTTTGATTTTTCCTGCTATTTTCCCGGAAAGTAGTTGGGCGTTGGTATTCGAAGTGATGAAAACAAATAATATAAAGGGTAAAAGTTTTTGGTACATAAATCAGCGCGTCTTTATTCTTATTTAGATTAATTCTACGCTGACAAATATAGGCGTTTTTTAGATTCAACAAAATTTATTTAGAATTAATTTTAATAAGAATAAGCATATGCTAATTATCATTTGTTTAATTGTGATGGATAAGGTTCAGAGATATCATGCTTCTTTTATCGGCAAAAATTTATTATCAGTAAATATTATATTTTCCGCAAAGCCAAATGCTATAAATAATTATTGATTATTTAAGGTTGTAGGTTGGATAATTTAGGAGGAAATATAAAATCCAACAAAGCGGTTATCCTGAATTTTTGAGCAAAAAAAATTGCCAGATAACAAGAGTTACCTGGCATTATAATGCAATGGTTTTAAAACTGAAAAATGTCAGTTAAAACAAAAGCCGGACAAATTTACCGTGTAAAAACAGTATTTATTTTTCCCAGCCTTCGCCTTTTTTGGCATGTCCGCTTTTAATGTGTTCTTCTGCTTTAGCTTTTCCTAAAATGGCGGCCATATTGTTTCCGTCAGCATCTTTTCCTACCGCAATATATCTGCCAGATTTGCAATTGATTACAGGGTTAACCATTGGAACATTTTTGGTTTTTGTTTTTACAGAATAAGCGGTGATACCACCTTCTGTTTCTTCTTTTTTAGCTTTTGCCATGATTTAGATTTTTGATAATTGTTTTACAATAACTCGTAAAAATACGATTTGTTTATATATGAAATATTAATTTCTAAGGTAAATACAAAATTTTATTTTTCAACCGTTTCTGCAAAAGCCAAATCTTGTTTATGCGGATTGATGCTGACCGTTATAGTTAATACTTTAAAAGCCTGCTTAAATCTGATTTAAAAATTTTTCCATGCTTCTTTTACCATCTAAAATTTGGCGGGTTTTTCTATCGGCAACAACTGCAAAAGCAAAATTTATCGGTATAAAAGAAGCATCAGTATTTTTTGAGGAACAAATTTAAACGAGTCCTAAATTTTAGGTGATAAAAGAAGTATCCCTGCATCTGCCGTAAAAAATAATCAGGCTACAACAAATCAGAATATTGGTTCTGGATTTTTAAACCAGTTTCTTTTTGTAATTTAATTTGATTGACGCGCTGTTCAATTAACTGTAAACCAGGCGTTGACGTGTGTAAAACTGCAATGGCCCTGGCTTCTGCCAAATCTTCATCGGCTTGTTTATAATCCCCTAAATCAGCCTTGATCTCTGCCAAAACCAACAACGAACCAATAATATGCTCATAACTTTTTTGGTTTCTGGAGATGGCATTACTGCGCAATAAATACCATTTGGCTTCCGAAAACCGGTTTTGGCGGAGGTAAAAATCGGCCAGATTATCAAATGCTATGCGCATGGCCGTTTGGCCATAACGCGCAGATTGCTTCAGATCATGCATGATAAAAGCTTCTTCTGCGTAAATACTGTACCGGCTTCTGCCTAAATCATGGCTGAAGGTATTAAAAGAAGCACTGTAAATTAATGCAGGCGAGCCCTGTTTTGGGGCGATAAAAAATGCAGCAGGTAACGGAGGCGGTTTTTTGTGCGAAAACAACCTGGTAAAAAACTGTGCCGAAGCATTTAATGAAAAAAGGGTGATAAAAACAGTATATAGGATTTTCATTTTTGCTTTGGATAGCGCAAATATATTAACTAAAAACTTTCAAACCATCATCATAACTGGCCCAAACCATGTACGGATGTGTGTCTGCATGATAAATCTCGCCGTTTGCTTTAATCGCGATAACACCTGCAAAACCATCATACGCAGCCATTTCCGATAAAGTTTTTTCGCAGGCATCGCTTAGCATAAAACCATCGGTTACACGGGTTACAATTTTGGCGGCTACTGCACCGCTCGTAATATCTTCGCCAACGCCCGTGCAGGAAACACCGGCAAACTGGTTGGCATAATTTCCGGCTGTAGTGGCCGAATCACTTACGCGGGACGGTATTTCAAAACCTTTTCCGCCGGTGGAAGTTGCCGCGGCCAGATTTCCGTAATCATCCAAAGCCACGCAGCCAACGGTGCCCAGGCGGATAGAGTTTTGCAGTTTCTGCTCATATTCCGTTTTACGCTGTGGCGTTTGCGGGTTAAAATACGGGAAATCGTGCTCGCGGGCAAAATCTTTGGCACCGGACCCGCTCAAAACCCGGTCTTGCAGCGGCAGTAGTTTTTCGGCAACCTGGATTGGGTTTTTAACCTCTTCAATATTGATCACCCCAGCAAAACGCTCCGTTTTTCCATCCATCAAAGCCGCACTTAAACGTATTTTACCGTCGCTCTGAATTTGCGAGCCCAAACCGGCATTAAACAAATCGCAATCTTCCAATAAAGACACGGCAAAAACAGCAGTTTGCAAAGCCGTGTGCGTTTTTAAAAAAGTATAAGCGGCTTCGGCAATGGTAACCAAAGCTTCCTGTTTAGCTTTTTTAATTTCCTGATTGGTTCCGGATTCACTAAAAAACCCGCCGTGAATGATAAGTTTCATATTTATTGATCGTTATCCGGAAGTGCCGGAACAGCTTTTACCGCATGGTTGATATAAAGTTTATGCTGCCGCAGATCAAATTTATCATAAATAGACATTACATGCACCTTCAAATTTTCCACAGAAACCGGCATACCCAACTCTACATTGTAAATATTTGTTTCGATGATGTTGCGGCCGTCAACCACAATGGTTAAGCCCGAACCGATGGCCTCCATCGTTTTTGCTTCGGTGATGAGTAATCCGGCATCTTCGCCCAAACCAATCCCTAAAATGCCCGGATTGCTGGCCACCGCGTAAAACAACCTGCCGATGCGGCCGCGCTGTACAAAATGCGTATCAATAATCACAGAATCGATAAAACCCAAACCGGCGGTAATCTGCACTTCACCTTTAATCATGGCCTCGTTGCTTTGGCCGCGGTAAATCATGTTGGCAGAAGCGGCCGCCGCACCGGCAGACGTTCCGGCAACCACAAAATTTTCATGCAGATAACGGTCTTTTAAAATCGACAGAAACTCCGTTCCGCCAAAAATAGCACTTAAACGAAGTTGGTCTCCGCCGGTAAACATCACCACATCGGCGTTTTTTATGCGTTCAAGATATTCCGGGCGGATGGCTTCTTCCCTGCTTCGGATATCCAGCACATTTACATTTTCTACTTCTAACTGATTAAAGGCTTTAACATATTCATCGCCAACCAGTTCCGGGATTTGTGAAGCTGTGGTAACTACTTCTACCACCGGGTTTTCCGAATCAGCTTCTGTAATGATCCGTCTTAAAATCCCGCGCTCAAAAAACTGCAAACGGTCAGGTTTTTTCAGCCCTTCCATATCGCTGATGTTCGTACCCAGGTCAACGGCACCACCTATTATTATTAATTTCCCTTTTGGTATGATCATCAATCAAAAATTTAAGGTATTTTTCCAAAGATAAAGCCCAACAGGTATTAAATTAACGGTTATTTGCATTTTTTATTCAAAAACTTATTTAATTGCAAGAATTTAAGTTGAAAATCCGACAAAAAAATACCCCGTAAAAGAAGCATTGCAAAATATACGATATGAAAATTGAAAAGATACAAGTACTGAAGGGGCCAAATATTTGGAGCACTTACCGGAAAAAGCTGATCCAGATGCGCCTGAACCTGGAGGAAATGGAGCAGCGGCCAACCAATACAGTTAATGGTTTTTACGAACGTTTAGAGCGGCTGATGCCAAGTTTGCAAACGCACCGATGTTCGCCGGGCATACCGGGCGGTTTTTTTATGCGGGTAAAAGAAGGCACCTGGATGGGCCACGTAATTGAACATATTGCGCTGGAAATCCAAACACTGGCAGGCATGAACACCGGTTATGGCCGAACGCGTGAAACCAAAGAAAAAGGCATTTACAACGTTGTTTTTAATTATGAAGAAGAAAAAGTAGGCATTTTTGCTGCGGAAGCTGCCGTAAAAATTGCCGAAACCCTGATCAATAGTTTGCCTTATGATCTGGAGGAAGACATCCGTCAGCTTAAAAAAATACGGGAACAAACACGTTTGGGCCCAAGTACCGGTTCGCTGGTAGAAGAAGCAATTGCGCGCGATATTCCCTGGATACGCTTAAACAATCAATCGTTGGTACAATTAGGTTACGGTAAAAACCAAATGCGCATCCGTGCTACCATGACCGAGCGCACCAGCAGCATTGCAGTAGATTTGGCCGGCAACAAAGAAGAAACCAAACGTTTGCTTGATGAACAGGCTATTCCTGTTGCAAAAGGCATCACCATTACCTCAGTGGATGGTGTACATGAAGCTATTCGCAAAGTTGGTTTCCCGCTGGTTTTTAAACCTTTAGACGGAAATCATGGCCGTGGCGCAACCATCAATGTAAAAACAGAGCAGGAAGCGATTGATGCTTTTGAACATGCGGCTTTGGTTTCGCGCCGCGTAATTGCGGAGAAATTTATCTCCGGTTTTGATTTTCGGATTTTAGTGGTAGATCATAAAATGGTTGCTGCAGCTTTACGCGTACCTGCCAATGTAACGGGTGATGGCGTATTGAACATTAACCAGCTGATCGATCAAACCAACAGCGATCCGCGGCGTGGCTATGGCCATGAAAAAGTGCTGACGGAAATCATCATCGACCGTGACCTCTTAGATTTACTGCATAAAAGAAGCTATACGCTGGAAAGTGTTCCGGCGGCGGGCGAACAGGTTTTCCTGAAATCTACCGCAAACCTCAGCACCGGCGGAACTTCGGTTGATGTAACCGATATGGTGCATCCGCAGAACGTGTTTTTTTGTGAACGGATTTCGAGAATCATTGGTTTGGATATCTGCGGGATTGATATCATGGCACAAAACCTCACTGAACCTTTAACAGAAAACGGCGGTGTGGTTTTGGAAGTGAACGCGGCTCCCGGCTTCCGGATGCACCTGGCCCCAAGTGAAGGTTTGCCCAGAAATGTGGCCGCTTCGGTAATCGATATGTTGTACCCGTATGGCAAATCAGCACGGATCCCGATTATTGCCATCACCGGGACCAACGGAAAAACAACAACGACGCGTTTGATCGCCCATATCGTTAAAAATCACGGCTACCGTGTTGGTTTTACCACTTCGGATGGCATTTATGTGCAAAACACGCTGATGGTGAAAGGCGATACCACCGGCCCATACAGTGCAGAATTTATTTTGAAAGACCCAACTGTTGACTTTGCCGTGCTGGAAACGGCCCGTGGCGGCATTTTACGTTCGGGTTTGGGTTTTGGTCAGTGCGATATTGGCGTGGTAACCAACATTCAGGAAGATCATTTGGGTTTGAACGATATCCACACGCTGGATGATTTAACCAGGGTAAAAGAAGTAGTGATCAATTCGGTAAAAAAAACCGGTTGGGCAGTAATCAATGCCGACAATGAATACTGCATGAAAATTGCCAAAAATGCAAGCTGTAAAGTGGTTTATTTCAGCATGGACGAAAACAATCCGATCATCGTTAAACATAGTGCCGATGGTAATATTTCCTGTGTTTACGAAAACGGTTACATCACCATCAAAAAAGGCGATTGGAAAATAAGGGTGCAAAAAGCGGCACAAATCCCGCTGACTTTTGGCGGATCGGTTAGTTTTATGATCCAGAATGTGCTGGCGGCAACGTTAGCAACTTATGTGTGGGGTTTGCGCACGGAAGACATCAAAACTTCGCTGGAAACCTTTATTCCTTCAGTTGCGCAAACGCCCGGGCGGATGAATGTTTTTGATTTTAAAGAGTTTAAGATCATGGTTGATTTCGCCCATAATCCGGCCGGGTTTAATGGTGTAAAAGAGTTTTTAAAAGCGATTGATTCTCCGCAGAAAATCGGTTTGATTGCCGGAACGGGTGACCGCCGCGATGATGATATCCGCGAAATTGGCAAAATTGCCGCCGAAATGTTTGATCACGTGATTCTCCGTCAGGAAAACCACCTGCGCGGCCGTACCCGGGAAGAATTGTTAAGGCTGATGGAAGAAGGTTTTTTATCCGCCGGGTTAAATAAAACCTACGAAATTGCCGACAGCAAAACGGATGTGTTTCAACATGCCATCCGCATGGCAAAACCCGGTGCGTTTATCGTGGCTTTGAGCGATGTGGTAGATAACGCCATTGATGTGGTACACAAATTTCAGGAACAGGAACGGGCAGGCATAGCTATTTAATGCGGCTTAAATATTCGTGCCATAAAAGCATGGTTGCAATGGTTCGGTGAGGTTTCCAGGCTTCTGCAAATTGCAGGAGCCTTTCTTTTGACGTATCTTTTGGTAAGTTTTTCAACTTTTTCAACGCATTTACAGCGGCCAAATCCCCCGAGGGAAAAATATCGGTGCGGTGCAAAATAAACATCAGGTAAATATCGGTTGTCCAGTTGCCGATGCCTTTTACGGCCGTTAATTTTTCGCGGATTTCATCGTCCGGCAAAAGTTCCATTTCTTCCAAAATCAAATTTCCGTTTAAAATATTTTGCGCCAAATCTCGTGCATAAACGGTTTTCTGCCGACTAAAATAACAGGCTTTCAGTTCCTCATCGCTCAATAACAAAAGGTTTTCTGCGGAGATGATTTCAAGCTTGTCTTTCAGTTTAAGCAAAGCCGCCAAACCGGAAGCCACCGAAACCTGCTGCTCTAAAATAATGTGCACCAAAGATTCAAAGGTATTGGGCCGAGACCAGAACGGCGGATAACCGTACACCGAAATTATATCGATAAAAGAAGCATCGCGCACAGCCAGTTCATCGCAAAGCTGCCGGTAATTTTGTTGGGTAAAAACAGTAATCACGCTGGTTATTTGTTGCTGAATTTCTTTAAATAATCCTGGATAAACAAGTTGATATCCGAAGAAAGTTTTAAAAAATAAACACTCAACCCGAAAAAAACAGTGATAAAAACAGTACGGACCGCGGTATCAAAAATAAAATTTTGTTGTGATGGAATAAGCTTCCAGCACACAAAATAACTCAAAACCGCAAGTAAAACCGCATACAAAGATTTGATGCTGAAAGGCTGCATTTTGTAAACGATCAGAATGAACAGATATCGGAACAAATTGAAAATCAACAAGGTAGCAGCAGCCGAAATGGCTGCACCGGTAATGCCGTAAACCGGAATAAGCAATAAATTAAGGCCGATGGTTACGCCGATCAACCCTAAATTAAAAAAGGAATCGTACTTAAAATGTCGGGAAGTGGTTAAAATTACGCCGTTTACGCCAGTTGCCGAATCAATGACATAACCCAAACCGATGAAGAAAATCACGTATTTCCCGGCGGCATAAGCAGGCGGCAAAACCTTAAAAATGTTATCTACATTAACCCAAACCAGCAGGAAAATAAACAGCGCGGCAACCAGTTGATTGATGCAGCTTTTACGGTAAATATTTTTGATGTTCTCTAAATCATTACTCTTCCAGGATTCTGAAATTATGGTGTAGGCAATGCTGTAAAGCGAACGTGCGGGCAGTGTAATTACGGTCCCGAAATACATGGCGATTCCGTAAACACCGGTTTTGGCCAAACCTAATTTTTCGTTGACCATGTACGTGTCCAAACTGCTGATAATGATGGGCGCAGAACCTGTTAGGATGGCAAAAAAGCAGATGCTGATAAGTTTACGGGCAATATCTTTATTGATAAAGCCGAAATCGGTTTTTAAAGAAAAATTACCTTGCCCACTAAGTCTTTTTATCATTAAAAATGTAGGGACAATATTGGCGATCAGCCACAAAACCATAAAAGTGGGAAAGCTGACCCATTTATAAAAGATCAGAATAATTGCCAGCAGAATCAAAAACCGCTTGGTAAATTCGCGCAAAACCCGCCCGCTGATGGTGTCGTAAAGCATCCGTGCATACAAATCAAACACATTAAAAAACAGTGTAAAAAATGTAAGCGGTACTAAGTACCAGAAATAGGTATCAAACAGATTGCTTTTTTGCGAATTTTTGCTAATTAGCTGATCTTTAAATGTATAAGCCAACAACGTGAAAAGTATAAAGCCAGCTAAAGAAACGAGGCAAGCCAATCCTAAATATCCGTGATGGTTTTTTTCGCTGCTCCGGAAGTACGGAAAATAGCGGCCGGTCCCGTTAAAACCTAAAATGGCAAACTGGGCAAAAAGCAGCGAAAAATTGTTCAGCAAAGTGAGCAAACCAACTTTTTCTTCGCTGATGGCGTGTGGCTGGAAATAGTAAACGGTTACCGCACCAATCACCACGCCGAGGTAAGAATAAAAGGTGCCCTTGATGGTTTGCTGCTGGATAATCCCCATTAATTTGCCTGGCCGATGCTGTTTTTATATGCTATTTTTGGAACCGATCGGATGGCAAATATAAAATATAAAGTCTGCGTGCTTACGGTAACTTACGGAAATCGCTGGCGTTTTTTGCAGCAGGTTTTGCAGCGCGTTTTAAGTTTTGCAGAAGTTGCGCAGGTGGTTGTGGTAGATAATGCCAGCGAAATTTCGGTGCTAAAAGAAGCATCGGCCTTAAACGATGACCGGATCAAGGTTCTGGTGAATGCGGAAAACAAAGGTTCGGCCGGCGGTTACGATCAGGCTTTAAAATATGCGCACCGGCACGTTGCCGCGGATTTGGTTTGGCTGTTGGACGATGATAACCTGCCGGATGAAAACGCGTTAGAAATTTTGCTGGAGAACTGGCAAAAAATCCCCGAAGGAAATACTGAAAAAGCGTTGTTTTGCCTGCGTACGGACCGAAAACCGCATATCCGGATAGCGCGAGGCGAAAACCCGGACCGTTATTATTTAGTGCCTGATAATTTTTTAGGTTTCAGCATAAAACGCATTTTTTACAATCGGTTTTTAAAGCTGAAAGATCGTTTTGCAGGCGAAAAACCATTCAAAAATCGAGTTAAAATTCCGTATGTGCCTTATGGCGGTTTGCTGCTGCACCAGGAAATGATTGCCAAAATCGGTTACCCAAACGAAGCATTTTTTTTATACGTTGACGATTCTGAATATTCGTACCGCATCACCCAGAATGGCGGCACAATCTGGTTAATTCCCGAAAGTAAAGTTGTGGATATTGATCAGTCGCAAGGCATTGATTACCGGAAAAATCTATTCGCGTCGCCTTTGCTGGACCAATGGAATTTCCGGATTTATTACCATATCCGCAACCGTTTGCATTTTTATTCGCCCGTAACCATTAAAAACCGCTGGCTTTTCAACCTCAACAAAACACTGTTTTTAAGTGGATTAAAGTTGATTTCTATCTTCAGCAACAAACAAAACGAATACAAAAAACTGTTAAAAGCTGTTGATGATGGTTTGGCCGGAAACTTAGGCCAGGCCGATCCCGCAAAATTTTGATACTGTTTTTATCAACCTAAAAATAGTGTGCGCACAAAAAGCTATTTTAGCAGGCTCATGGCACAAAACCAAACTTCCGAAATTATTGATGCGTACAGTGGTTTTTACGAAAATCACGACGAGGCCTGGCGCATGTTGGGTGCCAAATACAAGGCGCAGAATATTGTAGATGTTTGCCGCGGAAAGCAATTTGCCAAAGTTTTAGAAGTTGGTGCCGGAGACGGAAGTATTTTGTATCATCTTGATCAGCAGCAGTTTGCACCGGAGTTATTTGCTATTGAGATTTCTGAAAGCGGGGTTGAACATATCAAAGGGCGTAATTTAAGATCGATAAAAGAAGTACAGTTGTTTGATGGTTACCACATTCCTTATGCTGATCAGGAATTTGACCTGGTGATTTTGGCACACGTTTTAGAGCACGTAGAATATGAGCGGATGCTGCTGCGCGAACTAAAACGCGTTGCCAGGTTTCAGGTGATCGAGGTGCCGCGCGATTATCGTTTTGGGGTTGACAACCGCATCGGCCATTTTCTGGCTTACGGCCACATCAATGTTTACACGCCAAGTTCGCTGCGTTATTTATTGCGCTCGGAAGGGTTTAAAATCCTGACTGATAAAACTTCCATGATCCAGCCGGAAGTAACGCGTTTCAATACGTTTATCAATCAAAAAAAGCAGAAAAGCTTGGTAAAAAACCTGAAAATTACCGTTGAATATCGGCTAAAAACAATTTTAAACCGTTTACTTGGTAAAAAATCCCGGGAAAAACTGGCCAGTGCCTACACTGTTTTATGCAGTTTTTCGGAAGAAAAAACACAGATTTTTAATCGATAAAAGAAGTATTTATGCAAAACCTGGCACCGATTGCACTTTTTGTTTACAACCGACCGGAACATACACGACGGACAATCAGTTGTTTACAAAAAAATTTACTGGCTGAAGATTCGCGGTTGTACATTTTTGCTGATAATGCCATTTATGGCGAAGACCGACAAAAAATTGATGAAGTGCGTGCTTTGATCAAGCAAACAGAGGGTTTTAAATGGGTTAAAATTATTGAAAGCCCGATCCATTATGGCCTGGCAGAGTCTATCATCAACGGCGTTTCGCTGCTGGTAAAAGAATATGGCAAAGTGATTGTTTTTGAGGATGATCTGCTGTCGTCGCCCTATACTTTGCGTTATCTTAACGATGCTTTAGACCGCTACGCCAATGATGAAAAAGTGATGCACATTGGTGCTTACATGTATCCGCTGGAAGAAAAAAACCTGCCGCAAACGTTTTTTTATCGTGCCGCAACCAGTTGGGGCTGGGCAACCTGGAATCGCGCCTGGAAAAACTTTAACCCGGATATCAACGGTTTGATGAAACAGTTTGACAAGGAAAAAATCAACCGGTTTTCGATTGAAGGAACGATGAATTTCTGGCAGCAGATGAAGGGGTTTAAGTCGGGCAAAAACGATTCCTGGGCAATCCGCTGGTATGCTTCCATATTTTTAAACGGCGGCTTAACGCTTAATCCTGCCAAATCTTTGATTAAAAATATTGGTCATGATGGCAGCGGCGTGCATTCTAACAAAGAAGAAATGTACCAGGTGCAGATAGATCGCCACGCGGTTGATTTTTTCCCATTGGAAATTGTAGAAAACCCTGAAGCTTATGCGGCCATTAAACATTTTCTGCAAAACCGGAAAGGCAGTTTATTTGCCCGGATTAAACGGTTTATCCTAAAAAAAGTACGGTAAAAGAAGCATGGCTTAAGCCGGTTTTTTGGCAGAAAGCACGATATAAGGCGATAACATTTTTGTTTCTGCCGGAACGAGCCGCGTAAAAACCTTGCCCGCCAGCCAAATTGTGTTTATCAAAATTTTTGCTGCTGCAGATTTTTGCTGCTTGTTTTCCAGCCAGACCGAAAACCTGCCGTAATGGCTCAGTTCTATCTCCTGCAAACTTAGTTCGTGACAAATTTTTGCCAGGAAACCCAGCTGCATACTTTTTACATTGTGCTTGCTGTAGTTTTCTATGTCAAAATTACGCTGCACCCAGCCGTTCACCCCCAAAAAATTGGGCAAAGTGATAAACAAAGTTCCGCCGGGTTTTAAAAAATTCAGGTGCCTTTTAATGATGTCTTTCGTATCTTCAAAATGCTCGATCAAACCGCAGGAAAGCACCAGATCGTACTGTTTTAATGCCCGGTATTTAAACAAATCGCCCTCAATCACGCCAATACTTTTTTCGCTTAAATTATTGGCGGCCAGCACATCAACCAAAATCCCGGTGTGCACATAAAAATCAAAAAGCGTAGTTTCCAGGTTTTCATATTTATGCAGATAAATGGCATAATAACCCGGGAAACCGCCCAGCTCAATTGCTGTTTTAAGGTTGTTTTTTTTGATCAGTTTCCGCAGGACGCGATGAAAAGTATAGTTGGGTTTAATGGCAACCGCAAGGTCTTTTTTCGATTCCCAATACTTTTTCCAGAAGGTGCGATCGGTAAGTTGGTTGCCCATTTTGCTGCAAAGTAAAGAAAAAATCCAGGCGTTTTTATAAAGCAACGGCAAAGTTTAACAATTATTCACCAACAGTTTTTTCAAAAGTACAATGCTTCTTTTAGGGCATAAATTTTAGTGTATTTTTGGACGATGCTGAAAGTGGTCCATATCAATACTTATGATGGAAATGGCGGTGCCGGCCGCGCTTGTTTAAGGCTTAATTTGGCTTTAAACGAAATTGGTGACGTGGATTCTAAAGTGGTTGTTTTTTATAAATTCGGCCAAAACCCTGCGGTCAAAACTTTTACCAATACATGGTTTAAACGCGGCAGGGCAGCAGCAGCCATTATTACAGAACGCCTGCTGGCCAAACGTTATTTAAAGCCGGTTAAAATCCCGTTTTCGTTTACCTGGTTTGGTATTTCAATTATCAAAAACCCGAAAGTTTTAGCTGCGGATGTTATTCATTTACATTGGGTTAACCATAGTTTTCTCAACCCAAAGCACCTGGCCGAACTGGCGGAACTGAACAAACCAATTGTGTGGACTTTCCACGACAGCAACGCCTTTACCGGCGGCTGCCATGTGCGTTATACTTGTGATCATTTTGAAAGAAGTTGTGGCGATTGTCCGGTTTTGGCTGATGCTCAACCAAATGATATTTCACACCAAATCTGGAAACAGAAAAATGAAGCTTATCAGCAACTAAATTTTCGGATTATTGCGCCAAGCAGTTGGATGAAAGCTTCCGTTTTAAGAAGCAGTTTGATGGTTGGGAAACAAATTGACATTATCCCAAACACTTTAGAAACCAATATTTTTCAGCCTCAAAATCAGCAGGAAGCGAGAAAGAAATTAGATTTACCAAAAGATAAATTTATTTTCCTGACGGGATTTATGCCTTCCAAAAAAGATTCGCACAAGGGCGCAGCCTATTTGTTAGAAAGCCTCGAACTTTTGGTCGCTAAAAACAGCATCGACCCAAGCCAGATTGAACTGGTGGTTTTTGGGAACCGCAATACGGAAGATATGCCGGTTTTTCCGTTTAAAACCACTTTTTTGGGCACGATCAAAGATGATGAAAAACTGGCCGCCTGTTACGCTGCCGCAGATGCGTTTTTAATCCCTTCGCTGGAAGATAATTTGCCTTATACGGTGATGGAAAGCCTGGCCTGCGGTACGCCCGTAATTGCGTTTACAACCGGCGGCATCCCGGATATGGTGCAGCATCTGCACAATGGTTTTTTGGCAGATTACAAATCTTCGGAAAGTTTTTGTGAAGGTTTGGAATGGATCAAAAATTACCCCGTAAAAGAAGCATTACGCCAAAACGCGCATGAAACGGTGATGCAAAAGTTCTCCGAAAAAGTGATCGCCCAAAAGCATTCGGAACTTTATAAAAGCCTGATTTCGCATGGATAAGCCGCTTTTAAGTGTGATTACGGTTGTTTTTAATAATGAACGGGACATTGAACGGACCATGCTTTCTGTGCTAAACCAAACTTATCCGGGCATTGAATATTTGATCATTGACGGAAAATCTACCGACGGAACGCTGGAAATCATCCGAAAACACCAAAATAAAATAGCTGTTTTTATCTCCGAAAAAGACGAGGGAATTTACGATGCCATGAACAAAGGTTTGGCAAAAGCAAACGGCAATTACGTTATTTTCATGAACTCGGGCGATGAATTTTATGAAAAAGATACGGTAAAAACAGTATTCGCCAGCGCGCCGGATGCCGATATTTATTATGGCGAAACCGAAATGATCGGTCAGAATTTGAAAAGTTTAGGTCAGCGTCGGCACAATTCTCCCAAAAACTTTACCTGGAAAGATTTTAAATATGGCATGAGTATTAGTCATCAGGCCATTTTTATCCGCAGAAATTTGGTTGAGAATTATGATTTAAAATATCAGTTAAGTGCAGATATTGACTGGATTTTATCTGCAGCAAAAAAAGCAAAAACGATTGTAAACGTACATCAATATGTGGCAAAATATCTGGTTGGCGGCCAGTCCAAAAAGCGGCATTTACGGAGTTTGCTGGAACGTTTTGCCATCATGCGGAAACATTACGGCTTGCTGCCTGCTGTTTTTAACCATGTAATTATTGCGTTTAATTTAGGTTGGTATTGGCTGAAGTTTGGAAGGACAAATGATTGACGCAAAAAAGCGAAATCAATATTGATTTCGCTTTTTTGTAAATTTTTTCTTGCTATACTGTTTTTACCACTACTTTTTTCTTGCGGTTCTCCACAAAAATATAGGCCAGGATTGCCAGCACCAATAAAACTGAACCAATTAAGGAAATTGCCTCGCCGGTATAATAAGAATTTGGGTGGAAGATAAATTCTACCTTGTGGTTTCCTACCGGGATTTGCGCTGCACGCAGTAAATAATCTGCCCGGAAATAAGGTTTTTCTACGCCATCAATCAGCATTTTCCAGCCTTTATCATAATAAATTTCAGAAAAAACAGCAACCTGATTACTGGTTGAACCAGTTTGATAAACCAGATGTTCGGGCGCATAACTGGTTAAGGTAATCGTTGCTTTTGTGTCAACCGCATTTTGTTTGGTATCAATTGCAGATTGGTATTTTTTATCCACAATCGCTTCATTTTTTGGGTCGAAACTGCTGATGGCCTGCATCTCCTGATCGGCATTATCTGCAAAACGCACCTGCTGCACAAACCAGGCGTGGCCGCACGCGGTTGGATTGGCTTTCATGCCTACAGCCTGCGTTTTCGGATCAGCGGAAATGATGTATTTGGTGTTCAGCATATCCAGCGCATCCTGATTCAGGCTTTTAGTAAACTGATTTTCAATCAATTCCTGAAAGCGTTTCAGTTTTGCGGCATGATATCCGCCTAAAGTTTTATGAAAATAAGAGGTGGAAGCGTTGGAAAAAGGATCAATCGTTAAATCCAGCACACGGAAATCAGGATCAGGGTCACGCATGATAAACTGGTCAACTTCGCGTGGCACACGCACTTGCATGGCATCTTCTTTAGGCTGGAAGCTGTCGTCTTTTAAATAACGTTTGTCAATCTGCCATAAATCAACCAGTGTAACCGCCAAAATCAGGACGGAAACAATTTGCAGGTTGATTTTTTGCTTGATGAAAGCCCATAAAACCCCAAAAGTAATCAGCACAAAAATCAGGGAGCGGATAGCATCTGCCTGCGCCAAAGAAGCACGGTCCTGAACTAATGATGTGTTTACCAAAGAAGTTGCAAAAGCACTGTCGCCCTGAAAAGCCTGCGTTAATTGTGCAATCAGATTATCATCGCCAGCACTGTTTTTAAAGCTGAAAAACAAAGTTGGCAGCACGGCAACCAGCAACGCGAAACCGCCGGTAATGTATAAGGCCAGAAATAATTTTTTCAGGATAAATGCTTTGTCTTTGGCCAGCAATGCTTCTTTTATCGCTAAAAAAGCCAGGAGCGGAACGGCAAATTCGGCTAAAACCAAAATCGATTCTACTGCGCGAAATTTATTGTACAGCGGAAAATAATTAAAAAACAAATCAGAAATCAGCGTAAAATTTTTGCCGAAAGAAAGCAGCATACTCAAAATCACCGTTGCCAATAACCACCATTTGATGCGGTTTTGAACAATCATCAACCCAAAAACAAACAGAAAACAAACGCCTGCGCCAAAATACCAAGGGCCTTCGGTAAATGGTTTTCCGCCCCAATAAGTTGGCAATTGTGATGCAAAGTTTGCGGCTTGTTCTTCCGGAACACCTTTAGCGATCAGGGCTTTTGCAACTTTAGAATCTGCTTTCAAAACACCGCCAGTGCCACCACCGTAAGCGTTCGGGATCAAGAAAGTTATACATTCGCCAATGCCCTGGCTCCAGCCATAAGCGTATTCTTTATCTAAACCCGTTCCTGCACCGCCAGCCGTTTTTGAGGTTAAGTTTGATTTTCCGCGGATGGATTCCTGTCCGTATTCGTAAGTTGTCCATAAAATAGAAGCGTTGATCATCAGGGCAACTAAAGTGGCTGCGGATAAAAAGGCAATCGACTTAAAAAACGGAACAGTGGTTTTGTTTTTGATGGCATGATAAAGCTCGATGCCAACCAAAATCAACACCGAAAACATTAAATAATACGCCATCTGGATGTGGTTGGAACGGATTTCCATCGCCAGAAAAAAGGCGGTCAAAACAGCACCGAGCCAATACTTTCCGCGTAAAGTCAAAATAATCCCGGCCAAAATCGGTGCAAAAAACGTAATTGCATAAGCCTGATTGGAATGCCCTGCGTGCAGTAAAATAAAATTATAAGACGAAAATGTAAATGCCACTGCACCCGCCGCCGCCAGCCAGGGATTGATCCGCAATACGCAAAACAACAAATAGGCACCAAAAAGCGATAGTAAAACGGTATCAATCGGGTTGGGGAATACTGTTTTTAAGGCAGAAATTACATAGGTTGTAATGTTATCGGGGTAAAAAGCCCATATCTGGTAAGCTGGCATCCCGCCAAAAACCTGGTTGGTCCACAAAGGTGCCTTGCCGGTTTTGGCGCGCACATCCATAATTTCTTTTTGCATTCCCTGTGCCTGTGTTACATCACTTTGGATGAGCATTTTACCTTGAAATGCAGGCGTAAAATAAAGGAAACAGATCACAAAAAATAAACCTGCAACGGCAAAATGAACGCCGTTTTGCTTGAACCAGTTATTCATTAAAATAAAATTATATCAGTTCCAAACCTAACTAAATTTTATAAAATTGAAGTATAAATTTGTGATACGGCTATCTAATTTAAAGCAGCCTGTTGTTCAGGTTGATTAAATTAAAGCAGGAAAAACTTCGGAAAAGTTATATTAAGAGCCTGTTTAAATTTCATATCAGAAGAAATGCTAATGCTTCTTTTACCCTATAAAAATTGGTGTGTGCATCAATCTAAATCAATCAAAAACCAGATACTAACTATTTTTTAGGCGATAAAAGAAGCATAGAAAATAAATTGAATAAATTTTAAACAGGCTCTAAGAAGTTACTTTTAAACGAAGCAGAAAAAACACCACTAAAAGAAGCACGATGCTAACAGCGTAAACAATCAGGTTTTTGCGGTCTAAATCTTCCCGGTTTTTACGCATCTGAAAAAAATTGTAAATAGCCAATAAACCGATCACCACCCAAAATAACCAGTGAATCGGGTTGGCCATGGCAAAAACCTGTACCGCAATTACCACAATGATGTAATTGGTGACGATCAGCGAAACGGATTGCGGCGTACCAAAATGGCGGCGTTTATAAAGATCTTCGGGGATGATTGCCATTATTTTACTTCTTCATATTTTACAAATTCACCTTCTGTTGGCGGCACGGCACTTTTGTAAACGTTTGGCGGGATATAATCAACCTTGACCGTCCCTTCTTTCGGCCGGCGTTGCGAAGTGTTGTTTTGAGAACTGCTTTGCGCCTGTGCCTTGTTCATCACCCCGCGAAACAAAGCCGGAAGCAATAATCTGCCCAGCATCCGGAGCATATATACAATAGAAATAAAGATGATTAAGAAGCGGATTAACAACATGTTTATATAATTGTGGATGTACAAATATAAAAGTTTAACGGTAAAAAGGTTTTAATATGATTTTATACCGCTAAAAGAAGCATTGCCAATAAGTTTTTTAATTTTGGTGGAAGTGACCGCGCCCGAACATCAATCTCCGTTAAAGCCAAAGCCTCCGGTAAAACGTAAAACAGTTGCCAAAAAACCTGTTTCAGGCAAAAAACCTTCAAATTCAAAAAAAGTTTCTTTAACGCGGCAGCCGCAGTTTCCCTGGAAAATAATCGCCGTTTTTTTGCTGCTGATTTTGCTTTCACCGTTTTATTACGGCTATATTGTAAAAACTTTTACGTCTGCCTGGCGCTGGGTGCGAGACATTGGCGAAAACCCGAATTACCGTACGTACCGCAGTTTTGATATCCGGATCCCGACCAAATACAGCATCCACGGTATTGATGTTTCTTATGCGCAAGGTAAAATCGACTGGTACAAAGTGCGCGCAATGGAAGACGATGATGTGCGTATCAGATTTGCCTTCATCAAAGCGACTGAAGGTTTGCTCACCGTTGATCCGTACTTTAAGCGCAACTGGCGCGAAGCCGCAAAAGTTGGCATTATTTGCGGTGCTTATCATTATTTCCGGCCTAAGAAAAACGGAACATGGCAGGCGCGGTTTTTCCTCCAAAACGTGAACCTCGAAAAAGGCGATTTGCCGATGGTTGTGGATATTGAAACGCTGGATGGTTTGCCGCCCGAAAAAATGCGCCGGGAACTTACCGGTTTTTTGCTTTCTGTTGAGATAAAAACACACGCAAAACCGATAATCTATTCCGGTTTAAGTTTTTACAACGATTATTTAAAAGGTTATTTTGATGAATATCCGTTCTGGATTGCGCATTATTACCAAGATCATTTAAACGTAAACCCGACAACCAATTGGTGGTTTTGGCAGCATTCGGACAAGGCACACATCAATGGCATTAACCATGCAGTAGATTTTGATGCTTTTAAAGGCGATAGTTTGTCGTTTCAAAACTTGCTTGTGCCGTAATTTACTTTTGTGATTATTGCCGCAAATTGCAATCAATTAGCGGTAAAATAATCCAGTTTTCTGCCGTTTTATCAGTTTGTTGCCTACCGGTTTTTGCGTTGACCTTCAATGGCCGTTGTAAAAGTTCGTTGTTTTTCAGTTGAAATTGTAACGCTAAAGTATCAGTTGTGCCTTCCTGCATAAAAGTCCAGATCGCGTCAATTTTATCACCATGTATTTCGCCGTTTAATTTCCCTCTCCGCGCATCTTTTTCAAAAATTACATCGTTCATTTCGCCATTTACTTTTTGCTGATCGATATTTAAGTGGATAAAAACAGTATCTTTTTGCTGGGTTCCGCTTGCTTCCCGGAAGCATAAAGTTTGGCTTGTCTTTGGTTTTATCGCAATGGAATCATGATTGTTTTGCACGACTTTTTGATTTGTGTTTGTGCAAGCCGATAAAACACACATCAGCAACAAACAGAAAATACGCGGCGAAATTTTAGGTTTTTGCATCAAAATAAAAATTTGGTTTGTTGTTTTTTTTTGGGTTGATAAATCAACTACGATGCTGTTTTTATCACCTAAAATTTCTCGGTCATCATTTTTTCCAGTGCAAACATTTCATCACGTAGTTTGGCCGCGCCCAAAAAGTCCATGTCTTTTGCTGCTTTTAGCATCTCTTTTTTGGTATTGTCAATGGCTTTTTTCAGTTCGGCTTTGCTCATGTACTGCACAATCGGATCGGCCGCAATATTATCTGCCACATCCTGCTCTACATAAGCCTGCTGCACGCCGCCTTTAAAATCCATTACCGAAGTCTGTTCGATGATCGCCTCACGGGATTTACCAACGGTTTTCGGGGTGATACCGTGTTCCAAATTATACTGGATCTGCTTATCCCGGCGGCGGTTGGTTTCGTCAATCGTGATTTGCATCGAATCCGTAATTTTATCGGCATACATAATTACTTTACCACGATCATTCCGCGCAGCGCGGCCAATAGTTTGGATTAAAGAGCGTTCAGAACGTAAAAAACCTTCTTTATCGGCATCCAAAATCGCAACGAGCGAAACTTCCGGTAAATCCAAACCTTCCCGCAGGAGATTAATACCGATCAACACATCAAATTCGCCCAAGCGCAAACCACGCAAAATTTCTACGCGGTCCAAAGTTTTTACTTCCGAATGGATATAACGGCATTTGATGTTAAGTCGGTCCATGTATTTGGCCAGTTCTTCGGCCATACGTTTGGTCAATGTGGTCACCAAAATCCGATCGCCTTTTTTAATGGTCTGGTCAACTTCTTCCAGCAAATCATCAACCTGATTGATCACCGGGCGGATTTCGATCACCGGATCCAGCAAACCAGTTGGCCGGATTACCTGCTCAATTACCACACCTTCCGATTTTTCCAGTTCAAAATCGCCTGGCGTGGCACTTACATAAATAGTTTGCGGTGCCAATCTTTCAAACTCCTGAAAGTTTAGCGGACGGTTGTCCATCGCCGCAGGCAAACGGAAACCATATTCTACCAGCGAGATTTTGCGTGAACGGTCGCCGCCGTACATGGCACGAACTTGCGGAACGGTAACATGGCTTTCGTCAATCACCATCAAATAATCCTGCGGAAAATAATCCAGCAGACAAAACGGGCGCATTCCCGGTTGGCGGCCATCAAAAAAACGGGAATAATTTTCAATTCCGGAGCAATAACCCAGTTCGCGGATCATTTCCAGATCGTAATTTACCCTTTCCTCCAAACGTTTGGCCTCAATAAAGCGGCCATCTTCGTTAAATTGCTTTTTGCGCGTTTCCAGTTCTTCCTGAATTGCCCAAACCGATTGCTGAAAACGTTCGCGTGGCGCCACATAAAGATTGGCAGGAAAAACGACCATGTTTTCCATTTTATCCAAAGTTTTTCCGTTGGAAACATCAAACGTGCTCAACTCTTCAATGTCATCACCATAAAAATTGATGCGATAGGCGTAATCCAGATAAGCCGGATAAATCTCGACAACATCACCTTTTACCCGGAAAGTTCCGCGCTTAAAATCGGCTGTCGTCCGTGCGTATAAAATCTCCACCAAACGATGCAAAAAAGCATTTCTAGTAATTCGCGTTCCAACCGCAAACCGGAAAACGGAGTTAGAAAAATCTTCCGGGTTCCCCATGCCATAAATGCAGGAAATGGAGGAAACCACAATAATATCGCGCCGGCCGGACATCAGGGCAGAAGTGGTGCGCAAACGCAATTTTTCGATTTCCTCGTTGATCTGCAAATCCTTTTCGATATACGTGTTGGAGGAAGGAATGAACGCTTCCGGCTGGTAATAATCGTAGTAGGAAACAAAATAATTGACCGCGTTTTCCGGAAAAAACTGCTTGAACTCGCCGTAAAGCTGCGCCGCCAACGTTTTGTTATGACTTAAAACCAGCGTTGGTTTCTGCGTTTGCTGGATCACGTTGGCAATGCTGAACGTTTTGCCAGAGCCGGTAACGCCAAGCAAAGTCTGATAATTATCGCCGTTATTTACGCCGTCCACCAGCTGCCGGATCGCTTCGGGCTGATCGCCGGAAGGTTTATATTGAGAGGTTAATTTGAAATCCATTGGAAGGATAAAAGTAGGGATTTATAGGCTTAAATGCTAAAAAGTGTAGCTTTTAGGTGTTTGTTTTTTGTCAGGATTGTTTATGCCGATGTTTCCTATTATAACACGCTGCAAAGAAAATCAGAAAGGTAGCCACCCAGGCGCGCAGGGTTGAATGCCGCCCGGAAGCAATCCGGCATTCTTGATTTTTTGGTTCTTTTTGATCAAGCAAAAAGAACGCACAAGAAAACAAAATTTGACAAAGATTTCTCTCTTCATTTGAGATAAGAACAACTCATACTTCTTTTATCGCCCAAAATTTTATCCCATAAAAAAAGCATTATTTTCGCTGCATGATTTTTCAGCTTGATCAAACCAACTCGGTGGCCAACCGCTTTATTGCCGAAATGCGCAACATCCACACGCAGCAAAACCCGCAGCGTTTCCGCAACAACCAGGTTCGTTTGGGTGAGATTTTGGCTTACGAGATCAGCAAAAAACTGGAATATCAGGAAGCAGAAGTAAAAACGCCGCTCGGGATTGCCAAAGTAAACCTCACCAAAACACAACCTGTTTTGGCTACGATTTTGCGCGCTGGTTTGCCATTTCATCAGGGTTTTTTGAATTTTTTTGACCGTTCTGCTTCGGCTTTTATTACGGCTTACCGCAAAACAGATGAAAATCATGATTTCACCATCCAACTGGAACATATTTCGAGTCCGGATTTAACCAACCAAACCGTGATTATATGTGATACGATGCTGGCCAGCGGACAAAGTATCGTGCAGGTTTGCAAGCGTTTACAGGAAAAATATCAGCTAAAAGAACTACATATCGCTGCCGTAATTGCCAGCGCAGAAGGCTTAAAACATGTGCAGGAAAACTTGCCCAGAGCGCATATTTGGGTCGGTTCTGTTGATCAGGAAATGAACAGTTATTCGTATATTATTCCGGGTTTGGGCGATGCCGGCGATTTAAGTTTTGGCGAAAAGGTTTGATGCTGTTTTTATCGATATAAAATTGTTATTTAAAATGCCTTACCAACACATCTTTTTCGATCTCGACCATACCATTTGGGATTTTGACAAAAACGCCGAAGAAACCCTGCACGAGCTGTTTTTACAGCATAAATTATCCGGTTTGGGTTTGGCTTCGCCGAATGTTTTTATCGAAACTTATACGCGCAATAACCACCGGCTTTGGGCAGAATATCATTTGGGAAAAATTAGCAAAGAAGCGTTGCGCGAAGCCCGTTTTAAACATACTTTTTTAGAACTTGGGCTGGATGAAGCTGTAATCCCAACAGGTTTTGAGGAAGATTACGTGCAGTTATCGCCCCAAAAACTTAACCTTTTCCCGGAAGCACACGAAGTTTTAAAATATTTAAGCGGAAAGTATTCTTTGTACGTCATCTCCAACGGATTTAAAGAATCTACGGAGATGAAAATCAGGCTTTGCAACCTGGGCCAGTATTTCAAGCATATTTTTATTTCGGAAGTGATCGGCGTAAACAAACCCGATCCGAAAATTTTTGAACATGCTTTGCAAACCGCTGGTGCACAAAAACACCAAAGTTTGATGATCGGCGATAGCTTGGAAGCCGATGTTTATGGCGCGTTGGATTTTGGTATCGATGCCATTTATTTCAACCCAAACAAAGCCGAAAAACCGGCAAATGTGCCTGCACAAATCCAACATTTAAACGAGCTGATGCTGTTTTTATAGGGGTAAAAACAGTATCGCAATTAAAAAAGCAACTAAATTATTTTTTTAACGTTCGCGTAACTTTCAGTTCATTTTGCAGTCAGAACTTGCAATTGATAAAATAGTTATGGATTTTGAGTACTTTCATTTGCTTGCCTGGAGCGTTCTGTTTTTGCTGTTGTTCCTGTTTTACCTCAGCCCGTTTGAACTGAGCGTGAACGAAGACGAGGACGACGAATAGCTGTTTTTACCAATACTTTTTTTGAAAGCTGCTTGTAGAAATAGTTTTAGTCGCGGTTTACAGCTATCTTCCAAAGCGTTTTCCTAATTTGCACGCTGTTTTTACCGCATGAAAATTTTGTACGCCATCCAGGGAACCGGCAACGGACACATCAGCCGCGCCCGCGAAATCGTGCCTTTGCTGCAGCAATACGGCAAGCTGGATTTGCTGATCAGCGGTACACAAGCCGATGTTTCCCTTTCGCAACCACTTAAATATCAATTACATGGTTTCAGTTTTGTTTTTGGGAAACGGGGAGGTGTGGATTATATCAAAACCTATAAAACCATGAATTTGCGGGCTTTGCTGCGCGATGTGCGCACGTTGCCACTTAAAAAATACGATTTGATCATCAACGATTTTGAGCCGGTTGCCGCCTGGGCCTGCAAACTGCAAAAGCTGGAATCGGTTTCGTTAAGCCATCAGTGCGCATTCATTTCCCCCAAAACGCCCCGGCCAAAAAGCTGGAATTATGCCGAGTGGCTTTTTAAGTATTACGCGCCCGCCAGGCATCACGTAGGTTTTCATTTTGAGCGTTATGATGATTTTATCCGTACGCCGGTCATCCGCAGCGAAATCCGGAACATGGAAACCCAAAACCTGGGCCATTACAGCGTTTATTTGCCGGCTTATGCGGATGAATTTTTGCTGAAGTATTTTGGTGCCATAAAAGAAGCATCGTGGCAAATCTTTTCCAAACATACCAAAACCGAATACCGGCAAGGAAATATCTGGGTGCAACCTATTCATAATAAGGCTTTTAATAAAAGTTTGGCGGCAGCTGCCGGTTTGCTGACCGGCGGCGGTTTTGAAGGCCCGGCGGAAGCTTTGTTTATGGGCAAAAAACTGATGATGATCCCGATGAAAGGCCAGTACGAACAGCAATGCAACGCGCTTGCCGCTGCAGGACTGGGCGTTTCGGTGCAGCAAAAAATCGACGAAAGCTTTGTTGAAAATGTTAAAAACTGGATTGCTTCTACCGAAAAAATCAACGTCAATTTCCCCGATGAAACCACGCAGATTGTGGCCGGTTTGGTTTCCAAATACGGCAAACAACGTTAATTTTCGGCTTGTACCGTTTTTCTGTTAATATTGTGGCAAAGCGCATTGCATGATCCAGGTTTTCCGATCCTCAAACCCCCTGAATATTTTATGGCTGGCAGTGCTGCTTTTTTTAACGCGTTTTGGCGGATTGATTCATTTCCCGGCACATGCTGATGCTTCTTTTACAGGTCTTTTTTCGCGGCTTTTGATCGTTCCTCCCGCAGGAAATTTTACAGATACGGGCAACCTTTTCTGGTCGGCGATTTTGGTTTTGTTGCAGGCTTTGTGGTTCAATTACATCATCAACGAAAACAATTTGCTGGGCAAACCCTCATTTCTGCCGGCCTTGCTTTATGTAACGGTTACGGCTTTGTTTACTTCTTTTTTGATGATAAGCGCGCCGCTGGTCTGCAATTTCCTGCTCATCTGGATGCTGCAAAAAATCCTGGATTTGTACAAAACCGAAGAAGCTACTTCAACCGCTTACGATTTGGGTCTGCTGGTCGGCATCGGCACTTTAATTTATTTCCCGTTCATCGTGCTGTTCCTGGCTATCTGGATTGCGCTGCTCATCTTTCGCCCGTTCAACTGGCACGAGTGGGTTTCGGCCATCATGGGCGTTTTAACCATCTTTTTCTTTCTGTCGGTTTACTATTACTGCACAGATCATACCGCGGCATTTCATACCTTTTTTCTTGCTTTCGATGCTGATTTTCCGGTGATAAAAACAGCATGGCCATATCGTTTTCTGGTACTCGTTCCGCTGGTTTTGATTTTTATTTTGTCGCTTTTCCGCCTGCAAAGCAATTTTTTAAAAAGCATGGTCGTGGTGCGCAAAACCTTCCAAACGCTGCTGTTTATCCTGCTCATCGTTGCGCTGGCTTGCTGCATCAAAACCGATTTCAGCTTCAGCCATTTCCTGCTTCTGGCCATGCCGGTTGCTGTTTTTACCGCCTATTATTTCTTATATGCCCACAAAAAATGGATTTACGAAAGCCTGTACCTGTTGTTACTGATCGGTATTCTGTACTTTCAGTTTAACAATTTTTAACGTATTTATAGGTTGGTTTTTAAAGCGTTCTGTTAGTTTTGTAGGATGAAATTCGGAGTGGTTATTTTCCCTGGTTCCAATTGTGACGAAGACATCATTTACGTGCTGGAAAAAATTATGGGGCAGCAGGTAGTTCGTTTATGGCACAAAAACCATGATCTGGAAGGCGCGGATTTTATCGTTTTGCCGGGCGGTTTTTCCTTCGGGGATTATTTGCGCTCCGGTGCAATTGCCCGTTTTTCGCCCATCATGCAGGAGGTAGTCCGTTTTGCCGATAAAGGCGGTTACGTGCTCGGCATCTGCAACGGTTTTCAAATCCTGGCCGAAGCCGGACTGGTTCCCGGAGCTTTGCTGCATAACAAAAACCGAAAATTTATCTGCCATAATACTTATCTTAAAGCGCAGACCAACAACTCGTTGATTACTTCCCAAATCGATTTAAACAGCGCTTTAAAAATTCCGGTGGCGCATGGCGAAGGCAATTTTTATGCCGATAAAAACAGCATTGAAGCGTTAAAACAGAACGATCAGATCCTGTTCCGTTATTGTGATGCGGCTGGCAACTACTCTGACGAAGCCAACTACAATGGTTCGGTAGAAAATATTGCCGGTGTTTGCAACAAAAGCCGTAATGTTTTTGGTTTGATGCCGCATCCGGAACGTGCTGCAGATAGTTTGCTGGCAAACGAAGACGGACTGGCCATTTTTGAATCCATTTTATCGGTTGCCAACGCCTGATGGCCAGTTTGGTGTTTGATATCGGCAACAGTTTTATAAAAGTTGCTGTTTTTGAAGCAGAAAATATGTTGTGGACACAGCGTTACCGGCAAATATCCGAAGCACTTTTAAACCGGATGCTGAATAGATTTAACCCTGCAAACGCCATTATTTCTTCTGTACAAAGCAAAATTTTTTTGTGGGAAACGTTGTTGGAAAAGCAGTTGAAAACGTTTCGGTTTCAGTATCAGATGGCAAAATCAATAAAAAACCATTATCAAAATCCCGAAAAATTAGGTTTGGATAGATTGGCAGCCGTTGTTGGGGCACATTTTTTATACCCTAAAAACAGCAACCTGATCATCGATGCCGGAACTTGCGTAACGTATGATGCGGTTGATGCCGGTGGGAATTATTATGGCGGCAGCATATCGCCAGGCTTGAAAATGCGTTTTAAAGCTTTAAAATTTTTTACTAAAAAGTTGCCTTTGGTTGGCCCAGAAACCGGTTTTGACCACAATTTTGGCAGCAATACACAGGAAGCTATTTTATCCGGCGTGCAAAACGGTTTGTGTTTTGAAGCAGAAGGTTTTGTGCACAGGCAGATCAATCATCAGCCCGAAACCAATATTTTGCTTACCGGCGGCGACCTTAATTTTTTTGATACTCATTTAAAAAGCAGCATCTTTGCCGCTTACGTTAAACCCGAACCCTACTTGGTTTTAAAAGGATTAAACGCAGTTATACATCAGCAAGAATGATCAATCGTACAAAAAGCTTACTCTTACTTTTAATTATATTTTCGGCCATTTCGGCTTCGGCACAATCCACCACCAGTTCGCCATATTCCCGCTTTGGCTTAGGGCTTTTGCAGCAGCAAAGTTTGCCGCAAAACATTGGCATGGGCGGTATTGCAGCAGGCGTGCGCACCATTGGCGGTTACAGCAACATTAATCTGCTCAACCCGGCATCCTATTCGGCCATTGGCTTAACCACGATTGATGTTGGGGTTTATGCAACCATCAATACTTTGCAAAACAGCTCTGCCCGGCAAACCGGTTCAGATTTCAGGCTGAACCATCTTGCTTTTGGCATCCCGATTACCCGCGGAACATCGGCTTTAAGTTTCGGGTTGCTGCCTTATAGTGATTTAGGTTACAATTTCAAGCAGGTAACCAAAATCGATACCAATACCGTCAACAGCGTTTACGGTGGCGAAGGCGGTTTGTCAAAAGCTTATTTAGGCTATGGTTTTAACCTGTTCAAGCATTTAAACCTGGGTTTTAACGTAAGTTATATTTTTGGAAACCTGCGCCAAACGCGTTCGGTAGAAATCCCGAATTATTATCTTACTTCTTTTAATACACGGATTGAGCAAAGCCAAAGTGTAAAAGGTTTGAGCTATGATTACGGTTTGCAATATCAATTTGATTTATCAACCACTTCAAAACTTGTGTTTGGTTATTCCGGAACGTTAAAATCAACCATTACTTCTTCCAATAAGTATGTTTCTACGCAGTATTTAGCAGATGGGACAACAGAATCCACTGCTTCGGACACTACTTACATCCGCCAGGGTGCCAATACTAAAATTGCTTTGCCACTGGTGCAGCATTTTGGTGTTTCTTACCAAAAAGAAGGACATTATCTGGTTGGTGCCGATTATAGCCGGGGCAACTGGTCGCAAATGACGATCGATGGCGTAAATCAGGGTTTAAACAATACCGAATCTTACCATATCGGCGGCCAGATCACCCCAAACATAAACGCTTTAAACAGTTATTTTGCAGTAATGGATTACCGTTTGGGCTATCAGTATAATAAAACTTACGTGCGTACTTCGGCAACGGACATAAACGAAAACGTATTTACGCTGGGCTTAGGCTTACCCATCCGCTCGCAAAGCCGTACTGCTTTTTACAAGGTAAATTTTACTGCAGAGTTTGGGCAGCGCGGTACGCTGGTCAACAATTTGGTGAAAGAAAACTTTATAAACTTCAGGTTTAGTTTTTTGCTGAACGATACCTGGTTCAGGAAATACAAGTTTGATTAAAAACTGATGCAGCGGCCTTTTTTTTTAGAAAAAACAACATTAAAATGGCTGATGCTTCTTTTACCGGTGTTTTTTTCGGCTTGTGAGAATGATCTGAAAAAAGTGCAGCAAATATCCAGCAAAGAAGTAAACAAACCGGTAGAAACCACTATTGGCGTAGATGTGATCTACAGTGATTCGGCCAAGGTAAAAGCCCGGATGACGGCACCGATTATGCTCAATTATACCGAGACAAAAACAGTAAAGCCGTATTACGAAATGCCCAAAGGTGTGCACATTGATTTTTTTGACCTGCATCAAAAAATAATCAGTACGGTTACTGCGGAATATGCCATCACCAAAAACCTGAACAAAGTGATTGAACTGCACCGCAATGTAGTGGTAGTAAATGATAAAGGTGATACTTTTAAATCTGAAGAACTGATCTGGGACCAGAATGCAAAACGCTTTTACTCCAACCAGTTTTCTACTTTAACCCGGTCAGACGGTAACACTATCAGCGGCAGCACTTTCCGCTGTAATGAAGATTTAAGCAGTCCTGAGTTTCTTCAGGCTACTGGTAAATTAAACGTTAACCAGGGTATCGCGCCGTAAATTTTTTAAAAACAAACAGTGCAATTTCATGTATCGGTTTTTTATAAAATTTGTATCTTGCGCCCTCTTTTTTAAGTATTTATATTAAGTTTTTTTATGGGTATAATGAGTTTTCTGCGGAACCGGATGGGCACAATCCTGGTGGTTGTGATCGGTTTGGCACTTTTTGCGTTTATTATTGGTGAAGTAGTGCACTACGGGAGTTCTTTTATGAACGGCGACCGTACCACAATTGGCGAAGTGAACGGTGATAAAATCAATTATGATGAATATGCCGCCAAACTGGATCAGAACATGCAAAATTTCAAGCAGCAATCCGGCCAGCAAAGCATGAACCCGCAGATGGTTAGCTACGTGCAGCAATCTACCTGGAACCAGCAAATCAGCCAGATCATTTTGCAAAAACAAATTGCCAAATTGGGCTTGACCGTTGGCGATAACGAAAGTGTATCTTTAGTGCAGGGCAGCAGCCCGAGCCCACAAATCGTACAGGCATTTACTAACCGCGAAACCGGGCAGTTTGACCGCCAGCAGTTAATGGGTTTTTTGCAGAACATCAATTCTTCCAAAGCAGATCCGGCAACCAAAGCGCAGTGGGCAGGTTTTGTAAACCAGATTATTGAAGGCAAAAAATCAGAGAAATACCTTTCAATGATCAAAAACGGTTTATATGTAAACTCTCTGGAAGCAAAAGAAGATTACGAAGCACGCAATAAAACAGTCAACTTTAACTATGTTACCCTGGATTACAGTTCTATCCCAGATAGTCAAATTAAACTGACTGATGACGATTACAATACTTATTACAATGCGCATAAAAACGAGTTTAAAAACCCGGAAGAACTACGGACTTTAAACTACGTTGTTTTTAACGCTGCGCCATCAAAAGCGGATACGGCTGCTGCAAAAGAGCAGATCAACAAACTTTTGGATGGCTTAAAAACCTCTAAAAATGATTCTCTTTTTGTAGCGATAAACGCAGCAACGCCTGCTCCGCTGGTTTATCAGAAAAAAGGACAATTGGACCCGGCACTGGATTCTGTAATGTTCAATGCAGCACCGGGCTTTGTTTACGGGCCTTATTTATCCAACGGTGCTTACAAAATTGCAAAATTGGTTAATGTTGAAGTTGGGCCGGATTCTGTAAAAGCCCGCCATATTTTAATCAATCCGACTGCTGTTGGTGGCGTTGACAAGGCTTTGGCCAAGGCAGATTCTTTGAAAAAACTGATACAGGGCGGAAAAGATTTTGCCGAACTGGCCAAAACTTATTCGGTTGATGGTTCTGCGGCCAAAGGCGGCGAGCTGGGCACGTTTGCCCGCGGCGCAATGGTCCCGGTTTTTGAAGATGCTGTTTTTACCGGCAAAAAAGGCGATTTAAAAATTGTTACTTCTCAGTTTGGTGTACATTTAATTGAAATCGAAGAGCAGAAAGGCTCATCCAAAGTAGTAAAAGTAGCTGTTGTAGATAAACCTTTAACGCCAAGCAGCAAAACACAATCTGCCGCTTATGCACAGGCACAGGCATTTTTGAGCAAAGCTTCCGGCGGTTCTTTTGCACAGGCAGTTAAGGCTGAAAAATTAAAACAGATGACGGCCGATGATGTAAACGCTAACGCATCAACCTTAAATGGTTTGGAAAGTGCCCGCGATGTGGTAAAATGGGCTTACGGGGCCAAAACCGGCGATGTTTCCAATCAGGTTTTTGAATTAGGCACGCAATACGTGGTGGCACAACTGGAAGCCATCAAACCAAAAGGGACGCTTGCTTTGGATTTGGTTAAAAAACAAATTGAACCGGCTGTCCGCAATCAGGTGAAAGCTAAAAAACTGGAAGAGAAATTTAATGCGGTAAAAGAAGCATCAGACTTAAATAAAATTGCTGCAGCCGTTGGTGCTAAAGTTATGCCGGTACAAAACGTGGTTTTTGCCAATCCGATTATCCCGGGCCTGGATCAGGAAAACAAGGTGATCGGTTCTATTTTCGGTTCGCCACTGCACAAAATTTCTAAACCGGTTGAAGGCCAAAGCGGCGTTTACGTTTTTGTGGTTGATAGTTTTAACAATCCGCCGGCAATGGCCAACGGTTTAAAAAACCGGCAGCAATTTGACCAGGCAGCATTGCAGCGTGTGGACGGTGATGTTTTTAATGTGTTGAAAGATAAAGCCAATGTAAAAGATTACCGTGCCAAGTTTTTTTAGGCTAAACGTATTGTAATTTTACATCCGGAAATCAGTTATTGGTTTCCGGATTTTTTATTTTTGGGCTATGGATATTCAGGAAAACATTGTTAACAAAGTTGCCCAAAGTGGTTTGGTCACTTTTGATCCGGCAAGTCTTTATCCGGCAGGAGAACGCGTTTTGTATGACGTAAAAGACAACCTGTTTATGGGTTTGATGCTGCGGGAAAAAGATTTCAGGGAATTTATCAAACAACACGATTGGCAGCAATATCAGGATAAATTTGTGGCCATAACCTGTTCTGCAGATGCAATTGTACCAACCTGGGCTTATATGCTGTTGGCCAACAAACTTTCCGGCATTGCTAAAAAGGTAGTTTTTGGTGATTTGGATACGTTGGAAACGGTTTTGTTTGAAGAAGCGATCAACAAAATAGATATTGAAAAATTTCGGGACCAGCGCATGGTGATTAAAGGTTGCGGCGATATTGCTGTGCCCGAATCTGCTTATGTAAGCCTGGCATTTCGCCTGACATCCGTTGTAAAAAGTATTTTATACGGCGAACCTTGCTCCACCGTTCCCGTTTACAAACGTAAAGAACTCGTTTAAAAATCAATTTTTCAGGCTGCTGCTTATGCTAAAAACATTATGGAGTGCATCAATATTGCTGTTTTTAACACACCAATTTGTGTTTGCCCAGGATTTAGTCCGAAAAAGTACTTTAGCTTTTAAAGACGGTGAGCAGCTGAGTTATCGCTTAAAATACGGGATTTTCTCTGCCGCAGAAGCTAATTTAAAGATAGAAGAGAGCGGGATCAAGTTTGAAGGAAAACCCACTTATCATATTGTGATTGATGGAAAAACGTCTGGTAGTTTTGATATATTTTTTAAGGTCAGAAATCGGTACGAATCGTTTATAGACCGTATTACTACACTGCCTTATTACTATACAGAAAACCGCCGTGAGGGCAAGTACCGGCGTAGTGATAAAGTAAGTTTTGATTATGAAAACAAGAAGATTACGGCACAAACCGGTACTTTTCCGTTTAAAGGGCAAGTTTTTGATCTTCCTTCTGCTTACTATTTTGCCCGAAACCTGGACCTGACAAAAATAAAACCAGGAGATGAATTAAAATTACAATACTTTTCCGAAAAAAAAATTGAAACTTTGGGCATTACTTATGTTGGAAAAGAAGATGTTACCTGCGATTTGGGTACTTTTAACTGTCTGAAATTTTGCCCTTCCATTTTACCGGGCCGCATCTTTCGGAAAGATAGTAAGTTATACCTGTGGATTACAAATGATGGCAACCGCATACCTGTAAAAGCGCAGGTAGAAATTTTGGTAGGCACCGTTACGCTGGAAATTACAAAAGCAAGCGGGCTGAAATATCCTTTAAACCAGTAAAAATGATGATTGAAGTTAAGGGTACTCTGGTGCATGAGGATGTAATCAATGAAAATTTTGTTTGTAATTTAAACCGGTGCAAAGGTGCATGTTGCGTTGAAGGGGATTCTGGCGCACCGCTAAACCTGGATGAACTGAACGTTTTGGCGGAAATTTATCCGGCAGTAAAACCTTATATGACGGCCAAAGGCATTGAAACCATTGAGCAGGTGGGTACTTCGGTAGTTGATTTTGATGGCGATTATACTACGCCCTGCGTGGATGGAAACAAAGAATGTGCATACGTAACCTGGGAAAACGGCATTACAAAATGTGCCATAGAAAAAGCATACGAAGCCGGTGCAACTGTTTGGAAAAAACCGATTTCCTGCCATTTATATCCTATCCGCATCACCAAATACCCGGAGTTTGATGTGCTGTTTTATGATCGATGGAGCATTTGCAGTCCGGCCTGTTCTTTCGGTAATGAGCTAAAAGTGAGCGTTTACCAGTTTTTAAAAGATCCGCTGATCAGAAAATACGGTGCAATATGGTATCGCGAACTGGAAGAACAGATTGCCGCCCTTAATCAATCCGAAAAATAATTTTCTTTACTGTTATAATTTTAATATTTGCAACGTATAAAGGCAGGTAAACAGTATGCTGTTTTTATCGTATAAAATTCAGTCTGAAAACCGCTCAGTATAATCACAACGCCATCGGCATGAATAAAAAAATACTTCTTTTACTAACTATATTTTATATCGGTTCAGCCGCACGGGCACAATCTGTTTATCTGCCTTACGCATATCAGTTTTACCAAAAGCTGGATTCGAGCGTATATTCCAATCAATCCCGTTTTCACAGTTCGATGAAGCCGTTTTTGGTGGACGATCCGCTCATCAGTCAGCAATATCAAACCCTGATGAATGCCGGTGTAGATTCTATCGGTAAAAGAAGCTGGCTGCACCGCAAATTATTTCAGGAACATTTGGTTGATATTAAAGAGAAAGATTTTACTGCTTTTGTTGATTTTTTACCGGATTTTAACATTGGCCGTGATTTCAGCAACCATAAAACAACCTGGTTAAACACACGCGGCTACCAGGTTGGCGGCACCATTGGCAGCAAGTTTTATTTTTACACCAGCGGATATGAAAACCAGGCTGTATTTGCAGATTATATCAACAGGTATATTGATAAAAATGCTATCAGCCAAATATTTTTTGTGCCCGGCCAGGCTTATGACAGGAGTTATGGCAAACGAACCAGCGATTATTCATACTCCACAGCGTTACTTTCTTATACGCCGAACAAATATCTTAATATTGCTTTAGGTCAGGATAAAACTTTCATCGGGGATGGCTACCGGTCGGTTTTGCTGTCTGACTATGCTTCCAATTATCCCTTTTTCAAACTAACCGCTACTTTGGGCAATGTACGGTATATGGCAATGTGGGCTTACATGCAGGATCCTTTGGCCACAAAGTTTTCTTACCAGGATGATTACCGCCGCAAATGGGCTGTTTTTCATTACCTGGATTGGAGCGTGAGCAATAAAGTATCGCTCGGTTTTTTTGATTCGGTAATTTGGGGTGATAAAGATGATCTGGGGAATAAGCGCGGTTTTGATTATAATTACATCAATCCGTTTGTTTTCCTGCGCCCGCTCGAAGCTAATAATGGTTCCGGTGATAACGCCCTGATCGGTTTTACCGGAAAATATAAGTTTGTTGATAAAGCTGCATTTTATGGTCAGTTTGCTTTAGACGAGTTTCAGGCAAAAGATTTTTTTTCGAGTAACGGAAGCTATCGTAATAAATATGCCTGGCAGTTGGGTGTTCGTGGTGCCGATGTGTTCAACATAAAAAACCTTAATTATCTGCTGGAAATTAATAACGCCAAACCATATACTTACACGGAAGTAAATTCATTGATAAATTATGCGCATAATACAGAACCACTTGCACATCCGTTTGGTGCAAATTTTCGTGAAGTAGTTGGCATTTTAAATTACGCGATCGGGCGGTTTAACTTTTATGGGCAGGCAGATTTTGGGCATTATGGCTTAGATCCGTTTATAAACACCAATTATGGAAAAGATATTTTTAAACTCTATCCTGATGCCTCCAGAACTTTAGGCACTTTTACCGGCCAGGGCCTGACTACCAATTTGTATTATGGAGAAGGCAGGGTTTCCTATATGTTAAATCCAAAATATAATTTACGGATTGAAGCAGGTGCGGTGTTGCGCAAAGAAACAAACGATTTGTTTACCAATAACACTACCCTGTTCACTTTTGGCCTGCGCAGCAGTTTCCGCAATTTATATTATGATTTTTGAGGTTGAAGAAAGTGCTTCACTGTTTTTATACCGATAAAAGAAGCATCAGGAAGCAATAGTTTGTGCTGCTCTTTTTACCGCTAATTTTTTGACTTGGGTTGAAATTGAGGCTGCATTATAACCGCATTCTGCCCAAAGTTCCGGCTGCTCTCCGTGTTCTATAAAACGGTCCGGAATGCCCAAGCGGATTACTTTTGCCGCATAGCCATGATCCGCCATAAACTCAATTACGGCACTGCCCATTCCGCCTTGCAAACAACCGTCTTCTACTGTAATTACCCGATCAAATTTCTGGAAAACCTGGTGCAGCATTTCTTCGTCCAGCGGTTTTACAAAACGTAAATCATAATGTGCCGGATAAATTCCTTCCAAATTTAAACTTTCTACTGCTTTTACCGCCTCGTTTCCAATAGTGCCGATGGTTAAAATCGCTACTTCTTCACCGTCGCAAATCATCCGGCCTTTGCCAACCGGCAAGGCTTTCATCGGTTTTTGCCAATTCACCATTTCACCGTTTCCGCGCGGGTAACGGATAGAAAACGGGCCCATATTATCCTGCTGAGCGGTAAACATCAGGTTGCGCAGTTCTTCCTCGTTCATCGGTGCAGAAACCACCATATTTGGAATGCAGCGCATATAAGCCAGATCATAAGCTCCGTGATGCGTTGGTCCGTCTGCCCCGGCCAAACCGGCTCTATCCAGGCAAAAAACGACGTTCAGTTTCTGTATCGCCACATCATGGATCACTTGGTCATAAGCGCGCTGCATAAAACTGGAATAAATATTACAGAACGGGACCATGCCCTGCGTAGCCAATCCGGCCGAAAAAGTAACCGCATGTTGTTCTGCAATGCCTACATCAAAAGCGCGTTCCGGCATGGCTTTCATCATCATATTTAAAGATGAACCGGAAGGCATTGCTGGCGTTATGCCCATAATTTGGGGGTTGATTTCGGCCAGTTCGATAATCGTATGGCCAAAAACATCCTGATATTTTGGCGGTTTGGGCTTATCGTAAACAGGTTTTTTTATTTCACCTGTAATTTTATCGAACAAACCCGGGGCATGCCATACCGTTTGGTCTTTCTCGGCCAAAGCATAACCTTTACCTTTTACGGTGATGCAATGCAGCAATTTTGGGCCCGGAATATCACGCAGATCTTTTAAAATTTTAACTAAGCGTTTTACATCATGTCCATCAACAGGGCCAAAATACCGGAACTGCAGCGACTCAAAAAGGTTACTGTTTTTAAGGATCGTCCCTTTAATGCTTTTTTCCAGTTTTTTGGCGATTTGAAAAGCATCTGGCCCTAAAGCAGAAATTTTGGCCAAAACATGGCTTACCTCGTCCCGAAAGCGATTGTAAGATTTAGAAGTAGAAATATTAGTCAGATACTCTTTCAGCGCACCTACATTTGGGTCGATAGACATGCAGTTATCGTTCAAAATAACCAGCAAATTTGAGTTCTCGATCCCGGCATGGTTCAACGCTTCAAAAGCCATTCCGCCGGTCATCGCGCCATCACCAATCACGGCCACATGCTGCCGATCATGTTCTCCTTTCCGGTTGGAAGCCACGGCCATGCCCAAAGCCGCAGAAATGGAAGTGGAAGAATGCCCCACACCAAATGTATCATAAGCACTTTCTGTGCGTTTTGGGAAACCGCTAATGCCTTTGTACAACCGGTTGGTATGAAAAACGCCCCGGCGGCCAGTCAGTATTTTATGTCCGTAAGCTTGGTGGCCAACATCCCAAACCAGCTGATCGTAAGGCGTGTTTAGCACATAATGCAGTGCAACCGTTAGCTCCACCACGCCCAAACTCGCCCCAAAATGGCCGCCATTAACCGAAACAATATCAATAATATACTGCCTAAGTTCCTGGGAAATTTCCGGAAGATCATCTTCATTAAATTTCTTTAAATCAGAAGGGGAATGAATTTGCTGTAAAAGGTTGCCCGCCTGTACGTCCATGTAGCCGCTGTACTGTTTTTATCTATACAAAATTAGATTATTTGCTTAAATAACCATTATCAAATTCTACGCGCAGGGCTGCTTTATGTTTGGCACTGGTTTATATTTTCTTCGGAAGATAAAGAATATAAAACTATATTTTTTTGACCATGCCAATTTTAGGCCGATAAAAGAAGCATCAACTGCAACGCACTTCTTGCAAAAAAATCAGGCTGCGGATAAAAATATGGCTAAATTCGGCCGTCCATTAAGCAGACCATGAAAAGAGATAAATTAATATTCAGATTATTAGACGAAGAGCAGGAACGGCAGGAAAAAGGCATCGAACTGATTGCTTCCGAAAACTTTGTGAGCAAACAGGTGATGGAAGCGGCAGGCTCCGCAGCAACCAATAAATACGCAGAAGGCTTGCCCGGAAAACGCTATTATGGTGGTTGTGAGGTAGTTGACGAGATTGAAACGATCGCCATAGAACGCGCTAAACAATTGTTTAATGCCGAATGGGCAAACGTGCAGCCGCATTCCGGTGCGCAGGCCAACGCAGCCGTTTTGCTGGCTTGTTTGCAGGCCGGTGATAAAATCTTGGGTTTTGATCTTTCTCATGGCGGACATTTAACGCACGGTTCGCCGGTCAATTTTTCGGGCAAATTATATAAACCGTTTTTTTACGGGGTGAAAAAAGAAACCGGTCTGATTGATTATGATTTGCTGAAAGAAGTTGCCCTCCGCGAAAAACCCAAACTGATTATCTGCGGTGCATCGGCCTATTCGCGGGATTGGGATTATGCTTTTATCCGTAGCGTGGCTGATGAAATCGGGGCGCTGGTGCTGGCCGATATTTCGCATCCTTCGGGTCTGATCGCAAGGGGTTTATTGACGGATCCGCTTCCGCATTGCCATATTGTAACCACTACTACGCACAAAACTTTGCGCGGCCCGCGTGGTGGTTTGATTTTGCTGGGGAAAGATTTCGAAAACCCGTTCGGCCTGAAAACGCCAAAAGGTGAAACCCGGATGATGTCATCCGTTTTAGATATGGCCGTTTTCCCCGGAACGCAAGGGGGCCCGCTGGAGCACATTATAGCAGCCAAAGCCATCGCTTTTGGTGAAGCTTTGAGCGATAAATACATGAAATACATCGTTCAGGTGAAGCAAAATGCAGCCGCAATGGCCGAAGCTTTAATGGATTTGGATTATAACATCATTTCCGGCGGAACCGATAACCACATGATGCTGATTGATTTACGCAACAAAAACGTAACCGGTAAAGCTGCCGAAAACGCGCTGGACCGTGCAGGCATCACCGCCAATAAAAACATGGTCCCTTTTGATGATAAATCGCCGTTTGTAACTTCCGGAATCCGGGTTGGAACTGCTGCCGTTACTACGCGTGGCATGAAGGAAAAACAGATGAAAAAAATTGTGGAACTGATTGATTCTGTGTTAACTAATATTGATGATGAAGCGCATATTGATAAAGTTCGCGATCAAGTGCATCATCTTACCAAGAAATTTCCTTTGTATAAATAATCTGAAGCTTAGTAATTTGGTTTGACTGATGCTGTTTTTATCGACCTAAATTTAGGTCGATAAAAACAGCATCAGTCTGCTACAGCAATGGTTGCAATACTGATTTTTACGCCCGGAACTTGCCGTAAAACATTACAGCAAGCCTCCAAAGTTGCGCCGGTTGTCAGGATATCATCCACCAGCAAAATGTGTTTCCCGGTGAGTGGGTCCGGATTTTTCAGCCAGAAAACTTCTTTCATGTTTTCATAACGGGAAATCCTGGATTTTTTCGTCTGGCTTTCGGTACTCGTTATTTTAAGCAGGTTTTGGTTTTCTATCGGAACCAGCATTTTTTGCGCTAATCCTTCTGCAAAACACAAACTCTGATTATAACCTCTTTTCAATTGTTTTTGAGGATGCAGCGGAACGGGAATAATCATGTTCGCGGAAGCAAAAACCGGATTTTCAAGCAACCTTTTTGCGGCCATTTTACCTAAATAAATGCCAACTTCCGGTCGGTTTTTATATTTAAGCTGATGCAGTAAGTTTTGCACACGGCTGCCTTTGCTAAAATACAACATTGCCGAAACAGCTTCCAAAGGCACGCGCCCCCAAAAACTTTGCGCCGCAACGTTATCAGCCTGTAAGTGAAAATTGGTAAAAGGCAGCTTGTACAGGCAATCGGTACAAATAACTTCTTCGTTGCGGTACAAACTTTTGGTGCAGGCCTGGCACAATTCCGGGAAAACCAGCGCAACAAAATCAGCAAAATAGGTGTGGCGTAAATTCATCCCGATACTGTTTTTATCGCCCTAAAATAGAAAAATTATTGCTGTTTAACGGCCAGCTGGCCACAAGCCGCATCAATATCTTTTCCTCTGCTTCTGCGGATATTTACGTTGATTCCCTGACGTTTTAAGTATGATGCAAAAGCATCCGTTTTCGCTTCTTTGGTGTTTACAAAATCCGCAAAAGAAATCGGGTTATATTCAATGATATTTACTTTACAAGGCAAAAGTTTGCAAAAAGCGGCCAGTTCGGCGGCATCTTCCAGTTCATCATTAAAATTATCAAACAAAATGTATTCGTAGGTAACCGGGTTTTTGGTTTTAGAATAATAATATTTCAAAGCCTCAGCCAAAGCTTTTAAGGAATTTTGCTCATTGATCGGCATAATTTCGTTCCGTTTCACATCATTTGCAGCGTGCAGCGAAAGTGCCAAGTTGAATTTTACGTTGTCATCGCCCAGTTTTTTGATCATTTTGGCGATGCCGGCGGTAGAAACCGTAATCCGTTTGGCTGCCATATTTAGACCGTCTTCGGCTGTAATCCGCTCGATTGATTTCATTACATTGGCGTAATTCAGCAGCGGTTCGCCCATGCCCATATACACAATGTTGGTGAGCGGGTGATTGTAATTGAGTCTGGATTGCTGATCAAGCAGCACTACCTGGTCATAAATTTCATCAGGATTAAGGTTTCTTTTGCGCTCCATATAACCTGTGGCGCAAAATTTACAGGTCAAACTGCAGCCAACTTGTGAAGAAACGCAGGCCGTCATCCGTTCTGGGGCCGGGATCAAAACGCCTTCAATTAAGTGATTGTCGTACAGCTTAAAAGAATTTTTTATCGTTCTGTCGTTACTAAACTGCGAAGTATGTACTTTTACTGCATTTATAGTGAAAAGCCCGTTTAATTTGATACGGAGATCTTTGGAAAGATTGCTCATTTGGTCGAAATCGGTTGCTGATTTCACCCACAGCCAGGAATAAACCTGTTTGGCACGAAAACTTTTTTCGCCTATTTCCGAAAAATATTTTTCAAGCCCCACAAGCGTTAAACCCCGGATATCGATTTTTTCATCTGTAGCTATCACTTTACAAAAATACGACTATAAAAGAAGTACTGTTCGCTTTTTGGTTTTTTTACGTAATAATAAGGAACGAAGCAACAGGCTTTCAATTGATTATCATGCCGAAAATTGCCAAATGAAAAAATTCACAGCCGATTACATCTTTACTTCCCAGGCCGAACCGATTAAAAACGGGAGCATTGTTGTTGATAACAACGGGAAAATCCTAAAAGTGATCGATCCGGAAAAAACCCCTTTAAAAGAAGCAAATGCTTTTAATGATCTTGCTTCCGAAAAGCTGAGCGGCGTTATTTGTCCGGGCTTTATCAACACACACTGTCATCTGGAACTTTCTCATTTAAAGGGGAAAATCCCGGTCGGCGAAGGTTTGATTGCCTTTATCAAAAACGTGCAGCAACACCGCAAAGCAGACGATGGCGAAGTGCTGGAGGCAGCCGCACAAGCCGACGAGGAAATGTGGCAAAACGGCATTGTGGCCGTTGGCGATATTGCCAACAGTGCCGTCACGGCTTCCGTTAAAATCAAAAGCAAACTGTATTACCACAATTTTGTGGAGGTTTTTGGCTTCGACCCAAAAAATGCCGATGCTGTTTTTAGCCAGGCAATTTTGGTGCGGGACCAGTTTATACCGATGGCCGCCAGTATTACGCCACACGCGCCGTATTCGGTTTCTAAAGAATTATTTAAGCTGATTATAAAAGAAGCCGAGAAAAACAATTCAATTTTATCCATCCACAACCAGGAATCCGACGAGGAAAACAAGTTATACCGTTACAAACAAGGCGATTTCCCGGAATTTTACAACGGATTGGGTTTGGATATTGGTTTTTTTAAACCACAGGCGCGCAATTCGTTACAGTCCATCGTTCCGCTTTTAAGCAACCGCCAAAACGTGCTGATGGTGCATAATACATTTACAAGCATGAAAGATGTGTATTTTACGCGTCGTTTTGATAAAAAAATAAACTGGTGTTTTTGCCCGGAAGCCAATCTGTACATCGAAAATGCATTGCCAAAAGTGAATATTTTTACAAATCACGGCTTCAATATTACGTTAGGGACGGACAGTCTGGCTTCTAACACAGGCCTATCTATCCTGAAAGAAATGCAGGTTTTACAACAACATTTTCCGGATATTTCGCTGGAATGTTTGGTGGAATGGGCAACACTAAACGGGGCCAGGTTTTTAGGTATCGAAGATGAAAAAGGTTCAATCGAAGTTGGCAAAACACCGGGTTTGAACCTGCTTACCGGTTTAAACAGATTAAAAATCACTCCGGAAACAAAAGTCCGCAAGCTCATCTAAACAAAAAATTTTTTCTTTGCGGCTGAGGGCATGTTTAAATTCATATCGAAAAAAATATCATGAAAATCCCTGTTTTTAGGTGATAAAAGAAGCATGGGAAATAATTGTGATAAAATTTAAACAGGCACTGATTTTTTACCGATAAAAGAAGCATGGTCAGAAAGCATTTCAACATCAAAGTTACGGGCAAAGTGCAGGGCGTTTTTTACCGCCAAAGTACCAAAGCCGTGGCCGATCAGTTGGGTATTAAAGGTTTTATCCGCAATGAAAACGACGGTTCTGTTTATGCAGAAGCAGAAGGCGATGATTTTGCACTGAACGAATTTTTGGACTGGTGCCGCGAAGGGCCAGACCGCGCCCGCGTAGAGCACGTGCAAAGCAGCGAAGGCCAAATGAAAAACTATCGTAATTTTGAAGCCGTAAAAAAGAATTTGCTGTAACGGGTTCGTAACAATCTGTTCAGCGTAAATCAACCTTCAAAACTTGTCGACGATAAAAAAATTTGCTGGCCAAACGGCTGTTTACGGGTTAAGTACGATCTTTTCCCGATCGCTGTATTTTTTGCTCACCCCAATATTAGTCCACGCATTATCGGTAAAAGTTTACGGGATTTTTACAACGCTGTACAGTTGGGCCTCTTTACTCGGCGCGATCTTGTCTTTTGGCATGGAGACCACTTTTTTCCGCTACCTCAGCAAACACGAAAACGATAAAGAAAAAATTTACAACAACGCCTTTATTGCAGTAGCTTTTATAGCTCTTCTGTTTGTTTTGTCCACTATTTTTTTTGTTGAAGACATTGCCGTTTGGCTAAAAGGCAGTGCCGCTACAGATACTGGCGATTATATTTTTTATGTCCGATGCTTTATTTTTATCTTAGTTACGGACGCGCTTTGCGTTATTCCGTTTGCAAAAGTGCGTGCAGACGGGAAACCGATGCGCTACTCGCTCATAAAATTTATCAACATCATTTTTGTTTTTGGTCTCAATATTTTCTTTCTTTTTGGTGCCCCGTTTATTATTGCGCATCATCTTTTTGGTGCAGGATGGATTTCCGGCTGGTACAGGCATCTTTGGGTCGGATACGTTTTTTTGGCAAATCTGATGGCCAGCTTGCTTACGTTGCTTTTATTGATGCCGGAAATATCAAAACTGAAATTGAAGTTTGATTTTACCGTTTTTGGTGAAATGCTGCTGTACAGCTGGCCGATATTGATCGCTAATATATCATTCATCATTAATGAAAACCTAGATAAGATTATGCTGGACAAGCTTCTGCCCGCTAATATCAGCACCACAGAAGTTGGGATTTATGGTGCTTGTGCCAAAATTGCACTGTTTTTAAGTTTGTTTGTCCAGGCTTTCCGGCTCGGTGCAGAACCTTTTTTTTTCAGTCATTCCAAAAACAAAAACGCAGGCGAAACTTACGCCAGGATCATGACTTATTTTATAATTGTAGTATCGCTGATCGCCGTTGCGTTGACTGCAAATGTAGAATTGCTAAAATATTTCGTCCGCGGCGGCACACCCGGATTACAAAAACTGTACTGGTCGGGTTTGCAAGTTGTGCCGATACTTTTGTTTGGATACGTAAGTTTGGGCATCTATATGAACCTTTCGATCTGGTACAAACTTTCCGATCAAACCAAATACGGCTTATATATTTCCGGCGTTGGCGCAATTTTAACTATCATTTTGAACCTGCTTTTTATCCCGAAATACAGTTATATGGCTTCCGCTTGGATTTCACTGCTGGCTTATGCCACGATGATGATTTTATCGTATATCCTCGGACAAAAAAATTATCCGATCCCGTATCAGCTTAAAAAAAATGTGGCTTATTTAGTTGCAGCAGTGGTAATTGTTTATTTATCGTTCACCGTTTTCCACCGCAATTTGATAATCGGTAACTTGTTCTTAATTTTATTTACGGCGGTAGCTTTATACACCGAACGTAAAGAGCTTCGTTTATTACTTAAAAAATGACCATTCAAATCATCAATCATTCAAAAAACACGTTGCCTGCTTATGAAACGGCACACGCTGCCGGTATGGATTTGAAAGCCAATCTGGAGGAAGCTTTGGTGTTGAAACCCATGCAGCGTTTGCTCGTCCCAACGGGTATTCACATAGAGTTGCCGGTCGGTTTTGAAGCACAGGTCAGGCCGAGAAGCGGTTTAGCTTTTAAACATGGTATTGGCATTGTCAATTCGCCGGGAACAATTGATGCGGATTATCGGGGCGAAATCAAAGTATTGCTGATTAATTTTTCGGAGGTGGATTTTAACATCAATCACGGCGACCGGATTGCGCAGATGGTGATTGCCAAACACGAAAAAATTGACTGGGAACAAGTGCAGGTTTTGGGTGAAACTTTGCGGGGTGCAGGCGGCTACGGCCATACCGGCGTACAATAAATCAGCATGAAAAGAAGTCATTTCATTTTTGGGTTGATTGTTTTGCTGCCGATAATTTCTTCGGCACAAAGCAAAAAAAACACCGATAAAAACAGCATTGTGATGGTGGTTGGCAAACCGCTTTCCCGCCGCGACAGTGTGGTGATGAACCAGCTTTTCTATCAGGCACTTCGCGAAAAAACGATGGAAAACGCAGCTGCAGCGGCCACACTTTTTGCGCAGGTTTTGGAAATTGACCCGGCAAATGATGCGGGAATGTATGAGCTGGCCAGAATACGCACCAGTGAAAAAAAGGATGACGATGCACGGGTTTTGCTGGAAAAAGCAGTGACCGTAAACCCGGACAATGAGTGGTATTGGAGTGCTTTGGCAGCAAATTATGAGAAGATCAATGACCTCCCAAAGCTGGAAAATGTGTTTAAAGAACTGATCCGCATTAACCCCGAAAAACCTGATTATTACACCGATCAGGCGCGTGCTTTGGTGCTCGAAAAAAAATATGACGAGGCTTTGGCGGTTTACGATCAGCTGGAAGATAAGATCGGGAAAAACGAAGCAACTGCTTTTAACCGGCAAAAAATCTACCTGAAACAAGGCAAACCGGATTTGGCCGTGAAAAATTTGCAGGATTTGATACAGGAAAACCCGCAGGAAATCCGTTCATATCTGCAACTGAGCGAGTTGTATACTTCCAGCAATCAAAATGACAAAGCTTTAAAAACGCTGGAATCGGCACAAAAAAATGTTCCGGACAATGCGCTGGTCCATTTGGCTTTGGCCGATGTTTACCGCGATCAGAAAAATTATGCCGCCTGTTTTGACCAGCTAAAAACAGCATTCGCTTATCCATCATTAAAAATTGATGAAAAGCTGCGGATTGTTGCGGGTTATTTTCCAAAATTCCCTGATCCGGAAGCAAAAAAAAGTGCTTTGGAATTGAGTAAAATTATTGCAGAAACGCATACAGATGATGCCCGCGCTTTAAATTTATATGGCGATATGCTGGTGCAGAACGAATCTTATCAGCAGGCAATTCCGGTTTATCGAAAATCTTTGGCTTTGAACGATCAGACTTATGCGGTTTGGGAGCAGATTGTCCGGCTGGAAATGGGCCAGAACCAGTTTGATCAGGCTATAAAAGACGGACAGGAAGCTTTGTCGCTTTTCCCAAATCAGGCCATGGCCAATTATCTGGTTGGTGTGGCGTATTCGCAAAAAAGTATGATAAAAGAAGCATTGCCGTATTTAAAAAACGCTGCTTCGCTGGGGTCATCAGATAAGGGATTGCTGAGCCAGATTTATGCTTCGCTGGGCGATAATTATCATCAGCAGAAAGACAATGCGCAATCGGATGCGGCTTACGATAAATCATTAAGTAATAATCCCGACAATGCTTACACGCTGAATAATTATGCGTATTATTTGTCGTTAAGAGAAGAAAAACTGGATCAGGCCGCGCAAATGTCCCGCCGGAGCAATGAACTTCAGCCAGACAATGCTTCTTTTGAAGATACTTTTGCCTGGGTTTTGTTCAGGCAAAAAAAATATGCCGAAGCCAAAACCTGGATGGAAAAAGCCATCAAACATAATGCAAAAAGTGCGGGCCTGAATGAGCATTACGGCGATGTTTTATATTTTTTAAACGATATTGAAAACGCCGTAAAATACTGGAAAACAGCTAAAAAGCTTGGCAGTAATTCGGCTGTTTTAGATAAAAAGATCAATGAAAAGAAGTATTCAGAATAAAATAATTGCTGTTTCGATCTTACTTTTGATAGTTGGCTGCAGGGCTAAAAAGCAGTTGGTTTCGGTTAATAAACCGCTTGCTGCTGCGGCAGATTCTTCATTTGCAAAAACGGACAATAGTAAAACGGAGAAGATTAAGTTGATACAAGCCCAGCAAATTAATTTCAACACCTTTTTTGGCAAAGCGCGTACACATTTGGAAATTGACGGCAAAGGATATGATGTAATGATGAACATCCGCATCCAGAAAAACAAACAAATTTGGGTTTCCATCACTGCAATTGCCGGTATCGAAGTGGCACGTGCGGTGATTACGCCGGACAGCATCAAAATCATCAACAAGCTGCAAAGTGTTTATCTGAAAAAACCGTTCAGCTACGTTTACCAATATACCGGCCGGCAGATAAATTATAAAACGGTAGAATCTATTGTGGTTGGAAATGCCGTGCCGGAGTTTATTTCTGCGGAAGCTAACCTCACTTTTAACGGAACAAATACCATTTTATCAGGCATTTTGAACGAGTTGAATTATCAAACCACACTGAGTCCGGGTTTAAAAGTGATCAACCTTAAACTTTACAACCAAAAAGCTGCGCAAAAACTGGATGTAAACAACAGTAGTTTTATTCAGGCTGAAGGCCGTATTTTGCCTTCGGTAATCGGGATCAATTCGGTTTCGGGGCAAAACGGTATCAAAGCGGATTTACATTATATCAAAACCGAATTTGATCAGCAACTGGACGTGCCGTTTAATGAACCAAAAGGTTATACACTGATAAATTAAAATCAGCCTAAAAAAATGATGGTAAAAAAAGCTTTTCTGTTTTTGTTTTTTGTAGGGTTTTCAATACACGCATTTGCCCAAAGCAGTGCCGAGCTGAAGCGCAGACGTGATCGGATTACCGAAGAACTGGACAAGCTGAACGATGAATATTCCAAAATTTCGCATGATAAAAGAACTTCGCTGAAGCAGTTGAGTTTGCTGAAGGCGCAAATTGATTTGCGGGAAGATAAAATCAAAACGGCGAATTCTGAAATTAAGTTGCTGGATCATCAAATCTCTGCCAACAGCAACAACGTACGTAGTTTACAATCACAGTTGGATCAGCTTAAAAAAGAATATGCCACGATGGTGCTTTTTGCTTTCCGTAATCAGAGTGCTTATAACAAGCTAATGTTCATTTTTGCGGCAAATGATTTCAACCAGGCGTATAAAAGATTAAAATACATGCAACAATTTGCACAGTATCGGCAACGGCAGGCCGGTTATATTGAGGGCACACAAAAAGATTTGCATGTAAAAATAGTTGCGTTGGACCATGATAAAAAAGAGAAACACGGCATTTTAATCGATCAGGAAAAAGAGAAAGAAAAATTAGGTAAAGAAAAAGATAATCAGGCGCAGGTTGTGACCAATTTGAGCAAAGAGGAAAAGCGGACTAAAAAAGCCATGGCACAGCAAAACCGGTTGCTAAGCCAGATCAAAAAGTCTATCAGTTCGGCTATCCGCAGGGAAATTGCGGAAGCGCGGAGAAAAGAAGAAGCTGCCGCCCGAATAGCTGCGGCAAGCGCAGCAGCCAAAGCAAAGGCAGAAAACAAACCGGTTGCCGAAGCAAAACCCGTTTCAAAAGCTACAGAAGTGTTGTCTGCCACACCAGAATCGGCCAAATTATCAAATGATTTTTTGGGAAATCGCGGAAGACTGCCCTGGCCGGTTGCAAATGGCGCGATTGTTGGAAGATTTGGTATAAATTATATCCAGGGAATCAAAACTGACAACACCGGTATAGACATTAAAACTACAGAAGGTGCCGCCGTTAGAGCAGTATTTTCTGGTGAGGTTAGTAAAGTGCAAAACTTAGAAGGCTCCTATTTAGTTGTAATAAAACACGGCACTTACTTTACGGCTTATGTTTATTTAAAATCGGTTAGTGTTTCGCCCGGGCAAAAAGTGAGTTTGAAGCAAACAATCGGATCTGCGGGCATTGACCCGGAAAGCGGAGAACCGCAAGTACATTTTGAATTATGGAAAAATTTAGTGCCGCAAAATCCGCAGGGTTGGATTGCAGATAATTAAGCCTGGGTTTGTTCTGTTAATTATTGTTTATATTTGTTCATTAAAGAATAAAAATTATGTTACACCCAGTTTATTTGTTTTTAAATATAGGCACACCAGAATTGGTACTGATTTTGGGGGTTGCGCTGTTGCTTTTTGGCGGTAATAAATTACCTGAACTGGCACGCGGCTTAGGTAAGGGCATTCGCGAATTTAAAGATGCTTCGGAAGGTGTGAAGCGGGAGATTCATAATCAGATCAATAGTTTTGATGAAGTGAAGATCAACCATGATCAGCCGGTAGAGAACACTGCTGCTGACGTTCCGAATGTAGCTCCGCTGGATCAGCCTGAAATCATTCCGGCAGACCACAACACATATTTAACAGAAAACCATCCGCATCAAACGGAAATTAAATAATCAAATTTTAAACATTAAATCTTAATATTATGGGCGGATTAGGTGCACCAGAAATCATTTTAATATTAGCAGTAGTTTTATTGTTGTTTGGCGGAAAGAAAATCCCGGAACTGATGAAAGGCTTGGGCAAAGGCGTAAAAGAATTTAAAGATGCGTCTAACGAGCCTGACCCAACAGTTTCAAACCGTACAACTACAACCGGCACACCAACAAACACAACAGTTGTTGATCACCGGGACGAAAAAACCACTTTGTAAATAATCTGGAAAAGGATTATGGAGGCTTAATGCTTTGTAAATTAACTTACTGTTAAGATGATCTGATCTATTACAGTAAGTTTTTTTATATTGCGGCCTTATGAAATTTTATTCTTCTTTAAAAGAAGTTCAGCATGATTTAAAAATCCATGCTGTTTCGGTGGTTGGTTTGGTTCAGTATTATTTAAGCCGGATAAATCAGCATCAAAACCTTAATGCATTTAACGAAGTTTTTGGTGAAGAAGCTTTGACAAATGCTTCTTTTATCGACCAAAAATTGGCATCAGGAAACTTTGGGCGACTGGCTGGTATGGTCATTGCCATTAAAGATAATATATGTTATAAAGGGCATCAGGTTACGGCATCATCCAAAATTCTGGATGGCTTTGTTTCCGTTTTTTCTGCAACGGTAATTGAACGTTTGCTGGCTGAAGATGCCATTATTATTGGCCGCTGCAATTGCGATGAATTTGCAATGGGCGGCTCCAACGAAACTTCTTTTTTCGGACCGGTCAAAAATTTTTGGGATATAACAAAAGTTCCGGGCGGTTCTTCAGGCGGTTCAGCAGTGGCTGTTCAGGCAGATATGTGTTTGGCCGCTTTAGGTACAGATACAGGTGGTTCTGTTCGTCAGCCGGCTTCATTTTGCGGTGTGATCGGTTTAAAACCTACTTATGGGCGGGTTTCGCGGCATGGTATAATTGCTTATGCTTCTTCATTTGATCAAGTCGGGCCAATTACACGTTCGGTAGAAGACGCTGCTTTGCTGATGGAAATTATGGCCGGAAGTGATGATTATGACAGCACTTCGGCACAAAACCCTGTTCCTCAATACACCTCAATCCCAAAAAATACCGATAAAAGAAGCATTGCTTACATTAAGGAAATCCTGGAAAGCGAAGGCGTGGAGCAGGAAATCAAAGATTTGATGCAAAATAAAATTCAGGTTTTACAGGCAGCCGGGCATTCGGTAAAACCGGTTTCTTTTGAATACCTGAATTATGTGGTGCCAACTTATTACGTGCTGACCATGGCCGAAGCCTCCTCCAACCTTTCCCGTTTTGATGGCGTGCATTTTGGCTACCGCAGCCCAGATGCCACCAATGCAGAAACCACTTACACCAAAAGCCGCACAGAAGGTTTTGGGGAAGAAGTACGCCGCCGCATTTTGCTGGGCACGTTTGTGCTAAGTTCCGGTTATTATGATGCTTACTATGCCAAAGCACAGAAAGTGAGGCGTTTAATCAAAGAAAAAATAGATGACATCCTGAGTAAACATGATTTTATATTGATGCCAACCACGCCAACTGCTGCATTTAATATTGGCGAAATTGTAAAAGATCCTATTGTAATGTACCTGGAAGATATTTTTACAGTGCCGGCCGCACTGGCTGGTGTACCGGCAATTTCTTTGCCTATGGGCAACAATAAAAAAGGTTTGCCGTTAGGGTTGCAACTATTGGCTCCGGCGTTTGCCGAAGCTGATTTATTAAATTTTTCAGAATATTTTCTAAAACTTGCTTAAAATCAAATGTAAAGCAGGTATAAATTAAAAAATGAAAAAATATTTTACGCTCCTTATCTTATCGGTTTTTGCAAACTATACAAATGCACAATCTACCAAAACCGATACAACTGGCCTGAAAGCCAAACAGGTTGTTAATCTTTCCCAGGTAAAAACAGTAAAAAACGTTCCGTACGTACTGCGGGCAGATACATTGGTTCCTGTGCCGATTGTTGATGAATTTTTATTGAATTCTTACCAGAATATGGTGTATAAACACCGCTTGGATTCCATTCAAAAACAAATTCCGCTTGATTATAACGAGTACGTACAAAGTTACATTGATATTTATACGGCTCCACGGCGCAAAGATGCCATGTCTAAAATTATCGGACTGGCTAAATATTACTTCCCGATTTATGAAAAAGCTTTCCGCGAGGCCGGCATCCCGGAGGAAATTAAATATTTATCTGTTGTAGAATCGGCCTTAAACCCAAATGCTGTTTCCAGGGTTGGCGCAACCGGCCCATGGCAGTTTATGTTTGCCACGGCAAGGTTGTACGGTTTAAAAATGGATAATTATGTAGATGAGCGCAAAGATCCTGTTCAGGCCAGTTATGCCACGGCGCGTTATTTAAAAGATGCTTATCATGATTTTGGCGATTGGCTGCTGGCCATTGCTTCCTATAATTGCGGAAAAGGCAACGTAATCAAAGCTATGCAAAGATCGGGCGGAAATGATTTTTGGTCTATCCGTAATTATCTGCCTGCCGAAACCCGTGGTTATGTGCCGGCATACATCGCCATCGCTTATGTAATGACGTATTACAAGAAGCATCAAATTGTGCCTGAGGAATGCAACTTCTCTATCAAAAACGATACGGTGATGGTGAACAAGTTTGTTTCCCTGAAAAACCTTTCGGCTGCACTGGAAGTTGAGCCTGCGGAAATGGCTATCCTTAACCCTTCTTTTAAAAAACACATTGTAAACGGTACGCCCGATAAACCAAAGCGACTGCTAATACCGAAAACGGTTTATGCTGATTTTGATAAAGTTTATGCAGCTTTAAATGATGTGGGTGCGGAAGCAGCACCAAATTTTGCTGCTGCCAAAGAACCGGGGACAGAACTTGAAACCCGTTACCATCGCGTGCGGCGTGGAGAAAACTTATCCGAAATTGCTGATCGTTTTGGGGTAGAAGTGCAGGATTTGAAAGTTTGGAACCATCTGCATTCTAAATCAGTTGTTCCCGGCCAAAAACTATGGGTAAAAGAAGCATCGGCAGAAAATGCTTCTCCCGAAAAAAAATCGCTTAAAAGTTATTATACTTACAAAGTTAGAAAAGGTGATACGCTGAACCGGATTGCAGATAAATATGAAGGTGCAACGGCGGAAAGTATCAGAAATTTGAACACATTGCGGAGCAACCAATTGCATGTTGGCATGACTTTGAAAATTAATCGCGGATAATTATTAAAATCGAAATTTGCAGCATGAACATGGTCCCGGTACTTCTTTTACCGGGACTTTTTTAGTTTTGAAAACTGATAAAAAATAAACCTGATGAGCAAAAGTAACAAGATAAATAACCGTAAACAGGATGCGCTGGACTACCACTCGTCCGGTCGGCCGGGCAAAATTGAAGTTGTGCCAACCAAGCCTACGCAAACCCAGCGTGATTTATCGCTGGCCTATTCGCCGGGCGTGGCCGAACCTTGTTTACGCATTGCCGAAAACCCGGAAGATGTTTATAAATATACAGCAAAAGGCAATTTGGTAGCTGTCATCAGTAACGGTACAGCGGTTTTGGGATTGGGCGATATTGGCCCTGCAGCCGGCAAACCGGTAATGGAAGGCAAAGGTTTATTATTTAAAATTTTTGCTGATATTGATGTTTTTGATCTGGAGCTCGATACTAAAAATGTAGATCAGTTTGTGCAGATTGTAAAAGCTTTAGAGCCAACTTTTGGCGGTATCAACCTGGAAGATATTGCGGCACCGTTGTGTTTTGAGATAGAACGCCGGTTGAAGGCCGAAATGAAAATCCCGGTAATGCACGATGACCAGCACGGAACGGCCATTATTTCCGGCGCGGCATTGATGAATGCCGTCGAAATTCAGCATAAAAAATTAGATACCATAAAAGTAGTGGTAAACGGAGCAGGTGCGGCGGCAGTTTCCTGTTCAAAACTGTATCTGGCAATCGGGGTAAAAAAGGAAAACCTGATTATGTTTGATAAAGACGGTTTGCTGCACCATGGCAGAACGGACCTGGATGACATCCGCAGGGAGTTTTTTACCGATCGAACCGATGTAAAAACACTAAGTGATGCGATGAAAGGGGCCGATGTTTTTGTGGGATTGTCCGCAGGAAACGTGGTTACACCGGAAATGCTGCTTACAATGGCACCAAACCCGGTTGTGTTTGCCATGGCCAATCCGGAACCGGAAATTTCCTACGATCTGGCAACCCAAACACGCGATGATTTAATAATGGCAACCGGCCGGTCGGATTACCCAAATCAAGTTAATAACGTGCTGGGTTTCCCGTATATTTTTCGGGGTGCGTTGGATGTCCGGGCAACGGGCATCAACGAAGCCATGAAACTGGCAGCGGTAAAAGCCATTGCAGAATTGGCTAAAATGCCGGTTCCTGAAGAAGTAAACCTGGCTTATAACGCCCGGAATTTAAAGTTTGGCAAAGATTACATCATCCCAAAACCGGTTGATTCCAGATTGATTACTACCGTTTCTACAGCTGTGGCCAAAGCGGCCATGGAATCAGGGATTGCCGGTAAACACATTACCGATTGGGATGCCTACCACGAAGAACTAATCAGCCGGTTGGGCAAGGAAGACAAGCTGATGCGGGCACTTTCCGGCAAGGCAAAATCAGGGCCGAAGCGCGTGGTTTTTGCAGAAGCCGATAATTATAAAATCCTGAAATCGGCACAAATTGTAAGAGATGAAGGAATTGCCGTGCCGATTTTACTCGGCAACAAAGAAAAAATCCAGGAGATTATGCAGGCGAACGACCTGCAAATGGATGGCGTAGAAATTATCGATCCGTTGACCGGGACAGAAAACTCGGCAAAATATGCGGATTTCCTTTTTCAAAAACGACAGCGCCGGGGCATTACTTTTTTTGATGCCCAAAAATTGATGCGAGACCGAAATTATTATGGCGCAACTATGGTTCAGTTTGGCGATGCGGACGCATTGATTTCCGGCCTCACCAGAAATTATGCCGCAACGGTAAAGCCCGCTTTGCAGGTAATCGGTACAAAATCCGGCGTAAATTTAGTTGCGGGTATGTACATGATGATTACAAAAAGCGGCCCCGTTTTTTTTGGCGATACCACCATAAATGTCAACCCAACGGCGCAGCAAATGGTAGATATTACGGTTTTGATCGAGCAGGCGGTCAGCCGGTTCAACATCAAACCGCGTGTGGCCGTGCTTTCATATTCTAATTTTGGGTCGAATGATGGCCTGGTGCCGGAGAAAACCCGCGAAACCGTGCGGCTGCTGCATGAGCAATATCCGGAAATGATTGTGGATGGAGAGATGCAGGCAAACTTTGCCATGAACTCAACACTGCTGAAAGACAATTATGAGTTTTCTAATTTAAACGGTGCAGCGGCAAATACGCTGATTTTCCCTAACCTGGAATCGGGCAATATTGCCTACAAACTACTACAGGAAATCGGAGGGGCAGAAGCCGTTGGCCCGATACTTTTAGGCATGAACAAACCGGTGCACGTGTTGCAACTGGGCAGTTCTGTGCGCGAGATTGTAAACGTGATAACCATTGCCGTTGTGGACGCGCAAGAAAACCAGCACTAAAAAAACAGGGGTAAAAACAGCATTGGCCTGAAATGTTGATGCTGTTTTTATCAGCCTAAAATCAGGATATACTGCTTCATTGCGGATGTTAAATTTAGGTTGATAAAAGAAGCATCGGTCAAAAAAAGCCCTTCAACATAAAACAAAAATATCGAGCAAACATGTACGATTATATCAGCGGAAAACTGGCTTTTAAATGCCCGGCTTATGTGGTTATTGATGCCGGTGGTGTGGGTTATCACATCAACATTTCGCTTCATACTTTTTCCCAACTTTCGGTAAACGAAAATAATTGTAAACTCTTTACCTGGCTTCACGTAAAAGAAGACGCACACACACTTTATGGTTTTGCAGAGGAAGGGGAGCGGAGGCTGTTTTTACACCTGATTTCTGTATCAGGGATTGGCGCAAATACCGGCCGGATGATGCTCTCATCCATCACTCCCGCAGAAATACAGCAGGCTATTATTAAGGGTGATGTGCCTTTGATACAGCGGATTAAGGGAATCGGGCCAAAATCTGCGCAAAGGATAGTTTTGGAGTTGCAGGATAAACTGAAGAAAGAAGGACCGGATTCTTTGATCTCAGTTCCGGTAAACCATACGGTTAAAGAAGAAGCTTTATCTGCCCTGGTGATGCTCGGTTTTGCAAAAATTGCTGCAGAAAAAGTGATCGATCAGATTGTGAAAAAAGATGAGGAAAATTTAACCGTTGAGAAACTAATTAAAATAGCTTTGAAAAATTTATAGTTACCATATTTTTTTGCTTTTACAGGTGAACTTTATTAGAAAGATGCTGTGCGGGTTGTGTTTTATTATAGCTTTTAGCTGTAATAATATAGTTTTTGCACAAACAGCAACCGGATTAGGCAAAGTTGATACAACTGTTAAAGTACAAGCACCAGACGTTGCCCGGCAAAGCCGAACCAGCCAGCTGCGGCGCGGTGCGTTATTACCTGATCCGCCAAACCTGGTGCGGACGGTAGAATATGATCCGTCAACTAATCGGTATATTTTATCAGAACGGGTTGGTAATTTCCTTTATCGCCCGCAGCGTTACCTTACTTACAGCGAGTATTTGCGTTTAAAGCAAACCAGCGACATCAAAGAAAACTGGAAGAAGTTGTCGGACAAATACGCCAATGATTCGCAGCAACAGGGTTTTATCCCGCAGATTAAAGTCAGGAGCCAGACGTTTGAAAAAATTTTTGGCAGCGAAGTAATTGATATTCATCCGCAGGGATCTGCAGAAGTGATTTTTGCCGGTCAACTTAACAAAAACGAAAACCCGCTTTTTAATACGCGGCAACGCAACCAGGGAAATTTTAATTTTGATCAGCGGATCCAGATGAACGTAACCGGTTCGATCGGTGATAAACTGAAGATTTCTACCAATTATAATACCGAAGCACAGTTTCAGTTTGAAAACCAGTTAAAGCTGGATTACACAGGCAAACCGGATGAAATTATTCAGAAAATAGAAGCCGGTACGGTTAGTTTGCCGCTGCCAACTTCGCTCATCAGCGGGAGCCAGGCTTTGTTTGGGGTGAAAACAAAGCTACAATTTGGCAAGTTGAACGTTACGAGTATTTTCTCACAGCAGCGGTCGCAAAGCAGGCAAATTACCATTTCAAACGGTTCGCAGCAGGGCAACTTTAGCTTGTCGCCATCAGATTATGAAGCCAACCGGCACTACTTTTTATCGCAGTATTTCCGGAATAATTACAATAAGGCACTGGCCAACATCCCGATCATCAGTTCCAATGTCACCATAACTAAAATTGAAGTTTGGGTAACGAATCGAAGCAACACCACCAAAGATTCCAGAGATGTTTTGGCTTTGCTGGATTTGGGCGAATACAATCCTTATAACAAAACGCTTGTTCGCGGCGGTGCCGGGTTTTCTGCATTGCCTGCGGGTTTTACCGGCCCGGGTTTTCCGCAGCAATCCAACAATTTACTGCAAAATTTACCGGCCAACGCACGTTTGACCAATTCTAATGATATAGCAAACTATTTTCAATCGACCGGAAGAACGGACAATTACAGCAAGCTCACTTACGCCCGGAAATTAACGGCAACAGAATTTACACTGCATCCGCAATTAGGTTATATCTCCCTGAATTATCCGCTTAATAATGACGAAGTGCTTTCTGTGGCTTACCGCTACACCTATAACGGAACCGAATATCAGGTTGGAGAGCTTTCTACCGATATTCCGGTGGATGCGGCCACACCAAAAGTTTTGTACACCAAATTGCTGAAAAATGAATTGTTAAAAACCAGTTTGCCCACCTGGGATTTGATGATGAAAAACATTTACACTTTAGGTGCTTACCAGATCAGTCCGAATGATTTCAGGCTGACTATTACGCATTTAGATGATAAATCGAACATCGAGAAACCCATTATGGGCGAAGGCCAAAACACCGCCGGTAAACTTTGGCTGCAACTAACCGGATTGGATAACCTGAACCCGCAAGGTGCCAAACAGCCGGATGGTTATTTTGATTTTTTAGAAGGGATTACCATTGATTCGCAAAACGGCCGTATCACTTTTCCGGTGGTAGAGCCTTTTGGTGCCGATCTGGCCAAACAGTTTATTCCCGGCACGGAGCAGGATTTGATCAACCGTTACGTTTATCAGCCGCTGTATGATTCTACCAAAACCATTGCACAGCAGTTTTTTCCGCAGTTAAACCGTTATGTCATCCGCGGGACTTATTCATCACAATCCGGTTCCGAATTTCAGTTAAATGCCATTAATATCCCGCAGGGTTCTGTGGTGGTAACAGCCGGAACGCTACGTTTAACGGAAGGTTCTGACTATACGGTAGATTACAACATTGGCCGGATCAGGATAATCAACCAGGCTTTGCTTACTTCCGGTCAGCCCATCAACATTAAACTGGAAAGTAACGAGTTGTACGGCATTCAGCAAAAATCATTGTACGGTTCGCGTTTTGATTATAAATACAATAATAAATTAAACTTGGGTGCAACAGTAATGCACTTAACCGAGCAACCCATCACCCAAAAGGTAAGTATTGGCGATGAATCAATTTCTAACACGATATATGGTTTTGATGGCACTTACAGCTCACAATCGAGGCTGTTAACGCGTTTGGTAGATAAGTTGCCGTTCATCTCAACTAAAGTACCTTCCTCTGTAAATTTCAGCGGGGAATTTGCGCAATTGCTGCCCGGCCATCCGGCTGCACTTAATTTTGCCGGTACAAAAGACGGAACAGCTTACCTGGATGATTTTGAAAACAGCAGTTCTTTAATTGATATCAAAAGTGCAGTAAACTGGCAGATTTCGGGTACGCCGCAGCTTTTCCCGGAATCGCAGCTGGATAACGATCTTTCTTATGGCTACAATCGGGCGCGGCTGGCTTTTTACAACATCGACCCGATTTTTTATAATCGGAGCAGTTCGCTTGCTCCGGCCCTGGCAGACTCCCGGAACGAACTTTCTAACCAATATGTGCGCGAAGTTTTAGAACAGGAAGTTTTCCCCTATAAACAAAGCATTACCGGCCAGCCTTTAAGTTTGCCAACTTTAGATCTGGCTTTTTACCCGAAAGTGCGCGGCCCGTACAATTTTACAACTACCGGCATCAACCAGGATGGATCGCTGCAAAATCCGCAAAGCCGCTGGGGCGGTATTTTTAGGCGGATGGATAGTAATGATTTTGAATCGCTGAATGTACAGTACATTGAATTTTGGATGCTGGACCCGTTCATATATAAACCCAATTCAGCAGGCGGCGATTTGTATTTTAACCTGGGCAGTTTATCCGAAGATATTTTAAAAGATGGCCGTAAAAGTTTAGAAAACGGTTTGCCTGCGGATGGGGATGTTTCCAAAGTAGATTCTACCGTTTGGGGTCGCGTGCCAAAATTACAGCCTGTCGTGCAATCTTTTGATAACGATCAAACTGCCCGCGCTTTGCAGGATGTGGGTTTGGATGGATTGGCCAATGTAGATGAGCGCCAGAAATATGCTTCTTTTATCAGGCAAATTCGGTCAACGTTAAGCACTACGGCAACCAATCAGCTTGTCAGTGATCCGTCTTCCGATGATTATTTATACTTCCGGGGCCCGGCTTATGATGAAGGCAATGCCGGGATTTTAAAACGGTACAGCCAGTACAACGGTACAGAAGGCAACTCAAAAACTACAGAGCAATCGCGGGCACAATTAGGACTGGACAATTCGGCCTCAACTTCGCTGCCTGATGGCGAGGATATAAACCGCGACAACAACATGAGCCAGGCGGACGAATATTTTCAATACAAAGTTTCTATTCGGCCACAAAATTTAGTGGTTGGGCAAAATTTCATTTCAGACAAAGTTACTTCGACAGTAAAGCTGGCCAACGGCACTACGCAGACTGTAAACTGGTATCAGTTCAGGGTGCCAATCCGGAATTATCAATCTAAAGTGGGCAACATTCAGGATTTTAAAGCCATTCGTTTTATTCGGATGTTCATGACAAATTTTGCCGATACTTCGGTGCTTCGTTTTGCCCGGCTGCAGCTGATCCGTGGTGAGTGGCGGGCCTTCAATACCGAAAACAGCACTGCCAATGTGATAGCAGACCCTGCTATTATAAATCCTACGCTGGACAATTCTACCATTGATGTATCCACGGTCAATATTGAAGAAAACGGTAACCGTGTGCCTATTCCGTATGTAGTTCCGCCGGGCATTACCCGTCAGCGGGATTTTAACAATTACACTACTAATACGCAACTGAATGAGCAGGCTTTGCAAGTGCGCGTTGCCAATGTGCGCGATGGTTATTCTAAAGCTACGTTTAAAACTTTTTATAACGATTTGCGCCAGTACAAAGAGCTGGAAATGTTTGTCCATGCAGAAGGGACACAGCTGCAAAATGGAGATGTGAGTGCTTTTATCCGTTTGGGTGTGGATTATATTGATAATTATTACGAATATGAATTGCCGTTGCAGGTTACCACTCCCGGCACACGAGATGCAGACGGCATTTGGCCGGCAGCTAACCGCATGGCTTTACAATTGTCCATTTTAACCCGTGCAAAAACAGCACGTAACAACGCTTTGTTAAATGGTACTCCATGGCCATTAAACGTGCCTTATACTTTTACCGATGGTGCCAACCGTGTAACCATTAAAGGGCAGCCGGATTTGAGCCGTTTGCGTACCATTATGCTGGGCGTACGCAATCCGTATAAAGGTAATTCGCCTGCGGGAAAAGATGACGGACTTGATAAATCGGCCATTGTTTGGTTTAATGAGCTGCGGCTAACCGGTTTTAACGAGCAGGGCGGCTGGGCGGCAATTGGCAGGTTTAACGCAAAATTGGCTGATTTGGGTGATGTAAGTGTGTCGGGCAGTAAAAGCACCATCGGTTTTGGTACGCTGGATTCCAGGATCAATGATCGTAGTTTGAGCGACAGGCAATCGGTGGATATGTCGGCCAATATGGAGCTGGGCAGGTTCTTTCCAACAAAATCCGGCGTCAAAATCCCGGTTTATGTTAATTATTCTAACCAAATCATCACCCCAAAATATGATCCTGCCAATCCGGACATCGAACTAAAACAGGAACTGGCACAAGTATCCAAAGCTAAAAAAGATTCGATCATCAACGTATCCGAAGATTATACCGTTCGGAAAAGCATCAACTTAACGAATGTACGTAAAGTAAAAACAGACCCGAAAGCCAAAAACCATTTGTGGGACGTGGAAAATCTGAGTGCAACTTATGCTTACACGGAATATGATCATCATGATTTTATCACCGAAAATGCCTTTCAAAAAACATATGTGGCCGGCCTGAACTATATCTACAATAATCAGCCTAAATTTTACAGTCCGTTTCAAAAAGTATTTAAAAGCAATATGCTGAAGCTGTTTCAGGACATTAACTTCAGCCTGCTGCCTTCCCGGTTAAATTTTAACATCAGCTTAAACCGTTTTTATTCTGAAAACACGCTGCGAAATAATGATCCGGAGAATTTTATTGCGATACCAACCACTTTCAGCAAAAACTTTCAGATTAACCGCGTTTATGGTATTGGTTGGAATTTAACCAAGTCTTTGCAGATGGATTTTGATGCCACAAATCTGGGTGTGATCGATGAACCGGCAGGCCGCATCAACGGTTTAAAACAGGACACGCTTTGGAATAATCTGAAAAAGTTAGGCCGAACAGTAAATTATACGCATACCATCAATTTTAATTACACCACGCCAATCAACAAAATTCCGGGTTTTGACTGGACGAACATGAGCGTTCGGTACAGCACACAGTTTAACTGGAACTCGCAGGCATTGTTTTCCTTGCAAAACCCCAACTTGAATGTGGGCAATACCATCCAAAATTCGCGTACAATCCAACTCACCCCAGTGCTTAATTTTACAGGATTATACAATAAATTTTCATTTCTGCGGAAAGCAAACGAAACGGAAAAGGGCGGAATTGCCAATCTGTTTTTGCATGTTTTGACCAGTGTAAAAAACGTAAGCGGAACTTATACGCGCACAGAAGGAACATTTTTGCCCGGCTATCTGCCTAAAACCAAATTTTTTGGGGAGGATTTGAACTACAATGCGCCCGGAATCGGGTTTTTATTGGGAAGTCAGGCCGATATCCGCAGCCGCGCCATTTCAAACGGCTGGATCACTACAGATTCTTTGCAAAACCAGTTGTTTACCAAAACACTTTTGGAAGATATGCACCTGCGCGGCGTGCTGGAACCGATACCGGATTTACGGATAGAACTTTCTGCCTTCCGCACCCGGAACCTAAATTATCAAACCAACTTCAAATACTCAGCCCAAACCGGCGATATTGAAAACCTGAGCCCGATAACCACCGGCGATTACAGCATTTCCTATTTTACGCTGCCAACGGCTTTCTCCAAATCTTCGGGCATCAACAATACCTCTTCGGTTTTTGAAAAGTTTTTGAGCAATCGAAACGTAATTTCGCAGCGTTTGGGCCTTTCGAACCCAAATTCAACCCGCACCGTTACCAATGGTTTTGCAGATGGTTATGGTGCCAATGCTCAAGATGTGCTGGTTCCGGCTTTTCTGGCTGCTTATTCCGGCAAAGATGCCAGTAACATAAGCACGGGAAGTTTCCCGAAAATCCCGATCCCGAACTGGGATATCCGTTACAATGGGTTAAGCCGCATACCTTTTTTAGCCGAATATTTTGATTCTTTTGATCTGAGCCACGGCTATCGTTCTGCTTACAGCGTTAATGGTTTCAATACGCTTTTACGTTATTCGGAAACAAATGGAGCGGTAAATGTGCGCGATGCCAACAACGATTTCCTGCCGCTGTACCAATACGCGCAAATTACAATTTTCGAGCAGTTTGTGCCTTTGCTTGGTTTGGATGCACGGTTTAAAAACAGCGTCACCACGCATTTTGAGTACCGGAAAAGCCGTGCGTTGAGTTTAAGTTTGCTCAACAGCCAGCTTACGCAGCAAAACGAAAGCAATATTGTGTTTGGGTTCGGTTATCATACCACAAATTTCCGCTTTCCTTTTGGCTTGTTCAACAACTTAATTTTGAAAAACGACATGACTTTTAAGTTTGATTTTGCCTTGACCGATAACAAAACCGTGGTTTACCGGCCGGATGTGCAGGAAGCCGATATTTCGTCCGGGGCCAAAAACATTACCGTTCGGCCATCAATCAATTACGTGATCAACCAGCGGTTTAACTTGCAGTTGTTTTACGATTCTAACATCACCAAACCATACACTTCCCAATCTTTCAATACAGCTTTTACCAATTTTGGGGTAAATTTGAAGCTGCTTTTCCAGTAATACCAAAATTTAGGGCATAAAAAAAGTATGCTGTTTTTAGCATACTTTTTTTGAGTTTGATCAGAAATCAGATTATCTAACGTCGTTCATAACTTTTCTTGCAGTTGCCCTGCCTGGTAAATAAACCTGGAAACCAAAGTTTAAGCTAACATTGTTGGCATAGGCACTGCTGCCAAAACCTACAATGCCATTATACTTTAACAAAGTTTCCAATCCGATGCTTGGCGTGATAAAATAAGCAACACCCGGGCCAATACCAAGCCCTAAACCGTTGGTAGAACCGCCATTAGCAGGCAAATTAACACCATTGATACCAACGTTTGCTTCAAGAAAAAGGCGTGTGTGCTTAATAATTTCCGGGGCAGATGCTTTGCCGCCGTAATAACGGCCTAACGCGCCAATACCATAAGAAGTTGTTGTTCCATTTCCTTTAACTGTTGTCAAACCTAAGTTGCCATAAGCTCCCAATGCTACATTATCCTGAATAAACCAAGCCGCTTTTGGTGCTAAAGACACACTGAAACTGGTTGGTTGGTCTAAACCTAACTGCAAATTGGCTAAGTCGGCACCGATCAAAACGTTGCCTTTTTGAATTTGTGCGTTTGCGCTAAAAATAAACGTGAATAACGCAAATGCAGCTAATGTAATCTTTTTCATAGTAATTTTTTTATTTGTTAATCCTGCAAAGTTAACTGTTCTGATATTTAAAAGTTTTAATTTTCAGATAATTCCTGACAACTGCATGATCTTTCGGGTTCATCAGATTATTTTAAACAAAGTTAAAAAGCTGATTTTTAGAAAATAAGCCTAAAATCAGCAACCAGAAATTTAGTCGATAAAAACAGCATCAAGCATCAAATTTTCCGATATGAAAAACATTTCTCAATCGGTTTTTTGCTATTTTTGAGAAAAAAACACGAACATGAATTTTCCTTCTGCATTAAAATATACCAAAGATCATGAATGGGTTTTGGTTGATGGTGATACCGCCACGATCGGCATTACGGATTTTGCACAGCACGAACTGGGCGATATTGTTTACATCGATATCAATACAATTGGCGAAGAAGTGGCCAAAGAAGCCATTTTTGGTACGGTAGAAGCCGTAAAAACAGTTTCAGATTTGTTTATGCCCGTAAGCGGCGAAGTTTTGGAAATGAACAAAGCTTTAGACGCCAACCCGGAACTTGTAAATTCTGATCCTTTTGGTGAAGGCTGGATGGTGAAAATATCCATCAAAAATGCTGCAGAACTGGACGAATTGCTATCCGCAGAAAGCTATAAAGAACTGGTTGGTGCTTAATGCAAAAACTTTTTAAACACCAAAGCCCGGCTTTAATCTGGGCTTTGTTTATTTTGATAATTTGCTGTGCTTCTTTAGGTAAAGCCGGAGAGTCGCCTCTGTTTTTCAAAGGTTTTGATAAACTAACACATACCGGTTTGTTTTTTGTGCTCACCATATTTACTTTATATGGTTTGCTGCGTAAACAGGCGCATCATCAGTTGTCGGCAAGCATATTTGCTTTTGTACTGGGTATTATGTTTTTGTTCGGCGGTGCCATAGAATTGCTGCAATTAAAGGTTTTTACTTACCGAAGTGCAGAATGGGCTGATCTTTTTTGTGATGTATTAGGTACTTTAATGGGAATATTCAGTGTATCAGTAACCACTTATGCTATCCAAACGCAACGTCAGTAAGTATTTTTTTACAGGTTTAATGGCTTTAATGCTGTTTTCTTCCTGCAGCTTGTTTCATAAAAAATGCAATTGCCCGCATTTTCGGTACAATTCCTTTCAGCATTAAGCCCTTAAAATTTACCGATAAAAGAAGCATTCTTTTTACAAAATATCATCAAATCTTATTTGGATTTAATTCAAATAAGCGATAGTTTTACGGTATAAATTGTATTTCATGAAACTTTCGCAACTGAGTGTAGGAAAAAAAGGGATCATCAAAGAATTTACTGATTTGGCAATGTCTGTAAAACTGATGGAGATGGGTTGTTTGCCAGGCGAAGAAATCAGCATACAACGCATTGCGCCCCTTGGAGACCCGATTGCCATCAACGTTTCCGGCTATCAGCTTAGCCTGCGCAAACGCGAAGCTTCTACCATTATTTTACAGTAATTTGAGTTGAAACCCGAAATAAAAGTTGCGTTAGTAGGAAATCCAAATACTGGCAAATCAACACTTTTTAACGTTCTTACCGGCCTTAACCAAAAGGTGGGCAATTTTCCGGGTGTTACGGTAGATAAAAAAACCGGTTTCTGTACTTTGACCGATGGCCGCCGTGCCGAAATCATTGATTTGCCCGGAACTTATAGTCTTTACCCAAAAAGTAAAGACGAATCCATCGTTTTTTCTGTACTGGCAGATCAGGCCAATCCGCACAATCCGGATTTGGTTGTGGTTATTCTGGATGCTTCCAACCTCAAACGTAATTTGCTGCTATATACACAGGTTGCAGATTTGAAAGTGCCCGTTATTGTTGCTTTGAACATGATGGACATGGCCAAAAACGCCGGATTGGAAATCAACATAAACCTGCTTTCAAAAAAATTAGGCGTTTCGGTTGTGCCAATCTCTGCCCGCAAAGCCGAAGGAATTGATGCGCTAAAAGAAGCAATCAACTACGCCGGAAAAATTGCTTTACAGGAAGATACGATTGACATTTCACAGCTGGCCCCGCAACTTATCCACAGCATCCGCGAAGAAATTTTGGTTGATAACGATTATTATGCGCTGCAACTGGCACATCAGCATGAGTATTTACAATTTTTATCGCCCCAGCAAAACAACCGGATCGAAAGCCTGGAGGAAGAATTTAGCTTCCATTCGCAAAAATCCCAGGCTACAGAAACCATTGCGCGTTATAATTTTATCAATGATGTGCTGTTTGATGTAGTAATCCGCAAAAATCATTTTGCAGAAAAGGAAAGCTACAGCAACAAAATTGATAAAATCCTTACCCATAAAATTTTCGGTTTTATTATTTTCTTTGCCATTTTAATGTTCATTTTTCAGGCGATATTTTCCTGGTCGGCTTACCCAATGGCATTAATTGAGGATTCATTCACTTGGCTCAGCACAACTTTACATGCCATTTTACCTGCCGGGCCACTTACCAGTTTATTGCTTGATGGCGTGGTGGCCGGTTTAAGCGGCGTGCTGGTTTTCATCCCGCAGATTGCCATTTTGTTTGCTTTTATTTCGATCCTGGAAGACACCGGTTACATGTCGCGCGTTACGTTTATGATGGACCGGATCATGCGGAAAGTTGGCCTGAACGGTAAATCAGTAGTGCCATTAATTGGAGGTTTTGCCTGCGCCGTGCCATCGATCATGAGTACGCGCACCATCGAAAACTGGAAAGACCGCATGATTACCATTATGGTTACGCCTTTAATTACCTGTTCTGCGCGTTTGCCGGTTTATACGTTGCTTATTTCACTTGTTGTTCCTAATCGCAATATTTGGTGGGTTTTTAATTTACAAGGTTTGGCCATGATGGCGATGTACTTGTTCAGCGTAGTTTCGGCCGTTGTTGTTGCGTTTGTTTTTAAACTGATTTTGAAAAGCCGCGAACGTGGTTACTTTATCATGGAGTTGCCCGTTTACCGGATGCCACGCTGGAAAAACGTGGGTTTAACCATGTATGAGCGTTCTAAAACTTTTGTGGTACAGGCCGGGAAAGTCATCATTGCCGTTTCCATTATTTTGTGGGTGATGGCTTCCTACGGACCGGGAAAACGGATGGCCGAAATAGACCGGAAATATAGCAATGCTTCTTTTACGGCACAAAAATCGGCAGATGAGTTACAGCATTTAAAAGCTACCGATCAGCTCGAAAATTCTTATGCCGGTATTTTAGGCCACGCTATCGAACCGGCAATCCGTCCTTTAGGTTTTGATTGGAAAATTGGTATCGCCCTGATCACTTCTTTCGCTGCGCGTGAGGTTTTTGTAGGAACAATGGCCACGATTTACAGCGTGGATGGTAATGCCGATAAACTGGATTCGGTGATGGATAAGATGAAACACGCCCGTAACCCCGACACGGGTTTGCCGGTTTTTACTTTCGCCGTGGCCATGTCGCTGATGATGTTTTACGCTTTTGCTATGCAATGCGCCAGTACAGTTGCCGTGGTTTATCGTGAAACAAAAGAATGGAAATGGCCGGTTATCCAGTTTGCTTACATGACGGTTTTGGCTTACGCAGCGAGTTTTATCACCTTTCATTTGTTAAAATAAATCGCGATTTTACAGCGTGGACAAAACCGAAATCCTTAAACAATACCTGCCGGAAAGTGCTGCGCCGGTAATTGCCAAATGGATCGATTATTTTCAATGTGAATTTAAAGTTTCGCGCAACCGCGGCACCAAGTTTGGCGATTACCGTTCGCCTTTTGGTAGCAAAGGACATCGCATTTCAGTTAATTTCGACCTTAATCCTTATGCTTTTTTAGTAACAACCGTACACGAGTTTGCGCATTTATATACTTTTAACCAGCATCAGCATAAAGTAAAACCGCACGGTGCCGAGTGGAAAAGCAATTTTAAACGGATGATGAAGCCGTTTTTTGAGCTGGAAATTTTTCCGCCTGATGTTAAAACGGCCATCACCAATTACTTAGATAATCCCGCCGCTTCCAGTTGTTCTGATTTGACTTTATTTCGCGTCCTCCAAAAATATGATGTAAAAGAAGCATCTGTTATTTTGGTAGAAAAAATCCCGGCAAACGGTTTGTTTCGCTGGAAAGACGGACGGGTTTTTCGGCGGGAAGAACGGCTGCGGAAACGTTATCGTTGTGTGGAAGTAAGTACGAATAGAGTTTATCTGTTTAATCCGGTAGCGGAAGTGGAAAAGCTGGAAAATTAGTTTTACAAATCCAGCATACTTAAATCAAATTTTGGCGGCATGATATAACGCATTTGCACCAAGCCGCTGGAATAAGCTTTGTGTTCTATCAGCATTAACTCTATTTTTTCTTGTGCGTGATGAAACAAAGATTTTCCTCCGCCCAAAATAATTGGATGGACCGAAATCAAAAATTCATCCACTAAGTTTTGTGCCATAAAAGAAGCAAGCAAATCTGCACCGCCAAAAAACCAGATGTTTTTGCCTTCCTGTTCCCTAAAATCTTTTACAAACGAAATAAGATCAGCACGGCGGATTACCTTTACCCCAAAATGCTCTTCTTTTACAAGCGTATCAGAAAACACATATATAGAATGATCTTCAAAAAAGCCTAATCCGGCCTGCGCGATCAATTCGTAACTTTTTCTACCCATAAACAAAGCATCGGTGTCTTCGGCAAAATCTGTTAAGCCGTAATCCTGATCGTTCAGGCACCAGTCGATTTCGCCTTTCGGCCCTTCAATATAACCGTCCAAACTGGTTGCAATGTTTAAGGTGATTTTACGCATACGTTTTTTTAGTTCATAGCTGATAGTTGATTGATAATGGTCGATAGCAAAGTCCATGAACTATCAACCATAAACCATTACCTATCAGCTTTCTCCGTTCTTTTCCTGCCATTGCTGGCTAAAGGATTTTGGGGCAACTTCCGGCATTTCCCGCAAATGTCCCCAAGTGTGTTTAAATAGAAATTTTAAGAAGAAATTCTTGGTTTTTCCTCCAAAATAATCGGTTAATTTGCGGCTTTGCATTCCTTTTTTCCACAAAGCCCAGCCCCATTTTTCTTTGATCGGGTTGAAGTTTTGTTTGACGGAATCGCGCCGGTTGAGCAGCAGCATTTTATGCAGATCAATTTTTACAGGGCAAACTTCCGAACATTTTCCGCATAAACTGGAAGCATAACTCAAATGTTTAAAATCCTCCATACCTTTTGTGTGCGGCGTAATGATGGAGCCAATCGGGCCGCTGTAAGTGGTTTCGTAAGCATGGCCGCCAATGTTTTTATAAACCGGACAAGCGTTTAAACAAGCACCGCAGCGGATACAGTACAAAGCCTGCCGCTGATCTTTTTGGGCCAATAAATTCGTTCGGCCGTTGTCCAGCAAAATCACGTACATTTCTTCCGGGCCGTCGGTTTCGTGTGCCTGCCGCGGTCCGTTTAAAATAGAATTATAAACGGTGAGGTTTTGGCCCGTTCCATGCGTAGAAAGCAGCGGCCAGAATAAATCCAGATCAGCCATCGAAGGGATCATCTTCTCAATCCCCACAATAGCAATATGGATTTTAGGGAAAGTGGTACACAAGCGCGCGTTGCCTTCGTTTTCGGTAATGGCGATGCTGCCCGAATCGGCGATTAAAAAGTTGGCTCCCGTGATGCCAATATCTGCATGGACGTACTTTTTCCGGAGCAGCTCGCGCGCTTTCATCGTTAATTGTTCCGGCGTGGCATCTATTGGCGTGCCATAATGTTTGTTAAACAATTCGGCAATATCTTCTTTAGATAAGTGCATGGCCGGCGTAACAATATGATACGGTTTCTGGCCAAGCAATTGAACGATGTACTCGCCCAGATCAGTTTCTAAGCTTTCAATATTGTTTTGAGTAAGGAATTCATTCAAATGAATTTCCTCCGTTACCATTGATTTGGATTTGACTACTGTTTTTGCACCTGCTTTTTGGATGATGTTCAGGATTTCTTTTTGCGCTTCTTCTGCATCATTTGCCCACAAAACTTTACCGCCGCGCCGCTGGAAATTGGCTTCAAACTCGGGCAAAAGCTTGTCTAAGTTTTCCATCGTTTTCCATTTGATTACGTGCGCTTTACGCTTGGCATTTTCCAGATTGGCCAAACGCGCAATCCCACGCGAAACTGCCGCATCATATTTACCAATGTTATGGTTGATAATGCTGCGGTGCTTCAGATCAAAAGCTTTGGCTTCGGCATTCGCAATAAAATCTTCGGCAGTTTTGCTCATGCTGTAAAATTAAGGATTTAGCTTTTAACGTAAAACTGGCCGTTGCGTTGTTAATTGGCAAATTTTATACCGATAAAAACAGTATCGATATTATTGACTATTGGTCATGTTGCTTTTAACATCCACAACCGGCCTTTCATCCCGGTTTGCCAAATCCCAACCGGTATAAAAAACCAATTGCGCACGTTTTACCAGCATCGGGAAGTTTATTTTGCTTACTTCATCGCCCGGACGGTGGTAATCCTGGTGCTCGCCATCAAAATAAAAGATAATCGGTACACCGTGTTTGGCAAAGTTGTAATGGTCTGATCGGTAATAAAAACGGTTCGGGTCATTCGGGTCATCGTATTTATAATCCAGATCCAGTTTGGTATATTTATTATTTGCTTCCTCGGTAACTTTTCGCAAAGTAGTGCTCAGCATGGCAGAACCGATTACATAAACATAGTTGGATGAATCCGCTTTGCCCTGATAGTCGTAACCGGTGCGGCCGATCATATCAATATTCAAATCGGCAATAGTTTGGTTGAGCGGAAAAACCGGATGGTCAGTATAATATTCTGATCCTAACAAACCTTTTTCTTCGCCCACATTGCCCAAAAACAAAATGCTGCGGCGCGGGCCATGTCCGTCTTTTTTTGCTGCCGTAAAAGCACGTGCAATTTCTAAAATCCCGGTTGTGCCGGAACCGTCATCATCGGCACCGTTGTTTACTTTATCCGTTCCGGTGGTGGTTAATCCGATGTGGTCATAATGCGCAGAAAACACCAGTATTTCATCTTTCAGTTTTGAGTCTGATCCGGGCAATAAACCCAGCACATCTACTGCTTTTGCCGGTTTGGTTTCGGTATGATAATCAGCAGTAAAATCAACTTTCAAAACTTTTGCAGTTACGTTGCCTTCTGCGGATGCTTTTTTTAGCTGCTCAAATGTTTGTCCGGATGATTTTACCAACTCATCAGCAACAGGTATGGTAATGTTGATAACCGGTGCCTGCTGCGGTGTGGCTGCTGAGGTTTCTTTTTTAAGCGATAAACTGCTTCCTGTAAAACTGGAACCCAAACGTTTAAGCACATCAGCGATGCCGGTATTGGCAGCCAAAATAGCAGCCGGATGTTTGCTTTGCAATTCTTTTACAATTTTATTCCGGGCTGCGCTGATGCGGTAACTGGTGTTGGTTGTGGTGCCGGTTCCAGGTTTATCTTCATTGATCCAAACCAAAACTTTGCCTGTGATATCGGTATTGCCTACTTCTTCGGGCGTGCCGTATCCTACAAAAACTACGTCTTTGGTGCGTAAAGATGTATTGCTGTACGTGCCTCTCATTAAAAAATCCCTGCCGTTTTCAAAAGATTGATTGTTGACTTTAAAAGCGGTTACTTTCAAACTTTTATCTTCCAGCGGAACATCCAGAAAATACGAACCGTTGACCGGTGCTCTTAAACCTAATTTTTTAAACTCACCGGCAAGGTAATTGGCTGCTTTTTCTGCACCTGGTTTGCCGGTTTCGCGCCCTTCAAAAGCATCAGAAGCAATGATAGTGAGGTGTTTTCTGGCATCGTCTGCCGTAATGTAAGCGGCATATTTTTGTTCCGGGTTTTGTTTTTGTGCTTTGGCGGCGATAACAAAAAAACCGAGCGAAGCACATAAAATTATTTTTTTCATAATGGTTTTAGCAGGAAATCTTGTTTACCCGGGTTTGGTGACGGCCGCCTTCAAAATCCGTAGTTAAAAAAATTTCGGTAATTTCCTGTGCTTCTTTTATCGGTATAAATCTGGCGGGCAGGCACAAAATGTTGGCGTTGTTGTGTTTGCGCGCCAAACTGGCCAACTCAGTGTTCCAGCAAATTGCCGCACGGATGCCCTGATGTTTGTTGGCAGTAATCGCGATGCCATTTCCGCTTCCGCAAATCAAAATGCCCAGGTCAAATTCTTTGTTTTCTACTGCGGAAGAAACCGGATGCGCAAAATCAGGATAATCAACCGAACCGGAAGAATACGTACCGAAATCCCTGATTTCATGTTCTTTAAGAAATTCAGTCAAAGCTTCTTTTAATTCAAAACCGGCATGGTCTGCACCGATGGCTATTTTCATAATTGCAATTTTATACCGATAAAAACAGTATGGCCGATTTAGGATTCCATCAGTTCGTTGTGCTTTAAGGCACGGCGTTTATCCACTGCGGCGGCAACAAAAATACTGGCTTCAAACAACAAAAATAACGGGATACTTACTACCGTCATGGTCAGCATATCCGGTGTTGGCGTTACCACTGCGGCCACAATCAGGATGATGATAATGGCATAACGGCGGGATTCGCGCATAAATTTGGCCGTGAGCAAACCCATGGTCGATAAAATATAAATCAAAATGGGCAGCTCAAAAACAGCTCCAGTTGCCAGCGTTAAGGTTGCTACGGATGAAATGTAAGAATCAATGCTAAATAAATTTTGGATGGAGTCACTTACATTATAACCTGCCAAAAAACTGAGAGACATGGCCGTAATCACAAAATAACCAAATAAAACACCCAGTAAAAACAGTATCGAAGCATAAAAAACAAAGCCGCTGGCTGCCTTGCGCTCTTTATCGTGCAAAGCCGGTTTGATAAAAAGCCAAACCTCATACAGCAAATACGGGAAGCCCAATGCCAGGCCAATCATAAATGAGGAATTGATTTGTAGCGTAAACTGGCCCGCCATTTCTGTATTAATCAAATGGATGTTGATTTTATCTATACAAAACCCCGGCCGGTGCAGGTAAGCCCCAAGTTCGCAAAGCATCCGGTATGTCCAAAAGGATGTTCTGCTTGGCCCCATAATTACGGTGTTGAAAAAGAAGTCGTAAAAATAAAATGCCAGACTGGTAAAAAGCACAATGGCAATCGCCGAGCGAATTAAATGCTTGCGGAGCACATCTAAGTGATCAAAAAAAGACATTTCGGCTTCCAGGTTCGTGCCTTTCTCTTTGAGGGCTTTAAACAGTTTATTATCTTTAAGATCGCTCATATTTCAGTAGAAACAAAAATACCATTCTTTGGGATTCAGAATGGTATTTACGTTTAAATTTATAATCGGTTTTTAGTCTTCGGTGTATTCAAAAGTTTCCATAAACTTTGTGGTAAAATTACCAGCCCTGAAATTTGGGTCTTGCATAAGTTTAAGGTGAAAAGGAATGGTGGTTTTTACACCTTCGATCACAAATTCACTGAGCGCACGTTCCATCGTGTTCAAAGCTTCTTCGCGGGTTTGCGCCACACAAATCAGTTTGGCAATCATCGAATCATAATTCGGCGGGATCACGTAGCCGGAATAAACATGCGTATCCACCCGGACACCATGGCCGCCCGGCGAATGAAAATTAGTGATTTTTCCGGGGGAAGGACGAAAGTTGTTCATCGGATCTTCTGCATTGATCCTGCATTCAATAGCGTGCATGGTTGGCTCATAATTTTTACCGGAAATCGGCACGCCTGCTGCTACTTTTATCTGCTCTTTTATCAGGTCGAAGTTGATCACTTCTTCGGTGACCGGATGCTCTACCTGGATGCGGGTGTTCATCTCCATAAAATAAAAATCGCGGTTTTTATCAACCAAAAACTCCACGGTCCCGGCACCTTCGTATCTTACAGCTTTGGCACCTTTGATGGCTGCCTCGCCCATTTTACGGCGTAGTTTTTCTGTCATGAACGGGGAAGGGGACTCTTCAACCAGTTTTTGATGACGGCGCTGGATCGAACAATCACGTTCGGATAAATGGCAAACCTTGCCAAACTGATCTCCGATCACCTGGATTTCGATATGCCGCGGATCTTCCACATACTTTTCCAGATAAATCCCATCGTTTCCAAAAGCGGCTCCGGCTTCAGCACGGGCAGAATCCCAGGCAGCTTCAAAAGCCTCATCTTTCCAAACGATGCGCATTCCGCGGCCGCCGCCACCGGCAGTTGCTTTTAAAATAATCGGATAACCGATTTTATTTGCTACCTGAATACCTTGCTTTACATCAGTCAGCAAGCCGTCAGAGCCCGGAATGGTAGGTACGCCTGCTTTCTTCATGGTGTCTTTTGCAGATGCTTTATCACCCATAGAATCAATCTGGGCGGCTGTAGCACCAATAAACTTGATACCATATTCTGCACAAATGGCCGAAAATTTGGCATTTTCGGATAAAAATCCATAACCCGGATGGATGGCGTCCGCATTGGTCAATTCTGCTGCGGAAATGATATTCGGGATGCTTAAGTAAGAATCTTTACTGGCCGGCGGCCCGATACAAACGGCTTCATCCGCAAAGCGAACATGCAGGCTGTCGCGGTCCGCAGTAGAGTAAACGGCTACTGTTTTTATCCCCATTTCTTTGCAGGTGCGGATAATACGTAACGCAATTTCGCCGCGGTTGGCTATCAATATTTTTTTGAACATTACTTAAAGAAACTTTGAAAATGAATAGCTAAAAGAAGCACCAAAATTATACCGGTAAAAACAGTATGTGCTTAAGCCGGGTCAACTACAAACAAAGGCTGGTCGTACTCAACCGGCGAAGCGTTATCCACCAAAATCTTAACAATACGGCCGGAAACTTCAGATTCAATTTCGTTGAACAACTTCATCGCTTCGATAATACAAAGCACATCGCCGCCTTTTATTTCATCGCCCACATTTACTAAAAGTGGTTTTTCCGGTGATGCAGAACGGTAAAAAGTACCGATCATGGGTGATTTTACGGTAATGTATTTAGATGTGTCTTCTGCCTGCGGCGCAACAGCCGTAACTACCGGCGTGGTAACCGTGATAGACGGAACAACTGTGTTTTCTGCCGATGCCGCCGGAATTGTGGTAGTTACTACTCCGGTTTGCGGCTGGTTGGTTTTGATCGTGATTTTAAAATCCTGCTGTTCAATAGAAACCTCGTTAACCCCTGATTTGGAAACGAATCGGATTAAATCCTGAATTTGCTTAATATCCATGTCCATTTTTGTTGTTTCGTGTAATTATTTAGGGTGATTATAATTGGCAGGCTAATTTATCATTAAATAACAAAAAATGCGGCTAAAATCAATAAGCCCATTTAATGTAGGCCGCACCCCAGGTAAAGCCTCCGCCAAAAGCAGCCAGAACCAGGTTGTCACCTTTTTTTAATTTGCTTTCCCACTCCCACAAACATAGTGGGATGGTGCCGTTGGTTGTATTGCCATAACGCTCAATGTTGACCATCACTTTTTCCGGGCCAACGCCCATGCGGTTTGCCGTAGCATCGATAATGCGTTTATTGGCCTGATGCGGTACTAACCAATTCACGTTTTCTGCGTTAAGGTTGTTACGTTCCATAATTTCGGCAGCAGATTCGGCCATGTTGGTTACGGCAAATTTAAAAACGGCTTTTCCTTCCTGATAAACATAATGCTCGCGGGCATCAATGGTTTCGTGGCTGGTTGGTTTTACCGAGCCTCCGGCTTTTTGGTGTAAATGGATGATGCCGTTTCCGTCACTGTGCAGGTTGGCATCAATCAAGCCATACCCTTCGGTGTTTGGTTCGAGCAAAACTGCACCGCAGCCATCGCCAAAAATAATACAGGTTGCCCGGTCCTGATAATCAATAATAGACGACATTTTATCGCCTGCCACCACTAATACTTTTTTGTGCATCCCGCTTTCGATAAACTGGGCACCAACCGTTAACCCGTATAAAAAACCGGAGCAGGCCGCTTGTAAATCAAAACCCCATGCTTTGTTTGCACCTACTTTTGCGGTAATGATATTGGCCGTGGCCGGGAAAGGCATATCGGGCGTGGTGGTACAAAAAATCAGTAAATCTATTTCTTCGGGATCAATGCCCCGTTTTTCCAACAAGCCGTTTATCGCCGGAACTGCCAGATCAGAAACGCCTAAACCTTCACCTTTTAAAATCCGGCGTTCACGGATGCCTGTTCTGCTTAAAATCCATTCATTATTGGTATCCACCATTGTTTCCAGTTCCTGATTTGTGAGCACATAATCAGGCACATAACCATTTACAGCAGTAATTGCGGCGTAAATTTTATCCATATCAATATTAAAGGAAAGCTTTTTTGATTTTTTCGATCAGGCCTGATTTAACCGTATTTCTGGAAAGCATAATCATACCTTTTATCGCTTCCGGATTAGAAATCCCATGGCCGATAATAACCGGCGCATTGACACCTAAAATCGGGCTTCCGCCATACTGTTCGTAGTTAAACCGATCAAAAAATTCATCCCGGATGCCTTTTTTCGTGGTAACATCATAAAAATTTTCAGCCAGTTTCAGGATGACGTTTCCGGTAAAGCCGTCACAAACAAAAACGTCGGCATCATCTGTGAACAACCCTCTGCCTTCAATATTACCTACAAAATTAAATTGTTGGTGGCCATCCATCAGCGGATAGGTAGCCTGGGCAAGTAAATTGCCTTTTTCTTTTTCCTCGCCAATATTGATCAAACCTACTTTTGGGTTATCAATATGGTATAGTGATTCTGCCATCAAACTGCCCAAAATGCCAAACTGCACCAGTATGTCCGGTTTGCAATCCGCATTGGCACCAACATCTAAAATAATGCCGTGGCCGCCGTTTAGTTTCGGTACGATACCCGCGATAGCAGGCCGGATAATACCCGGAATAGCTTTTACGCTAAACATAGCACCAACCAGCATGGCACCCGTGTTTCCGGCAGAAGCAAAAGAATCAATTTTGCCTTCTTTTAACAGAGAAAACCCAATGCCGATGCTGGAATTGGGTTTTTGTGCGATTGCTTTGGTAGGATGTTCGCCCATACCGATAACTTCGGTGGTATGAACGTACTCAAACTTATTTTCGTCGAAATTCTTTTCCCGGATGATTTTCAGGGCAAAACCCTGATCTCCGATCAAAATTAATTTTTCATCGGGCAACAAAAAGTTACAGCTAACGATTGCCCCCAAAACTGCTGCTTCAGGAGCGAAATCGCCACCCATAATATCTAAGCCAATCCTCATTTTCGGGAAATAAACTAAGCTACTGTTGCGCGTTCGATCAATAATTTTCCGTTAAAGTAAACGTTACCGTCAACCGTGTAAGCTCTGTGCGGCAAGTGTACGGCACCGGTAGTTTTGCAGGTGGTCAGGGTTGGGGCTTCCGCTTTGTAATGGGTACGGCGTTTATCTCTTCTGGATTTGGATATTTTTCGTTTTGGATGTGGCATGATTCAATCGTATTTAAAATTTATTTAATGTTTTTTAACACGTTCCAACGAGGGTCCGGGTCAATATTTTCTTCTTCTCTTCCCGAAAGCTTTTTCAGCTTATCAAGCATTTCCTGGTCGCAAAACGGCGTATTACCAATATTACCGCAAACACTGGTTAGCGGCATGGCCAGGTTAATGTATTCGTAAATTAATCTAGACAGATCAAGCTCAAAATCATTCCGTGTCAGGTACATAATTTCGTCGTCTTCTTCTTCAGGTTCTGCCTCACCAAATTTCACAATCTGCCTCTCAGCCACTGCAACCGTTTCCGGAAACTCAGCTAAACAATGATCGCACGAACGATCTGCCACACCATTGATCGTAAAACCAAGCAGCAGCATTGTTTCCTGCTTTTCCAGTTCAACTTTGCAATCCAGTTTGCCTTTTTTTACCAATGAATATTCAAACTCGTTAAAAAAAGCATCTGTGATTTCAAATTCATAATGGTGCTTTCCAAGTTTCAGCCCCTTAAAAGAAATCGAATATGCTTTAAGCGTTTTCAATGAGCGGTAATTAGCCCGCAAATTTAGGAAAAATTACACAACTGGAAATAGTTTTTTCCAAAATGAAAATAGGTCGATAAAAGAAACATTTGATTTATATTAAAAAACTGAAAATCAATAAATTATATTTTATAATGCTTCTTTTATGCTGGTAAAAACAGTATCCATAACGTTGCCTGTCTGATTTTTATAGAAATTCAAATCAATCCCGGTCCCGGCTGAACTTGCTGAATTTCAATGGGTTTTTTAGCAATTCTGCAGATTCTGTACGCGCTTTGACCACGTGCACCGCTGTAAAAACCGCTTCCCGGAAGGAAGTTGGAGAGGCCATGTTTTTTCCGGCAATTGCGTAACCCGTTCCATGGTCCGGCGATGTGCGCACGCGGTTTAAACCGGCCGTAAAATTCACGCCCAGATCAAAAGCGGTATTTTTGAACGGGATCAAACCCTGATCGTGGTACATGGCCAGCACGGCATCAAAATTTTTGTAAGTACAGTTGCCAAAAAAACCATCAGCCGGAAACGGGCCGGAGCACAGAATGCCTTCATTATTAGCGTGTTCTATCGCCGGGATGATCGTGAGCTGTTCTTCAATACCGATCAACCCATTGTCGCCTGCGTGCGGATTTAAGCCCAAAACGGCAATCCGTGGTTTGCGGATCCAGAAATCCTGTTTCAAACTCTGGTTCATCAGGTTCAGTTTTGAGAGGATGTTGGCCACCGTAATTTTTTCGCTGATCTGCGAAACCGGAATATGGCCCGTAACCACGCCCACGCGCAGTTCATCACTCACCAAAAACATTAACGAATCTGTTGCACCGCAGCGTTCCTGTAAATATTCGGTATGGCCCGGGAAATTAAAATTTTCGCTCTGGATGTTGTGTTTGTTGATCGGCGCAGTTACCAAAGCATCAATTTTACCTGCAATCAAATCGTTTGTGGCGCGTTCCAGCGAGATAAAAGCATATTTTCCACCGGTTTCATTGGCTTCGCCGAAGTTGATTTTTACATCTTCTTCCCAGCAATTAATCAGGTTCGGTTTTTTCGGATTCGCCTGTTCCGGTTCATCAATCACGTTAAAATTAAAATCATTTAAACCCAGATTTTTACGGTTGTACGAAGCAATTTTGGTGTTGCCATACACAATCGGCGTACAGTAATTCAGTATCATCGCATCTGCAAATGTTTTGATGATGACTTCCATGCCGATGCCATTTACGTCGCCGATGCTGATCCCGACTTTTATTTTTTCACTCATTGGATTATCGATACAAATAAAAAATGCCCGGCCGCAAAAGCCGGATAAAGTACAAATATGACGTATTTTGCAGTAATTTAACCAGCAGATGCAATTAGTTAAAGCGAAAAAACATTTAGGCCAGCATTTTTTGACCGATAAAAACATTGCCGCCAAAATTGTAAACAGTTTAAAAACGGAAGGTCAGGTGCTGGAAGTTGGGCCCGGAATGGGCATTTTGTCTGATTTTTTGTTGCAGAAACCTGAACTGGACGTTTTTATGGTTGATATTGATACAGAATCTTATCAGTTTCTGCAAAAAAAATATCCGCAACTGGGCGAAAAATTAATTAATGCTGATTTTTTGCAGATGGGTTTTGATGCTGTTTTTACCGGTGTTTTTTCGGTGATCGGCAATTTTCCCTACAATATTTCGTCCCAAATTTTATTTAAAATTTTAGATGACCGCAACAAAATACCGGAAGTGGTGGGCATGTTTCAGAAAGAAGTTGCCGAGCGCTGCGCCGCCAAACCGGGAAGCAAAGAATATGGTATTTTGAGCGTGTTTTTGCAGGCTTATTATAAAGTTGAATATTTATTTACGGTGAAAGCAGGCGTATTTAACCCGCCGCCAAAAGTTTTATCAGCCGTAATCCGTCTCAGCAGAAATGAAATCAAGGAACTGGATTGTGATGAAAAACTTTTCTGGCAGGTTGTAAAAGCAGGTTTCAACCAACGTAGAAAAACGTTGCGTAATGCGCTTTCTTCGCTCATCAACAAAGAAAAAATGACGGAAGAACCAATGCTGGATTTGCGTGCGGAAAGGTTGAGTGTTGCAGATTTTGTTTGGTTGACGAATTTGATTGTGGAGAATAGATGAAGTATATAAAGCTAATAGTCTTTACTGCAAATATTTTTCTTTAAATTCGTTTTATGAACATTCATCAAATCATCAGTATTGATCAAGATATTTTGGGCGGCCAACCTGTTTTTAAAGGAACACGTGTGCCGGTTGAAAGCTTTTTTGATCATTTAGAAGCTGGTGTTCCGCTTGATGAATTTTTAGATGACTTTCCCACTGTATCCAAAGAGCAGGCAGTTGCTTTATTAACCGTTGCAAATAAAATCATGACTTCTAAAAACGCAGCTCAGTTATATGCAACTGTTGCTTGACGAAAATTTGCCAAAACGGCTAAAGCAGGACTTTTATGAACATGAAATTTATACCGTTAGAGACAAACAATGGAATGGAATCAAGAACGGAGAATTGTTAAAACTTCTTGTTGAAAACTCATTTGATGCACTCCTGACTTATGACAAAAACCTGCAATACCAGCAAAATTTTTCAAAATATACAATAACCGTTTTTGTATTGACAGCAAAAATTAATCAATACGCAGAGTTAAGAAAACTAACACCTCAAATCAAAGCATATTTGAGTCAAGGGCAAATGCAAAGTGGTCCTGTTATTATTTCCCTTTAACTTAAAGCAGGTTTCAACCAACGTAGAAAAACGTTGCGTAATGCGCTTTCTTCGCTCATCAACAAAGAAAAAATGACGGAAGAACTAATGCTGGATTTGCGTGCGGAAAGGTTGAGTGTTGCAGATTTTGTTTGGTTGACGAATTTGATTGTGAAGAATAGATGAAGTATTTCTTAAATTTGATTTAAACAATTGAAGATGAATATAGAAGCCGAAAAATCGAATTGTTGAAACTGATTCTGAAAACAGAAATCGAAGCAATTATTCAAGAAATCACGAGAATTTTTTAAAAAGACAAGAAACTGATTTTGGGATGAATTGCTGGATCAAGTCAAAAAGCATTAAATACGTCATTATGAACCATCGATTTTTTTAGCATTTATGACAATACCCGGTTTTTATCAGCCTAAATTAATAGTGCTAAAAGAAGCATTGACCTTTCCGCAAAAACAATTTTGAATTCAAGGCTTTTTTCTGGCTGATGATCCAAGACTGCAATTTAAACCGGTTATGGCAGCAAACTGAACGATGCTTCTTTTACATCCCGGGAATTAGTGCCGGTATAAACTTTAAAACCGCCGGTTTCAGAATCAAATTTCAACTCAGAATTATAAAACTTCAGATCATTGTTGTTGATGGTAAACTGCACATTGCGACTTTCGCCTTGTTTCAGGAAGATTTTTTGAAAAGCTTTCAGTTCTTTTACCGGCCGCGTAATTGATCCGACCAAATCCTGAATATACATTTGCACTACTTCTTCGCCATCAAAATTGCCGGTGTTGGTTACTTTTACCGATACGTGCAATTCGTCCTTTTTATGCATTTGTGCTTTGTCCAACACGGGTTTTTCATAGGTAAAAGAAGTATAGCTCAACCCAAAACCAAAAGGGTACAACGGATCATTGGAAACATCGAGATAATTGGAACGGAATTTTTGAAACCATTCGCCTTCAGCCAGCGGCCGGCCGGTATTTTTGTGGTTGTAGGCCAACGGTATCTGACCCACGTTTTGCGGGAAAGTAGCCGTCAATTTCCCGCTTGGGTTAATAGCACCAAATAATACGTCCGAGATTGCATCGCCAGCTTCCGATCCGCCAAACCACACGTTTAAAATAGCCGGCACATTTTTGTTTTCCCAGGTGAGGTCAAGCGGGCGGCCGGTAAACAAAACCAACACCACCGGTTTGCCGGTTTTTAATAAAGCCTGCATCAAATCTTGCTGAATTTGCGGCACTTTAATATTGCTGCGGCTGCTGCTTTCGCCGCTCATTTCTGCAGCTTCTCCTCCGGCCACTACAATTACATCGGCTTTTTCGGCTGTTTTTAAAGCTTCTTTCAGGATTTCTTCACTGGGTCTTGGATCCCGGTGCAATGATTTGCCAAACATTGTTGCCCTGGCTTCAAAGGCAGAATCTGCATCCAGATTAGAACCTTTGGCATACAAGATTTTGGCTTTGCTGCCTGCTGCTTCTTTTAATGCAGTCAACAATGATTTGTATTTTGTGGCATCCGCGGCAACGCTCCAGGTGCCGGTCATGTTTTCTTTACTGTCTGCCAGCGGGCCGATCAGGGCAATTGTGCCTGTTTTTTTAAGCGGCAAAATATGGTTTTCGTTTTTGAGGAGGACAAAACTTTTGGTAGCAGTTTCGCGGGCAATTTTGCGGTTTGCTTCGGTATAAATTTCGGTTTGTGCCCTTTTTAGGTTACAAAAACGGTACGGATCGGCAAATAAACCCAGATCATATTTGGCTTCCAGAATCCGACGGCAGGCCTGGTCGATTTCCTGCTGCGTTACTTTTCCCTGTGCCAAAGATTTTTTCAGGGTTGATAAAAAGCCTTCGCCAACCATGTCCATATCTACCCCGGCACGCAAAGCCAATGCAGAAACCTGCTGCAAATCGCCCATGCCATGTGCTGTCATTTCGTTAATACCGGTATAATCCGTTACCACAAAACCTTTAAAGCCCCACTGGTTTCGTAAAACATTGGTCAGCAGCCATTTATTGCCCGTTGCCGGGATGCCGTCCACCTCATTGAACGAAGCCATTACGCTTCCGGCACCGGCATCAACCGCTGCTTTATAGGGCGGAAAGTAATCATTATACATTCTTAGATGGCTCATATCCACGGTGTTGTATTCCCGGCCTGCTTCTACCGCACCATACAAAGCGTAATGTTTTACGCAGGCCATAATGCGGTTTGATTGCGTATAATCTTTGCCCTGATAACCTCGGACCATTGCCCGCGCAATTTGCGAACCGAGGTACGGATCTTCGCCGGAACCTTCCGACACGCGGCCCCAGCGAGGGTCACGGGAAATATCTACCATTGGCGAAAATGTCCAGCAAATCCCATCGGCACTGGCTTCCGAAGCGGCAATTTGTGCGCTGCGTTCTATCGCCGGTAAATCCCAGCTGCAGGATAGGCCCAAAGGGATCGGGAAAACCGTTTCGTAACCGTGTATCACGTCCATGCCAAAAATCATCGGGATTTTTAAACGGCTTTTCTCAATCGCCAGCTGCTGCACGGCACGTATTTTTTCTACGGATTTGATGTTGAACAATCCGCCGACTTCGCCTTTTTCAATTTTTTGGGCGATGCCGGAATTGGTTGCCGTGCCGGTTGTAAAATCGCCTGAACTGGGCAAATTCAGCTGGCCGATTTTTTCCTCCAGTGTCATTTTTTTCATCAGCGCAGCAACAAAAGCGTTCTTTTTCTGCTGGTCAGCAGTTGCCGTTTTTTGCTGGCTAAAAACAGCATCCGAAAAAAAGGTTGCTAAAAACAGTATCGCGTAAAAAGGGAATTTCATAAGATCAATATTATTAGATAAAGATTTGTTGGACAGCTTTCCTGCGGATTTGGCAGCTTTGCATGTTCATGTGCAACATATGGTTTTAAAAGTTTGTGTTTCCTTACAAAATTATGCCTTTTACTGTACAGAAACAATTCGGCACCTAAAAATAGCCGATAAAAACAGTATGGCAAATAGAAGGAAATTTTTTATTTTGATTTAGGTTCCGGATAGGTAAAGCCCAATTTTGTCAATCCTGTTTTAACTTCCGGGCAGCTCATAAACAATTTCCACAGCAAACCCGAACGTGCATTTTCCAGCATCACTACCTGCGGCCCCTGATCAATGCCCAAATATTTATGCGGAAACCAGTTGGCCGTTTCGCTAAAAGCATCATAAAAACCATATTCGCCCCAAACTTTATCACCCAAATCTTCATACAAATGCCGGATTACTTTCATCGATTCTTTGGGCGTGTAAGGATAGGAAGATATGGCCGCTGTTGGCGCAATCACACCGAGGTCATCCTTCAAATTAGAATTATGCGCGGCATAACCATTTATAGAATAACTGGCCGTCAGCCCCCAGCAATTTTCGCCATAACCTATATAATGTTTTGGGTTTTCGAGGCAATAAGCACGGTTGATCAGTGTATGATTGGTGTTGTGCAGCCAGTAATCGGCATATTTATCTTTCAATCCTTTTGGGTTGAGGCCGAGATAGGAATAATGCGCCCAAAAAAGCGGCCCAACATAATCTCCGGGTGCTACGTTGTGTTTTAAAGTGATCAAATAGCCATACGGTTTGATGTTGGTTTCGATTTCGCCGCCCCGCGCCCAGCCATCGTGGTAAACCGCCGCGGGCACGCCGTGTGTTGGCGAACTTCCGCCTAAAACATACAAAATCAGGCATTCGTTATAACCTGTAACCGGAAAATTTTCGATCCAATTATACTGCGGCGACCAGTGCCAGTAAAGCACGTTGTGGTTATTTTGCCGGTACCAGTTGTAATCTACCGCTTTCCAGATTTTGTCGATGCGTTTAGAGAGTTTTTTTTCCTGCGGATTTCCGTGTGCATAATATTGGCGCACACAGAGCAAACCCTGCATCAAAAAGGAAGTTTCCACCAAATCCCCGCCGTTATCGGTTTTGCCAAAAGCTTTGATTTTTCCGTTGGGAAGCATCCAGTGCGAATATGCGCCGTGATAACGATCTGCTTTCTCCAGGAAAGCCACAATCTTTTCAAAGCGTTCCGTGCCTTGTTTTCGGGTGATAAAATGGCGTTCCATCCCAACCAAAATCGCCATTACGCCAAAACCGGAAGCACCGGTGGCGATAGTTGTAGAATCGTGGTCCGGGTAAATACCATCCATGTGCACGCGCTCGTGCGCCAGGCCTGAGGTTGGTTCTGCACCTTGCCAGAAATATTGAAACGTGCGTTTTTGCACCGTGTCCAGCAGTTGGTTATCAGTTAATTTTTTTTTGTTTTGAGCCGAAACCGGTAACGAAAAAAGGCCGATAAAAACAGTATGCAGCAGCAAGGCAGCGATGATAACGGTTTTGCCTGATGCTTCTTTTACTGGCATAAATTTGGGGTTTTAAAGTAAAGCCAAACAACTGTGCCTGGCTTTGGTAAGCTAATTAATAACCGGGATTTTGCTTCAGATTGCCACTGCTCAAATCAATTTGTGTTTGCGGGATGGGGAACAAAGCCCGTGTTGCCGACCAGGTTTTACCGCCATCCGCAGCAAAAGCCGCGGCCGCACGTCCGGGTTGCACGGCATCCTGCCGAACCAGATCAAAGAAACGGTCATGCTCCATGGCCAGTTCTACCCGGCGTTCGTGCCAAATGGCGGGCAGCGTTGCCGTTACGTTTTGTAAGCCAGCCCTTGTCCGCACCAAATTCAAATCTGTGGTAGCAACGCCAAGATTGCCTAATTGAAAAGCAGCTTCAGCATTGATCAGCAACACATCGGCATAACGCAGAATGCGCACCTGTTTTGGCAAACGATCGGTGTTGCCGCCGCAGTTGGCTTCTGCCGTGCGGCTGTGATAAGCTTTGTAACTATAGCGTGAATTTTGAACCGAATCCTGACTTGGGATCCGAAATCCATCAAACAAAACCGTACCGGAAGAATTGGTTCCGTTGGTTGGGTTGATGAAAATAATCGTTCCGTTTTTGCGTACATCGCCGGCTTCGTATTCGTTTACCAAACTGGATGTTGGATTATTGAAACCGAAACCTAAATCAGACCAGCCGTATTTGCCGCCAGCGCGCGGCCCTTGCGAAACAGTGTACAAATTGATGCCGGCCGAACAATCTTTGTTAATGCCAGCCTGAATTTCAAAAAGTGATTCGGAATTGTTGTTGCCGCCATCTCCGTTCACGGCGTTCTGCCGCCAAATCAATGAATAATCTTTCACCAGTGAATATTTTCCACCCGTAATCACTGCTTGCGAAAGATCATACGCTTTCTGGTAATTTTTCATGTACAGATATACTTTCGCTTCCAAACCTTGTGCGGCACTTTTGGTGGCACGGCCAACATCGGTTGCACCTTTGTCGGGCAGGTTGGCAACGGCAAAATCCAGATCGCTTACAATAAAAGCATAAATATCAGCCGCGGAAGCGCGCGTTTGTAAAGCTGCACTATTGGCTTCACCAACACTTGGCACATGGTCTAACTTTGGCACACCGCCAAACAACCGAACTAAATTAAAGTAAAAATAGGCACGTAAAAAACGTGTTTCGGCAATCAACTTGTTTTTGGTGACAGCATCAAAAGTTGCGGTTTGCAACTGGCCCAACGCCTGATTGGTGCGTGCAATGCCTTGATAATGGCCGTTCCAAACGTTGTTGACCACGCCGTTTGTGGCAGGCGTTTGCAGGTTGTCAATTTGCAAGGCATCGCCATAATCAGCCGGAGAGCTGCCTTTGTCGCCATCATCGGAAGCAATATCCGTCATGATCACAAACTGAAAACTATCAATATCAGGGGCAAAACCGCCGATGTAAAAAACGTTATAAATGCCCGTCACTAAATTTTGCGCTGCCGCAGGATCAGTGGCAATTTGTGCCTGCGTAATTTGCCCTTGCGGGTTCACGTCCAAATATCTTTTGCAGCCATCAAACCCGATGGACAACAAAGCCACGGCGGCCACAAGGGATGCTTTTTTTATCAGTGTTTTTTTCATGTGAAGAGAATTAAAATTGAAGGTTTAGGCCGAATGAAAAGGTACGGATGGTTGGATAAGTGCCCAACTCAATGCCCGATCCCAGGATGTTGGTGGTATTATCACTTAAACCTTGTAACTCCGGGCTAAAACCGCTGTAACGTTTTGCCGTAAACAAATTCTGTGAAGTGGCATAAATCCGCAGGCGGGAAATTTTGGCCCGTTTCAATAGTTCTGAAGGAATAGTATAACCAACAGAAACATTGTTTAAGCGCAAAAATGCACCGGATTCGATAAAATAAGTAGAAGCCGGTGTGGATTGTGAGATTACGTTTGGATTGATATTGGACGGATTGGAAGCCGTCCAGCGGTTATCCGCATAATTAGCTTCGATGTTATCTTCGGGGCTGCTGCGGAAAGCTTTTTTACCGTTATAAATTTTGTTGCCCCAGTTGCCGTAAAAATCAGCGTTGAAATCAAAAGCATCATAACTCATGGTTAAATTAAAGCCACCAAAAAACTTAGGCTGATAAGAACCGGCATAAATACGGTCGTTGGCATCAATTTTACCATCACCATTAATATCAGCATACATTAAACCACCAACCACCGGTGCATAACCGCCCGAACCTTTTGGAGCCGCCGCCACTTGCGCCGCGTTTTGGAAAACGCCCGTGGCCTGCAACACATAAAAACTGGCAATTGAGTGGCCGTTATCTGTGCGGGTAACATTGCCTTGGCCGCCAACGCCGCCGCCTTGCAAAGCCTGTCCGCCGTTTAAGCCGGTTACCATATTTTTATTGTAACTGAGGTTGGCACCGATACTATATTTGAATTTGGGGCCGATTTTATCGTTCCAATTCAAAGAAACCTCTGCACCTTCATTTTTATAGGAAGCTGCGTTGGTTACAAACTGGTTATCAGGATCGCCCAAAATCCCAGGAATGGAAACGTAAGTCAGTGCGTTTTTAACTTTTTTGTTGTAATAGTCCGCTTCACCGGTCAGGCGGTTGTTTAAGAAACCGTATTCTACACCCAGATCCAGCTGGTCTGTCGTTTCCCATTTCAGGTTGGTATCTTTAATATCCTGGATCACGCTGCCATAAGTAAGCGTGCCATTATTAAAGTAATATGGCTGATTGATGGACGCCGTAACCACATACAAACCTGTACCGATATTATCATTGCCCAACTTGCCATAACTGCCGCGCAATTTTAGGTTGCTAAAAACAGTACTGTTCTTCATGAAATCCTCTTCGGAAATTAACCAGCCTGCACCAACGGTGTAGAAATTACCATAACGGGAACTGAAACGCGAACTGCCGTCACGACGAAAAGTGCCGCTCAACAAATATTTTCCTGCAAAGCTGTAATTGGCACGGGCAAAATACGATTCGCGGGTGTATAAATCGCCGCTGTTGGCATCCAAAGCATTCAAGCTCGGATCGCCTAAACTCAGATACCATTCATCCGGGCTTGTAGGCACGTTGATCCGGCTTCCGTTAATAAAGCTCGACTTGAATTTCTCGACCGAATATCCGCCCAAAACTGTCAAATGACTTTGTCCGAAAATTTGATCATATGTAGCCGTATTGTCCCAAACGTAATGGAAAGAATTGTTTTGCTCCACACTCAGCGCGCTGTTGTTTTGTCGTTGATTGCCACCTGCAATGGTAAAAGTGCTGGCATCGTTGTTATATTGATAAAGGTAAGAACGGTTGTTGTTGAACACAATATCATCGTTAAAAGCAGTATGCAGTTTCAAAAACTTTAGCGGGTTGTAATCCAAAGCCAGGTTTCCCTGCACACGGTTGCCAATATTTAGTGTATTGGTTTTATCGATTTGCAACAAAGGGTTGCCCACATTTCCCCAGGCGGAAGTATTACCATATAAACCATTATCGGTTTTTGCCGGGATAACAGGTGCTGCACGATAAATGCTGTTGTAGGTATCGCCCAAAGGCACGGCACGTTCTGCCCCTCTGGAGAGTGAAAGTTGCGAGCTTAGTTTGATTTTGTCAGAAATATTCACGCTGGAATTTTCGCGCAGCGTAAACCGCTGAAAATTATTGGTTTGAATAATGCCGTTGTTGGTGAGGTAGTTGGCACTTACAAAGTAATCAGCTTTATCAGATCCTCCTGAAACAGAAATATTGTGGTTCATCTGGAAAGCCTGGCGCAAAACGGCACCATACCAGTCGGTTGTTCCGGGTGTGGTCAATCCGGTAAGGTTAACAGAGGCCACTTTTGCCGGATCGGCATCGCCCAGATAAGAAACATATTGTGACCGATTGGCCATTTTTACTTTGTTGGCAATCTGGCTAAAGCCCGCATTGGCATCGTAACGTACAACCGGCGGTCCGTTTTTGCCTTTTCTGGTGGTGATGATGATGACGCCGTTGGCTCCGCGCACGCCGTAAATAGCTGCCGATGCATCTTTTAGCACATCTAAACTGATGATATCTGCGTTATTGATGTTGCGGATATCATCTGTTAAAACGCCATCAACAACATATAACGGTTCGGCACCGGCCAAAACAGAACCTGTACCACGGATGCGGACTTGCGGCTGCGAATTGGGTTGCCCGGATGAAATAACCTGTACGCCTGCCACTTTGCCCTGCAAGGCCTGGGTTGGCGTTTGCACGGGTTGTTTGGCCAGTTCTTCGCCATTTACGCTGGCCACAGAACCTGTAACATCGCGCCTGCGCTGCGTGCCGTAACCAATAACCACCACCTGAGCCAGCTGCTTGGTTTGGGCAGCAAGTTTTATGTTGATGGTTGTTTGATCAGTTACCGCAACTTCCTGCGTAGTATAACCGATGTAAGTAAAAGTTAAGCTTGAACCGGCTGGCGTACTGATGCCAAATTTGCCGTTCACATCGGTTACGGTGCCTGTTGTGGTGCCTTTAACTAAAACGCTTACGCCAATCAGGGTTTCGCCCGTAGTTGCATCGGTAACGGTGCCCGTTACTTTTTGCTGCGCAAAAGAAGCATTCAGAAAAAGAAAAAGCACCAGTACCGTACCGGCTAAGGTGGTAATTGTTCTTTTCATAAAGTTGGTGATTAATTGGTTTTGTTGCTGCAAAGCTATCAATAACAAATGGAGCCAGGAAAATAATCTTGCGGCCATCCGCGTAAATTTTCCGAATGACATTATCAACAGAAAACGCCCACTGCAAACATTTGTAAAATCTTATATCTTTAAAAGCTGTTGCATGCTTCTTTTATCACCTCAATTTTGTTTTGCTAATTTTTGCTGATGGGAAAATCCATCAAAAACCATCAAAATTTAGGTGATAAAAGAAGCATGGCCAATAAGTTTGATCGTTTGTTGAAGTGCTTTAAAAACTACAGCGCGCTGTCAGTCGTGGTTACTGTTCCAGCCGATTTTTATCTTTCCGTCTTCACCGTCCGAAGCCAGGATATGCAGTACGATACCTTTCATCCGCCGTTCTTTCAGCTCTTTTTTGTTCGTAATATCTTCATCTTTTTTCGGGTTGCGCAACGGTATGTCCAGCGCAATGTTGGTTCCTTTGGTAAAGCCGTAAACGCCGGCAACGTTCATGTTTAAAATACTGGAGTTGATCTGCATCGGTTGGATCCGGATTTTATCGCCCAGCAAATCAAACCTGCCGTTTAAATTATCAATGGTGATGTGATCCAGGTTGCGGAACGGAAAAGCAAATTTGCCAACATTTGTTATCGGTGTAAAATCTATCAAAGCACCTTTTTTCAGGTTGAGGTTTATCGTTCCGGATAAAGATTTCGGCACCAGTTTCCCCATGTCGGTAATGTTTCCGGCAATATTTGATCTCAGCGACAAAAAGCCACGCAGGTTTTTATAGCTAAAACCGGTTATGCCGAAATTGTCAAACGCGTAAAAAAAGTTGCCGATATTGGCATTGTTCACGTTGGTATTGATGGCAAAATGATTCAGGTTTCCGTTTTGGGCAATGCTTCCGTTCAAATTAAAAGTCCCGCCGGCACTTTTTGCATTTACGTTTTTTAAGCGGATACCGCTTTCCGAAACCAGTAAATCTGCCTTAACATCCGTAGCCAAAAACTTGTCATAATAAACCTTGTCAACCTGCAGGTGCATATCTGCCGTACCTTTTTCTAAAACAGTGCTTAACTGATCGGCAAAATTACTGTCGTTGCTTTTTTTGGCCGGTTTTTTTGCCCGGGAAGAAAGGTAGCCCAAAAACTCGCCCAGGTATAATTGCGGACTGCGGATTTGCCAATCGACCACAATTTTTTCCGGGGCAGAATAATACAGATTTTTAAAATTTTTAACGCTGCCTTCCATCGCCACAATGCTTTTCCCGCTTTGTAAACGGATGTTTTTCAGCAACAAATCCTCTCCCGAAAAATCCAGCAGAAGTGAAGTGTTTTTAAAGTTCAGTTTATTTTGCAGATAAGTAAAATCAGCGTTTTTAATATCGATAACACCGCCGATAGCTGGTTTTATAAATTTAAAATCAACAATATTTGCCCGGTATTTCAGGTTTACACTGGCGTTGCCTTTTGCAAAAACCATCGTTTCGCCAAACAAATGATTAAGCCTGGAAACGGCAAAATCTGATTTTAATGTTCCGGCCACAATCGGTTTGTTCAGGTTGCTGATGATGCCGGTATCAACTTTAAACGGTACTTGTTCGTAATTACCTTTCAGGCCAAATAATTCTATGGCAGAGTTTTCATCAGAAAGCGGTTTGCTTTTGTTGAAACTATTGGTGTAAACGCCCCGGAAACTGCAACTGTCAACCGTGCCTTCGGGCGTGGTAAGGGTATTGTTTTCCACTTTACAGTTTACATCGATGGAAGGATCTCCGGAAGAATTGAAATTACCGCCCAAAACACAATGCACCGCCAGCGGGTTTTTCAGGTCAAACCGGTTTAAATGTTCGGCAATATTTGGTGCCAGCAAAGCCGAAGCGTGTTTCCACAATAAGCTGTTTTCGGTAATGTCAAAAATAAAATCGCCGTCGCGTTTTTTGGTGAAAAACTTTGCACCGATGATGAAACCATCATCACCGATGTTCAAAACTTTTGGTTTAAGGCTGATGATGCCGCTGTTGTCGTCATAACTGGCTTCCAGATCGCCCCGAACTAATTTATCTTTAATAAAACTTCCGCGTAAAGTATTAAAAGCCAAGCTTTTGGCAAAAATTTTCAAGCTTACGGCGGCATTCCAGTTATTGCCCGGATAATCCATTTTACCGTTTAGCTCATCTACGTTAAACTGAAAAAGTTTATGTCCTTTCCGGTTGTCCAGCACGAATTGTACATCGTTCAAAGCAAACTTCCGCAGTTCGGTGTCAGAACTTTCATCTTTGTTTTTTTCTTTTTCAGGCTGTTTTTTTTTCTTGAGCACAGAGGTGTTGCTATAGCCTGTGCTATCCGTAAACAAATCAATTTTGGCCTGATCGATGCTGACTTTGTTGATCAAAATTGTGCCCTTAAACAAAGCAAATGTGTTTACCGAAATGTTTAAATCCTGCGCCTGCAGCAGCGTATGATGGTGTTTTTCCCACAAACTGTCTTTCAAAACCACATCTTTAAGCAAAAGCGAAATGTTTGGAAAACCTTTCAGAAAAGTTGGGTCCATACCACCAATGGTTAGTTTGCCGCCGTTTAAATTTTTGTTTAAAACTTTGGTTACATCGGTCAGGATAGATTTTTTGTTAAAACTGACGTACATCGTTATGGCAACGAGGGCGAACAGCAGCAATCCGGTAAGGACAGCAATTGTTTTGAGCACATTTTTTAACCAGCGCGGCATGTTTAATAAGGTTAGGTCTGAGGAAATGAAAATACGGTTTTTTTAAAGATTAACTGCACTACAAACCGCTTGCCGCATAGTTTTACGTGATAAAAACAGTATCTGCAAAAATTATTTTAAAATTATGCAACCAATCTGCCCAATAAATCATCTTGTTTGTAAATGATTGTTTTGGAAACCAGCATAACGGATGTAATACAGGGTTGCCTGCTTGGCAAGCGCAAAGCACAGGAAACGCTTTACAAACTTTTTGCTGCCAAAATGCTGGGCGTTTGCCTGCGTTACGCCACTGATAAAGCGGAAGCCGAAGATATGTTGCAAAATGGTTTTATTAAGGTTTTTGGCAAGATACAAGACTTTAAAGGTGAAGGTTCTTTTGAGGGCTGGATACGCCGGATTATGGTACACAGCGCAATAGAATATTACCGCAAACATCACAAAATGATGCAGTTGGTAGATTTGGAAACGCCCGGGGCAGAACAATCCGTTGATCCGGTTGCGGCCTGCAGCTTGGAGGCGAAGGATTTGCTGGCCATTATCCAAACCCTGCCGCCTGGTTACCGCATGGTTTTCAACATGTATGCAATTGAAGGTTATTCGCACAAAGAAATTGCCGGGGCAATGAACATTAGTGAAGGGGCATCAAAATCCCAACTTTCCAGGGCGCGTACAATTTTAAAAGAAAAAGTTAACCAAACAGAAAGGGCAAAGTATGAAAACTTCGGATAAAGAATTGGATGATTTGTTTGCTTCCGGATTGGATAATTTTGAAGCAGAACCTACCGCAAACTTGTGGCAAAATATAAGTATAGAATTGGATAGGAAAACGAAAAAGAAAAGTATTATTCCAATCTTGCGTATTGCAGCAGGAGTTGTGGTTGTGTTTTCGGTTGGGTTATTGTTTCTGCGGAAAGATGTACTGGTAAAAAACCCGCTTCCGAAAAAAACAGTTAAAGTTGTATTGCAAAAAATAGATCCAATTGAAAATCAAATCCAAAATTTAGGTGCTAAAAACAGCATGCTTCTTTTATCGGCTAAAAATAAGGTTGTAAAAGAAGCATCGGCAAAAGCTAAAATCAAAACGATTGCAACCCAGAATTTCATTCCTGTAAAACCTAAAGCTAAAAATAATCTGACCCAAACTTTGGCACAAGTTAAGCCTGATCCGGAAACCGAAAATCAAAAAAACAATTCAACTCAAATTGCTTTGGCCCCGGATATTTCCATTAGTTTAAACCCACAACCCGAAGAGGAAATTGTACTACCGGCAATTGTAAAACCAACGTTGCAAACTGCTGTAAATGTCCCACCAAAAACAAAACACAAACGTATCCGCAGCATTGGTGATGTGGTAAATCTGGTGATGGCCAAAGTGGATAAGCGCGAAGACAAACTGATCCAATTTACGGATAACGATGATGGCGACGAATCCAATGTTACCGGCATCAACCTTGGTTTTATCAGTATCAAAAAAGAAAAATAAACTTGTTTAATTATATATTATGAAACGTTTTTTAATGTTGTCCACTTTTTTGTTTTGCTTGTTTTCTAATGCTTTTGCACAGGTAAAAACAGATACAATACCCGGCAGCAATGCACCTGCCGACAGTGATTCTGCCAAGTATTATAAAACCAACCGGAAAATCATTAAGTTTCGGCTCAAGCTGGATTCGCTGCGTGCCCGGCCGCTGCCAATCACAACGGTTGGTTCTAAACTACATTTCGGCATTATATTTTCCCACTTTGATTTGGGTTTTTCCAGATTGGTGGACAATGGCAGTTTTACTTTATCCCCGGCAAATAAATTTTTGGATTATAAAGGCGGCAAAACGGCTTATGTTGGTTTTGATGTGTTGCAGTTGGGCTATCGTTTTAACCCGTATTTTAAAATTTATCTGGCCGGTGGTTTTGATTGGACACTGATCCGCTTGCGCCAAAATATCACCATTCAGCAAAATGCCCCAACCTTAACTTATACTACGGATCAGGTTGATTATAGTAAAAACCGTTTTTCGGCAAGTTATCTGCGCATTCCTTTAGCTTTTGATTTCCGGACGAAAGATGATAAGCGCGGCAACAAGTTTCGTTTTACTGTTGGGCCTGAAATTGGGTTTCTGCTGAACGGAAAAGTGAAACAGATCAGCGGCGAAATGGGCAAAAAGAAGTTTTACGACAACTACCATTTCAGCCAGTTTAGATATGGTGCTTACGCCCGCGCCGGTTATAAAAACCTGGGTTTGTTTGTAAAATATTACGGAAACAATATGTTTGAAAACAGCCCTAATCAAAACGGCTTAAAAAGTATGCATTTTGGGTTGACGTTTGGGTTGTAGGATTTAAAAACTATATTTTCAAATCCTGGTCGTCAAACCGGGATTTTTGTTTTACGTAACTTTGCTAAATGGCAGAAGCAATACCTTTTTTAGAGGTAAAAAATATAACCAAATTATTTGCAGGCGAAAAAACATCAGGTGTAAAAAATATAGATTTAAGTATTGCTGAAGGGAAAATCATGGCGATTATCGGCCAGAGCGGCAGCGGGAAATCTACTTTGTTAAACCTGATTTACGGTTTGATCGCTGCGGACGAAGGCAAAATATATCTTGAAGGCGAACGTGTTTGGGGGCCGGACGTAAAACTAATCCCCGGCCATGAGCAGATGAAAATGGTTACCCAGCAATCCGATCATTTAAATCTTTACGCCAAAGTTTGGGATAACGTATCATCACTTTTGCCCAATACAAACCTCGAATATAAATCCGCCAAAACTACGGAAGTGTTGCAGCAATTGCGTTTACTGGATTTGAAAAATCGGCGCGTGGCGGATTTAAGTGGCGGCGAACGGCAGCGGGTTTCTATTGCGCGTGCTTTGGTTTCCGGCCCAAAAGTTTTATTATTGGACGAGCCTTTTAATCAGGTCGATGCTTCTTTTAGGGATAATTTGCAGCAGGACATCCGGAAAATTGTGTTCCAAACAGGTTTAACGGTGATTATGGTTTCGCATGATCCGCAGGAAGTATTATCATTGGCCGATGAGCTGGTGGTTTTAAAAGACGGCGAAATTGTGGAAACCGGAAAGCCGCGAAATATTTACAATAATCCGCGAAGTTTGTATTCGGCCCAGCTTTTGTCCAATTGTAATATCCTGACAAAAGCACAAGCTTTAACTTGCGGGATTACGGCTGACGCATCTACAGTTGTTATTTATCCGGAATGGATTTCGGTAGAAAAAAACTTCGGCACCAAAAAACATGTGGTAAAAGAAGTATGGTTTAAAGGTACTTATGAAGAATTATTGGTTGCTTGTGATGATGTTGACTTGCGCGTTTTTCAATTTAAAATAAATGAATTTAAAGCAGGGGAATTTGTGAGCTTAAATTTTATGAAGTTTTTAGCATTTGGCGCCTAGATTTATTGTACTTGCTTCTAAGTAATCGGATCATTACAAGTGCTGGTAAAGACCACAATAAAGCAAGCTGTTTATCTTCTAAACCTGTTATCAATAGATTGGTAATAAATACAAAAAGAAATGTAACTACAAAAACAAGCGCAATGTTCTTTTGCAAATGATAAGTCAATAACTCTATATGTATTGGTTTGTCATTTCTCAATTCCGGATGTTTGATCAACACATAATATCTTAAATAAATTTCTGAGGCAAAGCATAAACCTAAAATTGCAAAGTAAATTGCAAAGTTTAATGAGGTCTTGACCAAATGGACAAGTACGGAAGCAGCGAAAGGAAACAAGCCGATACTGAACAGCAGCAAAAGATTACAAAAAACCAGGCCTCCGTCGTATTTTTTTAGATAACCAAAAAGTTTCAAATGGTCATACCAGGTGCGGCCGATAAAAAAGAAGCTAAAGGCATAAGCTATAAATATAGGAAGAAGATGTAGCAGGTGATGGGTAAGTTCTGCAGATGTGATCCTGATGCCGTTCGTATCCGGTATTTTAATATCAATGGCCATCAACGTAATTACGATGGCAAAAACAGCATCACTAAAAAGGATCATCCTTTCTAACTGAAACTCTTGTTTTACTTCTTCCTCAATTAACGATTCGGGAGATTGCATAATCTTCTTTTATAAAGCAAGTTAGGCTTCTAAAAAGAAAAAAAGAAATTTTAGCCTGTTTAAATTTTATATCAAAGAAAAGGTAATGCTTCTTTTACCGTATAAAATTTAGTATTGGCATCAATTATAAATAATCTACTTACCATTTTTTAGGTGATAAAAGAAGTATATAAAACACGTTCAGCAAAATTTTAAACAGGCTCTTAAATAAAGTATTCAAAAAGATTATCGTCTTTATTTAGCTCCTTGTAATCAAAGCGGTTTTCCACCATGCGCGTAATTAAAGCTTTGTAATCTTCCTTGTCTTTTAATTCAACACAAACCAAAGCCGGCCCGCTTTCGCGTTCTGTCTTTTTTACAAATTCAAAACGGGTAATGTCATCATTCGGGCCCAAAACCTTGTTGGCAAACAAACGCAAAGCACCCGGCCGCTGCGGAAAACGGATGATAAAATAGTGTTTTAAACCTTCATAAATTAAAGATCGTTCTTTGATTTCCTGCAAACGGTCAATATCATTATTGCCGCCACTCAATACGCAAACTACTTTTTTGCCAATGATTTTCTCTTTGCAGAAATCCAATGCCGAAACCGATAAGGCACCGGCAGGTTCGGCAACAATAGCATCTTCGTTATACAATTTTAAGATGGTGGTACAAACTTTTCCTTCCGGGATAAGCAGCATTCCGTCGAGTGCTTCTTTGCACATTTGGTAAGTTAACGAGCCCACACGTTTTACGGAAGCACCATCTACAAACTTGTTAATGCTGTCTAAAGTAATGGGTTGGTCGTTTTTGAGTGCTTCGTGCATAGATGGCGCACCTTCCGGTTCGGTTCCGATCAATAAAGTATCCGGTTTTTTTTGTTTGAAATAATTGCCGATGCCGGCTGAAAGTCCGCCGCCGCCAACCGGCATAATCAGCACATCAACGTCCGGCAATTGCTGTAAAATTTCTACACCTACGGTTCCTTGTCCTTCAATTACCAGCGGATGATCAAACGGCGGGATAAAAGCCATACCATGTTTTTCTGTGTATAAAAGTGCTTCTTTTAAACAATCGTCAAATGTATCGCCAATCAAAACTACTTCTACATGGCCGTTCCCAAACATTTTCGTTTGGTTAACTTTTTGTTTTGGTGTGATTTCGGGCATGAAAATAATGCCGTTCGTACCTAATTTATTGCAGGAATAAGCCACGCCTTGCGCATGGTTTCCGGCACTGGCACAAACAACACCTTTTTTCAATTGGGTTTGGCTAAGCTGACTGATTAAATTATAAGCACCGCGCAGTTTATAAGAACGGACGATTTGCAAATCTTCGCGCTTTAAATAAACTTCGCACTGATATTTTTCCGATAAACGTTCGTTAAATTCCAGCGGCGTTCTTTTAACCACATTTTTTAAACGTTCCAGCGCAGCGGCAGAATCTATTTTTACGGCTTCTTCTAACAGCATTTTCAGGACAAAAATTTGTTTACAGCATCTAAATAAGCATTGGCCGAAGCACGGACTATGTCCGTACTAAAACCATAACCATCATAATTTTTACCATCTAAAAGAAGCATCATATCTACCCGGCTGATATCATCGCTACCGCCGTGCATGGCTTGGATATTAAATTCTTTTAAGCTGGGTTTTTTGCCGATAATGCTTTCAATCGCTTTAATGGTTGCATTAACCGGCCCGTTTCCGGTTGCCGTGGCACTTTTTTCTTCACTGCTGATTTCTAAGGTCACGGTTGCTTCCGGCGTTGTATTTTCGCCCATCACTACTTTTAATGATTTCATTTTAATACTGCTGGCATTGTAGTTGCCTTCCGTACCATCGCCCATTAAAAAAAATAGATCATTGTCATTTATTTCTTTTTTCTGATCGGCCAAAGTCAAAAAACGGTGATAAACTTCATCCAGGTTCACCTTTTCGATCACGTAGCCCAAGCGTTCCAAGTGATGTTTCAACGCGTGGCGGCCGCTTCTGGCAGTCAACACAATTTCTGCGGAAGGAATGCCCACATCTTCCGGGTTGATGATTTCATAGTTTTCCCGGTGCTTTAAAAACCCATCCTGATGAATGCCGGAACTATGTGCAAAAGCGTTTTTGCCCACAATTGCTTTGTTTGGCTGCACCGGCATATTCATCATCCGGCTCACCATATTGCTCAAACTATAAAACTTTTTACTGTTGATGGTAGAATGCAAGTTTAATGTTTGATGTGTTTTCAAGATCATTGCCACTTCTTCCAACGAAGTATTTCCGGCACGTTCGCCAATACCATTGATCGTACATTCAATCTGGCGTGCACCGTTTTGTACACCTGCAATCGAGTTGGCCGTTGCCAAACCCAAATCGTTATGGCAATGAACAGAAATAATGGCCTGATCGATATTTTTAACATTTTCTTTCAGATAACGGATACGCGCGCCATAAGCATCCGGTAAACAATAGCCGTTGGTATCCGGAATATTAACCACCGTTGCACCGGCAGCAATTACCGCTTCAATCATGCGGGCCAGATATTCCAGATCGGCACGGCCGGCATCTTCCGCATAAAATTCGATGTCTTCTACAAAAGTTTTAGCATATTTTACGGCATCTACGCCGCGTGCCAAAATTTCATCACGCGTACTGTGGAATTTGTATTGAATATGCATATCCGAAGCACCAATTCCGGTATGGATACGCGGCCGTTTGGCATATTGCAGCGAAGCCACAGCCGAATCAATATCGCCTTTATTGGCGCGGGTTAAAGCACAAATGATTGGTTTAGTTACGGCTTTTGATAATTCAACCACACTTTGGAAATCGCCCGGACTGGAAATCGGGAAGCCTGCCTCAATCACATCCACGCCCAATAATTCGAGTTCTTTAGCTATTTCAATTTTTTCGGATGTGGTTAACTGGCATCCGGGAACCTGCTCGCCATCGCGCAAAGTGGTATCGAATATGTAAATATGATTTGGGTCGTGTAACATTTTTTTTGGTGTTAGTATTATATTCTGGCAATCAGCTATCAGCAATCAGGAACTATGCAAACTGATAGCTGATAACTGGCATCTCATACTTCTTTTATCGCTATAAATCTTAATCTTTTATAATCTGCGTACCACTCGCCATCGCGCTGATAATACGGTTCTAATTGTTGTGTCAGTTCTTGTAGGATTTCGGGTTGCTGTGCTTCTTTTATGCCTGTAAAAAAGTCGGGAGCAAACATCATGATCCATTTTTTTACGCCTTCCGCCTGATCTTGTAACAAAGTTTCCCGATCAAAATGTGCTGCATAGATTACCCGAAAACCAGCTTTTTCCAGCATTGACGCATATTCTCCAACGGAAGGGAAAAACAGATAATCCATTTCAGATTGTTGCTTGTATCCATATTGATCTAAAATATTTCTTAACGTAGAAATCATCAGCCCAACGTTTCCTTTGCCGCCCATTTCTGCAACAAAACGGCCGCCAGGTTTTAATGTCCTAAAAACAGCATCGATCATTTTGGGCTGATCTTTGACTTTGATCCAATGCAAAACCGCATTAGAAAAAACAGCGGTAAAAGAAGCATCGAAGCCCAGATTGGTCGCGTCTGCTACCTTAAATTCTGTTTCCGGATAATTTCTTTTAGCCTGATCAATCATTTCTGCGGAGCTGTCAACACCCAAAACCATCGCGCCTTTTTCCCGTATTTCATTCGTCAAAAAGCCGGAACCGCAGCCCAAATCCAGGATGTTTTCTCCAGGTTTTACTTCCAGCGTTTCCAGAAAGTTCGCGCCGTATTTATAAACAAAGTTGTGTTTCTGGTCGTACAGTTCAGCGTTCCATTTCATATCGAGACGGGTTGTTGCAGTTGTTCCAATAATTTTTGTCCCATTTGTTCCGTTCCCAAAACCTTGGTAACGTCATCTTTTGTATTGGCAATATCCGAAGTGCGATAACCGTTTTTCAGGGTTTGTTCTACAGCTTTGGTTACAGCTTTTGCTTCTTCTTTCAGGCCGAAACCAATTTCCAGCATAAGCGCAACCGATAGGATAGAGGCCAGCGGATTGGCAATGTTTTTTCCGGCAATATCATGCGCAGAACCATGGATCGGCTCAAAAAAACCTGTTCCATCACCAACAGAAGCTGAAGCCAGCATTCCCATAGAACCGGCGATTTGCGAAGCTTCGTCCGTCAAAATATCTCCAAATAAATTGGCTGTTAAAACCACATCAAATTTTTTTGGGTTTTTAACGAGTTGCATTGCTGCGTTATCCACAAACATGTGTTCCGTTTCCACATCAGGATATTCTTTCGCAATTTCCTGGACAACTTCGCGCCAAAGCCTGGAAGATTCCAAAACGTTTGCTTTATCGACCGAACACAATTTATGGCGACGCAAACGTGCTGCTTCGTAAGCTTTGCGGGCAATTCTTTCGATTTCGTAACGATGATAAATCATCAGGTCAGAAGCTGTATTGCGGTCTTCTGATCTTTTTTTCTCACCGAAATAAACATCGCCCGTCAGTTCCCGGAAGAACAAAATATCCGTTCCTTTTAAAATTTCCGGCTTTAAACTGGAAGCGTCCAGCAACTCGTCAAACAATAAAATCGGCCGTAAATTGGCATACAAACCCAATTCTTTGCGGATTTTCAGCAAACCTTGTTCCGGCCTTACTTTTAATGAAGGATCGTTGTCGTATTTGGTATGACCAACGGCACCGAACAAAATTGCATCGCTTTTGCGTGCTTTTTCCAACGTTTCGTTTGGTAATGGATTGCCCGTTGCTTCTATCGCGGCATGGCCCATCAATGCCGTATCAAAAGTAAAACTGTGGCCGTATTGATTGGCAATCTGTTCCAAAACGGCTTTGCCCCAAGTTGTAACTTCCGGGCCAATGCCATCACCAGGAATAATTAATATATGTTTAGTTGCCATTGTTTTTGTTCTTATTATCTTTTGTCATTTTGACTGAAAGGAGAAATCTTATTTCAATTTTTGTATGATAAAAGAAGCATCCAATCTTACTGCATCAAAACAGATTTCTCTCTTTGGTCGAAATGACAAAAGCAATCAAACCAGCTTGCTCCGTTCATAAGTTGCAATCCAATCTTTATTGTTTAAAATATAATCGATATCATCATAACCATTTAGCAAACAGGCTTTTTTGTAAGGATTGATCTCGAAGTTTTCCTGTTCGCCGGTACTGCAAATTTTTATGTATTGGCTTTCCAAGTCTACTTCAACTTCTGTATGCCGATCTTTTACAACTTCAGCAAAAATCCTGTCTAAAAAAACATCGCTCACCTGCACAGGAAGCAAACCGTTGTTCAGCGCATTCCCTTTAAAAATATCTGCAAAAAAACTGCTCACAACTACGTCGAAACCATAATCTGCAATTGCCCAGGCCGCATGTTCACGACTGCTGCCGCAACCGAAATTTTTACCGGCAACCAAGATTTTGCCCGAATACAATGGATTATTCAAAATAAAATCTGGTTTTGGTTTGCCGTCAATGTCAAAGCGCCAGTCGCAAAACAAATTTTGCCCAAAGCCTTCCCTTGTGGTCGCTTTTAAAAATCGCGCCGGGATGATTTGATCGGTATCAATATTCTCAACTTGTAGCGGCACTACGGTTGATTGGATGTGTTTGAAAATTTTAGTGGCCATTGTCTGAATCAGAATTTATAGGATTTTAGAATTACAGAATGTAAGTTCAAGTTAAATTAAGTTGATTTTAGTTTGATATCTCTTGGATTGTAGATTAACTTATATTGTAAACTTTGGCTTCCAAAATTAATGAGTAAACCTAATTTATAATCGTATGCTACAGTGTAGTTTTTTGCTTGTGCCAAATGCACATCTTCCAGATTAATAACTGCTTTCAGTTCTACGATCAATCTATTTTCAACTATAAAATCTGCTCTTCTTGTTCCAACATCTATTCCTTCGTAAAATATTGTTTGTTCTTGTTCTCTTGCAAAGCCAACACCTGCTTTTGTTAATTCAATTGCCAAACATCTTTGATAAATTACTTCTTGAAAACCGTTACCTAAAGTATTGTGAACCTTCATCGCACAACCAATTACTTTGTAAGTTAACTCATCTTTTTCTATCATGGATCAGAATTTTAGAGTGTCTTGATTAGAATTTACAGGATTTTAAAATATCCAGAATTCATATAGATTGTAATTTGTCAGCAATCATTCTGTTAATTCTAAAATTCTATAAATTCTGATTCCGAAAGTAGTTCCCGCACATCCGTAACCTTCCCCGTAACCGCCGCCGCCGCCGCCGTTAACGGACTCGCTAAAAATGTGCGCGCATTTGGACCTTGTCGTCCTTCAAAATTCCGGTTAGAAGTAGAAACACAATATTTTCCTGCCGGAATTTTATCTTCGTTCATGCCCAAACATGCGCTGCAACCCGGTTCGCGCAGCACAAATCCTGCGGATTCAAAAACCTTGTCCAAACCTTCGGCAATCGCTTGTAATTGCACTTGTTTTGATCCCGGAACGATCCAAGCTGTAACATGCGGCGCTTTTTCGCGTCCTTTTACAAACCCGGCCACCAAGCGCAAATCTTCAATGCGCGAATTGGTGCAACTGCCGATAAAAACATAATCAATCTGCTTGCCCAGGATTTCAATGTTATCCTGCAAAGCCATGTAATCCAGTGCTTTCTGATAAGAGAACTGCTCATGTTCGTCCAATGCTTCTTTTGCCGGTATATTTTGGGTGATGCCGATGCCCATTCCGGGATTGGTCCCATACGTGATCATCGGTTCGATATCTGCAGCATCGAACGATAAAACCTTGTCAAACACAGCATCTTCATCGGAAGATAAAGTTTTCCACCAAGCCAAAGCTTTGTCCCAGGCTTCGCCTTTTGGTGCAAATTCTTTATCTTTTACATAATCAAATGTTGTTTGGTCTGGTGCGATCATGCCGCCGCGCGCGCCCATTTCGATACTCATGTTGCAGATTGTCATGCGGCCTTCCATACTCAAACTTCGGATGGTTTCACCCGCATATTCCACAAAATAACCGGTGCCGCCAGCAGCCGAAATTTTAGAAATGATGTACAGGATAATATCTTTTGCGCCCACGCCAAACGGCAATTTTCCGTTCACTTCAATCTTCATTTGTTTGGGTTTGGATTGAAGCAAACATTGCGTGGCCAAAACCTGCTCAACTTGTGATGTACCGATGCCAAAAGCAATGGTGCCAAACGCGCCATGCGTTGAAGTATGGCTATCGCCGCAAACAATGGTTTTTCCCGGAACGGTGATGCCCAATTCCGGCCCGATCACATGTACAATTCCTTGGTAAGGATGGCCTAAACCGTACAATTCAACGCCAAATTCCCCGCAATTTCTAGTCAGCATATCAACCTGTTTGCGCGAAAGTTCTTCGCGGATTGGCTGGTCCTGATGCAAAGTCGGCACGTTATGATCTGCTGTGGCAACAGTTTGTTTAGTACGAAAAACCTGGATTCCACGATCCCGCAAACCATCAAAAGCTTGCGGACTGGTGACTTCGTGGATAAAATGCGTATCGATATACAACACATCCGGAAACCCCTCGGAATGGTTAACCACATGCGCATCCCAGATTTTATCAAATAATGTAGCCCCACCCCGGCCCGGCCCAAAAGGGAGGGAGGCGTTTGAGCTATCGCTGTTTTCTATTTCCATTGTCTAATTTCCATCATTAAGGAAAGTCCTCTCCTTTGGAGAGGATTTAGGTGAGGCTTTTAAAGAACTGCTTCTTTTATCGACCTAAAACTTGCAACTTCTTATGCTTCCACTTCCTGATTTTCAGGGCGTAAGCTTCTTACTGTTTTGCCAGCCTGCCAGATTTCGCTTTCTCGTAATTCGGCTAATTCAGCATCCAGTTTTTCGCGGTAATCCGGCTGGCTGTTAGAATCGATCGAGCGTTGTGATTCTTTTCCTGTTGCTACGCTTTCATATAATTCTTCAAAAACAGGTTTGGTTGCATCACGAAATTTTTTCCACCAATCCAGCGCGCCGCGTTGTGCCGTTGTAGAGCAATTGGCATACATCCAATCCATGCCGTTCTCTGCAACCAAAGGCATTAAAGATTGCGTTAGTTCTTCCACCGTTTCGTTAAAAGCTTCGGAAGGAGAGTGGCCTTTGCTGCGTAAAACATCATATTGTGCAGCAAAAATTCCCTGGATACAACCCATCAAAGTTCCGCGTTCGCCGGTCAGATCGCTATAAACTTCTTTTTTAAAGTTGGTTTCAAACAGATAACCGCTTCCAACCGCAATTCCCAAAGCAATCACCCGGTTAAACGCATTTCCGGTTGCATCCTGGAAAATCGCGTAGCTGGAATTTAAGCCGCGGCCCTGCAAAAACATGCGACGCAATGATGTTCCAGAACCCTTTGGCGCAACTAAAAACACGTCAACATCTTTTGGCGGAATAATGCCGGTTTGTTCGTTAAACGTAATCCCGAAACCGTGAGAGAAATACAAAGCTTTGCCCGGTTTTAAATGTTTTTGAACGGTTGGCCACAATTTAATTTGCGCTGCATCACTTAAAAGGTAGCAAATAATGGTTCCTTTTTCTAAAGCTTCTTCAATCTCAAAAAGCGTTTCGCCTTCCACAAAACCATCGCGAACGGCTTTATCCCATGATTTTGAATTTTTACGCTGACCAACAATTACGTTGATCCCGTTGTCTTTTTGATTTAACGCCTGCCCCGGACCTTGCACGCCGTAACCAATTACCGCCACAGTTTCGTTTTTCAAAATATCCTGCGCTTTTGATAAAGGAAATTCTTCGCGGGTTACTACATTTTCTTCAGTTCCACCGAAATTTAGTTTTGCCATTTTTTTTGTTGTTTATGATTGCACCGGTTTTATTGGTTACATCGATGCTTGGTTTATAGATTGATATTAAGTTTTACTGCAATTATAATTCCTGAAGCCCAATTAAGCTTTGTTAGTTTTAAGTCTGATCGGTTTTCTAAATATTTAATCAAGTCCGACGCTTTTTCTTCATGTCCTTCAGGCCAGTTTTGCTGAGGCAACATATCATCAATTATGTAAAAACCTCCGCTTTCTAATAGCTCCAAAGTTTCATCCAAGTTATTATACTTTCCCGCCCAAGTATCTGCAAAAATATAATTGAATTTATGTTGAGAGTTGTTTTTGATCCAGTCGCCGGCATCTATGCAAATCAAATCCAACCTTTCATCTTCGCCTAAATATCTTTGTGCAATTGCCTGCACATCTACATCATTGTCAACAGAAACCAACTTAGATTTTGCATCCATTCCTTGTAAAATCCAAGCGGTCGAAAGCCCTGTTCCTGTCCCCAATTCCAAGAATTTTCCATTGGGTTTCGATGCGGCCAACGTGCAAAGTAGAGAACAGGTTTGCAACTCAGATGGCATTGTAAAACCTTGTTCCTCAGTTGCTAAACTAATAGCTGCATAAGCCTTTGGTTGTTTTATTTCGATTTCTGTCATGCTATTTATGCTGTTTTTACCACACTAATTTTAGGTCGATAAAAACAGTATCTGTTAATTTCAATTTTACCTCAAACCTCAAATCTTCCGTTCGTCAAATATTAACTGATTGCCAAATGGGTCATGCACGGTCATGCTCCAGGTATCGTAAAATGTTTCTTTCAAACCGGGCTTGCCATATTTGTAGTTTTTGTTATTTAATTTTTGCTGAAATTCTTTCAATCCCGTACAGTAAATATGTAATTGCGTTCCGGGCGTTCCGTCTCCGTGATGCTCACTTAAATGAAGTTGTATTCCTTCCGCAGAAACCTGCATATAAAGTGGGAAGTTTTCTTCAAACCGATGTTCCCAGTCGATTTTGAAACCCAGCCAGTCCACATAAAATTCTTTAGCTTTTGCTTCATCAAATATTCGGAGGATAGGAATCACACTTTGCGCTTTCATCTTACTTTTCTAACTGAATATTATTTCATCAATGCTTCTTTTAGCACACCTTTTTTTATCTGATAAAAAGAAGCATTTAGTCGGGCTGAAGAGATGATTGTTAAACACTAAAAGCCGTCTTCTACATCGTAAAAATCTTGTCCCGGTTACTTAAAAACTCGTTTTCAATCACTTCCTGGCCAGGCTCCAATTGTTCAAATTCACGCAATTTCCGGTTAAAACCTTCGCTGCTTTTGATGATCGCAATGCGTGCACTCCGCACAAATTCGATCAAACCGTAAGGCTGTAAGGCATTCAACAAGTTTTCGGTTTCGGTACGATGGCCGGTCGTTTCAAAAACGGTATAATCTTTTCGGATGACCACCGCGCGGGCACCATGTTCGCGCAGCAAACGTTCCACCAAAACCTTTTCGGCAATCGTATCTGTAGGAACTTTGTACAAAGCCATTTCCTGCCAGATAATTTCTTCGTTAGTATGATAATATACCTTCAAAACCTCTACCTGCTTCTCAATTTGCCTTGACAGTTTTCGTACCACATCTTCCGTTTCGGTAATAACGATGTCAAAACGATGGATACTGTCGATTTCCGAAGGCGATGTGTTCAGGCTTTCGATATTGATTTTTCGGCGCGTAAAGATTATCGCGATCCGGTTTAACAAACCGATCTGGTTTTCCGTGTAAACAGTAATGTTGTATTCCTGCTTTCCGGTGATGATGTCACTTAAATGTTGTATGCTCATTTTGCTGTTTTTAAGGTGGATTATTTCAGCCTGATCTCACTCACACTGCAACCTTGCGGCACCATTGGGAAAACATTGTTTTCCTTCGTTACCATTACTTCCAGCAAATAAGAACCTTTGTGTTCCAGCATTTCTTTCAAAGCAGATTGTAGGTTTTCTCTTTCAGAAATACATTTTCCGGCAATTTGGTAAGCAGCTGCAACCGACACAAAATCAGGGCTTTGTATATCTACAAAAGAATAACGCTTTTCGTTGAACATGTCTTGCCACTGCCTCACCATTCCAAGAAAGCGGTTGTTTAAAATAAGCATTTTGATATCAATGCCGCATTGCATGATTGTCCCCAGTTCCTGTATCGTCATCTGGAAACCGCCATCTCCTGACACAGAAACCACCGTGCGTTCCTGCGCGCCAAACTTGGCACCAATTGCTGCCGGAAGTGCAAAGCCCATCGTGCCCAAACCACCGCTTGTAATATTGCTGCGCGTTTGGTTAAATTTTGCATACCGGCACGCAACCATTTGATGCTGACCAACATCTGTAACAATAATCGCTTCGCCGTTAGTCAGTTCGTTCAACTGATTAATCACTTCGCCCATCGTGAGTTCGCCAGTTTGCGGATGTAGTTCATTGTTAATTACAACATCGTTTTCCTGCTGCTGATAGTTTTTAAATTCCTGCAACCATTCCGGATGCTTCTTTTGATGGCATAAATTCATTAATAAGGGAAGCGTTTCCTTACAATCGCCCCAAATGGGAACGGTAGTTTGTACATTTTTGTCGATCTCTGCCGGATCAATATCTAAATGGATGATCTTGGCTTGTTTGGCATACTTGTCCAACCGGCCGGTCACGCGGTCATCAAAACGCATCCCGATGGCAATCAAAACATCACATTCATTAGTCAGCACATTCGGGCCGTAATTTCCGTGCATGCCCAGCATCCCAACATTTAATTCGTGGTCTGTAGGAATGGCGCTTGCGCCCAAAATAGTCCAGGCAGCAGGAATATTTGTTTTCTCAATAAAAGCCTGAAATTCTTTTTCCGCTTTTCCCAAGATCACACCTTGTCCCCAAATTACAAAAGGTTTTTTTGCCTGGTTGATGAGTGCGGCAGCCTGTTCAGCATATTCATTCCGGACAATTGGTTTTGGGCGGTAACTACGGATGTGGTTGCACTTTACATAACCTTCAAAATCAAACTTTTGGATTTGTGCATTTTTGGTGATATCAATCAAAACCGGGCCAGGGCGACCGCTGCGTGCAATGTGGAAAGCTTTTGCCAGCACTTCCGGGATTTGGTCTGCTTCCGTAACCTGATAATTCCATTTGGTGACCGGTGTGGTAATGTTGATCACATCTGTTTCCTGAAATGCGTCCGTTCCCAACAAATGCGCAAAAACCTGCCCGGTGATACAAACCAATGGCGTACTATCTATCTGAGCATCAGCTAATCCCGTAATTAAATTAGTTGCGCCAGGGCCGCTCGTTGCAAATACAACGCCCACTTTCCCTGATGAGCGCGCATAACCCTGGCCAGCATGGATTCCACCTTGTTCATGGCGCACCAAAATATGGTTCAGCTTTTCCTTATAATCGTAAAGCGCATCGTAAATCGGCATGATCGCGCCGCCCGGATAACCAAAAATGGTATCCACACCTTCGGCAATCAAGCCTTCCAATAATGCTACAGAACCGGAAACCTCAACGGTTTCCTTTTTTTTCGGGGCGGTCAACAGTTCTTCTTGGGCAACTTCCATCGTATTTTGTTTTGAAATGAATGCTTCTTTTATCGGTATATTTTCATTGATCGGTTACGCAACCTTCGGCGGCGGTAGATACTTGTTTGGCATATTTATATAAAATGCCTTTTGTTGCTTTTAAAGCCGGTTGCCGCCATTTTGAACGGCGGTTGGCAATCTCTTCCTCGGGCACCATCAGTTTTATTGTCCTGCTGATGGCATCGATTTCAATCCGGTCTTCATCTTTTACCAAAGCAATTGTTCCGCCATCGAAAGCTTCAGGAGTAATGTGGCCAACTACAAAACCGTGAGTTCCGCCGCTAAAACGGCCGTCGGTAATCAGGGCAACGCTACTTCCCAAACCTGCACCAAAAATGGCCGAAGTGGGTTTCAGCATTTCCGGCATGCCCGGAGCTCCTTTTGGCCCGACGTTTCTGATCACTACTACGTCGCCGGGTTTAACCTTACCGCTTTGGATGCCGTGGATCAGTTCAAACTCACCATCAAAAACGCGTGCCGGCCCTTCAAAACGTTCGCCTTCTTTACCGGTAATTTTTGCCACGCTGCCACCTTCTGCCAGGTTTCCATAAATAATCTGCAAATGGCCGGTTTTTTTTATCGGGTTTTCTGCCGGAAGTATTACTTTTTGTGTGTCAAAATCGATTTCTGCCACGTCTGCCAAATTTTCTGCAATTGTTTTTCCGGTAACGGTTAAGCAATTGCCATTAAGCCAGTCTTTTTTCAGTAGATATTTCATCACGGCAGGTATGCCGCCAACTTTATGCAAATCTTCCATCATGTATTTTCCGCTCGGTTTCATATCTGCCAAAACCGGGATTTTATTGCTGATGGTTTGAAAATCGTCCTGAGTTAATGGTACATCCACACTTTTGGCCATCGCGATCAAGTGTAAAACGGCATTGGTTGATCCGCCCAAAACCATGATTAGCACGATGGCATTTTCAAATGCTTTACGCGTCATGATGTCGCTTGGCTTGATGTCTTTTTCGAGCAAAAGCTTAATCGCTTTGCCAGCAGCCAAACATTCGGCATCTTTTTCCGGACTGATTGCCGGATTAGAAGAAGAATAAGGCAAACTCATGCCCAAAGCTTCGATTGCCGCAGCCATCGTGTTGGCTGTGTAAATCCCACCGCAGGCACCGGCGCCCGGGCAGGCATTTTTAATAATTTCCTTAAAATCGAAATCGTTTATTTGTCCGGCAATCTTTTTTCCCAACGCTTCAAACGCAGAAATGATGTTTAAATCTTCGCCTTTGTAATGACCGGGTTTGATTGTCCCGCCATAAACCATAATAGCAGGACGGTTCAATCTTCCCATCGCCATGATCGAACCCGGCATGTTTTTGTCGCAGCCAGGCAGAGCGATCAACGCATCGTAATATTGTGCCCCGCAAACGGCTTCGATGGAATCTGCGATAATATCACGGCTTACCAAGGAATAACGCATTCCGTCGGTGCCGTTGCTCATGCCATCGCTTACGCCAATTGTATTAAAAATCAAACCAACCAAATTTTCCTGCCAGATGCCTTCTTTTACAATTTGGGCAAGGTCGTTCAGGTGCATGTTGCAGGTATTGCCGTCGTAACCCATGCTGGCCACGCCAACCTGCGCTTTTTGCATGTCGTCGTCCGTCAGCCCAATCCCGTAAAGCATGGCCTGCGCCGCCGGTTGCGTTGGATCTTGGGTAAAAGTTTTGCTGTATTTGTTAAGTATCCCCGCTGTTATTTCTATATTTTCCATTAAGCCAGTTGTAAACTATAATCACTGCTTTTGTTGCTTTATTGACTATTTGTAAGGTAAATACTTGCCTGATGTTTACCAATACTAATTTTAATAAAATAAAAAAATATTTTATTCTTTTTAATAGGTAGAAATAAAAATTTAATTTCTTAAAATTATTAAAATGTAAAATTATAATTGTGTTCTACTATACCAAAACTCAATCTGGTATTTAGTATAGATTTTTGCTAAATAACGTTAGCGATCACTTTTCTGCCCAAATTTCATCACTTGCGAAAAAAACTGTTTAAAAAAATGGCAAAAAAAAACCCGGCAATAAGCCAGGTTTTATATCGATAAAAGAAGTATCTATTCTGCCATTGATTCCACACCTTCGGCCAATAGCATTACTTTATTGTCAAGCACTTCAATCACGCCACCTTTGATAAAAAAAGTTTGCGATTTAATACTGGAACCGGTGTGGACTACAATCTTGCCATGTTCTAATGTAGAAATAATAGGCGCGTGATTGTTCAAAACTTCAAACGAACCAATCGTGCCCGGAACAATAACTGATGCAATTTCTCCTTCAAAAAATTTTTTGTCAGGTGTGATGATTTCTAAAGTCATATAGTTCTGAGATGAGGGACTTGGGGTGAAGGATTTAAGGTCAAAAATGCTCTAACCCCATACCTCAAACCGGTTAGTCATTTGCTTCAACTAATAATTTTTTACCTTTTTCGATAGCTTCTTCAATGCTTCCAACCAAATTAAAAGCACCTTCGGGATATTCGTCCACTTCACCGTCCATAATCATGTTGAAGCCTTTGATGGTTTCTTTAATATCAACCAATACTCCTTTTAGCCCGGTAAATTGTTCGGCCACGTGAAAAGGCTGAGATAGGAAACGCTGCACACGGCGGGCGCGGGAAACGGTCAGTTTATCTTCTTCAGACAATTCGTCCATACCTAAAATGGCGATAATATCCTGCAATTCTTTGTAACGCTGCAAAGTTTCTTTTACACGTTGGGCAGTATTATAATGTTCATTGCCCAGAACAGAAGCACTTAAAATACGGGAAGTAGAATCCAAAGGGTCCACAGCCGGATAAATACCTAATTCTGCAATTTTGCGGGATAGGGAAGTTGTGGCATCCAAGTGGGCAAAAGTAGTTGCCGGAGCCGGATCCGTCAAATCATCCGCAGGTACGTAAACTGCTTGTACAGAAGTGATTGAACCACGTTTGGTAGAAGTAATGCGTTCCTGCATCAAGCCCATTTCTGTGGCCAGCGTTGGTTGATAGCCTACTGCAGATGGCATACGGCCTAACAAAGCGGATAATTCTGCACCGGCTTGTGTAAATCGGAAAATGTTATCTACGAAGAACAAAATATCTTTTCCCTGACCTTCGCCATCACCATCGCGAAAATATTCTGCAACCGTTAAACCGGATAAGGCCACACGTGCACGCGCGCCCGGAGGCTCGTTCATTTGCCCGAAAACCAGGGTTGCTTTAGATTCTTTCAGTTTTTCTTTATCTACGGAAGGCAAATCCCAATCGCCTTTTTCCATAGAGTGTAAAAAAGCATCACCGTAATTAATAACGCCGGATTCGATAAACTCGCGCAGTAAATCATTTCCTTCGCGGGTACGCTCGCCAACACCGGCAAAAACAGATAAACCGGCGTAAGCTTTGGCAATATTGTTGACTAACTCCATGATCAACACGGTTTTACCAACACCGGCACCACCAAACAAACCAATTTTGCCGCCTTTGGTATAAGGGGCCAGCAAATCGATTACTTTGATCCCGGTAAATAAAACTTCCGTTTCTGTTGATAACTCATCAAAACGCGGCGGTGCTTTATGGATCGGTGAACCCTGTGAATTGTCTATTTTGTTTATCCCATCAATCGCCTCGCCCACAACATTGAACAAGCGGCCTTTTATCTGATCGCCAACAGGCATTTTGATTGGCGAGTTGGTATCGCTAACCGGCATTCCGCGCAACAAACCATCGGTAGAATCCATAGCAATTGTCCTTACCCGGTCTTCCCCCAAATGCTGCTGAACTTCTAAAACAACTTTTTGTCCGTTGTCTTTAGTAATTTCCAGCGCATCAAATATTTTTGGCAGGTGCGCGTCATCCGCAAAACTTACGTCAACTACAGGACCGATAATTTGTACTATTTTTCCAACGTTTGGCATATATATTTTTATTGATATAAGCTTAATAGTGCTTTTTTTGGATTGCAAAAGTACGTTTTATGCCCAACATTTGCAATGCTAAACAGAAAGAAATTATTACAAATACAAAGCTTTTTGCAGATAATATTAAAAAACAGCTTTGTTGTTTTAAGGCCTGTGTAAATACCTGTCAGCAAGGATGCTATGCTTCTTTTATGCCTGTAAATTTTGTTTTTATAATCGCTGTTGCTGGCAAATTACCAAATTTTAGGTGGTAAAAGAAGCATCAGAAACAAGCTTTGATCAAACTCAACCAGACCCAAAAAAGTAATGCTTCTTTTATGCCATAAATTTGGGGTTAAGCCTGTTCCCTTGTTTGCTAAAAATAAATTGTGGTAATTTTGGCCTTTCTAAAACTAAATATCATGACGGTTCAAAAAGGGCAGCCTGCCCCTCAGTTTACTTTGTTTTCTTCGGATCTGAAATCGGTTTCCTTGTCAGATTTTGCCGGTAAAAAAGTGATTATCCATTTCTTTCCGATGGCTTTTACCGAAACCTGCACCACACAACTGTGCACCATGCGTGATAATTTTAGCTTTTACGAAGGTGTAAACGCACAAGTTCTGGGTATTTCTGTTGATTCGCCGTTTACTTTGGCCAAGTTTAAAGAAGAGCAGCATTATCAGTTCCCGCTGCTTTCTGATTTTAACAAAGAAGTTTCCGCCAGTTACGGTGCTTTGTATCAAGAGTTTGTTTTTGGGTTGAAAGGTGTATCTAAAAGAGCCGCTTTTGTATTGGATGAAAACCAGGACATCATTTACGCAGAAGTATTGGAATCTGCCAAAGACCTGCCGGATTTTGCCGCAATAGATGCTTTGGTTAAGTAATTTTAAAAAAATTATAACGGATCAAAAAGATATTCTATTTTTGCAGTCCGTTTGCAAAAAGCACTTGTAGCTCAATTGGATAGAGCATCTCACTACGGATGAGAAGGTTTGGGGTTCGAATCCCTACAAGTGCACTTTATAAAAGCCTTCCCGGTTGTTGCCGCGAAGGCTTTTTAAATGAAAAACCCATGCTTAATTTAGTATTGTTTGGCCCTCCAGGTGCCGGAAAAGGTACGCAATCCGAAAACCTGATCAATCATTATCAACTGGTGCATGTTTCTACCGGTGATATTTTTAGGGCACATATTAAAAATCAAACGCCTCTTGGCCAGCAGGTCAGTCAGATTTTGGCCGATGGAAAATTAGTAACCGATGACATCACCATCGCCATGCTGGAAGAAGAAGTGAAGCAAAACCCGCAAGCCAAAGGTTTTATTTTTGACGGTTTCCCACGGACTGTTCCGCAGGCAGAAGCACTGGATGCATTGCTTGCCACAAAAAACGAAAAAATTGACGCCGTGATTGCTTTGGATGTTACGCAGGAAGAACTGACGCGCCGTATTGCCGAACGCCATAAAATCACCAACCGCCCGGATGACAATGCTGATAAATTAGTAAAACGCATTGAAGAATATTTTACCAAAACCATTTTAGTTTTACCTTATTACGAAGCGCAAGGCAAATTGGATAAAGTGAACGGTATTGGTGAGATCGACCGGATTTTTGCTGATTTATGCAAGGTAGTTGATGGTATTTAGTTGATAGCTAATAGTAATCGGCTTTCGACTATCTGCAATGAACTATTAACCATAACCCGTTAACTATCAATACTTCTTTTATCACCTAAAAATTCATGTCCCAGGGTTCAAACTTTGTTGATTACGTCAAAATCTGCTGCCGGTCAGGCCACGGCGGGGCAGGTTCTGCGCATTTGCATCGCGACAAACACACGGCAACCGGCGGCCCGGATGGCGGCGATGGCGGCCGCGGCGGCCACGTAATTGTAAAAGGAAACGCACAGTTGTGGACGATGCTTCACCTTAAATTCCGCAAACATGTGATTGCCGAAAGCGGCGGTTCCGGCGGAAGTGCCACCAGTACCGGCAAAAGCGGTAAAGACGAAATATTGGAAGTTCCATTAGGCACCATTGCCAAAAATGCCGAAACCGGAGAAATTTTATTTGAAATTACCAAAGATGGAGAAACAAAAATACTAACGCCCGGCGGCCGCGGCGGCTTGGGCAACTGGCATTTTAAATCGGCCACACAGCAAACGCCGCGCTTTGCACAACCCGGCGAAGATGGCCGGGAAGACTGGAACGTGCTAGAACTAAAGGTTTTGGCCGACGTTGGTTTAGTTGGTTTCCCTAATGCCGGCAAATCAACTTTGTTATCCGTAGTGAGCGCGGCCAAGCCGGAAATTGCCGATTATGCATTTACCACGCTGGTTCCAAATCTGGGAATTGTAGCTTATCGTGATCAAAAATCCTTCGTGATGGCTGATATTCCGGGTATTATTGAAGGTGCATCCGAAGGTAAAGGTTTAGGGATCAGGTTTTTAAGGCATATTGAAAGAAATTCGGTTTTGCTGTTTATGATCCCGGCGGATACGAACAGAACATTAACCGAGGAGTACGAAATCCTGCTGAACGAACTGGAACAATACAACCCGGAACTGATGCAGAAACCACGCGTGCTGGCCGTTACCAAGGCGGATTTGCTGGACGATGAACTGCAGCAGGAAATGAAAGCGGAACTGCCGCAACATATTCCGGCAATTTTTATTTCTTCCGTACAGCAAAAAGGTTTAACGGAACTGAAAGATTTGCTTTGGAAAGCAATCAATGCCTGATGCTGTTTTTATCGGTATAAAATTCAATTTTATTCAACCCAGATAATTTTAATGAAATTTAGGCCGGTAAAAACAGCATGTTGCAATGCTTCTTTTACCGGCCTTTTTTTGGTTTGGGCAGAGGCGTTGTTTACAAAATCCCTGCTGTTGTCACAAAAGTCATAAATTTTTAAATTTCGCTTTCTTCGTCATCGTGTCGCCCTTTTTCTTCCGCAGGCAAAATCACCCTTTTTAAAATTTCAGACATCAGTAAACTGAAGATCACAAACGATAAAAAAATCATGAAACCGGGCTGCAAAGCCGTGTTGTTGGTGGTTACGGTAGATAAATAGCTGTTTTTGATGTTCAGTTCGGCCAGTTGGCTGTCCAAAATACCGTTAAAAGCCAGATAAGTCATCATAATGGCAACCACCATCACATCGGCCATACTCCATTTCCCGGAGTCAAAAGCGAAATAATGGATCAGTTTGCCGCGGCTCCACCGGCCTTCGCTGCCAAATAAATACACTATTGCCGTGGTCAGTTTGCTGATTGGGAACACAATACTGAAGCAAAAAATCAGCACGCCTACGGCAATAGATTCCGGTGCGGTTGCTTTCAGCAAAATCATCACTACTTCTAAAATACCCTTGCTTTGGAAAAACAGGATCTGGTTTTTAAAAACCATGTGCTGGCCTAAAATACTGAAATCCACCAGTTTGATCCGTGCTTCCACATCAATCATGGTAGAACTCACCCCGACGACCAGCAAAACAGCAGCCGCTAAAATCGAAACCGCAAAAAGTGATTTATGCAAAGATTTATTGCCCTTAACAATCATCCAAACAATCAAAAACAATACTGCACCGCCCATCATGCCATAAGCATAATTGCGGCTTTCCATTTTGTTGTTCATCAAAATCAGGTCTGTTTTTTTCTGAAACCCATCTGCGTCCTGCACATTATATTTTCGGTAAAGTTTAGTGCGTACCGCGTTTTCGGCAGTGATGGAACTATCAAACGTAGTTTTTTCCAGTTCTTTAAACTTGCTGCTGGCCAGGCGTTTTAACCGGCGTTTGCTGGATGGTTTGTTAACCTGTTTGATAATTTCTTTGGCAAAACCCGGCACTTGCGCCCGAAGTTCTTTCTCGTTTACAAAAACCTTGACGGCCGCCTTTTTCAGCTTTCCGATCAGCGTTTTTTGTGGCCGGTTGATGATTCCAATGGCTTTGGTGATCAGTGCGTTCATGATCTGTTCAATTTCTTTTTGCAGATCTTTTTGCTGACCGGAAGTAAAATTGAAACCCGAAATCTGCCGGTTGATGATCAGCGAAACCTTGTCCTTCCAGGCGTTGATGGAAAGCAGGCCAAAAGTAATATTGTTGAGCGTGGCAAAATCTTCCTGTACCTGCTTTTCCTCCTGCGATAAATAATATACTTTATTGCCGCAGTAAGCCATCGCACCGGCAATCAGCAACATCGGAACCAGAATTAAAATAGCGTATTTTTTGAGCATTTACCTATCAGTTAAGTTTATTATGTGCTGTGAACACAATTATAATCCGAATGTTTTACGTTTAATTAATGCCAAAAGATTTATGCCGAAAGAATTATTTTTAACCGGAAATGAACAAAAAACTTTTCGGGTATACATCAAATTTGATGAGGCAGGAGCCACGCTAAACTTTATCGGAGATTGTTATGATGCTTCTTTTACCACCTAAAATTTGGTGGATTTTTTTATATCATGTGGTAACTTGCAATTTGAATCAATACTTAAAACTGTAAAATTAGTCGGTAAAAACAGTATATAGTTGGGTAAAATATATTTATAGTTTAATTTAATAAGCCCCACCAGTGCTCAACACCACTTTTGGCGTTTTCAAGATGATTTTTAAATCTGTGAACAGGCTAAAAGATTCGATATAGTGTATGTCCGGCTCAATCATGTAAGTTGCGCTGGTGTTATTTATACGGTTTTCTATTTGCCATTTCCCGGTAATGCCCGGTTTGAGTAAAGATCTGATCTGGTTAAAATCTTGCAAATCATCCAGCATAAATGGTACAAGCGGCCGTGGCCCTACAATGCTCATATCACCGTTCAGCACATTAAAAAGCTGTGGGAGTTCATCAATGCTTGTTTTACGGATGATTTTCCCGACCGCGGTTACACGACCATCTTGCTTTTGTTTAAAAAGCACGCCACGGTTTTTTGCTTCTGCATAAGCCTGAAAATCCTCTTTACTATAACATTGTTCAGTTACCATCGATCTGAATTTTAAGCAATGAAATTGTTGCCCAAATAAACCGATCCGTTTGTTGGTATAAAATATAGAACCTTTTGAAGATAATTTAATCAATACCGCTATCAGTAGAAAAAGAGGCGAAAACAAAAATATCAACAATATGGAGAGGATGATATCAATCAGTCTTTTTATTTTTAACTGTAATATCTTGGTGTATAAGACATGTTCTATCATTACCTTCCGTTCTTTAAAACAGCTTTGATAATCAGGTATAATTATATTCATGGGCAAATATTTATCCTTGTAAAGGCACATTACAAATAGGCATAAATTTCCCACAATGTAAAATTTTATCATAAATATTACAAAAAAATTTGATTGAAAAATGAAGATTAAGCGTGTATTGGTACAGGGCATTAATTTTTTTCCGGAGAGAACCGGTATGGGAAAATACACGGCCGGTATGGTTGATTATATGGTGCAGCAGGGTATTGCCTGTACGGTTGTTACATCTTACCCATTTCATCCGGAATGGAAGGTAAAACCGCCGTATAAAAATGGTTCTTACCAAAAAGAAACTGCTCATAATGGCTTGTTGACCATTTACAGGTGTCCGATGTATGTGCCGCCCAACCCAACAGGAGTTACCCGGATTATTCAGGAAACTTCTTTTATCCTATCTTCTTCCTTGATTCTTACAAAGCTAATTTTCCAGAAAAAATTTGATGCGTTTATCATCATTTCCCCGCCGTTCCACCTGGCTTTGGTAGCTCTTGCCTACCGGTTTTTCAGAAAAACTAAAATTGTTTACCACATACAAGATTTACAGATTGATCTGGCTAATGAATTAAAACTGATCAAAAGCAAAAGAGTGGTTAACCTGATGTTTAAAATAGAAAAATATATTTTGAGAAAAGTAGATTATGTTAGTACGATATCTGAAGGGATGATTAAAAAAATCAAGCAAAAGCGAAATATCGAGGTGATAAATTTTCCGAACTGGGTAAATACCAAACAGTTTTTTCCGATGGAGGACCGTGCATCTTTAAAATCAAAATGGAACTTTTCAGAAAGCGATTTTTTGGTGATGTATTCTGGCAATCTGGGCGAAAAGCAAGGATTGGAAATGATTTTAGATGTGGCCATCAAATTTGAGCAGCTAAAAGAAGTAAAGTTTATTATCTGCGGTAACGGCGCATACAAAATCAGATTGATAGAACAAGCTAATAAGTTGAAAATCAATAATGTAAATTTTATTTCTTTACAATCTGAAGAAGTTTTTAACAGCTTTTTGAATATTGCTGATGTACACTTAATTATTCAAAAAAAGAATGTGGCTGATCTGGTTATGCCCTCTAAACTGACTACGATTTTGGCTATAGGCGGACAGGTGATCGCTACTGCAAGCCCTCAAACCACTTTATATAATGTAATTACCAATAACCGGTTAGGAAAAGTTATCGAACCGGATGATGTACAACAATTGTGTGAAGCTATAACTGGTTTCTTGCAAAATCCTAAAGTATATGCTGTAACAGCAAGAACTTATGCTTTGCAACATCTTTCGGTTGAAGTGATCATGGAAAAGTTTTTAAAAGATGTTAGGTTATAGCAAACGGTCTTGTAATAACCTATTTTGTTTAAATTTCGTTCATGGTTTTTCAATGCTTCTTTTCCACCTAAAATTTGGTGGTTTTTGATAATCATTCCATCAAAACAGTTTTTGAAGTAAAATTTGCAGGTATAAAAGAAGCATCGCAAACTTTGCCTGCCCCGAGAAACAGGATTGATTTTTAAGTGCTCAGCCTTATCGTTTTACAAAAATACTGTTTGCAAACTTTTTTGATACGGTGTTCATCTTTCCCTCAATAGAAACAACCAGGGAATTATCAAAGGCCACTTTATCTTTAATCAGGATTGTTGTGCCGATAACCACGGAAAGCTGTTTCAGGTATTGCAAAAATTGCACGGATGTATCTTTTACGGCAACTACTTCACAATTGTCCCCAATTTCTTTGTCAGACAATAAAATTTTAGCCAGTTTTGGTAAGGTGCCGTTTGCCCGAGGGATCGGGTCTCCATGCGGGTCAAATTGCGGAAAACCTAAAAACCCATCAAGTTTATCAGCCAGGTCATCACTTTGGATATGTTCCAATTGTTCTGCCATTTCATGGATTTCGTCCCAGCTGTATTTTAATTTTTCGCAAAGGAACACTTCCCAAAGCCGGTGTTTCCTGACAATATTTAAAGCCAGGCGGTTTCCCTCCGGCGTTAACCCTGCACCGTTTTTTTTATCATAAGTTATCCATTCCTTTTCCGTCAGTTTTTTAAGCATATCAATTACCGAAGCAGCGTTAACGGCCATTTCCTCCGCAATTGCAGTAGGTGTGATTTTATCCAAACCGCTTTGAGATAGCTTAAGTATGGCCTTTAAGTAATTTTCTTCGGTTAGGGTTTGCATAAAATACAAATTTTTGACAAACATAATCAAACTCATTTCGTATTTAAAAATTAGGTTTGTCTAATTATAAAAATTAGATTTGCAAATAAAAAATATAAGTTTGCAGAAATAAATTAATAAGGACAAATAAAATAAAATCATGAGGATAAACCTGACTATTTTTTTTATAATATGCTTTGCATTAGCCGGATACGGACAGGAAGTTTCCATCTCCGGAACGATAAAAGACAAGGCTAACGGGCAGCCGGTCAGTTTTGGCTCTGTAGGCATCAGTGCTACCGCAATTGGCACCAATACCAATAACGATGGCAGGTTTCATTTAAAAGTGCCGGCCAATAAAATTGGTTCAATGCTGATGATATCCTGCATTGGTTACCAGTCGGAAACAGTTGCAACAGTTAAAGGCAAACTGGTTTACAATGTCCTTTTAAAACCTGTAAACAGCACGCTAAACGAAGTTATCGTTACCGGTGTTTCGCGGGCAACCCTGGTCCGGGAAAACCCGATACCAATCGTTGCGGTGTCCTCAAAAAAAATCGAACAAACAACGGCAAGTAATATTATTGATGTTTTAGTAAAAAATGTACCGGGTTTAAATGCGGTTAAAACCGGGCCTAATATTTCGAAGCCTTTTATCCGCGGGTTGGGTTACAACCGGGTGCTTACTTTATATGATGGGATCAGGCAGGAAGGGCAGCAATGGGGAGACGAACACGGGATTGAAGTTGACCCTTACAATATTGAACGTGCGGAAGTGGTGAAAGGGCCGTCGAGTTTAATTTACGGGTCGGACGCGCTTGCCGGGGTTGTTGGTTTGATACCTGCGCTAACAGATGATACTTATGGCAAAATAACCGGTAAAATATTTTCAGAATATCAGGGCAACAACAGTTTGATCGGGAACGGCTTGAGGATCAATTATGGCAACAATCATTGGAGTTATGCTTTGAGAGGCTCATACCGGATAGCCAAAAACTATCAAAATAACATTGATGGAAGAGTTTATAACACCGGTTTTAAAGAAATCAACGCGTCTGCCAGCGTTAAACACCGGACCGAAAAAGGTTATAGCTCCCTAAACCTAACATTATATGACAACCATCAGGGCATACCTGACGGAAGCCGGGACTCGCTGAGCAGGAAATTCACCTATCAAACAATGGAAGGCGATAAAGATGACATTTTGAACCGGCCGATTGTACCTAACGATGTATTAAACTCTTACAAACAAAGCCCTTTGGATCAACATATCCAGCATTATCGTATCTACACCAAAAACCATTATCAATTAGGTAAAGGGGACATCAACGCCTTGTTGGCATTTCAGCAAAACATCCGGAGGGAATATACACATCCCACCATCCCGGAGCAGGCTGGTATGTTTGTGCGGTTAAATACCGTAAATTATGGCGTGGATTATAATGTTCCGGTTTTTACCAATATAGAATTTTCTACCGGGATAAACGGAATGTATCAAAACAACATTAGTAAAAACGCAACTGATTTCCCGATACCAAACTACAACTTATTTGATGCCGGGATCTACGCGTTTGGCAAGTGGAAATATCAAAAATGGACGATCGGGGCGGGTGTACGTTATGATCAGCGTCATTTAAAAGGCGATGATTTTTATACCAGACCGGATCCGGCAACCGGTTTTGACAGGCAGGTAAAAGATGGTGATATAGCTGGCGCATATCTTCAATTTCCATCTTTCGAAAAAACTTTTCATGGCGTATCTTTAAGTTTGGGAAGTACGTATGCGCTAAACGATCAGATCAGCCTGAAAGCCAATATTGCAAGAGGCTACAGGGCACCAAGTATCCCGGAATTTTCTTCCAACGGGCTTGATCCGGGGGCGCATATCATTTACAAGGGAAACCGGAATTTTAACCCGGAGTTTTCTTTACAGGAAGATTTAGGGATAGAAGTAAGCACAAAGAATTATTCGACCACTTTTAGTGTTTTCAACAATAATATTTCTGACTATATATATTTATCCCTGCTGGTTGACAATAACGACAACGCTATTGTTGATGCCCAGGGCAATAAAACTTATCAATATCAGCAGTCTAAAGCACAACTTTACGGCTTGGAAGCAACATTTGCCTTACACCCGGAAGCATTAAAAGGTTTTGAATTTGCCAATTCGCTATCGGTAACTTATGGTTTCAACATGGGCAATGCATTTAAAGGAGTGGGGACGCAAGGCGAGTATCTTCCGCTAATCCCGCCTTTGCATTATTTAACAAGTGTCAGTCAGGAATTTAAAGTAAAATCCAAGGTTTTTAGCGCGTTTAACGTAAAAGCCGAGGCCGATATAAGTGCTGCACAAGCACGTTATCTTGGATTATACAATACCGAAACTTATACGCCTGCATATACATTGATCGATATCTCCGCCGGCACAACAATTAAATATACGGCCAACCACAGCCTGCAGTTACAGTTTCAGATAAACAACCTTTTCGACAAAGCTTATCAATCCAACCTTAACCGGTTAAAATATTTTGAATATTATTCAGCTTCCCCAAACGGGCATTCAGGGCTTTACAATATGGGGAGAAATATCTGTTTTAAAGCGATTATACCTTTTTAAAAACAAATTTATATGTCTTATTCAGAGTTACATATCTTAAAAAAAAGCTGGATAGTTGTTACAGAAAGCGGCAACAAATGTTTTCAGCAAGAACAATTCAGCCTGTCTAAATCCTGGTTTAATGCTTCTTTTATGCCTGTAAATTTGCTTTTTATTATTGTTTCTGATAGAAAAAACCAAAAACCACCAAATTTTAGGTGGTAAAAGAAGTATATCAAAAGATGTAGAAACAAAATTAAACAGGATTTGGACAATTAAAAACGGGTATTAAATTATTGAAAAATTTAAATTATTAATCGGATCATGCTTCAGGATAGCATCGTTTACGGATTGCAATCATTGTATTGAAATAGGATCAGTTCAGGAAAAAACAATTATCATTACAAAAGAAACCGCGCATAAGATATATGTCGACATTATTAGAAAACAATAAAGCCGCCTGGAGAAGGGACAAACATACTAATTCATTGCCAGAGGTATTTTCAACTATTGCAGTCCCACAAAATGGCAGTTCGTGGCGCAAATTTTTTGCTTTTGTTGGGCCCGGCCTCATGGTGGCCGTAGGGTATATGGATCCCGGCAACTGGGCAACTGATATTGCGGGCGGTGCACAATTTGGCTACACGCTGTTGTCTGTAATACTGATCTCCAACTTTTTTGCAATTATTTTGCAATATCTGGCACTTAAACTTGGTGTAGCAACCGAACGGGACTTGGCTCAGGCTTGCCGCGACCATTATCACCCGGCAGTAAGTTTCGGCCTTTGGATACTTTGTGAAATAGCCATTGCCGCCTGCGATCTTGCAGAAGTGATCGGATCAGCCTTGGCTTTTAACCTGCTGTTTGGCATACCGCTAACCATTGGTGTGCTGATCACCGCCCTGGATGTTCTCCTTATTCTTTTCTTTCAGTATAAAGGTTTCCGGTTTATTGAAAGTGTTGTTGCCGCTTTGATCCTGGTGATTATGAGTTGCTTTATTTATGAGATGGTGGCCTCTCATCCTGAAATGTTTCCTATCCTGAAAGGAATGCTGCCGCAGTTAAGGGTAGTAACAAATCCCTCCATGCTTTACATCGCCATCGGTATATTAGGCGCTACGGTGATGCCGCATAACCTGTACCTGCATTCCAGTATTATCCAAACCAGAAATTATCCGCGAAATAACGAAGGCAAGAAGATGGCGATCAAATTCGGGGCTATTGATAGTACCGTATCCTTACTGTTTGCCTTTTTTATCAATGCGGCCATCTTAATTGTTGCTGCAGCGAGTTTTCATAACAGTGGGCACCGTGATGTAGCCGATATTACGGTAGCCTATAAATTGCTTGCGCCGGTATTGGGTGCAGGCTTGGCCAGTACGGTTTTTGCCATTGCATTACTGGCTTCCGGCCAAAATTCAACTTTAACAGGTACACTTGCCGGGCAAATTGTGATGGAAGGTTTTTTACATATCCGGTTAAAACCCTGGCTAAGGCGGCTGATTACCAGGCTGATCGCCATTGTCCCGGCATTTATTGTAACCGAGGTTTCCGGGGAAAAAGGTGTGGCCAGTTTGTTGGTGCTAAGTCAGGTTATCCTTTCTATGCAATTAAGTTTTGCGGTTATCCCTTTAATCGTTTTTACCAACGATAAGCGGAAAATGGGGCGGTTTGTCAACCGTACTTTCACCAAATTGGTGGCCTGGATCGTAGCGGCCATTATCCTGGTATTGAATTTATATTTATTGTGGGACACACTTTTTCATTAAAGCTTAGCACCGGTTTTTTAAATCTGAGCGATCTTGTTGCAGCTGCTTCTTTTATCACCATAAAATTCAAAAACAAAATTTACAGGTGTAAAAGAAGCATGGTGAGTTTGGCCGGTTTCTTTGCGATGCTTCTTTTATCACCATAAAATAGCGATGCTTCTTTTGTCACCATAAAACTCAAAAACAAAATTTACAGGTGTAAAAGAAGCATTGTAAGAAATTTTCAAGCGGTATTTATGCAGGTTTTAACAAACAGGATACGATAAAAACCCACTAATTAATTATATAAGTTCTAACAAACAATATCAATATTTTCAGCGTTCTTCCACTTTAATTAAATACAATCTGAACATGAGTAATCTGGAATTTCGCCCGAGTTCTGAAGAAATCAAAGCCGAGCAATTGCCTTATCCGGCCAAACAATCAGACATGAAAATGCAGCCAGATTCTGACTTGTCCAATTATCTTCCGGCAGGAAAACTGAAAAACAAAACGGCTTTAATTACCGGGGCTGATTCCGGCATCGGCCGTGCCGTGGCTATTGCTTTTGCCATGGAAGGGGCAGAAGTTGCGATCTTATACAATGAAAATGACAGCGATGCCGAAGAAACAAAACGTTTGGTAGAAGCCAAAGGCGGCAAATGTTTGATTATTAAAGCTGATGTACGCAATAAGGAAAACTGTACAGCGGCAGTTGAAAAAACAGTGACTGAATTTGGGAAATTAAATATTTTAGTCAATAATGCAGCTTTTCAAAAAGTTCAAACCAAATTAGAAGACATTACAGAAGAACAACTGCGCAGAACCTTTGAAACCAATATTTTTGGCTATTTTTTTATGGCACAAGCTGCTTTAAAGTACCTAAAAACCGGTGATTCGATCATAAACACAGGCAGCATTGTCGGGATGACAGGTTTGGAAAATTTAGTTGATTACGCATCAACAAAAGGTGCGATCCATGCTTTTACAAAATCATTGGCTTTGCAGCTGGGGGAAAAGAACATCCGTGTGAACGCTGTAGTCCCCGGCCCTGTTTGGACACCCAACATCCCCGGGACGATGCCTGAAGATGAAGTGGAAAAATTTGGCCATGAGGTAGCATTGGCACGTCCCGGACAACCTGAAGAACTCGCGCCCGCTTATGTGTTTTTAGCTTCTGATGATGGTAGTTTTATGACCGGAAGTTTGGTTGAAGTTACCGGTGGCCGTTTATCCGCAGCCAAATAATATATGATAAAAGAAGCATTGGATAATTTATTGAACTCTGATCTGGTTACTGAAAAAACCCGCCAGGTCCTCACGCAAAGGGAAAATGAAAATGTAATATTACCCAAGTTTTTTACAGAAGGGGAATTTACATTGTTACAAGCTGTTTGCGATTATTTAATGGCGCAAGAGGATGAACATTTGGTAAATATTGCCGGAAAAATTGATCAGCGTTTATATAACAAATCCGGTTCTGGCTGGCGGTATGATCAGCTTCCGCCTGATGGTGTGGCCTATAAAACCGGTTTAAAAGGGATTTCCGAGGAAATACTTCTTTTATCGCACCAAAACTTTACTGATCTATCTACAGAGCAAAAAAATAACCTGCTAAAAACAGTACAACAAGGAACGCCTAAAGCTGAAACCTGGAAAGACTTTTCAGCAAAACTGTTTTTTGAATTGATGCTTACGGAAGCTGCCGAACATTTTTACAGTCATCCTTTAGTTCAGGCTGAAATTAATTACACTGGTTTTGCCGATGCTAAAGGTTGGGATGTGCCTCAACTAAAATAAAAATTTATTACATGCCGAATGATCCTTTATGCGCCGATACCAGAATAATGAAATTGTAGATGCCGTAATTATTGGTACAGGTGCTGGCGGCGCACCATTGATGGCCAAATTTGCAAAAGCCGGATTAAAAGTTGTGGCTCTGGAAGCAGGCAATTACTGGAACCCATTAGCTGATTTTGCAACCGATGAAACAGAGCAAAACAAACTTTTTTGGACGCATGAAAGATTAAGCGCGGGAACTGACCCGATCGCATTCGGAAAAAACAACTCCGGGATTGGTGTTGGCGGTTCAACTTTGCATTACACGGCTTATACACCCAGGGCGCAGCCGGATGACTTTCAGCTAAAATCCGAATTTGGTGTCGGTCATGATTGGCCGCTTGCTTATCAGGATCTGGAAGCTTATTATAATGAGCTTGAGATAAATTTAGGTATTTCCGGCCCTACTCCTTATCCGTGGGGCCCACACAGGAAATCAGGTTATCCGCTTCCTCCATTAGCTTTAAACGCAGCCGCACAATTGATGGAGCGCGGTAGTAAAGCTTTAAACATTAAAACTTCCCCGGCGGCAAATGCGGCTTTATCGGCTGCTTATTACCAGGAACATATAGGCTGGCGGCAAGCCTGTACCAATCGTGGTTTTTGCCAGGCCGGTTGTTCTACCGGTGCCAAAGCCAGTATGGATGTTACTTTAATCCCGGTTGCAGTACATTATGGTGCCGAGGTTAGGCCAAATTGTTTTGTTACCGAGTTATTAAAAAATCCTTCCGGCAAATTAGAGGCGGTTGTATATCAGCGGAATGGTCAATTGGAAAAACAGTTCTGCAAAAACGTTTTTTTATGCGCCGGAGCTATAGAATCCCCGCGACTGCTGTTGCTGAACGGGTTGGCAAACAGCAGCGGCCAGGTAGGCAAAAACTTTATGGCGCATACAGGTTTGCAGGTTTGGGGTGAATTTGATCAGAAAATTGATCCCTGGAAAGGTATTCCCGGAGGTTTGATTTCTGAAGACATGCACCGGCCGGCAGATGCTGATTTTGCTGGCGGATATATCATTCAATCTATTGGTGTGATGCCGGTCACTTACGCTTCACAACTTGCGCGAGCAACCGGTATTTTTGGGGAAGAGCTGCGTGAACGGATGCGGCATTATAACAATGTTGCCGGCATTAATATGCATGGTGAATGCCTGCCATACGACCATAATTTTCTGGAATTATCCGATGAACTGGACGAAATGAATTTGCCAAAGCCGCGTATTCATTTCTCCAACGGAGAAAATGAACAGAAAATGGCTGCACACGCCCAGAAAAATATGGAAGCCATCTGGAAAAATGCTGGTGCCAGGCACATGTGGACAATGAACCGCAATGCACACACTATTGGCACTTGCCGGATGGGCAATGATCCGGAGCAGAATGTGGTGAATAAAAACGGTCGGTCATTTGATGTCCCCAACCTTTATATTGCTGATAATTCTATTTTCCCAAGTTCTTTAAGCGCCAATCCAACTTTAACCATTTTGGCCGTGTCTTATCATATTGCTGATGCTTTTTTAAATAAAAATTAATTGCTGAAATGACCGAAAAAGGTTTTTTATCATACATCAAAAAACATCATAGTGATGGTGTATATGCCGGAGATGAATTTGGCGGTGGCAAAGGCCGGGACGGTAGCGGTTTGCCGGTTGATAACCTGGCTAATTTTATGTTTGCAACAGGCATAGAATGTTCTTACCCAACCATCAACAATGGCAAAACACGCCGGGATTTGCTGGAAGAATGCGGCCATTACAAAAACATGAAAGAAGATTTGGGTTTGGTAAAAGAACTTGGCCTGAAGGTTCTGCGTTACGGGCTTCCGTATTATTCCATCAACAAAAGCGATGGCAAGTATGATTGGAGCTTTGCAGACGAAGCCATGAATGAGATCAAGCGGTTAGGCATCACCCCAATTTTAGATTTGATGCATTTTGGCGTACCGGATTGGGTCGGTAATTTTCAAAACCCGGAACTTCCTATTCATTTTGCAAAATATGCGGATGCTGTGGCCGAGCGTTATCCCTGGGTCCGTTTCTATACGCCTGTTAACGAAATCTATGTTTCGGCAAAAGCCAGTGCCAAAGACGGTTTATGGAATGAGCAGAAAAAGGACGACAAAAGCTTTGTAACGGCAATTAAAAACCTGGTGGCTTCCAGCATTATGGCCAACCACATGATTGCCAAACGCAAACCAAATTGTATCATCGTGCAGAGTGAAAGTGCCGAATATGTGCATGAATTAGCTGCAACAATTTCTAAAGAAACAACTTTAATCAACAAGCTGCGTTTTTTATCGCTTGATTTACTTTACGCCCATCCGCCGGATGCTGATGTGTGCATGTACCTGTTGGACAATGGTGTGACCAGGGAAGAATTTAACTGGTTTATGGCCGGAGAGCCGCCGGGCTATCAGATTATGGGCAATGATTATTATGGGCGGAACGAGATCATAAAATTACCCGACGGCAGTTTGCTTAACGCATCTGATGTGCTGGGCTGGTATCAGGTAACGAAAGAATATTACGAGCGTTACAAAAAACCGGTAATGCACACCGAAACCAATGTTTTAAACGCCGATGAAGCTGTTGTTTGGTTATACAAGCAGTGGATTAACGTGTTACAGATCAGAAAAGACGGCATACCTGTTTTGGGTTTTACCTGGTACAGCCTGATCGATCAGGTGGATTGGGACATTGAACTGGCGGAGAAAAAAGGAACGGTCAACTCTTGCGGTTTGTATGACATGAACCGAAAACCACGCCCCGTAGCACAAGCTTATAAAAATTTGCTGGAGCAGTTTGGCCGCATCACCATCGTTCCGTATGGCGAAGTTTTTGAACTGACGGAAAGACAAGCCCAATTAAAAGTAGAAGTGTAATCCCTCATGCTGTTTTTATCGGTATAAATCAGCCGGATTTTATGCCGATAAAAACAGCATCAACATAAACTATGCTATAGCTTGGTTTAAGTTTCACTTAAAAAAACCTGATGCTTTTTTTAGTGCTATAAATTTGGTTTTTGTAGCGGATCATTAACAAAAGCAAAAATATAGTTCACTGATTTTAGGTGATAAAAGAAGCATCCTATAATTTTGGGGACGAAATTTAAACAGCTCCTTGGCTTACAACAAAATTATTTCTGTGATTAATTCTGTTTCTGCCTGCTCATTTATTTTTTCGATGATCTCCAGCCGCATCCGCAGCAATTCGTTTTTGATAACAGACGAATCCATGCGGATAAAAAGCTTTCTGTTCAAAATAAACAATTCTTTGGTCCGGTTGGCGGCAGGTTTCCCAACCAAATCCGGCCAGTGCGCAATAATGCCGGTTTCATCAAATTTACGCTTGATTTTGTAAACTTTAAGCATCTGGGCCAAAGCTTCTTTCAGGGTTTTATCGTTCGTTCGGCCCATCAACCTGTCCTTTTTCTACCTTAAAAACCGCTACTTTCACGCCAATCCGGTCAAAAACCTGCTGCATCCGTTCGGCATTGGTATCGGTGATAAAAACCTGACCGAAATTATTGTCGGAAACCATTTGCATCAGTTTGTGGATGCGTTTTTCGTCCAGTTTATCAAAAATATCATCTAAAAGAAGCAATGGTTTAAAGCCTTTTTGCTGATACAGAAAACTATATTGCGCCAGTTTTAATGCAACCAGAAATGACTTTTGCTGGCCCTGCGAACCAAATTTTTTCATCGGCATTTGATGGATGGAAAATTGCAGTTCATCTTTATGGATGCCAACACTTGTACGTTCTAAAACACGGTCACGTTCGGTTGCTTTTTTAAGTAAAGATGCAAAATCATGCTGCAACAACTGAGAATCATAGATCAGTTCTGCGCGCTCCGCATCTTCGCTCAAATACTGATAATGCCGGTTAAAAATCTCCGTAAAAACTTCCATAAAAGCCTTTCTTTTTTGGAAGATGATGTTGCCGGAAACAACTAATTGCTCATCAAAAACTTCCAGCAAAGCCGGGTCATATTTGCCGGTATCTGCAATGGTTTTGAGTAAAATATTGCGGTTGAGCAGTGTTTTGTTGTAAGAAATCAGTTCGTCCAGATATTGATGGTCGGTTTGCGAAATCACGTTGTCCACAAACTTGCGCCGCTCTTCACTGCCTTCCATAATAATATTGGTATCGTAGGGCGAAAGCATCACCAGCGGGAACAAACCAATATGATCGGCCAGCCGCTGATATTCTTTTTTGTTGCGTTTAAACTGCTTTTTCTGGTTACGTTTGATGGCACAGGAAACGGTGTCTTTTTGCTCGTCTTTGATGAATGTACCATTCAGCATAAAAAAATCCGTGCCTTGCAAAATCTGCTGACTATCAATTGGGTTGAAGTAACTTTTGCACAACGACAGGTAATGAATGGCATCAAGCAGATTGGTTTTTCCGGCCCCGTTATTACCGGCAAAAACGGTTACGCCGGGCTTAAAGCTGAGATCAGCCTGAACATAGTTTTTAAAATTAAGCAGCGAAAGTTGTGTTAAATACATGTCGGGCTTCAAAGTTAGCAATCCTGCCGGTATTGGCCAGGCACCGGCATAAAACCGACTTTAATTTTACCGAAATTAAGTGTTGCTAAAGAGGCTTAAAACCGTATTTTTGCACACTAAAATTTTGGATACAAATGTCAATTAATCAACCAAATACTAAAGTTGTAACAGAAGTAACTAAGCCTGCAGAACCTAAACCGCTGGCCCAGACCGGAAATTTTGTAATGGAAAATCAAAAAAGCCTGACTTTTATTGTTGCGGCTGTGCTGGCTTTGATTGTGATTTACTTTGCTTATCAGAAATTTTACCTTGCCCCGCGTGAAATAGAAGCATCCAACAAAATGTATGTGGCACAGGATTTTTGGGAGAAAAAAAATTGGGACAAAGCCATTAATGGTGATGCCGGTTATCCTGGTTTTGCCAAAATTGTGGATGAATACAGCAACACCAAAGCGGCCAACTTGGCTTATTATTATTTGGGTGTGGCTTATCTAAACAAAGGTGAGTTTAAAAAAGCAGCCGAAAATCTGACCAATTATCGTGGTGATGATGCAATTATTGCATCGCAGGCTTTGGGCAATACCGGCGATGCTTATGTAGAATTGAAGGATTACGACAAAGCAATCACCTTTTACAAAAAAGCAATTGATAAAGGCAACAACAGTTTTACCTCTCCGATGTATTTGAAAAAAATGGCTTTGGTTTACGAGAACCAGAAAAACTACAACGATGCGCTGGATGCTTATCAGAAAATAAAAACTGATTTCCCGGAGAGCAGCGAAGCAACCAGCATTGACAAGTACATTGCCCGCGTACAGGCACAAAAATAAAATGGGTAAATTTTACCTGATAAAAGAAGCATCAGGCAAAATTTTCTACACAAATACTTTCTGATGGCCTCTCAATTAAAAAACTTATCCGATTTTTCCCATACAACCATACCATCTGCTGCAAATTATCGTTTCGGCATTGTAGTTGCAGAATGGAATGCAGCCATAACAAGTGCTTTACTGCAAGGGGCTTATCAAACCTTGATCAGTAACGGGGCAAAAGAAGAAAGCATCAAAATTTATCCCGTACCGGGGAGTTTTGAGTTGACTTCCGGAGCCGAACTGTTACTGAAAAAAGGCAATGTTGATGCCGTGATTTGTTTGGGTTGTGTGATACAGGGCGAAACCCGGCATTTTGATTTTATTTGCAACGCCGTAGCCAACGGTGTAAGCAATGTATCAATAAAATATTCAAAGCCGGTGATATTTGGTGTATTAACAACTGATAACCTGCAACAGGCGATTGACCGTTCTGGCGGCAAACACGGGAACAAAGGTGATGAGGCGGCCATCACAGCTATTAAAATGGTTGATTTGGCTGAAACCTTAATGCAGTAAAACAGGTATTATTTGATTTTTAAACAGCGTATAAATTTACCCAAATGAGAAAAATTATTTTGCTGGCTGTATTAGCTGCTGCCTTATCAGGTTCTTTATCTTCTTGTGCATCCAAACTTTGCCCGGCTTATGGCAACAGCCATCACAGATAATCCGCTTTTTGTCAACTTGTAAAATATTTAGGGTGATAAAAGAAGCATCCTCTTAATTTTACTGCCATGAATTGGATTAATCTTACTTCTGCAGAGCAGCTAAACGAAATAAAAGCTGCAATCGGTCATAGCATTATTTTTAAACATAGCACACGCTGCTCGATCAGCATGATGGCCAAAAAACGGTTTGAGTTGGATGGAAAACTGTTTGACGAAAACATTACGCCGTTATACTTTTTAGATCTGATCAAATACCGTGACTTATCCACAAAAGTTGCCCAAATGTTCAATGTCCATCACGAATCCCCACAGTTGCTGCTGATCAAAAACGGGAAGTGCATTTTGGATCAGTCGCACTCTTCTATTTCCGCAGAAGAAGCAGTAGAATCAATACAGTAATACTGTTTTTACCAGTTAAAATTCACTGACTTTTTGATATCCGGATGCAGGCTTAAGTAAACAGGGCAGGTTAAAGCGGCCTTTTCTAATATCTTTTGCTGTTTATCAGAATATTTTTCAGGAAATTTCAAATCAACCTTAAGCTCTCCAACACGTCGCGGGCTGGCAGCCATTATTTTAGTTATCGCACAAGTTGTATTTTCAATATTGATTTGATGTTCGCGGGCAGCAATCCCCATAATTGTGAGCATACAGCTTCCTAACGAGGCCGCCAGCAAATCTGTTGGCGAAAAAGCTTCCCCTTTGCCCTGGTTATCTATCGGTGCATCGGTTAAAATTTTTGTCCCGGACTGAACGTGTGTAGCTTGTGTCCTTAGTGTGCCCTGATATATGATTTCTATAGTTGCCATCCTGATTTTTTTTGAGGAGCAAATTAAATAAATTGCAGTCAGTTAACCGTCATTAACTTTTTGGTTAAACAGTATTTTCTATAAATAAAGCGGAATTAATTAGCTTTGTGTCATGATCGATTTACCAGTAGTTCCTGCTGTTCAAAATCAGCGTAAACCTGATTGGCTGAGAGTGAAATTGCCTGTTGGGAAAGAGTATGCACATGTTCGTGGTTTGGTAGATACGCACAAGCTGCACACGATTTGTGAAAGCGGCAATTGCCCAAATATGGGCGAATGCTGGGGCGCAGGCACGGCTACTTTTATGATTTTGGGGAATATCTGCACACGTTCCTGCTCCTTTTGCGCAGTTGCAACGGGCAGGCCGTTGGCAGTTGATCTGAACGAGCCGGAACGCGTGGCCAGTTCGGTAAAACTAATGCAGGTAAAACATTGTGTAATTACTTCGGTGGATCGGGATGATTTAAAAGACGGCGGTTCTTTGATTTGGGCCGAAACGATCAATGCCATCCGTCGGGAAAGCCCGGAAACTACACTGGAAACTTTGATTCCTGATTTCAGGGGAAATTGGGAAAACTTAGACCGTGTAATTGCTGTGCGGCCGGAAGTGATTTCCCATAATCTGGAAACAGTGCGGGAATTGACCAAAGAAGTACGCATCCAGGCCAAATATGACCGCAGTTTGGAATGTTTGAGCCGGATTTCTGCGGCAGGTATCCGTACCAAATCAGGTATTATGCTGGGTTTGGGCGAGCAGGAATATCAGGTATTACAAGCAATGGACGATTTGCTGGAAGCCGGGGTGCATATCCTTACTTTAGGCCAGTATTTACAGCCTACCAAAAGCCATCACCCGGTTTTAGATTGGGTTCATCCCGATCAGTTTAAGTTTTACAAAACAATAGGGTTAAAAAAAGGTTTCAGATACGTAGAAAGCGGCCCGCTGGTACGTTCTTCTTACCACGCCGAAAAACACCTGTTCAACTTTTGATATTTGTAATTCCCGATCCCATTGGCCAAAAAGAATAAAATATCGCTTTCTGAAGAAGAACTTATCAACGCGCTTCAAAGGCAAGATAAAATTGCTGCCGAAGCTTTGTATGATATGTATTCTGCTTCCTTGTTTGGCGTAATTATCAGGATCGTACAAAATAATGAAATTGCAGAAGACCTTTTACAGGAAACTTTTGTAAAAATCTGGAATTCATTTCATTCTTACAGTTCTGACAAAGGACGGTTGTTTACCTGGATGGTCAACATCGCCAGAAACCTCTCCATAGATAAAATCCGGTCAAAAGACTATAAAAACCAAACAAAAAACCATGAACTTGAAATAAACGTAAATTCCATAGATGAAAGCAGGAACACTGCCTACAAGCCCGAACTTTTAGGTGTTAAAGACTTGGTTGACAAGCTTAAACCCGAACAAAAAGTAATCCTTGACCTCGTTTACTTTAAAGGCTATACACATTTGGAAGCAGCCGATGAGTTGAGTATTCCTCTTGGTACGATTAAAACCCGGTTACGGATGGCCATCATACAATTAAGGAAATATTTTAATTAGCGTGGAAGATATAAGAGAATATATTGAATCCGGGATTTTAGAACTATATGTTTTAGATCATCTCACCTCTCAGGAAAAAAGGGAAGTGGAGGAGTACGCTGTGATTTATCCGGAAATTAAACAAGAACTGAACGAGATCAGCCGAACAATGGAACTTTTTGCAGATCATAATGCCATAGAACCCCGCGAAAATTTAAGGGACACGATCGTTAATCAATTGATAAACGGTGCTTCTGTCCGTGATAATTTTTCTTCAAAAAAGGATTCAACTTCTGATGCACCAAAAATAGTACCGCTTAACCCTGTTCAACAAAACCCTTTTTACAAATATGCTTTTGCAGCAAGCGTAGCTTTATTACTGGTGAGTTTGATTGCTTTGTTTAACACTTATAACCGGTTAAATGAATTTAAACAGCAGTTGGTTAGTTTGCAGGCTCAAAATCAAAAATTTGCCAATCAGGTTAATTTTCAGCAAAACCAGTTGAACCAGTTGCAAAATGCGGATCATCCTGCTTTACAAAACCCGGTTTTAAAGGATAGCATAACGGTTAAGGAAAAAGGTAACCCTAACGAATTGATTGCTTTAGAAAATGCTTTGAAAATATCTAAAGCAAGGATTTTGGCTTTAGAAAACGAAAACAAAAGTATTGGCAAAGCTGAAAGTGTTTTTTATGATCCCGACAGTCGTTTTATTAAACTAAAGACTACAGGTGATAAGTCAGGTTCTGCTTTGCTGCTTGCATGGAACCCAGAAAAAAACAAATTATATATCAATAAAAAAAGTTCAGGTTTGGCTCCGAACGATAAAGACCATCAATATCAACTTTGGGCAATCCGTAAACTAAAGCCAATAAGTTTAGGCGTATTTAATATCGGACAGAAAGATTCTGTTATTCAACGTATGATGTCCATTGATAAAGCCGCAGCATTCGCTGTTACTTTAGAACCCCGGGGCGGCAGCGAAAAACCAACCTTAAAACAAATGGTTGCCATGAGTATCAGCCACAAATAATACTGTTTTTACCCTATAAAAATAGCTGGACCAATGAAGTTTAGCTATTTTTTTGTGCTAATAATTTTGCAATCGTTACAGGCACTTGCTTCATCACCTGCGAAGGTAAAACCGTTGACAAGCTGTTGTTTAAAGCCAGTTCGTCACCTGCTTTTCCATGAATATAAACCCCTGAAAAAGCTGCATCAAAAGAAGTATAACCTTGGGCCACAAAGGCTGTGATAATCCCGGTCAGTGTATCGCCCATACCGCCGGTGCCCATTGCCGGGTTGCCGGTTGGGTTGAAGTAAAGTTTTCCATCAACATCAGCAACGATAGTGTATTGATTTTTTAAAACGATAACAATCTTCTTTTCACCTGCTTGCTTACTGGCCGTTTGCAAGCGTTCCCACCAAGAATCGTGTTTGCCAAACAAACGATCAAACTCTTTTACATGCGGCGTGATGATTGAGTTTTGCGGAACTGATGCCCACCAATCCGGGTTGTCCGAAAGCATGTTCAGCGCATCCGCATCCAATACAACCGGCTTTTTACAATTTTTAAACAAATCCTCCATCAAATGCTGCGACTCTTTGCCTAAACCCGGTCCGGCAGCAATTACCGTAAATTTATCCCATTCAATTTCTGGCAATTGCTTTTCTTCACGTACAATCGCCATTACTTCCGGCATGGCAGCGTTCAAAGCGGTTAAACCAGCTTCGGGCAGGCAAAGCGTTGTTAAACCAGCCCCGGCATAAACCGCAGCCGACGAACAAAACAAAGCTGCACCCATGGTTTTGGCCTGACCTGCAATCAGCAGTGCATGGCCGAATGTGCCTTTGTGCTGAAATTTTTTGCGTGGCAATAGTGTTTTTACCACATCTTTTTCCTGGGTAAAATGATAATTGCTTTCCAGGTTTTGGATATATTTTTCGTCCAGACCAATATCGGCCACTAAAAAATCATCCATAAAAGAAGCACTTTCGGGCAACAAGAAATTGATTTTTGGCCGTTGAAAAGTAATCACTAACCCAGCTTTCAAAACCGTAGCTTTTGGTTCGATCACACCTTCTGCAAAAAAACCGGTCGGCACATCAACTGCAATTACCTGTTTTTGAAGCTGATTTAAATGATTGACCAAACCAGCATAAGCACCGTTTAAAGGTTTGTTCAAACCGCTTCCCAACAAAGCATCAATCAAAATTTCGGCATTTTCCTGCGGGAAATCATTCGGTTTTAATTCGATAAAATCTACCGATGATTCTTTTATGCGGTTAAAATTGGTGTCGAAATCCGAAGAAGAATGCTCAGAAAAGCGCGCAATTTTTACGTTGATGTTCTGATAATTTTCCGCTTTTAGCAATCTTGCAATCGCCAAACCATCGCCGCCGTTGTTTCCGGTTCCGCAATAAACCGAGATAATGCTGTTTTTATCAGGGAATTTTTTGCAAAAAAAGCCGACAAAAGCTTTACTTGCACGTTCCATCAAATCAACAGAAGTAATTGGTTCTGTGCGGATAGTATGCGCATCAGCTTCGTGCATTTGGGCAGCGGTGATTAGTTTCAACATAAACTTTGTAACAAAAAATTTGAGGGCAATGTTTAAAAAAGCAAAATGCTTCTTTTAGGGTGATAAAAGAAGCATCTGGTTTTTAGCTTATGCTGAGCACGATTTAAGCCATTACTTGCATTTCTTTTTTCAGGAACTTCCCCGTAAAGCTTTCTTTTACTTTACATAAACCTTCCGGCGTGCCCGAAAATAAAACTTTTCCTCCGCCAGAACCACCTTCCGGGCCTAAATCAATCACATAATCGGCAACCTTGATCACATCCAGATTATGTTCGATCACCAAAACGGTATTGCCTTTATCAACCAGCAAATTCAATACGCCAAGCAACACGTTAATATCTTCAAAATGGAGGCCGGTTGTGGGTTCATCCAGAATATAAAAAGTGTTCCCGGTATCTTTTTTAGAAAGTTCAGTCGCCAGTTTTACACGCTGCGCTTCCCCGCCGGAAAGTGTGGTAGAGGATTGGCCAAGCGTGATATAACCCAAACCAACATCCTGTAACGTTTTGATTTTTCGGTAGATAGAAGGAATAGCCTCAAAAAAAGCACAGGCGTCTTCAATGCTCATGTCCAACACATCGCTGATAGATTTGCCGCGATAACGCACTTCCAGCGTTTCCCGGTTATACCTGCGGCCGCCGCATTCTTCGCACGGAACCTGCACATCGGGCAAAAAGTTCATTTCGATCAGCTTTACGCCTGCACCTTGGCAGGTTTCGCATCTTCCGCCTTTTACGTTGAAAGAAAAACGGCCCGGTTTGTAACCGCGTATCCGGGCTTCGGGCAAGCCTACAAAAAGGTTCCGGATGTCAGAAAAAACGCTGGTATAAGTTGCCGGGTTGGAGCGCGGCGTGCGGCCAATTGGCGTTTGATCGATCTCGATTACTTTATCAATATGTTCCAAACCTTCAATTTTGCCGTAAGCCAGTGGTTGTTTTTTGGCGCGAAAAAAATGATGGTTTAAAACCGGGTACAAAGTTTCCGTAATCAAACTGGATTTGCCGCTGCCGGAAACGCCGGTAATGCCAATCAATTTTCCCAACGGGAAATCAACATTTACATTCTTGAGATTGTGGCCGGATGCTTTTTTTATCGATAAAATTTTGCCGTTCCCTGCTCTTCTTTTTTCCGGGACGCTGATTTCTTTGCTTCCGTTTAGGTAAGAAGTAGTAAGCGTTTGCTGGTGCATCAACTGCTGGGGCGTGCCTTGCGCAACTACCGTACCGCCGTGTACGCCGGCTGCCGGGCCCATATCTATCACGTAATCCGCTTCCAGGATCATGTCTTTATCATGCTCCACCACCAAAACCGTATTGCCCAAATCGCGCAGGTTTTTCAGGGCATGAATCAGCCGGTCGTTATCACGCTGGTGCAAACCGATGCTCGGTTCATCCAAAATATACATCACATTCATCAGCTGCGAACCAATTTGCGTAGCCAGCCTGATGCGTTGCGCTTCTCCGCCCGAAAGCGTCCTGGCCGTACGGTCTAAGGTTAAATAACTCAAGCCAACGTCCAGTAAAAAACCAATCCGCGCACGGATTTCCTTCAAAATTTCTTTCGCGATGATATTTTGCCGGTCTGATAAACGTTCTTCCAAACCCTGAAACCATTCATGCAGCGTTACGATATCCATGGTGGCCAGCTCAAAGATGTTTTTGCTGTCGATTTTAAAGTTCAGCGATTCTTTTTTTAGCCGCGCACCATGGCATTCCGGACAAATTTTTACCGTGCGGTAATTATCCAGATCATCGCCCTGATCTTCCGTTTTTCGTTCCTGCTGCTCTTCGAGCATCTTAATAATACCGTCAAAATTGATCTGATAGTTTTGAACGTTGTATTTATTGTATTCCACCGGAACCGTGATCATGTCCGGCGAACCATTTAATATAATGTGAACGTTTTCTGCGGATAATTTTTCTATCGGTGTCGAAAGCGAGAATTCATATTTTTTGCCAAGGGCTTTTAAAACCTGAAACATCCAGGTTTCCCGATATTCGCCCAGTGGGGCAAGCGCGCCGTTTAATATACTTAGTTTTTTATCAGGAATGATGGCATCTTCATCCACTTCGGAGATATAACCCAAACCATCGCAACGCGGGCAAGCCCCATAAGGCGAGTTGAACGAAAAGGTGTTTGGCTGCGGTTCATCATACGAAATCCCGGAAACAGGATCCATTAAAAACTTACTGAAAAACGAAACCTGGTTTTGCTGATCGGCCACGCGGATAATTCCTTTGGCAACTTTCAAAGCGGTTTGCAGGGAAGTTAACAGGCGTTTTTCGTCCTTTTCAGTAATTACCAAACGATCAACCACAATATCAATATCATGGATTTTGTAACGGTCAACCTGCATTTTAGGTTCTACGTCCTGGATGGCACCATCTACCCAGACTTTTAAATAGCCCTGCTTGCGGATTTGCTCAAAAAGTTCGCGGTAATGGCCTTTCCGGCCTTTGATGACCGGGGCCAAAATGTTGATCGGTTGTCCGCTGAAACGCTCCAAAATCGTTTTAAAAATCTGATCCTCGGATAAACGTTCCATTTTTTCGCCGGTAACATACGAGTAAGCATCGCCGGTACGGGCAAAAAGCAAACGCATAAAATCGTATATCTCGGTAATGGTGCCAACGGTAGAGCGCGGGTTTTTACTAGTAGTTTTTTGTTCGATGGCAATCACCGGACTCAAGCCCGAAACTTTATCCACATCCGGCCGCTCCATTCCGCCCATAAACTGGCGCGAATAGGCCGAAAACGTTTCCATGTAGCGGCGTTGCCCTTCGGCATAAATGGTATCAAATGCCAAAGAAGATTTGCCGCTGCCGCTTAAACCGGTGATAACCACCAGTTGGTTCCGCGGAAAAGAAATATCTATATTTTTGAGATTATGCACCCGGGCACCGTAAACTTCTACTTCACTTTGCTCGCCCAGATCAATCGTTTTATCAGCCATATTACTTAAAAAAAGGTTGTTGACCAACCTAAATAATGTGATTTATATAATGTAAACAAAAATAAACAAAAAAGGCCATCCCGTTGCGGAACAGCCTTTTTTGCTCAAATTTATAGCATTTAACTGACTTGCTGACTAATTTGCTTGCCCAGATGCTGGATTTCTTCTGCATTTAAAATCAGGGCTTCGTGGGCGTGCGGCTCATAAATCCAGACATTATTTTCATTACAAACCAGGCAGCCGGAAAGCTGATCGTTATAAAAAAGATTATAAGCTGTTAGCTTTGGTTTGTTGGCATCTTCCACCCGAATGGTCATGGTGTGGTCTTTTCGCGGAATATCAATATTAAAGGAACTCATGTTTTTCATTTTTTAGGCGATAAAAACAGCATCAATCCAATGCTTCTTTTATGGCAGTTTAATTTTATAAATGGCGTATGGCGAAGTGCGTTTGTTAACACCGGCATTATGTTCCGGCGTCTTCTGGATTTGTGAGCAACTTACATATAAATATCCGTCTTTAGAAACAGAATAACTGTCCGGCCAGATCAAACGGTTATCCTGCACATAAGTTGTGGCTTTTAAATCCGGCGTGATTTGAACGATGGAAGAATGCTGCGGATCGCCAAGATACAAATTGCCTTTCCGGTCAAACGCCATGCCATCGGTAACGATATATTTTCCTAAATCTTCTACATAACCTTTCAGTTTTTGTGCGCTTAAAGTATCATCCCGCAAAAATTCTGTTTTAATACGATACAATTTGGTATCAGTTAAAGGCTTGTAATATAGCCAGTTGCCGTCAGGCGTTAAAGCGATGCCGTCCGAATCAAACTTTACCGGCTGGCCATCCTGCATCATTTCTTTACCATCGATGATAAACTTAAAATCTTTGTCGGTATGTACAGAATAATGATTTTGTAACACCTGGCGCGCTTTTCCAGATTTCAAATCAACCACCATCAAACCGCCCGTACCGGAATTGGTAATGTAGGCAAACTGCCGCTTGGTATCCACCCGTACATCGTTTAAATAACTGTGGTTATCGGCAACGCCTTCAAAAAAATAAGTCCGTTCAACTTTGTTGGTATTCAGGTTGATCTTAACCAGTTTATGACTCTGCCGGTAAACCGTATCTAATTTTGGTGCTGCAGGATCAATTACCCACATCACGTCGTCCGCATCAATATAAGCGGCCTGCACACAAACCCATTTATTTTTGCCGCTTTCGCCGGGTTTCCAGCTGTTCATGGCGGCATCAGGATAAGGTTTAACCTGGTTGCCGGGCATCACTTCCACCAAAGCATATTTATGAACATCCGGATTCCACAACGGATAGTTAGTAAACAACCGCCCGCTTTTAGAAACCGCCACACCGGTCAACTGGTAAGTCGGATCAGCAAAAACCTGCTCCAGCTTAACCGATTTATTACCGTTTGGGTTATCGCCAACTTTATGCTCTTGACTGTTGCTGCTGGTAGTGGTATCGGTATTTTTGGTGGCATCACTCTCTGCCGACTGGCCGGGGTTTGTGTTGTTGCAGGAAATAATCCCTACGGCCAACGCAACTAATATATAAGTTGAAATTTTTTTCATAATGGATAAACCGCCAGAATCAGCAAAAGGTTTATCAATTTTTCAGGTTGATTTACTCACCAAAAAAAGTATGGTAAAAGAAGCATCAACTTAATTAATGATGCTTAAAAAACACCAGATAAATTTGTTTGATAATGTGGTAAAGGGCAAAACTCCAGAATAAGACAGCAATGCTTATGTTGATCATTTTATTACTGAGGGCAAACTTAGTTTTAATATATGTAGCTGATTTTGCATAGATGTACAAACACAAAAACGCACCGGCCGCAGAGCCTAAACTAAAGATAACCAGTTCAAATGCAGAGGTTTCGATCCATTCGTGTGTAATTAAATAAGTGCCGGTGATTAGCCAGAACGGAATTTGCATCGGGTTTAAAAAACCTAAGATGATGCCGTATTTAATACTGTCCCTATCGGTGTAGTTTGGGCTTGGCTGCTCGTTCCGGCTGCGCCAGGTAACAAAACCAAGAACGGTAAAAAGTACAACCATCACCCAATCGATGATCGTCCCTAATTTCATTTGGTGCGATAGCCAGTCGGCACCATACATAATCAGCAAAGTGAAAAAAAATTCGATAACCGAAAACGCCGTAATAAAATAAACTGCCTGCCTGATCCCACGGTTTATGGTGATTTGTACTAAGGTTAAATTGATGTTTCCGGGCGGAATATAGCCGATGAAATTGCAGAAAATCCCCAGAAAAAAAGTCAGAAAAATCATGAAGCAAAAATAACCAGGTTTTTTAAAACAGAAAGTTTATTCGGGGCCCGAAAGTGCAAACATAGATTTTTAGGTGGTAAAAGAAGTATGCCGTCAAAATAAAAAAACCGCTTTTAGGGCGGTTTATTTTTAAACGATGTGTAAACTGCTTATATCTGTTTGATAAATTGTAAATTGATGTTAAGTTTGACATCTTCGCCAAGCACAATCGCTCCGGCTTCGGTAATGCCGTCCCAAACCAAGCCAAATTCTTTACGGTTTATTTTGCCGGTTACTTCAAAACCAGCCCTGAATTTTCCGGTAAAATCTGTTGCAGAACCGCCAAATTCTACTTTTAAAGTTACTGGTTTGGTTACATCTTTTACAGTTAAATTTCCAGTCAGATCAAAATCGTTGCCATCAGTTTTTGTAAAAGATGTCGATTTAAAAGTTATCTTCGGATATTTCCCGGCATCAAAAAACTCAGCTGATTTTAAATGCGCATCACGCTGTTCCTGGTTGGTGTCAATGCTGTCCACATCCAAAGAAAAATCTACTTCTGCATTTTCAAAACTATCTTCCGGTGCTTCGCAGATACCTTCAAATTTTTTGAAAATCCCAGTTACATTAGAAATTACAAGGTGTTTGATTTTAAACTGCACCTCGGAGTGCATCGGATCTAAAACCCATTTTGTTGCTGTTGCCATCATACTGTTTTTAAAGAATGAATTTTTTAGTTTTACAAATGAAATAAAAATTGTTGTTTAAACATCTTATTTTTTCATAAATAAATTTATGAAACAACCTTTTGCTGTAAACGCTCCTTTAAAAACTTGCCCGTATAGGATTTTTTTTCTTTGATCAACTTCTCCGGCAAACCTTCAAAAACCAGGTTTCCGCCGCGGTCGCCGCCTTCCGGACCAATATCAATCACCCAATCGGCGCATTTTATCACGTCCATATTGTGTTCGATCACCACAATTGTGTTTCCCTGAGCCAGCAAAGCGTTGAAAGATTTAAGCAGCTTTTTAATGTCGTGAAAATGAAGCCCGGTTGTTGGCTCATCAAAAATAAACATCGTTTTGCTGGCATTATTTCCTTTGATCAGAAAAGAAGCCAGCTTGATGCGCTGTGCCTCTCCTCCGGAAAGCGTGTTGGACGATTGACCAAGCTGCACATAACCTAAACCAACTTCAACGAGCGGTTTTATCTTGTTCAAGATTTTGGTTTCTTTTGAGAAAAACTCCTGCGCTTCGTCAATCGTCATTTGCAAAATATCCGCTACGTTTTTATCTTGATAAGTAATATCTAAAACATGCTGTTTAAACCGTTTGCCGCCGCAGGCTTCGCAAGGCAGAAAAATATCGGCCATAAACTGCATCTCGATTTTCACTTCACCTTCGCCCTGGCAAACATCGCAGCGGCCGCCTTCTACGTTAAAAGAAAACGCGGCAGGTTTTAGGCCGGCAGCTTTGGCGGCAGTTTGTGCAGCGTATAAGTTGCGGATATCGTCCCAAGCCTTGATATAAGTAACCGGATTGGAGCGCGAAGAACGGCCAATCGGGTTTTGGTCCACCATTTCTACCTGCTCAATTTTGCTGATGTCGCCTTCAATGCCATCATAACCACCGGTTTTTTCGCCGGAGTAATTGCCCAGGCTTTTTTGCAAAGCCGGATACAAAATGCGTTTTACCAAACTGGTTTTGCCCGAACCGGAAACGCCGGTAACCACCGTGAGCACGCCAAGCGGAAATTTTACATCGATGTTTTTCAGGTTGTTTTCGCGTGCTCCTTTTATCAGTATAAAATCGTTCCAGTTGCGGCGCTGCGCGGGCACTTCAATTTCCTCACGATGGCTTAAATATTTGCCGGTCAGGCTGTTTTTATCGGTCAAAATTTCGGCATACGTTCCGGCAAAAACTAAATTACCGCCATGCGTTCCGGCCTCCGGGCCAATATCAATGATGTGATCAGCGGCCTGCATAATTTCTTCTTCGTGCTCTACCACCAAAACCGTGTTGCCCACATCGCGCAGCGATTTTAAAACCGTTATCAGCCGTTGTGTATCCCGCGGGTGCAAACCGATGCTCGGCTCATCAAGCACATAAACCGAACCAACCAAACTGCTGCCCAGTGAAGTTGCCAGATTAATGCGCTGGGATTCTCCGCCGGAAAGCGTGTTTGAAAGCCGGTTTAACGTGAGGTAACTCAAACCTACATCATTTAAAAACTGCAGGCGGTTGATGATTTCCATCAGCAAACGGCGCGCAATTTTTTCATCAGTCCCGCTCAGGTTAAGGTTTTGAAAAAAGGCCAGGCATTCGTCCATCGGCATCAAAACTATATCGGTTATGGATTTGGAATTTACCTTGACAAAAGAAGCATCCTGCCGCAACCGGCTGCCTTTGCAATCCGGGCAAGTGGTTTTGCCGCGGTAACGGGAAAGCATCACGCGGTACTGTATTTTGTACGTCTGCTCTTCCAGCTCTTTGAAATAAGCATTTAAGCCGCGGAAATATTTGTTGCCCGTCCAAATCAATTGCTGCTGTTTTGGCGTAAGCTGGCTGTAGGCGCGATGGATCGGGAAATCAAATTTCCCGGCTTTGTTGACCAGTTCATCGTTCCAATCCTTCATTTTTTCGCTTCGCCAGGGCGCAATTGCACCGTCATAAATGGTTTTGCTTTTATCCGGAATGACCAAATCTTCATCAATGCCGATGGTTTTGCCGTAACCTTCGCATTTGCGGCAGGCCCCGTACGGATTGTTAAAGCTGAAAAAGTTTGGCGTCGGCTCTTCAAAGCGGATACCGTCCAGTTCAAAACGATCACAAAAAAACTGGTCTCTTTCCGGTTCTTCTTCCGTTGGTTTATAGCGAAGGTAGCAATCGCCGCGGCCTTCAAAAAAAGCGGTTTGGACAGAATCTGCCAGTCGGCTCAACGTTTCTTCTTCAGCATTGATAATCACCCGATCTACCACGATAAAAACAGCATGACCGGTTTTCAACTGTACATCTTCAATCGAAACATCTTCCAAAATCTGCTCAATCCGGGAAATTTTTTCTTCAAACAAAACCCGCTGAAAACCTTTTTGCAGTAAAACCGCCAGTTCTTCTTTTAGCGTGCGGTTGTTGTGCGGATGCAGCGGACAATAAACGGTAACAGCGGTATTTTCCGGAAGGGCAGAAGCAAAGTTGACTACATCCGTAACGTTGTCTTTTTTAACAATTTGCCCGGATTTTGGCGAAATTGTTTTTCCGATCCGCGAGAAAAGCAGCTTTAAATAATCATAGATTTCGGTGGATGTGCCAACAGTTGACCTCGGGTTGGAAGTGATCACTTTTTGCTCAATGGCGATGGCCGGCGCAATGCCGCGGATATAATCCACGTCCGGTTTGTTCATCCGGCCCATAAACTGGCGCGCGTAGGAAGACAAACTTTCTACATAACGGCGTTGTCCTTCGGCATAAAGTGTATCAAAAGCAAGGGAAGATTTGCCCGAGCCAGACATGCCCGTAACAACTACCAGTTTATTTTTAGGGATCCCAACGGTCAGGTTTTTAAGGTTATGCACGCGTGCACCGGCAATCAAAATCTCCTTTTTAGGATCAGTTTCTATAGCTGTGTTCATCAAAAATTTATATGGTAAAAGAAGCATCGGCAAAAACCGCTTCTTTAAAAAAAACAAAAATACCGGTTGGCAGATACATCTCAGTCTTTTTAATTTAATATTTGTTTGTTAACAAATTATTTATTTTATTTGATATTGCTAATTGTTTAAACTTCTATACCAAAACGCTATCGATAAAACTATACTTTTTCAAAAAAATTTCTAAAGAGCAAGTTTTCAGGTATATGGAGTTTAGAGAGACGAGTGATCAGGATTTGGTTCATCTGTATGTTTCGGGCAGTGAAGCGGGTTTGACAGAACTTATCCGCAGGTATCAATCCAAAATATACACCTCAATTTATTTATTGGTGAAAGATGAATATCTGGCCGAAGATATTTTTCAGGATGCCTTTATCAAGGTAATCAATACGTTAAAAGCCGGTAAATACAACGAAGAAGGTAAGTTTTTGCCCTGGGTTGCCCGCATCGCCCACAATCTGGTGATTGATCATTTCCGCCGCGAAAAACGTACGCCCGTAGTCAATAACGGCGAGAGTTTTGATATTTTCGATGTTTTGGGCCAGTATGATGAAAGTACGGAAGATAAAATGATCCGCGAGCAAACCTATACCGATCTGAAAAAACTGATTCATCTGCTGCCCTCCGAACAAAAAGAAGTGCTGATTATGCGGCATTACGGCGATTTAAGTTTCAAGCAGATTGCCGATATTACTGATGTAAGTATCAATACCGCTTTGGGCCGGATGCGCTACGCCTTGAACAACTTACGCCGAATGATGACGACCAAAGAATTACTGCTCAAAGATTAATAACCTGTTTCATTGCCCGGAAACAAAAATCTTATACTTCTTTTATGCCTGTAAAATTGGTTTTGTGCCTGCTGCTATTTTAATACCCGCCAAATTTTAGGTGGTAAAAGAAGCACGACAACCAACTTTGGCAAAGGTTTAACAATCTTATAAAATATTTTTTAAACTGAAAAATAAATTTATAAGATTTTCGTTTTTATGCTGATCAATGACCTATCAGCTTATGACCGAAATCTCTACAAATGAAGTAAAATCTATTGAATCTATGAGCCATGACCAGCTTATTAATGAAGATGATTTAGAACCGCACGAAAAACATTTTTATAAATCTTTGTCGCCGCACTTAAACAACATCCGTTTTTATCCAAAAAATGAAACCCTTTTAAAAATCCTGACTTACTCGAAATCCAAAAGATAATTTAGGGTGATAAAAACAGCATCAGCTTATTAGTTAAAGTTTTGGTTTTTGATAGGGTTTTTGACCGCAACCTAAAACAGCAGTTTGTATTTTTTTAGGTTTGCATTATGCTTAAAACAGAACGATACAAAGCTTTTGTTGCTTACTTTTCTGCCCATCAACCCGAACCTGTTACAGAACTCCATTACCAATCGCCGTATCAATTATTGGTGGCCGTGATTTTATCCGCACAATGTACGGATAAGCGCATCAACCAGATCACGCCTGCTTTGTTTGAGCGTTTCCCTACACCGGAAGCTTTGGCAGAAGCTGCTATAAATGAGGTGTTTACCTACGTCCGGAGCGTAAGTTATCCAAATAATAAAGCCAAACACTTGGTTGGAATGGCCAAAATCCTGGTGAACGAGTTTGGAAGCGTGGTGCCGCAAGGGATTGACGAGTTGCAAAAAATGCCGGGCGTTGGCCGTAAAACGGCAAATGTCATCTCGTCGGTAGTTTTTCAGGAACCGGCCATGGCTGTTGATACACATGTATTCCGGGTTTCGCACCGCATTGGCCTTACTACGCACGCCAAAACGCCGCTGGCCACCGAGCTGCAACTGATAAAATACCTGCCAAAAGAAGTTGTGGCTGTAGCGCATCACTGGCTGATCTTGCATGGCCGGTATATTTGCGTGGCCCGTTCGCCAAAATGCGAAATTTGCCCGCTAACCCATTTCTGCAAATATTTTCAGCAACTAAACACCGAAACTGCTTTGCGCAAAAAGGAAATTGCTAATACTCAAAAAGCTAAACTTCTTCAGAAAAACAGGAAAATAAAGCAGGTTGCAAAAGTATTGAAACAATATTCAACCGAAACGTCGGTTGCTAATGCAGAATAAATAATTATATTTACTACCTCTTTTATGCAGATTTTTATATAAATATTTTGATAAAAAAATTAGCATTAATGAAAAATTAGTTATATCTTCGGACATTGAAAAACTAAAATAATGAGTAATACAGATAAAAACAGCACTGATAAACTAAAGGCTTTACAGCTTACCCTGGATAAGCTGGAAAAATCTTATGGTAAGGGAACCGTGATGAAACTGGGCGATACAACTATCGAACCGATAGAATCTATTTCTACAGGATCATTAGGTTTGGATATTGCTTTAGGTATCGGCGGTTTACCAAAAGGCCGTGTAGTTGAAATTTACGGACCAGAATCTTCCGGTAAAACAACTTTGGCCATTCACGCCATTGCAGAATGCCAGAAAAAAGGCGGCATTGCGGCTTTTATTGATGCGGAACATGCTTTTGACCGTACTTATGCACAAAAATTAGGTGTTGATATTGAGAACTTATTGATCTCTCAGCCGGACAATGGTGAACAGGCTTTGGAGATTGCCGATAACCTAATTCGTTCCGGTGCGATTGACATCATCGTGATTGACTCAGTTGCGGCTTTGGTGCCAAAAGCAGAGATTGAAGGCGAAATGGGGGATTCTAAAATGGGTTTACAGGCACGTTTAATGTCTCAGGCCCTGCGGAAATTAACTGGTATGATCAGCAAAACCGGATGTTGCTGTATATTTATCAACCAATTACGCGAGAAAATTGGGGTAATGTTTGGCAATCCGGAAACCACAACCGGCGGTAACGCATTAAAATTTTATGCTTCGGTACGTTTGGATGTGCGTCGTATCTCTCAAATTAAAGACACGGATGAAGTTTCCGGTAACCGGGTAAAAGTAAAGATTGTAAAAAACAAAGTTGCCCCGCCGTTCCGGCTGGCCGAGTTTGATATTATGTTTGGCGAAGGTATATCCAAAGCGGGCGAAATCATTGATTTAGGGGTTGAATATAACATCATCAAAAAATCCGGTTCCTGGTTTAGTTATGGCGATACCCGTTTGGGACAAGGCCGTGATGCCGTTAAAAACCTGATTTTGGATAATCCGGAAATGATGGAAGAACTGGAAAAGAAAATCAAAGATGCCGTGGCCGGTGTAGAAACTGTGCCTGTAGCAGAAGCCGCGGAGTAAATAAACTTTCTGAAAAATAGTTGATAAAAGAAGCATCTGCCTTAAAATAGATGCTTCTTTCATTTTCCGCCGGTTCGGGCATACATATAAATAATGGCACCAATTACGCCCAAAATTAAAACGAACAAGCCGGTCATGCCTTTTTTCTTGTCCTGCCGCATCAGCCAGATTAAAAAAGCAACCAAAGGCAACACAAAAATCGCCCAGAAAATAAAAGAAGCCGCACCCATATTTTTATCGTATTAAAAAGACATTCGGGCCAGTGGTATAATTTGCTGACCCACAAAATCTTGTTTCAAAAATTTATAATAGCCGGTTGCCGCAATCATGGCAGCATTATCGGTGCAGTATTCAAATGCAGGAATGTAACAGTTCCAGCTATTTTTCTCGGCCGTTTCCTGTAATAAATTACGCAAACCTGTGTTGGCAGAAACGCCTCCTGCCAAAGCAATCTCAGAAATGCGATATTGATCAGCGGCCTTTTTTAATTTATTGATTAAAATGGAAGCAATCCTTTTTTCGATCGAAGCACAAAGATCAGGCAGGTTATCTTTTAAAAAATCCGGATTTTCGGCAACCCGATCCCGTACAAAATAAAGGAATGCTGTTTTTATGCCACTAAAACTGAAATTTAAACCCTGAATTTGTGGTTCCGGAAATTTAAAAGCATTTGGGTTCCCCAGTCGCGCATATTTATCAATCAGCGGGCCGCCGGGATAAGGCAAACCTAAAATCCGGCTGGTTTTGTCCATTGCTTCGCCGGCTGCATCATCCAAAGTTTCGCCAATAATTTCCAGGTCAAAATAATCTTTTACCAAAACTATCTGCGTGTGTCCGCCGGAAACCGTGAGGCAGATAAACGGAAATTTAGGTTTTGGCTCCTGGATAAAATTGGCCATAATGTGCGCCTGCATATGGTTAACTTCAATCAGCGGTAAGTTGCGTGCCAGGGCAAAGGCTTTAGCAAAAGAAACACCTACCAGCAATGCACCTAAAAGTCCTGGGCCGCGCGTAAAACTCACTGCATCAATATCATTTTTTGTAACTTTAGCCGTTAAAAGTGCTTGTTGCACCACAGGGATAATATTTTGCTGATGAACGCGTGAAGCCAGCTCTGGCACCACGCCGCCATAAGCCGCATGAATGTTTTGGGTAGAGATGGTATTACTTACCACCTGGCCATCAATGCAAACGGCGGCAGAGGTTTCATCACATGAAGATTCTATCCCTAAAATAACAGGCATTAACAATGATATTTAGCGTACAAAGTTATTAAAAAAGCACTTAAAATAACCTTAACACTGCTGCTCCTGCTCGTTTTGATGCTGGGCTTGCTGTTGTTTTCGTTTCAATTTAAACCGGTACAAACCTGGGCGGCCAAAAAAGCTGCGCATTATCTGTCCAAAGAACTGCAAACTACGGTTTCTGTCAAAAGTTTGTATTTAAAACCTTTTTCTTCGGTGGTTTTAGAGGATTTGTTTGTGCTGGATCAGCAAAAAGATACTTTGTTGCGCGTGCCTATGCTGGATGTGCAGCTGAGCGGTTTTTCGGTTTTCAACAGTATCCCGGAACGTAAAATAGATTTCAAAAAAATTACGCTGAACAACGGTTCTTTCTACCTCAAAAAATTAAGGGATAAAAACAGTAATCTAAAGTTCATCCTTGATTATTTTAATTCTGACACTACAAAAGTTAAGCATAAAAGTAAGCCCTGGACGATCAATTTTGAGCAGATCGGTTTGAACAATTTCCATTTCCGATATAAAAATCAGCTAATTGATACCAGCATCAACGGCGTTAATTATGATGATATCGATTTAACAAAACTGAATATTGCAGTCAGTAACCTCGACCTGAAAAACCATTTGTTCAAAGCAGGGATCAGCAACTTGTCGTTCCGGGAAAAGAGCGGTTTTGTGGTCAATAAACTGGCTTCATTGGTTACAATTGATACCAATCGGATTGAATTGCAAAACCTGGTACTCAACACGCCAAATTCCCGGCTGAAAAGATATTTCGGGATGAAATTCAAAAGCTTTGATGATTTTGATGATTTTGAGCATAAAGTTGTTATGTCTGCTGATTTTCGGGAAGCGCACTTATCTTCCAAAGACATTGCATTTTTTGCAGATGAATTGCACCACGTAAAGTTTGAACTGGGCGTAAACGGTGTAATTAAAGGAAAAGTTGATCACCTGAAAGCCAAAAACTTGATGGTGCAGGCCGGGCAAGCTACTTTTATCAGGGGAAATTTTGATTTTAAAGGTTTGCCGGATTGGGAGCAAACGCTGATGGAACTGAACATTGAGCAGGTATCGACCAATAAAAAAGACCTGGATTTGCTTTACCAAAATTTTACCGATAAAAGAAGCACTGGCATTCCGGCGATTGTAGAAAAGTTTGGGAACATCAGTTTCAGCGGGCAGTTTACCGGTTTTCAGAACGATTTTGTGGCTTACGGCAGTTTCAAAACCAAGTTGGGCAAGTTCAGCTCGGATGTGAACATGAAAACCAGCGGCAGCGTGCCAAAGTATAGCGGAAATATCAAAACTTATGATTTTGATTTAGGCACTTTGCTGGATGAGCATTCTTTAAACCGGGCCACACTTTCTGCGGATATAAAAGGAGCGGGGTTTAACCTGAAAGACCTCAGTGGCAAGCTTAATGCTAAAGTTAAGTACCTGGATTTCAATAAGTACCGTTACAATAATCTGGCTGTAAACGGAACTTTTAAAAAGAAAAATTTTGATGGTGCCGTTTTGGTAAATGATCCAAACCTGAACCTGGATTTTAAAGGAAGCGTAAATTTAAACCCGGCATTACCGGTTTTCCATTTTGTGTCTGTTATTAAAGGGGCAAAGTTGAACAAATTGCATTTTTTAAAGGATACTATTTCGGTTGATGCACAGTTTAGCTCTGATTTTTCCGGAAATAGCATTGATAACGTCAATGGAAATATTATGCTGCGCAAAATCCGGCTGGTCAATCCCCGGGATAATTATTTTGTTGATTCGCTGTATTTTGCTGCAGAAGGTAAGGGCCGGGAACGCGAACTCACCTTAGAATCTTCTCTGGCTGACGGCAGTTTAAAAGGCGATTACGATCTGAATACGTTGCCTTCTTACTTTAAAACGCTGGTTAAAAAGTATATTCCATCGTTGCAAACCAAATTTGTGGCCCCAAAACCGCAAAATTTTGCTTTTCGGTTAAACCTGAAAAATCTCGATCCGGTAACTACGCTGTTTCTGCCAAAATTAAAAATCCCGGATCAGGGAACCTTTGTGGGCAATTTCAACTCAAACACAAAAACCGCTACATTGAATGGCCTGATCAAAACCATCCGATATGATAAAATGGTTTTCCATGATCTGCTGATTGATGAAAGTACGGACAATGATTATATGGGCGTAAATATTTCTTTGAGCAAAGTAAATTTTACGGACAGTCTTTTCATCAAAAACATCAACATCACCAATTTTTTGAAACGCGACAGTTTGAATTTCAATATTAAATTATCAGATAAAAACGCGGTAAACCAGTTGGATTTATATGGTTTAGTGGAATTTGGACGGGACACTACCGCAAAATTAAAACTGCTGCCTTCGGATATAATTATTGAGCAGCAAAAATGGCGGATTGCAGAGCAGGTGAGGATCAGGCTGTTACAAAATTCCAAGACACAAATTGAGGGTTTTGTGTTATCAAACGGTTCGCAAAAGATCAGTATTGATGGTTTTATCTCAGCAAAACCGGAAGACAAACTTAAAATAATGTTTAATCAGTTTAAGCTGACTTCGCTGGACCAGTTGACCAAAGCTTCGGGCATCAAACTTGGCGGGACGTTAAATGGTGATGCCACTTTAAACGCCATCACCAGTAAAATAGGTTTTGAAAGCAATTTGCGGGCAGATTCTATCACGCTGAACAAAACGGCTATCGGCAATTTAAAACTTTCGGCCGAACTGGACAATGCCAACAAACAGGCTTTGGTAAACCTCAATCTACTCAACAAAGGCCTGGAAACCATTAATATCAGCGGAAAATATCACCTGGAAAGTGATGATGACCAGCTTGATTTCCATATTAAAATGGACAAAACGGAAGCGGTGATTTTAGATCCGCTGGTCAATGATCTGGTTTCTAACCTGGGTGGTCATATTTCGGCCAATTTGGATTTAACCGGAAGTCTGGACAAACCGCAAATCAACGGGAATTTGAGTTTGCAAAACACAGCATTCACCATTAATTATTTAAAAACGCCTTATGTAATTGATGATAATTTATCGGTTAAAAACAGTATTATTTATATCGAAAACCTGCAATTAAAAGATACCAGAAAAGGCGTTGGCCTGGTAAATGGCACGGTTGATCTGAATAATTTATCCAACCCCAACATTCAGGCAACTATTGATGCCCGTAATTTGATGGCCTTAAACACCGTTTTCCGTGATAACCGCTTGTATTACGGTACTGCTTTTGCCAGCGGAAAATTCAGTTTTGAAGGACCACCGGACAACATGAAAATCGATATCAAGGCACGAACGGAGGAAGGAACGGTTTTTAATATCCCGCTGAACTCTTCCAGCACGGCCAGCACTTACGATTTTATTACTTATGTAAGCCGGGATTCATCTAAAAACGTTAAAAAAGAACGTTCTTTTAACGGCGTAACTTTAAACTTTGATTTAACTATTGACGAGAAAACGCTGGTTAAAATCACAACGGACTACGGCCAGCTGGAAGGAAGCGGCACGGCAAGCAACTTAATGCTGAACATCAACAGTGCCGGGGATTTTGAGATGCGGGGCGATTATTTGATCTCGAACGGAAAATTTGAGTTTACGGCACAAAATTTTATCAGCAAAAACTTTCAGGTCAATCAGGGCGGAACAATCCGCTGGACGGGCGATCCATCCAACGCAGAGATCAACCTGAAAGCAATTTATGAAGTTCGTGCGGATATTAATGATTTATACCGGGCGGCCGGTTTATCGAATGCGCAAAGCGGTCAGCAAAAGTTAGTTCAGGCGGAGTTGCTGCTCACTAAATCGTTAACACATCCGGATATAGATTTTAGCTTTAATTTCCCCAATGATCCGGCAATAAAAGATGAACTGGCCGCTTATTTAAACGATGCCACCAACCGCAACCAGCAGGCTTTGAGTTTGATTGTTCGCCGGAAATTTGCTACCGGAACCGGTCAAAACTTAACCAAAGAAGTAGGCAGCACCGCGCAGGATGCCATCAGTGAGTTTGCATTTAATAAGCTGAACAATTTTATTTCCCAGTCCAATATCAAAAACCTGGACCTCAATATCCGTTCTTTTAATGATGCCAGTGCTTCTTTGCGATTGTTTAAAAATCGGTTGGTTTTAAACGGAAGTTTGTACAATAATCAGGTTGGAAATGATCTTTTTAACCAGAATTCAAACGTGTTCAGCTCCAACTTTAACAATTTTACCAAAGATTTTGAAGCGCAATACCTGATCACGCAAGATGGAAAACTGACGGCAAAATATTCATACCGGGCGTTGAACAGCACTACTTTAAACACGATAAACGAACAATTAGGCCTGCAATATGTAAACGGTTTGGGCTTGGTTTACCAGCAGGATTTTGATTCGTTTTCCGAGTTTTTGAAGAATATTTTTACCCGGAGAAAAAACCGCAGAAATCAGCGGCCGTTATTACCGATAAGCACACCGGCCATAAAAACAACTTCTGCGTTAGAGTAATTATTTCAGATGCTTCTTTTATCGGCTAAAATTTGGTCAAAATTTAACCGGTAAAAGAAGCATTGGTTGGTTAATTAGGCTGCTCGTGGTTTTCTTTTAAAATGGAATGGCCCATTTTGTCCCTTTTGGTTTTGAGGTAAAACTCATTGTGCGGGTTTGAAGAAACTTCGATCGGCAGCGTTTCCACAATTTCCAAACCATAGCCGGATAAACCAGTGCGTTTTGTAGGATTGTTGGTGAGTAGTCTCATGTTCGTGATGTTCAGGTCACGCAAGATCTGCGCACCAACACCATAATCCCGCTGGTCCATTTTAAAACCTAATTGCAGGTTTGCGGTAACTGTGTCGTAGCCGTTTTCTTGCAGATTATACGCTTTCAACTTATTAATCAACCCGATACCGCGGCCTTCCTGGTTCATATAAACAATTACACCTTTGCCTTCTTTCTGGATAATTTCCATGGCTTTGTGCAATTGCGGCCCGCAGTCACATCGGCACGAACCAAAAATATCTCCGGTAATGCAGGAACTGTGCACACGCACCAAAACAGGTTCGTCTGCTTCCCAAGTGCCTTTTACTAAAGCAATATGATGATCGCCGGTGCTTTTTTGCGTATAGGCGATCATGTCAAAATCACCCCATTCGGTTGGCATTTTTACAGAAATTTCTTTCGTAATCAGGCTTTCCCTGCTCATTTTATGCTTGATCAGGTTCTCGATAGAAATAATTTTGAGATTATGTTCCTCCGCTAATAATTCCAGGTCAGGCAGGCGTGCCATATCGCCGTCCTCTTTCAAAATCTCGCAAATCACACCTGCGGCATCAAAACCGGCCATCAGTGCCAAATCTGTAGCCGCTTCTGTGTGGCCGGCACGCCTGAGCACGCCGCCTTCTTTAGAAATCAGTGGGAAAATATGTCCGGGCCGGCCAAAATCTGATGGCTGCATTACAGGGTCGATCAAGGCCAAAACCGTTTTAGAGCGATCACTTGCCGAAATACCCGTAGTGCAGCCGTGTCCAAGCAGATCAATGGAAACGGTAAAATTGGTTTCGTGGGAGGCCGTATTGTTGCCCACCATCAAATCAAGCTGTAAACGTTGCGCAATGCTGCGGGAAATTGGCGCGCAAATCAATCCGCGGCCAAAACGCGCCATAAAATTGATGGTTTCCGGTGTGGCATTTTGGGCCGGGATATAAAAATCGCCTTCATTTTCCCGGTCTTCATCATCCACAATGATGATCATTTTCCCGGCTTTAATGTCTTCGATGGCTTCTTCGATCGTACTTAACATGGTATAAGGATTATGAAAAAATAGTTTTGCTTAAGCAGATCACCAAAAAATATATCTGTTTGGTGCAAAACTAAATATTAATCCGGTTGAAGCCGTCGGGCGATTGTCAATTCAAACCAATGCTGTTTTTATCGGCCTAAATTTGGGGTGATAAAAACAGCATTAGCCAATACTTGTCCGGGTTTTTTTAAAACGTTTGGATGTCTGGTCAATAATCCGCACAAAAAACTTTTTGTAAATGTCCACATCAAACAGGGCAGAATCTGTAGCCGCTTTATACGTTAAAAAAAAGCCCAGCGGCGTTAAAACCACAATGGCAATCCACATGCCTACAACCGGCGAAACATTTCCGTCTTTGGCCGATTTTTCGCCGATGGTAGAAATGATATGGTAAATCAGGAAAAACGCAACCGAAACCACCACCGGCAAGCCCAAACCACCTTTGCGGATGATGGCACCAAGCGGCGCACCAATCAAAAACAAAACCAAACAAGCGGCAGATAAGGTAAATTTTCGCTGATATTCTACTTTTGTACGCCGAACATTTTCCGCAGCCCCTTTCCGCATTTCAATTTTCGAGACAATGGTTTCCTGTAATGATCGTGCCTCGCCCAAAGCGGCTCCAACAGTACTCAAGCGCTCTTCGGGTTTAAATGTGTTCAGCAGGTTTGCGGCCAGTTTATATTTAACTTGGTTAGGTTTGGTTTGATGCGGAACAGAAAAATACTTCACATACGGACTAAAGGTCCTGAATTCGGTACTTAAACCGCTGTCCAGCTTAAATTCGATCTCTTTACGTGCCTGTTTTAATTGCTTCAGATTCATCATCTGGTAAGCACTTTTAAACTCGCTTTCGTTTGTCCTTTTAAATTTCATGTTAGAAAGGTCAAACTTTTGCTCTGTTTCTTTAAAGCGCAAACGGGTTAAACGCTGCCGTGGGTTATAGCCTTTATCGCCGCTGGTTTCTTCGTAACGGATCCCATCTTTAAGTTTCAGCACCAAAAAAGAATCGTCAGGCGTGCGGTACATACTGCCTTCTTTGGCAAAAATCACGTTGTTGTTTCCGGTTGATGGGTTTTTTTCATAAATCATCATGCCGTAAAGCCTCACACCGTCCGGGTCTTTTTTGTGCACCCGGATTGTATAATTGGGGAAACTGTTGCTAAAAATACCTTCGGGCAATAAGTTGGTGGATTTTTGCTGACGGGCATCATATAATAGCGAAAAATATTTAAGATTGGCCACCGGCAGCATGTAATCAGAAAAAATAAACGCACTGATACTGAGAAAAGTAACCATCAATACCATCGGATACATAGCGCGGCTGAGCGGCACGCCGGCAGATTTGATAGCTACCAACTCGTAGTTTTCGCCCAAACTGCCAAACGTCATGATGGAAGAAAGTAAAATGGAAAGCGGCAAAGCCATGGCCACATTAGTTGCCGAGGCGTACATCATCAACTCCAGGATAATGTACCACTCAAAGCCTTTTCCAATCAAATCATCAATATACTTGAACAAAAAAAGCATCAGCAGCACAAACATCACAATAAAGAACGTGACGAAAAACGGCTGGATAAATGCCTTTAAAATCAGTTTATGTATCTTTTTCACGTATCAATCTGTTTTGTTGATGCTGTTTTCAGGCACCTAAAACGCCGATAAGGTAAGCAATCTGGTTGTTCCAGATCAAAGTGCGCTCATTGATGTTTTCTTCTGTAGCAAAATCGGTGATGCCTAAAGCAACGTCGTTAGTCAACTCATCCTGAATGATTTCCATCTCGAAATAAACCTGTGGGTCATCATCCGTCCAGCGGAAACGCACAAATTTATTTTCTTTCATGGCCAGCAGTTTGGCGTTTTGCGTTTCGCCGTCCCAGGAAAAAGTATAAACCTGATCTTTAAACGTTACATCATCTGCAAACCATTGTGCCAGGCCATTTGGCTCGCTTAAAAAGCTGTACAATATTTTGGGGGAGGACTTGATTTCGTACTCAATTTTAAATTTCTTCTTATCACTCATATGTTCTTATACGAAAGTTTTTAGGTAGAAAATGTAAATTTTAACAAATTTTCTTATTAAAACTAATTTCTGGTATATTTGCAGCCTCTTAAAAACGAGGCGGGGTAGCTCAGATGGTTAGAGCGTAGGATTCATAACCCTAAGGTCGGCAGTTCGATCCTGCTCCCCGCTACTACGGCGGCAAATCAATTTTTTATTGGTTTGCCCTTAGTTTCAAACCAAGCACTTCCAATAATTTATATTTTTCTTTTTAAAAAGCAGTTTTGATTGTCTGATAATTTATCTCCTCAAAAAAGCTGATTTAATTTTCATCGACGGCAGTTGCATGCTTCTTTTGCCGCCTGAAATCTGCTGAAGCAGGATTTGTTTTTTTATAAAGATGCGATACAAACCACCAAATTTATAGTGCTAAAAGAAGTATTGGTGTTTTTTTGTTGCAGAATTAGTTTAACGCTAAATATCTCATCAACAAGCTTTTGCAAAATTTAATGTGTTATTTGTGTTGCCTTTATGGTGATATATTTAAAATTGGTTAAAAAGAGTTTATGCCCGTCAGGAACCCTTCATTTTTTGTCATCTATTGTTGATACTGAGTTCGTAACTTGCATTGATATGTTTTTATAACAATACATCAGCTATATTCAACCCCAAAACCAATATTATACCTAATGGAAAATAACTTATTTGACCTGACCGGGAAAGTTGTTTTGGCAACCGGCTGTAACCGCGGTATCGGCAAAGCAATGGCCGTTGCCATGGCCGAAGCCGGTGCAGATGTAATTGGAGTTTCGGCTTCGTTGGAACTGGAAGGGAGTGAAACAGAAAAAGAAATCACCGCTTTGGGCAGGAAGTTTAAAGCGTACCAGGCCGATTTTTCTGATCGTAGGAAACTGTACGGGTTTTTAGAAAAACTTTTCACTAAAAATCCCAAAATCGACATCCTGATCAACAACGCCGGCATGATCTTGCGTAAACCTGCTGCCGAACATCCGGATGAAATGTGGGACAAAGTAATGGCCGTAAACCTGGATACGCCTTTTATCTTGGCCAGGGAGATTGGAAAAAGAATGCTGGAACAAGGTTCGGGCAAAATCATTTTTACCTGTTCTTTGCTTACTTTTCAGGGCGGTATCAACGTTCCCGGTTATGCGGCCAGCAAAGCGGCTCTGGGCAGTTTGATCAAAGCTTTGTCCAACGAATGGGCATCAAAAGGCATCAACGTAAATGGGATTGCGCCCGGGTATATCGCCACCGATAATACGGAAGCTTTGCGGAATGACCCGGACCGGAGCAATGCCATTTTATCACGCATCCCGGCAAACCGCTGGGGAGAAGCAGAAGATTTTAAAGGCCCGGCCGTGTTTCTTGCTTCTGCTGCTGCAGATTATGTTCACGGAACAATTTTAACTGTGGATGGCGGATGGATGGGCCGCTAAAATTATACCGATAAAAGAAGTATCAAAATGGAAATAAGATTTCAAAACAGCCCGAAAGAGACTAGCGAAATGGACACGGAGGAATTGCGTTCAAATTTTCTCGCACAAAACCTGATGGTTGATGATGAAGTAAAATTGGTTTACTCGCATTACGACCGGATGATCATTGGCGGGGCAAAACCGGTAACGAAAACAATTAAACTGGAAAACCATCCGGAACTAAGGGCAGAATATTTCCTGGAAAGACGCGAAATAGGCATCATCAATGTTGGCGGCGCCGGACAGGTTGAGGCCGACGGCGTAACTTTCGATTTGGAAAAACTGACTTGCGTTTACCTCGGAAAAGGTACCAAAAATGTTGTTTTCAAGAGCAACGACCCGGCTGATCCTGCTTTGTTTTACCTGCTTTCTGCATCGGTACATCAAACTTATCCTTCAAAAAAAATGACTAAGGACGAAGCTTCACCCGGAACAATGGGCGCACAGGAAACTGCAAACCACAGAACAATTTATCGGTATATTCATTTGGACGGCCTGAAAAGCTGCCAATTGGTGATGGGCCTGACCATTTTAAGCCCCGGAAGCGTTTGGAACACCATGCCGGCGCACACGCACACACGCCGTACAGAGGCTTATTTTTATTTTGACATGCCCGAAGAGCACCGCGTAATCCATTTTATGGGCGAGCCGCAGGAAACGCGACATCTTGTCGTGGCCAATAACCAAGCCATAATTTCCCCGCCATGGTCAATACATTCTGGCTGTGGCACAGCATGTTATGGGTTTATCTGGGGGATGGCCGGCGAAAACTTAGTTTACAGCGATATGGATCCCGTTGCTATCGGCGATTTGCGGTAAGGTTTTTATCAGCAACAATCAGATGCTTCTTTTATGCCTGTAAATTTAGGGTTTTCGGTTTTGGCCATTGAAAAAAATTACCAGATTTTAGGTGATAAAAGAAGCATGACAAATCAATTTAATCATTTTTTAAAAGCTTATCAAACAGCGATTTGAATCTGCATGAAAACATTTTTCAACAAAAACACAAGCGTATCTTTAAATTCATCAGCATGAACAAACTGTTTTTAACATTGGCTTTTGTGGCTGCTTTTGTTGCCCGGGCAAAGGCTCAGGAAAAAGTAGTAACACTCGATTCTTACTTTAATAACGAGCACCGCAAAACGGCAGACGGTGCGGTACAATCTTTTCACTACAAATGGGAAGAAAAAGACAATAATGGTTTTTCCATATTCGGGGAGATTTTTAAAAACAACGGTGCCCGGCTGCAAACGCTTTATGAAGAACCAACGCTGAATAAGCTCAAAAAAACGACTGTTTACATTATTGTTGATCCCGACACAAAAAAAGAAAGTCCGGACCCAAAATATATTAGTCAGGCTGATGCAAACGTGATTGCCCAATGGGTAAAAGCAGGCGGAACATTGCTGCTTTTTGCCAATGACAGTGCCAATGTTGAACTGCCGAATTTTAACAAACTTGCAGAAAAGTTTGGGATGCACTTTAACAATCAGATGATCAACCATGTAACTGATGATCAGCATTTTGCAGATGGTGCCGTTATACCCGTAAATAATCCGGTTTTTAAAACAGCCGCAAAAATTTTTATGAAAGATGCCTGCTCCATCACTGTTAAAAAACCAGCCGAAGCTTTACTTTATTCGGGTAGTGCCGTGATCATTGCGGAAGCAAACTTTGGTAAAGGAAAAGTGGTGGCCGTAGGAGACCCATGGTTGTACAATGAATACGTGAATGGCCGTTTGCCAGCAGGTTTCGATAATGATAAAGCTGCGGCGGATTTGGTAAAATGGCTGATGAAATAAAATACTTCTTTTATCGGTGTTTTTTAGGGTATATTTCCTTAAAAACGGTAAACACGCAGAAAAATCAGCATAACTGAACAAGCAAAGTTTTTTGGGTTGATGCGTCCTTTTTGCGTAAAGCAGTTGTTAAAAACATTTTAAAAATGAAAGTAGTTTTTGGTTTTCACAAATGCTATAAATAAAGAAGCACGATCGTCCTGACCGTGCTTCTTTTATGACATATTTTTGAGGATTTATACCGCGTCCGACAGCGAACTGAAGGTAAAATCCCGAATTTTCATCGGCGGGATCAGATAGCTGCGGTAAGATTCTACACTGATGCTGCGCTCCGGTTTGCCCAAAGCTTCTACGTTGTTCAGCATAATAACCGGACTTTCATTGAATCGGAAATTTTTTACCGGGTACATGATTTTTCCGTTTTCAATATAAAACGTACCATCACGGGTCAGGCCGGTCAAAAGCAGTGTTTGCTGATCTACCATCCGGATGTACCAAAGCCTCGAAACCAAAATACCGCGCTCCGTACTTTTAATCAGATCTTCAATAGATGCCGTGCCGCCTTCCATAATGATATTGCTTGGGCCAGGCAACGGTTTTACGCCTTTTTTCTCAGCCCAATAGCGCGAATAACTCAGGTTTTTAACCACACCTTTATCAATCCAGGTGGTTTTTTCCAGCTTTTCGCCATCCCGGTTCCAGGTATTTCCGGGCAATTCGGTATTGTAAGGGTCAGAGTAAATGGTCACTTTTTCGTCCATCAACTTCTCGCCCAAACGTGTACCGCCACCCGGTTTGCTTAAAAAACTGCGGCCTTCATCTGCCTGACGCGCATCAAACCGAAACATATTTTCCAGCATATAGGTTGCGGCAACTGGTTCCAGAATTACCGTATATTTTCCGGGTTCGATGGCTTTGGCACCCAAAGAACGATTGGCTTTGGTTGCTGCAATTTTGGTAGCGGATAAGGTGTCCAGCTTGCTGATGTCGTTAAAACCGCGGGCTGCATAACCCGAAGCCGTACCTGCTGCATTGCGCGTAGTTACCGAAAATATTACGTCGGTATCTTTATCATAGCCAAATAAGCCTTTAGAGTTCATAAAGGCATTAAAACCGGTTGTGTTTTCGAGGAAACCTGCCGCCTGCAAACTGGCATCTTTACAAACCTGAATGCTTTTGGCCACTAAATCGGCACGTGTGTCCGGTGTCATGGCTGCGGTTTCAGGTACATAACCAATACCGTCAGGGAAATCCTGCGGACCGGCCAGGGGCATGTGTTCCGGGTTTTCCGGGGCGAGGCGGGCCAGTTCTTCAGATCGTTTTACAACCGTTTGCAGCGATTGGTCATCAAACTGATCTATAGTAGAAGTTGCCGATTTTTTGCCAAATGTTGAAGTTACCGCCAGCCCAAGCGAGCTGATATCGCCAGCGGTAGAAACGCCGTTGCGGGCATAACGGATGTTGCCGCCTTCCCGACCGGCTAAACCAACCTCACATTCATCCGCCTTAGAAAAACCAAGTACTTTTTTGAGTATCGTTTGGGCTTCTTCTTTAGTTAATATCGCCATGTTTTTTATTTTGATTTCACAGATTTTTATATGATTTCACAGATTTTTTAGAATTATTTCTAAGATTGAAAATGATTCCACAGATTTTATATTGTAAAACAGCATCCTGTTAATTCTTAAATTCTATTAATTCTGGTTAAATTTTATAGTGTAAAAGAAGCGTTCTGCCTTATTCTCAAATTCTGATCAATCCTGGTTAAATTTTCCGTGCCGTGTTGATCACATTTACACCATTAAATTTTGTTGTTGCCGAGCCATGCGAAACCGCGTTGGATTGCGAAGGCTGCCCTTTTCCATCATTAAAAGCACCGCCCAAACGGTAATCGCTTGCATCGGCAATTGCCGAGCAGGAGTTCCAGAATTCGCGCGTGTTGGCCTGGTAGGCCACATCGTTCAGCATACCTGCAATTTTCCCGTTTTTGATCTCGTAAAAAGTTTGTCCGCCAAACTGGAAATTATAACGTTGCTGATCGATAGAAAAAGAGCCATCACCAATGATATAAATGCCTTTTTCGGTGTTTTTGATCATGTCGTCCACACTCAGTTTTGTTTTTCCGGGTTCAAGGGAAACATTGGCCATGCGCTGAAACTGCACATCGTCCCAGCTTTGCGCATAGCAGCAGCCCTGCGATTCTTTTAAGCCGATGATATGCGCCTGATCGCGGATGGCCTGGTAATTCACCAAAATCCCATCGCTGATCAAATCCCACTTTTTACATTTTACGCCTTCATCATCATACCCAACTGCACCCAGCGAACCGGGCTGTGTTTTATCGGCAACCACATTTACCAGTTTGCTGCCAAACTGAAATTTTTTGGATTCCCATTTATCTAACGTTAAAAAACTGGTTCCGGCATAGTTGGCTTCGTAACCCAAAACACGGTCAAGCTCTGTTGGGTGTCCAACAGATTCATGGATGGTGAGCCACAAATGCGAAGGGTCCAAAATCAGATCATATTTGCCCGGCTCTACTGTTTTTGCCTTGATTTTCTGGTTCACGTCGTTTGCCGCCGCTTTTACATCTTCCAGCATATCGTAACGGTCTTTATAACGCGTAACAATGCCGGCAACTTTATCCTGCGGGCGCGCGTTCAGATATTCATAACCCATCCCAACCGGAGAACTTAACGATTTCCGGGTTTGAAATTTGCCCGAAGCCTGATCGATTTTTGTGACCGTAAAGCTTGGGAAAAGGCGGTGGATATCCTGATCGATGTAAGAACCATCCGTAGAGGCAAAATATTTCTGCTCGTTCACCGCAAAGCACGTGGAATTGATAAAATTGGCACCGCCCGCTTTTGCTGCCGCGTTTACCGATAATAGAAGATCGGTTTTATCTTTGATCGGCACCTCAAAAGCGTTTATCTCGATCGGTGTTTTCCAGCTCACTTCGCCATAACCTTTCTGCGGGGCAAGCTGCACGGGTTCGGCCTGGATTTTTGCATTCGCTTTGGCTACGGCCACGGCACGTTCGGCAGTTTTTGCCACGTCTTCCTTCGTCATGTTGTTGGAAGCCGCAAAACCCCAGCAGCCGTTCGCAATTACGCGGATACCAACGCCTTGCGATTCGGTATTGGCAATGTTTTGCACCCTGTTTTCGCGCGTGATCACGGCCTGGTTCAGATATCGGCCAATGCGCACATCGGCATAACTGGCACCTTTGGCACGCGCAGCATTCAGCGCAACATCCGCCAGCTGCTTTTTCTGCCGCACGTCCATGCCGTCATACAAAGCGGCCATCGGATCAATCGGCCGGGCAAAAGCAGGCATTTGGGGCAGCATTGCCGCACCAAGCCCTAAGCCCGATAAGTACAAAAAATCACTTCTTTTCAATGGTTGTCCTCCAAATTAAATGGTGTTTATAAAAGCCCCAAGCTAATGTTTTTCAGTTAAACTAAAAGGAAATTATTTATAAAAATTTTGTTTCAAACCATAAAAACGCGCAGGAGAGCAGAAATAAAAAGTAAAACAGGCCGACTGGCATAAAAATCAGTTCAGCTTTTTGCTGTATTCGGTTTTTGGTTTGATCAAAAGCAAACTGCCGGGCGTAATTACGGGTTAAATTGATCTTTTGGGTTGATTTTAACGTTTTCCAATCCTGATTATCAAAAATATACATGCCGGTTGCAGGATATTCAGAGTTTTGAATGTTGGTCCAGCCAGATTTTAGCGGCCAAAAAAACCCTTCCCTGATAAACGGGACGACCGGATTTTGCTGAAGGGCAACAACTGTACCGTTGATTTTTATCGCTGATGTATTTGCCGTATTTTCCAGCCTGACAGTGGCCATGCTGTTTTTATCGGCATAAATTTGGGCTGAAACATTTTCTTTCAGGTTGATTTTCCGGGAAGCTTTAGAAATCAGCAGCGACCAAAAAGCCGCGTATTCCTTCTTCTTGCCGGAAAGTTGCCAGCTAAAAGTATTGTTTAAAGTTGATAAAATTATTTTGCCCGAACCAAACAATTTACTGTCAGCCAGCAAATGATTGCTTTGATCTTTCACCAAAACCTGCGAATTGGCCTGGTTTTTAATGAAAAAAGGATGATTGGTTTGAATAGTTAAGCGCAAATCATGGCCATCGTTTAGTTTTAAATTCAACGTTTTCTGCGGATCATTGGAAGGATAAACCGCAAAATTTTGCCTGATAAAAGAAGCATTGCCACTATCTGCCCGGAAAATCAAACCCAAACCTTTCCGGTCCGTTTGTGCTAAAATTGCCGCCGTTTCTGCTTTGCCCAAATTGCCAAACGCGCTGGCATCACAAATCAGCACATCAAAATTTTGGAGCAGCGCAGGCGTGATTTTATCCAGCGGCAGCTTGCCCATATTGCCAAAATCTGTGGTGGTTTTGTTTTTGCTGATGGTGCTTCGCGCAGCAACGGCATAAGCATTTTCGGCCAGCCAGTTTTTCAAAAACCGGCTTTCAAAATCCGGCGAAGCGGCAAGCAGCAACACTTTCAGCTTTTTTACCGGCTCAATGATAAATGGCAACGGTTCGTTTTCCAGCGTATCTTTTCCGGCTAAAGCCAGCAGCCTGAAAACGGCGTTACCGCTTTGCTTCGGTACAGCGTTCAGCGAAAAATCAATGCTTCTTTTAGCACCTATTTTTACAGAATCCAAACCGGTGCCCGATCCTTTTAAAACCAGTTTGATTTCCTGATTATTTTGGTTGAGGAAACGGCCTTGTGCCCGAAAACTTTCGCCTGTATTTGTCCGGTGCGTCCAATTGATTTTTTGAATTCCGGAAGGCAGTTCAGGGGCGATAAACCGGACCGGAAGCTGATCCAGTTTTTGTAATTCTGCTTCCTCCAAACCATTTCCCAAAATATGCAGCGAAGTGTTTTGAGGGAGATTTTTTCGCCACAGACCCAAATCGGCAATAAACCGGATTTTGGGTGAACGCAGGTTCTGGAAAACCGCTTCATCAGCGGTATAAACCAACGTTTTCTGCCCAAAAAAACGCAAACTATCCTTGCTAAACCCATCCGTCAGCAACAAGATTTCATGTTGATTGCCAATGCTTTTTTTACCATAATAAAACGGCGGAACGGCCAGGCAGACCAAACTCGCCACTGCCAGAAACGAAGCCAGCAAACGCCAAACCAAACGCTGTTTCTGCGTACGTTTGATCTCCTTAAAAACCAGGAAAACCAGCAGTAAAAAAGAAGCCGAAAGCACCACTATGTTCCACATCATTTTGATCGGTTTGTGTGGGTCAGGTTTTGAAAATAAGCGTCAGACAAACCCAAATCAGGCGTGTTTTCTGCCCGCTGCGGCAATTTGGCAACCGCCGGAAGCATCTTCCAAACCGCTTTTTCTACCGTTGAAATATCTTGTCTGTCAATGTTTTTTGGTTGATTGACCTGCGCTAAAATCTTCCTGAAAGAAGCAACCGCAGGCAAATAAACCGAAGGCTGCGCAGCCGCTTTTTCACTGATTTTTAAATTACTTTGCCGCAAAACCTGCAACGATGCCTCGCCCAAACCAGCACCGTTTTTCAATTGGTTCAGCAGGTTGGCCGTTTGCCGCAGCGATAAATCCGGATCGTTTTGTTTCTTAAAATCCTGCTGTGTAATTGGTGCAATAATTTTTGTCAGATCGCCGGTCAGCCGTTTTTCGGCTGGTTTCAGCGGTGCCGTTTTAGCACTCGTTTTGGCCACATACGCACGGGATTTTTGCTGCAGATCTTTCAGCAAACGCAATGCTTTGTAGGCAAAAGACAATGCTTCCCGCGGTTTGTATGTGCGCAAACGCAGCTCGGCACTCCACATTTCGTTCAGCGTGGCCTTAAGTTGATTTTTGGTTTCCGGCTCCAAAAAACTGGCATCTTCGGCATTGTCGTGCTTATCGGTATAAGCATCAAAAATTTTGTTGGCATTGCTAAAATCTGCCGGATTGTCCAACGTGTTTGCGTCTTCCGGATCACCGCCGGACTCATTTTCTTCACCCAAAAACTTGCCGTAACGCAGGCGTAAAAGTTTCTGGTCAAAACCCAAATCCTGACTTCTTTTCTTAAAATTTTCAGCCTTGATCGTGTCTTTTTCACGCAGCAGTTGTTCGGTTTCGATAATAATTTGCCGCTCGCTTCTAAACAATTCCGGCTTTATGTCCAGGCTGTTCACCATGCCGTCAAGCTGCATCAGTTTGGCCGTATCCGCAATAGAAATGATGTAAACTTCCGAACGCGTTTCCTGGTTTCGGTTGTCCGTCGCCTTTATATAAAAATACAATTCATCGCCGGGCTGCATCCCTAAAGCTTTCAAATCCAGCTGTTTGTATAACTGATATTGTGTCTGACGACCGGAAAACGAAGCATCAAAACGCAATTTCTGCTCTTTAAATTTCACGGCCTCGCCACTTCCGCTGGCAATTGTGGCGTTGATGTAGGCTTCCCGGATGCCGTAATCATCGCTCAATGCTGTTTTTAGCATGGTTTTTTGCGGTTCGCCAAAATCAATTACAGTGCTTGGTTTTGGTGATAAAATACGGATCACCGGCGGCAAATCTTTGATCACTTCCACCTGGTACAATTCTGAAAGTTTACCATCCAGATCAACCTGATAAAAACCGGGTTTGCTGATCATTTTAGCCGTTTTCCATTCCGTATAATCCTGATTTACTGCGCTTAATGATAATTTTTCACGATCATTAAAAATCAAAGTCAGACTTTTTACCGCTTTGTTTGTGCTGATTTCCCAATTTACGATTGCGCCGTCTTCCGCATCAATCGAGAATTTTTTTTGTTCACGCGTGCTTTTGCCGGTATAACCTGGCGGACTGATTTTCAGGCTGAAATGATCGATTTCCGGCAAAATAACTTCCGGTTTTACGGCCGGTTTTCCATTGGGACTAAATACTTCTTTTATCGGGTTAAATTTGGTTTGTATCGGTTTCAGGTTACTTTTCCATAACAAAAAAACAAAAGCCAAAGCTGCGGCCAACATCAAAACCGCAAGCTGTAATTTTTTATAAAAAGGTTTAAGCTGAGGAAGTTGCGGCAAAATATTTTCTACTTTCTGTTTTTGCAACTGCTCTAAAAGATTTAGCGAGTTTGTTGGTTTTAAGCTGAGTTCTGCACTTTCCTCCAGCTCCGGGAAACGCTGGTTGAAAAAACGTGCAACTTCCAAAACAGTGATTTTCCAGGATTGGTCCGTTGCAAAAACAATCGCCGCAAAAACCAGGATCATTGGCAAAACCCACCAAAAAGAAAGCGAAAAAAGCAGATGAAATATAGTCGATAAAAACAGTACCGCCGCCAAAACCAGCAAAACCAGCGACAAAATATTGATCCTTTTCCACTTTTTTTGCCAGTTTACAATTACTGGTTTTTCGTTTTCCTCAACCATAAATTTCCTGTTTTTTAGTCTGGGCTGATAAAATCCGTTCCAATAAAAAAATCAGGAACAAAGCGGACCAGAAACCATGTTTTAAATCCGCAATTTCCGAAGTTTTAGGGTTCTTAAAAGTGGTTTCAGCTTGGTTTTTTGCGGAAGATTGGATTTGATTTTCGGCCAAAATACGTTTATCGTACTTAGAAAAATCAGGCTGCGGATAGCTTTTCAAAATCAAATCCAGTATCATTTTCGGGAAGTTGCTGCTCCAGGCCAAATCATTCCAGGCTGGGTCAAAACGACTGTAAAAATGATAAATATTGCTGTTTTGGGTTGATTGCAAGCTTAAAACTGGCTGGCCAAAACCATCCTGCCAAATCGTTTCTGCGTTTGTAATGCTGTTTTTACCGGGTAAAAAATGCTGGTATAAATTGATTTGTTCCGCTTCGTTCCCGGCAAAATCCTGATTGGCATTGATCCAGGAATTGATGTTTTGCAATTGGCCGGTTTCGTACTGAAAAAAACTTCCGCCTGAAACTATTTTTGAAAATTTTTGCGGGATTTTTTGATCGGACAACCAGAAAACCCAGTTTTGATCAGCTCGGATTTGGTTGAAGTTATCTGTAAAAACAAGCTTCATTTTTCGGCCGCTAAATTTTTTAACAGCTTGCAACGCGGCTTCCAAATATTTTGCATCCGCGGCATATTGATTTTGGTAAACCGTGATTTTTAAGGTCGAAGTATCTACGGCAACTGCTTTTTGCGGATTGTTTTGGAGCGAAACAAACGGTTTTCCTTCTTCAAAAAAAACCTTGAAACGAGGGTTTCCACGATCGCCGGACTGCAAATTTTTGGTGCTAAAAACAGTACCGCCGGGTTTGCTGCCGCCCAAAATCACGCGGATACTGTCCGAAGAAGTCAAAAACGCGCTCTGGACCCAGGCAGAAACAGAATCTGCCGGTGTATAAGTTTGCCAGTCAAGGTTCAGATTCAATGCAGACCGTTTTCCGGGATAATGTTGTAACTGATTGGAAGTGAACAAATAAACATTATTTTTTTGCGGGATTTTTTGTTCGAGCAATTTCAGCAACGCCCGGTAATCGGCTTCATTTTGCTGGTGGACAGTATCTTTCAAAACTTCCGCCAATTTTACCGCCCTAAAAGAAGTATCGAACAAATGCAGTTCGTAACTGGCCTTCAGCAACGAATCAATTTTGGGTTTAAAATGCTGATATGCTTCTTTTACCGGTGTTTTTTCAAGCAAAACCCAGCCTTTTGTTTGCGTAATTTTTGCCGGTTTGGGCCAGATAGGGCCGCTCAGCAAAAACGCCAGCAAAAGCAATAATAAACACCGCAAAAGCAGCAGCGGCCAATTGGTGATGCGGAAACTACGCGAACTTTGCCGCGCACTTTTGCCCAGCAGTGCAATACTGCCGATCTTGAGCGTTTTTCCGGTTTTAACGTGCCACAAGTGAACCATGACCGGAACGAGGATTCCGGCAATTGCCCATAGCCATAAAGGGTTTGTTAGTTGCAGCATTTTTAGGTGTGAGGTATGGGGTTTGAGGTATGGGCAACCTGTGTTTCGTGCCTTTTATTGTTAAACTTTTTATCTACCTGATGCCTCATACCTCTTACCTCCTCAAAACCCTTTCGTCCGCTGGTTCAAAAAATCGCGCAAAGCCAAATCCAGAGGTTGGTCCATGCTGATCAGGCGGTAAAAAATATTCCGGTTTAAAAGCTGGGTTTTGATATAAGTCAAACGTTCATTTAATGTCTGTTTATAAGTTTTTTGGGCTTGTACAGCATTGATTTGGATGGTTTGCCCGGTTTCCAAATCTTCCAAAGTTGTATATCCGGCAAAATCGAGTTCTAGTTCGTTTTTTCCGATCAAATGGAACACAATGATCTCATGTTTTAAGGTTGATAATTTATCCAGCAAAGCCATGATTTCACCGTTTTCCTCATAAAAATCCGTAACAAAAACGAGCAGTTCCCGCTTTCCGTTTCCGGCAAAAAGTTCTTTATAATTGACGGGTTCTGTAAATTTCCCTGCGGGATTTAAGTTCTCCAGCTGATAAAACAAACGGTTTAAATGCTGCGTGTTTTGCCTCGGCACCAAAGAAAACAAACCGCCGTTTTGCAGCACGTACAAACCGGTTGCATCTGCCTGTAAATTAGCCAAGTAAGCCAGCGAAGCAGTTAAATAAGCGGCATAAGTGCTCTTTTTATAGCCATTATCTTCGTGGTTCATTGACGCACTGGCGTCAACCAGGAAACGCACCGAAATATTAGTTTCCACCTCGCTTTCGCGGATATAATAGCGATCGGAGCGCGCAAACATTTTCCAGTCCAATGAGCGCAAATCATCGCCCGGCTGGTAGCTTCGGTACTGGCTAAATTCCATTCCCGGACCTTTGATGGTACTTTTGTTTATGCCGTTCATAAAACCATCAACCACCATTTTGGCAGCCAGTTGCAGGCTTTTGATAGACATAACAATTTTCGGATCGAGGAGGCGGGACATTTAAGATTCTTATTTAAGGTATTTTTTCATCATCTCCTCGTGCGTTATTCCCTCACCTCTCTCACCTTGTTTGATTGATTCTTCAACCTCGTTTTTTATTTCATCTGGCAAATCATCCCAAAAATCGTGTTCCAAATGAATCTGTAAGATCGCCTGTAACATACGAAGTGTTTTTTCATCAGCCTGATCTAAAGTTTGTATGATGCTTTGTTTCAATTGTTCTGCTTCAAACATGATTCTTAATATTCTTGTATAGATATAATTTTATACCGATAAAAACAGCATTGTCAAGCCAGCACTTTCGGCCGTTCAATTGCTTTAATCAATTCTGTGGTAACCCTGTCCGAACTTACATTTTCGGCTTCGGCTTTAAAATTCATCAAAATACGGTGGCGCAAAACCGGGTAAGCCATATTATGAAGGTCTTCCATCAGCACGGAATAACGACCTTTGAACAACGCACGCGCTTTGGCCGTTAAAATTAACGCCTGCCCGGCACGCGGGCCAGCTCCCCAGCGAACCCATTCTTTGATGTAAGGAACAGTTGTGGTATCCGGCCGCGTGGCGCGGATCAAATCGCTAACGTAGTGCACCAGGTCGTCGTTAATGCTAACATCGCGCACCAAACCTTGCAGTTGCCTGATCTCTTCCCCGCCCAAAATCGGGTTTACCTGTACTTTTCTGCTGCCGGTCGTGCTGTTCAAAACGTTAAATTCCTCCTGTGCGGTTGGGTAGCCGATTTTGACGTATAATAAAAAACGGTCCAGCTGTGCTTCGGGCAGGGGGTACGTTCCGGCCTGCTCAATCGGGTTTTGGGTGGCCAAAATAAAAAACGGACGGTCTAAAGGATAAGTTTGTCCGCCGTAAGTAACTTCAAATTCCTGCATGGCTTCCAGTAGCGCGGCCTGCGTTTTGGGCGGCGTACGGTTAATTTCATCGGCCAAAACAATATTGGCGAAAAGCGGCCCTTTGTTAAATTTAAAAAAGCGTTTGCCGGTAACGTGGTCTTCCTCCAAAATCTCGGTGCCAACAATATCTGTCGGCATTAAATCCGGTGTAAACTGAATGCGCCGAAAAGATAAATCCAACGCTTGCGATAACGTTCTTACCATCAACGTTTTGGCCAATCCGGGCACGCCTTCCAGCAGGCAATGGCCGCCGGCCAGCAAAGCCACCAAAATCTCATCTAAAACCTGATCCTGGCCGATAATAACTTTTTGGATTTCGTTTTTAAGCGATAAAAGCTTGCCGAGTAAATTTTTAAGGTCGATTTCTGTAGTTTCCAAAGCGTTTTATAATTACGAAAATAAAATCCCGGTTTGTTCTTCGAGAAAAATAGAAATAAAATCCTTCAATTTAAAAAACTATTACAGCGTAGCAGAAACTTTACAAGATTTATATCGATAAAAACAGTATTGCATAAAATTTGCAATAATTTAGAACGATGAATGCCGCAAAATTTACGTTTACGCGTTTGAGATATACTTCCGGGGATTGGGATACCGATCAAAGGATGCCTTCCAATATCCTCAATTCGCTGATCGAATACACTACAATCCCTATCAATCCGCAGGAAAAAATCATCGATTTAAGCAGCCCGGAAATTTTTCAATCGCCGTTTTGTTACCTCAGCGGCCATAAATTAGTGCAATTCAACGCTGCCGAAAGGGCTAATTTTAAGCAATATGTGCAAAATGGCGGTTTTATTTTTGCGGATGATTGCAACCATGATATAGACGGGCTTTTTGCCCGTTCTTTTGAAGCACAGATGTCGGCCTTGTTTGGCCCGCACGCTTTAAAAAAAATCCCGCCAAACCATCCCATTTATTCGTCGTTTTTCAATTTTGAAAAAGGTCCGCCAAATACTGCTTTTGAACTGAACGGCTGGGGCGATGACCTGATCCATGATTACCTGAAAGCCATCGAAATTAACGGCCGGATTGCGGTTTTATACAGCAATAAAGACTATGGCTGCGAATGGGATTATGATTTCCGCAACAAACGTTTCCTGGCAGAAGACAACACTAAATTTGGGGTAAATATTGTGTTGTACGCGATGGGAAGTTAGCCGTACTTTCCGCCAACTAAAAAAAGATCACACTTTTTGGGCTGCCTGTTGTAGTTAGAGTGTTGTTTTATTACAACTTGTAGCCTTTTCTGATACTTTATTTACAAGGTTTCACTAAAAAATGTGATTATGAAGAAGCCTTCTCTGCCGAAAAACGAAACCGAACGATTAAATGCCCTGAATTCGTATGCAATCTTGGATACTTCATACGAAAAAAGTTTTGATGAAATTACCGAGCTGGCCTCTCAAATTTGCGGAACCCCGATTGCTTTGATCAGCTTAGTTGATGATAAACGCCAATGGTTCAAGTCTAATTACGGACTGAAAATCAGGGAAACAGATAAAGATTATGCGTTTTGCGCTCATGCGATTTTAAATCCGCTGGAGGTTATGGTTGTGCCGGATGCCATGCAGGACGAACGGTTTAAAAACAACCCGCTTGCTACGGGCAACCCGCATGTGATTTTTTATGTTGGCGTGCCGCTGGTCAACAACGAAGGTTATCCTTTAGGTACTTTATGTGTGATCGACCATCAGCCTAAAAACATTTCTGATGAAAAAATTTCTGCCCTAAAAGTATTGGCCAAACAAGTGATAAACCAGCTGGAGCTGCGCAAAAAAACCGCTGAATTAGACCGAAGTGTTACTGAACTACAGGAATCGCATCAATACTTAGAACGTTTTGCTTTAATTGCCTCGCACGATATTAAAACCCCACTCACAAGCATTATGTTATCGGCCCAAATGTTTAAAGTAAAATACAGCGGGCTGATGGACGATAAAGCAAACTACTTTTTAGATACGATTAATCATTCTTCTAAAAAACTGCTCGGGTTTTTGAACAACATGCTGGATTATTCTAAAGCTAATACCGTTTTAACAAAAAGAAAAGACCGGATTTATGTAAATGATTTGCTGTTGCATATCTTAAAATTACTGTGTATCCCGGAAAATATACACGTTGAAATACCTAAGCAGGCCGTTTATGTTAAAACTTCTTTGATTGCCTTAGAGCAGATTTTTATCAACCTGCTGCATTATGCCGCAAAAAACACCGATAAAAACAGCATCAATATCCGGATTGATTTTGAGGAAGATCAGCAGTTTTATCACTTTAAAATATTTGACAACGGCAGAGGTATAGGGCCCGAAGTGCTGAAGAACATTTTTAAACCGCTGGATTTTACAAAAGCTGAAACCAGCCCCGAAGATAATAAGGCAAAAATCGGCTTATCAACCGTAAAAAACCTGATAGAAAGTTTAGGCGGAGAACTAAAACTAAACTCTGTTTTAAATGAAGGCACAACTTGTGAGTTTACGATCCTGAAATAAAACCGGTTTATTGTTTTTGGTTATTTTGAAGAAAATAATTAAAAACTGTGGATATTTTTCTCCGGTTTCTCCTTTTGGCTGATGCTTCTTTTACCACCTAAAAATTCGTGATCCTGGCAGAATGCTTACTTTTGTGTTATTTTATTTTGAAGCATGAACGCCGAAACGATCAAAGCCTTACCGGGCCGTTATTGTAACTCATTAACCGAATATTCACGCTGGCTAACGCGCGAAGTTGAGATTGGTGATGTGCCGATGGGCGGAAAAAACCCGATCCGTATCCAGAGCATGACCACCACCGATACGATGGATACTGCCGGAACCGTTGCGCAAACGATAAGAATGGTTGATGCCGGTTGCGAATACGTGCGCATTACGGCGCCAAGCGTAAAAGAAGCACAAAACCTGGCCGAGATCAAAAAGCAATTGCGTGTAAAAGGTTACAACGTTCCGTTGGTGGCGGATATTCACTTTACCCCAAATGCAGCAGAAGTTGCGGCTCGGATTGTAGAGAAAGTACGCGTCAACCCGGGGAATTATGCCGATAAAAAACGTTTTGACGAGTTGGTTTACTCCGAACAGGAATATCAAAACGAATTGGAGCGCATCTTTAAAAAGTTTACGCCTTTGGTCAATATCTGCAAAGAATATGGCACGGCAATGCGGATCGGCACCAATCACGGTTCATTGTCAGATCGCATAATGAGCCAATATGGCGATACGCCGCGCGGCATGGTAGAATCTGCGATGGAATTTATCCGCATGTGTGAAAGCCTGAACTATTATAACCTGGTGATCTCCATGAAATCCAGCAACCCACAAGTAATGGTGCAAGCGTACCGTATGCTGGTAGAAACGATGGTGGCCGAAAACATGAATTATCCGCTGCATCTGGGCGTTACCGAAGCCGGGGACGGCGAAGATGGCCGCATAAAATCTGCCGTTGGTATTGGTACTTTGCTGGAAGACGGTTTGGGCGATACCGTGCGCGTTTCCCTCACCGAAGAACCGGAATGCGAGGCACCGGTTGCGATTGCGCTGGTGGAGAGATATGTGGAGCGAAGAAGGAAGAGCGAAGAAATAGGAGCGAAGACAGAAGAGCGAAATAGCAATCTTAAACCTGCTTATCCGCTCTCTGCACTTCAATCTCCGCTCTTTTCTCACTCTCCTTATGAATATAAAAAACGCGAAACTTACGAAGCAAACGCTTTTATCGGCGGCGCGATGGTGCCGCGTGTGGTGCTGGATTTATCGGCCAAAAATTTAAAAGACCCGGCAATTATGGCTGATGCTGGTTACCTTTATTCGCCGCTGCTGGATAAATATAACATGGCCGATCAGTCGGTTGACTTTGTTTATCTGGCTGACAATCTGCCTTCTTTTGCTTTTCCGGGAAACCTCAAACAGCTTTACAATTATAAAACTTGGAGTTTTTTGACCGATAAAAAGAACTGCCATCCGGTTTTTGGTTTGGAGGAATATATTGCTTCCGCAGAAAAAGATGGAGCGTTAAATTTGGTCAAAATCAAAAACAAAGATTTGCAAACCGAAGCTTTTAAACAATTGAATATTGATGAAACTTTGGTTTTCGTACTGGAAACCAACGAAATAAATGGCATGGCCGATCAGCGCGAATGCTTCTTTTACCTGGTAAAAAATGGGATCAAGGTGCCGGTGATTGTGAAGAGGAGTTACATTTTTGAAGGAGTGGGGAGCGAAGAAAAAGGAGCGGAAAGTCTTGCTGTAATTCAAAGCGCGTCTGTCATATCTTCTATCTCCGCTCCTCGCTCAACTGACCCGACAACCCTTCTCCAGCTCTACTCCGCCACAGATTTTGGTGCTTTGCTGGTTGATGGTTTTGGAGACGGGATTTGGATTGATGCGCCGGAAATACCTGCTAAAACAAACACTTCCACTGCTTTTGGGATTTTGCAGGCCGCGCGGTCGCGGATTTCTAAAACCGAATATATTTCGTGCCCAAGTTGTGGCCGAACTTTGTTTGATTTGCAAGTTACCACGCAAATGATCCGCAGCCGGACATCTCATCTCAAAGGTTTAAAAATCGGGATTATGGGTTGCATTGTAAACGGCCCCGGCGAAATGGCCGATGCTGATTATGGTTATGTTGGCGCCGGTCCGGATAAAATCACGCTTTACCGCGGCAAAGAAGTAGTGAAGAAAAACGTTCCTTCGGCTTTGGCTTTGGATGAACTGATCGGGATTATTAAAGTTGACGGAAATTGGGTGGAGCCGGAGGTGGGTTAGAAATTTATTGGCATCGTATAAGCTTTTCTTTGTGGTTGACCGTTATAAACTCCGGGTAACCATTTCGGGCTAGCTTTTATAACTCTTATAACTTCCTCATTAATTTCTTCACCCAATCCTTTTAAAACCTGGATGTTGCTTAATGAACCATCTTTTTCGATTACAAAAACAGTAATTACTCTTCCTGTTATACCGCTTATTTGTCGAAGGTTTTGATGCAGATATTTTTGAAAGGCAACCTCACCACCCGGAAACTGTGGAATAACTTCTGGCCCTCCAAAACTTGTTGGGTTTGTAGCTTGCTTTGATACTGAATCCTTTTGTATAACCTTTTGTGCCGATGCTTCTTTTACCCCTATAAAAACGGCAACAAACATGGCAGCCGCCGAAAGCCAGCGTTTCCAAACAGGTTTTGGAAGTGCAGGAACGAGTTGTGTATTATGAAACCTGCCGCAAACTTGCGTTGTACTGCTCATTAAATAAGCAGCGATTTCATCATTAGTTTTATCGGTAAAATCAACCACTTTTTTCTGACAATCGTTGCAAAAACGGCCGCTTTCAACTGGTTGCATATCTTCCCAGTTGCGGTTGCAGGTAAAGTTTAAACGGACGATTGGTTGGTTTTCCATAACAAAAATTTATAACGATGCTTCCTCAAAAACATCTTCCGAAGATAAAACAAATCCCGGCAAAATTTACTTGGCCGCTTCATCGCCCGGAGTTAAAACCCGCTACGAATTTAAGCACAGGCACAATGCTTCTTTTAGCACTATAAAATTGGTGGTTCCGGATCAGTTTATCCATCAAAAACAAATAAAGTTCGGGCAATTTTCAGGTGCTAAAAGAAGCATATAAAATATGCTGGAACAAAAATTTAGTCTGTAAAAGAAGCATCGGCCGGGTTTTTTTAAACCGTTTTGATTGTAACGATTTTATGGCTTTACGCACAATTGGGTTTTTATACCAGGTTAAGTTTCATTTTTGCAGCTCTAATTTTTTGCTTTTTTATGAAATACTGTTTTACTTTTATCCTGGTTTTTGCGTTTCAACTGTTACATGCCCAGGATAAACTAGCTGTAAACAAAGGCCAGATTACGGGGCGCGTGTTGGATGCCGCTACCAAAACCCCGGTTGATTATGCCACCGTTACGCTGCTGAAACAGGGCAGTACAAGCCCGGTAAATGGCACAGTTACAGATACTAAAGGTAATTTCATCATCAAAAACATACCTGCCGGAACCTATCAGCTGAACATAGATTTTATTGGTTATCAGCGTAAAACTTTTGCCAGCGTTGTTATTTCTGCAACGGCTTCAGATGTGCACTTAGGTTCTGTTCCGATAGCCGCCGTGCAAAACCAGTTAAAAGGCATAACCGTTGTGGGCAAAGCTGCCACAGTAGAAAACCGGATCGATAAATTGGTTTACAACGCAGCCAGCGATTTGACTGCGCAAGGCGGCGTTGCCATTGATGTGCTTAAAAAAGTACCGATGATCAGCGTTGATGTGGATGGCAACGTGCAGTTACAAGGCAATTCCAACATCCGGTTTTTGATAAACGGCAAACCATCCAGTATTTTTGGGGCGAGTCTGTCTGATGCGCTGCAAGCTATCCCGGCAAGCCAGATCAAAAGTATTGAAGTAATTACCAGCCCCGGGGCCAAATACGACGCCAGCGGGACAGGCGGTATCATCAACATCATTTTGAAAGACAGCAGGGTTGAGGGTTTCAACGGCAGCGTAAACCTGTCGGCTGGCACAAGGCTCGAAAACGGCTCTATTAACCTTAACGCACGCAAAGGCCGGTTTGGTGTCAATGCTTTTTTATCGGGCAATACTCAGATAAACGTGCATACACTCACTGCAAATGATCGTTTATCGTACAATAATGCCCGCGATACCAGCTCCCGTTTACTGCAAAACGGCGACAATGCCACTGCACGGAGCGGCTACAATACCGGTATCAGTTTTAACTGGAGCATTACCCCGAAAGATGATTTAACGGCGGCCATCAGCTCAAATCATTTTGGAAACCGCGGCAACGGGCTGACTTATCAGGAGCAAACCCGGCAGCAGGTTGGCAATTCCAACACGTTTTCTGATTTGCTGAGTTTGCGCAATTCCAACAGTCATTTCAATGCAAACGCGGTTGATTACAGTTTATCATACAAAAAAACCTTTAAAAAAGAAGGCCAGGAGTTTGACGTTTTGCTGACCAGCAGCAACGGTAAAAACACTTCAAGCTTTTTTCAGCAGCAAAATTACCAATCGGCAAATTACAGAACGTCCGGTTCGCAAAGCAATAATCCGGGCAAGGACCGGGAAATCAACCTCAGCATCGATTATGTACATCCTATCAGCAAAAGTTTTATTGTAGAAACCGGTGTAAAAGGTGTTTTTGAAAAAATAAGCAACCAGGTTGCTACCGATACTTTGGCCGGAAGTGATTTTGTGCCAAACGCCAACCAAACGTACGGCTTTAATTACAGCCGACAGATTTACGCTTATTATTTATCGGCACAGTTTAACCTGTTCCATGATTTCCTCAGTGCCAAAGCAGGTTTGCGCGATGAGTACACAACCGCCACCGCAGATTTTCCTAATACAACACTGCCCAACTATAATATCCTGGCACCTTCCGCAGTAATATCGCACAAACTGGACGAAACCCAAACCATCAAAATAAGTTATTCATACCGTGTACAGCGGCCTAATTATGGTGATTTAAACCCGTTTTACAACATCAGCGACCCGCACAACATCAGCACCGGAAAACCTGACCTGAAACCGGAAATCGGTAATAACTACGAACTTGGTTACAACAAAAGCTTTGAAAAAGGGGCAAACATTTATGCAGGCTTGTTTTACCGGCACAATACCAACGACATCCAATCTTATACCACACAATATGACAGCCTGAACATCGGCGGTACAAAATATACCAACGTGTTTTTGACCTTGCGCGATAACATCGGCACAGAAACCACTACCGGCGCAAATTTATACGGTTCTGTGCCGGTTAATGAAAACTTAAACCTGCGCTCTAACATGTTTTTTGGCAATCGGGTTTCTACCAATCCCGGCAACCCTAAAGTAAGCGGCTTTACTTATCGTATCAATTTAAACGCTTCCTACAATTTTAAACACAACTTAATTGTAGAGGTATTTGGCAATTACAACGCCTCGCAGCGCACGATACAGGGCACGCGGCCGTCGTTTGCTTTTTATAATTTTGCGCTGCGCAAACAGTTTTTGGACAGAAAAGCAAGCATCGGGCTAACGGCTGCCAATCCGTTCAACAAGTTTGTTAACCAGCACAGTGTTTTGATGGGCGATACCTTTTATCAAACCAACCTGCGCCAGATACAGTTGCGGTCATTCGGGATCAGCCTGAGTTATAAGTTTGGCAAGCTGGAGTTCAAGAAAAACAAAGAAGACGGTAGTGAACAGGGGCCAGACTTGAACCAGCCTTAAGTTTTCTGAAATTTATAGGGTAAAAACAGTATCGGCCATTTGGTTTGATGAAAGGATACCGGCCTAATCCGTTCTTTCAGGCTGAGGGTTTTCGGAATCTGTTTTTGTTAAAATTTAAGTTAAAAAATTCCATTTCTCAACCTTGTCCAAATTGATTGCCAATGCTTTTTTTACCCTATAAAAAAAGCATTGTTCTTTCTTAATAATAAAAAAACCAATGTTAATAAGATAGGTTATTTAGGCAGCAAATAACAAATCAACAGCATTACATTATGGATGAGAACAACAAAATCAGTCGGCGGCAGGTGATCGCCGGAATAGGCACGGGTTTGGCCGCGGCAGCCGTTTCGCCGGTTTTTGCTTCTGCGGAGGGATTGCGTTTAGATACTTCGGCACCGGCAAAACTGATAGATCCGACCACTAAATTCCCAAAGCCGCCGTTCAAAGGCCAATCGCAGCCCTGGCCGGGTTTGGCCAGCCAGATGGACCCGCGGCCGGACCATGGCGAAACCAGTTACAAAGGTTCGGGCAGGCTGGCCGGGCGTAAAGCTTTGATCACGGGCGGAGATTCTGGCATGGGCCGTGCGGCAGCCATTGCTTATGCGCGTGAAGGTGCAGATGTGGCCATCAATTATTTTCCTTCGGAAGAACCGGACGCACGCGAAGTAATTGCCTTGATTAAAGCTGAAGGCCGAAAAGCCGTAGCCATTCCGGGTGATCTGCGCGATGAAGCTTTCTGCCAGAAATTAGTTGCAGAAGCCGTAAACCAGTTGGGCGGTTTGGATATTGTGGTGAGCAATGCCGGCCGCCAGCAGGCACATGCCTCTATTTTGGATATTTCTTCGGAGCAGTTTGACTGGACGATGAAAACAAATATTTACGCACCGTTTTGGATTATTAAAGCTGCCTTGCCGCATTTACAGCCGGGATCGGTAATTATCGGCACCACTTCCGAGCAGGCTTATGATCCTTCTCCGGATTTGTACGATTATGCGCAAACCAAAGCCGCAACCATGAACTATGTGAAATCCTTGGCCAAACAACTCGCCCCAAAAGGAATCCGGGTAAATGGCGTGGCACCTGGACCAATCTGGACGCCGTTGCAGGTTAGCGGTGGTGCATCTCAGGATAAATTAAAAATGTTTGGCGGACAAACACCGATGGGCCGCCCCGGACAGCCGGTAGAGTTAGCCTCTATTTACGTGCAGCTGGCCGCCAGCGACGCCAGTTATGCAACCGGCCAGGTTTACGGTTCTGCAGGCGGAAGCGGGCAACCATAAAATCCTGAAAAAACCTTTATAAAAGAAGCTACAAAACTTAATTTTATATCAAAAGCGAAACCGTAACCTGGTTTCGCTTTTTTGTTTTTAATAGTTGGGTTGATTTTATGCTGATAAACAAAAAATTAACCAGCACTATAATTTTGATCTGCAAAAACAGATTAGTATTTATGTACGCAAATCGGCCAGCTTCCCCGCAACTGATTAAGCAGTTAATTTTTGATCAACCTAAATCAACATGAAAAAAAAGCTTCTGTTAAGCATACTTCTTTTACCGGTGTTTTTTTCGGTTTTTGGGCAGCAAACATTTACCAATCCGCTGCTGCCTTCCGGTGCCGATCCGTACAGCTTTTATAAAGGCGGCTATTATTATTACACCAATACGCTGGGCAATAAACTGGTGTTGTGGAAAACGAAAAACCTGGCCGATTTAAAAAATGCCGAAAACAAAACCATTTGGGTGCCACCAGCAGGCACTGCATATTCCAAAGAAATTTGGGCACCCGAATTTCATTTCATCAAAGGCAAATGGTACGTTTATTTTGCTGCGGATGACGGCAGCAATGATCATCACCGCACGTATGTTTTAGAAAATAATGCTACCGATCCGTTTAAAGGCAAATGGGTTTTTAAAGGGAAAGTTGCCGCGCCGTCGGATAAATGGGCTATCGACAGTGATGTTTTTGAGCAGAACGGAAAGCTGTACATGATTTGGTCTGGCTGGGAAGGCGATGTAAACGGCCGCCAGAATATCTTTATCGCCCGGATGAAAAACCCCTGGACGATTGCCGGAAAACGCGTGCTGTTGTCAAAACCAACTTATGCCTGGGAACGCAACGGGGATTTGCACGATGCCGGCAACCCGGCGCATGTGGATGTGAACGAAGGGCCGCAGTTTTTAAAACATGGCCATAAAATTTTTATTGTTTATTCTGCAAGTGGCTGCTGGACAGATTTTTACGCTTTAGGAATGTTGACCGCATCAACCAAAAGCAATTTGCTGAACCCGGTTTCCTGGAAAAAATCCCCAGAACCGGTTTTTAAGCAATCACCGGAAAACGGCGTTTATGCGCCCGGCCATAATTCTTTTTTTAAATCCCCGGACGGAACAGAAGACTGGATTTTGTATCATGCTAACTCAGAACCTGGACAGGGCTGCGGCCGTGAACGCTCTCCGCGGGCACAAAAATTTACCTGGAACAAAAACGGAATGCCCGAATTTGGTACGCCGGTTAAAGCAGGTGTGCCGCTGGCCATTCCTTCAGATGGAAAATCAAAATAAAAGAGTTAAGGCTGATTTACAAATGGTTTCCGCTTAAAATCAAAAAAATTGACATAAACCGAAACTGCGGCCGCCAGGAAAAAGCAGACTGCCGTAATTATATCGATAAAAACAGCATTGATATCGGTGCCGCTAATTTTATCAAGCTCATATTTAATGAATGAATTGGGCAGATTTTGTTCGCCTAAATGTTCCTTCACCTGCCATTGCCAATCGGTTACGGGGCAATAACCGATGCCGTACCAATAACCCAAACCAAGCCAGCAAGCGGCCGTAATCAGCACAAAAATAAAATGCAGTTTGCGGGTTTTGGGCGAAATCCAGCCAAAAAGGTTAAAACCGATGATGAGCAGGTGGCAAACGGTCAGCAAGAAATCCAGCAGTTTCAGATTCATTTTTTGGGCAGAAGTTGTTGGGTCAATCTACGTAAAATCAAACATCAACATAAAATCAAAACCCAAATTTATAGGGATAAAAGAAGCATTTGATTTATAAATGCTGCTGAGGTACGGTTCAAATCCTGATTTTCAGGTTTGTGGCGGATTGCCTATCTTCCGGCCAAATATTTTAGCAATGGCAACAGAAGTAAAGTGTCCGGGTTGTGGTTATGGTTTCCCGATTGAGGAAGTGATGGCCGAGGAATATAAAAAGGAACTGAAGAACGAAATGCTTTCTTACAAGCGCAAAAAAGATGAAGAGGCAAAACGGGTTCAGGAGGAAAACCAGCGTAAAGTAGAAGATTTAAACAAGCAGGTACAGCAGCAAAATCAGGTTTTTGAACAGCGTTTGATCGCCGAAAAGAAAACTATGCAGCAGCAATTAGAGCAAAATCTGCGGAAAACCATTAGTTCGGATTTTGAACAGAAACTGGCTTTGCTGGAAAATTCCAACAAAGAATCCGAAGAAAAACTGAAACTTTCGCGCCAGAAAGAGCTGGGGTTTTTACAGCGCGAAAATCAGCTTAAAACCAAAGAAGCCGAAATGGAACTGCAACTGCAACGTAAATTGCAGGAACAGCGCGGTGAAATTGTGGAGCAGGTACGCAAGCAGGAAAACGAAAAAAACAGCTTAAAAGATACCGAACACCAGCTGCGCGTAAAAGAACTGGAAAAGCAGCTGGACGACCAGAAAAAACTGGCCGAAGAAATGAAACGCAAGGCCGAACAAGGCTCGATGCAGCTGCAGGGCGAAGTGCAGGAACTGATTTTGGAAGAATTGCTGCGGAACAGTTTCCCGTTTGATGTGATCAGCGAAGTTGGAAAAGGCATTCGCGGTGCGGATTGCGTGCAAACCGTGCGCAACCAGTTTGGGCAGGAGTGCGGCCGGATTATTTATGAAAGCAAACGCACCAAGGATTTCGGCGGCGACTGGATTGAAAAACTGAAAAAAGACATGCGCAGCCAGGGCGTGGACGTGGCCGTGATCGTTTCGCAATGTTACCCGAAAGGCATGGATTGTTTTGGCGAGCGAGACGGCGTTTGGATCTGTAGTTTTGAAGAGGCAAAAGCCGTGGCCAGCGTGCTGCGCGATGGCGTGATCCGGCTTTCCAACGTGATGAAATCCCAGGAAAACAAAGGCGATAAAATGCACTTGCTGTATAACTACCTCACCAGCAGTGAGTTTTCCGAGCAGTGGAAAGCCGTGCAGGAAGGTTTTATGAGTATGCGGCAATCTATCCAGCAGGAACGCAACGCCATGGAAAAGCTGTGGAAATCCCGCGAAAAACAATTAGAAAAAGTATTGCTGAACGCCGCGTTCATCAGCGGTTCTATTGAAGGGATTGCCGGAAGCGATCAGATTAATTTCAGCTTGACCGGCGGCGATGAGTTGCTGCTGGAATGATGCTGTTTTTATCACCTGAAATTTAGTCTCCTTCATCCGTCAAACCTTTTTTTACAATCAAAACCAATGCAAAATTTTCCGCCTATTATATTGGCTTCCAAATCGCCGCGCCGACAGGAATTGTTAAAACTGATGAATTTCAACTTCCGCATTGTGCTGAAAGAAGTGGACGAATCTTATCCCGAAAACCTCAAACCCGAAGAAATTGCTGTTTTTATCGCCCAAAAAAAAGCCACCGCTTTTGATGAACTGGTGGATGATGAAATTGTGATAACGGCCGACACGATTGTTGCCATTGATGATCAAATCTTGGGCAAACCCGAAACGCCGGAACATGCCGTGGCCATGCTGCAACTGCTTTCCGGCCGGAAACATAAGGTAATTACCGGCGTGAGTTTGCTGTACAAACACCGGCAAAATACGTTTTTTGATGTTTCGGAAGTGCTTTTCCGGCCGCTTTTGGAAGAAGAAATCCGCTACTATGTTGACAATTTTAATCCGATGGATAAAGCCGGTTCTTACGGCATCCAGGAATGGATCGGGCTGGCCGGCATCCAGCGCATTGAAGGTTCGTACACCAATGTGGTGGGTTTGCCAACGGAGAAATTGTATCAGCAGCTGATAGCTATTAGCCGTTAGCGATCAGAAATCAGTTAAAACTTTTCGCCAAAATCCCTTCTTTTAAAGAATAAGTAGTCATGCTTAATTTTTGAATTTCCAATTTTTGCATGATAAAAGAAGTTAGCAGCGAAGCAACTACAATCATATCTACGCGTAGCGGGATTATTCCTTTTTTATTAAGCCGTTGTTCATGACTGGAATGTTGCAGCCAATCTGCAACTCGCTCAAAATCAAGTATTTCAAAATCGTAAATTTTAGTTTTTTTGATGTCGAAAGCATTACCTTTTTCAACCTCGATCATCTCTGCATAAGTTTCAAAAGAACCGGCCGAACCGATCAGCTGTTTAATATCCTGATTTTTCAGGGCTAAAAACAGCATCTGCAACTGTTCCTCCAGATAAGCGTTCAGCTTCAATATGTTTTCTGCGGAAATGGGATCGGTTTGATGGAAAAGCTGCCGCAGCCGTTGCGCACCAATTTCAAAACTGTGTTTCCAAAAAATCTTTTCCTGATCGCACAAAATAAACTCTACGCTGCCGCCGCCAATATCCAAAATCAGGCTTTTTTCTGCCGATAAAATCCCCGAACTTTTCACGCCTTTGTAAATCAACCCGGCTTCCTGCAAGCCATCAATCACTTCAATTTCAATCCCCGTTCTGGCTTTTACTTCGCGGATAAAATCTTGTCCGTTTTTGGTACTGCGCACGGCCGAAGTGGCCACCGCCCGAACCTGCAATGCTTCTTTTAGCACTGTTTTTTCGGCAAAAAGTTCCATCGTTTTGATACCGCGCGCAAAAGCTTCGGGCGCAATCAAACCGTTTTTCATGCCGCCTTCGCCCAGTTTTACGGCTTCGGTGAGGTGTAAAATCTCTTTAAAACCACCTTCAAACGGTTCTGCAATCAGCAAATGAAAAGTGTTGGTGCCGAGATCCATCACGGCCATACGGTGCTCCATCAGCCGAAGATGCAGAAAAAATTTGTGATAAAAACAGCATTTCAGGTTAGCCAATTGCTTCATGCTGTTTTTATCGTGCAAAAACCCGACTGGTTCATTTTTTCTCCCGCTCTTATCCAACTTTCCCACTTCTTTTTTTGGGCGTGCCCCTTCGGGTCGGGCTTTACGTTCCAAGTCCTCGCTGCGCTGCGGGCTTTCCACTGCAATCCCTCACGCGGAGCTGCACAAATCAGGTTACAATCGGCGAATTAAGTTTTAAAAACTTATTCACAAATTGTAGATAATTTTACTATAAAAATTGGTAAACCTATCTTTTTTAAAGGCGTTGTAACTGCAAACTAATCAAAAAAATCAACATGGCAGAGCAAAAATCAGAAGCAGAACACATCGAAAAAACGATAGACGCTTTAGAAAACAGTATCGAAAAAGAAACCGCAACCGGTTCATCCGCCAGCATTACCAGCTGGATCAAAACCCTGAGTGACAAGCCTGGCTACAAAACCATTGCCCACGATCTGGAAAAATTAAAAGAAGCAATTGCCGACAAAGACGGTAAAAAAATCTCTACTCTGCTCGAAAAACTCGGCAATGAAACCGTAAAAGCCGCTGAAAAAGCAGAAGGTAAAGAAAATGCTTCTATTAAAAAATTGGGTCAGTCTTTATTAAAAGGTGCTAAACTGGTACAAAAATTATCCGGCGAAGCAGCTTAGTCTTTTTCACCCTTTCACAAAAAAACCTGCTTTGTTTAGGCAGGTTTTTTTGTGGACTTATTTTTTGTCGCGCCGATTGCTGAGGTCTTCACTCTTTATAAAAAAACCACTTGGCCAACTCTTTATAACTCGTTTTTTTGCCGTACATCAGCACGCCAACGCGGTAAATACGGGCGGCAACCCAGGTGGTAAAAATAAAACCGGCCACCATCAGCACCATTGATAAGGCCAGTTGCCAATCCGGAACGCCAAACGGAATGCGCACCATCATGGCGATAGGTGCCGTAAACGGAATGATGGAAAGCCAAAAAGCCAGCGTACTATCCGGATTATTCACCAAAAAAGCAAACGATAAAATGTAAGTAAACAGCAGCGGCAGCGTAATCGGGAACATAAACTGCTGCGTTTCCGTTTCGCTATCTACCGCCGAACCAACGGCCGCAAAAAGTGCACTGTACAACAAATATCCCGACAAGAAATAAAAGATAAAGCAACCCAGGATATACACGTAGTTGATGCCTTTCAGTGTGTTTAAAAAACCCATTACCGGATTACCAATTGGCATTTGCGCGGATTTGATACTGTTTTTATCGATGTTTTTTTGGCTTGGGTTACTGCTTTGTTCCGTACGGACTTCATCTTGGTTAAAAGCTTTTTCGGCAACGTTGGTGATGGTTGTAGAAAGCACAATCCACAGCAAAAACTGCGTTAAACCAACCAAACCAACACCCAAAATTTTGCCCAGCATCAATTGAAACGGTTTTACCGAGGAAACAATCACCTCGATCACACGGTTGGTTTTTTCCTCGATCACGCCGCGCATTACTTGTGAACCATAAATGAAAAGCGACAGATAAATCAGGATGGCCGAAGCCACGCCAATGCCATACGCCGAAGTAAGGTTGCTGTCTTTCTCGCCATCATTTGTCAGTTGTTTGGTTTCTGCGGAAATATTGGTTTTTAGCGTTGCGATTTTTTGCAGATCGATACCGGCCGAAACCATATTATTGCCCGTGGCGATGGTGTTGACTTGTTTTTCAATTTCGTCGATCAGGGCGAAATTGGGTTTCTTTTCAGAAAAAATCTGGATGCTGTTTTTATCGGTATAATTTTTAGGGATGAAAAGAACAAACAAATCGTTGTCTTTTTTGGCAGCAGTTTTAGCTTCCGGCAAGGTTTGGGCCGAAGTGCTGAAACGGATGTTTTTATGATCTTTTAGTTTGGCCGAAAACACGCCGCTTTCATCAATCACCCGGATTTGGCGCACTTTGTTCATCGCGTCGCTGTTTTTGGCGATGAGATAAATGCCGCCGTACATGGCCAAAATCAATCCCGGGACCAGGAAAGTCATCAGCACAAATGATTTCTTTTTCACCCGGGCCAAATATTCGCGCCGGATAATGAGTAAGGTTTTGTTCATGGTTTTTAGCGTTGATTTACTTTCTCGATAAAAATTTCGTTCATCGTCGGGATGATTTCCTCCAGCCGGTTGATGCCCACCTTCGGGATGAGATATTGCAATACTTCGTTTACCGTATAATTTTCTTTAAGTTTAATTTTGATCAGATCATTTTCAGGACCGGGAATATGTTGCAGTAATTCAAAAGGTTCGGTTCCGTTAAAATCCAGTTTCCCGGAAAATTCAACCTTGTAAGTATTGTTGCGGTACGAGTTGCGGATGGTTTTTACCGGCCCGTCCAGTATTTTGTGCGATTGATGGATCAGCGCAATCGAATCGCACAGTTCCTCTACGGATTCCATCCGGTGTGTAGAAAAAATAATGGTTGCACCTTTACGGTTCAGTTCCAAAATTTCATCTTTGATGATCTCTGCATTTACCGGGTCAAAACCGCTGAAAGGTTCATCCAGGATCAGCAGTTCCGGATCGTGCAAAACCGTGCTCACAAACTGCACTTTTTGCTGCATACCTTTGGATAATTCTTCTATTTTTTTGCCCCACCAATCGCTCATGTCCAGCTTGGCAAACCAGGTTTTGATACGTTTTTCGGCATCGGCCTTGCCCAAACCTTTCAGCTGTGCCAAGTAAACCAGCTGCTCGCCGATTTCCATTTTTTTGTACAGGCCGCGTTCTTCCGGCAAATAACCAATGCGCTCGATGTGAGATTGATTGAGTTTTTCCCCGTTGAAAAAAACCTCGCCCGAATCCGGTGCCGTAATCTGGTTAACGATGCGGATAAGCGAAGTTTTGCCGGCACCATTCGGCCCAAGCAAACCGAAAATTTTCCCTTTTTCAACTTCCAGGCTTACATCATCCAGTGCCCGGTGCCCGGCGTATTGTTTTATTAGGTTGCGGATACTCAGCATAATGCTTCTTTTATCGGTGTTTTTTTGGTGTTAGAGGAAGTTATACTCAAAATGTTACAGGGTTTAAACATTAAATAAGAGCCTGTCTAAACTTTGTATAATTTATTTCGATGCTTCTTTTATCACCTAAAAAATGGTATTTATTTTTGGTTTATTTAGATTGATGCAGACACCAATTTTTATAGGATAAAAGAAGCATTGACATTCTTTCTTGAATAAATTTAACAGGCTCTTAAACCAAACCTTAATTTTCTAAACTCTGCCTCAACCAACTTTCTCAATAACCGGTTTAAAAAAAGTAGCCTTCCAGGTTGTTTTCCAAACCATTTTTATAAAAGCCCAGCGATCAGCTTTTCGGGTAATAGCAATACGAAAAGGCAATAAAAACATGCGGTGCGCCCAGGTTGACCAGAAACTTAATTCACCTTCGTGCAGGCGTTTGGTGTACATTTCATTCCTGAAACCGTGGTTAAATTTCCAGATCGATGATTTTGGATCGTAAAAAACATTGCTCGGATTGTTGGTGGGCGATTGATGGATTACCACGCTATTCTCCGCCAATAAACCGGCCAAACCACTTGCTACTATGCGTTTAGAATATTCTATGTCATCGCACCAAATAAAATATTCTTTGATTGGCAGGCCAACTTTTGCCACCGCTTTTGCAGATAGCAGCATGGAAACAAAAGTTGCAAACTGTACAAATGGTAGTTTTGTACCTGTCGGGAAAGCTAATTTTTTCAGCTTAACCGGATCTTCAAGCGGATAAGTTTTGTTCATTTCATGCACGCTATGGTCCGTCCAAAGCACTTTGCTGGCCAAAAAACCAACCTTTTCCTGCTGATCGCCTAAATCTTCCAGGGTATTCACCAGTTGCTGCAAAGCGTCATTTTCCGGGATTACATCATCATCCATCAGCCAACTCCAATCCGTACCGTTGTTGTATGCTGTTTTTATGCCATAAGAAAAGCCGCCTGCGCCACCATTGTTTTCCTTGGTATAAGTGGTTACGTTTTGTGCAGATAACCATTCCTGGGTGTTATCAGTTGAGCCATTGTTGATCACGATAATTTCATCGGGTTTTCTGGATTGTCCCTGAACTGATTTCAGGCAGGTTTTTAATAATCCCAAGCGGTTATAGGTGACGATAACAGCAGTTATTTTCATTGGCATAAGTGGTAAATAATCAACAATCGGCAGCCCAAAAATTTAAAGCCTGAAACAGCAAGTACAGATCAGGATACGGATATTTATTTAAGTTTTTTACTTGGGACGGCAAGTTTAATTTCTGTAAAAATTTAAAATCTAAGCACAAAACCCTGTTAACGCTCAAACTATTGAGTATTATTTATTGTTTGAAATATTATCGTCTCTATAACATTGCAGTTGTAAATTAAAAAGACCAGTTGACGGGAATAAGTTTTATCGTTTTCACCATAATACAAACTGCTTATACAAAAATACCGTAATTAATTGCCTGCCGCTCCTTTGTCCCTGTTCAACAGCTGTGCTGGTTTATCCCAGAAATCAATAAATATTTAGTTGAATACATTATAAAACAATAAACCCTTTTGATGGAAAAGGCTTATCTCATCATGGCCCACAAAAACCCTAAACAAGTTTTTCGTTTAGTTTCAAGATTAAATGATGGCTCTTCAGAATTTTTTATACATATTGATAAAAAAGCAGCTATTTCTCAGTTCCAAAACCTAAAACAAATAGGTAATGCAGTGCATTTTACCGAACGTTTTGATGCATCCTGGGGCGGTTACGGGCTAATAAAACCATATTTAAGTGCGCTAAAAACAGTAAGGGAATCGTCCCGAAAGTTTGACCGTATTTTGTTATTGAGCGGCCAGGATTACCCGATCAAAAGCAACCAGTATATCAATGCGTTTTTTGAAAACTCACCATACACAAATTTTATCAATTACTTCCCGATACCCAATTTAACAAAATGGCCGGGCAAAGACCGGGGCGGACTGTACCGGATAGATAAATATTATTTTGGCGCAAAATGGTACGAACTGATTTGCTCCAAAGCCATGAATCTGCTGGCTACTTATCTGCCTTTTTTAAGGCGGAAAATACCAAACGGCATGAAGCCCTATACCGGCCAAACCTGGTGGAATTTAGACCGTTATGCCCTGGATTACATCCTGGATTATGTTGATCGGCATCTGGAATATATGGATTTTCATAAGCATACTTTTGTGGCCGATGAGTTATTTGTACAAATGATTATCGGCAATAGTAAAGACGAAAAACTGCTCCACAGCATCAAAAACACAGAAAAAAGATTTACCATCTGGCCAAAACCAAATAGTGCACATCCCAAATTACTGGTTAAAGGTGATATAGAAACAATTGTGGCTTCGGACGATTTATTTGCCAGAAAATTTGATGAAAATGTTGATTCAGAAATTCTGGATTTAATTGATAGTAAAATATTGTTTACCAAACCCTCCGCTGAATTGGTGCAGCAGCAGGCATCATAATTATTAAGCAGCCTGTTTCAGGAAATGCTTCTTTTACAGGTAAAATTTTAGGTTGAGGGTAGTATTTACTCAGCCTGAGTTATTTCCTATCGATTACAGAGATCAAACCAGTTGCCCTGTTTCTTCCCCGGAAAAACTCAAAATGAGAAATTCGTTCCCAGGTTTGAGGCCGATTAGCAATTGAAATTACCTTTCCCAAGCGTAAAACCGTTTTGGAACAGCCCTTGCAAAAGCCCAGGTACATCACAAAACAAAAACTTTTGCAATCATGAAAAAATTTATCCTTATCGCAGCTTTGGGCTTAACTTTGGCAACTTCTGTTTCTTCCTGCTCCAGCACCCGTTTTTCCCGCACATCGCACATGAAATTTACCAATTAAAAACAGCATCAGGTTTTTTTAGATTACAAAAGCGCAACCAAACCCGTCCAGCCTGTTTGATGGCTGGCACCTAAGCCTTTGCCGGTATCACCATGAAAATATTCGTGAAACAGGATGTAATCTTTAAAATGAGGATCGTGGTTTAGTTTTTCGTAACCGCCAAAAACGGCCCGTTCGCCTTTATCGTCCCGCAGAAAAATGTTTTTTAAACGCTTGCCCAAAGCATCTGCAATTTCGGCAAGCGAATGATAACTGCCAGAGCCGGTTGGGTATTCTACCTTAAAATCATCGGTATAATATTCCTGGAAAATGTACAACGAGCGGATCAGTAAATAATTTATCGGCATCCAGATCGGGCCGCGCCAGTTGCTGTTGCCGCCAAACATATCGCTATCGCTTTCGGCGGGGTCATAGCGTACCTGGTAATCTTTACCGTTTAAATAATAATTATACGGATGTTCCTGATATACTTCGGAGATCGAACGGATGCCGTAATCAGATAAAAACTCATTCGGGTCGAGCATCCTGCGCAGCAAAAGTTTCATGCGGTGGCCGCGCAAAAGTGAAAATAAATGCTGTTCGGTGCCTTTGGTATCTTTCCAAAAACTAATCAGTTTTACCAAATCCGGGCGCTCTGTCATAAACCAATCCAGTTTTTCTTTTAACCTGGGCAGCTTGTTCCATTTCGTTTCATCAAAAACCAGTACGGCAAACATGGGTATCAAGCCCACCAACGTACGCAGGCGCAAACGGTCATAATCCCCGTCCGGTTTCCGCAGCAAATCGTAATAAAAACCATCCTGATCGTCCCACAAGCCCAGCGAACCGCCGCCAATATCTGCAATAGAACCGGCGATATACAGAAAATGCTCGGCAAATTTGATGGCCATGTGCTCGTAAACGGCATTGTTTAGGGCGAGTTCTAAGCTGATCTGCATCATGTTGACCGCATACATCGCCATCCAGCTGGTGCCATCTGCCTGTTCTAAAAAGCCGCCGCCGGGCACAGGCGCACTTCGGTTAAAAACGCCGATGTTGTCCAAACCTAAAAAACCGCCTTCAAAAATATTGTTGCCTTCGCTGTCTTTCTGGTTTACCCACCAGGTAAAGTTGAGCAGCAGTTTCTGAAAAATACCCTCTAAAAACAGTATGTCTGGCTTGCCGCTGGCCTGCTTGTCCAACTGATACAACTGCCAGGCGGCCATTGCGTGGACTGGCGGATTGGCATCGCCAAAATCCCATTCGTAAGCCGGCAATTGTCCGTTAGGGTGCATGTAATTCGCCCCAACCAAAATGCGCAATTGTTTTTTGGCAAATTCCGGGTCAATTTTGGCAAAAGTGAGGCAGTGAAAAGCCAAATCCCAGGAAGCAAACCACGGATATTCCCATTTATCGGGCATCGAAAGGATGTTTTCTGCAATAAAATGTTTCCAGTTGTGGTTGCGTAGTTTAAAACGGTTTTCCGGCGGCGGCACTTGTCCGGGATCGCCGTTCAGCCAGGAATTTATATCATAAAAATAGTATTGCTTGCTCCAGAGCATACCTGCAAAAGCCTGACGCTGTACTAATTTTTCATCATCATTGCTGATTTTCTGCTGTTTCCCGGCATAAAATGCATCTGCTTCTTTAATCCGGTTGGTGATGATCGCATCAAAATCATCAAAAGGGTCCGGCTGATGTGTGGCCGAAAGCCGCAGCCGGATTTCCATACTTTGCCCGGCCGGTACATTTAATTTATAATGCAATGCTGTTTTTGTGCCTGTTTTTTTAGGGTTGATGGCCGCCTGGTTTCCGTTTACCACATAATCATTAATGCCATCTTTTACATAAGCCGAACTGTTGGCCGATTGATAAAGCCGCTCATTGTTGGTCTCGTTTTCCGTGAAAAGCAGTTCGGTATCGCCTTGCAGATGGCAATAATAAGTGCCTGCACCGGATTGCAGCTGCAGCGTATTTTTATCCAGGTGCGTAATTTCTGGTTTTGCCTGTCCGGGCTGCCAGCTCCAGGTATTCCTGAACCATAATTGAGGCAGCACGTGCAGTTCGGCATCTTCGTTGCCGCGGTTGTAAATGGTATATTTGATCAGCAGGTCGTCTTCGGTGTTTTTGGTAAATTCCGTAAAAACATCAAAATACTTATCCTCGTTCAGCAAACCGGTATCGATCAGTTCGAACTCCGGATCATGCTTGCCGCGCCTGCCGTTTTCATCAATCAGCCATTGGTATGGATATGCCGCCTGCACGTATTTATACAGCATTTTCATGTAGCTGTGCGTAGGCGTGCTGTCTAAATAATAATAAAGCTCTTTTACATCCTCGCCGTGGTTGCCTTCGCGGTTGGTGAGGCCAAACAAACGCTCTTTTAATATGGCATCTTTTCCGTTCCACAAAGCAAGCGATAAACAAAGCATCTGCTTCTCATCACTAAACCCGGCAATGCCTTCCTCGCCCCAGCGGTAAGCCTTGCTGCGGGCCATATCATGCGTAATGTAATCCCAGGCATCGCCGTTTTTACTGTAATCTTCGCGCACCGTGCCCCACTGGCGTTCAGATAAATAAGGTCCCCATTTCATCCAGTTTTTGGTTCCGGCATAATGTTCGGCCAGGCGGCTTTGTTCGGCAGTTGAGTTCATATCCGTTTTAAAGATTTTGCGGCGGGAAATGTTTGATCGGGAGTAAAGTTATGCTTGAGCAACGCTGATCGCATTAAGATACTGTTTGAAATTTATATCCGAAAAAACGCAATGCTTCTTTTACCCTATAAAATTTAGTGCCCGCATTAATTTTTAATAAAAACCCACCATTTTTTAGGTGATAAAAGAAGTATATAAAACAAATCAAATGCTTCTTTTATGCAGATAAATTGTGCTTTTATGTTTTTACTGATGTGAAAACCTGTTTAGCCGCCAAATTTTAGGTGATAAAAGAAGCATGGAAATAACCTTTTATAAAAATTAAAAACGTGCTTTGAATTATATAAACTAAAAAATGGTTAGTTACCTCCTTAGCAACAAAGCTTTTGTAAAACGCAGCATTAATCCGGAGTTAAGATAGCGGTTTTTAAAAAAGATAACTATTTTCCGTCAAAATTTGCACAACTATTCAAATCATATAACTACTAGCTTATACTTTAAAATTTACCTAAACCAACAATGTTATCAAACAAACTAAAACTTTTATTTGCCCTGCTGCCGGCAGCTTTCGTTAGTCAGCGTAGTGAGGCGCAGTTTACTTTAACCGGCCAGTTGCGCGATCGGGGAGAAATCCGCGAAGGCGTAGGAAACTTGGTGCCTTCAGGATCAAAACCGGCCGCCTTCATTTCTCAGCGGACAAGATTGAATTTCGGTTACAAATGGGACCGTTTAACGTTTGGCGCCAGTGTGCAGGATGTCCGCGTGTGGGGCCAGGATGCATCTACCATATCTAATATTGATGTGGGCAACCGGTTAATGCTGCACGAAGGCTGGGCAGATATTTTGCTGGCCAACAAGGATGATCCGGGCATTGGTTTTAAAGTAATTGACAAATTATCTTTAAAAGTTGGCCGGCAGGAATTGATGTATGATGATTTACGCCTGTTTGGCAATCTGGACTGGCTACAGCAGGGCCGTAGTTTTGATATGGCATTGCTAAAAGCCGAGCACAAGGGGTTTCAGGTTGATATTGGCTATGCGTTTAATCAAAATACGGATGCTTTTAACGTAACCAATACATTTTACGTCCCGGGAAATGTGCCGTCATACATTAAGGATTCTAAAGGCGTAACCGTTCCAACGCCAGGCGCATTGGTTCCTTTGGCTGCTGCCGGAAGCATCGGCAACAACAGTTCTAAAACAGGTACGCCGGTTTATGTCACACCGCCAAATACAAACGGAGGCACTCAGGATTATAAATCTTTCACCAGTGTGCACGTCCAGAAAAAGTTTGATCAAACCAAAATTTCGGGATTGTTTTTCAATGATAATTTTGGCAAGTATCAGCTTGATTCTGTGGCCACTGCAAATAACGGTTACGTTTACGGCAGAAGGTTTAATCAAAACGGCACTAACAGCCGATATACTTATGGATTGATAGCCAGCCAGTTAATTGGCGCAAAAGCAAGTTGGGGAAATGTAGCTCTGCAGGGTTCTTTATACAGACAAAGCGGCACCAACCGGGATGGTGCAAACCTAAAAGCGCATTATTATTCTGTTATGGGGATTTATACCAAAGGCAAAATTAGTGTTGGGCCGGGTTATGATGTTTTATCGGGGAATAATGCGAATACGATCTTGGCCGGGCAGGATAACCGCTTTGACCCGCTTTACGGCACAGCGCATAAATTTAATGGTTATATGGATTATTTTTACGCCGGAACAGGTTCGCCGGCAGGTGGTTTGGATGATGCTTATTTTAAATTAAAGTACACCAATCAAAACTTTTTTTTCGCAGCCGATTACCATTATTTCGTATTAAACCAGCCCATGAAACAGATAAACGGCACATCAATCGATAATTATTTAGGCTCCGAAATCAACCTGACCGCAAATTACAACCTTAATAAATTAACCAATATCGAGTTGGGTTACGGGTTGATGAAGGCTTCCAGCAGCCTGTCTGTTGCTAAAGCGCAGCCACAAACCACTGCTTATAACCGTACCGGCAACTGGTTTTACCTGATGCTTAACATTCATCCGGATTTTTTCCCTGCAAAAGGCAGATAAAAACCAGCCCAGATTTATACCGATAAAAACAGCATCAAAACCAGCTAAAATACTGGCCATTTTACGTTTATTTTTTCATCCCTATACATAACTCAGCTTAGAAGCCTTCAGCCCGAATACTTCTTTTAACGCCCTTTTTGCGGCATAATAACCGCACATGCCATGCACGCCTCCGCCTGGCGGCGTTGATGATGAGCAGATGTAAAGCCCTTTTGCAGAAGTTTTATACGGCGACCAGCGCAATGCCGGGCGGGTAAAAAGCTGTCGGATATCCAGGATGCCGCCATTAATATCACCGCCGATGTAGTTGGGGTTATAAGCTTCGATTTGAGCCGTGTCCATGGTGTGTTTGGCCAAAATCCGCTCGCGGAAACCGGGCGCAAAACGTTCTACCTGTTGCTCAATGCTATTGGTCATATCGGTTTTGCTGCCGTTGGGCACATGGCAGTAAGCCCAGGCCGTATGCTTTCCTTCCGGCGCGCGGGTGCTGTCAAAAATACTTTGCTGCGCCAGCAATACAAAAGGTTTTTGTACGGTTTTACCTTCGGAAGTTTGTTTTTCGCCCAAAGCAATCTCTTCTAATGTGTTGCCTAAATGGATGGTTCCGGCCTGGCGGCATTCGTGTGCCGAAAACGGGATTGGTGCATCCAATGCCCAGTCCACTTTAAAAACGCCCATGCCGTAACGGTATTTTTCAAGTTGCCATTGGTAAAGAGGCGAAAACTGGTGCCCGGCAATTTTAAGCAGCTGTTTTGGGGTGATATCAAACAAAACCGTTTTTGAGGAAGGTAGCTGCCGCAAAGATTTCACTTCAAAATCAGTTTCAATCTTTCCGCCCAGAGAAACAAAATAGGCGGCCAGCGCATCGGCAATTTTGATAGAACCGCCCTTTGGCATAGGCCAGCCTTTGGTGTTTCCGGTGGCCAGCAGAACCAGCGCAACCGCAGATGTGGCCCAATTTGACAATGGCTGAATGCCGTGTGCCGCCATGCCTGCCCACAATCCGCGTGCTTCTTTTGTCCTGAATTTTTTGGCCATTTGCAAAGCCGAAGGAATCGCATTTAAACCAAAACGCGCAAATTTGACCGGATATTTTGGGAAATGCAGCGGGCCAAGCAAATCGGGCGCTAACTTGGTAAAATTGCGTTCCAGCGGTTTAACCAGGTTTAAATAGGGTTTGCAATCAATACCTAATTTAATGGCTGTTTGCTGTGCCGAGCCAAAAAGTGCGGCCGCATGGCCATCATCAAAAGGATGTGCGGCGGCAACTGGCGGATAAATATATTCCAGCCCAAAATCCTCCAGCGGCAGCGTTTTAAAAAATGGCGAACCTGCCGACAGCGGATGGATGGCCGAGCAAACATCATGTTTAAAACCGGGCAAGGTAAACTCTTCGGTGCGCAAGCCGCCGCCAATTTGCGCCTTGCCTTCCAGCAGTAAAACCGCAAGCCCGTGTTGTTGTAACGCGATGGCAGCCGCCAGTCCGTTCGGGCCAGAACCTACAATAACTGCATCAAAATCAGTATGTTGCTTCAACATTAAGTTTTAAAAATTATTTCCCGTTTCAGACAAGCACTTTATAAAATAGTTTATTCCTTTAATTTTTAAGTAAAAATTGCTCAGGATTTCCTGCTGACGTTTCCATATACGATAAAAACGATCAGGATGATTTTTGGAAGTTTGTTGATGAAATGTAAAAACCGGATGCTGTTTTTATCCACCTAAATTCGGCATAAAAACCATCGAAACAAAGCTTTTATGCAATAACTTTGCGGCCAATAAAGCTACAAAACATGAAACCCGGAGATAAAGTGATTTGTGTGGATGCCACCATCGATCCAGAAAAAGCCGAAGAAATTGCAAAAGATTTTGAAATCTGGATCACAAAAGACAAGGAATATACCGTCCGCGAAATTCTGGAAAACAACGGCATTGTGCCCGGCCTTTTGCTGGAAGAAGTACATAACCTGCCAAAATATTTTAAATTACTTGGCCGTTATCAGGAACCGGCTTTTGCAACCTGGCGGTTTAGGAAGCTGAATTATGCAACGCGTGCCGAAGCTGTAGAAGAAGAGCAGGAACTGGTGGAAGTTGGCGTGCAGGAAAAGCCGGAAAAGGAAAAAGGCGTGATTTGATACACGTTTTTTTGATGCTGTTTTTATCGGTATAAAATTGAATTTGCCATTAATCAATAATCGCTTCTTTGTTTGGATTGCTTAAATATTCGAACATTAACTTAATTTGCGATGGTAGTATGCGGTCCGCTGATAATTCGGGAATGTTGTTTTCATCAAAAAAGGCCACATCCAAAATATCAAAAGCCTGTGTTTTTTCTCCGCTGATAATTTCGCATTGAATAAAGATTTTATAAACATAATCTGCCTGCGGCGGATGCGGATGGCAGCGTTTATCCAGAACGGCCAGTAGTTTTGTAGGTTTTACCCGGAAACCAGTTTCTTCCAATGCTTCTTTTACCGCTATTTCTTTGGGGGAAAAACCAACATCCGCCCAGCCGCCGGGAAGCGACCATTTGCCATCGCCCTTTTCTTTTACCAGCAAAATTTGTTTTTCTGCATTAAAAATCACCGCGCGGATATCCGTTTTGGGTGTAATGTATTCTTTTTTCAAACTAAAATAATCCGAAATCCTTTGCAAAGGTTCATCAGCAATCAGCTGCATCATTTCCATGCTGATCTGTTCCAGTTCGTGGTAACGCTCCAGATCGTATTCATCTTTTGCATACGTTAAACCCAAATGTGCCATGGCTTTGAGACGTTTGGCGTAATCTGATATTTTGGTGGCAGACATAAATTTCTAAAATACAAAGCTTAACAATTGACGATAATGTATGCTATTTTATCGGTGAAAAAGAAGTGCTGCAAACTTCCGTCTTAAATTTGCCAAAACCAAAGTGTTCGTTACTTTTAAAAAATGGACACAATAATAAATTTACCGATACTTTCTGCCGAGGAATTGCGCGTTCTGGGCGTTTTGATGGAAAAAAGCAAAACCACGCCAGATTATTATCCGATGACGATGAACAGTTTAACTACGGCCTGCAACCAAAAATCTTCACGCAAACCGGTGGTGGATTATGATGAAGAAACCGTGATTTCGGCTTTGGATTCGCTTAAAAAGAAAGGTTTGATTTCCACGGCAACCGGCGGTTCTATTCGTGCGGTTAAATATAAACACAATTTTGCCATTGTTTTTCCGGTCGTTCCTGCGGAAGTAGCCGTGATTTGTCTGCTGATTTTACGCGGGCCGCAAACGCCGGGTGAAATCAACACCAATTCCGGCCGGATGTACGAATTTGAGTCGATAGAAGAAGTGCAATCGGTTTTAGAAAAGCTTTCTCAGCCTGAAACTCCTTTCGTAAAACAACTGCCGCGCCGCAGCGGACAAAAAGAAGTCCGTTTTATGCACCTTTTAGGCGGTGAAGTTGAGTTTGCAGAAGAAGAAACGCCACAAGAACCGGCCCGGAAATCGGTTGGCGAACTGGAAGCGCGTGTGGCAAAACTGGAAGCAGATTATTTAGCACTAAAAGAAGCATTGGACAAATTGATGCACGAACTCGGCGTTTAAAGCCGGATTGTTGAGTTATTTGGCCGGGCGATAACGGCAACAGAAAATCGGATGCTTCTTTTATCGGTATAAAATCAGTGCCGGATGTTTGCCGCTTGTTGGCAATCTGTAAATTATTATTTGTTGTTTCATTTTGATTGCCCAAATTTAACAACCAATTTAACCAAAGCTGTTTATCATGAAAAAACTGTTGTATCTGGCTATTTGCCTGTTGCAGGTAAATTTGCTATCTGCCCAAAATGAAACCGGCGTTGCTTTATCGCATTACGTGTTCCCGGAGTTTAAGGAAGGTATGGTCAAAATGAAATCCGGTGCAGAAAACAAAGCCCTTTTAAACTATAATTCCATCACGCAGGAAATGATATTTGATCAAAACAATCAAAAACTCGCGCTGTCCGAAATTAATACAATTGACACCGTTTACATCGGCAAAACTAAATTTGTGCCAGTCGATTCGGTTTTTTACGAAGTGATCGGCACAAATACGCCATATAACCTTTATGTGCAACACAAATGCGATATCCAGCAGCCCGGGAAAGACAGCGGATACGGCACCACAACGCAAACAACGGCTACAACCGCGTTATCGGGTAATTATAACAGGACCAACTCCGGCGCAAATTCGGTTTACAACCTTCAACTTCCTTCGGATTTTAAGATTTCCCCTTACACAGAGTTTTGGCTGAAAAAAGGCAACAGATATATCAAAGTATCGAACGCAAAACAATTACAAAAAATATTTCCTACAAAAGAAGCAGAGATCAAAGCTTACCTAAAAACCTATAAACCTGATTTTAAAAATCAAAAAGACATGGTTGCCTTGATTAACAACATTGCCAAATAAATTTTTACTTTTATTGAGATCATAGTTTAATTACATCCTATTTTATGATAAAAAAAACAGTTTTGACCGCTTTATTTTCTTCGCTGATGTTTTGTGCCTGGGCGCAACAAATAACCAATCACGCCATCGTTAAAAACAAACTTAGAAGCGGCAATCCGATTTTCCCTGGTTGGTATGCCGATCCGGAAGCCACGGTTTTTGGCAGGCAATACTGGGTTTACCCAACCTATTCGGCACCGTATGAACAGCAGGTTTTTATGGATGCGTTTTCCTCTCCGGATTTGGTGCATTGGACGAAGCATCCGCATGTTTTGGATTCAGCCAACGTAAAATGGGCTAAAAAAGCGATTTGGGCACCAGCCATCACCAAAAAAGACGGCAAATATTATTTGTTTTTTGGGGCGAACGATATCCAAAACGATCAGCAAACCGGTGGCATCGGCGTGGCGGTTTCCGATAAACCTGAAGGTCCGTTTAAAGATTTATTGGGCAAACCGCTGATCGATAAAATCGTAAACGGCGCGCAACCGATCGATCAATTTGTTTTTAAAGACCACGACGGCCAATATTACATCATTTATGGCGGCTGGGGACATTGCAACATGGCCAAATTGAATGCTTCTTTTACCGGCTTAATTCCGTTTGCAGACGGTACGGTTTACAAATCCATCACCCCAAAAGATTATACTGAAGGCCCTGTTCTTTTCACGCGTAAAAACAAGTATTATCTAATGTGGAGCGAAGGCGGCTGGACCGGCCCGAATTATCGTGTGGCCTATGCCATGGCCAACTCTATTGATGGCCCGTTTGAGCGGATTGGCGTAGTTTTGAAACAAGACCCTAAAGTGGCAACCGGTGCCGGTCATCATTCCGTGATTCAGGTTCCTGGAAAAGATGAATGGTATATTGTTTACCATCGCCGTCCGCTTAACGAAACCGATGGCAATCATCGAGTAACCTGCATTGATCATCTATATTTTGATGCAAATGGATTGATTAAACCCGTGGTGATTACGCAGGACGGGGTGCAGGCGAGGAAATTATAAGAGGTTGGGTTTATAGACCTGGAAGGTTTTTAAAACCTTCCAGGTCTAGATGGATATAATCAAGTAAAATTTTAATCCTTAAAATAAGCCAGACTACTCCGGATTCCTCGTTAAAACAATATCACTTCAATCAAACTTGCAAAACTCAATAGCCAGCCACCACCATCACCGGGAAATGATCGGAAGGCAATCTGGCCTGATAGTTTTGCAGCGCAACTTCTTTAGGCGCGTTTGCAGAAGTTTCTTTTTCGCTTCCGCCAGCTTTTTGCGAGCGGTAACTATCGGTCAAAATACCATAACGTTTCACTTTAAAATCTTTGCTCAAAAAGATGTGGTCAATGCGGCTGTCGGTTTTGTTGTTTGGGTTGAAATCGTTAAACGTACCGTTCAGAGCGTATTTTACAGGTGAAAGCAAATATGCATCTTTTAGCGTGCCGGAATTGTTGATCACCGCATAACTGTCGGAAGTCTGGTCAACGTTAAAATCCCCCGTCAGGATCACAGGCGCGTTGCCGGCAAGCTGTTTAATCTTCTGCAAAACAAGTCCGGCACTATTGCGGCGGGCAACCACGCCGATATGGTCCATGTGCAGGTTAAAAAAATAAAATTTGAAACCGGTTGCTTTATCCTGAAAAGCGCCCCAGGAACAAATCCGCGGTAAAACCGCGTCCCAGCCTTTGTTGGGTTTATCAGTAATTTCCGATAACCAGAAATCGCCATGGCGTAGCAGTTTAAACTTGTTTTTTTTGTAAAATATGGCCGAAAACTCGCCGCCGGTTTTGCCGTCATCACGGCCAATGCCGGTGTAAGTATAATCGGGCAGGGCAGTTTCGAGGTTTTTTAGCTGATGAAACAAGCATTCCTGCGTGCCGAAAATATCAAAATCGTGAAAACGGACAAGTTGTGCGATAACCGGCAAACGTTGTTTCCAGCCGTTGCCGCGGGCAGAATCGCCATTGTTGGCATTATCGTTCCGCATGTTATACGTTGCCAAATTAAGTTGCTGGCCGAAAGCAAATGGCGTAATCAGCAAAAAAAAGACTAAAAGCAGTAAAGGGTTTCTCCGCTTAAAAATGATCGACATGTTCATACAATTACAAATGTTTAAAAAATCAGGCAAAGTTAAAATGCTGTTTTTATCGGCATAAAATCAAAAAGTTGAGCTGACATCAACAAAGACTTTGCGCATAAAAGTAACCATATAATTTACTGTTAAGGTAAACCAGGCTTTAAAAAGGTAAAATCTATGCAGTAAATCCGGCAAAATATATCGCTAAAACAATTAAAGCGGCAACAACTGTATTTAAAAAATTAACCAGATTATTACTGATAAAACCCTTCCGTTCAACAATTGCACCGAGGGCAGAATCTGCCAGGTTACCGATGGTTGCGGCCAGGATAATCCATGCAAAATTGATGTTCCAGCCAAAACTAAAGCTGTAAACCGCGGCGATGATACTACTGGCGGCCAGGCCAAAAAGCGTTCCTTCCGGGCTGATCACGCCGTCCAAACCTTTTTGGTCGGGTTTTAAGCTGATGATGTTATAAAACCGTTTGCCGTAAACCGTGCCCAGTTCCGAAGAAATGGTATCCGCAGTGGCAGAAGCTAAAACGGCGGCCATCATCAGCCTGAACAAGTCAATTTTATGAGGATAAAAACAGCATAGCAAACCCATTAAACCGGCAACTCCGGAATTGGCCAAAACCTGCCCGGCATTGCGCTGCCCTTTGTTTTTTTCGGCCGCGCCCAATGCTTCTTTTACGGCCATTTTTTGGGAAGTGGCCAAAACGGCCATTGTAAAGAAAGCGGCCGCCATCAATATACCGTAATAACCTGCACCAATATATAAAAACAGGGCCAGTAAAGCCGCCGTTAATGCCGCAGGCAGCGTAAGTTTTTTGGCTTTTGTGCTGAGGAAAATTCCGGCAATCAGGATAATCGGTAATAAATAATCGCCGGTTTGCATGGGTTTTTTTTGCGGATGCCTGCTAATTAATTGCCTGTTTAAAACTTGTCGAACAGGTTTTATATACTTCTTTTATCACTTAAAAAATGGTTGCTTTTAATTTAAAAATGATGCGGCACTAAATTTTATAAGGTAAAAGAAGCATTATATTATTTCTGATCTATCGGTTCAAAATGTGATTTTATAGGTAAAATGCACCTGTCTTTTACTTGATCTTTTTTACTGTTTGGTATAATTTTACATCCTTTAGCGTTTCTGCCTTGTTCAGATCAATATTTTTCAAGATGGTAAAATCTCCGGTGGTTTCTAAAACTACGGCATCAATATCTTGTAAACTGGCAATACCTTTTTGCCTTGCAGAAACATAAATATCTTCAATGCCAATTCTTTCTTTCTTCAAAATATCATGCAATATTTCCCCTTTATAAACCAGCAAAACCGGCCTGCAGGTAACTAAATTTTTGATGGTTTTATGCCTTATCGATAGCCAGGTGATCAAATATTGCATAAATATCAGTAAAAAAAACACCAAAACACCATCCAGCAGTGCCACACTTTTGTTAAGTGCAACTGTGGCCAGGCAGGAGCCTAATGCAACGGTAACTATAAAATCAAAAGCGTTCATTTTGGCAAGTGTGCGTTTGCCCGAAATACGCAACAGGCTGACGATGCTGACATAAGCGAGAACGGTAATTATAAAAGTCCTGGTCAGGCTTTCCCAATTATCAAAAAAAATATTTGTCATATTGCGGGCGTTTGTAAAACTGTTTAAATTCTTTGCAAAGTTTACAATGCTTCTTTTATGCCTTTAAATTTTGTTTTTTGTCGATAGAAATTTCATAAAAAACCACCAATTTTTAGGTGATAAAAGAAGCATGGCCGTTGTTTCAAGTAGAATTTAAACAAACTGTTAAAGTTTTAAATTCTTTTTTAAAAAGATTTTCGCAGCAGTTAATATAGATTCGTTACTTTACCAACTTTTCTAAAAAGCTGTAATACCTTGTCCTGTCATTATTAAGAAAACCTATGGATTCGGAAGAAAAACGTAAAGACCCGATCGACTGGGATGTCTATATCAAAAAAAACTGGATTAAATGGGGCATACTTGCTTTTATCGTTGTGTTCCTCCTGCTGTTTAATGCTATTGTAAATATTTTACTATTGCTGCTGGCGAGTGCGCTGCTGGCCATTTACTTTCATGGTTTTGCCGGATTGCTGCAGCGCTATCTGCATTTGCCCGCCAAAATCAGTCTTATTGTTTCCGTTATATTCAACCTGCTTTTACTGGTTGGTTTCTTCTGGTTTGCTGGTGCAAGGCTGGAGGCGCAGATTACGCAACTGTCCGACGTATTGCCTTCTACTGTTAAAAATGCCAAAGCGCAGCTTGATCAATCAATTATAGGCAGAAAAGCGTTGGATTATATTAATTCCAGGGGCAGTGCCGAGAAAAGTTCGGCTCTGATCAAACGCTTTTTTTCTTCCAGTTTCGGTATTTTGAGTGATCTGTACCTGATTATTCTGATGACCATGTTTTTTGTTGCCACTCCGCAGCTTTATAAAAGAGGTATTGTTCATTTATTGCCGGAAAAAGCGAAAGATAAAGGCGATGAATTACTAAACCAACTGGGCGATGTGCTCAGGAAATGGCTTAAAGGTCAGATTATCGGTTTTTTCTTTATCGCATTATTTACCGGGGCAGGCTTGTGGGCATTAGGGCTGCCGCTGGTTTTTACCCTGGCCCTTATTGCCGGTTTCCTAAACTTTGTGCCCAATTTCGGCCCTATAATTGCCGTTGTTCCTGCAATGCTGCTGGGCCTGATGCAGGGGCCAACTACAGCGTTGCTGGTGTTTGGTGTGTACACGCTGGTACAAATTATACAAAGTGCCGTTACCCAGCCGATAATTCAGAAAAAGATGATTAGTATGCCTCCGATACTTACTGTTGTGGCTCAGGTGGCTATGGGTACTTTAACCGGCTTTTGGGGCGTTTTGCTGGCTACTCCAATTGTTGCTTTAGGAATGGTTTTGACCCGGGAGTTATACATAAAAAAACAAGTATATCACAAGTATCCTCTTGATTGACAGCTAATTGAACGGCTTGTTTCTTACTTATGTCATCATTGGATATCTGCTTGAAACACTCTTCGCCAAGCGGTTCCGAAAAAGCTATAACAAGATTTCTGGCAGCATTTCTTTTAATCCTGATTAGATTTCTGTTGATCAATTTACAATGCTTCTTTTATCGACTAAAAATCATTGTTTTTTTGTAGTTTTTGTGCCTGTTGAATATCCAGGCACACCAAATTTATAGGCATAAAAGAAGCATTATAAGGATTTTTTGTAATAAATTTAACAATAGCTCTTCAAAATACAATCCAACTTTATTTAGAAATAAGAAAACGGAAAAGAAAGATTTTTAAAATCGGCGACTTAGTGTTTTTAAATTCCAGCAGTCCGCAGATGACGATTAATCGGCTGACTAAATCCCAGGCCACAGTAACCTTATGAAAAACAGATTTTTATAAATTTGAAAAAGGTGTTTTTCTGATCGAAATGATTAGTTTGGTGATGTATTGATCGCATCATTGTATCAATTACTGATAACCGATTGCCTGCAACCGGAACAATTCGGCATATTTTCCTTCCAAAGCCAATAAATCCTGATGTGAGCCGATTTCCAGGATCTGGCCTCGCTCTAAAACCAAAATCCGGTCGGCCAGCCGCGCAGTAGAAAACCGGTGCGAAATCAATACGGCAGATTTCCCTTTTGTCAACTCCGCAAAACGCTGAAAAACCTCATATTCTGCGCGGGCGTCCAGCGCGGCGGTCGGCTCATCCAAAATCAGCAATTGCGCATCTTTCATGTAAGCGCGCGCCAAAGCAACTTTTTGCCATTCGCCGCCCGAAAGTTCTACGCCATCGTTAAACTTGCGGCCCAGCCACTGGTTGTATTCGCCGGGCAATTTATCGGCCAGCGAATCGGCCAGACTTTCGCGCGCTGCTTTTTTTATCAGCGGAAAATTGCTGATTTCTGTGATGTTCCCAACGGCAATATTCTGCGACAAAGTCATTTGATAACGGATATAATCCTGAAAAATCACACCGATGTTAAATCGCAGATCTTCAATTTTATACTCTTTTAAATCGATGCCATCCAGCAAAATCCGGCCCTCTGTCGGATCGTAAAGGCGTGCCAGCAACTTAACCAGCGTGGTTTTTCCGGCACCGTTTTCGCCAACTAAAGCCAGTTTTTCTGCAGGATGAAGCGTGAAGTTTAAGTGCCGGTTGGCCCAGTTTTCGGAGTTGTGGTATTGAAAGCCTACGTTTTCAAACGTAAAACCCTGTTTAACCGGGTTTGGGAAAGGCAGCGGTTTTTGTGAAACGGAAATTTTAGGTTTGATCTCGAAAAAACCCAAAAAATCCGACAGGTAAATAGCACCTTGCGAAACGGCCGCAAAACGTGTTAAAATACTTTCCATCAATGCACGCAACTGGCGGAAAGAACCGGCCAGAAAAGTCAGGCTTCCAACCGAAATGCTGCCGTTTACTGTTTTTATCAGGATAAAAACATAAGCCGAATAATAACCCACGCTGCCCAAAACCGAAAAAAACGTGCCCCAGGCAGAGCGTTTGATGGCAAGTTTGCTGTTATCGGTATAAAACTTGTCCGACAGGTTTTTGAAACGCTCAATCACGAAACCGGCCAGGTTAAACAGCTTGATTTCTTTTGCTGTTTCATCACTTGCGCCGAGATATCGCAAATAATCCAGCTCGCGGCGTTCGGGTGTTTGGCTTCGGGTTAAAGCATAATTTTGATTGTTAAAATATGATTCGCCCAAAAAAGCGGGAATAATGGAAACCAGCAACAATAAAATCAGCCAGGGACTAAAAGCGATCAGGCCCGTAATCAGGAAAGCCATGGAAATTACATCCTGCACCTGGCCCATTACCTGCGAAAGCAAAACCGTGCGGCCAACGGTTTGCTGCCGGGCGCGTTCGAGTTTATCGTAAAAAACAGAATCTTCAAACTGATCCAGATCCAGCGTGGCCGCGTGGCGCATCAAACGGATAGAAGTGTGATTGGAAAACTGATCGCCCAGCAAACTGTCCAGCAGATTAATCAGCCGGTTTAACGCGTCGGTAAGCAAAGCCAGGCCAAATTCCGCAGCAACCAATTGCCATAAATAATGATGTCCGTTTTGATTTGATGCGTTATGATTAAGCAAAACCACCTGATCTACAATGAGTTTGCCAATATAAAGCAAAGCCACCGGCATGGCCGATCGTATTAATCTCAGCAAAAAACTAAAAGAGGTTTTCCAGGGGCTGCTTTGCCAAACCAGTTTGAAAAAAGCTGGCAAGTTGCCCAGCGCGGCAAAGCGTTTTTTGAAAGTTAAATCCTGTTGATTGATGCGGTTTCTGGTTTCTTTGGCCATCAATTGTAATATAGCAACAAATCCGGTCTTTTTTAAAACCGGATTTACTTAAATTTATGGTGCTAAAAGAAGCATTGCTCAATCTTCTTTCGGCGCATCTTTTATCGGCTGCACTGGCTGCTCTTCATTTTGATAATACTCGGCCGGGTTTTCGGTTTTGGCTTTTGCATCATCTTCGTGGTAAGTTTTATCTTCTTTGCGGATTACGCTGTCGTGCCCTTCATCCACTTTTGGGAAAGTTTTTTCGTCGGAAGGAGAGGGTTTATTACCAGAATTTGCTTTTTCCATGATGCTGTTTTTATCTACCTAAAACTGATGTGGCGGCAAATAGTTCTGCAAAAAAACAAACACGCGGGCTGTTAATGTTTGTTAAAACCGTTTCTGGCTGCTGCGGAAGGCAAAATTAAAACAGATATTGTTTTACCTTTGGATGAGGTTTCCTATTTTCGCAAAAAGGTTCGGATCATGTTGGAAGAATTTGAAGCAAGCACTTCAACCAGAAAAACAAAAACGATATACATTTCAACCGTCATCAGCATTGCCATGGTGCTGTTGATGTTGGGTTTGCTTGGCTTGCTGCTGGTTCATGCCCGTAAAATTTCCAATTACGTAAAAGAAAACGTGGTAGTTAACATTTATGTGGATGAAACGGCCAACGAGGCCGATATATCTCATTTGCAAAAACAGCTGGAAAGCAACCCGCAGATAAAACAAGCCGTTTATATACCGAAAGAACTGGCTGCCCGAAACCTGCAGAAAGATATGGGCGAAGATGCCATTAAGTTTCTGGGTTACAATGTGTTGCCGTCTTCTATCGATGTATATTTCAAGGCAGATTTTGCAACCAACGTCAATATTAAAAAGTTTCAGGCCGAAATCTCGAAAAATCCGCTCGTAAAAGAAACGCGGTACCAGGAGCCAATGGTTGACCTGATGAACAAAAATATCAGTTCCATCAGTTTGGTCATCCTTGCTTTTGCCGGGATATTTTTTGTGGTCTCCATCGCAATGATCAACAATACCATCCGTTTGGCCATTTATTCGCAGCGGTTTTTAATCAAATCGATGCAATTAGTTGGCGCAACAAAAGGTTTTATCCGCTGGCCATTTGTTGGTTTTGCATTGCTGCACGGTTTGCTGGGCGGCCTGATTGCCATTATTTTACTGGTTGGCTGTTTGTATTTTGGTTACCGGCAAATCCCCGATCTGGTTTTACTGCGCAACTATTACGAGTTCGGCATTATTTTTTTAAGCTTGATTGGTTTAGGGATGTTTATTTCCGGGTTCAGCACTTTCCTGGCCGTCAACAAGTTTTTACGTTTAAAAATTTACGATTTATACAGATAATTATGGCTTTAAAACCTACAGAAACCAAGCCGCTGCACTTTGTGTTCGGCAAAAGCAATTACCGCTGGATGCTCATCAGCATGGCCGTAGTGGTTATTGGTTTTATATTGATGATTGGCGATACCGATATTTACGATTTCCGCAAAATTGTGCTGGCACCGCTTGTGGTGATGATTGGTTTTGTCCTGGGTTTTTACTCGATTTTGAAAAAACCGGATGTTAAAGCATGAATCTGATCCAAACCATTATCCTGGCCATTATTGAAGGGATAACCGAATTTTTGCCCGTTTCATCAACCGGCCACATGGTTATTGCGAGTGCTTTTATGGGCATTGGCAAGGATGATTTTGTAAAACTATTTGAAGTTTGCATCCAATTAGGGGCCATACTTTCGGTGGTCGTTTTGTATTTCAAACGCTTTTTCCGCAGCATAGATTTTTATTTAAAACTGATTGTAGGTGTAATTCCGGCAGTAATTATTGGCCTTTTGTTCAAAAAAAAGATTGATATTTTGCTCGAAAGCCCGCTGGTGGTGGCCATAACACTTGTTTTAGGTGGTATAATTTTGCTTTTTGTGGACGACTGGTTCAACCGCCCGGTGGTAAATAAAGAAAAAGAAATCAGCTATCCAACCGCATTTAAAGTTGGTATATTTCAGTGTTTGGCTGTAATCCCGGGCGTTTCCCGTTCTGCAGCTACAATTGTTGGCGGCATGAGCCAGAAACTTTCCCGCAAGGCAGCCGCAGAATTTTCATTTTTTCTGGCCGTGCCAACCATGTTTGGTGCAACTGTAAAAGAGCTTTGGGATTATCATAAGCACCACACCCAGCTTTTTGCAGGCGAGCAGCTTAAATTTTTGCTGATTGGTAACGTAATTGCTTTTGTTGTTGCGATGCTGGCCATTAAAACTTTCATCACTTTTCTGGAGAAAAAAGGGTTTAAGCTGTTTGGTGTTTATCGCATCATAGCGGGTTTGGTGCTGATCGGTTTGTATTACACCGGGCATTTAGCGGCATAAAAAACACAAATTTTGTCCGATAAAAACAGCATCTTTCCTGATTTTAATTTCCCTGAAGGAGAACTTCTTTTAATCAACAAACCTTACAACTGGACGAGTTTTGACGTAGTTGGCAAAATCCGCAACTCCCTGAAACCGTTGAAATTAAAGGTTGGCCACGCCGGAACCCTGGATCCGCTTGCAACCGGTTTGCTGATTATCTGTACGGGCAAACTCACCAAACAAATTGATACTTTTCAGGCAGAAGAAAAAGAATATACAGGCACAATGGTTTTGGGTGCCACCACACCGTCTTACGATCTGGAAACAGAAGTTGACCAGGAATTTCCGCTGGAAAACATCTCCGCAGAAAAAATAAAAGGAAACGTAAAGCTGTTTTTGGGTGAGATCAGCCAGTTTCCGCCTGCGCATTCGGCCATTAAAATCAACGGCGAACGTTTATACGAAAAAGCCCGCCGCGGCGAAGAAGTGGAACGCCGCGCCCGGCAAGTTACCATCAGCGAATTTGAAATTACGAGGATTGAACTGCCCGAAATCGATTTCCGCGTGGTTTGCAGTAAAGGCACTTATATCCGCTCTTTGGTGCATGATTTTGGTACGGCATTAAACAATGGCGCATTTCTTTCCAAATTGACCCGTACCCGAAGCGGAAATTTTCACCTGAAAGATGCTTATGAAGTGATGGGACTGGTAAACCATATCCGATCGGGAAAAACCCAAACGGAACCCGCCGGTTGATGCTTCTTTTATCACCCTAAAATTTATGTGCTAAAAACAGTATGCAAATTTACCACAACATTCAGGATTTTAAACCGCTGCCAAATGCCGTGGTTACGATTGGTACGTTTGATGGCGTGCACCTCGGTCATCGGAAAATTATTGACCGTTTGCAGGAGGTTGCCCGGCAAACCGGCGGCGAAACCGTGATCTTAACTTTCTTCCCGCACCCGAGATTGATTTTGCACCCGGAAGATCAAAACCTAAAACTGCTGACAACCATCTCCGAAAAAGCGAAACTGCTGGAAGAACTGGGCATTGATCATTTGATTATTACACCGTTTTCGCGTGATTTTTCCAATCTTTCTGCGGAGGAATACATCCGTGAAATGCTGGTGAACTGTATCGGCACCAAAAAAATCGTGATCGGTTATGATCATCGTTTCGGGAAAGACCGCAGCGGCGGACTGGCAGAACTGCAAAAATTTGCGCCGCAATATGGTTTTGAGGTCGAGGAAATCCCGGAGCAGGATGTAAATGAAGTGGCGGTAAGTTCCAGTAAAATCCGCAAATCGCTGTTGAACGGTGAAACACAACTGGCCAACCAGTTTTTGGGTTATGCTTTTTTTATCACCGGAAAAGTGATCCGCGGCGATCAGATCGGCCGCACTTTAGGTTATCCAACCGCCAACCTTTTTATCGAAGAAAGTTATAAACTGATACCTGCCGACGGGATTTATGCGGTAACAATAGAGCGGAGAGCGGAGAACGAGGAGCGAAATGCCTTAATAGAACAAAGTACAGGCGAATCTCCGCTCCCCGCTCTCCGCTCTCCGCGCCTCTTCGGTATGGCTTACATCGGTCATCGCCCAACGATAAACGGCATGACGCGTAATATCGAGGTCAATATTTTTGATTTTAACGAAGATATTTACAACCAAACCTTGCAAATGAGTTTTCACGCTTTTATCCGCCACGATGTAAAATTTAACGGTTTGGAAGAACTGACCGAACAACTTGGCCGCGATAAAGAAAATGTGCTGGCATTTTTTAACCGGTAAAAACAGTATCTTCCATTCCTAAATTACGGCTTTGGAAAAATTGGACTTAGATAAGCAGGAAAGCGGATTTCTGGACGAAACCATTTCGCATTGGGAAAAACTAGGTTTGATCGACCCAAACCTGGCCCAAAACCTGCGTAACAGCTACGATGTTAAAGGTTTTGATTGGAAACGGCTGGCGCAATACTCTTTTTGGGTGGCTTTATTTTGCGGCCTGATTGCCATCGCCTCACTGATTATTGATGATAAAGTGATCCGCTGGCTGCAGCAATTATACAACACGCCGGATATTTTAATCAGCTTACTTTCAGGTATTTTGGCCGCTTTTCTGTTCCTCCGCGGAAGAAAACTCAAGAAAACTTCGCCCCAAAAAGTTTACAGCAACGAAGCCATTATTTTCCTGGGGATTTTGTTTACCGCCAACTGCATTGCGTACCTCGGCAAAACGTTTGACAACGGTTCCGGCCATTATTCGTTACTGTTTTTACTGTCGGTTTTTGTGTATGGTTTCATCGCCTACAAACTCAACTCACACCTGATCTGGCTGTTTGCGTTGATTTCCCTTGGGAGCTGGTTCGGCACAGAAACCGGATACCAAACCGATTGGCGGCATTACTTTCTGGGCATGAATTATCCGCTGCGTTTTGTGGTTTTCGGGGCGATTTTGGTGGCATTTTGCTTTGTGCTGAGGCGGAAAAAATGGCTGGAATACTTTCGCGAATTCACTTACATCGTGGGCATGGCTTACCTGTTTTGCTCGCTTTGGCTGCTTTCTATTTTTGGTAATTTTGGTACGATAAACGATTGGCTGCGCGTAAAACAGATCAGTTTATATTATTGGGCCTTGATTTCTATTGCCGCTTCCTTGATTTTTGTTTTGTACGGGTTGAAAAAGAAAGACGAAATAGCCCGCGAGTTCGGCATCACATTTCTGCTCATCAATATCTACACGCGCTACACCGAATATTTGTGGGACAATATCAACAAAACGATGTTTTTTGCCATTTTGGGATTATCATTCTGGCTGATCGGCAGAAAGGCAGAAAAAATCTGGAATTTGGATAGTTCGAAATCCAAATCCGCATGAAAAAAATAATGATACTGTTTTTATGCGTGTTTTTTCGGAGAGGTAATTTATACCGATAAAAGAAGCATTATTTTCCTTCAGAAGGAAATTCGGAAATTGCCAGACTGCCAAAAATCCCGTCCGTGAGTTTCGGTTTTCCTTCCGCATCAACACCTAAAGATTTTTGCCACAACAAAAACAGCTCGGTGGCCAGCAGCATTGCAATAACCGGTGCCACAAAATATACCCAGATTTCTTCCCATTTCCAGGCCACCAAAGCACTGGCGAAAGAACGCGCCGGGTTCATGCTCATGCCGGAGTAAGGCAGCTCGAAAATCAAAAATAAAGCGATCAGCAAACCGGCGATCAGCGCATTGTATTTTTCAAGTTTTTTAGAACTCAGCACAAACAGCGTAGTCATCACAAAAATAAAACTGATGATAAATTCGGCGATAAAAGCAGCACCTAAACTATGGCCCGGCTTGGGTTTGGTGATGCTGTAATCAATTAAAGGATGTTCAAAAAGCTTACCGAATGTTAAATCGAGCAACGAAATGGCGGCAATTGCACCCAAAAATTGTGCGGCACAATAAGCGCAAAAATTGGTAAAACTTATTTTTTTGATACGGAAAAATGCTGAGGAAAGCATCGGATTGGCGTGGCTGCCTGATAATTTGCCAGCCGCAAGGGCAATGGAAGTAATATAAATCCCCATTACCAAACCCAAAATGATACTTTTTTGAAAAGGGTGTACCGCTAATGTTGTGCGCGCAACCGGCGAATCCGGATGTTCTAAAAAAATAGAGGTAAAAGCAGCAGAAAGTACGAAACCGGCAATTGCCAACGCTTCCATTATGTAAAATTGCCAATTTTTTGTAGTTGCCATTAATTGTAGTTGATGTAACTATAAGTATCAGGCAGAAAATAAGTTCTGCATCTGTACAAAAAAATCAGATGCTTCTTTTACAAGTGTTTTTTTAGGATAAACAACCGGACAGGAGTTAAAAACGAAATGCTGTTGGACTTGACATAGCTTTGCAAAAAAGCATATCACAAATTTTTATGGCATAAAAAAAGCATCGCAGAAATTCATCCTTAATGCTGTTTTTATCGGGTATTTTTTGGGCTGATTTAAGCTGTTTACGGTAAAACCAAACCTAAAACTTTGCTGGTTTCTTCGCGAAGTTTTGTTGCCAGTGCTATTTCCTGCCCTAATGATTGGCCGTAGGAAGGGATCATTTCCTTCATTTTACTTTGCCATTCGGGCGTGTTGATCTGGTTTTTAAAACATCGGGCCAGCAAATCCAGCATGATTGAAACCGCTGTGGACGCACCCGGCGAGGCACCCAAAAGTGCTGCGATGCTGCCATCGGCCGCGCTTACTACTTCTGTTCCAAACTCTAAAATACCGCCTTTTTCCGGGTCGTTTTTAATAACCTGCACCCGCTGGCCGGCAGTTTCTAGTTCCCAGTCTTCCATTTTGGCTTCCGGGAAATATTCTTTCAACGCATTTAAGCGGTCTTGAGGCGATTGCCTGACCTGATCGATCAGATATTTGGTCAGCGGGATGTTTTTGATCCCGGCCGCCATCATCGGGAAAATATTGGTTGGCTTGATGGACAAAGGCAAATCCATATACGAACCGTTTTTGAGGAATTTGGTAGAAAAACCGGCATACGGCCCAAACAAAAGTTCGCGTTTGCCGTCAATCATCCGCGTGTCCAGATGCGGGACTGACATTGGCGGCGAACCGACCGAAGCTTTACCATAAACTTTTGCCTGGTGTTTTTTAATCACTTCCGGGTTCACGCATTTCAGCCATTGTCCGCTCACCGGGAAACCGCCAAAACCTTTTCCTTCCGGAATGTCAGATTTTTCGAGCAGCGGCAACGAGCCACCACCGGCACCGATAAACACAAATTTTGCGGTAACTTTTCGGCTTTCACCGGTGTTTAAGTTTTTTACTTTTACCGTCCAGGTTTTGTCTGGATTTTGTTTCAAACTGCGTATTTCGTGCCCAAACTCCAGGTCAACGCCATCCATTTTATTTAACTGTGTAAACATGGCTTTGGTCAAGGCACCAAAATTTACATCCGTGCCAAGTTCCATGCGTGTGGCAGCTACTTTTTCGTTCGGGTTGCGGCTTTCCATCACCAGCGGCATCCAATCGGCCAACTGTTTTTTGTCTTCAGAATAAGTCATTCCTTTAAACAAATGGTTTTTGCTGAGTGCTTCAAAACGTTTATGCAGATAAGTTACATTGGCATCGCCCCAAACAAAACTCATGTGCGGGATGCTTCTGATAAAACCCGGCGGATTTGATAAAAAACCCTGCTGCACCAAAAAACTCCAGAATTGCTTGGATTCTTCAAAAGATTCGGCAATCTTGATTGCTTTTATAATCTCGATCGAACCGTCCGGTTTTTCGGGTGTATAGTTCAGTTCGCAAAAGGCCGAGTGGCCCGTTCCGGCATTGTTCCACGCGTCAGAACTTTCGGCAGCCGCACTGTCCAGCCGTTCAAAAATCTGTATAGTCAGGTTTGGGTCCAGTTCTTTCAGCATCACGCCAAGTGTGGCACTCATGATGCCTGCACCGATTAAAATTACATCCGTATTTCCAGAATTATTCATTGTTTTTATCGAAGAAAGCAAAGATACAAGCAAAAATTTAAAGCAGGGATTTGAAAAATAAGCAACCCGAATTTGATTTGCAAATGACAGGCAATTTATCTCTCCGAAAGCATCAACAAAATAAAAGTACAATTGATTTATTGATTTTTTTGGCTGGATGACATACTGTTTTTATCAGCATAAAATTAATGTGCTAAAAACAGCATCGTTTAACCGCGTTTCAATGGTTTTTACAGCAACGCAGCCTAATTATTTTATAAATCTTAAACAGGATTGTATAAAACCCGGTGTTTTTTTAGCAGATATTTTTGTATCGATATGAAAAAGCTGAAAAACTACTTCAAAATTACCGTGTTAATGCTGTTTTTACTGCCGAAAAAAGCCAGTGCCCAGCACAATATGGCCGGGATGTCAGGTATGGACAGGAGCGATACTTCTGGCCACATGAACATGCAGATAAACAGCGGCTACTCGCTTAACCTGCCCATGAACCGTGATGGCTCGGGCACGGCCTGGCTGCCGGATGCCGCGCCGATGTATGGCATTATGCTGCATTCCGGCCCGTGGATGTACATGCTGCACGGTAATATCGCACCGCGTTTTACCAGTCAGGATTTTACCGGCAAAGGTTTGCGCGGCGGCAATAAATTTGATGCGCCCAACTGGTTTATGTCAATGGCGCAGCGGCAAATTGGCCAAAAAGGTGTTTTTCGTTTTAATGCGATGCTTTCTGCAGATTGGTTTACAGAAGGCGGAAACGGTTATCCGCTATTGTTCCAAACCGGCGAAAGCTGGAAAAATGTGCCGCTGGTAGATCGGCAGCACCCGCACGATCTGTTTTCCGAACTGGCCGCCAGTTATTCTTACAGCTTTAACAAAAAAACAGATTTGAGTTTTTACGTTGGCTATCCCGGCGAACCGGCTTTGGGCTCTACGGCTTTTATGCACCGGCCATCAGCCTTAGCTAACCCGGATGCGCCAATCGGCCACCACTGGAACGACGGCACGCACATTACTTTTGGTGTGGCCACGTTGGGTTTGCGGCTGGATAAATTTAAGATTGAAGGTTCTTCTTTTACCGGAAGGGAACCGGACGAAAACCGCCTGGATTTTGATAAACCCCGTTTTGATTCCTGGAGCGGCCGCTTATCTTACAACCCAACCCAAAACTGGGCTTTGGAGATTTCGCACGGTTTTATTAAAAGTCCGGAAATGTTACATCCTGATGAAAACGTAAACCGGACGATCGCTTCCGCCATTTACAGTAAAGCTTTCAACCCAAATCAATTGTTTAATGCCACGCTGCTTTGGGGGTTAAACAAATATAAAGGCCACGATGGCGAAAATTCTGCTTTGCTGGAAGCCAGTTACCGCCTGCACAAACTGGAACTGTACACGCGCTATGAGTGGCTGCAAAAATCCCGCGAGGAACTGAACCTGGATGAGGATTTATACAGAGAAAACACACTTTTCCTGGTTAATGCGCTGACTTTGGGCCTGAATTATGATCTGTTTTACATTGGAAAAATACGTATTGCCGCGGGCGGTCAGCTTTCTGCTTACCATGCCAACAACCGGTTGGATAATCTGTATGGAAAAAACCCTTTTGCGGGAGAAGTTTTTTTAAGGATTTATCCGGGTTTGATGAAGATGAAATAAGTTACCGAACCGTGATGCTTCTTTTACTGGCATAAATTCATCGGCATAAAACATTCAGCCTTAACCCGTCAAATTTTTTAATTTCGCGGTTCAATTCCCCGGGAAACGAAAATGGATTATCAGTTTAAAGAAATAGAAAAAAAATGGCAACAATTTTGGGCCAAAAACAACACGTTTAAAGCCGAAAATCATTCCGCTAAACCCAAATATTATGTGATGGACATGTTTCCGTATCCTTCCGGTGCCGGTTTGCATGTTGGCCATCCGCTGGGTTATATTGCTTCGGATATTTTTGCGCGCTATAAACGTTTAAAAGGTTTTAACGTGCTGCACCCGATGGGCTACGATTCTTTCGGGTTACCGGCAGAACAATACGCGATACAAACCGGTCAGCATCCTGCCATTACCACCGAACAAAATATTGCAACTTATCGCCGGCAATTGGATCAAATTGGTTTCTCTTTTGATTGGAGCCGCGAAGTGCGAACCAGTTCGCCGGATTACTATAAATGGACGCAGTGGATTTTTATGCAATTGTTCAATTCCTGGTACAACCTGGAAACGGACAAAGCAGAATCCATTTCCACCTTAATTCAAAAATTTGAAGCTGAAGGAAATACATCGGTAAAAGCAGCATCCGATGACGATGTATTAAATTTTTCTGCGGAGGAGTATACTTCTTTTACAGATCAAAAAAAGCAGGAAGAACTGCTGAAATACCGATTGACCTATCTCCGCGAAAGCACCGTAAACTGGTGCGCCGCATTGGGTACGGTTTTGGCAAACGACGAAGTGAAAGACGGATTTTCTGAACGCGGAGGTTTTCCGGTAGAACAGAAAAAAATGATGCAGTGGAGTATGCGCATTACCGCGTATGCCGAGCGTTTGCTGCAAGGTTTGGACACGATTGATTGGCCGGAACCGCTTAAAGAAATGCAGCGCAACTGGATCGGCAAAAGTGTGGGCGCGATGGTGGAATTTGAGGTTGAACCGGTTGTGGGCAATTTTAAATTATCGCAGGATAGTCCGCTGGAACCGGCCAAAATTGCGGTTTTTACCACGCGTGTGGATACGATTTTCGGCGTTACATTCGTCGTTTTGGCACCGGAACACGAATTGGTGAAAGATTTAACTACACCGGATCAGCGGGCCGATATTGAAGCTTACATTGATCAGGCAAAAAAGAAATCGGAACTGGACCGCATGGCCGATACCAAAACCGTTTCGGGTGCTTTTACGGGCAGTTACGTCATTAGTCCTTTAAATAATGATAAAATTCCGGTTTGGATTGCCGATTACGTTTTGGCCGGATACGGAACCGGCGCGGTAATGGGCGTTCCTTCCGGCGATGCGCGCGACCATCGTTTTGCCACGCATTTTAATTTGCCAATTGTGGCCATTTTAGATACCCAAAAAGAGGTGCTAAAAGAAGCAGACGCCACTAAAGAAGGCCGTTACATCAATTCGGGTTTTATCAACGGAATGACTTATAAAGAAGCAACCGCCGCTGTGATTGCCAAGTTGGAAGAATTAGGCACCGGAAAAGCTAAAATCAATTTTAGAATGCGTGATGCGATTTTCGGTCGCCAGCGTTATTGGGGCGAACCTGTTCCGGTTTATTTTAAAGATGGTTTGCCGCAGCTGATTGATGAAAAGGAATTGCCTTTGGTTTTACCGGAAGTGGATAAATATTTACCAACTGAAAGTGGCGAGCCACCTTTGGCAAGGGCAGAAGGCTGGAAATATCGAAACGAGTTTGACTACGAACTAAGTACTATGCCAGGCTGGGCAGGCAGCAGTTGGTACTGGTACCGTTATATGGCGACCAAAGAGGAAAGAGCGGAAAACGTTTTCGCACCAAAAGAAGCCATTGATTATTGGAAAGATGTGGATTTGTACATCGGCGGCAGCGAACATGCAACCGGACATTTGCTGTACAGCCGTTTCTGGAACAAGTTTTTAAAAGATTTGGGTTTGGTTGAAGCTGAAGAACCTTTTAAAAAGCTGATTAACCAGGGAATGATTCAGGGAAGATCGAGCTTTGTTTATCGAGTTGAAGCGGAATTTGATTTTAGATTGATTAGTGGAGAACATACTAATACTCTGATTATTAATACAGAAATTGTAAGACCAAATTTGTTTATATCTAAAAGTATATACGAAAAGTTTATTTCAGGAGACGAAAGTACATTTGAAGCGATCAATTCATTTTACAAAAAATTCAATATTGAAATAAGAAACGTTAGAGTAAATCCCATACATGTTGACGTAAATATAATTTCTAATGATTTATTAGAGATTACAAAATTTCGATCTTCTCGATCAGATTATGAAAATGCAGCTTTCATATTTGAAGATAGCTCAATTTCTACTCCTCGAAACAATCAAAACGGAAAATATATCTGCGGACATGAAATAGAAAAAATGTCCAAATCCAAGTTTAACGTGGTCAATCCGGATGAAATGATTGAACGTTACGGCGCGGATACCTTACGGATGTACGAAATGTTTTTAGGTCCGCTGGAACAATCCAAACCCTGGAACACCAACGGCATCGAAGGCGTTTTCAAGTTTCTGCGGAAATTTTGGAAACTGTTTCATGATGATAGCTTCAACTTTAGGGTGGTAAACGAAGCACCAACAAAAGCTGAACTCAAATCGCTGCATAAAATCATCAAAAAAGTGGAAGATGATGTAGAGCGTTTTTCGTTCAATACCTCCGTTTCCAGTTTTATGATCGCGGTAAATGAGTTGACCGAAATAAAGTGTGCTAAAAGAAGCATCCTGCAAGATATGGTCGTAATTTTATCGCCTTATGCGCCGCACATCTGCGAAGAATTGTGGATGCTTTTAGGTAATGAAGCCGGCAGTTTATCTTACGCCGCTTACCCGAAATTTAATCCTGAATTTTTAGTGGAAGATGCGTTTTCGTACCCGATTTCCATCAACGGAAAAACAAAAACTAATCTCGAAATCCCGCTCAACCTTGATCCAAAAGAAGTGGAAATGCTTGTTTTAGCGGATGAAAACGTGCAAAAATATCTGGCCGGGCAAACGCCAAAAAAAGTGATTGTGGTAAAAGGCCGGATTGTGAATATGGTGGTTTGAGGAAGGTAAAAGGTGAAGGGTTTTAAGGTAAAAGGAGAAAGGTTGGCCAGGTTTAGCCTTTCTCCTTACAACCTTTTACCTTACAACCTTCTCAAGTAATGCTTCTTTTACAAGTAAAAATTCTTTTAACGTTGTAACAATTCCCACTTTTGCACCTCCAAATCACAAAAACACAGTAATGAAACGTTTAATTCTACTTTTATTTTTATTTGCTTTTACCCTTGTTGCACATGCCCAGTTTCCGGGTGGTGGCGGCTCCTCGGTTACCGGCAGGATATCCGGCTCGGTTATAGATTCGCTTACCAGAAAACCCATCGATTATGCAACCATTACTTTATATCGCAGCGGCGGAAAAGTACCATTGAACGGGGTTGTTACCGATGAGAAAGGGGTTTTTAAAATTGATAATTTGAACCCCGGCAAATATAAAGTATCGATAAGTTTTATCGGTTATCCAACCAAAACCATCGATCCCGTTACCACAACGCCGGGCAGACCGGATTTTAATATCGGGGCGATCCGTTTATCGCCAACCGGAAGGCTGTTAAAAGGGGTGGACATTGTTTCCAACAAAGCACTGATAGAAAACCATATTGATAAATTGGTTTATAATGCCGAAAAAGACCTGACCTCATCCGGCGGCAACGCAACGGATGTTTTACGTAAAGTGCCTTTGTTATCGGTTGATCTGGACGGAAATGTTTCGCTGCGCGGAGACCAGAACGTGCGGGTTTTGATCAACGGGAAACCTTCTGGCGCATTATCAACCAGTTTGGCCGATGTGCTGAAAACGATCCCTGCCGATCAGATCAAAAGCGTGGAAGTTATTACTTCTCCATCTGCAAAATATGATGCGGAAGGTTCCGGCGGGATCATCAACATCATCACAAAAACCAATAAAGCATCCGGTTTTAGCGGTGCAATAAACGGCGGGATCGGTACGAGGCAAAATAATGGTAACATCAACCTTAACTATAAACACAACCGGTTATCATTAGGCGCAAATATTGGCGGCAATGCTGCCTGGCCGCAAACTTCGCTGGCAGATTTGAACAGCGTCACCGGTTCAATCAGCCGCACGCAAACTTCGCAATCCAAAACTACGCGGCAGGGTTTGCGAGGCTCTGTAAACGGCAGTTATGATTTTAATCAGTATAACTCTATCACCAGCACTTTTGCGCCCACCGGTTTTAACATGACCATCGATGGTAATTCATTAAACACCAACAGCCTGTTTTCCGGTTCTAACGGCTATACCAGTTCCAACTACAACAAAACCAGCCTGAGCGGATTTGACTGGAATGCCGATTACACGCATAAGTTTAAAAAGAAAGACGAAGAGATAACTATTTCCGGGCAGTGGAGCCATACCAGTGCCACCAACAATTATGCAACGGGATATTTTGACGTCCCTGCAGCTTTTATTCGTTATACGCCTAATCAAACAGGTGCAAATGATGGTACAAACGATGAATACACGGCGCAGGCAGATTATACTTTGCCGATCAACAGTAAAATCAAATTTGAAGCAGGGGGAAAATCCATTTTTCGCAGGATAAACAGTGATTTTAATGTTTTCAGGCAAACCAATAATGAAGGGCCATATTTGTTAAATGACACAGCCTCAAACCAATACAGCTATAACCAGAATGTGTATGCCGGTTATACTGTTTTTACCTTTACTTTGCCCAAAAGCTACAGTTTGCAGGCCGGTGCCCGGGTAGAAAATACACAGATCAGCGGTTTGCCAACCAACCGTACACAACCAAGTCTTTCCCCGTTTTCAAATTCGTACACTACTTTTGTGCCGAGTATAGCGTTAGCCAAATCTTTAAAAGGCGGCAATACGGTTAAGCTTACTTATACCAAACGTATTCAACGGCCAAGCCTCACGCAAATCAACCCTTTTGTAAATAAAGCCAATGCGGACAATCAAACGCAGGGCAGCCCAACACTTTCTCCGGAAGTTTCGCAAACGCTGGAGTTTGGCTATACCGCTTTTATCAAAAGCTCGGTTGTTATTTTATCCACGTACTACAAACACACCAATGATTTGATAGAAGGGATTGCGGCCTCCATTTTTGATTCGGACCTGGGCCGTACCGTTACCCGTACCAACTATCTAAACATCGGTAAAAATAATTCGTTCGGGTTAAGCGCGGCCGGTTCCATCAATCCGATAAAACCATTGACCATTCGCGGTAGTGCAAACTTTTATACCTACGCAGCCAATGCAAACGCAAATCTGGCCGCACAGCAAAGCAGCAACAACACTTATATCCAATACAATATTTTTACAGGTTCTACTTTAGAGCTTAAAAAAGGATTTGCCGCAGAGGTTTTTGCCATTTTCAACTCGCCCCGGAGAAACATACAGGGCACCGGGCCGGCGTTTAACCTTTATGGTTTTGGGCTGAAAAAAGACATTATCGCCAAAAAATTTACGCTTGGGCTGAATGCGCTTTCACCATTTCAAAAATATCTTAACCTTAAAACCAACATCCAGGGCAACGGTATCAGCCAAAATCAAAGCATCAGTTATCCAATCCGTTCTTTCGGGGTTACGTTCTCTTATAGTTTTGGTAAGATCACTTATGGCCAGCAAACCAAGAAAAAAGGCATCAACAATGATGATTTGATGCCGGGGGACAACGGCGGCGGCGGTGGTGTTCCTACCGGCGGTGCAGGTGGTGGTGGCGGCGGCCGTCCGCAATAAAATTTACCTGCTAAAAACAGCATTCAAAATCCGGCCTAAACAGCCGGATTTTTTTGTTTGAGGTAAGAAGCTGCCCGAAAACAATTGAACCAATCTGGCATGCTTCTTTTATGACCTAAAATAGGATGGTTTTTTAACACATTTTTTTATTGCGAATAACCGAAAACCCCAAATTTGCAGACATAAAAGAAGCATATAAATTTTCCGTTGCAGAGATGAACAGCTTCTAAATCCTGCCAATTTTTCCTTTTTTGGAGATAACCGTGAGGCATTTACCTTTTCCTGATCCGCTTTAAAACCAGCAAATTCTGTCCGTTTGTGCTGATGCCGCTGATGTTGTTCTGATAAAGGTTCACCAATTTATAATAGTATAAAACCGCCACCGGCGATTCGTCCATCACCAGTTGATCCATCTGCCGGTACAATTTAAAACGGGCCGGATCGGTTTTGGCCTGATAGCTGGCTTCAAATAATTTATCAAAATCTGTATTATAAAAAGCCGTATAATTTGGCCCGAACGGGACCTTATTTTTAGAATAAAAAACCGATAAATAATTCTCCGCGTCCGGGTAATCGGCAATCCAGTTTCCCCTAAAAAAGTTGATGCTGTTTTTAGCGATCATTTCCCGCAAACTTGCGCCCTGGCCCACTTCCACGCGTGTACGGATGCCAACGGTTTGCAGCTGCCCTTGTATAAATTCAACCAGATCACGGTAAGTTGTAGTAGTGTTCAGCAAAATTTCCGGGACAGGATGTTTTGCGTTGAAACCGGCTTCGGCTAAAAGTTTTCTGGCTTTCTCCGGGTCATAATGATAACCTTTAACAATCTGCTGCTCAAAACCGGGCATCCCCAACGGCACAAAACCCGCATGACCGGGCGTACCGATGTTGTTGCGCAGGTATTTTACCATTTCTTCGCGGTCAATGGCATAATTAATGGCCTGCCGAACTTTTTTAATCCGTAGCGGAGAATTTTTAACGATAGCTAAGTTGCTGTCAACCAGCATCCCTAAATATTCTGTGTTTAGATATGGTCGCGTTATAAATTGAAATTTACCTTTATATTTCTTTGTGATTTTGCCGGATTTAGTAAGGATGTCATCGCGGTAACTGCCGTCTACATCGTTAAAAAAATCCAGGTTATGCTTCACAAATTCCAGAAAAGCGGTTTGTTTATTGGTGATAAAAGAAGCACGCACCGCATCCAGATAAGGCAAACGGCGGCCGTTTTCTGTTTCCCAGTATTTTTCGTTTTTAAGGAGGATCAGCACTTCGCCTTCTTTCCAGTACCTAAACTTAAACGGGCCGGTACCAACTGGGTGACTGCGGAAATCTTTCCCATAAAAATCAACCACCTCATGTGGCACAACCGAGCAATATTGTGCCGTAAGCAGGCTCAGCATTGGTGGAAAAGGACGGCGCAGGTTGATGATAAAAGTTGAATCGTCAGGCGTAGTAAATGCTGTTTTTACCGCTACTTTATCACTGAAAATCCAGGAACCGGAAGAACCAATCTTCGGATCGATCAGCCTTTTAAAACTATAAACAAAATCTGCCGCCACGGCTTTCCGGCCTTTTCCGTTTTTAAACTGCGCGTCATCCTGAAAAAAAACATCGCTGCGGAGACGGAAAGTATAATGCAGCCCGTCCGCAGAAACCGTCCAGCTTTTGGCAATGGCAGGCCGGGTTTTTAAGCTGTCGTCAATTTGCACCAAACCGTTGTACAACTGGTTATCGCACCAAATGGCATTCTGGTTTCGGGCAAAAGCCGGATCAAGCGAAGTGAGCGCATCATCCATGTTCAGGTTAAAAACCGTTTTGTTGGATTGATCTTTGGAGGAGCAGCCAAACAAAAAAAACAGGCATAAAAGAAGTATAGGCAGTAAGTTATCATTAACTTTTTTCTTAGTTGAATTTGCTAAATCTACAACTTGGTTCTCTTCCCCCTTTTGAAGGGGGTTAGGGGGATGATTTTGTATTTTTTTCAATTCAAACTCCTCCACAAAAACTTCTAAAGTCCTAAGCCCATTATCTAAATCATATAAAACCTCATCATTTTCAAAACGAATAGTCTGATAACCCATATTTTGTAATTCCTGATTGCGCATAACATCCCGTTTTGCCTGTTCTTCCTGCTGATGACTTCCTCCGTCTAACTCAATAATTATCAAGCGGAATGTTCAACTCTTTGGAAAAAAAATCAGCAATGTAATTGCCAATTGGCCGTTGGCGGAGAAAAGCATAACCGTAAAAACTTTTTGCCCGAAGCAAATCACTCCAAAGGCGGATTTCTGCCGGTGTAGAATCATTGCGCAGATTGCGGGCTAATTGCTTATTTTGTTTGTTATAGTGATTGTTCAATGTTGGTTTGGTTTAAAAGGTCATCCCCCTGGCCCCCTTCAAAGGGGGAATGAGAACCATGGCATTTTTTATTTGTATTTGTTGAAGGTATAATTTAATGGTATTGAATCAAAAAATCATTTCCCTGTTGGCCGCTGGAACAGAAATAGTGTGTGCATTAGGTTTGGAAGTGCAGCTGGTTGGCCGCTCGCACGAATGTGATTATCCGGATTCGATCCAAAACTTACCCGTTTGCTCTTCGGCAATGCTTGATCCGAATGCAAACAGTCTGGAAATCGACAAGCAGGTAAAAGGTATTTTAACAGATGCGTTGTCTTTTTATCAGATTGACTGTGAGTTGATTAAGAAATTAAAACCGGATGTCATCATCACCCAGACACAATGCGAAGTTTGCGCGGTAAGTTTTAAAGACGTAGAAAAAGCACTGGAAAACCTGCTGGATTATCCGGTAAAAATTATTTCGCTGGAGCCGGACAATCTGGATGCTGTTTTTACCGATATAAAAACAGTATCGGAGGTTTTGGGCGTGCCGGAACGCGGTGAGGATTTGCTGGAGCGGATGCAGGAACGGCTGGAACTGATCCGGCACAAACTTAAATTTATCACCCAAAAACCAACTGTGGCCTGTATTGAATGGACAGAACCGCTGATGATGGCCGGAAACTGGACGCCGGAAATGGTGGAAATTGCCGGCGGGCAATCGGTTTTGGCCATCAGCGGAAAACATTCGCCGGTGATTGACTGGATGGATTTGGTGCAGGCCGATCCGGAAATCATTATCGTGATGCCATGCGGTTTCAGTATCGAACGAACACTGAAAGAAATGGATGTGTTGTTGCAGCAACCGTATTTCCGGGATTTGCAGGCGGTGAAAAACAACCGGTTTTTTGTGGCCGACGGAAACCAGTTTTTCAATCGTTCCGGGCCGCGGATTGTAGATTCGGTTGAGATTTTAGCAGAAATAATCAACCCAAAACAGTTTATTTTTGGTTATGAAGGTACAGGCTGGATAAAATTTAGTGTATAAAAGAAGCATCATGGGCAAAAAAATCAAACTGGCGGACATTTCAACCGATCCCGAAGAAAAAATAACCAAAGAAGAAGCGGCCAAAGAAATGCTTGGGCTGACGGAAAAGCTGGCCGAAATTCAGAATAAATTATACGCGCAAAAGAAGTATGATGTGCTGATTATTTTGCAGGGCATGGATGCTTCCGGCAAAGACAGCGCGGTGAAACACGTTTTTTCGGGTGTAAACCCGGCCGGGTGCCGTGTAAAATCTTTTAAAGCACCAACGGAAGAGGAGCGGGCGCATCATTTTTTGTGGCGCGTGAGCAAAGAATGTCCGGAAAAAGGCATGATCCAGATTTTTAACCGCTCGCAGTACGAAGATATTTTAGTGCCGAAAATCAACAATCTGATTGATGATCAACTGGTTAAAGCGCGTTGTGCGGAAATCAACAGTTTTGAAAGCGGTTTGGTTCGGGACAACACGATTTTGATGAAATTTTACCTTCATATTTCGCACGAAAAACAGTTGGAGAAACTACAAATCCGCAAAACTGATGAATACAAACGCTGGAAATATCAGAAAGAAGATATTGCAGCGATTAGCAAACATGATGATTTTGCCAAAATTTACGAATATATTTTTGAGCATTGTGCCGAAGCCGCACCCTGGAACATTATTCCGGCCGATAAAAAATGGTACAAAAACTATCTGATTTTAAGCGAAATTGTGCAAGAATTGGAAAAGTATGAAATCCATTATCCGAAGGTGGATTTGTAGTTAAAGGATCCGATTTTATCATTCGCGGCTTAAAGATAAAGGTTATGGCAGCTTTTAGTCAAAATATCGCTTTAAAAAACTAATCAAAACCACTAATTTAAACCATGTTCAACCTGTTTTTAACAGCATTAATTTTATTGTCGCCAGTGCATAATTTATCGGCACAAAAAAGCCACCGCGAAATCTGGTTGTTTACCGCCGATGCTGACAATGCTTCTTTTATCGCCCAAAAAGCTGCTTTAAATGATTTTACCGGTTTGAAGGAACGTGATATTTTGATCCACGAAATAATTGGTTTTAAGGCGCATCAGGCTTTGTTTAAAAAATATAAAGCTTCGCCCCAAAAATTTACTTTTATTTTGGTTGGAAAAGACGGCGGCGAAAAACTACGTGCCAACGGGCCGGTCAGTCAGGAAAAATTGTACCGAACCATTGATGCCATGCCCATGCGCAAACGTGAAATGAAGCAATAGCCTAAAAAATACCCGGTAAAAACAGCATCCGATATTTATAGTTGATTGCTAATGTGGCGGTATCTTTCAAAATGATAAAGTTTGGCCACGTCTGATTTTAAATGCTTTAGCCAGCCTACACTAAAAAGTAAAACGGCAAGCAGCATCCCCAAAACCGGTGCCAGCCAATACAGCCAATAACCCGACCACATTTGGCTGATTACCGCCGGGCCAAAACTGCGTGCCGGATTGGTGCTGGTGCCCGAAACCGGTGCTTCTAAAAAAACCATTACGCAATAGATTATTGGCATCATAAACGGGGTAAAGTTTTTGATTTTATTGTGTGAAGTGAAGAAGATGATAACAGCAACCAGCACAAAAGTTGTCCAGATTTCACCGATAAAAGCAGCATATAGCGGTGCCGGAACGGTTGCGCCAAAATACATACTTCTGCCTTCATCGTCCCAAAACAACAGGGGCAAACACCCTAATGCTGCGCCCGACATTTGTGCGGCGATAAAGCCGAGCATGTTTTTAAACTGCATGTTTTTACGCAGCCAGAAAGTAATACTTATGATGGGGTTGATGTGCGCGCCACTGATTTTGCCCACCGGCGAAAGGGTGATCAGGCAACCGGTAGTGCCAAATAAAAAGCCTGAAACTGCCCTTCTGATGCCCGGATTTGGCAGGATTTTTAAAACAGGCGAACCTTTTCCGTTGATAAAAATCACAGCTGATAAACCGATCAACACAAGCAGGGCAGTGCCAATAAATTCTGAAAAATAGGCTTTTAGAAAGTTTTTGTTGATCATTTAAAAGGTTCCCACCATTTGCTGATGTGCGGCTGACCGTTATAGATGAAAGTTTCACCTGGTTTTGGCACTGCTAATTTAATGTTTTTTTGTTTAGCCAGCTGCAGTAAACGTTCAATTGGTTCGGTCCAGGCATGAAAAGCAAGGTTGAAAGTTCCCCAATGGATCGGCATCATCAGGTTGGCATTTAAAGCTAAAAAAGCCTCCGCTGCATTGTCCGGCCCCATGTGGATATCTTTCCAAAGATCGTTGTAAGCGCCAATTTCGAGCATGGCCATATCAAACGGGCCGTATTTTTCGCCAATGGTTTTAAATAAAGGGTGCATCCCGGAATCGGCACCAAAATAAACTTTGTGTTTTGGACCTTGGATAATGTAGGAGGCCCAAAGCGTAGTGTTTCTATGGCTTATTCCTCTGCCTGAAAAATGACGCGCCGGGGCAGCAATTAATTTAAAGCCAGGCCATATTTCTTTTTCCTGCCACCAGTCAAACTCGGTAATTTGGTTTTTGGGGATGCCCCAGTTTTCCAAAATCTTCCCGACACCGAGCGAACAGAAAAATGGGATGCTTCTTTTACCCAATGTTTTTACGGTTTCTTTATCAAGGTGATCGAAATGATCGTGGGAAATGATAATGCCATCAATCGGAGGCAGATCATCCAAAGCAATTGATGCCGGAAAAAACCTTTTCGGCCCGAGAAACTGAAAAGGTGAAGCCCGCTGTACCCAAACCGGATCGGTTAAAATGCGTTTGCCATCGATTTCAATCAGCAAAGAGGAATGGCCGATTAAAGTAATGCGTAAAGTATCTGCAGGAAGATTTTGTAACAAATTCAAATCAGCCGGAAAAGGCCCTGGTTTTATTCGTGGCGTTCGGTTGGGATGATCTTTGGCATATTCGGCTAAAACTTTGAAAATGCTGGAAGATAAACCAGTTTGCGTTGGGATCGGGTTGACAAAAACTTTACCGTTAAAATTTGGGGAATTATACATAAAGTGCGAAACAGCGGCAGCCGGATTTGGTTTAGAGGAAGCAGGAGCAGGAACCAATGCAGCACCGGCAGCCAGCGCAGCAGTAGATTTGATGAAATTTCTTCGTGTTTGTAATTTCATGTTTAGAAATTTTTTTGGTATTGCAAGATGCTGTTTTTACCGGTATAAATTTAAGGTTTGTTTTTAGAGCCTCACCGGATCAGAGGCATTTAAGGTGAGACTGGTAAAGCCCCAAATAATTGACCATAAATATTTTTAAAGAAATGACAGAAGCTTTAAACCAAACCCAGCAGCAATACCAGCCAAAAAGTACAAAAATCCTTTTTGTAGAAGAAGCGGTCAACCTGAAAACATTTTTTTTACCGCAAAAACTCCAATGTTTTAGGGCGATAAAAGAAGCATTCAGCCAGGTTTTCGGGGAATTTAAAGACCACGAAGATTTTCTGCAGTTTTTTAAAGCAAGTGGCTGTTATGTTGAATATCTGTGCCAAGACTTAATCAACAGGTTAAAACTCCCAATGCGGCAAAAGGTCCGGACAGAAAGTATCTAGCCTTTAAGCATAATATCGGTTTTACTTCAATCCAAAGTAGTGATTACTGTAATGAAAGTTTTGGAAGCAATCAGTTTATCCGAGATTACTTCTGTTATTTATGCCAAAGCCATTGCTTTCCAAACGCATAGTAAAATTAATGCGGATAGGTGCGTGAATGAGTTGGCAGCGGTTTTAGAGGAATTGGTGGAAAAGCAAAGTTGGGAAAATTGACATTCTAGAATAGTAATTAATACTGAATGTAGGTTGATTAGCCTTTATTGTTGTAACCTTTTTATAAAATAAAATTTAATATTTTTAATTTCAACCTTAGAAAATAATAAGGTTGATATAAAAAATTTCATAATGCTTTTAGAACCTGTATTAACTCCTACAGCAAATCGAATAGTGAGGAGACAGCAGCAATTTGGTGTATTACTTATGTTTATACAAGGGGAAAACATGCAAGCATCAAATGTTTAAACACAGCGGGCGTTAAAATATCTTACAACAAAATTTCCTATTGATAATCCAAATTAATTACAGAATTTACATTGAGAATCATATAATTTTCGTTACTCAAGGCGCAATACGAAAGACATTGTTTTAAATTCCTACATAAACAATGCATTGTAAAAAATGTATAGTAAAATTATACTTACTTGTAAGGTACTGTTCTCAAATGTATGATGACTGTATTCACAAGTAGTTTTACGCTAAAATAGTAGACCTGTTTAGCTATATAAGTTGAAAATAATTTATTCTGATTGTCAGTTTTTCCAGTTAAAATTGATTTATCATACATTTAGAAACACAAGCACTTGTCAAAGTAATAAATGCCTTTAACAAATGATTTTGAGTAAACATAGCAACAAATTTAAATTTTGCCTAACACTAAAATGCTGTAAATAAAAATATTCCATAATAAAAAATACAGGAGCAATTACACCTATATTTTAATTATGACAAGTACCATTTTCAATCATCTGGAAACCATAATCTGGACTAAGACAGAAAATTCCTACAGCTTCTGGAAATCTACAGAAATATGCAGCTTCACCATCGGGACAGTCTTTAGGGTTAACACCACCAAAAATAACTCGCATTTCTTCTTTTGTTAATTTAGTTTTCATTTAATTAAATATTTATTGCTATTCGTTGCAATATTACACGGTATGAAGTAATTTAGTACATAATCCTATAGTTATATTAATTATTGTAAAGGTAATAAATTTTCACATATAAGAAATTAAAATAAACATTGATTTGTTTTTAAATTTTTATTTCTTGTTCATTCTTGAATAAATTTTCACATATAAGAAATTAAAATAAACATTGATTTGTTTTTAAATTTTTATTTCTTGTTCATTCTTGAATAGAGTATAAATTAATTCCTCTATCGTGCCTTTATCAACGGTTCTCAATCCTGAACTGATATTAGCATCATAAAAAATGAATTTTTATTAGAAACCTCCTTTTCCACTTTAATAAGTTTAAACAGCTTTATAGCTTCATTATAAATTATGCTAATTGGTGTTTAAACAAAAAGCCGACCTATAAAATATGGGTCGGCTTAGCTTTTGCTTTTAAAATACTAAAAGATAAAACACTGCTACTTAACTATGATGTTGTAGTACACTGTACTATAAAGGCTAATTTGCTCACCACCACCATCAACTATTGATACCGGCAACACATACTTTGTATTGGTTGTTCCAACAAGAGATGAATTAATTTTAAAATTTACTGTGGCAGTACGTTGTCCGGCAGGAATCGTAACCTGAAGACTAGATACAGAGTACGCATTCGCAGGTATTAAAACATATCCTCCGGTTGGTACAGATGTATTTAATTTTCCAATGGCATCATTTGCATTAATACCTAAAGTTACAGTAAGGGCATGATCTAATGTTTTCGGTGATGCAATATTCACTACCACAGGTAAATCCGAAGAAGTGGTACTTACAGGATATATATTTTTAACAACTTTAACACCTGTTTCCTGATTTAATGCCGCTAAAGGCAGTTCGATGGTTGTGCCAACCTTACTAAAATCTACATAAGTGTCTTTTGATTTTAAGCATGAACTTAAACTTATCACCAATGCAATAAATAAAACAGGAAATATTTTTTTTATATTAAACTTTCTCATATTCATAATTATAAAGCCCAAAATATTTTTGAAGAAAACTGATTGATTGTACCTTGTGTTTTCAAGTTGTCACCATTGTTTGACACTTCGGTGCTTGGATAAAAAATACGGGTAGGAATAATCGGTTGAGTAGCTTGAGTAGAAACCGGAATATCTGATGGAAAACCAGTCCTTCGGTATTCATTATAAGCTTCTATGTTACCATAACCATTAAGCGCAGTCCATTTTTGATTTATAATTGCCGCTAATTTGTTTGCAGATGCTGTCCAATTTACGTTTGTAATGGGTTGGGCATAATAAGTTGCAGCAGCAGTTGTAGCATTTGGAACAGCCAAAGCCGTAAACGAAGCACTAATACCGCTTTCATATAACGTTTGCGCATTAGCAGTTAATATTCCATAAAGGGAAGCTTCAGATTGCAAGAACAATGATTCGGCAGAACTTAAAATCACGGCATCTTGTGTTGCACTTTTTAATAAGCCAGGTCCAATGCTACTTGTTTTAGGGTTGTTGGTTGGTGCAGTTGACCCATAAATATTACCAACGAACGGAACTAATGGATTCACTGGTGCAGATGCAGGGGCATAAAATCTAGATAAACGGGGATCGTTTGTAGTTGTGAGTTTATTAATTGCATAGGCATTAGCTTTATAATAATCGCCGGGTAATGAAACTGCCCCCGTTGCATTAAATCCATAACTTACATAAAAAGGGCTTTGTTTGTATCCATTTGCATCATCGTTTGTATAACCAGGGTTTACTGCTGCCTGGAAAGTTTGATCTATAAAGCCATCAGTGGAAGTAGTAGTAATTGCAGTTTTTAAGGCTGCCTGTTTAGCAGGAAATTTATTCCATTGTCTGATGGCCAATCTCAACTTAATTGTGTTTGCAAACTTAATCCAATTGGTCATCACGCCTTTAAACATCACATCCGAAGTTCCCGGGTTTACAGCAGAAGCAGGAGTAGCAGCTTTAATTGCAGCGATGGCAGCATCAAGCTGTTTCATTAAATCATCATAAATAACATCTCCGTTATCATAAGCAGGGAATAAAACACCTGGGGCTTTAAATGCCTGGCTGTACGGTACATTATTATAGGTGTCTACCAAAGTTTGAAATTCAAGTGCTTTCATGATTTTTGCAATTGAAGAGAAGTAAACTAAAGTAGGGTCTGTAGCAGCTTTTTTGTCTAATGCGTCATAGTTTGAAAGGTTTAGATAAAACTGCGTCCAAATTTGATAGTTTGTATTGGTAAAATTGTTTGTGTTAAGTGCCGAAGCCGGCACATAGTTACCACTTGCTGTCCAATACCCCATCCATATACCAACCGTTTGGGCATAACCACTTGTTGTTAAACTTATTGCGCCCGGTGTAGTTGTACTAGTACTAGCATTAGCATTATATAAATTTGCCGAAACAACTAATGCACCGGATAATTGAAATTGAGGGGTAGCAGTAGAGGGTGTGTTAGGGTTTTCTTCCAGACTCAGGAAGTCTTTCTTACATCCAGACATGCTGATAAGTATCGAAAGTGCTATGATGGAAAATGTCTTTTTCATATTTCTTTTTTAAAAAATTACCTGAAGGTTAGCACCAAATATCCTGGTTGGAGGCGTTTGATTAGCGTTCGTTACACCAACGGCATTTGTAGCATCTAAATTATATTCAGGATCTGTGTAGGGATTGTCTTTAGGCCTGAACAAAAACATGTTTCTGCCGGTTAGTGCAAAATTTAAACCTTTAATTACTTTGGTTTTGTTTATAAATTGAGATAAATTAAAATTTAGCGTAATCTCTCTGATTTTCCAATAAGCTGCGCTGGTTACAAAAGGCGTTAATGCTGATCCATAATTTGAACCCTGCCAAAAACCATAGTTGCCATCAACAACTGGTACTGTTGTATTGGGTACATAAACACCAGGGGAGGTTTGGATCACAGAGTTAGGATAGATAAAACGTTGACGATCTGCTGATGCACTTGTTGCAGAAATACCGCCAAAATCTAAAGTTGATCCAATAGCATTGTAAATAACATATCCGCTTTTATATTCTGCAACAGCAGAAAGGGTTACAAATTTGTAATTAGCAGCCATATTTAACCCCAAAACATATTTTGGGGTTGTCCTGCCAAAATTAGTTAAACCTGAACCCAATTGCGGATAACCGGCTGTAGTACCTGTAGCATCAACCACCACTCGTCCTTGGTTGTCACGTTTGTAATCTGTACCCAATAATGAAGGATAAGGTTGGCCAACAACTGCATAAATTGAAGAGGATGCTCCGGACACTTGGAATTGAGTAGATCCGGGAAGTAAGGATACTACCTTTGAATTGTAGATGCCTAAGTTACCACCCAATTTTAAACCAATCACGTTTTTAGATGCAGAAAGTACTATGCCGTTTAACTCAAACTCATAACCACTATTGGCAATTTCGCCAGCATTAACAGTAGCTTGGTTAAAACCCGTTGAAGCTGATGTTTGAACATTCAAAGTTTGGTTCTTACTATTCTGTTTATAATAGGTGGCACTTAGATTGATTCGGTTATCCAGTAAACCTAATTCAACAGCAAATTCTTTTTCTGTAACAAACTCAGGCTCCAGTAAAGGATTGTTGTTTGTGGTGCCCAAAGATAAACCACCCAAGCCACCGTAAGGAAATCCCGGAGTTGAACTAAATGTATTATTAATAGAGTAAGGGGCAATATTAACCTGGCCTACTTTAGAAACCGCAGCCCTTAATTTACCATAAGATAAAATATTGTTGTTTTTTAATATATCGAAAGCATTTGTAAATACAAATGATCCGGAAACAGAAGGATAGAATAATGATCTTTTTGTTTTTGACAATCTAGAATCCCAATCATTTCTTCCGGTTGCCTGTATAAATGCGAAGTCTTTATAACCGATGTTTAATGCTCCATAAACACCTATTTGGCGAATAAGATAGTCGGCTTCTGAAACTGTCGGAGCACCAGAGATCAAACCAATATTGTAAAAGCCCGGAATTAATAGATTTGAACTCTGATCATTTTGAGTGCGGGCTTTTGATTGCCAAATGGTATTGCCTAACAGTAAATCTGTTTTAAAATCATCAAAAAAAGTATGATTAAATTTCAAGAAAATGTCTTGTTGTAAACGTGATAAACCTTGCGCATTAGTTGTATTCAGGTTGGTTGTACCATCACCGTACTGGGTATAATCCTGAACAAATCCAGGGGATTTGGCAGCTTTGCCATAACGAGATGGAATGTTACTTACACCAAGCGGATCTGAAGCGGCATAAGAAGAAAACTGGACTTCCTTACGTGTATATTTATAGTTGTTTACACCAAAGTTTTGAGACAAGCGATAAGTTGCATCAAACCATTTTGTAGGTTTAACATTTAAGCTGATATTGCCTAAAAAAGTATCACCTTTACGATTAATCCTTGAATTTTTAATCTGCCAGTAAGGATTTACACTATAAGCACTATAAAAATCATTCGGATTATAGAACTTGCTATTGTCTCCCTGAGCTAAATCATCAATATTGATGAAAGCCGGCATTTGAAATAAGTTGGCATATAAAATCTGAGTAGTTGCATTTGTTGAATAGTTGATACCGTAGGTACTTGAGCTCGAGTTTGTATAACCAACAGAATAATCAAGTTTAAAAATTTTATAGGTTTTTGTACCTGATGCACGTAAAGCTGTTCTTTTAGAAAGATCATCCGGCACAACACCTTTGGTATAAACATTCTGAGCAGAAAAATAAAAATTATTATCTGCATTACCAGTTTGATATGAAAGATCATTCTGTTCTGTATAACCTGTATTAAAAAAAGCTTTGATCGGGCTTTTAGGTAAAGGAGAATAGGTAATGATGTTTTTTTCTCCGTTAGCAAGTGGAGCACCCAACTGGTATTGGGCACCATTATAAGCAGGGCCATACAGCTGATTTTCATATCCGGTAAACAACGGGAAACCTGTGTTTGGGTCACGAAAACCATCTGCTACCGTTTCACCACCATAAGGGCCAAATTTCGTTTGGATAGCCGGAAAATATGATACCTTATTAATTTGAAATGAATTAGAATAGGTGATTTTTGATATATCAGAAGAAGAACCTCTTTTTGTGGTTATAATTAATGCCCCGTTTGAAGCCTCAGAACCGTATAATGCAGCTGCACTGGCTCCTTTTAAAACTGTTACATCTTGTACATCGTTTGGGTTAATTGAGTTTAAAGTACCATTAGGTACCGGAACACCGTCTAAAACAATTAATGCATTGTTGTTGCCATTGATGGACCTTGCACCACGTAAAGTAATTCTTACTGAAGGATCAATGCCATTATTAATGGTATTGATTTGCAAACCTGCTACTTTGGCTGTTAATCCGTTTGCAATGTTTGTTACGTTAGTTGCTGTTAAATCTTTAGCACTTACAGTAGTAGTGGAATAACCAAGTTCTTTGGCTTGTCTTTTAACACCTAACGCACCGGTAACAACTACCTCCCCAAGCTGTCGGGTAGATGCTGTCAACGTTGCATTTACAACTGACCCTGTATTAGGCTTGTTTAAGGTTTGATAACCAATAAAAGTAAAAATCAACGTACCACTGGCTGGTACATTGATAGAGTATTTCCCGTTAACACCAGTAACAGTCCCAATAGTTGTTCCCTGTACCCGTACGCTTACTCCCGGAAGTGGCAACCCATCTTCTTTTGCTGTAACTGTACCCGTAACCGTGCGATTCTGTGCAAAAACCTGCGAGGCAAATAAGAGCAAGAAAACTACACTTACATGTAGAAGTTTTTTCATGTTTTGTTTAATTAATTAAGTTTTAGATGTTAAATATTGTTAAAGTTAGCAAGTAAACTATAAACATTATAATTTATTATCAAAAATTTAATAAAAACAAGTGATTGTTATAAAAGTACCATAAAACACGTTTTTGTTGGATCAAATTAAATTTAAGGGTAAGTTGTTTAAATTTTCTTAAACTAATTTATCTATGCTTCTTTTATCACCTAAAAAATAGGGAAGCACTTTTTACTTTTGTAAAGATCAGGCCACAGCCCCAAATTATAGTGGTAAAAGATGCATCAGGGTTTTTATAAATTAAATTTAAACAGATATTAAACAATAATAATTATAGGATTTCCAGCGCGTCGATTTTGTGCAATTCCAGAATATTTACCCCGCGGTCGTCCTGGGAAATGGCTGAAATAAAACTGGCGCCCCAAATCACTTCTTCATCGGTGTAAGACGTGCGCGAATGCACCGTTTGCGAAAAACTATCATCAAATGCTTTCAACATCACCACAAATTCAGCTTCACTGCTTTTTAAAAATCCGCTGTCCATGGTTTTTAGCGGACTGTCTTCGGTAATCGGGTGCACAACCGTCCAGCTTAAGGTAAGCAAGCCAATCCTTTTCCGCTCTAATTCAAGTTGTAAAAACTGCCTGACAGATTTGTTGTCCACCATTGCGTTGTAGGTAAGGTTGACCGAAACTTCTACATCAACTAATTGGTTGCTCCGGAAATTGGCCAGCCGGAACATTAAACCGGTCATGTCTTTGTAAGGAGCCACCACCATATTTTTACTGTATTTTATTTTGGCTGACGGCCTGGAAAACCGGCCATAGAGCAAGCCGGTTGCCAGGGCGAAACTGAGCAGGCCGATCAGCGATTCTAAAGCTGCTACCAAACTGCTTGCCAAGTCGTCCGGACTAATATGACCGTAACCAACCGTGGAAATAGTTTGTGCCGAAAAGAAAAAAGCATCCATAAAATGCTGAAAATCTGTTCCATGGGGTTTAATGCCGTCTAGGTTTTCAATCCCTAAACTTAAATAAATCAAGGCGAAGAAAATATTGATCAGCACGTAAGCAACAAAAACCATCAGGTTAAAAGAACCCCAGCTTATGTTGATTAAGGCATTGTATATATCGGCCGTGCGAAAAAGAGGCGTTCCGGTGCGGTGGATATTGGCAGAACCATCCCGGTTGATTACCCGCTGGTTGTGCAGCACCGGCTGCAAGCCTAAGCCTAAATCGTCCTGAACTTTTGGTTTTGTTTCCATATTTGGGTCAATGCTTCTTTTACGGGTATAAAATTGGTTTCAAATAAAACAGATTTTGGGCAACGCCGAAACAATATCAAAAAGAAATATCACAAAACGATGATGCTGTTTTTACCACTGTTTTTTTGGTCATCGGGTTTAAATGTAAGGATTGGTTTGTGTAGCCTTTATTTTTTTTGATCTTTGTTATCTTTCAATTTGCCGGGTTTAAATTAAGCCCGTAAAACAAAAACAAGCAATCTGACCATTGCTTTTAGCAGCTGTTCAATCTACCAAAAATCTACATGAAAGCCATCTTAAACTATTTATTTGAAAACAGAAGTTTTACGAAGGAAGAATCAAAAAACATCCTGATCAACATGGCGCGCGGACAATATAATCAGTCGCAGATGGCAGCTTTTATTACCGCTTATTGTATGCGCAGCAGCACTGTAGATGAACTGGAAGGGTTTAGGGATGCCCTGCTGGAAATGTGTTTGCCGGTTGATTTGGAAACAGAAAACCTGATTGATTTATGCGGCACCGGCGGTGATGGCAAAGATACTTTCAACATTTCCACGCTGGCCTCGTTTGTGGTGGCCGGGGCGGGTTATCCGGTGGCCAAACATGGCAATTACGGCGTTTCTTCCGGTTCGGGTTCCTCTAATGTGATGGAATATCTGGGTTACCGGTTTACCAGCAACCAGGATCAGCTTAAAAAAAACATTGCTACGGCCGGGATTTGTTTTCTGCACGCGCCGCTTTTTAATCCGGCCATGAAAATCATCGCCCCGATCCGCAAAGAACTGGCCGTAAAAACATTTTTTAACATGCTCGGGCCGATGGTGAACCCGGCAAAACCCAAAAACCAGATGGTTGGGGTTTTCAGTTTGGAGCTGGCCCGGGTTTACAATTACCTGTACCAAAAAACCGATAAAAATTATACCGTTGTGCACGCTTTAGACGGTTATGACGAAATTTCGCTGACAGGCGGTTTCAAAACCTTTTCTAATGCCGGCGAGCAGGTTTATCAGCTTAAAGATTTGGGTTTTGCAAGGCTTGACCCGGCCCAAATCAGCAGTGGCCACACCGTGCCCGAAGCAGCAGCTGTTTTTACCAATGTTTTAAACAATACCGCTACCGCGGCCCAAACCACTGTGGTGCTTTGCAACGCGGCAATGGCCATCAAAACAAGCTGCCCCGAAAAATCATTTGCTGCCTGTTTTGACGAAGCAAATGTATCTTTTCAAAACAAAAAAGCCTTAAACAGTTTTAAATTATTATTGCAAAATTAAAGAAGATGAAAATTAAAGTTTGCGGTATGAAATTTCCGGAAAACATCCGGGAAGTTGCGGCTTTAGGGCCTGATTTTTTTGGGTTGATTTTTTATCCGCATTCGCCGCGTTTTGTGGGTTATGAAGTGAATGAAGAATTGGCAATGCTTCGTTTACCGGCAAAAAAAGTAGGTGTTTTTGTGGATAAGGATTTTACTACGATCAAAAGTATTATCGAAAAATATCAGCTTGATCTGGTGCAGCTGCACGGAAACGAATCCGCAGAAACCTGTGCCGCTTTGCAAAAAACGGTAGGCGTGATCAAAGCTTTCGGGGTAGATGAAAACTTTGATTTCGATCATCTCAAAACTTATGAAAATTCTGTTGATTATTTTTTGTTTGATACCAAAACACCCGTTCATGGCGGATCGGGAAAAAGTTTCGACTGGCATGTTTTGGAAAATTATAAACTCAACGTCCCGTTTTTTGTGAGCGGCGGTCTGGGGATTGAAAACATCAAAGCAGTGTTAAAATTTAAACATCCTGCCTTTTACGGGCTGGATTTAAACAGCCGGTTTGAAGACGAACCCGGCGTAAAAAATATTGAAAAACTGAAGGAAGCTTTCGATTTGATCAAAGCTGAAAACGTGTAAACTTCCTTCAAAACAAAACCTTTGGATAATGAAATTTGGTGTAGATGAACAAGGTTATTACGGTGATTTTGGAGGTGCGTACATCCCCGAAATGCTGTACCCGAATATTGAAGAATTAAGGCAGCAATACCTGGAAATCACAACGGATGCTGTTTTTATCGATGAATTTAATCAGTTGATGCGGGATTACGTTGGCCGGCCGTCGCCTTTGTATTTTGCAAAACGCACTTCGGATTTGTATGGTGCCAGCATTTATTTTAAGCGCGAAGATCTAAACCATACCGGTTCGCACAAAATCAACAACGCCATCGGCCAGATTTTGCTGGCGCAGCGGCTGGGCAAAAAACGCATCATTGCTGAAACCGGTGCCGGTCAGCACGGTGTGGCAACCGCTACGGTTTGTGCTTTAAAAAATATAGAATGTGTGGTTTACATGGGCGAAGTGGATATTGAACGGCAGGCACCAAACGTGGCCCGGATGAAAATGCTGGGCGCAACCGTTATCCCTGCAACTTCGGGCAGTAAAACGCTGAAGGATGCCACCAACGAGGCCATGCGCGACTGGATCAACAACCCGGAAGATACGCATTATATCATCGGCTCGGTAGTTGGGCCGTACCCGTATCCGGAAATGGTGGCACGTTTCCAGGCCATTATTTCCCAGGAAACCCGCAAACAATTATTGCAGCAAACCGGTAGCGAACTGCCTGATTATGCGGTGGCCTGCGTAGGCGGCGGCAGCAATGCAATGGGTATGTTTTACCATTTTCTGGATGAACCAAGTGTGAAGTTAGTTGCGGTGGAAGCGGCCGGAAAAGGTATAGATACAGGCGAATCCGCAGCAACCACTTTTTTGGGCAGAGAAGGTGTTTTGCATGGCAGCCGCACTATTTTAATGCAAACTGATGACGGACAAGTGGTAGAACCTTATTCCATTTCTGCCGGTTTGGATTATCCCGGGATCGGGCCGCAGCACGCACATCTGTATAAAATAAAACGTGCTGAATATGTGAGCATTACGGATGATGAAGCAATGGAAGCCGGTTTGGAATGTTCCCGGTTAGAAGGTATTATCCCGGCAATAGAAACCGCACACGCCCTGGCCCAGCTTAAAAAAATGAAGTTTAAAGGTGATGAAACAGTGGTAATTTGCCTTTCCGGCCGCGGCGACAAGGATTTAACAACGTATATCAAGCATTTCGGATTTTAAAATGATACTGTTTTTATGCCGATAAAAACAGTATCGGCCAAAAATCCACCTCAACCTAAAATATGACGAACCGGCTAAACCAGCTTTTCTCTGCCAAAAAAGAAAACCTTTTATCGATTTATTACACAGCTGGTTTTCCGGGATTAAACTCGACAGTTGATATCGCCGAAGCTTTGGAAAAAGCAGGTGTGGATTTTCTGGAAATCGGTTTCCCGTATTCTGACCCGGTGGCAGACGGGCCAACCATCCAGCATAGCTCGCAAACGGCTTTGGACAATGGCATGAACCTGAATTTGCTTTTTGAACAGCTGAAAGATTTGCGGAGACGAGTTACCATCCCGATTTTGCTAATGGGTTATTTTAACCCGGTGGTACAGTTTGGGGTTGAAAAGTTTTGTATAAAAGCAGTTGAAGTTGGTGCCGATGGCGTGATCATCCCGGATTTGCCAATGTATGAATATGAAAGTTTGTACAAAAATCATTTCATCGATAATAACCTGAGCAATATTTTTTTGGTTACACCGGTTACTTCGGAAGACCGGATACGCAAAATTGATGCGCTGAGCCAAAGCTTTATTTACCTGCTTTCTTCATCTTCCATCACCGGGAAAAACCTGGAAGTTTCTGATACGGTAGAACTTTATTTTGAGCGGATCAAAAACATGCACTTAAAAAATCCTGCAGTGATTGGTTTCGGGATTTCCGGCCATGCGGCGTTTACAAAAGCTTGTAAATATGCAAACGGTGCTATTGTAGGAAGTGCGTTTGTAAAAATGCTGGCCCGGGAAAAAGATTATCTGGACAAAATCCCGGCGTTTATCGATCAGATTAAAAATGGAGTTGCGGCAACTGTTTAAATTTAAAACCGATACTTCTTTTATCACCTCTTTTTTTGGGTTGATACCAGTTTTTAGCCGATAAAAACAGCATTGCGTTTTTGTCACAAAAATTTGGTTTGATGCTTGCAACTATAAGTTTGAACAACAAAAAAATTCAAACTTATGAACACTGATACTTCCGCCAAAATCATCAACCAAACTACCCAGCACTTGGCCAGCGGCCATACGGTTTCTTTGCTTTTTCATTATCAGGCCAGCCTTAAAATTGGTGATGTGATTGAAGTAACCGCTCAATCAAAAGATATGCAACTGCTTGCGCCACAGCATGATGAAGATTATTATGCCTTTGATTTAGAGGTTTGGGACGATCGCATCCGCTTGTATTGTGATACTAAAAAGGTTTTGCTAAGTGATAATCAACAAGAGGTTTTCTCTTTTAAAATCAGGGATATTTCGCTTTTTTCAAATCGGTTTATCAACAATAATTCCCAAAAGATGTATAACTGATTCCCCGGTTTGGTCGGGTTATTCCCCGTTTTAGAAAAGGCTGCTGATTCAATAATCGCAGCAAATCAAAACAAATGCAACATTTTATGTTTTAAACTGAAAATAAAACTACAATTATGGCAATCGAACCGGAAAATCAGGAAAAAAACGAAACCGACCAACAAAATAATGAAGAATTGGCCAAGCAAATCCCAACGGTAACCCCGGATGAGGACAACTTGGAACCAACCCAGGAAAAAGAAGATAACTGATAAAAAAGTGCAGCCCAAACTGCACTTTTTTTATGATCTGAGCATCAGGCTTTTAAGTTTTCCAAGCCATCAACACTTACAAAATCTGTTTTACGGCCTAACAGTTTAAAATTTTCTGCCACTATTTCTGTTGTGTGTTTTTTTACGCCTTCCCTGGATTCAAAAGAGCGTGTTTTAAGTTTCCCTTCAATGTAAACCAATTTGCCTTTGCTTAACATTTGCTGCGCGATATCGGCCAGTCCGCGCCACAAAACAATATTGTGCCACTCGGTCAGTTCTGTTTTTTTACCGTCTTTTAGGGCTACTTCCGATGTTGCTAATGGGAAACTGGCCACGGCCACGCCATCATCTAAATGCCTGTACTCAGGGTCTTTACCTAAATGCCCTACTAAAATTACTTTGTTGATGCCCGACATAGTTTTAATTTTTAGTTCATAAAATCGCTATAAATCATTAGTAAAAGCACGGCAAGTAATAAGGTTTTTGAACAGCTAAATCATAGCGTTGTTAATAGAAACCGGATTATTGGCTTAAAGTTTTAGGATTGTGCACACAGGATTTACAAGAATTTATTTTAGAATGCTTCTTTTACCACCTAAAAATTAGTGAAGCATAAATTACTTTTTATAAGCCGCTGATGCAGCCACCAATTTTTAGGTGGTAAAAGAAGCATCAAAGATTTTTCAGCTGCGGGCTTAAACCGCCATTTGTTGTCAAAATAATAAAATAAGCCAGTTCTGTTAACTATACTTTAAAAGATTGCTGTTTGAATAAGCATTTTTAGGGATTTCTCAAAAATTAGCTTGGATTGTGAAACTGAACCAAAGGAAACATATATTCGTGTTACAAGCTATAATTTATTTCTTCTAAAATAAGCAATGGAGCAACTCAAAACTGATCAGCAAGGATTGTACGACCCGCAATTTGAACGCGATGCCTGCGGGACCGGGTTTATAGCACATATCAACGGGCATAAATCACACCGGATTATTGCGGATGCGCTGACCATGCTGGAAAACATGGAGCACCGCGGTGCCTGTGGCTGTGATCCGGATTCGGGCGATGGTGCCGGTTTGCTGATTCAGATTCCGCATGGTTTTTTGCTGGATGAATGCACTGCTGATGAAATTTTACTGAAAGAACCCGGCGATTACGGTATCGGGATGTTGTTTTTACCTAAAGATTCGGGCATAAAAAAAGCATGTCGCGCCATCATTCAGCAATCTTGTGACAAATTAGGTTTTCGGATTTTAGGTTACCGCAAAGTACCGGTTGATTCTGCCGTGATCGGTGAAACTGCCCGCACTGCCGAACCGGGCGTAGAACAATTGTTTATCGCGCGGCCACAGCACATTCATAATGCGGATGATTTTGAACGCAAATTGTATGTATTGCGCCGTTTAATCACCAAAACAGTTGCCGAAAGTATTAAAACCGGTGTCGAGCATTTTTATTTCACCTCTTTTTCGTGTAAAATTATTGTTTACAAAGGGCAGTTGACCACGTATCAGGTCCGCCAGTATTATACCGATCTGCGCGATGAACGCGTTACTTCCGGTTTCGGGATGATCCATTCGCGGTTTTCCACCAATACGTTTCCTTCCTGGAAGTTGGCTCAGCCTTTTCGTTTTCTGGCGCACAACGGCGAAATCAATACGCTTACCGGTAATTTAAACTGGTTTTATTCGGGCATCCGTTCTTACGTTTCCCCGTTTTTTACCAAAGAAGAAATGGAGATCTTGTTTCCGGTGGTGGATGATAACCAGTCCGATTCTGCGTGTCTGGACAATGTGATTGAACTATTATATCATTCCGGCCGTTCGCTGCCGCATGTAATGATGATGCTGGTGCCCGAAGCCTGGGACGGCAATGAGCAAATGGATCCGCTAAAAAAATCATTTTACGAGTACCATGCTACACTAATGGAACCGTGGGACGGCCCGGCAGCTTTAAATTTTACTGACGGAAAAATTATTGGTGCGCTGCTGGACCGGAACGGTTTGCGCCCGCTGCGTTATGTGGTAACCAACGATGGCCGTGTAATTGTTGCTTCGGAAGCTGGCGTTTTGCCGTTGGATGAAACCACGGTGATAAAAAAAGGCAGGTTGCAACCGGGCAAAATGTTTTTGGTGGATACCACACAAGGCAAAATCATCACCGATGATGAAATAAAAAAACAGATCACCAGTCGGCAGCCATACGGCAACTGGCTTGAAAATTACAAAATACGGCTGGATGAACTGGCCGAGCCGCGGGTATCTTTCACCAATCTGTCCAAAGAATCCGTTTTTAAATACCAGCAGGTTTTTGGTTACACGCGGGAAGATATTGAAACCATTATCAAGCCAATGGCAACCGATGGTAAAGAACCGATCGGTTCTATGGGAACGGATGTGCCGCTGGCCGTACTGTCAGATCGGCCACAGCATATTTCAAGTTATTTTAAGCAGTTTTTTGCACAGGTCACCAATCCGCCGATTGATCCTATCCGGGAGCGTTTGGTGATGAGTTTGGTAACTTTTATCGGTAATAATGGCAATTTGCTTGACGAGGACAAAATGCACTGCCATTGTGTGGAACATATCCAGCCGATCCTGCATGATTATGAATTAGAAAAGCTGCGCAGTATCGATACCGGCTTGTTTCATGCCAAAACCTTGCAAACTTATTTTAAGGCAGATAATTTGCCCGGTTCGCTGGAAAACGGCTTAAACCGGCTTTGTCGCTACGCAGAAGATGCCGTTCAGGATGGCTTTGAAGTGCTGATTTTATCCGATCGGGCCATTGATTCTGAACATGCGCCGATCCCTTCTTTGCTGGCCGTTTCCGCCATTCATCACCACTTGATCAAAAAAGGCTTACGCGGGGCCGTAGGTTTAGTAGTTGAGGCAGGCGATATTTGGGAAGTGCATCATTTTGCCTGTTTACTAGCTTTTGGTGCCACGGCCATCAACCCGTACCTGGCATTGGCCACCATCAACACTTTATCCAAAGAAGGAAAGATGGAAAGTACGCTGGATGTTCCTTCGCTTTCTAAAAACTATATTAAAGCCATTTGCGATGGTTTACTTAAGATTTTCTCTAAAATGGGGATTTCTACTTTACAATCTTATCACGGTTCACAGGTTTTTGAAATTTTGGGGATCAATAAAGAGGTTGTCAGTAAATACTTCACCGGCGGCATTACGCGTATCGGTGGTTTGGGTTTGGATGAAATTGCCCGCGAAACCTTATGCAAGCACGTAAACGGTTTCAACAGTTCTAAAAAAGAAACTCAGTTACTGCCCGAAGGCGGTATTTACCAGTGGAAACGCAGGGGAGAAGCACATTTGTTCAATCCGGAAACGGTGCATTTGCTGCAACATGCCACCCGCACGCAGGATTATGATATTTATAAAAAATATGCCAAACTGATCAACGAGCAAACCGAAAAGATGTACACCATCCGCGGCTTGCTGGATTTTGCGCATCATCGGGAATCCGTTTCTATTGATGAAGTAGAACCGATTGAAAGCATCATGAAGCGTTTTGCAACCGGGGCAATGTCTTTCGGTTCCATTTCTCACGAAGCGCACAGTACAATTGCCATTGCCATGAACCGGATCGGCGGTAAAAGCAATACCGGCGAAGGTGGCGAAGATGAAATCCGTTATGTACCGCTGGAAAACGGTGATTCCATGCGTTCCTCCATCAAACAAATTGCTTCGGCGCGTTTTGGGGTAACATCCAACTATTTAACCAATGCCGATGAACTGCAGATCAAAATGGCGCAAGGTGCAAAACCGGGGGAAGGCGGACAATTGCCGGGCCATAAAGTAGATGATTGGATTGCCAGGGTGCGCCATGCAACGCCGGGTGTTGGTTTAATCTCTCCGCCGCCGCACCATGATATTTACTCGATTGAAGATTTGGCGCAGTTGATCTTCGACCTGAAAAATGCCAATCGTGCAGCCCGGATCAATGTAAAACTGGTTTCTAAAGCAGGCGTAGGTACAATTGCTGCAGGTGTGGCAAAAGCACACGCAGATGTAATTTTGATTGCCGGTAGCGATGGCGGAACAGGTGCTTCACCGATCAGTTCCGTAAAACATGCCGGTTTGCCTTGGGAATTAGGTTTATCCGAAGCACATCAAACATTAGTTCGGAACAAGTTGAGAAGCCGCGTAGTTCTGCAGGCCGACGGTCAGATGAAAACCGGAAAAGATTTGGCCATTGCCGCTTTACTGGGTGCAGAAGAATGGGGCGTTGCCACGGCGGCTTTGGTTGCCGGTGGTTGCATTATGATGCGGAAATGCCATTTGAACACTTGCCCGGTCGGTGTGGCTACACAAGACCCTGATTTACGGAAACTATTTAGCGGAAGGCCGGAACACGTGGTCAACCTGTTTCAGTTTTTGGCAGAAGAACTACGCGAAATAATGGCCGAATTAGGTTTCAAAACCATTAATGAGATGGTTGGCCGCGTTCAGTTTTTAAAAGTCAGGGAAAGTTTAGGCCATTGGAAAGCTAAAACCATTGATCTGACGGCTTTGCTGCACCCGGTAAGCAATCCGCGCGAAATGACTTTGTACAACAGTGAAAAACAGGACCATGGCCTGGATGATATCATCGACTGGAAATTATTTGAACAGGCAAAACCGGCCCTGGAAAACCTGACGCCGGTATATGCTTCTTTTACCGTTAAAAATACAGACCGCACGGTTGGTACTTTGTTATCCAACGAAATTTCTAAAATTTACGGTTCGCCGGGTTTGCCTGCCGGTTTGATCAATTATAAATTTACCGGTTCTGCCGGACAAAGTTTTGGTGCTTTTTCTACCAAAGGAATTTCTTTTGAGCTGGAAGGTGAGGCCAATGATTACGTTGGAAAAGGTCTTTGCGGTGCACAAATCGCAATTTATCCCCCTAAAAACAGTACGTTTAAAGCCGAAGAAAATATTTTGGTTGGCAACGTGGTGCTTTACGGTGCCACTTCCGGGGAATTGTTTATCCGCGGACAGGCAGGTGAACGTTTTGCCGTTCGGAACTCCGGTGCCACGGCGGTTGTGGAAGGAATTGGCGATCACGGTTGCGAATACATGACCGGCGGCCGCGCTTTAATCCTCGGAAAAACCGGGCGGAATTTTGCGGCCGGCATGAGCGGCGGCATTGCCTGGGTTTATGATGAAGACCAATCTTTCCGCGAAAACTGCAACAAAGAAATGGTTGATCTGGATACTTTAGACCATGCGGATGAAGATGAAATCATTAGTTTATTACGTAAACATGTCCAATTAACGCAAAGCGAAGTTGCGCAGGATTTGTTAAACAACTGGCAGTCAGCGGCATTTCGGTTTATTAAAGTATTCCCGAAAGAATACAAAAAAGTTTTACAGCAAAAAGAGCCTTTAACAATCTGATCATAAATGGGAAAAGAGACCGGTTTTAAAGATTTTGGAAGGGAACTTCCACCAAAAGTACCTGTACAGGAACGTGTACAAAATTACAATGAGTTTGTAGGAAATTATACCGACGGGAAGCTGCACGAGCAATCCTCGCGCTGCATGAACTGCGGTATTCCATTTTGTCATTCAGGCTGTCCGCTGGGCAACATCATCCCGGAATTTAACGATGCCGTTTATAAAAAAAACTGGGAAGAAGCTTATCAGATTTTATCAACCACCAACAATTTTCCGGAGTTTACCGGCCGTATTTGCCCTGCACCCTGCGAATCTGCCTGCGTTTTGGGCATTAACAAACCGGCGGTGGTTATTGAAGAAATTGAAAAGCACATCATCGAAATTGCTTTTGCCAAAGGTTATGTCAAGCCAAATGCGCCGCTCATCCGCTCCGGCAAAAAAGTGGCCATTGTTGGTTCGGGCCCGGCAGGTTTGGCGGCTGCGGCCCAGCTTAATAAAGCCGGTCATGACATTACCGTTTTTGAGCGCGACGAACAGCCGGGCGGTTTGCTCCGGTTTGGTATTCCGGATTTTAAACTGGAAAAAAACATTATCGACCGCCGTTTGGAGGTGATGAAGCAAGACGGCATCAGGTTTCAATGCAATACAGAAGTTGGGAAAGATATCGAAGCAGAAGAAATGATCCGCAATTTTAATGCGGTTGTTTTGTGCGGCGGCTCAACCATTCCGCGCAACCTGCACATTCCCGGCCGTGATTTGAACGGCATCCATTACGCAATGGATTTTTTAACACAGCAAAACCGCCGCGTTGGCAATGCTTCTTTTACAGGTGAAAATATCGTCACTACGGACCTGGATGTAGTCATAATTGGCGGCGGCGATACCGGTTCTGATTGCGTGGGCACAGCCAACCGGCAACGCGCACGTTCGGTAAAGCAGTTTGAAGTTAACTTTCAGCCTTCCGAAGTACGCACTATGGCGATGCCCTGGCCAAGTTTCCCCAAATTGTTAAAAACTTCTAGCTCACACGAAGAAGGCTGCGAACGTTTCTGGGGGATTTTGACCAAAGAATTTTTGGGCGATGGAAACGGAAATTTACGGGCAGTGCTGGTTGCAGATGTAGAATGGGAAAAAGATGTTTTAGGCCGAAGAATAAATTTTCAGGAAATTGAAGGTTCTACACGCGAAATCCCTTGTCAGCGCGCATTTTTGGCCATGGGTTTTTCCAATCCGCAGCAAACCGGCTTAGTGGAGCAGTTGGGCGTTAATTTAGATGAGCGCAAAAATGTAAAAGCCAAAGAAGGCGTTTACCGGACCAACGTAAGCAAGGTTTTTACTGCCGGAGATATGCGCCGCGGCCAATCATTAGTGGTTTGGGCCATTTCTGAAGGACGCGAAGCTGCCCGCAAAGTTGACGAGTTTCTGATGGGGCACTCTGAACTGGAAAGTAAAGATGCCATCAACGAATATCAGATGGATTTGTAGGTGTGAAGGGTAAAAATCATACTTCATCTGATTTTGAAGGTTAAAAAATTATTTAAATTTCTGTTGCCTGGTTTCGGATGCTTCTTTTATGCCATAATTTTTGTTTTGTAAGTTTTCCGGATTATAAACTTTATAAAAAACTACCAAATTTTAGGTGCTAAAAGAAGCATCCAATTTTTGGACAGAACTTAAACAGGCTCTTATATACTTACAATAAACTCAGATAAGCCGGTTTCATTTTTGATTATTGTTCACTGTAAAATAACAGGTAAAAACAGTATTCAAGATCATAATTCAAGCTCAATTTAAGTTAAAATATGCAAGCCTGCAGTAAAGGTTTTGCAAATATGTTATAATGCAGTTCAGGGTTTCAAACCTAAACCACTGATATAAGTCTGATTGGGCGTGCAATTTTCAAACAAACAGTTTTTTAAAAGCTCATCCAACGCCTGTTTTATTTGCTGGCGGTTTACCGGCCCGGCCTCACGGATTTGTTTAAAAGTTGATCTTGGTTTTTGGGTGAAATCAATCAGAAGGCCATAATTTAATGGCTGCTTAAATTGCACGATACAACTTTCGGCATCCATTTTTTTGTACGGCCAGTAATGCCAGCCAATGTTGTTTTTTTCTAACAAAAGGCGGAAATTTTTAATCCACTCATCATTGTTTTCGCCCGTTTCGCCAATATAAACCGGCACGTTGTATTTGTTCCTGAAATCGATATATTTCTGGATCACTTCCTGCTTTACGTCCGTCCAATACGTATGGAAAGTGTAAACCAGTTTTGGGTCAAACGGTGCCCCAAATACATCAAAATTACCGTCCCACTGCGCGCCGCCCAAAAATATCAGGTGGTTTTGATCAACAGTGCGGATAGCGGCCGTGATTTTTTTATAAAGCGGTTCAAGCAACGGGTTTAGTTTGGCCGCATCAAAATACGTGGCGATCGGCTCGTTCAGCAAATCATAACCCATAATAATCGGTTCGTTTTTGTAACGGGCTGCAATTTTTTTCCAGATGCTGATGGTCAATTGCTGACTTTGTTCGTTCTCAAACAAAAACGGATAGCCATAACCATCATCAATGTTATCACCGGTTTGGCCGCCAGGCGCAGCGTGCATGTCCAAAATCAGGTAAATATTTTCTTTTCTGGCCCATTTAATCAGTTTGTCCAGCAAAACAAAGCCACGGTTTCCGTCTGTTGCGCCGAGGTAGGTTTCGTTGGTAAAAAGCCGGTAATTAAACGGCACGCGGATAGAGTTCATGCCGGTGCTTTTGAGGTAATGGATATCTGCTTCGGTAACGTAACTGTCCAGGTATTTTTGCCAGAAATCTTTTGCTTCGTCCGGGCCGATCATTTCGGTAATTGCTTCGTTGATCAGCCGCGGCGAAGAAACATCCTTAAATTTAAACATATAACCTTCCGGCATCATCCAGTTGCCCAGGTTTGTGCCTTTTAAAAGCATCGGTTTGCCGTTTGTGCCGATGATTTCTTTCCCTTTGGTGCTGATAAACCGGCTTTGCGCGTTTGCAGTAATCAGCCCAAAAATGAGAACAACAAATATGGTCAACTGCTTTTTCATGTAGATAGATTGAAGCTTTATGTAGTGATGCTGTTTTTATCACCCCAAATTTAGGGTGATAAAAACAGCATTGGCTTATTGGATAATTAAGGTTGAGATAGAATGTGGCAAACTGCTCGTTTCTACGGCGTTTCCTGAAACCGATAAATTGTAAGCTATTTTTTGGTCAGAAAGATTGAGTACGATTACGGCAATTTTTCCATCCGTATTGATAAAAGCCGTAGTTTGCAAGCTGCTTCTGCTGGAAGAAGCGGCAATGCGCCGTGCACCGGGACGAACAAATTTGGAGAAATGCCCCAGATAATAAAAACTATTGGTATAATGCAGTTCGCCGGTTTTGGTATCGGCAATAACCGGCGAATAGCAATAATTGCCCACGTGGTTTGGGCCGCCTTTTTCATCCAGTAAAATATTCCAGTCGGTCCAGCCGGTTGTGCCGGCATTAAAATCATTCACCATGTCGTTTCCGTATCTTTCACCTAAACCCCAGTCGTTTATTTTTGAGTAATCAAATTTTTCCCCGCAACCCTCGGTAAACATTAAATTGGTTTTCGGGAAAGCTTCGTGCACGCGCCGTACGTTAACAAATTGCGGTTCGCCGCCGGTCCAGGTTTCATACCAGTGATAAGCAATTCCCCAAACATATTTTGCCGCCGCCAGATCTTCCAAAACGGCACTGGCGCGCTGGTAAACCAAATCGCGGTTATGGTCCCAGGCCATCAGTTTTTTATCCGCATAACCGGCTTTCTGCAAAGTTGGCCCTAATACTTTTATAAAAGCGCGTTCTTCATCCGCCGTATAAACGCAGGATTCCCAGGTTTGCGTGGCCATTTCTTCGTTTTGTATCGATAAACCCCAAATCGGGATGCCCATTTTTTGATAAGTGCTGATGAATTTTACAAAAAAATTGGCCCAGGCTTGCCGGTATTGCGGCAGCAAATGGCCGCCGTGCAACACGTCATGGTTGGTTTTCATGAAAGCTGGCGGGCTCCAGGGCGTAACAAATAAATTGATTTTGCCGCCCGCCGCAGCCATTACCTGTTTAATAAACGGAATGCGGTACTGCTCATCATGCTTAACACTGAAGCTTTTTAAACCGGCATCACCTTCGTTAACATAACTGTAACTGCCGCTGGAAAAATCGCAACTCTGGATATTGGTGCGCCCCATCGTGTAGCCAATCCCCTTATCAGCATTAAAATAAGCCTGCAAAAGTTCCTGCTGTTTGTTTTTAGGCAGTTTATAAAAGGTTTCTGCGGAAGCATCCGTTAGCGCGCCGCCAAAGCCAACAACGGATTGAAAAGTTTTGGCCGGATCAACAAAAACACTGATTTCCGTTTCTACCGGTTGCGGTTTTGGGGCGAAGTTTAAAGTTGCGGTTTTGGCCAAACGATAAGCTGTATTTTGGGCAGTAGTGTAAACCGTAACCGTTTTATTGGCCGTAAAAGAAGTGTTTTGTGCTTTTGCCCGAAAAATACCCGGTAAAAACAGCATCACGGATAAAGACAGGAAGTGTTTTTTTCTCATTTTGTAAATGCTGATGAATTGAAATTTAACTGATTGCTATTTGAATATATTTTTTTACCAAACAAAACTATGCGAAGTTACTTATCGATCATTTTATAAAAGTGCACATAATCTACCTGCATACCGGTTGGGAAAGAACTATCGTCAACACCTTTAATGCCGCCCCAATTGCCGCCAACGGCAACATTGAGCAGCAGGTGAAACTTTTGATCAAAAGGCCACGCAGCAGGGCCGTTGCCGTTATTAATATAAGTGAATACCAAAGCATCATCATAATATCCGCGTACGGCATATGGCGTCCAGTCCATCCGGTATCTGTGAAATGCGGTTGAAGCATCTGCAATGTTTTTACTGGCACCTTTTTGTGTACCGATGGCACCGTTGTAAAGTTGCGTGTGGATGGTAAAATAAACCGGGCCAGGATCGTAACCTACGTTTTCCATTACATCAATTTCGCCGGATTTTGGCCAGCTGCCATAAGCATCATTATCAGATAACATCCAAACGGCAGGCCATAAACCTCTGCCCGAAGGCAACTTTGCGCTCACCTCAACGCGGCCATAAAGCATCGACCCTAAACCTTTAGAAACCAGCCTGGCCGAAGTATAACCCTGGCCATTATAAGCTTCCTTTTTAGCGTTGATAGATAAAACACCGTTGGAAACGCTGGCGTTACCGGCCAGGTTAGTGTAGTATTCCAGTTCGTTGTTGCCCCAGCCGCCGCCGCCAATGTCGTAGGTCCATTTGGTACTGTCGGGTTTGCCAATGCTGTTAAATTCATCTGCAAAAAAAGGCGTGCCCTCAAAAGTCCAGCCTTTGTCCGAGGGAGTTGTGGAAATGCTGGTTGTGCCAAAACTGTTTGCGGGTTGGGGCGAATCCTGTTTCTTGCCGCAGGATGAAATAATCACACCCCAAAAAAACATGGCTAAAAACAGTATGCCGAAGTTAGGTTTCATTTATAAGTTTAATTTGTTTGAACGATTGATAGTTACGCAAAAAATGCGCAGATAGATGACTGCGTTGTGGCCCGTTGCTGCATAACTGATCAATAAAGATAAATAACCGATTTTTAAAAATCAGGTTTCCTTGCAACGTAAAGGTATAATTGTTTTGGCAGAAAACTTTACCCGGCAATCATTGGCCATAATTTAAAGAATAATTTTAGAAGAAGAATTTATACCGGTAAAAACAGTATCCTAAATTTTGGCTTTAGAGGAAACGATCACCACGCACATGCCCATCGCGGCAATCAGCATAAAAGAAGCGCGCAGGCTGAAAGCACCGGCCACAAAACCGATAACCGGCGGCCCGACTAAAAAACCCACAAAGCCAATGGTAGAAACGGCAGCAATGGCCACGCCCGGCGACATCGTTCCGGATTTGCCCGCCGCACTGTAAACCAGCGGCACTACCGAAGAAACGCCCGCGCCAACCAGCATAAAACCGATTATTGCAGGAACCATCACCGGGAAAACAACCGCCGTAATTAACCCGATGGCGGTTAAACTTCCGCTTAATTGCAGCGTTTTTCTCAGCCCGAATTTGCCCGAAAACCAATCGGCCACAAAACGCCCGCCCGCCATGGTGCTCATAAATGCGGTATAACCGGCTGCCACCCAGGCATTTTCGGCATGGATTACTTTTTTAAAATAGATTACGCTCCAATCAAACATAGCTCCTTCGCAAATCATCGAGCAAAAAGCCACGGCACCGAGTTTGATCAGCGAGTTATCGGGGAGCACGAAAACCGGTCCGCTTTGCACAGAGCCAATATCATCCTGCAAATAGCGGTATGAAACGGCAACCCCGGCCAAAACCAAAACCAGGATTATGCTGAAATGCACCGCCGGATCAATGCCGTAGCCGATCATCAGCGTACCGATGGCCGCGCCTGCAAATCCGGCCAAACTCCATAGCCCGTGGAAGGAAGCCATAATAGGTTTGCCGTACAATTTTTCGGTGGCCACAGCCTGCGTGTTTACGGCAATATTCATGGCATTACTAAAAAACCCGAAGAAAAAAAGCGTTATGATCAATTGTAACGTATTGTGTGCCAGGCCGAGACAAGCTAAAGTAACGGCATATAACGGCAAAGAGATCAGCAGGAGTTTGCGGCTGCCAATGCGGGTAATAATCCAGCCGGAAAATGGCAGCGAAACCATCAGCCCAACCGGAAGTGTGAATAAAACCCCGCCTAAAGCAGCATCAGATAAGTTAAGTTTTTGCTGGATGGCCGCAATGCGCGAAGCCCAGCTGGCAAAGGTTAAACCGGCCAGAAAAAACATTATGCCAACCGTAATGCGGATTATTTTTTTGGGGATTTGTGTTGCAGCACTAACGATCACGATGCGGGCAAAGTTATCCCTAATTTTTGGCGGATAAAAGAAGTATTGTGGAGAAAGTTGGGGATCGGGGAGTGCGAAAGTTGAAAACAAGCGGGAAGTGGAGGACAAAGTATAAACTTTGCCGCTTCCACAATCTGCCGCTCCTCACTCTTGTATCAGGTTTAGCTTACCATCACCATAAAAACCAGGGTTGCCCGGGCGGCAATATCGGTTTCCCAGCTTCTTTTTTGGGTAAAAACTATTTTTGCCGAGCCGGGTTTCAAAGCTTCAACCTTAAATTTTGAGGGCAGGGTTTCCCCTGCTTTCAGGTTTTTGGGCGAAGTGTTGTCCTGATATGCCATAACCGAAACCACATCTTGCCGATCAGCCTGGAAACGCCATAAATAACCGCTCATGGCCAGCCCCGGCAAGCTGATGATACTGTTTTTACCCACCTTTAATTGGATAATTTCCATAGTTTAAACCAAGCGTATCGTCCAGAAATCGCTGCATAAATTACTGGTGATATACGCGTAAGGCATATAAAAATAACCTTTTACGCCCCAGTCTGCGCCCCACGAATTTCGTATGATGAAAGCGTTTTTGCTGTCGTCATAACCAACTGCGCAAACGGCATGGCCGCCTTCAACTTTTTCGCCTGATTTTGGCATCGGCATGATACCGGTTTTGGTAACCTGATCGGAATAAAAACTTTCGTAAACGGTAAAGCCAAACACAAACGGAAAACCATCGGCCAAACAGCCTTTTAGCTGGCTTAACGAGTTGACCAAGCGCTGGTAACTTTTAACCTGGCAGGTTTTTGCTTCGGTATAACACTTGGCAGATGGTTTCAAGGCAAATTTGGTAATATCGTAAACCCAGTCTTTTTCCGGACAAACGCCTTGCTGGTTCATCGTTTTAATGCCATCGCGGATGTAGGCGCCGCTATCCGAATTTACAGTGTTGATTAGCACGCGCTCGTTGTAATAAACAAACAGGCGCGAAGGCATGAAATCCTGTTTTTGCTGTTTTTTCAGGTCAAATTCGTACGCACCCGACAACGCGTTGGCCGTGCAACTGCCCAACTGGCCCTGATCATAAACGGGCGGACATTGGTTGCGCAAATCAGCAGCGGAGGGCAATTTTAGCATTACGCTCATGGGTGCGGCATACATAATGTCGCGCTGGTCGGGCAGGTCTGGCAGCCAGCCCAAGCGATAATCTGGTTTTTGTGGAGCTTTCATAGTAGTTTAGTTTTGATTTTAATATTTAGCTAAACTACAGGCAGTTACAGGCGGCATCAATGTGGCCGGTACTGTTTTTACGGGATGTTTTACGTACTTTTTTTGCGTGGTTTTACGCTTTCGTTATCCCTGCCGCAGGGAGAAATCTTCTACAAAACCAAAAAATAATCAATTGTTTTATTTCGATAAAAACTTCAGTTTGGATAAAAGTCCATCCGCTTCAATAAAAAGAATGCTTCTTTTATCAGCCTAAATTTATACCGGTAAAAGAAGCATGGAACATTTTTTAACAACTTGCGTTACTGCAGCTTTCTACCGAAAACTCCGGTTCAAAAGTGCTGTGCTGGATATCTAAATGCAGCAGTTCGTGCCGCAATTCTTCTTTAATATTACTGAAAGAATTCACCGCCGTCTGATCGATGACCAAATGTGCCGTGAGTGCGTTTTCGGTTGTGCTTAACGCCCAGATATGTACATGATGAACGCCCAAAACACCCCGGATTTTCAACATCGCAGCGGTAACTTTTTTTAAATCCAGTTCCTTCGGGATGCCATCCAGCGAAAGCCGTAAACTGTCTTTCAGCAAGTTCCAGGTGCCGGCAATAATCACTGCGGCGATAATCACGCTTACCAAACTATCTACCCAAAACCAGTGTGTAAAATAAATAACCAGCCCGGAAACAACCACGCCAAATGATACCAGCGCATCTACGGCCATGTGTAAATAAGCACCTTTTACGTTCAGGTCTTTGTCTTTATCCTGCATAAAAAACCAGGCCGTAACGCCGTTGATGATGATCCCGGCAAAAGCAACCCAGGCAACTGTTCCGCCGGCAATCGGTTCGGGATGAATGAAACGGATAACGGCCTCATACACAATAAGAACCACCGAAGCCAGCAAAATAATCGCATTTAACAACGAAACGATGATGGTAGAACGTTTGTAACCATAAGTATATAAACTGTTTTTGGCCACGCCGGAAAGTTTGAACGCCAGCAAGGCCAAAGCCAGACTGGCCACATCGCTTAAATTATGCCCGGCATCGGTAAGCAGCGAAAGCGAGTGCGACGACAGCCCAACAATCACTTCTGCCACTACAAAAGCAGTGTTCAAAACAATACCGATAATAAAAGCACGCGTTAAATGGGTGATTTTTGGTGCATGATCGTGATGATGGTGCGAATGATCGTGAGGCATAATGCAAAGTTAGTTATCGGTTGCGGGTTTTCTGTTGCCAATTTCAGGTAGTTTCCGCACCTCAAACCTTATTCTTTATTCATGATGATAAGGCTCGCCCTTTAAAATGGTAAACGCGCGATAAACCTGTTCTGCAAAAAACAAACGCACCATTTGATGCGAAAAAGTAAGTTTAGAAAGCGCTAATTTATCGTTGGCGCGCTGGTAAATGGCATTGTCAAAACCATACGGGCCGCCGATTACAAAAACCAGGTTTTGGGTTGAGGCCAGCATCCGTTTGTTCAACAAATCAGCAAATTGCAGCGAAGTCAGTTCCTGTCCGCGTTCATCCAGCAGCACCACAAAATCGGTTGAAGCGAGTTTTTTGCCAATCAGTTCCGCTTCTTTGGTTTTCTGCTGGTCCTGGCTCAAACCTTTGGTGTTTTTCAGTTCCGGCAGTTCTATAATTTCCAGTTTGATGTAATGTTTCAGCCGTTTCAGGTAAATATCAATGCCCTGAAGCAAATATTTTTCTTCGGTTTTCCCAACAGAAACCAGCGTAATTTTCATCTACAAAAACAGCATTAAATAAAAGTATATGGACTGAATTGGATATTTTCGCCAAAGTTATATATAAAATCAGGACTGAATGACCGCCCAGGAACAGGAAATTTCCGAACAATATTTTGCCGATATTTCCCGGCTGGAAAGCAAAATTTTAACCGGTAAAAGAAGCATCAACCAAACTTCGGTTTACCGTTTGATTGTATTTTTTGCAGGGCTGATTTTGATTTATGCGCTTGGCCGGTTTGGCACGGCTTATATCATCGCGATTGCTTTTTTTATGGCTGTAATTTTTGTTTGGCTGATCGGCAGGCAGGGCAACCTGCAAAAACAACTCGGTTTTGATGAAAATTTGCTGCAGGTTTTGCAAAACGAAACCGCACATTTATCCGAAGCAAAAAATTTTTATGCCAACGGCGATGAATTTGTAAACGGCCAGCATCCGTACACCGATGATTTGGATATTTTTGGCGAAAGTTCGCTGTTTCATTACGTCAACCGCTGCAAAACCAATTCCGGGAAAAATATGCTGGCCGATTGGTTTAAATCCCCGGCCGAAAAAATAACGATTGAAGACCGGCAGCAAGCCATTACCGAATTAAAAAGCCATCAGCCCAAAACTTTTGATTTTCGTGCACAACTACTTGATTTAAAAGGCTTTGAACTTAATAATTTATCACCCGCATTGCAGCAAAACTTAAAAAAAAAGCTTTTGTTCATCAACAAAAATATACTTAATACTTACCTCAAAACTTTACCTTTTGCAATACTGGCTTTGCTGCTCGGTGCTGTTTTTACCGGTGTTTTTTTGAAGTTGCTGGTTGCTTTATTGCTGCTCAACTTTTTCATCAGCGGCATTTACAGCAAGCAAGTCAGCCTGGTTTATGCCGGTTTTGGCCGGAGCAGCAGCCAGCTGGCGGCTTTTGCTTCGGTTTTAAGCTGGATTGAAAATGAAGCCTGGCAAAGTAATTATCTGCAAAAATTAGTTAAAAGCTGCAGTGCTTCAGATCATCAAAAAGCGCATTTGCAAATTGCTGCCCTGGCCAAAATACTGCAAAAATTTGATTACCGGCTGAACATGATTGTAGGCACAACGTTAAATATTTTGCTGTTGTGGGATTTGCGCTGCACAGAAAACCTGGCCTACTGGCACCAAAACGCGGCCGCAAACGTAACCGACAGTTTTGAAGTAATTGCCGCCTTTGAAGCCTTGATCAGTTTGGGCACGCTGCATTACAACCATCCAAACTGGCCTTTCCCGCAAATTTCGGATCAATTTAAAATAGAAGCCACTGCGCTTGGTCATCCTTTAATCCGCCCGGAAAAACGCATCGGCAACAATTTCCAAATGCTGCAAAAAACCGCGGATGTGATTACCGGCTCCAACATGGCCGGCAAAAGCACGTTTTTGAGAACGCTGGGCATCAACCTGGTTTTGGCTTATGCAGGCGCGCCGGTTTGTGCCGAAAGTTTGTCGGTTTCGGTGTTGAAATTAGTGAGTTACATGCGTATCAAAGATTCATTGAACGAAAGCACCTCCACTTTTAAAGCCGAACTGGACCGCCTGAAAATGATCCTGGAAAAAACCTCCGCAGAAAACAACATGCTGGTTTTGATCGATGAAATGCTGCGCGGCACCAACAGCAAGGATAAATATGCCGGTTCCAAAGCATTTATCGAGCGTTTGGTTGCACAAGAAACTGCCGCTTTGGTAGCCACGCACGATCTGCAGATTGCCGATCTGGCCGACCAGCATCCAGAAAAAGTGCGCAATTTTCACTTCGATATCAAAATGCAAAACCAGGATATGTTTTTCGATTACAAAATCAAAAACGGCCCTTGTAAAACGTTCAATGCAGCCATTTTACTGCGCGAAATCGGGCTAAGTGTGGATTGATACTGTTTTTATCGGGTAAAATTTGGTGTCCGGCCAAACTGCCTGGCCATTTGCAATACTGTTTTTACCGGGTAAAATTTAGTGCCTGGTTATCCGCAGCCCTTATTCTCCGCTCTTTTTTCCCGCTCTTTTTATTTTGGGCGTGCCCCTTCGGGTCGGGCTTTACGTTCCAAGTCCTCGCTGCGCTGCGGGCTTTCCACTGCAATCCCTCACGCGGCAAAACGCCTACCTGCAAAGTTTGCCACACTGCCCGTTAAAATAACTAAAACCGAAGCGCGATTATTCCGGTTTAGTTTTAAATAAAATATCCAAACCAATCCCTAAAAAACCATGGCAAAAACAGTAGCAGACCAGCTGGTAGAAATGCTCTCCGAAGCTGGCGTAAAAAGAATATACGCCGTAACCGGCGATAGCCTGAACAATGTAAACAACGCCGTGCGCACCAGCGGCAAAATCCAGTGGATACATGTGCGCCACGAAGAAGTTGGTGCTTACGCCGCCAGTGCCGAAGCGCAGCTAACTGGCCATTTAGCCTGCTGCGCAGGCAGCAGCGGGCCCGGCCACGTGCACTTAATCAACGGTTTGTACGATGCGCACCGCTCGGCGGCCCCGGTTTTGGCCATTGCTTCCACCGTTATGTCCAAAGAGTTTGGCACCGAATATTTTCAGGAAACCAACACCATCAAACTGTTTGATGATTGCAGCTATTTCAACCAGGTTGCCGTTACGCCGCAGCAATTGCCGCGCATGTTGCAGGCAGGCATTCAGCACGCTACGCAGCGCAAAGGTGTGGCTGTAATTGGTTTGCCGGGAGACGTAACCGATAAAGATGCCGAAGAAAGCGTAACGTCCATGCACTTTTATAACCCGGAACCGGTAACGCGCCCGTCCGACAAAGAATTGCAGGCTTTGGCCGCACTCATTGCCCAACATGATAAAATTACTATTTACTGTGGCATCGGTGCTACCGGCGCGCACGATGAAGTGGTGGAATTTGCAGCCAAAATCAAGGCACCGGTTGGCTATTCTTACCGCGGGAAAATGGAAATCCAGCACGATAATCCCTACGAAATCGGGATGACAGGTTTGCTCGGATTGCCTTCCGCTTACAACAGTATGCACAAATCCGGTTTGGTTATTTTGCTGGGCACGGATTTTCCATATATCGATTTTATGCCGACAGACAATAAAATTGTGCAAATCGACACTAAACCGGAACGTTTAGGTCGCCGGGCCAAGTTGGAAATGGGTTTGTGCGGCTCCGTTAAATATACGCTGCAAACACTGATGCCGTTTTTAACGGCAAAAACAGATGATACCTTTTTAAAAGAACAATTGGATTTTTATGAAAAAGTAAAAGATAAATCGCAGACTTATGTAGATGACCGTGGCAAAACCGATGCTATCCACCCGGAATTTGTGGCTTTTACCATTGATAAATTGGCCGATAATGACGCAATTTTTACGATGGATACCGGCATGTGCTGTGTTTGGGGCGCGCGATACATAAATTCTACCGGTAAAAGAAGTATGATCGGCTCTTTTAACCACGGCTCGATGGCCAACGCCATGCCGCAGGCCATCGGTGCCGCGCTGGCTTTCCCGGAACGGCAGGTAATTGCTTTCTGCGGAGACGGCGGTTTGTCCATGTTGCTGGGCGATCTGGCCACTATCGTTCAATATAAACTACCTATAAAAATGGTTGTTTTCAACAATAAATCATTAGGAATGGTGAAGCTGGAAATGGAAGTTGCCGGTTTGCCCGATTGGCAAACCGATATGGTCAACCCAGATTTTGCCGCCGTTGCCACCGCTTTCGGCATCAAAGGCATCACTGTAAATGATCCGGAAAATCTGGAGCAGGCTATTCAGCAGGCTTTTGCAGCGGAAGGTCCGGTTTTGGTAAACGTAATGACCGATCCGAACGCACTTTCCATGCCACCGGAAATCGAGTTTAAACAGGTAAAAGGCATGGCTTTAGCAATGGGCAAAATGATTATGGACGGCAAAATAGAGGAAGTAATCGATACCGTAAAATCTAATTATAAGCATATTAAAGATGTGATATAAAGCAGTTTTCAATTAAATTAAAGCATATTTAAAATTTTTTAAATATGCTTTTTTTATTGAGAGCCTGTTTAAAAATTAAAAAAGGGAAATGTTATAGGTTTAGATAAACCGGTCTGGGTTGTTTTTTTGTGGTGGCTAAACAACAAAAAGATGTACCCTACCGATCTATCAGAAACCCAGTGGCAATTTATAAAGAAAACCTTACAGAGTTAGGTGAAAGAAAACGTAAACATAGCCTCCGCTCTGTTTGGAATGCCTTGTTGTACGTTGTAAAGACGGGCTGCCAATGGCGGATGCTCCCTGTAAACTTTGCCAAATGGCAATTGGTTTATTACTATTACAAGAAATGGTCAGGGCTGGACTGCTTTGATTTGTTGTTGGCGAAACTGAGGGAAAAAGTACGGTCCGGGATGGGGCAAAACAGGCAGGCAAGCCTGGGCATTATGGACAGCCAAAGTGTACGTTGGGGGAACAACCGGGCATTAAGCGGTTATGACGGCAACAAAAAGGTAAAAGGCATTAAGCGGCATGTGGCAACAGACAAGAACGGTTTTCTGTTGGCTGTAATGGTAACGGCTGCCCATGTACACCACAGTAAGGCCGCCTTGCTGCTGGCCCGGGTTTTAAAACAACTGCTGTGCGGCATCAGGACAATTGCCTGCGATGGCGGTTACCGTGGGGAAATCATAGAACAGGTAAAAAACGTTTCGGATATATTTTACAAATAGTGATGCGTTCAGACGATAAAAGGACAGGGTTTGAACCAACACACAAAAGATGGATAGTCGAACGGACTTTTTCCTGGTCCGACAACGACAGAAGGTTGTGCAGAAACTATGAACTATTGTTGGAAACCTCCGAAAAAATGGTCAAAATCTCAGCTATAAAATTATTATTGAACAAAATTTAAACAGGCTCTAAGTTATCACCATTTTTTAGATGATAAAAAAGGCATAGAAAATAGATTGAACAAAATTTAAATAGCCTCTAAATAAACTTAATTTTGATTGCGTGGAATTGCATTGAAAATTGGTTTTACAAAAGGTTGCTGAAGCAAAAAGAAGTTAAATTAATAAGGTATTGATGTTTATAAATTAATACTCCTTTTAAAGTAAAATCCTGTGAATCAAAAAGCCTCCTGAAATAATCAGAAGGCTTATAGAAATTTAGGTGGTAAAAGAAGTATTCCTTACCAACTTTCGGCGATAAAAGCAGCTTTAACACCAACCTTTTTGGCACCCATTGCAGTTTATAAAAAAGGCTGATTAATTTAAATCAGCCTTTCTCAAACTTAAAAATCGAACTTAAAAACATCGTTCATGTTGTTGCTGGAGGTGGTGCTCACCTTTAAATCGGTGATGAAACCGGTGCTCAGTTCGTAAACCCAGCCGTGCACGCTTAGTGTTTTGTTATTTTCCCAGGCATTCTGGATGATGGATGTTTTGCACAGGTTGTTTACGCCTTCCATTACATTGTATTCTACCAATCGGTTGGCGCGATCCTTTTCATCGCTGATCAAATCCAGCTCGAAGGCGTGCAAACGGTAAATATCTTTGATATGCCGCAGCCAGTTATCAATAATACCATAAGTTTTGCTGGTCAGCGCGGCAATAACGCCACCGCAGCCATAATGGCCGCAAACTATTACATGCTTCACTTCCAGCACGTTAACAGCATAATCCAGTACAGAAAGCATGTTCATATCGGTATGGATGACCATATTGGCAATGTTGCGGTGCACAAAAATTTCGCCTGGTCTGGTGTTGGTAATCTGGTTGGCGGGCACACGGCTATCGGCGCAGCCAATCCACAGAATCGGTGGTTTTTGGCCGTTTGCAAGCTTCTCAAAATACTGTTCGTCTTCTTTTAAAGTATTGGCCACAAACGTTTTATTGCCTTCCAGCAGGCTTTGGTAAGTGATGTGGCTGGTATCGTGGATGGATTCGGTACTACTCATAGGGATATTTTTTTATAGGTTTTCAGACCCGTGAAAGCGGGGATTGATTTGTTTTTTTCTTTTAAAAGGATAATTGAGCACTTTAACGATGCGGTATAAAATTACTTCCGAAATATCATAATATAAAATGCTAAACAGGATTATCGGGATAAAATAAAATATCCGGAAATCATACGCTTCAAACATCAGGCCGCCAATAATACCGCCGGTCAAGTAAAAACTTAAAATAGTGAAACGGACGGCCAAACGCTGCTTTATGGGTGATCTTTCGCCCTTTCCGGTGTGCAGATATTCGGAAAGTTCTCCGCCTAAATCTGTAAACAAACCGGTTAGATGCGTGGTTTTGACCAATCCGCCAGAAATGGTGGAAACCAAACCGTTTTGCAAACCCATCGAAAACAACATCGCACTAATAATCATTTCGCGTTCGGTTTGTGTTTCGGTATAATAATTATGCCCGTAAATTGCCACAATGAGCATCACAACAATTTCTACATAAACAGGAACGGCGTGCGCGCGGTAATTGCCTTTTTTACTATAAGATTTGGTAAGGAAGTTGGCCGTAAACGCTCCAATTAAAAACAGCAGCAGCCATAGCGTATATACCATCACATCATGGTGTTCTTTGTTCACAATTTTGCGGGCCAGCATTGCTACGTGCCCGGTAATGTTGCTGGTAAAAGACAGAAAGGCTATTACGCCTGCAACATTGGTTACACCGGCCACAAAAGCGGTAGAAGAGGCCAGCAGCAAATTGTCTTTCAGCGAGCGTTCTTGTTTTAATTTTCTCAGCATAAAATCTAATCGTGATGATAAAAAATTGTGTTATAAAAACAGTATCGAAAACTATAATAAATAGTCGCGATAGTTTATAAAACTGTAAATCAGCGATTAGGCCAAGTTTGGAGGAGGTGTAAAAATTTGAGGGAAATGAACTTGTATGAATAAACCCTGCTGCTTGTACAGCAGTAAAATACGCGTTGCCGCTGGCACAAACTTAAATTGGCGGATAAAAATCTTGTCCGTTTCTTTTCTGGTTTTGCTGATGGAATCCTTAAAATTGTATGCTATTTCGTCGTTATCTTCCTGATCGGCAATAAGGAGAACGGTTTCGACCTGCTTTGAAAAATGATTGTTAAAAACAGTACTAGCCGGTATCAACATTTTAATCGCGAAGATTAAAATGAAGAAAGTAATAACTGTAAACGTTATGGTTTTTTTTGACATTAGCTGCAATAATACAAAAAAAGTGTTTTGTATTTGTATAGATTATCAATTTTTAGCACCGATTTAATCCGGATATAATTAATATTTATTTAAGGTTAATAAAAACAATATCCGCACATCAAATTATATGATAAAAAACAGCGTTTCCGGGTCAACAACCATAGGTATAGCTTAATCATGCGCAATATCCGTTACCTGCTCTTGCCCTTTTCGCTGCTTTACGGTTTGATCATCCTTATTCGAAATTTTTTTTACGATTTCGGGGTTTTTAAAAGTAAACAATTTGACCTTCCGGTGATCGTGATCGGCAACCTCGAAATTGGCGGCGCGGGCAAAAGCCCGATGACAGAATATCTTGTTGGCTTCCTCAAAAATCAATACAAAATTGCCACATTAAGCCGCGGCTACGGCCGCCAAACCAAAGGCTTTTTTTATGCCGATAAAAACAGTACGGCCAAAACGGTTGGTGATGAACCGCTTCAGTTTAAACAAAAATTTCCGGAAATTGCCGTTGCCGTTTGCGAAAACCGGGTGTTTGGGGTTGAAAAACTACAAGCTGATCATGATTTGATTTTGCTGGATGATGCTTTCCAACATCGTGCCTTAACGCCGGGATTTAGTTTGTTGCTGTTTAATTATCAGCAGTTGCTGAAACCGCATTTTTTACTTCCTGCGGGAAATTACCGCGAACCGTTTTCGGGAAAAAAACGTGCCGATGTGATCGTGGTCAGCAAATGCCCCGCAGATTTATCCGCAGAAAACCAAGAAAAAATCCGGCAGCAGATGCTTCTTTTAGCACATCAAAATTTGTTTTTTACTTCGATTGTTTATCAGCCGTTCCGTACACTTTTTCCTTCGGCGGATGCTGTTTTTATCGACCAAAATTCTACTTTGTTTTTGCTGACCGGTATTGCCAACCCGAAACCGTTGCTGCAGCATTTGCGTAAGCAGTTTGCACAGGTTGTGCCGCACAATTATCCCGATCATCACCCGTTTACCAGCAAAAATATAAGTAAACTTGTTGCAGATTTTGCGGCCTGCCCGGCGATAAATAAAGCAGTTATCACAACAGAAAAAGATGCGCAGCGTTTACAAGAACCCGAACTGCAAACGCTGCTGGCCGGTTTGCCGGTTTTTGTGGCACCGATCGGGATTTCGTTTTTGGACGGCGCGGCACCGGCGTTTCAGCAGCTTATAGAAAATTATGTTAGAAAGTATCAGAAAAACAACCGCTTATATACAAAGCCGCATTAATGGTTTTGAACCTGAAGTCGGCATTATTTTAGGCACCGGACTGGGCGGTTTGGTCAATGAAATAGAGATCGAAAAACAGCTGATGTACAGCAATATCCCGGATTTTCCAATTTCAACATTAGAGTTTCATTCCGGTAAATTGATTTTTGGCACGCTGGCCGGCAAAAAAGTAGTGGCCATGCAGGGCCGTTTGCATTATTACGAAGGTTATACGATGCAGCAGATTACGTTTCCTGTCAGGATTATGAAGATGCTGGGCATCAAAACATTACTGGTTTCCAACGCCAGCGGTGCGCTCAATCCGGCATTCAAAAAAGGTGATTTAATGGTGATTGAAGATCATATCAACCTGCAGCCTGATAATCCGCTGCGCGGCAACAACGAAGAATTAGGACCGAGATTTCCGGACATGAGCCAGCCTTACCGCAAAGATTTGATTGAAAGTGCCTTAAAAATAGCCGATAAAAACAGCATTGCCTGCCATAAAGGCGTTTACGTTTCGGTAACCGGGCCGAATTTGGAAACCCGTGCCGAATACCGTTACCTGCGCATCATCGGTGGCGATGCGGTGGGCATGAGCACCGTGCCGGAAGTAATTGTGGCCAACCACATGAACCTGCCGGTATTTGCCATTTCGGTGGTTACAGACGAAGGTTTCCCGGAAGTGTTGGAGCCGGTTTCGGTAGAAAGTATCATCGCCATTGCACAAGCGGCCGAACCCAAAATGACTTTGATCCTTAAAGAACTGATTGCGCAACTGTGAATTTTAGCAAACTGAAATTTTTATTTTTAGGGCTGATTTTTTTACCCGCGGCTTCGGTTTACGCGCAATATGGCCGCACCACCAACACCAATACCAACCCATTTGTGCAGGGCGATACCAGCCACCGCAAAACGGCCAAACCCTTAACAGACGACCAGTTGCTGGACACTTTGCGCAAACGCGACGAGCACAAAGCCGATTCGGTGGTTTTTACTTCAAAATATATCCGCGTAACCAATGCCAGACTTTTAAATGTCAGCACGCAGGTAATTCCGCTGGACACAACGCTGAACAACTTTGAAAATTATAGTGCTTTGTATCAGCCGCGCAGCCCGAAAATTGGTTTAGGAAACCTGGGTTTGGCTTACCGGGATTTACTTTTTGAACCCCGCAAATCCATCGGTTTTGATATTGGCATACATGCTTTTGATGCATATTTGTTAAGACCGGAAGACGTAACTTACTACCGCGCACGTACGCCTTTTACCAACCTTTATTATGTAAACGGATCATTGAAAGAACAGCTTTTCGGGGTAACGCATACGCAAAACATCAAACCAAACTGGAACGCCGGTTTTGATTTTAACCGCATCGGTTCGGTTGGTTTTTATCCGAGGCAAAAATCAGATCACCTGGAAGCTGCTGTTTTTACCTGGTACGAATCCAAGAGCAAACGCTATAACCTACTTGGCAACCTCACTTTTAATAACCTGAAAGCACCGGAAAATGGTTCGATACTGAGCGACAGCATTTTTAAAAAAAGCACAGGCCAAGTCAGCACCAACAGTTCTCTGGCCAAAAGTTCGCAGCCGGTAAGGCTCAACAATTCGCGCGATAATTACAGGAACAACAGCCTTTACATCAAACAAATTTACTATATCGGTAAAACAGAAGGCTTAAACACACCTGCCGGTTCTTCTTCCAGCGTTGTCCCTACCCAGCGAATTTCGCATACGTTTATTTATAATACTCAGCAGTACAAGTATTTACAAGATGAAGCAGATGTGTACAACGTTTTTCCGCAGCACAATACAGACACACTTTTTTCCAGGGATTCACTTCATGTACAACATATCCGGAATGAATTTTCGTACAGTTTTGCTTTGCGCGGAAATGCAGTAAAATTTGTACGGAACGAACTGAAACTGGATTTGGGTTTGGTACACGATTATTACAACTACAACCAGTGGGTCCGGGCCAATGGTTTGGTTTCTACCCAAAATTATCAGCAAAAAGTGCAAAGCAATTCTTTTCAGGACATTACTTTAAAAGCCCGGCTGGGTTACAATTTGAGCGACCGGGCAGGGCTGGACATTAACCTGCAGCAAGTAACTTTGGGCCGCGAGTTTGGTGATTACTTTTATAATGCCAGGCTGAATGTTTTGCTTGGAAATAAAATTGGTAGCGTAATTGCCGAAGCTTACACACAAAACAATACCGTGCCTTTAATTTATACTTCCTGGAGATCAAGTCATTACACGTTTACCAATAATGATCTGAACAAACAAAAAACAACCGGCTTATCATTTAATTACCTGAATGAAAAACTGCAGCTGGATGCCAAGGCAGAATATTTTTTGCTGGGGAATTACCTTTATTTTGCGGCAGCCAATACCAGTCCGGATTCTGCTTACTCCAATAATCTGCAGCCCCGGCAGGCTGGCGGCGTCATCAGTTTATTAAAGCTGAGTTTGGGCAAAAACTTCATTTATCACAATTTTCATTTTGATAATTTTCTGGTTTACCAAAAAACAAACAACACCGATGTTTTGCGCACGCCGGAATTTTACACTTACAACAGCTTGTATTACAACAAAAAATTTTTCAACGTTTTAAGCACCAGTTACGGGTTTGCAGTGCGGTACAATACCAAATATCTGGCTCAGGCTTACGCGCCCGGGATCGGTCAGTTTTATAACAATTCCAACTTTGCTTTTGCCAATTATCCGGTGATAGATCTATTTGTAAAAGGCACTTTAAAGCGCACAAATCTGTTCCTGAAATATACATACGCCAACCAGGGTTTGCAAAGCAAAGGTTATTATACCACGGTATCACCAGGTGCCTCGCCCGCTTCGCAAGTTGGCTACCCAATGCAGGATGCGTTGCTGATTTTTGGGGTAAGCTGGAATTTTTATAATTGATAGTTTGCTGTCAAAACCGTTGATTTTAAACATTTGAAGAAGATTTCTCCCTTCGGGCCGAAATGACAATGATGCTTCTTTTAGCACTATAAAATTGGTGTTTAAATCAGCGATCTTTAAAAGGATATACAAAACATTGATTTTTATGCGATAAAAGAAGCATGATCAATAGTTTGAATGAACACGAAAACACATTTTAATTGTGTTTAAATGTTACAGTTTCAGGTTCAACATCTTCAAATTCTTGTAAATGTTTTTTTAATTTACTTTCAAGTTCCGTAAGATTATTGGCGTAATCGGCAATTAAATTGTTGTTATACTTAATACTGCCCCACAAAACTTTTTCTCCTTTTTCAATGGTTAATTTTACTTTTTTCATTTCCATGATTGGTACAATAGTGTAATAAGCAAAATAAAATTATTTAACTTCCTTAAGTTCCATATAACCATTTATTTTCCAATAATTATCTATAAAAAGTGCTTGAGAAATATTGATTAAATATTTGTGTTGTCCTTCGGAAAATAAAATATCCATACTTACCATTGTAATGGGTCCACCTTTATATTTAGTGTTTGCAGGATAAAATTTCTCTTGCTTGTCTACATTGTCAAGAACTACTTTTGACCAATCAATCTTCAATACTTTAGCCTTCTCCAAAACAGACCCACACATAGACACAGACATATTTAATACAAGTTCATGATTAAGGTTCAACTCTTTTAAATCATCTTTTTTAATGATCTTTGGATTACCACCTTTTGCTTGATCTATTTTAATGCTCTGTTTCAGTGTTGGAAATAAGATTTTTAGGGAATCTATCCTTGATGATTTTAATGCGATAAGTACATCTTTCCCAAACTTAACCCGTTTTGTTGTAGATGAATCATTAAATATTTTTCCAATATCAGGTGTTGAAACCTGAACTACATCTTCTTTTACTGCTACTTTCTGTTCCTCTTCAGGTTCACCTTCATAATTACCCATATTAATATAAACATCAGCATATTCTTCCCAATATTCATTTTCTTTCCAGTAGAAATTATAGCTTAATTGTGTGTTATCAATCCCATACTGCTCCTGTTTTAAGTACAGACAAATGCTATTATTTCGAAGGAATATTGGTTTGGAAAAAGTATAAATAATAGGACAATAACGCGAGATTGCTTCCTTGGATTTTTCATTGTTTGTGAATACCGCGTTTGTCTGTTTAATAGAAAGACATCTTGATTTTAGAAACATGCCTTTTGACCACTTGAAAACTTTTAATTTATTTAATTCTTGGATTAAATACGCTTGTTCAGTTGAAGTGATGACAAATGATTGAGTTTGCTTGCCAGCATATAGTGGATCTAAAGAAAATGACTTTTTAGACGCGATTATCCTAATAGTAGAGTCAAGAACGTCTGATTTTATTTGATTTGTATAGTACAATGTATCACAACCTCGAAATAAAACATCTTGCTGTATATCACTTATTAGTTTGAATTTTTTTACCGTTTGCCCAAAAGAAATATTTGAACTTAAAAACAGCATAAGTGCTATTACAATTCTTCTATACATCATAAAAAGTTTAACAATTTGTTTAGAAATCATATCATAAATTATAGTAGCCTTTTACGGTACGAAAAATATTATTCCTTGAAAATTATCTCAATTTTATACCGATAAAAACAGCATCAGGTCTTCTGCTTCTTTTTCTTCGCCGCCGGAAACAAAACGTTGTTCAAAATCAAACGATAACCTGGAGAATTAGGGTGCAGTTTTAAATCTGTTGGCGGATCGCCGATGGCGTGCTGGTAATCTTCCGGATCGTGGCCGCCGTAAAATGTCCATTGGCCTTTGCCATAGTCGCCGTGGATATAGCGCGCTTCCCCGGCAGATTTCAGTTCGCCCAAAATCAGCACATTTGGTTTGATCAAACTCTCGCGGAAAGCCGTTGTCAGTCCCATAAAACCTTTGATCACTTTATCATGGTTTTGGGTGAGCATGGACGGGACCACGTCCCATTTGGCCGAAAAATCAAACAATGTAAAAAAATCATCTGATCGGCTTACGGTACGGGTTGGCGTTACGTCAATATTACTGAAGCTGTGACTGTACGGATTTTCATCCAATTTGAAGTTTTGGAAGGCAAAAGTATTGTTAAAATCAAGCTTGGATTGCGCGTTCGGATCAGCGGCATCACCATCAAAAATACGTTCGCAGATATCGGTTCCTTCGGCAGCCAAAGCAATATCAAAAGTATCCGTACCAGAACACATGGCAAACAAAAATCCGCCGCCAGCGCAAAAATCGCGGATATCTTTGGCCACGGCCAGCTTCATTTGCGATACTTTTTTAAACCCTAATTTTTTGGCCAATGCTTCCTGTCTTTGCTGGTCTTCAACGTACCAGGCCGCATTGTGAAAAGCGGAGTAAAACTTGCTGTACTGGCCTGTAAAATCTTCGTGGTGCAGGTGCAGCCAATCGTATTTGGGCAGCTCGCCTTTGATAATTTCCTCATCATACAAAACTGTGTACGGGATTTCGGCATACGTTAAAACCAGCGTTACGGCATCGTCCCAGGGTAATTTGCTTTTGGGCGAATAAACGGCCATTTTTGGTGCTTTTTCAAGTTTTACCAAATCCATGTTTACGGAAGGATCTGTGATTTCATTTAAAATGGAAGTCACTTTAGCATCGGCCAAAACCTCATAGCTCACACCGCGGATTTTACATTCTGATTCCGCTTTCTCGCTATATTTCAGCATAAAACTGCCGCCGCGATAGTTGAGTAGCCAATCTACTTCTTCGCCGTTTTTCAACACCCAGAAAGCAATTCCGTAAGATTTCAGATGATCGTGCTGCACTTCGTCCATCGGTATTAAAATGGAAGCGGCCTTTGCCCAAAACCCAGCAAAACTTAAAAATATAGTGATAAAAACAGCACGGAAACCCTTCATCTTATTCAATTCTAAAAATCTAATATTGTTACTAAAATACTAACTTTGCACCTCTTTAAACAACAAAATGAGCAAAGCAATTATTAAAACCGAAAAAGGCGACATGACTGTAGAATTTTACGAACAGGATGCGCCAAATACCGTGGCTAACTTTACAAAATTAGCCAAAGACGGCTTTTACGATGGTGTGGCTTTTCACCGCGTAATCCCGAATTTTATGGTGCAAACCGGCGATCCGCTTTCCAAAGATCCGTCAACCGCTAACCGCGCAGGCAGCGGCGGCCCGGGTTATAAAATTGATTGCGAGCTAACCGGCGAAAACCAATATCATGATCGCGGCGTGCTATCAATGGCACATGCCGGTCGCAATACGGGCGGTTCGCAGTTTTTTATCTGCCACAGCCGTGCAAACACCGCGCATTTAGATGGCAACCACACCGTTTTTGGCAAAGTGGTGGACAATGTAGATGTGGTGGATCAAATCCGTCAGGGCGATAAAATTACCAGTGTTGAAGTGATTGATTAATAGATTTTTAGTGCTCAATCGTACGTTTTAAGTATTTGGTATAAACCTTTTATAAAGAGTTTGCCCCAACATATTACTTACAACGTAAAACTCAAAAAAAATGAATTTATATGGAATAGTTTCCGTTTCCGGCAAACCTGGTTTGTGGCGCGCAATGGCGCAAAATAAAACCGGCTTTGTTTTGGAAAGCCTGGACGGGCAAAAACTGAAATTAGTGGTAAACTTGAGTACGGCAAAACTGGCCGCGCTGGATGAAATCACGGTTTTTGGTGAAGATGAAGATTTAAAACTGACGGATATTTTAGCGCGCATGAAAACGCTGGAAAACATTCCGGACGCGAAAAAAGCCGACGGCAAAACACTGCGCGAATTTTTCCGTGAAGTGGCACCAGACCATGATGAAGAGAAAGTTTATGCTTCGGACATTAAAAAGATAATTTCCTGGTTTGAGATTTTAAAAACAAGACCGGAGTTTGAAGCGGAAGCTGAAACTGCCGAGGAGCCGAAAACCGAAACCCCTGCAGAGTAATTTTTTGCTTTGATTAACCTGGATTTCTTTCAGGTTTTTTTGTGAAAGAATAAACTGCAAATGCAAAATGCCGCAATAGTTTCGGCATGAAAAAAACTAAATGCTTCTTTTATCACCCTAAAATTTAGGTGGTAAAAGAAGCATTTTTATTTTGAACGGTTTTTGATTAATTTGAAACTTACATCTTATCCTAATGAACTTACCGGAAGAATTTTCCGCAGTCTAAATTTATACTGGTAAAAGAAGCATTGCCCGGATGCAGCTTTTCACCTTCTGCCAAAAGTACAAAACCACAAATCTTCCGCACAAAAAACCAAAAACCACGTTGGTTTAACATGGAGTTATTTGTGGAACAAGGTTCAATTGTGCGGAAAATATGGAGCAATGCAGATACGATTTTGTTCATTTTCGCCGGTGCATCGGCAGAATTTGCACTGAACAAAGCCGTGGACTGGCTGTATTTTACCGGAAAATTACCGGCCGATCCGTTGGGGCGATTGTTTTCTACCGTAACTTACGCACAAAGGATCAATTTTTCTACTTTAAAAGATGCCAATTTTGCCATCGATCAAATTACGGCCATCCACTCCGCAGTAGAGAAAAACCGCGGCAGCCAAATACCGGACTGGGCTTACCGCGACGTGCTGTTTTTACTGGTGGATTATTCTGTACGCGCTTACGAATTGCTTTACAACAAACTTTCCTCCGCAGAAAAAGAAGAAATTTACCATACTTTTTACCGGATGGGCTTGCGGATGAAAATCCCGGATTTGCCCGAAAACTATCAAAACTGGCTGCCCGTGCGCGAAAATCATCTCCGCAGAAACCTGGAAAAAAGCCGCTTTACGGTTGATTTGTACAAACAATACCGAAAGCACTTGGGCTTGCCGAGATTTATCCTGCTAAAAGAAGTACAAGCCCAATTGGTGCCCGGATATGTGCGGCAATTATTAGGTCTGAAAGATATTTTTTTGCTGAAACTGATTGTGCCGATGTACAAACTGAGCCGTAAACTAAAGCTGGACGGTTTGGTAAAAGCTGCAATTTTGCCTCGGGATTATCAGCCACAAATCAAAGCATTGGAAAGAAGTGTGAATTGATACTGACCAGCTGTCGAGCCTAAATTGCTTTGTTGAGGTTTTCTAAAAAATAACCAAAAAAAGGGCTTATGCAGCCCTCCGATTTTTGGTTTCGTTTAATATTTAATTTCCCGTCCGGTCACGTGACTGCTGCCCGCTCCAGGGAAGGTTTTCGCCTGTTCCGCCTGGTTTTTGTAAATGGATCCTTAATTTCCAGATATTTTTATCGACATTATAAGCCAGGTCCTGTAGTTTATTGCTCGTCACCGGGTCAACACTATTGCTCTCTGCAATATAAGTATAGATTTCTTTTTGCAAAACAGTTACCCTATCGATCAGTAATTTAAGCGATTCATTGTCAGTTACATATCCGGCAGGAAAATCCGGAATGTTGCTGGTTTTGCTGATGGTGCTGTAACGGCCGTCAACACTATAGCCTAATTGCAAGTTCCGTTCTGCAAAAATATCTGCCTGCAAGCGATAATAATCTGCCTGTTCCTGATAATAATCGTGCAGAGGAAGATACAACGGCCCGTTCACGTTCCAGTGCGCTTCTTTGTACTGATTGAACAGCGAAAGCAAATCAACGGTCATCTGCTGCATCATTTTAGAGATTTTTTGGCGATCTGCATCAGTCGTTAACGGATAGCTGTCTTCAATACGTTTTGGCTGGCCAAATTTTTCATTGCTTTCGCCTTTGCCCATTGCGCCGGCCGCCCTGGTTTTCACGTCCTGCTGGGTGCTCTTATTGGCTTTAATTTCTTTCTGTTCCTGCTGGTTTTGCGCAAAAGATGTTGTTGCAATCGTAGTTAGCGCAACAATGATCAATGTTTTTTTCATTTTGTTAAATATAGTTTTAGAGATTAAATGCTTAGTTCTGCCGCATCACTATTTCCTGATCCGATCAAAAAATAGTTTAGCGGGAAAACCCGTTGTCCAAACGGAAGGGCAATTAATTGATGGTCCTTTAAATAAGGAAGTGTTCGGCTTTATACTTCGGACACTGCGAATTTAACGGACAATTTTGAAGGAAGTTTGAAGTTTGCAGATCGAATTTGCCTTTGTTGAAAAGTCATGACAATCCTTTTTCAGTATTGAAGTTTACCGAAAAATTGTGCAGGTTTTCAGCAAAATGGTATTTCATATAAAAACCGTATTTAGAGCAAATATTATCTACCACTGCCAAACCTAAGCCAATACCATCCGAATTGCGGCCTTTGTAAAACCTGCTGAATATCCGTTCTTGTTGAAGCGGCGTGTCTTCGCCGGAGTTTTGAAAAGTGAGTTGCTGATGATGAAGCCCGACAATGATTTTACCGCCCGGTTTGTTATGCCTGATGGAATTGCTGAAAAGGTTGCCGATCAATATATCGATCAGGTATTTACTTGCCTTAACTTCTGCTTCCTCCAAGACCAGTTCAAGCAGGATGTTTTTGTTGCCGATAATTTCCTGAAACTGTTGGGCCTTTTCCAGCAGAATTGGTTTCAATGCTACAATTTCCCGTTCCTGGATCAGGTTGTTGTCAATTTTCACTAACAAAATAAGCGACTGGTTGATGCGGGAAAGCTTGCTTATGGCCGCATAAACGTCGGTAATTTGCGAAAGCTGGCCTGATTCTAAGCGTTCGTCCTGGATGAGCGTATCCAGCTTGGAAGTGATTACCGCAATTGGTGTGATCATTTCGTGGGAAGCGTTTTCGGTAAAAGCTTTCAACCCCTGATAATCGCTGGACACGCGCGACGACATGGTGGAAACTGCATGATTCAATTCCTGAAATTCGTCCACAGGACTTTCAACAATATCAATTTTTTTGATTTGATCTGTCAGGTTGAAAGTTTTTACATGATCCAAAATGTAGTAAAACGGCCGCCACAATCCGTTCAGGATGTATTTATTGGTGATGGTCAAAACCAGGAGCAAAAGTGCCGTGAGCAATAAAGTGATCGCGGAAATCACCTGGATGAGATATTCCGTGCTTTCCCGGGAAACGATAATGGTACAGATATAATTTTGGCCGTGCAGTGGGATCAATGTGGCAACTGCGCGGCCTTGTTCGTCCCGGCGGAGTTTATGATCTGTGTAAATGGCATCAAAAAACTGTGTTTTAAAACTGTTTTGATCTGTTTTGATAAAAGTCGTTTGGTCTTCGTCAAATTCCGCTTCTTTAGGGAAACGGCCGTTATGATGTACATAATCCAAAACCTCCTCCACTTCTTCGCGCAAATTATCGTCTAGTTGTTTTTTGGCAATCCGGTTGATGGCCGTATAATAAACAATACCGGAAATCAGCAAAACCGAAACGCTGATGATAATACTTGCCTTATTATAATGTGCCGATAATTTCATTTAGCTGAATTTGTAGCCTACGCCGTAAACAGACGTGATAAAATCTTTTTGTGTGCTGTCCATCAGCTTTTTACGAAGGTTTTTGATGTGTGTATAGATAAAATCGAAGCTGTCTGCCGTGTCCATGTCATCGCCCCAAAGATGTTCTGCGATGGCGTTCCTGGAAACCACTTTGTTTTTGTTGGCGATAAAATAAAGCAGCATGTCGTATTCTTTGCGCGTCAATAGGATAGCTTTGCCGTTTACGTCCACAGTCCTGCCGGACAAGTCGACCACGATTTCTTTATAGTTCAGGACGTTGTTGGTGCCAAAGGTTTTTCTGCGGAAAACGGCGATCAGCCTGGCTTTCAGTTCTGCCAAATGGAACGGCTTGGTAATATAATCATCGGCACCAATTGACAAGCCTTTCAATTTATCGTCCAGGGAATTGCGCGCAGAAATGATCAATACACACTCGTTTTTATCATTGGAGCGCAGGTAGTCCAATACGGCAAAACCTTCACCATCAGGCAGATTGATGTCCAGGACCACGCAGTCGTACCGATAGAGTGCTAATTTCTGAACGGCAGATTTCAGCGTTCCGCAGCTCTCGCAAATACTGCCTTCTTCTGTAAAATACTTTTCAATATTTTCGCGCAGGCCTTGCTCATCTTCAACAATCAGGAGTTTCAATTTTTGCTTTTTCAGGTAAAATTAACCAACAAAGCTGAAGGAAAGCTGAAGAAAAACAAAGGATTTATTGCAGGTAGCTTATCCGCAAAAAAAAACCATACTGTTTTTATCGGCATAAAAACAGTGCCGCTTCGCAAACTCTGACAATGATTTTATACCGATAAAAGAAGCATTGATCACAATATCCTGGGTTCTGTTTCACTGATTGCTCAACAGTAATTATTTTACTTTCAGGTTAAGGGTGATGATATCAGAACTCAAATCAGCATGGTCCGTCATTTTGGTTTTTGGTTAAATTCAGGCGGTCAACGTATTCCAAAAATAATTATTTAAGTTTTTCATCGCATGCAAACAGCCGTTCCTTTTTTTTAAGGATGAAATAAAAATCAGTTTAGTGGTAACTTCCCCATCTATAAAAAAGACCGATAAAAACAGCATTGTTCAATACAAAAGCACATATCAGAATAAAACCAGGGCGATTTGTCAACAGCTTCTGCCTTGTCGATTTTTTATATTTTAAAGAAGCAGGAAAATCGATGCCTTATCTAAGCAAACAACATTCGCCCAATAAAATCGTTACCGGAAAATACATCGTCAAGCTGGCAAAAGAAGCACAAGGTTTATGGAAGAATCGGAAAAAACAGAACGCATTGTTGAAGCGCGCATGAAACTAAAAGCGCGTTTTGAAGAAAAAATGAAGCAAACACCTTCTGTAGCCGATGACGGGCCAAAAGGAAGCGGCCCGGCCAACCGGCACGGAATGCCGGAAATACCGGTCGGGCAGACCAAAACCGTGAAATGGCCGGTGCTGGATCTTGGTTATCAGCCAAATATCCCTTTAGAACGCTGGCGGCTGACCATTGACGGTGCCGTGAAAACCCCGCTCCGCCTTACCTGGAAACAGTTTATGGACATGCCGCAAACCAAAGACACGTCTGATTTTCATTGCGTGACCACCTGGTCTAAGCTGAACATGCACTGGAAAGGCGTGAGTTTGCTCGATCTGGCGGCGCTCGTCCGTCCAAAAGAAACCGCCACGCATGTAATGTGCTATGGATATGATACTTACAGCACCAACCTTTCGCTGGAAGAAGCACTGAAACCCGATGTTTTGATCGTGCATACTTTTGACGGGCAGCCTTTGGCCAAAGAACATGGCGGACCGGCACGCATGATCACGCCGCAACTTTACGCCTGGAAAGGCAGCAAATGGATCAAACGCATCGAGTTTCTAACAGAAGACAAACCGGGTTTCTGGGAAGACCGCGGCTATTCCAACACGGCTTATCCGTGGCGGAACGACCGCTACAGTGATTGAATTTTTGGCGGCCAATGCTTCTTTTATGCCTATAAGTTTTGTGATGCTTCTTTTATCATACAAAAACCCGGTTTTGATGCTTTTGACAGCGTTGTTAAAAAAACAATATTTATGGCCATAAAAGAAGCATCAGGAGTTTATTCTCCCACAGGAAAAAATATTGTATATGATTGCCATGGATTTTTATGTCGAAAGGCATCTGCATGATCGTCTTCTATAGGAGCCAAAATGGGTTTTGTGCCGATTAAAAACCGGGACGACTACCCTCACTACTTTTATATCGATAAAAACAGCATGGCAATGGGACAACCGATACATTTCCCAAACAGTTGAAAGTCTTATCTTGAATGTTTCTATTTTGCGATAAAATCCGACAAAGCTTGTTTTTGCGTGTTATATTTGAAGGTCTCTTTGTTTTTTGGAACAACCTGATATTCAATCTTTGTTAAAATATTATGCGTGCCCGAATAGCCCGGTTTCTTCTGCTCTTGTTTTTGCTGCAAAGCACGGTGTTGGGCGAAATGCTGAAGCTCCCACTGTTGGTGCAGCACTACAATCAGCATGTGCGTTTGCATCCGGGCACTACGATTGCCGGTTTTTTGAAAATGCACTATCTCGACAAAACCGTGGTTGACGAAGATTATGCGCAGGACATGCAACTGCCGTTCAAAACGTTGGATAACCATAATCTGGCCATCCAATTGTCTATGCCGCCGATTGTGGCACAAGTGGCACATTTTCGCACCTTTCACCTTCTACCCAAAATTGGATATTTGCCTTCCCCTGTTGCGTTTCGGTTTACAGATAAGGTTTTCCAGCCTCCAAAAACCGTGTGACCGCATCCTGCCCTGCTTGTTTTGGCAGGGCTTCATCCTATTTCAAACTAAGTTCAAAAAAAAATGATCGATCGAATTATAGAATTCTCGGTCAGGAACAAACTCATCGTGGGCTTGCTCGTGCTGCTGATGGCCGCTTTTGGCGTCTATTCTGCGTCTAAGCTACCTGTTGACGCCGTTCCTGACATTACCAACAACCAAGTGCTGCTGATCACCGTTTCGCCCTCTTTGGCTGCGCCGGAAGTAGAACGCCTGATTTCCATGCCCATAGAACGCGTAATGGCTTCGCTGCCGGAACTAAAGGAAATGCGTTCCATTTCCCGCTTCGGGCTGTCCAACGTAACGGTTGTGTTTAACGACAATGTAGACATTTATCGCGCCCGGCAAGAGGTGAGCGAGCGCATCAGCCAACTCAAAAACGTGATCCCGCCGGGCATTGGCGAAACCGATATGGGCCCGGTTTCCACAGGTTTGGGCGAAGTTTACCAATATTATGTAGTGCCAAAGGCCGGATATGAAAACCGTTATACGCTTACAGAACTACGGACGATACAGGAATGGATTGTACGGCGGCAACTGCTTGGCGTGCAGGGCGTTGCAGACGTGAGCAGTTTGGGCGGCAAGCTGAAAGAATATCAGGTGGTGGTGAATACAGACCGTTTAAAAAGTCTGGGCATCACGTTGAATGAATTGTACAACGCTGTACAGCAAAACAACGAAAATACAGGCGGTGCTTATATCGAAAAAGGCCCGAACGCATACTATATCCGTACCGAAGGCCTGGCGGCTTCGCTTGACGATTTGCGAAATATACCGGTAAAAAACGTACGCGGCTTGCCCTTAAAACTGGGCGATGTGGCCGGTGTGCGCATCGGCAATGCTTTGCGCTTTGGGGCGATGTACAACGATAAATATGGTGAGGTTTCCGGTGCCGTTGTGCTGATGTTGAAAGGCGCGAACGCCGTGCAGGTGGTGAAAGACGTGAAGGCAAAAGTGGAAGAAATCAAAAAACGCCTGCCCGAAGGTGTTACCATTATGCCTTATTATGAACGCAGCAAAATGGTGGGCAACTCTATGGACACTGTTAAAAGAAACCTGATCGAAGGCGCGCTGATCGTCATCTTTGTGCTGGTGTTTTTTTTGGGAAACCTGCGCTCCGGTCTGGTGGTGGCTTCGGTAATTCCGCTTTCCATGCTTTTTGCACTGATCATGATGGATTTGTTCCACGTTTCGGCCAACCTGATGAGCCTCGGCGCATTAGATTTCGGGCTGATTGTAGATGGTGCCGTTATCATTGTTGAAGGCGTGATGCACCGTTTCCGCGACAAGGCCAATGATCAGCCAAATGAAGCGGTCACGCGGGAAGAGGTGGACAACGAAGTCAAAAGTGCCGCTTCACGATTGATGAATTCTGCTATTTTCGGCCAGTTCATCATCCTGGTAGTTTATCTGCCGATCCTGAGTTTGCAGGGGATTGAAGGGAAAATGTTCCGCCCGATGGCAGAAACCGTGGCCTTTGCTTTGATCGGTGCTTTTTTGCTTTCGCTTACTTATGTGCCAATGATGACTGCACTCACGGTTGGAAAAAATGCAGGGAAGCCGAATTTTGCGGATAAAATCATGGCTTTTCTGCAAAAACATTATTCGCCGTTGCTGGACAAAACCCTGCAACATACCAAAATCGTGCTTGCCATTGGCATACTGATGCTGGTTGGTGCCTTTTTCGTGTTCAAATCTTTGGGCGGGGAGTTTATACCGCAGCTGGAAGAAGGCGACTATGCACTTGATGCCCGTTTTCTGCCCGGAACTTCCCTTACCAAAACCATTGAAGGGATGAAACAGGCAGCGGACGCCCTTAAAAAATATCCCGAAGTGGAACAGGTGACGTGCAGGATCGGATCGGCAGAAATCCCGACGGACCCCATGTCCCTCGAGCAATGCGATATGTTCATCATCCTGAAAGACAAAACCAAATGGACCACTGCAAAAGATTATGACGGCCTGGAAAAAGCTTTTGGCAATGCGCTGGCGCAAATCCCGGGCTTGAGCGTTGGGTTTGAGTATCCGGTGCAAATGCGTTTCAACGAGCTGATTTCCGGTGCCAAGCAGGACGTTGTGGTCAAGATTTTTGGCGATGACCTGAACCAGTTATCAGACCTCGCCCAAAAAGTAAGCAACATTACCAGGAAGGTGAATGGGGCTGCCGACGTTTATGGCGAGAAAATCATCGGGTTGCCGCAGTTGGTTGTCCACTACAACCGTGCGGCATTGGCACAGTATAACCTCAGTATCAGCCAGGTAAACCATATCATCAATGCTGTTTTTGCAGGTGAAAAAGCGGGGAGCGTTTATGAGGGCGAGCGGCAGTTTGATCTGATGCTCCGCATGTCCGACACGGCAAGGGCTGATTTCAACAACCTGGAACAGTTACAGATAAATACGCCCGGCGGACAACAGATACCGTTGAGCCAGGTAGCCAATATCAGCGTAAAAGACGGGCCAAACCAGATTCAGCGCGAAAACGGCGAGCGGCGGGTTTCGGTATCCTTCAATGTACGCGGCCGCGACGTGCAAAGCGTGGTGAACGACCTGCAACAGCAGATCAAACAAAAGGTAAAACTGCCGCCCGGTTATTACATTGAATACGGTGGTCAGTTTGAGAACCTGAAATCGGCCAAAAAACGGTTGAGTATCGCGGTCCCGGCTTCGTTGTTGTTTATTTTGGTGCTCCTGTATTTTGCTTTCCGGCAATTTAAGGAAGCTTTGCTGGTATTTTCGGCGATACCGCTGGCCGCAATCGGGGGCGTTTTTGCGCTTTGGGCCCGCGGGATGAACTTTAGTATTTCTGCCGGGGTGGGTTTTATCGCTTTGTTTGGCGTAGCGGTTTTGAACGGGATTGTGCTGATCAGCGAATTCAACCGGTTGCGCGCGGAAGGCATGGAAGATACCGATGAATGCATCCGAAAGGGCACGGGCAACCGGTTACGGCCCGTTTTGATGACGGCAACGGTAGCTTCCCTTGGGTTTTTCCCGATGGCCATTTCCACGCATGCCGGTGCAGAAGTCCAGCGTCCGCTGGCCACCGTCGTGATCGGTGGCCTGATCACAGCAACCTTGCTTACGCTGCTGGTTTTACCTGCTTTGTATAAACTTTTTGCCTCGGAAAAAAAGAAAAAAAAACAGCCTGAAAAAGTCATTACCGCCATAATAATTTTGCTGGCATTATCGCTTCCTTCCCGGGCGCAGCTGCTTCCGGTGGCCACGCAACAACCGCACGGACAATCGATCAACATAAATGATGCGGTAAAAACAGCATTGGCCAACAACGCATCTATTAAATCGGCACAAAACCAGGTACTTGCGGCGAGTGCAAATGTTGGGACGGCTTACGAGCTGCCAAAAACACAACTGCTGGCAGATGCCGGAAAAATTAACAGTCCATATATTGACAACCGGTTTTCCATCACGCAAAACCTGCCTTTTCCAAGCGTTTTTTCTGCACAAAAGGGTTTTTTAAACGCGGAAACGAAATTGACAGCCCTGCAAGAGGAAACATTGCGCAACCAAATTGCTTATCAGGTGCGGGACGTTTATGTGCAGATGGCAACGGATTTGGCCAAAATCAAGTTGCTTAATCTGCAGGATTCCGTTTATGCCGAGGTAATCCGTTTGGAAAAGTTGAGGTTTGATTTAGGGGAGACCTCGCGCATCAACCTAACCAGTGCCGAAGCAAAGGCCGGGATGCTTCGGAACCAGCGTTTGCAATTGGTTGCCGATGTAAACGTTTTGCAAAGCCGCTGGCGATATTTACTGGGGACAGAAAAACTGTTGCTGCCCGAAGACCAATCACCTCCCGCCTGGCAAAAGCTTTTGCTGGCAGATTCTGCTGCGGCTTTGGATAACCCAGAAGTGAGGCAAGCGAAACAGCAGCTCGCCATTAGCGAAACGCGGATCAGGGTAAGCCAGGCGAGGCGTTTGCCGGAGCTTCTTTTAGGGTACAATAATCAGAGTTTTGTTGGGCCGGACCTGAAAAATACCAACGATTTGCTGACACGTGGAAACCGTTTTTCTTCGTATCAGGCCGGCCTCAGTATCCCGCTTTTTTTCGGGCCTTACCGTTCGGCGGTCAAATATGCGGTTTTTCAAAAAAAAGCCGCAGAATTTACGCTTACGGCCAAACAAAGCGAATGGCTCGGCCAGTGGCGGCAAACGGTAGATCGGTATCAGCAGCAACTGCAGTCCGTCACTTACTACGAAACGCTCGCACTCAAGCAAGCGGCCGAACTGCTGCGTACGGCATCGTTGTCTTTCAAAAGCGGTGGAATCGGTTATATCGAGTATGTAACGCTCTACAATCAGGCCGTACAACTACAAACCGACCGGCTGGACGCTTTGCTGCAATTAGACCAAACCATCAACACGATCTGGTATTACCAGGCGCAAACAGAAAAACCATGAAAATTAGCTATATCATTATCCTTTCGCTGTTGTTTTTTGGTTGTGGCAACGGAGGGGACGACAACAAAAAAGACCAGTCGGAACCACAATCACAGCAACCAAAAGAGAAAGGCAACACCATTGTTTTTGATGCGGCACAGATCAAAAACGGCAATGTGGACACCGGTCATCTGGCCATGCACAAGCTTTCGGGCTATGTGCATGTAAACGGCCAGGTAGATGTACCGCCTGAGGACCTGATTTCCATTAATGTGCCTTTAGGCGGATTTTTAAAACAGACGGACATGCTGCCTGGCCAGCCGGTGCGCAAAGGGCAGGTTTTGGCCACAATAGAAAACCAGGACTACATTACTATACAGCAGGATTACCTGACTACAACCAGCCGAATGGTGTTTTTGAAGCAGGAAATGACACGTCAGCGCGAATTGAGCGCACAGCAGGCCAGCCCGCTAAAAATGTACCAGCAATCGCAGGCAGATTACAACAGTGAACAGGCACAAGCAGCAGGTTTGGCACAAAAGTTAATTATGCTCGGTATTAATTCACAGAAACTGACCGCTTCTTCAATCCGGCCTTATATCTATATTACTTCGCCTATAAACGGCTATGTATCAAATGTTAATGTAAACATCGGGAAATACATAAACCCGACAGACGTACTGATGGAATTGGTAAACACCAGCGATATCCACGCGACCTTAACTGTTTTTGAGCAGGACATCCCGAAGATCAAAATTGGGAACGCCGTTAAAATAACCTTGCCAAGTATCGCAGGCAAAACCTATCCCGGAAAGGTGATTTTGATCGGCCGGATGCTCGACAGCTCGCGGAGTGTATTGGTGCATTGCCACTTCCTCAAAACTGATCCGCGCCTGCTGCCCAATATGTTCCTGCAGGCTGTCATCGAAACAAAACCACAAAACACACTTGCCGTTCCGGATGGTGCTTTGGTTAATTTTGAAGGCAAACCTTATATTTTTACGGCGCAGTTAAAACCTCAGCATAAAATGTTGTTTAGCATGGTGCCGGTAAATATCGGTGTGCAGGAAGGCGGCTGGAACGAGATCAACCTGAACAAACCCGAACTACACAACCAAATATTTGTGCTAAAAGGGGCATTTTCCATTTTATCGGCCATGAAAAATACAGGCGAGGAGGAATAAGGTCAGGAGGTTTGGGTTGTGAGGTGAAGGCAGCTGGCTTTCAGCAATCAGCTTTGGGACGGGATTACTTTAATCTAAAAAAATAAAAATGAACGAAATAAAAAATATAGACCACAATGCCGAGCGGCAGTATGTAATCCAGAAAGTGCAGCCGGCTTTATTGGGTTTGATGGACGGCTCGGTTTCTACGTTGGCACCAATTTTTGCCGCCGCGGAACTGACGGGACAACCGATCAAGGCTTTTTACGTTGGTTTGGCGGCTTCGCTGGGCGCAGGCATCAGCATGGGTCTGGCCGAAGCTTTGTCAGACGACGGAACGGTTACCGGCCGCGGCACACCTGTTTCGCGCGGAGCCATTACGGCTTTTGCAACGGCACTGGGCGGAATGCTGCATACCTTACCATTTCTGATACAAAACATCAATACCGCTCTGCACGTAGCTTATGTAGTTGTGGTTTTTGAGTTGCTGATGATCGCATTTATCCGGTATAAATTTATGAAAACACCACTTGTATCAACTATCTTGCAGGTGATAGTGGGTGGCGGAATAGTGCTTATTATCGGGATTTTGCTCGGGAAAATAGGGGTAGGCACTTAAAGCTATTTAAATTTTGCCCGGTTTGTCCCTAATGCTTCTTTTATCGGCATAAAATACGAAAGCAATTTTATGGGCATAAAAGAAGCATCAGGTTTTTTTCTGCTTTCTGTTTAACAAACTTATAAAAACTAAGCATTCATCAACCTGTAAAATACATAAAATGGCCTTTATAGAACCTGTAAAACAAGACCCCGCAAACCTTGCCCGGCACAAACGCTATCCGGCAGGGTTGCGGTTTTGGCATTGGATGAACGTGCTGATCATCAGCGGGTCATTACTCACTGTATTGATTAATTCTACGCTGCTAAAAACCCGTGGCAACGCAGCTTTCATCCAAAATGAATCCCAAAAAAATGGTTTGGTTTTGACCCAAAACCAGGCGCGTGCCATCGCCCATGCACAAAGTGACGAAGTTTGGTCAGTCCATATTTATTTCGGTTATGCGCTGGCCGCTTTTTTTGTTTTCAGGCTGATCCTGATATTTTCCCGGCCAAAACAACAGCGCTATTTTACACAGCTAAAAGAAGCATACCGCAACTATTTTAAACGGAGAAAAAACGGTGACAATCCGCTGCATGATTTTGCGGTAAAGGTCATTTATCTGGGTTTTTACATTTTGCTTGTCATCATGGTGCTGACCGGCCTTTCGCTGGCATTTGACGAAAAACTGGGCATTCCTCCAAATATCAGCCATTCCATCAAGGACGTACATGGATTTTGCATGTACCTGGTTTTGGCTTTTATTTTAGTACATATAACAGGCGTGGTTTTGGCCGAACGGAACCGCAGCCAGGGCATTGTTTCCGATATGATAAACGGCGGAAGGGCAAAAGATGAACTTTAGGTTTTTATACCGATAAAAACAGCATCGGTAAGCCGACAGTTCTTACCTCAAACCTCGTAGCCCACAGCTCATCCAAACCCTTATATTTGCATTTTCAAACAACACAAAAAACATGCTCAAAGGATTTTTCACGATACCGGAACCCGTAAATGAACCGGGCCTAAATTACGGTTTGCACAGCATAGAACGGGCGATGCTGAAAAAAGCGTTACAGGATGCCCGCAGTCAGGAACTGGATATCCCGATGTATATTGGCGGCGAAGAAGTGCGTACCGAAAATAAACTGGCCATTCGTCCGCCGCACGATCATAAACATGTTTTAGGTTATTTTTCCGAAGGCGATGCAAGCCACGTAAAAGAGGCGATAAAAGAAGCATTGGCCGCAAAAAAAGCCTGGGAAAACCTGGCCTGGGAGCAGCGTGCCGCAATATTTTTGAAAGCTGCCGAGCTGATTGCCGGACCGTATCGATATAAAATCAATGCCGCCACGATGTTGGGGCAATCTAAAAATGCTTTTCAGGCCGAGATTGATGCGGCTTGCGAATTTATTGATTTTCTGCGCTTTAACGTAGCGTATATGTCCGAAATTTATGCGCAGCAGCCCGCTTCCGGCAAAGGCGTATGGAACCGTATGGAACAGCGTCCGCTGGAAGGTTTTGTATTCGCGTTAACGCCTTTCAATTTTACAGCAATAGCGGGAAACCTGCCAGCATCTGCGGCCATGATGGGCAATGTGGTGGTTTGGAAACCGGCTTATCCGCAGGTTTATGCCGCCAATGTAATTATGCAGGTTTTTAAAGAAGCAGGTTTGCCCGACGGCGTGATCAACTTAATTTATGTTGACGGGCCGGTTGCCGGAGATATTATTTTTAACCATCCTGATTTTGCCGGGATCCATTTTACAGGTTCTACCAAAGTTTTCCAAAACATCTGGCAAACCATCGGCACCAACATCCATAAATACAAAACTTATCCGCGCATTGTGGGCGAAACCGGCGGGAAAGACTTTATTTTAGTGCATAAAAGTGCAGATCCGGATATTGCAGCTACAGCCATTGTGCGTGGTGCGTTTGAATATCAGGGACAAAAATGTTCTGCTGCTTCACGCGTTTATCTGCCCAAATCTTTATGGCCTGCCATCCTGGAAAAAGTTTTGACCGATCTGCAAAGTATCAAAATGGGACCGGTTGAGGATTTTGAAAACTTTGTAAATGCCGTAATTACCGAACAATCTTTTGATAAACTGGCCAACTATATTGATGCCGCAAAAACAGCATCCGGCGTGGAAATTATTGCTGGCGGCAATTATGATAAATCTGTTGGCTATTTTATCGAACCAACGATTATTAAAACCGATGATCCGAAATATATAACGATGTGCGAAGAATTGTTCGGGCCGGTTTTAACAGTTTATGTGTATGAAGATGAGGAGTTTGAGGAAATTATGGAAATTATTGACCAAACTTCGCCCTATGCTTTAACCGGTTCAATTATTTCTACCGATCGTTATGCTATTGAAAAAGCAACATACGAACTGCGGAATGCAGCCGGGAATTTTTACGTAAACGATAAATGTACCGGAGCAGTTGTTGGCCAGCAGCCCTTTGGCGGTGCCAGAGGTTCGGGCACGAACGATAAAGCCGGTTCCATGATTAATTTATTGCGATGGGTTTCGCCAAGAACGATCAAAGAAACTTTTGATCCGCCGAAAGATTATAAGTATCCTTTTTTGGAGAAGGAATTGTAGGGTTTGAAAAAAGTCCGGCTGTGAGGCTGGACTTTTTTATGTTGTTGATTTAAGGAGAAACTTTGTTGATCATGTAATTATACTTTGCCAAGCGTAAAACACATAAAAAAACTAAAACTGCTTTACACCAAGTATAATCTTGTGGTATATAAAACGAGTGAGCTACGTTATTCCTAATATTATATCCTTTGTTTGTAAGTGTATGTTGAAATAAGTTTAAATCGTCCTTATTGAAAACTTCCTTTAATGAATCACTTCTTAGTAAATCTTCTAAAATCAATTCAGTTGTGTTTCCATTTTTGTCGGTTTTTGTAATAATACCACCAGTCAAGTCAACTATATCTCGTAAAACACCTTCAAATTTTAGGGATAAAAAATCTATTGAAAATCTCCAATCTGGTTGTTTATTCCTAAGTACTAATTTGAGTTGTTCAAAAAAGCTTTTCAGTCCTATATCTAACATTGAAAACCAAGTATATGACAAATTTTGGTCATTGCGAGTAATTATCAATTCTTGTCCAAAGAACAAATTAATAGATAGTTCCTTTGCTACTTTATTGTATGAAAGTTTTTTACACTCAAAACTTGTCATAATGACATCATAGTAAAAGTATAGTGTGTTTGAGAGATAAAGTGAATATGCCTCAAATTTTAAATGCTCTTTTATTTCTACATCTTTTTCATTATTATTTATATCTATTCGATTTAGCTTGAAATATTGGTACATGAAATTGTTTTTATTCTCTTCAGCATATTTTTCCAAATATTCATCAGGAATAAACATTAAATTATTACCAAGTATAAGCTGGTAAAGAATATTTTTTGTAGAAGAGTTTATAATTGAGAAAAACAATTCTTCATATATTCTTTTCTTTTCATCGCTATTTCCAATTTTAGCAGAAAACTTTAATAATTTACAGTTTTTTTTATTCTCATTATATTCTAAAACTGCTTTATCGTGCTTAACTATATTAGTTGCGTTTTTGTAATACTGAATAATATTTTTATAAGTTTTCCTATTCTGGTGAGGAATAATTATGCTTTCTGGCTTGCCATCATATTGTCTAATGTTTTTGTATTCATTATCTCCTAAAAGTTCATTAATAGCTTTTTGTATTTCAGAGTTTTGTTGTAGCTTTTTTGCTATATCAAGCCCTAATTGCAAATTCATTTCTACGAATCGATGTTTAATTTCATTTTTTGCTAAATCAATGCACAATTTAGAAATATAATCAAGTTCAATAATAGTACCTTTAAAAAGGTCAGATTTTAAAATTGAACTTATTATGTACGTTTTTATTCTGTTACAGATCTGATGATCTTTGAGATAATTATGAATTTGTTTTTTAAACTCCTCCTTTTTATGGTTAGTTGATTTTGTTAAATGAATGATAATATCTAACGCCTCTTGAAAGTTTAAACTTACATCTTCTTGATTTGGATTGCCAAGATATAATTCAAGATTTTTTTGATATTCTTCAATAGCTTGATTTCCAAATTTATTATGTGTTGTAAGACAATATAAAAAGTGGTTATACTTTGCTTTAAGTAAATGATTTTGAGTTTCGTTTATTCGTTCGTTCAGATATTCTTCGACAATTGTTTTTCTATAGGTGAATATTTCTTGGGTATGATCAACTTTTAGTTTAGATAATGAATTGTACTCTATTGAAAGCATTAGTCGCAATTCATCAGAAGCTGTATTCCAATCAAAGTTATCTGGTTGAATCAATGCAAAACATTCTTCTATTTTCTCTAATTTTAAGTAAAGATTATTTAATATATCTTGTTCTTCTAACAAAAGAGTTTTTACATTCATTATTTTATTTGTTAATCGAGACTTTCAAACAATCTTTAAGTTTATGAATTTTCAATCCTATAGTGCTTCTTTTACCATTATAAAATTAGTTTGCTATGTAAATCTTGCAAATGTTTTTCAGGGTTAAAACTCTACTGGTTGGGGTTTGTAACTCCGTCCTTTGAACTATAGATCTTCAATCCGCTGAAATTAAATGCTTCTTTTATCATTGTTTTTTGGACTTGTGATTTTTGGATAGAAGTTTTTATAAATAGAATTTTTGAAATAAGATCATATATCTAAAGTGCAAAGAAAAGTTCAAAAGGTATAAATAAATTCTGTTATACCAATTGGCCTGGCAAACTATTCAGCCCGCCTATTGCCAATACGATGTTAATCGTTCTTTGTTTTTCTTCTGTTAAATTTGCCCTTTGTACTTCGGATCAAAATCTACCATCCATTCAATTCCATATTTGTCTCTGAAACAACCAAAATAGGAACCCCAGGGACTGTCTCCAATTGGCATTTCAATTTGTCCGCCTGCCGAAAGCCCATTGTACAATTTATCCGCTTCATCACGGCTTTCTGCACTAATCGATATTTTAGACCTGTTTTCGTTTTCATTTGTTTTTCCCATACTTTCCGGAACGTCATTGGCCATTAAAATATTTTTTCCGATGGGCAAAGCGATGTGCATTATTTTATTTGCCTCATTTTCTGTTACTGGAAACTCAGGGCTTGACAGGTCTTTAAAACGCATCACTTTTGCGAACTCGCCGCCAAAAACTGATTTGTAAAAATTAAATGCTTCTTCGGCATTTCCGTTGAAGTTAAGGTAAGGATTGATGAGTGCCATGATTTTTATTTTTTAGGTTTTTTTTTCTTATTTGAAATGTTTCAGTACAGTATCGCTATTCAATTACCGCTAACTATTAAATTGCCGGAGATGATGGTCGATATGCTTATAAACCATATATCCAATCTGTTCTTTTGTCATGCTTCCGAAAAAAGGATGTACGAAGTCAAGGTTTGAAAAATGCTGATATTCATCAATCCTGGCAAGCCATTTTATTTTTTGGGTTGAAACATTTCCGTTTCCGTTTATTTTAAGTTCAGCAATTGTGGGTGTATTTCGCTGTAATGGTTTTTCATCTTTTAGAACAATTTTTAAAGCCATTTTACCAAACAGGCGGCCAAGCAATGCACGTTTGTACTTTTTATTGCCTAAAACCATTTCTTCCCACAGCGTACAATGTTTCAGCATCTGATAAACATTCATTTTGCCCCATTGCGCTGTGCTGCTTTCATCAAGCGTATTGATCCTGTTGATCAATTCATCCCTTGTTGTTTCATTGAATATGGTTTTCATATTTCTACCAGTTATCAAACAAATTTACGGTACAGAAACTAATAAAGGCAGGCGGAGCCATGACAATTTAAGGGGGCAAATGCGACAAAGTACAGATCATGCTTCTTTTATCACCTAAAAATATGGTGGTTTTTTATAGATTTTTTATCAGCAGCAATTATAAAAACAAAAATTTAGGCGATAAAAGAAGCATTGCAAACTTGTTGGCGCAGATTTAATCTGGTTTTAAGAATGAAAAACTGGTTTTAACAAACAGATGTTCACTTCCCGGATAACCGGAGCAACAGTTTTTTAAAACAATCCGGCTACAAATCCTGAATGTTTTTTTAAAGTATCAGGATAAAACGAAGAAAACTAAAAATGATTTTTAAAGACAAGTACCGATTTAAAGTTTTATCCCTGATTTTTCAACCGGTAATATTTATAAATTTTAACTGCCGACATGATGATCAGCGAAAACACCAGCAGGCCGATCACCCCAAAAACCCAGCTTAAAGCATTTTTTAAAACGGCCAGAAAAACAATGGCAAAAAGCAGTATCGTGGCCACTTCGTTCCAAATGCGCAGTTGGGTGGAAGTAAATTTGTAAATGCCTTTCCGCATTTGCAGCATCATGTTTTGGCAGATAAAATGATACACCATCAAGCCCAGAACAAAACCTAATTTTACCTGCAGCCAGCTTTGTTTTAATAAATTTGGGTTGATGCAAACCATGGCGATCCCAGCCAGTAAAGTCAGGATCATGGCTGGCGTGGTGATGATGTTGAACAGCTTTTTTTCGATGATTTCAAACTGATCGGAAAGCACTTTTTTTTCAATTTCCGGCTTGTCCTGCGCCTCGGTATGATAAATAAACAAACGGACCACATAAAACAGCCCAGCCATCCAACTGACTACAAAAATAATATGGACGGCTTTAAGGTACAAGTACATCGGATGCTGTTTTTATGCCTGTTTTTTGGGTGAACTTCGTGGTTTTAAACAAAGGAAAAATCTGTAAATGCTTCTTTTACCGGTATAAATTCACCGCTTTGATGAAGGTATCCCCCTACTGATAGCGCAACACGAAATCAATATCGAAATTCCTTGATAACTTCCACCGCGTATTTTACATTCTCAAACGGAATATCCGGCATAATGCCATGACCGAGATTGAAAATAAAACCATTTTCACCACGCATCCGCTCAAAAAGCTGATGGATACGTTGTTTGATCACGCTTTTTTCAGCATACAAAATATGCGGGTCCAGGTTGCCCTGCACGGCTACTGTTTTTGGCAGCTTTTTTTTCATGTCGAGCAAATCCGCGTTCCAGTCGATCGAAATTACATCCGGATTGGCTTCGGCCATCAGCGGCGCAAAAACAGAACTTCCCTTACAAAAAGAAATCACGGGAATATCTTTCCGGTTCAAATTACCAATGATCTCAGCAATATATCGGTGCGAAAACTCGGTGTAATCTGCCCAGCTCAAAGCCTGCGCCCAGCTGTCAAAAATCTGTACGGAATTTACACCGGCAGCAATTTGCAGGTTGAGGTAATCAGCGGTAACGGCTGCAATTTTTGCCAGTAAACGATGTGCCAGTTCGGGCTGGTTGTGCAGCATTAATTTAGTCAGTTTAAAATCTTTGGAAGAGCCGCCTTCCACCAGATAGCTCATCACCGTAAAAGGCGCACCGGCAAAACCAATCAGCGGGATTTTACCGTTTAAACGCTGCTGGATCACCTTGATCGCATCGGCAACGTATTGTAATTTACCGCTTACTTCGGTTTCTAAATTATCAACGTCTGCAGCCGTCCGAACCGGGTTGGCAAATCGTGGCCCAACGCCTTGTGTAAAACTCAGGTCGCCGCCCATGGCTTCCGCCGTAACCAAAATATCGGAAAACAAAATGGCCGCATCAACATCCAGCAAATCCACCGGCAGCATCGTTACATCAGCCGCAATTTCCGGCGTTTTGCACATCTCCAGGAAAGAATATTTGTTTTTGATTTCCCAGTATTGCGGCATAAAACGGCCTGCCTGGCGCATCATCCAAACCGGCGGACGAGGTGTGGGTTTAGAAAAAGCTGCATCGAGCAGTAAATTGTTCATCATAAATTTAGGGTGATAAAAGAAGCATCGGCTATCTTTTTCGCTGTTTTATTTCTTGTTCAAGCTTGGCGATCACGTCGCGCATACGGCCGGTTAGGTTTTGGCCCTGTTTTAAGGCAAGACCTAAGTAAGCTTCTGCTTTATCAAAACGATGTTGTCTTACGTTGATATTGGCCACATGCACCAATGCTGCAACATGATCATTCACAGAACGTAATGGAAACTGTGCCGCAATTTCATAATGATTTTCAGCGGCTTCAAAATCCTGTTTTTGAAGGGCAATTCCGCCCATCATATATTCGTAATAACCACGGCGTTTTCTGCTGAGCCAATCCGGCCGGGCTATTTGCCGAAGCAGGTTTTCTGTTTTACCGAAGTTTTTGTCGTGGAAATCTTTGGCCGCTAAAACCACGGTCCCTTCCTTAAAATAACCCCAAACCAGCATCCCGATGGCCAATAAAGCTACACCGGCAATTTCGTAAGCCTGTTCGTAAATGCTGAAAAGCATCACCAAAATAAAAACAAAAATAACCAGTTGGCGCGCCCGGTTAGTAAACATTTTTAGTGATTATCGGTGAATTTATAACCAACACCACGGATAGAATGGAAAAAAACCGGATTCTTCGGATCAGGCTCAAAATATTTTCGGAACGTCAAAATAAAATTATCAATGGTTCTGGTTGATGGGTAAACGTCGTAATTCCAAACCGTTTCCAAAATCTGCTCACGGGAAACGGCATCATTGCGGCGTTCAATCAGCAGTTTCAGCAGCATGGTTTCTTTTTTGGTGAGCGGCGTGACCGAACCATTGTCATTTATCAGCTCAAACGAATTGAAATGAATGGTTTTATCACCAATTTTATAACTGTTGAACTCTTTCAGGTCATCTCCTTTCAAGCCTCTTTTAACCAGATTATTTACGCGGAGGATCAGTTCTTCCAGGTTAAAAGGCTTCGTCAGGTAATCATCGGCACCTTTTTTTAAACCGTTCACGCGGTCTTCATTGGTGTTTTTGGCCGTTAAAAACATGATCGGCACTTCCGAGTTTTCCAAACGAATGGTTTCTGCCACCTGGAAACCATCAATTTCCGGCAGCATCACGTCCAGCACAATCAGGTTAAAACGCTCTTCCTTAAATATTTGCAAGGCTTTTTTACCGTTTACCGCGGTAGAGACTTTATAGCCTTCTAGTTCCAGGTTTAGTTTGATGGCTTCGAGCAAATGCTCTTCATCTTCAACCAATAAAATTCTTTTTTTACTCATGATTTGTAGGTTAGGTTAGGCAAATACAACTTCAAAAATACTGCCCGAAGGTTTGTTATCGCGCACTTTAATGGTGGCTTCATGCTTGTCCAAAACGTGTTTTACAATAAATAAACCCAAGCCAGTGCCTTTTGTATTCCGGGTATCTTCGTTGCCAACGCGGTAAAACTTATCAAAAATACGCGGTTTTTCTGCGTCGGAAATACCGATTCCATGATCTGCAACCATCAAATGCACCGATTGTTCTTTGCGTTTCAGCTTTACTTCCACCACTTCACAAGGGCCGGAATATTTAATGGCGTTCTCTACCAGATTATTGATCATGGAGGAAAGTGCAAATTTATCGCCCACAATTTCAATATCCGGCTCAACATGGGCAGAAATAATCTGCTGGTTACAATCGCATTTATTGATTTGGAGGCGGTTAACGATGTTTTGCACCAGATCTGACAGGTTAAAAGTTTCTTTTGGGAAAGTGTACGAACTGTTGTCAATCCGCGAAGCGATCAGCATATTTTCCACCAGATCGTTCAGCCGCTCAATATCAACCAAACTTTTACCGATAAAATTCATCTGTTGTACGCGGTCCAAATCCCGTTTTTGGATGGTTTGCAAATATAATTTAATGGAAGCCAGCGGCGATTTCAACTCATGCGTAACCGATAGTAAAAAGTTTTTTTGCTGCTGGTGCAACCTGCGCTCCGAGTTGATGGATTTGTGCAGAAAATATGCACCGATAGAAAAAATAGCGATAAAAACAGCCAATTCGCCAGCGATCATGCCGATACGTTTCGGCTCGGCACGCACCAGCAGAACACTCCACCAAACCAATTCGGCCAGCGTATAAGAAAACAGGAAGTAGAAAATTAAAAATGGTTTTCGCATCGGTTGTTAAAATTGATCAGCCCAAATTTTACCCTGTAAAAGAAGCATCGGTTTGTTGGTGAAACACAAAATCCAGACTTTCAAATATCGCTTTTTTTGCTTTTTCCAGATCATTTTCGGTATGTGCCGATGAAATAAATCCCACTTCGTAACCAGACGGGCCAATGTAAACGCCCCGGTTCAGCAATTTGCGGTGAAAAAGCTTGAATTTTTCCATACTTTTTGGGTCGATCTCATCTGCCCGGCGGATATTTTCCAGCCCGGTAAAAGCAAACCAAAAGATTGAACCGATCCGGAAAACTTTCATTCCATAGTTTTTTTCTTCGGAATATTGCTCAATTTCATCCGTAAATTTTTTTGTTTTTTGGTTTAAGCCGATATAAAAACCCGGTTTGGCCAACTCACTCAATTGCGCAATCCCGGCAGACATGGCAACCGGATTACCAGACAATGTACCAGCCTGGTAAACAGCACCTTCCGGAGAAATGTTGCTCATGATTTCTGCCGATGAACCATAGGCGCCAACCGGCAAACCGCCGCCAATAATTTTGCCGTAAGTAATGATGTCCGGCTGGATTTGATAATAGCCGGCCGCGCCTTCAAAACCCAAACGAAAGCCGGAAATCACTTCATCAAAAATGAGTAATGCTTCTTTTACCGTACAAATTTCGCGGAGTTGTTGTAGAAATTCCTTTTCCTGCAAAAGCAAACCGTTATTGGCCGGCACCGGCTCGATGATCACCGCTGCAATTTGATCTTTAAATTCCTCGAAAGCTAATTTTACAGCTTTCAGATCATTCAGCGGCACCACAATCGTCTCATCTGCAAAGGATTTTGGTACGCCGGCAGAGGAAGTTTCGCCAAAAGTAACCAAACCCGAACCTGCTTTTACCAGCAAAGAATCCACATGGCCGTGGTAACAACCTTCAAATTTCAGGATTTTATCACGTTTGGTATAACCGCGCGCCAGGCGGATGGCCGACATTACTGCTTCAGTTCCTGAACTTACAAAGCGCAGTTTTTCAATGTATTTATTGTGGGATAAAATCAGTTCGGCCAGTTCGTTTTCCAAAGCCGTTGGCGCACCGAAAGACATGCCGTTTTGCATGGTTTCCGTTACTTTTTCACGGATTTGCGTATTGTTATGGCCCAGGATCAGCGGCCCCCAGGAACAGCAAAAATCAATAAACTTATTGCCGTCCGCGTCCCAAATGTGGCAGCCATCACCTTTTACAATAAAAAGCGGTGTGCCATAAACCGATCTGAACGCCCGGACCGGCGAATTGACGCCGCCCGGAAAATAGGTTTTGGCCTTTTCATATAATGCAGCAGATTTTTCCCGACTGATATCCAGTTTGCCGGTTGGATGTGTGGCCAACGCTGTTGTAGCTGTTTCTATACTTTTTACTGATTCCATTCTTCGTCTTTCTATTTATCTAACTTGATTGCTGAAAGCTGATTGCTGACAGCCGAAAGCCTCTTACAACCACTTTTTTTCCAAAACTTCTTTTGCATGATAAGTTAAAATTGCAGTTGCCCCTGCCCGGCGGATGCTCAGCAAAACTTCCATAACAGAACGCTCTTCATTTAGCCAGCCTTTTTGTACGGCTGCTTTTAGCATGGCATATTCGCCGCTTACGTTATAAGCCGCAATTGGCAATTCGGTGTTTTCGTGCAGCAATTTAATTATGTCGAGATAAGGCAAAGCAGGTTTAACCATCAAAAAATCTGCGCCTTCTTCCTCGTCCATCCGTGCTTCCAGTAATGCTTCGCGCTGGTTAGCCGGGTTCATCTGATAGCTTTTTTTATCGCCATATTTTGGGGCAGATTGCAGTGCATCCCGGAACGGCCCATAAAATGCACTGGCGTACTTGGCCGCATAAGACATAATGGAAACATTGGTAAACTTATTGTCGTCCAGCACTTTACGGATATAGCCCACCCGTCCGTCCATCATATCCGAAGGTGCAATAATATCGGCACCGGCGTGTGCATGGGCCAGAGCCATCTTGCCCAAAACTTCCAGCGTTTCATCGTTCAGGATTTCGCCGTTTTCAACAATCCCGTCATGCCCGTCAGAACTGTATGGGTCCATTGCCACATCGGTAATTACGCAGGCTTCCGGGAAGTTTTGTTTTACTTCTTTTATCGCCCTTAAATACAGGCTGTTTTCCCGGTAACTTTCTGTGGCAAATTTGTCTTTCAGCGATTCTTCGATGTTCGGAAAAAGATCAAAAGCTTTTAACCCCAGCTTCATGCAGCTTTCCACTTCGCGCAGCAAATTATCAACGGAATAGCGGTAAATGCCCGGCATCGAGTTCACTTCCGTTTGCTGCACATTTCCATCCACAATAAACAGCGGAAAAATCAGATTGGCCGGTTGCAAAACCGTTTCCTGCACCATTTGGCGGATGACTTCTGATTTCCGGTTTCTTCTTGGTCGTTGAAGTATCATTTTTACTATAAGCTTTTAGCCTTCAGTAATTAGCTGAATGCTGTTTTTATCTATGTTTTTTAGCTGTCGGCAATTAGCTGAATATCGTTTGCAGCTATGTTTTTTTTATGTTGAGGTGTCAGGACGGAAAGCCGATAGCTGACTACTGAAAGCTTCCTGCTAAAAACTCAACCCAAACAGTGCTTCTGCCAAACCAATTTCATCGGGCGAAAAAGGCAGCGTGTATTTCACACCAATTGCATCCAGTTTTTTTCCGGTAGATTTGCCAATGGCGATCACCTGCTGGCCAACATCCAGCAGATTTTCGACAAAATAAGCTTCAACATTAGATGGGCTGGTAAAAATCAGCACTTCGGCGGCAGACGGCTCGGCGTTTTCTTCTAAAACCGTTTCGTAAACCGGCAAATCAATTTTTTTGGTTTCTGCGGATAGTGCCTGATGAATGTTGCGCATCGGGTCTTCTGCCGCCGGAAATAAAATGGTAGAACCGTTGGCCAGCTTAGCAAATTCGGACCCAACATCGGTACTGTCCACACTTTCGCCAACATAATCTGCACGGTAACCAAGCGCGCGCAAAGCGTTTTCAGAACCGGTTCCCATCACCCCAAATTTTACTTTTTTAGTCAGTTGAGGCTGCAGGTTGAAAAAATACTCGACACCGTTTTTACTGGTGAAAAATATCCAGTCCACATTTCTTAAAATATAAGGGTCAAGCTTGGTAATTATCGGTACGGTACGGATCAGCGAACGTGCTTCTATCGAAATATTGTTTTTTTCTACCGCCCTCCGGAAGTAACTGTGTGCAGATAAATCCCGGGAAATAAATACATTGGCCGGAAATTTTCTGGCCGGATCAAACTTGGCCACCACTTTTTCTGCCAAACCGGATGCTGTTTTTACCTGGGTAAAATAACGGTCAGGCACTACATCACCTTCTGTAGCTTTTGAAGTAAATACCTGAAATTCACCGTCTTCCCTCCGGCAGTAACAACCCAAAGGCAAATGGCAGCCGCCGCCAAACAAGCGCAATATTTTTCGTTCTACGGCCAGTTCTTCGGCAACTTCCGGATGGTTTAAAGCTTGCAAAACAGCAAACAGTTCATGGTCGTTCTCCCGGATTTGTATCGCCAGAACACCCTGCGCCGGGGCCGGGATAAATTCTGTCGGACCGATATCTTCTACATAAAATTCGCTCAAATCCAAACCTAAACGGCTTACACCAGCTTTTGCCAGCATAATGGCATCGTACTCCTCGTTGCGCAATTTGTTGATACGTGTTGGCACGTTTCCGCGTAAATCTATAATTTCCAAATCCGGCCGCACAGCCAGTAATTGCGCTTTACGCCGGTTGGAGGATGTGCCTACCAAACCACCAAATTTTACCGAAAACTTTTGTTTTACGTCCACCACATCTTTCAGCATCATCAACAATTCCGAAGGGTCTTCCCGTTCAGAAACAGCCGCTACAATCAGTCCGGGTGGGTTTTCGGTAGGCAAATCTTTGTGCGAATGTACGGCCAGGTCAATTGTTCCGGCCAGCAGTTCCTCTTCCAGTTCTTTAGTGAAAAAACCTTTGCCTTCAAGTTTATCAAAGCTGAGGTTTAAAATCCGGTCGCCCTGCGTTTTAATGATTTTTAGTTCGGCCGAAACGTTAATTGCAGCCAAACGGTCTTTCACAAAGTTGGCTTGCCACAAGGCCAGGTCGCTTCCACGTGTTCCGATCGTAATTTTTCTGTCCAATTTCTGCTGTTTGAGTACAGCGTAAAGGTAGCTGTTTAAGAAAGTTTAGCAGGATAAAAATTCAGATATGGGATTTTTCTGACGATAAAAGAAGCATTGCCAAAAATGAAATTAATTATCGTTCAGCATAATTTCTTTGGCCATAATCATCGGTACGCTGATGTATTTTTTTTCCATGTAGTTGATGATTTTTTCCAGCACTTCACGGGATTGGCCATCCATAGATTGGATTTCATCCGCAAAAACAGAATCTGCACGTTTCCGGATTTCTTTGATTTTTTCGGGCACTTCGCGCATGGCGATTTCGATGCGGCGCTGCTTTAAAACCGGGATAAAATCATTGACATTTTGCGCAATGATCTTTTCCGCATGGGCCAGCTCCTGATAACGCTCCTGCAAATTACTTTTTGAAAGCTCGTTCAGCGTGTGCACTTCAATATAATTGATCGGAAACTGCTCAACCACTTCTGCAGCCGTATCATTCGGCACCGCCAAATCCACGATTGTTTTGCGGCCTGTTTCCCCATTCAGCAAACTTTGGTAAATGGTTTTGGTGATGATTGGATCGGTAGCAGATGTGCAGGTGATAATCACATCAAAACCTTCGTGATAATTGGCCAGTTCGGCCAAATCAAAAGCTTTGCCTTTCAGTTCGGCGGCCAGTTCTTCGGCTTTGGACTTTGTACGGTTAAAAACAGCAAAGTTAGAGTATTTGTGTTTTTGCAGATATTTGGAGATATTTTTATTGGTCTCCCCGGCACCGATAATCAGGATACGCGAGTTTGGTGTTAAAGCCAGTTCCCGCAGCTTTCGGTAAGCCAAAGAAACCACCGAAATCGGGTTCCGGGAGATATTTGTATCGGTATAAACCTCTTTGGCCGCTTTTACAACGCGGTTCATCACCATGCGCAGGTAATCGCCGGTTAGGTTGGCCGCGCGGCAGGTTTCATAAGCTTTACGGATTTGCGCCAGGATTTCTTTTTCGCCAACTACCAAACTTTCCATCGAGCAGGAAGTACGCAGCAAATGGGTCAGCGCTTCTTTTTCTTCATAAATGGAAGCGCCCTGAATAAAAGTTTCTAAAAAGTGCGAACAAAGGCCGATCTCCATAAAACCAATAAACTTCCGGGCAAAATCCTTATCAACTTCCAGATCGGTGGCCATTATAAACTCTACACGGTTGCAGGTGGCCAGGTAAAAAATCTCCGGTATTTGAAAATGAACTTTAGCATCTTGCAGTTTCTTGGCTAAATTATCCTGGCAGATCACCAGTTTGCCCAGTTCCTTCAGTTCAATCTGCTTGTGTGTAAAGGCAATAACTTTTAGATACTTCAAGGCCGTTGTGCTATATAGAATCACAAAAGTAAGCACAGCAGATAGCCCGACTGTCAGCACTTTGTCAAACACTTTTATTTAGAATGTGTTTAAATTGAAGGCAAAAGCACTGACATTTAGCTAAATACTGAATTTTTGCGGCAAATGATACACCTTATGTCAAATCTGAAAAAAATAAGTTTGATCTTGCTTGTACTGCTGTATTTGGCGGCCGGTGTGAACCATTTCAGGAGCGCGGCAGCTTATATCAGCGTTATTCCGCCATATTTTCCTTACCCAAAGCTGCTCAATACTTTGGCCGGTTGTTTTGAAATATTTTTTGGGTTGATGCTGATCTTCAAAAAAACCAGGACTTACGCCGTTTACGGGATTATTTTGATGCTGATCGTTTTTACAACCGTACATATCTACATGATCCGGCTTGCACCTTTTAAATTAAGTGGTTTTATGGTGAGCAGAGCCGTTGCCTGGATCAGGTTGCCGCTGCAATTGGTGCTGATGGCCTGGGCATACTGGCACCGGGAAGATTGAGGTTTCAAAACTGTTGTCTTACCGAAAGGCAGCCGCAGGTTTTTTTAAAAAAAATGCTTTTTTTACCACCTATTTTTTTGTGTTTGATCAGGAACTGCGTTCCTTTTTCTCTTTCTTTTTCCTTGATGAAAAAGAAACAAAAAATCAAGGCAAACCCGATCGCCTCCGGGCGTTTTGCCGGGCAGCCGCGCCTGGGTGGATACCTGTCCCGCGGCCTTGCAAACTTCATAACTTTAAAAGCTAAAAAATTGGCGGTAAAAGAAGCATTAAACAAAAGGGATTAACCACCATAAATAACCGCCATAAAGAGCCGTTTGCAAGATCGCCACCCAGGAGCGGTGGGCCGAATGCCGCCCGGAGGCGATCCGGCATTCTTGAACTTTTGGTTCTTTTGTTTCAAGACAAAAGAACGAAAGCTCAAGCAACCGAAGGGTTGCTTTTATCAATCATGCTTCTTTTACGATACATTTTTTGATCAGGAACTGCGTTCCCTTTTCTCTTTCTTTTTCTTTTTCCTTGATGAAAAAGAAACAAAAAATCAAGGCAAACCCGATCGCCTCCGGGCGTCCTTTCAACCCTACGCACCTGGGTGGTTACCTGTCCTGCGGCCTTGCAAACTTCATAATTGCAAAATCAAAAAATAGGTGATAAAAGAAGCATCTTACAAACTAAGCAGAAAACAAATTTATACCGGTAAAAACAGCATTGCTTTCAGCTGTAAGCATCTCCGCTGCAATTATTATGACGGAACGAAAATCAACACTATTTTTATACCGGTAAAAACAGCATCGCCATGAACAAACACATCCAGCAGCAAACCTTTTTGATCCCAGGTGCAAACGGCCGCAACATGCTGGCCGACCTTACTTTTGATGACCGCGATAAGCAGGCTCCATTGGTTATTTTTGCACATGGTTTTAAAGGGTTTAAAGATTGGGGCACGCACAACCTGGTGGCACAATCTTTTGCAGAAAGCGGCTTCCGGTTCTTAAAATTCAACTTTTCGCACAACGGCACCACGCCGGATCATCCGATGGATTTTGTGGATTTGGAAGCTTTTAGCGATAACACTTTTTCCATCGAGCTGGAAGATTTAAAATCCGTAATCGATTTTGCGGCCGGTGGTGCCAATTTTTTGCCGGTAAAAACAGTATCGCTGATTGGGCACAGTATGGGCGGCGGCATCAGTATTATCAAAACAGCAGAAGATGAGCGCGTAGAAAAACTCATCACCTGGGCTTCCGTGGCAGATTTCCACAACCTTTGGCCAAAAGAAGCAGAAGCGCAATGGCGGCTCACCAATGTAATTTATTTCCCGAATTCGCGCACCAACCAGCAAATGCCCGTAAAAGCTACGCTGCTGGACGATTTGGACCAGAACCAAAAACGCCTGAATATTTTACTTGCTGCTGCCGAAATCAAGCAACCCTGGCTGATTGTTCACGGCGATCAGGACTCAACGGTAAACATCAGCCATGCGTTGGAACTGAACCGCAAACAACCGAAATCTGATCTGGTGGTTGCACCCGGAGCTAACCATACTTTTAATTCCAATCATCCATACTTGGAAGATGTGCTGCCTGCAAGTTTAGCACAGGTTTGCGAAGTTTGTGTTGGGTTTTTGAAGGGATTTTAGGGGATAAAAACAGTATCGTCGCCAAGTTTATACCGCAGCATTCCTTTTCCTAAACTCTTTTTATATTGAAGTTTTTTAGCATAAAGAATTTCCTTTAAACCAGTTACCATAACTTCCTGGCTTACCTGATTAAAAACAACTTTATCGGCTTTCACACCAAACTGATCGACCTGAAAAGTTGCATTTCCATACAGTGTCAGAATTTTATTCCGATCATCTCTTACAATAGAATCTTCAGCAGAATAATTTAGTTTTTCAGTCGTTTTTAAGTTGATTTGATTTTGAGAAAAACCTTTAATAGTGATTAATAACGAGAAAATAAAAAGTAAAAGTTTCATAATTAGCTATATTCTTGAAATCGAATTTAATAAATTTATCTCTTGATTTTTAAAAGATTAACAACTATTATAATTTTTATAATTTCAGAGCCTGTTTAAATTTTGTTCAATAATAATTTTATAGCTGAGATTTTGACCATTTTTTCGGAGGTTTCCAACAATAGTTCATAGTTTCTGCACAACCTTCTGTCGTTGTCGGACCAGGAAAAAGTCCGTTCGACTATCCATCTTTTGTGTGTTGGTTCAAACCCTGTCCTTTTATCGTCTGAACGCATCACTATTTGTAAAATATATCCGAAACGTTTTTTACCTGTTCTATGATTTCCCCACGGTAACCGCCATCGCAGGCAATTGTCCTGATGCCGCACAGCAGTTGTTTTAAAACCCGGGCCAGCAGCAAGGCGGCCTTACTGTGGTGTACATGGGCAGCCGTTACCATTACAGCCAACAGAAAACCGTTCTTGTCTGTTGCCACATGCCGCTTAATGCCTTTTACCTTTTTGTTGCCGTCATAACCGCTTAATGCCCGGTTGTTCCCCCAACGTACACTTTGGCTGTCCATAATGCCCAGGCTTGCCTGCCTGTTTTGCCCCATCCCGGACCGTACTTTTTCCCTCAGTTTCGCCAACAACAAATCAAAGCAGTCCAGCCCTGACCATTTCTTGTAATAGTAATAAACCAATTGCCATTTGGCAAAGTTTACAGGGAGCATCCGCCATTGGCAGCCCGTCTTTACAACGTACAACAAGGCATTCCAAACAGAGCGGAGGCTATGTTTACGTTTTCTTTCACCTAACTCTGTAAGGTTTTCTTTATAAATTGCTGCGGTGATGCCGGTTTTGCTTCTGCTTGTGCAACTTGTTGCGCCAGGCTGCGCTCACTTATTCCCGGCAAAAGCAAAAACAGGATTCCTAATCTCAACGAAAAACGATAAAAGCTGCCAAATCTGGCTTTGGTTAAGTCTGTCATTTCAATAAAATAATGATAAAAAATATTATGGTTAAAAGCCTATTTGTTTTTTGATGTTGCCACCGATAAATTTTTGATTGATCGCATGCTTCTTTTATGCATACAATTTCAACATCAATTTTATATCGATAAAAGAAGCATCAAACACATTGAAAAGCTTTTAAATTGATTTGACCAAAGTATGGGTATCAAAGAACTAACACTTGTATAATCGTACATAAATTTAGAACTATCGTGCATATACCGTATCGGTTGTTCTATCTTGCACAATAGTTTACGATATTTGATTTCCAATTAGCCATTGTTATTGTATGTCTTTCCAAACTGGTAATAATCAATCTATCATTATAAATAGAAAGCGTGTTGACGCAGCAAATGCTTCTCCGGAGATGCCATTGTTATGGTTTCTTCGTGATGTTGTTGGGTTAACGGGCACAAAATTTGGTTGCGGCATGGCGCAATGCGGTGCTTGTACCGTTCATTTGGATGGCGAAGCGGTACGTTCCTGCGTTACGCCGGTTTCGCGCGCATTGGGAAAAGAAATTGTGACGATCGAAGGCTTGTCTGAAAACGCAGATCATCCGCTGCAACAAGCCTGGGCCGAAATAAATGTGCCGCAATGCGGTTATTGCCAGTCAGGCCAAATCATGTCGGCAGCGGTTTTGCTCCGCGAAAACCCGGACCCGACAGATGGCGATATCGACAACGCCATGTCTGGCAACATTTGCCGCTGCGGCACTTACCTGCGGATACGCAAGGCAATACATATCGCGGCCGGTATTCAAAAATCTTCTGTTAAGGCTTAACAAATCGATGGATATCAATCATAATTTAAACAACAAGTTTTATTACCCCAAAAAAGGTATTTGTGTGATATTGGCCATTGTTGCTTTGTTGAGCATGACTGTTGTGTTCTCTTTCCGGGCAGAAAGCCGGTTGGCCAACAATGCAAAGCCTCATTTCACCCGAAAAGATAGTTTAGCATCCCAAAAAGCATTCCTAAAGGTTTATGCGGTTTTAATGAGCCCGCGCTGTATGAATTGTCATCCCGCTGGAGATATACCTTTGCAAGGCGACGACAGTCATTTGCATTTACAAGGCGTTAAACGCGGGCCAGACGGCAAAGGTTTGTACGCTTTAAAATGCGCAAATTGCCACCAACCGCATAACCTGCCGGGATTGCACATGCCGCCCGGAAACCCAAAATGGAGCTTGCCGCCTGCCAATATGAAAATGGTTTTCCAGGGGAGATCTCCTCATCAGTTGGCCGCACAGTTGTTGGATAAAAAACGAAATGGAAAGAAATCGATCAAAGCGTTGATCGACCATATCACAAACGATACTTTGGTTTTAGCTGGCTGGCATCCGGCGCAGGGTTTGGCCATGCCGCCGTTGTCGCACCGCGAATTTGTAAAAGCATTTAACGAATGGATCAGTAAAGGTGCTGTAAGCCCTTAATTTTATAACAGTGAAAAGAAGAAATTTCATCCGTTTATCAACATTTACCGCAGGGGCTTGGCTTCTGACGGATGTTATGCCTGTGTCCTCTTTATCCGCGGTAACTGCGCCAGAAGGTGTAACTTTCTCACCTAACCCGCTTTTAAAAATATTTGACAACGGTAAAGTGGTCATCAGCGTGATCAAATAGGAAATGGGCCAAAACGTGATTACTGCCTTGCCGCTGCTTGTTGCAGAAGAACTGGAGATCGACTTAAAAGAAATAACCGTTGAAACATTGCCATATAAAGCATCAAACGCAGGCAATTACACTACCTGGGCAAGCGGAAGTATAAAAGGTACGTGGATGCAAATGCGCTATGTTGGCGCCACTGCGAAATTTATGCTGATAAAAGCTGCCGCAGACCAATGGAAAGTGCCCGTTGAAGATTGCAAAGCCCAGGATGGCACCGTAATCAACATCAAAAATAACAAAGTCCTCAATTATAAAGACCTGCTAAAAGAGGCCAGTGCTTTAACTCCTCCGGAAAAGCCGCCGCTCAAGAATATCAAAGATTTTAAATATATCGGCAGCCAAATTACCAAAACGAATATTACACCGATCATAACTGGTAAGTACAGTTATACGATGGACGTTAAACTGCCTGATATGCTGTATGCTTCTTTGGTGCGCTGCCCGGTTTATAGCGGTAAAGTAAAGAGTTGGGACGATAGCGCGCTAAAAGGATTGGCAGGAATTGTAAAAGTGATACAGGTTGATCAAATACCGGAAGCACTTAACCGGAATGCGGTCGCAGTAATCGCAACCAATACCTGGGCGGCTTTGGAAGGCAAGCGTTTGCTAAAGGTAAAATGGAGTTACGAGCTGGGCAAAGTGCATGACAATCAATCGCTTACAGAGCAATTTAAAACCGAGTTTGCAACCGCTAAACCGGCCAGGGTTTATGGTAAAGACAAAAATGCGCCGTTTAAAACGATTGACGGTCCGGGGGTTTATGAGGCAACTTACGAAGCGCCTTATCTTGCACATACCACGCTGGAACCTGTTAATTGTACGGCAAGGTATAAAGATGGAAAATTTGAAATCTGGGGCGGTTTCCAGGCACCAATGTTCATCAACAATGTTTTACCAAAAGTTTTTGGGATAGACAGTTCTGCCATCAGCGTTAATTTAATGCCAATGGGAGGTAGTTTTGGGCGGAAAGAAAAAATCGACAATGTGGCCGAAGCAATGGTGCTTACCAAAGCGTTGGGCGTACCGGTACAAAATATGTTTGACCGTACAGATGATATCCAGGCTGATTTTTATCGGCCGGCAAGCCATCATCATTTAGCCGCAACCGGCACAAAAAATGAAATTACAAAATGGCGCGATCAGTATGGGATCACTACTTTCCCCGGTAAAGAAATATCCGGCCCCTGGGACAGCTTCGGCGGCGTGACCAATGACTTATGCTATCCGGTAAGTGATTATCAAAGTGCTTTTTATCCGGTCGAATCGCCGATACCAATAGGGTCATGGCGTTCGATATCGTTTAGCCAGAATGTATTTGTGGTCGAAAGTTTTATTGATGAACTGGCCGTCCATTATCAAATAGATCCGATAAAATACAGGCTCAACCTGTTCAACAATGGCGATGTTAAAGATAACGCGCGTTTAAAAAACGTGATGCTGCAATGTGCCGAAAAAATTGGATGGGACGAAAAACCTGCCAACGGGCACTTCCGTGGCATAGCTGTTTGCCCTTATGGCCGCTCCGGCGCAGTTGCGGCACATGCCATGGAAATATCCGTTAGTAAAGACAAGCTTGTGAAAATCCACCGTTGCGTTGCGGCAGTTGATTGCGGTTTAGTTGTGGACCCCGACGGTTTAAAGGCGCAAATAGAAGGCAGTTTGGTTTGGGCGCTGAGCGGAATGTTCAACAATGAAATAACGGTCAAAAACGGAATGGTAGATCAGCAATCGTATAATGATTACCGGGTATTACGGATGAACGAAATGCCGCCTTTCGAAATCCTGCTTATTGCCGGCGAAGAAAAACCCGACGGCGGCGGAGAACCGTCTGTACCTTCTGTGGCACCAGCTTTATGCAATGCCATCTATGCCGCAACAGGGTTTAGGGTGAGGGAACTGCCGATCAAAAAACATGGTTTCCGTTTGGTGTAACTTGTATCGGAAACCGGTTGAGGACTGGTTGAATTTGAGCTGACTTATTTTTGATGCTTCTTTTATCACCTAAAAAACAGTAAACTAGTTGATTTTTTGAACAGATCGATATCCATGTAAACACCAACTTTTACCTGATAAAAGAAGCATTGCTTTTTCTTTTATCAATTTAAACAGGCCTGATATCAAGAGAATTAATTAATGTTAACCACCTGGCGCAACGTTCTGTGGATGGCTTACTGATTTCGATGTCGTCTGGCACTACTGATTATAGTTTTTTAAAAACTTTGCATGATAATGGGTTGCCTATCGTTTTTTTTGACCGGATAATTGATGATATCGAAACTTTTAAAGTTACTTCTGATAATTTTACCGGTGCTTTTCAGGCAACTGAACTATTGATCAAATCCGGCCACAAAAAGATTGCGCTTTTGACCAACGCACCGCAGCTATCCATCACAAATGAACGTTTATCTGGCTATAAAAAAGTTTTGGCCGATCATCAAATCCCTTTCCGGCCGGAATTGGTGAGGAATTGCTATAAAGGCGGCAGCGATTATCAAGAGGTGGAAGATGCCGTTAAGGGATTATTGGGGTTGGCAGATAAACAAAATGCAATATTTATCAGTAGCGACCGGATCAGTATTTCCTGCATAAGGGCTTTAAAAAAAATGAAGTTTGATCCTGAGGAAATTGCGATCGTTGGTTTCTCAAATTCTGATATTGTCGATCTTTTACAACCTTCTATTTCTTATATCAGGCAAAAAGCCTTTAAAATGGGTCAGGTTGCTATTGAAATGTTATTAAAGTTAATCAAAAGCAAGTATCCGATTACCGAATTTGAGACCAAAATATTAGATACCGAGTTGCATTGGATGAACAACGGCCTGAACAATTACTGTTTTTTAGGTGATAAAAGAAGCATTGGAAATGCATTCAATTTTTGGGATAACTAAAGCAAAAAGCATTAATTTGATTTTAAGCTATATGAGAACGAAATATGAAAACATCATACATTTAAAATCACAACCAGCCTCTGAAAACGCTGATAAATGTTCAGAGAATTTCCCTGAGGGCTACTTTAAAATTATATGTTCCCCTATAAATCAAAAGTTTATAAGGTTTTTTTGTTTTACCCACAATTTAACTGTCATTAAAGTTCAGACAAATAAGGGCAAAATCACAAAACTTATCAAAGCCTGTTTAAATTATGCCGAAAAAAACAACCGTGCTTCTTTTATGCCCATAAATATTGCTTTTCTGATTTTATGCCGATAAAAGAAGCATCGAAACTTACCATTTTTTATAGGATAAAAGAAGCATCGAAACCATTCGATAGAAATTTAAACAGGCTTTTAGTATAAGCGGTTATTATTGATCTTTTTGAAACAGAAAAAATACTTAATAATAATCCGGCTGATAAACATCTAAACAATTGTATTCATCAAATAAATCAACAGAATGAAAGTCAAAATTCCTGATTAAAGAAGAAGGTAAAAAAAATAATGTTAAATAACACAACTGAACAGGAATTTTCCTGTAATAGTATCCTTAAATAAATAAGAAATTTAAAAATATACTTTTGCTTCAAAATAACTTGTTAAAGAGCTTACCGAGATGAAAAAAGAAACGATTTTAATAATAGGGGCAAGCGGCCAGATCGGAACAGCTTTAATCCCGAAATTGCAGGCTGTTTATGGGTTTGGTTCTGTTGTTGCGTCCGACTTACATACGCCTGATCATTACGATGGAAACTTCGTAAAGCTTGATGCTACCGATCCGGATGCAATTGCTGAAGTAATCAAAAAATACAATGTTTCTCAAATTTATCATTTAGCGGCAGTATTGTCTGCAAAAGCAGAAGCTAACCCTATTTGGGCATGGAATTTAAACATACAAACCCTTTTGAACGTGCTTGAAGCAGGAAGGGTTTATGCAATAAAGAAACTTTTTATCCCCAGCTCTATTGCAGTTTTTGGTAAGGGCACAAATGAGAATGGCACGCCGCAAGATATATGTTTAAATCCGTCCTCCATATATGGCGTTAGCAAAGTTGCCACAGAAAACTGGTCTTATTATTATTATAAACGCTACGGGCTTGATATCAGGTCATTGCGTTATCCGGGCGTAATCAGTTACCAATCTATGCCGGGCGGCGGCACTACAGATTATGCCGTTGATATGTATCACAAAGCAAGTAAAGGAGAAAACTATACTTGTTTTTTAAAGCCGGAAACGATGCTTCCGATGATTTATATTGATGATGCTTTGCGTGCAACGGTAGAACTGATGGAATCATCAGCTGATAAAATAAACGTGAGATCTTCCTATAATCTTGCCGGGATGAGTTTTACACCGGCAGAATTAGCGGAGTCGATCAAAGCTCATTCTCCTGATTTTAAATGTGATTACCTGCCTGATTTCCGTCAGGATATTGCTGATTCCTGGCCGGGCACCATTGATGATGTTGCTGCAAGAACAGATTGGGGATGGGAACATAAATACAACCTGCCTGAAATGACAGCGGAAATGGTATTGCATCTAACTAAACCTGAAAAAATTTAAACCGGTACTTAAATCAGCAGTAATTTATTAAAAACAGTATTTTTGAGAATAATAAGAGGGACACTAAATTTTAACAATCCAAAATATGTACGATACTATAAAATCAGAAATTGAAAAGCAATTATCTGACTTACAGGAAGCCGGGCTTTTTAAAAAAGAACGCATAATCACTACTCCGCAGGGAGCAGAAATCAATACAACCGAAGGCAAACCGGTATTAAACTTTTGCGCCAATAATTACCTGGGCTTATCCTCGCACCCAACAGTAGTAGAAGCAGCAAAAAAAACCATGGATAGTTATGGTTTTGGTATGTCTTCTGTCCGTTTTATATGTGGCACACAAGATATCCACAAAGAATTAGAGCAAAAAGTAGCCCGGTTTTTAGGTACTGAAGACACCATTTTGTATGCAGCGGCATTTGATGCCAACGGTGGTGTTTTTGAACCTTTGCTTGGGGAAGATTCGGCCATTATTTCCGATGTCTTAAATCATGCCTCTATTATTGATGGCGTACGTTTATGCAAAGCCCAACGCTTCCGCTACGATCATAACAACATGTTGGATTTAGAAGAAAAACTGAAATTAGCACAAGGGTTAAAGCATCGCATAATTGTTACCGATGGTTCTTTTTCTATGGATGGCACCATCGCCCAATTGGATAAAATTTGTGATTTGGCAGATCAATACCGGGCATTGGTAATGGTTGACGAAAGCCATTCTTCCGGATTTATCGGGAAAACAGGGCGTGGGACACACGAATACCGCAATGTTATGGGAAGGATAGATATTATTACCGGTACTTTTGGTAAAGCTTTAGGCGGGGCAATGGGTGGTTTTACCTCGGGCAGAAAAGAGATTATTGAACTGCTGCGCCAACGTTCACGGCCTTATCTGTTCTCCAATTCGCTGGCTCCGGCTATTGTTGGTGCTTCTGTTGCGGTATTGAACATGCTGTCAGAAACAACAGAACTACGTGACAAATTGGAATATAACACACAATATTTTCGCAAAAAAATGACTGAGGCTGGCTTTGATATTACGCCCGGCGATCACCCGATCGTTCCGATTATGTTGTACGATGCCAAGCTTTCTCAAGAATTTGCCGCCAGATTAATGGAAAAGGGAATATATGTAATAGGTTTTTATTATCCGGTTGTTCCCCACGGTAAAGCGAGGATACGTGTACAACTTTCTGCTGCACATACAATGGCGCATTTGGATAAAGCAATTCAGGCATTTACCGAGGTAGGAAGGGATTTAGCAATTTTATAGGATAGATGTGTAAACCAGCCAAATTCTACAGCAACTTCAAAACCTTAATTTTTATCTTGTAAAAATTGACCGTGTGAAATTCATTTTATAAAAAGGGAACAAACTGTAAAATTTCAAAGTGCAATTTATCAAACCCAAACTAAATAGTTGCACCTTATAATCAACAACGCTTCATCTAAAGCTTAAAAGTATTAATGCTTCTTTTACCCTATAAAATTTAGAGCCTGTTTAAATTTACGTCGAAAAAATTCCCGATGCTTCTTTTATCATCTAAAAATATTGTATTGTGATTTTATACCGATAAAAGAAGCATGGGGAATAAATTTACACCGAAAAATTATCATACTTCTTTTATGCCGTAAATTTTGCTTTTCAAATTTTATACCGATAAAAGAAGCATCGATATTTCCGTTTTAATCGGATAAAAAAATAACGCTCACAACTTTTTGTTATCAGCCCGGATAAGTGGTGATTGATGAACAAAACATGATAGCTTTGTTTGTACAGCAATCAAAAGTAAAAACCTAATTTTTTATATAATGCCTTGGAGAAATACCAGCCAGCCGCTGTTGCCTGATCAGTTAAAAAGTGAAGCCAACGATGATTACACCATTTATCCTTATTTTGAGTTGGGAAACGGGTCGGTTAAACAGGGTTATCTTTCTTTGGCAAACTATATCAAGGCTTTTAAAAACGTTATTATTGAGGGTTATCATGGTGTGTTTTGGCAGGATCAAATAGCTGCAATTACGGAGGAACTAAAAAACCTGGGGCTTTCAGTAAAGTGGTATCATACAGATGATTATCTATTACCCGAACATGAAATCGAAGCAAAAGTACAGCCATTTTTAAACGGAGAAGAAGATATTTGGGGCACAAAATGCACTTTAGGACTCGAAGATTTTTACCGGATTACGGATTTAAAGGAAACCAACAGCGATTCCAATTTTGATATAAATATTGTAATTGGCCCTTGTGCGTCGGCGGTTGGTTGGGACGCGCCAGTCATCTACTTTGAAATCCCCAAAAATGAAATCCAGTACCGGGCACGTGCAAATGCGATAAATAATTTGGGGACAAACGCCCAAAAATCCTATCAAAACACCTACAAACGGATGTATTTTGTGGATTGGACAGTATTGAACAAACACAAACAAAAAATTTGCCGCAATATCAACATTATTGCAGATTGCCAGTGGAAAAACAGCATCAACTGGGCAACAACGGATATGATTTACAGCGGATTGGAACAAATGAGCAAATCCGTGTTTCGGGTCCGTCCATGGTTTGAAGCCGGTGCCTGGGGCGGGCAGTGGATGAAAAACAACCTGAAAGGTTTGGTGGCAGATGAAGTAAATTATGCCTGGTCTTTTGAACTGATCGTTCCGGAAAATGGCCTTGTGTTTGCAAGTAACGGAAACCTCCTGGAAGTTTCCTTTGATTTTTTGATGTTCCTTTTTTCCGGAAATGTATTAGGAAAAGACGCAGAACGTTTCGGAACTGAATTTCCGATCAGGTTTGACTTTTTAGATACCATAAAAGGCGGTAATCTTTCCATCCAATGTCATCCTTCGCTCTCGTACATTCAAAATAATTTTGGCGAAAAGATCACCCAGGACGAAACTTACTACATTTTAGATTGCGAAAAAGATGCAGGCGTTTATCTCGGTTTTCAGCAAAATATTGACGCTCAGTTACTTAAAGAAGTTTTATCGGAAAGCCATAAAAATAATGTTCCGCTGGATATTGAGCAATACGTCCAGTATCATCCTGCCAAAAAACACGATTTGTTTTTAATACCAAATGGCACGGTGCACAGTGCCGCAGCCGGAAATCTGGTGCTGGAGATCAGTGCCACGCCTTATATTTTCACCTTTAAAATGTACGACTGGCTGCGGCCGGGCCTTGACGGAAAATTACGTCCGCTTAATATTGACCATGCTTTCAACAACTTAAATTTTGACCGTAAAGGTGCTGTGGTTCAGCAAGAACTGATTTCAAAACCAGTTTGCATTGAAGAAGGGATTGACTGGCAGATCATTCATCTTCCTACACACCAAGAACATTTTTATGATGTGCACCGCTTGGAATTTAAAACGTCCATCACCATTAAAACCAACAATCAATGCCATATTTTAATGCTGGTGGAAGGTTCAAGTGTGGCCTTAACCACGATGGATGGGACAAACACAACTTATCATTACGCCGAAACATTTGTAATACCTGCTGCCGCCAAACAATATAAGCTGACAAACACAGGAGAACAGCCGTTGAAAATTATAAAAGCATTTATTAAATAACTGATATTTATACCTGTTTAATTTTCTGGTATAAAAAAATACTATGCTTTTTTTTATGCCGGTAAAACTTGTATCAGGTTATGATCTTGATAAAAATTATAAAAGTTCAATGATTTTTACCCGATAAAAGAAGCATCCAAACAATCAACACAAATTAAATTAGATTGGGAGTTTCCTTTACAAGAATATAAAAGTTCAATGATTTTTACCCGATAAAAGAAGCATCCAAACAATCCATTTTAAAATCCAACATTTCTATGCAAAAAAGAAACAACAATCTTTTGGTCCTTATCGTAATTGTTGCCGCTTTAGGAGGGCTGCTTTTTGGTTTTGACATGGCCGTAGTTTCGGGTGTTTTGCCATTGATCAAAAAGCAATTGTCTTTTTCTACTTTTCAGGAAGGCTGGTTTGTTTCAAGCGCATTGTTGGGCTGCGTTTTCGGCGTTGCGGTTTCCGGCTTTCTCAGCGATCGTTTTGGCCGCTGGAAACTTCTGTTTACTTCAAGTGTTTTTTTTCTGCTTTCAATAATTGGTTGTGCATTTTCACATGGTTTTACGGTTTTAATTATTTTCAGGGTATTAAGCGGTTTTGGTGTTGGTTTTGCTTCCAACATTGTGCCGCTGTACCTTTCCGAAATTGCACCCGCAAACAAAAGAGGGCGCATCGTAACTTATTATCAACTTGCTATCACTTTGGGGATTGTGGTAGCTTATTTATCCAACTATTGGTTGTTGAACACGGTTGTAAAAGATCATAACTTCTTTTCTGCCTTGTTTGGAAAAGCAATTTTTCGGAATGTTTGGCGATTGATGTTTCTGGTCGGTTCTGTTCCTTCAATACTGTTTTTAGCCGGACTTTTTTTAATCCCCGAAAGCCCAAGATGGTTAAAAGGGCAAGGCAGGTTGTCAGAAGCAAACGCAATTTTAACAACTTTAAATGAACCAATTTTAGTTGCCAAAACACCAACCAATTTAAAACCAGCAAGCCGTTTATTAACTGCAAATAAACAACTATGGTCAATTAAATATCGAAAACCTTTATTAATTGGTTTGCTGCTGCCTTTATTTTCGCAGTTTTGCGGTATAAATGCAATTATTTATTTCGGGCCAACTATTTTAAACAACGCCGGATTGTCTTTAAATAATTCTTTTATCAGTCAGTTGGTCTTCGGGCTTGCCAACCTTGGTTTTACCATAATCGCAATTTTAACTGTTGACCGTTTGGGTAGAAGAAAACTATATCTTGCCGGTTCATTCCTGGCTTTTCTGAGTTTGGTTGCAACCGGGCTTTGCTTTTATTTCAAAATTGTTTCAAGCCCATTGTTGCTCATTTCAGTTTTGATTTTTATTGCCAGTTTTGCCTGCTCAATCGGGCCTTTAAAATTTGTGATAGCATCAGAAATATTTCCGGGCCAACTTCGCGCTAAGGCGTTATCAATCAGCATTATGACGATGTGGATTGCAGATACTTTGGTAGGATTTTTAACGCCAATCTTATTAAATAATTTTGGCAATGCTTTAACATTTTACTTCTTCTCGGCCTTTTGCTTTGGCGGCTTTTTGTCGATGTATTTTTTACTGCCCGAAACCAAAGGCAAATCATTAGAAGAAATTGAAGAAGTGTGGAACAACAATGCAAGTTCTGGATTTCCTGCCGCTCATTAAAAAAACGTAAACCTTTAAATTAACCGATACGATACCGCTTCTTACAAAGTTTTTCGGATTGTTCATCTTTCAAAAACAACAATAACCGAACGATATTTCAAGGCCGTTCTAATCTACAAAAAACAAAATTTACCATGCTTCTTTTATGCCCCTAAATTTTGTTTTTCAAAATAGTATTAATAAAAGAAGCATACAAAGTTTCTGTTTTTTAGGTGATAAAAGAAGCATCTTAGATCACTTTAATGCAAAGCTAAACAGGCTTTTACCTGGTTTTGTCAATAAATTTTCACTTCCCAAATTCCCGGTCTTGGGTTTTGTTTTTCGTTTCTTAAAATGATACGGATATACCTCGTTTTAAACTTTGATTGACTGACCAAAGGCGCACCGATTTTGGTGTTTTTCCATTGATCTTCTGCCAGCTTCCAGTTTTTATCATCATCCGAAACTTGTATTTTATATTGATAAGCTTTGATTGGAAATTCAGGAAAAATTTGGATTTCATTAAATGATTTTACAATGCCCAAATCCAACTGAAGCCATTCTTGTGCATATTTTTTGCCAATCCAAAGTGTTCCATTATTTTCATCAACCGCAAATTTTGATTTAGTTACCATAGAATCCAAATCGCTCGAACTTGTAGTTTTTGCTTCAAAAGCCAGGTTTAGTTTCATTTTTACGGGTTGCAATGCGCCAACTCCTTTGTGTGTAGTTACCACTCGTTGCAAAGAACCATCCGGATTAAAATTTAAGACATCAACCGCAACCTGCCTTAATTTCTGCGAAATATTATATTTATCCAACGTATTAAAACGGTGATAAACGATGTAATATTTATCCTTAAACTTTAAAATTGTGTGGTGCCCGGTTGATTTGATTTTATTATCGTTATCGTCTGTACTTAATATCGGGCGGACCATTCCTTCTTTCCATGGACCAAAAGGCGTTGGCCCGGTAGAATATCGGATTTGATAAGTTTCGTCCCAGGTTTTTCCCCAGGAATAGGAGAAATAATATTGACCGTTCTTTTTAAACATATACGGTGCTTCAAAATAATGCGGCGGCGTTACATCTTTTGGCATTTCGGCAAACGAAACCATATCCGGATTTAGTTTTGCCGCCAAGCATCTGCCTTCAATGTCACGGCCACTATCAGATGAACCCCAATAAAGATAAGCTTGCCCATCGTCATCCACAAAACATTCAGCATCAATGGTTTCCACATAATAATATTCTTTATGCCGTACAAGTGGTGTGTTGTCTTTCTTCAAATTTTTCCATGGCCCGGTTGGATGATCGGCAATGCCAACCCAAATTTCCTGACCGATGGTAACGTACATATAAAACTTTCCGTTTGGTGCTTTGATTACGCTTGGTGCCCAAACCCCCGAAGCTGTGCCGGTATTGCTTTTACATTGTTCTTTGGTTGGCCAATTCAAATAATCACATTTCCAATTTACGAAATCTTTGGATGTCCAAACCGCTAACTTTGTAATATCGTTCCAATTGGGCATATCGGTGGTGGCGTAAATGTAAAAAGTACTGTTATCTTCCAAAATCGTAGGGTCGGCATAATAGCCCGGAAGTAAGGGGTTTCCTGTTTTTGGACTATCAAACTTTAGGTCTTTTTTCGTCCATAATTGGATAACCGATTGATCTGGGTTTTGTGCCGAAACCTTGAATCCAATTAAAAAAACAATGGCTATTAGCAGACAGGTTTTAGTAGTTTTTAAAATCATATCTTTTTATTTGGTATGCGTGTACTTTTTAATCGTTTTATCTTTTAAGTTGTTAAACTTTTTAGGTCAGATTTTTTTATGCTGATACTTCTTTTACCACCTAAAAAACAGGAAGTTTCCATGCTTCTTTTATCGGTATAAATTTCGGAAACAAGATTTATTGTGGTAAAAGAAGCACTATAAATTGTTTCAATATTAATTTAAACAAACGCTAATAGTTTAAATCCAAAATTGGATTCTTGCGGAATATGTTTTTACAATTCTTTTTTAACTAAGTTTAAACTATTGTCTAATTGAACATTTTCACATTGATTTAAAATGATTTGTTTTTTATCGGAAGCTGGCAAGTTAATGGTTTCCATTTTTAAACTTTTTACATCATCAAAAACAAATGCCGGACGAAAATCCTCATTTTCTAATTTAAGAGTGATGTCTTTGAATTCTAATCCTTTAACGTGCCGAACATAAAATCCCCAGGCTGGCAACTCTCCAAACATATCAAACTCCGGGTAACTTTTTATATTTTCAGGTACTTGTTTTAAACGGCTTAGCGGTACATACGCCATTCCTTTAGATGCCCTGCCGGGATAGGTTATTTCGAGGTTTTCGATCACCACATTTTCAATAAAATTTTCGGGAATTCCTGTTATAGAAGCCGGGAAAGCATTGTGAAAATACGGTACTTCGGGGCCGCGCATATCATAATTCAGATCAGGCCGTCCAAAAGGGATTTGCACCTTAACATCTTTTATCAATATATTTTTAATAACGCCGGGCTTTTCACCATCACGATGGCCCAAACGGATAAAAATGCCGTTACCCGTGTTTTTTGCGACGATATTTTGCACTTTAATATTTTCAATAACGCCGCCGTCCACACATTCAATAGCTATTGCAGAACGGAATGTATCAAAAATATTGATGTTTTCAATTGTTACATTTTTAAAACCTCCGTAAGAAGCCGTGCCAAACTTAACGGCACTTGCACTTGACTGAATGGTACAATTAGCGATGTAAACTTTATCGTTAAAATAGCCCGGATAATAGGATTTTAAACAAATGCCATCATCTGCAGAATTAATATCACAATTGGTGATTTTTACATTGCTGCAATCGGTAATGTCCATGCCATCATTGTTCCAAAAAGCCCGGTTTTTTAATTTGATTTTATCTATAGTTAGATCGGTGCACAATTCAAAAGAAAGTCCCCAGCCTGCGCTGCTTTGAATAGCTAAGTCTTTAACTTGGATTTTTTTGCATTGAGAAAAACTGAATAGTTTTGGCCGGACCTTTTCACTTGGACGAATATTTTTAACGCTATAATTTGGGTCGATTTTAATTCCGGTATGATACAAACTATCAATGTTTAGTGCTAATTCCAGGCCTTGTCCATCAATTTCACCTTTTCCATAAAGCATAATATCAACAGCGTTATGCGCCAAAATCAACCCCAAATGCGTATTGTCATCAGTTTTGGGGGATTTTGGCCTGCCTTCTGAACTTACGCTACGGTAATCATTTGGATTGGTGCTTCCTAATAAAACTGCTCCGGCTGAAAAGTAAAGGCCAACATTGCTTTTTAACTCAATACTTCCGGATAAAAATTTTCCTTTCGGAAAAACAACTGTCCCGCCCGATTTGAGTTTATTTGCGGCATCAATAGCTTTTTGAATGGCTTTTGTGTTTAAGGTTTTCCCATCTGCAATTGCACCATATTTGATAACATTAAATTCTTTTTTGGTGAGTTGCTCCGTCTTGTTTTCATCTTGTGCAGATAAAGAAAAAGAGCAAGCCATTATCAAAACTATAGATAATGAAAAGTTAATATTTTTCATTGTTACAGATTGCAAATTAATGCCTGTTTAAATTTCTGTTGATCGCTTTGCCATGCTTCTTTTATGCCCGTAAATTTTGCTTTTGAAATTGTTGCTAATAAAAATATCCACCAATTTTTAGGTGGTAAAAGAAGCATATAGAATTTTTCAATGAGATTTAAACAGGTGCTGAATGTTGGATAAAAAGCCAATGCTTGAATTCATTTTTTAGCTGCCTCATGTGCATACTGAGCGATGATTTGTAAAGTGCTTTTATCGGTGTCAAATATGGAATTCAGACCTTGTGCTTCGCTATACGGATCGGCGGTATAAATAATATCACCTGGCTTCCACATGGCGTCTTTTTGCTGCGCCCTGCCTTCGCCGCCCCAGCCCCAGAAATTTATTCCGCCCAAAGGTTTACCTTCTTGCATAGCATCTTTTAAAAGCTGAAAAACAAATTTATAATACTCATCTCTGGCAGTAGTAGGAGTGCCTGGCGCATATTTTTCGCCGTCTCTAACAAAACCAAATTCTTCCATCACGATGGATTTATTCAACTTTTGTGCGAGATCTAAATGTTCAGCAAAGTATTGGGCCGTTTTTTCTTTTGTTTTTTCCATTTCAGGATTATCGGCTTTATACCAACCCCAGTTTTTTGGCCACATGTGGAAAGTCATATAATCAATATATTTACTTTGATGTGCTTGTAAGGTATAATCTAAATTGTTGAGCGTCCCTTTGCTGCCCTCGCTGCCTGTGGTAACCAATTGTTTAGGCGCAATAGAATGGATAAAACCTGCAGTTTCATCCACCTATTTTGCAAAAATTTTAACTTTTTCTTCCACGTTTCCCGCATTAGATGGACGAGGTTCATTAGCCAGTTCCCAAGTCATTACTGTAGGATCGGACTTATATAAATTATTGGTGTATATATTCTTCCGATTTACTAACATGCTAACGTGTTGTGCGATTAAAAAAGGATAATGGAATGAAAGAAAAAGTTGTGCATTATATTAATAATCAATATATTAAAGAATATTTAACTCCAATTAAATGTTTCTTTATGCACAACCTTTCGAGCAATTTCTATTTATTTTTAGATATTACCAAATCTGTTTTTTAAATCCTCTATCAATGCCGATGGTAACTTTAAGTTCTATCCAAGACAGCCGAAATTGTCTGATTGTCAGATCATTGCTTTGAGTATCATGGCTGAATCAGTAGGCATCGATTCCGAAAGCTACCTTTTTGGCAAACTTAACAAGGATTATAAAGCCGATTTTCCTAACCTCATCCACCGCTGTAATTTTAACCGGCGCAGGAAAATACTTGGCCCATATCTTCAGCAGTTAAATCAGTTGCTTGCCGATGGCATGAACCAATCTGAAAGTACATTTCTTATAGACTCCATTCCAGTTCCTATTTGCAAGACCGCCCGGGAAAAGTCGGGAAAAATTTGTCGGGAAAATTTTGAGACTGCGCCCGACAAAGGCTATTCATCCGTGAACAAAGCCTGGTATTTCGGCTACAAACTACACCTTGTAACATCTGTCAGGGGTATATTTCATTCGATGGATTTAAGTAAGGCAAGCGTCCATGATATTCATTACCTCAACGAGGTAAAGCATTCAGGATTAAATAATTGCACCCTTATTGGAGATAAAGGTTATCTATCCAAAACCTGGCAGTCTGACCTTTTTCACTCCGTTAAAGTTGATCTAAAAACGCCTATGCGTAACAATCAGCAAAATAAAGAACGTTTCCAACCTATCTTCAGGCGGTTCAGAAAGCGTATGGAGACCTTATTTGCCCAACTCTGCGATCAGTTTATGCTCAAACGCAATTATGCAAAATCGCTTGCTGGTTTATCAGTACGGATATTGACTAAACTTACTGCTGTAACCTGTCTGCAATTCATTAATAAACAAAATAACAAACCGCTAAATCATCTAAAATATGATTTGGCTTTTTAATCGCACAACACGTTAGGATTATGTATTTAGTTCGCAAATCGTTTATTTGGTATTAACCTATTGATAGTCAATAATTCATTTAGTATATTTAAGCTAAATAAGTCAATATGTTTATCGGAATAAGTATCAACGAATTTAAGGAAAAGTTTAAAACAGAGTAGGATTGCAGTCCTAACATTTAAAGCTAAAAAGGAATTAAGCCGGCTTGGCCTTTTACTGATGGCAGGAATTTTTAACGGGGAGCATAAACTTGAATTTACTGACAACCGAAATGGAACAACAACATTCAGGCAAAGTGAAAAATTCAGCGGAATACTTGTGCCCCTATTCAAAAAGCAGCTTGACAGCAATACAGCAGCAGGATTTGAGGCAATGAATAAAAAATTGAAAGACTTGGTTGAACAGAAATAAATACTAACGCCAACATGGAAACTTGGAGCAAGCGAGGCTGGAGGAGAAGGGCTGAACGATAGCTTCTCAATTACGCGTTAGTGCAGACATAGGCTGAAGTAATTGTGTTTCCCTTCCTGCGGCAGGCCCTAATTACACTGACATAGTTCACTTTACACTACCTAATTGTTTTAAAAGAGATTACTATTTTTATTGGTTTATACCCTTGCTTATAAAGCTTTCAAATTTTAAAGCCTGCTTTTCTTCTGATTTAAAGGTTTTTCCCTTATCAAGGCTAATCATAGATGATTTATTTACAACATTAAGTTTTTTGGTAAATGCCACACCATAGCAGCCGGATGTGGCTTCAGATTGTAAAACAAGAATATAATTACTACCTTTTTTTACCTTAAAATTTGGTATCAAATTAATGTTTTTTGCCGACCAGCCAATATTTTGTTCAGCGATAGATTTTACAAATAAGGCGTTTCCTATAGGTGAATTTTTGTCGTCGGCTGCATAAATACTGATGGTTAGATCTTTATCTGGGTTATTATTTTTAAAAGCGGTAACGCTCACCTTTGATAAAATACCAGAACGGGTCGTGGTAAATGGCTGAGAAATTTGTAACCCTGACGTAATCAGGCATTTAATGTTATAACTATTATTAACCGAAGAATTATCTAAATCAGCAGGTTTTGACAATTGTACTGCTTTTGGAACCTGATAATTTTCCATACATTTTAAAGGATTGATGGAACCGTCTGCAGCAAAGGTTAAAGGTGCCCAGTAATAATTGGCAAGGGCTTCGTTTTTGGCTGCGTTGTTCCATAAATCACTACCGTATAAATAAACAGTCTCCGAATTTATTTTAATAGTTGACACGAATGATGGTTGCCCGCCACAAGAATTATCGCTAATCTTTTTGCTTGCAGACCAGGGGCCAAGCGGAGAAGGGGCTGTACGATAAGATGTGCCTGTACCAGAACAATACCCACAATTTGGATCAGAATAAACGACATAATAGATACCATTGCGCTTGAAAAGCCCGGGAGCCTCTGTTTCTCCTGATGTGACCGATTTTACAAATTTTCCTGTGCCGGTCAGATAATCCGGGCTTAGTTGTTCAATAACAATAGTACCTTTAGTACGCCAATCGGTGTATGCAAGGTATGCGGTGCCGTCATCATCCACAAAGGTATCATGGTCGCCGTTATTTAAACCTGCCGCAGGCATATTATTGTTAACTGCCAGCTGGGGTTCGGCCGTTTCAATAAAAGGCCCTACAGGGGTTTTACTGGTAAAAACCCGGTACCCTATTACATTATCATAAACGTTGATCCATAATACATAGCGTTTGGTTGTTTTGTTGTAAATAACATGTGGCCTGAAACAACCGTAAGTTTTCCCATCGCAGCGCGATTGCCATATTGGCGTTTTAGCATCAAATAAATAACCTCTGTCTGTCCAGTTATTCAGATCTTTTGAAGAATATACCTTAAAACCGCAAAAAGGTGCCCCTTTATTTCCCCACTGAAAGCCACAATCATAACTGGTGCCGTATAAATAATATACGCCGTTAAAGTTGGCAATTTCACCATCGTGCGCATCAATTGCATCACCTGCTGTACTAAAGCGTGTAATTTGCCGTCCATCTTTATCAAAATTTTTAATTTGTGAAAAAGACTGCTGAAAATATATTAAAGCAGATAACAAAGTAAAAATCAGCTTCATAAAATTAGGATTGTTGGGTGTTTTATTCGTAGCTATCATACAAAGCTATTTAACATCGGAAACTTGCAAATATACAATTTGATATAACATTTGTAGATATTGATACTGTTTATATAAAAGATTGCACGATACTTCTTTTATCACCTAAAAATATAAACCAAAAGCTTAGGAAGTGTTTAAATTTATACATTGATCCTCGATAAACTCAGGATTGATGCCTATGCTTCTTTTACCCTGTAATAATTAGTGCCTGTATCAATTTAACTTAATCAAAATCAACTACTTGCCATTTTTTAGGTGATAAAAAAAGCATGTATAAATAGTTTAAACGGTTGCTAAGTTATTTTACCGGATCAAAACTTCGTTGCCGGTATTCGGTTGGTCTAAGCCCTGTTTTATCTTTAAATATTTTAGAGAAGTAAAAATTTGATTCGAAGTTGAGTTCTATTGAAATCTCTTTAATTGATACATTGCTGTTGTTTAACAATTCTTTTGCTTTTTCTATCTTAAGTTGCAAATAGTATTGGCCAGGCGATAAACCAGTATAGTTTTTAAACAATTTCCTGAACCATGAATAACCAACGTTAAGCTCCTGTGCCGCCTGCTCGGGCGAATAGGCATTACTGATATTAGAACGAAACAGCAGCCTCGATTTATTGATGATATTTTCTTCTTCTTTGTTCTCGGCAACACTTTGTTTGGCAGCAGCATAACACGACCCGATTAAATGTAAAACCGCACCAGATATCAAAGGCTGATATCCGGGTTTTTCTTGTTTGGTTTTTTCAATTATACAGTTATAAATGTTAAAAACATTGTCTTTAAAACCAATGCGGAGACATGGGTTTTCCGGCCTTAAATAGCCCGAAGTTAGTAAGTTATCTATAATGGCACCTTTAACGCCTACCCAATATTCGTCCCATCCGGTATGGCTGTCGGGCTTGTACCGATGCCGTTCATTAGGGAATAAGACAATTACAGTACCGGCTTTGATTACGGTCTGTTTAAAACTTTCCGATTCAAAAACACCTTGCCCGTTCGTGATGTAAATAATCTGGTATTCCTGTAAAATCCGCCAGGTGTTCCAGTTGAAGTTATGGTGCGACGGATGGTTTTTAAACGGATAATCTTTAGTTGCCCCAATATGCGTACAGCCGGCATTCAATACTGTCAGGCCCCAGCTTTCATCTTCTTTACTAACCGGTAAGTATTTATAAAAGTTAATCATGGCAAATCAATATAGCCTAACCAACAGCGGTTTGCTTAATGTTTAAAAGTAAGGATATAGGTTACAAGGGGGCAGCCTTAGTTGCTCATCATTGATAAATTTAAAGATGTTTTTCGGAAAAATTGTAAATAAATCAAAAAACACATTGGATTTATCAAATAATCAGTTCAACAGGACACACTGTTTTTAAAGCTGTTTAAGCTTGAGGGCCTGTTTAAAATTTATTCAATCGGTTTTATATACTTCTTTTATCACCTAAAAAATGGTAGGGTTTTTTATTTAAAACTGATGCGGACACTAAATTTTACAGGGTAAAAAAAGCATTGCATTTTTTTTGATATAAACTTTAAACAGGCTCTTGGTTTAAGCCTGTACAGAGTATATCCGGATTTCGTTCAACTTATTTCCATGCTTCTTTTACCGCCTAAAAACCCACGGGCATTATGTTCCGTTGCAGAAAACAAAATTTGCAAGCATAAAAGAAGTATTTTGAATATTTATCCCCCTGAATTTAAACAGGTTCAAACCCAAAAGTGCAAACAGCTTTTTTACTGTTTAGGCCCGGATCAAAAAATGTATTTTATTTATCAAAAGTTACATTTTTATAAATTGATTATCAAATAGTTTTGGTTCAACCAATTACTTAAGTTGTTTTCATAAATAGTACGATCAGGATAAGATGCGGCAGCGGTGTGAGGGCTTGTGTTTTTAGTGTTAGGTATTAGTACGTGCCGCATGCTTAAAAGGATTTTAATTACAGGGAAATTTTCGGGGCTAAGGGTCAAAGCGTGATCCTTATTATATAAGTACAGATTAATGAATTTGGCCTAATGTGGGAAACAAGCAAAATATGACCTGTATTCATTATCAAAACTGCCATCTATAAACTAAACACAAGAACATCATACAGTTGAAAAATAAAACCTGATTTTTTAAAGAATATGAAATACATGCCGAAAAACATACAATTTAACGGGGTTTTTTCAGGAGAAACGATTTACCTATCAAAGCTTATTATTGAATGCACTTTCCATTTGCCAATTATGAGTATCAGATATCATGGACCTTAACACGCGTATGTTAAATCTAGTGTTGCCGGGCGTGTTTTTAGCCCAATCTTAAACTATTATTAAACAAAAAGCCAAATCTTAAACATTGAATTATGAAAATAAAGTTTTTACTTTTTAAAGCCTGGAAGATCGGAGCCTTATCATTGTTGATATTGCTGCTGCAGCTTCCTTCAAAGTTACAGGCGCAAGCCCCTGTTACCGGCAGCGTTAAGGATTCTGTTACTGCCGAACCTGTAATCGGAGCTTCGATTATTGTTAAAGGCACAACCGTTGGGACACAAACCGACGCCAATGGTAATTTTAGAATCAATGCGGCCAATGGATCAGTGCTTGTCATTCGGTACATTGGTTACACAGAACAGCAAATAACCGTCAGGAATAATGGGCCTGTTAATATTCGTCTTGGTTCCTCTTCAAGAAGTTTGAATGAAGTTGTGGTGGTTAGTTATGGCACGCAAAAAAGGGCGGAAGTAACTGGTGCTGTTAGCCAGCTAAATGCTTCGGAGGTGAAAGATATGCCGGTGCCTAATATCGGTCAAAAACTGCAGGGCAAATTTGCAGGGGTGCAAATCAATGAAAACACTGGCACGCCGGGCGCGGAAATGAGCTTCAGGATTCGCGGATCTGCATCCATAAATGCCGGTAATAATCCTCTGATTGTTATTGATGGCTTTCCTTCTTCAAGCGGGTTGCAATCACTTAGCCCGGATGAAATAGAATCCATTACTGTTTTAAAAGACGCATCCTCAGCAGCACTCTATGGTTCAAGGGCTGCTAATGGTGTGATCCTTGTAACAACCAAACAGGCAAAAATCGGACAGAAAAGCTTGGAATTCAGTAATTATTTCGGTATCCAAACAGTACCTGACAGGGGCAAACCTGATTTGATGAACGGCCAGGAGTTTGCGCAATATAAAAAAGAATGGTATGAAGACGCTGCCAAATATGAAGGTTACAAAGGCGGTGTGCCAGCCGTGTACCAAAATCCAAGCCAGTACGCGTCCAATCCGGGAACAAATTGGTTCGACATTTTACTTAGAAAAGCGTATAGTCAAAATTATAACCTAACCTACAGTTCCGGCACTAAAGATTTTAAGTCATTAGTGAACTTTAACTACAATAAACAGGAGGGTGTTATAATCAATTCTTCTGCCGAACGATATACTTTTCGAAGTAATAACACTTATACCGGCTTTAAAGGGATCACTCTTGGGTCTAACGTCGAATTGTCTTATGGCAACATCCAGGTAATTTCAGGTTTGGATAATGGCAGAAATATAGTTCAGCTTGCTTATCTGATGGACCCTACTTTAAAATATAAAAATGATGATGGCACTTATCCGATCGCTTTTAACCAGCCGGGCATGTTCCGTAACCCTAACTATTATCTGGTTGCAACGCAACGTGAAAACAAAACCAAATTGGCAAGGGTGTTGGCAAATGCATTTGCCGAAGTTCAGATAATCAATGGCCTGAAAGCGAGAACTACCATAAATGTAAACACCGACAACTCTGTAAATAAAGCATTTAATCCATCAACTTCTCAAGGTGGACTGGGCAGCGCACCTCCCCAACTCGCCACCGGATCGTATTCAACAAGCAATTTTCTAACCTGGTTGAATGAAAATACACTAAACTATCAAAAAACACTTTTTGATAAACACAACATTAACCTGCTGGCCGGTTATACTTATCAGAAATATAATTATGAAAGTAGCAGTATAGCCGGTACCCAATTTCCGGATGACAACATTCATTATGTTAGTGCGGCAACCACGCGCTTAGGAAACGTTGGGGCTACACAAAATTCGCTTTTGTCTTATTTAGGCCGCTTTACTTACAATTATGACCGTAAATATTTGGTTGAATTCAATTTCCGCAGGGACGGTTCGTCAAAATTTGGAGCAAATACAAAATTCGGTAATTTTCCATCGGTTTCTGCCGGATGGGTAGCCTCGGATGAAGCGTTCCTTAAAAAAGTAAGTGCGATTTCCCTGCTCAAACTTCGTGCAAGCTACGGTAAAGTGGGCAACAATAACATCGGTGACTTTACTTACCTCGCAAATGTAAACACGAATAATTACGTATTTGGTAATCAGGTGATCCCGGGAAAAACATTAAGCGGAATAGGAAATAATAACCTGACCTGGGAGACGACTACAGAATTTGATGCAGGTTTGGACCTTGAGGTCTTAAAAGGCAGGATTGGATTTACTTACGATTACTATCGTAAAAAAACAGATGGTTTACTTTATGGGATCGATATACCCGTTCAATCAGGGTTTTCTAATATTACCTCGAACGTGGGCAGGTTTGACTTTTGGGGACATGAGTTTTCAATCAATTCCCGAAACCTTGTTGGAACCTTTAAGTGGAACACAAATTTTAATATCACTTTTGATAGAAACATAGTTAAAAGTTTAGGTACCAACAATGCACCGATAGGTGGGTACGGTGAGTATTGGGATGATAACAGAACAGCAGTCGGACATCCGATCGGCCTTTTTTACGGCTATATCAATACCGGCGTTTACATGACCCAAAAAGAGTTTGACACGCAGCCACATGATGCTACCGCAATGGTGGGTACGGCACGTTTTAAAGATGTAAGCGGTCCAAACGGTGTACCTGACGGTAAAATTGATGGTTTCGACAGGACTTTTATCGGAAACCCTAACCCAACCTTTACTTACGGGATTACTAATAGTTTTTCTTACAAAAATTTCGATCTAAGTGTAGTAATGGCTGGTTCTGTAGGAAATGATATCGCAGATGATGCATTTCAGTCTACAGAAAACCTTGACGGCGTTTTCAACGTCCGCAAGGGAGTTGCCAATCGCTGGAGGTCAGAAGATAATCCGGGCGATGGAGTTTATCCGAGGACAAGATCCGGTACAACAGCAGATTTCAGGAATTTTACATCAAGGCAGGTGTTTAGGGCTGATTACATCGCTATAAAGAATATTACATTTGGTTATACAATCCCCATCGGGAAAACAAAGTATCTCAAAAACTTAAGGGCATACTTAAGTTCTCAAAATGCATTGATCCTGACCAAATATCCGGGCCTTAATCCCGAAGCTGGTATATCAGGCTTGAATGGTTTGAACCAGGGGCGCGATTTTACAGGTTATCCAATCCCCAGAGTAGTATCCATTGGTTTAAACGCTGGTTTTTAATTAATATAAATATTTTGAAATGAAAAAGTTACTATACATATCATTGTCGCTTACCTGTTTGTTATCGTGTAAAAAAAAGGAAGATTTAAACTTGATTCCACAGACACAGTTAAGCTCCGCCTCTTTTTATAAAAATGCAGCACAATATAATCAGGCACTTGCCGGGGCATATACTAATTTACGGGGTGTTGCATTTACTGGCATTTATATGGACGAAATGCGGTCAGACAACACATTCTTCACTTATTATTCGGCTGACCGGGGTACGGGGACAAGTACGGAGCCATTTGCAGAATTTACTGACGATAGCTTCAGTAGTCAAAACCTCAATTCACCCGGAAACCGTTATGGAAATGACTATTCCGGTATTGCAAGGGTGAACACAATACTTACCAGGATTAAGGGTTCTGTACTCGCGCAGGCCGATAAGGACCAGGTTTCCGGCGAGGCATTATTTCTGCGTGCATTTTATTACTATGACCTTGTTCAGCATTATGGCGGTGTACCGCTTCAACTGGAAGAAGTGACAAATGTTGACGGCGCGTTCCTGCCACGGAGCACAGCTGACCAAGTGTATGCACAGATCATATTGGACTTGAATGCCGCCATACCGATACTACCCGTTGCTACGGTATTTCCGCAAACCGGCAGGGCAACCAAAGGTGCAGCTAAAGTCTTGCTGGCTTATACCTATATGTCAAAACCAACAAAAGAACTGGCAAATGCTGAAGCCGCTTTGCTGGATGTTACGAAAATGAATTATGACTTGTTGGGTAATTATGCTGACGTTTTTGACCCAAACAATAAGAACAATAAAGAGTCAATATTTGAGGTTCAGTATAAAATTGGCAACGATGGCCAGCAGAGCGACTTTATCTGGAGGTTTATACCTAAAACTATAAATCCAGAAGCAATACTCGGAGTAATTGGAACCAATGCCGGAGGAGGCTTAGGCTCAGGCGGCTGGAACGTCCCTACTCAGGAAATGGTTGATTCCTATGAAAAAGGCGATCTCCGCCTACCTGCTTCAATTGGCGTAGCTGAAGGGACAGTAACAACAGAAGTGCTAAACACAAAGGCCGTAAAAAGCCCGGTAAATTATGTACCAACCCCGGGCCTCAGCTATTATTATTTTATTAAAAAATATCTTCATCCACCTTACCAGGTTCAGTTTAACACAAATGATAACTGGCCTGTGTTCCGGTATTCAGGGGCATTACTTTTGTTGGCCGAATGCCTGGTTGCAGAAGGGAAGCCCGCTGATGCTTTGCCCTATTTAAACAAAGTACGGATTAGGGCCGGCTTGCCTACACTTGTTGTCGCTACCAAACAAAACGTATCAGACGAAATGAGGCATGAGCTGGCATTTGAAAACCACAGATGGACAGATCTTATTAGAAATAATATGGCCATAGATGTATTAACTGCCAAAGGAATCCGGATGAAAGCGCTGTACGGTTTTTTACTGCCTAATACTTTCATTATAACGCCAAATAAATTTATCTATGCAATCCCAAACAGGGAATTGCTGATTAACAATAAATTGACACAAAATCCGGGGTACTAATGAAATATGTTTGGAGACTTTCTAAATTTCGTCAATTTGTTTTCTATGCTTCTTTTATCGCATAAAAAATGGTAAGCATTTGATTTTTGATTTATTTAAATTGATGCAAACACAATTTTTTATAGGGTAAAAGAAGCATTGGCATTTTTTGTTGTGTAAATTTAAACAGGCTCTTATAAAAATGAGTTTATGTATAAGTTTTTCGTATCAGCTAAAATTCAATTTCCGATGTGTTTTTGATCTATGGAAAACTAAAACAATTTATATAAATGCCTGCCAAAAAAATACTTCTTTTATACTGCATTTTTTGTGCTTCAATAAACAGTTATGCGCAGTTAGCAAAACTTAAAGCAAATTTTCTTCATCCGCCAAACCAGTACAAACCCGGCGTGTACTGGTATTTCATGGACGGTAATATGTCTGCAGAAACGATCACTAAAGATCTTGAATCAATGCACAAAGCAGGCCTTGGTAATCTTATATTTCTGGAGGTTAATGTTGGCGTGCCAAGGGGCAACGTAACGTTCTTGAGTGACAAATGGACAGCACTTTTTGTACATGCCGAAAAAGAAGCCCGGCGGTTAGGGATTGAAATGACGCTTGGCATCGGCCCTGGTTGGACGGGCAGCGGCGGCCCCTGGGTAAAAGCCGGCCAATCTATGCAGCACTTGGTATCGAGCCAGATTACAGTAGTTGCAGGTGATAAAAAGGCAATTGTATTGCCTGTTCCACCGCCTAAAAAACCTTTTTTTGGAGAGGGCAGCCTAACGCCTGAAGTTAAAAAAGAATGGTTAAAATATTATCAAGACGTTGCAGTTCTGGCTTTCCCTGCAACAGAACAGGATAAGCCGATAACAGATTTTGAGGAAAAAGCCTTGTATTATCGGGCACCATATAGCTCCGATACTGTTAAACCATATTTGCCACCACCGGCAAATATCAGTAGCAACAAAGATGCAATACTAAAAAATAGGATACTTGATTTAACAGATAAAATGCAAGCTAATGGCATACTGAACTGGTCGCCACCTTCTGGTAAGTGGGTCATTATGCGCTTTGTAAGCCGTAATAACGGAGCCATTACACGCCCTGCTCCCGTTCCTGGTTTAGGTTTTGAAGTTGATAAATTTGATACACTTGCCCTAAACGCACATCTTGATAAATATGTTGGAAACCTGCTTAATAAGATTGGTCAGGTAGATCAAAAAGCCACAGGCGGTTTAAAACGTCTTCACATGGATAGTTGGGAAATGGGCGCGCAAAACTGGACATCTCAATTTAGAGAAGAATTTATAAAAAGACGAAAATATGATCCGCTAAAATATTATCCGGTTTATGCCGGCCAAATTGTAGGCAGTTTAGAAGAAAGTGAACGCTTTTTGTGGGATTTAAGGCAAACTTCTCAAGAACTCGTTTTAGAAAATCATGCGAATCAGGTTAAAAAATATGCAAAGCGTCACCACCTGTCATTGTCCATTGAGCCTTATGACATGAACCCGACAGCAGATCTTGAACTCGGTTCTGTTGCAGATGTACCTATGGCAGAGTTTTGGAGTAAAGGGTTTGGTTTCAATTCAGCTTACAGTGTTATTGAAGCTACCTCTGTTGGCCATGTTATGGGAAAATCATTGATTCCGGCAGAAGCTTTTACCGCTCAAAATAACGAAGGCTGGAAACAGCATCCTGCTTCGATGAAAAACCAGGGCGACTGGGCTTTCGCATCAGGTATCAACCAGTTTGCATATCATACGTTTCAAAATCAGTTTCTGGCAGATTCATTAAAGCCCGGTGCAACCATGGGGCCATTTGGTGTCCACTGGGATCGCAACCAAACGTGGTGGCCTATGGTTAACGCTTACCATGATTACATTACCCGAAATCAATACGTTTTACAACAAGGCCGTACGGTAGCCGATGTGCTTTATCTTACGCCCGAGGGTTCACCACAGGTATTTGTACCGCCTTCCTCAGCAATTATTGGTGATACCATAGGAGACAGACGAGGTTATAATTTTGATGGTTGTTCACCCGGCCAGCTCATGCACACAACTGTAAAAGATCATCAGGTTGTATTTCCCGGAGGTGCCAGTTATAGGTTACTGGTATTGCCTATTTATGAATCAATGACACCGAAATTACTTATTAAAATAGGTGATTTAATAAAACAAGGTGCAACTATAGTTGGTAATCCGCCTTTGCGCTCGCCAAGCCTTGAAGGTTACCCGGCTTGTGATGATCAAATTAAAACATTAAGTAAAATGATTTGGGGAGATACTGTTTTACCCGGCAATGTCGTCCGTCGGCAATATGGAGACGGACTGATTATTTGGGGCAAACCCGTAGGCAGCAATCCCGATCATCTTTATCCTCAGTATGCTTTCACATCTGCCATTCTTAAAGAAAACGGAATAAATGAAGACTTTAAATCAGACGGCAGTTTAAGATATACCCATCGTACTTCGGCCGATTGGGATATCTATTTTGTATCCAACAAAACAGATAAAGCAGTTAAAACCATAGGCCAGTTTCGCAATGTAAAGGGGTCGCCCGAAAGATGGGATGCCAACACCGGTAAACTTAGCAAGATCAAAGCCTTCAAAACAGAAAAAGGGATTACCTCAGCAGCTATACAACTGGATGCTTTTGAGAGTGCTTTTATCGTATTTGCAGCAGAGAACAAATGGAAATCAACCGGAATAAATGCGGCATCTGATACGCAAACCCTGCTAACATTGAACGGAAAATGGAGAGTAAACTTTGATCCCAAATGGGGTGGCCCTGCAAACACGGTATTTGATAACCTTACCGACTGGCGTACAAGCAGCAATGAAGGTATCCGTTATTACTCCGGATCAGCGGTTTACCATAAGGAATTTAACTGGGTAAAAAATGTTAAAGGTTCTTTGTTTCTCGAACTTGGAAAGGTTAAAAATATGGCACGGATAATCCTGAACGGGAAAGATCTCGGCGTAGTTTGGGCTGCACCATGGCGGGTAGATATATCCGGTGCGGTTAAAGCAGGAAATAATAAATTAGCTATCCAGGTAATTAATTTATGGGCCAACCGGCTGATTGGGGATGAGAAAAAGCCTTATGATGGAATTGTAGATGATAAATGGCCGGAATGGTTGCTGAAAGGTTTGCCGCGTACAAGTGGCAGATATACTTTTACAACTACCAGGCAGTACAACGCGGATTCGCCCTTATTGGAATCGGGGTTGATCGGGCCGGTAACAATAACACATCAGAAACAATAAAGAGCTTGTTTAAATTTATATAACAAAGAATATCAATGCTTCTTTTATCCTATAAAAATTGATATTTACCTCAATTTAAATAGACCAAAGAAGTAAATGCTTACCAATTTTTAGGTGATAAAAGAAGCATAGAAAATATATTGAACAAATTTTAAACAGGCGCTAAAGAACACTACAAATAATGACTAAACAAACAAAGGTAAAAGTTGGCTTGTTCGGTATTGGTTTGCAAGCTTACTGGGATCAGTTTAGCGGACTAAAAGAACGGTTAACCGGTTATATTAATATAGTGGCAAAAAGTATAGAAAACTTTGATGCTGAAATTGTTAACCTTGGTTTAATCGATACACCGGAAAAAGCGTTTGAAGCCGGAACTAAATTTAAATGCGAAGATGTGGATATACTGTTTCTTTATGTTTCCACCTACGCTTTATCCGCTACGGTTTTGCCCGTGGTAAAAAAAGCAAATGTTCCGGTTATTGTATTAAATCTCTCGCCTGAAGCAGCTATAGATTATGTAAACTTTAACCAGTTAAATAATAGAACAGCTATGACAGGCGAGTGGCTGGCAAATTGTTCATCTTGCTCCATACCCGAAATTGCTAATGTGTTTAACCGTAGTAAAATCCCTTTCTTCCAGATAACTGGTATGCTTAACAATGATCCGCATGTGTGGCAGGAGATGAAAGATTGGATAGATGCTGCAAGGGTAGTTCGAATTATGTACCACAACAGATTGGGTATTATGGGTAACTATTATGGTGGTATGATGGATATTTATACAGATCTTACCTTGCAGTGCGCTACCTTTGGCGGCCATATGGAAGTGATAGAAATTGATGAGCTATCGCATTTAAGAGAACAGGTAACCAGTAATGAAATTGCCAATAAAATACTGGAAATTGAAAATGCTTTTGAAGTACAAGCGGATTGTTCACCTACTGAGCTAAACCGGGCTGCGCAGACAGCGGTAGCCCTGGATAAGCTGGTGCTTAAATATCAACTTGGCTCACTTGCTTACTATCATAAAGGAACAGGTAATGATGCCAACGAGAATACAGCTACATCAATTATACTGGGCAACTCACTTTTAACAGGTAAAAATATTCCTGTAGCGGGCGAGTATGAAATAAAAAACGCCCAGGCTATGAAAATCATGGACAGCTTTGGCTCCGGAGGGTCTTTTACTGAATATTATGCAATGGATTATAATGATGATGTAGTATTAATGGGGCACGACGGCCCATGCCATCCGGGCATAGCCGAAGGTAAAATCAAGGTAAAGCCATTACAGGTATATCATGGTAAAGTAGGCAGCGGTTTGTCTGTTGAAATGTCTGTTAGTTATGGCCCTGTTACGCTACTTTCGGTGGTAGAAACAGGTAACGGTTCACTTAAGCTTCTTGTTGCCGAAGGCGAATCTGTGCCGGGCGCAATCCTGGAAATAGGCAACACCAACAGCCGGTATAGGTTTTCAATTGGTGCTCGAAATTTTGTTGAAGCCTGGAATAAGGAAGGCCCAGCACATCATTGTGCCATAGGACAAGGGAATATTGCATCAAAAATTAAAAAGCTTGGGCAGATATTAAAGATAACTACTGTACAGGTTTGCTGATTTTTTTCCTAACCTTTTAGGTTATTTTCCATGCTTCTTTTATCACCTAAAAATCAGTATTTAATCTGCTTCGCATTAGCATGATTAGGGAAGCACAAAATTTACTGGTGTAAAAGAAGCATCGTAACTGCCGCAATCAAATTAAGCGGAATTAAAAATATTAAAAATATTAAAAATGTTATCGAACAAGTTTTTATTTCGGGTCTGTTTTTTCATGATGATAACCTGTTTTTTATTGACGTCCTGTTTCACAAAAAAACAAAAGGCCAATTCTGATAGAAAAAGTGCTGGGCAAGCTGCTATGGTGATAAAAATGCAATGTGAATATTTGCAAAATCCAATCGGTATGGATTCTGAACATCCTCGATTAACATGGAAGATGGAGGATAGCCGGGCTAATGCGGCACAGTCAGCTTATCAAATTCTTTTTGATAAAGATTCCAGTGCTTTGTTGAATAAAGTTGCCCGTGTGTGGAATTCCGGTAAAATCTATTCTTCGGCTAACCTTGTCACTTACCAAGGTAAAAAGCTTGATCCCTTTACTAAATATTACTGGAGAGTTTTACTCTGGAATAACCATAATGCGCTGCTCAAAAGCACTGTTAGTTCTATCGAAACCGGCATGATAAATACTGGAAACTGGAATGGAACTTGGATCAGCGACCGCAACGACATCAACTTTAAACCAGCGCCCTATTTTAGAAAGGAATTTGAGGCCAAAAAACAAATTAAATCAGCCAGGGCATACATAGCAGTTGGCGGATTATATGAACTATACCTGAACGGGTCAAAAGTTGGCAACCACCGGCTTGACCCCATGTTTACAAGGTTTGACAGGCGTAACCTGTACGTAAGCTATGATATCACCGCACAATTAAAACAAGGCAAAAACGCAGTTGGGGTTTTGCTGGGCAATGGCTGGTACAACCATCAGTCAAAAGCAGTATGGAACTTTGATAAAGCACCCTGGAGGGAAAGGCCGGCTTTTTGTTTAGATATCAGGGTAACTTATACAAATGGTACTACCGAAATTATCACCTCTGACAATACCTGGAAAACACATACCGGGCCAATCGTCCTAAACAGTATTTATACAGGGGAACAATATGATGCCCATTTTGAAATGCCCGGCTGGAACACTGTTGGTTTTGATGACAAGGATTGGAAAGGCATCAAACTGCGTGCAACCCCTTCACAAAATATTGTGAGCCAACTGATGCAGCCTATAAGAAATGTTGAAAAAATCCCAGCTAAATCCGTAAAAAAATTTAATGACACAACTTATGTATTTGACTTAGGCCGAAATATAGCGGGTGTAACTGAGGTTAGGCTGGCAGGAGATGACGGGACAATTGTAAAGCTAAAGCACGGTGAAAGGGTATACAAAAATGGCCATGTAGATATCTCTAATATTGATGTTTATTATCGGCCGGATGACAACAAAGACCTTTTTGCAACAGATGTAGTTACCTTAAACGGTAAAGGCACCGTTGATTTTATGCCCAAGTTTAATTATAAAGGTTTTCAGTATGTGGAAGTAACGAGCAGCAAGCCCATTAAATTAAGCAAAGGCGATTTAACGGGCTATTTTATGCACAGCGATGTAGCAGAAGCAGGCAGGGTCAATTCTTCAAACGAATTGATCAACAAACTGTGGCGGGCCACAAACAATTCCTACTTATCCAACCTGTTTGGATATCCTACCGACTGCCCGCAGCGTGAGAAAAACGGGTGGACAGGTGACGGGCATTTTGCCGTAGAAACAGGGCTGTACAATTTTGACGGCATTACAATTTATGAAAAATGGATGGCCGACCACCGGGACGAGCAACAGCCAAACGGTGTGCTGCCCGATATTATACCAACAGGAGGCTGGGGCTATGGCACCGCCAATGGCACGGACTGGACAAGCACGATAGCCATCATCCCATGGAACCTGTACCTTTTTTACGGAGACAAAAAGCCGCTGGAAGATAATTATATCAATATCAAAAAATATCTAAAATATGTGGAGAGCATCAGCCCTTTAGGGCTGACTACTTTTGGCAGAGGGGATTGGGTCCCGGTAAAATCCAATTCTCCGTTAGAATATACTTCCTCTATCTATTATTTTGTTGATGCAACCATCATGTCGAAAGTGGCGAAGCTTTTTTGCAATACGTCAGACTTTACTTATTACAATGCCCTGGCCGAAAAGATAAAAACCGCTATTAATAACAAATATTTTGATAAAGGAACTGCGATTTATGGTAGCGGCCTTCAAACAGAATTAAGCGTTGCTTTACTTTGGGGAATTGTACCTGATGAATATAAAAGTAAAGTAGCTGCCAATCTTGCAAAAAGAGTTGCGGCTGACGGAATGCACCTTGATGTTGGCGTACTTGGTGCAAGGGCTATTTTAAGTGCCTTAAGTGATAACGGACAGGCAGAAACAGCGTATAAACTGGCAGCCCAAGATACCTATCCCTCTTGGGGGTGGTGGATTGTTAACGGTGCCACAACCTTGTACGAAAACTGGAATATTCAGGCCAAAAGGGATATATCTCTTAACCATATGATGTTTGGCGAAATCGGAGGATGGTTCTTCAGTGGGCTTGGTGGAATACAGGCAGATGAACAAAACCCTGGATTTAAAAATGTTTTATTGAAGCCGGGCTTTGTTTCGGGCCTCAATAGCTTTACGGCAAGTCATGAAGGCCCTTATGGAACTATTTTTTCTTCCTGGACCAGGTCTGGCAAATCTATTATTTATAATGTTACTGTTCCTGCTAATTCTGGCGCAACCATTTTTTTTCCTGTTTCAAATGGGCAAAAAGCTTATTTAAATGGTAAAGTTGTATCTAACCAATTTCGGGTCGCTTCCGGGCATTATCAATTTATTATAAGTTAGCTATTATTTAAAGCCAATGGCTGAAAACGTTCTATCAGTTCTAAATTACTTATGTTCTTGAAAATGAGGGAGTAGCGTGCCGAAGGGTCTTTTACATCAATATACAATATGATAACACATGCATTAGTAGTGGCCTTTTAAAGCATTATCAAATTACTCAACATATCCGTAGCTCAGCTGATTTAATCTCATTTAATACTGGAACCGTGTAAAAATTAAATTGTCTGCTATAATTGATGGGTAAGAATGTAGCATTTACTGTTACGCAACGGCGAATAGCACTGTCAATATCAAAGACCAGATTCGAAAGCGGTATTTATTATCGACTATTGCTTACTGATTAAACAGAAACATCACTAAAAAATAACCTATGACTTAATTTTGATTCTTTCGATTGAATCAGGTAAAGCTTCATTTGATCAAATAATCGACATTACCAACAGATAGAAAGGAGTATAACCTTCCGGTTGTGTTCTGAAATGTATGATGAGTTTATTTGAGCTAAGAAAATAGAGAATTTTGAATAAATTGTTTCAGTGTTTTATAGATAGAAAGAGTTGCTGTTGTGAGGAAACATTATGTGCTTTTATGATCATCATACATTTGAAAACAGTACCAACCTTCCTACTTAACATAAATCTAATTATACGGCAAATATTTGCAAACAGCAAAAAGAAAAAACCTTTCTTTACCATGAAAAAACTTAACGAAATGTCAGGTCGTAATTTTCAATCTTAAATTTATGAAGCCTTGTTTTCATCTTTTAAATTGGTTCTATAGCCTCTAAAAACTCTAGTAACCTGAGTTCGATTAATTAGAAAGCAACAGTTTGCTTGGATCGGTTTTGTTGGTAGGCAATAGCAGGCTTTTTAGGAAGAAAAGAGTAAGCGATCAAGGCAGCTACGCTGTTGGAAATGAAATTAGCAAACGAGCGGTGCATGGAATCTGTGATAATAGCTTGTTGTTAATAACTGCTTAAACTTATAAAAGAAAAAATAATAATGCTCCCCTTGCCCTATAAGGATTAGTGCCTGCAATCAATTTAAATAAAACCTAAACGAAACGTTACAAGTTTTTAAGTGGTAAAAGCAGCATCTGAAACCTTGTTAGACGAACTTTATCAGGTAAAATCGATATGCCTGTTTTACAAATAAAAATTAAAGTCAACCCGTAGTGCATTTAGTAAAAGTTGTGCAAACTGCTAAAAAGCAGTAAATTGGAGTTACGACACAACGATTTAGATGCCCAACTTTAGGGTGAATTACGGTAAAATTTTGGAAGTATTAAAGGGTTTAGGTTTTCCAAGCGAAAGTTTTCTGCATCAGATCAGAAAGCCCAAGTTGTCAGATTTAGGGGTAATCGCTTTGACATTTACTGCTGAATATATGAGCATAGATAGCGAACATCAATTGTTTAGGATATTACCTTTTGATTTGCATTTCTTGATTGAACGGAGTGTTTATAACAGGCGGAAAAGGAAGTTGTTTTTTCAAATTGAATTGGTAAGGAAAAAACTGGAGGAGATTTTAGGAAAAGGTGAAAACTGTTTTATTGTGGATAGTATGCCTTTAGAAATATGCAAACTGTCCAGGAGTGGCAGGAGCAGGATTTGTAAGGAAACAGATTATGCCCAGCCGAATAAAGGCTATTGTGCATCTCAAAAGCTGCATTATTATGATTAAACTTGAAGTCCCCATGCGCGAAAACCAGGCTGATTACAAAACACATCCTTTTGTGTTCCGAAAATCAAGAAAACGTATCGAAACACTATTTTCCCAGCTATGCGACCAGTTTATGATCAGAAGAAATTATGCGAAAAGCTTTGCCGGTTTTAAAACCAGAATTCTATCAAAAATAACAACCCTGACAATCATTCAGTACATTAACAACAGTCTAAACCGAAACATCAACAACCTCAAAATCAATATTGCCTAAATGCACTACGGGTAAAGTCTATTTTTATGTAAGCAACGTACGGCCAACTGTTTTGACAAAGACGGATGCAAGAATCAAACTGATAGACAACACCTAGGCCATTAACCGCAGGGCGGCGTTGACCATTTGGATGCGCCCCGTTCTATTTTGATGCTGGCCGGCTCTTATGTTAAAAAAGGTTATTGAGCCATACACACGCCAACTTTCGCGCCATCCTGAAAACTATTTGTAATATTTTGGATGTGCCTTGTGTAAGCCAATACGATTTTACGGCAACTTTACTACAGGGTTTTTTTATGGATAAACCGGATTTTACGCCTTATACTTTGGTTAAAAGTGATACGCGGATTTTTGATCCGTAAAAAGCGATGGCGCGTTACAACAAAAATATTGATTGGCGCAAAGTAGAAAAAGGCTCGGAGATGGACGATGAAGACTCCGAGCGCAAAGACTATTACCGGCAGCAAAAGGACAAGAAGCTGAAAAAGCCAGACCGGTAAGACAAATATTTTGTTGGGTTAATTTCTAATGCTTCTTTTACCGCATAAAAATCATTGGGTTTTGTAGCTATTGCAATGATAAAATTTTAGTGCTAAAAGAAGTATCAACGTCTTGAATATTAATTTAACATTGGTTTTGGCTGACGGGTTTCTAACTCCAGTTCTTCGCCCAGCCATTTCCGTTAGCTGCGATTTTAGCGACACTCTACACAACTTTTATAGGACAACAAACTGAGCCTTACAAAAAAGCGCTTAATTAATGCTCTTTTTACTTTTCCTATATAAAATTTTTAGGGTTATGTATTTAGTTCGCATTTGATCATTTTGTAAGTAACGAGTTCATTCTCAACCATCCTGGCGATCAGTTTATCAAAAATAGAACCTATGAAACCCCTTCTGTTAAAAACGGAAGTGGTACTCGTCCAGGTATTTTTGTAGGCGGTGTGGCGCACACTTATGATGGATGGCCCTCAGCCATCCTTTTACATTCATGATATGGGTATGCAGTAAAGGGAAATTAGCCCCTTTGTTGCTTTTTTCCTGCCTGATGCCCAATCTTTTTGCAATGGCCAATAGCCGAGCCAGCCATCTGTTTTTACCGAAGCCTGTTTAGAAATATGTTCCTCAAAGATAGCTTTAAGGCTATCGGCAGAAGCATTGTCAATTGTGCGGCAATATTCCCGCCCTAATTTAACCTGCGCTTTTTTGTCCACTACTTTTTCTACGGCAAGCACCACCAGTTTCTTGCCGTCGGTACTTCTGCCCAGCTTTTCCGGTGAAAACCCGCCCACCAGGAACTCGTCAACCTCCACATCGCCCATCAGTTCATGCCTGCAACTGCTTTTCATAGCTTCCTGTATTTTCGCCTTCCATAACCAGGCACTGCGCTGTTGGCAGCCAAACTCCCGGGACTGTTCACAGCCCGACATCCCTTTTTTACAGCCCGAGACCCTAAAACACTTCTCGAACGCTTTTAACAATCCTAATTTGCACTTATGGAACATTGTCCCGGCCGTGGCCGATTCGTCATATCCGCACTTTTTGCACCTGCGGTAATGCCAGCCTTTGCCTTTGTAATATTGGCCATGCCCACAATGCAAACAGGTGTAGGGTTTTTTGATGCCTTTTTCTCTGATAAATATTCCAGGCAGTCTTGTTCCGTTTTAAACTTTTCCCTAAATTCAAAAATACTTACCCCCTTAAAAATGCTAATGTATTTAGCTTAAATATATTAAATAAACCAGTAAAAACCAAGGGCTTGCGAACTAAATACATAACCCTAAAAATTAAAATAACAGAAAATGAAAAAAGACAGTAATTATTACAGATGGAACAACAGGTATTGGTAAAGCAACAGCATTACACTTTGCTAAAAACGGATACAATGTTGTCGTAACAAGTAGAAATGCAAACAAAGAAGCAGAAGTACTGAAAGACTTTGAAAAGAATGGCACTTCTATAACATTTTTCCCTTTGGACGTAACCAACGAAGAACAAGTAAAAACTGTAATTGTAAAAAAAGTTGAAAAATTCGGAAAACTTGATTCTATTGTTAACAATTCAGGTATTTCTTTAGGCAATGCTTTATTCGCAGAGACAGAATCTGACGATTTAAAACAAATGCTGGAAACTAATGTAATGGGGGTTTATTATGGTATGAAACATGCAATCAAGGCAATGTTGAAAACCGGAGGCGGAACAATTGTAAACCTTGCATCAATCGCAGGTTTGAACGGTTTGGAAAGCACTGCCCAATACAATGCTTCCAAACATGCGGTTGTTGGTTTAACAAAAGGTGCAGCTCTTGATTATGCAACGCAAGGTATCCGGGTAAATGCAGTTGCACCGGGTGCTATCAAAACCGACATTTTTAAACAAATGAGGCGGCAACTTCACACAATTTATTTCTTATCCTGTTTCTGTAAGTGTGATTCGTTCTAATATCATTTAAATGGTCGCCTATCAATAGTAAAATCATCTTAGTATCTTACAGGTTTATTTTTAAACCAAAACAATACCCTCATTTAAAGCCTCTTCATAGTTGCTCCTAACAAAATTATAAAAATATGGGGAGCGATGGCCACTTGTATTACGCTTCTCATTAGCTTTTTCTAAAATTCCAAGCGTAAGTAATTTCTTAGAGAAATTACTTACATCAAGCTTTTTTTCTAATAGTGTCTCATACAAGGCTTGTATTTCAGCCAGCGTAAATTTTTCTGGGAGTAAATTATAACCTATAGGTGAATGGTATAGCTGTATTTTTAGTGTTTTTAAGGCCATTGCAACAATTTCCGCATGGTCCATTGCCAATTCTGGTAATTCATTAATATTAAACCAGGCGGATTCGATTGATTCTATGTCAATGGAAGGTATTGACTTTAAAAAATCGGTGATGGCAAAAAAACCAATAGATACTGTCTGATCAAAAAGCCAATTATTTTTCAATAGGCGTAACCCTGTCAAAGAATACCACTGTTCTTCATCAAAATTTTGATAGCGGGTACGGTTGGGGTCACCAAATGCACGGAATTGCTGAAGGTAAAGATTTTCTATTCCAGTTCGATCAACTATCGTTCGATCTGCTGCCTGTTGCAAGCTTTCGCTTCTTTTCATGTAACCCCCGGGCAAACACCATTCGCTTAGAAAGCCATTTTTAGTAAGGAGAATTTTTAGTTTTCGATTATGATACCCAAAAATTACACAATCAATATAAATGTGTGGTATGTACGTCAAATAACCACTATTAAAAAATTCTTTTAGTTCAGCACTAATAACCATTATACAAATCTACTAACTTCAAAAATAAGCTTTTTAGTAAATTTTACGAAATAATTTGAAAGCAAAAAGCTTTTAGTTACTTTTACGAAAAGATTTTGGCTTTTTATATCATTATATGTTATCTATAAAAAAAATTATTTTTACCGGCGGTCTTTCCGTGATGTTTGTCACTGTATTGATTGCATTCAAGCAAAAGGATGTTAACGCTCTGCCAAGCCAAGTGATCCAAAATTCCTCCCTTCTTAAGACAATTGAGGGCGTAACTTTCAGGGATCTCAACAAAAATGGTAAGCTCGACATTTATGAAGACAATCGTCAGCCAATAGCAGATAGAGTGAAAGACCTGCTAAGCCAAATGACGTTGGAAGAGAAGGCAGGAACGATGTTTATCAATGGTTGCCTGGTTAATGGCAATGGAAGTATTGATACAAGGCCAGAAGCAACGGTTGCCTATGCGCTTAACATCAAACCAGCAATAGATAAATTGCACATGAGCCATTTTAACTTGTTTCTGGTTCCAGAACCGGATAAACTGGCGTTGTGGTATAACAATGTGCAGAAGTATGCCGAAAAAACACATCTTGGAATACCTGTTACTATAGCTTCCGATCCTCGCCATCATTTTGGTGCAAATATTTTCGCCTCTTCCGCTAAAGGTTTTACCCAATGGCCGGAACCACTTGGATTTGCAGCAATCGGAGACGAAAAGCTGACGCGGGAATTTGCAGACGATGCCCGTCAGGAGTATTTAGCCGTAGGAATAAGAGAAGCTTTGCACCCGCAGGTTGACTTGGCCACTGAGCCGCGCTGGTCTCGTATTTCAGGTACTTTTGGTGAAGATGCTCACCTTAGCGCTCGTATGGCAACCGCTTACATATATGGTTTTCAAGGTATCAAACTCGATTCAAACAGCGTTGCTTGCATAACCAAACATTTTGCGGGCGGCGGCCCCCAAAAAGAAGGCTTGGACCCACACTTTTCGTTTCAAAAAGGGCAAGTTTATCCAGGGAAAAATTTCAGTTATCATCTTATTCCATTTGAGGCGGCGTTCAAAGCAAATACGGCAGGGATTATGCCTTATTATGGCGTTCCAATCGGGCAATCCAGCGAAAATGTAGGGTTTGGCTATAATAAAGATATGATTACGGGGCTGCTTCGAAACAAATACCATTACGATGGCATAGTATGCACCGATTGGAGTTTGGTTACCGACGTACCCATTGGTAACTTTATATTCCCGGCAAGGGCGTGGGGCGTAGAAAACTTAGACGCAGAACAGCGCGTCCAAAAAATCATAGATGCCGGCTGCGATCAACTTGGTGGCGAAAACATACCTGAAGTGATAGTCAAGCTGGTCAAAGATGGAAAAATCAGTGAAAAGCGAATCAATCAGTCGGTAACCCGCTTGCTTCGTCAAAAATTTGAGCTGGGTTTGTTTGATAATCCGTTCGTTGATGTTGATAAAGCCATGAAAACTGTTGGCAATGCGAAGTTTAAAAAAGCAGCTGATGCTGCTCAGCGCAGGGCTATGACACTGCTAAAAAACGATCATAAAATTCTGCCGCTGGCAATCGGAAAATTAAAAATTTACGTTCAGAATATTGATTCTTCCGAAGCGGCCCATTATGGTACAATAGTTAATAAACCTGAATCAGCAGACATTGCATTGATCCGTTTAAATACGCCATATTATCCCGTTCCATCTTCTATACCTATCTCGGCGATGTTCCATCATGGCGATTTGGATTTTAAAGGAAAGAAGAAAGACGAAATTTTACAATTGCTGCATACTGTGCCAACTATAGTTATTATGAATGTAGACCGCCCTCCGGTTATAACTGAAATTAGCCAGGCAGCCAAAGGCCTGCTATTGGATTTTGGGGCAAGTAATGCCGCGGTACTGGATGTGGTTTTTGGCAAATTCAAACCGGGAGGCCGACTTCCGATCGAATTGCCTTCATCAATGGAAGCTGTGCGCAATCAAAAGGAAGATGTCCCATATGATTCTAAAGATCCTCTGTACAAATTCGGTTTTGGGCTAAGCTATTAAAAAGTAGCTGCTAAGAGTAGTAGATACACTACGAGACCAAGAGAAAAATGTGTTTGTAACCGGTTTAAATCAAAAGCTATAATAAATTCGATATGTCAAAATACTTTTATTGTATAGTGCTAACAGTTTTAAGTTTTAGACTAATGGCACAAACTGCTGATGAGCAGTTACATAAAGACTGGGCTAATCTTAAAAGGTATGAAAGTGCCAACAATAACCTACCAGACCCATCTCCTGGTGTTCACAGGGTAGTATACATGGGAGACTCTATTACCGATCTCTGGTTTTTCAGCGATTCGCTGTTTTTCAAAAGTAATAATTATGTCGGACGTGGGATTGGCGGTCAAACAACCGGCCAAATGCTATTACGATTTCGTGAGGACGTCATCAACCTTAAACCTACGGCAGTTGTCATTCTTGGCGGCATCAATGATATTGCTGAAAACAACGGTCCAACAAAAACGGAAGATATAATGGGAAATATCGTTTCCATGGCAGAACTTGCTGAAACCAATCACATCAAAGTTATACTTTGCTCTATATTACCTGCCTATCATTTCTTTTGGCGTCCCTCGATCAATCCTGTGCCCAAAGTATTGGCAATAAACGCTATGATTAAAACATATGCTAAAAAGCACCATCTTGCTTATCTTGACTACTATTCATCAATGGTAGATAACAGGGGCGGCTTGCCGGAATGTTTGGCAAAAGATGGTGTCCATCCCACGCTTAACGGTTATAAATTAATGGAGCCGCTTGCATCTTTTGCTGTTACCGAAGCCTTAAAATAAACAACTATTAAATTACATAATCATTAAAATCATCAAACTATGCAAAAAAAAATTCTATTATCAGCAATTGCTTTACTTGTTATCGTAACCGTTTGTTTTGCTCAGGATCTCATTTCAGGCCATTGGGTTGGCAAGATAATGGACACTTATGAAATCGCTTACGACTTTAAGACCAATGGAAATAAGCTTACCGGAACGGTTACTGGTGGAACGCAAGATGGAAAGCCACAACCGATATCAAACGGCGTCATTAAAGGAGACTCCTTATTTTTCAAGATGCCGTCACAAATGGGCCAGGACTTCGCTGTAAAGGGATGCGTTAAAGGAGATAGCATGAACATTGCATTTAATGCTATGGGAACGGACATTTCTACTACTTTAAGAAGAGGGCAAAAGTGAAAGAAATAAAAAATAGCAGTGCCTTGGCTAATCAAGGTGCTGTGCTATTACATCACTTTGTTTGGCGTAGCTGTTTTAAACGGTATTATGCTGATCGGCTACTTTAACCAGCTGAAAGAGGAAGCTGTGGACAATATCTATAAGCGGGTAATCGAAGGGTGGAGTTGCTACCTTTGACTGGACAAAAGGTTAAGGGAAAAACTTAACTTTAAGATATGTCAAAAACGAGAAAACGATATGACCGTGAATTTAAGGTGATGGCTGTAGAATTGAGCAAGGGGCGTTCCGACCTGGGCGTGCTATCAAAAGAACTGGAAATTAAACCGTCTTTGTTGTACCGTTGGCGCAAGGAACTGGAAACGAAGGCAGGAACGAGTTTTCCGGGACAGGGCAAAGTACTTTATACACCGGAGCAGGCGGAAATACACCGGCTAAAAAAAGAGCTGCTCGACATGCAACAGGGGCGCGACATCTTAAAAAAGGCCATGGCATCTTCTCCAGGGGCGATGGCAAATATTCCGGTTCCTAAAAGACAACAGGACAATATTTAATATCGGGAAGATGTGTAAAATGTTTAAAGTGAGCAGAAGTGGTTTTTATAGCTGGTTAAAGTGCACTCAATCTAAAAGGTCACAGTCGGATATGAAATTACTGTCAGAAATCAAGCTGGTTTATCACTAGAGCAAACGAACATATGGAGGCCCAAGAATATCCCGCGCACTTGGTCAACGCAATATTATATTATCCAGGCAAAAGGTGGCCCGGCTGATGAAAAAAGAAAACATCAGGAGCCTTATTAAGAAAAAGTTTAAGGCCACTACGGATTCTGAACACCAGTATACTATACCGGAAAACATGTTGGAGCGGAATTTCAAGCCCGGCACGACCGGTACGGTTTGGGTATCGGACATTACTTACATCAAAACGGGGCAAGGCTGGCTGTATCTGACTACCGTAATTGATCTGGGTGACCGTAAAGTAATCGGCTGGGCATTGAGTTCTGGTATGAAGGCAACAGAAACAGTGATTCCGACTTTTAAAATGGCACAAAAGAACAGGCCCATCACGAATGACCTACTTTTTCATTCTGACCGTGGCGTGCAGTATGCCTGTAACGAATTCAGGGATTTGTTGGGAAAGAATGCCTTAATTACCAGAAGTATGAGCAGAAAAGGAAACTGCTGGGACAACGCAGTGGCAGAAAGCTTCTTCAAAACCTTAAAAGCAGAATGCGTTTATCAGCACAAATTTACTTGCAAAGAACAGGCAGCACTGATGATTTTTGAATACATCGAAATCTGGTACAACCGTAAACGGTTACATTCTGCCCTTGGTTACATGTCCCCGCAGGACTTTGAAAAACAACTAAACAAACAAATTATCGCAGCTTAACTTGTAATAGTCACGATTTGATCTGACAGTTGTCTGTTTTTGTTAGTTGTCCGATTTGATTTGTGAATATAGTGATTTGTTTTCTAAATGCACCAGACCAGGTTCTTCCAAACCCTTTTTGGGAGTGTTTGAAAGAACTGGTTTTCGGCCAAATACTCCGGCAGTTTTGTTTTGGCAAGCGGGATGCTGTCCTGAAAGGTTTGCATCGGTGTTTTTCCGAAGCAGTATTTGCCACTGTGTGTTCGCTCGTGATTGTAGTAGTCCATCCGCCTGTCCAGGTCAGCCTGTAACTCGATGATACCCCGGTACACTTTTTTGCGGAAAGTAATGGCGTAAAACTCGTCCTGAATGGTGCGGTGAAAGCGTTCACAAATGCCATCGGTCTGCGGACTTTTTGCTTTCGTCTTGGTATGGTCGACGTCTTCTATGGCCAGGTACAGTTGGTGTTCATGCTGTTCTTTAATGCCACAATATTCAGTTCCCCAATCAGTCAGGATGCGGAGCAACCGCAGATCATGCTGTTCAAAGAACGGCACAACTTTATCGTTAAGCATTTCTGCTGCAACCAGTGCATTCTTGCGGTCGTACAACTTGGTAAAGGCAACCTTGGCATAGGTATCAATGAAAGTCTGCTGGTAAATATGGCCTGCACCTTTGATGTTGCCAACATAATAAGTGTCCTGGGCACCAAGGTAACAGGGATGGTGGGTCTCAATCTCGCTGTGTGCTTTCTTTTCTTCTTTAGCTTTTTCAAGTGGCACTATCTCCGCTTCGGTCAACACTATGCCTTCCCGAACCTATTTGGCCTCCAGTGCTTTTAACCGAAGATGAAAAGTTTGCAGGTCATGGCGTAGCCAGTTGCTTCTTACCATGCCGGAGAGATCGTAATACCTTTCTTTCTCAGTTCATTTGATACCCGGAACTGGCCTAAAGCGGGCTGCTCGATGGCCATTTCCAGGACTGCTTTTTCAATATATTCCTCAGCCCGGTTCTTTATTACTGGTTTTCTCCGGCTGATTTCCTGTAAAGCCAGTTCGCCGTCCTGTTCATACAGGCTCTTTAAAACGGTAAAAGCTGTCCCTGCTGTAGCCCATTACTTTGCAGGCCTGCGATACATTCCCCAAATGCGGGGCAAGTTCCAAGATGCCCAGCTTGTTTTTGAGGATTTTCTCTTGTGCCGTCATTGCTTTAATCTAATTTTAAGTTACTACTCTTTTTCGTAACTGCCAGATTAAATCTTGATTATCTCAATTCAAATCTAACTTCATTCTTTGGGGAAACCAAATGGCTAGTTTCTGGGCCGTCTGTCCCCAATTTGCCAGTGGCATTGTTCATTTTCGTTTAATGTTGTTGTGAGCCAGGTACATGAGTTTTAATAAGGCCATGTCTGGAGTAAATGCCCCTTTGGTCTTGGTCACTTTCCTGATCTGACGATGAAACCCTTCAATCGTGTTAGTGGTGTAAATCAGTTTTCGGATGAAGGCATCATACCGGAAATACGTGGTTAGCTTGGCCCAGTTATTTCGCCAAGATTCTATAACTTTTTCATATTTGGTCCCCCATTTCTTCTCCATCTCATCCAGACGCAGTTCAGCCAGATCAAGGTTATCAGCCCGGTATACAGGTTTGAGATCGCTCATAAACGCCTTCTGATCCTTAGAGGCCACATACTTTAAGCTGTTGTGGATTTGGGGGACAATACAGCTCTGGACTTCAGTTTGGGGGAATACCGTGTTGACAGCCTGCTGAAAGCCGTTCAAATTATCGATGCAGGCAATCAGGATATCTTGTACCCCAAGATTTTGCAAATCGGTCAGTACCGACAGCCAAAAGTTGGCTCCTTCACTTTGAGATACATACATCCCGATGAGTTCTTTACGGACATGACGGTCAATACCTAAAATATTATAAACCGCCTGCGACACCATGCGGTGATCTTCTTTTACTTTGTAATGCATGGCATCTAACCATACAATCGTATAAATCTCTTCTAAGGGACGTGATTGCCATTCTTTGACTTCGGGAATGATCTTGTCTGTAATGGCCGATAAGGTAGCGTGACTGATGTCCGTGTAGTACATGTCCTTGATGTGTTTGGATATATCACGGAGGCTCATCCCCAAGCCATACATCCCCAAAATCTTACTTTCAAGGCTTTCAGATAGAATCGTTTCCCGTTTTCTAATTAACTCAGGCTCAAAACTGGAAGCACGGTCACGTGGGGTCTCGACCGAAATGGTAACTGATGAGGTGCGGACATCTTTGCTTGTTTTGCCATTTCTGCGATTGCCGGTGCTGCGTTCAGCCTCGTCCAAATGAGTTTCCATCTCTGCCTCTAAGGCAGCATCCAGGAAACTTTTTAACAAGGGTGCAAAAGCACCATCCTTACCATAGAGTGATTTGCCCGAGCGGAGTTGCTCAAGGACTTTCTGTTTCATTTGCCCGTAATCGAGCGATTCTTCTTTCTTCATTTCTAAACTGTGTTACTAAGTTAATATTCTAACTCGTGACACAGTTTATTTTACACCCGCTAATAAACTGATATTTGAATTGTTTTCCAACAATGATTATATTTTCGTCTTTAACCTGTACTTCATCAATACAATTTGGCCGATCATATATACAATTAAAAATTAAAGTATTTGAAGACTTTCATTTGCAAAATGAAAAAGACCAGAGTGTCCGGCCTTGCTGCTCATTTTGCGGGATGGCTTGTATTTGTTGCGTTCCCATTTATATTTATTAGTGCCAAAAAAGTACTAACAATAACCTTTCACTGCTTTTAAGCCAGCAATATCTGTTATTCAGAACGTACTATTTGCTAATATTCTATTTCAACAGTTTAATTCTTGTTCCACAGTTGATGTTCAAGAATAAACGTGTTTGGTATATCCTTGTTATTTTGTTACTCCTTGCAGGTACATTTTACTTGAAATCTTTTCAGGGACTGTTATCAAAGAGTTCTTCAATTAACCAAACCAGTATCTCATTCATTGAATTTGGCGGCACTGATCAAAAATTCGACGAAAAACAACTACCACCGGGTAATGAACCGCCACCCTTTCAAAATCATCCTTCAAATTTTGGCAAGCCTGGCGGGCTACCACATACTGGCAATTTAGTATTACCTCCATCGAAACAGGGCGGGAATACGACAAGCCTTTTCCTATTTGTCGTTATTATAGGTTTAAGTACTTCCCTGGCCATAACTAAGGAATGGCAAACATCCGAACGGCGAGCGGCTTATGCTGAAATTGGGAAAGCAAATGCGGAACTATCTTTTTTAAAAGCGCAAATCAACCCGCACTTTTTACTCAACCCGCTAAATAATATCTACTCACTTGCAGTCGAGGGCGACATCAACACGGCTGAAAGCATAATGAAACTATTGAATATTATGCGGTATGTAACCGATGAGGTCTTAGCAGATTTCGTCCCTTTAGAAAACGGACTTGAATGTATCGATAACTACATTGACCTGCAACGGTTTCGAATAGGTGAAATGACTAAAATTGATTACATCTTTAGCGGAGATGCCAATGGAAAAGAAATCACGCCGCTTATATTCATGACTTTTATCGAGAATATTTTCAAATATGGCATCAGTAAACAGGAAAACAGCAAGTTGATCATCAAAATTACCATTGCTGCCGATCATATCAAGTTATTTTGCAGTAACCCTGTTTACAATAACATCCGGATTGAAGTACGTAATGGTATCGGTATTCAAAATACGATACAGCGGCTTGATCAGCTTTATTGCAAAAATTACAAACTGAATATTGACCGTACTGGTAATTTTTTTACTGTTGAACTAACACTAAACAATAAAGTATGAGGATTAAATGCATAACCATAGATGATGAGCCTTTAGTGCTCCGACTGATTAGTGGGTATATTAAACAGTTCCCTTTCCTTGAGTTAGTTGGAATGTTTGAACGAAATAGTGTTGACTTATGGTATTATTTACAGCTGGCTTCGGCATATCAAAGATATTTACCGTTTGCACGCCTTCGAGCTGGATTTGATCAGCGATGAAAAAGAGCGCGCCAACCGATTGGTAGAATACAATGTAATGGAAGGCGTAAACAACCTGTGCAAAACCTCCATCATCCAGAATGCCTGGGAAAACAACAAAACACTAAGCGTGCACGGCTGGGTTTACGAACTGAGCACCGGTTTTATCACCGATTTAAAGGTGAGCACCACCTCCAGCAACAATATGAACGATGTTTTTAAGTTCGATTTTTAAGAGCCTGTCCAAATTTGTTTCTGAAAAAAAACTGATGCTTCTTTTAGCACTATAAATTTGGTGCGTTGTGCTACCTGCTTACAAAAGCAAATTATACTTCACCAATTTATAGGTGGTAAAAGAAGCATTGTAAAACAGATGTAGTAAAAATAAAAAGCTTTTAAATTCAAAAAAACTGAGCAAACGATTCAGGTTTTTTACACGCAATTACTTGTTTTTTGGGTAATATAAATGCTGTTTTTATCGTACAGGTTTCAGCCTTCCGGATTTATTCCGGAGGGCTTTTTATTGACGTTAATTTGTAATATTACAAAGATAAATTTGTAAACATCAGTATGATGAAAGAAGAAAATTTAGCAGTTTCTGATTGGTCGTTTTTTCAAAAAATACTGTTCAGGTTATTTTTCCTATTATACGTTTTGATAATCTTTGTTTTCCGGAACGGTTCAATGCCTTTAGTAAATTCTATCTATGGTATTCTCCTAAAACCACTAAACTTTTCTGTATTGTGGTTGGGAAAATTATTATTAAACGGAAAAGAAGTAGCCCAACCACTCAGTACCGGAAGTGGAGATACAACATTCAATTATATCACACTGTTTGGTGTTGTTTTGGCGGCTGTGATCGGTGCAATTATCTGGTCGGTATTGGATAGAAACCGATCAAATTATCAAAAGCTCTTTTATTTTTTAAGTGTGTTAATCCGGTTTTATCTGGGTTTTTGGATGATCTCTTACGGCTTAATGAAGCTTTTCAACATGCAATTTGGCGATCTTTCAGAGTACAGTTTAAAAAAAACTTACGGCGAATCTTCCCCAATGGGACTTGCCTGGGCATTTTTTTCCTATTCAACTGGTTATAAGTATTTTATGGGAATGGCAGAAGCTTTGGGCGGTTTGTTATTGCTTTTTCGTAGAACGGTTGCTTTAGGTGCGATAATTACGCTTACGGTAACAGCAAACATTGTGGCAGTCAATTATTTTTTTGATGTGCCGGTGAAAATATTTTCTACTATATTATTGTCAATGAGCTTCTTTCTGATTTTGAAAGATGCAAAACGTTTTCTCAATTTTTTTCTGCTCAACAAAGCAACCCAACCGGTCAATCTTGGTTCGTTCAATGGCAAAAAACACAGTATTTGGCTAACTATTTGCAAATATGGGCTGATCATCTATCTCGTAATCCCGGTATGTGCCAATTACTTTACCCATAGAAACGATTTCAAAATTTATGGCAAGTTTCAGGTAGAAAGTATTAAACAAACTGACTTAAATACCCAAATCAACAATACTGATTCTGTAACTTGGAAGAAGGTTGATATCCTATTTGATTCTGTAAAAGTTGAGTTGTCCAACAACAAAACTTTAATATTTTTATGCAATGTTGATCGTGTTAATAAAAAGATAATTCTGTTTAGTTCCGGTAATAATAATCTTCAATACGAATTTACTTATGAATATAAAATGCCCGATCAGCTTGTTTTGTCCAGCATAAATCTTTCCAGCCATAAATTGCTGCTTGTTAACTTGCGCAAAAATAACACTGCTTCTTTTCCATTAATGAGCCGTGGTTTTCATTGGGTTAACGAATATCCGTACAGCAGATAATTTAACCGGTAAAAGAAGTATTGTTGAAACATCATAATAGATTTTTCCGGACATAATTTCACTCATTAATCTATCTTTGGTTTTTATTAATTTAAGCTGATGGATTACAACCTCCTCCAAACCAAACCCTTTTTCATTGTCGGCCCCTGCGTGATGGAAAACCGCGAACTACTGTTTTTAGTGGCAGAAAAACTGGTTGAAATCCGCGAAAAGTTAGGTGTAACCATTATTTTTAAATCTTCTTTTGATAAAGCTAACCGTACTTCAATTAAATCTTACCGCGGGCCGGGTCTGGAAAAAGGAATGGAAATGCTGCAAGCTGTAAAAGATACTTTTGGTTTGCCGGTTACTACCGATATTCATGAACCTTTTCAGGCCAAAATTGCTGCTGAAGTTGTTGATGTTTTGCAAATCCCGGCTTTTTTGTGCCGGCAAACCGATTTGTTGGTGGCTGCTGCCGAAACCGGTAAAATTGTCAACATCAAAAAAGCGCAGTTTTTGTCCGGTCATGATATGTTTTATCCGGCTCAAAAAGTAGCCGAAGCAGGCAACAACCAGGTGATTTTGACCGAACGCGGTAACAGTTTTGGTTACAACAACTTGGCGGTAGATTTCCGGAATTTGGATGATATGAAAGCGTTTGGCTATCCGGTTTGTATGGATTGCACGCATTCTGTACAGCGGCCGGGCGGCGCGGGCGACAAAACCGGCGGCGACCGCAAATTTGTGCCTTTGATGGCGCGGGCGGCCAAAGCTTTTGGCGCAAACGGTTATTTTATCGAAACGCATCCTGATCCTGACCATGCTTTAAGTGATGGGCCAAACATGTTGTATTTAAGTGATTTGGAAGATTTGATCAGCGAACTTGCGCATGGAAAATAGCCGGTTGAGCATTGCCCGTAGGGTTTTTCAGGTCGAAATAGAATCGTTGCAACAGGTTGCCCATCAGCTGGATGAACAATTTGACTACGCAACAGAACTCATTTTAAATTCCGCAGGCAAAATAATCGTTTCCGGGATCGGCAAATCCGGTTTGATCGGCAAAAAAATTGTGGCCACCTTAAATAGTACCGGTACGCCTGCTTATTTTTTGCACCCAAGCGAAGCTTTCCATGGCGATCTGGGCATCATCAGCCATTCGGATGTATTGATTTTAATTTCTTTCTCCGGAGAAACCGATGAAGTGCTGAAACTGGTCCCGTTTTTAAAATGGCATCAAAATAAGTTGATTGCCATCACCGGAAACCCCGCATCAACATTGGCCAAAAACGCGGATTGTTGTTTAAAACTGATGATTACGCAGGAAGCTTGTCCGCTGCAACTGGCACCAACTTCTTCTACCACGGCGATGCTGGTTTTGGGCGATGCGCTGGCCATTGCTTTGATGGAAGCCCGGAATTTTTTACAGGAGGATTTTGCCCGCTTTCATCCCGGCGGAAGTTTGGGCCGGAAGTTGATCACGCGCGTAAAAGATTTGATGCGGACAGACAATCTGCCTTTTATCAAACCTGATGCTTCTTTTACCGACCTAATTTTGACCATGTCGGCAGGGCGTTTGGGTTTGGTGATTGTGGGCGATGAAAACCATGCGGAAGGAATTGTTACCGATGGCGATTTGCGGCGCGGATTGGTTCGGTTCCCGGATACTTCACAAATAAAAATTCAGGATATTTTCAACCCCAAACCCATTATTATTGCTGATAATGAGTTTATTAGTGAAGCCGAAACCCTGATGATCCAGAAAAAAATAGCAACGGTTTTGGTGGGCGATGCCGAAAAAAATATCGTAAAAGGAGTATATCAAATTTATAATTCCTGATGGCTGCAAACCAATACTGTTTTTAGCAGGTAATTTTTTGCTTACCTAAAATTAATATATTTGCCAAATCCGACTCTAAAATGCCCGGTTCAAGCGAAAACGATACTTCTTTTATCTATCAAAAACCTGTGCAAATTAAAATTGCCATAATTGGTTTGGGTTACGTTGGTTTGCCGCTGGCCGTTGCTTTTGCGGAAAAATTTGAAGTAATCGGGTTTGATATCAGCAGCAAAAGAATTGATGGTTTATTGACCGGTTTTGATCGCACCCGGGAAGTGGAACCTGCACATTTACAGGAAGTTTTGCTTCCGCATGGAAAACTTTTGTGCACTTCAGAAGCAGAAAAATTAAAAGATTGTAACGTTTTTATCGTGGCCGTGCCTACGCCGACAGATAAGCACAATCGCCCTGATTTAAGGCTGATAAAAGAAGCATCTGTGCTGGTTGGTGAGGCGTTGAAACCAGGCGGTTTGGTGATTTATGAATCCACTGTTTATCCCGGCGTTACCGAAGATGAATGTGTGCCGATCCTGGCCAAAACTTCCGGCTTGATCTTCAACAAAGATTTTTTTGCAGGATATTCTCCCGAAAGAATTAATCCAGGCGATAAAGAACATACTTTAACCAACATCAAAAAAATAACTTCCGGTTCTACCATTGAAACTGCGGTTTTTGTAGATGAGTTATATCGATCAATTGTTGTAGCCGGAACACACCTCGCGCCAAGTATTAAAGTGGCGGAAGCGGCAAAAGTGATTGAAAATTCGCAGCGCGATATCAACATTGCTTTTGTGAACGAACTGGCCAAAATTTTTAATTTGATGGGCATTGATACCGGCCAAGTTTTGGAAGCGGCCAGTACCAAATGGAATTTTTTGAAATTTAAGCCCGGTTTGGTCGGCGGCCATTGTACTGGTATCGACCCGTATTATCTGGCACAAAAAGCGCAGGAAGTTGGTTATCATCCGGAAATTATATTGGCCGGCCGCCGCTTAAACGATGGCATGGGCGCGTACATTGCTTCGGAAGTGATCAAGCTGATGGTGAAAAAAGATATTGCCGTTAAACGTGCTAAAATCCTGATTTTGGGTTTCACTTTTAAGGAAAATTGCCCTGATGTACGCAATACGCGCGTGATCGATATTATCCGTGTTTTCCAAGAGTTTGAAACTGATTTAGCGGTTTATGATCCTTGGGCCGATCCGGAAGAAGTGCAACAGGAATATGGTTTTGCCACTTTTAATCAGCCTGAACAATTAAAAAATAATTATGATGCCATTGTGCTTGCTGTTGCACATCAGGAATTTAAAGATTGGGATTTGAAAAATTTAAAAAGTAACAATGCCGTAATTTATGATGTAAAAGGAGTATTGCCTGCCGGTTTAACCGATGGCAGATTGTAAATACAACGTTTTTGCTGAAACTTTTTAGTTTTAATTGCATAAAAACTGATGATACTTCATATATGAAAAAATTATTGGTAACCGGCTCATCCGGTTTGATCGGTTCCGAAGTTTGCATTCATTTTGCTGATCTGGGCTGGGAAATCCACGGAATCGATAATAACCAGCGTGCGGTTTTTTTTGGGGCGAATGGTGATACGCGCTGGAACGAAAGCCGGTTAAAATCCCGCATTAAATCTTTTTTCCATCACGAACTGGATATTCGCGACCGCAAAGGCGTGATCGATCTGGTGGCCCAAATCCAACCAAACGCCATCGTGCATACAGCGGCGCAACCAAGCCATGATCGCGCGGCCGATATTCCTTTTGATGATTTTGATACGAATGCGGTTGGCACGTTTAATCTGCTGCAGGCGACGCGGCAATACAGTACCGAAATTCCGTTCGTTCACATGTCAACCAATAAAGTTTATGGTGATGCGCCAAACGAAATCGAAATGAAAGAACTGGAAAAACGCTGGGATTATGCTGATCCGAAATTTGAATATGGCATCCCCGAAAACTTCCGCATCGATCAAACCAAACATTCGCTTTTTGGGGCTTCCAAAGTTTCTGCGGATATTTCTGTGCAAGAATACGGCCGGTATTTTAATATGCCAACTGCTTGTTTGCGCGGTGGTTGCCTCACCGGGCCAAACCATACTGGCGTAGAATTGCATGGCTTTTTAAGTTATCTCATCAAATGTAATCTGGAAGAAAAACCATATACCGTTTTTGGTTACAAAGGGAAACAAGTCCGCGACAATATCCATTCTTACGACGTGGCACGTTTTATTGAAGAATTTATTGCCGCGCCGCGTGTGGCAGAAGTTTATAATCTGGGCGGTGGAAAAGATAACACCTGCTCAATTTGGGAAGCTTTTGACCTGATTTCCAACATCAGCGGAAAAGAAATGAAGTATAGTTACAGCGAAATCAACCGCATTGGTGATCATATTTGCTATTACAGTGACTTGCGGAAAATGAAAGCGCATTATCCCAACTGGCAAATTACCAAACCATTGGAAACTGTTTTTCAGGAAATTTATCAATCCTGGATCGAGCGGAACAAAACTTGAGAAAAAGCGGGATGCTTCTTTTACCAACAAAAAATTGGTTTGTCCGTTTAATTTCTGAACTAAAAAAATAATTCATCTTAAACAATAAACTTAAATCAATATGAAAAAAACAATCTTAAAAACAGTAGCTGTACTGATGATCGCAGCATTATTTTCTGCTTGTTCGTCCATGAAAGGCGGTTCAACCATTTCACGCGGAAAAATTTCTGGTAACTGGGGCATTACAAAAGTCAGTTTGGAAGGTTTGCTTGATGGCAGCGTGCAATCAGTTTTTAACACGGCTCCGTACACATGCTTTGAAAACAGTATCTGGAAACTAACCAACAGCGGAAATGGTTCTTTTACGATCAATAATCCTGGTTCTGGCTGCCCGGTTGGCACTACGCAAAATATTTACTGGTCGTTTTTAAATGGTACAAGCGGACCGGAATTTCAGTTTAAAAAGCTGTACGACAAAGATAAACCGAAGAATGTAGAAGAAGGTTACCGCTTGTTGGTTACAGCACAAACCGGCAACACCATGACGTTAAAATCGCCTGTTAACTATGGCGGCAAAACGGGTTACGTGGTTTATAATTTCGCGAAGCAATAAGTTAAAATATTTTTTTTTGAGGGCGATACTGTTTTTATACCGATAAAAACAGTATCGCTTTTTTGTTTAAAACTGAACCCGCACGCCCGCAAACCAATTACGCAACGGTGCGGCATTATAGTAACGCAAGCCAACCGCGTTCAAATCATTTCCTAAACTGTAATGCTGGTTCAGCAGGTTATCAATTCCGGTAAAAACATTTAAAATAGTTTTTCTGCCGAGTTTTTTGTTCCAGCCAATTTTGGTTTGAACAAGGTTGTAAGTCTTTGCAAAAGCCCTGTTGCCATCATCAAGCGGAATTTTGGAAGTATAATTATGCTGCAAAAAGAAGTACAAGCGTGCCGGGAAAGTCACGTTTAACTGGCTTACAGAAACCGTTGCCGGAACGCCTGTAAGTTTATTGCCCGAATAATTTGAAGCGGCATTAAAATAATCCCGGAAACGGAACTTGCTTAAAGTCAGGCTGTTGCTAACAGTTAAGCTTCTTAAAAAACCAGTAGTATTGTTTTGGATGATTTTTAAACTGGCCGAAGTTTCTAATCCGGCCTGATTGGTGCCGCCGGCATTCAGGTAAAATTCGGTTCCGTCATCATTCAATCTTCGCACAATTGCTTGGTTCAAACGGTAATAAAATAATGCCGCATCCAGGTTAAAACGGGCATTTGCACTTTGTTTGCGCAGGCCGATTTCGTAATTCCAACCTTTTTCTGCCTGCAAACTGGTGTTGATGATGTTACTACTCGGCCGAACTTCTGCAGTGGCCGGTGTAGAATAACCGCGACTAATGGTTGCACGCCAGGCAAAATCCCGGGTTAACTGATAAGATAAAGCCACACGCGGCATCAGCACCGGTTTAAAGCGATTGTTTCCGGCTGCAGAACTTACATCCGTAAAATCATATTGATAATTGTTCAAACTTAATGCTGTTTCTATGTGTATTTTTTTGATTAAAGTAGCAGCAAAACGTGTAAAATAAAAAGATTGTTTCGTCAGGATATTGCTGGCTGCCTGCAAGTTACCGCGGTTACCACGATTGTTGTCGTAATTGTTGATGTTGGACCGGGTTTGCTGCATTTCCGTGCCTAAATCCAAATTCCAGCTAAAATTATCCGCTTGTTTTTCCCTGCTGCTCAATTCAAAATAAGTGCGCAAACCGATGGTGTTTTCCAGCCGGACTTCCTCATTGGTGATAAAAGGGTTATCAAAGTTGGTGTGCGTTCCGTAAACTGCAAAAACATGTTTTAAGTTTGGCAGATAATAGGTTTCGTTGGAAATCCCGCCAAAAATCGTTTTGTTATAAACGGCTGCCTGCTGATCTGCCGCGCCGGGCAAAGTGGCCGTTGCCGGTCGTGCAGATTTTGGGTTGGCCAGATATTGCGCCAGCGTTAAACCGCCCGGCGTCTGGTATTTCAGATCTGAATAAAAAAACAAAGCTTTCAACTGTCCGTTCGGCGCGTACGTCCAGCTGTCGGAAGCTTGTACAAAATTTCGTTTTAAAGCACTGTTTTGCCGATAACCGTCTGCCTGTTGCCAGCTTTGGTTGATATTAAGCTGGTTGTTTTTCGATACTTCTTTTACCGCTATATTTTCGTGGTAACTGTTGTACGAACCGGCATCAAAACCAACCGAAGCCGAACTTTGCTGCTGCCGGTTGCCAAAAGGGTCAATCAAAACCACACCGTTGGAATTGGCACCGTACAAACTTCCGTCCGGCCCGCGCAAAATGTTGATGTTTTGGATCGAATTCAGGACCAGCAAGTTCAAATAGGTGTTTCCACCAGCATCCGTGAGCGGAAATTCATCCATATAAACCTTTACATTCCTCACCCCAAACGGCGAACGCAGCAAACTGCCACGGATTGACAGGCGGTAACTGCCCGGCGAACGCTCTTCCATCCGCACACCCGGAATGGTATTGACGGCCGGAACGAGTGAAAAATCGGGCTGCATTTGTAGTTGCTGAAAATTTATGGTGCCAACTGCCGCCGGCACGGTTAGCAAAGGCTGCTGACTGAGATAAGCTTTGATGGTTACTTCTGGCAGATTTTTTAAAGTATCGGTTTTTTGTGCCGAAACGAACCGGAAGCTTAATAAACCAACAAGAAGAAAGGTGTATTTTTTAGTCATAAAAACAAAAAACCGATGATTTGATCACACATAAATCATCCCGGAAGATGGCGCAGCAGCAAGCCGCAAAGTTATCCAAATGCTTCTTTTATGCCCTAAATTTTGTTATTAAACTGAAGGATATTTTATGTTCTTTCCATAAAAAACCAGTAAAACCAGTTTGCCAAAAAAATGCCGGTTGTGCAAAATATGCCAATCCTTTAGCTTTTAAAACGAAAGGTTAAATCCTAAAGCAGTTTTGCCATAAACAGCATTAAGCGCAGCCCGGGCCACACTAATTTTTATCTGTTTGTGCTTATGCTGATGTAATGAAGAAGCAGCTATTTATCCGCAAAGTTTGTTTTGAGAGCCTGGTTTGCCGGTTTTATAGCGGTAAAAGAAGCATCTGTCTAAATTAAAACCCTGCCCCGGACTTCTTTAGAAATTTCCTGCGTAACTTTAACAATGTCTTCTGCAATTTGCGTATTGTTGACTACAACCTTATCGCAAACCAGTTTATATGGCAGCAAATATTCCTTGTAAGCAGGCATTACGTGGTTGCTCCATTTGTAGCGCACATCTTCTTCAGAATATCCGCGTTCCAGCAAATCGCGTTTTAAACGGCGGTGCAGTGCAATTTCTTCTTCACTGTCGATGAAAATCCTCATGTCCAGTATTTCGGCCAGCTCCCTAAAATGTAAGATAAACAAACCTTCGATAATAATCACCGGGGCAGATTTGATCTCCAGCATCTTGGGCACAGCAGCCGCATTGTTAAATGTATATTCCTTTTTGTAAACGGTTTGATGGTTCAAAAGCTTTTGCGCATCGGCCATAAATGCTTCGGCATCAATGGTTTTTGGCAGATCAAAATTGTACAGTTTATTTTCTTCGGCCGTCATCCCTTCTGCAACCGGGATATAATAATCATCCTGCGAAATCAAACAGACCTCCTCCGCAGAAAAATGCTTTAAAAAACAGTTCAAAAAAAAGGTTTTGCCAGATCCGCTTCCGCCCGCAATACCAATTACATAAGGTTTATTCATTTGGGTTCGGGCTGCCGTAACTCATTGTTACATAAAACCGTTTGTCTATCGCCCCTAACGATTGCGCTACGTCTTTCGTCATCACCACAATTGCATCTTTGTTGGTCTCGTTCTCGGTAAAACTGCCCACCACTTTGGCAAAAGTAGTTTTATTGGTGTTTGGGTTGGTAATGCGGATAATTGTACCAATCGGGGCCGTGCGGTGCAGCACATACTTCTTTTTCGGGTCTAAATTCGGGTCGTCAACCCAAACAGCAGCCCCTTTTTCGTTTTTTTCGGTAAGGCCGTAACGGTTATTAGGCAAGCGGCGGTTAGAACTGTCAGATGAATTAGTCATACGCACAGAATCTTTCCGCAACGTATTGTCCCGTGCCACAGTAGTGTTTTCTATCGGGGGCGACGCAATTACCGGTGCAGGTGCCGGGGGTTCTTCCCGTTTGATGCGTAGAATCTGTCCGGCAGAAAGGTTGCTGCTTTTTAAATTATTGTAGCTGATGATATCATCCACCTTAACCTGAAAACGGCGCGAAATGGCATAAAGCGTTTCCCCGGCCGAAACCTTGTACTGTGTATATTCCGGCGAAGTGCTGTTTGCTGGCAAATTATCTGCAACCGTTGTACTGGTTTTTTGCGGAGAAGGGTTTGGTGTTGATGCTGTTTTTACCGGTGAAGAATTGGTGTTGAACGGACGATCGGTCGGCACTTTTATGATCGCACCGATTTGCATTTTGGCATTGTTGTTAAAGTCAATAATGTCTTTCGGCCGCACATTATAACGCCTCGCGATCGAGTAATAATTGTCTTTTGGGTCGAGTTTGTGCAGGATGATCATCTTGCCGTTCTGGTTTTCTATGCCTACAGAATCTGCCAGCGGTTTTGCAAAAACTGATGTTGAAACCGTAAAAACAAGCACAACACACAGATATTTGATTTTTATCATTTTTTAATTCCTAATTGAGGGTTAAAACTTTCAGGATATTTTTGTTTTTCAGGTAGATCAAATAATTATTGACTATCATAAACGCTTCGGGCTGCAACTTTTGTATCTGCCCGTTCAATAAATCCTGATAAACAATTTCTTCGTTTTCCAGGATGAAAAGCAGCTGTTGCAAAACGCCGTTTTTTTGCGTGTGCAAAGATATAATTAAGTACGGGTTATGGTTTAAACAGCTAATTTCCCCTGCAATTTCACCCAAAATTATTTCAGACAAAATTTTAGGTGCTAAAAGAAGCATTAGCGGATTTTGTATTTGCTGGATATCTTTCTGCAACTGATCTGGTTTTTGCAAAACCCGGCCGGTTTGATAATCCAGCAAAACCGTTTTTTTGGTTTGAAACCGCTGATCGGCAGCCAGCAAACCGGCTTTGGTAAATGCTTCTGCCGATAAATTATAATCCGCCCAAACCTGCTTCCCTGAAAAAGCATCTAACGCAATCAGCGCTTTATGTTCCGGGCTTTGTGCCGAAAAATAACCATGTAAAAACAGCATTCCGCTGCGTGCGCCTTCCATCCCGATCAGCCATTTTTCCTCCAAAACCAAATCCGTAAAATAATTTTCGCCAGTTTTTAGGCTGAAGGAAGAAAATGCGGCCGTTTGGTTTTCCTGATCCCTGGTTTCAACAAAAATAAGTTCCCGCGCTGCATCAACCTCCAGCTTCCAGACCAGGCCGGAAAACTGATGGTTGACAACCGGTACAAAATCCATTGGCATAACCGCAAAATAGCTGATAAATTTTGATTTCCCCTGCCTTAAAAACAATCTTAAAAGCGGCGGGTTTATGGTAAAAATTAAATTATGAAAGCAGAAGCAATAAGTTTAGAAGAAAAAGAAATCCGTCCGGTCGTAGATCATTTGAATGATCTGCTGGCCAATTATCATATCCATTACCAAAAAATCCGCGGTTGCCACTGGAACGTAAAAGGCCGCCAGTTTTTTACTTTACACGTAAAATTTGAAGAACTTTACACCGTTGCCTTGACTACAATTGACGAATTGGCGGAACGCATATTGACTTTGGGCAAACCGCCGTTCAGCACTTTTCATGATTATATTGAAACTTCCCGCATCAAAGAAGTGCAAACCATTGGCATGAACGACAACGATATGGTGAAAGCTTTGGTGGATGATATGGCGATTTTGATTGAATTGGAACGTGAAATTTTAGATGTTACAGATGATGCCAATGATGACGGGACCAATGACATGGTAAACCGGTTTATGCAATATCTGGAAAAAAATACCTGGATGCTGCGTTCGTTTTTGAATCAGGATTAATCAGGTATTAGGTTAAAAGCATCAGGTTTTGGCCTGATCTTACAACAAATCAATTTTAAAAAACCTCGTTTGTGATAAGCAAACGAGGTTTTTGATTTTACACCGATAAAAACAGTATCACTCTGTAACCACTGCGCCGCCTTTATAAAGTTGTTTTTGGTATTTGAGCGAAGGCGATTTGATGAATTCGCCTAAACCGAGACGCGGCCACATTTCGTCCACTTTTTCAATAACTTCGGTAGTGTTTGTCAGGATATTTGGCCAGTCACGTTCAAAACCGTCCAGTTCCTTGGTTTTCCGTGTGCCATCAAAACCGATGTGGGAAAGGCTTTGGTTGTTCTTGGATTTGATTATAAAAGCATCACGTTTCGGGTCGATGTTGTTTGAAAAACGCCAAACAGCATCTCCGGTATCCGAAATATCGATAGTATGATCTAAATAAATCACCACTTTAACTTCGTCCAGCAAGCCTTGTTTAAACAGGTTTCGGTTGAGGTTTTCTATTTGTTCCGGTTCAGTTTTTTCTACGGAAATAAATACCAGCGAAATACCCAGTTGCAACAGCGTATCGTTAATATCCGCAATGGCCGGATTTTGAATTTTTATCGCTTCTTTGTTTAATGCCGATGCTGTTTTTATCGATACTTTTTCTTCAGTCCTCAGTTCTTCAGGTAATTTTTTAGTCGCATCGATGCCCATTTTCCCGCCAAAAGAAGCTTTGGAGCAGGAATGATCGAGCACATCCATCGGCCCGGAAGTGAATATAAAATCCTGCTGCGGGTCAACATTTTCAGAAATGTAACGTGCAACTTCGGCATTGTTGTGGATATTTACGTCTTCATCCACAATCACAATCATTTTGGTAAACATCATTTGCCCGGCACCCCAAAGCGAGTTCATTACTTTCATGGCTTGTCCGGGATAATCTTTTTTGATTTTTACAATGGCCAGGTTATGGAACACGCCTTCCATCGGCAGCACCATATCTACAATTTCGGGCACCATGGTCATTTTTATCGGGGCGAGGAAAATGCGTTCCGTAGCTTTACCAATCCAGGCATCTTCCTGCGGCGGAATGCCCACAATCGTTGCCGGATAGACCGCGTTTTTTCGGTGCGTAATAGCGGTAATATGGAATTTCGGATACCAGTCGGCCAGCGAATAATAACCGGTATGGTCGCCGAAAGGGCCTTCCCAAATGTAATCTTCTTCCGGGTCAACATAACCTTCGATGATAAAATCCGCATCCGCCGGTACTTGCACGTCTTGTGTTAAACATTGCACCAGTTCTACTTTTTTCTTCCGCAGAAAACCGGCCAGCATATATTCGTCTATCCCATCCGGAAGTGGAGCAGTTGCAGCATAAGTATAAACCGGATCGCCGCCTAAAGCCACAGCAACCGGCATTTTTTGCCCTAATTTTTTATATTCCTGGAAGTGGCGCGCAGAAACTTTGTGTTTATGCCAGTGCATACCGGTTAATTTTGGCTCAAAAACCTGCATCCGGTACATGCCCACATTTCTAATTCCGGTGAGCGGATCTTTAGTATGAATAACTGGCAGCGTGATAAACGGACCGCCATCTTCCGGCCAGCAGGTTAAAACCGGCAGTTTGGTAATGTCCGGGTTTTGCATCACCACTTCCTGACAAGCACCTTTGCCGGAAATGGTTTTAGGCATCCAGGAAGAAATCTGACCTAACTTTGGCAGCATTTTCAGCTTATCCAAAATACTGTCTTTCGGGCCAGTCAGGGTTTTAAACAAACCTTCAATTTCTTTGGAAATATCATCCATCGACTCCACGCCCAGAGCCATGCACATCCGTTTGTAGTTGCCCATTGAATTGATCAAAACCGGAAAATCATACCCTGTATTTTCAAACAGTAAAGCCGGGCCGTATTGCTTGGAAACACGGTCTGTTATCTCTGTGATTTCCAATTTTGGGTCAACTTTTTCTTTGATCCGAATTAATTCCCCGGCTTTTTCAAGTGTTTCTATAAAGTGCTGAAGGTTTTTATATGCCATGATTTTGTACTTACAGCTAAGTTGAAGTTTATTGCTGATACTTCTTTTATGGCATAAAAAAAGCCGCTGTTTTTTACAGCGACTTTACATTCAAATTTTATAGTGCTTAAAAACGCATCCCCAAAGTTAGGAAAGCATTATTGTAAGTGTTTTTCAAATTTGCAGCCGGGCTAACTTCATTGACAATTTTCGGATCAAACTCATAAGGATAAACCGTTGTGTTATGGGTAACATATTGATAAGTAGCATCAACATAATATTTACCAAAACGATAACCAATACCTGCACTACTAATTTTTACAGGGCTACCAATCCCAACTTGTGGGTTTCCCTGATAATTGAAACCACCTCTGATAAAGAAATCCTCCAACTTAGCTTCAGCACCAACACGCGCATTTACAGTTGATTTATAAAGGGTTGATAGGTTGAAATTATCCTGATCTTTACCATCATAATCTCCGCCTAAGTGCATACCCTTATAATCTACGTATTCTACATCACCTGAAATAAAACCATATTTACCAACAAATACAGCTACACCACCGCTTGCTTTTAATGGTGTGCGTAAATTATAATTTGTTTGATAAGGTTGATCATTGCCATTTGAGTAGGTCTTTTCTTGCGCATATGCTGTTTGCAGACCTTCTACATAATTATCTTGAATTGTCATCCATGTTGGGCTAGTAAAAGTAGCACCGATACGAACGGCTTCAACAGGTTTATAAATGAAACCGACTTTTGCATTAAAACCAGTGCCTATGGTAGCCTGATCTTGATAAAACTGAGATGCAAACCCAGTGTAAGTATTTGTTCCGTTGATTGGAATCAATGCCGTGCCTGTTTCACCAAAAGTTCTTGTGGTGTTATACCTTAAACTTGTAATACCGATACCAAAACCAAGATATAATTTATTGCTATAATTAGCACCACCAGCTAAACTAAATTCAGATTGACCTCCGCTTGAAATTGCATTGTTAATTTGGTTGTTATTTTTAGATGTTACATTAGACTGGAAACCACCAGTAGGGGTGCCAATTAATTTTTGCGTGTTTGCCCAATCTTGTAATGTTCCGCTTGCACTATTACCGTATTTATTATATTCTCTAATATCTTCCTGCAAATAATAATCAGAGATAGAACCATTTGGGTTTATTCCTGAGTAATATTCATTTCTATAAAAGTTATTGGTACGGCTATAAGAAGCACCCAAGTTAAAACTTAGCCAGCCTTGTGTTTTATCGCGGCCACGAGGCGTGCTCAAACGGTTGTAAAAGACTACAGAAGCATTATTTAGATTAACCTGATTTTTACCACTGTAATTACTTTGGCCAAAATAGGACGAATTAACCTTAGAATTGTCAAATTCCGGAGTAACACTTAATTCTGATTTAGTAAAAAAACCAATACCAGCCGGGTTACCGCTTACCGAACTTAAATCACCACCAACTGCAGTAGAAGCACCACCAATGGCTTTAATACGAGAAGTAGCACCAGTTTGTGTTTGTGAAAAACGAAAAGCGTCACTGCTAAAAACAGATTGGCCATAGGAAACCTGAGAGGCCGCTACTATAGCGACCCCTGTTAAGGCATATTTTAAATTCATATTATTTTTTAGAAAAGAGAAGAGTGAGATTTTTATCCCCTACCTGGACGGCCACTGCTAACACGGCCACCACCGCCTCCTCCAAAGCCACCACCCATAGATGAAGGTGCATTGTAAGTAGGAAAAGAACGTTCTGTTTGGGGGGCAACTTGTCTAGTAGGTTGCTGGTTTTGTGGATTATAAGTCCGGTTACTGTTATTATTATAGATATTTCCGGCGCGGCCAGTACTAACACCAGGAATATAACTCCTTCTATTAGTTACAGAACTACCGTTTCTCATAACATTGCCATAAGCAGCATTCGGGTTGCCAGTTCCTCGGGAAGGTCTGCCGTTAGTGGTTACCGTTCCATAAGAAGAATACAAACCTCCATACCCATAACCGCCAAGACCGTAGCCATAACCGCCACCATAATAAGAATAAGGCGAGTAATAAGAGTATGGTGAATAAATTGAATATGGAGAATAACCATACAAAGAACCCAAGCCATAACCTAATCCCAAGCCTAAACCTGTACCATAATACGAGTTATAGAAACCATCGTAAGCAAACGGGGAATAACTGCCAAAGCGGTTGATACGTGAAGCATAATTGTCATAATAGCCATCATTACGGTAAGAGCGGTCATTGCTGGCATATTCTACCGCATCACCTGCTTTCGCTTTTGAGAAATACACATCGTCATTGTAATCTTTCTGCTGAGCGGCAAATTTATTAGTTGAACAAGCTCCTAACACCACCATGCTCGCCATTGCAATCCCTTTTAAGATCTTCGTTTTCATTATATCAATTTGTTAAAGTGTAAAAGTTTATAATAGCTATAAATTTATAAATTTGGATTCAAAATCAAGCAAAATATTTATGTCAAAATTCGTTCCATTTTATGAGTAAAAGTATTATTAGTAAAGACGAAGATTATTCGCAATGGTTTAATGAATTAGTAATAAAATCTGATTTAGCCGAACATTCTGCCGTTCGGGGCTGTATGGTGATCAAACCTTACGGCTATTCTATCTGGGAAAAAATGCAAGCTGCCCTGGATCAGATGTTTAAAGATACAGGCCACAGTAACGCTTATTTTCCGTTGTTTATCCCAAAATCTTTTTTTTCTAAAGAAGCCAGTCATGTAGAAGGTTTTGCCAAAGAATGTGCCGTTGTAACGCATTACCGTCTTAAAAACGATGCAGACGGAAACGTGGTGGTTGATGAAGATGCCAAGCTGGAAGAAGAGCTGATTGTACGGCCTACATCCGAAACAATTATCTGGAACACTTATCGCGGCTGGATCCAATCCTATCGTGACCTGCCGCTGCTGATCAACCAGTGGGCAAACGTTGTCCGTTGGGAAATGCGCACCCGTTTATTTTTACGCACCACAGAATTTTTGTGGCAGGAAGGGCACACGGCACACGCAACCGCCGAAGAAGCCATTGCCGAAACCGAACAAATGTTAAATGTATATGCTGATTTTGCCGAAAACTGGCTTGCTTTGCCGGTTATAAAAGGAAGAAAAACAGCAAATGAGCGTTTTGCCGGAGCTTTAGACACGTATTGTATCGAAGCGTTAATGCAGGATGGGAAAGCCTTGCAAGCCGGAACATCGCATTTTCTCGGACAAAATTTTGCTAAAGCTTTTGATGTGAAATTTTCGGACAGAGAAAACAAACTGGATTATGTTTGGGCAACTTCCTGGGGCGTTTCTACCCGTTTGATGGGCGCGCTGGTAATGGCACATTCTGATGATGCTGGATTGGTTTTGCCACCCAAATTAGCTCCGATACAGGTTGTAGTTGTGCCGATTTATAAACATCAGGAAGAATTGGAAAATATATCTGCCTTTGTGGCAGAACTCACAAAAAACCTGCGTAAAAGAAGCATCAGCATCAAATTTGATAACCGCGACACGCAACGTCCTGGTTTTAAATTTGCCGAATATGAGTTAAAAGGTGTGCCATTGCGTGTAGCTATTGGCAGCCGGGATATGAACAATGGAACAGTTGAACTGGCCCGCCGCGATACTAAAATCAAAGAAACCGTTCCGCAGGAAGGTTTAGCAGATCGGATTGAAACTTTACTGGAAGAAATCCAGCAAAACATCTACCAGAAAGCATTGAAATTCCGCGATGAAAACATCACCAAAGTAGATACTTACGAAGAATTTAAACGTTTGCTGGATGAAAAACCGGGCTTTTTATCAGCGCATTGGGACGGAACCAGCGAAACAGAGCAACGCATTAAAGAGGAAACCAAAGCAACGATCCGCTGCATCCCGTTAAATAATCCGCAGGAAGACGGCGCTTGCATCCTCAGCGGGAAACCTTCTAAAGAAAGGGTTTTATTTGCAAGGGCATATTAGATCGGTTGTGGGTTGCCGGTTGTCAGTCAATGCTTCTTTTATCGGCATAAAATTGGTAACAGAACCCGCAACTAACAACTCAAAGCTGACATAAGTCAATGCTTCTTTTATCAATATAAAATCATCAATTTAAAAAATAACCTTCATTAAGCCCCTCTCCACCGGAGAGGGGTTGGGGTGAGGCTCTTAAAAATTATGAAATTCGCAACAAAAGCCATACATGCAGGCCAGGAACCTGACCCAACAACCGGTGCCGTGATGACGCCGATTTACCAGACTTCTACCTACTGGCAAAAATCGCCGGGCGATAATAAGGGTTACGAGTATTCGCGCGGAACAAACCCAACCCGCAAAGCTTTGGAAGATTGTTTGGCTGCGCTGGAAAATGGCAAATTTGGCTTAGCTTTTTCCAGCGGAATGGGTGCAACGGATGCGGTTATGAAAATCCTTCGTCCGGGCGATGAGGTGATTACCGGGAACGATCTTTACGGCGGATCGTACCGCATGTTCACCAAACTATACGCGCCTTATGGTATCAAATTTCATTTTATTGATTTGGGTAATCCGGAAAATATCAAACCATATATCAACCAAAATACAAAACTGATCTGGGTAGAAACGCCAACTAATCCAACAATGCAAATTGTTGATCTATCAGCGGTTGCCAAAATATCCAAAGAAAATAAACTGCTTTTAGCGGTAGATAATACTTTTGCTTCACCATATTTACAAAACCCGCTGGATTTAGGTGCCGATATCGTAATGCATTCGGTCACTAAATATCTGGGCGGCCATTCAGACGTGGTGATGGGCGCGCTGATTATGAACGATGAAAAGCTGTATAAAGATTTGTTTTTTATCTATAATGCAACCGGCGCAACGCCTGGTCCGCAGGATAGTTTCTTGGTTTTACGCGGCATCAAAACACTGCATTTGCGCATGAAAGCGCATTGCGAAAACGGAAGGCAGATTGCAGCTTTCCTAAAAGATCATCCAAAAGTTGATAAAGTTTACTGGCCCGGTTTCCCGGATCATCCAAACCACGAAATCGCTAAAAAACAAATGCGCGATTTCGGCGGCATGATTTCTTTCACCCTAAAAGAAGCATCGCTGCAGGAAACTTTTCGCGTGGCATCTTCTTTTAAAGTTTTTACTTTGGCCGAATCACTGGGCGGTGTAGAATCGTTGGTCAATCATCCGGTTACGATGACGCACGCTTCCATTCCAAAAGCAGAGCGGGACAAAGTTGGCGTAACCGATAATTTGCTGCGTTTAAGCGTTGGTGTGGAAGATATTGAAGATTTATTGGAGGATTTGAAGCAGGTTTTGAGTTGATGAATGCTTCTTTTATCGCATGTTTTTCGTCATTCAGGCTAATTTAAATAATACTTTCAGTTTATTGTTCAAATCAAAAAGTTCAGGTTGGGTTAGCCTTTCTAAAAGTCCTTTTGCTAATGTTTTGTCTATCGTAGCAATTTTACTTGTCCGAATGAGCGATTGTTTTTTGAGCCCATTTGCAAAATTGGGCAATAGCAATACATCTGTAATTTCCTGCCATTGAATTTGTGTTGTGATAAAGCAAACCATTAAATCAAGATAGGTATTTGCTAAAATTACAGCCGGACGTAATTTACTTCCGCTTAAATCAGTAAATGGAAAGGTGATCAATACAATATCACCTTTAATCATTGCTATAAATTTCTTTTAAATCTGATGCGGAATAAAGTTCTTCTTCCGTATTTAAAAAATCAAAAGTTTTACTTCCGGCTGTAAGTTGTTGAATTCCAGCTGTTAATTGTTGTTCTTCATAACGTTTTATAACAAATGCTGCAAAGGAAGATATTTCCTCGGCTTTGTCTTCCGGAAGCTGATTAATAGCTTTTACGGTTTCTTCGATAATCGCTTGTTTGCTCATATTTGAAAAGTTTAAATTCAAATATAAACAATTTGAATAATTGAGTAATTAGCCAAACGCTTCTTTTAAAATCAAAACGTAAATCTACTTTTGTTCGATGCTCTCTAACCTCCAGCTCTTCCTCGATGCCAAAGTAATTCAATACAACCAACCAAATTTTATTGAAAACGATCCAATCGTCATTCCGCATCAATTTCAAAAAAGACAAGACATTGAAATTATGGGTTTTTTTGCAGCGGTTTTAGCTTGGGGACAACGGAAAACGATCATCCATAAATGCCAGGAACTGATCGAACGGATGGACAATTCGCCTTTCGATTTCATCCAAAACCATCAGGAAATCGATTTGAAAGCATTGCTGGGTTTTAAGCACCGGACATTTAACGATACCGATCTACTATATTTTATTTCGTTTTTCCGGCAGCATTATCAACACTATAATTCTTTGGAGGATGCTTTTTTTATCGGTATAAATTCATCAACTGAAGAAATGCTGAACCATTTCCGGAATTATTTTTTTTCGTTGCCGGATTTTCCGCGGCGCACGGTCAAACATGTTTCTTCCCCGCAGCAAAAATCGACTTGCAAACGCTTAAATATGTTTTTGCGTTGGATGGTTCGGAAAGATCAAAATGGCGTTGATTTTGGAATCTGGCAAAAAATAAAACCAGCAAATTTAATTTGTCCCTGCGATTTGCATGTGGACCGCGTGGCTCGAAAGTTGAAATTGATTACACGAAAACAAACCGACTGGCAAACCGCTTTGGAATTGACCGCAAAACTACGTGGATTTGATCCGCAAGATCCGGCAAAATACGATTTCGCTTTGTTTGGTTTAGGAATTGAAGAACGCTGGGGCGAAGGTTTCGACCTTACAAAAATGGACTTTGATTGATGCGGATTTTCCTTTTATCTTTAACCAACTAATTTTTAACCGATGAAATATACTTCTTTTATCCCTGTTTTTTTGTTGTTTGCTTCTTTGTTTATGTTGAAAAACCCGGCTTCGGCACAAGTTAGCCCAACGGTTGACCATATTACCGTTTATGTGGTGGATTTGCAGAAAAGCAGTGATTTCTACAAAAATGTAATGCTGCTGAAAGAAATCCCCGAGCCTTTCCACGATCAGCGGCATGTATGGCTGCGCATCGGTCCGCATACGCAATTGCATATTGTAAAAGGTGCCAAAGAAATCATGAAGCATGACATCAATGTTCACCTGGCTTTTACCGTGCCGGTGATCGAGGATTTTGCTGCGCACCTGGATAAAATGAACATTAAATACGGCAATTGGAAAGGAACCAGCAAATCGCCGGAATTGCGGCCGGACGGCGTAAAACAAATTTATTTCCAAGACCCGGACAATAACTGGATCGAAGTGAATACGGACCGATTTTAGAGGAAGATGAAGGAGCGAAGAGCGGGAAAACAAACAAGTGGATTCAAAATTTAGGCTGATAAAAGAAGTATTGGTCGTTTTGTCATATCGATCCGCAGGAAAAAATATTCTTTCACCAACACCAGTAATCCTTTAAAGAAGATCCCTCTTTCATTGGAATGACAGCACGCTAAATTTAAGTAGATAAACTAAAAAAAGGTTGATAAAAGAAGCATATTGCAATTAGCAATGCTTCTTTTATCAACCTTTTTAATGAAAATTATTTGCTGCCTACAACTGGTTTTGCTATGGCGGCAGATACCGGTTTGGCGTTTTTCACATATTTATCCAGCCACTGGTTTTGCTCCCAAAGTTTGTGCAGCAGGTTTTCTTTGCCGCGATAACCGTGCGCTTCGTAAGGCAGATACACAAAACGGACTGTTCCGCCTAAACCTTTTATGGCCGCAAACAAGCGTTCGCTGTTGATAGGGAAAGTGCCCGGATTGTCATCCGCATCACCATGGATCAGCAGTATCGGCGTTTTGATTTTATCTGCAAAACTAAACGGGCTCATATCGTAATACAGCTTCGGGTCGTCCCAGTAAGTCCGTTCTTCATTCTGGAAACCAAACGGCGTTAACGTGCGGTTGTAAGCACCGCTTTCAGCCAGTCCGGCTTTAAATAAATTGGTGTGGGCCAGTAAGTTGGCCGTCATAAATGCACCGTAACTATGGCCGCCGACAGCTATGCGGTTCCGGTCGCCAACGCCCATTTCGGCTAATTTGTTGATCGCTGCTTCGGCATTCAACTGCAACTGTTGTACAAAAGTGTCGTTCGGCTTTTTGCCGTCTTTGGCTACAATTGGCATTTCTGCGTTGTCTAAAACAGCGTAACCATTGGTCACAAAGAAAACCGGACTGCCGCCACCAATCGTTGTAAACCGATTGGCAGAACCGCGGACCTGGGCCGCATCGGCGGCAGAATTAAACTCGCGCGGATAAGCCCAGATCAAAACCGGCAGCGGCCCGTCTTTGGCTTTGTCATAACCGGCTGGCAGGTACAGATCGCCGGTCAAATCCACGCCATCGCTTCTTTTATAGGTGATTTTTTGCTTGCTCACGCCAGCCAATTGCGGGTATGGGTTGGTAAAATTGGTGATTGGGCGGTCGGCAATTCTCAGCATTAAATCTTTCAAAAAATAATTCGGTACTTCTTTTTGCGATTCTTTTCGGGTGATCAAAGTTAATTTATTGGGGTCGATCACATCTACCACAAACTCGTACGTCCCTTCTGCGCAACGCCAGATAATCTCATTTTGCCTGGTTGTTAAATCAAATTTGGCCAGAAAAGGCAAATCGCCTTTGGCTGAGGAACCGATGGTATTGTTCATCAAAATCTTAGTCCCGTTGTCTATAGTTTGGATAACCTGGCGGCCAAACTTGTTTTTTTCGGTAACCGGGTCTCCGGGATCGCTGTAGGCATCGGTTTGGTTGCGTTCCAATAGTTTTTCCAAGCTTCCCGTGCTGCTGTTGTATCGGCTGATCCTTTCAGTTTGTTTCGAACGCAAACCTTCGGAAACCAAAGCCACCGTAGCATTGCCCCAGGTAACGCCGCGAAAGCGCAATTGTGTTTTGAACAACTCTTTTGGAGAACCTGTAAAAGGTGCATCCAAGGCATAAACCGCATCATGAAAATCAACTTTTCTTTTGATCAAACCGCTGTCTAAAGGTTGCGCCCAAGTGATGGTTGCGGGTTCGTCATCACGCCAGTCAAAACCGCGCGGCACGTTTTGCGTGTTGTCATAACCGGAAGGCGTTGCTTCCCGGGAAGGCAGTTCTGCTAATACTTTCAACGTTTTTCCGCTCAAATCTGCTATGGTTATTGTGGAAGGAAAACCGGCAGCCGTAACTAAATAAGAAAAAGGTTTGCGGATGCTGCGTTCCATCAAATACTTTTTATCGGGGGAAATACTGACCGACGTATAAATTGCCGGTTTGCCAATAGTTGTTTCCAGTCCGTTTCTATTGCGCACCAATTGTGTGGTGGCGTAAAACTCGAACAGTTGCTCATCGTACGGCGATTTGATCAAATCTTCATACGTAGCACTTGGCGCGGTTTTGCCAAGGCTTTGTTGTACGGTCGGCCCTTTTGGCATCAGCGGTTTTGCCGGTGCCGCGCTTGCCGGTTTAACCGTGGTGCGGTAAACTACGGTGTTATTGTCTTCCCAGGTGATGCCGCTGCCTAAAACGATGTTCAGCGGTTTTTTGTTGATTTTTGCCGCCTTATGCGTGGCTACATCAATTTCATACAGGTCAACGCCGTTCGCATTGGTTTGGGTAAAAACAATCTTTTTCTCGTCCGGGCTCCAAACCGGGCCGCTTGCCAGCATGGGCGAAGGCAAGCCGCTAACCGGGAAAGTTTGTCCGGTTTTAATGTTTTTGAGCGTAAAATTATTGGCTACCAAAAACTGTCGGCTTGGTGCAAAGTTGTTTGGGTTGATGCGCAAACCGGCAATGCGCAGTTCTGGCCGCGCCAGTTCTTCCACAGAAGGGTAGGAGTTGCGGTCGATCAGCAGCATCCAATCGGCCTTGCTGTCTACACTTACCGTTGGCGTTGGTTTGGCCAAAAGTAAATCGGCCATGGCTTTTGGCGGCATTTGGTAGGTAACTGCGTCTTGTGCTTTGGCACTGCAAACGGCCAGCAGCAGCAATAAATTGAGTATCGTTCTTTTCATTTTTTTGTTTGATTTCCCTGCCCTAAAAATTATAATTTTTTTCTGATGTTTATGTAATAATTTTAATAGAAAAGAAATAAGCTGTCGTTAACTAAATTTATGTGGTAAAAGAAGCATCAATTATATGGTCGAACTAACCGCAACATTACAACAGTTTGCAGAAAAAGGCGAAAAAACCGGCTGGACTTATCTTAAAATTCCTGCTGCAATTGCCCGCGAAATCAAACCGGATACCAAAGTAAGTTTTAGGGTGAAAGGCTTTTTGGACGAGGTTGCCATCAGCGGTTTAGCTTTAGTGCCAATGGGCGAAGGCAACTTTATTTTGCCTGTAAAAACAGCATTGCGCAAAGCCATCCGAAAAGAAAAAGGCGCAATAGTGAAAATGCAATTAGAGCTCGATACGGATTTTAAAATAGAAATGCCCGATGATCTGGCCGAATGTTTCGCCGACGAACCGGCATCTTTGCAATATTTTGAAACCTTGCCCAAATCGCACCAGCATTATTATTTTAAGTGGATAAACGAAGCCAAAACAGATTTTACCCGAGCCAAAAGGATTGCCGCAACTTTGGATGCCGCCAACCAAAAAATGAGTTATGGCGAAATGATCAGGGCGATGAAAAGGTAAGTGGTAAAAATTTTACTTGGCTACGTAAAGCTTAAACTCATCAATAATAATTTTGATTACTGCTAAAAAGTAGAGCAAATATCCTGTTAACAAAGTTGTAAAAATGACTGGGTATTCTACAATGATAATTTCATAAAATTTCAGTTTCAAAGGTATTAAGCAGCAAAATATAAATACCATCCGATAACAAGGGGAAATTATTTTCACGATATTAATATCGCGCAACGACTTTCTCTTGTCGCCGGTATAAAATCCAATGAAAAATGTCCTTACCCAGTTTATTGCAAATAATAGTGTTGCCGCAAGCGGAAATGCTAAGATTAATGTTGGGTTACCAATAATATTTACATGTATTGTAAAATAGTAACAAGCAAAAAATATCAGGAAGGTAGAAAGGATATTTGGAAATTTAAAATTTGCTTTTATATAGTTTAAAAGTTGATGTGACAGTTCGCTAAGTGAGTTTTTCTGATGTGATCTTTCCAATTCCATCAAACCTTTTCCTCCACCAAAATCATGATTTAAAATATTATTCACAGTATTTTGAAACCGTTCCTTTTCAGGTTTTTCTTCCACTGCACTTAAAATATGATCATAAACCTCGTCAATCGTTTCCCGGTATTTTAAAATATCTGATAGATACTCTTTTAAAATTTCCCCTTGCTGTAAAGTTGGTTTCATGAGAAATTTGGTTTTAAGTTTAAAATCATTTGCAGCTGATTGATAAAATCCTGTGCTTCTTTTAGCTGTGTTTTTGCGCCGTTTTGGCCTTCTGTAGTTAAGCGGTAATATTTTCTGATACGATTGTCAACCGTTTGCGTGTGCGTTTCCAGCAAACCTTCTGCCTCCAGTTTATGTAAAGCCGGGTACAAAGCACCTTGCGTGAGCACAATTTTATCGCCGGTGATTTCTTTTACTTTTTGGGTGATTTCGTAGCCGTACATTTCTGCTTTGTTTTCCAGCAGTTTCAGGATGATGGTTTGCAGCGTGCCTTTTAAAAGCGAACTTGAATTCATTTGGCACGAATATATAATAAAAAGGGCATAGGTAAGAAAACTACACATATTGATTTTACCTGATCTTTAAAACGGCAAACCAAATCATTTCGCGAAATTTGCGGCAATGACAAACGAATCAATTTCAACATCAACCCAAACCGAAGATACCATTGTTGCCTTGTCCACCGCCAACGGATTTGGTGCCATTGCAGTCATCCGGCTTTCCGGTCTGCAAGCCATCGAAATTGCCAATGCTGTTTTTAGGGGTAAAAATTTGGAAAAGCAGGCATCGCACACGCTTCATTTCGGACAAATTGCGGATGGGGAAATAGTTTTGGATGACGTAGTGGTTGCTTTGTTTATCGCCCCAAAATCTTACACCAAAGAAGATGTGGTGGAAATAAGTTGTCATGGTTCGCCGTATATTGTGCAGGCCATTATCAAATTATTGCTGCAAACTGGGGCACGCGCGGCCAAACCCGGCGAGTTTACGCTGCGCGCTTTTTTAAACGGACAATTGGATCTTTCTCAGGCTGAAGCAGTTGCGGATTTGATTGCTTCGGATTCTAAAGCTTCGCACCAGATTGCGATGCAGCAATTGCGCGGCGGTTTTAGCAGTCAGTTGCAGGTTTTGCGCGAGAAGCTGGTCAATTTTGCTTCGCTGATAGAACTGGAACTGGATTTCGGGGAAGAAGATGTAGAATTTGCCAACCGCGATCAGCTAAAAAACTTGATCCTGGAAATCAACAAAGTTATTTTTGAACTGATCCGTTCTTTTGAGTTGGGCAACGTAATTAAACAAGGCGTTAACACGGTCATCGCCGGAAGGCCGAACGCCGGAAAATCTACTTTATTAAATGCTTTGCTAAATGAAGACCGCGCCATCATCAGCGAAATCCCCGGAACCACGCGCGATACGATTGAAGAAATTTTGAACATCAGCGGCGTTAATTTCCGTTTGATTGATACAGCCGGCATCCGTGAAGCAACCGATACGATTGAAGCGATTGGCGTACAAAAAACAATGGATAAAATCAGCACTTCCGCTTTGCTGGTTTATGTTTTTGATGTGAATGAACTTTCTGAAACTGACCTGCAAACCGATCTGGAAAAACTGCAGCGCGAAGGTATGCCGATTATTGCGGCAGCCAATAAAGTAGATTTAGCCGGTAAAAACAGTATTCATTTTAATTCTTCGGATGAAATAAAATTTTTAGAAATTTCTGCCAAAGAAAAACAGCATATCGATGAACTTAAAACGCTGATTTACAATACCGCCATACAAGGCAGGCTAACCGGCGAAGAAACCGTTATCACCAATATCCGCCATTTGGAAGCATTAAAACGAACCAACGAGGCTTTGAAACGCGTGCTTTACGGCATGGAAAATCCCGTTACTTCTGATTTTTTGGCGATGGACATCAAACAGGCTTTGTATTATCTGGGCGAAATTACCGGTGCCGTTACAACGGATGATCTGCTGGAGAATATTTTCAGCAAGTTTTGTATTGGTAAGTAAATCAAAGATAAATCGCAGTAGCTTATTCAGCAGGAGTTGTTTTAAAAATTTGTAACTAACAAGATAAATTATTCAAGAAAGTTAATTTTAACGACAGGAAAGTTTTTATTTGGTATTTATACTTTTAAAAACAGTTATGATTAAACACCTGTGCTTTTGGCAAACTGTATCAATTTTGTAACATGGCCGAAAAAAGCATTTCCCCAAACCTGCTGAAAACCAAACAGCATTATGAAATTTTAGATGGCCTTAGAGGTATTGCAGCGGTAGCCGTTGTGCTGTTTCACTTTATGGAAATCGCTGTTCCGGATTATGGCAAAAGCTTTATTGCGCACGCCTATCTTGCTGTTGATTTCTTTTTTTGCCTGTCGGGCTTTGTTATTGCCTATGCGTACGATCAGAAACTGGAAAAAATCGGTATAATTAAATTTTTCAAGCTTCGCCTTATCCGTTTGCATCCGCTGGTGATCATCGGTTCGGTCATCGGTTTGCTGGCCTTTGTGTTCGATCCTTATAGTAACCTTTTCGAGGTATATTCCGGCAAAACGTTCCTGATGTTTTTGGCATCCTGCCTGATGGTTCCTTACCCGCTGGTGCACGAACGTTATTTTAATCTTTTCCATCTCAATCCGCCTGCATGGTCTCTGTTTTGGGAGTATATCGCAAATATTGGTTATGCGCTGGTTTTAGTAAAGCTGCGTAAAAAAATATTATGGATTTTGACCATTCTTGCGGCAATTGCCTTATGTTTAGAAGCATACAGGGCTGGTTACCTGGCTGTTGGCTGGGGTGGCAATACATTTATCGGGGGTGCCATCAGGGTTGGGTTTTCATTTTTGATGGGGATATTGATTTACCGTTCCAACTGGATTTTTACCTCAAAACTTGGTTTTTTAACGATTGGCTGCTTCCTGCTGCTAACATTTATTGTCCCTTTTTCAGAAAAAACAAGCCCGTTTGTAGATCCGCTGATCGTTATCCTGGTTTTTCCGTTGTTGGTTGGGTTTGGTGCAGGTGCGCAGCTTAAACCGGCTTTTAAATCTGTTTGCAGGTTTTCCGGTGCTGTTTCGTACCCGCTTTACATGGTTCATTATCCTTTTATCTGGCTGTTTATGAGCTGGGCAGAATCAGCAAAGCCAACCTTAAACCAGATGACTGTTGTTATCATAATTAGTATCCCGTTGTTGGTTGCGTTTGCTTATGCCATTTTAATCTGGGTTGATGAACCTGTCCGTCAATACTTTAAATTAAAAATTGGAAAACCTGTTGCTAAGCGAACCGAACAGTTCTCCGGATAAAACATTTAATATTTCCGGCCAAAAAGCCTGAAAACCAGAATGCCGGGTTTTTTAGATTTTTAATGATTTTTTCTCCGCAGCAACAAGCAGGAAAACATTAAAATTGAAACAACTTTTGGTTGATTTTTAATCGACAATGCTTCTTTTATGCCCTTAAATTTTACTTTTTCGATTTTATGCCGATAAAAGAAGCATAGAAGATAGATTGGATACAGTTTAAACAAGCCCTGAAACTTTCCATAAAAATAAAAGAAGCTGACTTATTGAAAAGGCAGCTTCTTTTAGGTGGTAAAAATTAATCGGAACTTAATTTATTCCAAATTTTAAAATGAATTTTAAAAAAGCATCATTTATTTCAGCCCGATCCGGTACAATTTCCCGTTGTCCGTAATCGAATAAAGTGCGCCGTCTTTGCCTTCGGTCAGTGCGCGGAAACGTTCGCCTTTTTCTTTCAGCAGGCGTTCTTCGCCTACCACTTTATTGTTTTTGATAACGAGCCTGGCAATATGCGATCCGCCCAAAGCGCCCACAAATAAATTACCTTTCCATTCGGGTATCACATTGCTATTGTAAAACGTTATGCCAGAAGGGGATATGCTTGGGTCCCAGTAATAAACCGGTTGCTCTGTGCCCTCTTTTTGCTGGATGGCATCGCCCACCTGCTGACCGCTGTACTCAATGCCGTAGGTAACCACCGGCCAGCCATAATTTTTACCAGGTTTGATGAGGTTGATCTCGTCGCCGCCGCGCGGGCCAAATTCGTCTTCCCATAAATCACCGGTTTCGGGGTTCCAGGCCATGCCTTCGGGGTTGCGGAAACCGTAGGCATAAATTTCCGGCAGGGCGTTTGGCGTATTTGCAAACGGACCGCCAGCAACGGCTTTTCCTTCTTTCGTAAGGTGCAAAATTTTGCCAATGGCCGCACTTAAATCCTGCGCTTTTTGACGTATATCGTTGCCGGCACGCTCGCCGGTACTTACAAACAGGTTGCCTTGTTTATCAAACAAAATCCGCGAGCCATATTGCAATGTGCCGTTGTAGGCGGGTTTGGCACGATAAATTACCTGGATGTTTTCAAGCTTGGTTTCATCTGCAGACAGCTTTCCTTTGGCAATGGCCAGCCAAGAACCGCCGGAAGTTTTTTCTGCATAATCCCAAAAAACCATACGGTTGGTTTTAAAATCCGGGTCGATGTTCACGTCCAGCAAACCGCCTTGTCCGGCCGCCAAAACTTCAGGCAGATTGATGATTGTTTTATCCGCGCTGCCGTCCTTTTTCAGGATTTTCAAAACACCGGTTTTTTCACTGATCAGGAAACGGCCATCCGGCAAAACACAAATCCCCCAGGGAGATTGCAAGTCTTTGTTGATTACCGTAACTGCCAGTGGCACAACTGTTTTTACGCCCGGTGCACGTGTTTGTCCGGCAAAAGCAGGTTTGTAATCACTGTTGGGTTTCCGGGTTTCTACCGGTGCATTGCCGGTATCCGCAGGGTTTGTTGTGCGGATGACCGGTTTTGCGTTGCAGGCAGAAATCACAGTGGTAAAAGCAGCAATCATCAAAAAGCGGGTTTTAAACGAAGAATTGAACATATTTGATATTTAAGTTGAACAATAGCACAAACAGCAAATTTAACAAAAGATTGCCGTTAGTAATTTTTAACGTCGCCATTTGTAATTTATGCTGCTAAAAGAAGCATTTAAAATAAGCTGTTGCAGGGATGCTTCTTTTATCGGTATAAATTTGCCTGTTGCTTTAATTTCTCCGCAAAAACACTACCTTCCAGCTTCAATTTTAGGTTTTTTGTTATGAAGATAGATTTGAATAAACTTAACCGCCGCAAATTTTTGGCCACCGGTACTTTGGGTGCTTCGGGCCTGGTCCTGGGTTCAAAAGTTTTCGGAAAAAGTGTGGTAAAAGAAGCATCGGCCCCAAACTTTCCCATCGTTATTTCTACCTGGGATTTTGGTATCCCGGCCAATCAGGAAGCCTGGAAAACGCTTTCCAAAGGCGGCCGCGCGCTGGACGCAGTGGAAGCTGGCGTAAAAATCCCGGAAGCCGACCCAAATAACCATACGGTTGGTGCCGCCGGTTATCCCGACCGCGACGGGCATGTTAGTTTGGATGCCTGCATTATGGATGAAAAAGGCAATTGCGGCGCGGTGGCAGCGATGGAATACATCGATCACCCGATTTCGGTGGCCCGGATGGTGATGGAAAAAACCCCGCACGTGCTGCTGGTTGGCGAAGGTGCCACGCAGTTTGCGGTAGAAAACGGTTTCAAAAAGAAGATTTTACTTACGGCAGCATCTGAAAAAGCCTGGAAAGAATGGTTGAAAACGGCAGATTATAAACCGGAAATCAATATCGAAAACAAACTTTATTCGCCCAAAAAACTGCCCGGAAATCAGTACAACCATGATACAATTGGCATGTTGGCCCTGGATGTTGCGGGAAATATTTCCGGAGCCTGCACCACCAGCGGCATGGCCTGGAAAATGCACGGCCGCGTGGGCGACAGTCCGATTATTGGTGCCGGTTTGTTTGTGGACAATGAAGTTGGCGGCGCAACTTCTACGGGTGTAGGCGAGGAAGTAATCCGTAATGTGGGCAGTTTTTTGGTAGTAGAATTAATGCGCCAAGGCTACAAACCGGAAGATGCTTGCAAAGAAGCGGTAAACCGGATCATCAAAAAGAAACCCGAACTGGCCAAAACACTGCAGGTTGGTTTTCTGGCGATCAACAAAAAAGGCGAATATGGTGCTTACGCCATTCAAAAAGGCTTTTCGTTTGCGGTTTGCAATGCCGAAAAGCAGGATTTGCTGATTAAAGGGAAAAGCATTTTTTAATCGCCCAAAATGATTAAAATTGAAATTTGCGCCGGTTCCGTCACATCGGCTTTGGTAGCTGAGCAAGGCGGCGCATACCGTATAGAATTGTGTGATAATTTGAAAGAAGGCGGCACCACGCCATCCTACGGAATGCTTCTTTTAGCACGTAAAAACCTCAGTATAAACCTTTTCCCGATTATCCGGCCGCGCGGCGGTGATTTTTTGTACTCTGATTTGGAATTTGAAGTGATGAAAGCAGATGTTATCCAATGCCGGGAATTGGGCTGCGATGGCGTAGTTTTCGGCATTTTAAAATCTGATGGCGAAATTGACATCGAACGTTGCCTCGAACTAAAAAAAATTGCCGGAAATATGGAAACCACTTTTCATCGAGCTTTTGACCGCTGCAAAAACCCTTTTAAAGCGTTGGAAGAAATCATTGAAATGGGTTTTGAACGGATACTGACTTCCGGCATGGAAAATACTGCGGTAAAAGGAGCATCGCTGATTTCAGAATTGACCAAACAGGCCGCCGGAAGGATTTCGATTATGCCCGGTGCCGGTATCCGCCCGGAAAACCTGAAAGAACTTATCAATCAAACCGGTGCGACAGAATTTCATTCTACCGCGAAAGGTAAAATTAAAAGTAAAATGCTTTTTCGGGAAATTAAAACCGGAACTTTTGAAGAAGAATTTTTTTTGGAGCAAACCGATATTGCTGTGGTTAAAGCATTGGTCAAGATTGCGGGAAGTATAACTTAGATACTGTTTTTACCGGTATAAAAACAGTACGCCGTTAAAGTTTACACCAATTTTTACCCGGTAAAAGAAGCATTGGATTATTGCGGATAAGCACATGATCAAAACGGTTAAAAAAGCAAAAAGCTCCCGGATTTTACACCGGGAGCTTTTTGCTTTTCTGTATTTTGATTTTAATTTTTCACTTTTAAATCCCACCATAACCTGGTTCCGCCATTGTCCGGGCCGTTTAATAAAGTAACGGCTTTTGTAACTTCAGCTTTGTTGTTGTTGTATTCATCCTGAGAGAAAGGAATCCTGCGGATAAAATCGGTGGTACTGATGGTGCCCTGGCTATTGTTAACTACAACCGGCATCAAAACAGGGTAGTTAGTCCTTCTGAATTCGGCCCAAGCTTCTTCGCCATCTGGCCACAACCCCAGCCATTTTTGGGTGATGATACGCTCCAGTTTTTTCTGATAAGTGGCACCTTCGTCCCATTTTATGGTAATTGTGCTTAAATAAGGAGAACCGGCAGGCAGGTTGTTGGTTGCGCTGGCAAGGTCGGTATAAGGTGCCTCTGTGCTGGTTGCATCATTTGCATAATTGCTTAAGTTGCCGCTAACCCCGTTAAGATCAAATGAAAGGGCTATTCCGTCGTTATAAAAACTGGAAGGCGTGCCACCACCCATATTCCAGCCGCGCAGGGCACCTTCAGCCTTTAAAAAAGACACTTCAGAAGCTGCCATCAACTGGATTGGGGTAGTTGCGTTGGTTGTGCCGAAATTTAATAAACTGGCATCTGCGTATTGTTTGGTAGAAGTAATGGCAACACCGTTACGGATACCCCGATACTGGTTGGCACTATTAGGTTTGAAATAAACCGGAAGCCTTGGGTCATTAAAACCTTTGAGGTAGCATTCCATCGGTGCGCCCATATTAATGTCTCCGTATTCATAAGTGATTGACCATAGGGAATTGGTGAAAGTAACCCCGTTAACTGCGTGAACGAAGGCGTTATCGCCATTTGTTGTAAATAAACCATTCGGGTCGTTCACGGCTTCTTCTGCTTTGGTTTTTGCCAGCGTTGGGTTAACCATGGCAATACGGATAGCCAAACGGAGTTTCAAAGAATTGGCAAATTTAAGCCATTGCCTGTAATCACCATTGTAAACTAAATCATAAGGTTGAAATGGTTTTGCCCCGGGATTGGTTTTAATGTATTGCGTCAAGGTTTTTATGGCAAAATCAAGTTCGGTAAAAAAAGTATTGTAAATTACTTCCTGGCTGTCGTAAGGTGTTGTAAACCCGCCTTTTCCAAAAGAGGTATAAGGCATTGGGCCATAAACATCTGTAACACGGTGCATGGCTTCAACTTTTAAGATGTTGGCAATTGCCAGATAATCCGGTGAGCTAACGGCCGCCCTTTTGCTTACTTGCAGCCAGTTAGCCATAATATTTTGAAAGCCAATGTTGAAAGGTGCAGTGTTCCACCCGGTCACAAGTCCGTAATTGGTATTGTTTACCCCGCCATTAAACGGATCGCCGGACATCATATAACCGGAATAAATATCTGCATTCAAATTCTGCTGTAACTGGTACAAATAGTTAGTTGTGCTGAAAATAGAAAGCTGCATGGGCAGCATAAATGTTCCTAAGCCCTCACCATCAATTTTAAGCAAAGAATCTGTAGCATTATACCTGTTGGTGTTGTATTTTTCAAAATCCTTGGTGCAGGATGTTTGAAATAAAACAATACCAATTACTGATAACAATAACCAGTGTTTTATGGGTGTTTTTTTTGTTTTCATGTTATTTTAATTTGAAGGTTAAAAACGGGCACTTATTTTAAAACCAATACTCCTGATAGTAGGAAGATTAAACACATCAAGCCCTTGCAAGCCATTGGCGGTAGATAAGGCAACATCCGGGTCAAAAGGAGCATTGTTCTTAATCATCCACAAATTCCTGCCGATTACAGAAAGGCCAACGTTTTTAATTTTATTGTTTAAATAGGTCGCCGGCAAAGTATAGCCAAAAACCAGTTCGCGCAAACGGATATTGGTAGCACTGTAAACATATTCTGATGCAATGGCATTACGGCCGCCAACAGTTGTATAATACAATTGCGAATCTACTTTTTTACCGTTAACCACAACGCCACCATTATCGCGTGCTTTACCGGAAGCTTCAGAAACGCCGTACTGATCAAGCACTGCCTGGGTTAAAGAAACTACCTGGCCACCAAAACGGCCATCTACCAAAAAGCTCAACCTGAAACTTTTGTAATTAAACTCGTTTTGGAAACCGGCCAAAAAGTTAGGGTTGTAATTTCCTATTTTAGTAAAGTTTGATGACTTAACAGGTAAACCGTTGGCATCAGTAATATAATTTCCGTTAGCGTCTTTTTGTGCAGCATTGGCATACATATCACCGAAAGAACCACCTTTTTGTACACGCAGGTTAAACACATCCGAAGATAGGTTTACATAATCTAAAGAAGTATTAGCACCAGTATAAGGATCGGTGTACTCCAATACATCCAAAACTTTGTTTCTGTTGAGAGAGAAATTGATACTTGGCTTCCAGCTAAAGGCACCAAATTTGGCGTTATAACCCAAAGTGGCTTCAATACCTTTGTTCATTAAACTGCCACCATTAAAATAGTAACTGCTGTAACCGGTTGAAGGACTTACGCTGATTTGATAAATCTGATTGGTACTAAAAGACTTGTACAAGTTTACGGTCAGGTTTAAATTGTCATTCAAAAAACGGCTGTCTAACCCAATTTCGTAAGATCTCGTTTTTTCTGGTTTTAATGTAGCAAACGGTGCGGCGCCTATAGCATTGGTTGTTCCGTTGTTAATGCCATAAGTAGGGTTTGTGGCATAAGGAATTGAACTACCGTTGCCCACATTGGTAATGTTTGCCCTGATTTTAGCGAATGATATCAATTCCGGTAATTTTAACAGCTGGCTTAATACAACGTTCAATCCAACAGCAGGATAGAAGAAATGATCTTTGCTTGTAAACGCTAAGCTCGAATCCCAATCATTACGGCCGGTAATATCCAAAAATATTTTATTGTCATAGCCTAAGGTAGCTGTACCAAATGCAGATTGTATCTGACGCCTGTCTGCGTATTGGGTGGGATGCACGCGTGTATAATCAATATTGGATATAGAAAACACATTGGCAAAGTTTAATAAATTACCATCTGTAACAGAGCCTTCCGATTGGTTATTCTGGAAACTTCCGCCTAAATTGGCAGTCAGTGTAAATTTATCAGACAGCTTTTTATCTAAACTCGCGATTACGTCAGCATACGTTTGCGTTATACTGCTCGGGTTAAAAGTATAACCGCCTTTGGCTCCGGTAAGTGTAGTAATAGTTGAAGCATAGCGTTCGGCTTCATAAACATCATTGGTACGGTCAACTTTCAACCTTCCCTGTATGTTGAGCCAGTCTGTAATGGTGTATTTTGCACTGATGGTTCCAAGCAAGCGGTTCAATCGGTCCTGATTATTGTTGCGGTTTACAATCCAATAAGGGTTTTGGGTGGCAATATCGCTGATTGCATATGGCCAGTTTTGTGTATTTAATTGTCTTGCAGGATTATAAACCTCGTAGTTGTTTTTGTACTGGTCAAAATCAACCCCTCTTGGAAAAAGATACAAAGGAACAATTGGGTTGTAGTAAAAACCCTGATACGGCCTGTTGTTTACATTTTGTGAAATGTAGTTGGCAGAAACGTCCAGGGACAGTTTATTTTTAAAAAACTGGCTCGAGTTGCGTACAGTAAAATTATATTTATCAAGTTTATTGTTAGGGATAACACCGGTAGAGTTGGTGTTTTCAAAAGAAAAGTAGGTTTGATTGGTTTCTGTACCGGTTTGTACCGATAAAGCATTGATCAAAGTCCTGCCGGTATTATAAAACGATTTAGGGTCGAACGTGCTTGGCGAAGCCAGCTTACTGCCCCAGCTAAAAGGGGAATTGACCACAGGCTTGCCATTTTCATCTACTGTTGTTTCGCCATAAGTATTTTGCTGCTTAGGGAGCAGAAACGGGTTTTCAAAAGTTGTATTGGACGAAAAGTTAACTGTTGTTTTACCTGCCAGCCCTTTTTTCGTAGTAATCAAAATTACACCATTTGCGCCCTGGCTGCCGTATAATGCTGCCGAAGACGATCCGGGAAGTATGGTAATACTTTCAACGTCATCCGGGTTAAGATTTTCAATACCATCACCTCTGTCCTGTCCGCCAAAAACCCCTCCAATCTGTCCGCTGTTGTTGCGCGGCATCGGGATACCGTCAATTACATAAAGCGCGTTATTATCACCGGCAATGGATTTATTACCACGCAAAACAACCTTGGTCGAACCGCCAACACCGGAAGAACTCCGGGTAATCTGGGCACCGGCCACTTTGCCCGACAGGCTGTTGACCAAACTGGCATCCGGTACGTTGGTCAGTTCGCTGCCGCTAACTGTTTGTACGCCATACGTTAATGATCTTGATTCCCTTTTGATACCCAAAGCTGTTACCACAACTTCGTTCAGGCTATTTGCAGCAGGTACAAGGCTGATGGTAAGCGTGGTTTTTCCTGCAACCGGTACTTCCTGGGTTTGATAACCGATATAGGACAAAACCAGTACCGCATTTTCTGGCGCAGTAATAGCAAACCTGCCATTAACATCTGTTGATATGCCGGTATTTCCGCCTTTTACCTTCACAGAAACACCAATCAACGGCTGGCCTTTCTCATCCAAAACTTTACCGCTGATGCTAATATCCACAAAATTATTGTTGGATAAATGGGCTGATTTGAACACAGCCGAACTTAAAATGGTTTTGTTTGCATTGGTTCCGGCGGAAGCTTCCAGGTTAAGGAGCAGCACAGACGCAAATGCAAGTTTTGCTGTTAAAGATAGCTTTGGCAAACTACGTTTAACCGATCCACCTGAGAGGTGTTTACTAATTTTCATACTTGTACAGGGTTAAAGTTTAACGATCGGATTTGCACTGAAAACGCAAACCTTGTTTAATATTCAGGATGATTTTTACAAAGCCGGACAACTAATTGTGGCTTAAAGGGTTTTTGAGTATTTTTCTTTTTTCATAAAATAATTTAAGTAAAGGATATATCAATAATTGATTTGTTTGATTTAAAGCTTATCTGGCTAACTGTTTTTATATATAATTTATACTGTTTTTATCGGTATAAATTTACAACTATTCAGCTTGCCATCTGGGCTTAAAATACCAGTTTTTATACTGATACTTTTTAATGTTTATGTAACTGATTTATAAATATAAAATTATATTTTAATAAACTTTTTCCTAAATAATAGATCAAATTTAAAACTTCCAACTTCTTTTTTAAATTTTTAAAAAGTTTTTTATTTTTCAGATAAAATTTCTAAATATGTAAAATATTCAACCTAAATAATGTTTATTGATAAGATCGGATTTTTAGTTGGTCATAGCGAAACCGTTAAATGCCTGTACTATAATAAGGTGTTGACCAGTGCAGACATCAGCAGCTATACCGGCAGGAGCATCCCGCATGTGATAAAAGTATTGAACGAGCTGATCAAGGCAGGTTATGTGGCCGAAAAAGGTTTTGCCATTTCCAGCGGCGGGCGCAAACCTTTAAACTATTCGCTGGTGCCCGATACGCATTTTATTGTATCGGTAGCAATGGATCAGTTTTCGGTACGGATGGTTATTGTTGATATGAACAATAGCTTTGTAACAGAAACCAAGCATTACGAATCTGATCTGCATTTCTTACAACCTCAGATTTTTGTTAAACAGCTAAACGATTTTATAGACAGTTCCGGCATATCAAAAAACGCAATTATTGGCGTTGGTATAACCATGCCCGGTTTTGTGGATACCCTGAAAGGCATTAACCACAGTTACTTAAAAATTGCCGGCCAAACGCTCGTCGAGTATATACAAAATGCTGTTTTTATCCCTGTTTTTTTGGATAACGATTCTACCGCCATTGCCCTGGCCGAGCAAAAGTTTGGTTTGGCCGAAGCTGTCAAAAACGTAATGGTGCTCAATTTAGGCTGGGGGATTGGTTTGGGCATGATTTTAAACGGGCAAATTTTCCGGGGCAACAATGGTCTGGCAGGAGAGTTCAGTCATATCCCGCTATTTAAAAACGGGAAATTGTGCAACTGCGGCAAACATGGTTGTCTGGAAACCGAAGCTTCGCTGATTGCCGTGACCGCAACCGCCAAAGAAGGCATCCGCAAAGGCGAAACCACCAGTTTATCTGCTTATAAAGAGCTCGACGCAGACACGATCATTGCAGAAGCTATTAAAGGTGATGTGTTCTCGGTCAAACTGATATCCGAAGCAGCTTATCACGTGGGCGAAGGTTTGGCAATCCTGATCCATTTGATGAACCCGGCAGCCATCGTTTTAAGCGGTAAAGGAAGCATTGTGGGCAAGCTCTGGCTGGCACCAATCCAGCAGGCCATCAACGAGCATTGCATCCCGAGGCTTACCCATTATACCGAATTTATTATCTCCGACCTCAACGTTAAAGCGCAGCTGCTTGGCGGTGCAGCTTTGGTGGTGGAGCATTTTGGTAAAATCCTGGAAAGTAAACTAAATGAAATTGAAGAAAAAATATCCGCTTAAATGATTGAACCCTTACGCATGAATAAGATCGGTTTTGAACAGCTCAACAAAACAGCAACTTGGTTTTTACTGCTTTTGCCGGGAAGCATTTTAAATCAGTTTGAAAAACTTAAAAACGTAACTTTACAAGGAAGCAAGGAAAAGCCGGAACGGAAAATGAATGCTGATGATATTGCGGTGATTTCCGCGGTTACTGACCAAAAATATACCGATAAAAGAAGCATTGTGTTTTAAGGGTTTGTTTTAAATTTTATCCAATCTATATTCAATGCTTCTTTTATCCTATAAAAAACAGAAATATCCATGCTTCTTTTACCGGCATAAAATTGAAAAACAAAATTTATGGGCATAAAAGAAGCACGGTGTATTTTTCGACATCAATTTAAACAGGCCCAAAAACCGAATATTAATTTTTTAACAGCTTATTTTGCAAAATCAAACTAATACTCCTTCCGCAGAAAAACCTTTTGATAAGTTTTTCAAAACAATTTTATATGCTGTTTTTATAGGTGTTTTTTTGGTGCCGATGGCCAAAGCGCAAACGGTTTACCAGTTAAATTCCGGTTGGAAATGTGCGCCGGTTTCCGAAGTTAAAGCTGATGGAAATACGCTTTCTCAAGCCAGTTCATCCACGCAAAATTGGCTTCCGGCAACTGTTCCGGGCACGGTTTTGACTTCACTTTTAAACAATAAAAAAGTGCCCGACCCTTTTTACGGGATGAACAACGAGCACATTAAAGATATTTATAACACCGGCCGGGATTATTATACGTATTGGTTTGTAAAGGATTTTGAGGAAGCGGCACCAACCGGCGGCCACCAGGTTTACCTGAATTTCCGCGGGATCAATTACTCCGCAGAAATCTACCTGAATGGCAAAAAAGTAAACCCGAAAACCCATGTGGGCATGTTTTTGCGGGAATCATACAACATTACTTCCCTGCTGAACAAAAACGGAAAAAACCGGTTGGCCGTGCTGGTTTATCCGCCAGACCCGGTGGGCAACCCGAACGGCGGCCAGGGCGGCGACGGCCGGATTGCCAAAGGCGTTGGCCTGCAATACACGGCTGGCTGGGATTGGATTGTGCCCATGCGCGACCGGAATACCGGCATCTGGGACAAAGTTACGATCGAAAAAACCGGCGAAATCAACTTAAAAAACCCGCACATAATTACGGTTGTGCCGGGCGTAAGAAATGTTGCGGGAATGCAGCAGCCCGCGATTGTCAAAGCTTCCGCAGAACTTGAAAATCCAACAAATCATGCCGTAAAAGGAGTATTGCAATATGTGCTGGACGGAAATACGGTTTCTAAACCAGTAACCCTTCAGCCTAACAAAACCACAGAAGTGTCGTTGCAGGATTTCAGCTTGAAAAACCCAAAACTCTGGTGGCCAAACGGATATGGCCCGCAAAACCTATATAACTTAAAAATGAGTTTTACGGTGAACGGAACCGTTTCTGATCAGGAAAATGTTTCGGTTGGCGTGCGGCAGATTTCTTCGGAATGGAACGCAGAAACGCACAGCAGGCAAATCAATATCAACGGACAAAAAGTATTTATCAAAGGCGGCAACTGGATTATTTCTGATGCAATGCTGCGGTTTTCGGACGCGCGTTATGATGCCGAAGTCCGTTTTCACCGCGATATGAACCTGAACCTGATCCGGGTTTGGGGCGGCGCGCTGGTAGAACGGCCGGAATTTTATGCAGCCTGCGATAAATATGGTTTGCTGGTTTTTCAGGATTTCTGGATTTCCGGCGATGCAAACGGTAAATGGCAGGACCCGGCAAAAGCGGACGACCAGTGGACGCGCCGCAAATACCCGGACGATCATGCGTTGTACCTGAAATCAGTTGCAGATCAGATAAAATTAGTCAGAAACCATGCTTCGCTGGCCATTTGGTGCGGCGGAAACGAAATCACGCCGCCGGAAGATATTTTGCTGGCCGTTCGCGATACGATCATGCCAAAACTGGATGGCACGCGCTGGTTTGTGGATTACTCCAACTCAGATAAAATGTCGTTAAACACGCTGGGCGGCAACGGCGATGGCCCTTATGGCATCCAGCCGCTTTCCGCTTTCTGGGAAGAGCGCACGTACCCTTTCAATTCTGAAATCGGGTCTGTTGGCGTAGGTGATTACGAATCCTTGCAGCGGTTCATCCCCGAAAAGAACCTGATCGCCCCTAAATACAATCCGGAAACCAAAAAAAGCACCGTTGATTCCGTTTGGGATTACCATAAATATATTGCCTACGATGCGTTTATCGAGCCTTACGGAAAAGTGAAAGATGCCGAAGATTTTGCTGCCAAAGCACAATTGGTCAACTACGATCAGTACCGCGCTTTGATGGAAGGTTTCAGTTCGCACATGTGGAGCTGGTACACGGGCACGATCATCTGGAAAACGCAAAACCCATGGACAGCGATGCGCGGGCAGATGTACGATTATTACCTCGACCCGAACGCCTGTTTGTACGGTTTGCACAACGGAAGTGAGCCTTTGCACGCCATGTACAATCCGGTTACGGGCATGGTTTCGGTGGTGAACAATACCTTTGAAACAAAACGCGACCTGATGCTTACGGTCAAAACCATTGGCATGAATGGTGAAGAAGGTTTGATCACGCAGGTTTTTGGAGAAGTGCAGCCATCATCAGTCAAAGGTTTTTTGCCGGTAAAAACAGTAGTTGAAAGGCGCGCGCAAAGCAAAGGCGTTTTTTTATGCCTGCAGATTTTTGATAAAAACAAAAATAAACTCAGCGAAAATATTTACTGGATAAAAGATGCATTGGGCAATTACTCGGGCTTGCAGCAAATGGCCAGATCGCAGCTGCAAACTTCTGCACAAAAATTAAGCAACGGCAAAATCGAAGTTACGCTGAGCAATCCGGCAAAAGCACCGCTGGCGTTTTTTAACCGTTTATCTTTGGTGGATGCTTCAACCCGCAAACGCGTTCTGCCGGTTTTTTATGATGATAATTACGTTTCGGTACTTCCTGGTGAAACCAAAAAAGTAACGATAGAAAACGCATCCAAAACAAGCAATCTGCAGCTTGCGGTAAGCGGCTGGAACTTGGCCGAACAATTTATCAACCTTAAATAATTTTTTTCACCATAAACCAAAATACAAAAACTATGGCCCGTTTAAATTTGCTGGAAGAAACCCGTTACGAAAAGTTGCCGGTCACGGTATATCCTGATGCTTCTTTTGCCGCTAAAAAAGTGGCAAAAAGAATCGCAAACCTCATTAAAGCCAAAAACGAAAAAGGCGAAAAAACGATTTTAGGTTTGGCCACCGGTGCCACGCCGGTAAAAGTATATGCCGAACTGGTACGGATGCACCGGGAAGAAGGGTTGAGCTTTGCCAGTGTAATTACGTTTAACCTGGACGAATATTTCCCGATGAAACCAACTGCGCCGCAAAGCTATGTTACCTTCATGAACGAAAACCTGTTTGACCATATTGATGTCCCGAAGGAAAATATCCACATTCCGGACGGTACGCTGGAGCAGGAAGAAGTAGCCGCTTTTTGCCTGGAATATGAGAAAAAAATCAGCGGTTACGGCGGTTTGGATTTGCAAATTCTGGGCATCGGCCGTACGGGCCACATCGGTTTTAACGAGCCGGGTTCGGCACCAAATTCGGGCACACGTTTGGTTACTTTGGATGACCTGACGCGCCGTGATGCTTCCCACGATTTTGGCGGGAAAGAAAACGTGCCCGTAAAAGCCATTACGATGGGCATCGGAACGATTTTTAAAGCACGCGAAATTATTTTGATGGCCTGGAACTCTAAAAAAGCTTCCATCATTAAAAAAGCGGTTGAAGGCGAGATTTCTTCGGATGTGCCGGCAACTTATCTGCAATTGTCTGATAATGTAGAGTTTGTACTGGATGAAGGTGCAGCGGAGCAGTTGACCCGTTTTAACACGCCCTGGCTGGTGAAGGATTGTGTGTGGACAGAAAAACTGATTAAAAAAGCAGTGATCTGGCTGGCTTCAACCCTAAATAAACCGGTTTTAAAACTAACCGAAGAAGATTACAACAACCACGGTATGGCGCAGCTGGCCACCGAAAAAGGCCCGGTTTACAACATCAACATTGATATTTTTAACCAGGTGCAGCACACCATTACCGGCTGGCCGGGCGGCAAACCAAATGCAGACGACAGCCAGCGGCCGGAGCGCGCCGAGCCTGCCAAAAAGCGTGTGATCGTGTTTTCGCCGCACCCGGACGACGACGTGATTTCCGTTGGCGGCACGTTTATCCGTTTGGTAGATCAGGGCCATGATGTGCATGTGGCCTATCAAACATCCGGCAACAATGCTGTTTGGGACGATGACGCACTGCGTTATTTAGAATTTGCCATTGATTTTGCAAAAAGCCAGCACCAGGATGTCTCCCAACTGGATTCGTTATATAACTCGATGCGTGATTTTTCCCATGACAAACACCCCAACCAGGAAGATCCGCAGGAAATGAAAACGGTAAAAGGTTTGATCCGAAAAGGCGAAGCGATTGCCGGTGCCCGTTTTGCAGGCGTGCCAGACGATCATATCCACTTTATGGATTTACCGTTTTACGACCGCGCCAAAGTGCAGAAAAACGTGAATTTTGAGGATGACATACAGCAAACCATGAAATTACTGCAAGCCGTGCGGCCGCATCAGGTTTTTGCTGCCGGGGATTTTGCCGATCCGCATGGCACACATAAAATTTGTTTTGACATTATAGTTGAAGCTTTAAAAAGACTGGCAAACGAAGCATGGACAAAAGATTGCTGGGTTTGGCTGTACCGCGGCGCGTGGCACGAATTTGAAACGCATGAGATCGAGATGGCCGTACCGCTTTCGCCGCAGGAAGTGATCCGCAAACGTTTGGCCATCTACAAGCACCAGTCGCAAAAAGATTTACCGGTTTTCCCGGGTGATGATGCGCGCGAATTTTGGGTGAGGGCAGAAGACCGCAACCGCGAAACTGCTGCTGCTTATGATAAACTTGGTATGGCAGAATATGAAGCGATGGAAGCTTTTGTCAGATATAAATTTAATTGATGCTTCTTTTAACACCTAAAAATCAGTGAACCTTAAACCTTAATTCAAATGGCAAATATCCCCGGTACGGCAACTTCATCAGGCAATCCAAATTCGGACAAAAGTTCCAAAGCAATCCTGATTATTGGTGCCCTGTTCTTCATTTTCGGTTTTGTAACTTGGATGAATTCGGTATTGATCCCGTATTTAAAACTGGCCTGCGAACTGAATAATTTTGAATCCTATCTGGTAGCTTTTGCCTTTTACATTTCCTATCTGGTAATGGCCATTCCGTCAGCCTGGCTGCTCAAAAAAACGGGTTTTAAAAACGGCATGTCGGTCGGGCTGGGCATTATGGCAGTTGGCGCGCTCATTTTTATCCCGGCAGCGTTAAGCAGGACTTACGTACTGTTTTTACTAGGTTTATTTGTGCAGGGCACCGGTTTGGCGGTTTTGCAAACGGCCTCCAACCCGTACATTACCATTTTGGGGCCGGCAGAAAGTGCGGCCAAACGCATCAGCATTATGGGCATCTGCAATAAAGTGGCCGGTGCCATTGCGCCAATTATTTTAGGTGCTATTGCTTTGAAAGATGCCGACGGTTTAAAAGCCCGGTTAACAACCATGCCATCCGCAGAAAAAGTAAACGAACTGAACCAGCTTGCGCACCGTGTAATCACGCCTTATATTGTTATTGTTGTTATTTTGATGATTTTGGCCATCCTGGTCTCTTTTTCCACTTTGCCCGAGATTGATACCGACCACGAAGACGAGACCGTTGCCGCCGCCAACACCAACAAAACCAGTATTTTCCAGTTCCCGCATTTGCTGCTGGGCGTTTTTACTTTATTTTTATACGTTGGGGTAGAGGTTTTGGCCGGAGATTCGATCATTAGTTATGGCGCAAGTCAGGGCATTCCTTTATCTACCGCAAAATTTTTCACAACTTGTACTTTGTTGGGGATGATTATCGGTTACATCACCGGCATCATCTGTATCCCCAAATATTTTAAACAGGAGCAGGCGTTAAAAGTATCCGCAGTTTTAGGGGTGGTTTTCTCGCTCGGTGCTGTTTTTACCAGCGGATATGTTTCCGTCCTGTTTATCGCTTTGCTGGGTTTGGCCAACTCGTTATTGTGGCCGGCCATCTGGCCGCTGGCAATTGCAGGTTTGGGCAGGTTTACCAAAATCGGTTCCTCATTTATGATTATGGCGATTGGCGGCGGTGCACTCATCCCGCTTGCTTACGGCCGTTTGGCAGATGCTTTTACACCAACGCATGCATACTGGCTGCTGGTGCCATGTTATCTTTTTATCTTATATTACGGGATAAAAGGCCATACCATTGGCTTAAACGGAAATTTAAAAGTTAAAAATACTTTTCCAATAGCAGAGTAGTTTAATAAATTGTCCAGGGTTTTTGGCTGATTGCCCAAAGCTGATTACCTATTATTTTAACTTTTATGAAAAGAAGCACATTTTTACAACAAACCGGTTTACTTTCTGCCGGTTTACTGATCAATAAATCTGTTTTTGCAGATTTTGTACCCTATGAAAGCCATCGTCCGCCTTTGGCCAAACGCAACTTCACAAGCAAAGCGGTAGAAGATGCGATCACGCAATTTAAAGCTAAAGTGAAAGACCCGGAGTTGGCCTGGCTTTTTGAAAACTGTTTCCCCAACACGCTGGACACCACTGTTTTTTATGCCCTAAAAGAAGCACGGCCTGATACATACGTGATCACGGGCGATATTGATGCCATGTGGCTCCGCGATAGCTGCGCGCAGGTTTGGCCTTATTTGCCTTTCTTGAAAAAAGACGAAAAGCTGCGGCACCTGATCGCCGGTGTGATTAACCGCCAGGCGCATTGCGTGCTGGAAGACCCGTATGCCAATGCGTTTTATAAAGATGACAACAAAGTGAGCGAATGGAAAACCGACCATACGGACATGAAGCCGGGTATCCACGAGCGCAAATACGAAATTGATTCGCTTTGTTACCCGATCCGTCTGGCGCACCGTTACTGGAAAGAAACCGGCGACAAATCCCCTTTTGATGCGCAGTGGAAGAAATCCATCGAACTGATCCTGCAAACTTTTAAACAGCAGCAGCGCAAAACCGACCGCGGTCCGTACCATTTCCAGCGGCGCACCACTTCGCCTACCGATACGCTGCCGATGGGCGGTTACGGTTTTCCGGTAAAACCCAACGGGCTGATCTGTTCAATGTTCCGCCCGAGTGATGACGCAACCATTTATCCGTACCTGGTGCCGTCCAACTTTTTTGCCGTCATCAGTTTAAAACAAGCCGCCGAAATGGTGAATGCTGTTTTTACCGATCAAAAATTAGCGTCGGAATTAACTGCGCTGGCAACCGAAGTGGGGCAGGCTTTACAAAAACATGCTATCGTACAACACCCGGAATTTGGCAAAATTTACGCTTTTGAAGTAGATGGTTTTGGCAACCACAACCTGATGGACGATGCCAACATCCCAAGTTTGCTGGCGTTGCCTTATCTGGATGCCGTTTCGGTTTCTGACCCAATCTATCAAAACACCAGGAAGTTTGTTTTGTCCGGTAGCAATCCTTATTTCTACAAAGGAAAAGCAGCAGAAGGTATCGGCGGCCCGCACGTTGGCAAAGACGGCATGATTTGGCCGCTCAGCATTATCGCCCGCGGACTGACCAGTAACAATGATGCAGAGATCAAGCATTGTGTTCAGATGCTTAAAACCACCCATGCCGGAACCGGTTTCATGCACGAATCTTTTAACAAGGACAACCCGGCCGATTTTACCCGCAGCTGGTTTGCCTGGGCCAACACCATTTTTGGCGAGTTTTTGTGGGAAACCTATCAAAAAAACCCGGCTTTGTTAAATGGATAAATCAAAGATGAAAAAGATTTTGATACTGTTTTTATCGACTGTTTTCTTGCTGATTGCCGATCGTTCCCCGCTCTCCGCTCAAGCCTCATCACTCAAACCTCAAACCCATACTTTTGCGCTTGCCGACAGCGTTTTCCTGCTCGATGGCAAACCTTTCCAAATGATTTCGGGTGAGATGCACGCGCCGCGTATCCCGCGCGAATACTGGCGCGCGCGCATGAAAATGGCTAAAGCAATGGGCTTGAATACCATTGGAACTTACGTTTTCTGGAATGCGCACGAGCCAATGCCGGGCAAATACGATTTTAAAGGAAATAACGATATTGCCGAATTTGTAAAAATTGCCGGTGAAGAAGGTTTGTTTGTGGTGCTTCGGCCAAGTCCGTACGTGTGCGCCGAGTGGGAATTTGGCGGCTATCCGTGGTGGCTTTTAAAAGATAAAACCATGAAAGTGCGCAGCGAAGACCCTAAGTTTTTAACCGCTTATAAAAACTATATCGATCAGGTGGCCAAACAGTTGGCACCGCTGCAGGTAACGCATGGCGGCAATATTCTGATGGTTCAGTTTGAAAATGAATACGGTTCTTACGGTGATGACAAGGCTTACCTCGCTACCAATGCCAAACTATTTCGTGATGCCGGTTTTGATGGCATTTTGTTTACCTGCGATGGCCCCGGGCAAATGCCGCGCGGTTATCTGCCCGGCTTTTTGCCTGCGGTAAACGGACTGGAAAACCCGGCCGAAGTGAAAGCCTTGATCAATAAATACCACAACGGAAAAGGCCCGTATTATGTGGCCGAATGGTATCCCGGCTGGTTTGATGACTGGGGCAAAAAACACGCCGATGTTTCCGGAAAAGAAGCGGCGGAAAAGCTGGACAAAATCCTTTCGGCAGGTATTTCCATCAATATGTACATGTTTCATGGCGGCACCACGCGCGGTTTTATGAACGGCGCAAACATGAATAGGCAAAACCCCTATTCGCCGCAGGTTTCCAGTTATGATTACGACGCACCGCTGGACGAAGCCGGAAACCCGACCGAAAAGTTTATGCAGTTTCGCGGGGTGATCGCCAAACATCTTCCCGCAGGAGAAAAATTGCCGGAAATTCCGCAGAAACAAAAAACAATCTCCATCCCAACTATTAAGTTAAATGCTTTTGCAGGGTTGTTTGCTCAGTTGCCAAAACCGATTGAAGCGAAAATGCCGGTTTGTTTTGAAGATCTAAACCAGGGTTACGGCTTTGTTTTGTATCGAACGATATTGAAAAATAAAGCTGACGGTTTGCTGAAAATTAAGGAAATGCGTGATTATGCTACTGTTTTTATCAATGGAAAAATGGTGAACACGTTGGACAGAAGGTTGAAACAAGATTCGCTGATGTTGCAAAATGTCGCCCCAAATTCGGTTTTGGATATTTTAGTGGAAAATAACGGCCGCATCAATTATGGTCCGTTTTTGAACGATAACCGCCAGGGCATTACCGAAAGCGTTACACTGAACGGAACCGAACTGCAGAATTGGAAAATGTACCGGTTTCCGTTTGAAAATCTGGCAGGATGGAAATTTACCGCTAAAAACAGTATCGGCAAACCGGCACTTTATAAAGGTACTTTTAATTTGGACGACACCGGCGATACCTATCTGGACATGCACAATTTTGGTAAAGGCTTTGTGTTTTTGAACGGACATAATTTAGGTAAATACTGGCAGATCGGGCCGCAGCAAACCATTTATGTGCCTTCGGTTTGGTTAAAAAAAGGACAAAACGTAGTAGTAATTTTTGATGAACTGAAATCCGGTCATACACAACTATCAGCATTAAATCATCCGGTCCTGGATCAGTTGGCTGCAACAAAATAATCCTTTATGAAAAAAAATAAAATCTTGAAAATCAGCAGGATACTGTTTTTATGCACTATTTTTTATGGTGATGTAAAAGCGCAGGAGGTTAACCCTAAATTTCCATTAATCCCATACCCGACAGCGTTAACGGCCGGTAAAGGTACGTTCAATATCACTGCAGGTACGAAAATAATTTCTACAGATCCGCGCTTTCAAAACGAAGCGGAACAGCTTAATAACCTGATCGGGCAATATCTGGGCAAACCGTTAAATATGGGCAGCGGCAGTTCGGCACGCAATATTTCCCTGCGTTATGACGATGCGGTTAAAGAACCGGAAGGTTATCAACTCAACATCACGCAAAATGCCTTGATTTTGGTAGCGCGTGAACCTGCAGGCATGTTCAGGGCGGTAGAAACCATCCGTCAACTGTTGCCGGCGGACGAAAAGCCCGAAAATCAGCTTAAAAAACTGGAAGTTCCGGCCGTGATTATTGCTGATTATCCGGCGTATGCCTGGCGCGGAATGCATTTGGATGTTTCGCGGCATTTTTTTTCGGTGGATTATCTCAAAAAATACATTGATCTGCTGGCTTTATATAAGTTCAACAAATTTCATATCCATTTAACAGACGATCAGGGCTGGCGCATCGAAATCAAAAAATACCCGAAACTAACGGAAGAAGGTGCCTGGCGTACGTTCAATAATCAGGATTCGGCGGTAATTGCCAAATCCAAAGACAACCCGGATTTTGCTTTGGACCCGAAACACATCGTCCGGCGCAACGGCAAAACACTTTATGGCGGTTTTTACACACAGGAACAGATGAAAGATGTGGTGGCCTACGCACTGGCGCGCCACATTGATATGATCCCCGAAATTGATATGCCCGGCCACATGATGGCGGCAATTACCAGCTATCCGTTTTTAAGTTGCACCGGCGAAAGCAAATTTGGCAAAGATTTTACCACGCCAATTTGCCCGAGCAACGAAAGCACTTACACATTTGCCGAGAATGTTTTTACGGAAATTATGCAGATTTTCCCGAGCGAATATATCCATATCGGAGGTGATGAAGTGGACCGTACAAGCTGGGAACAATCCGAATCGGCTAAAGCTTTCATGGCTAAAAACGGTTTGAAAACTTCGGGCGAACTGCAAAGTTATTTTATCAACCGGATGGAAAAATTCTTCAATTCCAAAGGCAGAAAACTGATTGGCTGGGACGAGATCCTGGAAGACGGCATCAGCCCGACAGCGATGGTAATGTACTGGAGAACCTGGGTGCCAAGTGCGCCGGTCAAAGCTGCAAAAAATGGAAACCTGGTGATTATGTCGCCGGGGAACCCGCTTTATTTTGATGCCGAACCGGATCAGAATTCAGTCTCAAATGTATATCATTTCAACCCGATACCAAAAGGCTTAACAGACAAAGAAGCCAAAAATATCATCGGTGCACAGGCCAATGTGTGGTCGGAAAAAATCCCGACAGAAAACCGCGCCGACTACATGGTTTTTCCGCGGATGACGGCTTTGGCAGAACGTTTATGGACAAATAAAGACGAATACAATAGCTATCAGCAACGTTTGATCATGAACTATCCGCGGTTGGATGCGCTGCACGTACATTACCGTTTGCCTGATATTACCGGTTTGGTAGAGCAAAATGTTTTTCTGGATTCTGCCGTTTTCAATCCGCAGAAACCATTGCCGGATTTAACGCTGCGCTACACTACCGATGGCAGCCTGCCCAGCGAAAATTCTACACCATTGAATGCTTCTTTTACCATTAAAAACCCGATGTACATCCGCCTGGCCGCATTTACACAAAGCGGCATCCGCGGCGATATTTACAATTTACATTATACGAAGCAAATCCTGGCCGAACCTGCAAAACCGGCCGGAATTGCCAGCGGTTTGATCTGCAATTATTATCCGGGGATATACAAAAGTTCAAAGCTGATGGCCGGACAACCAAAACTGGCCGTAAAAGCGGATGAAATTATGGTGCCAAAAGAAGCATCGGCACCAGCTTTTGGGTTGAAGTATTTTGGCTTTTTGCAGATACCCGCAGATGGGATTTACAGCTTTTACCTGACTTGTGATGATGGTGGGATTTTAAACATTGCCGGCCATGAAGTGGTAAACAACGACGGCTGGCACGCACCGGTTGAAAAATCCGGACAAGTTGCCCTGAAAGCCGGTTTGCAGCCCATTGCGCTGGATTTTGTGGAAGGCGGCGGCGGTTATACGCTGAAGTTAAAATACAGTGTAAACGGTTCGCCAATTGCAGATGTGCCCTCAGCCTGGCTCAAACATTGAGCTATGAAAAAGCGGCTGGGTTTGTTTTGCTTTCCCCGGAACAGGAACAACGCATTGCACGGTCAGCCGAAAAAAGCGGCAACGGAATTACAGTGCAAGAAATCAGCAGCATCGCCCCAAAAAATAATTGAATTAAGTTTATAATCAACATTAAACACCAAATTTTAGTGCCTAAAAGAAGCATTTTCATTTTACTTTTCCTGCTGATGGCCAACGGTTTAAAACTGAAAGCCCAAAACAGTTTTGAGGGTTTTGAAAACTTGTTTTCCATCCCAAAAAATTATGTGGTGCATCATACAGATCAGGTTCTCAAAATCAACGGAAATTTAACAGAAAACGCCTGGCAAAAAGCTGCGTGGACAACTGATTTTGTGGATATTGAAGGCAGTTTAAAACCGCTGCCAAAGCTGCAGACCCGCGTAAAAATGTTGTGGAACGATTCGACATTGTTTATTGCCGCGGAGCTGAAGGAACCGCAAATCTGGGCAACGCAAATGCACCACGATGATATTATTTATAAGGATAATGATTTTGAGATTTTTATCGATCCCGACAACAACACGCACCAGTATTTTGAAATCGAAATTAATGCGATCAACAAAATATTCGACCTTTTTATGCCAAAACCTTACCGAAACGGTGGCGATGCGCTGATAAGCTGGGATGCGGCAGGTTTAAAAAGCGGTGTGGAAATCATCGGCACGCTGAACAACCCAAAAGATACAGACAAAGGCTGGACGGTAGAAATGGCCATTCCGCTGAAAGACTTGCGCATGGGTTTTCCGGTAAAAGTACCGGAAGAAGGTGCAATCTGGCGTATCAATTTTTCGCGGGTGGAGTGGGGCACCAGGGTTGCAGGTGATAAAAACATCAAGCTAAAAGATGCATCAGGCCGGGATTTGCCGGAACATAACTGGGTTTGGTCTCCGCAGGGCGTAATCAACATGCACTACCCCGAACGCTTTGGCTATCTGCAGTTTACACGTAAAACCGATGCTGTTTTTACCATGCCTTTTTCGGAAGAACAGAAAAAATATTTATGGCTGATTTATTACCGGCAAAAACAGTATCTGCAAAAAAACGGAACGTATGCACAAAACCTGGCTGAGTTGAAAATGGAGCGGGGGGCAAGGGTTGGGGAACGGGAAAATATTTTGCAAATGGATGCCTCGGCCAAACAGTTTACGGCCACCATTAAAGCGGAAGGCAGTGCGGCCATCAGCATAAACGACGAAGGACTAATCCAAATATTAAAATCAAAATCATGACAAATCGCAGAAAATTTGTAAAAAGCAGTTTGGTTGCAGGTTTATCTGCAACACTTTTGCCCGCAGTTTCCGAAGCGGAAAATAACTTCAGCAAAAAACAAAAAGGCTGGAAACACTGGGTTTGGACGAACCCTGATTTGAAAGATACCGATGCGCAGCTGGCCGAACGCTACCGAAAATATTATGAGGCCGGTATCCGTGGGATATTTTTTGAAAACGACAGCGAAAAGCATTTCCGCGTGGCAAAAGCGCATAAAATTGAAGCGCACCGCTGGATCTGGACGATGAACCGCGGCGAAAAATCGTTACTGGAATCGCATCCCGAATGGTACGCCTGGAACCGAAAAGGCGAATCCTGCGCCACGCATCCGCCTTATGTAAATTATTACCGCTGGCTTTGTCCTTCCCGCGAGGAAGTAAAAGATTACCTGGCCAGGGATTATGAAACAGCGTTAAAAAAAGATTATGTAGATGGTATCCACCTGGATTATGTGCGTTTTTGCGACGTGATTTTGCCGGTGAACCTGTGGAAGAACTACAATATTGTACAAACCAGCGAACTGCCCGAATATGATTACTGCTATTGCCCGGTTTGTAAAGCGGCCTACAAAAAAGAAACCGGTGAAGATATAGATTTGGTGCAGTATCCGGAGGCAAGCCCGTCGTGGCGTTTGTTTCGGTATCAGCGTGTAAACCAAGTGGTTGAACGGTTGACAAAGGTGGCCGATTCTTACAAAAAGTCAATCACTGCAGCCGTTTTCCCTACGCCTGATATTGCGCACCGAAACGTGAAACAGGATTGGGCGAACTGGAACATCAGCGGCGTTTGCCCGATGATCTACCATGGTTTTTATAAGGAAAATGTTTCCTGGATCGGTTCGGCAGTAAACGAAGGCGTAACCGCTTTACACGGCAAATTTCCGTTGTATGCCGGTTTGTATATGCCTGATTTTAAGAATGATACGGAAGTAGAACAAGGTGTGGTCAACGCTTTGTCCAACGGTGCGGCCGGGGTTTCGTTGTTTGGTAATGTTACGGACGGGCATTTGGAAGCGTTGAAAACAGCTTCTGCAAAAATCCCGTTTCAGAAAGCATGAAAGCAGGTGTTTTAATTTTGATACTGTTTTTATCGACTAAAATTTGGGCTCAGGCTTCGGAAATCCGCAACAACTATGCAGATTCAACAGGATTGCCCCACCTCATAATTGAGCGCAGTATGGTTTTTACGCCCGGAAATACGGGTTTGTACAACCATCATCCGGCCATCATCAGCTTTAAAAACAAGTTTTATGCGATGTGGTCTAACGGAATTAAGGATGAAGATTCGCCCGGCCAGCGGGTGGTTTATGCGGTTTCTTCGGATTTTTTTCATTGGAGTGAACCTAAAGTGCTGGCTAATCCTACCAAAACCAACGATACTTTAAACATACTTACGGCAGCGGGTTTTTATCAGTATAAAGGCACTTTGGTTGCTTATTTTGGTGAATATACCAAGCACCGGCAAAACACCAGATTGTACGCGGTTGTTACAGAAGACGGCGAACATTGGGGGCAGGAAATTGATTTAAACGTACCGCTGATCCCAAACTATGGCCCGCAGCAATTAAATAGTGGCCGCCTGCTGATTTCAGGTAATTTTTTGTTTCCTTATACCGATGACCCTTATGGGATTTCCGGCTGGAAAACCAGTAGTTTTTATGCAGATTCTTTGTACACACAGGATAATTCTTCCGCTTTTTACGCCCCGGCAGCAAAAAATGGCTTTCCAGCACTTTGCGAAGGCTCTTTTTATCAGACAAAAAACAACGTAATCCACATGCTGTTACGGGTAACCGGTAAAGAATGGAAAGGACGTTTGTGGCTCACGGAAAGTGCCGATAATGCCCAAACCTGGAGCAAACCACAAGAAACATTGTTTAGCGATAACGACAGCAAGTTTCATTTCGGGCATTTGCCGGATGGGCGCGTTTACTACGTCGGCATCCCGGATACACTGCACCGTAACAACCGCAACCCGCTGGTTTTGAGCATTTCCGACGATGCCAAACTATTTAACCACAATTATATCATTGCAGATGAAATATACCGTTTAAAGCACGAGGGTTTGTATAAAGAAGGCCAATATGGTTATCCCGACACGATGATCAAAGATGGCCGGATGTATGTGGTTGTTTCCAGACAAAAAGAATCTGTTGAAATTTTGCGGTTTAAACTCCCTGAGCCTTAGAAAAAGTAAGTTGAACTTTTAAAATTAATAAAAACAAGCATTCAAAAATAAGATTAACCATGAATTACAGAAAATACATTAACAAAACTAAGTTGTACAATTTGGGTTTTTCAGCCCTTCAGGGGGTTAAAGTGTGCATGCTTCTTTTATCGATATTTTTTTGTCGGGCCGCCGTGGCGCAGCAAAACCAGAACCTTACCAAATATGTAGATCAATACATTGGCTCGGGCGGCCACGGCCACGTTTTTGTTGGGGCAAATGTTCCTTTCGGGGCAGTACAATTGGGGCCTACCAATATTGCGCAGGGCTGGGATTGGTGCTCGGGTTATAACATTGCAGATTCTACCATTATTGGCTTTCAGCACACGCATTTAAGCGGAACCGGAATTGGTGATCTGGGTGATCTGACTTTTATGCCCACAACCGGACCGATCAAACTGACCAAAGGCACGCAGAAAGATATTTACAGCGGTTATACTTCGCTTTTCAGTCACAAAGATGAAACCGTTCGTCCGGGTTATTACGCCGTTAAATTAAAGCGTTACAACATCGGAGTGCGGCTAACGGCCAGCGAACGGGTTGGTTTTCACGAATATACCTTCCCAAAAGACGATCAATCGCATATCATTATCGATTTGCACGAAGGTTTAAACTGGGACCGGTCAACAAAAACGTCTATCCGGCAAATCAATGCAAACACCATAACTGGTTATCGTTTTTCTACCGGGTGGGCCAAAGATCAGCGGATTTACTTTGCCGCAGTGTTTTCCAAACCGATCAAAAATTTCTCTGTTTACGATAATTTAACGCTGAAAACCGGCACAGCTTTAACCGCTGTAAAAGCAAAAGGTGTTCTAACATTTGCTACAACCGCTGGCGAAAAAGTACTGATAAAAGTAGGTATTTCGCCGGTGAGCGAAGAAAATGCTTTGATGAATATCCGGGCAGAAATCCCTGGATGGAACTTTAACCAGGCAGTGGCCGAAGCCGATCATAAATGGAACAAAGCTTTGGAAAAAGTAATCATCAAAACCCCTGATGAGCAGCAAAAAAAGATTTTTTACACGGCCATGTTCCACAGCATGATCGCGCCCTCAATTTTTAACGATCATAACGGCGATTACCTCGGCACAGACAAAAAAGTATATCCAAAAGCAGCATTTACCAATCTGACCACGTTTTCTTTGTGGGACACTTACCGCGCTTTAAACCCGCTTTATACTTTAATCCAGCCCGAAAAAATCAGCGATATTGTAAACACGATGCTGGCCATTTATCAGCAGCAGGGCAAATTGCCGGTTTGGCATTTAATGGGCAACGAAACCAATACCATGGTTGGCTATAGTGCTGTGCCTGTTATTGTTGACGCTTATTTAAAAGGGTATAAAGGCTTTGATGCAGCACTGGCGTACAAAGCCGTAAAAGCCAGCGCAATGGACACCGCCCGCGGCCTGCATTATGTGCAAAAACTGGGTTACATCCCTGCAGACAGCACGGTAGAATCTGTGTCAATGGGTTTGGAATATGCCATTTCTGATGCTGCAATTGCAGCGATGGCTAAAAAAATGGGCAAAACGGCCGATTATGATTATTTTGAAAAGAGAGGACAGAATTACAGGAACTACTTTGATTCAAAAACGCATTTTATGCGTGCAAGATTAAACAAAGACCAGTTTCGTATGCCTTTTAGTCCGTTTCAATCACGCCACGCCGTTGGTGATTATACCGAAGGAAACGCCTGGCAGTACACATGGTTGGTGCCGCAGGATGTGAAAGGCATGATTGCCTTGCAAGGCGGCGATAAACCGTTTATCCGAAAATTAGATTCGCTTTTTGTTGTAAAAGGTGATATGGGCAAAGAAAAATCACCGGATATTTCCGGTTTGATCGGGCAATATGCGCACGGGAACGAACCTTCGCACCACATCGCTTATTTGTATCCGTATGTTGGCCAGCCCTGGAAAACAGCCAAAATAGTACGCTACATCATGAATAATTTTTATACGGACAAGCCGGACGGGATTATTGGAAATGAAGATGTTGGCCAAATGTCGTCCTGGTATATTTTATCGTCGATAGGTTTTTATCAGGTAAATCCGTTCAGCGGGGTTTTCGTGTTCGGCAGTCCGCTCTTTAACGAAGCCACCTTACAATTGGCGGCCGGCAAAAAGCTGCATGTTATCGCTAAAAACAACAGTGCACAAAATATGTATATCCAGAGTGCTTCTTTTAATGGCAAAAAATTCAGCCATTCCTACATTACTTATCAGGAGCTGGTTAACGGTGGGGATCTGGTGCTGGAAATGGGCAGCAAACCAAGTGCAACCTGGGGCGTTTCGATGGCTGACCGTCCGTAAAATTCAATCAAAAACAGCATTAGGTTATAATCTGCCTAATGCTGTTTTTATCTGGTAAATTTTTGTCTCTTGTATTATAATGCTGTTTTTATCAGGGTTTTTTCAGCATAAAACTGCTAAATCTAATTGGTAAAATATGGAAATCTAACGGGAAACGATCAGAATAAGCCGCAATGGTTTTCGTCAAGTTTCAATGTCAATCTGTAAAAAATAATCAAGGTTCAAGTTCTGTATTTTTAATAACTTAGGCCGCGGCAGAAGACCGGTTTCTGTTATTGATCCATAGCAAATACACCACCATGAAAAAGTTTTTAATTATATTTTTTGCAGGTTTCCACTTGTCGGTTTTTGCCCAGCAGGTCAACCAGATTTCAGATCCGGTAGAATGGATCAACCCTTTAATGGGCACTGATTCTAAGCCGAGTTTATCTAACGGAAATACTTATCCGGCTATTGCAGTGCCCTGGGGGATGAATTTCTGGACGCCGCAAACCGGACCGATGGGCAGCGGCTGGCAATACCAATATGCTGCTGATAAAATCCGTGATTTTAAGCAAACACATCAGCCTTCGCCCTGGATGAACGATTACGGGCAATTTGCGATCATGCCGGTTACCGGTCATTTAAAATTTACGCAAGACGAACGCGCCAGCTGGTTTTCGCACAAAGCAGAAATCTCCAAACCTTATTATTACAGCGTTTATCTGGCCGATCATGATGTAACAACGGAAATTACGCCCACAGAACGCGCCGCGCAATTCCGGTTTACTTTCCCAAAAAACGACAGTTCTTTTGTGGTTATTGATGCGCTGGACAAAGGTTCGTACATTAAAATCATCCCGAAGGAAAACAAGGTAATCGGTTATACCAAACGCTACGCCAGCGGTAAACTGCAAAATTTTAAAAATTATTTTGTGCTGATTTTTGATAAACCTTTTACTGTTGCCAAAGCCTGGCACGGCAAAACACTGGCGCAGGATTCGTTGGAGATTACGGCCGATCATGCAGGTGCGGTCATCGGTTTTAAAACGCAGAAAGGCGAAAAAGTAGGGCTAAAAGTAGCATCGTCTTTTATCAGTTTCGATCAGGCCGAACTGAACCTGAAACGCGAACTTGCCGATGACAGCTTCGATCAAACCAAAGCAAAAGCCAAAGCAGTTTGGAACAAAACCTTAAACCATATCCAGGTAGAAGGCGGAACGGTAGATCAGATGCGGACTTTTTATTCTTGTTTTTACCGCGCGCTGTTCTTCCCGAACAAATTATATGAGCTGGATGCCAATAACAAAATTGTGCACTGGAGCCCTTACAACGGTAAAATTATGCCTGGGTATATGTTTGCCGGAACCGGTTTCTGGGACACTTTTCGCGCTTTATATCCATTTTTGAACTTAGTTTATCCATCCATCAGCAAAGAAATGCAGCAGGGTTTGATCAGCGATTACAAAGAAGGCGGCTGGCTGCCGGAGTGGAGCAGTCCGGGATATTCTAATGTAATGGTAGGCAATAATTCTGCTTCGGTTGTGGCAGAAGCTTATTTAAAAGGTTTGCGCGGATACGACATCAACACTTTGTATGAAGCATTGCTCCATGGTGCAAACGGCGAAGGCCCGGAAGGCACCGGCCGCACCGGCGTAAAATATTACAACGCGCTGGGTTATGTACCTTATGATGTAAAAATCAACGAAAACGCGGCCCGCACGCTGGAATATGCTTATGATGACTTTGCGATTTCACAATTAGGAAAAGCGTTGGGCAGACCGAAAGCAGAAACAGATTTATACGCTAAAAGAAGCATGAACTATAAAAACCTGTTCGACAAGGAAACCAACATGATGCGCGGCAAAAACCAGGACGGCAAGTTTCAGTCACCTTTCAACCCTTTTAAATGGGGCGATGCTTTTACGGAAGGCAACAGCTGGCATTATACATGGTCTGTTTTTCATGACATCAACGGTTTGATGAATTTGATGGGCGGAAAAAAACGGTTTGCAGCCAAGCTGGATTCTGTATTTACGCTGCCACCAATTTTTGATGATAGTTATTACGGCGGCGTGATCCACGAAATCCGTGAAATGCAAATTGCCGATATGGGGCAATATGCGCATGGCAACCAACCGATCCAGCACATGATCTATCTGTACGATTATGCCGATCAGCCTTGGAAAACGCAATATTGGGTGCGCGAAACAATGAACAAATTGTACAAAGCCACACCAGACGGTTATTGCGGAGATGAAGACAACGGACAAACTTCGGCCTGGTATTTGTTTTCGGCGATGGGTTTTTATCCGGTTACGCCCGCTTCAGATCAGTATGCTTTGGGCGCGCCGCTGTTTAAAAAGATCACGCTGAACCTGGAGAACGGCAAAAAAGTATTGATAAACGCAGCATCCAATTCCGCAGAAAATAAATACATCAATACAATGACGGTAAACGGCAAACCATATGATAAAAACTGGTTAAGTCATTCGGCTTTGATGCAGGGGGAAACTATTAATTTCAACATGTCTGCACAGCCGAATAAAAATCGTGGTATTAAGCAGGAAGATGAGCCGTTTTCAGTTTCTTTAAAATAGAGGTACAAAAAAACCAACTAGGTTTCTAAAACCTTGTTGGTTTAATAATCACTTATATGCTGGTCGGGGTCAGGAAAACCTAACCTTTTAGTTAAGGGTTTTAATCCTTTCTGTTTAAATGGAGATTAAAATTTGTAAATCCTATGTTTAGCAGTGCGGATTATAAATTAAGATTGATTGGGATTAAGAGCCTGTTTAAACTGTTTTTGATCAGTTTACAATGCTTCTTTTATGCGTATAAATTTAGCTTTTATGTTTGCTGCCGATAGAAAAAACCCATAAAAAACCGCCAGATTTCAGGTGGTAAAAGAAGCATATAAAAACTTTAGAAGAAAATTTAAACAGGCTCAAGGCTATTGCTTCAATTTATCCTCTAATTTAGTTATTGCGGTCCACAGCACACCAGCAGAACCCCGAAAACTTGAAGAGCCTTTTGGCTGATTGTCTGGCGTGTACCATTCAAAGAACCCCTTGTTTTTAACTACACGCTGCAGCATGGGCTGTATCGCAGCTAAGGCTTCGTCAGTAAAGCCGTAATCTACCAGTTGCGTAACCATGCGCGCCCCAAACCATGTCCAATCGCCGCCATTTTGATAGGAATATGGCCCCATGCCTTTATTCTCGAAATAGCCTGCGGGATAAGTAGGATACAGCGTTAAGCCAATGCTTGCTGCATGTGCTTTTTTCACATCATCCTGCATCTTTAAATAAGCGGCCAAAACTTCAGCTTTGCTTAGTAGTCCGGCTTCGATGGCCACGGACGTGCCGCCATGATAGTAAATTTTAGCTTCGTCAAAGGACGCTGGAAAAGGCGATCCATCTAAGTAAATATGCGGGACAAACTTCTGGTGAACTTCGTCCCAAAGGTATTTTCTGATATTTCGTTTAAACTGATCCCTGATGACCGACCAGCGTTTAACAGCATTTTTTGGCAAACCCGCGAAATCCAATAGATTGTTAAGGGCGATCACAAACATGGCATTGTCGTAAATATCTATTGCCTTATGGGTATTGCCGTTCATCTCTACGCCCCAAGTATGTTCCGGTTGTACATCGCCCCAATCGGCCGTGGTTGCGCCCCAAAGCAAACCATATTTTTTGCTAAAGCGTTTATTCAGAAGAAATTGCATGGCGTTTTCCATCCCTTTTAAGATGGTAATGCTGCCTACTGTATCCATCAATATAGATGTATCGCCAGTGTATTCAATGTATTTTGAAACTGCCTGAACAAGCGAGCTTTCCTGATCGGTTTCTACGGTGTTTTTGTACCCAACATACGCTGGGGCCAAAGCGGTCTGATATCGGTAATAATCGGACGCGCCTCCTTTAGGTTTGGGAACATATCCATCTAAAATGTCGCCATCGGGCTGTTGAAATTGGAAAAAGGTGATCAGGTGTTGTTTGATGACGGCTTTGTCGTTTACCTTACAGGATAGTTCCATGAAGGTGTTAAAATCCCTGATCCATACTTCCCCATAGCCGTCTCCGGCCCTAAAACCGTTTTTTAGCAACTCTTCCCCGCTTGATTTTACTTGGTTTTTTAAGCTTTTAAAAGTTGCCAAAGGCGACTCACTTTGCGCAAAGGAAATTTTACAAGACAGCGCGATAAAAATCAGGAAAATGTACTTTTTCATTAAAATTGAAACTTAGAAAACTAACTGGCTAAAAACGTTTCGTCGCATCGAAGGTAACACAAAAAAAATATTTTGAAATGTTGATCCTTCGATTGAGCGCGTCGGCGGGAATTGCCAAAGCAAACTTTATAATCCGGATTTGCAAATCAAATTATAGGGTTGAAAACTTTTAAGCCTTTAATTAAACCTCAACAATTACCAGACAAAACATTCCTGACATCTTCCTAAGAAAATCTTCTTTTATCCGGTAAATTTTTCATTCCCGGCCATTTGGCAGAAATAGCAAAGAAGCGGACCCAACAAAGGCCCGACATTCTTTTTATCGTATTTTTGGTGTTCTTTTGCTATACCTGTGCCAGTCCTCCGTCAACACAAATCTCACTGCCGGTAATAAAGCCTGAATCAGCAGAAGCCAGGAATAATGCTGTAGTGGCAATTTCCTCCGGTTTTCCAATCCTGCCCATCGGGACCATTGAAGCCATTTGTGCCTTCATATCTCCACGTCCTTGAAATACCGACGTGTCTATCGGACCGGGGCTCAATACATTTACACGGATACCCCTTGACTTTAGTTCATTTGTCCAAACTTTTGCAAAGGTTAGCAAACCGGCTTTGCTCGCACCATAAACGCTGAGGTTTTCCATGCCCTTAATTGTAGCAATAGTGCCCGTCATGATGATAGAAGCATTGTTACTTAATAAAGGCAATGCTTTTTGCACCGTGAAGAAAGTTCCTTTGGCGTTAAGGTTAAACGTGTTGTCAAATGATTCTTCTGTTACAGACCCAAGCGGCGCATATTCCGCTGTTCCGGCACTGGCAAACAGGACATCAATGTGACCCTTTTCATTTTTAATCGTCTCGAATAATCGGTCAAGGTCGCTCATGACAGCCGAGTCGCCTAATACGCCGCTTACATTGCTACCGATAGCTGCAACCGCTTCGTCGAGTTCTTTTTGCCTGCGTCCGGTGATAAACACATAAGCACCTTCCTGTACAAATAATTTTGCTGTGGCCAAAGCCATACCTGAAGTAGCCCCGGTAATAACCGCTACCTTGTTTTCTAATTTTTTCATCTGAATTACATTTTGTCAAAGCAAATCATTTGATACAACTGTTACAAATAATAATTGTCAAATAGCGGTCAGGCTTTTCAGGATAGTTTCTACAATCGGCACCAGTTCTTTTGGGTTTTTGACCAGTATATTGGTTACTTTTAAACCCTGCATGTTGGAAAACAGGTATAAGGCCAGTTCTGCCGGGTTTTTTTCAGAAGGGATATCGCCCTGCTGCTGCCCTTTGATTACCAGCACTTTTAATAGCTGCAAGGTGGATGTTTTGGCATCATCTGCAAACTGACGGACAGCGGGGTTAGTTTGTGCCAGTTCGGTAAATGAATCGACGAGCAGGCAACCCGATAGTTTTTTTTCCTGGAACTGTGGCGGCTGCATTACACAACCAAATAATGCACGGATCGCGGCCAGGGCATTACCGGCTCCGATGATACTTTCGCTGATGCGCGCTTGTTCGAAGTTCATATAATGTTTAAGCGCGGCAAAAAACAATGTTTCCTTATCCCCAAAGGAATTATAGATACTGGATTTGCCCAGCCCCATCACTTTTTCCAGGTCGCGGATAGACGTGCCGTTGTACCCTTTTTCCCAAAACAGGTTCAGGGCATTTTCCAGGGCTGTTTCTTTGTTAAACAATTCAAATTTGGGCATAAGTATTATAACTAACGTTACAAATATAAGAGTCAGTTTAAAATTAATTTGTTTGTTTTCGGGACAAAGGCATTATTTGCACATTGTTGGCTGCGTAGTAATCCTGTTACTGCATTATTGCCTGTCTTTTCTTTTTATTAGTTTTAGAGCCTGTTTAAATTTATCCAATCTATTTTCCATGCTTCTTTTACCACATAAAAAAATGAGGAAAAACCATGCTTCTTTTATCGGTATAAAATTGAAATACAAAATTTATAGGATAAAAGAAGCATCATAGATTTTTTTAATATAAATTTAACAGGCTTATAAATATTAAATCTTTAGTTAAATCATATAATGAAAAAAATAACGAGGCTTGTTTTGGCTGGGGTCATTTTGCCTGCCCTAACACTTGGGCAAGCTAAGGTCCGTCTCACGAATTACGTAAACCCATTGATCGGTACGACAGTTTTGACGGATTCTGCCGAGCTTGGCTATAATCCGCCCTGGCGCACCTGGAATGGCCTTGTGGGCCCGGCGGCCTGTGTACCGTTCGGCATGGTAGAGGCGGTCCCGATCACTACCTATGGCAGCGGTAGCGGCTATGAGTACGAAGTAAACACAATCAAAGCTTTCGCTCAAACCAGCGGTACCGATTGGGAAGGAGAGAACATCCCAATTATGCCTCTGGAAGGTAAAAATTTTACGGCCGATGATTTTGCCTCAACATACACGCACGCAAAAGAAACTGCACGCCCCGGATACTACCAGGTGCTGTTGGACCGCTACAACATCAACGCAGAACTTACCGCGACCAAGAGGGCTGCGTACTATAAATTTACCTATAAAGGTGGTCAAGACAAAAAACTTGCATTTGACCTTGTACATGCAGGCGGCGGTAGCAGTACCTGGGAAATAAACAAGGCAGGCGACAATATTGTTGTGGGAAGACAAGGCAGCCTTTATTTCTATGCCGTGATGAACCATAAGATCAAAAGTATCGACATCAGCAAACGCAATCCAAACCAACCTGATATACCGCGCAGTGGCCAGGGTGCAGGTGGCCAGCGAAAGCTTACCGGCAACATAGATATGCCTGTTATCAGTTTTGAAAAATCTGACAAGCCATTGGAAGTTAAAATTGGCCTGTCAAGCGTTAGTCCCGATGGTGCAAAACTTAACTGTACTACAGAAATAGCCAACAAGAACTTTAATCAGGTTTATAAAGAAGCTGACGAAAGCTGGGAAAAGCTCCTTAACCAGGTTAAAGTTACCGGCGGGACACAAAAGCAAAAAGTAATGTTCTATTCCTGCCTGTACAGGCAGTTCTGGTACCCGTGTGTCACCAGCGATGTGGATGGTAAAGTAGCTATTTATGAAAGAAGGAAGCACGTTCCGGGCGAAATTGTGTCTCCGGCAGCCACGCATACCTTAAAGGATACGATACCTGGGTTTGAAACTTATCAAAGCCCGGGGTTTTGGGACGTTTTCCGTACGCAACTTGTTGTTGTAGATATGCTGCAGCCCGAAGTAAGCAACAATATCATTAAGTCTCTTATTTTTACCGGAGAGCATTCCGGCGGATTTTTGCCCACTTCTTTCCATGGCGATTTCGCTTCATCTTACATAGCTGGTTCCTATCTGCGTGGCATAAGGGGCTACGATGTGCAGAAAGCATACCATTTGATGCTTAACAACGCTAATACACCTACCAGCAGCAGTGTAAGAGGTGCAAGGCCGCACAACGGTGAATACCTCCGATTAGGTTATGTTCCCGAAGCAAATATTCCGCATCCTACTACCGAAACCGTATCTACCGCAGGGACCACAAAAACGCTTGAATTCGCTTACTCAGATTATTCAATAGCACTAATGGCTAAAGCCCTGGGCGACAAAGGCACCTACAACACGATGATGAAGCGTAGCAAGAACTACAAAAACGTATTTGACCCTCAAACCGAATTGATGCGGGGCCGCCTGGCGGATGGAAAATGGTACGCACCATTCGACCCTCAGTATCCTTACTATGAATTTATGTACCGAGAGGCAAATGCCTGGCAGGCATCATTCTTTGTACCGCAGGATCCGCACGGACTTATAGCATTGTACAAAAGCCCTAAAGATTTCGAGCTTAAAGTAGATTCGCTTTTTTCTATTCCTTGGGGCGGATATGCAAAGGATAATCTTTCCTGCTTCCTTGGGCAGTTCTGTATGGGCAATCAACCTGATATCAACTACCCATACCTTTATTATTTCGTGAACAAACCAGCAAAATCACAAGCCGTGCTCAACACGCTGATGTCAAAATACTTTGGCATGGGCCCTGAAGGCCTGGCACTGGCTGGAATGGACGACCACGGCTCGCTTACAGGATTTTATGTATTTGCTGCCATGGGAATATATCCGTATTCGCCTGCAGACCCGGAATATATTGTGTCGGTACCCGTTTTTGATAAAATTGAAATGCAGCTTGGCGGTGATAAGAAATTTACCATCACCAAAAAAGGAGGAGGCAAAAATATTGACAAAATCACGATCGGCGGAGCTCCCCTTAAAGGATGGTTTGTTGATTACGATGATATGCGTAAAGGTAAAGGACTGGATATTTATACAAAATAATGCTTTAAAACAACGGGCCGGGAATTTTATCAAACACTATGCTCAGGATAGTCCTTTTATAAAATATTTCAACAACCTGTTTGATAAGCTTCTTTTATCACCTAAAAAATGGTGTGTATTTTATTTAAAAATTGATTTAAACTTTAATAGCCTGTTTCAATTCATTTTGAAAAAAGCATTGTGCTTCTTTTATGCCCGTAAAGTTTGTTTTCCAAATTTAGGCCGATAAAAGAAGCATGTGGATTTCCAGTTTTTAGGCGATAAAAGAAGCATTACATTTTTTCTGATATAACTTTTGAAGAGGCTTTAAGGCAGTTACACTTGCTGTCCAGGTTTGCAAACCCCCGGGCAGTAACCTAAAAATCCTAAGACCTTTCATATCAATTCATCCCCAAGCCTTCCTCAAAAACCGGATCCAATTACCAGATAAAATATTTTTGACATCTTCTGTGGAAAAGCCTCTTTTGATCAATAAATCCTCCATTTTCTGCAGATCGGCAATCGTTTCCAAATCGTACGGGCATTGTTCGCGGCCAAAAGCGCCGTCAAGATCAGACCCGATGCCCACATGCAAACAATTTCCCGCAAGTTGGCAAATATGGTCCAGATGATCGATCATCACCTCCAAATTACAGTTCATCGCTTTTGGGTCTGATTGCCCGCGGACCCAGCCGGGCACCATCATCCACGCATCCAGCGCGCCGCCAATCACGGCACCACGATCGATCAACGCTTTAATTTGTTCATCGCTGAATTGCCGGTTGTGGTCCACCAGTGCGCGGACATTGTTGTGGCTCGCCCAAACCGGGCCGTTAAAATGGTCTAAAGCTTCCCAAAAACTGTCATCGCACAAATGCGTGGCATCCAAAATGATGTTCAGTTCTTCCATTTTCCGCAACAGTTCATGGCCTTTTTCGCCCATAAAACCGGTTGCATCCGTACCTTGCGCGTATCTGCCGGGCCCGTAATGCGCCGGGCCGACCGCGCGCAAACCATCAACATAAGCCTTTTCCAAATGCGCCATGGAAATGATGGAATCCGCGCCTTCCAAACTCAAAATATAACCAATTGGTTTCTTTTCTGCGGAGAGGGATGCATTTTCCCACAAAACCAAATGCCTGTCCAGCGTTTCCAAATCATTGATCTGCACCATTTCGCCCGCAAATTCCATGGCTTTGTAAAATGCCAACTGCCCTTGCGTTTGCGCCCAGGCCTGCTCCGGCGAGTGCCAGCCCGGAAGCGGATTGCCCGACGCAACATAACGCGCAATTTGCGTGGCCACAACCAAACCAACGTTCCCTTTGCGCAGTTCCGGCAGCGAAACGGTGGCTTTTCCGCGATCAGGTTTATCGGTCAAACCTTGTTCGCGCGCATTGATTTCGGCTACAGATTTTGTGAGATCGCGGTTCCATTCCATCGCGTTCATACTCAAATCGAGGTGTGCATCAACAATAAACATGCTGTTTTTATAAGGTAATTTTTCGGTTCCGGGCCAAAGTTTCCCAGCTTCCGGTTATTTCATGGTTTTCGATCGTTACGCCAAACTGATGCAGCGCGACCGTTGGGCAAATGTGGTAAGGCAGGCCGTACAAAACATCGCCGATTTGATATCGATGGTTTTCACCTGCTTCGGCCACCAAATGTTCTTCGCTTTGGGAAATAAGTTTCAATTCCGGCGCGTTCAAAAAACGGACACGTTGCTGCAGGCCGTTTTCTGCGGAGATGGATTTGTGACCAAGATCCAGGCAAATTTTTGTTTCGTCCGGCAGCGAAATCACCCGGCAAACCACCAAAGCGGCCGGCAAAAAAGGCTGTTCGGCGAAGTGGGACTGATAGCCATCGTCCCAGTAAACAAACGTCCCCGGGCTGCATTCTACATCAGTTTCTTCAGCATAAAACGGGAAAGTTGGCGTTCCTCCGGCGATAATTTTGGGCTTGTCAAAACCTTTTTCCATAATTTCTGCCGATACTGTTTTTACCTGCATAAAAACAGTATGCCATTCTTTTCTGCGGATTTCAACGTCCGGTTCATGGATGTGGCCATCGTAAGCGTGCAAACCAACCGGGATCAATGCTTCTTTTATGGCACAAAAACCGTAAAATGCGGCGGCGTGTTTTGGGTCGATGCCAGTGCGGTCCATGCCAACGTTCAGATCAACATAAACCTTGATTTGGGTTGAACTTTGCCGCGCCGCTTCGTTCAGTTTTTCTGCGGAAAATTGATTGTCCGCCAAACAGGAAAAACTGGTTTCGGGAAACTTTTGCATCAAGTTTAAAAACCGTTCCACATTGGCACCAACCGGCTGATATGCCAATAAAACGTCCGGCACTTTCGCCATGCCCAGCATTTCCGCTTCGGCAATTGTGGCACATTTAAACTTACGGATTCCGGCAGAAAGCATCATCAAAACAGGCTCAATGGCTTTGCAGGTTTTGATGTGCGGCCGCAAACGGCTGACATGGTCGATTTTGCTAATCAATAAATCAATGTTTTGCCGAACGCGGTTTGGGTAGATTGCCAATGCGGGCGTTTGCAGGTTTTCGGTGTGGCTGATTTGGTACCAGGAAGATTCGGACATGCTGTTTTTATCGGTATAAAATCATCTTTTGTCTAAGCAACTTTTAATCCTTCAATCCGCTCAAAATGCTTTTTGTTTAAAGTTGAGATGGGCAAATTATGTGTGATGCAAGTAGCTGCAATAAAAATATCTCTAAATTCAATGAGTTGGTTTTTGGCTTTTAGCTGAAGATAAATTTCAGCTGCTTTAAGTGAAGCCGGATAAGTAAATGGAAGAACAACTAAATTACGCGTAACTAATTGTATGTCAAGCTTTTTGTCTATTGAGTTTGCACCTATGTATAGCTCATACAAAGAAACCGTAGAAATAAATAATTTCTCTTGATTTGGAATATTATATAATATCGTTGCAGACTTATTTTTAGTTCTTATATATTGAATAATGATACTGGTATCAATTATCATTCTTGTAGCTCAGTCTTGTTTAAATGCTCGATTGTTTCTTCAAAGATTTTCACTTCTTCCTCACTCCAGGTTGAAACTTGAGCTAAATCTTTTCGATAAGCTTCCATGTCCATTTTTTCCTGTTCGATGGTTACGCCTAATTCTTTTAACAATTGCTTTACCAATTGACTTTTTTCTTCTGGTACGTTGATGATGAGCTTTTCCATATCTCAAATTTAATAAAATATTGTTGCTGGCTGATACTGTTTTTATCAGGTAAAAATCATCAATATTCAGAATCACCATAATTCCATCAGCGCTTCAATTTCCACCGGAATGTTATCTGGAAGCGAACCAAAACCTACTGCGCTGCGTGTGCCGATGCCGTTTTCATCGCCCCAAACCTGCGCAAAAAGTTCGCTGCAGCCGTTGATAATGTACGGATGTTTTTCAAAATCCGGCGTACAGTTGACCATGCCCAAAACCTTGATAACGCGCTTAACTTTATCCAAACTTCCTAAATTTGTTTTAATGGTTGAAAGCATCGTTAAACCAACCTGCCGAGCGGCCAGTTTGCCATCTTCCATGCTGATCGTGTCTCCGATGCGGCCAATGATCAGACTTTTATCTTCCCGAACCGGGCCATGGCCGGAGAGATATAAATATTTTCCATCGATTAAAAAAGGTTTGTACACGCCCAGAGGTTTTGGTGCCGGTGGCAAAGTTAAGTTGAGAGGTGCAAAACGCTCGTCGGCAGTTAAATTTTCCATGCTGTTTTTATCGTTATAAAATGCTGTTTAAAATGATTACGCCCATTAAGCCAACCACGGAAACAATAATTTCCATGAGCGACCAGGACAAAAAAGTGTTTTTGATGCTGAGGTTAAAATATTCTTTAAAAAGCCAGAAACCGGAATCGTTAACGTGCGAAAAAGCCAGACTTCCTGCACCAACAGAAAGCACCATCAGGTTGGGGTTGGTGTGCGAACTAAGCATGATCGGCAAAATAAAACCAACCGTGGTTAAGCCTGCAATTGTGGCCGAACCAATGCAAGCGCGAATGGTGGCGGCAATAATCCAGCCTAAAATAAGCGGCTGGATGTGCAGGTTTTGCAAAACGGCGGCAAATTGGTTGTTGATGCCCGTATCCGTTAAAACCTGTTTCAGCGCGCCCGAACCGGCAATAATAAGCAGGATAGAAGCAATATCTTTTACGGCATCCGTGTAAAAACCCATCACTTTGGTCATGCTATTATGCTGAAAAATACCCAGCGAAAACGTAGCGTAACTTAGGGCGATGATCAGTACAACAGAAGGTGCAGCCAAAAAGCTGACCAAAGGATGAAACGGAGATTGCTGCGGTAAAAACAGCGTGGCAACGGTGGTTCCGATCAGCAATAAAACCGGTAAAACAGCGGTAAAAAAAGCGTTGAACGTGCCGGGCAGCTGGCTTTCGGGCAGTTCTTCGGCCACAAAAGACTTAAGCGGACTGGAAGGGATTTTTTTTAAAGTTGAAGAAAAAACCGGCCCGGCTATAATGATTGACGGGACCGCCAGTGCAACGCCATACAGCAGTGTTAAACCCATATTGGCATGAAACTGCGTAACCAGCGCGGAGGGCGAAGGGTGCGGCGGCAAAAAACCGTGCGTAACCGAAAGCGCGGCCAGCATGGGCAAACCAACGGCCACTGCGGGCAATTTATATTTGTAAACCACCGAGAAGATCAGCGGCACCATCAGCACAAAACCGATACCGTAAAAAAGCGGGATACCGATGATGAATCCGATCGTCATCATGGCCCAGGGAATGTTTTTTTGTCCGGCCGCGTTTACAATAATTGTGGCAATGCGCTGCGCTGCACCGCTTACGGCCACCAGTTTGCCAAACATCGCGCCCAATGTAATCAGGATTACGAGAGAAGACAAAATATCGCCGATGCCTTTTTCCATCGAGGCGGCGATTTTATTTAAAGGCAGGCCGAGGGAAATCCCGGCAAAAATCGAGATCAGCAAAAAAGCCAGGAACGGATGCACTTTTGCGATGCTGATGAGCACGATCAGGCCGGCAATGCTGAGGAATAGGATGAAGAAAACCATGAGGCGAAAAGGTTGGCGGAAGGTAAAACGATCTGCCGGGATTTCAAAAACTTATTTTTGCAGGTTGTTTGTTTGGATTTGCCGCAATGCTTCTTTTATCGGTATAATTTCATCAAATCAAAACCGGCTTTTGGTTTGTTCATCGCAAATAAACCGGCAAAATGGGTGTAGAAACAGAAAGAAAGTTTTTGGTTGATCCGCAGCAATGGGAAAAATTTGAAAAACCGGAAGGAAAGCCTTATCGCCAGGGTTATCTGGTAAACGAAAAAGATAAAACGGTGAGAATCCGGACGGCTGGAAATCAGGCATTTATCACCATAAAAGGTGCAACAAAAGGTTTTACGCGGAAGGAATTTGAGTACGAAATCCCGCAGGAAGATGCCCTGGAACTGCTGGAAAGTTTTGGTTTGAAAGGGATTGAAAAAACACGATACCGCGTTCCGCTGGGCGGAAAAGTTTGGGAAATTGATGTTTTTTCGGGCGAAAACGAAGGTTTGCTGGTGGCCGAAATCGAACTGGAAAACGAAAACGACACTTTTGAAAAACCGGGTTTTTTATTGCAGGAAATCAGCGATGATGCCCGTTATTACAATTCTAACCTGGTTTTGCATCCGTATAAATCCTGGAAAAATTAATGCAAAATAAAAAGGCCGATGCTGTTTTTATCGGCATAAAAACAGCATCTTAGCCTACCAATTAAACGATGATGAAGCTGCAAACCAGAAAAGATTTTATCAGAAATGCCGCTGCGCTAACCGCCGGTGCTGCTTTTATGCCTGGTTTTTTAACTGCCGCGCCGGTACAAAATGTGGGCATCCAACTCTATTCTGTTCGTAACGATATGCTGGCCGACGCGCCCGGAACGCTGAAAAAACTGGCGGCCATTGGGTTTAAAAACCTGGAATCTGCCGGAAGCGAAAAAGGCAGTTATTATGGTTTACAGCCAAAAGAATTTAAAAAAATTGCTTCGGATTTGGGGATGAAATTACTGAGCGGACATGTACACATCGACCCAAAAAACTGGCAGAAAACAGTGGACGAAGCTGCAGAATCCGGTCAGACTTATCTGATCTGCTCGGTAATGCCGAGCGAAGGCCAAACGGTAAGCAATTACAAACGGGCGGCAGCAGTTTTTAATAAATCTGCAGAAATTGCGGCCAAATCCAACCTGGTTTTTGGTTATCACAACCACGAATCAGAATTTGAAAAAGAAAATGGACAGGTTTTGTACGATGTTTTGCTGAACGAAACCGACCCGGCAAAAGTGAAATTTGAGATGGATCTGGGCTGGCTGATTTTGGCGGGAAGTGATCCGGCGGTGTATTTTAAGAAATATCCGGGCCGTTTCCCGCTGTGGCATTTAAAAGACATGAGCAAAACGGCCAGGCACAGCACCGAGTTTGGCAAAGGAGATATTGATTTGAAAGCATTGCTTGCCCAGGCCAAAGCAGCCGGCATGAAAAATTACTTTGTAGAGCAGGAAGAATATACGGTCCCGGCCTTGCAAGCCATGCAGTATGATTTTGATTTTCTGAAAAAACTGTAAAACCGATGCTGTTTTTATCGGCATAAATTCATCAACCTAAACCTGATCCTGATGAAAAACCTCAAAATATTTTTGATTTTTATAAGCCTGCAATGCTGTTTTACGGCAGCCAATGCACAAAAGCAGTTTAAAGTGTTGCTGGTTACCACTACGCGCGGCTGGCACCACGAATCTATCCATGCCGGCGTGCTGGCTTTGCAGCAAATGGGCGTGCGCAATTTTTTTGATGTGGTTTTGTGGGAAGATCCGAACGGTTTTACAGATAAATATCTGGAGCAGTTTCAGGCGGTGATTTTTTTGAATACAACGGGTGATATTTTCGACGAAAAACAACAAAAAGTAATGGAGCGTTTTATTCAATCCGGGAAAGGTTTTGTAGGCATCCACAGTGCTTCGGATACAGAATACGATTGGGATTGGTACACCAAACTGGTTGGCCGCATGTTCCATATTCATCCAACTGTGCAAACGGCAAAAATGAAAGTTTTGGATGCGAAGTTTCCAGGTTTACAAGGTTTTGCAAACGGTAAATTATGGACCGAAGAATGGTATGAATTTGGTCCGGAAAAAACAACCGGCTTAAATTACATTTTAGGCGTAGATGAAACCACCTACAACCCGAAAACAGATTGGGGCGCCAGAGGAAAAGGGCAGGGAATGGGCGCGTTGCATCCGCTGGCTTGGTACCACAATTACGATGGCGGCCGCGCGTTTTACACCGCTTTGGGCCATTTGCCAACCAATTTTAGCGAACCTGCTTTTCTAAATCATTTGTATGCCGGAATATTTTGGGCGGCAACCGGAAAAAAATAGTTTTGATTGATTGCTGAGATCAATCTCAATTAATAAAATTTGTTGGGGCACTTGAATGATCGGCCAAAAGATTATTCGGCCAGATATTACTTCGTATTATTAGGGTTTTTAGCAATGTTATTGGCATAGATCACAATACCTGCACCGAAAACAATCAATCCCCCAAAAAATATTGCTGCATTAGCCGAGATACCATTAGTAGAATCAACAGCATTATAAGAATGGGAAGGCGTTAAAACTAAAGTACAACCCAGTATCACAATACCACCCAACGCAATAAGAAGACCTAAAATTTTCATAATCATGTTTTAACTGCCACAAATATAATTATGTTTTCATAATTTCTGTTTCGAAGAATGGTTCCCGGCAAAAAAAAGTAGGATAAAAACAGTATTTCCCCTGCTTAACTATTATATGGTGATATTTAACCGGGTTTTTATAGCTGTTGGTTCTGAATAGATTTTTTAAGATTGCAACAATTATTACTTTTGTAAAATAATAATGATAATTCCTTCGGTGCAAACTCCATTTGCCAACGTAAACTAATTGAATGACAGAATTTAGTCGGAAAAAGAAGTATGCTCAATTCATTCAACTGCTAAAAGGTTTCAGAAAAAGCAGCATTCTTAAAGCCAAAAGCTACGAAATAATTTTGCTCTGGATACGCAACAACGTAACCCGGAGCCAGTTTTTGTTACTCTCGGGTATTTTGGTTGGCTTAACATCCGGTCTGGCAGGCGTTTTCCTCAAACTGCTGGTGCATTATATCGAATATCTGGTGCATGATAAGGTGCATTTTGAAGTACAGATTATTTACTACCTGGTTTTGCCGGTGCTGGGTATTTTCCTGGCCACGTTAAGTTCGATTGTTTTTTTTAGTACCGAAAAAAGGAAAGGTGTACCGGCTATTTTGTACGAAATTGCCCAGAATTCCAGCGTAGTTTCCGGCACTAAAATGTATTCGCAGATTGTGCAAAGCGCGCTTACGGTAGGTTTTGGCGGTTCGGCCGGATTAGAAAGCCCGATTGCTGTAACCGGTGCGGCCATTGGTTCAAACTTTGCGCGCACTTATAAATTAGATTACCGCGAACGTACCTTGCTGCTGGCCGCCGGTGCTTCGGCCGGTATTGCGTCAGCTTTTAATGCACCGATAGCCGGTATTATGTTTGCTTTTGAAATCTTGCTTACCGGTGTGGTTTTTACAGATTTCGTACCGCTGGTAGTGGCCGCTGTGATCGGGAGTTTGCTCTCCAAGATCATTTTGAACGAAGCTATACTTTTTCAGTTTCGCGCGCGCCATGCTTTTGATTATACCAATATTGCTTACTACATTATTTTAGGCATTATTTGCGGTTTATATGCCCGTTATTTTGTAATCGTTTCGCAGTGGGTAGAGCATTTCTTTAAGCATCTGCAACGAAGCCGGCTTCAAAAAGCAATCCTGGGTGGTTTAATGCTCTCCCTGCTTTGTATTTTGCTGCCGCCGCTTTTTGGCGAAGGTTATCAGTCTGTCAAAAATCTGGCAAGCGGCCGGGTTGAGGCGGTGGTTTCTACCAGCTTTTTGCAGTATTTTGCTTATCATCAATGGTTTGTACTGTTGTTTCTGGGCTGTATTTGTGTGTTCAAAGCGTTTGCCACTTCAATTACCATTTATAGCGGCGGTACAGGCGGAAACTTTGCGCCTTCATTAGTTTGCGGCGGTACGCTGGGCTTTTTTATTGCTTCGGTTTATGTGCAGCTGGGTTTCCCGAATGTACCGGTCAATAATTTGCTGCTGGTGGGGATGGCCGGTGTAATGAGCGGCGTGATGTACGCACCGCTGACCGCCATTTTTTTAATTGCCGAATCCAGTTCCGGCTATGATTTGTTTATCCCGCTGATGCTGGTCTCGGTGATCGCTTTTGTAATTGCCAAGTATTTTTCACCTATTTCCCCGGATTTAAAACAACTGGCAGATGATGGTGAGATTTTTACGACCGAGCATGACCGCAACCTGCTTTCGCTGCTTCATGCGCCTGATTTGATTGAAACCGATATCCAGACCATCGATGTAAATGCTTCTTTTGAAGAACTGCTGGAACTGATCAAAAAAGGCCACCGCAACATCATCGGCGTACTCGAAAATAAGGAAGAACTGGTAGGGATCATCACTTTGGACGATATTCGCCCAGTGATGTTCAACCACGAATTGTACAGCGAAATGGATGTGCAGCACGTAATGAAAGCACCGCCCGCCACCGTAGAAATTGCGGAAGATATGCGCAACGTGATCCGCAAGTTTGATGATACCAATACCTGGAATTTGCCGGTTTTGCAGGATGAAAAGTTTATCGGTTTTATCTCCAAATCCACTGTTTTAAACCAGTACCGCGAGTTGTTAAAAGGATATTCGGCCTAAAAACGGATGCTGTTTTTACCGGTATAAAATTGGTTTTTGTCGTTTCGGTTTTTTGTGGGAAGGAAACCTCGAATTAAAAATTTAACATAAAACCCGCCAGCACAACTCACACCAGTTTATAATAGTGAAAGCAAATTTTAGTTAGATAAAAGAAGCATTTGGTTTAAGCCCTACCTAAAGTTTTTTTTAAATCAAGCCTCTGATCCCACCGCTTTCAAACATATTCCCCGTTTTTTGATTGGATTGCTATATTTGCTTTTCAACACAAAGCATAAAAAGGATTTTATAAATTATATGTCTGAAAATACAGAAAAGCCCGAAAAAGTACACGTTCCGGTGGTTACGCCAGAATCACTTACTTTTTTAGAAAAATACATTAACAACTCATCGCCAACCGGTTTTGAAGCAGAAGGGCAGCAAATTTGGCTGGAATATTTAAAGCCTTATATTGATACACAATACGTGGATAATTACGGTACAGCGGTGGGCATCATCAACCCGGATGCAGCGTATCGTGTTGTAATTGAGGCACATGCAGATGAAATTTCGTGGTTTGTAAATTATATCACCAGTGATGGTTTGATCTACGTGATCCGCAATGGTGGTTCCGATCATCAGATTGCGCCATCCAAACGTGTAAATATTTATACCGAAAAAGGTGTGGTAAAAGCAGTATTCGGCTGGCCGGCGATCCATACGCGCGGCGGTGAAAAGGAAGAAGCACCGACACTAAAAAATATTTCGCTGGATTGCGGTTGCACTTCCAAAGAAGAAGTGGAAAAACTGGGCGTACACGTTGGCTGTGTGATCACGTATGAAGATGAGTTTATGGTACTGAACGATCGCTACTATGTTGGCCGTGCGCTGGATAACCGCATCGGTGGTTTTATGATTGCAGAAGTTGCCCGTTTATTAAAAGAAAACAACGTAAAATTGCCTTTCGGATTGTACATCGTAAACGCCGTTCAGGAAGAAATCGGGCTGGAAGGTGCCGCCATGATTGCCGAATATATTGAGCCGGACGTGGCCATCATCACTGATGTTACGCACGATACACAAACGCCGATGATCAACAAAGTTACGCAAGGCGATCTGGCTTGCGGCCGCGGCCCGGTGGTTTCGTACGCGCCTGCGGTGCAGCGGAACGTAAATAAATTACTGGTCGAAACTGCCGAAAAAAACAATATTCCGTTCCAGCGGCAGGCTTCTTCGCGGTCAACCGGCACGGATACCGATGCGTTTGCGTACTCCAACACGGGCGTTCCTTCGGCTTTGATTTCGTTGCCGCTGCGCTACATGCACACTACGGTGGAAATGGTACATAAAGAAGATGTGGACAACGTGATCAGCCTGATCTATCAAACTTTACTGAACATTCAGGACGGTCAGGATTTTAAATATTTCAACATAAAACCATAACTTTTAGGGGATAAAAACAGTATGATGCTGTTTTTATCCCTATAAATTTCAAACTAAAAAATTCAATTCAACATAAAAAAATGAAACCTACACTCTTAATACTGGCAGCCGGAATGGCCAGCCGTTACGGCAGCATGAAACAAGTGGACGGCTTTGGCCCGAACGGCGAAACCATTATCGATTATTCTATTTATGATGCGATCAAGGCCGGTTTTGGCAAGATCAGTTTCATCATCCGCGAAGAATTTTTGGACAGTTTTAAATCGAAATTTGAACCTAAACTGAACGGTAAAATCGAAACCGAATACGTTTTTCAAACTTTCAACCTAAAACCTTATGGCATCGATCAGGAAATTGAACGTGCAAAACCATGGGGAACGGCACATGCGGTTTTAGAAGCGAAAAACCAGGTTCAGGAGCCTTTTTGTGTGATCAATGCGGATGATTTTTATGGCGCCGAAGCTTTTGAAAAAATGGCTGCGTTTTTGACCGGCGAAGTTTCCGATAATCATTTTTCGCTGATGGGTTACCGGATGGACAAAACTTTATCAGAAAACGGTTCGGTTTCCCGCGGTGTTTGTAAGGTTGACGAAAATAATAACCTGATCGAAATTAATGAGCGTTTGAAAGTTTACGAAAAAGACGGCCAGATCGTGTATGAAGAAAATGGTGTAGAAACGCCTTTGCATGAAGATCCGCGCGCTTCGATGAATTTCTGGGGATTTTCTCCGGCGATTTACGGTTTGATGGAACCCCTGTTCAAAAAGTTTGTGGAAGCTAATTCGGCTGATCCGAAATCAGAATTTTTGTTGCCAAAAGCAGCAGATGAATTGATCAAATCCGGACAGGCATCTTTTAAAGTGATCCCCACTTCGGCACAATGGTTTGGCGTAACTTACAAAGAAGATAAACCGGTCGTTCAGCAAAAAATATCAGAACTGGTACAAAACGGCACTTATCCAAGCAATTTGTGGAAATAAGCTGATTGTTAAGTTTTACCCTGTAAAAGAAGCACGCTTCTTTTACAGGGTATTTTTTAGTCAATTATAATTCTTAAAAAAGCCTCACCATAAATCCATCTTCAAAAGAGAAGGATTTAGGGTGAGGCTTACCTGTTTCTACTTTTTCTTCAATAAATGCTGGCCCACCGTAACCAATAATCCAACCGTTTTTAGCATCCGATCGCCGGGTGTGCTTTTTTTATGCAGATATTTTTGCAGATAATGGCCGGCAACGGTAACTGCAAGGGCAGAAGCCCCGCCTAAAATCAAACCTTTAAAAGCACCGCCTTTGTTGGCACGGTAAATCCCGGCACCGGCCATCGCCCCGGAAGCAATTTTGCCGAAAGAATTCCTCGAAAGTAACCTGCCGTTTGGGTTGAGCGGCAATTTAGGGTTTTTAGCACCGGAAGGAGACAAAACTTTGGTGATGACCGTGTTTGCCAAAGATTTTTTGCCACTGACTTTTGGCTTGTTTAAAAAGCTTTCCGGTCCTTTATCTAAAAAATAGCCAATCAATGTTGGGGCAACCACACCGCGTAATCCGGCTGCTGCGCCCATCCCGATTGCCTTTGCAATGATTTTCTTGTTGTTCATGGTTTTAATTTGAGGTTAAACAGCCAGAATGCCAGTTAGTTTGCCGGTTAAAACTTACTTAAATTTAGTTCATTTATTTTTGATTTTTGGCTGATAAAAGAAGCATTTCAGGTTACCCAAACTTTAACAAGCTCATCCGGTCATCAGCCTGAATACTAAAATTAAAAAGGATTATCACCTTGCCCGCCAAACATTATCTTCCCAGTTTATATCCGCTAAACGGTGCGTCGGATCGATTTCCATCCAAGCCAAATCTGTTAATTTGCCGTTAAATTCAATCGTGTAAGTTGGGTGCGTCCACTTCCAGGGTTGTTCTACCACACGGTTTTCCTGGTTGGCTTCTGCCGGTTTTTCGCCAAACATCAAATACATCGGCACATAATAATTTACTTTTCTGCCATTTTGAAAAGTCAGCTGCAAATCAATCGGCATAGGCATTTTACCATGATTAATCAGCCGGATTTTAGTTTTGCTGCCTTCCTGCCAGACGCTGTCAATGCCGTAATCAATCGTTTTGGTAGTATTGATCCAGTATTCTTTATACCAATCCAGCTGCATTCCGCTCACTTTTTGCGCTACCACCATAAAATCATTTGCGTTTGGATGTTTAAAATGCCACTCGCGGTAATATTGCAGCAAAATCTGATCGCGTGTTTTTGCGCCGGTGATGTAACCCAGCTGCTCCATAAAAATTTCCCCTTTTGAATAGGAAGAAGTGCTGTACGCGGCATTGGTTTCGTAATGATCGGCGTGTGTGGTCAGCGGTTCCTGCAAACCCAGTTTCACCAGATTGTAATAACCATTATAAGCTGCGGCATGTGGCTGCGATTTCAAAACAGAATCCAGGACTTTTAATCTGGGCTCGTCCGGGTTTTCGGCCAGCATTTTTTTATACCTAAATGCAGTATAATCACGGTTGACCAAATCCTCAGCATAACTGGTAAAACCCTCGTCCATCCACGGATACTCGCTCTCGTTGGTGGCCATCATGCCCTGGTACCAGCTATGCATCCACTCATGGAAAACCGTGCCCAAACTCGGTCCGTTAATCAGCGTAGCCATCGGATATTCCATGCCGCCATCGCCACCCTGCACAAAAGAATATTGTTTCCAGCCGTACGGGCCAAAAGTTTTCTGGATATAAGGAAATTCCTGCACGGCGGCCGTTAAAACCTCCTGCCAGCGGGCATCCCAGTTTTTAATATAATTTTCAGCTGTTGGATAATTGGCTTTTTGAGCCGGTTTCAGCACGTCGTATTCCTGCTGCAATTTCTTCAAATCGCGGTTATAAATTACGTTGATGGTTTTTCCATCCGTAGTTAAAGCCGATAAATGCCGATAATCCGGATCGGCCGCCCACATAAAATCGTGCACGTTCGGGGCCAGAAAATGCCAAGTTAAAGTGTTGCCGGCCGGCTGTGTTACTTTTATGCCCGGTGCTTCGTAACCAAAACCAATTTGCTGCGGGTTTTGCAGATAACCCGTTCCGCCGATCAGATAACTCTTGTCGATCCTGATTTTAACATCGTAATCGCCCCAAACACCATAAAATTCACGCGCCACATAAGGTGTCGGGTGCCAGCCTTCGTAGTCATATTCGCACATTTTCGGGTACCACTGGCTCATGGAATAACGCACGCCGGTTTGCGGGTTATCGCGGCCGCTGCGGCGGATTTGCAGCGGAACCTGCGCTTCAAAATTCATCTCAAAAACTACTTTGCTGTGCGGTAAAATTGGTTTGCCCAGTTCCACCACCAGAATCGTTTCTTCGGCTTTATATTTTTGGGCGATACCGTTCATTTTTAGCGAAAGCACTTTTTGATAGCCAATTTCCTCCGCAGAAAGCTTTTGGATACGGTCTTTTACCCTTGCGTCCCAATCCTGCCTTTTGTTGATGATGGTTTTGCCCAGTTCGCGGCTGCGCGTGTCCATCATGCTGTTCGGCTGAAAAGCGTTCCAGTACAAATGATAAAAAACGCGCTTCAGCGTATCCGGCGAGTTGTTGGTGTATTCCAGTTTTTGCGTACCGCTGAAACGGTTGGTTTGCACGTTCATGTCCACATCCATGGTATAATTAACGTGCTGCTGCCAGCGGTCCGGCTGCGCAAAAAGCGGCGTTGCACAAAAAAACAGGGCTAAAAAGAGTATGTTTTTTTTCATTTTTTTTAGGATGATGCTGTTTTTACCGACCTAAAAACAGTATTGGCTAAAGTACCACAACCAAGTAAGCTGTGCAAATAGAAACGGTTTTTTGTGATTTAGCCGACTCGCCATTTCAAACTGATTTTAGATGCTGTTTTTATCGGGTAAAATTGGTGTTGTCATTCCAAACGGAGAGAGGAATCTTCTTTACAGCGATTTGATTTTTATTATGCGATAAAAATTTCTCCTTTGAGCTGAAATGGCAATGTTTAGATGCTGTTTTTATCGGGTAAAAATTAGAAGCTGTCATCCTGAACTTGTTTCAGGATCCTTCGTGAAAAGCTTAAAATCGTGAGAGATGCCGAAACAAATTCGGCATGACAGAAAACTCAAATCCCCAAAACCAGCTTCAATTTGGCATAACCGGCTTTGCTCACCGGGATTTTTGCACCGGATTTCAGGATCAGAATATGCGTTTCTTTTTCGTACGGATCGATCCGCACAATCTGCTCCACGCGCACGATGTAGGAGCGGTGCACGCGCGTAAACAATTTTGAGTCCAATATCTGCTCAAAAAAACTCATCGTTTTATTTTTGAGGAATGCGCCGCCAGCCGTGTGGATGTTTACGTAATCGTCCGCCGCTTCCAGATAAATCACTTCCTGGATCGGGATAACTTTAATTTTCGTTCCGGTTTTCACCACAATCCGGTCATGCTGTGCCGGCGAACTTGCCGCCGTTTCCAGCAAAGCGGTTGTTGTTTCCGGTTTTTTTGGTTGATTTTCCAGAAACTTGTCCACCGCTTTGTTAAACCGCTCTTTGCTGAAAGGTTTCAGCAGATAATCCACGGCGTGCGCTTCAAAAGCTTTCAGGGCATATTCATCGAAAGCAGTGGTAAAAATTACGGAAGGAGATTGATCCACCAGTTCCAGCATTTCAAAACCATTGATTTTGGGCATCTGTACATCCAGAAAAATCAGATCAGGTTTGTGCTGTATAATCGCTTTAACGCCTTCAAAACCATCGCCACATTCCTGCACAACGGTTATCTGCGGATATTGCATCAGATATTCCTGCACGATGGAGCGTGCCAGCGGTTCGTCATCAATAATCAATACTGTTTTTATCGACATAAATTTAGGGTACTGGTTTTAAATGTTGCTGCAGATCAGCCGTTTGCGGGATTTTTAAAGTGATACTGAAAATCTCGTTTCGGGTTTGGACCTCCACCAGATCGTGACGCGCAAAAAGCAGATATAACCGCCGTTTTACACCGCTCAGCCCAAAACCGGTGCCGTGCTGCGGGTGTGCCGTTTCCGGGTCGTAAGGGTTAGTGATCGTGATTTGCAATTGCCGGTTTACCACCAAAGCCTCCAAACTGATGATGACATCGCCAATGGTATCGTACAAGCCAAATTTGATGGCGTTTTCTACCAGCGGCTGCAGCAGCATCGGCGGGATCATCATGGCATCAGCTTGATCGTTATGACGCAAAACGGTTGACAGGCGGTGGCCGAAACGCACTTTTTCAATATCAAGATAGAGTTGCAGATGCTGCAGTTCCGCTTGTAATAAAACCCATTGCTGCTCTTCTTTTAAAGTTCCGCGCAAAAAATCGGACAGTTGATGGATCATTTTCCGCGCTTCGTCCGGCTTAAAACCAATCAGCGCAGCAATAGAATTTAAACTGTTGAACAGAAAATGCGGCTGCAACTGCTGGCGCAGCTTGTACAATTCGGCATCGCGGGCCAGGTTTTCGGCGGCCAGTTTCCGGGCTTCATAAGCTTTCTGGTCTTTTTGCATGTAGCGCAAGGCACTCAGCATGGCCATCGAACCAATAATCAAAAACGAAACGCAAAAACGGACGGGCAAAGACTGGATCAGGAAAACTTTGTAAGCCGCATCCGGGATCAGTTGCGGCAACAGCCAGCGGCAGGCACCGAGCCAGCCCGCGCTCAACACCAAACACAGCACCAGAATAAACATCGAACGGCCTTTTTCGGGCTGGTAATATTTAAGGTTGTTGCTGATCAGGAAACAGGCACCGGCAAGCAATGTGCTGGTGGCAGCGGCATCGGTACTGGCAATTTTCCAGCTAAAACCAAAATCAAACAGCAGGTAACTTTGCAGCGCAAACCAGGCCAGCAAACCGCCGCCCACAATAAAACGGAACCTGTTGAACAACGAAGCGGAAGTTTCCAATTTTTTATTTTTTGCTTTTGGTCGATACTGTTTTTACCGGTGTTTTTTTCGCTTCAAACTAAATCCCTCTAAAAGAGAGGGACTTAAAGAACCTGCGCAGCTAACTCCCTCTACTTTGGAGAGGGCTGGGGCATGGCTTTCAAAAATGTATGCTAAAAAAAGCATCAAAAACTTTTAATATCCACGCCGCCGAACATGGAAACCCCTTTTAAAACCAGCACTTTTCCGCTGGCGGCCAGTTCGGCATTGGGCGTACGTTTATCACTAACGCCGCCAAAAATCGGTGCAATATCAGAAACCACTTGCCAGTGCGGCGGAACGATAAGTTTGGTGCCGCCAAACAGTTGTATGATATCGATAACTACGCGTCCGCTAATATCAGCATGACTGAAATCGAGATGTGTGCCGGCAAAAATATTTACTACTTCGCCGCCTTTAAATGTTTTGGAAAAGATGTTTTTTTTCACATCGCCAAACACGGAAAAAGAATTGAGATAATCCTCACCTGTTGAGTTTTGGCTTTGGTTGATGGGTTGCGGTTCAGCAGGTTCCGGGTTCAGGAAACCATCATTTGCAAATGCTTCTTTTGGCGGTGTATTTTTGGTGCCAAAGTCATAATTCCTGCGGAAAATTATCCATAAACCGGCAGCAATGATGATAACTGGCCAGCCCAAACGGATCACGTTTTCGCCGGGGAAAATCTTTTCTACCAAAAACAAACAGCCGATTACGATCAAAACCAGCCAGGAACTGTTGTTTGGGTTATTTGCCCGTTTTACGAGGCCGAAGATAATTAAAATCATGGGCCAGCTGAACAGCCACCCCGGAAAAAAGAACCAGTTTAACTGCTGGAACAGTAAACCCAAACCAATGGCGGTAAGAATAAAACCGGCGATGATTTTGCCGGAATATTTAGAAGGATTATGATGGACGTTCATTTTTTGAGTTGTGATTATAGGCACAAATGTATCGGAACGGATCAACAGGAAAAACTGCTTGTGGGCAAAGCTTTGCAAATATTCGGTAAACGGCCTTTAATTTTCGGCGGGAAATTTTGGCGGATTACGGATTTTCGCGTTTTACGATCAAAACTTCTTCTTCGTTTAAAACCAGGTAGCCGTAATCGTAACAAAAATTATAAACATTGCCGGTTTGGGTTTGATAAACCCCTGTAAAATGATCAAAGTTAAAACCCAGCATGTTCAGCTTTTTGCGGGAAGTTTTGATTTTTCCGGTTGGACTAAGCTGTTGCAAAATGCGCCGGTTGCGCCGCAAAGTATTGTTGATGTTGCGCACCAGGTTATGACTGTCGCTGTTTAGCTGATTGTTAAAATTACTGCGGCACTGATCGTTGCAAAACTTTTTATCGGCGCGGCCGTGTATGGTTTCGCCGCAATCAAGGCATTGGCGTAGTGTTGTGGGCATTTAGGTTTAAAATGGCTTGTTAAAACCAAATATAGCGATAAATTTTACTTTAAATAAGATGCAAATCCCTGCCAATTCCAAAGTTGATGCTTGTAGGTATTTTTTTATGTTGATTTTTGGTTCCTTAAGTTCAATTTTGTTGGCCATGCTGTTTTTAGGGCTATTTTTTGAATTTGAAGGTAATTATTGCGGCTTTTAAGTTTGGCGAAATTTTTAGTACTAAAACTCATTAAAATTATTAATATTGAAGTTGTTATAACTGTTTCGTAAAAGCACTTACTGCTGCCGTTGATTGCCAAACCAATATTATAGCTTTAATGGCTTTTTTCCAGATAAAAATAAGAATTTCCTCCTTTGGTTCAGACTTTTCTTGCAACCGCACAAAAAACCAGATCAGTAATAAATGTTGTATTATTTTCCATTCTTTCCTTAGTCAGTCTTTCTCCTAAAGTTTCAAGTTCTAATTCAGAAACATTGTTTATTACCTTGTGAACCAACATTCTTTCTTTCATAACATGCGCTAAAAAAGCCCAAGATGTTTGCTGGTTTACTGTACTTAATACAGCTTCTGCCCATGCTGTTTCTACATTCAATCCAGTATTTATCAGAATTGTGTTTAACTCAAATCCTATATTGAAATTTACATTTTCTTTTTCGAGTGTTTTCTTTATCAGGTTATTTACTTTTCTATGCAGAGGCAATGATTTCAAACCAATTGGTGTTGATGAAATATTATTTTCCTGTACTAAAAACAATCCGCCAGGTACTAAAAGTTCTATTGCAGTGGCAATCGTCTTTTGAGGGTTTGGCAAATACATTAAAACCCTTCTTACAATAATTGCGTCAAAATTGAAGTGTTTGATTTTAACATCTTTTGTTAAATCTACAACATAGAAATATATGTTAGACAATCCAAGTTCTTTTGATTTCTTTTTTGCACGGTCAATTGCATTTTCGTTGCTGTCTATGCCAACAACTATTCCGTCAGCACCAATATAATCAGAAAGTAGAAATGTCACATTCCCGTCTCCGCAACCTAAGTCCAGCACTTTTGATCCTGGCCTAATGTCAGCAATTTCAATTAGTTTTCTTGTTATATCTTCTCCGATACTTGTCATAGTTTACTATGTTTGTTGTGTGGTGGTTCTTTGTTATTGCCGCTAACGGAAAAGGCTGGCGTTGTTGGGATACTTAAAAAACGTCAGCCGACAACTGAAGCCGAATAAAGAAATAAAGTACAAAACAAATTCTATTGTTGAGCGATGCTGGTCACGTTGGAACTGCTGCTAAATAATGAACAAATGTTGATGACTTGTTCGTCGCCCGCCATAACGCCAAACCGCATGTTAGCAGCATATCTTTTGTCGCTCAAATCTTTTTGTATTTCAAAATCCAGTAGTACTGCAAGTTTATAAAGTCTATCTCGGTCGCTCTATCTGTCAATAGTTGCCGCACAAATATTTCTGCCGGAAAGTTTTTTAAAACTTTATGTGTTGTTCCATTTTCAAGTACTCTTGTTTGATAAGTATTGCCAAAGTCATCTTTATCAGTTACAGCAATATTACTTCCTTCAACATAATTATTGTCCATAAAAACAATTGTCCCGCAATCGCTCACAAGATTATTAACTGTGTCTATAAAATTATTTAAGTCCTGTAATTTAATATGGCTCCAAATAAAACCACCAAACAAACTTTCATGTTTATTGGTGTTTATCAGGTCAAAGATGTCTGCTGTCTGAAAGACAACTTTTGCTGGCGAATAATTTTTAGATTTTGCGACTTCAATGACTGTGTCATTAATATCAGTAGCTAAAATATTTTTAGCAGTTGCAGATATTTTTTGTGTCCAATAACCAGTACCGCAAGCAATTTCAAAAACATCTTTGTCGGCAAGTATGTCTTTTAAAATTTGTCCAGCAAGTAATAAATCATTTTGTCGTTCAGGCTTACTGTAAATTTTTTCATACTCTTTTGCTCTGTCTTTATAATATGAAACGATGTCTGAGTTCATGTCTGTTAAGGTTGCCGCTAACAGAAAAGGCTTGGCGAAGTGGGGGAATTTGAAACCCTTCCGCCAGAACCAAAGTTAAATTAATATTCAAATTCTGATGCTTCTTTTACCAGCTAAAAAATGCTCCGTCAGCCGAAACTGAAGCAAAATAGCAAAACAAAATTTGATGTTTAATTCGTTAGCGAGTTTTTTGCCAAACCAATGTTGGTGGCAGTTTATTCTTTTTCAAGTAACCATTTTTTAGATTCAATTATGGTTTCTGCATTATCTAAAACTTCAACGTCAGGAATTATTTTTCCTATATATTTTTTCTTTGTTCTATCTTCACAATAGGCAGTCGCTGAAAAAGCATTGCTCCGTTTGATAATTTAAAGTTTTGGTTTGCTGTAGTATAACCACTTGTTCTTTTACCAAAAGATTTTGAATTTTTCCTGCCTAATAATGATATTGCTGTCATTTCGCCACTACTTGCAGTTAATGTATCAATTAATATTGCTATCTTGTTATTTGAGTTTTTACATTTATAAGTATTTTTAGAATTGCTTGTCCATTTTATTGCTTTACCTTTAGATATAAAATACCCAACAGTTCCATCTTCAATAATTGGGTTTAATCCTGCTAACATTGGCCACATATTTCCACCTCTATTTTCTCTTAAATCTACAACCCAGCCTTTTATGGAATAGCTTTCATCTAATAATTCAATTTGTTTTCTTAATGTATCGGTATAAATAAAATTATCTTTTTCATTCATTGACAGATGTGTAGGTAAAAAAAGGTAACCAATTGAATTGTCAATAATTTTTGATGATGGGTATTTTAAAGTTGTATCGTTTAATACCAATTTTTTTGATTTAGACTTATCATAATAAAATGAATGAAAATCCCCATAATGTCGTAACTTATTAAAAATTGAAGAAAAAATAATTCTATTTGAATCTATGTCATTCAATTGTGCAATTTTCGTTAAAATGTCCTCATTGAATTCTTTCCAATTTATAGAGTCAGTTACTATTGAGTATTTGTTAATGTATGTCAGTATCTCATTAGATACTTTTTTTAACTCATCTTTATCTTTAATTTGACTAAAAGAATTAAGTGCAAACATAATTACAAAAAATATTGTCAATAGATATTTCATATGATGAATTATTTAAAACATTTTAAATTTTTGGAGTGTCCGAAATTGTCACCAACGTTCGGGGCTTGGCGAAGAACTGGAATTTGAAATCCTTCTGCTGAAACCAAAGTTAAATAAAAGTTCAATTGTTGATGCTTCTTTTACCAGCTAAATTTTGTTCCGTCCGCTGAAACTGAAGCTAATAACAAAACAAAAGTTCAATAACTTCCTTCCGCCAGTTTTTTGCCAAACTGGACTTGCAACAAATAAGTGGACAAAAGGTTAAGGGAAAAACTTAACTTTAAGATATGTCAAAAACGAGAAAACGATATGACCGTGAATTTAAGGTGATGGCTGTAGAATTGAGCAAGGGGCGTTCCGACCTGGGCGTGCTATCAAAAGAACTGGAAATTAAACCGTCTTTGTTGTACCGTTGGCGCAAGGAACTGGAAACGAAGGCAGGAACGAGTTTTCCGGGACAGGGCAAAGTACTTTATACACCGGAGCAGGCGGAAATACACCGGCTAAAAAAAGAGCTGCTCGACATGCAACAGGGGCGCGACATCTTAAAAAAGGCCATGGCATCTTCTCCAGGGGCGATGGCAAATATTCCGGTTCCTAAAAGACAACAGGACAATATTTAATATCGGGAAGATGTGTAAAATGTTTAAAGTGAGCAGAAGTGGTTTTTATAGCTGGTTAAAGTGCACTCAATCTAAAAGGTCACAGTCGGATATGAAATTACTGTCAGAAATCAAGCTGGTTTATCACTAGAGCAAACGAACATATGGAGGCCCAAGAATATCCCGCGCACTTGGTCAACGCAATATTATATTATCCAGGCAAAAGGTGGCCCGGCTGATGAAAAAAGAAAACATCAGGAGCCTTATTAAGAAAAAGTTTAAGGCCACTACGGATTCTGAACACCAGTATACTATACCGGAAAACATGTTGGAGCGGAATTTCAAGCCCGGCACGACCGGTACGGTTTGGGTATCGGACATTACTTACATCAAAACGGGGCAAGGCTGGCTGTATCTGACTACCGTAATTGATCTGGGTGACCGTAAAGTAATCGGCTGGGCATTGAGTTCTGGTATGAAGGCAACAGAAACAGTGATTCCGACTTTTAAAATGGCACAAAAGAACAGGCCCATCACGAATGACCTACTTTTTCATTCTGACCGTGGCGTGCAGTATGCCTGTAACGAATTCAGGGATTTGTTGGGAAAGAATGCCTTAATTACCAGAAGTATGAGCAGAAAAGGAAACTGCTGGGACAACGCAGTGGCAGAAAGCTTCTTCAAAACCTTAAAAGCAGAATGCGTTTATCAGCACAAATTTACTTGCAAAGAACAGGCAGCACTGATGATTTTTGAATACATCGAAATCTGGTACAACCGTAAACGGTTACATTCTGCCCTTGGTTACATGTCCCCGCAGGACTTTGAAAAACAACTAAACAAACAAATTATCGCAGCTTAACTCATTGTCCACTTATTTGTTGCAAGTTCACAAATAAGGTGATTGGTTTTAACTGCATGCTAATTAGATCTTATCTGCAATGTTTTCGCTTTATAAGTTTACGAGCACAAATTATTCGCCATCCGTCCAGATAGTAGTGTACGTAACCGGCTTAAAATTAATTGCTAGTGCAGCAGATGTTTTTAAATGCTCCATAATTTCGGGCAATTTGAGGACTTTCTGATAATGCTCCTGTGAAGCCAACTGCGCATAGTTGGTTACGGTTTTTCCATCGTTGCCAAGATGGATTTTCGCCGAGATATAGCCTTCCATTTTGCTCATTAGTTTTTCGCTCGCCTGCACGAGACTGTCAAACAATTCCTTTTGTTTTGAAGGTTCTGCCGTGAATACGTTGATCAGTGTGCACATTTTTTTGTTTGGGTTGATTGTAGTCATAAATTTTTATTTAATTAAGATGGGTAAATATGCAGCCACAAAACATCGATGTGCTGCAAATTATTGTAACTATGGGTTTACTATATTTTTGTTTTGGCCCTTCATTACATTTTCCGCTTTCAAAAATGTTACGGCCAAAACTTTCGGATCATCATTTATTGCGGAATAATATTCTGTACCATAGATAGTTCATATCGTCGTATGATAAATTTTTCGCCGGTATGTTCTATTTGCCAGTTGGCCTGTATAATTCTACTAAAGGGACGGCCGGGTCCTGTATTGCTTTCATTTAGAGGTATATCGTGCCATTCGCCAACGTGATGTATAAAAAACTCTGTCGTCCAACTGGTTTTAAAAGTACCGGTCACCGTAATGTCTATAATATTATGATAATCCCAGGGAATATGTTTGAGCGCCTCGGCAAACCAGTTTTTAAATGACTGATGATCACTTGCAAGCACCTGCCCATCCAAATTGAAAGTCATATCTGCATCATCAAAATGAGCAAGGAAAAATTCGGCAGATTCAATGTGGTCAAAGCCAGCGAACCAGGAATGAATGAAAGATATGACGTCGTTGTGGTTAGGCGCCTTAATGTCGGCGGGGTGATAGCGGACTACATTGCGCAAAGCAATATTAAATTCCGGACTTTCTGAAGCTGTAGGAGCAGATAAAAATGTCTTGTCCTGATTATTGCCTGAAGATGAATGATTGTCGCTGTTTTGAGGGTTTGAACTGTCTCGTTCCATAATCGTTTAAGTTTAATTACAAAATTTTAGTTTACAATTTCCCAACTTCTTTAAATTGGTTAATTTTATACAAAGTTGATCATTACCAGGGAATCTCTCCTGTTTCAGGATTTGTTTCTTCACTAAAAAATTTCCCGGTTGGTCCGTCATTACCAATCAAAGCATACTTTATTACACGGCTTGCAGCCTCTTCAACCGTGCCCGTTCCCTGATGGTAATTAAAATCGGATTTTGTATAGCCAGGGTCTATAGCATTTACCTTGAAAGCGGTATCACGGAGTTCATACGCCAAATGAACCGTGTACATATTCAAAGCTGATTTTGAAGAACCATACACCGCGAATTTTGCATAGTTGTAAAAGGGCCAGTCCGGGTCACTCTGAAGCGAAAGAGAGCCAACCGTGGAACTTACCATCACAATTCTTGGCTCCGGCGCTTTTTTTAATAAATCCAAAAACGCCTGTGTAACCCTTATAACGCCGTAAACATTGGTTTCATACACTTCTTTAAATGTGTCAATGCTTCCATCTATTGCTGTGATGGTTTGCAAAATAGGATTTCCGTTGGTGTCAAATTTTATGCCGCTGATTCCTGCGTTGTTTATCAAAACGTCCAATGTATCTGTTTTCTTTCCGATTTCGGTTCTTGCTGTTTTTACAGAATCATCATCAGTCACATCAATTTGAATGGCTTCTACGTTTGTCAGCCCTTCGGCTTTGAGCTTTTTTACGGCTTCCAGACCATTTTCTAAATTTCGGCTTCCCAAATAAACGTAATAGCCTTTTTGTAAGAGTTGCTTTGCAGCTTCAAAGCCAATACTTTTGTTGGCTCCGGTAATCAATATCTTTTTCATATTATTTTTTTATGATAATTATTAAACAAATTATGTAAGAGCCTGTTTAAATTTTGTTCAATAATAATTTGGTTGTGTTCTCAAATGTATGATGGATTTCTTTTGGTTAAGAAAACAGATAACTTCGAACAAATGATTTCGATTTTTACAGTTAAACTGAGCTGCTACTTTGAAGAAATATTACTGACTATTGTAACTATCATACATTTGAGAACACAACCAATAATTTTATAGCTGAGATTTTGACCATTTTTTCGGAGGTTTCCAACAATAGTTCATAGTTTCTGCACAACCTTCTGTCGTTGTCGGACCAGGAAAAAGTCCGTTCGACTATCCATCTTTTGTGTGTTGGTTCAAACCCTGTCCTTTTATCGTCTGAACGCATCACTATTTGTAAAATATATCCGAAACGTTTTTTACCTGTTCTATGATTTCCCCACGGTAACCGCCATCGCAGGCAATTGTCCTGATGCCGCACAGCAGTTGTTTTAAAACCCGGGCCAGCAGCAAGGCGGCCTTACTGTGGTGTACATGGGCGGCCGTTACCATTACAGCCAACAGAAAACCGTTCTTGTCTGTTGCCACATGCCGCTTAATGCCTTTTACCTTTTTGTTGCCGTCATAACCGCTTAATGCCCGGTTGTTCCCCCAACGTACACTTTGGCTGTCCATAATGCCCAGGCTTGCCTGCCTGTTTTGCCCCATCCCGGACCGTACTTTTTCCCTCAGTTTCGCCAACAACAAATCAAAGCAGTCCAGCCCTGACCATTTCTTGTAATAGTAATAAACCAATTGCCATTTGGCAAAGTTTACAGGGAGCATCCGCCATTGGCAGCCCGTCTTTACAACGTACAACAAGGCATTCCAAACAGAGCGGAGGCTATGTTTACGTTTTCTTTCACCTAACTCTGTAAGGTTTTCTTTATAAATTGCCACTGGGTTTCTGATAGATCGGTAGGGTACATCTTTTTGTTGTTTAGCCACCACAAAAAAACAACCCAGACCGGTTTATCTAAACCTATAACATTTCCCTTTTTTAATTTTTAAACAGGCTCTCAATAAAAAAATTTAACGCTGTTAAATCCTGCTGATTGATAAATTTCTTATAAGGGCCAGTTTAAATTTATGGCAACAAATTATAATGCTTCTTTTACCACCTAAAATTTTGCTTTTTTTTAATTAATGCCGATGTGAAAAATCCACAAAACCACCAAATTTTAGGTGGCAAAGAAGTATATTTAAAACTCAGGATAAAGTTTAAATAAAACCGGGCATACTGTTTTTACCGGTATAAATTCCGTCAGCCAAAACCTATAAGCGGTTTTGGCCGACGAAATAAATCAACATAAAGCTTTGTAAGATTAGTGTTTCAAATAATGTAACGAAGCGTTTCCCTGAAAAGACAAAAACTCTTCATAAACCGGAACCTGCTGATTGTAAGTAAGTGTAGGCATCACTTTAAAACTAAAAAATAAAAGCCTGAATCAACTATTTTATAACGATAAAAGAAGTATGGAAACTTTTCCAATTTTTAGTCGATAAAAACAGCATGTTGATTATGTAAACCAGTTGTTGTCAGTTAAAAGACTGTCTGAATTCTACCGGTGAAAGGCTTGTTTTTGTTTTGAACAGTTTGCTGAACGACTGCAGATGCCCGAAACCCAAATCGTAAGCAATTTCACTTACAGACAAGTTGGTGGTCGATAATTTTTCTTTGGCCTTTTCGATCAGTTTGTCGTGAATGTGCTGCTGCGTGTTTTGTCCGGTTACCGTCCGTAATAAACCACTTAAATATTGAGGCGAAAGATGGAGTTGTCCTGCAATATGTCCAACTGTTGGCAGTCCTCTTTTAATTAAATCATCACTATTAAAATAATCGCTGAGTAATTTTTCCAAACGGTCAAGTATCTGATGGTTAGCTTTTTCCCGGGTGATGAACTGCCGGTTGTAAAACCTTTCGGCATAATTGAGCAAACTTTCAATTTGTGAAATAATGATTTGTTTGCTGAACTTGTCAATGTTGGACTGATATTCCTGCTGGATGTTTTGAATGATGTTATTGATGGTTGCCTCTTCTTTTTCTGAAAGAAACAAGGCTTCGTTTACCGAGTAATCCCAAAAATCATATCGTTTTATGGTCTTGGCCAAAGATGTGTTCCACAAAAAATCAGGATGAATGAGCAGCATCCACCCTGATTGCTTAAGTTGTACTACGTTTTTATCGATTGCCAGGCTTAAAATCTGGCTGGGCGATACAAATGACAGGATGCCTTCATTATGGTCATACATTTGCTGCCCATACTTTAATTTTACTTCATTGGAGTTGACTACCCTTTTCAAACCAATACAATAAAAATCATAACACCAGGAAGCAGGCTCGGTCAATTTTAAACTTTCAACGGACTCAACCTTAAATACATTGATTAATGGATGTTCTGATTTAGGCAGTCCTCTGAACCGCAGAAACTCGCTAATGGTTTTAAAACGCTGCAATTGTTAGTCTTCCTTTCTTATTTCCAATACAATCTTGCCGCGTACGTGTTTGGTTTCACTTTCCCGGTGCGCGTCTGCCACCTGTTCCAGCGGGTACACTTTGCTCACTACAGCTCTTACTTTGCCCTCATTAATCAATTGGGTTGTACCAGTTAGTGATGAAGTATAAGTGGTTACTGCACCTCCTCCAACCAAGGTTCCGGTGGCGTTCTTTTTTGCGAGTGCTTTCAGGAAATCATCCGGAAGGGGTTGATCCAGATGTGTGCATACAAAAATACCGCCTTCTTTAATCACGTCAACAGACTTCATCCTGATACTTTTATCCCGAACGGGCGAAGCATTGAATACTAAATCTATATCTTTCAGCAGTTCTTCAAAATGCTGGTTGTTGTAATCGATCACCTCATCGGCACCCAGATCTTTCAAAAAATCAAAGTTGTAGGCAGATGCCGTCCCGATTACATAAGCGCCTTTAGCTTTGGCAAATTGCACAGCCAAATTGCCAACGCCGCCTGCCGCCCCATGAATCAGCACACGCTGCCCCGGTTTTACCTTGCCCAAATCGACAATGCCATTCCAGGCAATAAGTGCGCATGAGGGAAGAGCACCTGCTTCATTAAAAGTGATATGCTGCGGCATTGAAGAAAACTGACTTGCCTTTGCTGCAATATATTCGGCATAACTGCCATTGCCAGGAAAATTCGGAACGCCATAAACCTTGTCACCTTTCTTAAAATTAGTCACTTCAAGCCCGGTTTCTTCCACAATGCCTGCTGCATCCAAACCCAGGCCCAGGGGAAGTTTTAGGTAAGATCGTAAAATCTCGTTTCCGCCCTGGCGGACAATATAATCGGCAGGATTGACGCTGCTGGCATAAACTTTTACCAAAATTTCATCGGCTTTAGGAACGGGCCGTTCCACGTCCTCTAATTGCATTACTTCCGGTCCGCCGAATTCATGAACTCTTATTGCTTTCATAATAAAATGTTTATCATTTTTTTGATGAATCGAAGTTCGGTAACAAGTTAAAGAAGTATTTAGCCAAAATGCTTTTTTGTTTAGTTAAAAAGACGTTTTCGTTATTTATACCGATAAAAGAAGCATGGAAACTTTCAGTTTTTTAATCGATAAAAACAGCATCGGTCATAAATCAGACCGCCGGTTCCTGCTGGCTCAAACAATGGAAGCTGCCCAAGCCCCAGATAATATCCGTGGAATCTATGCCTGCAACTTTACGGCCAGGAAAGCATTCTTGTAAAATCTGCAAAGCTTTTTCGTCGTTTTTATCGCGATAAGTTGGCACGATGACTGCTTTGTTTGCAATATAAAAGTTGGCGTAACTTGCTGGTAACCTTGTACCTTCCCAAATTACAGGTGATGGCATCGGCAGTTCGATAACTTGGAGTTTACGGCCATCCAAAAGTTTCATTTCTTTCAGTTTTTGGAGATTTTGCTGTAAGATGTGATAGTTTTCGTCTTCCGGGTTTTCCTCCACAACCGTTACCACCGTGTCTTCATTTACAAAACGCGTGATGTCGTCAATATGGCCGTCGGTATCATCGCCCACAATACCGTCGCCGAGCCACAAAACCTGCTGTACGCCATAATATTTTTTGAGGTAATCTTCAATTTGATTTTGGTCGAGGTGCGGGTTACGGTTTTTGTTGAGCAGACAGGCCGTGGTAGTCAAAACCGTGCCTTTTCCGTTAAACTCCACAGAACCGCCTTCCATGATAATTCCAGGTTCGTAAAGAGGAAGATCAAAGCATTCCGCAATTCGAGTTGGAATAATATCATCCAGATTAAAAGGCGGATATTTATTTCCCCAAGCATTATAATTCCAATCCAACACCAATTTTTGTGGCATAAAAGAAGCATCGCGGTTTACCAAAAACGCCGGGCCATGATCGCGGCACCATGCGTCGTTGGTAGGGAAATGATAGAATTCGACCTGACTTAAATCAGCCCCAACTTTCTGTAATTCCGCTTTTGCAAAAGCTTCCATTTCGGCATTGGCAACATTAATCCTAACCAATTCTCCCGCTGCAATGATCTTTATAAATTCGCAATATGGTTTATATATCAACTCTATTTTCCCCGGCCAGGAATCGTTTTTATGCGGCCAGCTTAACCAGGTTGCTTCGTGTTTTTTCCATTCGGCGGGGAAGTAATAGCCTTGTTCTTGCAAATTAGTCTTCATCAATCAATCTTTTAGTTATTGGTTGATAAGAATCGATCCGGCGATCACGCAAAAACGGCCAATGTGTACGGTAACGATCCGTTTCTGCTAAATCCAGTTCTTGCACAATCACTTCCTCGTCATCGTGCGAAGCCTGGTAAATCACCGTTCCGAACGGATTGGAGACGAACGATCCGCCCCAAAATTTTACACCGGCTTCCTCTCCTACGCGGTTCACACTTACCACATGCACGCCGTTGGCTACGCCGTGCGATCGCTGGATGGTTTGCCAGGCATTGTATTGTTCAGTATTTGTTGGCAGGTCCTGCTCGATTGACCAACCGATTGCTGTTGGATAAAACAAAATTTCCGCGCCCATCAAAGCCGTAATCCGCGCAGCTTCCGGATACCATTGATCCCAGCAAATCAACACGCCAAAAGTTGCATATTTGGTTTTCCAGACTTTATAGCCCAAATCGCCTGGCGTAAAGTAGAATTTTTCGTAAAAACCAGGATCGTCCGGGATGTGCATTTTGCGGTATTTGCCCAGATATTTTCCGTCGGCATCAATTACAGCGGTTGTATTATGGTACAAACCCTGCGCACGTTTTTCAAACAAAGAAGCAATAATCACCACATTCAACTCGGCGGCAACTTTGGAAAGTCCGTCGGTTGACGGGCCGGGAATGGGTTCTGCCAACTTAAAATTTTCATAATTTTCCTCGTCACAAAAATAAAGCGACGTAAAAAGTTCCTGCAAACACACAATCTGCGCGCCTTTTCCGGCCGCTTCACGCACCTTTCCAATTGCTTTTTGCAGATTCGCTTCTTTATCTGCCGTGCAGGTCATCTGCACTAATCCAACATTAACTTTCGCCATAACTTGTTTTATCCGGCCACAAAAATAAGATTAAGATCAAAGCGGCGCAATAGAGGTTTGAGGTGTGAACTATCAGCTATGAACCATCAACCATTAACCGCATACTGTTTTTATCAACCTAAAATTACCCGATATTCAACCAGCAACTATTCACTTTCAACTAATTCTCTATTTTGTTATTTTTGCCGTTGATGGCCGAAACGGAAGTACTCACACCAAAAACCAGCAAACAGGTTTTCTGGGATGTTGTAAAAACAATCCTGAAAGTGGGTTTTACAAGTCTGCTGCTTTATTTAGTGTTGAGCAAAATTGATTTTCAAAAAGTAAAATACACGCTTTCTGCAGCCAATCCGCTGTATTTGCTGCTGGCCGTTCTTACGTTTTTTGCATCGCAAATGGTTGCCTCATCGCGGCTGCTTAGTTTTTTTAAGTCGATCCATTTGCGGCTGGGCTACGTGTTCAACCTGCGTTTGTACATGCTTGGTTTGTTTTACAATTTATTTTTGCCGGGCGGTATTGGCGGCGATGGTTACAAAATCTGGCTGCTCAACAAAAACTATAAATTGCCCGCAAAAAGCGTTTTTTGGGCGATATTTTTCGACCGGTTAAGCGGGCTTTGGGCCATTGGGTTGATTGTGGTCGCACTGATCGGTTTTCTGCCCCAAATCCAGATTCACCTGGCCATTCCGCTCAGTGTTTTTTTAGTTGGTACCACAGCTTATTATTTTGTGGCGAAATATTTTTTTAAAGAATACACACACTTCTTTTTTGAAGCACACGCCAAAGCTATTGTGGTGCAGTCCATGCAGGTAATCACGGTACTTTTTGTGCTGCTGGCATTGCATTACAACGGCAAGTTTTCGCCTTATTTATTTACTTTTCTGGTGGCTTCGCTGTCGGCAGTTGTGCCATTTTCGGTTGGCGGTTTGGGGTTGAGGGAATACATATTTGTGCACTTTGCGCCATTTTTCAATATGGACCCAAATTTGGCCGTAGTGGTTAGTTTGCTGTTTTATCTTACTTCGGCGGTGGTTTCTTTGCTGGGGATTTATTACGTTTTCAACACCAAACGCTTAAACGAAGGCTTGCCCAAACCAGTAGAAACTGAAATTTTACCCGATAAAAACAGCATCGATCAACCATGAACATTATCATCAGCGGGGCCAGCAGCGGCATTGGCTTTGAAGCCGTGATTGAACTGGCACAGCAAAGCGGGCACAAAATTATCGCCCTGGCCCGGTCCGAAGACAAGCTGGCACACCTGCACGAAATTGCCCAAAGCCTCAACCCGGATTGCGTTTTGTACCCTGTTGCGTTTGATATTGTGCACGATGACTACCAGGATTTGCAGGCTTTTGTGCAAAGCCGGCTGGACGGAAAAATTGATATTTTGATCAATAACGCCGGCGCACTCATCAACAAACCTTTTGCAGAGCTGGGCGAGGCCGATTTTGTGGAAATGCTGCAAAGCAATTACCTCGGCCATGTGCGCATCATCCGGGCGATGCTGTTTTTACTGGCAAAAAACTCGCATATTTTAAATATCGGCAGCATGGGCGGCTTCCAGGGAAGCGCAAAGTTTGTAGGCTTATCGGCTTATTCGGCCAGCAAATCTGCCCTGCACACCTTGACCGAATGTTTGGCCCAAGAACTCGCCCCACAGCAAATCAAAGTAAACTGTTTGGCTTTAGGATCAGCACAAACCGAAATGCTGGAACGCGCTTTTCCGGGCTACGAATCGCCGGTTCCGGCTTTTGAAATGGGAAAATACGTAGCCGATTTTGCACTGTCCGGCCATCAATTTTTTAACGGAAAAGTGTTGCCCGTTGCGTTGAGCACACCCTAAATTTTAGTGCATAAAAGAAGCATCTGCAAACCCCAGATGCTTCTTTTACCGCCTTAAAATTATGCTGACTTTTTGCCGCCCAGCATCAAAATTTCGTTCACCACAATTTCGGTTATGTAGCGTTTGGTGCCTTGTTTATCGGTATAATTTCGGGAAGCGAGTTTACCTTCAATGCTGATCTCGTCGCCTTTTTTCAGGTAGCTTTCCGCAATTTCGGCTTGCTTGCCCCACAGCACAAGGTTGTGCCATTGCGTTTCGGTCACTTTTTCGCCTTTTTGGTTGTGGTACGTTTCGTTGGTGGCCAGGGCCAGTTTTGCCATCTTTTTGTTTTGGTCAAAGTTTTTCACTTCCGGGTTAGTGCCCAGGTTTCCTACCAGGCGTACGCTGTTTTTTAAAGTGCTCATCGTTTTATTTTTTGTTTTGAACTGATGGTACAAAGATGCGGCAGGTTGGTTATCTTAGTCGGATAATAAGCGGTTATAAATGCGTATTATCGTTTGTAACCGTTTGCAAATGGATAAAGTGCGCCAATAAGAGAGTTGGCTGTAATGGTGGAAAACGAATACCGAAAAATTAAAAGCTTTGAAAAATGACTTATGCAATTTTATTTGTTGTAATAATCATAATTGGTTATTTCCTTTCAAGACAAAAATCTAAAACTGACGAAATTTCAACTCTTGAACAAAATGAAAGATCAAAGAATGAAAGTTTCTTTAGTTCAGTTATTCAAAATGAAACTTCTGAAAATGGAAAGAAATCCTTAATCAATATAAAGAAAGTTTTTGACGATGGAGAAAGTTATAACTATTTAGATTTATTATACAAAAGTGGAGTTCCACACGAGATTGCTTATTCAAAAAATTCAAATTTGATAAATTCATATTTAGGGTTTAAAAAAGATATTTCAAAAGATTTATTCAACGTTATGAGTTTAGATATTTCTGAAAGAAATAGACTTGCAACAAGTGAGCTTCCAACAATTAAAGATGCTTTTTCAAAATTCAAGGTTGCTTTGAAAGACAATGAAATATTACATTATCAATTTAACAACATTTATATGTTTCAAGAAAAAACCATCAAGAGAAATGTCAATTATTCAGGTGTAAGATGGAATAATGGACCTTTACGAATGGGAAATGTAACATATTCAACAAATGACATCAAAGATTGGCTTCCGCAAGATTTTGGAAGATTATTCATTACAAATAAGAGAATAATATTTGTTGGAAAACAGAAAAACATTTCGGAAGAATTATCAATAAATTCTATTGTTGATTATTATGTATATAAAGATGGGATTCTAATTTGCAGGAATAAGAGAAAAAATTTATTATTCAAAGAATCACAATTTAAAAATTATGGACAACCTGCAGATGATTATGCTTTCATTATGAATGACTTTCCAGTAAAATTTACAACAATAATTAATAGAATTGCGAACTAAAACCACTACACCTAACATTGGTTTGGCAAAAAACTGGCCGACGGATTAAACATCAACTTTTATTTTGTTATTTTGCTTCAGTTTCAGCAGAAGGAACATAAATTTAGCCGATAAAAGAAGCATCAACATTTAATTATAAATTTAACTTTGGTTTTGGGGCTGACGGGTTTCAAATTCCAGTTCTTCGCCAAGCCCTTTCCGTTGTGCGTCACCTACCGACCACTCGCCGTTCGACAAAAACTTCTTAAATTTGGTACATGCAAGCACAGGTAGAAATCGGTTTTGATCAATTAGTTCAATTGGTTAAAAGACTTCCACAAACACAGTGGACAAAACTTAAACAAGAAGTGGAAATGCCACCCGTTGTTGACCAGGAAAGGGAGGATTTTAGGAATTTCTTGTTGAATGGCCCTACATTTTCAAAAAAGCAGTTGGATACAATTGCAGATACACGAAAAAAAATTGATGAATGGCGGACAATCTAATTTTAGCAGATACTTCTATCTTGATAGACTATTTTCGAAAAAGTGATAAATCAAATTCGGTACTTATCGCTTTATTTGACCAAGGTTACGATTTTTCTATTTCCGCAATAACACATTACGAAATCTATTCGGGTGCAACCGTCCATCAAATGCCGTTTTGGACTGGTTTATTGAATAGGACAAAAGTTCTGCCATTTGACGAGGCCGTTTCGCAAATTGCCATAAACCTCAACTCGGCTTTAAAAAGTAAACGGAAGCAAATTGGAATGGCAGACTTATTTATTGCAGCAACATCTATTTCTCACAATTTGACACTATCAACATTAAACAAAAAGCATTTCGAACGGATTGACGGATTAAGTTTAATAGAATAAGGCGAACGCACAACATTGGTTTGGCAAAAAACTGGCCGAAGGAAGTTATTGAACTTTTATTTGCTATTTTGCTTCAGTTTCGGCAGAAGAAATAAAATTTAGCCGGTAAAAGAAGCATCAGCATTTGTTTATTAATTTAACTTTGGTTTTGGCCGACGGGCTTCAAATACCAGTCCTTCGCCAAGCCTTTTCCGTTGCCTGTAATGCTACACAAAACGTACCCTAACAACAAAAAGAATTATTATTTTTTATTGAACTAAATAAATTTCTAAAAAAATTAGATTATTGTTGTTGTGTATATTATGTTTTTGACAACATATTAATTAAAAATGAGAAAATTAGATTTTGCATCTATACAAGTAAGAGATTTAAAAGTATCAAAGCCTTTTACAGAGACAAATTAGGATTTGAGTTATCAGAAATTAGCAATCCTGAAGCCTGTATTTTAAAATACAACAAAGGCGAGGCAAGTTTTGCCATTAGAAAACCGATTGAAAATTTAGACGGAAAAGAGTTAGGCGTTGGTGCTTCGCATTGGTTTGCTATTGATGAAAATATTGAAGAATTACAAAGCCAACTTTCAGAAAAAGGAGTTACAATTTTAGGAACAATCAACAATACGCCTTTTGGAAAAACATTGATGGTAAAAGACCCAGACGGTTATATCATTACATTTTTGGAAACAAAATACGATTATCAACAATGATTAACAGAGAAACAAAATATTGGGTAATTGTGGCATCAAAAGACCACGTAAAAAATGTCATCGAAGCAGAAATTGCGCAAGCCTGACATGGAAAATCATCGCCACTAAAAAGAATGAAAAAAGGAGACTTTGTTGTTTATTATTCGGGAAAGCAAACGATGGATAAACCTGAAAAATGTCAAGAATTTACTGCATTAGGAAAGGTAATTGACGATGAAACCTATGAATTTCATGTTTCGGAAGATTTTTGTCCTTCAAGACGAAATATTGAATTTTTTAAGTGTAAAGACCTATTCATTCTTCCTTTGATTAATGATTTAGATTTTATTCCAAACAAAAAAAGTTGGGGTTATCCGTTTCGGTTTGGCTTCTTTGAAATCAACCAACACGATTTTGAATTAATTTCGTCACAAATGCTTCAACAAGATTATGCCTAAAGAAATTGAATTTCATTTTAAATATCCAACGGATAGCCCAGGTTATTTGCTTGGACAACTAACCATGTTGTGGCAACGCAAACAGAAAAAGGTTTTAGATCCTTTAAATTTGACACAAACGCAATTTGTATTGCTTGCGGCATTAGGTTGGCTTTCAAAAAAAAGTAAATCTGTAATGCAGGTTGACATTGCCAATCAAAGCAATGCGGGTAGAATGATGGTATCTAAAGTATTGCGGAACTTGGAAGAAAAAAGTTTTATAACCAGACAAGAACACGAAACAGATACCAGGGCAAAAACAATTACAATGACTTCGAATGGCAAAAAGATTTTACAAAAAAGCACTCATTGAGATTGAAAATGCTGACCTGGATTTTTTTCCGCGTTGAACAACAAACTGCCGTCGTTTAATAAAAATATGCTGCAACTAATTGACAGCAATAGTGGTTGAGATCAAAAGGCTGTCCATACGCTCAGGAATGATACTTCGGAATATTTAATCTCGTCTGACTAAAATTCAAAGTAAACAATAATTATTATCTAGACAAAGGTATAACCCATGTTGCAAATAATAACAAGCAGTTGTATTTACCAAAAATGAAAACTTAAAAAAAGATTTTACCATCACAAAATACTTTGATGAAAAATAGAGAAACCAAGTACTGAATCATCGTTGCCTCGAAAGACTACGTAAAAAAATTGAATTTCTGAAGCATTGCACAGGTAGGGCACGGAAAGGAAGCACCCCTAAAAAGAATGCACAAAGGAGATTTTGTCATTTATTATTCCGGTAAAAAAACATTGGAAGGACAGGAAAAATGTCAGGAGTTTACGGCATTGAGCGAAGTAACGGATGGAGAAATTTATCAGCAAACCGTTTCCGAGAACTTTAAACCCTTCCGCAAAAGGGTAAAATTGATGGATCAGAGAGATGTTTCGATTTTACTACTCATTCCAAATTTAGAGTCTATTAAAAATAAAGAAAAATGGGATTCAATTTTAGATATGGATTTTTTGAAATGGGCGAAAAAGATTTTAAATTGATAGAAAAGGAAATGCTTAATTAAACTTTATCTTTGATCTGATCAACTAAAATTCTTAAAAAATTAATTAAAAAAACTATCGCAATCAAAGTTTTAAGTGAAATTCTCATCAATGCAACACCTCAAAAAATTTATTCAATCCTGAAGAATTTCAAGGATTTTCCAAATTGGAATCCCTTTATTACGAGTATTTCAGGCGACCTAGAGGTGGGCAAATGTCTGGCAGTTACCATCTCACCACCCAACTCAAGTAAGAACAGTTTTAACCCAAAAGTTTTAATAGTTGACAAAGACGAACAGATCAGTTGGTTGGGTATTTTGCTTTTCAACGATATTTTTAATGGTGAACATCACCTTGTCCTAAATGATAATGGAAATGGAACTACTGCTTTTAAACAATACGAAAATTTCACAGGAATGTTGGTTCCATTATTAAAAACTAAACTGGAAGTCAATACCAAAAAAGGTTTTGAACTGATGAACGAAGTGCTGAAAGAGTTGGCGGAGAAGAATTAAGGTTTGTTAAAAACCCACCTCGCTGAATTTTTTAATCCAATTTGCCCATCATTGATTTGCCTACAACAAGCCTTGATTTGATTAGGTAAGCAAACTTTGAGCTCGCCATCTTTGCAGTATCAAAAAACAATTAATTAAAAAAACAGAAAAATGGATACAAAAAAAGTATGGTTTGTCACAGGTGCTTCAAAGGGTTTAGGTTTGGCCTTGGTAAAAAAATTATTGGCCGAAGGTTATCCGGTAGCAGCAACTTCACGGAATTTTGCTGACCTGCAAACAGCTGTTGACCAAAATTCTGCAACATTTCTGCCTTTGGAAGTAGATTTGACCGATGAAAATTCAGTTGAAAACGCTGTTTCAAAAACACTTGAAAAATTCGGAAAATTAGATGTTATAGTAAACAATGCCGGTTACGGACAGATGGGTACTTTGGAAGAAGTTACTGATCTGGAAAGCCGTCAGAATTTCGACACCAACGTTTTCGGTTCCTTAAATGTCATCCGAAAAGTAATGCCTTATTTAAGAGCGCAAAAAAGTGGTTCCATCATCAACATCGCATCCATTGGTGGACTGGCAGGAGATTTTGCGGGTTGGGGAATTTACTGCGCAACAAAATTTGCTGTTGTGGGTTTTACAGAAGCTTTAGCCGCTGAAATTAAAGAATTCGGAGTGAACGCCACCGTTGTTTACCCGGGATATTTTAGAACTGATTTTCTTAAAGGTAGTTCACTTCGGGCGTCAAAAATCGAACTTGATTCCTATACCGTAGCAAGAGAAATTCAGGCGACACACCAAAAAGACATTGACGGAAACCAACCGGGAAATCCCGAAAAAGCCGCCTCAGCGTTGATAGAATTGGCAAAAATGGAAAAGCCGCCTGTACATTTGACTTTAGGTTCTGATGCTTTCCGTATCGCTGGCGAAAAGTTGACCGCACTTCAGGATGAATTTTCTGCCAACGAAAGTTTAAGTATATCTACTGATTATTAATTTACAAGGGCAATGGTTTTTAGCTGTTGCCCTTAATTTTTAGCTTATGAATAACAGGAAATTATATACCATAAATACAGTTTCAGAGTTCCACCGAATTGCAGGATTGCCAAAACCACAACATCCGCTGATAAGCCTGGTTGATTATGGTTTGGTAGAATATCAAATTGAAGAATCCGAAATTAGTTGGGTTCAGGATCTTTATTGCATTGGATTAAAACGGGATATGCAGGGAAAACTCAATTATGGGCAAAGTAAGTATGACTTTGATGAAGGCCTGATGTCTTTTGTTGCGCCTAATCAGGTTGTAAAATTGAACATCAGCAAATCTGAAAAAAAACCTTCCGGATTTCTGTTAATCATTCACCCCGATTTTATCTGGAATACAGTTTTGGCGAAAACAATAAACAACTACAAATTTTTTGGTTATGATGTAAATGAAGCCCTGTTTCTTTCGGAAAAAGAAGAGGAAACGCTTTTAGGAATTTTTAAAGGAATTGAAAAAGAATATCAAGTTGGCATTGACCAATTTACACAAAACATCATCATTTCACAGATCGAGGTAGTTTTAAATTATTGCGAACGATTTTATCAACGGCAATTCATTACCCGAAAAAAGGGAAGTCATCAAATACTGGACAGACTGGAAAATATCCTCAATCAATATTTCAACAGTGAAGATATCATTAGCAAAGGTTTGCCCACTGCACAGCACATTGCACTAACACTAAACATATCACCAAATTATTTGGGAAGTTTACTTAAATCTTTGACCGGACAAACCACGCAGCAACACATCCACGAAAAATTAATTGAAAAAGCAAAGGAAAAACTATCCGCCACAAATCTGTCTGTAAGCGAAATAGCCTACGAACTAGGATTTGAGCATCCACAATCTTTCAGTAAATTGTTTAAAACCAAGACGAATCAAAGTCCGTTGGCGTTTAGGCAGTCGTTTAATTAGACGGGGAAAAACCTAAAATTTGGCAGCGAAATTCAATTTACGAAACGAGTACAAAAGAACTAACGATAGATTGTACACATCATTTTTATCCAATTTTGTTTTAAGCTTTAACCTATAAGAATAAATCAATGTTCGATTAACGGGCCCAAAAACTATTTTGCTATGGAAATTAAACCACTTGGTAATTATGCGCTAATTTGTTTGTCGATTCTTCTTCTTTCCTGTGCAGCGACGGGAAAAAATGAAAAAGACGATCAATATTCTGACGAATCAAAAGAACTAACCGCCCGATATTTTGACAGATGGAAAAATGAAGGTAAGAGTTTTTTTGATCTTTTGGATGAAAATGCAATTTGGACCGTAGCCGGACGATCGCCCGTTTCCGGTATATATTATGGAAAAGATGATTTTATGAAAAGAGCCGTGCAGCCTGTTTTAGCACAACTCGCTTCGCCTCTGCAGCCACAACTCATAAGTCTTACTTCAGATCGTCAATATGTATGGTTACATTTTAAAGCAAAAGCATTTGCAAAAAATGGCAATTCCTATGAAAACACCTATCTCTGGAAGATGGAATTTAAGAATAGAAAAATAATCGCAGGAGTTGCCTTTTTAGATACGTATGAATTGGCTTCACTTCTCAACTTAAAACAAAAGGAAACAGCAATGCAGGAAACAATAGAACAAACTAAAGGCTATTTAGGAATGTGGGTTACAAAAGACGGCCATATTCGTCAGGAATTATTACCAAATAATCGTTACGATGAAGCACGTGGAAACCGCAAAAGTGCTTATCAGGGAAAATTTAAGGTTTCGGGCAATCATATCGAATACGTGGATGACACCGGATTTTCAGCAGATGGGGAATTTGCAGATGAAAAAACATTGCATCACGGTGGATATATTTTTTACAAGGAAGAAAAATAATTTTCGTTAATTCAACAAAGCGGATCGCAGTTTTTATTTGATCGCCTTAACAGGAAATAACCGCTATTGTTGATCTGTAGAAACGATTAAAAATGAAATAATCACAGGCGGGTACGAAATTTTTCAATCTGCCTTTTTTAAACTAAAAAATAAAAATATGCCTTTAATCTATTTTAATTGTCCCGAAAAAACATTTACCGAAAAAGCCAAAAATACCATGGCAATGGAACTTACAGAACTCGCGCACCGAATAGAAGGAATACCGCATACAGAAGAAGCAAAAAATAAATGCTGGATCTATTTCAATGAATTTCCTAAAACCAATGTTTTTCGGGGTGGGAAAATTATTAATGAAAATATTTTAAGTTTGGAAGTAAATGCGTTTAAAGGTGGACTTGACGAGGAACAAAAATTAGAATTCATTCAAAAATTTACGGAAAGAATCCGGTTTTATGCGACCAATGTAAATGATGACGAAGTGCCGGTTTACATTATTTTCCGGGATGTAGATTTCTGCAATTGGGGCGTTAGCGGAAAGACAATTACTATGGATGATGTGAAAAATGAAAGCGGAAGTTAACCCCAAAAGACCGTTTAGATTTTACGCCCGGCCACACATTGTTATTAAATCTGATAAAAAAATAATGGTGCTGAAATCCTACCGCGAAATATAAATAAATGATTTTATATCTTTTATTCTTTTCAGTTTGGTATAAATGATCGTTTGGATAAGTCCGATATTTTCGGGCTGACAACAAACCTGTTCGATATTTTAGAGGAAAGCGGAACGTCAAGAATTACAACGGTTGCTGGCAATCCGACTTTTTTTAAAAAATTCAAAACTGAATTTTGAAGACTTGCAGACAACAAATAAATTTAATGGATTAACGGCAACGTCAAATGCGATGTTTGCCCGCTTGTTCTTTACTTTTGAGTTGGCGAATAGTTAGCGGGAACTTATTTAACTTGCACATAAAATAAAGAAATAGAAACTCACGGCAATCTTACCAATCGTTCGGTAAACAAATTTTCCTATCTTTGACGAATGAGACCTCAAAAAGTAAATGACGAAGAATTATTGATTTCCCTAACTAAAGTATTCAGGGAACGAGGTTATGAAGGTACAAGCATAAAAGAATTGTCTGACTTAACCGGTTTAAAAAAAGCAAGCCTCTATCATAGATTTCCAAATGGAAAGCAGGAAATGGCCGCATCTGTCCTTGAATACATTGGTAAATGGGTGGCGGACAATATTTTCCACGCATTTACGAACGAAGCAGACACTTATAAGACAAGACTTAAAAACGGGATGTTTCAAATAAGAAAATTGTATGAGGGTGGAAAAAATCCTTGTATTCTTAAGGCTTTATCTACACAAAATGGAATGGAATTATTTCATCAGAGTATTAGCAAAGGGATGAAAGAATGGGTTGCGGCTTTTATAAATCTTGGTTTATCGATGGAATTTACGAAACAAATGGCAGAAGAAAAAGCAATACAAACACTCATCGATATACAGGGAAGTCTTATTTTAAGTAAGACTTTAGACAATGCTACAATTTTTGAAAGCACATTGAAAAAAATAGAAAATAGGTATTCATAAAAAATTATGAAAAATCGGCACCGAATGTTCGGTAATAGGGTGCCATAGTTTTGCCCTTTTAATTGACTTAAAATTAAATATATACAATTAATCAACTACTTATTTTTTGATGGTTTCAATCATCATAATGAATAAAATAATTACAATTTAATCGCATAGCAAATCACAAAAATATCTAAAATGAAAGCAACAAAATTTAAAATACTTAACGCAGATGGTGTAAACATAGCGTACAGGGAGGCTGGAAATCCGCAAAATCCTGCCATCGTTCTGTTACACGGATACCCCGCTTCCTCTCATCAATACCGGAATGTGCTGGAGGGATTGTCTGATGATTATTATCTGATTGCGCCTGATTATCCGGGTTTTGGAAACAGCGATTTCCCTTCGCCTGACGAATATGAGTATACTTTTGATAATCTGGCTAAAACAATGGATTCCTTTCTGGAGAAAAAAGAATTAAAATCATACGCCATTATGATGCAGGATTACGGGGCGCCTATTGGTTTTAGAATTGCTGTTGCACATCCTGAAAGAGTAACTGCCATCATCACGCAAAATGGGAATGCTTATGAGGAAGGGCTTGGAAAAGGGTGGGAGCCAATCAGAGCGTTGTGGGCCAATAGAAATGAACAAACAGAAACTTCGTTGTTACCCGCTTTTACCTTGGAAGGTTTAAAATGGCAATATACGCATGGAACGAGGAATGAAGAAAACATCAACCCCGATTCCTGGCATTTGGATTACCTGAATATGTGCAGACCCAATGCGCAAAAGGTTAATTTAGATTTGTGGTTTGACTACCAAAATAATATCAAACAATATCCTGTATGGCAAAAGTATCTTAGAGAAAACCAACCACCAATGCTTATTGTATGGGGGAAAAATGATGAATATTTTCCTGAGAGTGGCGCACAGGCATTTAAAAAAGACCTTAAAGAAATTGACTACAATATTTTTGATACCGGACACTTTGCATTAGAAGAAGATGGCGTTAAAATCATAGAAAAAATCAGAACTTTTATGGATAAGAATAGTGAAGTTGGCAATATATAAAAAGCAAAATTGGCGGCATAAAATAAATATGGTGAACCAACTTAAAGAAAAAAAATTTCTGATCACCGGCGGAAGTTCGGGCGTGGGAAAAGCAACCGCAATCGGGCTGGCTCAAAAAGGGGCTAAGATCATAATTGTCAGTCGTGATGCAGAAGCGAGTACGAAGACGTTGCAAGAAATAGCGCAACGCACAGGAAATGACAAAGGTGAATACCTAATAGCAGACCTTTCCCTTCAATCATCCGTTAAAAAACTGGCGGAGGAATTTAAGAGAAAAATACGACAACCTGCACGTTTTGGCAAACTGTGCGGGAACAATTTTTGGTGAGAAAAAAATGACCGCGGAAGGAATAGAGCGGACTTTCACCGTGAATTATATGAGCAATTTCTGGCTGACAACAAACCTGCTCGATATTTTGAAGGAAAAGTGGAGAATCAAGAATCATTACGGTTGCTGGCAATCCCACTTTTTTAAAAACGCAAAATTGAATTTTGATGATTTACAGAGCGTAGAGAAGTTTAACGGATTAACGGCAACCTCAAATGCGATGTTTGCCCGCTTGTTCTTTACTTTTGAGTTGGCGAGAAGATTGGAGGAAACTAAAGTCACCGCCAATGCATTTAATCCGGGTGTTATTAAATCTAAACTTTTGGCCGGATCCGCGTGGTATCTCAAACTTTTGGGTGTACTGTATAAACCATTTGAAAAAGACATTTGTGATGTATCAACCTGGCTTTCTACATCCGATGAAGTGCAAAATGTTTCGGGTAGATTCTTTGATAAAGACAGGGAAATTGTACCTTTTCACGAAAAATTTGATGCTGCAATAGGGAAAAGGTTGTGGACGATGTGCGAACAAATTTCAGGCAATTAGAAATTCTGACCTTTGTTAGGTAAAGAAATCTTTAACTAAAATACAATGAACAGCGATGCATTCAGCGGAATAATCGGCGCCATCAACAATTTCTGCAAACCAAGCGGGAAGGAAATGGAAGAAATCGCGTCTTACTTCAAAATTATTCCTCTTAAAAAAGATGGTTTTTTCCTCAAAGAAGGACAAGTTTGCAAAAATATCGGCTTTTTAAATTCAGGAGAGATAAGACATTTTTATAGAGCAAAAGAAAATGACGTCACCCGTTGGATTTCTTTTGAAAACGATTTTGTAACTTCCTTGCGCAGTTTTATCCTGCAGATCCCAAGCATCGAAAATTTGCAGGTGCTTACCGATTGCGAACTGGTGGTAATTGACAGAAAAGCCTTTGACATTTTAATTGAAAAAAATATCGGATTCAAAGATTTTTACATCAAAGCCCTGGAATATAATTACATCACCATAGAAGACCGGGTCTTTAGTTTGATAGAAAAATCGGCAGAGGAACGTTTTGAATGGATGGCGAAAAATCAACTGCACTTTATCCAAAAAGTGGCGGTAATGTACACGGCCTCAATGTTAGGAATTACACCACGACACTTGAGCCGGCTACGAAGAAAATTCAAAGTGTAATTTCATTAATCTCATTTTCGGACAAATGTCCTTTTCCGCGACTGTTTTAATGACGAAATTTGTTCAATAAAAAAATAGAAATTATGGCAAAGAAAACAATTCTTATCACAGGAGCATCTTCAGGAATCGGAAAAGCAACGGCAATTTATTTTGCCCAAAAAGGCTGGAATGTTGCCGCAACAATGCGATTGAAAGAAGATACCGCTATGCCGGATTTTGAAAAATATCCGTCAATCAGCATTTTCAATCTTGATGTGAAGGATAATGAAAGCATCAAAAAAGCAGTTTCAGACGTAATTCAGAAATTTTCAGGGATTGATGTCTTGTTCAATAACGCAGGTTATTCGCTGGCCGGCGCATTTGAAGCCTCTACGGATGAGCAGATCAGAAAACAGTTTGACACCAACCTGTTTGGCGTAATGAATGTAACGCGGGCAGTTTTGCCACATTTTCGGGAAAGAAAAGCGGGAATAATTTTAAATACCACATCTTCCGGCGGCGTGCTTACGTTTCCACTTTACAGCGTTTACAATAGTTCAAAATGGGCACTGGAAGGATTTATGGAAGCACTGCAATATGAAGTAAGACAGTTTAAAATCGTGATTAAAAACATTGAGCCCGGCACCGTGAAAAGTGAGTTTGTAAACAATATTTCTTTTGTTTCAAATGTAGATTATGACCACTATGCGCAGAAAGTTCAACAAAATACTTTGGACAGTTACAAAGATGCGGCAACACCCGAATCTGTGGCGAAAGTGGTTTACAAAGCCGCAACGGACAACAGTTCTAAACTGCGGTATCCAGCAACTTCGCAGGCAAAATCTGCCTTCTTTTTCCGCTGGTTGCTGCCATTAAACATGTTCAATAAAATGGTATCTTCACAAGCAGAAAAAGAGATTAAGCGTTAACCTCAATTTGAAGAGCATTTTGAGCAGATGAACCACATCCCAATAGATAAATTACCGGAACAGGCCGATTTGAAGATTGACATTATGCGGTTTTCATTGCAGGATGCACCGTGTTATTATGATGAGGCAAACATCCAGCGCAACGATCATTATGTATTTCTTCTTTGTGAAGAAGGAAATGCAAACTTGAAGGTTGATTATAAAAATCACAGTTTATTTTCAGGCACTGTTTATTTTTCCATTCCGGGACAGATTGCCCACCCGATTTATGAAAATTGTATGGCGGGTTGGTATTTGGCAGTTGACAGTTCGTTAGTTTCTGCGCAATACAGAAATGTTTTTAATTCGCCTGTCGGCTCACAAATTCCTTTAAATTTAGATAAAGATATTTTGCGTCAGTGCCTTTCTATTTTAAATTTAATAAATATTCGAACCAAGTGCGGAGGAAAAAATTATTTTGATGTGCAGGCTACCAATGCGCTTTTGCAATCTTTTATCGCAATTGTTGCCGGTGCTTACAGCGAACAGGATAATTTTATTACCAAAAATCAAAATACTTCACAGATTATCAATGATTTCAAAACCTTGGTGTCGAAAGACTTTCGGACCCTTAAAACCACGTCTGATTATGCTCAAAAATTGAATATTACGCCAAATTATCTTAACGAAAGGGTGAAAAAGCATACCGGTTTTTCGGTAAGTTATTGGATCACGAGTGAAATTTTAATGGAAGCAAAGCGGTTGCTCAATCACACCGATTTAAACGTTAATGAAATTGCACAATCGATCGGCTTTGATGATGCTGCCTATTTTTCGAAGTTGTTTAAAAAGCATATTGAAATTACACCATCAGCGTTTCGTGCAAAGAACCTTGAATCGTACCCTAAAAGTGATAAAATGACCGTATATAATAGCTAACGAGTTTTGTAATATTGTTTTAACTAAAAATATGTATTATGAAAGTTAAATCTTTGTTCGAATTCAAGTTTTCTGATGACACTATTGAGGAGGGACTAACTCTTGCAAAAGGTATCGGCAACGATATGCCGCCGCTTGATGGTTACGTATCTCACGAGGTTGTGCAGGATGTAAAAGATCCAAACCATTTGATGGTGAATACGCTTTGGGATGATCAAAAAAAGGCGGAAGCAGTTTTATCGAAGTACAATAATGACGATAAAATAAAACTTGCTTCAAAACTGTTGAACAATAACGGGCCGACAGGTTTTATCGGTAAAATCCTTTAAAAACTTTTTTTTACTTTTTCAAAGTATGATTATTAATGAGATTTGTGGCGATAAGTTTTATCGTTACAAATCTCATTTTGTTATGCCAAAAAAACTATAGTATGCCTACCGCCGATATTCTATATTTTCTCTTTTCTGCCACGGCAACCATCATAGCAACACTGACGGGATTGCTTGGCGTTTTCTCAACTTTTCGACTGCAAAATATTGATGTTGAAATAACAATGCTTAAGGATCTTGTTTTGAACAGAAAAATGGATGGACTCACGTCTTTAAGCGAATTTATTGCCGATGAAAATTATCATCGGTTAGAAAAAATCTATGATCGCAACGAGGCGGGTATTGATTTGCTGGAGCAATCGATTTTGAATAATAATCTAAATGAAATCTTAAATAAATACGATCTCAGTAACCTTCGGAGCAACCAAAAAAGTTACGACACCATCAAGGCAATGACAATCCGAAGTTTTGCGCTTTCGTTGGTATTTGTAATCGGGAGTTTGCTCTTATTGGTATTTGCGAACTGGTTTATTTCGCTTCAAGGTTTTTACTGGTATATTACGATCTATTTTATGCTTATAGGAATATTATTATTGTTGTATGTGATCCAAATTGCCAAACTTATTGAATAACACTAACTGCACCCGTAGTGCATTTAGGTGATATTAATTTTGAGGTTATTAATATTACGGTCTAAGCTGTTGTTAATGAATTGAATAATGGTAAGTGTGGTTATTTTCGATAGGATTCTTGTTTTATAACCGGCAAAGCTTTTTGCATAATTTCTTCTGATCATAAACTGGTCGCATAACTGGGAGAATAAAGTTTCAATCCGTTTTCGTGATTTTTGGAATATAAAAGGTTGTTTTTTATAGTTGTCCTGATTTTTACGCATAGGTACTTCAAGTTTAATTTGCCCGCTTTTAAATAAATCCAGTTGATAAGCGGCTGATAGATAGCCCTTGTCCCCTAAAAGCACACAGTGCCGAAGCTGTGTTTTGATATCCTTTAGGTACTGGACATCATGCACAGATGCAGGACTGAAGTCCAAACTTTGGAAAATACCTTTAGCCGTACATACGGCATGCAGTTTATAACCGTAATAATGCAACTTTTGGGAAGCACAATAACCTCTGTCGGGCTGTGCGTATGCCGCCTCTTTACAAATCTTACTCCTGCCACTCCTGGCCAGTTCACACACTTCTAAAAGCATGCGGTTGTAACGGCTGCCCATGTACACCACAGTAAGGCCGCCTTGCTGCTGACCCGGGTTTTAAAACAACTGCTGTGCGGCATCAGGACAATTGCCTGGGATGGCGGTTACCGTGGGGAAATCATAGAACAGGTAAAAAACGTTTCGGATATATTTTACAAATAGTGATGCGTTCAGACGATAAAAGGACAGGGTTTGAACCAACACACAAAAGATGGATAGTCGAACGGGCTTTTTCCTGGTCCGAGAACGACAGAAGGTTGTGCAGAAACTATGAACTATTGTTGGAAACCTCCGAAAAAATGGTCAAAATATCAGCTATAAAATTATTATTGAACAAAATTTAAACAGGCTCTGAATATCTTACAAAAAAATAGAATTGCAATTATTTGTGATATTAAGCAATAAATTGATGCCTCGTAACCAAATAAACCGCCGTTCCATATGTTTAAAGATGGTTGGTATTGAATGATTACAGAATATAAATCTTTTCCGCTAACGTTAAACCCTAACAGGCTTTGAAAAAAATTCCAACTGAAATGTAATGCTACCGAATACCAAATATTACCGGTGTATATAACCGGCAGCCCCAGCAGCAAACCGGCCAAAAACAAATTTAATATTGCAACAGCACCGATATGTGCATTAAATAAATGCAGGGCACTAAATATCAAAGCAGAAAAAATTAACGCAGGCCAGCGATCAACATTTGCCAGAAGTTTTATCAATATAAAACCTCTCATCAACAATTCTTCTGTCAGCGCAATAACAAAAAAGATGTAAATGCTTAGCAACAGATCATAAAAACTAAACTGCAGGCTGCGAATATAAATCTGGTGCCCGGAAAGCAAAATCAACAGGCCAGAAGCCATAACCAAAAAACCCGTCATAAATCCGATCAATAATGATTTGGATTGCGGCGGATAAAGACCTAACCTGGATTTAAAAGATTTGCGCACTGAACTTGAAAGTAGCCAGATTGCCAAAATTGTCCCAAACAGATTAAAAGAAATGGTTACAACCATTTCTGAAGAAGTTTCTGTATGGATTGAATGATTTTTGAAATCAGTGCCGTTGATCAAACTTCCCAAATACTCAAATATCCCAACAATTAGTAAAAAACTTAAGCTGAATTTTAAGATATTTTTTCGGTTTTGCAGCAAGAAATTAAACATATAAAAGCATGTTAAAAGTTGATTCAAAGTATTTTTCCATACTTCTTTTACCACCTAAATTTGGTGGATTTTTATAAAGTTTTCTATCGGCAAAAACCACAATACAAATTTATGGGCGTAAAAGAAGCATCAAAAGTTATCATACACAATTTTGAACAGGCTCTGAAAGTGTTTATAATGCGTTGGCTTTTCTCCGCCACTTGATCACCTGCCAAAGCAATTCGCCGGAAAGCAAAGTGCCGATGGCAAAAGCTGCGGGCCGCCAGGTTTCGCCCGAAGCTGAAAACGCACCGGCCAGGGCAACAACGTAAACCAGTAATGGCAGCATGGCCATCAACCCTAAACCATAAACGTTTAACGGGATTTTGAAGGGCCGGTGCAGGTTTGGCGATTTTAACCTGAAAACAATCAGCGCAACAAATTCTAAAAATAGAGCGGCACCGTAAACCGTTACGTCGATGATGAGCAGATCGCCAAAACTCCATAAAATCATCAAACTGACAACGGCCGAACAGATCAATATCGAAACACAAGGCGTTTTAAATCTGGGGTGAAGCTGGTTGAGTTTCTGCGGAAGCAAACCGTCGTCGGCCATCACTTTGGGCACGCGCGAAACCGAAAGCAGCACGGCCGAATACAAACCCAAAGCACTGGCCATGCCGCCAAAACTAAGCAGCGCGCCCAGCCAGTGGCCGCCAAGCAGAACGCCCAGGACCGGGAAACCTTCTTTTTGCAGTTTCTCCGGATCAATGCCGGATTGCTGCGCCACCAAAACGGCCAGAAAATACACCGAAAATATCAGGACAAAAGCAGTAAAAACCGAAATAAGGTATGTGCGAACGGGCTTTTCTACTTCTTCTGCGTAAGTGGTTACGTTGTCCCAGCCAATAAAATTCCACATAACCGTATATAAACCCAGTCCTAAAGACGAAAAGCCAATACCTTTCAAAGACAAATGCGGAAAGCTGAAACTGCCCGCATGTTTGCCGAAATACACCAAAAAAAGTATGATAAAAGGAGCAAGCACCAGCGCGCCCAGAAAAACGGAAACCTTGCCAACGGGCACAATCCCCAGAATGTTTAACCCCGCTGACGACCAGATGATGAACAAACAAATGGGGATTTTAAAGGCTGTAACCTCTGGGAAAAAGAAAGCGGCATATTCTGTAAACAGTACCGGATAAATGGCCAAATCCACAAAAGTGTAAAGCCAGGTCCACCAGCCTTCGTACAAAGCCCAGCGCAGGCCTAATGCTTTTTTTACCCATTGATAATAGCCGCCGGTGATTGGCATCATGCTGTTGAGTTCGAGCACAGTAAAAATGGTTGGGATGTCCCACAAAATGGGCGTAACGATGAGCAGCAGCAGCGCGCCGTTTTTGCCGCCATAAGCCAGCAGTGGCTCCAAACCATACGGGCCGCCGGAAACAGTGAGAAAGATAATGGCGATCAAAGGCAGTATCCCTAACTTTTTTAAGTTGGAACGAGGGGCGGGGTCTATCATGAAATAAAGCTAAAAAATAAAAATGCAGATTGAAAAAGCGAACAGCGGTTTCTACGGAAGTTACGGCAATATGCTTCTTTTAGCCAAGAATTTCTGTTAAAGAAATACATGTATTTAGCTACTGCCTTTTGAAACCTGTTCCTGTACAAGTCGTATAACTCCAGATTAAAAATCTACCTGCCCGGATTAAAACATTGTGCGCCTGCTTTTTAAAATATTTACCCAGATTCTTTTTATGTTAAAACAATTACAAATTTTTATGCTGATGCTGTTTTTAGCAGCAGTTTTCCCGATTAAAGTATTTGCCCAATTTCCATATAGTGAAAGCTTTATGAATTCAACCGCACCGGGATTGAACTTTGGAGGAACGCCTGCAGCCTACCTTACCAGCGGTAATCCAGATCCAAGCGGCAACGGTTACCTGCGGCTTACATCGAATGCAGGAGGACAAAGAGGCTATGCTTTTAGTTCCAACAGCTTCCCTGCATCTAAAGGTATTTCAGTAAATTTTGAGTACTATACTTATGGAGGAAACGGTGCTGACGGTATTTGTTTTTTTCTTTTTGATGCCGCCGTAGCTGATGGAAATTTTAACGTTGGGTCTTTTGGCGGTGGCTTAGGCTACACAAATGTTACCGCTACCGGCCTTTCAAGGGCTTATTTAGGTATCGGGCTGGATGAATTCGGAAATTTTTCTGACGGAAGTGCAGGCGGCAGCGGAGGAACAGGCAGGGTTCAAAATTCTGTAACGATAAGAGGTGCTTATAACGATTCACGTGGTGCTTATTACATGCTTACAACAGTTCCCGTGCAAACCAATTATGGTTTTCCAATCGGAAGCGGAACTGCACGTGCCGCTGCCGGGACAACAGGTTATAGAAAAGCATATATTGATATAATTCCTCATGCGGGTGGTGGTTTTGATATAACCGTAAAAATTCAGCATGATGCCGTTTCAACTCCGGTTACGGTTATTAATAACTATTATTACAATTACGCTTCCCCCGCAAATTTAAAATTTGGCTATGCCGCTTCTACCGGAGGCTCTAATAATTATCATGAAATACGTAACACAGGTGTTAGCCTCCCGGCCGGTACTGCTTTAACCACGCCAATACAAACTAACCAAACCATTACAACCTGTTCCAACGCTACCGGAAGTGTAAATATTTCCGGTGGTTTCAGTACAACCAATTCTCCAAATGGTGCCATCAATACGGCAAGTGTGGATTTAGACCCGGCTACAACCGGCATTCAGACTACTTATACCGTTGCTTCAAAAGGGACATTTACTTCTAACGGCAGCGGAAATATTACTTTTGCCCCTTTAAATAATACGGTCAGTGGTACTGCTTCCTGCAATTTTACTGTTGCCGATAATTATGGCGCCACTTCCAATACCGCAACCGTAACGGCAACAATTAATGCTGCACCAAATTTGGTAATTACCAATCCTGCTGCGTTATGTGCACCTGCAACGGTCGATCTTACGGCTGCTGCTGTTACGGCCGGAAGCGATGCAAACCTTACATTTTCTTATTATACAAATTCGGCTGCAACAACAGTGTTAAGTAATCCAGTTGCAATCGCAACTTCCGGTACGTATTATATTAAAGCAGTTGGTGCAAACGGTTGTTCAGTTATTAATCCGGTAACTGTTACAATCAACCCGCAGCCCACAACAGCCAATGCAGGGACTAATCAAAGCATAACTGCTGCTACGCCCGCAACCGCAACTTTAAATGGCAATTTGCCTACAGTTGGAACGGGCGTTTGGTCTCAGGTATCCGGCCCTTCAACGGCTACATTTACTAATGCTTCGCTTTTTAATAATAGCGTAAGTAATCTCAATCCAGGTACTTATGTTTTCCGTTGGGCGATTACTAATAGTTGCACAACTTTAACAAGCGATGTAAACGTAACCATAACAGGGACACAAATCATTACCTTTGCTGCTTTACCTGCAAAAGCTTACGGCGATGCCGATTTTAATGTCAGTGCTACTGCTTCATCCGGTTTGGCCGTTGCTTATACCAGCAGCAATCCTGCGGTTGCAACAGTTGATGCTGCCGGGCTAATCCATATCCTGACCGTTGGCACAACTAATATCACGGCTACACAACCAGGCAACGGAAATTATGCTGCTGCTGCTCCGGTTGTAAGAATTTTATCGGTAAACAAAGCATCATCAATAATCACTTTTAATACTTTAGCAACAACTACTTATGGCAATGCCGATTTTAATCTGAATGCAACCAGCAGCAATGGTACTGTTCCGGTTACTTATGCAAGCAACAATACCAGTGTTGTCACCATTGTAAACGGTAATATCCATATTGTTGGTGCAGGTACTGTTGTTATCACAGCTTCACAGGCAGGCAACGCCAATTACAATGCTGCTACACCTGTTCAGCAAACTTTAACCGTAAACCAGACAGCTTTAACCATAGCGACAAATAATCAAACTAAAACTTACGGAACTGCTAACCCTGTGTTAACAGTAAGTTACAGTGGTTTTGTTAACGGTGATACCCAGTCCAGTTTAACCACAGCACCTACTGTAAGCACCACGGCAACAGCTTCTTCACCAGTTGGCACTTATCCAATTACGGCATCAGGTGCAGCGTCTGCCAATTATACCATTGCTTATGTAAGCGGAACATTTTCAGTTTATCCCGGTATCCAGACTATTTCTTTTAATGTTCCGCCTAAAACTTATGGCGATACTGATTTTGCGTTAAGTGCAAGTGCTTCATCCGGGTTACCTGTTACCTACAGTAGCAGTAACACAGCCATTGCAACGGTGGATGCACAAGGTATAGTCCATATTGTTTCCGCCGGAAATGTAACCATTACCGCTTCGCAGCCAGGGAATGGTAATTATATTGCCACAACCAACATTAGTCAGCAATTAACCATTAACAAAGCTGTCCTTACCATTACGGCAGATAACCAAACCAATGCTTACGGATCGGCCATTCCTGCCTTAACGGTAAGTTACACTGGATTTGTTAATGGTGATACCGAAACCAGTTTAACCATACCAGCTACGGCAGGCACTACGGCAACTGTTGCTTCAGCGGCTGGCACTTACCCGATAACGGTAGCAGGTGCTGTAAGTTCAAGTTATATCTTTACTTATCAGCCAGGCACCTTTACAATTGCACCAAACAATCAGACGTTAACGCTCGCGTCCATACCTGCCAAAACTTATGGTGATGCAGATTTTAATTTATCCGCATCAGCTTCATCCGGTTCGGCTGTTGTTTACAGCAGCAGCGATCCAACGATAGCAACGGTAGATGCTGCAGGAAGGGTACATATCCTTGCTGTCGGAACAACAATGATCACAGTTTCGCAAGCAGGAAACAGCAACTATCAACCAGCGGCAGATGTGCAGCAAATGCTAACCGTTAATCAGGTACTTTTAACACTTACAGCAGTTAACCAAACAAAAACTTACGGATCAGTAAATCCAACTTTAACCCTTAATTACACCGGTTTTGTAAATGGAGAGACTGCAGCTGTATTATCCGCACAGCCAACCGTAACCACCACGGCAACTGCTGCATCTCCGGCCGGTACTTATCCGATTACTATAACAGCCGCCACAGCACCTAATTATAACATTGCTTATTCTGCCGGGACTTTAACCATAACACCAGCTACCTTAACTATTACTGCCGACGACCAAACCCGAGTTTATGGACTGGCAAACCCAGTGTTTACCGTAAGTTACAGTGGTTTTATAAACGGCGATAATGCTTCTGGCCTTGCTACACCGCCTACCGTAAGCACTACGGCTACCAGCACTTCGGCCACAGGCACTTATACAATTAATGTAAGCGGGGCGGCATCAGCTAATTATAACATTACTTACGTTTCCGGCACTTTTACGGTAACCAACTCAGCAGTTAGCAGTGTTAGCCTGGCCCAGGCAACTATTTTTGAAAACCAACCGGCAGGAACACTTGCGGGAACGTTAAGTGCCGCCTCTGCTGATCCGAATGAAATTTATACCTATACCTTAGTGGCAGGTGCCGGAAGCACCGATAATGCATCATTCAGTATCCGGGGAAACCAACTGCTTACCGCGAAGAGCTTAGATTACGAGCAAAAAGCCACTTATTCTGTTGCCATCCGTGCAACCAACCAGTATGGGTTGTATCTTGATCAAACTTTAACCCTCCAAATTAATGATGTAAACGAAGCACCAACATTGGCAGCTGTAGCAGATCAACAGGTTTGTGCTGCACCTGCAAACCAAGCTATTGCTTTAAGCGGAATTACACCCGGCCCGGAAACAGCACAAACCACTGATTTAAACGTCAGTTCTTCTAACCCGGCTTTGTTCAGCAATTTAAACGTTTCTTCCGTATCGGGCAGTGCGGCTACTTTATCCTACCAATTAGCAGGAACAGGAACAGCCGTAGTTACTGTAACCGTAAAAGACAACGGAGGAACTGCTAATGGCGGAATCAACAGTTTTAACCAAACCTTTACAATTACGGCAAATGAACTTCCCGTAGCAGCAGTTTCATCAGACAAAGGCACACAAATATCCAAAGGCCAAACCGTAACTTTAACAGCAGCCGGGGGCAGTAATTACCGTTGGGATATCACGCCAAACGTTAGCGGCACAAGCAATTCGGCTGTCATTAGTGTCCGCCCCGCCCAAACCACCACTTATCACGTTACCACAAATAATGCTTCAGGCTGCAGCAGCACCGCAAGTATTACCATCAACGTTGCGGATGATTATGCCGCTCTTCATCCGGCCAATATTTTAACGCCCAATGGTGATGGTAAGAACGATACATGGGTAATTAAAAATATAGACCTGTACCCCAACAATACTGTTTCTGTTTTTGATAAAGGCGGAAGAAAACTGATGGAAGTAAAAGGCTATAATAATGATTGGGACGGTTCTTATCGCGGTTCGCCGCTGGCCGAGGGTACTTATTATTATGTGATTGATTTTGGACCGGGCTTAGCTCCATTAAAAGGTTTCATTACGATTTTGAGAAACAGATAATCACCCGGACAGAAACCCAAACTGAAAGATCCCCAAAAACAAAAACAATGAAAACATCAACATATAAATTTATAGCCGCAACGGTAAATTTCAATATAAAACTGGCCATGGCTTTACTTGCTGTTTTTATGCAGGTAAAAACAGTATCGGCGCAGCTTAACCCTTTTGCATCGATGTACTTCCAAAACCAATACCTATCTAACCCGGCAATGGCAGGTTTGGATGAAGGTTTAAACCTGAACCTGGCCATACGCCAGCAATGGGCAACGTTGCCCGGCAGTCCGAAAGCACAATTTATTTCCGGCGATTACAATGCGGGCAAACACGTGGGTTTGGGTTTAAGCATCAGCAATGACCAAACCGGCCTGCTGCGCCAAACGCGTGCCGTGGCAACATACGCCTACCATGTGATTTTGGGCGGAGATAACCAGCGGTTAAACTTCGGGCTTTCGGCCGGCGTAAGCAGCCAGCACATCAACTACAATGAAGTAAACGGCGACGAGGGCGATGTGCAGGTAGATCGGTACAATAATCAAAACCGTGCTTATCCGGATGGTGATTTCGGGATTTCCTACACCAGCAACAGCCTGACGGTGCAAGGCGCACTGCCAAACCTAAACCATCTTTTTAAAAGTGCCAATACCATTCTGGGCGTGGATCGTTCGGTGTTCCTGGCTTCGGTAAGTTACAAGTTTCCGGTCAGTGTTCTGGATGGTTCTGTGATCGAGCCAAAATTAGTTTACCGGGGTGTAGATGGTTACAAAAGCGTGCTGGACGCCGGCATCAATTTCAATATTAAAAATAATTTGATGCATTTTTATACCATGTACCACAGCTCGCAGAGTGAAAGTTTTGGTTTTGGTGCCAACATTAGCAAAGCTGTACAACTGATGCTTTTTTATACCACCGAAAATACGCCGCTGAAAACTTATACCAACGGTGATTTTGAAGTTGGGTTAAAACTCCATCTTTGAAAGAAGCCAAGAGTTGCAAAAACCAAAAGCCTGCAGGTTTAATACTTGCAGGCTTTTGGTTTAAGTTTTGATTTCAACTTCTAAACAAACCATCAAAACTTTTAAAAATTATCATTATAGTTTTGTGAAAACCAAAAAAGCCCGGCTGCAATATTGAGGCCGGGCTTTTATAACAGATACTGTTTTTAAGCAGGTAAAAACAGTAAAAGCGTAATTAAAGTTTCTGTTGATAAATTTCTGATGCTTCTTTTATCACCTAATTTTTTGCTTTTGTAATTGTTGCTGATGAAAAAAAATTATCCAAAACCACCAAATTTTAGGTGATAAAAGAAGCATATAAAAACTTTTAACAAAGCCTCTAAAACGCTTTGAAACAATTACTTAGCCAAAGAATACTTGTCTTTACGGCCTTCTTTTACGGTGGTTAAAGCACCTTTTGCTTTTAAGTTGGAAAGCACACTTGCAATCTGTTTAAAAAGTTTATCGGCATCGCTTTGCGGTTCGTATTGTGCCATTGCATTGGCAATATCCTGGCCGAAACCTGAACCGCCAATTTCTTTGATCGCAAATGCAATTTTAGAACTCAGGCCTAATTCGGGCGTATATTCTGCCGGGACTTCCAACATTTTAGTTGTTGTTTTTTGTGCTTTTGCTGATTTTGGTTCAGCTTTCTTTTTTGAAAATTTTGCCGCGGAGGTTTCTTCTGCCTGTTCCAAAACGGCTTCCATTAAATTGTCTTTACTCTGCTTAGCCGGTTTGGATGCAGCAGATGCGCCGTTAAATGCATTAAGCATGTCTTCATACTTTTTTGCTTCAGCTTGAATACTTTTTATCTTTTCTTTAAGATAAACAATGATGTCTTTTTCGGTTATGTTTGCCATATACAAATGTAGTTTAGATTTTGGATTAAAAAAGGGTTTTGCTTTGAATTGGATAATTAAATAATTCTGTTTTGTTTTTGTTAAGGTAACGGCAAGTGATTGACTTTGTTTCTGTTAACAAAAAAATAAATTTAAATAATATTTCTAACTCAAAGATGCGCTTGTATAGCCTGCCCAAAACCCCTTATTAACTTGGATGCTTCTTTTACCGGTATAATTTAGTTGGAAGTTGTTTTTTTGCCGTTCATTTCCACATCCCTGTCCATTTCCATCATATCTACCGGCTGCGAAAAATCACCCAGCAGGTATTTGCAAAAGTAATCCCCTTTCTGCCAGAAAAAATATTCGGTCATATCGCCATAAGCATGTCGCTGGCCGGGCAGCAAAACATAATCAAACCTTTTGTTGGCCCGGATCAAAGCATTGACCAAACGGATCGTGTTTGACGGGCTGACATTGTTGTCGATATCCCCGGTGGAAAGCAGCAAATGTCCTTTTAGATTTTTGGCCAGGTCCTGGTTTTTATCAATCGAATATTGGAAAGTTGTATCGCCTTTCGGGGTAATGGTTTCTTTTAAACCATTGTGTTTTTCGCTCCACCAGCGGTTGTAAATACTGTTGTCGTGGTTGCCGGATTCTGAAACTGCAACTTTAAAAAAATCAGGATAAACCAGCATCGCCGCCGCACTCATAAAACCGCCGCCCGAGTGCCCGGTAATACCAACTTTGTTAATATCAATAAACGGATATTTATCGGCCAGTTGTTCTGCGGCCGCTTTTTTATCTGCCAAACCATAATCGCGCAGGTTGCCGTAGCCATAATTATGATACCATTTTGAACGTGCCGGATTGCCGCCGCGGTTGCCAACGGTAACTACAATAAACCCGAATTGCGCCAGTCTTTCATTGTAATCCATGCTTTTGCTGAAGGTCGTATTTACTGCTTCTGTTTGCGGGCCGGGATACACATATTCAATCAGCGGATACTTCTTTTGTGCATCAAAATCATAAGGTTTGTACATCACGCCGTACAAATCGGTAATGCCATCGTCCGCTTTTAATTTGATCGGTTCTGGAAACTTGTAACCTGCAGCCATTAAGTTAGATAAATCTGCCGTTTCCAAATCCATCAGCTTGCGTCCGGTAAAATCATACAAAACAGCTTTTGGAATGGTATTTACACGAGAAAAAGTATTGACAAAAAACCTGCTGTCGTCATTCAAACTCGAGGCATGGTCAAAGTTTCCGGGATCCAGCAATTGCATTTTGCTGCCGTCTAATTTTATGCTGTATAAATGTGTGTAATACGGGTTTTCGTTGGCTTCGCGCCCGGAAGCTGTAAAATACAACGTGCGTGTTTTGGCGTCAATATTTACAATCTCATCGCAATGAAAAGAGCCGGAAGTGATCTGGTTTTTTAGCTTTCCGTTTCCGTCATACAAGTAAAAATGTGCCCATCCATCGCGCTCGCTCCATTCAATAATTTCTTTGCCGTCATTTACCAAACCCGGCCGGTTTATTTCGATATAAGTGTTTAATCTTTCCTGGATCAGCAAATCAACTTTGCTGGTTTGGATGTCAACTTTGCATACATCGATCTTTTTTAAATCCCGGCCCGTGCGGTAAAAGTAAAACTGATTGTTGTTGCCCAGCCACAGGTTTGGCCTGAATTCATCGTCGCGGTTTTTTTGCAAAGTTGGGGCCGGCCACATCGAAAGTTCCTGATCTTTAAACAAAGCCACGTTTAACTTTTTAGATGTTTTGGCCGGGAAATCAAACAGCAGCATTTCCTTGATCGGGTTTTCTTTTTCGCCCGGAAGCTGATACTTGTAAGTTTCTAAAGTTGGCCGCGGCTCTGCAATACTGTTGATCACCCAAAAATCTTTCAGCTTGCGGTTATCACTTCGGATCAGGGCAAAATGTTTGGCGTCCGGCGACCATAGAACCTGTGTTGGCTTGCGTTTCTTCTTGTTTTTTTCTTCGTCAATGTTGGTTTCATTTGTAAAACTGCCGCCGTACGCATTATCTTTTACGCCATCTTTGGTTAGCTGATGCTCTGTAATCGTGCTGTCTTCTTCATTTTTCAACGCTTTTTTATAGTTGGCTTTGTCCATCCAATATAAATTATAGTTACGTGCAAAAATGATGGCCGAACTATCCGGCGCAATCGAAGCCCAGATTGGTTTTGGTTTTACTTTTTCGTAATTGGCCAGTTCTTTGGTTTGGCCGGTTTGCAGATTGTATTGAAAGTAAAAGGTTTTTTTCTCCAATGAATCAGCAGCTTTTTTATCTTTCCGATCTTTTTTTACGATGTCGATTGTACTTTTTAAATCGAATTGGATACTTTTTTCATCTTTGGTAAACTTCAGGTTTTCGATGGGCAGATGTTGCGCATCAAACGGGTCTTTCACAATCAGCGTAACCGCCGCCGCAACTTTGGCATTATCAAACAACGGCTTTTTGCTGCGCGCCATCGGATCAACCAGAAACCATTTTTTGCCCGCGCTGGTTTCAAACATATACCAGAAACGGTCGGAGTTTTTTAGCCAATGCGCATCTACCGAAGTAGAAAAAACCATTTTTTGAAGTTTTTTGGGGGAGAAACGTGCCGCCAGCAAATAATTTCCTTTTGTTGGGGCCGGATTTGAGGCCGAAATTTGTGCTTTGACCGGGAGACAAAACATCGGCAAAAGCAAAGAGAAGTAAAACTTTTTCATCAACAATTAATTATTGACGAAAATTATTGAATTTGATTTTAAAAAGATCACTTCCGAGGGCGAAAACCGGATTTATCTTGTAAAAATTTCAATACTTCTTTTGTCAGCCCGAAATTTTGGTGCTAAAAGAAGCATTCCATCTAAATAAAAACGGTTTGGGCAGATGGTAAAATCATCAGCCCAAAACGTTAAAATTGAGGAAAATTTATTGCCTGTTTAAAGTTTATATCTGCAAAAACACTGCTTCTTTTACCCTATAAAATTTGGTGCCCGCATCAATTTTAAATAAAACGCTTACCATTTTTTAGGTGATAAAAGAAGCATCTGAAACCGATTGAACAGATTTTAAAAAGGTGCTAAAACTTTAATTTACTTTAACCCCATTGTAAGCCGAAATATCAAGTGCCGGGATTTTGGATTGGTACTTGGCATTGATTACTTTAATGATTTCATCAGCCGTATAAGCATTGCCGCGCGGGGTAAAATGTGTGCCATCTAACGAAAAGAACCCACCGGTTATAAAGTTGGTGTTTAAGTTTACGCCGTTTTGTGTTATGCCAACTTTAAGCTGGTTGAGCAGTGTATAAGCATCAAAAACCGGCAAATTGTACTTAGCTGCAGCAGCTTTGATGATGCCGTTATAGTTGTTTACGAAATTCTGAACTTTTGATACTTCATTAGCATCCAGCACTTCTTTGCTTAATAACGGGTTTGCAGGAGATAAACCGTATAAAGGCATACCGTTTACAGTTGCGCCCAATTGCTTGGCATCAAACGTAAGCATAATATAATCAGCAGTTGTTGCGGCACGCGTAACATAAGCACCGCTTGCATCCAAGGCTTGTATATAGATATTGGTAAAAGCAGGGCTGGCTTTTTGTGCCGCTGCAACCAAAAGCGGCACAGTAATATAATGGAAAAACGGAATAACCGTAACATCCGGAATGGTGGCAACAACACCTTTTGCACCGTTTTTTGTAAGGGCTGCAATTGCTGTATTGTAAATATCTGTAAAGTTTGTTGTAGGGGTCAATGCATTTGCTGCCGATGTACCATCCGAGGTGGCATAACCCAAAACATCATTGTTGCCCAGCCAGCAGGTAAAAAAAGTGAAAGGTTTTGCGGTTACAAAATCCAGATAAGCAGTGGTATTTGTGCCTGCGTTTCCGGATAGCAATCGTTCAAAATATCCGTTAAAGTTGCCATAAAGCGGGTTGGTAACGTCTGCCATTTTAATCCCCGGCACACCATAATTATTTATTTCGCCAGTGTATTTGGTGTACAAAGTTACGTTTACGCCAGCTACTGAAGTTTGTCCGCGTACCGCCAGTTTATCACTTACTGGCACAATAACAGGCGTTCCGTCTGCATTATAACCGGTTAATTTGAGGTAACCAGATCCATTTGCCTGATCCGCAGAAAAATAAGGGGACGTAAAAGTACCGCCTCCTGCCAGTTTCATTTGTCCGGCCAGCAAAGTTGGAAACGACATTTGTTGCCCGGCCAGGTACAAACCGCCATCTGCAAAACCGGAAGTTATAGAATTGCCAACCGCGATGTAGCGCGAAAAATCTGCCGAACCGGAATTGTTAATGTTGTTGGTTTTGTCTTTTTTACAAGCCGAAAAAGATAAAATGCAGGCCGCAAAAGCCAGGATCAGGTAATTTAATTTCATATTTTAAAGGGTTAATTGTGGTTTAAAGTAATGATTTAAGTTTTGTTTAATAAAATATTTTTTAGGGTTTTTATCTCCTGTTGATTGATAGCGTAATGTAGCAGGATTTTACTTTCTGCTTTACGCAAAATGTATTTGCTGCATAAAAAAGTTTACGCTGATGCACATACTGTTTTTACCGGTAAAATTTTAGCCTGAACCTTTAGCACGGCCAGTTATTTGCTTTGTTGCCCGGCCAAAACTTTTATAATTTTGGCCGAAGTACAAATTATGCCAGATTATTATCAAAGCCACCGGCAATTAAGTTTTATCGGGCCAACCGGCCAGCAGCAAATCAACACGGCCAAAGTTTTGATGGTTGGTGCGGGCGGCTTAGGCTGCCCGTGTTTATTGCAGTTGGCCACTTGCGGTGTGGGCACCATCGGAATTGCAGATTTTGACACCGTAAGTTTATCCAACCTGCACCGCCAAACGCTCTATACTTTTGATGATCTCGAAAAAAGTAAGGTAAAAACAGCATCGCATAAGTTACAGGCGCACAATCCAAACATCCAAATTATAGAACACAATTTTTTGGTAGATGAAACCAACGTGCTGCAACTCATCCAAAATTATGATGTGATTGTAGATGGCACCGATAACTTTTTGGTCCGCTATCTGCTCAACGATGCCTGCGTTTACCTCCACAAGCCGCTGGTTTACGGTGCCATTTACCAAACCGAAGGCCAGGTTACTGTTTTTAACTACCAAAATTCGCCCACGCTGCGTTGTTTGTTCCCGGAACCGCCGCCGGAAAATCCATCCAAAGTTGTGCAGAAATCGGAGCTTACAATATCACAACCGGGATTATCGGAACGATGATGGCCGGAGAAGTTGTCAAGATTATTTTAAAATCGGATGCTGTTTTTACCGGTAAATTAATTTATGTTGATGTTTTGGCCGGGAAAAACACACGTTTGGCTTATCACGAAAACCCTGCGTCCAGAGCGATCAGCTTCAACCGTTTCCGCAAAACCGAAGCTCCGGTTGCCATCGCCCCGGCAAATTTTCAGCAACAATTTCAGCATAAAACCTTTAAACTAATTGATGTGCGCAGCGATGACGACCACGAAGCGTTTAACATTGGCGGCATCAATATTCCGCTTTCCAAAATTCCGAGGTTTAATTCAGATGCTTTTTCTACAGATGAAAACCTGGTTTTTTACTGTCAGCAAGGTTTGCGCAGTCATCAGGCGGCCGGGTTTTTCCGGAAGGCGGGCTTCCCAAATTCCTTCAGTTTGCAAGGCGGCTTATCGGCCTATAAAAATCATTTTTGGTTATTTGGGCAAAATTTCCCTAAAAACTAAAATTGCTTATACCTTTATTGCATGTTAAAAATCAGCGGACTTTTTGTTTATCCCATCAAATCTTTGGGTGGTATTTCGTTGAACAAAGCACAGGTAACCAGCCGCGGTTTGGAGCACGACAGGCGATGGATGCTGGTTGATGAACATAACCGCTTTTTATCCCAGCGTGAAATCCCGGAAATGGCCTTGCTTTATGTAGAATTAACGCCGAACGGTTTGCTGGTGATGCACAAAAAAATGCCCGAAGAATTTATTTCCGTCCCGTTTTTGTTTGATGCCAACGAAGAAGCCGTTTGTACCATTTGGGATGATGAATGTCAGGCCGAATTTGTGGATACCGAAATTGATAAATGGTTTTCGCGCGTTTTAAAGCTGAAATGCCGCTTGGTTTACATGCCTAAAAACAGCAAACGCCTGGTAGATCAGCGGTATGCAGGCCCGGGGCAGATCACTTCTTTTGCAGATGCTTACCCGTTTTTGATAGTAGGGGATGCATCGCTGCAAGATTTGAACAACCGTTTGCAAAAACCGGTGCCGATGGACCGTTTCCGGCCGAACATTGTTTTTTCCGGCGGGGAAGCTTTTCAGGAAGATCAGCTGGCGCATTTTCAAATCCATGAGCTGCAGTTTTATGGTGTAAAACCGTGTGCGCGCTGCCCGGTTATCAATATCGACCAGGAAAGCGGCGTTTCTGATAAAGAACCCATCAAAACGCTGGCGGGGTTTCGGAAGAAAAACAACAAAATTTATTTCGGCCAAAACCTGCTCCACCAGGGCGAAGGCAGCATTAGCCTGGGCGATGAAATTATCATCAAAGATTTAAGGTCAGAAAAGTTTATCGTCTGACACCAATTTTACACCGATAAAAACAGTATGCAAAACGTTACCCATAAACAAATTACGCTGCGCACGGCAAGGGCAGTCAGCGTGATTTTTTGTACCGAAGCAACCATCGAATTAATCAAAAATAACCAGCTTCCGAAAGGCAATTTATTTGATGTGGCACAGGCGGCAGGTTTTTTGGGTGCGAAGTTAACGCCGCAATTATTACCACATTGCCATCCGGTGGCGATTGATGGCATGAGCATCAAATTTGACTACCTCGACAAAGAAAAACACGCCGAATTTGTAGAAGAAGCAGCTTTAAACCGCACCGGGATTATCATTTTAGGTGAAGCAAAATCCATCGGCCGAACCGGAATTGAAATGGAAATGCTGACCGCAGTTTCTGTTGCCGCGCTCGAAATTTACGACATGCTGAAACCGGTGGACAAACAACTGGAAATCGGCCACATTAAATTGCTGGAGAAACGCGGCGGCAAAAGCGACAGGCAATTATTGTATGAAGATGTTTCGGTTTGCGCGGTTTTGGTTTGTTCCGATTCTACCGCAGCCGGGACACGGGTGGATCAAAGCGGAAAGAGCATCAAAGAAATGCTGGAAAGTTTTAATGCAGAAGTAAGCGATTTTAAAATTTTGCCGGACGATAAGCAGCAAATTCAGCAGCAAATATTAGCTTGGGTGAAGGAAGATGTTCCGTTTATTTTTACAACCGGCGGCACAGGTTTAGGCCCGCGCGATAATACTGTTGCAGCCGTGGAAGAATTGCTGGAAAACAAAGCTGAAGGCATTGCCGAGGCGATGCGCGTCTTCGGGCAGCAGCGCACACCTTTGGCCATGATGAGCCGCGGTGTTGCCGGAACAATCGGCAATACTTTGATTGTTACTTTGCCCGGAAGCGCAAACGGCGCACGCGAAAGTTTGCAGGCAATTTTACCAGCCGTTTTTCATGCGAGGAAAATGATTTTAGGCGGCGGACATTGAATTTTCAGTAAAACAACAGTTAGGCATAATATTTTCAACCGGCCAGAAACGTAAAATTCTGATCATAAATATTCACCAAGCACATCCAATTTTTATCAGTTTTTTCGTTGCATTTTTATCAAATACCCATCATCAGATTTTGCAAAACATCCCTTGATTAATGGAATGAGTTTATAAGAATCAAGCAAAGAAAAGTCGATTTTAAGCCAGTAAAATTGGATTTGCGGGTTTTTAGATTTTTGTAGTTGCGTATCCAATATTTTTCTTAAAAAACGGTCGTTTCTCGGAATGACATCCCCGTCAAGTTTTTCATCTATGTCCAATCAAATTTCAGGCAGGATATTAACCAACAAATAATCTAAAATAATTTTGTTTTTTAAAAGTAAGCTTGTACATTTACAATAACCAGTTATTCTATAATAAAGCGTTCGACAATTTTAGATACTTCCGGAAGCCTATACTACTTCTACCATTTATTAATTTTTTCTGTTACCTGAAGTTATCCAAAAATGTTTACGAGAACGATACTGTGTAATGGTTTTGAATCTATCTTATTATGAAAAATAGAGCAAAAATTTTATTAATGCTGCCATTTCTTTCTTTGCTACTAGCTGCATCCTGCAAAAAAGACGGTTTACCAAAAGCGACCCAGACTGGGGAAAATACAATGGTGGCAAAGGTGGATGGAAAGCTGTGGCAGAAGAAAGCTTGTGTAAGCTGTACCGGGGGAGGCACTGGTCTAATAGTTTCTTATGAAGATCGAAATTTTTTTGGTGTAACAGGTGAAGACCATGATTCTGGATCGAGAATAGCCTTATCTATTTCATCAGTAAAAAGTGTAGGAACCTATAATTTAAGCAGTAAAAATTTAAATTATGGGAGACTGTTTAAGATTGGTTCTGGGCCATACTATTATACATCAACAAAAAACACAGGACAGGTTACTATAACAAAATTAGATCTAACCAACAAAATCATTTCAGGCACATTTGATTTTACTGCGGAAGATGAAAACAACCCGGCCAATACAATTAAAGTTACAGATGGCAGGTTTGACGTTAAATTTTTGTAAGTAAAAACAACCTTCTATACTCTTACAACAGAGTTAATACCTTCAAATCAATCACTTTTCAAAATATTCTGTTTATGAAAAAAAACTTTACCTACTCCTTCATTCTTGTAATTGCTTTTTTATTCAGCGCGCAAGTTTATTCACAACAGTTAGATAGCTCAAAAAAAGCACAAGTTAAATACTTGAGTAAAGATTTGTCGTTGTCAGAGACCTCTGCAGCACAAGTAGTAACTATTATGGACAAATACAAGCAAAGTGCCAAAATAGTTATCAGTGATAAAGCCCTAACACCAGAAGACAAAAAGGCAAGACTGGACAAATTAATAGAAGAAAAAAACAAGCAATTGTTCCCATTACTTTCTGAACAGCAATTTAATAAGATAGTACCAACTTCCGAACGTAGTAAAAAGCTATAATTCTAATCTAAGTTTGTCATTGAGCTGATGCTCAATTCAACCAAATTTATTTGTATTTCGATTACCTCAATCTTATAAATTATGAAACATTTCTATATTTTTAGACGAGTAACTCTTTTGCTAATTTTTTTGTTTTCAACTTTGATTTCCTTTGGCCAACGCGCCGGTGCAAATATGTATAACCCGATTAGTGCAGGTGCATTTCCCGGTTCATCTTTTTCAAATACCCAAAATAATGCTCCTTCAAATGGGTTCGGCAACGATATAGGAAACGCCAGTGATGATATTTATTACAGGGTTACCGTAAACGCCGCAGGTAATTTAACTTTATCGACATGTTCCTCCTCTTTCGATACCTATATCTATTTACTAGATAATTCCGGCAATATCATTGCATCCAATGATGATAATAACGTATGTGCAGGTACATTGCAAGCTGGCCTTACTATGCACGTAGCGGCAGGCACCTATTATATAGTTTCAGAAGGGTACGGATCAAATTATGGTAATATTACCACTGATATTTCTCTCAACCCTGATCAGGTTGTAAATAATGGCCCTGATCCTGGTTATACTTATGTGATTGACAGCTTATACAGCATTTAGATAAAAGCCGTATAGCAACAGGAATTTTATATGACCGTGTCATGCCTATGGCTCACGTACATGAGTTTAACGCTTTTAGAGCAGATACAAGTGCGAATAAACATTTTATCCAAGCGTATAGCGAAATGTACCGTGCATCTTATGACCAGTCTAATTGGTTTTCGGCAGATGATGTCAAGAACATTGCACTGGGAAAATATTTAGATGCAAATCCTAAAGTACCCATAGGATTGGCGAACTACAAATATAATCTGATTGATACTAACGCTATTGGTAACGGTCAGATTCTTCAAATCGACAGTATGTATTATGATGCCAGTTCCACTTCAAATCCTTACATCATACGTCAGACTTTTATTGCCAGCCCATTAATCGATAGTATTAGTTCTTCCAGCAATAATGTTGTATTTAATTTCAGCCCGGAACTTACCTTCAATAAATCCAATGTTCCAATCACTTCTTTAAGTGTTAATTTTGGTGATGGAGGTTCTGACCAACCGGTTGGTATAAGCTCTGCAACTGATGTCTCTATAAACTATTCCGTTTCCGGTTATAAAATTTTAAAATTCAGTGCCGGATTTAGTAATGGCAGCACAAAGATAACTTATGCTGCCGTTTTGGTTAAGGTTGATAATGCTGATAAATCGAGAGGTGTTTCAACTCAAGGCGTTAACACTTGTAACCCGACAGATACTCTTAACATTACGAGTAGTTTAACTTTTCAGGGATATGATGAAACTACTGCGACTTCAGGTAAAGGGAATGTTAAAATTTTTTATGCCACAAACGGAGCTTGCGATCACATACTTCGGAAACCAATTATCGTTCTGGATGGCTTTGATCCGGGAGACCAAACTAAACGAGACGATGTCTATGATCTTTATTTAAATAATCCTCAGAGTGGAGGTCTATTAGCAGATGACTTGCGGGCACGAGGATTTGACATTGTAATTTTAAATTTTCCAACTTATCCGGTAAGAGGTAACATTATTCGTGGAATTTCAGTTCCTGTAATGCGGGATGGCGGTGCTGATTACATTGAGAGAAACGCTTTAGTTTTTAGAGAATTAATTAACTATGTAAATGCGAATAAACAGGGAACCGAAAAGTTAATTGTGATAGGGCCAAGTATGGGAGGTTTGATAAGCCGTTATGGTCTTAAATTTATGGAGCAGCGTAACGAACCGCATCAAACAAAGTTATGGATATCGTTTGATTCTCCGCACAAGGGAGCTAATATTGCAATTGGCGATCAATGGTTCTTAGATTTTTACGCTTCACTAACTGATGCCGCAAAGAAAAATAGGGATGAGAAAATCTCCTCTGTTGCTGCCAAGCAAATGCTTGTCCACCATTATCTCAGTAATTCAATAATTCCGGGTGGAGCACCTGGTTTCAGGGACAGGTTCGCTGGTGTATTAAATAATATGGGGTTTCCTACTGGTGATGCCGGACAACCATTTAGAAAAATAGCTTTAGTAGATGGAAGTTTAGGAGGAATACAAGTTAATTCCCCCGCTCAAAAAGGATTTACATTTGATAGTCGCCAGGCTTTTATACAAAGGTTATTTTTCTTCAAAGTAAAAATTAAAACCCTCACCGTTGCATCCGCTGAAATGTATTTTACACCGGCTTATGGCAACACGATCAATGTCTTGACAGCAAATAAGCCATTATGGAATTACACGATTAAAAGGGCTTATTCTCCCAGTTATACAACCGGATTTGATACTGCTCCTGGTGGCACTTATCCTACCCAACAGATTTTAAAAAATGAGGGGTCTGGAATAGTCGGAACAGCGAATAATTATACAGTTCTTGGAAAATTATTTAACGCTATAACATCAGGTATTTTCAATGTTGAAAACAAATTTTATTCGGTAGTTCCCAGCCATAGCTTTATCAGTACGAAAAGTGCATTAGCCTTTACCGGAAACAATTTAGATCTTGCTGAAGACATCAGTACGAGAAGCCTGGTATGTACGGGTGAAACTCCTTTTGATAGTTATTATGGTGATTTTAACCTAAACCGAGATCATGTGGCATTATGGCCAGATGCAGTTACCTGGCTCAAAAAGGAAATTATTGATGGTTCGCCTCAACCACCACCTGTACGCAATACTACATATTCTATTTCCGGCTACTCTAATATTTGTAGCGCACAAGGTGGCTATACTGTCAATAATTTACCTTCTGGTGCAACAGTAACCTGGACAGCAAGTCCACTCAATATTGTAAGCATAAGCGTATCTAATAATGTTGCAACTCTAACACCTACAGGCAACGGTTCAATTACCCTTTCAGCCACAGTAACAATCAGCAACTGCAGTGCTACGGTGGTTACAATGCCTGTAGGTGTTGGTACACAGCCAACCGTAACTAACATCACAGCCACTATGAGTGGTTCTTGCCGGAGTGGGGGCTACCAAGATTGGTATGTACAAGCGACACCAAGTGCTCAAAATGCAACTAACTGGCACTGGGCTGCTTACAATACTTCATCCGGCAATACCTTTACTTTCCAGAATCCGAATTCTCCAAGTACATATGTTACGGTGCATGGTGGTGGAGGTATATATGTAACCTATACAGATCAATGTGGTACTACTTCTACCCAAAATGGTGTTACAATTTACAGCCCTTGTGGTACTGGAAGCAGAATAGTTTCTTACCCCAACCCAGCGGACAAAGAAATGAACGTGCAGTATCAGGCAGATGATTCGGCAAAATCGTCGAATAACGAGCAGAGTTTCAGTTCAGATGCTGGCTCTGAAAAGTCTGTTGTTAATAGCTATGATGTCGTATTGTACAATGACAAAGGAAAAATCTTAAGATCTGCAAAAAGCAAAAAAGGAGAAGCCGTTAAGTTAGTCACAGCTGATATTCCAAATGGCAACTACTTTCTTCATATTACAGAAGGAAAAGAGGTTACGAAAAAGCAGATCATAATTCAACATTAAGGTAAATTAGTTTGTACTAATGGTTTGATTATTGTTTAATAAAGCAATAGTAACGCATCATAAGTCCTTTGAGGTTATTTACTAATAGCTGCTACTTAGTATTACCAAAAAAACAACTATGCTATATAAATTCAAAGATGAAATTGGTATAAAATACCAATTGTAAAATTAAGGTCTTGATTCAAATACAAACTTAGTAGCAGTAGATGATACGAGATTCAATTGATTATCCAAACATTAAATCAAGTGAAAATATAGTTTAATTACATGTAGTTATTTGTATTAAACATTAAATGAAAATAAAAATTAATGCGCTCCGTATTTTAAACATTTAACTGTTACTACTATTCTGTAAGATGAATAATCCTAAACCAACGAGCAGCACTCGTCCGCACTTGAAAACCAGAAAGTTTTCAACTTTACATATAGAAATATTTGAACAGGTTATTGATTCCGGAAAAACTAACCGTGTGCTCAACGAACGATATGGATATACGCTGCGTTCACATAAAATAGTTGACCATTCCAGAACTGTAATGTTGAAATTACTTGCATTAGAAGGACTTTGCAAAAGAGAATATATGGATAAGATAATTTATCCCAGAACTCATGATTTTTGGTGGAAAAATCTATTCTACAAACACAGGAAGCTTTTAATGATTAATGTAGTAACACCTCAATTCTATCTTGACAATTAATGTAACTCCCTTAAAGCTGGGATAAGTAAAAATTATCGTTTAACGGTCGTTTCTCGGAAGGGCAAGTTATGACAGCATATTGGCTTAAAAAGTAGAAAAGCCTACTTATGGCCCGTATGAAAAAAAGTGAAACTTACACATGTAGATAAAATTAATTTTTGCAAGGATTGCATGTTAATGATGTATGCACTGATTGTAGGCTTTTTTTTGATATATTTATCTGCGAAACCTTTAAAATGTAACTATGATTCATAATATATGCACGTCTGGAGCTGATTAAAACCGAAACGAGATGAAACCGAAAATAAAGTATCTTCTATTAGTAATGTTACAATTATCTGTTATGAAAGCTTCTGCGCAAACTTTGTATGATACACTGGTCTTTCATGCGCATGATCTTTATAAGAACAAGCAATTCACAAAATCTGCTTTAACCTATAATTCTGCATTCAAAAATTTCCCTCAACTTGTGAAGGGTTGGGATCGATATAACGCAGCTTGTTCCTGGTCGTTGGCAAATAATGCAGATTCAGCATTCTTGGAACTCGAAACCTGGGCGAAAAATGCTGGGCAACGTTTTTTTCGCGTACTCCCTTATGACCATTTAGTAGGAGATATTGATTTCAATAATATTCACTCGGATAAAAGATGGAAGCCTTTTATTGAGAATTGTAAAGAAAAATATCAATCGCAACTTAACCTTCCCTTACAGGCGACCTTGGACAGTATACTGGTCGATGATCAAAAATATCGCGTTTTAATTGATACAACTATTAAGATGTACGGGATAAAATCACATGAATTCGCGGCATTGACTGCTAAAACAAATCAAACTGATTCCATAAATGTTATAAAAGTAACGCGAATTTTAGATAAATATGGGTGGCCTGATTATGCCACAGTTGGGAATAAAGCCATTATGGCTATTTTTTTAGTCATCCAGCATGCTAACCTGAATATACAGGAGAAATATTTGCCGATGGTAAAAGATGCTGTGGAAAAACAAAATCTGGCACCAGAAGATCTTGCCATTTTGGAAGATAGGATCGCTATCAGGAAAGGGCAGAAACAAATTTATGGCTCCCAGTTGCGTTACGATCTGAAAATCCAAAAAAACATTCTTTTCCCAATTGAAGACGAACCCAATGTTAATAAACGAAGAGCCGTAGTTGGTTTACAACCGCTGGAAGATTACCTGAAATATTACCATATTCAATATAAGCCAATGACTACAAGTAAAAGACAATAAACGCCAGTGGAATAAACAAAAATTGAGTTAAGGGAAACTCTCCAAATTACGAGAGATTTAATAACCAGAGCGATAGTGTCCAATTTGTCAAAAAAGGAACGTTTTTTAATAACAATTTTTATAAACTGCATGGTTAACCTTCCCGGGCAACTAAGTTACAATACACTAAGTAATCTAATAAAAAACTGTCTTTTAAGGAATAAAACTTAAACCGATTGTTTTCAATCAATTATTTTTTATGGGTAGGATAATAAAGAAATTCCTTCACTTGTAAAAATTAATTCTAATTAACGCTATTTATAAGCATAAATCGCGTTTTATTATGGATTAGCTAAAGCTTTCCCACGTTAATCATTCATATTTGCTTATCGATATAAGCTACATTTTCCATGCTCAATTATAAAGAAGCACAACAAATAATTACTGCCCAGGCCAAATCTTTCGGCACTGAAATGGTAAATTTAAACGAAGCATTTGAACGGATTCTAGCCGAAAAAATTTACGCTGACCGTGATTATCCGCCTTTTAACCGCGCCACAATGGATGGTTATGCCATCAACCTAAAAGATTGGCAAAGCGGCACCAAAAATTATACGGTAAAAGAAGTAGTGTTCGCGGGGCAGCATTATCAGCAGGAAGTTTCTTCGGGCGAATGTTATAAGATTATGACCGGCGCTGCTGTTCCGCCAAATGCCAATGCGGTGGTCCAGCGGGAAAAAGCAATCGAAGAAAACGGACAGGTTTCTTTTGAAATCGAAAGCGTAAAACCTTATTTGAACATTGCCCGAAAAGGTGAAGATATTCAGGCTGATGCTTGCATTATCGATCAAAACACGAATTGCACACCTCCCGTAATTGCGCTGCTCGCTTCGGTTGGAAAAGCAGAAATTAACGTTGAAAAATTGCCAAATGTTGCTTTGTTTACCACTGGCGACGAGTTGGTAGAAATAACTGAACCGATTTCTAATATCCAAATCCGGAACAGTAATCAGTATTTGCTGAATAGTTTGTTGCAGGAATGGCAAATCAAACCAACAATTTGCAAACATATTTTAGATGATAAAGCAGCTTTAAAGCAGGAAATTAGTGCTGCTCTAAATTCGGACATGATTATTTTATGCGGAGGTGTTTCTGCCGGTGATGCGGATTTTGTGCCGGAAATTCTGGAAAATCTGGGCGTTAAAAAGCTGTTTTATAAAGTGAAAATCAAACCGGGAAAACCGATCTGGTGCGGACAACTTCCTTCCGGCGGACTGGTCTTTGCGTTGCCTGGAAACCCGTTTTCCTGTCATGTTACCTTCAAATTGTTTATCGAACCTTATCTGAAAACCTGTTTTGGTTTGCCGGAAACCGAATGGCCGATGCTTCTTTTATCGGCAGAAAAACCGAAGACAACACCTTTTGATGAATTCTTCCCAGCAATTGTAAATCAGCAGGTTAAGCCAATTTTGTTCAATACTTCCGGAGATGTAAAAGCCGCTTTAAAAGCCAACGCGATTGCCCTCCATCCGGCAGAAACTCAGGATTTGAAGGCCGGAGACCCGATCGCTTTTCTGCGGATGTAAACCAACATTTCGTTGTATATTTGATTATATAATAAAAGATGCACCGGCTTAAAACTATTAAAAAACCGATGCTTCTTTTACCGGGTAAAAATTGATGAAATTAAACGATCCATACGGAAGAAAATTTAAAACGCTGCGGGTGAGCCTGTTGAACACATGCAACCTCAACTGTTTTTATTGCACGATGGGATCCGAAGAAGACATCAATTTTGACCATCGTCCGCAAAAACCGGCAGCTTTTTTCTCGCAGATTATTTCCCGGTTGCACGAGAATTTGGATTTGGAAACCATTCGTTTAACCGGCGGCGAACCATTGCTTTACCGGGAACTTCCGGAACTGATCCGAAACTTAAAAGCAATTGGAATTTCTAAAATCAGTATGACCAGTAATGGTTATTTGCTTGGTCGTCAGGCAGTTGCTTTGCAACAAGCCGGTTTAAAATCTATCAATATTTCTTTGGATGCGATGGATGAAGTTTCGTTTTATAAAATGGCCAAGCGAAAGCATTTAGATCGGATTTTAAGCGGAATTGATGCTGCTTTAGATTGCGGTATCGAAGTAAAACTCAATGCCGTGATTATGAAGGGAATGAACCAAGACCAGATCCTTCCGCTGGTGCATTATGCGTTTGGTAAAAACATCCCGATACGGTTTCTGGAAGTCATGTCGATGGGCCATTTGCATCAAGATGCTGATCGGTATTTATTCTCTCAGCAGCAATTATTGGATACGATTGCCAGAAAATATCAGTTTAAAAGATTGCCGCGGGCCGCTTCTGCAACATCAAATTACTGGCAAACAACCGAAGGGAATACTTTCGGCATTATTGCCAACAACAGCGAACCTTTTTGCAGCGATTGCAGCCGTTTGCGTTTGGATGCCGAGGGAAATATGTACGGTTGTTTGAGCAGTAACCATCCGATCAAACTTAACCCGGCTGATAACGATTTTACTTTAAAGGAAAAATTACAACTGGCCATGAGCCAGAAACAGTTGCATCATTTTGTGGGCAGCGAACTGAGTATGTTGCAAATTGGCGGCTAATGCTGTTTTTATCACCTAAAATTATGACTATTGAAGTTTTTGCTGTGTTGAAAGATTATTTTGATAAAGAATTTCAACTCCTAAGCAGCGCGAAAAATATTTCTGAACTGAAACAACAACTGGTTTTGCAAAACCCGGAAGCCAAAAACGTGTTGGAACTCTGCCGTTTTGCCGTGCACGACGAATTTGTTGACCAAAACTTTACCATCAATCCAAATGATAGCATCTCCGTTATCCCGCCCAGCAGTGGCGGATGATTTTCCTTTTTTGTCTGTCGAGCCTTTGGATTTGGTTGGATTGCTGACAAAATCACATCATCCGGAAGCCGGTGCCGTAGTGCTTTTCAGCGGGGAAGTACGTGATAATGACCCGCAAACGGATGTGGATTACCTGGAATACGAAGCGCAGGAAGCCATGGCCGCCAAATCCATCAAACAGATTTTGGAGGATGCCTGCAAAAAATTCCCGCTAAAAATAGCATTGGCGCAGCATCGCACCGGGAAAGTTGGCGTGATGGAATCTGCCGTAGTGGTGATTACCGCTTCGCCGCACCGGGCAGAAGCTTATTCGGCCAACCGATATATTATTGACCGGATCAAACACGAATCACCGATCTGGAAATGCGAATATTTTAAAGATGGAACCAAAGAATGGGGCGGAAACTGCAACTGCCAGAAAATTACCGGCGATGCCAACAAGCATGTTTACGAGTGGACGGAATATAAAAAGTAAGTTTTGTTTATGGAAACCGATGCTTTTTTTATTACACAAAAACCAACCATAACTATAGAATATTGCCCGAAATGCCGCTGGCTGTTGCGCGCTGCTTACATGGCGCAGGAACTACTCACTACTTTTGAAGATGAATTGCACGGCGTATTGCTGCAGCCAAGTGAAATTGCCGGCCGATATACTGTTTTTATCAACCAAAATATTCTATTTGACCGCAAGCGGGAAGGCCGTTTCCCGGAAATTAAAGAGCTGAAGCAACTGGTTCGGGACCAGGTTGATCCGCAGAAAAATTTAGGCCATTCGGAAAAGAAGTAATTGCGTGTTTCCGGCTTTTTACGATCGGCTAAAAATATTCCTTTTCAGGTTTTTGCTGCACGATAACTTTATTTAACAGCTTTTACGGCAAAACCCTCAAAAACCACCGGGAAGCTTTTTTTGCCCGGCGCGGCGGCCACCATGCCGATTTGCACTACTTTTGCTTTTGGCGGAAAATATGCCAGGCGAAGTACCTTGAAATCTTTATCGTCAAAAGAATATTCTATCTGCACATAATCACCTTTGCGCAGCAACTTTAGCCAGATGGATTTAGGGCTGTCGTTGCGCGGCACAACAGACCAGTCCGAAACTTCCCGGGTAACAACCGCACTTACATTTTGTACGCCATCTACAAACTCAATACCGGTTTTAATCCAGTTTTTGTTGTCCGTGCGGATCATTAGTCCAGCCTGGTGGAAAAGTTCCTGATAACTGCCTGTCATTTTTACGGTTGCTTCAAAATTTCCCTGTGCTTCCTGATAGTAAAACGGGCCGGAATCACGGATGAAACCATAATGGGTGATGCGCCAGAAATCAGTGTTCGGGTCAACCGTCATGGTTAATTTTTGCGGATTGCCCGACCATTTTTTTGGCTCGTTAAGCCACTTCATCGGTTTGTTTTGTGCGGCAGCTATTGCAGATATCGATACTAAAACAACAGTTAAAAAATAGTTTTTCATCGTGCAATAATATAACCTTTAAGCTGTACTTTAAAACCAAATTGTTTCATTATCAAGTTTAATGATTGGCAAGAGGTTGAAATATAGGCAATTATAAGTTTTGTTCAACGGGTTTACAATGCTTCTTTTATCACCTAAAAAATGCTGAAGCATAATTTGCTGTTTGTTAAAATGTGATATAAAGCAGCAAATTTATAGTGCTAAAAGAAGCATTGTACATTTGCTGGTACAAACTTTACAGTTTCGAAGCTTAACGTTATTTTTAAAATTTGAATGCACAAAAAAAGCGGTATAAAAGAAGTAGTTAATGCTTCTTTTATACCGCTAAATATGGTTTGCCTTGCCTAAGCCCTTCTGATCACGCCTAAAATTAAAGCGATAACCGCAATCACCAATAATATGTGGATAATGCCGCCGGTTACGTGGAAAGCAAAAACGCCTAAAGCCCAGCCAATAACCAGGATAACGGCCACGATGTACAATAATGATCTCATAATGATAATTTTTAAATTGATTTAAGGATTAAATTATAACATCACATAAAGTACAGAATGGCAAAAAAGTTTTATTTGTGCAAAAATTACCTTGTAAAAGAAGCATCAGCAAAGTTAAACTTTTGATTTACAGTTTTAACCATTTGTTGCGTACGGCCATTTGCCATTCTTCCGCTTCTGGTGCTTCTTCTATCGCATATTTTATTTTATGCTGATGTTGCAGTGTTAAAGGTATCTGCAGCAACCGCCCGTCGCGCACCAAAGTGCATTCAATTGTATCCCCGGGCAACAAAAACTGTAACGGTTTTTCTAAATCTGCAATCCGGTTGCCGTTAATGGCCAGCAATTCATCATTTACGCTGATGCCGGCGTGCCAGGCAGCCGCGTTGCGCTCTACAAATGTAACCATCAGTTTGCCGTTGTTTATCGCTGCTGTAAGACCTGTTGCGGGCAAAACCTTTGTTTCCGGCGCACAAACGCGCAACCGCAAACCGGCGTAACCGAGGTAATGATTGTAGTCCATATCTTCCAAACCGTTAATGTATTGCTCATAAATGTGGTTTAGGCCGCAACCGGCAATTTGTTCCAGCGCAGCCCGAAATTCATGTTCGGTATAACCGCGGTTTTCGGTCTTGTAAAACTGCTGGTACATGCGCTTCATCACTTCATCCAGAGAAAACTGGCAATTGGTTTGGCGGATAATCAGCAAATCAATGCAAAGTGCAATCAATGAGCCTTTTACGTAATAAGAAATGGTAGCGTTCGGCGTGTTTTCATTGGGGCGGTAAAACTTGATCCAGGTGTCAAAACTGGCTTCGGTAACGGTCTGGATTTTCCGGCCGGGCAAGTTTTCCACGTTGGAAATATCCGCGGCCAATAGTTTTAAATAGTTTTCTGCGGAAATCAAACCCGAGCGGCGCAAAACCAGGTTATCGTAATAAGCGGTAAAACCTTCGGCAATCCACAAACTGGTGGTGTAGTTTTCCTGCTGATAATCAAACGGGCCTAAAGCTTCGGGGCGCAAACGCTTTACGTTCCATAAATGGAAATACTCGTGCGAAACCAACCCTAAAAAATCCTGATATGTTTTTTCGGCCGCATAAGCCGCCCTCGGCACTGCTAAAACTGTAGAATTGCAATGCTCCAGGCCGCCGCCGCCCGCATTAAAATTATGAATGATGAAAACGTAACGCTTGTTTGGGTTTTCGCCAAAAATACCGGTTTCTTCTTCAATGATCCGCGTAAAATCAGCAATCAGTTTTTCTTCGTGATACATGCCGCCGCCGTACATGGCCACCTCGTGCAAAACGCCGGAAGCGGTGAAAGAAAATACATGCTGGTTGCCTGCTTCAATCGGCGAATCGTACAGCGTGTCGAAATTTGGTGCATAAAAACAGCATGGATCGTTTTGATGATTTTCCAATCCGGTAGATATTTTTTGCCAGTAATCCGGCAGGTTTATGCGGATGGTGGAAGGCAAACCCAGCATTCCTTCGGGATACAAAAACAAACCCGTTGGTGATAAAAACGCGTGCGAACGATCTGCAAAACAGGTTCTTACCGAAACTTCAAAAGCATAAATGCGATAAAATACCAACAGGTTTTCCAGGTTTTGGGTAGAGATAAGCCAACTGTTTTTTCGTAGTTTCTGATACGCAATTTGTTTTCCGTTGGAAGTAACTTTAAACGCTTCCATGTTTTTAGAAAACTCCCGGACAAGGTATGAGCCGGGCGTCCAAACGGGCATGATCAGTTCAATTTCATGCTGGTTTAAGCCCGAAATTTCCATCCGCACATCAATATAATGTGCTTGTGGCTCGGTAAAAGAAACATCGAAGTGAATGTTGGGCTGGCTCATAACTGTATAAATAATTATAATGCTAAAAACAGTATCCGGTTTTTAAATAAGCTCGATCAACTTAAATTATTAAGCGGCAAAGTTGTAAAATGGTTGATACAGGCAAAGCTATTGTGCATGAATCTGATAGTTTTGTTAACCTGAAAGTGTGAAGATCGGCCGGAAAACAGATTATCAGTGTTTGCTGTTGCGATACTGTTTTTATCGTATAAAAATAGCATTTTGGTTTAAAGCGTAAACTGTCGGCTTATTACATTTACACCTAAACCTTCCTTTTGAAAAAAAGGGACAAAACCGATCAATGAAATTAAAATATATTGTTTATCCACTGCTTGTTTTACTGATTGCCTACCTCGTTTACAATAAATTTTATGGTGCCGGTGCGAAAGAAAAAAAGATAGAACCGGCTTCACGCAAAGGCGGAAAAAAACCGGACAAAACTGTTCCGGTAAATGTGATGCTGGTAAAAGACACTGCTTTTAGCAACGCCATTGATATAACCGGGACGATTGATGCCAACGAGCAGGTGGACCTGCGCAGCGAAACGGCAGGCAACATTACCGGGATTTATTTTAAGGAAGGAACGCACGTGAACAAAGGGCAGCTGCTGGTAAAAGTTTATAACCAGGATCAATATGCTTCGCTGAGATCGGTTCAGGTGCAGATAAAACTGGCGGAAATAGTAGAATACCGCAACCGGGTTTTGCTGCAAAAAGAAGCGGTAAGCAAGGAGGAATATGATACTTCACTTTCATCCTTAAATGTGCTGAAATCACAGGCCGACCTGATCCGCGCACAAATAGCAAAAACCGAAGTGCGTGCGCCGTTTTCGGGCATTATCGGTTTGCGGAACATAAGTCCGGGCGGATATCTTTCGCCAAGCAGTTCTATTGCCACATTGGTGAATATGGATCCGGCAAAAATTACGTTTTCTGTGCCCGAGCGTTATCTTCCGCTGATAAAAACCGGCAGTAAAATCCATTTCAATATCGAAAGTTCTCCGCAAAACTTTGTCGGAACGGTTTATGCAATCGAGCCAAACATCAATCAAACTTCGCGCACGATTACCGTGCGGGCAAAATCGGCAAATCCGAAAGGTTTGTTAAGGGCGGGCAGTTTTGCCAAAATTAATTTAACACTGGAACAAATCCCAAAAACCATATTTGTACCAACCGAATCTGTGATACCAGATATTAAATCAAATAAAGTTTTTGTGGTTTCCAACGGAGTTGCAGAGCCGCGTGAGGTAAAAACGGATGTACGTACGGCAACAGGTATCCAAATTACCGATGGCTTAAAACCCGGCGACAGCGTGATTGTTTCCGGCATTATCCAGTTGAAGCCGAAAGTACCATTGAAAATAGTGAAGATTATTAAGTAAAAACTTATATGAGTTTATCCTCAACGAGTATAAAACGGCCGGTTTTGACCACAGTGCTGTCTGTTGCCATTGTCGTGTTCGGGGTTATCGGCTATAAATTTCTGGGGACGCGGGATTTTCCTTCCGTTGATCCGCCGATAATCTCTGTACGTACAAGTTATTCCGGTGCTAATTCTGACGTGATTGAATCGCAGATTACCGAACCATTGGAAAAAGTAATCAATGGTATTCAAGGCATCCGTAATATCTCTTCCACCAGTTCTGTTGGGCAAAGTAATATCACTGTAGAGTTTGATCTGGACGCTGACTTGGAAACTGCCGCCAATGATGTGCGCGATAAAGTTTCGCAGGCACAACGCCAGCTGCCGCAGGATATCGATGCGCCGCCGGTGGTAACCAAGGCTGATGCCAATGCTGATAACATTATCATCCTTACGGTAAGCAGTACCAAGCGGAATATTTTGCAGATTGATGATTATGCCGAAAATGTGTTACTGGAGGCTTTGCAAACCATCCCGGGCGTAAGTGCGGTAAACGTACTCGGTTCGCACCAATACGCCATGCGCCTGTGGATTGACCCCAATAAACTTACGGCCTACCACCTTGCGGCTACTGATATACAAGCTGCTTTAGCCAAAGAAAACATAGAATTACCTGCCGGTAAAATTGAAGGTAATAATACAGAACTCGTGGTACGTGCATTGGGAAAGTTATCTACGGAGAAAGATTTTAACGACCTTATTATTCGTTCGGACAGTAACCGCGTGATCCATTTAAGCGATGTAGGTTATGCTATTTTGGGTGCGGCAAACGAAGAAACTTCACTCCGTGAATCCGGCATTCCGGAAGTAGGGCTGGGTATTGTGCCGCAACCGGGTGCCAATTATGTACAGATCGCCAAAAGTTTTTATAAAAGACTTGAACAGGTCAAAAAAGATTTGCCGGCAGATATAAAAGTAGAAATCGGGCAGGACAGTACCCGTTTTATCGATCAATCGATAGAAGAAGTGGAGGAAACTTTGCTCATTTCTTTTGTATTGGTTGTTATTATTATTTATTTGTTTTTCCGCGATTGGCTTATTGCTTTTCGCCCATTGATAGATATTCCGGTATCGCTGATCGGTGCATTCTTTCTAATGTACCTTTTTGGGTTTTCCATCAATATCCTCACCCTGCTGGGGATTGTGCTGGCCACAGGTTTAGTGGTGGATGATGGCATTGTAGTAACCGAAAATATTTATAAAAAAGTAGAGGAAGGAATGGATATCCGCAAAGCCGCTTTTGAAGGTTCTGAAGAGATATTTTTTGCCGTGATTTCTACATCAGTTACATTGGCGGCAGTGTTTTTACCGATTGTTTTTTTGCCCGGGTTTACAGGAAGGTTGTTCAGGGAATTTGCAGTTGTGGTTGCCGGTGCGGTACTGATTTCTGCCTTCGTTTCCTTGTCGCTTACACCGATGCTCAATGTAAAACTGATCCGTAAAAATCAAAAGAAATCTAAATTTTATGAGCAAACGGAGCCTTTTTTTCAGAACATGACCAGCTCTTACACCAGTTCATTGCTCAACTTTATGAAGCATAAATGGATATCAGGCGTAATTTTAGTTGCTTCAATAATTATTGTAGGTATTATTTATAAAACCCTGCCTTCGGAATTGGCACCGCTGGACGACCGTAGCATGTTGCGTTATACCGTAACTGGCCCGGAGGGCGCATCTTATGAGTTCATGGAGCGTTACATGAACAAAGTTTCCCAGTTTGTAGAAGATTCTATTCCTGAAAGAATAATCAATTTATCGATCGTTTCGCCGGGTTCTTCCATCAATGGCGGATATGGAAGGATTGCTTTGGTCAACCCAGACAAGCGGGTACGTTCCCAGCAGGAAATTGCAGATTACATGACCAAAAACCTGGCGCGTTTTCCGGATGCACGTGCTTTTGTAATTCAGGAACAAACCATTAGCGGCGGCGGCAGCGGTTCCAGGACTTCTTTGCCTGTGCAATATGTGATACAGAACCAGGATTTTGAAAAGCTTAGGAAAGTGCTTCCGGATTTTATGGCAGAAGCAAACAAAAGCCAGGTTTTTCAAATAGTAGATGTTAACCTCAAATTTACTAAACCGCAGCTTTCAATCACTACAGACCGCGACCGCGCGCGTGATTTAGGTGTTTCTGTTGCCGATATTGCCCAAACACTCCAGCTTTATTATAGTGCCGGCAGGTTGGATTATTTTTTAATGAGCGGTAAACAATATCAGGTTATTGCGCAGGTAGATCGTGCAAACCGAGACCAGCCGCTGGATTTAAAATCTATTTATGTACGCAGCAGCAACGGTGCTTTAATCCAGTTGGATAATGTGGTTAAAGTTACAGAAAGTTCTACGCCGCCATCAATATATCATTATAACCGGTTCAAATCAGCTACGGTACAAGCCGGTTTGGCCCCTGGCTATACTATCGGTGAGGGTATTGCAGAGATGCAGCGTATTGCCAAAGCCAGTAAGCTGGATGACAGTTTCAGTTCTGATCTGGCTGGCCCGTCAAGGGATTTTGCCGAAGGTTCATCCAATATTTTATATGCTTTTGCATTTGCGTTATTGCTGATTTATATGGTTCTGGCAGCACAATTTGAAAGTTTTATTGATCCTTTTGTGGTAATGCTGACCGTTCCGCTGGCCATTGCCGGTGCATTTTTGTCACTTTGGCTGTTCAACCAAACCTTAAATATTTTCAGCGAAATCGGGATGATTACTTTAGTTGGCCTGGTGACCAAAAACGGCATTTTAATTGTAGAATTTGCCAACCAGCGCATGGAACATGCCAAACTGAACAAATTTGATGCTGTGGTTGAGGCAGCAACTGCCCGTTTGCGCCCCATTTTAATGACCAGTCTGGCGGTGGTTTTGGGTGCCGTGCCTATTGCTTTTGCGCTGGGTGCCGGTGCAAAAAGCCGTGTTTCACTGGGGATTGTGATTATGGGCGGGATGCTGTTTTCGCTGGTGCTTACGTTGTATATTATCCCGGTGATGTTTGTAGTGTTCTCTGCAAAAGTAAAACGCAACCCGGACGATGAACCGGAAACCGCTCAGCCCGAAGGAAAACACCAACAATTACTGCTGCCCGAGCACCAACTTTAATACTGATGCAATTGATGAAATTTATCCTGATGCTTCTTTTATCGATGTTTTTTTGGGCTGAAAACAACTTCGCACAAAAACCGCCTTTGCTTACTTTGGAAGAAGCGGTAAGCATCGCCCTTAAAAATAATTACAACATCCTGCTGGCCAAAAACAACAGCGTAATCTCGGCCACCAATGTTACAATAGGCAATGCCGGATATTTGCCTGTTTTGAGCGCAAATGTTTCTGCAACAAACAGTGTTTTGAATATTGACCAAACCAGATCAGATGGCACAGTGAATAAACTGAACAACCTGCACAACTCCAGCAACAGTTACGGGCCGGTGATCAACTGGACGCTTTTTGACGGTTTTGCCATGTTTGCCAATTACGATCAGCTTAAAACCCTGAACAGATTAGGCCAGGTGCAGGAGCGGGACACCGTACAAAGCACGCTGGCTTCGGTAATTACCACTTATTACAATCTGGTCAATCAAAATCAGCAAATTATATCGCTAAAAGAAGCAATAGCTATTTCGCGCCTGCAGTTGCGTTATGCTTCTGATAAATACGGCGTTGGCCGTGCTTCAAAATTGGATGTGTTAAATGCGCAGGTTAATTTTAATACCGATACGGCCAATTTCCTGGTTCAGGTACAATCCTTCAAAACCACAAAAATCAGCCTGAACCGTTTGCTGGTGCGCACTTTAACCACCGATTTTTCTGTTCCGGATACTATTCGGAACCAGGATCAATTAGTTTTGGGCGATATTTTAAGCAAAGCGCAAACGGAAAACCCCGCCATCCTGATTTCACAAATAAATAAACGGCTATCTGAAATATCCCTGCGGCAGGTACGTTCTACACGGTATCCGGTACTGGGCGTAAACTCGGGTTATAATTTCAGCAACAGTAAAACCCCGGCCGGTTTTACCAGAACTCAAAATACTAAAGGTTTAAATTATGGATTGACCGCAAGTGTGAATATATTTGACGGGTTTAACCAAACACGCCGGGAACGCGTGGCCAAATTGCAGGTCAGCGGTGCCGATATACAGCTTGAGCGTGTAAAGCAGCAGGTAGAAGCCCAGATTAACTCGTTGTATATTGATTATTTATCAGGTTTGGATTTGATCCGGTTGGAAAAATCAAATGTAGAAATAGCCAAACAAAACCTGGATATTTCTTTAGAAAAATACCGGCTGGGCAATATAACACCTTTAGAAGTACGGGAGGCGCAGAGAAACTATCTGGATGCGCAAACCCGCTTTTTTAATAATCAATACCAAACCAAACTTGCAGAGGTAGGTTTGAAAGAAATTACCGGTACAATTTCTCTGAACTGAGTTTGTAGGATATTTGGAATTGTTATTGCATGATAGTAAACGTGTATTAAATTGAAGTAACCTTATGTCAAATGCAAAATATCAATTGTGTTTATTAATCGATGATAATTACATTGATAACATGATTAACCGAAAAATCATCGAAAATGAATTTTTTGCTGATAAAGTGGTTGTAAAAGAGTCTGCGGAAGAAGCTTTGATGGAATTAAAAAATGGCCAGTATCAGCCGGATGTGATTTTTTTAGACGTGCGGATGCCTCAAATGAACGCTTTTGAATTTTTAAAGGAATACGAAAAGTTGAAGCTGGACATTCAATTTAAACCGATGATTTATATTTTAACTTCCTCGCTTGATCCTTTTGATCATCGTAAAGTGATGGAAAGCCCGTATGTGACCCAGTTTTTATATAAACCCCTTACGCACAGAAAGCTGGAAGAAATTAATTTATGATTTTAGTTGCAGATAGCGGCTCTACCAAAACAGACTGGATATTAACTACACCCGGAAAGCCTGTTTTAGAATTTAAAACTGCCGGCATCAACCCGTTTTTTTTATCAGAAAAAGAAATCTTCCGGCTGATTACCAAACAGGAAGATTTGACAGCCCAGGCAGAAGACGCTACAGAAATATATTATTTTGGTGCCGGTTGCTCCAGTCCGGATAAGCGCGAAATGGTTTCCAATGTGCTTAGTCAGGTATTTAAAAAAGCTTATATCAGCGTAGATAGTGATTTGTTGGGCTCTGCTTATGCCACCTGTGGCAAAGAGTCTGGTTTGTGCTGTATTTTGGGCACTGGGTCTAACGTTTCTTATTTTGACGGGGAGAACATCCGGGACGGCAAACACGGTTTAGGTTATATCCTGGGCGATGAAGGCTCCGGAAGTTTTTTCGGGAAAATGCTGATCACCGATTATTTGTACGGCAACATGCCTGAAACCGAAAGTAACTTGTTTGCACAAAAGTTTATGGTTGATAAGGAAACGGTAATCGGAAATGTATATCACAAACTGCGCGCTAACTATTACCTGGCTTCTTTTGCCATGTTTTTAAGCGATGTCAAAAGCAGCGATTACGGTAAAAACCTGATTAAAAACGGGCTTACAGAATTTGTAAAAACCAACGTGATCAGTTATCCGGATTATAAAAACCTGAAATGTCATTTTGTAGGGTCTATTGCCTGGAATTTTAAGGAAGAACTGCAGGAAGTTTGCGGTCAGTATCAGGTTAAAATAGGGAAAATGATGAATCATCCGATACATGATTTGACGGATTTTCTCCTCAAACGAGGCTGATTTTACCCGGTTTTAATTTCCTGTCATTGGTTTTGTAAACCGCAGTCAGTTTTTTTACCGATAAAAACAGCATTACAATTGCAAAAACAATGATCGGTCCGTCTATCGGGCAATCCACGTCCGGGTCTCCGCAAGGTAAACCCTGGGCTTTTAAAGGTGCTGCGTTTATCAGCAATAAAAATATTACCGGTAAACATAGCAGGGACATCTTTTTTAACTTCATCTGCACAAATCTAAAAATAAACTCGTTTTTAATGCTTCTTTTAGGGGATAAATTTTAGTGATTTTATTGATCTTCAGAATCATAATTTGATAAATTTTGTCTGTCCGATCACATTCTGATTGGCATCTTTTGCCTCAATAACATAAATGCCCGGCTTTAAAGCACTGATATCAAACTGCGGTGAGTTGTTGCTTACGGAAGCTTTTTGCAAAGTTATGCCTGCCAGGTTGATGATCCGGATATCTGATTTACCTTTATAATTTTTGGGCAAATTTATCCGGATGCTGTTGATTGCCGGGTTAGGATAAACATAAAAACTATTGGCATTTACAGCTTTAAAACTAAAAGTCACCAGATCAGAATAATTTACCTCGTTTTCTAATACGGTTTGTTTTAAGCGATAATAAATCAGGCCGTTATCAGCACCGGTATCTGTAAAACTATAGTTTCCGCTGCCATCGGCATTTAACGTGCCGATATTAGTAAACGTTTTGCCGACATCGGTGCTTTTTTGTATGGTAAAAACAGTATAGGCAGCTTCGTTTTTAGTTGTCCAGTTTAAGCTGATGTTCCTGCTGCTGATTTTGCCGCTAAAGCTGAGCAGTTTATATGCTCCCTGCGGATTTAACTTAAACACCAATTCTAAACGGTTTCCGCCAAGCGAAGAAGTATCTGCACGGTTTATGTTAAAATTATAACCGTTGTTTAAACCGATTTGCACTGAATCTTTTTTATAATGATCAATAACGTAAATCGTATATTTAGGTGCAACATTGGCCATGCTGGCAACAAGCAATTGCTGGCTGGCAGTTGTGGCGGCATCAACATAAAGTTTAATACGCATGTTTGGGCTGATGTTTGGCATTTTATTGATGGCCAACCGGGTTTTGTCCGTACCATAACTGGATAGATAAACATTTGGAGACAGGCCATCCATATCAGAACCATCTTCCTGATCAAATTTTGCCGACCAGTTTTTGTTGAAAAACAAGCCAATCCCGTCGTAATTATTGCTGTCTGTTTTGAGTTGCAGCATTAAGGCAGAGCTGATGCCAGACGACTGGTTTGTGCTGAAAATGCCAGCAGTTGGTGCGCCCATAATGTTTACCGGCAGTTCTAAACCGCCTTTTGGCCGCGCGTTCATCAGCAATACAGGAGAAGTTGACGCAGTAAGTTGGGTAGAAACTTTGTTGGATTCTGAAAATGTAACCCCGGCATTAACAGAACCAACCGTGTTGCATCTGGCAAAAAAACCTTGTCCGCTGGCAATATATCGGCTGGCACCATTGCCATCTGTAACTACAGGACCGCTGGTGGCACTGCCTTTGGTATAATACGAAAATTGCTTGTTTATCGGGTTATAAACATAAACCAGGTTGTTTACATCGCTGCCAAAAGTTACCGCATCCAAATCAATTGTTGAGGCATAAGGGTTCCCGATCAGGTTAAAACCATCTGTGGCCTGGTCGCCCGCCGCTCCGGTTGTACCGTACCAATTGGTGCGCTGTAAACTAGCAGCTGGTGCATAGGAAGCGTTGTATTTGTAGTAATAAGCACTTTGCAGGGAAGAGCCAGGGCTTTCTTTGGCATAAGGGCTGCTGACAGTGAAGTTGTTGATATTGTTTTGAGGTACTTTTACACTGATATTTCCCTGATTAAGTGTACCCGTAAAAACGATAGCATTATCATCAGGTGTGGGAAAAACCGGCCCTCTTAATTTAGTATTTAAATTGGTGCGGCTGCCGCGATTAAAAAAAAGCAAACCAGTGCCAACAGGTATGTTTTCTGACAAGGAATAAATGCCTTTATAATCACTGTCCTTAATAACCGTGTTTGCCGGAAAAGGATCGCCTTCGCGGTACATCCAAACCGAAGCATTATTGGTATTGGAAGCATCAAAATTCCCTGTTCCGGGATTCGGACCGGTAATCGGCGTATAACCTATTAGTGATGCAATGTTATAAAAACCAGTACTGTTATAAACAGGGGAGGAGATCAACCGGTAACTCCGGCCGTAACTTCCAACTACAAAACGCTGTACATTTACGTTGCCCGTTATGCTGGCCGTTCCGGTTAAGGCTGCCACACTTGCGGTTGCGCTTGCGGTAGAAAGCAAGGTTAGGTTTCCGTTCGTTTGCATAGTACATTTATTATTTACCGTTAAAGTGCCGGCAACAGTTGCGGTTCCGTTAAAAGGTGCTGTTTTATTACCCCCATCGATAGATGAAATTATTAAGTTATTATAATTTAAGGCACCCAGTGATAAAGTGCCGCCGTTTAACCCGTTATAAGTCCAATCACCAGTTACGGCATAACCGGATGAAGTGTTGTTATAGTCATCACCAATAGTTACCGGCATACTTCCGGAATTAATAGGATTACTACCCAAAAATAACTTATTGATGTTAATGGAGGTAATATTACTATAGTTTACAGGGCAGTTTACACTATAATTTAAGCGGAATATTAATGCAACTGGAGAAGATGCGTTAAACGTTTTGGCTGAACCAGAGCAGTAAAGGTTGAAAAATGAAGTGACGGAACTTCCGCCGATACTTTGTGTAGTTGAAGCATTGTTAAAAACTACCGTTAACCCATTACCGGTTATACCTGCGGTTGCAGCGTTGTTATACCAGTTGCCGCTTAAAGTGATACTGCTGCTGGCACTTCCGTCGGCATTACTATCATAACCGATATTTGTACAGCTGATGATTCCGGTTCCGGTACTGGTGTAATTTCCGGTTGTACCTCCGGAAATATTCATATAAACATTAGCGGTAGTGGTAGAAGTACCGTTCATGACAATATTTGCGCCATTATTAATCAAACCCTGAGCGGAAGAAAAGGTTGATAAAAGAAGCATGATGCAGAGGAAGAGTAATATATTTCCACGATTTACCAGTTTACCAATTCTCATAATATTAGGATATCAAAAGATAAAATTGTTACTTCTGAAGTTTTTGAACGGCCTTCTTTAAATCATCAATCTCCTTTTGCTGCTCTTTTATTGCATTGATTAAAACAGGTACTAATTCAGCATACTTCATTCCCAGGTTCTCTTTAGCCTCATCACCAACTACTACTTCCGGTACTATTTTTCTAACATCCTGTGCTATTAAACCAAGTTGTTTATCTGTTTGAGGCGTTTTCTTCCAATTATAGCTTACAGGTTGTAGTGCTAAAATTTCTTTCAACCCATAATTCAGGTTTTTAATATTGGTTTTTAACCTTTTGTCAGAAGTATTTATAGTGCCATTTGCTGCATAAATGTTACTCCAACGTGCTGAAGAAGTACCTAAATTACTACCAGCATCAGTGGCAGGGGCAATATCACCGGCAACGGTTAATTTAGAACCAGGCGTAATAGTACCTATACCAACATTGCCATTATTAGTAACCGACATGCGCAAGTTACTTGATGTATAAAAGTCAATGCCATATTGATCAGTTCCTGTAGTACGTTTTGAAGCAATAACTTCACCGCTGCCCGATCCTCCAAAATACAATCCGGGCGTTTTAGTTCCAGTATTGCTATTGGTGCCATCAAGAAATATTGAACTGGCTGCGTTGATATTTCCGTTAACATCTAACTTTTGGGAAGGGGTAGTACCGATACCTACATTGCCACTGCCATCAATGCGCATTCTTTCATTAGACCCCGTACCTCCGGTAAAAAAAAGAAGGTTTTTACCCGATGTGCCATTACCTATTGCAAAATCATTGCCTGTGCCATATAAATAAGCCGTACTTGCGCCCCCTATTACACCTGTACTGGTGTTTCCACTCGAGTTAATGCCTAAATCTACATAATTGACGGATTCGGTTGCTGTATTATTACTTGCTACAATATCAGAACTTGCGTTTCCACCAGCACTGGTATTTTGAATGTTTAATTGCAGATAATTGTTAAGCCTTCCTTTTCCGCTTATAACATTATAGGAAGAAGCTGTACCGGCATCAACCAAAAGCTGCTCGGGGTTTGAACTGTTAAAACTAGAACTACCAATACCTACGTTGCCTACGCTATTAAACCTGGCTATTTCTGCATTATTTGTTTTAACCACAAAATCTGTGGCATCTGTTGTTCCGATAAAATTTGTACCAGCAGTAGTTCCTGAATTACCTGCTAAAGACCAAGCTTGTGAGGTAACTGCATTGCTCGGATTAACCCACGTTGGTGCTGTGCCACTGCCAGAAGATTGTAAAAAATATCCACTGGTACCAGCATCATTATTTGGCATTAATGCCCCGCTAAATTTTAAGTTGCCCGTTACGTCCAATATTTCGGTTGGGGCATTATTGCCTATACCTACCTTGCTTTGTACTATAAGTCCGTTAGCCGGGGCAGCATTTGCCCTGTAACCGTTGCCGATAGACATATTCCCGTTTGTCCAAACCATAGAACCCGGAGCTGCCGGATTGTTATCATTTCCAAATATTACGCCTGAATTAGGATCACCGCCAACGCCAAGTGTCAGATATCTCCTCACACTGTTGTCACCGCTTACGGCATCAAAAACAGCAGCACTGCCGTTAACAACGCCAAAACGGACAAATGTTCCCGTAGAATTTCCTGAGTAGTCCGGATCACCCAGCCAGAGTTGCTTATTGCCGGGACCATTGTAGCCTAATGACATTAGGAAACCGGTACCTGAGTTTACTGCTCCGATAGAATTTCCTGCAAACCTGAAACCTTTTGTACCGCCCGTACCAGAACTTTGGAACAAGGTGAGATCTGATGTCGGCGCGTTTGTACCGATACCTACCCGGCCGCTTGCATCAAGCCGGATACGTTCTGTATAGGTAGAAGGGCTTATGCCTCCGGTAAAAAAAATCAGGTTTTTATTCGGGGTTCCATTGCCTATGGCCATATCATTTCCGGTGCCATACAAATAAGCCGTACTGGGTCCGCCAATAGCACCTGTTGTATTGTTTGCGCTGCTGTTGATGCCCATATCTATAAAATTTGCTGTTTCTGTTGCTGCATCATTGCTTGCCACTATATCTGTACTTGCACTGGCTGTAGGCGAATTGTTTTGAATGTTCAGCTGCAGATAATTATCCAGGTATCCGCGCCCGGCAATCAGGTTAAAGGCACCTGCCGGCGTTTGGTTGTTGGTTGTAGAACCGGCATCTACCAGAAATTTCTCCCGTGCAGCACCGGAACTAAATATCGGGTTTAAACCCACTGCTACGCTTCCCGAGGTATCAATTTGAAAACGATGCAAACTGTTGGTTAAAAAATGCAGCCCATTATTATCTTTCGTTCCTAAAAAATTAGTTGGATAACTGGTTCCTGTATTTCCGGTGGTTGACCAGGCAGTATTTGCGGATTGCGCCCCGGTAGATAATGCTGTCCAGGCAGTGCCGTTCCAGTAATAATAACCGGGTACAACATTGTTAGGCGAGGTGCCAGCCGTGGCCGTATTATAAACCAACAGCGATATTGCAGGAGAAGTGATCGGCCCGGCAGCATTGGTAGCCGTAAGTGCCACACGCGGCATAAGCAAACCTTTATTGGTATAACTTACATCCAAACCAGCCGAAGCATCGGGGGTAAAACTGCTGCTGGAACTTATGCCCACGTTTTGCGAAAAAGCAGTATCGGCAAGCAAAACACAAACCAGTGCCGCAAGTATTTTATAGTATTGATTTATTTTCATAACAACAACGGATTATGCTTTTCTACGGGGTTAAAGCCTGATTTGTTATTGTTAAGATTTGCCGGCCGACATGGCAATGCTGTTTTTATCGGCCTAAATTTAGGGTGATAAAAACAGCATCGGCGTTATTGCTTTTGCTGAGATTGCAAAGCCCATTTTTCGATGATGTTTACCAAACCATCCAACCGCACGGGTTTACCAATATAATCGTCCATACCGGCTTTCAGGCATTCTTCCCGGTCGCCTTGCAAAGTATTGGCCGTCATGGCAATGATAACTGGCTGCTCGGTTAAACACAGCCGGATCATCCGGGTAGCTTCCAGGCCGTCCATTTCCGGCATCTGCACATCCATCAAAATCAAATCGTAGGTTTTGTTGCTTACAATTTCCAGCACATCTTTCCCGTTTTCGGCAACTTGCGGCTCATAACCTAATTTATTTAAAACCTTGGTCACCAGCTTCTGGTTCATCTTGTCATCTTCGGCAATTAAAATATTTAAAGGGTAAGATTTGGCAAAATCAACCGAAAGTTTTTGCTTAGAAGTTTGATCTGCCCCGGCGTTTCCGTTGTGGCCCAACAAACTTAAAATATGGCCAGATATAATATGGTGCTTTAAAGGCTTGTCAACAACGGCACTGAATAATCCTGCCTGTTCTTTATAAGTATCATTACCAGGCTTGTTCATCAGGATCACGGGCAAATCCGGCTGCATCTGTTTCAATGCTTTGGCAAGTTCGATACCGTTCATTTCGGGCATCATCATATCAACTATAGCCAAATCAAACCGGCCTGCATTGGCCTGTGCTTCCAACGCCTGCCTGCCAGAACCAAACACAAATGGCGTAAACTTCCATTTCTCTAAAAAAAACTGAAAAGAGCTGGCCAAGGTTGCGTTATTATCTGCCACCAGTATTTTTTTACCGATGTGTTTGGCCATTTCTGTTTGCGTGTTTGCACGCGAATTTTGCTTGCCATAACTGGTTATCATCGTAAATTTAAAAATATTGCCTTTGCCTTTTTCGCTCGTTACACTAAGCGAACCGTTAAATAAACGCACCAGTTTTTTGCAGATGTTTAAGGTTTTGCCTATTGCCGTTGTATTATTTTCTGTTTCGGATTGCAAATCGGCAGCTAACGGGATCAGTATTTCCGGGGCCAGGCCGGCACTGGTGTCCCGCACTTCAAAGCCTAATTTTACACGATGGTCATCAGGTTTGCTTACTAAACCAACCACAATATAAATCTCGCCTTTGGCTTTAAAACTCAGTGCGTTTTCTACTAAATTCATCAGTATCTGGCGCAGGCGCATGGCATCGCCAATCAACTGCACTGGTACATCCGGCTCAATATAATACAGTAATTCGATGTGCTGCTGCGCGGCTTTTACAGAAAACACATCAAATACTTCTTCAATATTGTTCCGTAAATCAAAATCCTTGCTTTCTAATTCGCGGCCGGATTCCATTTTAGAATACTCCAAAAGGTCATCCATCAAAATCCCGTTGATAATGGCCAGTAAGTTTTCTCCCGAAGAAAAAATAGTGCTGCTGTATTCCTGTTGTTCGGTGTTCAAAGTGGTTTCGTTCAGCAAAGATGCCATGCCCATAATGGTGTTCATGGGTGTGCGGATATCGTGGCTGATTTTTGTGATCAGGGTGCTTTTGTTGCGGTTGGCCAGTGCTGCATCTTCCTGTGCTTTTTGTGCCGTTAATTTGGAGTAGGACAGCAGTTCCGTCCGTTCCAGGAGCTGCCGTTCCAAATCTGCCACTTCATGCAAAACCATGTTTATTTTGATGGTATAAAAAATATATCCGCCAATTAATGCAAGCATTAAAACCAGCAGATAAAACCACCAGGTTAGCCAAAACTGAATCATCAGCAGGTTTTCTGCGGATGCCAAAAGGTAAAGTGTATTCATTTCTTTACTAATTATTGTTAATGATCGATACTGTTTTTAGCATGGTTATTTTCCCATTCATAATTAATCCCCAGTACAAAATACCGCTCTTTGCTTTCCGGCCTGAAGAGATACAGCGGAAACGCCCAGCTTTTATATGCAGGTTTTAGCAAAATTCCGGTATCAAATGCGCCGTTTACGTGGTATAATTTTGTTTGCTGAAGGGATGCCCCCGCAGCAAATCTTCCGGAAACCCGATAAGTAAGATCAGACCAGCTGTAAACAAAATTATTAGTGCGCTGCTGTGCCGAAAACGTGTATTGGGATTGCGTATTAAAGCTAAGCCTGTGGTAATCTGCCTCTAAATTTAAGCCAACAGAACCGCCGTTCATCTCACCTAAAACAATACCCAAAAGCGGACTGGCTGTGTAAGATATTACGCCTGTTTTATCAAAAGTTTTGCCGCCGTACAAGGCCATGGTATTTAATGCTTCGTAATTAAAGCGACCTTCGGCATACCATTTTTTGGCAGATTGATAATAAACAACCGGCACAAAAGCAAAAGTTTGGTAGTTGCCCATGTAATAATACTGCTCTACGCCAGCACGGGATTGCGCCGGCAGATTATGCCACAGCCCGCATAGGATCGTTGTTGCCAACAGCAGTCTTTTTTTCATGTTCGATGATAATTGATTCTGCTGTACCTAATTTATCAAGCAGTAAAATATCCTTTAAATGCGGGTTCCAATGGAAAATAAGTTCATCAATCGGGTGCCAAAGCAGTACCCAGGCAAAAATATCCAGGCTGTTGGTCAAGCCGGAAGGCAGGCTTTGGTGTTCATTTAGTAAAGGCAAAAACCCCTGGCATAAAACCGTGACCGCAACGCCAACGGCCAGCAAAATCCAGTTACGCTGTTTAAAGCGGCTAAAATCTTTCAAACGTTCTGCTTTTTTGTCCGAAAAATGCCGGTGGATAGCATACATCAGCGGTTCTGCATATTGTTTATCTGCTTCGGCGGTACATTTAAACTTGTAAAAAACCACGTCGTACCGCTTGGCTACGGCTACCGTTTCTAAAATATATTGCTCAAACTGATGGCTAAGTTGCCGCTTATAAATCGGTGCCGGGTCGTGTTTGTTAAAATAACCATCGATCACCTGCTGATCGAGGGTCATAAAAATATTTACACTTTTTGAATGAAATTTACTCATCGTATTTACAACTATCTGCCCCAGCAGATGCTTTGCCAAACGCACCGTTTACGGTTTACGCAACAGATAAGTTGTTGGTAATTCCAAACACGCCGGTACTTTAAATTTTAACCGGGTTTGTGCGGCTATGGCAATCATGCGCTTGTTTTCAGCAGGTACGATAATGGTATTTCTATCAGTAAAAAGTTAAATACCATGAAAAAATACTTACTCGTTTTGATGCTTTTTGCAGCTTGTAAAACAGAGAAAAATTACATTTTTAACCCCGGAGATATAGTTAAAGTGCAGAAAAACAGCTTTTTAATATTGGATTACAATAAAGGCCGCAAAGGGTTTTACTATAAAGCGCAGGATTTAAAGCATGGCCATTATGTTGAGTATTTTTCTCAGGGGCGGCTTTACCGTGGGGATGTGATTGCCCGGAATGCCACTTTTGATCCGGTATCAAAACAGGTGCTTCTTTTATCGCCTAAAAAAAGTAAATAGTTTTTAAAAAATGTAAAAGGCAGCATGTATTACAACGTGTTTGGAAATACTTTGACAAGTTTTACATGCTTCTTTTATGCCAGTAAATTTTGTTCTTAAACTTGTTGCAATATAAAAATCCATAAAAACCACCAAATTTTAGGTGATAAAAGAAGCATGTAAAATTTAAACAGTTTGTTAATTTTTGATGAATTTTATTTTTCGGTTTCGGCTGCTGTTTGCTAAATCCAGCAACTCGGCTACGTAAACACCAGGCGGCAAACCAGAAATATTATGTTTAAAGGCAAACTGGTTTTGGTAAACGGCAGAAAATACTTTTTGGCCTTTGCTGCTGTAAATGGTCAGTTTGATATTCGGCATACTGTTTTTATCAACCAAAATATTGATTTCTGCCGAAGCCGGATTGGGAAAAAGTACAACAGAAACAACGGCCGAATCTGTTTTGGGCCGGTTAATCAGGTTTTGATTATTATTGTTGACTGCAATCGTTTGCTGCTTAAAGTATAGCACAAACCGATCGCTTCCGAAAGTGGCCGCAGTATTTTTTCGGATAAAAAAAGCATAAATCAACTGCCGGCCCAGGTCAACAGAATCCCCTGTAAAATTATCTTTCAGGTAAACGGTCTGGGTTTTAAAATTGGCTGAACAATCCGCTAACTTTAAACTATAATTGCCGTCCGCTGCCGCATCCACAAAAAGCGGAACAGTTGCCACATTTGCTGCTGCCGGCAAAGCATTTACCGCCAGTTTCGTTTTTTCTTTTTTGCTGATGGAAGATAAAGATGCCGCTGCATTTTGTCCGGCCAGATCTTCAACATCTTCTCCCGCAATAAAATCCTCGCTATGGCCTTGCTTAAAAGTGATCAGAATATCATCCTGGTCTGATGTGTCTTTTTGCAGGCTCAGCCTTAAAAAATCAATGTTTGAAACCATTTTTCCACCTAAAACCGACGGGTTAGAAGTTTCCGAAGCTTTGGCCGCTTCGGTAAAACTGAGCGTTGGGTTTGCCGCATTTGCTTTCACAAAAAAACCCTGCCCTGAAGCAATATAACGCGTGGCCAAACCGGTAGAGACGCCGCCTTTGGTATAAGTGCCGTAATTCTTTGTAACCGGGTTGAGGATATAAATTGTTGGATTGATATTGGTTAAAGCGATTGCCGAACCGCTTCCGCCAGACAGTTCCCAATCAATTGCCGAAGGGTAAGGGTTGCCAGCCTGGTTAAAACCGTCGTTTGCTTCTGCTTTATTGGTAAACGATAAAAAACCGTTTACGGCACCAAAAGGGGCAGTTACCATAATGTTCCCCTGGTTTAATAAGCCTTTATAGGTAATGGTAACATCTTCCGGAACGGAAAAAGGTGGAGATGTTTTGTTGCTGGTGTTGTTAAAACGGTCTCCCCGAAAAAACAGAAGAAAACCGTTTCCTGAGGTTAAAAAATCCTGTGTGGCAACCGAATGATTTTTACTGATGCCGCTGATAGGCACAAAATCCTGCAAAGCGTTTGTGGCCGCGGTTTCGTTGTATTTCCAGATTGTTGGCCCGTTTGCAGGCGATGTATCAAAACCGTTTGCTGCTCCTCCTGCCCCGGTTATCAGTATTTGATCTTGCAACCGGCTAAAATAATATCGGCGCAAACCCGGGTTAGCATTTGGCACTTGATAAACCGGCGAGGAAAGCAGACGGTAACTGCGCCGGGAAATATCGCTGCCCTTAATAAACCGCTGTACAAAAACAGAATCTGCAATGGAAGAAAGCCCTAAATTATTAACGCGTGCCGTTCCTGCTTCGTTAGAAATCAAAGTTAAATTACTGGCCGAATTGAGAATATTGGTAGCAGTACCGCCGTTCAAATCAACCAAATTATTTACTTCTAAAGGATTGCCTAAAGTAATAGTTCCGTTTCGGGTTTGCGTATAACTTTTGAGTGAACGGCTTGGCGCATCCGTTTGGTTGAAGTAAATGGTAGCACTGTTGCTGCTCACATCGTTCCCGATAATCAGATTTGATGCTGTAGAACCGGTTAAATTTCCATTCGCATTCATAGAAATAGAACCGGTTAGTTTCAAAGTTCCACTGCCAATATTAAAGGTTCCGTTGGTTAACGTTAAAGTATTTTTTACCTGCAATAATCCACCATCCAGCAAGTTTACAGCACCGGAAGTTTTATTTATCACCAAATTATGTATGATGTTTTCGCCTGTCAGTTGCGAAAAACGGAGATTGGCAACCGCAGTTCCGGTTAAGGTCAAATCTGTTAAAACGTATGCATTTGTTCCATTTTGCTGTGCCAGATAACCATCGCCTGTTATATTTCCACTAACAGTAAACGTTTGATTTCCACCAACTGATGATTTTCCGGCAGGCATGTATAATTTAGCCTGGTTTTGAATTGATAAATTTTGGTTGATCGCAATGGTACTATCAATAGTGGCACCATTTGCCCTGCTCAGCGTAAAGTTTCTAAAACCCGAACCACCGGAATTGAATAAAACCGCATTTCCCGTACCGCTGATTTGTATATCGCTGCTGTTTCCGCCGGTGATTTTCCCGCTTCCGGAGAGATTGTTCTTGATATCCAGCAAATTATAGTTGGCAACACGCAAATCATTTCCGTAGTTTATAGCGATATTCCCCAATACGTTGATCGTGTTATAAGCTGATATTGTGCCAGTTATGGAGAAAATCCCATACGAACTGTTGCTTTTATCAACAACAAGATTACCGTAAAACATCACTGCGTTCGCACTGGCCAGCGTAATGTTTTCAGGCCCGGATAATACAAAGGTATAATTGCTTCTTTTATTGGTTAAATTTAATGAACCGGAACCAACTGTAATGCTTCTGTTGACCGTAACGGAAATATCTGCCCCAAATTCTAACGCAAAATTCCCGATAAAAATCTGTGCTAAGTTCCATGTCCCGCTGCCAGACCAGGTGCTGTTTCCGGTTAAAGTTAATCCTGATCCTTGTACACTATTTAACCAAAAGTTAATTATTCCGTTATTAATAATGTTTCCCTTGATATAAAAGCGGATATTTCCGGCTAAAGCCCCGGTTTGCAGAATGCCTCCCGATGAAATTGTTAAACTTAAAATACCGGATGAAGTGTTAGCAGCATCCATCGTAACTGTTGCATTTGCTGCAATTACCACATCATCTGTTGATTTGGGTATTATACCACTTGTCCACGTTGAAGCATCGTTCCAATTACCGCCGGTTGCGGTTGAAGTAACGGTTGCCGCATCAGCATAAAAAATAGGGCATAAAAGAAGCATCGCACAGAAAAATATTTTTCTGCAAAACGAAAAGTAAGAAGTGTTTTTTAAAGAATCAGGCAGCAATTTTTACTTCGGAACAGGTTTAATTTCCGAAATAAAGATACACTATTATCGTGCTTTTAATAATATATTTTTAATTAATAAGAAAATAATAATTAATAAAGCAATAATGCTTGCTATTTTTGCCAGATAATCGCCGTGTTTGACATAAAAAGTTATTTCGCTGTTAAGATTAATATCCTGTTTGATGGCCGCCGGAACCCACCATTTGGTGTGTTGTACCACATCGCCGCGCTGATTGATAAAAGCAGAAATGCCGGTATTGCCCGATTGACAAACCCAACGCCGTGTTTCTATCGCCCTTAACTTGGCATAATCCAAATGCTGGTCTTTGCCGGAAGTATTTTCCCACCAGCCATCATTGGTGATAACAGCAATAAACTGTGCCCCTTTTAGCACGTATTTTCCTACATATTCGCCATAAATGGATTCATAACAAATAACCGGCGCGGCACCAATCCCGCTTTGCGAATAAAAAACTGTTGGTTCGTCCTGCTTGCCGTAACTGCCCGTGCTGCCGCCCAAATGCGCAAAAACAGGTTTCAAAAACGATAAAGCCGAACCAAAAGGCATTTGTTCTACGCCCGGAACTAATTTTGATTTATGGTAAAATTGAACTTTAGCCGAGTTTTCAATATTTACGGCTGCATCAAAGCGGTCTATAAACACATTATAACCAGGTATTTGCTCGGATGAAGGCGTGGGGTCATGACTGTAATATTTATAAGATTCTATCCCGGTCAACACGTTTGCATTTTTATATGGATAAAGGAAGCGTTGCACCTGCAAATAATAATTGCTGCTTCTGATCTGGTCTTCATCAACGCCTTTTTCATCAAAAATTGCAGTTTCCGGCCAGATGAAAAATTCGGTATTCGGCTGCGCAACTTTTTTAGAAAGTGTGATTAAAGTATTGATTTGATCTGAAGTTGATATCGTTCCTACTTTTTTATAAGGATCAATATTGGGTTGCACGACAACGATGTTGGACGGATCTTCCTGCTCTTGATACAGATAATATCGAAACAAAGAAAAACTTAAAGGCAGCAAAATTGCCAGAACCGTAGCAGCCACCAAACGCTGCCGATGCTTCTTTTGCCCTTGTTTTTTCAGGTTGAGATAGATCAGGAAAATCAAAATGTTGACCAGCCATATCCAGATCGTTCCGCCATAAACGCCCGTGTATTCGTACCATTGGATCCAGCTATGACTTATGGCAAAACCGTTTCCCAAAGTCATCCAGGGGAAAGCCAAATCCCAGCTTTGGTGCAAATATTCGTATCCGATCCAGAAGCAAACTAAACCAGCTAAACTCCAGCCTAAAGGAGCAACTTTCCGCAAACGATAATACAGCCAGCAAGCGGAAGACATTAACAAGGGGCCGAGCGAATACGGAATCAGGGTAATCGGAACAGCCACCAACGCACCAATAGTTTTGATGGAATTATAAACCCAGTAAACAGAAAGTGTGTTCCAAATGAAAAAGCCTAAAAAGCTCAACCAGAAAATCAAAAAGCCTTTTCGGTTGGAGTTGGATTGCATAATTTCCTCCAGTAAAAGAAGCATCGGCACCAAGCCAATAAATAATAAAAACGTGGTGTAAGGTGTTGGCGGCCAGGCAATCCACATTAATAAACCGGAAAGTATGGCGAGGAGGAGTTTGTTTTTCATTTTTTAGAGCGAGGAACGAGGTGCGAAGACTTTGCAAATTACTATGAACTATAAACCTTTAACTATTTTCCATCAACCACAATCACAAATTCGCCTTTTACCGGATGCGTTTCGTAGTAAGTTTTTACTTCGGTTAGCGTACCGCGAACGGTTTCTTCAAACAATTTAGTCAGTTCCCGCGAAACGGAAGCCAGTCTTTCCGCACCAAAATGTGTAATCATTTCATCCAGAGTTTTCAATAAACGGTGCGGCGATTCATAAAAAATCATTGTCCGCTCTTCTTCCTTCAAATTTAAATAGCGCGTTTGCCGACCTTTTTTTACCGGTAAAAAACCTTCAAAAATAAAACGGTCGTTTGGCAAACCGGAGTTGACCAAAGCCGGAACAAAAGCCGTTGCGCCAGGCAAACATTCAACCGGAAAACCATTTTTTAAAGCTTCGCGGACTAAGTAAAAACCAGGATCAGAAATGGCAGGTGTTCCGGCATCAGAAATTAAAGCAACCTGTTTTCCTTCGGCCAAAAACTTCATAATTTCCTGGGTAGATTGATGCTCGTTGTGCTGATGGTGCGAAAAAACTTTTCCGGTAATGCCAAAATGTTTTAACATTGGCGCTGATGTGCGTGTGTCTTCTGCCAGGATCAAATCAACTTCTTTTAAGATGCGGATGGCACGGAAAGTCATGTCTTCGAGATTGCCAATTGGCGTGGGTACGAGGTAAAGTTTGCCGTTCATTCAGTTTTGAGTGGTGAGTTGTAAGTTATCAGTTTAAAGTTTGATGCTGTTTTTATCGACTAAAAACTGGCGACCTGCAACGCAAAACTCACAGCCGAAAACCTATCTTTGCCAAAAATTAAAATAATGCTGCAAGTTAGTTATATCCGCGAAAACAGGGAAAAGGTTTTGGAACGTTTGGCCGTGCGAAATTTTAAACAGCCGGAATTGGTTGATGAGATTTTAGGTTTAGATGAGCAACGCCGATCAGTTCAACTTGCTTTAGATACTAATTTATCAGTATTGAACTCTATTTCAAAACAAATTGGTAATCTAATAAAAGAAGGTAGGGTGCAAGAAGCTGAAGAAGCTAAAATAGGATTAGGAAGCTTTAAAGGAAATACTAGCACATACAGTTTACAATTGGCTGCGCTGGAAAACGAACAGCAACAAAAGCTTTTTTTACTGCCTAATTTACCGCATCAATCCGTACCAAAAGGAAGCACTGCCGAAGAAAATGAAGTGGTTTTGGAACACGGCGAAAAACCAAATCTGCCAGAAAATGCTTTGCCGCATTGGGAACTCGCCGCCAAATATAATTTGATTGATTTTGAACTTGGGGTGAAAATTACCGGTGCAGGTTTCCCGGTTTATAAAGGAAAAGGGGCGAAACTGCAACGTGCGCTGATTGCTTTCTTTTTGGACGAAGCCGAAAAAGCCGGTTACGATGAGCGCATGTTGCCTTTGCTGGTAAACGAAGCTTCCGGTTTTGGGACCGGACAATTGCCTGATAAAGAAGGGCAAATGTATTTTGTGGGAGAAGATAAATTATTCTTAATTCCGACTGCAGAAGTGCCGATGACCAATTTGTACCGCGATGTGATTTTAAAAGAAGAAGAATTACCGGTTAAAAACTGTGGTTATACGCCTTGTTTCCGTCGGGAAGCTGGTTCTTATGGCGCACATGTCCGCGGCTTAAACCGTTTGCACCAGTTTGATAAAGTGGAAATTGTGCAGGTTGCTCACCCCGAAAAATCTTATGAAATTTTAGAACAGATGAGTTTGCACGTGCAATCTTTACTTCAAAAGTTAGAATTGCCTTACCGCGTTTTGCGTTTGTGCGGCGGCGATATGGGTTTTACCGCAGCTTTAACTTACGATATGGAAACCTGGAGCGCGGCGCAGCAACGCTGGCTGGAAGTTTCTTCGGTTTCTAACTTTGAAACTTTTCAAAGCAACCGTTTAAAATTGCGTTTCCGCAACAGCGAAGGTAAAAACCAGTTGGCGCATACTTTAAATGGAAGTGCACTGGCTTTGCCGCGTATTGTAGCTACGCTTTTAGAAAATAACCAGACGGAAAACGGTATTAAAATCCCGGAAGTTTTAGTGCCTTATACGAGGTTTGCGTTTATTGATTGATGCTGAATTTATAGGGTTAAAAGAAGCATGATTAGGTATATTACATTAACTCCAATTGGTTGTTTACAAGCTCACTTTTTCCCTATTATTTAAATTTATGCGACTTAATTACTACCTGATATAAAATTATCAACTATGTTTAAATAAGAATTAACATCATTTTTACTATCATTAACACTTAGATTATTATTGATAAACGTTTTTCTCCCTCCACTAGCTAAACCTGAAAGATGAACCATAGGTAAAATGGGAGTGTTATTATATTCAAGATTTGTAGAAATCTTATCTGTCAATTTAATTTTTTGTTCGCAAAGAAAGCCTAATGGTTTATTCCCTAATACAATAATTAAATCTGGCTTTATTATTTCAATTTCTTTATCAAGGATTTGTTTAAGATGTTTTTGCTCATTCTTAATAAAAATTTTATGGTCATAACTTCTTTTATTTTCAATCATAAAATAAATTTTAAAAATATCTGTTAAATAAATCCCATAGTTTTTATTTAGCATTGATTTAATAAATTCCCAATAAGATTTGTCCTTTCCGTCTTTACCTTCTCTCATTGATTTTCGATGTAAAGCATAAGGAGTACCTATAATTGCCTCAGTATTTATGCCAGCTCCTTCACTATTAAAGGCATTCTTATTTCTTAGTGGGTCTATTCCCAAAATCATTATTCTTTTTGTATTGGAAGAATTTATATTAAACCATGTTGGATAATCTACTCCAACCAAACTTTTGATATCTGGAAGAAAAAAGTCTGTAGCTATAACTTTGTTGGAAAATTTAAAGTCAACAGTATCTGTTTCAAATTTTTCTTTCCAATCTTTGTAGAAGTTTTCAATTACGGTTTCTTGTAATCCTGGTGTTATCTCTTTATTAATTAATGCAACTATCGCTTCTTTAATTTCTGAATTATTGCAAAAAGTGATTTCCATAAATTATTTTTTAATTAACTTTTAAACATAAAACAAGTGAGCATAAAAGTAAAAAAGGTGGTTGAAAAACCTAATAAAAACCAAAGACAAAAACTAAGTCAGGAAGAAAAGCATTTAATAAGTGCTTATAAACAAGGATATCTATTAAAAGCCGGAAAACTTAAAATGGTAGATGCAAAAGCGTTTCTGACTGAGCTGAATTTAGCTATTTAAAATTTATAAGGACCAGTAAATTCAAATGCTTCTTTTACTACCCAAAATATAAATTGAAAGGAGCTTTCTTCCTTTACTTCAAAATCTCAAAAACCGCCTGGATATGATAATTCAATTTAATCTTTTTAAAATCAATATCAGATTCTACAGCATCAGAAGAAGCAGTTTTCATCATCATACTTCGGAAAACCGGTTGCTGCATCGGTTCATTGTTGATTTCCTGAATATCGATTGCATTGCCTAATTTTTCGCCAATCCCGCTTAATAAAAAAGCCGCTTTAGTTTGTGCTGCTTTTAATGCCTTTAATTTCAGTTCGCTTTTTAAAGCTTCTATTCCAGAATAATCATAGCCGTCAATTCCGGTAGATTGGATGCCTTTATCATCTACCGCATCCAAAATTTTATTGATTTTGCTGAGGTCGTGCAGCTTTAAGCGATATTGTTTGGAAGCCAGGAAATCGGCGTTTTTCTTTTTCTCCGGAACGTAATTGTAAGAAGATAAATTGTTGATCGTAAAATCCGCTTTGGCAATCCCGGCCGCAGATACGGCTTTTTCCAGCTGGTTTTCCAACGTAGAAATACTTATTTTGCTTTTACCGTTCAGGTATTCTTTCAGCGAAATGCTGAAGTAAATAATATCCGGCGTTACCTCGGTTTCGGCGTTTCCAGTAACGGTTATTTTCCGGCGGAGATCAACACTTTGCGCAAAAGTTGTGGCAGCAAAAAAGGAAATCAGTACAAAAGTCAAAAGCTTTTTCATGTTTTTGGGTTTGATTTGATAGACGAGCGTTTTATGGATTTGTCGCGTTGATACTTCTGTTTGGCAGCACAAAAAACGCTAAAGTATTCTTTCTCAACAAGAAAAATATACAGCTTAGTTACAGATACTGTTTTTACCGGCATAAAAACAGTATCAAAACCGTTGTTAAAAAACAAGGCCGGAATAGTTTCCGGCCTTGTTTTTATCCTGATTGATCTTGTTCAGGTTCGTGTTATTCTTCCACAACTTCACTGTTTGGCTGCGGTTCTTCCTTAATATCTTCTTTAAAATACTTCTTTTGGTTGAGTAAAATCAGGATCACACCAACAGAAATCGCCGCATCTGCAATATTAAAAACCGGCCGGAAAAAGATATATTCTTCTCCGCCCCAAACCGGCACCCAATTGGGAAAAACGCCAGACAAAAGCGGAAAATAAAACATATCCACCACGCGGCCTTGCAGCAGCGGCGCATAATGGTAAAGCTGACCGTAAAAAGTTGAATCAATAATATTGCCCAGCGCGCCGGCAAAAATCAGCGCAATTGTAATGATCAATCCGCGATGATATTTATGCTGAATCAAATAAACCAAACCATAAGCAATACCCGAAACAGCAATAATACGGAACAATGTTAAAGCATATTTGCCCGCTTCCCCGCCCAGTTCCCAGCCAAAAGCCATGCCGTTGTTTTCGGTGTAATGCAGAAAACCACGATTGCCCAACAGCTTTATTTCCTGGCCGAGGTACATATGCGTACGTACCCAGGTTTTCAGGATCTGGTCTGCCAGCACAACAAAAGCTGCGATCAAAAAAGGCTTGGTATAGGTTGATTTCATCCAGTTAATATTGCTTCATTTTGGCTTCCATACTTAACGTAGTATGCGGCACAGCGCGTAAACGCTCTTTCGGGATCAGTTTTCCGGTTTCCCTGCAAACGCCATAAGTACGGTTTTCAATTCGCCCCAAAGCTGCTTCCAACTGCTCGATAAATTTTTTCTGACGTGCGGCCAGTTGGTTAATCTGCTCTTTTTCCAGCGTGGCAGAACCATCTTCCAGCGTTTTATACGTGCCCGAAGTATCATCTGTCCCGTTAGAGTTCGGACTGCTCAATGAGGAAGTCAGCGCATGTAATTCCTGTTTGGCAACACGGAGTTTTTCTAAAATCAGCTCTTTAAATTCTATCAGTTCAGCATCAGAATATCTGTTTTTTTCTTTTTGTTCGTTCATTCTGCTTTTTTTATTTCAATCAATAATTCGTCTTCGTTTATCATCACTTTTTCACCTTTATCCAGCTGCATGTCCAAAACCAAATTATCGGCCAAAATTTCGGCGCAAATATAGGATAAATTATTTCTTACGGCCTCTGCCACAATTGGTTTGTTTTCGATGCGTACATTGATCCGGTCGGTCACTTCAAAGCCATTGTTTTTGCGCAGGTTTTGAATACGGTTGATCAGTTCGCGCGAAATCCCTTCCTGTTTAAGTCCCTCATTTATAGCTACATCCAAAGCAACAGTCAGCTTTCCTAAACTTGCCACCTGCCATCCGGGAACATCTTCGGCAGAAATTTCTACTTCCGAAGAAAGGATTAAATAAGAAGTATTTGGTATCAAAATTTGCCCGTTTTGTTCCAGTTCGCTTATTTCTTCCGGGTTAAATCGGGCAATTGCTTCCGCAACCAGCTTCATATCTTTCCCCACTTTTTTGCCTAAAGCTTTAAAGTTCGGCTTGATTTTTTTACTGATAAAAGAAGCATCGTCCGTTAAAAACTCAATGTTTTTGATGTTCGTTTCCGATAAGATCAAATCTTTCACCTGCTCCACCTGCTGCTGAAAATGCGGATTTAAAATCGGCAGTAAAATTTTGCTTAAAGGCTGGCGGACATTGATCCCAACTTTTTTCCGAAGTGAAAGCGTCAACGATGAAATATCTTGTGCCAGCTGCATCCGTTCTTCCAAATCTTCATCAACCAAATCTTGATGATAAGCCGGAAAATCTGCCAAATGCACGGATTCCACATTTTCTTTTTGGGTGATTGAGTTTAAATCGCCAAACAAACGCTCGGCAAAAAACGGTGCAATCGGCGACATTAATTTCGAAATTGTAACTAAACAAGTGTATAAAGTTTGGTAAGCCGAAAGTTTATCTTCGCTATAATCGCCTTTCCAAAAACGGCGGCGGCTCAACCGAACGTACCAATTACTAAGATGCGCATCTACAAAATCCTGAATGGCGCGTGCTGCTTTTGTCGGCTCAAAATCAGCATAAAAACTATCAACTTCTGCGCTTAACGTATTTAATAATGATAAAATCCAGCGGTCAATTTCCGGGTGTTTTTGTAACTCAATCTCTGCTTCTTCATATTTAAAACCATCGATATTGGCATACAAAGCAAAGAAAGAATAAGTGTTATAAAGAGTACCAAAAAACTTGCGTCGCACTTCATCCAAGCCTTCTAAATTGAATTTCAAATTGTCCCAAGGCGATGCATTGCTAATCATGTACCAGCGCGTGGCATCGGCACCATATTTTTCGATGGTTTTGAACGGATCAACGCCATTGCCTAAACGCTTGCTCATTTTGTTGCCGTTTTTATCCAGCACCAAACCGTTGGAAATCACGTTTTTATACGCCACATTGTCCATTAACATCACCGCGATGGCGTGTAAAGTAAAAAACCAGCCGCGCGTTTGGTCAACACCTTCAGCAATAAAATCTGCGGGAAAAGAGTTTGCAAAAGCTTCCTTATTTTCAAACGGAAAATGGTGCTGTGCGTAAGGCATTGCACCAGAATCAAACCAAACATCGATTAAATCCGGTTCGCGGAACATTTTTTTACCGCTTGGAGAAACCAAAATTACGTCATCCACAAAAGGGCGGTGCAGATCGTTCAGCACAAAGTTTTGTGGCATAAAAGAAGCATCGATGGATTTCCGGATTTCCTGATTTAGATCAGCAATCGAGCCGATGCAAATTTCTTCCAAACCATCTTCACTTCTCCAAATCGGCAGCGGCGTTCCCCAATATCTCGAACGCGATAAATTCCAGTCCACTAAATTTTCTAACCAGTTTCCAAACCTTCCGGTGCCGGTTGATTCCGGTTTCCAGTTGATAGTTTTATTTAATTCCACCATCCGCTCTTTTACGGCCGTTGTTTTGATAAACCAGCTATCCAGCGGATAATATAAAATCGGTTTATCGGTGCGCCAGCAATGCGGGTAACTGTGTTCGTATTTTTTTACGTCGAACGCTTTGTTGTCTTCTTTTAATTTGATGGCGATTAGAACGTCCGTCGGTTTAAAATCAGGGTCCTGGCGTTCGGCATCGCTGTAATATTCTTCTTTTACAAATTTGCCTGCAAAATCAGTTACTTCATCAACAAATCGGCCTTGTTTATTCACCAACGGAACTTCTTTTCCGTTTTCATCTTTTACTAAAACTGAAGGAACGCCGTTTGCTTTTGCCACGCGAAAATCGTCGGCACCAAAAATAGAAGCCGTGTGTACAATTCCGGTCCCTTCGTCTGTTGTCACAAAATCAGCGGGAATAACAAGGAAAGCGTTCTTTTCGAGGTCTTCGTTATCAACATAAGACATCAGTTGATGATAACGCAAACCAATCAGTTCTACGCCTTTAAATTCGGCAGCAATTTCCCATGGAATAATTTTATCGCCCGAATTATAGTCGGTAAAAGAAGCATTTTCGCCTTCTTTTTTAAAATATTGGTTGATTAAAACCTTCGCCAAAACCACACTGACCGGCGCGTAAGTATATGGATTAAAGGTTTTTATCTTTACGTAATCAATGTTTTCGCCCACAGCCAGCGCACAATTGGAAGGCAAAGTCCAAGGCGTGGTTGTCCAAGCTAAAATCGTCGTATCTTCGGTTTCTTCTTCAAACAAAACCGGAATTAAAGGATGAATTTGATTATTGATCAAATGAAATTCGGCAGTAATTGATGTATCTTTTACATTGCGGTAACAGCCCGGCTGGTTCAGTTCATGCGAACTCAAGCCCGTGCCTGCCGCAGGAGAATAAGGCTGCACGGTATAACCTTTATAAAGTAAACCTTTGTTGTAAAACTCCTTTAAAATCCACCAAAGGGTTTCGATATATTCGTTTTTGTAAGTGATATAAGGGTCTTCGAGATCAACCCAATAACCCATTTTCTCGGTCAGGTCGTTCCAAACATCGGTGTACTTCAGCACTTCCTTGCGGCATTCGGCGTTGTAATCTTCAATGGAAATCTTTTTGCCGATGTCGTCTTTGGTGATGCCTAACGCTTTTTCAACGGCCAGCTCAATCGGCAAACCATGCGTGTCCCAGCCGCCTTTGCGTTTTACCTGAAAGCCTTTTAAGGTCTTATATCTGCAAAAAATATCTTTGATGGAACGCGCCATCACGTGGTGGATGCCGGGCATTCCGTTGGCCGAAGGCGGGCCTTCATAAAAAGTGTAAGGTTTGCTGGCCGGGCGGCTGCTGATACTTTTTTCGAAGATGTTGTTCTGCTTCCAAAATTCCAGGACTTCGTTTCCAAGCTCCGGCAGGTTAAGCTGCTTATATTCCTTGTACATCAATGCGTTTACCTCAGATTTTTGAGGTGCAAAAATACGGTTTTTACTGAGATTTTTAATTGGATTATGTAAAACAAATTGGTTGGAATTAGCTGGGCAATACTGTTTTTATCGCCATAAAAATTGGATGGACGATAGTAATTTTATGGCGATAAAAGAAGCATCGTTTTTCTGCGGTCAACCGGATTGTTTTAGTTTAGCAGGATGTTACATAAAACCCGCGGCATTGTATTTAAAACGACCGATTACAGCGAAAGCAGCGTGGTGGTGCAAATTTTTACGGAGAAATTCGGGCTGCAGGCATACCTGATTAATGGTGTGAAAAAACCGCGCGCCAAAATCAGCCGTAACATGCTGCAGCCGCTGCATTTGCTGGAAATGGTGGTTTATCACAAACCGAACGGCAATATCCAGCGCGTGGCCGAACTGCGGAACGTGCCGGTTTTGACCGAAATCCCTTATGGCGTGGTCAAAAGTTCGCTGATTATTTTTTTGAACGAAGTGATCTATAAAGCCATCCGCCAGCAGGAAACCGACGAAACACTGTTCAACTTTATTTTTCATTCTGTGGAATGGCTGGATCATCAGGAACTGGGTTTGGCCAATTTTCATTTGCTGTTCATGGTGCAGCTGAGCCGTTATCTGGGTTTTCATCCGGAGAAAAACTCAGGCGAAACCGCTTCTTTTTTTGATTTAAAAGATGGTTTGTTCGTAGCCAAACGGCCGGAGCACAATCTGTTTCTGGCACCGCCATACACGCAATATTTTAACTTACTGATCGGCAGGAACTTTGAAGATTTGCCTGAAATCAAGATCCCAAATGATATCCGCAAATTTATTTTAGACCGCTTGCTGGAATATTATGCGCTGCATATTGATGGGTTTGGCCAAATCCGTTCGCATGAAGTGCTGGAAGAAGTGTTGGGTTGAGGATAAACAAAAATGCGTTCAGGAACAAGCTTCACCAAAAATAAACCTGATAAAAACAGCATTGGACCTCTTCTAAAAAAACTAAAAAAATATTTTGCATAACTAATTTTCACTTCTATATTTGCAGTCCCAAAAGGGGAGATTAGCTCAGCTGGTTCAGAGCATCTGCCTTACAAGCAGAGGGTCACTGGTTCGAACCCAGTATCTCCCACATTTTATACAAAGGGGTTACATTTAATTGTAACCCCTTTTTTGTTTTGCATCTACTCCAACAAATCTGTTAGGTGTGATTTTAACAGGCACCTCAAAATTATCAGAATCCGTGGACTTACCAACAAAGTAAAATTGGACTTTTAAACAAAGTTTAAGTTTTAGTTTATACTGATTTTTGCTGTACAAAATATAAAGAAAATGACAAATATTAAAGAACCAGTATTGGTAACTGGTGGAACTGGTTTTGTTGGGATGCAAATCATTTTACAACTATTGCAAAAAGACTACCAAGTAAAAACCACAATCCGCAGCTTAAAAAGTAAAGACAAATTAATCGAAACACTTAAAGCAAATGGAATTTCAGCATTTGACAACCTTTCATTTGCTTTAACAGAATTAACCCAAGATGATAACTGGGAAGAAGCAATGAAAGGCTGCAAATATGTATTGAGTGTAGCCTCTCCTGTTTTTTTTGATACCCCAAAAGACGAAAAACAAGCTACACGACCAGCAGTTGAAGGTATCCTTCGTGTATTAAAATTTGCAAAGAATGCAGGTGTAAAACGTGTGGTAATGACTTCAAATTTTGGGGCGGTTGGGTTTAGCCATACTGATAAAAACATAGAAACAACTGAATCAGACTGGACAAACCCCAACGAAAAAGGATTGTCGGTTTATGAAAAATCAAAAACTTTGGCAGAAAAAGCAGCTTGGGAATTTATAAGAAATGAAGGCGGCATTTTAGAATTTGCCACCATTAATCCTGTTGCTATTTTGGGCCCATCCTTAAATGCACATATTTCCGGCAGTTTTGGCATCCTAAAACATTTGCTGGACGGCTCGATGAAAGCTGTTCCAAATATTCCTTTAAATATTGTGGATGTAAGAGATGTGGCCGATTTGCATATCCTTGCCATGACAATTCCTGAAGCCAACGGCAATCGTTTCATTGCTACCGCAGACGGTCAGATTTCAATGCCTGAAATTGCTGCCCTTCTGAAAGAAAAACTGCCAAACATAGCAACAAAAGTTTCAACCCGGAAAGTGCCCGATTTTGTTTTAAATTTAGCATCACTTTTTAACAAAAAAGCAAAAGAAGGTAAATTACTTTTGAACGTAAACCGTAACGTAAGCAATGCAAAAGCAAAGGATACTTTGGGCTGGAAACCTGTTGCTACAAAAGAACAGGCAATACTTGCGGCTATGGAAAGTATGATTAAATATAAAATCATATAATGGGAGATTTAGCAAAAGATATAAAATCGAAAATTTTAAAAGAGCAATTCATACCCGACACTATATTTATGTATATTGTTAAAGGGGCAATTGATTTTTTTGACGGAAACAAAAACTATACTTTCAATGCAGGCGACTGTGGTATCGCCCGAAAAAACCGTTTGCTAAAATATTTTATAAAAGATAGTCAGGATGGATTTGAACCTATAATATTTTGCTTTGAAGAAAAGTTTCTGCATAAGTTTCAGATAAAACATAAAATTCCTGCAACAAATGTTAAAGAAGAAGATGCCATTATCAAAACCCGGAAAACAGATTTAATTGAAAATTTCATACAATCCACAAAGCCATATTACAAAGGCATTATGAAGTTAGATGAAGCCTTTGAAGATTTAAAATACGAAGAATTATTGATTATTCTACTGAAAACTGAACCAACATTTACTGGTGTTTTCTTTAATTACGATATACCCGGCAAAGTGCATTTAGAAGAATTTATGAACCGTAATTACAAATTCAATGTGAGCAACGAACGCTTTGCTTACCTGACCGGGCGGAGTATTTCATCATTTAAAAGGGATTTCAAGACAGTGTTTGATGATACGCCAAGTAATTGGTTATTAAAAAAAAGATTACAAGAAGCTTATTTTCTGATTGATAAACACGAAAAAAACCCGAAAGATGTATATTTAGATCTGGGGTTTGAAAACTTATCGCATTTTTCATTTGCATTTAAGAAACAATATCATCAAAACCCCACAGACTTGATCCGAAAGAAAAAAACCAGCAGCTAACATGGGTTTTACAATATCAGGGTTAAGTTTAAACATGGTTGATTCTATTAAATTTGGCCGTTGAACCGAATATTGTACTTTGATATCCATTCATTTGTACAACTCCGGGGCGTTTGGGCTCAGTTTAAATTCCATTATAAGGTTTCCAATGCTTCTTTTATCACCTAAAATTTGGTGGTTTTGATAGATTTTACAATCAGCAAAAAGTTTAAAACAAAATTTACCCGCATAAAAGAAGCATTGTATATATTTCAACAGCTTCTAAAGAGATGAAAAAATATCCCTAAAAACAGTAAAGTCGAAGAAGTTTCTTCGACTTTACTGTTTTACAAAAAATCAAACTTACCCTTCCGTTGGCGGCGTTCCTCTAAAAGCGTCCAGTTTTTCGATCCGTTCTAATTGTACAGGTTTGTTGGTGCGGGCAGATTCATAAATTGCCTCCATGATTTTCTGGTCCTGCAAACCTTCTTCGCCGGGCGTGTAAGGCGTTTTGTTCTCGATCACACATTCCGAAAAATGATCCATTTCCAGGGCAAACTGGTCTTTTTCCTGTATTTTTGGGTTCATTTTATTTTCTACTTTACCTTCGGCGTGGCTGGCTTCGGGCATTAAACCTTTATAATCAAACGCCGGGTCCATGCCAAACCAGCCACCATTATCTGCATAACAACGATAATGTTTAGAGTTATGTGCACCGTAACTGCAAGTGTTGTTGGCAATGGCACCGCTTGGGAAAAACATCTGGAACATCACCGATTCTTCCACTTCCTTAAAACGCGGGTCGTTTGGCGTAGTATAAATGCTGGCGTTCACCATATATGGCTCTTCCCCAAGCAGATAGCGGTTGGTATTGATGTTGTATAAACCAATATCCGGCAAAGAACCGCCGCCGGCCAAAGCTTTGTTTAAGCGCCATTGTTTCGGGTCGCCAATGTTTTGGATGTTGTTGGATGAAATCACTTTAACCTGGCCGTACTTTTTTTCGCGGGTAAAATTCTTGATCTCTTTATTGTTCGGTTCGTATTGGATCCGGTAAGCGATCATCAGTTTTTTACCGGCTTTTTTACACGCATCAATCATCCGTTCGGCAGATTTGGACGAAGTGGTCATCGGTTTTTCGCACAAAACATGTTTACCGGCCTTTGCTGCGCGGATCACAAATTCCTCGTGCATCGAATTGGGCAGCACAATGTAAACGGCATCAATCTCGGGGTTGTTTTTGATGTTGTCAAAGTTCTGGTAATTGTAAATATTTTTCTGCGGAACATCATATTGCATGGCCACTTTTCGGGCTTTCTCCGGATCGCCGCTTACCAAAGCCACCACTTTAGCGTTTTTTGCAGAACCAAATCCGGGCAAAATCGCTTCCAAAGTCAATTCGCCGATCCCTACAATGGCATAGCCTACGCGCTTGTCTTTCGGCAAAATCGTGGCGTAATTGGTCCTTTCGCCTTCGCTGGCCGCGTGCTGGTTCGGGCCAACCACTTTTATTGCTGCCGACATTGGGCCGGGGTTTCCTGCTGCGCCGTCCACATCTTCTGCCGCTGCGGAAGCGATCGGGGCAATCCCGCCAACTACGGTGGCCGCCAGCAAACCTTTGCCTGCACTTTCTATAAACTGCCGGCGGTCGTACGCTTTTTGGTTTGGTATTGATTGTTCTGTTTCTTCAAAATCCATGTTGATTTTTGTTTTTTTGGTTATTAATCTGGTTCGGTTTAAAAAACTCTTCTGCCGGCGTTTGGTTTCTGCCCAGATCATTTTTATGCCGATAAAAACAGCACCGGTTTTTTGGGCCGATTAGCTGAAATTTTTAAACTGATTTCCCGGAATATCCTAACTTCGTGCAAATGCTGCCGTTTAACCTTGATTTTTTACATGTAACTTTTTTTGATGTGCTCGATGTGGTGCTCGTGGCCATCATCCTGTTTCAGATTTATAACCTGATCCGTGGCACCATTGCAGCAAATATTTTTATCGGTTTGGCCATTATTTGCGCTTTATATTTTGTGGTGAGGGCTTTAAATATGCGCCTGCTCACCGGTATTTTGGGCAATTTTATGAACGTGGGCATTTTAGCCCTGATTGTGGTTTTTCAGCAGGAGATCCGGCGGTTTTTGCTGCTGGTGGGCCGCAACGCATCGCTGCAAAGAAACAAAGCCTGGTGGAAATACTTTTTCGGCCATCCGGAAGAAGAAAAAAATAACCTGACACGCATAAAACCCATTGTAGATGCTTGTAAAACCATGCAGCAAAACCGCATTGGGGCATTAATCGTTTTTGCAAAGTATTATGACGAAGAGTTTTTTCACAACAGCTGCGAATATGTGGATGCCAAAATCACCAAGCGTTTGCTCGAAAGCATTTTTCAGAAAAACAGTCCGCTGCACGATGGGGCCGTGGTCATCGCCCAAAATAAAATCAAATCGGCCAGCTGCATTTTGCCTTTAACTGATAAAACTGATTTGCCGCTGCAGTTTGGTTTGCGCCATCGGGCAGGCATTGGCATCTCCGAAGCCAGCGATGCAACGGCACTGATCGTATCCGAAGAAACCGGCGAAATTGCTTATGCCAAACAAGGGAAAGTGCGCATGAACCTCAGTTTCGCGGAGCTGGAAAAACTGCTGAACAAAGATTTTAACTGATAAAAACAGCATCAGCCTCAATCTTAAACCTTATAAAGAATTGATGATTATTTTAATACAATGTCGGGACCGTGTAGGTTTGGTGGCGGCCATTTCGGGGATTTTGCTGGAAGAAAACCTGAACATAGTTTCAATGAACGAGTATGTTGACAAAGCCGAAAACCGTTTTTACATGCGTTTGGAAGTGGAGCAGCCCGCGGATGTTGTTACGCTTGAAAATCAGCTTAAAAATATTTTGCCCGATGATGCGGTGATCGGCATCAACCCAAACCCGCAGAAAAAAATTGTGGTTTTGGTAACCAAAGAATACCATTGCCTGGCCGATATTTTGATCCGTAATTTCTTTGGGACGCTGGGCGCAACTGTGCAGGCCGTGATCGGCAGTTATGATAACCTGCAGGATCTTTGCCGACGTTTTGAAGTTCCGTTTTATCCGGTTTTGTATGATTTTTCGGTGCCAAAAGAAGCATCAGAACAAAAAATTATCAGTTTAATCAAGCAGTTTGAACCCGATTATGTGGTGCTGGCCAAGTTTATGCGGATTTTATCGCCGGATTTTGTTTCGCAATTTCCGCAGCAGCTGATCAATATCCATCATTCGTTTTTGCCCGCTTTTATTGGTGCAAACCCGTACCGGCAGGCTTTTGAGCGCGGCGTGAAACTGATCGGTGCCACTGCGCATTTTGTAACGAACGAACTGGATGAAGGCCCGATTATCACGCAGCAGATCATTCCTGTAAACCACTCATTATCAGCCCACGACATGATGAAAGCCGGGCAGGAAATTGAAACTTCCGTGCTGGCCAAAGCCTTGCGATTGGTGTTTGACGACCGCGTTTTTGTGCACAAAAACAAAACCGTGATTTTTGAATGATGCTGTTTTTACCGGTGTTTTTTAAGGCTTGAACAAGGCCGAATCCTTTTTGACCACTGGTGGCAAACCGATAATTGGCATTTTATAATTTCCACCGGGTTTAACAACCGGCATATTCCATTTTCCTGCCGGTTTTACAATCGGCATTTTGTCCATTTCAGCATAAGTAACCAAATTATTGGCGATCAGATTTTGCTTTGGTTGTATTAATATTTCGGGGTTGATAAAACTTTTAGGATAAACCGGCTTAACAGAAAAACCATCTTTATAATTGTCTTTGTCAAACGGATTTTTAAACGTTTTGTCCTGGGCTTTCAGCTTATAAGCAACGCCGGCAAGGATGATAAAGAAAAGCAGTTTTTTCATGATCTTATTGTTAACCACTAATTTACAAATTTTACTGCTGAAAGTTTTACAGGTTTTTCCTCCATAAAAAGAGCATCTCCAATTATTGCAGATGCCCATTTTTATACCGGTAAAAACAGTATGCTTATTTGCTGCCGTTGATTTGATCGACCGCTTTGGTAATATAATCTGCCTGCGCGTTGAGCTGGCTTTTTAATGCAGCGTCTGCCTGGTTTGCCTGCGTTTGTTTTTGTGTTTTAAGCTGATTTAACATAGATACAACCGGCTGATCGATACCAAATTGTTTATATTTTATGGCAAAATCTTTAAAAGCATCAACACGTGCATTTACTTTTTGCGTATCGTTGATTTTGCCCAGCATATTGATATAACCTTGCTGCATGGTGTTGAATTTTATCTGCGGCGTACCTTCATCAAAAGCTTTACTTACAAAAGGCAGTTCGGTTTCTCCTCCTTGTGCCGCATAAACCGATACAATTGCCCTGGTAAGCGCGCCCTTATTGTCTTTTTCAAAACCTTTGGCCAGTTGCAAACCACCGGCCGGGTTTTGTGCCGCAAAAGCCGTTAAAGCCGCGCCTTGTACCGCGTAAGACTGGCTGTTTAAAGCGGATTTAAACAACGATAAATCAGCCGGGTTCTTCAATCTGCCCAAAGCAACTATTGCAGTTGCTTTTACCGTATTGTTATGATCGTTTTGGGCGATGTTGGTTAAAATCGGTAAAGCGGACTGCTTTGTTGCCGCATCACTCAGGCTGATGTTGCGGATGGCCAGGGTGCGCAAACCATAATATTTGTCTTTCAGTGCGGCCAGCATTACCTTGCGTGCATCGGCATCGTTTTGTTTGCCGGTCAAAGCGAGGATGGCTTCCAGCCGATCTATATACAATGGCGCGTTAAAATATTGAAATGCAAATTCTTCCGTGGTTTTGTTATCTGTTTTTTTAGCGATGATCACCTTATCGCCATCTACATTCACCAGGTTGGGTTTTACCGGAAGTTTAAACGTCAGCGTATCGCTTTTGCCTTTCATCCAAACCTGGTGGCGTTCCATCTTTCCGCCGGCATAAATATCAACCGCCATCGGCAGTGTAAATGCTGCACCTTCCTGCGTTTGGGCAAGGTAAACGGATTGTGTTTTCCCGGCTTCGTCCCAATGGTAATTAATTGTTAAATCCGGGTTGCCTGCACCGTAATACCATTGGTTAAAAAACCAGTTTAAATCTTTGCCGCTCACTTTTTCAAAGGCCAAACGCAATTGTTGCGCTTCGCCGTTGCCAAAAGCATTTTGGCGGAGGTACAAATTTAAGCCGCTAAAAAAAGCATCTTCCCCCAGATAATTCCGCAGCATGTTCAAAATGCAGCCGCCTTTTTGGTACGTAACCACATCAAACATATCTTCCTTATCTACATAATGAAACCGCACCAGGTTTTTTGTCTGCGCATCTTTTGAGTTGAGGTAAGCCTGCAGGTTTTCATAAATATGTGCGCCGCCTTCATCTTTTCCATAACGATGTTCGGCCCACAGCGTTTCGCTGAAATCTGCAAAAGATTCATTTACTGTTAAATTGCTCCAGCTTTCTGTTGTTACATAATCGCCAAACCACTGGTGGAAAAGTTCGTGCGCAATCGTACTTTCGCCTGCGCTGTAATTATCGTCCAGCATTTCCCGGGCGGTTTTCTGCACGTATTCGCCGTGCAAAGTGGCCGTGGTGTTTTCCATCGCACCGCTCACATAATCGCGCACCACAATCTGGCTGTATTTGTTCCAGGGGAAATCAACGCCCAGTTTCTGCGAATAAAAACCAATCAGTTCCGGCGTAAAACCAAAAATTTGCTTGGCAAAAGGAGCATACTTGGGTTCCAAATAATAGTTTACTTCCTTGTCTTTATAATGATCTTTGTAGATTTTGAAATCGCCCACGGCCATCATAAAAAGATAAGGCGCGTTGGGCTTGTCCATTTTCCAGGTATCGGTGCGCAGGCCATTTCCGGCAGGTTTTTGGGAGATCAGTTTTCCGTTTGATAAGGTAACGTATTTGGAAGGAACCGTCATGCTGATTTCCTGCAGCGTTTTCTGGTCTGGTTTATCAATCGTAGGGAACCAGGCCGATGAACTTTCGGTTTCGCCCTGCGTCCAGATTTGGATCGGTTTTGTTTTGTCTGCGCCGTCCGAATTGATAAAATACAAACCTTTGGCATCACTGATCGCCGCACTCCCAACTGCTTTTAACTGATCCGGCTTGGCCGTATAACTCAGGTAAACGGTGTAGTTTTCTGCGGAAGTATATTTTTTGTCGAGGTTGATCTTCAGCTTTAAACTGTCGTACGAAAACTTCAGCGGCACATTTTTGCCATTTTTTACAACAGCAATCTGGTTGATGTCCATTCCTTTTGCATCCAGGGTAAGCGAATCCGTAGCGTAAAAATGCGGTTTCAGCGTAACCCATTCTTTACCGTACAAATAATGTTTGGCGTAATCAAAACGCACATCCAGTTTGGTGTTTACCAAGTCGTTTATTTTTGGTGCAGATCCGTGATAGATTTTTAATAATGCCGAATCTTTGGTTGGGTTTTGTGCAAAAATGGCAGACGAGATCAGTAAAGCTGCACCAAACACAGCAAATCGTTTAAAGCGGTTGGGGTTCATTTTTGTGATAAAGAAATGTAATTATTGTATTTTGTAAATTTACAATCATCCGGCAAATAATAAAGTTTATGTTAAATTTGATAAAGTTTATTTTATGAAAACATCCGAAATAAAGAAAAGGCTACACGGTTATATCGACTCGGCGAACGAAGAAAAAGTGAAGGCACTTTATATGGTTTTAGAAAGCGAAGTAAAAGTATTGTATGATCATTGGGACGACCCGGAATTTGTGGCCGAAATGGACAGCAGATTAAAAGAATACAAAGACGGAACTGCAAAAAGCATTCCGTTGGAGGAAGTATTGTTTAATGCAAGGGAAATGATTAAAAATTTTAAGGAAGAAAGTGCGGTTTAAAATTGTAATGCTTGCCCGGGCCAATCAAGAATTTGTTGATATTATCTCCTGGTACATGAACCAGCAAGATGGGTTAGATGAAAAATTTGTTGATCAATTTGATATCGAGACTGCTGTGATTTTAAATCAACCGTTAATTTTTCCGAAATCAAAAAAAGGGTATCATCAAGCTTTAATGAAAATCTTCCCGTTCCAAATTATTTACTCAGTTGATCAACAAGCCGGGATCATCACCATTGTTTCTATTTTCCACACCAGTCGTCATCCGCGCAAAAAAACCAGTAAATAACAAATCCGGCAAATCTAAACTTACCGGATTTCAATTTTATATCGATAAAAACAGCATCAGCAATACTGGTCGAATGCGTAAGCCAGGTTATCGGCAATCATTTGTGCCGGGCGTCCTTCAATTTGATGACGCTCGATAATGTGCACCAATTTCCCATCTTTAAACAAAGCCATTGATGGGGACGACGGCGGATAAGGCAGCATGTAATCGCGGGCGGCATCTACGGCATCGCGCTCCATCCCGGCAAAAACGGTGACAAATTTATCGGGCGTTTTACTGTTTTTAGTGGCCATTTTTGCAGCCGGGCGCGCATTGGCGGCCGCACAGCCACAAACCGAATTGACCATTACAAATGTTGTTCCTTCGCTTTCAATGGCGTTTTTTACTTCTTCGGCGTTTTTCAGTTCTGTAAAACCAACTTTTGTCAAATCTTCCCGCATCGGGGCAACTAAATATTCTGGATACATGTTTCTCTGCTTTTAAAAATCTACACAAATCTAATCAATTGAATTTATCAGCATTAACCTAACCAAAATATTAACACAGAACTGACAACGCAGCCAAACCTTATTTCATTACAAACCTTTTAATACCTAATTTTGCACGATAAAAGAAGCATTTATGTCATTAGTAGAAACCTACACACCCTACAAAGTAAAAGATATTAATTTGGCCGAATGGGGCCGCAAAGAAATCGATTTGGCCGAGGCAGAAATGCCCGGTTTGATGGCATTGCGCCAGGAACACGGCGCATCAAAACCATTAAAAGGTGCACGGATTGCCGGTTGTTTGCACATGACGATCCAAACCGCTGTTTTGATCGAAACATTGATCGAATTGGGTGCAGAAGTTACCTGGTCGAGCTGCAATATTTTCTCCACTCAAGACCATGCTGCGGCGGCAATTGCGGCTGCCGGAATCCAGGTTTATGCCTGGAAAGGGATGAACGAAGAAGAATTTGAATGGTGCATTGAGCAAACGCTGCATTTTGGCGAAAACCAGGAACCGTTGAACATGATTTTGGACGATGGCGGCGATTTGACCAACATGGTTTTGGATAAATATCCGGAGTTGGTTGCAGGCATCAAAGGTTTGTCTGAAGAAACGACCACTGGCGTTCACCGTTTGTACGAGCGCATGAAAAACGGTTCGTTGCCGATGCCTGCCATCAACGTCAACGATTCGGTTACCAAATCCAAGTTTGACAATAAATATGGTTGCCGCGAATCTTTGGTTGATGCCATTCGCCGTGCAACCGATGTGATGATGGCCGGAAAAGTTGCCGTGGTTTGCGGTTATGGCGATGTGGGTAAAGGTTCTGCGGATTCTTTGCGCAATGCCGGCGTTCGTGTGATTGTAACCGAAATTGACCCGATTTGTGCGTTGCAAGCTGCAATGGAAGGTTTTGAAGTGAAGAAACTTTCGACTGCCATTACCGAAGCAGACATTGTAGTTACCGCAACCGGAAACTGTGATATTGTAAAAGAACAACATTTCCGTGCGTTAAAAGACAAAGCGATTGTTTGCAACATTGGCCACTTTGATAATGAAATTGATATGGCCTGGTTGAATGAAAATTACGGAAGTTCCAAGATTGAAATTAAACCACAAGTTGATAAATATACCATCAATGGCAAAGATGTAATTGTATTGGCAGAAGGCCGTTTAGTAAACTTGGGTTGTGCAACCGGGCATCCAAGTTTCGTGATGAGTGCTTCTTTTACCAACCAAACTTTGGCACAATTAGAACTTTGGACAAATACAGACAAGTACGAAAACAAAGTTTATACTTTACCAAAAACATTGGACGAAAAAGTTGCAAGGTTGCACTTAGCAAAAATTGGTGTTGAACTGGAAGAATTGGAAAATTACCAGGCGGATTACATTGGTGTAAAAGTTGACGGTCCGTATAAAGCTGATTATTACCGGTATTAATAATTTTTGATATATCTTTAAAAAAGCCACTTTATAAAAGTGGCTTTTTTATTTTAAATTGTTTTTGCCAATATATCTTTTATGACCCCAAAATTTACTTTACTGATACTGTTTTTATCTTGCAAAATTATGTCGCAAGTATCAGCGCAAGATCTGCCAAAAACAGAAAAGCCGATTAAAAAGCGTTATGACCTTTTTCATCCCACGCCAAAAGATTCGTTGCGGGAAATGGACCCAGACCGGCCAAACATAACCGAATCTCCTTATACGGTTGATGCCGGGCACGTGCAATACGAAGCTGCTTTTGTACAATATCAGTACAAAACCACTGATGAAAGTAAGCAACATGCTTTGCTTTATAATTATTTCAACATAAAACTTGGATTGACAAACAGTTTGGCCTTGCAACTTAACGTCCAAACTTTTGCACAACAGTTCAATCAAAATCTGGCAACAAAAGAAAAAACAAAAGATGGTGGTTTTGGTGATCTTACGCTTCGTTTAAAGCAGAATTTTTTGGGTAATGACGGCAATATTTCGCTGGCCATAATTCCATATTTAACTTTTTCAACCAATCATTACGAAGAAAACTCCCGTTACGAATTTGGTTTGATTGTGCCGGTTATGTTCAAATTGAAAAACAAATGGCAGCTAAGTACGCAGATTGAAAGCGACCGTTTGAAAGATGATGCAGGCGATGGTTTGCACAATCAACTATTGCAATCTGTAAATATCGGGCATCCAATTTTCAATAAAAACTTAAACGGTTTTTTAGAAACTTATTACACCTATGATTTCAAAGCAAAAAACATCAGTAATTATTTTGATGCAGCTTTGCAATATGGCATTTCTAAATCGGTCATGATTGATTTAGGATTTAACTTGGGAATTCAAAAATCAGCAGACCATGCGTTTTTTACAGGGATTGCGTTTAGGTTATAAAAATCTGAAATTGATATGGAAAAAATAAACATCTCCCAAAAACTTTCTTTGTTTTCTGATTATTGGAACCCCAGATTATTGGAACCCCAGAATTATTGGGGAACTAAACGGACAACATGTTAAGTTGGTAAAACTTAAAGGTGATTTTGTTTGGCACAAACACGATGATGAAGATGAACTTTTCCTGGTTTTGGAAGGAAAGCTGAAAATCGGATTCCGCGATAAAACAATTGAAATTGGAACAGGGGAATTTTTGATTGTTCCGCGAGGCGTGGAACATAAGCCATTTGCCGAGGAAGAAGTTTCGGTACTGCTTTTTGAACCTGCTTCAACATTAAATACGGGAGATACAAAAGGAAAATTGACGCGCGAAACTTTGGACAAGATATAAAGATAATGGTAAAAGCAAAACGGTTTATGTGTTGAACATTTGAACAAATGTTGCCCTTTAAAATAGTCGTTTTATCCACCAATTAAAATATACTTCTTTTAATGCAATAAAATCAAATTTTAAATTTTATGATGATAAAAGAAGCATAGACTTATTTATGCATGATAAATTTATTTTATAAAAGTAACCATCGATAAGATAAATGGAACTTCGGGATTTTTTATGACTTCAGTTTCGGCTTAACAAAAATAAATAATAAAAAGTAGACTACTTGATTATTTAACTAAAGTATTTTACTTTAGTTGTCTTCCTTCTTTTACCTAAAAGACAAGTAAGTTATGCTGAAAAAAATAATTATTTTGTTTGTTTGCTTGTTTATTTTTCAAAAATCCCATAGTCAAAATTTTGCTTCAGATACTACGGGGCAGCAAGTAGTACTCAATAATTACGTTCAAAATTATATGTCCGGCATCGGGGAGCAGTCAAGATTGTATAATGGACCGGAATATAATGAGGCTGATCCTGCCATCAAAAGCAACCCATTTTATAACGATGTAAATATTTGGAAACCCGCAACGGTGTATTATGATAACATATTATATAAAAATGTTCCGGTTAAGTATGATGTTTTTAAAGATCAGTTAGTTGCGCTGCATTATAATAAAGTTTCCAGTTACGTTTTGCTTAATGACAAATTACAATACTTTGATCTTTCAGGGCAGCATTTTGTATCGATAAATGTAGATAGCTTAGATAATCCCGGTATTAAGAACGGGATTTATGAAGAACTTTATAAAGGGAAAACCCAAGTTCTGGTGAGGGCATCCAAAACAATGCAAATAAGTACTTCAAGTAGTTTGGAGCGTTATTTTACTACTGCTAAAAAGGAGATTTATTTGAAAAAAGGAGATCGATATTTTAGTATTAACGGAAAGTCGTCTATCCTAAAAGCATTGAAAGACAAGCAAACACCATTGCGCTTATATATCAAAAGCAATAATCTTGATTATAAAAAAGGTTTGGAACAGGCATTGGTAAAAATTGCTTTTTTTTATGATCAGCTAAAAGATTAATATGAAAAAACTTTCCTTGCTCATTTTACTATTTTCAATCGTAGGAATGTGTTTAGCGCAAAAGCCAAATGCAACAATCAGCGTAAATTTTCGGGATGCTAAAGTAGAACAGTTTGCTGCAGACTTGGAAGCTAAAAGCGGTTATCGTTTTTATTATGACCCTGCGCAGTTGGATAGTTTGAAAGTGACGTTGCAAGTTGACAACCAACCGCTGAAAACGATTTTAGAACTCGCTTTTCAAAATACTGATTTTCATTTTGCGATAACCCAAAATCATGAAATATTATTGACTAAAGGAAGGACGATACAAACAGGACTTGCCAATGGATTTTTAAATGGAAAACAGGTGCAGACGCAAGGGTTAACAACAAACGCTTACAACATCGACAACAGCAAGCAAATCACAGATGCAACTACTGAAAATAAACTTTATGAAATTGGTATCAAAAGCAATACAATCCAACCGGGCATGACGACCTTGAGTGGCTATGTCAAAGATATTAAATCAGGCGATGCAGTTATTGGTGCCACTATAATTGTGTTAAATTCTAAAGTAAGTACCGCAACAGATCTATCCGGTTCTTATACGCTTACTTTGCCCCGCGGACGGCAAACTTTGACGGTGCGGGGAATCGGGATGCGCGATGCCAGAAGGCAGCTTTTATTGTATGGCAACGGGCAGCTAAATATTGAAATGCGGGAACAAATCACGACGCTAAAAGAAGTACAAATATCCGCAGAAAAAGTAGCCAACATACGTAGTGCCGAATTAGGTGTAAACAGGCTCGATATAGAAAGTATTAAACAAGTTCCCACGGTTTTTGGCGAAGCCGACGTGTTGCGTGTAATATTGACCTTGCCCGGCGTGCAGTCTGTTGGCGAAGCTACAACGGGATTTAACGTTCGCGGTGGCTCAACAGATCAAAATTTGATCTTACTAAATGGCTCGACAATTTATAATCCGGCACACTTTTTTGGTTTCTTTTCCGCCTTTAACCCTGATATAGTTAAAGATGTTGAGTTGTATAAAAGTAGTATTCCGGAGAAATACGGCGGTCGCTTGTCCTCTGTTTTAGATGTGACGAACCGCGAAGGCGACAAGAAAAAATTTACCGGATCAGCAGGTATCGGATTGCTCACCAGCAGGTTTAACATCGAAGGGCCAATCGTTAAGGACAAAACATCTTTTATTTTTGGTGGCAGGACTACCTATTCTGACTGGTTGTTAAAATTGCTCCCTGAAGATTACAAGCACAGTTCGGCGTCTTTTTATGATCTGAACTTGGACATAAGTCATCAGATCAACAAAAAAAATAATTTGTATTTGACCAGTTATCTCAGCCACGACCGGTTTAAACTCAACAGCGATACCACTTATGAGTACAGCAACAGGAACATCAACGTCAAATGGAAGCACAATTTTACCGACAAGTTTTATAGTGTTTTTACTTTGGGGGATGATTATTATCAATACAATGTTTCCAGTTCGGACAATCCGATCAACGCCTACAAACTTGGGTTCAATATTAACCAGTCTAATTTTAAAGCTGATTTTACCAATTATTTAAACACGAAACATACTTTAAATTATGGCCTGAGTTCGATTTTATATAAATTAAATCCGGGTAGTTTACAGCCAAATGGAAACCAATCTTTGGTTGCACCTAATATTGTCCCCGCAGAAAAAGCATTGGAAAGCGCACTTTATATTGGAGATAAGTATGAGGTGACGCCAGATCTGTTGATTAACCTTGGATTGCGTTATTCTTTGTATAATTTTTTAGGCCCGCAAACTGTTTATAATTATGCACCAAACCTTCCAAAGGAAAACGCTAACGTTATTGATAGCACAACTTATCAAAACAATAAAATTATCAAAACATATCACGGGCCGGAAGTCCGCATTTCTGCAAGATACAATCTCGCAGATAACCTATCGATAAAAGCTGGTTATAATACATTGAGGCAATATATTCATTTACTCTCCAATACCACTGCTATTTCCCCAACTGACGTTTACAAGTTAAGCGATCCGAATATCAAACCGCAATACGGAGATCAGGTTTCTTTAGGTTTATATAAAAATGCAAAGGCAAATACAATTGAACTTTCTGTGGAAGTATATTATAAAAGGTTGAAAGATTACCTGGATTATAAAAGCGGTGCAACTTTGATATTAAACCATCATGTAGAAACCGACGTAGTTGGCACACAGGGAAAAGCTTATGGTGCAGAATTTTTACTGCGGAAAACTGCCGGAAACCTAAATGGTTGGATGAGTTATACCTATTCGCGTACTTTTTTAAAGCAAGATGACCCAAGTGTTGGCGACTTGATCAATAACGGAAATTATTATCCCGCGAACTTTGATAAACCGAATGATTTTAACTTCACCGGTAATTATCGTTTATCACATCGTTTCAGCATTTCTTTGAACGTAACATATAGTACCGGCCGACCAATTACTTTACCGATTGCAAAATATGTTTACGCAGGTTCTGAAAGGGTCTTATATTCTGACAGAAATCAATATCGCATCCCGGATTATTTCCGGTCGGATTTTTCCATGAACATCGAAGGCAATCACAAGATACATCAACGTTTTCACAATTCATTTACAATCGGCGTTTACAATTTAACAGGCCGTCAAAATGCTTATTCAACTTATTTTGTTGAACAAGGCGGCGCAGTTAATGGATATCAGCTTTCCATATTCGCGCGCCCAATACCTTTTATTAACTATAACGTTAGATTTTAAGTTCTATGAAGAATATCATACTTCTTTTATCGCTATTTATCCTTGGAGTAGTTTTCAGTTGTAAAAAATCTTATAACCCGCCCGCAATTGCGGTAAATACCAACTATTTGGTGGTTGAAGGTTTGATTAATACGGGTGCAGATACAACAACGATTTCTTTAAGTAGGACTATTAAATTGGATAGTAATACCGTAGCTAAGCCAGAACCTAAAGCCGCAGTAAGCGTGCAGGATGAAAATAACAACAACTATCCGTTAACCGAACTTGCGGCGGGGAAATATTCAGCACTTTTAAATTTGAGCAACACCCACAAATACAAGTTACACATACTTACTGCCGATGGAAACGAATATACATCGGAATTATTGGCGGCCATCAACACACCTGATATTGACAGTATCCCATACAAAGTTACCAACACCGGTATTCAGTTTTATGTAAACACGCACGACCCGCAAAACAAAACCCGTTATTATCGCTGGAGCTTTGAAGAAACATGGGCTTATGTGTCTTTTCATCAATCAATCTATCAATTTTTAAATGGGAAAATAGTTCCAAGATCGATTAGCGCTTCCATCAATACTTGTTATAAAAGCCAATTTTCGAAACAAATAGTTGTTGGCAGTTCGGAAAAATTAGCGCAAGATATAATTAACTTGCAGCCTGTTAATTATGTTGCAGCTGTTTCCGGAAAAATATCAAATGGTTATAGTTTTTTGCTGAAACAGTACGGCTTAACACAGGCAGCTTATAGTTATTGGGAAAACTTAAAAAAAAATACCGAAAATTTAGGTTCTATTTTTGATGCGCAGCCCTCAACCATTACAGGTAATATTCATTGCATTACACATCCGGAAATACCTGTACTTGGTTTTATAAGCGTTTCTACAGTTAAATCAAAACGCATATTTATTGATCATAACAATATTGCCTTGTACACGCCTTATTATATTCCGCCGCCCGATACGATGGTATGCAGGGCAAAGTCAATCTCGATCGCGCCGGCGAGTTCTTTCGATCAACGCGCTAATAATACTTTTGCAAGGGGCGACAGTGTGCTGATTACAGATCAGGGTTTTAACGGCGTGATTTACGGATATTCTTATGCACCAAAAGGGTGTATTGATTGCCGTTTAAAACCTCCATTTGGAACGACCATTAAACCGCCATTTTTTAAATAAGCCGTTAAATAAACAGAGTTGTTTTTACGATTTTTTATATGATAAAAGAAGCATTCAAAAACTTACCAAACTTAAATCAATGAGAAGGATTATCAACAATGCAGTTTTAAGTTTCATCATATTGATTGCATCTTCTTTCAATATTTTTGGGCAAACTGTAAACGTAATTCAAAAACAGTTTGATGGTTATTGGCAAAAAACTTTGCAGGAGAAATTGTTTGTACACACTGATAAAAGTGTATATCTCACAGGGGAAATTGTATGGTTTAAAATTTACAATGTTGATGTAAAAAATCATTTACCTCTCAACACAAGTAAAACAGTTTACTTAGAAATACTGGATAGTAACAATATACCGATAATACAAGCAAAAGTCGCTATAAACCGGGAAGGTTGTGGAAACGGTTCAGTTTATTTACCAGTTTCTGCTTCTAACGGGAATTATAAATTAAGGGCATACACCAATTGGATGAAGAATTTTGGTGTGGAAAGCTATTTTTACAAGACGATCGCTATAATAAATCCGCTAAAATCAGTTGATGTTGCAAAAAATAACATTACGCCGGATTACGATATTCAGTTTTTTCCGGAGGGTGGCAATTTAGTTAATGGTTTAAGTAGTAAAGTGGCATTAAAAGTTGTTGGCAGAGATGGTAAAGGTGTCAATTTTAATGGGTTAATCCTTAATCAACATAACGACACAATTGTAAAGTTTTCTCCGCTAAAATTCGGAATGGGGAATTTTATTTTTAAGCCTGATATTGCCGAGACTTATAAAGTAATCGTAAATATCGATAAAGAAAAAAAGAAGATTTTTAAAGAACTTCCGCCAATTAATAAGCAGGGATATATTGTCCAATTAAAAGATCAAGAAAAACAATTGGAAATAACAATCAATAGCAATTTAAATGATGGGCGCGTTTATCTTTTTGCGGATACCAGAAATGTTTCCAAGTATATGCAAAGTAGCCTGTTGAAAGACGGAAATGCGAAGTTTTTGATGGACAAGGATTTATTAGGCGAAGGAATTTCACATTTAACCGTTTTTAATGATGAAAGACAACCTGTTTGCGAACGACTTTACTTCAAGCGGCCTACACAACACGTTTTTTTAACAACGAACACCAATCAAAAGCAATACGAAACGCGAACGAAAGTTAGCTTGGATATATCGGCCAATAATGAAAATGGCAAGCCATTGCTTTCAGATTTATCTTTATCAGTTTATCAAACCGATTCCTTACAACAAATTGATTCTTGCAATATTGTCAATTCCATTTGGTTAACATCTGAGTTGCGCGGGAACGTGGAATCTCCAAACTATTATTTCGATAATCAAAATAAAGAAGCAACTGAGGCAACCGACAATTTAATGCTGACACAAGGTTGGAGTAAGTTTAACTGGGACGCAGTCCTTGATAGTAAAAAGCCGGCGTTTTCTTTTTTGCCGGAATATGCCGGTCACATCGTTACTGCAAAACTTACAAGTATATTGACCAACAAACCGAAGGCAAACATTACAAGTTATCTTTCAGTGCCTGGAAAAAGGGTGCAGTTATATGTATCCAAGAGTGATTCGTCGGGTAAGCTTTTGTTTAATACGAAAGATTTATATGGTCCGGAGGAAATTGTGGTTCAAACAAACGAGCATATCGACAGCACTTATCGAATCGATATCATGAGTCCGTTTTCAGAAAATTATATTCCAAGTATTCCTGCGTCTTTTAATATAAGTCCCGACATAGCAAATATAATTTTAACGCATAGCATAGATTTGCAGGTTCAAAACTTGTATTCAGGAGCTAAGATAAAACAGTTTTATGATGCTAAAATCGACAGTAGTTCGTTTTTTGGTAATTCTGCCGTGCGATATAAATTAGATGATTATACAAGGTTCACAACGATGGAAGAAGTTTTGCGTGAATATGTAAAGTCTGTAGAAGTAACAAAACAGAAAAATCATTTTCATATTCGGGTTATTGGTGGGAAAAGTGTTTTGCATGGCGATCCATTGGTGATTTTGGATGGTGTACCAATTTTTGACATAGACAAAGTGATGCAAATCGATCCGTTAAAAGTTAGAACTTTAGGATTGGTCAACAGCCGATATTTTTGGCAGGCCGCTGAATTTGAAGGAATATTAAACCTTGGAACTTATAAATCGGATTTGGCAGGATATGAATTCGATCCAAAAGCGGTAATTGTAGATTATGAAGGTATGCAATTGGAGCGGCAATTTTATTCGCCTGCTTATCAAACTAACCAGCAAAAGGTAAGCAGGCTTCCCGATTTTAGAAACGTGCTCTATTGGTCGCCAAGTATCTTTACAAATGTTAACGGAAAAACACAAGTGGATTTTTATACATCGGACAGGGCAGGGAACTATGTTGGTTTGCTGCAAGGGACAGCTCAGAATGGCGGACTTGGATATCAATATTTCAAATTTACGGTGAAGCAAGATTTTAACGCAAGTATCAAGTGAAGAGTTTAGACTTGTATTAACTAAAACCTTTAATTGGAGCAGAAGCCATATTTTTAGCCCATAAAAACAGCATCATAAAACATCTTTCGTCAAAAATCTATTGTTACAAGCATGACGCATCTTTCCGTAAACATAAATAAAATTGCCACGCTGCGTAATTCGCGCGGCAGCAACAACCCGGATTTGGTAAAAGTAGCACTGGATTGCGAGCGTTTTGGTGCCGAAGGAATCACCGTGCATCCGCGGCCAGATGAAAGGCATATCCGTTATCAGGATGTTTTCGACCTGAAAAAAGTAATTGCAACCGAATTTAATATTGAAGGCAATTGCCAGGAGCAAAAATTTGTTGATTTGGTGCTGGCCAACCAGCCTGCACAAGTTACTTTGGTTCCGGATGTTTTAGGCCAGATCACTTCCAATCATGGTTGGGACACGATCAAAAATCAGGATTATCTGAAACAAATCATTGCTGTTTTTAAGGCACAAAATATCCGGGTTTCAATTTTTGTTGATCCGTTTGTAGAAATGGTGGAAGCTGCCGCCGAAACCGGAACTGACCGCATTGAACTTTATACCGAAGCTTATGCTTCCAACTTTCATCACCACAAAGAACAAGCCATTGCACCTTATGTGAAAGCTGCGGAAAAAGCGGTTGAATTAGGTTTAGGCTTAAATGCAGGCCACGATCTTGATTTGTATAATTTAAAATATTTTGCCCAAAATATCCCCGGCTTGCTGGAAGTAAGCATCGGCCATGCTTTGATTGCGGATGCTTTGTATTTGGGTTTGGAGAATACGATACAGTTGTACAAGCTGTGTTTGGCGTAAAACACTTTCCGTTGTTGATACTTCTTTTACCGTGCAAAAATCAGTGCAGCAGGTTTTTGCTTTTTTATCCATCCATAAAAAACAGTGCTAAAAGAAGCATTCCAAAACCTTGTGTAAATCTCCTGTAACGATTGTACAAAACGTTGACGGGCAAAGGTCAAAACCTTACTTTTGCGCCTTCATTTCATCCAGCCACATGAAGTTAAATATCGATTATCAGGAAAAATTTCAACACCGTCATATTGCCCCAAATCAAACCGAAACCCGGGAAATGCTTAAAACGCTTGGCCTTGATTCGGTAGATGAGCTGATCGCGCAAACGGTTCCGGCGGCCATCCGTCTTAAAAAACCTTTAAACCTGCCTGCTGCCAAAAGTGAGTTTGATTACTTGAACGACCTGAAAATTACCGCTTCTAAAAATAAAGTTTTCAAAAGTTTTATCGGAAAAGGTTATTACGATGTGATTGTTCCGGGCGTCATCCAGCGAAATATTTTGGAAAACCCGGGCTGGTACACACAATACACGCCTTACCAGGCCGAAATTGCACAAGGGCGTTTGCAGGCTTTGCTCAATTTCCAAACGATGGTGATTGATTTGACCGGAATGGAAATTGCCAACGCATCTTTACTGGATGAAGGTACGGCCGCGGCCGAAGCGATGTTTATGCAATACAGTTTGCGAAAAAACGCCAAAGCCAAAAAGTTTTTTGTTTCTGCAGAAGTTTTCCCGCAAACCATTGATATTTTAAAAACACGTTCGCAGCCGCTGGATCTGGAACTGGTGATCGGCAACCACGAAACTGTCGAACTGGACGACAGCTTTTTCGGTGCGATTGTTCAATATCCGGCATCAAACGGCGAGGTTTTTGATTACCGCAGTTTTGCAGATTCACTTCACCAAAAAAACATCAAACTAACCGTAGTTGCAGATTTGATGAGCTTGGTTTTGCTTACGCCTCCGGGCGAGTGGGGTGCCGATGTGGTAGTTGGTACTACACAACGTTTTGGTGTGCCGATGGGTTTTGGCGGCCCGCACGCTGCTTTTTTTGCCACAAAAGATGCCTATAAAAGAAGCATTCCCGGCCGGATTATCGGTGTAACCATTGATAATGCAGGCAATTATGCGCTGCGCATGGCTTTGCAAACCCGCGAGCAGCACATCCGCAGAGATAAAGCAACTTCCAATATTTGTACGGCGCAGGCTTTGCTGGCCATTATGGCAGGCATGTATGCGGCTTATCATGGTGCAAAAGGTTTAACGCTGATAGCCGAACGGATTCACGGTCTGGCCATTTTACTGTCCGAATCGTTGAAAGCTTTGGGTTACGAACAGCAAAATCACACTTATTTTGATACGTTGACTTTTGATGCCGGTCAGTTGGTGAACACCATTCACGCAGAAGCTTTAAACAACGAAATGAATTTTTATTACAAAGGTTCATTGGTTTCGATTTCGGTGGATGAAACCACTTCTGCAGAAGATATCCAAACCATTGTTAAAATTTTCGCGAAAGCAAAAGGCAAAACTTTGGCGGATGTCAATTTTGAGGCGATAAAAACAGCATTGCAATCGCCGGTTCCTGCGGATTTGCAGCGGACTTCCAAATTTTTAGATCATTCCGTTTTCGATTCGCATCATTCGGAACACGAAATGCTTCGGTACATCAAATCACTGGAAGCCAAGGATTTATCGCTTTGCCATTCCATGATTGCGCTTGGTTCCTGCACCATGAAACTGAATGCAACAACAGAAATGGTTCCGGTTACCTGGGCAGAATTTAGCAAAATGCACCCTTTTGCACCAACCGACCAGGTTGGCGGTTACATGCAAATTTTTGATGAACTGAACCAATGGCTCAGCGAAATTACCGGTTTTGCGGCCATGAGTTTGCAGCCAAATGCCGGTGCACAAGGCGAATATGCAGGTTTATTGGTGATCCGGGCCTATCATCAGGCCAATGGTAATCATCACCGTAACATTGCTTTAATTCCTTCTTCGGCACATGGCACCAATCCTGCTTCGGCAGCAATGGCTGGTATGAAAATCATCGTGGTAAAATGCGATGACAACGGAAACATTGATGTTGCCGATTTGAAAGCCAAAGCAGAACAATACAGCAAAGATCTTTCTTGTTTGATGGTTACTTATCCATCTACGCACGGTGTTTTTGAGGAATCAATTATAGAAATCTGCAATATTATCCATCAGCACGGTGGCCAGGTTTACATGGATGGCGCAAACATGAACGCGCAGGTTGGCTTAACCAGTCCGGCCAATATCGGTGCCGATGTTTGCCACCTCAACCTACATAAAACCTTTTGCATTCCGCATGGCGGCGGCGGCCCGGGAATGGGCCCGATCGGTGTGGCCAAACATCTGGTTCAGTTTCTGCCGGGCCATGCCATGGTTGATATTGAACAGGGAAAATCTATTCCGGCGGTTTCAGCTGCGCCTTGGGGTTCGGCTTCTATTTTGCTGATTTCCCATGCCTACATCGCCATGATGGGCAGCGAAGGCCTCACCAATGCAACCCGTTATGCCATCCTCAATGCAAATTACATCAAAGCACGTTTGCAAAAACATTATCCGGTTTTATATGCCGGTGCCAATGGGCATTGTGCGCATGAAATGATTTTAGACTGTCGTGCTTTCAAAAATTTCGGTATTGAAGTAACGGATATTGCCAAACGCCTGATGGATTATGGTTTCCATGCGCCAACAGTTTCCTTCCCGGTTGCCGGAACGGTGATGGTGGAACCGACAGAATCAGAACCCAAACACGAACTGGACCGTTTTTGTGATGCTATGATTGCTATCCGCAACGAAATTGAAGATGTGGAAAAAGGAGTATTCGACAAGCTGGACAATCCGCTTAAAAATGCACCGCACACAGCAGCAGTTATCACCGCAAATGAATGGGAACATCCTTATACACGCCAAAAAGCGGCTTTCCCGCTGCCTTATATTTCTGCGTTCAAATTCTGGCCATCTGTAGGAAGAGTGAATGACACGCATGGTGACCGCACGCTGATCTGCACATGTCCGCCGTTAGAAAGTTATGCTTTTGAAGAAAGTTTGACAGAGTAACGAAACTTTTTAAGAAGATTTCAAATAAATATTGCCCGCAACATCCGTAGGTTTAAGTTAAACGTATATATCTTTTCGTAAGATGTAATCCCGATTGCTTGCTCTTTAAAATATTGTTTGCAAAACACAATTTATTGATAAATAGATATAAAAAACCGTAGCAACAGAAATGAAATTTTATTATGGATGTCCAAAACTTTCATTCGTTAACCTTCGTACAAACACACATGAGTGTAGTTCCGAGGCCTGTTAATATCCTATTGGTTGACGATGATGAGATAAATAATTTCATCACTGTTAAGCTGATAAAAAAGGCATTTCCTGATGCAACCATCAGCACTTGTTTGAACGGAAGGCTGGCGATAGAAAAATTAAAGATGCTTTTTGCAGAATGCCCGGAAAAAATACCGGATTTCATTCTTTTGGACATTAACATGCCGATTATGAACGGCTGGGAGTTTTTGGAAGAGTATAAAGCCTCAAACCTCGACCCGGAAAAAAAAATCACCATTTACATTCTGTCTTCTTCGGTTTTTAGCAACGATATTGACAAAGCCAAAACCTATGAATCTGTTGCAAACTTCATATCAAAACCGCTCAATATAGAGTCGATAAAAGAAGTGTTCACATTGATGAACTTTCAAAATAACTAAATTTAATTATTTTCTACCTGCAATTTTACAATGCTTCTTTTATGCCTATAAATTTTACTTTTTGATTTCTGCCGATCCAAACCACCAAAATTTAGCCGGTAAAAGAAGCATATAAAAAGCATTGGGCAAAATTTGAATAAGCCCGGAATCCAGTTTAGTTTCTGCCGAAAATCCCAATGCTTCTTTTATGCCGGTAAATTTGGTTTTGTAATAATTACAGATCAAAAACGTCTGAAAACCAACAAAATTTAGACCGTAAAAGAAGCATTGCGTTAATCCTAGATTTCCAAGAACCGTTAAGCCTTTATACTTTCTACTTTAAAGCCATTTTGGTTGCTTACTTTTCCAATAGCCAGGTTTTTTGCATGATAAAACAAGCAGACCCAATCTTCCGCGGCGGCTTGTTTGCCAAACTCTTCGCGTAATTCCATGGCTTTGCGTCCGTCAAAATCATATTTGGCCGCAAACCTGCGCACCAGTTGCTCCGGCTCCGGCAGCACATCGCCGCCAAAAAAATAAATCTGACCGTTACTTTTAATTTTAAAAACCTGATGAAAAGGGCAATGTGCGCCAGTCAATTCGTAAGAAATCCCTTCTTTCAAAATTCCGCTGCCTTCCACCAAAGTTATCTGGGCCGATCGTTGCAAAACCTCAAAAATCGGTTCTTTGTACGAGGCAGATTTTCCCGAAAAACCAAACTCCCATTCGCCACGCTGAACAATGTGTTCTGCATCCGGAAAAGCAGGTTCCATGCGGCCGTTCCGCTCCAAAACCAAACCGCCGGTATGGTCATTATGCAGGTGTGACATCAGCACTAAAGTTACCTCTTCCGGCTCAAAACCGGCCTGGCGGATGTTGTCGTGCAGCATCAGTTCGCCATTCGGGTTTTTAAAACCCAAACCGGCATCCATCAAAATTAAATCTTGCTCTGTTTTAAGTAAAAATGGCTGTACGTGGATAAAAATAGAACCTTTGCGGTCCTGCGGATGATCGGTAAGCGGATTGAAAGGGACGAATTTTTTGCTCAGATCAACCGAAAAAGAACCTTCGCCCAACGCATGTATTTTCATAAGAATGCTAAAATCTGTTAAAACCGGCAGAATGATAAGTCAATAATTATCTTTACTGTTTAAAAACTTTAAAAATATGCAAAAACGTTGGATAATGGAGCAGGAGGGCAGCCGGCAGCAGGTTTCAGATCTGGCGGAAGCGTTGCAGATTGATGAAGTTTTGAGCCGTTTATTAGTGCAGCGCGGCATAAGATCTTATGAAGATGCGCGCTATTTTTTCCGGCCTGATTTGGGCCATCTGCATGATCCGTTTTTAATGCAGGACATGGAAAAAGCTGTTTTGCGGATTGAAAAAGCCATCGCCCAAAACGAAAAAATTATGATTTATGGTGATTATGATGTAGATGGCACAACGGCAGTTTCTGTGGTTTACCAGTTTTTTAAAAAACGTTACAACCCTGTTTCCTTTTACATACCAAACAGATATACAGAAGGTTATGGTGTTTCTGAAGCTGGGATTGATTTTGCCGCTGAGAACGGTTTTAGTTTGATCATTGCGTTGGATTGCGGCATCAAAGCCGTAGATAAGGTAATTTATGCCGATAAAAGAAGCATCGACTTTATCATTTGCGACCATCATTTGCCCGGCGAAGAATTGCCAAAAGCAGTTGCCGTTTTAGATCCGAAAAGAAGCGATTGTGGTTATCCTTACAAAGAACTTTCGGGCTGTGGCATCGGTTTTAAACTGATCCAGGCTTATGCCGAAAAAAATAATATCCCCTGGGAAGAAGTGAACTGTTACCTGGATCTGGTGGCCGTCAGCATTGCCTGTGATCTGGTGCATATTAATGGCGAAAACCGCACGCTTACTGCTTTTGGCCTGGAAAAACTGAACAACAATCCGTCTATCGGTTTAAAAGCTTTGATGAATGTTTCCGGCCGGGCAGAGCATTATACAGTTTCTGATGTGGTTTTTTCAATCGGTCCGCGCATCAACGCCGCCGGTCGTATCGATGATGCCAAACATGCCGTTAATTTGCTGATTTCGGATTGCAGCAACGCCGCTTCGGATTTCGGCACTTCCATCAACCTGAAAAATACCGAACGAAAAGAGCATGACCTGAGCATTACAGGCGAAGCTTTAAACATGATCGACAAAAACCCGGCAATGCTGAAACGCCGGTCAACAGTAGTTTACCAAAAACACTGGCACAAAGGCGTAATTGGAATTGTGGCATCACGGCTGATCGAAAAATATTACCGGCCAACAATCGTCCTCACGCAAAGCAACGGGCATGTGGCCGGTTCAGCGCGTTCGGTGCACGGTTTTGATTTGTATGAAGCGTTGTGCAGTTGCAGTGATTTGCTGCTGCAGTTTGGCGGACATAAATACGCGGCGGGCTTGACCATGCTTCCCGAAAACGTACCGGCTTTCAGCGAGCGTTTTGAGCAGGTGGTTTCTTCGGCGATTACAGAAGAGCAAATGGTGCAGCGCATTAAAATTGATGCGGAACTTAACCTGAACGAGATCAGCGGCAAATTTTACCGGATTTTAAAGCAGTTTTCGCCATTCGGGCCGGAAAACATGACCCCGGTTTTCCTGACCAAAAATGTGTATGTTAGCGGTTCTGCAAGTTTAGTAGGCCAAAATCATCTTAAAATGTGTGTGATGCAGGAAGGTTCAGCGGTTTACAGCTGCATTGGTTTTGGTTTAGGCGAAGATATTTTATCCCTTAAAAACAGTATGCCTTTTGATATTTGTTATACCATTGAAGAAAATGTTTGGCGCGAACAACGCACACTTCAACTGAACATTAAAGGGATCCGGATTTCGGGACCTGCAATTAGCTAAACCAAAAACATGATTTTAAGAGCAGAAAACCTCATCAAAAAATACAAACAGCGAACCGTTGTAAACGATGTGACTTTTGATGTAAAACAAGGCGAAATTGTAGGTTTGCTTGGCCCGAACGGTGCCGGAAAAACCACTTCTTTTTACATGATTGTGGGTTTGATCAAACCAAACGAAGGCAATATTTACCTGGAAGATGAGAATATAACCGATGCACCGATGTACCGCCGCGCACAAAAAGGGATTGGTTACCTGGCGCAGGAAGCTTCGGTTTTCCGCAAGCTCTCGGTAGAGGATAATATCCGTGCCGTACTGGAAATGGGCAAAATGAACCCGGCCGGACAAAAAGACAAACTGGAAGAACTGATCGAAGAATTTAGCTTGCAAAAAGTGCGTAAAAATCGCGGCGATCTGCTTTCCGGAGGAGAACGCCGCCGTACCGAAATTGCGCGCGCCCTGGCGGCCGAACCAAAATTTATTTTGCTGGATGAACCTTTTGCCGGTGTTGACCCGATTGCGGTGGAAGAAATACAGTATATGGTGGCCAAACTACGCACACGCAACATCGGGATTTTGATTACCGACCATAACGTACAGGAAACTTTATCCATCACAGACAGGGCTTACCTGCTTTTTGAAGGCAAGATTTTACGCTACGGCGAGCCGGAGGTTTTGGCCGATGATCCGGTTGTGCGCAAATTGTATCTCGGTTCTAATTTCGTTTTGAAAAGAAAAACTTTCGCTTAATTTTTATGACTTTTATCAATTCGTTGGTTACCTGGATCATGAAAAAGCGGATGCACCAGATCGAGCTTTTTATCAAATATCCGAATGAAGTGCAGCAGGAATGGTTCAAAAACCTGATCGACAGTGCAGAAAATACCGAATGGGGCAAAAAATATGGCTATAAAAACATGGTCAGCGTTGATGATTTCCGCCAGCGTTTCCCCATCCAAACCTACGATACACTAAAACCATATATTGAACGAATGATGGCCGGTGAGCAAAATGTGCTTTGGCCATCTGAAGTAAAATGGTTTGCCAAATCCTCCGGCACCACCAGCGACCGCAGCAAGTTTATCCCTGTGAGTGAGGAAGCGATGGAAGAATGCCATTTTAAAGGTGGCAAAGATATGATTACGCTGTATTGCAACAATCGCCCGGAAGCCAAACTTTTTACCGGCAAAACGCTGGTTTTGGGTGGAAGCCATCAAATCAATCAGCTTAACCCGGATGCATATTATGGCGATCTTTCGGCCGTGCTGCTTAAAAACCTGCCGCTTTGGGCAGAGTTTTACAGAACGCCGGAACTGGCCATCACGCTTTTGGAAAACTATGAAGAGAAGATCGAAAAAATTGCCCAGATCACGCAGCACGTCAACGTTACCGGCATCAGCGGCGTGCCTACGTGGAACATTGTGCTGGCCAAACGCCTTTTAGAGCTTACCGGCAAAGATAACCTGCTGGAAATCTGGCCGAACCTGGAACTTTACGTGCATGGCGCAGTTTCATTTACGCCTTACCGTGATCATTTTAAAAAACTGATCCCGAAAGACGATATGTATTATATGGAAACTTATAATGCATCGGAAGGGTTTTTTGGCATCCAGGACCAATCTGATTCTGAGGAAATGCTGCTGATGCTGGATTACGGTGTTTTTTACGAATTTTTGCCGTTGGAAAACCTGTTCGACAATGACCCAAAAACCAAACTGCTGGATGATGTGGAAACGGGTGTTAACTACGCTTTGATCATCAGTACAAATTCCGGTTTATGGCGATATATGATCGGCGATACGGTGCAATTTACTTCACTTTCGCCGTTTCGGATCAGGATTACCGGCCGCACCAAACATTTCATCAATGCTTTTGGCGAAGAAGTGATTGTTGACAACAGCGAACGTGCGCTAAAAGAAGCTTGCCGGCAAACCGATGCCATTATCCGTGAATATACTGCTGCACCGATTTATTTTGAAGGAAACAATTCCGGCGGCCACGAGTGGATCATCGAATTTGAACAGCAACCCAGCAACAAAGAAAGTTTTAAGCTGATCTTGGATGAAACGCTGCGTAAAATCAACTCTGATTATGATGCCAAGCGTTTTAAAGACATGGCTTTAAAGCCGCCGCTGGTCCACTTTGCCCCGGAAGGAACTTTTTACAACTGGATGAAACTGAAAGGCAAATTAGGCGGCCAGCACAAAGTGCCGCGCCTGGCCAATAACCGCGAGTATGTGGATTCTATTTTAAAACTGATGAACGGAGTAATGGTGTAAATTACTAAAACACAGGATTTGCTGATCGCTGCCGCAAACCCTTTTACCAGTTTTTATATGGATAAAAGAAGCATCATTTAAACAGATGCTTCTTTTACCACCTATTTTTAAGGATGGGTTTTAAACAGTAATTTATTCAAACCAAAACAAAAATAACCATGCTGTTTTTACCGGTCAGTTTACGGTAAGCTGCACTTTTTGAATGGTATGCGCACTAAAATAACCCAGCGCGCTATTGCTGATGTTGGAAACCGGATTGGCCGGCGTGGTAGATGCACCACCGCGGTTTTGGTTCTGGCTTAGCCCGTTCCAGTATTGGTAAATATTCCAGTCGATGCATTGCATTTCAATCACCACAATATCGCCTTTTTCCAGGTTCAGATCGTTGTCAAGTAAATTGCGGTTTACGTTGCGGCCGTTGGTCAATTGATCGGTATAAATGAAATAATTGGTTGAGGGTGTGTTGTTTACCGTTAACAAAAACCGGTAATAATTGGTTTCTGCCACCGGATCGGTATAAGTAACTGTAACTGATTTAAACTCTTTCCCAACAAAAGAAGTGGTTTCTATGCCCAAAGAATCCAGTTTTACCGGAATGGGCATGGTAGAAGTTGCTGTATAAACCTGCCCGTTGTAATTAATGTTAAGCTGATAAGTCCTGTTGGCCTGCCCTCTTAAACCCGTAGTGATATAATTGCCGGGCGATGCTTCTTTTAGCGGGTAAATATTGCCGTTGCTGGAGATTGTAACTGTGGCACCGCTTACGGCCGGGAAATTACTGGCATCGGTAATGGCAACCGATTTTGAAATTTTGACCGTTTGCGTATTACTGCCGTTGGTTACATTTCCCTCGATCACCAGCTGCTGGCCGGCGTTGTTAAAATCAATCTGAATCACTTTTTTGCACGATAAAAGAAGCATGGCCGAAACCAGTATCGTAAAAAACGTTGTTTTGGGCGGATCGAATTTCATAAATTAAAACTTAAAATTCCAGGTTACAGATGGGATAATGCCAAACAGTGCTGTTTGTTCTGCTTCGGTTCGGCCGGGGTTTTTCGGGTCATCTTTAAACTCGATCACGTAAGCATTATGATGATCGTAGGCATTGTAAAAACCAAAAGTCCAGCTCGAATGGTATTTAGGATGAGGTTTCCCTTCCAGCGTAGCGCCCAAATCCAAACGGTGATAAGCGGGCATCCGGTAGCCGTTCCGTTCCGAATAATAAAAAGTAGTTTCACCGTTTAAGGTATATTTTCCGCTTGGGAAGGTGATGGCGTTGCCGGTGCTGTACACAAACGTTCCGGAAAAAGTCCAGCGTTTGTTGAGTTTATAAATCCCAACAGCCGAAATATCGTGCGTGCGGTCTTGTTTGGAAGGGAAATAAGTATCGTTGTTGATGCCGTCAAACTTCCTTTCCGTGCGCGATAAGGTGTAGCCCAGCCAGCCGGTAAAAATCCCGGTTTTCTTTTTCAGGAAAAACTCAATGCCATAAGCCCGGCCAACGCCATACAGCAACTGCGATTCTACATCATCATTGGCGCGCAGTTGGGCCGCATTTTTATAATCAATCTGGTTTTGCATGGCCTTGTAATATACTTCCGAAGAAAACTCGTAAACGCCGTCTTTAAAATTCCGGTAATAACCCAGTGCTTCCTGATCGGCAATTTCAGTTTTGATGTTGTTGCTGCTCATCACCCATAAATCTGTTGGCAAAGTTGAGGTAGAATTGGACAGCAAATGCAGATTTTGCGTGTTGCGCGCGTAGCTGGCTTTAATGGAACTGACAGAATCCAGCCGGTAACTGGCCGAAATGCGCGGTTCCGGATTGATATAAGTTTTTACGATTTTGCCCGAACTGTACGTGTCGGAAGTTTTGATCGAAGCATCCGCGTTGTAAGTATTGAACGTGCCCGGGCCAAGCAGCGAAAATGTGTTTAAACGCAGGCCATAAACCAGGTTCAAACGATCATTGGCCCGCCATTCATCAGAAATATAAGCAGAAATTTCGGCACCAAACCGGTTTTCGATGGTTTTGGTATTGAAGCTGGAAGTGGCCGAAGTGGTAATTTCTCCGGGCGCAATGGTGTGATAAACGGCATCCAAACCAAAGCGCAGCAAATGCTTGTCGTTGGCATAGTACTGGAAATCTTCTTTCAGTTCCTCGTCCTGAATTTTGGATGTTACCTTAAAATCCTGGTTATCGGTGGAGTTTTGGATGGTATAATTGTAATTGCTGTAGATCAGCGTGGTGTTGGAAAACAGCTTATCACTAAAAAGATGGTTTAAACGGAGCGTGCCGGTTTGATTGCCCCAGTTCAGGTTGAAAGTGCTGCCTAAACCAAGTACATCTTTGCCGGTGTATCCGGATAAATAAATGGTGTTTTTATCATTTAAACGATAATTTGCTTTCAGGTTAAGGTCATAAAAATACAGCGAGCTTTGTTTTAAAGTGCTGTCGCTGGATGCTTTCAAAAATAAATCGGCATAAGTGCGCCGCCCGCTGATCATAAACGAACCGCGGTCTTTCACAATCGGCCCTTCCACTTTTAACCGCGAGGCAATCAAACCGATGCCGCCTTCCGCCGTATATTCTTTCTGGTTGCCGTCGTTCATTTTTATATCAACTACAGAAGCCAGCCTTCCTCCATATTGCGCGGGCATGTTGCCTTTGTACACGTTTACGTCTTTTATTGCATCAGAATTAAAGGTGGAAAAAAAGCCCAGCAAGTGCGAGGCGTTGTAAACAGTGGCTTCGTCCAGCAAAATCAGGTTTTGGTCTGATGAGCCGCCGCGGACATAAAAACCACTGTTTCCTTCCCCGGCAGATTTGATCCCGGGCAGCAGTTGCAGGGTTTTCAACACATCCTTTTCGCCCAAAAGTACCGGCACGTTTTTAATTTCGGTGATGCTGATGGCCTGCAAACCCATCTGCGGGTTGGTAACCTGCTCGTTTTTGTTCTGCCTGCCGCTAATCACCACTTCATTTAAAGTAGAGCCCGGACTCAAAGCAATGTTCAGCCTTAAATTTTTCCGCAGATCAACATTTTTAACCTGCGTAGTGTAGCCTGTATAGCTGATTTGCAGTTGGTAAACACCTGCCGATGCCGATAAAGAATAAAAACCATAACTGTTGCTGCTGGTGCCGCTGCCATTAATCTCCAGAAACCGGATGCTGGCACCAATTAATGTTTCGCCGGTTGTGGCATCTTTCACCACGCCGCTAACCGTCAATTTTACCTGTGCAAAAACAGCATCAGGGTTGGTGAAAGCGAAAACCAAAACTAAAATAAAACATAAAAAACGGCTATGTTTAAAACAGATTGATGGATATGGAAAAAAGTAATGGTATAATTTCATGTATCAAATCAAAGATAGCCTTCCTGCAACCAAATCAGGCTGTATAATTTGGGTTGATTTTATGGAGTGTGATGATAACAACAATATTTTGCTGATATTATCTGCCGAAATTATTTTATACAGATATGAGGTTCGTTTCCTTCGAAATTTACAAATATTCTATCCCGATAGAGCCTTTTACCATTGCAACCGGCACGATGGAGTATGCACAAAACCTGTTTGTGCGGGCGCATACCGATGCAGGTTTAACCGGCGTGGGCGAATGTTCGGCCTTCCCGATGATTGTAGGCGAAACCCAGGCCACCTGCTACGAAATGGCCAAAGATTTTGCCGCTTTGTGGAAAGGTAAAGATGCGCTGGACATTGAAGCCCGAATGGCCGAACTGCATCTATACACGGCCAAAAATTATACGGTAAAAAGTGCATTCGATATGCTTTTGTATGATCTGGCGGCCAAAAATGTAAATCAGCCCTTGTACCAATTTCTGGGTGGGGAAAAAAGAAAGATCGAAACCGACATCACCATTGGCATTGCCGCACCGGAAGCGATGGCGGCTTCGGCTTTGAAATTTAAAATGCAGGGTTATCAAAAGATCAAAGTTAAATTAGGCAAAAAGCCGCAGGAAGATTTGGAGCGCATCAGGCAAATCCGCCAAACCATCGGTCCGGAAATTAAGTTGCAATTGGATGCCAACCAGGGCTGGGGTTTTGACGATGCTGTTTTTACCCTGCAAAATTTGGCGCAATATGATATTGAGTTTTGCGAGCAGCCCATGCGCACTTACAATGATGAACGGCTGCCCGAACTTTGCCAGCTTTCGCCAATTGCCATAATGGCCGATGAAAGTGTTTACACGCACCATGATGCCGAACGGATCATCCGGAATAAAGCGGCCAGATACATCAATATCAAGCTTGCCAAAAGCGGCGGCATCCACGAAGCCATTAAAATAAACCAGATTGCCGAACAAAATAACATACGCTGTATGCAAGGCGGAATGTTGGAAAGCCGTTTGGCTTTAACGGCCAATGTTCATTTTGCCATGGCTTTTAAAAATATCTGTTTTTTTGATTTAGATACGTGTTTATTAGGGCATTTGGCTGATCCGGTAATTGGTGGCTGCAAGTACAATATCATGGAAATACTGCTGGATGATACGCCGGGGATCGGGGCTGATGTTGACCAGGATTATTTGGATAAATTGGAAAGTATAATTATATAAAATTGTATATGTAATGCCGATAAAAAATCTAAAAACCCAATCCAAACTTGCATACTGTTTTTATGCTATAATTTTTGCAAGTATCACCGGTTGCAGCCATCAGATTACACAACACAAAATCAGTAAAATTTTCAATAATTCCGCCATTAACCAAAATCATTTTACAGGTTTTGCTTTGTATGATCAGGATAAAAGGAAAATGATCTTTGCACAAAATGAAAGCAAATATTTTACACCGGCATCCAATACCAAACTTTTTACTTTTTATACGGCATTGCAAATGCTGGGCGATTCTATTCCCGGTTTGCGTTACCTGGAGCGAAATGATTCGTTGATTTTTTGGGGAACAGGCGATCCTTCTCTTTTGCATTCTGCTTTAAAATCAACCAAAGTTTATGATCTGCTGAAGGAAAGCCCTAAGAAGCTGTTTTTTGCAGACAATAATTATCAGGGAAATTTTTATGGTGAAGGCTGGCCTTACGGTGATTACAATGATTATTATCAGGCAGAAATAAACGCAATGCCAATTGAAGATAATGTGGCAAAGTTTCAGGCTGATGCACAAGGAAACTTACAAGTTAAACCGGCTTACTTTCAATCCAAGTTACAACCGGATACTTCTTTTAAGCCTAAAAATTATATGGTAAAAAGAGCATTGTTTGAAAACTGGTTTATGTATCCGACTGGTAAAATCCCATCTAAGTTTAAGCAGGAAATCCCATGGAAAACAAGCCCGGAACTAACCATTTCTTTGTTGCAGGATAGTTTGAAAAAACCGGTTGGACTGGTAAAGTTGGATATGCCAAAAAATGCCAAAACTTTATATAGTATTGCTTCGGATTCTGTTTACAAGTACATGCTTTTGCCAAGTGATAATTTTATTGCCGAGCAGTTGTTATTGGTTTGTTCATCCAAACTTAGCGGAAATTTAAGTACACAAGCTGCAATCAATTTCAGCAAAAAACACTTTTTAAATGATTTGCCTGATGAACCGCAATGGTCAGACGGTTCGGGTTTATCGCGCCAAGATTTGTTTACGCCGCAAACGCTGGTTGCGCTGCTGCAAAAAATCAGGCTAAAAATCAACAACGACCCAAAACTACATAGTTTATTGCCCTCAGGCGGCGTTTCCGGCACATTGCGCAACACTTATAAAACGGACAACGGCGTTCCGTTTGTTTGGGGCAAAACCGGTTCATTAAGCAATGTTTACAACCAAAGCGGCTACTTAGTTACGCGGAAAGGTAAAAAGCTGATTTTCTCCTACATGAACAATAATTTCATCCAGCCTACGGCTGCAATCCGTGCCGAAATAGCGCGTATCATTACCGAAATCCATAATCGGTTTTAAGCCGGTTTCCGTTACTTACAAAGTAATATTTTTAAGTACTAAAACTATTGTTTTAAGGCAACTGTTACTTTCTAAATAAAACCAAAAATAATTTTTTTATGAAAGCAGCAGTTTTTCACAAACCAGGTGATATTAGTTATGATACCGTTCCGGACCCGAAAATTGAAGACGCGGGCGATGTGATTTTAAGGGTTACATCCACGGCAATCTGCGGTTCGGATTTGCATATTTTTGACGGTGGAATCCCTCAAACCAAAGATATGATTGTGGGCCACGAGTTTATGGGAATTGTGGAAGAAGTTGGCCCATCCGTAAAAAACCTGAAAAAAGGCGACCGGGTGGTAGTCCCTTTCCCGATTGCCTGTGGCCATTGCTTTTTTTGTCAGCACGGAGCCACGCCGCATTGCGAAAATTCTAACTACGAGCATTACGGCCCGGATGGCGATTTGCTGGATCAAAAAGGTGCCGCTTTGTTTGGTTACACGGATTTATATGGCGGTTATTCCGGCGGACAGGCAGAATACGTGCGTGTGCCTTATGCCGATGTCAGTCCGCGTAAAGTACCAGATAACATGACAGACGAACAGGTGCTGTTTTTAACGGACATTTTTCCAACTGGCTGGTCTGCAATAGATTGGGCACAGTTAAAAGCTGGCGAAACGGTTGCCATATTTGGTTCTGGCCCGGTTGGTTTGATGGCTCAAAAAGCTGCCTGGATCAATGGTGCAGGACGGGTGATTGCCATCGATCCTGAAAATTACCGCCTGAAAAGAGCAAAAGACGTGAATAAGGTAGAAACCTTAAACCCGCACGATGTGGATGTGGTGGAAGCCATCCGTGAGATGACGGGCGGCCGCGGTGCCGATGTTTGCGTGGATGCGGTAGGTTTTGAAGCCGAACGTTCATTTCTGGATAAAGTAAAAGCCACCGTTAACTTTGAAAAAGGAACCATGAAAGTGCTGGATATGTGTTTCCGGGCCGTGCGCCGTTCTGGTACGGTAACAGTTGTGGGCGTTTACGGTACGCCGTTTGATAATTTCCCGGTTCACCGCATGTTTGATAAAGGTATCACCATTAAACAAGGCCAGGCACCGGTTTTAAACTATATCGATCATTTAATAGAACTGGTAACTACCGAAAAAGTGGTTTTGGATGATATTATTTCGCACCGTTTGCCGCTAAGCGAAGTGGCTCATGGTTATGATATTTTTAAAAATAAAGAAGATGATTGTGTAAAAGTGGTGTTAACTCCTTGATTTTAATTTATTTATAATGAAAAATCCTCTGTGCTTTAAATAAAGTACAGGGGGTTTTTTATGTGGTAAAAGAAGCATGTTTGTTAGTGTGATTGGTGTGCCGGTAGTGTAGCTCTGCGTGAGGGATTGCAGTGGAAAGCCCGCAAGCGCAGCGCGGACTTGCAACGGAAAGCCCGACCCGAAGGGGCACGCCCAAACTATTTTTTAAAAAAAAGCGGGGAGTGAGGATGAAAATATAAAATCCAATATTTATACCGATAAAAACAGCATCCAGCCAAACATTCAAATAAAAAATTAATTTACCTTTATTTCAAAAACAACAAATATGAAAAAATCAATTCTACCTATAATTTGCGCATTTTTAAGTTTTGCACTTTCTGGCTGCGGCTTGGTTGAAGGTGCTTTTAAAGCTGGTTTAATTTTCGGGCTGATTATTATTGCTGTAATCGGATTGATCATTTATTTGCTGCGAATCGTTATTATCCAGTTGGCTAAATTGCCTGTATTTAAGAATGCACGCACCAATTTTTAGTCGATAAAAGAAGCATTGCCAATAAACAATGCTTCTTTTACCAGGCTAAATTTGCCACATGCCGGGCGTTTCCCGGTATTGTGTTATTTGTTCAATCGCTTCCTCAACTTCTTCCGAGGTTAATCCCTGTCCTTCTGCGGCTTCATAATTAAAAAGTTTGCCGGGTAACTCAAAAGTTATCATCCCTAAATAATCAGGATCTTTTTTCTTTTCCAGCAAAAGTTCAGTTGCTTTACTGTCAATCTGTTGCTGATTGATTGGCTGTTTATAGCCATAAATGCTGTAAGTGTAGGTTAAAACCGGGTGGCCGTCTAAGTGCGCCTGGGCATCCGGGATAATCATTAAAGGGTGCGTTGCGCCTACGGTGATGAAAATAGGTTGCATAATTTATTCATTTATCGCTTTTAAAAACGCGCTTAAAAACATAAAGTTTAAATATTAAATTGTGCAGCTAAGTTTCTTGCATAAACACGTATTTATCTATCCAAAAGTTCAGTATTAATACTTAACGGGTAGTTTTTAGCAGTGTTTAATTTTGGCCTTCATCTACTTTATTAATCAAAAAGATAATCAACCTAAATTTCCAGGTTTATTATGTGCTTTTTTTGCCTGATAATTTATGGTCAACCCATCATCGTTATTATTAACCTTTACAGCGCATGACCCACGACTTTGTTTTGCTTTTGATGTAAGCACCAAACAGTTTATCTATGCAAATGCTGCGTTCGAAGCTTTTTTCAACATTAAATTTGAACAGGTTTCTGCCAGAATATTGTTAAAAATGATCCATCCGGAAGATTTGGATTATTTAAAAGATAGTTACAGCAGCTTAAAACCCGGTTCGTTTAAAAACAACATTGAGTTTAGGATGCAGTTGCCGCAAGGTAAAGAATGCTATTTAAAATCAAGTTTGTTGTATGATGTTCAGGCAGACGGGCAGGATACAAAACATATTTTAACGGGTTATCTGGAGGATATTACGGCCGAAAAAGATCATATAAACAAACTGAACGAGTATTCTAACAAAAAAAATTCTGTTTTAAATATACTTTCTCATGATTTGGCCGGGCCGTTGGGTTCTATCCAAAATTTGTCGGCCTTGATCTCCCGAAAAACAAAATTGCTGGAAGATGAAGATATAAAAAAATGGCTTGATCTGATTGAGAAAATCAGTAAAAAAAGCATCAACCTGATTCAGGAATTTGTAAAGCAAGAATTTATAGAATCTGCGGGAGCGGCTTTAGTAAAAAAACGGGTTAATCTGGTTAATGCCTTGAAATCGTTGGTTGGTGAATATCTGGAATCTGAAAAACAGATGAGTTTAAAGTTTGATTTACAGATTAGTAACGAACCGGTTTTTGCTGAGATAGATGAAGCCAAGTTTTTGCAGGCAATCAGCAATTTAATTTCCAATGCTGTAAAATTTACACCTGATGATGGAAAAATTACAATTGGTTTAGAAGAACAGGAAACAACCGTGCGGATTACAATTGCAGATACAGGCATCGGTATTCCGCAAAAATTTCATGCAGGTTTGTTTGATAAATTTAACAACGCCTGCAGAACCGGTTTAAAAGGCGAACCATCGGTAGGTTTGGGCATGTCGATCATTAAAACCATTATTGATTGGCACGAAGGCAAAATCTGGTTTGAAAGCGAAGAAAATAACGGCAGTAAATTTTATATCGAAATAAAAAAAGGGTAATTAGTTTTAAAACTAAAAACCCTGAACTTGGATAAAAAGTTCAGGGTTTTTTATGCGATAAAAACAGCATTGTTTATTTATCTTTATTAACAGGTTCCTGCTGTTTTTTCATCATATCGGCAACCAAATGGTCGGGTGTTAAATTCGTCACGCCGATCATCGCTTTGTTTTTGAAACCGGAAATCACCATATCATTGCCAGACATTAACGCTTCATAACCATCTTTGGCCACATCTGCAGCACTGGACATGCTGCCATCCTGCACAATTTTAGAATCGTTCATGTCTGCTTTGTTAAAAAAGTCAGTTTCGGTAGCACCCGGCAGCAAGGCGGTAATGGTTATGCCGTTGTCTTTGTTTTCAGAACGAATGGCCTCCGTAAATGATTGGATAAATGCCTTTGTACCATGATAAACTGCCTGATATGGCCCGGGCGTTTTACCGGCGATGGAAGACAGATTCAGGATTTTTCCATCTTTGCGGGCAATCATCTCCTTTAAAAAAGGTTTTGTTAAAGCGATCGTTGCACCAATGTTCAGCTGGATGATCTCTAATTCGCGATCGATCTCAGTTTCGGAAAATAAACCATACTGACCTTGTCCGGCATCGTTCACCAAAACATCGATCCTGATATTTTTAGATTTGATTTCGTTGTAGATTTCCATCGGGGCTTCGCGGTTAAACAAATCTTTGGCAATGGTAACCACTTCAATGCCAGACTGTTTAAGTTCTGCGGAAGTTTTTTCCAGTTCTTCGGTATTTCTTGCAACGATCACTAAGTTGTATTGATCTTTTGCAAATAATTTGGCCAGTTCATAACCGATGCCGCTGGTTGCGCCGGTAATCAGCGCGTATTTTTGATTAATGTCCATACTGTTTTTATGAGGTAAAAATTAATTAGTTGATTAGTTTTGGAAAACGGGTTTTCTGTTGGTTTGGATAATCCGGAAGAAATCCATATATCTTGTTTAAAAAACGCATTTTATGCCCTGCGGTTTTTAAAAAATCAAACAAAATTGGCGTAATCGAACCTGACCGTACACAACTGTAAATGGTAAAAACATGTGTTTGTTAGTGGCGGACTGGTTTTTGGCCGATCAAATTACAACTGATATTTGTGTGGTTTTGAAAAATAATTTTATCAGGAACCGATACTGTTTTTATCAACCTAAAATCAAAAATTCTTTTTTCAGGATTATATATTGTAAACATATATGTTGTAACTTATAGCTGAAAAAAATTAGATTAACAGGCCGAAAAAATCAAATTATGATCAAGCTGTTCAATTCCTTTTTTTAAATTCTGATGCTTCTTTTAGCACTAAAATTTTGGTGTTTTATCTTTATTACAAAACAAATAATGGCCCGCTGCTTTTTTAGGTGATAAAAGAAGCACCGTTAAATAAATCCAATAAATTAAAAAAGATAATGAAAGCAATTTTAAAACCCCGTTATAAACATGTTAGAAATATTTAAACAAAACCTGGGCGACTATAACGTTGCGCCGGTTCCGGCATTGGCAGAACCGGTAGCAATCTGCCTGAACATTAACGGCCAGGACCATCAGCTAAAAGTTGCGCCCTGGGTGAGTTTGCTGGATGCCCTGCGCGAATACGTTGGTTTTACCGGTACAAAAAAAGGCTGCGACCATGGCCAATGCGGTGCCTGTACGGTTTTGGTTGATGGTGTGCGCATAAATTCGTGCCTTACTTTGGCCGTAATGCGCGACGGGCAACAGATTACCACAATAGAAGGCTTATCGCATGGCGAAATATTGCACCCGATGCAGCAGGCTTTTATAAAACACGATGCTTTTCAGTGCGGTTATTGCACACCGGGACAAATTTGTTCGGCCGTTGGGATGATGAACGAAGGAAAAGCCAACACACAGGATGAAATTAAAGAAATGATGAGCGGAAACATTTGCCGCTGCGGTGCTTATACCAACATCAACGCCGCCATTTTAGAAGTGAAAGGAGCAGCACATGAATAGTTTTACCTATAAAAGAGCAGGTGATGTGGCCGAAGCGGTGGCAGAAATCAGCAAAAACACCAATTCTAAATTTATTGCCGGTGGTACCAATCTGCTGGATTTGATGAAAGAAAATGTGGAACGGCCGGATGAACTGATTGATTTGAACCACATCACTTTAAAAGAAATTGAAGATACGGAAGATGGCGGCCTGCGTTTGGGCGCACTGCAAACCAACGCCGTTACCGCATGGAATGAGCAGGTAGAAACACGTTATCCGCTGTTGTCCAAAGCAATTTTGGCCGGTGCTTCGCCGCAGCTTAGAAACATGGCCACCAACGGCGGCAACTTGTTTCAGCGCACACGCTGTTATTATTTTTATGATCTGGCAACGCCCTGCAACAAGCGCCAGCCGGGCAGCGGCTGTTCGGCCATTGGCGGTTACAACCGTATTCACGCCATTTTGGGCACGAGTGAGGCTTGTATCGCCACGCATCCTTCTGATATGTGTGTGGCTTTGGCTGCGCTGGATGCAAAAGTAAATGTAACCGGTAAAAACGGCGACCGGGTGGTTGATTTTGCAGATTTTCATCGCCTGCCGGGCGATGAGCCACAGTTTGACAATACTTTGCAACCGGATGATGTGGTGACTTCCATTGATCTGCCTAAAAATAATCTGGTAAAAAATGTAGTTTATTTAAAACTGCGTGACCGGCAATCGTATGCATTTGCGCTGGTTTCTGTGGCTGCGGCTTTGGAGATGGAAGGCGGGGCAATTAAAGATATCCGTTTGGCGCTGGGCGGTGTGGCTCACAAACCCTGGAGGGATAAAGATGCTGAAAGTGAGCTTATTGGTAAACAGGCCTCAGCAGAAAACTTCAAAATGCTTGCTGAAACAGTATTAAAAGATGCAAAGGGTTTTGGTGATAATACCTTCAAAATCGAACTGGCCAAACGTGCCATCGTGCGGGCTTTTACAGATGCGGCCAAAATCGTTTAAGTCAAAATTTACCTGATAAAAGAAGTATCACCCCAAAAAACTAAAAAATGAAAACCGATTATATAGGAAAACCAGTTGACCGTGTAGATGGCCCGCTGAAAGTGACCGGTAAAGCCAAATACGCAGCAGAATTTGGTGCCGATGGATTGACGTATGGCTACGTGGTTTCGAGCAATATAGCCAGCGGAAAAATCAAAAATATCAACTCGATGCCAGCACTGGAACTAAAAGGTGTATTACAGGTATTTACGCATGAAAACGTACCCACGCTGGCTTGGTTTGATAAAAGTTATAAAGATGATGATGCTGTGGACGGATCGCCTTTCCGGCCGTTGCACAGCGCAAAAATCACGCATAGTATGCAGCCGGTTGCTTTGGTTGTTGCAGATACTTTTGAACTGGCGCGCTATGCAGCTTCGTTGATAGAAGTAACGTATGATGAAGACGCGCATACCACAAATCTGGAGCAGAACCTTTCCAAATCTTTTAAAGCACCAACCGGAAAAACGGGTTATAAACCGCCGGTTTCCCGCGGTAACGCGGAGGAAGCTTTTGCAAAAGCACCGGTGAAAATAGAATCGACCTACATCCACAGTGCCGAACATCATAATCCGATGGAAATTTTTGCCACTACGGTAATTGTAGAGCCAGACGGTAAATTAACCATTTACGATAAAACGCAGGGCGTAACCAACTGCCTGAATTATGTAACCAAAATTTTTGGTTTATCTGCAAATGAAGTGCGCGTTATGTCGCCATTTATGGGCGGTGGTTTTGGTTCCGGTTTGCGGCCGCAGTACCAATTGTTCCTGGCTGTTTTGGCTGCGCAGGAACTGAAACGGTCTGTGCGCGTATCGTTGACAAGGCAGCAAATGTTTTCTTTCGGGCATCGGCCGGCAAATGTGCAGCAACTGGCTTTAAGTGCTGATCAGGACGGTACACTGCAATCTATCACACACAAAGCTTACGGCGAAACTTCCTTGTTCGAGAATTATACAGAAGCGGTAGTTAACTGGGCAGGTTTATTATATCAGTGTGAAAATGTGAACGTTGATTATCAGTTAGTTAAGCTGAATACTTATACGCCGATGGATATGCGCGCGCCGGGTTCTGCAAGCGGGATGCACGCCATTGAAAGTGCGATGGATGAACTGGCTTATAAATTGAAAATGGACCCGCTGGCACTGAGGTTGAAAAATTATGCCGAGCGGGATCAGAACGATAAAAAACCTTTTTCCAGCAAAGCGTTGCGGGCCTGTTATCAGGAAGGTGCAGCCAAATTTGGATGGGATAAAAGAAGTATGGAACCCCGCTCTATGCGGGAAGGCAACACATTGATTGGCTGGGGAATGGCCACCGGCGTTTGGGATGCCCTCCAGATGAAAGCCGCTGCAAAAGCAGTTTTGACGGCCGATGGAAAACTGATTGTAGGCAGCGGAACATCCGACATCGGAACGGGGACTTATACCATCATGACGCAGATTGCCGCTCAAACGCTTGGCTTGCCGCTGGAAGATGTAACCTTTAAACTGGGCGATACTTTGTTGTCGGAAGCACCGTTGCAAGGCGGTTCCTGGACGGCAGCTTCTGTCGGTTCGGCCGTGCTGGCAGCTTGTGAAGCGATCAAAGAAAAGGTTTTTAAACTCGCCCAAAAACTTAAAAACTCGCCTTTTACAGATGCAGATCTGCAGCAGGTTAGTTTTGATGGCGGCCTTATCACGCATAAACTGGATGCCTCTAAAGCTATAGAAATTGTAACTGTTATGAAGCAAAGCGGTGAAGTAAGCATTGAAGAGGAAGCAACCAACATACCAAACCTGCTGCACATGCTGGAATACTCTTTTAACACGCACAGTGCTGTTTTTGTAGAGGTAAAAGTGGACGAGGATTTAGGGACAGTAATCGTTTCGCGCGTGGTGAGCGCGATTGCCGGCGGAAAAGTCCTCAACCCCAAAACAGCCCGCAGCCAGATTTTAGGGGCAGTGGTTTGGGGCATTGGTATGGCTTTGGAAGAAGAGTCGGTGATAGATAACAATTTTGGCCGTTTTATGAACCATAACCTGGCCGAATATCATGTGGCCGTAAACAAAGATATCAATGATATCGAGGTGATTTTTGTAGAAGAAAAAGACGACGTGATCAACCCTTTAGGCATTAAAGGATTGGGCGAAATCGGGATTGTGGGCGTGGCCGGTGCGGTTGCCAACGCTGTTTTCCATGCTACCGGAAAGCGCGTCCGCCAATTACCGATTACGCTGGATAAAGTGTTGGGACTGGAAAAAGAAGTAGAACTGAACTTTTAAACAATCCAGCTTTAAACACCAATTTTAGGTCGATAAAAGAAGTATCGTTTCAGCTTCCTTTCCAAAGGAGAAGGTCGGGGTGAGGCAACATACTTCTTTTATCAACCTTTTTTTGTAGAAGAAGAAACCATACTTTGGTATAAATCAATCAGTTGCTGCCGTATTTTTTCCTGATCAAACTGTTTGATCAACTCCTCAGAAAGCTTTAAACCTTGCGTATAAAACAAAGGTTCGTTTAATAATTTTCGGATGATCTGAATGAAATCTTCCGTTGTTTTTGCTTTAAGATAAGGCTGCTCATACAAAAGCCCGTACTCACGGATGTCACGATAAACCACAGGCATTCCGCAGGCGGCAGCTTCCAAAGGTGCCAGCGGGCAGTTTTCCTGATAAGAAGTAAAAAGCAGCATATCTGCCGCGGCATAAATGGCGGGCATATCGGCCAGATCAAACAAACCGGGGAAATGAATATGTGCCGATGCTGTTTTTATGCGGTTATTTATCCGCTCAATGCCTTCTGTAAATTTGCCAAACGGGCGGCCACCTACCCAGATAAACGCGGCTTCGGGCAGGGCTTCGGCGATAGCCAGAAAATCTTCCACACCTTTTCGGCTTTGCAGCTGGCCAACGCCCAAAACCACTTTTTTATCAACAGAAAGCTTTAATAACCGGCGGCCTTTTTGCCGGTTTTCTTCGGTACGTTTCCATTTGCCGATCAAAACCGGGTTGTAAATTTTTACAATTTTAGTTTTTACGCCCAACTTCAAAATTGCATCTTCCACCATCGGCGAAAGCGCAATTACCACATTGGCATAAGAAAAAACGCGTTTAAAAAACCAGTTGGCCAGTGGTGCCAGGTGTTTCCACATCGGCAGCGAACCTTTGATCGAATCCGGGATCACGTGCGCGGTATGGATGCGGCGGCCTTTGTATTTGCGGCCTTTCCAAAAATAATAAGGCCCGTAAGTGTGGCAATGCATCAGGTCGCCATATCCTTCCTCGTTGACAACTACTTGTATATCAGTTTTTTCGCGTAATAATTCTACCTGCTCTACAAATGCGGTATGCACGCCCTGGCCTTTCATTACAAAAATTGTTTCAGAAACTAAGTGTATTTTCAGCATATATTTCGGCAGGTTCAGGGTTGAGGGTTTGCGGATAAATCAGCTTTTTTAGGGCGAAAACGGCGGATGATAAAAAACGCCGCCACCAGCAGTATTATGGCCAGTACAACGTATTTCACCGTTTCCAGTTTACCTGCAACCTGCGCCCAATATGGCCCGAGGAAAAAACCGGTAATAACGTAAGTGCAGGTAACCAGGCAGGCCGTGATGAAGGTAACCGGTACATAACTTTTTGGTTTGATGTGCAGCAGGCCCACAATCACCGAAATATAACCCCGGATGAACGGCGTAACGCGTCCGAGAAAGATCGTCCACATGCCGCCGTTGGAAACTTTGGCCGAAAGCTTGTTGATTTTTTGGGTTGATAACGGAAACCATTTGGGTTTATGCTGAAGAATATAGGGCCCAAAAAAATAAAACGTTGTAAACAGCATGTTTGCCCCCAGAAAATCCGCCGTAACAATGCACAACAAAACCAGGTACAGTTTAAGTGTGCCGCTAAAAGCCAGATAACCGGAAAACAGCATCAGCAACTCGTTGGGCAGCGGTGTTGGGATACCGATTTCCTGAACCAGTATCAGTACAAAAATGGCCAGGTAACCATATTGATTGATGTATTGCAGAAATTGCGCCGGCATAATGCGCTAAAATTAATATGTTTTGATCGAAAACGGTCATCCTGAATATTTTATTACATGGGATTTTAATTATAAAAGAAGTAAGGACTGTAATGGGGGCGAAACCTGGTTTCTACTTTCGTTATCGTTAAATTATAGTACAAAAACTAACATCTTATTGACAGTTGACCAAATTTTACCTCATAAAAGAAGCATTAACAGAAATATTTTTTCGCTGCTTCCAAATCATGATCATTTTTTTATAAAAGATAAGTTGCAACAGCCCAAATAACGCGTTGTGCGGATGAACCATACTGTTTTTATGCCTGTAAAAACAGTATAGCCAAAGATTTTTCAACAATCATTATCAAGTAAAAGCTAAATGAAGTATTTTATGGTCAATTTAATTTTATGTTGATTAATTTTTTGTTATCCTGCAATCTTTTTCTCAATATAAAGTTAAAACTTTTGCTAAATGCTGCATTTTAGGATTTTGCTTCAATAAGAAGTTGATTTCTGTTATCGAATAATTGCGATCTAAGTAATTAATTGTAACTACGCCGGTAATTTGCCGTAAGGAAATTAGCATAATGCGCTTGTTTTTAAGTATTTAATTTACCGGAATTTATATATGAAGATATTTTACAGCCGTTACTATTTAAAAATCATCAGCTCGCTCGTTTTAATTTTATGGGGAAGTGTTTCCTGTTTTGCGGCAACTTATTATGTATCAGATAGTCAGGGTGATGATAGCCGCACACCGGAGCAGGCGCAAAACATGGCCACGCCTTGGAAAACACTGGCCAAATTGAATGCCATGAGCGCACAATTGCAGGCTGGCGATCACATTTTGTTTAAAAAAGCTGAAGTTTTTGCGGGAAGCTTAATTATTACCGCTTCGGGTACGGCCGGAAACCCGATTGTTTTTGGTTCTTATGGCGATGGGACTTTGCCCGAAATAACCGGTTTTGTAACGATAACCAATTGGAAACAAGTAGGAAATAATATATGGGAAGCTGCCGTTCCAGGAGGTTTATCTTACCTGAACAATGTTGTTTTAAACGGCGCAGCAAAGGCTATCGGCCGCTATCCAAACGCAAATGCCGCTAATCAGGGTTATTTAACTTATGATAGTTTTAATGGGAACACATCGATTACCAATAGTAAACTGGCCGGACAAAACTGGACAGGCGGACAAATTATCATGCGTAAAACCCGCTGGATTATTGATCGGAACGAAATTACTTCCCAGGCCGGTACTACGCTTAATTACACATCGCCTACCGGATATGGCGGAGCAAAAGGTTATGGTTATTTTATCCAGAATCATCCGGCCACGCTGGATAGCGAAGGCGAATGGTACTATAATCCGTCGGCAAAAAGCCTGCGCATTTACTCAAATTCAGATCCGAACAAAAGCCAGGTTAGGGCAGGTATTATCGAAACGCTGGTACAAATAGCCGGTCAGAGCAACTTGTCTTTTGAAGGTTTGCGTTTCACCGGTGCCTTGTCTGCCGCAATGGGAATCAGTGCGGCACAAAAGATCCTTATCAGCAATTGCGAGCTGCTGTTTTCTGGCAAAAACGCCATTGATGCAACGGGCACAAACGGATTAACGGTTGCAAATACCATAATTAACCATACGGCCAACAATGCCATCAGTGTAAATGGCGGCAATGGTACTACGCTAAACAATAATCAGCTTAAAAATACGGGTACAACTGCTGGTATGGGCGATAACGGCGACGGAACTTACGAAGCGATTGCTATAAACGGAGACAATAACCAGGTTTTGGGCAATGTGATCGATAGTACAGGTTACGTACCGCTTAGCTTCAGCGGAAACAATGTGATTGTAAAAAATAACCTGATCAGTAATTTCGCTTTGACCAAAGATGATGGCGGTGGAATTTACACCTGGAACAACGGCTCAAATGCGCCGCAAAATTCCGGTCGTGTGGTTTCGGGCAATGTGGTGCTGAACGGCACAGGCGCACCGGCAGGTACAGACAATATCAGCAAAGCTTATGCCCACGGGATTTATATAGATGACAATGCGGGACAGGTAGAAATTTCGGGAAATACGGTTGCCAACTGTGCTACTTACGGAATGTATATACACAATGCGCATGATCTGGTTATTAAACAAAATACCTTGTACAACAATGCGGTCACGCAATTAGTGATGGAACACGATAATGTGGCAGCAGATAAACCAATTTACAACTGCAACGTAACGGGCAATATTTTGGTGGCCAAACAAGTTTCGCAGTTGGCCGCCGAATATAAAACGAAAGATAATGACATTGCAAATTTTGGCACGTTTGATCAAAACTATTATTATCGGCCGCTGGACAATGATCTGGTAATTGGTGTTTTGCAGCAGGTGAATGGTGTTTACAGTTACCGTAACCTGAATGTGGCCAGTTGGAAATTATTGTATGGAAAAGATGTGAATGCGTTTGTATCTACGCATAAAATTCCGGATTATCGTGTTAGTGCAGTTACGGGCAGCAACCAATACGCCAATGGCACGTTCGACAGCAATATCGGTGGTTTATATGCGTACGCTTCGGCCAATAATTGCAGCACCAGTTGGAGCAGCGGTAATTTGGACGGGGGTGCCTTAAAAGTATCTTTTTCATCGGTAACAAACAGCAGCAATTATGGCTCGGTGATTATTGGGTGCGGCGGCGTAACTTCCGGCAAAAGTTATCGCTTAAAATTTAGTATGCTGGGCACAAATACGGGCAAGGCACTCACTGCTTATTTGCGGCAAAGTACCGGTAATTATGCTGATCTTTCTTCCCGCATCGCCACTACCATCAGCAGCGGGCGGGCAGAAAAAGAATTTGTGTTTACCGCTACCGCTACAGAAAGCAACGCCAGTATTGTGTTTGATGTGCCCGAACAAACCACTGCTTTGTACTTAGATAATATTCGGCTGGAACAGGTTACGGCCACTGCAACCAATCCGGATCAGTACATGAGCTTCTTTTACAATACAAATTCTTCGGCACAAACTTTCAAAGTTGGTGGGCAAAGTTATGATGCTGCCGGTAATAGTTATATCAGCAGCCTCAAACTTGATCCTTATTCGTCGGCAATATTGGTCGCGGATACGGCAGCAACAAACACCACCGGTAAAGTTGCTGCCGATAACTGTTCATCTACCGGAACGATTTTACGCGAACAATGGGACAACGTAGGCGGAACCAGTATTGCTGATATTCCACTTCAGCGAAAACCCAGTTCTGCCAGCCAGCTTACTGCTTTTGAAGGTCCGAAAGATGCCGCCGATAATTATGGTTCGCGCATTCGCGGATACATTTGTGCGCCACAAACCGGCAGTTATACGTTTTGGCTGGCTACGGATGATGCCGGCGAATTGTGGCTTTCTACCGATGATAACCCGGACAACAAAGTACGGATTGCTTATGTAAATGGCTGGACGAACTACCAGGAGTTTGGCAAATATCCAACGCAGAAATCAACCCCGATAATCTTACAGGCCGGTAAAAAATATTATGTAGAAGCCTTGCAAAAAGAAGGCGGCGGCGGTGATAATTTATCGGTACAATGGCAACTGCCGGACGCTACGATGGAAACCCCGATTGCAGGAAACCATCTTTCGCCTTATGCAGATACCACTGCAGCAAAAATTGTAACTTCTGATGTCAAGGGTTCCGGTTCGGTTACACGGGAACAGTGGGACAACACAAGCGGAAATACAATTGCCGATATTCCGCTTCAAAAAAAGCCTGATTCAATCACGCAGCTTATTGCTTTTGAAGGGCCAAAAGATGTGGCCGATAACTATGGATCACGTGTTCGCGGGTATATTTTTGCGCCGCAAACCGGCAGTTATACTTTTTGGCTGGCTGCGGATGATGCAGGCGAATTATGGCTATCTACCGATGATCAGCCGGCCAATAAAACCCGCATTGCTTACATAGATAGCTGGGCCGGTTTTCGCGAGTTTAGTAAATATCCAACCCAAAAATCTACCCAAATAATATTACAGGCTGGTAAAAAATATTATATAGAAGCCTTGCAAAAAGAAGGCGGCGGCGGCGATAACTTATCGGTACAATGGCAAATGCCCGATGGTTTTATGGAAACCCCGATTGCAGGTATTCATCTGTCGCCTTATATTTCAGCTGCTGCAGATCAAACCGTTACTTTTGCCGCGATCAGACCAAAAACGGTTGGCGATGCACCTTTTGCTTTAACAGCAAGCACTTCATCGGGTTTGGATGTCAGCTTTAAGGTGGCTTCCGGACCGGCAACAATTTCCGATAATACACTAACAGTTACGGCGGAAGGTACAGTTGTGGTTGAAGCTTCGCAAGGCGGTGATGCTTCTTTTAATGCGGCAAAAACAGTGTCACAAAGTTTCGCAGTTGCACCAGCTTCCACAACCTGCTCGGCAACCGGAACGATTTTGAGGGAAGAGTGGCGCAACGTTGCCGGCAACAATATTTCAGATTTCGCTTTTCAAACAACGCCAACTTCAACCAGCCAGTTGAGCACTTTTGAAGGGCCGGCAAACCAGGGCGAAAATTATGCCTCGCGCATCCGGGGTTACTTGTGTGCGCCGCAAACCGGCAATTATGTTTTTTGGCTGGCAGGCGATGATGCGGCTGAGTTATATCTTTCTTCGGATGACAATCCGGCCAGCAAAGTACGGATTGCCAATTTACTGAGCTGGACAAATTTCCGGGAATGGACTAAATTCGGCTCCCAGCAATCCGTGGCGATCAATTTGCTGGCCGGTAAAAAATACTACATTGAAGCCATCCAGAAACAAGGTGGCGGCGGCGATAATTTATCGGTGCAATGGCAGCTTCCGGGCGGCACAATTGAAAGTCCGCTGCCTGGCAAATATTTATCGCCTTACAACACTTCACAAGCAACTAATTTGTTTTTAAACACTTCAAGCTTAAATTCTACTGCAATTACCTCCGCAGAAACCGGCCTTGAAACCGTTAAAACCGGTCTGTTTATCTACCCAAACCCGGCTGCAGAACAGAGCACAGTAGAATTTGCAGTGCCGGAAGCCGGGCAAACAAGCGTTGTAATGTACAATACCAAAGGCCAGTTGATGCGTAAAATGTTTAACGGTGCAACAGCTGCAAATACCAAAATCAATTTTGCGCTGAATGTTGGGAACCTGCAAAACGGTGTTTATCTGATCTATCTTACGAGCGGTAAAAATGTGTTCACCAAAAAACTGATTGTAATGAAATAGCTTCTTTTACAGGTAAAATTTCAGACAAAAATAACTAATGGCAGTGAAAATCAATTTGGGTTTTCACCGCTTTTTTTGAAAATCTGATTGGCGGTCCATCGACCCAAATAGTGCAAAAAACAGGTGATAAAAGAAGCATTTAATGCAACTTTAAAACGCTGTAAACTGTAAAAGTAACCCAGGCAGGCGTTCTGCAAAACTACGCCAGGCGCGCAGTAAGGATGAAAAACGAGATGGAAGCATATTTTACCAGTCCGATTTTAGGGCAGATTTTTGGCACCGTAACCCGGCAGCGGCAGGATAGTTACCGCTTTATCGGGAAAAATGTATTGGTAAATATTGAATTAAGAAGATTGGAAGCCGGCTGGATTTGCGAACAGGACCAATGGCTGCACAATTCGCAGGTGGAGGAAATTGGCAAACAGATTGATGAAGCAGAGCATTTAAACCCGGTCAATTGATTGAAAGCAGCATAAAAACAAACGCTGTATTTATGCAGGTAAAAACAGTATTGTAATTTACTTGCAGATATTTTTGACCATCACATCCAGGTTGTTGGCCTCTGTGGATAAATAACGGCGTATATCGTCCAAATCCCGGCCGGAAGTAAAACCTTCCTCCAGCAGCGAAACCAAACCCAGGATATTGGCAACAGATTTATTAAAATCCCGGCCGATAATGCTTCTTATCTGCTCTTTTGAAATCAATTCTTCAACAAAATGATGCTGATGTTTTTTTGTTGGTGTTGGTTTTATCAAAAATTCCATGATTCAAACAGTAAAATAAAAGTTTACAATAAATTAAGAACCAAATTTTATCAACCGAAAAACTTTCTAATTGATTTACCAAGTTAAAACTTTCTTTTGATAATAGTTCTTTTGTGAAAAACTTAAAACATTTGTGGAAAACTTTATTTTAAGTTAAAGTTATTGTAGTGGTGATAATACCGTGCGCCGACATCAAAAAATTGTCCGGTTTAACAAAATAAGTCAGCACATTTTCCGGAGAGACAGTTAAACAAATCAGGCTTCCAAGTTTATCACTTAAAAGCCTGATTATCAAGGTGGAGAATATCGGAGTCGAACCGATGACCTCTTGCATGCCATGCAAGCGCTCTAGCCAGCTGAGCTAATCCCCCGTGCTGGCGCAAAACTAATAAAAAGTTTATCGTGCACAAATTTTATGTGCTAAAAACAGCATGGGCTTTTTACAGGTTCTTGATCTTTATGTTGAAAATCGTAAGCTTGTTTACTGCGGAAAATATGCTACACCTCATCAGCTTAAATGCTTCTTTTATGGCATGTTTTTCTACATAAACAGTGCTCGTATTTCAAAAAAGCAGGTGTTTTAAGTTTGTTGTTTTTTGGGATTGATATTTGACCAATACGGTTATCAACTTAAAAAACCGATTATGAACCCTGTTGTACAAGATCAAAATTTTGATGCTGAAGTTGCAGTCCACTTTTGCCCAATCCCGGAAGTTGAACGTTGCAGCAGTTGCCGTGCCGAACTGCCGCCGGAAAGCCAGCAAAGGCGCACCAGTTTTGGCCTTTGTTTGTGCGATGATTGCCTGTATTCGTAACTCCGTCATAAAGCGGCGTTTGCTTAATGCTTCTTTTAGCGGTAATTTTGTGCCGGATTTTGATAGCCGGACATGCACTTCTTATTAAATAATTATCGGTTGACAGTTGTGCTTGCGGCTGTTTTTTTGCTGAATGCCTGCGGCGGCGGCAACCGTAGCAACACGCCGCCTGCCAGCCCGACTTCGGTAAGTTACGGAGGCAATTATACCGCTGCCCAAAACCTGACCGAGGATTTTGAGCAGGGACAAAAAAAAGCTTACGCTGCCGGAAATGTTAATTTTAAAACCGGAGCCTGGCTATTGCAGGACGCACTTGTCGGCAGTAGCGCGACAGATTATAAAACCGGGAAACAGGCTGTCAGGATCAGAAATTCAGGTAAATTATCCATGCTTTTTGATGTAAACGGTGCCGCCACAGTTACCTTAAAACATGCCGCTTATGCAGAAGACGGGCCTTCGGTATGGGCATTATTTGTGGCTGCTAATGGCAATGCTGATTTTGTTCAAACCGGTCCTGAAATCAGCAGCAGCAACCATCGTTTACAAACGGTTACCTTCAATATCAATAAAAGCGGCCGGTTAAGGTTTGAAATCCGCAAGCTTTCGGGTGGTAAAAACCGCATCAACCTGGATGATTTTACCATTACCGGCACGCAGGATGTGCAAAGCGGCGGCAATGTTGCCGTTAGCACTGGCGATACGATCATCAACCCAAAGCCGGCAGTTGGTACAGATTCTGTTGTTGCAAATGATAATGATAATTTGCTTTGCGGCAACCCAAGCGGTGCCACGGCAGATGAATCTAACTATAACAATTACCTCATCAATCAGCAATATTATGCAGAAAGTTACAGCAAAGACAGGTGCGGGCCAAACTGGGTTTGCTGGCACTTGGGCAGTACAGATTTGGGTTCTGCAAATCGGTTGAACAATTTTCGGGCAGATACAAAACTGCCGATGGGCTGGTACGAAGCGCAGGATTACAGCTACAAAAACTCTGGTTTTGATAAGGGCCACAACTGTCCGTCGGGAGACCGAACAAATTCCGCGGAGGCAAACGGGGCTACTTTTTTGATGGACAACATTGTTCCGCAGGCACCTTTAAATAATCAGCGCACCTGGGAACATCTGGAAAGTTTTTGTAGAGCACAAGTACAGGCCGGCAACGAGGTTTATGTGATGATGGGCAGTTACGGCACTGGCGGCACCGGTTCAAAAGGTTATGCAGAAACCATCGATCAGGGCAGGATCAATGTGCCGGCGCGCATTTGGAAAGTGGTGGCGATCATCCCCAACGGAAATGATGATTTAAACCGTATCAACAGCAGTGCCACTATAATTGCCATTGATACGCCAAACGACAACAGTATTAACCCAAACTGGCAGCAATACGTATGCACCGTGCGCGATATTGAAAAAAACACCGGCTATAACTTGTTTTCGAGACTGCCGGTAAAAGTGCAGGACGTTATCGAAACAACACGTTATATCGGTACACCAAAAACAAAGCGGTATTAGGGCGATACTGTTTTTATCACCATAAATTTAGTGTGATAAAAACAGTATGAAAAGCTAATATTTTTAGGAAAATGAGTACATTTACAAACAAATTTTTTATTACAAATCTACTTCTGAAAAATTTCAGTTTACAAGTTATGACATTTAAAACAAGCCGTTGCCTGACCATAATTTTTTCTATGCTGATTTTACTTGGGCTGAATGCCTGTGTAAAAAAGAAAAAGCATTCTGATATGGGCAAAATCCTTAGCTTAAAATACAAAAACCCGGTTTTTAACCAGATGGACCCGGAGGAATTTTCGACCGTGTTCCAAGAAATGCTGATTGAAAAAAAAACATTGATGGCCAATCCGAAACTGATTTCCGCGTATTATGAACAACAAGATTTTGAACCCGTTTTTACATTGAAACATCTGCCGAAAGATGAAATCCAACTGGCAGAAGCATATTACCTGAAAGCCGGAGAACATGGTTTGGACCCGAAAATGTTCCAGGCGGCAGAGGTGGAAGCACTGCTCCAAAAAATAGCCGATAAAAACAGCATCAAAACAAAAACCGATGCTTACCAAACCATTGCCGAACTGGAGATCGTTACGGCAAATTCACTTATCAATTACAGTAATGCCCTGCAATTTGGGGTGATCAATCCGAAGAAAATTTACGCCCGGTATTTTACGGAAACCAAGCGGCCGGACAGCCTGTCCATGACGCATGTTCTGGAAGTTGCGGATATTAAATCATTTTTAGACAGCATTCAGCCTAAAAGTACGCAATATCTTGCTTTACAAAAAGCTTTGGCAAACGGGGAACTGGCACCGGGCAGAACGAAGGAAGAAACAGAACGCATTTTAAAAGTAAACCTGGAACGGCTGCGCTGGAAAAACAAACCCACCGAAGAACGCTATGTGATGGTAAACATCCCGAATTTTGGATTGAAGGTAATGGATCATGATTCGGTGCTTTTAAGTATGAAAGTATGTGTGGGAGAGGGCCGCAACAAAGCCGATACGGCCAAAGAACTGTCGGCTTACACTGATGCCGAAAAAGTGCGCGATGTGCCTTTCAGCCGGGAAACACCACAATTAAACAGCGAAATAAATAGCGTGCAGGTGAACCCGATCTGGAATATTCCGCAAAGCATTGCTTCCAACGAAATTATGGTGCAGGCTGCCGCCGATCCGTATTACCTGTCCAACAAAAATATTGACGTTTACGAGAAAGGTAAAAAAATAGAAAACCCGGAAACAATCAACTGGTCGGCCGAATCAAAAACAAGCGGAAAATACTCCTTTAAACAGCAATCCGGCGTTGGTAATGCACTGGGCAAGATCAAGTTTTTATTCCCTAATAAAAGCAGTGTTTATTTGCACGATACACCGGCAAAAGCTGCGTTCGGCCACTCTATGCGCGCGGTGAGCCATGGCTGTGTGCGTTTGGAACGTCCTTTAGAACTGGCGCACGTTTTATTTGGTGATGGCAGCCAGTACGAACAGATTGAGAAAGACATGCAAGATAGCTTACCGAAAGCAAGAAATCTTTCTTTGCCGCAAAAAGTACCGGTTTATATTACTTACGTTACGTGCTGGGCGGAAAACGGCCGTTTGATTTTTCGGCCGGATGTTTATGGTTTAGATACGGTTTTGTACACACATATCCAAAAAATGCTGTCGTAAAAACAGTATGGTTTATAAAATTACAGGTTTAGGATCAGTAAAATCAGCTTTTGGGAACAGGTAATTAGCCGCAAAGTCAGGGTTTAAATACTTGGATTCATAACGATTATCGCCACCGCTGATAAACAGCACGGTTTTATCTTTGAGCATATTGATAATCTGCGGAGCAAGTTCCGGCGAAACGGCCGGACAGCCAAAGCTTCTGCCCAAACGCCCTGTACTGCTGATCACTTCCTGGCTTACATAACCGGCCGCATGAATAACAATGTCCCGGGCGCGCGCATTGGAGTTGTAGTTGGCATCCATTCCGTCCAAACGCAGCGAGCGGCCGTGTTTGCCGTTGTAAATTTCTCCCGTAAGGTAAAAACCTAAGCTGCTTTGGTGCGAATCGTCTGTGTTGGAAAACTGGCAGGCCATATCTTCACCACTGCCCTGGCCGTGCGCCACCCAAGTGTTCAACAACAAACTGGCGTTTTGTAAGTCAATGATCCACAGGCGTTTGGTGCAGCTGGATCGATTAAAATCCACAATAGTCAAAATTGATCTGTCCTGATTCAGTTGTTTGGAGAGCTTCAAATTGTAATAACCGGTAACCGCTTTGGCAAAAACATCGGCATTTAAACCGGCAGCGTATAAGTTGGCGGTTTCGTAAATGTTGCTGAGGTAAGCCGAATACAAATCTGCAGCTGGTGATAATATGTTGCTGCTTTTAACAGGTAAAATTTGGTTTTTGGGTTGAAAACCGCTAAGCAGCGTAGTCGGATCGGAACTGATAATGGTAACAGAAAGTGCAACAGAAAGCAAAACTGATTTTTTAAAAAAATTTTTGTTCATGTATTTCTTCGGTTTGAACATTACTGTACGTAAAAAACGGCCGCCGGGTTGTTGTTTAAACAATCCTGCCGTTACAAATGCAGTAACCCTGATCTAAACTTTTGTGTTTTTTGGAGATATACGCAGGGTTTTGGTTTTTATTGTGTGTTTTAGATAATTTTTTTGCCTGGAAGAAAATATCCCCAAAAATCAAAAATACTGAAACCGGTTTAATTTCAACAGAAAACCGCAATGCTTTTTTTATCGGTATAAATTTTGAAAATCCGATTGGTTGACCCTAATTTGCATTGTACAAAAAATCAAAAAATATCAAAATGGGATTTGATCAATATCATGAGCCAGCCAGCGAGCTGCCGGAAAAAACCAGGACTTTTGCACGTATGATTGCTTCGTTATCCGAAGAAGCCGAAGCCATCAACTGGTACGAACAGCGCATTGCCGTTGAAAAAGACGATCAGGCGAAAGCCATTATGCAAAATGCACAGAAAGAAGAATTTAAACATTTTGGGATGGACCTGGAATTTTTGCTCCGCCAAAAACCTGATTGGCGCGCTACGGTGCAGGCCATTTTGTTTCAGGCAGGCGATATCGTTAAATTAGGTGAAAAAGGCGAAGACGCTGCCGAATAAAATCGGGATTCACCTAAAAAACCAGATCGTAAAAATGATCTGGTTTTTTAGCCGATAAAAGAAGCATGCTTTTTTTATCGGCTAATTTTTGTTAAACTCCGAAGTCGTATGAAACTCAATCTCCGGGAAATCGCGTTTGGCTAAACCGATCATGTAATTATGATAGCAACACACAAAATAGGGAAAATTTATTTTGAAAAAGATTTTATGATCCTAACTATTGATGGCAATGAACTTAACATACCTTTAGACAAGTTATCGGGTAAACTGCAAGCCGCAACTGATGTAGAAAGGGCGATGTACAAAATTTCTCCTTCAGGTTATGGGATACATTGGCCTTTAATTGACGAAGACCTTTCTATTAATGGTATCCTTAGGGATTTTGCGAAATAGCTCTTTTGCTGAGCAAATGGTATTGCTAATATTGAGCTAAAGGTTATGGCAATTCTATCAAGTAAATACAAATCCCAACCAGTAGGGGTCAGTAAGATTTAAAACATCTTTTTATTTTCCCGTGCTATAGATCATACCATACATTGTAATCATATCCCAGTATTTAACCTTATCCATTCTTTTAGTGATATTTACTTCATTCATTAAATAAGCTGACGTTAGGTAAACGTGATAATGTTTAAATAATCGAGATTGAATTTTATGCGTTTGTTCCGCAATAGTATCTTTTGGCTCATTATACTTATCTGACAATTGTGTTAATAATCTATCTAATTGTTTTACATATGGATCGTCAACGGCTTTAAAAGTAGTATCATCTGTTTCAACCAAAGCTAACTTCTGTGCCATAGTTATTTGGTCTAAATTATTTACAGCTTCGTTAGTTGCGGCAAGTGGTTCTGATGTAGTGGAATAATGCTTGCCAATTGAAATAAAGAACCATATAAAAAGAACTAATGATAAAAAAAAGATTGTAACAATCTTTTTAAAGCTTGTTTTTTTAGCTTGTTTTTCCATCTTATTATTTTTCTTGCTTTTACGAAACGGTTTGTAATAGGTTATATGAAGCCTATACAAGTAGTTGTAAAAAGTAAGATTAGATATGTGGAAAAACTTTTCTACTGGTTAGGATTTGCAATTCCGTCCTTTAGGCTAAGGGTTTCAAGTCTTAATAACCCATACTCCTTTTATCGCCTAATTTTTGGTAAACTCCGAAGTCGTATGAAACTCAATTTCCGGGAAATCGCGTTTGGCCAGGTTGATCATGTAATCGTTATCGGCCAGGAAAACGGTATTTCCGTCTTTATCCGTGCCGATCTGGTGTTGCTTGCGGTACATCATCTCTTCCATTTTCTTTTTATCCGTGGAAGTTAACCAGCTGGAACGTTTAAAAGTAAGCGGCCGGAAATGGCATTTTGCACCATATTCGTGCTCCAACCGGAAGCTGATGACTTCAAACTGCAGCTCGCCCACGGTTCCAACAATTTTGCGGTTTCCGGGCTGCTGCGTAAACAATTGCGCCACGCCTTCTTCGGTTAATTGCTGGATGCCTTTTTCCAGTTGCTTGGTTTTCATTGGGTCAGCGTTTTCCACTTCCTTAAAAATCTCCGGCGAAAAACTCGGGATGCCTTTAAATTGCAGCATTTCGCCTTCCGTTAAAGTGTCACCAATTTTAAAGTTTCCGCTATCGTACAAACCAACCACATCGCCCGGCCATGCTTCTTCTACCAGGCTTTTTTCGTTGGCCATAAAATCCATCGGGTTGCTAAACTTTAGTTTTTTGCCTAAGCGCGTATGATAATAAAATTTGTTCCGCTCAAATTTTCCGGAACATATCCGCAAAAAAGCAATCCTGTCGCGGTGGTTTGGATCCAAGTTGGCGTGGATTTTAAATACAAAACCGGTAAAAGGTTTTTCGGTGGCCAAAACTTCGCGCTCTATCGCTTCGCGGCTTTTCGGACTTGGGGCGATGTTGATAAATGTATCCAGCAATTCGCGGATGCCAAAATTATTAACCGCGCTGCCAAAGAAAACTGGAGCCAATAATCCGTCTAAATAAAGTTCTTCGTCCAGCTTCCCGTAAACGCCGTTAATCAGTTCCAAATCATCTTTTAATCCGTTTATTTCTTTGGGTTGAAGAAATTCTGTTAACGATTCATCATCCAAATTTTCAGCCTGAATAATCGGTTTGGTTACTTTAGATTTATCCGGCTGAAACAAATTCAACTGTTTTTCATAAATATTATAAACGCCTTTAAAAGTATAACCTTGACCAATCGGCCAGGAAAGCGGGCACAAACTCAGTCTTAGTTTTTTCTCGATCTCGTCTAGCAAATCAAAAGCGTCTTTTCCTTCGCGGTCCATTTTATTGATGAAAATGATCACCGGCGTGTTGCGCATCCGGCACACGCCCATCAGTTTTTCGGTTTGCTCTTCAACGCCTTTTACGCTGTCGACCACTAAAATCACGCTGTCCACTGCCGAAAGTGTGCGGTAAGTATCTTCTGCAAAATCTTTGTGGCCGGGCGTATCTAAAATATTGATGCGCTTGTCTTTATATTCAAACCCCATCACCGAAGTGGCCACCGAAATGCCGCGCTGCTTCTCAATCTCCATAAAATCCGAAGTATTGCTTTGGCTGGCTTTGTTCCGTTTGATGGTTCCGGCCGTGTTAATCGCACCGCCAAAAAGTAAAAATTTTTCGGTCAATGTGGTTTTACCGGCATCGGGGTGACTGATAATGGCAAAAGTTTTTCTTTTTTCTATTTCGGGATAATCCATATATGTTACTGCTGCATCCAATCGGCAAAACAGTTTTCGGGTTGATTTTTATAAAACAAGCGGAACCTTAACAGCAACAGCTGCCAAAAAGCAAAGATAAATAATTTCAGGCACTGAAAAATTTCATTGGCTTTACAAAATTTAGGTGCTAAAAGAAGCATTTGCAACTTGCTGTCCTTCAAAATTGCGGTTAAACATTTTTCAAAATTTGCTGTTCTAAAAATCAAGAACTGTTCAACAAAAATCAAAAAATATACTTCTTTCGTTTTTGCAGTTGCAGGGTTAGTTTACAAAAACAGTTTTGATCAGCTAAAAACAGTATCCCAACTATCCTGGATTGATTTTTAATTGCTGGTTTAAAAAGAATAAAAACAACATGAATAAAAAGGTTCTGATTTTTGACGACGACGAAGATATACTGGCCATTTGCACCTATATTTTAGAAGAACAAGGCTGGCAGGTAAGTACCTTTTCAAATTGTAACAGCATCATCGAAAAAGTAGAAAGCATTATGCCGGCAGTAATTTTGATGGACAACTGGATCCCGGATTCTGGCGGTATTGTGGCTACACAAGCTATCAAACAGCAGCCCAAACTAAAACACATCCCGGTAATCTATTTTTCTGCAAACAATGATATCCGGTCTTTGGCACAACAAGCCGGGGCCGATTCTTTTTTAGCAAAACCATTTGATCTGGAAGAGTTAGAAAACGTTGTTAACCATAGTTTTGTACAAAACCCTACCTTACATTAATATAAACTATTTCAGGCATGTCTCTAAAACCTTTAAACAGATTTTGGCCAACCACCGGTTTGGCCGTTGTGGCCGGTATGCGTACTATGGCACCGTTATCTGCATTAAGCAGTTACCTTTCTAAAGCACCGCTGCCTATGCTGACCGGTTTCCCGTTTGGTTTTCTGCAAAAAAAATATGTGGCCATTGGCTTAAAAGCATTGACCCTTGCAGAAATGGCAGGTGATAAAAGCCCGGATGCACCCGCAAGGATTGTAAAAACAGGCTTGATTGCGCGCGCGGTAAGCGGTGCGGTAGTTGGCGCGGCCATTTACAAATCCAGAAACGGAAATGCCATCGGCGGCGCGGTTTTGGGCGCAACCGTTGCCATAGCGGCCACTTACGGTTCTTATTTACTGCGGAAAAAATTAGTGGCCAGCTCTAACGTAAACGACCCGACATTTGGTGCTTTAGAGGATATAATTGCTTTGCAAAGTGCTTCTTTTATGCTATAAAATTCAGGCTTTATTTAGCTTGATTTTGTGCCGATGGAAAAGTGTTGAACAAGCGTCATCTTAGGTTTTAATTTCAGCCTGAAACTATCCTGATTTGTATATTTAAGTATGCAAACAACCGATATTTTTGATGGGATAAAAGAAGCATTTTTGCCCGAAAGCGATTACAAGCCCTATAAATTATGGATGCCAAAACGGGTGGTGATTACCCCAGACGCATTAAAAGAATCTTACGGACAGGAGCTTTACGAACGGATTACCGGCCACGGTTTGCATGTAGAAATTATGAAAAACAACCGCATCACGGGTTTGCGTGGTGCCACCGAGCGCGAAACATATAAAATCGCCAAAAATACATTAGCTATTGTAAATGCGCCACCAAGTACTTTTAATTTAAGGCCGATCCCGCCCTCTGCCGACTGGCAGTTTCACCTGGCAGAGGGCTGCCCGGCGCATTGTCAGTATTGTTATCTGGCAGGTAGTTTATCAGGCCCGCCGGCAATCCGGGTTTTTGCCAATCTGCCTTCAATTTTAAATAATCTGCATCGTTTTGAACGCCTTAATCAGCACACCACTTTTGAGGCCAGTTGTTATACAGACCCGTTAAGTCTGGAGCATCTGACTGGTGGCTTGGAAAAAACCATCAAGTTTTTTGGTGAAAAAGAAAATAGCTATTTACGTTTTGTTACAAAATTTGATGCGATACAACCATTGCTGAATATTCCGCACAATGGTCATACGCGTTTTCGCATCAGTTTAAATGCCGAACCGGTTGCCAAACGTTTGGAAGGCGGTACGGCCTCTGTTCCGGCCAGGATTAAAGCTTTACGCAAATTAGCACAACCAAAAGAAGCAGGTGGCGGGAATTATCCGATTGGAATTGTGCTGGCACCAATTATGCCGATACCGGATTGGAAAGAACATTACACCAGTTTATTTGACCAACTTTCGGCCAACTTGGATTTTAATTGTGATCTGACTTTTGAGCTGATCAGTCATCGTTTTACACCCGGTTCTAAAGATGTTTTGATGGAATGGTACCCAAACACCAGCCTGGAGATGGACGAAGCCTCCCGCGCAACCAAAACCAATAAATTCGGCGGCACAAAATACGTTTATACCAAAGAGGTGATGAAGGAATTGAAAACCTTTTTTGAACAGCAGATCGCTATGCGTTTTCCGCAGGCTTCAATACTTTACTGGACGTAAGTTGCTCCCGCAGTTCGCGGCGGGTTGCTGTACCGGCTTTTTTAAGGTAAGGAATGAAACACAGTACACCAATAACACCTGCAATTCCTTCCGCAGAAACAATGAGCGGAGCACCAAAGTAATGCGCCATAAAACCAACAACCAAACTGCCGATCGGTGCCATGCCTTGAAAAGCCATCACATAATAACTAATCACGCGGCCGCGCATGTTTTCGTCCACATGCGTTTGAATGTAGGTATTGGAGGCGGCAATCTGCGACATCATGCCAAATTCAGCAGCCATGATAAAACATAAAGCCAGCGGAAAAATACTGGTAACAGAAAATAAAAACAAGCTGACGGCAAATTGTGCGCAACCATATCCGAGCACTTTTAACAGACTTTTGCCTGGTTTTAAAGTTGCCATATAAACTGCCCCGCCCAACGCGCCCAAACCGGATACTGCGTTTAGCCAGCTAAAAGTGGTCACATTTCCGTGGAAAACATCCGTAGCAAAAACCGGCAGCAAAGTAGTGTAAGGCATCACAAAAAAACTGGTGCAGGCCATCAGTAAAATAACCGACCGCAAACCCGCATGATGCTGCAAGTAGCTGTACCCTTCGCGCAAACCCTGCCAAATATCCTGTTTAACAACCAGTATGGTTTGCGGTGCAATTTTCATCAGCATTAAAGAGGCAATTACAGCAATAAAGCTTAAAAAATTGGCAGCAAAGCATATTCCTTCGCCAAAATTGCTCAAAATAAAACCTGCTGCAACCGGCCCAAGCAACCTGGCCAAAGTAACCATTGATGAATTTAGGGCGATGGCGTTTGGCAAATCCTTTTTATCGTCAATTAGTTGGATCATCAATGATTGCCGCGCCGGCGTGTCAAAAGCATTGATGATCCCCAAAACCACGCTCAAACCAATAATCAGCGCGATATTATAATGATGTGTAAGTACTACTAAAGCCAGCAACCCTGCCTGAAACATGGAAGCGATCTGTGTATAAAACAGCACTTTATACCGACTATGCCGATCGGTTAATGCGCCCCCGTAAGGTGATAACAACATAATTGGTATCTGGCCGGCGAAAACCACCAGACCCAGCATCAGTTCAGAATGTGTAAGGCGGAAAACCAGCCAGTTTACGGCCATCCGCTGCATCCAGGTGCCAATCAGGGAAACGGCCTGACCGGAAAAATATAACCTGAAATTGCGATATTTTAAAGCCCTTACGGCAGTTAAATCCATACGGAAAATGTAATGCTTCTTTTATAATCTAAAAAACCGAAAAAATCAGGGCATAACCTGTTTCTGCGCTAAATCGTTTTTCTCTTTCACAACTGGTATTTCCGGTTTTGGTTTCTGCGGAGATGCTGTTTTTACCGGCTTAATTTTGGGCCGGTTGATAATGGATTCTTTAGAAACCGGCCGTTCTTTCGGCTTCCAGATGAAACCTTTTAAAATTTTCTGATCGTCTTTCAGGCCTTCAACCGGGTACAATTGTGCATCCACTTTACTTAAAAAAGCAATTTTGCTGGGTTTATTTTCCTTCAGTTGGATACGTATCCGGCTGCTCAGCGAATGGTTCATTCTTGTGGCTTTGTCCTTGTCGTAATCAAAATACAAACTCTCCGCATTACCATCTACATAAAGCGTTTTCAATTTGTTATTGCTGAATATACCCCGGATTTTTTTGCCCGAAACCTGGTTAAAATTAGTAGAATCGCCCTGCGTGTTCACCACAAATGAATGCCGGATCAGATCCATATTATCCAGTTTTCGGTTTTTCATCTGCAAAAAAATCGTATCTGCCGTTAGCTGCGAACCTTGCGTCCAGATAATTGGTTTCCGGTAACAGCGCACCAAAGAATCGCTGTTGCTAAACGTAATCGAATCGGCCACGGCCTGCAAATCCGATTTGAAAATCTTGGCGTTGGGCCAGGCATTGATCACCCGGACGCGTGAAGTATCACTTAAAACCACCTTCCGCGAAGCATAAACCGGGTCATTTTCCAACGCTGTCCGAATGGAATCCTGTCGGGCTTTTTTCAAAGCGTTCAGAGCCGCAGTGTCCACTATGTTTTTTTTCGGAGTTTTTGGCAAGATCATTTTACCAAAAAACTCGCGGTGCCGGTAAGTCGTATCTTTATAATCCCGCAAATTCAAATCAAACGCTTCCAGATCATTTTTGCCTTTTATTTTTGGTTTTGGGCGAGGTTTTCCGCGGAGGGAACTATCCACCAAACCGGCCAGCCGAAACTGTTCCTGCCTGATCCTGTGCGCTTTAAATGTAGTGATGTACGTATCCAAAGTATCACCCGATAAGTAAGTAGAATCGCGGCGCACAATTATCGTATCTTTCCGTAAAACCGGAAGCGGTTTTTCCGCCAGTTTTTGAGATGGGGATTTTGCGGGCGATGCTGTTTTTACCATACTTTTTTGGGTGGGTGCCGGTGCTGTTTTTAAATCGGTTTTCTTTTTGACTGCATACTTTTCAGGATGATAGAGGGAATCTTTGTTGACAGAATCGCGCTGCTCGGTCACTAAAATCACGTAAGCATTTTTGGTGGCCACCACGCGATCTTTACTTTTAGTGTAGTTGGCCAGATCGCTGTACAAAGTTGTGCGCTGTTCTTTATCTTCAAAAACAACATGGTTTGCGGCGCGGCCCAACCCGGCAATGTCATCAAAAAACAGGGTATCGCCCACCATCGTTTTAGAACCCTGCTGATAACGATTATTTTTGGTGCCTAAAGCCTGCCTGTTGTTGGTGTTGTACGTGCCAAATTCGGTGTAAAGCGTGTCGGTTTTCTGGTAAATGTGCGTCGGCCCGTAAAAATAAGCAATTTTAGAGTTGGAGTTATAGCGCATCGTGTCTGATTTTACGATAGCTTCTTTTCCCGTCAAAACCACGTTGTACCGAAAGTAAGCATCGCGCGAAAAACCAAAATAATAACCGTTTTTGCTTGTTAAATTGTTTTCATTTTGGGTGAGTTTGCCGCCATCGGTATAAGTTCCGTAACGTGTTAACGTGTTGTAATTGAGATGATCAGTTGTCAAAACGGCATCTTTATCCACCAAGCGTACATTGTTGGTGAGGATGGCGATGTGCGTATTTCCGTTGTAATTCAGCAGATCTGAATACACATTCAACGTATCTGCCTGATGGATAATCACATGGCCGAACGCATCAAAAGCATTTTTCTGCGGATAAAAATAAGCACTGTCTGATTGCAGTGTTGCGTTTTCATGCTGGAAAGTGCCGTTGTAAACTTTAAAAAAATCAACGCCGTTATTTTTGGCGCCCACCGTTCTGGCGGAAGAAAGCAAGTGTACAACTGCCGGTTTTTTTTGTGCCGAAACCCGGGCGGCCAACAGCAGGAAACAAAACGTAATCCAAAATTTATGCACGTACAAAATTAATTTTTTTGGTTGGGTAATTAAATCATTTATTTTGGCCTGATGCTGCCCGTACCCCAATTTCAGGAATTCATAGCGCGCCATGCTTTGTTTAGCACACAAAAAAAGGTGCTGGCAGCGGTAAGCGGCGGCAAAGATTCTGTTTTACTGGCGCACCTGCTTAAAAGTTCGGGCTTTGATTTTGCTTTGGCACACTGCAACTTTCAGCTGCGCGGACAAGAAGCTGACCGTGATAAAACTTTTACCTCAAATTTAGCGAAACAGCTGCAGGCTCCGTTTTTTTTAACACACTTTAACACGGCAGATTATGCGGCCGAAAAACATATTTCCACCCAAATGGCCGCACGGGAATTGCGCTATAACTGGTTTGAAAAGATTTGTGCCGAAGAAAATTTCGACGTGATTGCGCTGGCCCATCACCAAAATGATGCGATAGAAACCGTATTGCTGAACTTAACGCGCGGCACCGGGATTGCCGGAATGCACGGTATTTTGCCAAAAAACGGACGTTTAGTTCGGCCGATGCTGTTTTTATCGAGGGAAAATATAGATGCCATTTGTGCCGAAGAAAAACTGGATTTTGTGGAAGACAGCTCCAACAATTCCGCCAAATATGCGCGCAATAAAATCCGTTTGGAAGTGGTGCCGAAGCTGAAAGAGATCAACCCAAAACTGGAGAAAACCTTTGCGCAAAACCTGGAACGTTTCCGGCAGTTGGAGCAATTGCTGGAACATGATTTACAGGTTTTGCGCGATGCTGTTTTTATCGGCCTAAAATCGGAATTACGCATCAGGATTTCGGATTTGCAAAAACTTCATCCGCAGCAATTATTAACCTTTGGCTTGCTGCGCGAATTTAATTTCAGCGAACAGGTTGTGGCTGATTTACTGCTTTCTTTGGAAAAGCATTCCGGCAGAATTTTTGAATCTGCATCTCACCAAATTATTTTAGATCGAACGGAAATTATAATTAAAGCGCGAGGAAAGGAGAGCGGGGAGCGGACCGATAAGTTTGAAATTAAGATTGAAGAAAATGATAATGTAATCCATTTTATAAATTATAGTTTGAAGATTTTGCAGGAAAAAAGTGCGTTAATCATCAAAAATAATCCAATGTCAATTGCTGTTGATGCTGGGAAATTAATGTTTCCGTTAACGGTCCGTAACTGGCAAACCGGCGATTTTTTTTATCCGCTGGGAATGCAAAAACGGCAAAAACTAAGCGATTTTTTTATTCACCAGAAAGTTCCGCTGCATCAGAAATTGCAAATTCCGGTGCTGGTAAACAGCAATCAGGAAATTGTGTGGATTGCTGGTTTCCGGCTGGACGACCGCTATAAAGTGCATTCCGGCACCAAAAAAGTTGTTATCTTCGAACTGTCCAACACTTAATTATGAGTACAAAACCGGCTTTTACCGAAAAGCAATATTTGGGCCGCGAGTTCATCCCGATCACCATCCGTTTGGCTTTATCGATACTTTGTTTTGCCATCTATTTTTTCACTGTGGAGCGCGAGCGCAAAGGCGATTTGCTGCTGATTGTGGGTTTCGGCATTTTGGTGATTTCTATTTTGATGGGTTTTGTTTTGCATTACCGCATCCGCGTAACCAATAAAAGTTTGCTGATTGATGGTTTGTGGACCACGCAACTCGTTAAAATCGACCTGAACAGCATCACGCATGTAGAACAGAAAGCTTACAGTCGCTATTTTTTAAACAACCCGGTTTACAATTTGCACAAAAAAGGGACGATCCGTTTTTATACCGGCGGAAAATGCGCTGTGCATTTGACAGATCGGGATGGTTTGGTTTACATCATTGGTTCGCTGCAACCAAATGAATTGGAGCGTGCGATTTTGGGTGAAATGGGGAAGTAGGGAGTAGGGAAATGATAAGTTAAAAACAGTATCTTTAATCAGAAGAAAAACCATGGATATAGAATTAAAAAATAGGATTGCAGCTAAGATTATCCAAAGTGAGGATGATGTTTTGCTTAATGAAGTGAAAGCCTTGGTTGGTTTATCAGAAACTGATTTTTGGTATGATTTACCCTCGGAATTGAAATATAATATTGATCAGGCGAAATTACAATTAGATCGTGGTGAAGGCATTGCTCATAAAGAAGTGATGCAGGATATGAAAAATCGGTTTTTAAAACAGTAATGGAAATCAACCAGATCCTTTGGTCTCCGTTATCTAAGTCGAGTTATTACAATATTCTGGTTTATCTTGAGGAAAATTGGACAATAAAGGAATTAGAAAAATTTGTAAATAGAACTGAAGAAGTACTAAATCAGATCCATGTCAATCCTTTACTTTATCCTTTTTCTAATGAAGGTAATATCCACAAATGTGTAATTACAAAACAAACAAGCTTGTATTATAGGATCAAATCAAATTCAATTGAGCTTTTAGTATTTTGGGATAACCGTCAGAATCCAAAGAAATTGCGTATATGATTACAAGTTTCAGAATTAGGCTCAATCCGGAATAGTGTTAATTTAACTATTTTTAAGTTACGGTTTCAATACTTATTTTACTTTTCCTTCACAACATCCAACTTGCATCACCTTTCAAAACTGCTATATTTGCAGCACTCCATGCGATAAAAAGTTTGGTTTATACAGAAGAGGTGAGAGATCAGGCTCTAAAACCCTCTGGCAACCCGCAAATTAACAACGCAAGGTGCCAAATCCTGCTCCGCAAGGAGAAATATAAATTACAAAATGAAAAGAGATCGATTTACTATTCTTTATTCTAAAGCTGCCAAAATCAAGCTTATTAATCAAAAATTTATACCTAAATTTTGCTGATGAAAAAGCATCCAAACAAAATCAAGCACATCAGAAATAAAAACCCATAAAGCCGATAGATTAAATGACTGTAATTGAAAGCCAAATAACACAACTGGAAAAAGAGCTTGAAAATATGCCGCTAAAAGAAGCATTGCAGCTAGTTGCAGCGCGTTTTCCGGGCGAAGTTGCTTTTTCCACTTCTTTTGGCATGGAAGACCAGGTGATTACGCATGTAATCGGGAAGAACAAAATCCCGATGAAGGTTTTTACTTTGGATACTGGCCGCATGTTTAACGAAACGTATGAAGTTTGGCAATCTACGGCGAATATTTTCGATCTCAACATTGACCCTTTTTATCCGGATGCTTTAGAAATCCAAAATTTTGTAAATGAACGTGGCATCAACAGCATGTATTTATCGGTAGATAACCGCAAAGAATGCTGCCGAATCCGCAAAATTGAGCCGTTAAAAAGAGCATTAAAAGGCGTAGCAATTTGGGTTACCGGCGTTCGTGCAGCGCAATCAGCCAATCGGCAAAATTTTAAAATGTTTGAATGGGACGAAGCTTTCCAACTCATCAAATTCAATCCGCTGCTGCATTGGAGCGATGAGGACGTGGCCGATTTTATCCATCAAAACAACACACCTTATAACAAATTGCACGATCAGGGTTTTTTAAGTATCGGCTGCGCGCCTTGTACACGTGCGGTTCAGTTTGGCGAAGATGCCCGCGCCGGAAGATGGTGGTGGGAAGATTCTAAAAAAGAATGCGGGTTGCATGAAACCAAAGTATTGGCCGATATTGTAGATCCGGAATTAACACAAGACAATCTTAAATAATGAGTATATCCAATCATTTAAAAGAACTGGAAGAAGATCCATTTATATTATGCGGGAAGTGGCCGCGCAGTTTGATAAACCGGCCTTGCTGTTTTCGGGTGGAAAAGATTCGATCACGCTGGTTCACCTGGCGCGTAAAGCTTTTTATCCGGCTAAATTTCCGTTTCCGCTGGTTCATATCGATACCGGCCACAATTTCCCGGAAACGATTGATTTTAGGGATTATTTAGCAGAAAAAGTTGGTGCGCAACTGATCGTTCATTACGTTCAGGACAGTATCAACCAGAAAAAAGCAACCGAAGAAACCGGGAAATACGCCAGTAGAAACAGTCTGCAAACCGTAACGCTTTTGGATACGATTGAAGAATTTAAGTTTGATGCCTGCATTGGCGGCGCGCGGCGCGACGAAGAAAAAGCACGTGCCAAAGAACGTATTTTTTCCGTTCGGGATGAGTTTGGTTCCTGGGAACCGAAACGCCAGCGACCAGAATTGTGGGGGCATTTAAACGGCATGATCAATTACGGCGAAAATGTGCGTTGTTTCCCGATCAGCAACTGGACGGAACTGGACGTTTGGAATTATGTCAAACAGGAAAAACTGGAGTTGCCAAGCATATATTTCACGCATCAACGCGAAGTTTTAATTCGCGACGGACAGCTTTTTCCGTATTCAGAATTTTTAAATATGGACGGCGAGGAAATTACAACACAAGATGTGCGTTTCCGCACCGTTGGCGATATGACTTGTACCGCTGCCGTTTCTTCAACCGCCGGAACTTTGGATGATATTATTGAAGAAATTAAATCTTCGAGAATATCAGAGCGGGGAGCGAGGATGGATGATAAGCGATCCGAAGCGGCGATGGAAAAACGGAAATTGGCGGGATATTTTTAAAATATTATGAGGTTATGAAGAAAAGTTATTACTGGATCGTAGGTATTTTACTGTTTCTTATTATTACTAATCCGTCTGTTAAAGCATTTAAGGATTATTTAGGTAATACAAGCTATTTGAACCTACGGAGGGAAAATAACTTTTTTGTTTTTAGTAAATATAGATTTAGAGAAAAAAGCTTTTTTGCAATAGCAGGTAATTTCTTCAATATTACATACATAAAAAAGCCTTTACCATTGCCTGTAAAAAAGCCTATTGAAAATAGTATAAGTACAACTACTGATACGTTTACTAACTATCTACCTCCACCACCGCCAAAGCGTAATATAGGAATATTATCATTGCCTTATAAATCCCGAATTTATTTAGCCTTATCTGATAATGTTCCAGGCTTTCATACTGATTATGATACGTTTAATCTTGCTACCCAAGACAAAGGCTACGTATTAGGAATATATAAAATTCTTAAAAAAAACATTAATGGTTTCAATAGATCGGAAAAAGAGTTTTTAAAACTTATAACTACACAGGGAGAACCAAAAGACGAATATGGAATTCCTATAAAATCAAAATATTAATAAATGGCTTGTCCCAAATCGTATATAGTTACCTTTTGAAGCGGGTTGGGGGATAACCTCTTAAACATAAAAAAACATCGATAAAAACAGCATCAACATAATCGATACTGTTTTTATCAGCATAAAATTAAAATGGAACTATTAAAATTTTCAACGGCCGGCAGTGTAGATGATGGCAAAAGCACGCTCATTGGCAGGTTGTTGTACGATACCGGCTCGCTGACCGAAGATCAATTGGAAGCGGTAGAAGCAGCCAGCAAACGCAAAGGCTTTGATTATCTCGACCTTTCTTTGCTGACTGATGGTTTAAGCGCCGAACGCGAGCAAGGCATCACTATCGATGTGGCGCATATTTATTTTGCGACGGCAAACCGTAAATTTATTATTGCCGATACGCCCGGCCACGTAGAATATACGCGAAATATGGTTACCGGTGCTTCGCATTCGCAATTGTCTATTATTTTGATCGATGCGCGAAAAGGTGTGATTGAGCAAACGCAACGCCACTTTTTCATCGCCAATTTATTGCAGATCCCGGAGATTGTGGTCGCGGTAAATAAAATGGATTTGGTGGGTTATCAGGAAGACAAATTTGAGGCGATAAAAACAGCATTCCTGAAATTTGCAGAGGGTTTTCCAAAGTTTAAACAGCACATTACTTTCATCCCGATTTCCTCTTTAAAAGGCGATAACGTGGTCAACGAATCTGAAAACATGCCCTGGTACGAAGGAAAATCGTTGTTGGATTATTTGGAAAACGTGGACGTAAACAGCTATGTGAACAAAAAAGATGCGCGTTTTCCGGTGCAATACGTCATCCGCCCGCATTCTGAAGAATTCCATGATTACCGCGGTTATGCTGGCCGTGTTATCAGCGGAGATTTTAAAGTTGGTGAGGAAGTTACGGTTTTGCCTTCCCGGCAAAAATCAAAAGTAAAGCAAGTCGTAACGTTTGATGGTGATTTGGAAATTGCGGAAACCAATTCGTCCGTTACTTTATTGCTGGAAGATGAGGTTGATATTACCCGTGGAAATATGCTGGTAAAAACAGCAAATCAACCGCAAATAGATAAAGAAATTACGGCAGATATTTGCTGGATGGACACGCAACCGTTGGTTCAGGGTGGAAAATATATGATCGAACACAGTCATAATTTGATTAAAGCGATTGTTCGTGAAGTGGATTATATTGTACATACGAGCACTTTAAACAAGGATACCGAAACAAAAACCATCAAGCTAAATGATATTGCACGCGTAAAAATCAAAATGGCACAGCCGCTTTTCTTTGATGCTTACGAGCAAAACCAGGCAAACGGTTCTTTTATTTTAATCAACGAACAAACAAAAAATACGGTTGCGGCTGGAATAATTGTTTGATAAGCTTTTAGCTATCGGCTTTCAGCAATCAGCACCTTGCAGACGACGATAACAAGACGGCGTTTGTCATCCCGACGACAGGAGGAATCTTCATTAAAGCGAAAGAGGATTTATGCCGATAAAAGAAGCATTGATATTTGAAGAAGATTTCTCCCTGGGGTCGAAGTGACAGAAAGCAAGAACCCAAACAACCCGCAACTCAAAAAATACAACAAAGAAAATGCAAATCAACCTTAGCAGAAAAAACAACGCCTACCATTTTGAAGCCGAAAATGATCAGGGCAACACGTTAAATATGGATGCAAACCCGGCAATTGGTGGCGAAAACAAAGGTTTCAGGCCAATGGAAACCGTGTTGGCCGGTTTGGGCGGGTGTAGCGCGATCGATATGATTTCCATCCTCAAAAAGCAAAAAGAACCGATCGAAGATTTAAAAATCAGCATTGATGCTAAACGTTTTGAAGGACAAGAACCGTCTTTGTTTGAAACCATTGATATTGAGTTTCATGTTTTTGGTGCGGTAAACGAAGCAAAAATACAGCGTGCCTTGCAACTGACTTTTGATAAATATTGCTCGGTGGCGCAAATCCTGAACAAAACCGCAAAAATTAATTTCTCCTATAAACTCAACTAAATAAAAATGAGCCAACATTTTGAAACCCAGGCCGTTCGTACGCAAATGGAACGCAGTCAGCATAAAGAACATTCGGCACCGATCTACATGACATCAAGTTACAAATTTGATGATGCAGAAGAAATGCGCGCTTTGTTTACCGGCGAGCAGGAAGGAAATATCTACAGCCGTTATGCCAACCCTAATGTGGATGAATTTATCACCAAAATGGCTATTTTGGAAGGCGCAGAAGACGGCTGGGCAACGGCAACGGGCATGGCTGCTATTTTTACCACGTTCGCCACGTTTTTAAAGCAGGGCGACCACGTACTTTCCAGCCGCTCTGTTTTCGGTTCCACGCATCAGTTGCTGCACAATATTTTCCCGAAATGGGGCGTGAGTTATTCTTATGCTGATCTGGACAAAACCGAAGATTGGGAAAATATCATCAAGACGAATACTAAATTAATTTATGTAGAAACGCCTTCAAATCCGGGAATTGATATTATCGATCTGGAATGGCTGGGCAATTTCGCTAAAAAACACAAAGCGTTGTTGGTTGTGGACAATTGTTTTGCGACGCCATATTTGCAGCAGCCGATCAAGTACGGAACAGATTTGTCCATTCATTCGGCAACAAAATTTATTGACGGGCAAGGCCGCGCTTTAGGCGGCATCATTTTAGGTAGAAATGAACTGATTAGGGAAATTGAAGGTTTTGCACGTCATTCCGGCCCGTCTTTATCGCCTTTTAATTCCTGGTTGTTAAGTAAAAGCTTGGAAACTTTAGCGGTTAGGATGGACAGACATTGCGAAAGCGCATTAAAAGTAGCTGTAATTTTAGAAACCAATCCGGAAGTAAAATTTGTGAAATATCCGTTTTTACCTTCGCATCCGCAGTACGAAATCGCCAAAAAACAAATGAAAGCAGGCGGCGGAATCATCACTTTTGTGCCAAAAGGTGGACTGGAAAGAGCAGCAAAGTTTTTAGATGCGTTGCAGCTATTTTCTATTTCGGCAAACTTGGGCGATACACGTTCTATCGCCACACATCCGGCAAGCAGCACACATTCAAAACTAACGGAAGAACAACGCAATGAAGTTGGAATTGAGCAAGGAACCATCCGTTTATCAATTGGTTTAGAGCATGTTGATGATATTTTGCAGGATATTGAGCAAGCGTTGAAAGCTTCGGTTTTGGAGCCGGAAACAGCATCTTATTAAAGTAAAATTTAGGTGATAAAAGAAGTATTAGACCTTAATGCTTCTTTTATCGGTATAAAAAACCAATAATTGTATATTAAATCTATAGACTATTATGCAGAGTTTTAGGACGGAGTTGGAAAACCCGGTTGTTGAAAAAGATATCATCGATCTCGAAAAAAAAATCCGCCTTTTTCACGAAGGAAAAATAGACGAAGAAAAATTCCGCAGCTTGCGTTTGGCGCGCGGCGTTTACGGTCAGCGGCAGCAGGGCGTGCAAATGGTGCGCATCAAATTGCCTTATGGGAAAATTTCGACGCAGCAACTGAGCAAGATCAGCGATGTTTCTGATGAATATGCTACCGGCAATTTGCACATTACCACGCGGCAGGACATTCAAATCCATTTTGTGAGTTTAGACAGAACACCGCAATTGTGGGCCGAATTGGAAGAAGACGATATTACCTTGCGCGAAGCCTGCGGCAATACCGTCCGAAATGTAACCGCTTCGGCAATGGCAGGCATCGACCCAAAAGAACCTTTTGATGTTTCGCCTTATGCACACGCTGTTTTTGCTTACTTTTTACGGAACCCGATTTGCCAGGAAATGGGCCGGAAGTTCAAAATTGCTTTTTCTTCTTCGGAGGACGATTCAGCCTTTGCTTTTATGCACGATTTAGGTTTTGTCCCGAAGGTAAAAATAGAAAACGGCGTAGAAATAAGAGGTTTCAGGGTAGTGATTGGCGGCGGATTAGGTTCTCAGCCGTACATGGCCGATGCCGTTACCGATTTTATGCCTGTAAACCAGATTATTCCTTTTACGGAAGCTGTTTTGCGTGTTTTCGACCGTTATGGCGAGCGCAACAAACGCCACAAAGCGCGGATGAAATACTTGGTGCAGGAAATTGGTGCCGAAGAATTGATCCGTTTAGCAGAAGCCGAACGCTTGGCTTTGAAAAGTAAGACCTACGAGATCAGCACGTTTGAGCACGAAACTATTATTCCGCAAAATGAGATTTTCTCCGCGGAAATTACTGATCCGCAGAAATATGAAAGGTGGCTTAAAACGAACATTTTTCCGCAGAAACAAGCCGGATTTATAGCGATTGGTTTGCGTATCCAAAATGGAGATATTAGAACACCAACTGCACGCCAGTTAATTCACTTAGTAAAAACAGCAGCGGCCGATGATATCCGTTTGACCAACACGCAAGGCATGTTGCTAAAATTCGTCCGCGAAGAAAACCTGCCTTATGTTTTTGAAGAATTGAACAAATTAAACCTGGCCGAACCGGGCTTTGAAAGTATGGCCGATATTACCTCCTGCCCGGGAACGGACACTTGTAATCTGGGGATTTCCAATAGTACAGGAATCACGCGTGAATTGGAAAAAGTGATGAAAAACGAGTTTCCGGATCTGATTTACAATACCGATATCAAGATTAAAATCAGCGGCTGCATCAATTCCTGTGCGCAACACGCGATGGCCAGCATCGGTTTCCACGGTTCGAGCATGAAGATTGACAAGATCGTTGCGCCTGCCTTGCAAGTTCTTTTAGGCGGCGGCCCAACGGGAAACGGTGCAGGAGTTGCGGCAGACAAAGTGATTAAAGTGCCTAGTAAACGCGGTCCGCAGGTGTTACGCAATTTGTTGTACGATTATCAGGAAAATTCAATTGAAGGCGAACTTTTTAACCAATATTATAACCGACAGGGCAAAATATATTTCTACGATTTGCTAAATCCGCTGGGCGACACCAAAACTGTTACGCCGGACGATTTTGTCGATTGGGAACATTCCGAACCTTATAAAACAGAAATTGGTGTTGGCGAATGTGCCGGCGTGATGATTGATTTGGTGGCAACTTTGCTGCTGGAATCCGACGAAAAACTGAATAATGCAGATGCTTCTTTTAAGGCAATGGATTTTGCAGACAGCATTTATTACGCGTATTCGGCTTTCGTACATACGGCAAAAGCGCTGCTTATTTCAGAAAACATCAAAACAAACACGCAGGCCGGCATCATTACCGATTTCAATATAAACTTTGTAGAAAACAACAAAATTGACCTCGATATTAATTTTGAAGATTTGGTTTACCAGATCAACCAGCAGGAACCTTCCGAAGATTTTGCAGCTTATTATATGAAACAATCCAAGTTGTTTAAGCAAAAATCCGCTGATTTCAGGAATGCGCAATTAATTGAAAAAACCGTTTTTTAACCTGCTAAAAACAGCATGGAAACGCAGGAAGTAATTAGCCAAAAAGCGAAAGAAGTAAACACGCTTTTCCCGGTTTTTTTAAAGCCCGACAAGCTGAATATTTTGCTGGTTGGCGGCGGTTATGTGGCGATGGAAAAGCTGGAAGCGATTTTTGGCAATTGCCCGAATGCCAATGTGAAGCTGGTTGGGCGCGAGGTTTCTGCGGAAATCAAAGAATTTGCCGATAAAAGAAGCATCTGTTTTGAGGAACGCGCCTTTGCCCAAACGGATTTGCAGGAACGCGATTTAGTGATCGTGGCGATCGATGATAAGCACGTTGGACTGGAAATTTACAAACTTTGCAAAGCGAAAAACCTGTTGGTCAATGTTGCAGATACGCCCGCGATTTGCGATTTCTATCTCAGTTCTGTCGTACAAAAAGGTAATCTGAAAATTGCCATTTCCACCAACGGGAAATCTCCAACGGTGGCCAAACGTGTCAAGGAAGTTTTAAGTGAAACTTTCCCTGCGGAAATTGATGAAGTGTTGACGAACATGACGCAAATCCGCCAGAAATTAAACGGCGATTTTTCGGATAAAGTAAAACAGTTGAACGCTATCACTTCCGGTTTGGTAAACGGGCAGCAGCCGGAAAAAGAACAACCTGCAAAAGTTAAGATCACACGGCCAATAGCGATAACTTTTACCATATTATCAGCGATAAGTTTGATGATTTTGGGTCATTTACTATTTGTTTTTTTTAGTGGAAAAGGGGTTTTAGTTGCCCAAAGTTGGATATCTGAACAATTTAATCAGCAACTTTTACTGTACATGCTCGGTGGTTTTATCGCTTCGCTGATTGATGGTGCCTGCGGAATGGCTTATGGCGTTACATCAACAACTTTCCTGCTTTCGCTCGGTATTCCGCCAGCTGCGGCGAGCGCGAGCGTCCATGCTTCCGAGGTTTTTAATACCGGCGCGGCAGGTTTAATGCATTGGAAATCAGGCAATGTCAATCTAAAATTATTTAAAACGTTGTTAATTCCCGGCATTATCGGCGCGGTGACCGGTGCCACTATTTTATCATCGCTGCACGGATATAGTCATTATATAAAACCAATTGTCGGCTGTTATACCTTGTTTTTAGGTGTGCTGATTATCCGTAAAGCACTCAACAAAACGCGCTCGAAAACAAAGATTAAAAAGATCGGCTGGCTGGCCGGATTTGGCGGATTATTAGATGCCATTGGCGGCGGCGGCTGGGGGCCGATCGTTACGACCGGATTGATTGCAGGCGGCCGCAACCCGCGTTATACTATTGGTTCATCTACTTTGACCAAAGGCTGCGTGGCTTTTACGAGTGCCATTACGTTTATTGTCTTGATCGGCCTGCATCATTTTCAGGTGATTTTAGGTTTGGTTTTGGGTGGGTTGATCGCCGCGCCGATTGCCGTGCGCATTTCTAATAAACTGCCGGTAAAAACACTAATGCTTTTTGTAGGCGTAATCGTGATCCTGGTTTCGCTGCGGATAGTTTCCACGATTTTTATATAAACCTCCGATTGCTCAAAATTGCTATTTTTGTTTAAGTCGAAATCGATTCAAACCTGATCCTTTGCTCACCAAAAAAACAAAATACGCTGTAAAAGCCTTGATGGCACTGGCCAGAAACACGGAAAACAAGCCAATGTTGATTGCGGATATTGCAAAAGGCGACCAACTTCCGAAAAAATTCCTGGAAGCCATTTTGCTCGAATTGAAGCGCGGTGGTTTTTTAAGCAGTAAAAAAGGTGCTGGCGGCGGATATTACCTGCTAAAAACAGCTGAAGAAATCAAGCTTTCGGCCATTATCCGCATTATTGACGGTCCGATTGCGCTATTGCCTTGCGTAAGCCTCAATTTTTACGAAAAATGTGCCGAATGTGTGGACGAGCATTATTGCGGCATCCGCGATGTGATGTTGAACGTGCGCGACGCGACTTTAAAAATTTTGGGCGATACCAGTATTGCCGATATGGTTTACCGGGAAAATACTTTGGCAAAGCAGGAAGGAAAAGTCCCGGATGATAGGGTTGTGGGATGAAGTAATTTATGCCGATAAAAGAAGCAAGCTTTTTTAGCAAACCTTCAGTTGCTTTGGTTTTGATTTCAACTAACCCTCGATTTGACGCTTAAGTGAAGATTTCTTTCTTCGATCGAAATGACAACGCATACTTGCATCACTTCAAAACCTGATAACCTTTGCAATAATAAACCCAAAATTTCCGGACGTTTTGATTTCCGTTTTTAATGATGATTGGTTCCAATTGCTCAATTTTATTAAAGTAAGTTTTCAACTCCGGCGGAACAATTTTACTTTTTAAAAGATCATGGAAACCTGGATCAGAATCGATGAAAAGCGCATTTTTACCTTGTAAAAGAAGCACGTTTGTACCAACATAATCAAACTGCAAAGCAGGTTGGTTGAAAATATTTTGCGCATAGATTTTCTGCGAAAGGAAAAAGCTCAGTTCCGCGCTGGTTTTGTATCCATCGGCAGAAAAAATGAAAGTGTTTGGATAAGATTTTTGTAGGATTTCTACGCGATTGGCCAATTGGTTCCAACCAAACCAAGTATCGTCGCTTTTGATTTGTATTGGATAAAAGATAACTTCGATTGCAAAAGCAACATGTAAAATTGCAGCCAGCCAAATATTGACCTTTGCAGATTTTGTGCCGATAAAAACAGCAAGGAAAATCAATCCGGTAATATAACTTGGCATCATCCAATTGATTTTTACCCAATAAATTGGACTAATCAGAAAGAATCCAAGAAATCCCGGTAAAAAAAAGCAAAGTAAAAACAGTATTTCATCGCTTGGCAAAGTCCATTTAAATAATACTTTTTTGATGAATTTGAAAGCGAACAACACCAATCCGCAGAAAGCAACCGGAAGCAATAAAAACATTTGCGTGCCAATTGTGCCCAAAAATAAAGTTGGCTTCAATTGGAACTTGGAAATATCGCCGGTCCGGGTTTTGGATTGAAATAAAAACGATACAAAATCGTGCTGATAATTCCAGTAAAAAACCGGGAACGTAACCAGGATTGAAATTAGCATCGCCAGCCAAAACCAACCGGAAAGTAAATTCTTTCGGTATTTGTTGGAAAAGACAAGAAATAAAATCAATCCAAATTGGAGTAAAACAGCTGTGTATTTACTATCGAAAGCCAGACCCATCAGCAAACCGGCCAGCAACCATGCCAACTTTTGCCTCATAAAAACAGCATGATATATTGCGATAAGACTTAAAGTCCAAAATAGCAGAAGCGGAACGTCTGGCGTGGAAATGGTTGAAATAACCGAAGCCAGAAATGTGGAACCGAACAATGCAATTGCCAGGTTTTGTTTTCGCTTGGACAAAAACAATCCGGCCAAGTTGTAAAAAGCAAACAAGGTTGCAGAAGTAACTACAAAATCCGTGAGTTTGATCACAAAAACATGTTTCCCGAAAATGGTGATGAACAATCTCAACAAGTAACCGATCATCCCGGGATGATCGAAGTAAGAAAGTGCTAAATGTTCGCCGTAAAAAGTATAATAAGCATCCTGCGGCATCAACCCAAAAAACGGCAGCAACAGCAACCGAAAAAGCTGGAAGGCAAATAAAATTGTTATAAAAGGATGCTGTTTGGAGAAGTTGGAAAGATAGTTCATTCTATAATTTTCTGTCATCTCTATCTTCATCAAATTTATTCGCACCGAAGAAGATTTCTCCCACCGGTCGAAATGACAAAAGCATCAAAAAAAGTTGCTTTTTTAATGCTTCTTTTACCACCTAAAACTTAGGATTTCAATCCAATTTCACGCAAACGTTCGTCCAGATATTCCCCGGCAGTAGCATCAGGATAAGCTTTTGGATGTTCTGGGTCAATGCAAGTATCCAAACAAGCCAGACTAACAGTTGATTTTGGGTGAAGGAAAAACGGTACCGAATAACGGGAAGTTTTCATCATTTCGCGCGGCGGATTAACTACACGATGCGTGGTAGAACGCAATTTATTGTTGGTTAAACGTTGCAGCATATCGCCTACATTTACCACAATATCGTCGCCGTGTGCTTTTACCGGGAACCAACCGCCGTCTCGCGTTAAAACCTCCAAGCCATCTGCACTTGCGCCAATTAATAAAGTAATCAGGTTGATGTCTTCATGTGCGCCTGCCCGCACGGCATCATCAGCAACAAGTTCGGGGTTTTCTATCCGAAAATAGTGGATGCCGCGCAAAATGGAGTTGCCGTTGTGCACTTTATCGTCAAAATAATTTTCGGGTAAATTCAAATAAACGGCAATCGCGCGCAGGAGATGACCGCCAGCCTGCTCTAATTTTTGGTAAACTTCGCGTGTGATTGGGTTGAACCCGGGTAGTTCTTTTACCGTTAAATTTTCGGGATAAAGCCCTTTTACCGGATCGTTATCGGTAACCGTTTGCCCAATTTGCCAAAACTCTTTCAGGTCCGGCGTTTTAGAATCTTTTGCTTTTTCGCGGCCTTTGCTGGTGTAGCCGCGCTGCCCGGCAAGTTCGGGTTTTTCGTAACTGAATTTGATCTCATCCGGCAAAGAAAACAGTTGTTGCATTTGCTCGTACAGTTTGGTAATCAGTTCTTTGCTTAAACCATGATTGCTTATGGTGATGAAACCGGTATCGTTAAACGCTTGGCCAATTTCGTTTGAGAAGTGTTTTTTATCTTCTGCGGAGCCGTTTATGTATGTGTTTAAATCTACACGCGGGATATTTACAGTTTTCATATCAGGGACAATTTGCCGGTAAAATTACTTATTCTAAAGGATTTGCAAGTGCTGCCTGATAGATTCTGACAATGAAAAATACCTTGTAAAAACAGCATCGATCAATATAAATGGCTGTTAATTAAACGAAAACAACGGATTACAGTCGAACAAATATCATTCAAAGCCTGATTACCATCATCATGAAAAACATATTCAAAAAAACTTTAGTGGCTTTCGTTGCTGTTATGGCGATGCATGGCTTCAGCATACAACAAGCGGCAGCACAACCTGGCGCGCCAGTTTCGATGCAAACTTTTTATGATGAACTGGAGCCTTACGGGCAATGGATTGACGACCCGGAACTGGGCTACGTTTGGGCACCGGATGCTGGCCCGGATTTTAAACCTTATGCCACCAACGGACATTGGGCAGCCACCGAATACGGAAATACCTGGGTTTCTGATTATGATTGGGGCTGGGCAGCTTTCCATTACGGCCGCTGGCGTTTTGCCAATGATTACGGCTGGGAGTGGATCCCGGGGACAGAATGGGGGCCGGCCTGGGTAAACTGGCGCACCGGCGGTGATTATTACGGCTGGGCACCGCTTGGGCCGGGTATTGATATTGATGTTTCTTTCGGTTCCGGATATTATGAGCCGGACAATTACTGGGTTTTTGCGCCACGCAGATATGTTTATGAACCAAATATTTACCGTTATTACTTACCGGCCGGCAGAAATTACAGCATCATCCGCAGTAGTACCATCATCAACAATAGTTATAATAGCAACAGCCGCAGGTATGTTTTTGGCCCGCGGGCGGATGATGTGCGCCGTTATACCAACGCGCCGATAAATATTTACAATATCAACGACAGCAGGCGGCCGGGCAGTGCCAGAATCCGTAACAATACCATCAACATTTACCGGCCACAGGTTGCATTTAACAATAATGGCAACCGGCCAGAGCCAAACCGGATAATCAATCGCGGCAGTTATAACCGTAATCAGGGTTTCAGCAATGGCAACAACGCTGATTCTAATAATGGCTTTAACGGCAGGAACAATCGTGGAAATTCACAAAATTATCCTTCAAATACTAACGGTTTTGGCAGAAACAATGGCAGTTATCCAAACCGAAACCAGCTTCCGCAAAGAAATTTCCCTAACCAAAACCCAAATTATGGCAGGCAAAGTTCTGGCGCGATAAATACCCCAACCGGTAATGATCCTTCGGCTTCTTTTGGCGGAAGGAACCGTAATCCGGCAGATCAACCTAACCAGAATCAAAACGGAAATAATGATCCGGGTTTTAGAGGAAGGAACCGTAATCCGGAGAATCAACCTCACCAAAATCAAAACGGAAACAATCCCGCAGGTTCTTTTGGCGGAAGGGGAAATCAACCTAACCAAAATCAAAACCCACAGCAAAACGACTGGCGGCGATCAAGCGGTTTTGACCGGAACAGAAACCGGGACGACCGTGCAATCTTTCAACCTCAAAATCAGCCACAGCCTCAAAGCCAGCAGCGGCAGTTTCCGCAGCAGCAACGCCAGCCGGAACAACGCCAGCAACCGGAACAACGCCAGCAACCGGAACAGCGGACAGGCCAACCGGAAATGCGAGAACGCAACCGGGGTTAAAAATGATTTGACAAAGCTTTTCTGCAACCGGGAAAGCTTTTTTGTTTAAAGGGATTGATTTAAAAACAGCCCGAAAAATACCCGGTAAAAACAGTATCCCAAAAAATAAATAAATGAGTTGATGCTGTTTTTATCGGGCATTTTTCAGGAAGGGATTATGGCACAACGGTTTCTGTTTGGTGCAGATACGGCCTGATCTTGTTGTACAAACCTTCGGGCGTGTAGGGTTTTAAAAAATGATCAGTTAAGCCTTCCTGGTGCAGGTTTTCTAAATCCAGCCCAAATTCGCTGCCCGTTAAAGCAATAATCGGAATGCTTTTGTATTTTTCCTGCGGCTGTTTCCGGATCATTTTGGTTGCTTCCAGGCCGTCCATCACGGGCATATGCAAATCCATCAAAATCAAATCATAATCTTTAACCATCGCCATCTCGTAAGCTTCAATCCCGGTTGCGGCAAAATCGGCTTCAATGCCCCATTTAACCAGTATCTTTTTGGCCAGCATACGGTTAATCTGGTTGTCATCCGCCACTAAAACATTGGCCTCAAGCGGTTTGTATGAAAAGGTATTAACCGGTTTTTGAATTTGAGAAGCGGCTTTTTCAAAATTTATTTTGAAGCAGAACTGCGATCCTTTGCCATATTCGCTTTTTACTTCAATGGTGGATTGGTGTAGTTCGATCAGTTTTTTGGTAACGGTTAACCCCAGGCCGGTGCCCCCGTATTTGCGTGTAGTATCTGTTGAGGCTTGCGTATAAGCTTCAAAAATGGATTGCAGTTTATCTTGTTGAATGCCGATCCCGGTATCCGAAACGCAGAAACTGATCAGTGCGGCTTCTGTATTTTCCTGTTCTAATTGGATGGAAAGTTTTACTTCGCCCTGTTCTGTAAATTTAATGGCGTTGCCCAGCAGGTTGATTAAAATCTGGTACAGGCGTGTACTGTCTGCCATAACAACTTCCGGAATGAGCGGATCAAGCACTAAATTCAAATCAAATTTTTTGTTTTCGAGCTTAAAACTCAACGTATGCAAGGTTTGCGTGGCCAGTTCTTTTAGATTTACCGGGGCCGATTCTAATTGCATGTTGCCGGTTTCCATTTTGGTAAAATCTAAAACATCGTTTACCAGCTTCAGCAAATTCTCCGAAGAAAACTTTAAAATATTTAAGTGGTCCAGCTGTGCAGGAGCAGGGTTTTCTTCCAGCAAAATTCGGCTCATACCGATAATGGCATTGATCGGCGTGCGGATTTCGTGGCTCATCACCGAGATAAATGTTTCTTTGGCACGGCCAAGCTGCACAGCTTCTTCCCGCGTACGGATCAGTTCCTGCTCGGCATTTTTACGCAAGGTAATATCCGTCATGATGCTTAACTGCCTGCTTACATTGCCTTGATCGTCCAGCAGCGGGTTGTTGTAGATGGAAAGCCAGACCAATTTTCCGGTTTTGGAGTACAAGGCCGCTTCAATTTCGTATGGTTTTTTTTGCAGAACGGCCTGCTTGGCTATTTTAATCTGTTCCAAATTGGTTTTTTCCCCATAAAATTGATCAGTCAGCACTAAACCTTTAAGTTCGTGCAATTGCCACCCAAGCAGTTGTTCTAAGGCTTCGTTCATCCAGATCACACGTTCTCCGCCATCCCGAACCAACACGCCAGCTGCCGATTTTTGTACCGCAACCGATAGCGTTTGCATTTCTGCGTCAGCTTGTTTACGTTCAGAAACATCTTCAATAATCTCGATGCTTTTGCCCGTTTCGTTATCGTCCGGAATAATCGAGTTGACGATGGACAGCCAGATGGGTTCGGTGCTTTTTTTATAACCTAAAACTTCTATCTGAAAAGCAGTTTTAAGGTTAGACTGTTCTTCTGCAAATGCCAATAATTTTTTATCGCTCTGTTCCCCAACCAACACATTGCGGAGTTTTTTGCCCTTAACTTCCGCTAAATCAAAGCCGGTAATTTTTTTAAATGCTTTGTTTACCCATAAAATTTTGTTGTTGGCATCATTAATTATCACACCACTGTTTACATGGCTGGCCACCAGAGAAAGTTGTTTTAACTCCCGCTCTGCTAAAATCTCTTTAGTTACGTCCCGCGCATTGCTTAACCACAGGTTGTTTTGGTTTACATTATTGATTGAAAACCACCTGATATCGCCATTTTTGGTAACCATTTTTGTTAAAAACTCAAATTTGTCTTCGCCCCGGGCAAAACTTTGCTGCAAGTTCTGCATCATCTGCTGATCGTTCGGTGCGCAAAAATCCAATAAAGACCGACCCAGAAATTCTTCGGCTTTGTAGCCCAGTAATTGCTCTGCAGAACCGTTGATAAACGCTATTTTACCTTCGCGGTCGGATATGCAATGGATCTCGCCCGAATTGTTGAACAAAGATTGAAACTGCTGCTGTTTTTCTACCAGCGCTTTCAGTTCCCGGTTTTTTTTAAAAGCTTCCATGTGCATTACCGTTTCTTCGGCCAGAAATTGCAATGCCTGCTTTTGCTTATCGTTAAGCGCATTGGGCACTTCATCAAAAACACAAATAGTGCCTAAAGCATACCCTTCCGGATTGATCAAAGCTATGCCGGCATAATAACGCACAGCATTTTCGCCAGTAACAAACGGGTGATTTTTAACGCGTTCATCCAGTAAAGTATCCGGTATTTCGAGCAGCGAATTTTGCCGGATCGTGTATTTGCAAAAAGAAAGGTTTTTAGGAATTTCACATAGATCAGTGCCTGCTTTTGATTTGATCCACATGCGATGATCATCGATCAGGCTGATGACCGCCATTTTGGTGTTGCAGATGTAGCAGGCCAGGTTAGTGATCGCGTCATACTGCTTTTCAGCTTCGGTATCCAACAGATTATAGGCAAACAGGGCTTTTAACCTTTCTTCTTCTAAGATAATCATCGTACCGAAATCTGTTGAACAGTATTGTTTGTTAATCCTTTTCCTACGTATTGCAGCTATTAAAGTTATAAAATTAAAAAAGCCTAAAACGGACTGAAGCTTAAAAATAGCAGATTTTATCCATAAAAAATATAACTAAACAACAATGCCGTTTAACTAATCGTCATTATAAACTTATAGCTGAGGGCGGCAAAAACAGATTGGCCATAAAACCGGAATTTTTTAAAAGGCAAGATATTGGTTTCCGGTAATGCAGTGTCAGTCCTGAAAAAAATTTACAAAATAATTTTACCTGAAACAGATTCTGGTTTTTCGGCACTAACTAAGCCAAAGACCCAGGTTTTTTATAGCTAAAGATCTGCACAATCCCAAAAACCTATCACCAATTTTACCCTGATAAAAGAAGTATCTACCTAAAAAAATTAAACTGGGCAACCGGTTGTTTTACCGGGTTTGGGTTTCGGTTAAGCTGCGTTTTTAAATAAGCCGGACGGGCAGCGGCATGTGCGGGTTGGTTGTTGCATTTGCCCAACAAAGTGTAAATCACCACAAAAATAACAACTGTTGACAAGCAGCCACCACCTAATTTTTTGGCACCCCAGGCTGCAATAATGGTCCGGAAAAAATTGTTCATCTTAAAATATTTTAAACGTTAACGCACTTTGTCGGCTATAGTTTAATGTTGATTGATATTCAAAGAAAGTGTTTTTTATCGTCAAACCAATAATCCTCACCAGCTATTTAAAAAACGGATGCTTCTTTTATCGGTATAAAATCAGTAAAAGACCAATTAAAGCTCAAAATTTATACGGTAAAAGAAGCATTGTATGCAAAACGCTGTCAAGCTTTTTACAACCTGACAGCGTTGATATACTTCTTTTGCCCGGCTAAATCACCAGCCCGGGTTTTGTTTAAGTTTATTGTTTGTGTTGATTTCGCGCTGCGGCACAGGCCATAAATAATATTGCGCTTTCATGGTTACGCCTTGCTCATTTGCGGTTGTGGTGGCATCGCCAAAAGTGTTGTTTAGCACATTATAAATCTGGTGCGTGCGCTGGATGTCAAAGTACGCTTTATTTTCGTAGGCCAGCTCGTGGTAACGTTCTTTCCAGATGGCTGTCCTAAACTGATCTTTACTTAAACCGGCCAGCGGGGGCAGTTTTGCCCTTGCCCTGATCAAATTAATCTGCGTGTAAGCTGCATCGGTTGGGCCGTTCACTTCGTTGGTTGCTTCTGCATAAATCAGCATAGCTTCGGGCAGGCGTAAAAAAGTCCAGTTTTCATCACAGATACCGTTTCCGAGCGCACTTTCCACATGAAAATATTTATAAAGCGCATGCACACCAAATACGACCGTTTTTGAAGGATCGCCATATTGCGGGTAGCTTGAAAAATAGAACTGCCGTTCCTGTGCCCGCAGATCGTTGGCTTCATAACTGTTAAAGAACGCATTTGTAGGTACCATAGCACCATAATGATCGCCATAAGCACCAACCGGTAAATTGAAAGGAAGGGTTAACTGCGATATTGCGTTAGTCCTCACCCCAACCAGATACTGGTTTTGAAAAATCAGTTCGCCCTGGTTTTTGTGCGCATTGTCATGCAGGTAATCATACTTATCAAACAAGGTGTACGATGGCAAAACCAACGCTGCTGTGGCGGCTGCTTTGGCATAATTTTCTGTTTTTTGCATCGGATAACCGGCAGTTGTTAAATAAACGCTGGCCAGCAAAGTGTTAACGGCACCGAGGGAAACCCTTCCGGTCTGATCTGCTGCCGGCAGGCCGGAAGTTTGGGCAGCCTGCAAATCGCTGATAATTAGATCATAAACAGATGCTGCCGCAGATCTTTCCGGGTATAACGTAGCACTGTTTACGGTAACCGGTTCGGTAATCAGCGGTACATCACCATATAAACGCACCAAATGATAGTAAAAAAAGGCACGTAAAAAATGTGTTTCGCCCAGCAGCTTTTTCTTCAGGGTTTCGTCCATGCTGATCGCCGGGATTTGCTGCAGTGCCAGGTTGGCGTTAGAAATACCAACATAACTGTTTTGCCAAACATCTTCAAAACCAGGGTTTACGGCATCAGTGCGCTGGTTAATCACGTTGCTGTTGTTCACACTTTGGCCGAGAGAAGTGGTATGGCCGGCAAAAAGCTCTATGGTGATAAACGGACTTTCTCCATAAGCATCTCCGTTTTGAAAAAGATAAAGCGAAGTATAAATGCCGTTTACAAACGTTTGCGCCTGGGAGCCGCTGGTAAAATAATTGGTTTTAACAAAATTGCTATTGTCTTTTTCGTCCAGGTATTTTTTACAACTGCCGAAGCATATAACCGAAAGCAATAACAAAAAGACAGGATATTTATTGATATGATGTTTCATGATAGCTGTGTTTACATTAATTAAAAAGTAGCATTTACACCAAGCAAGAAAGTTCTGGGCTTTGGATAATCATAAAATTGGATGTTTTGGGTAAAGTTGCTGGATGCGCCCTGGTTAAAGTTTACAGAACCGTTGTAGGTGGAAACTTCCGGGTCATAGCCGGTATATTTGGTGATCACAAAAAGGTTTTGTGCCTGTGCATATACCCGCAACCGGCTTAGTTTAATGGTTTTTAGTACATTGTTGGAGAAATTATAACCCAGCGTTACGGCCCGGCCACGAATAAATGATCCGTTTTCTACTTTGGTAGAATAAATTTCTGTTTGATAACGCACATACGCAGGCCGGTCTTCAGCAATAAACGTATTTTGATTGGTTGGCGTCCAGGCATCCAAAACGGTGGCATAGCTATTGGCCTGCCCGGTACGGTCCTGGCCGGAGTGCTTGGTCAGGTTCATGATCTGATTACCATAATTAAACTGAAGTTCTACGCCCAGGTCGATGTTTTTGTAGGTAAAATTATTGCTGAAAGTACCGTAACCATCAGGGATGGATTTTCCCAGTACCACTTTGTCCGCAGCCGTAACCCTGCCATCACCGTTAGTGTCCTGGATTTTCAAATCGCCCGGCAACAAACCATATTTTGCTGCCTGAGCGGCTTCACTTGTTCCCCAGGTGCCCAAAACTTTATAACCGTAGAAACTGCCTGCAGGCAAACCAACCCGCATCAAATTAAACTGCGAAAGAAACGTTGGCCCTAAAAAAATGTCATCATTAGATGCGCCCAAGGCCAATATTTTGTTTTGTAAAAAGGATATGTTAAAGGTGCTGTTCCAGCTGAAATCTTTGCTTTTAATATTAACAGTGTTTAAGGCAAACTCTAAACCCCTATTTTGCAGTCGGCCAATATTTTTGTAAACACTGGTAAAACCACTGGTTTCCGGCAAAGGTGCATTCAGCAAAAGTGCCTGTGTTTTTTTTACGTAAGCATCCGCTTCAATGGTAATCCTGTTATCAAACAAACCAAAAGAAGCCCCCAAATCATATTCCGCCGTTTTTTCCCATTGCAAATCAGGGTTGCCAATACTGGTTTGTGTAGTACCTATACTTTGCTGGCCGCCAAACACATAATTGGTTGTGTTGATATTGGCTAAAGATTGATACTGGCCGATTTCTGAGTTTCCGGTGAGGCCGTAGCTGAACCTCAGCTTTAAATCAGAAATGGTTTTGTTGTCTTTCAAAAAATCTTCCTGCGAAACGCGCCAGGCCAGTGCTGCGGAAGGGAAGAAACCATATTTTACATTTGCACCAAAGCGCGATGATCCGTCTGTACGGCCGGTTACCGTTAACAGGTATTTATCGCGATAGCCATAGTTTACCCGGCCATAATAGGATTGCATTTGCCAGGCCGTATAACCTGATGAAGGCAAACCCGGAATAGAACCCGCACCCAGATTATAAAACTGATAAAAATTATCAGACAAACTTTGTGTAGAAGTACCAAAACCCAATTGCTGGAAATTTTGTCTTTCTGTACCAACTACTACGTTTAACGAGTGTATTTTATTGAATGTATTGCTGTAAGTAAAATAGTTTTGCCATTGCCAAAATACATTGTTGTTTTCATTCAGTGAAGCAGAACTGTAAGATTGCGATATTGTAGAGCCGCCAACCAAGCCACTTGAAGAACTTGGGTAATAATTTGCAGCAGTTGTTACACCAAGTACACTTCTGAATTCAAGCCCTTTTACTATATTGATGTTGGCATAACCATTTCCACTAAATAAGCGGAGTTGTGCAATCCTTTGGATTTCCCGTGTTTGCGCAACCGGGTTGTCGCCGCCTTCCATGTTCGGGTAATCTGTTCTTTTGCCATACGTTCCGTCAGGATAAGTAATGGGCACAATCGGGATCATTTCGATCAGCATCCGAGGAATATTGTTGCCACCTGTTCCGTAATTGCCCAAACGCTGGTCCTGTGCGTTGTAATTTAACGTGGCACCAACTTTTAGCCAGGGTTTGATGGTATTATCAAGTGTTAAACGGGCGTTATAGCGTTTCAGGTAACTGTTCAGGATAATCCCTTCATCATCGGCATAATTTAAAAACAGGCCATAATTGATGTTTTCGCTGCCGCCGGTAAAACTAAGGTTGTGGTTCTGGCTGTATGCAGTTCGTGTAGTGGCTTTTTGCCAGTCCACATCATACAAAGGGTTCAAATTGGTATCGAACAATTTACCGATCAAAGCTGTACGGATCACCTTCGGGTCATCGTTTACATACTTTCCTGCTGCCCAACCTACCGGGTCATATTTTTTGATGTTAGCGTAAGATTGGTCTTCCACGGCTAAAAACTGCTTGGCATTTAATACAGGCAATTCTTTGGCCATGTTGCTTACACTTACATAACTATCGTAACTAACCGTGCTTGGCCTGTTTTTTGAACCTCTTTTGGTGGTGATCAAAATTACGCCGTTGGCACCGCGCGTACCATAAATTGCTGTAGAAGAAGCATCTTTCAATACATCAATCGTAGCGATATCATTTGGGTTGATGGCATTTCCGCCGGAAGTCCACACAATCCCATCCACTACATATAACGGATCGGTGCTGGTATTGATCGAACTGTAGCCACGGATCCTGATCCGAGTATCGCCACCGGGCTCGCCGGAGTTGGTGCTTACATTTACACCGGGGATTTTTCCGGCCAGTTCCTGCTCTAAGTTGGTTTGCGGCCGTTCCTGCAATTGTTTGGCACTTACACTCCCTACAGATCCGGTTAAATCCACCCGCCGTTGTGTACCGTAGCCAACCACAACCACTTCGCTTAATGCTTTTGATGATTCGGTTAAAACTACATTAATTACCGTACGGTTGTTAATGGCAATTTCCTGCGGATTGTACCCAACAAAGCTGAAAACCAGCGTGCCGGTGTTGCTGGGTGATGATAAGCGGTACTTTCCGGAAACATCGGTAACGGTGGCCACATCTGTACCTTTAAGCCGTACAGTTACGCCCGGAAGCGGCCCTTTGGCATCGGATACAGAACCCTGAACGGTGATGGCCTGTGCTGTTTTTACCTCCTCTTTTTTCTTGATTACAATGGTGGACTCAAATATTTTGTAGGTGAGTTGCTGATCGCGGAAACATCGGTCTAAAACCGTTTCAAGCGGTTGCGCCACGGCTTCAATATCAATTCCGCTGGCCTGGGAAACCTCCTGTTTATCATACAAAAAGTGGTAACCGGTTTGTTTTTCAATAGATTTCAGGATTTTTTGAACGCTTGCTTTTTTTTCATGCAGTGTTACAACCTGACTGTAAATATGTGCACTTACCTGGTTTAAAAAGGCAAATACCAAAACAGCGGTCAGTTTCATAATCAATAAAATTTTAGAGGGCAATCTGCCGTCCAAAGGCATGGTTTTAGGTTTCAAATTCATAAATTCGAAAAGTTTGAGTAATACATTTTGCTTTTAATCGGTAAACGGACTGCTCAGATTTGCCGGCAATGTGCGCCAACACATCCCGGTTTTTTTAATTGAGCTTTTTGAGCTATCGGGTTGTCAGTTTTTTTTAATCATGGTCATTAGGTTTTAGTCAATATTCGGTTAGTTGTAGTAGAACTTATTTCAGGCTGATGCTTCTTTTATCACTATAAATTTATACCGGTAAAAGAAGTATGCCTGTTTTCATATCAGCAAAAAAATTATTTAATCACCCACAATAATCTGATCGTTTTTTATGCCCGCCTGTACGCCCATATATTGCAGCATGGCCAGCAAAGCAGGTGCATCCACATTTCGGGCAATGCGGCCGGTAAACTGCCTTTTGGTAATTTCCCCTTTGTAACTTACCTGCACGTTGTACCACCTGGAAACCTGGCGCATAATTTCCTGTATGCCGGCATCTTTAAACTGAAACATGCCGTTTTTCCAGGCAACAGCATCGTCTAAATCTGCTTCATTATCAATCACTTGCTGTCCGGCTGTGTTTATTAAAGCCTGCTGGCCGGGTTTTAAAATATTGATACTGTTTTTACTGTTTATTTTTATGGCACCTTCCAGCAAAGTGGTTTTTGAGTCTTGCTCATCGGCATAAGCCATCACATTAAAATGCGTTCCGAGCACTTCAATTTTAGCACGTTCTGTTTTCACCTGAAACGGCATCACCGCATTTTTGGCCACTTCAAAATAAGCCTCGCCGGAAACCGAAACCTGCCGCAATTTGCCGGTAAAGCGGGTAGGGAAACTTAATGAGGTAGCTGCATTTAACCAAACCTTGCTTCCGTCTGGCAAAATAATTTGATATTGCCCGCCACGCGGCGTGGTAATGGTATTGATCGAGGGGGGCTGATTGAGATACGGCCGCCCGGCGTTGTACACCAGCAAGCCGTCCTGTGCTTTTTTTATGCGGGTATTTTCCAGGTTGGCAATGGTGCCAACGTGGGCATTGTCCAAAATGATGCTTTTGCCGTTGGCCAGTTTTAAAACCGCTTTGTTGCTGCCCGGCAAAATGTTGTACACGGGTTTGTTTTTAGTTATAAGCGGATGATGTTTGGGTTTTTTAAGACTGAAAAAATGAAGCCCGAAAGCCAGAAAACACACCACTGCGGCTACGGCAAAATAAAGCCGCCGGTTGTTTTTTGTTTGAAAGACCGCTTCCGGCCGGGATAAAATATTGTTGAAGATCTGCTCGCTTTTGGCAGGTTCAAACAGGTCTTTTTCAGATTGAAAATTGTTCCAGGCACTTAATAAAGAGCGGCTTATTCCTTCGTCGTTTTTAGATTGACGGATGAAATCAAACAACTCATCTTTTTCCTGATCGGTTGCCTTTTTGTTCAGATAAACATCCAAAAGGTAATTCAGCCTGAAGTAAAGTTCATCCATATAAAATAATTTGAAAACAGGTTTAATACAGGTTGAAGGACCTTACCCGTAAGACACATTTGAGGAAAAAAAGGGGGTATCGTTTTAAAAAATATTTATCGCCATCATCAGCAAAAGCGGAAGCAAATGCTGTGCAATTAAATAACTGGTGATGGAATGTTTGGCAATTTTTAAATACTTTTTAACAGTTTCTTTGGACAGGTTTAGTTTGGCGGCGATTTCTGCATATTTCAGCCTTTCGTGCCGACTTAGCAGATATATTTTTTGCTGTTGTTTCGGCAGCTGATCAATTGCTTTATCCAGCAGCCAGTAATAATTTCCGGTATCTGTATTTTCTGTAATCGCGTGCTCTATAAACCATTTTTTTTGGTGCAGCCATTCTTTTGATTGCTGGCGTAAGCAGTTTAAAGCATGGTTTTTAGATACTGTAAATAGGTAAGCATTAAAATTTTGTACATTTTCCAGTGCTTTCCGGCTTAACCAAATTTTTAAAAATACATCCTGCACCACTTCTTCGGCCAGTTGTCGGTTTTCGGTGATCCGGTAAATATAAACGCCCAGTTTTTGATGATGCAAATTAAACAGCTTTCGGAAAGCAAACTCATTACCCGCAGCCACAAGCAGGAGCAATTCCTTCTCGTTCTCAAAAGAATAATTGGTCATAAGCACTTAATTGGCGGCGAAAGTTAATTAAAATACTTTCCCTGTTCAAAAAAAAATTTCGCACAACTGGTCTGCGCGTACTTTAATTATAGTGCTGATTAATTTAAGTGTGCTGATCCGGGAAAATAAATATCAAAATGTACTCTACTGTTTTTATAGAGTTTGTATATTTGCGGCAGGTTGACCCAAGGTGTTAAAACATTGACCGTAGCTTTTGCAAAAACTAATCATTCTCAAAAATTTAGGTGATAAAAGAAGCATCAATTCAAATCAACCTGAATTAGTTTTTAAATAATTTATAAAATAGCATGACCACTTTTACTTTTTATCTTCACCCAGCTACCTGCTGCACAACTTTTGCACTTACTGCCGATCTGTTCCTGTCAAAAATTAATTAAGCCACCTAATTTATACCGATAAAAGAAGCATCATATAACTGATGCGGGAATTTAACAAAGGCCTAAAACCATTTTTTAACTATTACTATGTTCAAAAATTACAAACTGTTGCTGGCATTGCTGTTGCCATTATTTTGTACTCAATTTGCTGGCGCACAAGCTATCCGGGTAAGCGGTGTGGTTACGGCCCGGTCTGACGGCAAAACACTGCCCGGTGTAAGCATCCTTGTTGCCGGCACTACGGCCGGGACACAGTCCGATGCAAACGGAAAGTTTTCTGTTACAGCAAAGGCAAATGATGTATTACAGGTTACTTACATCGGTTTCAAAACTCAAAACATCACCGTTAAACAAAGCGAAACCAACCTGCAGATTATTTTGGAGGACGCGGTCAACACGCTAAACGAGGTTGTGGTAACGGCTTTAAACATCTCAAAAGATAAAAAGTCTTTGGGCTATGCGGTGCAGGCTTTAAAAGCGAAAGACATTTCCGAAGCAAAAGAAACCAACCTGGTTAATGCGCTGGCCGGTAAAATTTCCGGTGTGCAGGTAACTAATAGTCAGGGTGATATGGGTTCATCGCGTATTGTAATCCGTGGCGAAACCTCTATTTCCGGCAACAACCAGCCGCTTTTTGTGGTAGATGGTATTATTGTGGATAACTCACAATTTTTGGGCACAAGCGGTTCGAGGGATTTTTCTAATGCCATATCAGATCTGAATTCGGAAGATATAGCATCCGTTACGGTATTAAAAGGGCCGAATGCCGCTGCTTTGTACGGTTATCGGGCTGCAAATGGCGTTATTCTGATCAAAACAAAAACCGGAAGGTCATCAAAAGGATTAGGGATCACCTTGAATTCAAATACCAGTTTTTCAAATCTGCTTGCCTTGCCCAAATATCAAAACGAATATGGACAAGGTTCTAACGGTAAGTTTAGTTATGTAGATGGCAAAGGCGGCGGCATCAATGATGGCGTGGACGAAAGCTGGGGACCGGCACTGGATGGTTCGCTGATACCGCAATTTTATTCTAACGGACAAGCGGTGCCTTTTGTGGCGCATCCAAATAATGTGCGCAATTTTTTCAGAACAGGGGTAACGTTGAACAATGGAGTTGCTTTGTCAGGCAATGGCGATAAATATGATTTCCGGATATCGTACAACAACCTGCACCAAAGCGGAGTGGTGCCAAATTCATCTCAAAACAGAAGTTCTTTTTTGTTGAACAGCAGTTTTAAACTCAACCCAAAATTAACGCTGACCACCATTGCCAATTACATAAAAGATGATGCGCCAAACTTGCCGGGCGCAGGCGGCAGGCGGGCAACCAGTACCATGCTGCAGTTTACGTGGTTTGGCCGCCAGGTGGATATCAATCAATTAAAAAACTACCGCGACGCCAACGGAAACACATTTAACTGGAACAACAGCTATTACAGCAATCCGTATTTTCTGGCTTACGAAAACACGGCCAATCAAACCAAAAACCGGTTGATCGGAAGTGTAGAACTGAATTATAAGATTATTGATGGTTTATCGGCCAACTTCCGCATCGGCACTGATTATTATAATGATCGCCGTAAACTCAAAATAGCCTACGGCACAAGCGGAACGCCATTTGGCTCTTATGAAGAAGATGCTTATACCGTTAATGAAACCAACACAGAAGCACGGCTTCAATACACCAAAAAGCTGAACAAAGATTTTTCGCTTGATTTACTGGCCGGCGGTAACATCAGTTCAATCTTAAACGAACGGAATGATCAGGTTGCACCAAAACTGGCGGTTGCGGGTTTATACACGTTAAGCAATTCGCGCGATCCGCTAATATCGCTTAATGAATACGGCAAGCTGCAAACCAATAGTTTGTTTGCTTCGGCACAAGTTGGTTTCCGTAATTATGCGTTTATCAATTTAACCAGCCGTAACGATTGGTCCTCAACGTTGCCGGCAGCAAACCTGTCCTATTTTTACCCTTCGGTAAACGGCAGTTTGGTGCTTTCTGATGCGCTGGATTTTAAAAGTGATGCGATCAGCTACGTTAAATTAAGAGGCGGATGGTCTCAGGTAGGTAAAGCAACTATGCCTTACCAATTAATTACTACTTACAATTTTACAGCACCGTTTAATGCTAACCCGCAGCAAAGTATCAACAGCATCCAGCTTAACCCAAACTTAAAACCGGAAACAACAACTTCCGGCGAAGCGGGTTTTGAACTTGGTTTTTTTCAGGACAGGATCCACCTGGATGCAAGTGTTTACAATACAAACAGCATCAACCAGATATTGAATGTAGATGTAAGCCCAACAACCGGTTACAGCCAAAAGCTGATCAACGGTGGTAAAATTAACAACAAAGGGTTGGAAGTACAGTTAGGCATTACGCCAATCAAAGCCAAAAACTTTACCTGGGATATCACAACCAATTATTCGATGAACCGCAGCAAAGTGATTTCGCTTTATGCAGAAGGTAATTTGCAGAGTTTCATTTTAGGGACCGATCGTACGGTGCAGGTGCTGGCAGCTTTAGGCCAGCCTTACGGTACACTTTTTGGCACAACTTATACCCGTAATGCTGCCGGGCAAATTATCATTGGCGCTAATGGCACACCGGTAATTAACAATACAAAACAATATCTGGGCAAATACACACCAAACTGGCAGGGCAGCATCAACAACAGTTTTAGTTATAAAAGCTTGTCGCTTAGTTTTTTGGTTGATGTTAGAGCAGGAGGCTCTATCTACTCAAATACCAATCGCACAGGTACTTATACCGGTGTTTTGGCTTCTACTCTGCCAGGCCGGGGCACTGCAAACGGCGGACTGAGTTATTATTATCCAGGCAATGTAGGTTCGGCCACGGCAGTTCAGGTAAGTAATGGTGCTGCTGCGCCAAATGGGGAAACCGTTTATCACGACGGGATGGTTTTTGATGGTGTAAAAGCCGATGGCAGCAAAAATACCACCATTTTGCCTGCACAATCTTACTATAAAGGTTTTACCAATGTGGATGAAGCATTTGTGTACAATGCTTCCTACGTAAAACTTCGTGAAGTTAAGCTGGGCTACACCATCCCTGCACGCTGGGCAAAAATTGCCGGGATGCAGGCTGCAACCCTATCTGTTGTAGGCCGGAATTTGTGGATTATCCATAAAAACGTTCCGAATATTGATCCGGAAACAGCTTTCAACACCGGCAACGGCCAGGGTCTGGAAGACCTTACGCTGCCAACTGTACGTAATATTGGTTTTAACCTCAACCTTAGATTTTAACAATCATGAAACTTAAATATACTGCCATACTGTTTTTAGCCACCTTTTTTTGGGCAGTTTCATCCTGCAAAAAAGATTTGGTCAACCTTAACCAAAACCCAACTGCCGCACAAAACGCCCAGCCGGATTATTTGCTTACCGGCGCAACCAAACTTACCGCTGATACCTATTGGGGCACCGCAAATAATATGGACGCCAGTTTGCTTTTTGTGCAGCATTGGGCCAAAATCCAGTACACCGATCCGGACAGGTACATTTATACAAACAGTGCTTTTCAGGAATTGTGGACAGTTGGTTATTCCAAAAGCATCATCAACCTGAACCAGATTATCCAACTGGCAAATGCGCAGGCAAACCCAAATTATAAAGGTGTGGCATTGGTGCTGCGTTCGTGGGTTTTTTTATTGCTTACGGATGCTTATGGTGATATACCTTATAAGCAATCAGCAGCAATAGATCAGTATTTAACACCGGTTTATGATGCGCAAAAAGATGTTTATTTTGCTTTGCTGGACGATTTGAAAACTGCCCAAACAGCACTTGACCCTGCAGGAAAACCGATTGGGGGCGATATCATTTATAACAATAACATTTCACTCTGGAAAAAATTTGCCAACTCGCTGCGCCTACGTATTGCATTGCGCATTGCTGATCGGGAACCGGCAAAAAGCAAGCAGGTCTTGGCCGATATCCAAACAGAAGGCGGTACATATATCAGCTCCAATGCAGAAATTGCGCAATTGGTTTACCAAACTTCGCCAAATCAAAACCCGATCAGCAATTTGTTTGATACGCGTGATGATTACCGCATCAGCAAAACCATGGTTGATCAACTTTTTGCTTTAAATGATCCGCGCCTGCCCATCTACGCCAGCAAAACACAAGTGGCCACACCGCAAACGTACGTAGGCCTGCCGAATGGGCTGCTGGTTGGTGATGCCAGTAATTTTGGGTTGACCAAAACTTCAAAGCCGGGCACGTACTTTTTGGCACCGCAGGCACCGGCCGTAATCATGAGTTATGCTGAAGTTTTGTTTGACCGTGCAGAAGCTGCCGCACGTGGTTTTACAACAGAAAACGCAGCCTCACTTTACACGCAGGCCATCGGCGCATCCTTAAAACAATATGGTATTGCAGATGCTGATGCGGCCATTTACACCGCTCTTCCGGCAGTACAGTATGATGCGGCAAACTTCAAAAAATCCATTGGCAACCAAAAGTGGATTGCCCTTTTCGGACAAGGTTTAGAAGCTTTTGCCGAATGGCGGCGCCTGGATTATCCGCAGTTGCAGCCCGCGGTGGCCGGTGCTTTAAACGGGAAAATCCCTGTCCGCTTTATCTATCCCGGCACAGAACAAGCCCTGAACGGCATTAATTACGCCGCCGCCGTTGCCCGGCAGGGGCCCGATGCACTTACTACAAAACTTTGGTTTGATGTATATTGACAACAGGGTATAAACTTTATACCTTGTTTTTTAGGTGATAAAAACAGCATTGAGTTGCAATACTGTTTTTATCACCCCAAAATCCTATTAACTTTTTTGTAAAGCCACAAATAGCCTCAAATTTTCTACAAATACAATCAATTGTTGCCTGGCATTCAGCACAAAAAGCAATTTATTTAATTTAGCACAGGTTATAACCACCTTTAAAACTAAATCCTTAACTAAATCTGCTTTAATGAACACCGGAAAATTTTTACGTTTTACATTTTTGATGATTTTGCCTTCTCTGGCATTTTCGCAGCAATGGGAGCCGAAACAGGCAAAATTGATGACAGAGTACGCTAAAAACGTATCGCCAAAAAATGTATTGCCCGAATATCCGCGGCCGCAAATGGTGCGCTCAAAATGGCTGAACTTAAATGGTTTGTGGGAATATCAGCCCGGGACTTCGGCACAGGAAACTATGCCAAAAGGCAAATTAGCAAGTTCCATTTTAGTGCCTTTCGCGGTAGAATCTGCACTTTCCGGGGTGATGGAACAGCACGACCGGATTTGGTATCGTCGTAAATTTACCGTTCCGGCTTCCTGGAAGGGCGAAAAGATTTTGCTGCATTTTGGCGCAGTGGATTATGAATCCGAAGTGTTTATCAACGGCAAAAGCATGGGCATACATACCGGCGGTTATGATCCGTTCAGTTTTGATATTACCTCTGCCTTAACCAAAACCGGCGAGCAGGAAATAGCAGTTCGTGTTTTTGACCCGACGGACAATGGCGGACAGCCGCGCGGCAAGCAAACGCTGCATCCGCAAGGCATTATGTACACATCCACCACCGGCATCTGGCAAACCGTTTGGATGGAACCCGTACCAAAAACCAGTATCGAGAATATTAAAATTGTGCCTGATATAGACAAGTCTGTAGTAAAACTGGTGATCACTTCGGCCAATGCTGCCGGTTATCAGGTAAATGTTCAGATAAAAGACGGCGGTTCGGTCATCCAAACCATCACCGGAAAACCGAATACGGAAATCATCGTTCCGGTAAAAAACGCAAAATTATGGTCGCCGGATAGTCCGTTTTTGTACGATATGCAAATTTCCCTGAAAAAAGGAAGTGCCACAACAGATGCCGTTTCCAGCTATTTCGGGATGAGGAAAATTTCTGTGGAGCAGCAGGACGGCTACAAAAAGCTGTTTTTAAACAACAAATTTTTGTTTGAATTAGGCCCGCTTGACCAGGGTTTCTGGCCGGACGGTGTTTATACCGCACCAACTGATGAAGCTTTAAAGTCCGACATCGTGGCCATGAAAAACTTTGGTTTTAACATGGTGCGCAAACACATCAAAGTAGAGCCTTACCGCTGGTATTACTGGGCCGATAAGCTGGGCTTGATGGTTTGGCAGGATATGCCGTCGCCAAATTCTTATACCGAACATGTGCCGCCGGTGGATACGGCCGCTTTTCGCTCGCAGTTGACCAAACTGGTGCAACTGCACTGGAACTCGCCAAGCATCATTATGTGGGTGGTTTTTAATGAAGGCCAGGGGCAGCACAACACGCCGCAATTAGTGAACATGGTGCATCAATTAGATCCTTCGCGGTTGGTCAATCAGGCCAGTGGCGGCGGACATTTTGGGGTAGGGGATGTGTACGATATCCACAGTTACCCGCCGCCGGCCGCACCGCAAAACAACAAAGTGCAAGCGTTGGCTTGTGGCGAATATGGTGGCATTGGTTACATCATCCCGAACCATATCTGGAAATCTGGACCAACTTATATTATGATGGACAACCAGAAAGCATACACCGATCTGTACACCGATTTTGCCAACGATCTGGCTGTTTTTAAAACCAATAATGGTTTAAGTGCGGCAGTTTATACAGAAATTACAGATGTTGAGGTTGAGCTGAACGGCCTGTTGACTTACGATCGTGCGGTGGTTAAAGGTCCGGCAGAGACCATTCGTGCCGCTAACAATACAGCCATCAACAAAAATCTGTACCTCACGGAAGTGCTGCCAACATCAGAAAAAAATGCACGCAACTGGAAATATTCCTTAACAAAACCAGATTCTGCCAGTTGGTTTAAACCCGGCTTTGATGATGGCAACTGGCAAAATGGACAGGCTGGTTTTGGTTCTGCAGGAACACCGGGAGCAATAATAAAAACCAATTGGACTTCGCACGATATCTGGATCAGGCAGGAATTTACAATGGGCGATCTTTCTAAAATCAAAGATAACCTGGTTTTAAGTGTTAGCCATGATGATCGCGCAGTGGTGTATATCAATGGTGTTAAAGCGGCTGATCTGGGTGGCGCAACATCCGGTTATGCTATTTCACAAATTACCCAGGCCGCTAAGAATGCGCTGATCCCGAATGGAAAAAACATAATTGCCATTCATTGCCATCAGGATGGCGGAGGTCAGTATATTGATGCCGGTATTTCGGTGATGAGCAGCACAAAACCATAGTCCCGTTTCTATATGCTTCTTTTACCTGCCTAAATTTAGGCAGGTAAAAGAAGCATTATTATTTTCTGGTTTTAATTTTTTGGGAAGCAAATATTGCCAGTTGATTTCCTTCGGTAAGGCCGTTTTCAATCGAATTCATATAATGGATGCCGCCGTAAAACCGGCTAATGGCAGCTTCTCTGGCCGCAATTTCAAACGATTTAAAATGGCGTACCGGCACGCCAAATGGCACTTCCGTATCATCGGCAAAACTAAAATTATCACCGAACAACTTCGTCAGCATCACCGCCGAAGCCATAGAAATAACACTGTGCCCGCTGGTATATTCGGGGAAAGGCGGCGTTTGCAGCAGCGGCATCCAGTTTTGATCCATGTACTGGTTGATATACGTTTCCGGCCGGATCACTTTGCTGCGGTATTTTTCGTCCCAGCAGCTGATAAAAGCATCTGCAATAACCACTGATAAACAGGCGTAAGTTTCAGCGGTTTTAATATAATCAGCGTGTGTTTTTTTACACGCCAGCGCACCGATATTGATCCAGTGGCCACCCGGCGATAGTTTTTTGATCGCAAACATGGTGTGCCCGTTGGTGTTCATTGTAAATGGGTTACACTCCCAAAAATCAGCAATTTGTTTGTTTTCTGCAGAAATATTCGTTCCGGCGTCATGTACGGCTTTGGCCATTTTATAAAACTCGCTGTTTGGTTTTGATGAAAAGGCTATCGCTGGCAAAGGTTTAAACTGCCCCGCAGAATCTATCACAAATGGCCGGATTTTGTTCCAGTTCGGTTCAACTGCCTTAAAATAAGCGGGCGGAGTTGGTTTCCATGATCCCTCATCTGTCATCACGTTATATTTAGACAGCGAGCGCGTTTGTTTATAATGATCTTCTGCAGCCCAGCCCAATACTGTTTTTGCCACCAGATTTCCGTAAGCCACCGAGTTTTCAAAAACTTCGTCCGGCATTCCGGTCTCCTTAAATTCGGCCATCATTTTAGTGTGAAAAGCCTCAATACGTCCTTCAGAATTGACCAGTTTTTTACCAACCGATAAAATTGCCTGCACTGCTGCCAGATTAAAACAGTATTTTTTATGCGGATCAGGTTTAGGCAGGTTCTTCAATCCGTTTAATTGCCCGGCAAGCGAAAGATATTTTGGGTTCCCGTTGATTGCCGCTTCATAACCCGCCACGCTGATGTATGCGTAAACACGACTGGCAACCGGCGGCGAGTAAATATCAAACAACATTACATCGGTTACTTCATTGATGGAGCGGTGAATGTAATCCGGGTTTTCAGACAGTTTTTTCCAGTTTTGGTTGCTCTTGCAGGAAGTGAACAGCAGTAAAAACATGCCGTAAAAGAAGCATAATCTAAACATCGTTGGGCAAATACAAATAAAAGGTTATAATATCAGCCAAAATTAATGGATATTCAAACGATAATCATTTGCAAACCGGATGTGATACGATATGGGGAACTTTCGATAGGATTTGCCGAATTTTAATATTCAAAATCTATTTCCTTTACAGGGCTAAAGCTATAAAAGCTTAATGATTTTGCGGATCATTAAAACAATCATCCGGATGCTAAAACCAACAGAACCAACATGTTTACTTCTTTTACCCGGCTAAAATGGCCAATTATTCTTGCCGTTCTTGTACTGACTTCCTGCTCCAAAGAAAAAAATGTAAACACGCTTTTTAAGCTCTTGCCAGAATCGTCAACAAATATCGATTTTAACAACAAAATTACCGAAAGTGACAGTTTAAATATTTTGAACCATCCGTATTTGTACAACGGCGCGGGTGTTGGCATCGGTGATTTTAACCATGACGGATTACCCGATATTTACTTTGCGGGCAACATAGTTTCCAATAAACTGTACCTCAATAAAGGCGGTTTAAAGTTTCAGGATATTACGGATGCTGCAGGCGTTGGTGGCGAAAACCGCTGGAGCACAGGTGTTTCTGTAGTAGATATTAATGCAGATGGCTGGCCTGACATTTATGTTTGTGCTTCTTTTGACCCTGATCCGAACAAACGCCGAAACATGTTATACATCAACCAAAAACTGAATAAAGACGGTGTGCCAACTTTTAAAGAATCAGCCAAAAGCTATGGTTTGGATGATAACGGTTATAGCACGCAGGCCATTTTTTTTGATTATAACAATGACGGTTTGCTGGATGTTTACGTGCTGACCAACGTGCTGGACAAAGGAACGCCGGTTGCTTATCGCCCAAAACTGGCACATGGCGAAGCAGTCAACAATGATCGTTTGTACCGAAACAATGGCAACAACACTTTTACCAATGTAACCAAAGAGGCTGGCATTGTGATGGAAGGTTTTGGCAATTCTGTGGCTGTTACGGATATCAATGCAGATGGCTGGCCGGATATTTATGTTGGCAATGATTTTATTTCCAACGATCTGCTGTACATCAACAATAAAAACGGAACTTTTACCAACCGTGCTGCCGGATATTTTAAACATACGGGCTGGTCTGTGATGGGTTCTGATATGGTGGACATCAATAATGACGGTTTGCAGGATTTGATTTCGTTGGAAATGCTTCCCGAAGAAAACCTACGCAAAAAAACCATGCTGATGGGCGATAATTACATTACTTACATCGACAACAAAAAGTATAACTACGAGCCGCAGTATATCCGCAACGTGCTGCAGTTGAACCAGGGAAAAGCACCGGGCGGAAACACAGAATTTAGCGACATTGCTTACTTGGCGGGCGTTTACCAAACCGATTGGAGCTGGACGCCATTAGTTGCTGATTTTGACAATGATGGCTACCGCGATATGATGATTACCAACGGTTATCCGCGCGATGTAACCGATCTGGACCATGCGCTTTACAGCAATGCGCAGGGCCGTACCGTTAAAGAAAATACATCTTTAGCCAGTGCCGATTCTTTTCCGGTGGTAAAAACAGTAAGTTACGCTTATAAAAATGCTGGCGGTTATACGTTTAAAAACCAATCGGCAGACTGGGGCATTACCAAACCGGCGTTTTCAACCGGCGGGGTTTATGCTGATCTGGACAATGATGGCGATCTGGATTTAGTGATCAACAACATTGATGAAGCTGCTTTTATTTATGAAAATACGCTGAACAACCAGAAAACCGCTCCCAAAAACCACAATTATTTAAGTGTAGCTTTAGAAGGAACGGCTCAAAACACGGCTGGCATCGGTGCTGCAATCCGTATTTATTACGACGGCAAACAACAGTTTTACGAGCAGCAGCCTTGTCGCGGTTATCTCTCTACCGATGATGCAAAAGCGCATTTTGGCTTAGGCTCAGCAACCACAATCGATTCGTTAAGAATCCGCTGGGCTGATGGCAAAACACAGTTGCTGCAAAACATCAAAAGTAACCAAACCTTAAAAATAGCCTATAAAAACAGTATGGGTTCAATCGCTCCGGGCATTCTTACAAAAGTAAACCCGGTTTTTCAATCCATAGCCAAGCAATTGGGTATCAATTATCTACATGAAGAAAAAGATGCAATAGATTACAACATTCAGCCCACTTTGCCGCATAAATTAAGTCAGTTTGGCCCGTCTGTTGCGGTGGGTGATATTGATAACAACGGTTTTGATGATTTTTATATCGGCGGTTCGGCCGGCAATAAAGGTGCTTTTTTTATGCAGGATAAATCCGGCCGGTTCCACATCGATACAAAACGGATTTTGCACGAAGATTTTAAGGAAGAGGAAGATATGGGCGCACTTTTGTTTGATGCGAACAATGACGGTTTTCTGGATTTGTATGTGGTGAGCGGCAGTTATGAGTTTGAAAAAAACCATACTTCGGCACAGGACAGGCTTTACATCAACAATAAAAAAGGACAGTTTGAACGGGATTTTGCAGCCGTACCGATTGAATACGACAACGGATCGTGCGTTAAAGCCGCAGATTTTGATGGCGATGGCGACCTGGATTTGTTTGTTGGCGGAAGATCGGTTTCCGGTGCTTATCCCACTTCGCCCAACAGCCATTTGCTGCGGAACGATGGCGGGAAATTTACGGATGTCACCAAACAGCTTTGTCCCGATTTGCAGCATCCGGGCATGGTAACCGATGCGTTGTGGTCTGATTTTGACAACGATGGCCGGGTTGACCTGATTATTGCAGGCGAATGGATGCCGATTACATTTTTCAGAAATACCGGAAACGGTTTTGTAAAAAGAACTTCCGGTTTGGAACAGCATGTTGGCTGGTGGAACAGTTTGGTTGCCGGGGATTTTAACGGCGACGGAAAAATGGACTATATTGCCGGAAACCTGGGCCAGAACTCTAATTTCAAAGCTTCTTTTACAGAACCGATGACGATTATCGGTAAAGATGTGGACAACAATGGCTCTTTTGACGCCATGATTTTTTGCTACATGAAGGCGGAAGACGGCAGCCGCAAACCTTTCCCGATGCACACGCGCGATGATTTGATCAGTCAGGTGGCCGGTATCCGTAAAAAATATCCAACATACAGCGGTTTCGGCCGCGCCACAATGGATGATTTGTGGAGCAAGGAAGACCGGCAAAACGCAATCATCCTGAAAGCAACCGACATGAACACGAGTTTTATCGAAAACCAGGGAAACGGCAGGTTTGCTATCCGGCCAATGCCAATGGAAACACAAACGGCACCGGTTTACGGCATGGTTGCCCGGGATGTAAACCAGGACGGCGCACTGGATTTGCTGATGGTTGGCAACGATTTCGGCATGGAACCGTTTACCGGTCGGCATGATGCTTTTAACGGGCTTTACTTAAACGGAAACGGCAAAGGTGGTTTTAAAGCAAATACCCTTGCAGGCAGTGGCTTTTTTGTTGGAGGCGATGGAAAAGGTTTGGCTTGCGTTGATGAGGCTAACGGAAATATGCTGTTTTTAGCTACCCAAAATCAGGATAGTTTGAAAGTTTTTGCTGCGAAACCGAAATCAAAAACCAGTTACATCAGCTTAAAACCAACTGATTTTTGTGCGGATGTAATCTATAAAAACAATCGGAAAAAGCATGTGGAATTTTATTACGGCTCTACTTTTTTATCGCAATCTTCCCGTAAGCTGGCTTTGGACAAAGATGCAGAATCGATTTCTATTACAGATTACAAAGGGAATAAACGCAAGGTGAAATAAGTTTTTGAAAATGAATGCTTCTTTTACCGAGTGAAAGTTGGCCTCACCCAAAATCCCTCTCCAAAATAGAGGGACTTTGAAAACTTTGTGCAGCTAAACTCCCGCTCCTTTGGAGAGGGCCGGGGTGAGGCTCACCAATTTTTACCCGATAAAAGAAGCATCAACATCCGGAACAATCAATAACGCAAACCCTAATTATTTTATCCAAACCGTTTGTGTAAACGCACCGTTTGCCGCTGCGTCCCAAACTTCCAAACGCAGCCATTTCCGATTTTTTAAATTGGTGCGAAAATGGAAAGTTTGATTTCCGAAAGCTTTAGTAGCTTTTAAATCGATTTTTTCGCGATAAACCTGTTTGCCATCACCCGAAATAATTTCAGCAAAATTTAGCGGAAACGTCCAGTCAACTTTAAAACTGATTTCGCACATGTCATTGGCCGGAAGTTGAATGGTTTCCCCGGATTGTGCGTGATCAACTGTAAATTCCGGTATCAAAACTTCTCCGGTTGAAGAAAAGAATTTTCCGCTTTGCAGCACATCAAGGATTGGTTGCCAGCCCGAATTGAAACTCGGCAACTTGTTCATTTGCAAATAGTTAACATTTACGTGGGCATACATTTCATTCTCCGGCTCGATAGAGAAAAGATCAGATTCGGCCAGCACTTTTTTATGCAAACCCCAGTTGTTCATGTCATCCATCAAATCAAGCACCCGTTTTCCTAATCTTGGTTGCGAAAGATCGGCCGGCAAAGCTTTCCAGGCGGCACCCAAAAAACGGTCGGATTTGTAAAAAGCTTCTTCTTTATATGCATCAGGGAAACCGGTAGAACCTTTTGTTCGTGCATGTGCCGTCCAGGCCAGTCCGTTTTCAGCTTTTAATAAATTTAACATGTCTTCTTTGCTGCCGATGTGATATATTTTTCCGTGTTCCTGATCGGTAGTTATAAAAGGTACACCGGCTTTTCTCGACATGATCCAGTAAACCGGTTTCGGAAAAAACTCCAGCCAATGGCCGCCAAAAAATTCGTTCGGTTCTTCTCCGGGAAGCAACAGGAAATTTGCCGAGGACAAGCGTCTGCATTGCTCAAACAGCGTTTTCAACTCTAATAAACGCTGTTCGTCCGGTCCGCGCGGATGGCCTGTTCCGTGAAACTCGGCCAGGTGAACAATATTCACCCCTAATTTTTCAAATACCTTAATAAAAGAAGGCGTATCCAGCACAGGTTTACCGGCAAGTACGACACGCGAAATAAACTCGTTATGAAAATGACTCGACATGGTTTTGTATCCTGCCAGCGGTTTATAGCTATCGTTGTGCGTGTATTTTTTTACATCAGTCAGCAGGTTGGTTGCATTGCCGGTATTTAAAAGGCAGAAAAAGTTTAAACGTTGCTGCGTTCCCGGCGGCGAATTGAACCAGGGAACATAACGGTTATCGCCATACAAATCCTGCCGGATGCCAAAACCAAAGCCCGGCAGCATTTTACGATAATTGCTGCCGTACCACACAAACTTCAGGTTAAAAGCTTCGTCCAACGGATAAAAATACTGGTGCGGTGCCGGGAAAATGGCCAAACTGCCGGTTGGGTTTTGGGCGATGATCGTTCGGTATTTAACAGCTATATTTTGGGCAGTATCCGCAAGTTTGGGATTATAGGCCTGCATTTTATCATAAATATCACTCCAGGAAATATTTTTTGCTGGCTGCTGCGTGCTGACCAAACCGGCATCATACAAAATCGCTGTAGAATCAATTTGGGTAGAAATAACTGCTGCGACATTAAAAAGCGGCTGCCCATTGTATAAAGTGATCTCTAATTTCCCTTTAAAGTTTGGTGCTTCAAGTCCATTTATGCTGATTACTGTGCGCGAGCCGGAAGTGCTTACGCTTGCGGTTTTCTTGTTAAAATTGATTTTATAAGATTGATGCGGCTTTAAAGGCACTCTGTCAAAAAAAATGTTCCAGCCGTTTTGCGAAATTAGGTCGCGCTTGCCTTTGGTCAAAATAAATTCCGGGTCGGTGTTTTCGATAATCATATGGTAAGCACCTTCTTTCCCAAGCTGAATGCTGCTAAATAAAGGTTTCCCATTCTGCATGTTCAACAACAATCGGCCATTTCCGGTATTTCCTGCCGGCCAGGTAACAGCAAGGCCATCACGGTTAGATACTATTTTTACGCCTGAATTTTGGTTATACCCTTTACGGTCAACAGGAAATAATTGTGCTTTTGCTGAAAAAGAACAAACTGAAAATAAGAAGAACAGGCCATATCTTCTGATTAAATTTAAGCCTGATATTGCCTGTTCCATATTCAAAATTTTTAAGGGTTTGTATAATTTTGGTTTACAATTTTACGATGCTTCTTTTATCACCTAAAATTTTGCTTTTGTAATAACTGTTGACAGAAAACCTATCATAAACCACCAAATTTTAGGTGATAAAAGAAGTATATAAATAAGCTTAAAATCAAAAAAAGCAGGTGCTAATAATTTATGCTTTACCTTTACTTATTTCGACAAAAACTTGTAGCAGCTTTCGGTTTTGTAAGTTTGCCCGGGTTTTAAAACAGTTGAAGGGAACTGCGGCTGGTTGGGCGAATCCGGAAAATGCTGGGTTTCCATGGCAAAAGCCGTGCGGTAATCGTCTTTTTTTCCGGCTTTCATGCTGTTTTTACTGTGCATAAAATTGCCGCTGTAAAATTGAAGGCCTGGTTCTTCCGTATAAACTTCCATCACAATGCCGCTTTTGTCGCCTTTTACTGTAGCCACCGGCGTGTTCATGCCGTGTTTGTTCAAAACAAAATTATGGTCGTAGCCTTTTCCGTTTTTCAATTGTTCGTTGTTGTCGTTCACGCGTGCACCAATGGTGGCTGGTTTTTTAAAATCGAAAGGTGTACCGTTTACCCTTTCAATTTTTCCGGATGGGATCAGCGTACTGTCAACCGGCGTGTAGTTATCCGCGTTGATTTGTACCTGATGGTTTAAAATGCTGCCACTTCCGGAACCGTTCAGGTTGAAAAACGCGTGGTTGGTCAGGTTCACTACGGTAGGTTTATCAGTGGTGGCTACGTAATTGATCTTTAGGCAATTATCGCCGGTTAAAGCATAAGTTACTTTGACGTTCAAATTGCCCGGGAAACCTTCTTCCATATCTTTGGAAACATAGGTTAACTGCAACGTGGTATCGTTGATTTGCTTGGCATCCCAAACCACATCCTGATAACCTTTTTTACCGCCGTGCAAAGTATTCGGCCCGTTATTTTTAAAAAGCGTGTATTCTTTGCCGTCCAATTTAAACTTGCCGTTTGCAATCCGGTTGCCGTAGCGGCCGATGGTTGCACCAAAATAAGGTTCGGTAGAATGCTGGTAACCGTCCACGCTATCAAAACCGTCAACCACGTCCGTCATTTTCCCGTTTTTGTCAGGTACAAATAAACTTACCAGCCTGCCGCCATAATTGGTGATGGCTGCTTCCATACCATTCTTGTTTTTTAACACATACAAATCGATTTTTTTATTGTCGATTGTTTTTTCAAAAGCAATTTTAGCTGGCAAAACCGTTTGCTGCATATTATCAGCAGTTTGGGCAGTTGTTTGTTTGTTGGAGGTATTGTTGCAAGCTGTAAAGGCCAGGACCGAAGCTGTTGACAAGGCCAGCAGATAATTTGTTTTCATTTTTTTAGGGATAAGGTCAATAGCTGTTTTAGTTGATAGATTTTTTTAGTTAAAGCGGTATTCATGCTTCTTTTATCGCATAAAAATTGGCAAGTGCAATGTTTCTTTAAAGATAAAAAATACTGATTTTAAGTTGATAAAAGAAGCATGCGCCCATTGTTCGTTTTATTGTTTCAGCACTACCGGCCAGCCGTTTTTATACTCGATTCGGTTGATGCACATAACCCTTCCTTTTTCCGGATAGCTTCTTTCGATTGCGTGATAGGCGATCCATTTTTTGCCTTTTTCATCCTGAAATATCGAGTTGTGGCCAGGCGCCAAATAAACGCTGTCTTTTTCCAAAATGACACTGTTGAGTGAATGGTTTGCTTCGCCCAAACGTTCAAACGGCCCTAAAGGATTGTTTGCCCTTGCAACCATAACCGCATAATTGGCATTGATGCCGCAGCAGTTATCCCCGGAATAATACAAATAGTAAGTGCCTTTATCGTAATCAACCCAGGAACCTTCAATTAAATGGCTGTAGGTTTTGTCTTTGCCGGGATAAACTACTGCTTTACCAATATTGCCAGGTTTAAATCCAGACCAATTATCCGTCATTTCCTGGACTTTTAAAGGCTGAAAATCAGAACCCCAATACAAATAATGCCTGCCGGTTTTCGGATCAATAAAACCTTTTGGGTCAATGTCCCGAAAGCCGCTTCCGCAAAGCAGCGGTCCGCCTTTATCTGTAAAAGGGCCAAGCGGATTATCGGCATAAGCAACACCTAAACATTTGCCCGTCAGTTCATTAGGGTCAGCAGAAAAAAACAGGACGAACTTATTCAGCTTTGTATCAAAAAATACATCAGGTGCCCAAAAACTTTGTGTGTTTGATGCCCATTTAGGTTTCTGCGGCAAAGCATCGCCCTCGTATTGCCAATGCTGATGATCTGAAGAGGAAGCGACCTGAATATTGACCATTTTGCCATTTTCACGGCTTTGTGTGGCATAAGCATAATATTTGTTGCCTGCTTTAATAACTGTCGGATCAGCAAAATTACGGTCTAACACCACATTTATCCCGGAACTTGCAACAGCCGCTGATCTTATTGGCCGATATAAATTCCGGCAGTTTATATTGATCAACAATGCCGCTATTAGCAAAAAGCAGTGCCGCTGATGGTTACCAAACCGTTTTTTGTTCATTACCAGCCTGTTTAAAATTTCTTCAATCTGTTTTAGATGCTTCTTTTATCACCTAAAAAATGGTGGCTTTTTTATTTAAAATTGATGTGGGCACTAAATTTTATAGAGTAAAAGAAGCATTGAATTTTTTTGGATCTAAATTTAAAACAGACTCTCAGGAAATTTTATTTAGTTCTGTTGGTCAGGCTTTTGATCAGTTCGGTTTCGTCAGCTTTGTACGGCGTGCCATCTTTATGAAAAATATCATGGAACCACAATTTCGGTTCGCTGCCGTCCGGCATTGGCGTGTCCCAGGCGTAAATGGTATTGGTTTTGCCCGATACAAACCCCCAGTTGATCGCGCCTACATCTTCTTTTTTCAACATTGGTAAAACGGTGCCAAACAAACTGTTGCGCGGGCGTGCCATGTATTCTGTGCAGATGAGCGGACGGCCCAGCATTTTCAAAAACTGCACGGTTTTTAAGTGATCCGGCTCGGGCGCATAATCATGGTAAGTAATAATGTCCGAATTGGCAACCTGATAAGCGTTCAGGGCTTCAAAAGACCAGTTCCACATACCTGCACTGATCGGCTGTGTTATATTTACTTCCCTGGCCCATTCAAAAGTATGCTTTAACAAAGGCATTGATTTGTTGCCTTTGTCGGAATTGCCCGGTTCGTTGTACAAGTCCCAAAGCAAGATACGTTTATCATTTCCGAAACGCCGCAGCACATCTTTCACATATTTTTCTAAAACAGGAAAATTGGCAGGGTTTTCTGAAGCAGGCTGACCGGGGTCCTGCATCCAGCCCGAATTGTGTATCCCCGGCTTAGGTTCGGGCTGCTTTCCTGTTTTCGGCACTTTGTTCCAGCAGTCATCAAAAAACACAAACATCGTTTGTATGCCATGTTTGCTGGAAATGGCCAGGTATCGGTCCATCCGTTTTTTAAAACCTTGGGGGTCTTCCTGCCAAGCCAGATGATGTAAAAATACACGCATTACATTCATACCGATGCCTTGCGCATAACCCAGTTCTGTATCAATGGTTTTAGGGTCAAAAGTATCGGCCTGCCACATTTCCAATTGGTTGATGGCCGTGCTCGGTATAAAATCGCTTCCCACCAGCCATTGGTGCTGCGCATACCAGGTTTTGGCCTTCTGTACAGTCCAAACCGCTCTTGTTGTTTTTTTCTGTGCCGAAAGCTGCAAGCTCATCAGCATGAACATAGCCGCAGCTATTACTTTTAGTTTAATTTTAATTTGCATGTATTTTAGGTGTAGTTTATTGATTGATCCTGTTTATTAAATGTCCTTTTATCATCCATACTTCGTTGCGGTTGCCGTAAGCATTGGTTGATGTTAATGCGATAATTGTATCGTCGTTTAAAACGCACAACGAATTCCACAAACTTTGTTTATCAAGCGGAATGTTGAAAGGCAGGTTTGTATTGATGAAATTCTCTCCATCGGAATTTCCTATTGCAACCTGCATACAGGATAAATCCCATTTATTGATCCGGTTTAAAGTACTTTGGTAAGACAAAATAGTTTCGCCGCTGTGCAATTGCCGCAGATAAGGCGCACCGGCGTAAACGCTGTCCGGCAGTCGGGGCGAAAGGGCAAAAGTCCTGTTCCTGTCGTCCGGGCCTACCGGTTTTTGCCAGTTTTGGCTGATGCTGTTTCGGACAACAGAAGGTTTAAATTGTCCGTCGGCATTATCCTCTATGGGAAATAAAATTTCATTAGTTCCTTTTAATCGGATAGGAACCGGCATTCCGTCCCGGTGGTTTGGCCGGAAAGAAGCGATTTCCGGTTTTTTTGTCCAGGTCAATCCATTGTCGTTTGATCTCAATAAAGATATATTCTGCTCGTTTGAATCTATGTAAACCCCTTCATTTGAAAAAAACAACTGTATTTGGCCCGAAGGAAGCTGGATTTGCGATGGTTCCCAGCAACCGTTGTCAAACTGATAATCTGCCTGGTAAAGCAACCGCTCGTCTGTCCAGGTTTTGCCCTCATCGTAACTTTTTTTGGTACAGATGGCAAACCGCTTGGTCGTGTCCCAATTGCCATTGATTTTGTACGGGCGCGGATTATAAGAAACTAACAAAGAACGGTCTTTTAACGCTAAAACTTCCGGGACAGACATGCTGATGCCGGGAACGGCCGCAGCAATCGTGACGGGTAATGACCAGGTTTTGCCCAGATCGGCACTTTTAACGCATTCTGTATTGCCTTTCCTTTCGTAAACACAAATCAGTTTGCCATTGATCAATTGAACCATCCGGGCATAACCTGCATTTCCGTCTTCCTGCAAAGGCGCAACTTTTTTCAGGGTTGATTGATCCCAAACAATTGCTTTTGCCGGAGCAACAGTTGTTTCATCAAGTTTTTTTGAAACCTGGCCCAACAACAAATCAGGCAACGATGCAACATAAACAAATCCGGTCAAAATATACTTCATTCAGAACTTAATTTAATTCGGCCCGGAAATTACAATGCTTCTTTTAGGCATATAAATTGGGTGGTTTTTATGGCGATAAAAGAAGCATGGAAATGCAGATGAACCCAAAATATACTTCATTTAAAACCAGATTGTTTCACACCTTAAAACCCCGATGCTTCTTTTAGCCACATAATTTTGTCGGATTTTATATCGATAAAAGAAGTATCAGAATTGATAAACAACATTTAAACGTTTGCCAGTGCCCAACCTATTTTTTGGAAAACTTATCTTCCAGTAATTTCATAAAATAACCGCCAACCACACTTCGTGCCTGAAAACCAACCATTTTGCCGGTTGTGGTTTCGTGCCAGTCGCTAATCGGCACACGCGAGGTAGTTTCGGTAGCGTATTTATAAATCGGGTTTACCAAAGCGTTAAAATCTTTCCTATTATCGGTGAGCGATGCTGTCCACAAAATCCAGTCAGATTTGGTATAGCTTTTTCTGCTATCTAAAGGCAAACCATATTCATTTTGCTTGGTCAGATAAAATTTAATTTCTTTGTCATAAACCGATTTCGGGAAAAGTTTCAAGCCCAAAACTTTGTCCCAAACCATATTATATTTTTGGCTCCAGGTGTTTTTATCGTTAAAAGTGAGTGCGTAATGGTTGCCTGCATCGGCAAGCTGCATCCATTTGCCCACCATTTCTTTGGCACTGTTCCTGTATTTTTCGGCTGTTGCTTTATCGCCTAATTGTTCGGCAAGCCTGGCGTAGCAGCCAATCCCAACAATTGCTTTGACCGAAAGATTAGCATTTCGGGCCAAATGTCCGGCAAAATCGTCCGTACATAATTGGTTTGCGGGGTCAAAGCCTTCCTTGTTCAGGTACTCTGCCCAGGTTGTTAAGGTTTTCCAATGTTTTTTGGCGTAATCGGCATTGCCTTCAGCTTTGGCTATTGCAGCGGTCAGGATCAGCATATTCCCGGATTCTTCAACCGGCATACCTTCACCATAAGTTTGCCCTTTGGCCAGAGGGTAAGTGCCCAAATCGTGTGCTGCATAAGGCCTGGTATTTTTTCCGCTTTCGCTGAAATAAAATATACCGTTCATCATCCCTTCCATTAATTTAGGATTATAAAGGAGATATAACGGGGCCGACGGATAAGTTACATCAACCGTATTAATGAATCCGCCACTAAAGTTTTCCTTCGATAAAAACAGTATCTCGCCTTGCGGACTTTTAACTAATTTATGTGCCGAGATACTTTGGCGATAACCTAAAATACAAAGCCTGGCATAATCTTCGCCTCCTGCTGCCACTGCGGCGTTTTGCATACTTTGGTTAAAATCCATACATCTTTTCAAGATCGATTTATAATCCTTTGCTGCTGCGCCCAGTTCGCCTTCAATAGTTTTTCCGGAACCGAGTTTCCACCAGGGTTTTAAATTTTGCCCGAAATACTGGATCGGATACAAATCATCGTAACCCAGCATCAAAAATTGTTCTTTAGGTGTGCTGCTTACTTTTCCCAAAGGAATAATCGTATTTAACACCAAATGCTTTCCTTCTTTTACACTTGCTGAAGTTGGTTTTTGCAAAAAGTTGTTTAAAGCATCCGCAGAACTGCTTACATATTGGCTGCTGCCGTAAGTTGAAGGTACAGCAACATACATATAACCCCAGTCAATCCGCACGTCATCACCTTTTTTCTGCAATACCGGCTGCTCAACCGTTCCAGCCTTTAATATGGCCAAATTGTTGGAAGTATATTTTTGCGTGGTTACCGGTTGCGATGGGACATTCACCGCAATATCTGTAGAAGCACCAAAGTAAACCTGCACGTTGTGTGCCTTGCCATCATTTGCTTTAACTTTGTATGAAATATAAGAAATAGGGCGTGATAGCAAATTCAAATCATTCAACAATAATGGTGAAGTAAATGTCAGCGTAAGATCGATTTTACCAGCGGTGAAATTGTAGATGGTTTGCGTAGCGTTCATATCTACCTTAGTTTGATCGGCCACTAAAATTGTTGCTTTTTGTGTTGATACCGGTTCTGTAACCAAACCAGCATCCAAATGAGATCCGCCGGCAGTATTTGCACAATGAATGGCCAGTACATTTTTACCAGCTTTTAAGTCTTTTTTTACGGCGTCATTAATTTCAATATATTCAAATTTGTGTATCCAGCCTGTTTTATTATAGATTTTTTCGCCGTTCAGGTAAACTTCTACATTATCATCGTGGCTGATTTTTAGGTACAACTTGTTGAAATTAAGTTGTTTTAAGTCGAAAACCCTTCTCACCCAAATATCCTTTGTTCTCCAGGAAGTTTTGTCGGCACTGTTATCACCAAAAGGGGCTATTCCATTTTTCCAGTCGGCATCGTTAAACTGAACATTTTCCCATCCGTTGGCAGGCTGGGTTTCGGTGTATTTGGCTTGATAGTTTTCTTCGTCGGAAGTTGGGATCAGGGTTTTATAGCTTTTATCTTCGTCGCCCATAAAACGGTAAGCTGTTCCATCTACTTTTATAAAACCGGTCAAAGACTGGCTGGTGCCCGTCCAATGTTTTGTTTCCGAACCGGTCAGTTTATCTGTTGTAGACCAAATGCTAAAATAAGTATCATGGCTGATGAGCGGATAAGCCGGTGCCCGGAAACTTTGGGCAGTAACTGCCAGATATTGCATTCCGGTCAGAACGAGAAGAAGGAATAGTTTTTTCATTTTCATACTGTTTTTGTGATGCTTCTTTTACCAGGTAAAAATTGGTATTGAATTCTATTATCTATAAGCGATGAACCCTAAAACCATCATCATGATTTTTATAGTGTAAAAGAAGTATGCTGGTTTAAGTTTATACTTGCTTGTTGATCATATTTAGTCGATTACCGGGAAAGCGGAAATCCGTAACCGTGCACCGCCCATCGGCACTAAAGTAAGTTGCGTAGTGGGCTGCACACTTTTTACCGGGCTTTGCGGCAACACACCGCACAAACCATATTGGTCAACCGTCCATGCGGGTATTTCTTTTCCTTTTATTTTGAGTTCAATCGGCGCATTGGCATTGGTGAAAGGGTTGTTGTCCTGAGGCCATTTTCTATGGATGATTTCAATGGATTTTTCCGGATGCTGTTCATCGATCAGCAAACCATAATTCCAGGCAGAAGCGGGATGGATTTCATACGATGGCCATTTCTCCGGGTCGGCGGTTGGCTGCCATCCCGAATCGCCGATAGCGGTTGCCTTACTGTTTTTAGGGGTATAATTTTCGGCAATTTTTAAAGAGTAAGTTAACGGGCCGTAGTTTACACTGATACTGTTTTTGTTTTTTGTCCACTTTTGCACCTGCAGTTCCATCGGTAATTGCAAGGTAATCTGATCGCCGTTTTTCCAGCTGTTTTCTAAGCGGATGTAACTTCCAACGTTAGAATCTATTTTTACCAAACGATTGTTCACTTTAACCGAAGCGTTTTTGCACCAGCTCGGTACGCGCAAATAAAGCGGAAAACGAACAGGTTTTTTTGTGTTGATGGTAAAGCTGATCTGATCTGCAAAAGGATAATGTGTGGTTTCTGTTAAGCTGACCGCTGTGCCGTTGGCAACTTTTGCATTTACCTTTCCTTCCGTATAAAGTGCCGCAACCAAACCGTTGTCTGGTGAAGCCATCCAATTGTTTTCGGCAAAATAAACCCAGCCTGCTGCATGGTTGTGCTGGCAGCAGCGGCTGCTAAAAGGGTTCATCATTAAAAAAGGACCTTCATTGGCAATGCCGGGGTGATGGTTTTTGCTATCGCTGATGACCATATTTGGTGCAGTTAAATAACGCAGCGACCGATAATCAGGCATAAACGCAGCCGAAAAAGTATTGAAAGCTACGTTTTCACAATTTTCTGCCCACATTGGGTCGCCGGTATCGCGCAGCAGTATTTCATCCGAAGTCATTTGCTCCACCATGCCGCAGGTTTCTACTGCCTGCCGCGGATCATCATAACCTTTACGCGCGTTTTCATCCGAACCGAACATGCCGCCCGGAACCTGACCGTAAATATCCCGCACCAGCTTAAAATCATGATAGGTGGCGTTCAAATCTTTCTGATCGTGACTTTGCAGGTAAAAAGTGGCCGGTTCCCTAAAACACTCCGCAATGTTTACGTTGTGCCAGTTGGGCAGATTGTCTTTTTGTCGCCAGTTGGCTGTATTTCTGTCTATTTTGGCAGCCAGATCAAGCAAAAACGAATCACCGGTACGGTTGTAAAGCCAATAAACACTAAGCATGTTATCGCCGCCACGGCTATTTTCCCAGTAATCCTCTAAAAACTCATTGTCAGGAACAGCGAGTTCATATTTAAAATACTTCGTCATAAACGGGATTACCCGCGGATCTTCGGTAAACTCATAATAGGATTGCAGGCACCAAAGCATCGGCATGTTCGTCCATAAATCGCGGTTGCCTTTGCGGCGTACATCCGGGCCAAAATCACCATTGTCGCGCTGGTTGTTCAGTACGGCATCAATCCAAAACTTAGCGGCTTTTATCATTTTCGGATCGTTCAGCATATAGCCTATGTCTGCATAACCTTTCAGCCAGTAAGGCAACTCTTCCCAGCCGTATTTGCCTTTTCCGTCTTTAGTTAGCCAGGCATTGTCTGTTTTAGATAACCAAATGCTAATTTCACCCAGATTGCCGGTCAGGCCATCACGTTGCAGTTCCAAAGCTTTTTTCAACCAGCCGCCTGCTTTAATGCTGCCTACCGGAAGCTTGATAAAATGCTGCTTTTGTAATGGCGCACGGTTGTTTACATAATACGCGTTAGACTGCTGGTTATTTACTTCGGGTACCATTATTGCCGTAACCCGGGTTTGGGCAGACGCACAAAACACACTCAGACAAGCCAATGCAGCAGTGAAAAAAATTTGTTTATGAAGAAAAATAAAATTGTTTTTTACCTGCATATCAATATTATTTTACCAATGTCGGATCGTATAACCGGACATTAGATTTTTTTAACTCTTCAACAGGCATTTTTATTATCTTTCTGTCATAGGTCATAAAGCCGTTCACTTCACCTTCTACATCTGTTGTTTGTGTGTAAACAGCTGCAGATAAACCTAATCTGATCAATTCCAGCAACCTGTCTGTAAAGGAGTCATATCTTTTAAAAAGATCTTCCCCGTTTTTAAAATTCTGATAACCCCAGTTTTTATTTGATTGCCAGGTATGGTTCTCAACCGGCCATCCTAAACCGCCAAACTCGCCCAACACTACCGCTTTTGTTTTGCCGAAAATTTCGGCACGCGGCATCGCCGGTTGCGGATAATTGTGCAAATCGACGATATTCCCGGTATCATAAAAGTTTCCGCCGCTGGCACTGTTCACCAGTCTGGAAGGGTCTTTTTTCATCGTCCATTCGGTAATTTCAACTGTTTTAAATTGTCCCCAAGCCTCGTTAAAAGGAGTCCAGACGATAATACAGGGATGATTATACAAAGCATTGATAATGGCGTTCCATTCTTTACGGTAATATTTTTCAGATTCGGGGCTGCGGTCTTTATCAGTAGCACGATCGTAAACGCCCGGGCGGTTTTCCCAGTGATTGCCCAGATCGCCGCTTGGCATATCCTGCCAAAGCAACATACCGGTTTTATCGCAATAAGTATAATAACGGGCAGGTTCTACTTTGATGTGTTTACGGATCATGTTAAAACCCATTGCCTTCAGTTTATCAATATCAAATTTCAATGCTTCTTCTGTTGGCGGGGTGTATAAGCCGTCCGGCCACCAGCCCTGATCGAGCGGGCCATACTCAAATACAAATTTATTGTTCAGCATCATCCGCTGCACGCCGTTGGCATCAGGGGCAAGGGAAATTTTGCGCATGGCGAAGTAGCTTTTTACTTCGTCTATGGTTTTATTGCTCCGGACAACAGCTACTTTCAAATCATATAAAAACGGACTGTCGCCAGACCATAGTTTCTGGTTTTGAATGTTCAACTCCGCTGTTCCGTTTACCTCTATTACCTTTTCATCAACCTTGTTCTGGCCATCCATGGCCGTAATCCGCAGTTTATCACCTGGCCGGGCATTTGCTACTTCAGCAGAAACAGACAAGGTTTGTTTGTCAATATCAGGGGTTTGTTTGGTTGCTTCTACATAAGTTTTGGCCACACCTTCCAGCCAAACGGTTTGCCAGATGCCAGTTACCGGCGTGTACCAAATGCCATTGGGTTTTTTGAGTTGCTTGCCGCGCGGCTGCGGGCCGTCATCTGTCGGGTCCCAAACCCGTACTTTGATTTCCTGTTTGGCACCGCTTTTTAAAAACGGCGTTATATCAAATGTGAAAGGATCATAACCGCCTTCATGCATACCCACACTTTTGCTGTTTACAAAAACCTCGGTTTGCCAGTCAACAGCCCCAAAATGCAGTAAAATTTCTTTGCCTTTTAAATTTTTATTGATGCTGATGGTGTTTTTGTACCATAATAAACTGTCCTTCCCAACTGTTTTGCCTACACCGGATAAAGCTGACTCTACGGCAAAAGGTACTAAAATTTGCCCTTCATATTTAGCAGGTTCATTTTGATTTTTTGGGATAATGGCATAACTCCAAAGGCCATTTAAGTTTTGCCAGTTGCCGCGTACCAATTGCGGCCGGGGATATTCTGGCAGCGGTGCTTTCGGATCTACTTTCCGGGCCCAGGGCGTGGTGATTTTGTCGGTCAATAAATGCCATTGCTGTTGCTGGGCGTTTACAGAAAAATACAAGAAAATCAGAAATATTAAAGGGGATTTTTTTTTCATCAGAAGTTTGTAATACAGTTAACACACTTTTAAATTTTATTAAACAGCAGCAATCAAGGTTGCTTAATGCTGTAAACTCAAATCTATATGCTTCTTTTAGCACCTAAAAATCGTCAAGCCGATCGTAATTGTTAAAGTCGTGTTTAAATAGTGATCAGGTTTTTTTATATACTGTTTTTATCACCTAAAAATTAGTGTTTTTAAATCTCTCACCTCAATAAATAAGGAAGCAAAATTTACAAGCATAAAAGAAGCATTATAAGCTTGTTAAAAATATAAACCGGATACGATCAATCGTTCAGCACAATTTTTATGGGATAAAAGAAGCATTGATGATTGTTCAACCCGTTGGTAATCATTTAGCAAATTAAGATTATCTGAAAGATTGCAGATGGATAACGATAACCTGTAAAAAAGGGGCCAGCCTGTTAAAGATTGGCCCCTGGCAATAAGGTTTTTAGTAACTGATTTTTTGTACAGGGGAAAATATCATGTCTTCTACACCTGCTATCCTGATGCCTACACGCGCATAAACATAATTTTGGGTTACCGTAAATTTAGGAATGGCAACGCTTAAATTTACATTAGTTGGGTCGGTAATTGCCGTTCCGGCCAGATCTGCTTCTGCGGCATGGTCTGCTGCTGATGTAAATTGGGTTTTGTTCACAAAAAGACTTACCGTTTGTATGTTTTTGGCCGTAGCATCGGTAATAACTTTTTCTATGCTGAACTTAGCCGTTACATTACCCGCAGAAGCTGCCAGCTGTGCATTTCGGATCATATAATAAGGGGTAACTTCAATATTAACAGTTTGATCGCCACTAAGATTAATCGCTATACTGTCCCTGCCACCGGAAGGAAGTTCTTTCCATTGAAAAGGGCCCTGACCACCTGGTATCGTAAATTTATAATTGCCGTTAAAAGTCAGTACAGAGTAAGTCCCGTCCTGATCAAAAGTTCCGGATATAGGCGTGTTTCCTTTAAAGCCTGATTGGAAAATTTGAAAAGGGACCTGGTTGTATTCAACATTAACCGGAGTGCCTTTGTACATTAATTGCCCTTTTAAAGTAACCGACGGCGGACTAAAATTATCCAATTTACATGCTGTACTCAACAGCATAAGGGAAAGTATGAGGGTATGATGAAATTTGATTTTCATAATTTCTAATTAAAATATTATAAATTATTGGTTAGGTTGTCTGATAATTTTAGGGTTGGCAGAAATAATCCCGTCATTAATTTGAGAATAATAATTACCAAGCCTGAAATTAAGTACACCTGTTACGTTTGATGGCAGAACTTCTCTAAAAACCCATTTGCCATCATTTGCCCCGCCCGGGTTATAGTATTTGTAAGGATACAAACCCCAGGGCTGTGTATTTCTTTTTGTGGCAGAACCGATGTTACTGGTCAAATCTGCCAATGATTCTGTGTTACCGTCCCAAACTTGTGTGGCTATTCTCCAGCGTTTCATATCAAATAAAATATGTCCTTCAAAAGAAAGCTCTGCACGGCGCTCATGCACAATCCGGTCAAAATAATTTGCTGTGGTCAAAACTAAAGGTATGGTTAAACCAGCCCTTGCACGTACCTGATTGATGTAGGTTGATGCAGTTGCAAAATCACCCAATTCTGCAGAAGCCTCGGCAGCATTTAACAGCACTTCGCCATAACGATAACGGATGAAGTTGACATCACTGCCACGCCCTCTGCGGCCTGAACCTGTTGCCGGGTCTAAGTATTTACGGATGTAAAAACCGGTTTGGGTTCTAAGCGGTTCGCCGGTAGGGGTAGGGCCGTCTTTTCCAACGACCTGCACCTGTGCAGAACCTCCGGGCAGGGTAGTTAAATGTGTTGCATCATCACTGCTGATGATGTTTCCATTCGGAAGGAGATAACCACCCCAAATATCAATAAAGGCTGTTTTCCAAAAAAAGTGAGGCAACATTACGGTGCCTGCCAGCCTGGCGTCCCTGCCTGCAAAAGGGTCTTGCTGGTCGGTATAATAAATTTGATTCCCGGAAGCATCTTTTGTGGGTATCGGGGCAAAAGTATTGTCCAGTTTTTCAAAAGATTCAACTAAATTTAAGGAAGGGTCTAAACGGCCGGCATCTGTAGCTTCATCTGAAACAGAATATGGCTGATCACTCGTTGTAAACCCATGGGTTTTACCTGCCAGTGCTTTAAAATCTTCTACCCAAATCGATTCCTGGTTAACAGAACTTTTATCTAAAAAAACCGCTGCAAAATTGTCAGACAGGTTTGGAAGCACCTGGTACAGTTTATAGCCTCCGGCAGTGCCGGAAATAATAGCTTTTGCTGCTGTTAAAGCCTTGGTATAATAACCTGCTGCCATACTTGCCGGGATACCAACCTCGCCGCCCGGAAGTGAAACCTGCGGGGTTTTGGCACCATACTTGGCAATAGAGCCTGCGTATAAGGCTGCCCGTGCTTCCATGGCCAGGGCTGCTGCCTGTGTTGCCCTTGATTTTTCGGACGGATCGGAAGGTAAAGAGCCTTTGATGGCCTCGGCTTCACTGATTATAAAATCATATACATCAGATTCTTTTGCCCGTGGGGTAAGTAAACTGCTTACAGAACCGCCGTTATCATAAGTCAAGGTTTTGGTGATCAGCGGGACACCGCCCATCCTTTTAACCAGTTCAAAATAATAATTGGCACGTAAAAAACGCCCTTCTGCCAGAAAGCGGGTTTTATCAGCAGGAAGCAACTTGGTTGAAGCAGTTACATTGTCGATAAAAATATTCATATCGCGTATGTAACCATAATCCCATATTGCCCATGAACCGTAATTCCAAGTACGATTCTGAACTATATCATAAGAGCCGTTATCAGAAGGAAATGATTCCCCAAAATCTGCAAAAGTTCGCCAGCCATCATCCAGGCTGGAAAAATCAACCTGCCTGTTGTAAAGATCACCTATAGCTGACAATACTAACGCCGGGTCCGAAAATGCTATGTCTGTAGTGATAACCGATTTTGGTGGTACATTTAAAAAATCACTGTCTTTTTTGCATGATCCTATACTTAAAAGTGTAGAAACAATGCCTATTGCTAATATCTTTTTCATCAAATATTTGAATAAAATTTTTTTAGAAGGTTAAATTAACCCCAAAGTTATAAACCCTGTTTTGCGGTGTCTGCAATCCGTTATTGTCACTAATTTCCGGGTCTATCCCGTATTCATGCAGATTATCAATCGAAAACAAGTTATAAACGTTGGCATAAAACCTGGCTCTTTTTACTTTAACCTTGCTTAATAATGCAGCAGGCAACGAATAACCTAATTCAATTGTCCTTGCCCTGATATATTTAACATTATGTACCCAGAAGGAGGAGTTGGCATTATAATCGTAATGGTTGCCCCCTACGTTATTTCTGTTTACCGGATATTTACCTTCAACCCAGCCACTGTTTAAATTATAAGGGTCATTTAGATGCCAGCTATCCTGGAAAATGGTGTTCAGGTTACCGTTGTTCTGGAAAGCCCATCTTGCCTCATAGTTTTGTTCCCAGGAATAACCGGACCCACCGGAAAAGTCGGCATGAAAATCAAAGCCTTTATAAGCAGCCCCAAAAGTAAGCCCTAAGTTAAGGTTTGGCTGAGCATTGGTACCATAACCAATAGGACGCTGGTCGTTTCCGTCTATTTTCCCATCTCCATTCTGGTCTTTATAAATTAAATCGCCTGGTAAAACTGAACTGTTGCCCTTACCGTCTTCATTAACTTTATATCCATTGATTTGGTCAACTGAGGTAAATTGACCGATAACCTGATAGCCCCAGTTGATATTAGCCAATCGGTTCACCCCGGAATTGCGATATTGATCTAAAGAATTGCCAAAAGGTGCTGTTATATTGATATTGGTATAATGACGGCTATAAGAAACGTTTCCGCCTACATTATAAGTTAAAGCCCCTACTTTGTTATTGTAAGCCAGCGAAATTTCACCGCCGCGCTGCGAATCACTGTTTTCATTAATACCCGGCAGGCTATATCCTGTTTCCTGCGGTAAAACTACGCTGAAGTTTGTGCCAACCAAACCAGTACGAGACCTGTTAAAATAATCGATACTACCGTTTAAGTGGCTGCCAAACATACTGAAATCAGCACCAACATCCAGTATTTTATTCCTTAACCAGCTCACTGTACTAATCGGAACACCTTTGTTTTGGGAGGTAGAAACTGCATTGCCATCCAGGATAGCAATATTGCCGGCAGCACCTGTATTATAATTATAGCCGGGAAGGTAAGCGTAAGTACCAACAATTGGTGGGATATTTCCATAAACATCTCTTGGAGCATTCGGATCAGGGTTTCTGTCATCCCCTAACACACCGTATGATCCCCTGAATTTTAAGTCCGTAAGTATGCCTTTATCACCCAGCAGGTTCTTCATAAAACCTTCCTGAGTAATCCTCCATCCGATGGACACACCCGGAAAATAACCTACGCGATGCGCAGGGTCAAACAGATAGGATGCATCCCTTCTGCCTGATGCTTCCAAATAATATTTATTATCGTAATTGTAGTTTAAACGAGCAACATAACCAATACGTGCTTCAGAATCATCATTGTCCTGATAGGTATCCACAGTTGGTAAATAGATCAAAGGTAAATTATTTGATATCGGGCTTGCATGAAGCCAGTTCCTTAAATGCTGTAAGTGGATACGTTCTGCAACAAAGGTTCCGCCAACCGTACTTTTACCAAAAGAATTATTGTAATTTAACTGAAACTGAGTAGTGATATTCAATTCTTTACGTTGTTCACGCTCTCTCCAGGGATTGGTAACCGAGTGTGTAATGTCATAATTCTTTGTGCCTTGGTTATAAGTGTAAGCATTATAAGTGTACTCGTGGTTGTTTAACAGTTCATCGGCGATATAATAAGAATAGTTATATTTTGCAACCAGTCCTTTTATTTTCGGGATTTCGTACTCAACACCAAAATTTGCCTGCAATACCCGCCAGTCCTGATGATACACACCTGCAATTTTTTTATTCAGGAACGCATAGTTAGCTTCCGTATGCGGGCCGTTGTCCCTTAAATAATCCGGGTTATCGTTTGCATAAGGCCTGTCTAAAGGTGTATTTTCCAAAATACCCAGCCTTGCCAAAAAATAATCATCACCTCCGGGCACGCCCGGGTTTTCACGGGTTTCCACCCGTCCGTTAATGTTCATGTTAACGGTCAGTCCGGATGCTACTTTGGCCCGCACATTGGATTGAATATTCGTACGGCGGTAATTATATTCAGAACCGGCTTCGTCATTTTGATATAAGGTAGTTCCGGCCACATAATAATTAACCCGGTCGGTTCCGCCTGTAATATCGCCATGGAACGAATTTAACGGGGCACCTTTATTGGCCAAAACAAAAGGTTTCCAGTTAAAACTCTGATAGCCAACCTGTGTGCCTTGTTTATATTTATCCAACTCGGCGGGTGTTATCGCTGTACTGCCGTTGGTAACCACCTGGGCTGCTGCCAGGGCTTTCATATAATCATAAGAGTTGGTTAGCACGTTGGGGAAACGGTCCCAATACTGAAAGCCCAGATAAGAATCCACATTGATCCTGCTTTCGCCGGAACCTCTTTTGGTGGTTACAACCACCACACCGTTTCCTGCACGCACACCATATATCGCTGCAGATGCATCCTTTAAAACGGTAATGCTTTCCACATCGTTTGGCGCAAGATTGTTAAACTGGCCTTCGTCTTGCTGAACACCATCAATAACATAAAGCGGTGTGCCCATATTACGGATCTGGATGCTGGCAGATGCACCGGGGCGTCCTTCTGCCTGCCTGAAAGTTACGCCGGGCAGCTTACCGGCCAGGCCGGTACTAACTGTAGAACCGCCGTGTACTCGGTCAATATCCTTGCTGGTCACACTCGAAATGGCACCTGTAATGGATTCCCGTTTCTGCGTGCCGTAACCTGTAACCACCACTTCCTGCAAAGTAGAATTTGTGGCTTGTAATTTTACATTGATAGTGCTTTTGCCGCTTACAGGGATTTCCTGGCCGCTAAAACCAAGGTAACTGAACACCAATATTCTGTTAGCATCGGTTAAGGTGATTTTAAATTTACCCTGAACATCGGTAGAAGTACCGGTATTGGTGTTCTTGACCCTAACCCCAACGCCAACTAATAACTGCCCTTTGTCGTCTGTTACTGTTCCGCTTACTGTTTGCTTGGTTTGGGCAAATAACGAAGCCGGGCTAAATAAGCAGACCAGGATGGAAAGGAAAGCTAAAGTTCCGCTAAGCCCTTTTCGGATGGGTTTCCATTTCAGGAAGGGCCTGCCTTCCTGTTTAAGAAGTAAAACTTTTTTCATAAATGATAAATAATTGGTTAAGTAGTATTCTATAAATGTTAAGTTAACACTTCTAAAATATTCTGTAAAGAAATAAGGTTTTTATGCAGATGATTAGCTAAATGCTATCAATTGTTAGTTAAAATGTATCATTTTCATTACAGATAATTTAACTATTGGATATATTTGTGCTGCAAACCACTTTGAAACCTACACGATTATATAGTTTATTACTGTTTTTATCTGTTAAATTTTGCCTTGGGCAGCCTTATTATTTTAAGCATTACCAGGTAGAAAACGGATTGTCCAACAACACGGTTTATGCCTGCGTTCAGGATAAACAGGGCTTTTTGTGGTTTGGCACCAAGGATGGTTTAAACCGGTTTGACGGCTATACTTTTAAAACTTTCCGGCACGATAACGGCAACAAAAAAAGCATCGGCAATAATTTTATCCAAACACTTTATCTCGACAAAAAGGGTATTTTATGGATTGGCACTGCAGCAGGTATTTACAATTACAACGCCCAGGACGAGAGTTTTATACCAATAAAAACAGCATCGGCCAATGAGGTAAGGTGTATTGTAAATGATAAATACGGCAACTGCTGGTTTGTGGGCAACAATACTGTTTTTAGCTACCAAAAAATCAGCGGCAAGTTGATCAGTTATAAACCTTTTCAACGGTTTGACGCAACCAGTATCACCATTGGCAACACAGGGGAAATCTGGGTTTCATCAACCGGAGGAACGCTGGAAAAGCTGAACCCTGAAACGAAAACCTTTACCTCTGTTAATGTTTTTGCACATTCAAAAAAGGTTTCTTCCGATTATATCGAGAAAATCTACAGCACATCAGATCAAAAAATCTTTATCGGAACTTCTGCACAAGGCTTTAAGATTTTTGATATAAAAACAGGCACTTATCAGGATGTGCTCACTTACAACAAAAACAAAACAGAAATATTTGTCAGGGATTTTTTAAAGGTCAATGATCATGAATATTGGATTGCCACAGAATCCGGCATTTTTATCTACAACACTCAAAACGGCACCTTTAGCAACTTAAACAAGCAGTACAACGATCCGTATTCCTTGTCTGACAATGCCGTTTACACGCTTTTTAAAGATGCAGAAGACGGTATTTGGGCAGGCACATATTTTGGCGGCTTAAATTATTATCCGAAACAGTATTCTGCCTTTAATAAATTCTATCCGCGGACAGACAAGAACGCGCTGATGGGGAACGTGGTGCGCGAAATCTGCAAAGACCAGTACGGCAATTTGTGGGTTGGTACGGAAGACAACGGCCTCAATAAATTAAGTGCCGACCAGAAAACCTGGACGCACTACAATCCGGGCGGTAAAAACAGCTTGTCAAACAGCAACATCCAGGGTTTGCTGGCCGATGGCGAAAACCTGTTTGTGGGGACGTTTGATCGTGGTTTGGATATCATGAACATTGCTTCCGGCAAAATTATACGTCGTTTTTTCGCCGGTCCGCAGCCCAACGAACTGAAAAGCAATTTTGTGGTGTGTTTTCTTAAAACCAAAACAGGTTTGATTTTGGTCGGCACTTCCAGAGGGCTGTACAGCTATCAGCCCAAAACCGGCAGTTTTAACGTAACCGAAAACCTGTTGGCCAATAATTTTATCTCTTCGCTTACGGAAGATCATCAGGGCAATGTTTGGATTGGTACGATGCATGATGGCGTGCATTCCTTCAACCTGAAAACAAAGCAAGACACCAAAAAATATGCGATAAAAGAAGCATTGAAAAATACCACCATAAACGATGTGTTTGAAGACAGCCGGCACCAGCTTTGGTTTGCCACAGAAGGTTCGGGTTTGTGGCTTTATGATCCGCAGAAAAATATTTGTCGCCGGTTTGACACCAGCAGCGGTTTGCCCGGAAATTTTGTTTTCAGGATAGAAGAAGACGATCATAAAAACCTGTGGATCAGCACAACACGCGGTTTGGTAAGCCTGAGCCTGGCCGACCATAACCTGAAAATTTATACCAAAGCCAGCGGTTTACTGAGTGATCAGTTTAATTACAACTCGTCTTTTAAAGATGCAGACGGAACAATGTATTTCGGCTGCGTAAAAGGCATGGTCGGTTTCAACCCTGACACTTTTCGCCCGAACAATTTTGAAGCACCTGTTTACATCACCGGTTTGCAGGTTTTTAACAAGGAAATTATGGTTAACCATAGTCCGTTGTTAAGCAAATCCATCCTTTACACGCATCAAATCAACCTGAAACATGATCAGTCATCTTTTAGTTTGGATTTTGCCGCACTGGATTTTTCTTCGCCGGAAATGACACAGTACAAGTACAAAATGCAGGGTTTGGACAACCGCTGGACGTACCTGAAAACCAACCGGAAAATATATTTTACGCAGCTTTCGCCCGGCCATTATACATTTATAGTAAATGCCGCAGGCAATAACGGCCGCTGGAACGACCGCGAAGCCCGGCTGGAAATTGAAATTTCGCCACCTTTTTGGGCGAGTGTTTATGCTTATTTAGTGTATGTGATGCTTCTTTTACTGGCATTTTTTTATGCAGTGAGACGCTATCACCGGAGAACGCGTGAAAAAAACAACCGCCTGATCGAACTGCTGGAAAACGACAAGGAAAAGCAGATATACAATGCCAAAATCGAGTTTTTTACCAATGTGGCACACGAAATACGCACGCCTTTAACGCTGATCAAAGGGCCGATGGAAAAAGTGATCCGCCGCTCGGAACTGGTGCCCGACATCCAGAACAACCTGAAAATTATGGAAAGAAACACCAACCGGCTGCTTGATCTGACCAACCAGTTGCTGGATTTCCGGAAAACAGAAACCAATACGTTCAACCTCAACTTCGTTAAACAAAACATCAATGAGTTGCTGGAAGATGTTTTCATCAGCTTTAAACCAATCACCGAGCAAAGAAACCTGGATTATTCTTTAAAATATCCAACAGAAACCCTTTTTGCTTACATTGATACTGAGGCTGTTAACAAAATTTTGAGCAATTTATTCAACAACGCCATTAAATATGCCGATACAATGGTTGAGATAGAACTGCTGGCCTTCACTTCGGATAGTTGTACTTTTTCTGTTGAAATCAGGAACGATGGGCACATTATACCACCGGAAATGAGCGGAAAAATATTTGAGCCGTTTTTTAGGTTGAAGGAAACCGAAAAACATGTTGGCACCGGTATCGGCCTGTCGCTTTCGCGCTCGCTTGCCGAATTGCACAAAGGTTTTTTAGCTTTGAAAAAGCCGGACAGGAAGATGAACACCTTTATTTTAACGCTGCCCATTCATCAGGAAAAAGAATTTGACCTGTATCCCAACGAAGATGAAACGATCAATTTATCAAACCGGACAACCCTAAATGCCCCGACCATGAAACAAACAATTTTATTAGTGGATGACAATCCCGAAATACTGGATTTTATTGCAGATGGTTTGACCGAAAAATATACCGTAAAAAAAGCACAGAGCGGGGCCGAAGCGTTAAAGGTTTTGGAAACGGAAAACCCGGACCTGATCATCAGCGATGTGATGATGCCCGGCATTGACGGCTTTGAATTGTGCCGGAAAATAAAAACCGGATTTGACCATAGCCATGTACCAATAATTTTGCTGACCGCTAAAAACACCATGCAAAACAAAATTGAAGGTTTGGAAGTGGGTGCCGATGCCTATGTTGAAAAACCGTTTTCACCGGAATTTCTGGAAGTTCAGATAGCTAACCTACTGATGAACAGAAGTAAAGTCAAAGAGTATTTTGCCAATTCGCCGCTGGTACATATCAAAAGTATGGCCCATTCGCAATCCGACGAAGAATTTTTAGAAACAATGAATGCCGTTATTTACAAAAACATCCAGAACCCGGATATGGATGTGGAGCTGGTGGCCAACCTGCTGAACATGAGCAAGCCAACATTGTACCGAAAAATCAAAGCAATTTCCAGCCTGACCATCAATGAACTGATCAACATCAGCCGGTTAAAAGTGGCCGCAAAACTGCTGGAAGAAGGCCATTATAAAATTTATGAAGTTGCCGATATGGTTGGTTACAGTTCGCAATCGCACCTGGGAAGGAACTTTTTAAAACAGTTTGGTGCCACGCCAACAGAATATCAGCAAAGTAAAAAGAAGGTAATGTAGGTGCAATGAATCAATCTTTTCAACCCAAAAATCATTAAGGCAAAATTTATGGCATAAAAGAAGCATTGTAAATTTGTCAACAGGGATTTAAACATGCACCAATACTTTTATTTTAGTCCGGATTATAAAAAAGATGTTGTTTGGATATTCAAAAACTGTTGTAAATTCAAGGCGTCATTTTAATCAAAAAAACATGAAAAAATTATTCAGTTTATTAATGCTGGTTGCTTTCTTGAGCACAGCCACATTTGCACAAACAACATCACCGCGCAGCACGGGTACAATGCACACAACTACCCAAAACACTAAAAAAGGTGTTGGCATGAAAAAAGACGGCACGCCGGACAAACGCTACAAAATGAACAAGGCAGAAAAACCAGCCCAAGCCGGCCCGATGAAAAAAGACGGCACGCCAGACAAACGCTACAAAGCCAACAAAACGGCTTCCCCAAAAATGTAAGGGTTACTGTTGAATTTTTAAAGCCGGAAAGTATATTTCCGGCTTTTTTGGTTTCAACAGGATTTGGATAAACTAAAAACCGGTCAGGCTGTTGTCAACCCAAATCTTTCAGCATGAAAAAATTATTGACGATACTGTTTTTACTGCCCTTTTTTTGGGCTTATGCACAACCGGAAACGTTCTCAACAAAAAAAGGCAACCTCGAAATTACACCGGTTTTCCATGCAGCTTTGGTGATGCAATGGAACGGCATTACGGTTTATGCTGACACGTATGGCGGTGCAGAACGTTATAAAAACATGAAAATGCCGGATTTGATAGTAATTACCCACGAACATGGCGACCACCTGGACGAAGCAACTTTAGCCGGGTTAGACCTCACAAAAACTGAACTGATCGCGCCTCAAAAAGTAATAGATCAGCTAAAAAATAAAACTTTTGCCAAAATTACGGTTTTGCCAAACGGCCAGAATTATACTTATAAAAATATTAAAATAGAAGCAATAGGGGCATACAACATCCCCGAAGAAACTGCGCGCCACAAAAAAGGTGTAGGCAATGGTTATGTGTTGACTTTTGGCGGAAAGCGTGTTTACCTTTCGGGTGATACGGACGGCACGCCGGATATGCGTTCGCTCAAAAATATTGATGTGGCCTTTGTGTGCATGAACCCGCCCTATACCATGGATGTTGTGCCTGCTGCCGATGCCGTTCTGGCTTTTAAACCGGCCGTGGTTTACCCGTACCATTACCGCCAGCCGGGCAATAAGTTTAGCGATATCGAGCTGTTTAAAAAACTGGTGAACGACCGAAACCCGAAAATAGATGTACGTTTGCGCAACTGGTACACCGCAGCACAATAAAAAAGGCTTGTATTGGTTATCAGTTTGAACAAAAAACTCAATACATGAAAATCCGGGCTTCCATACAAAAAAGCATACTTCTTTTATCGGTTATTTTTTTACTTGCAGATTCTGTATGGGCGCAAAACAAGCAAACGCAAAAACTGGACGCATCGGTAAAAGTGATACAGGAATTTGGCAAACTGCGCGAAACCATCCCGCAGCAACTGCTGCAAAAAACGGAAGGGATCATCATTATCCCGGGCTTGATCAACGCCGGATTTGGGATCGGCGGCAAGCGCGGAAAAGGTATCGCCATGGTTAAAAATGAAAACGGAACCTGGAGTAACCCGGTTTTTCTGACCATGACGGGCGGCAGCCTGGGTTTCCAGATCGGCATACAATCGGTTGATCTGGTGCTGGTTTTCCTTAATAAATCTTCGCTTCAGGACATTGGTAAAAGCAGTTTTACACTGGGCGGCGATATTTCTGTAGCTGCCGGTCCGGTTGGCCGCACTTCTTCTGCCGGCACGGATTACAAGTTAGAATCCGAAGTTTATTCGTATTCGCGCAGCAAAGGACTTTTTGCAGGTATCAGTTTAAGCGGTTCTGCGCTGGATGTTGACCAAAATGCCAATGATAGTTTTTATGGTGATACGGATGATGCCGCAACCATATTTGCCAATAAAAAACCATCTGCAGATCCTGCGGTTAAAACGTTGAAACAAACGCTAAACGGTTTGTACCGGAAATAACTTCCGCAGAAAACCCAAATTTATACCGATAAAAACAGCATCATGAACGAAACACCAGAAAATACACCTCAAACCAACGCCAGCCAAACCAGTGAAAACCAAACCACTGCGAGCCAAACCAGTGCCAATACCGAGTTTGACATCAACACCATTTTGATCAGGGAATTAGGGATCAACAGTGCTAAAGTGGAAATGATTTTCCGGATGCAGGTAGAACTTCTGGCTTTGCTGCAGGACAAAAATACAGAAGAAGTTTTGGGCGAAAAAAACGAACGCGTTAAAGAACTGGCTTTGGAATTTTACATTGCCAACAGCCGGAAAATGTGATGTTAGGCCGTATTTAAGCAGCTACGGCGTTTCATCTTTTAACGCAGAAAGCGCATAAGCCTGTTTGATAATGTCTGCCTGATTACTCAACACAAAAGCTTTTAGCGGAACGCATTGGGTATTTTTAGCGGCATTGATTTCACGGATTATAACATTATGATCTTTAAGCATTTGCAGCAGATACGCATGATCCAGCAAACTTAGCTTTGCAACCCTTAAAGCAACTAAATTTTTCCCGGCTTGGTCGGCAGGTTTTGCCGGTAAAACTATAGTGTATTCATCAGATAAAGTATTTAAACGAGTGCTTAACTGCGTATAAAGCTGTTCGTTTTGGCTGGCTAAATCGGTCACTTTTTTATTGGTGCTTTTTGTTTCTATCAGTTTTGCGGCCTGCACCTGGCTTGTAAAAAACACAGAAAGGTCAGTTGCCAGATGTGCATCTGCCGTGTCCAATTGTTTTTTGGCAGAAGTTTGTGTTGCCGATGAACTTTTTTGCTGATTGTTGCTGCAGGAAACCTGGCTCAGCATTACACCAAAAAACAGGAGGTAAAAACAGTATTTCATTTTAAAATTCAGGTTAATTTAAAAGTTGATAAACCGGTTCATCTGTTCATCAGTAAATTTAATGGTATCAGCTTCGGTTAAATTTCCATTTGCATCCAATTCTTTTCGGATAAAAGGAATATGCAATTTTAACGAAAAAACGTGCATGTTCATATAATTGCAAACGCCCGTAAAATGATCTACACCGCGGATATTGCCGTATTTGCCGGAAGAAATGCCTACCAAAGCCGCTTTTTTATCATAAAAACTTTCCGGGAAATCGCAGGCATCCACAAAAACTTTCAAGGCACCAGGGAAGCTTCCGTTGTATTCCGGGATGATGAAAATAAATTTATCAGAGTTGTTAATTTGCTTCAAGACCGGCTCAAAACCAATGCTTCTTTTACCGTATAAATCTGAGTTTAAAAAATTGTCAGGCAAATCCTCTAAAGAAACAAGCACAGTTTCAACGCCTTTTTCGGTCAGTTTTTGTTGGTAATAGCGTGCTAATTTTAGTGTGCTGCTGCCCGGCCTGTTGGTGCCGGCAATGATGGAAAGCATAATAGTTTTAGTTAAAAATGATTGATAAAAGAAGCATCAGCAAAAAAACAAACTATACAATTTGCAAATTATCCCGCATCGGCATCATCAGAAACATCTGCAGCAGGATAAGTTTTCACTTCGCCGGTATTCAGTTTTACCTCAATATCATCATCCTTTTTTTGCTGGGCTTTGTTTACCACGCCTTCGCCATCTTTGGTAATCACTTTTTCGCCTTTTTCGTAAACGCGGTTTGTCATAATAATAGGTTTTTTGTTTGCAAGCTTAACATTATTCGGGCTGATTTGATTTGAAATAATCAGCATAAAAAAAATTGCCGGATACGATTTTGTTAAAAAAACGTTATCGTAATAATTATCATTGCAGCCAAAAAATGCTGCTTTGATTGTGGATATCAGGATGGATATGTGGAAATCTGGTTGAACACTAATTGCAAAATTGTAGGTATCTTGCACCTTTAATTAAAGCGAAAATTGTATGGTAAAAACAGTATCAAAACAAGTTTGAAATACTGTTTTTAAGGCACAAAATTTTGCTTTTTAATTTATACTGAGGATTAATAATGAGTAAAATAATCGCGTTGGCTAACCAGAAAGGTGGCGTGGGCAAAACCACTTCTTCCATAAACCTGGCAGCAAGTTTGGCGGTGCTGGAATATAAAACCCTGCTGGTTGATGCAGATCCGCAGGCAAACGCAACATCGGGCATTGGTTTTGATCCGAGAACGATCAAAAACAGTATTTACGAATGCATTATCAATGAGGTAGAACCGGTTGATGCGATCCAGAAAACGGAAACGCCCAACCTGGATTTGCTGCCCGCGCACATTGATCTGGTTGGGGCAGAAATTGAGATGATCAACCTCAGCAACCGCGAATATAAAATGAAAGCCGTGCTGGAAAAGATCAAAGATCAGTACGATTTTATTATTGTGGATTGTTCGCCTTCGCTGGGTTTGATCACGATCAACGCTTTAACGGCCGCAAATTCTGTGATTATCCCGGTTCAGTGCGAGTATTTTGCGCTGGAAGGTTTGGGAAAATTGCTGAACACCATCAAAATCGTACAAAACCGTTTGAACCCGGCGTTGGATATTGAAGGTATTTTGCTGACGATGTACGATGTTCGCCTGCGTTTATCAAACCAGGTGGTAGAAGAAGTGCGCACGCATTTTGAGAACCTGGTTTTTAACACGATCATCCAGCGGAATACACGTTTAAGCGAGGCACCAAGCTTTGGCATGTCTGTAATTATGCACGATGCAACCTGCAAAGGTGCCATTAATTACCTTAACCTGGCCCGCGAAATTTTGCGTAACAACGGAATGGTGAAAGAGGATGACAACCAGGCAAAATTAAGCGTAAAAAAATGAGTGCAGATAAACGAAATGCTTTAGGCCGGGGTTTGGGTGCTTTGCTGAATGATTCTGTGCAGGTAAATTCTGCTTCCAAAAAAAACGATGACAGAACAGAGCAGTCGGACACGGACGGATTAAAATCGGTAAACGCTGTTAAAATTGAAGAGATTGAAGTAAATCCTTTCCAGCCACGAACAGAATTTGATGAAGAAGCTTTAAAAGAACTGGCCGATTCAATTTCGGTGCAGGGTTTGATTCAGCCGGTTACCGTTCGGAAAACCGGCAAAAATAGCTATCAGTTGATTTCCGGTGAACGGCGTCTGCGTGCTTCTAAATTAGCTGGTTTAACAGAAATCCCTGCTTACGTGCGCACGGCCAACGATCAGCAGATGCTGGAAATGGCTTTGATCGAAAACATCCAGCGGGAAAACCTGAACGCGATAGAAATGGCTTTGAGTTTTCAGCGGATGATTGACGAATGCCATTTGAAGCAGGAAGAATTGGGCGACCGTGTGAGCAAAAACCGATCAACCGTAACTAATTATCTGCGTTTGCTAAAACTGCCGCCGGTGGTGCAATCTTCCATCCGCGACGGCGAAATTACGATGGGCCACGCCCGTGCGCTGATTGCTGTGGAAGATGCGGCCAAGTTGCTCTATATTCATCATCAGATCATTGAAAAAGGGCTATCTGTACGAAAGGTGGAAGATATGGTGCGCGAACTCCAAAAAACACCCGGTAAAAACAGCATCGCCAAAAAGGAAAGTTCGCCATCTTTCCAGATGCAGAAGATACAAACGGATTTGACTTCCAAATTCAATTCTCCCGTAAAACTAAAAGTTGGGCAGAACGGGAAAGGCAGTATCGAAATCCCGTTTTTATCGGAAGATGATTTAGGCCGGATTTTAGAAATGTTGGACTGGTAAATGATGCGCAAACCGCTGATACTGTTTTTACTGCTGTTTTTTTGTGCCGGAACAATTTTCGCCCAGAAAAAACCGCTTAAAAACAAGCGCGACACGGTGAATACGCGGGGCGATACCACATCGGTGCTTGTCCCGTTCAAACCGCGGGCAGAGCAGCCTAAGGACAAAGTTTATCATCCGGACAGTACGCATAGTCCGCATAAAGCCATCATCAAATCGTTGACCATCCCGGGAACGGGCCAGATTTATAATAAACAATACTGGAAACTGCCGATCGTTTATGGCGGCTTTGCCGGTTTGGCTTATTCGTTTTATGTGGCGCAAACCAATTACAAAGATTATCTGAAACAGGCCGTTGCACTACAGCGGGGAGATTTGGGCGATACAGAAAAATTTGGGACGGCATCGCTTCAAACTATCATTGTTTACAAAGATTTTTATCACCGCAACCGCGATTTGACCATAATTGGCACAGTTGCTTTCTGGGGAATCCAGGCGATTGATGCTTACATTGCGGCCAAGTTTCAGCATTCTTACACGATGGACAATAACCTTAGTTTTAAAATTTTGCCGGAAATCATCAATTCGCCTGCTTTGGCTTACGGCGGTTTTGCACCGGGATTGAAGCTGGTAATGAAGATGAGATGAAGAAGCCGTTAACAATCAGTCATCTGCTTTTTTGCAGATTATTTAACATATATACTTCTTTTATCACCTAAAAAATGACAGGTTTTTTGTTTTAAAATTATGCAGACACCAAAATTTATAGGGTAAAAGAAGCATTGCATTTTTGTTGAAATAAATTTTAAACAGGCCCTTAACAATATAAAATTTAGAAAGAATGCTGAAAGTGGATACCTGACAGCTTATACCTTATACCTCAATGAAAATAGCTTTACTCGGATACGGAAAAATGGGCAGAATGATCGAACAGATTGCCCTCGGACGCAAACATGAAATTGTTTTAAAAATTGATCATGATAATTTGTACGATCTCACTCTGGCAAACCTGCAGCAAGCGGATGTGGCCATAGAATTCAGTACGCCGCACACGGTTTTGGGCAATATTAAACTTTGTATGGATGCCGGTATCCCGGTAGTTGTTGGTGCTACGGGTTGGTACGAAAAAATCCCGGAGGTAAAAAACGCTTGTCTGGAGCAAAATGCGGCCATTATTTATGCCTCTAATTTTAGTGTCGGGGTGAATATTTTCTTCCACATCAACAAAATGCTGGCTCAGGTTATGAACCGTTTTCCGGATTACGAAGTTCAGGTAGAAGAAATCCACCATACCCAAAAACTGGACGCGCCAAGCGGAACGGCGATCACGATTGCCGAAGGGATCATCGAAAATATACCGGTAAAAGAAGCATGGGTAAACGTTTTGACAACCGATGATAAAGACGATAACGATCAAATAAAACCCAACCAATTGTTAATAGAATCTTTACGGATTGAAAGCGTTCCAGGTACGCATACCGTTATTTATGGTTCGGAAGTAGATACGATCGAATTTAAACATACGGCGCACAACCGCAGTGGTTTTGCCTTGGGCGCGGTGCTGGCCGCCGAGTGGGTTAAAGATCGTAAAGGTTTTTTTACAGCTTCCGATCTGTTTAATTTTAACGCTTAAAAACACTACTTTCACGCCTTCAATAATCAAAACAATGAGCTGGAAATTCTGGAACAAAACTACTGCTGATCCAAAGAAAAAAAAGAAAAGTGCGACACGGGAATGGTTCGACGCCATTATTTTTGCAGTTGTTGCCGCCACACTGATCCGCGGTTTGTTTATCGAAGCTTTTACCATCCCAACGCCATCGATGGAACGCTCGCTTTTGGTAGGCGATTTTTTGTTTGTGAGCAAGATAAATTACGGTGCGCGCACCCCGATGACGCCCATTTCCTTTCCGTTTGCGCATCATACCATGCCCATTTTTGACGTAAAATCTTATTGGGACGGCATCAAACTGCCTTATTACCGTTTGCCGGGATTAAGCCACGTAAAAAAAGGTGATGTGGTGGTTTTTAATTATCCGATGGATGCGGATTCGCCGTTATATCGTCCGGTTGATAAGCGCGAAAACTATATCAAGCGTTGCCAGGGCACGCCGGGCGATACGTTGAAACTAATCAATACACAGGTTTATGTGAACGGTAAAGCTGAGGAAACACCGAAAGAAAGCCAGACTTCGTACCTTGTCCGTACTAACGGACAGGAACTGAACCCGGATGTTTTGTACGATCTGCACATTGATCCTTCGCACGGGCAGGTAAACGCAACAGATTTGGAATGGATAATGCCGCGCGCAAGTGTGCCGATTTTAAAAAGCTATTCCAACATCACCTACATTGCGCCCTACATCCAGCCGCCCGGACAGGCAGATTTGCAGGTTTTTCCGCATGATCCGAAGCTGAAATGGAACGTGGATAATTATGGCCCTGTCATCATCCCGAAAAAAGGCTGGACGGTTACGCTGGATTCGACCAACTATCTGATTTACGAACGTGCTATCAAGCTGTACGAAAACAACAAGCTGGAAAAACGAGGAAACGATATTTACATCAACGGAACGAAAACCAATAGTTACACTTTTAAAATGGATTATTACTGGATGATGGGCGATAACCGCCACAACTCTTTAGACAGCCGTTTCTGGGGTTTTGTGCCCGAAGACCATATTGTAGGTAAAGCTTTATTTATTTGGATGAGCTGGGACGAGCAAGCTTCTTTTCTGCATAAAATTAGATGGAGCCGGTTGTTTATGGGGATTAGGTAGAATGCTTCTTTTATCGGTGTAAATTTGGAAGGTGTAATCGGAAAGGTTACGCCTTTTGCCTAAAATAAAAATCAACATGAAAAATTGTTGAATTAATAGGTAGGATCGCAAATCCTAAGCTCAAAGGACGAAATAGCGAATATTACAAATCTTTACCAGCAAGGAGGGTGTATCGTTTAGCGTTAAAAACACGTACAGGTTATAAAATAAATAAAACATGAAACATTCATTCTTACTTATTATCCCTATAATATTGCTATTGTCCTGTAAAAAAGAAAATTCCCCTTCTTTTAATGAAAGGATTACTAAAGGGGAAAAATGGGGAATTCAAATTGGTAGTACACCTGCCGAAGTATTTGTCCAGCTTCAACAAGCGGGAATTGAAAATAATTTTGACGAGGTTGCTATTGTTTACCGCAAACCCTCTACTCAGCCGGAGCAAATTCAAAATCAGTTAAGCTTTTATCAGGCCATCACCCTACAAAGCAACGGGGAACGTATTGATCGCGCTATCATAAAGTTTAATGGTGAAAAAGTTACAGCTATTGATGCTTTGCCTGTTGAGGTCGGTAAATGGCCGCAGGACCTGCCTGATGAAACGGCAATTCATAAAGATGATGCTGTTGCCTCGATTTATGCCAAATTGCAAGCTATATATAAAGTTCAAGCTTATAGTAATTACCAAATCATTCTACCAGATAAGACTTTAAAAAAGCCGTTTGATGCTGATATGGGTAATTATGACGAATGGTACTTTACTTTCACCAAAAACATCAAATCAGGATTGACAGGCACATCGTCAGTCAGACTAAATTTTAAGGATGGAAAATTAAGTATGATACAGCACGGTTATAGCGAAAACGTAATTTATAACTGATCGGATTAGAAATATTTTAAAAAATACTTGCTGGTCGGGATTTATAATCCCGCCCTTTGAACTTTGGATTTCCAATCCAACAATACCCAACTTACTTTAACGTCCAACACCTTTAATTTGAAATCTGCAATCTTGTAAATAAGTGAAAGTTGCTTCTTTTATCGATTAAATTTAAGCTCCCAGCTGGTCTGTGTTTGCAATCCCGACCTTTTAAGCTATGGATTTCTAATCCAGCAATACCAACTTACTTTAAATTTCCACACCTTTAACTTGAAATCTGCAATCTTGTACAGAAAAAGCAATGCTTCTTTTATCAATTAAATTTAAATCCGTCTGCTAACCTGGGTTCAAAATGCCAGCCTGATTGTTCTCTTTATTCGCCTGCTGCTCTGATAAACTCCTCAGCTAATTGTTGAGACAACCTAAAGTTGGTTTGTTGAATCAAATCAAGGTAAGGACGAAATAAAGGCACAATACCTTTTTGTTTAGCACTTAACAATACGCCTACAGTACCCATGATGGTTAAACCCAGTTTTTTAGCTAATTTTCGCGCTGCTAAATCATCAAGAATGATGTAATCGCAGGAAATTTCAGAAGCTAAAGCAATAGCACTCGCTTCGCCTAAATCAACATCATGATAAAATTTTTCTTGTAAAATTTGATTTGCAGCTTGAATAATTATCCAGTTTGGTGATGGTTTACCATATTCTTTTGCGATCTCCGGAGTAGTATATACCGTTGCAAACAACTGGTGCAATATATGAAGCGCGTTAATTTTCTCCAGCAGAATAAAACAACTGGTATCCGTTATAACAGTTTTATTTTCCAAAGGAATGTTTAAAGTCATCTAAATCTGCAGCAGCACTTACATCAAGATAATGAACACCATAATTAATCAGGATTTCAGCAAAGTCCCACTTCTTCATGCTACACATTTCTGCCGCCTGACTTAAAGATAGTTTGCCTGATTCATACAACTTAGCTGCAATCAAACGAACGGTTTCATCGTGTTCTTTTTCAAGCGCATCGGGAACTTGTAATATCATCGTTGTCATGATATAAATATAAGAATTTGATTAAAATTATGGCACAGTGATTAGACGATTCTTCTAATTGTTTCTGCTGTCTAAGTTTGTAACTCCGTCCTTTAAGCTGTTGATTCCTAATCCATCATTAGCAATTATTTTAAACCTCACTCAACCCTTCCACGCCCAACTTACCCGCCAGATCATTCAAATCCTGCACAACCGCATCAACCAAAGGAATACCATTTACTTTACGGTCCAATTCAGCTTCCAGTTCCGGCTCGCCGGGAATAATTATTTTTTGATCTGGTGATACTGTTTTTGCCGACTTAAAACGTTCAATCCAATTATCTAAATGATGTTTAAATTCATCAACCGGCCGAAAACCATCTACACGCATTGCTCCTAAAAAATGCCCGATTCCGGTTCCCACAGGATTTAGCGCAGGATCTAAATAAGCCACAAAAGGCGGAACCCAAGGACCATAATTAGCACCGGAAAGTACGGCCGAAAGAATGTCAACCGTAGCACTTAAACCAAAACCTTTATGGCTGCCATGTTCACGGTCGCTACCCAATGGAAGCAAAGAACCACCAAATTTTAAAGCATGAGGATCAGTGGTAAAATCGCCGTTTTCATCCTGAATCCAACCTTCCGGAACCGGTTTCCCGGCGCGTTGTGCAATTTCCAGTTTGCCATTTGCTGCGGCAGAAGTTGCCATATCTACAATCAGTGGCGGATATTTCCCGGCGGGGAAAGCATAACACATCGGGTTGGTGCCGAGCATTCGTTCGTTGGAAAAAGTTGGTGCCACGAGTGGACTCGCGTTCGTCATGGCGAAACCGATCATGTCTTTTTCAACAGCCATTAAAGCATGATAACCGGCAATGCCAAAATGATTGGAATTGCGGACAGAAACCCAGCCCGAACCGTATTTCCCGGCTTTTTCCATTGCAACTTGCATGGCAAAAGGAGCAACCACTAAACCTAAACCGGCATCGCCGTCAACGGTTGCCGTGGTTGGGGTTTCGTGTACAATCTTAATGTTGGGTTTTGGGTTGATGCGTTTTTTCTCCCACAAACGTACATAACCGCTTAAACGGGCAACGCCGTGCGAATCAATCCCGCGCAGATCGGAGCGCAACAAAACATCGGCAGCGAGTTTACTGTGGTCCAAACTACAGCCGATTTTTTGAAAAATATTTTCGGTAAATTTTCGTAGCGATGCTTCTTTTATCAGCATAAAATTGGTATTATTTTTCTCTCGTCCCGAAGATAGGAGGGATGTTCTTTAACGAACAATTGATTAGTAATTTAGAATAAGATTTTTCCCTTCGGTCGAAATCACAGAATTTTATCAATGCAACAATATCTGTTACTCCGTTAAAATTGTAAACTTAAAATCCAAAGGTTTGAAGTTTGCAATGAGTCCATCAATCAACTTGGATCCAAGTTTCACATAAAACAAGCCAAAGTTTTCATTGCGTTCCTGTAAATTTCCGCCGGGAAAAAGTTCTGCTTTGATTTGGTCAATCTGGTTTAACCGAACTTGGTAATTGCGTTTTTCAGCTTTGAGCAACTTTTTTTCCAGGTTAAAAACAGCATGTTCCAGTCTTTTTTGAATTGCTTCTGTTGATGGTCCCAAAGTTGGGTCGATTTTAATATTATGCAATTTTAACCTGCTAAAAACAGCATTCAATTCCTGCTGAAATCCGCTCAACTGCAACTGGTTTTGACTGTTGACTTGTATCCAATCATTTTTCAAAATGTTGGTAGTTTGGAAAAAATCAGTCAAAGTTAAACCCATGTTTGCAGCTTTTTCTGCCGATCTTTTGGATACAATTAAGCCTGAATTCCGCAAAATCAAAATTGGAAAATCGACCTTGTAAAAATCAAAATTAGATTTCAGTTCCATCCAGTAAACTACTTCCGCGCCGCCGCCGATGTAGGCAATATTTGGTAAGATGACTTCCTGGTAAAGCGGCCGCATCACTACGTTCGGACTAAACCTTTCCGGAAAATCTGCAATTTCAGTTTTCAGTTCTTCTTCCGAAAAAGAAATAGCTGTATTTAAAACTTTGTATCGATGCTCTTCAAAAACAAGGCGTTCGCGTACTTCTTTTAGCAGGTAAAAAAAGTTGATTTCCCGAGGGTTGACCTGAATATGAACGCCAGCTTTTTCCAGCTTTTCATTGGTTTCCGAAATGTTTTTAAAACTATTTTGATTGATGATGTCCGATTCAATAATTGGCGCAAATTCTTTTTTTAAACGTGGATCATCTGCATCAATAATGATCAAACCAAACCTGGCGAACAACGCATTGACCAAATAACGCGTGGCATCGGCCAGTTTTTCAAACTTGGCATAAGCGGTTTCAACGAATTCAGAAAGTTCATCAGCATGTTCAACAATGCCTAAAATGCCTTTATATTGATTCAGTGCTTCGCGGATTCCTTTGGTCAAAACGCGACCTGTCGCACCGGAAACTTCTTCGTTCCATGCTATTTTTTTACCGCCAATTTGCGTATGGTTGATCTCGACAAAATCATGATCTTCTGAAGCCATCCAATAAACCGGGACAAAGTTTTTATCAGGAAATTCTATCTTTAAGTCTTTGGCTAAATTAATTGCCGTAACAATCTTAAAAATAAAATAAAGCGGGCCGGTAAAAATATTAAGCTGATGGCCGGTTGTAACGGTAAACGTGTTTTCCCGGTTCAGCAGATCAAGATATGTCCGGGTTAAATCCGATACTTCTTTTACCGGTAGTTTTTTATATTGTGCATTTAAAACTTCTATTAAAATGCTTCTTTTACAGGTGTTTTTTTTGTGTTGAAGCAATTGGCGGAAACCGTCCAAGTCTGGCCTGAAACCATAAAAAGGTTTTAAACTTTCATCATTTTTTAGATAGTTGACGACCGTTGGGGAAAAACTTCCGGTTTCAGCATAATCGATATAAGTGGCATCCATTTTTACAAGTAGCTCGGTTCGGCCAATTTTGAAATTTTTTCTGCGGAAACGATGCTTCCATACAAATCAAAATCTTCTGCCGAATCAATTTTCACTTCAACAAAACTTCCCGGGGCGGCATATTGTTCGCGTGCATCGATCAAAACTTCATTGTCCACTTCCGGCGAATCAAATTCAGTCCGCCCAACTAAATATTCACCTTCAATCTTATCGATCAAAACTTTAAATGTTTGTCCGATTTTCTGGTGGTTTTTTTCGTGGGAGATCAGTTGCTGCACTTCCATAATTGCTTCAGAACGTTCCTGTTTTACTTCTTCCGAAACATCATCCACCAAGTTATGCGCATGTGTTTTTTCTTCGTGCGAATACGTAAAACAGCCTAAACGATCAAATTTTGTGTCCATCACCCATTGCTGCATTTCTTCAAAATCCTGTTCGGTTTCACCAGGATAACCGGTAATTAAAGTGGTTCGCAAAGCTATTTCGGGAACTTTGTCCCGGATTTGGCTAATCAGATCAATCGTTTTTTGCTTGGTAATTCCGCGCCGCATCGACTTCAACATGTTGTCTGTAATGTGTTGCAGCGGCATATCCAGATAATTACAAACATTACTGCGTTCGTTCATCACATCCAGTATTTCCATCGGGAAACCAGAAGGATAAGCATATTGCAACCTTATCCATTCAATGCCTTCCACATCGGAAATCCGGCGCAACAACTCATCAAGATTGCGTTTGCCGTATAAATCCAAACCGTAATAAGTTAAATCCTGCGCAATCATGATCAGTTCTTTCGTACCATTTGCAGCCAGTTTTTTTGCCTGTAAAACAAGCTCGTCCATCGGTGTGGAAACATGTTTGCCGCGCATCAGCGGAATGGCGCAAAAGGAGCATGGCCGGTTGCAGCCTTCCGCAATTTTAAAATAAGCGAAATGAGAAGGAGTGGTCAACATCCGCTCGCCCAGTAACTCATATTTATAATCGGCACCGATATTTTGTAAGATTTCCTGCAGATTATTTGTGCCAAAAAAAGCATCAACGTTAGGTAGTTCTGCTTCTAATTCTGGTTTATAACGTTCTGAAAGACAGCCGGTAACAATTAATTTTCCAACTTTCCCCTTTTCTTTTAGCTCGCTGTATTGTAAAATGGTATCGATAGATTCCTGCTTGGCGTTATCGATAAATCCGCAGGTATTGATTACCACAATATCGTTACGGCCAACTTTTTCACTTTCGTGCACCACATCAAAGTAGTTGCCTTTCAGCTGACCCATCAATATTTCAGAATCGTATATGTTTTTAGAACAACCTAAAGTAACTACGTTTACACGTGGTTTTTTGGTAGTGTTTAATGTTGATATTTTCGTTTTCAAAAAATCTGAAATTAAGGAAATAGATTGTAAATGTCTTTCCGGTGAAGTACTCGTTCCAAGGTTAAAGTGTCATTTTGATATTTTATAACTATTCGGTAATCTCCGGTTCTGATGCGGTAATATAATTCGTAACCCTGTAGTTTCTTTAAATTTTTTATTTCTGAGAAGCCCTTGTAAGTTGGAATTTCCTGAAAAATCAGTTTTTCAACTTTAATTCTCTGTTTGGAAGGAATTGAAGCCAGATCTTTCAGGAACTTTTTGTTATAGATTAGCTGCACATTATTTTGCTTTATCTAAAGTTCGGTAGTAAGCAACTGCATTTTCTATAGTTAGATTTTCTGTCGGATCATTTTCATGTATGGCTTTCATCATCGCTATATCTTCTTTTTCTGATTGATTCAGAATTTGAGTTTTAAGTCCCATCTTTTGTGCAAGATATTGTAATAAGTCCAAATCTTTTTTATTGTTAGGATGAATAACGATACTTTCCATAAACCTAAAATTACAATTAATTATGATGGAGATAAAACTCAAGCTTCAATTTGAAAACTGAATGACTAATTATTCTTAAACAACGAATCCACAAAAGCTTTCCGGTCAAACAACTGCAGTTGATCTTTTTCTTCTCCAACACCAATATATTTTACCGGGATTTTAAACTGATCGGAAATACCGATCACCACGCCGCCTTTTGCAGTTCCGTCCAATTTGGTCAAAGCCAAAGCATTTACATCTGTTGCCTGAGTAAATTGTTTGCACTGTTCGATCGCATTTTGCCCGGTCGAAGCGTCCAAAACCAATAAAATCTCATGCGGTGCGTTCGGGATTACCTTTTGCATGACCGTTTTGATTTTTGTCAGCTCGTTCATCAAACCAACTTTGTTGTGCAAACGGCCTGCAGTGTCGATTATCACTACATCATCGCCGTTGGAAACCGCAGATTTCACCGTATCGTAAGCTACAGAAGCCGGGTCGGAACCCATTGCCTGCGCCACAACACGCACACCTACACGCTCGCCCCAAAGCTGGATTTGCGAAACCGCCGCTGCACGAAAAGTATCTGCCGCACCAATAACGACTTGATTTCCAGCTTGCTTAAGTTTGTAAGCCAGTTTGCCAATTGTGGTGGTTTTGCCTACGCCGTTTACGCCTACCACCATAATTACGTATGGTTTATGGTTTCCATACTCAAAATTATGAAAATCGTTGCTATTGTTTTCTGCCAATAAAGCCTGGATTTCCTCTTTTAAAATTCCGTTCAGTTCATTGGTGCCGAGGTACTTATCGCGGGCAACACGCTCTTCAATCCGCTTGATGATTTTTAGTGTAGTGGTTACGCCAACATCTGAAGTGACTAAAATTTCTTCCAGGTCATCCAGCACTTCTTCATCAACGGTAGCTTTTCCGGCAACAGCTTTGGTAATTTTAGATAAAAAACTATCTTTTGTTTTTTCCAAACCTTTATCCAGTTCCTGCTGCTCAATTACTGTGGTTTCTTTCTTCTTGAAAAAATCAAATAAGCCCATAATTTATTTGGAATTAAGCTGAAAAGCCAATGCTTCTTTTATGGCATAAATTTAGATGTCAACAAAAAAAAGCCCTTCCGGTAAAATCGGAACGGCTTTCTTGTTTTAAAAAGATTTTGATTACTGGTTAGCAGCTTTTGCTACAGCAATTGCATCTTTAACGTGATCGTTATGTGCCATAATCTCTTTGAAAGAATAAGCACCGGTTTTAGGGGATTTTACCATCGTGATCACTTTGGAGTATTCTTTACCTTTTCCGGTTTTCAGGGTTGCAACTACTTTCTTTGCCATGTTTTTTTTAAGTTGATAGATGATAGTTAATAGTTCATAGTAAATGCGAAATTCAGCTACTATGACCTATCAACCATAAACCAGATTGCTATTTAATTTCTTTATGAACAGTTACTTTTCTCAATACCGGATTAAATTTCTTTAATTCCAGTCTTTCAGTAGTGTTTCTTTTATTCTTGGTGGTAATGTAACGGGACATGCCCGGCATTCCGCTGGTTTTGTGTTCGGTACATTCTAAAATTACCTGAACCCTATTGCCTTTTTTTGCCATTTTTATATGAATTATAAGTTGTGAGTTATAAGTCGTAAGTTAAAAACCAAAACAGGCAACTTACAACAGGAAACCGGCAACTAATTAAATGTATCCTTTTTTTACAAACTTGCTGATGCAGGCAGAAATACCGTTTTTATTAACAGTTTTAATCGCTGAAGTAGAAACTTTCAGTGTAATCCATTTATCTTCTTCCGGGATGAAAAACTTTTTCAGCTTCAGGTTAGGGTGAAACTTACGTTTGGTTTTAGCGTTCGAGTTGGAAACGTTAAATCCGTTCATGGAAGTTTTACCGGTTAAATCGCAAATTCTAGACATGATGAAATCTTTTGTTATCTCTTCTCCTCCGAAAAAGAGTTTGCAAATATCAGCAATCCAATCAAAAAAACCAATAGCGTTTTCAAATTTAGTTTGATAAAATTTAGGTGATAAAAACAGTATCCGTTTCTCCAAAAAAAATTTGTTACAGATAATGATTTTGAACTCAAAATCATTAATTTAAGCCGCTCAATCATTAGATTGAAAAACCAATTATCAACTTATAATTTATTATGATGAAAGAAATTAACGAACTCGTCGTACGGGATTCTTCTGCCAATCCTGGTCCGCTCGGCCTGTTTGGCTTCGGCATGACCACCGTTTTATTAAACCTGCACAACGCCGGCTTTTTTGAACTCAATTCCATGATCCTTGCCATGGGGATTTTTTACGGCGGGACCGCGCAGGTGATTGCCGGGATTTTAGAGTCTAAAAAAAACAATACATTTGGAATGACAGCTTTTATATCTTATGGTTTTTTCTGGCTTAGCTTAGTTGGGCTGATCGTGATGCCGAAATTAGGCTGGACAATTGCCGCATCAGAAACTGCAATGGCTTCCTATCTGGCCATGTGGGGCGTTTTTACAGGCTTGTTATTTATCGGAACCTTGAAGATAAACCGTGCTTTACAGTTTGTTTTTGCCACCTTGACCATCCTGTTTTTTTTACTGGCCGCCGGCGATGCAACCGGTAATAAATCCATTACGCACTTGGCTGGTTACGAAGGTCTGATCTGCGGTTTTTCGGCTATTTATACTGGTTCCGCAACTTTGCTGAATGAGGTTTATGGCCGGAACTTCTGGCCGGTTGGTTCAATCACAAAATAATTATGTACCGCATAGGCTTTCTGCAAAACAGATTTTATAGTTTTACCGCGAGAAGGCGTAAATAATCTATCCAATGAACCTGCAAATAAAATCTTTCGAAGAGTACAAAAGCACCTACGATTACAGCGTAACCGAACCTGAAAAATTTTGGGCGGAAATTGCCGAAAACTTTTTATGGCGTAAAAAATGGGACACAGTGCTGAACTGGAATTTTACAGAACCCAAAATCCAATGGTTTTCCGGTGCGAAATTGAACATTACCGAAAACTGCCTGGACCGCCACCTGGAAAATTTAGGCGATCAACCCGCAATCATCTGGGAACCAAACGATCCGGAAGAACATCATCGTACTTTAACTTATAAGCAGTTACATCAAAAAGTTTGTCAGTTTGCGCACGTTCTCCAAAATAATGGTGCTAAAAAAGGCGACCGTATTTGTATTTATATGCCTATGGTTCCTGAGCTGGCCATTGCCGTTTTGGCTTGTGCGCGTATTGGTGCCATCCATTCGGTTGTTTTTGGTGGATTTTCGGCACAATCCATTGCAGACCGGATCAATGATGCAACGTGTACGCTCGTGATTACTTCTGATGGCGGTTTCCGCGGAAGCAAAGAAACGCCGATGAAATCTGTAATTGATGATGCGCTGGTGCAGTGCAAATCGGTACAAAAAGTAATTGTTTTAACCCGCAGCCGCACTCCGGTTTCGATGCTGAAAGGGCGGGATGTTTGGTGGGAAGATGAAATTAAAAAAGTAGAAACCAGCGGAAAAACCGATTTCCCGGCAGTAGAAATGGATGCGGAAGATATGCTTTTCATCTTGTACACATCTGGCTCAACCGGCAAACCAAAAGGCGTGGTGCACACATGCGGCGGCTACATGGTTTATACCGGTTATACTTTTGCCAATGTCTTTCAGTACCAAACGGGCGAAGTGCATTTTTGTACTGCAGATATCGGCTGGATCACAGGGCATTCTTACATCGTTTACGGCCCGCTTTCGCAAGGTGCCACAGTGCTGATGTTTGAAGGCATCCCAACCTGGCCCGATGCCGGGCGGATGTGGGACATCGTACAAAAACATAAAGTCAACATTTTATATACTGCGCCAACGGCCATCCGCTCGCTGATGGGTTTTGGCGATAAACCCTTAGAGGGAAAAGACCTAAGTTCGTTGACCAAATTAGGTTCTGTAGGCGAACCGATCAATGAAGAAGCCTGGCATTGGTTTGACGATAAAATCGGCCATAATAAATGCCCTATTGCCGATACCTGGTGGCAAACGGAAAACGGTGGTTTAATGATTGCACCGATTTGTAACGTAACGCCAACCAAGCCGGGTTATGCCACACTGCCGCTTCCGGGCGTTCAGCCGGTTTTGGTAAATGAAAACGGAAAAGAAATTGAAGGCAACGGCGTAAGCGGAAACCTGTGTATCAAATTTCCGTGGCCAGGCATGTTGCGTACCACATATGGCGATCATGAACGCTGTCGCACTACGTATTTTGCCACTTACCCAAACCTGTATTTTACCGGTGATGGCTGCCTACGGGATGAAGACGGCTACTATAAAATCACTGGCCGGGTTGATGATGTGCTCAACGTTTCCGGCCATCGTATTGGTACTGCCGAAGTAGAAAATGCGATCAACATGCACTCGGATGTAGTCGAATCTGCAGTGGTTGGTTACCCGCATGAAATAAAAGGCCAGGGCGTTTATGCTTATGTAGTTTGTCCGAATAAGCACGGTGATGACGAACTTACCCGAAAAGATATAACCATGACGGTTTCGCGCATCATCGGCCCGATTGCCAAACCGGATAAAATACAGTTTGTAAGCGGTTTGCCAAAAACGCGTTCCGGCAAAATCATGCGAAGGATTTTAAGGAAGATTGCAGAATGGGATACCGGGAATCTGGGCGATACGTCCACATTATTGGACCCTGGTGTGGTGGAAGAAATTAAGGAAGGTGCGTTGTAGCAAGCCAGTATTGTATTAATACAAAGAAAAATATTAAATTTATGATAAAGAGAAACACCTAAGGCAATGGCAATACTTACCATACATCCAAAAGACGAAGCACAGGAAAAAGCACTTAAAACAATTTTTGAGGCTTTTAGTATAAAATACGAAAAGGAGTTTGACGAAACGGAGTATTTAATGTCAAGTAAAGCCAATTATGAAGCTTTGGATGAAAACATTGCGCAATTAAATGCAGGTAATGGGGTGAAAATATCCTTAGAGGATCTATGGAAATAATATTTTCGCCTCGTGCAATTGAAGAATTACAATATTGGAAGAAAAGAGGGAATAAAAATGTATCCGGGAAAATTGAGCATCTGCTCAAAGAAATTCAGCAAACGCCTTTTGAAGGGATTGGCAAACCAGAGGCACTAAAGCATAAGTGGTTGGGATATTTGGTCGAGACGAATTACAAGTGAGCATCGTTTAGTTTATAAAATTGAAAACGACATTATTTTTATAGCTCAATTGCGTTATCATTATTGATCTGTAGGTTTTTACTTAAACTTAAGCGATAGTATCACTCTGATTGATACGGCTGTAGTAGAGAAAATTAAATAAGGGGCTTTGTAGTGTAAATTCAAAAAACTCCCTAATTTAAATAGGGAGTTTAAGGTTATTTTCTATTTTAATTGTTCGGTAAATTTCTAAAAGCAAATTCCCTCCAATAAAAACTAATGACAATATTTCATAAGTATTAATTACTTAATTTATTATTTATCCCTGCTTAATGCCGGCTTAATATTAAACCCAGGCTGTTGATTTAATCATATCCCATAACGAACGGCTACCTTTCAATTTATTATTTTATTCCTCCTCCTTTTTTCATATAAATATAAAGCAGAATCGAAAAAGAGTAAAGCTTTTTTAAAAAAATTATTTTCATGCTTCTTTTACAAGCATATTTTAAGCAAAGAAATTAAATTTTGATTTTTCTGAATATATTTACTTTATCATTTTACTTAAATAATTACAATTATGGATCTTAATTTAAAAGGAAACTGGAACCAGTTAAAAGGCAAAGTAAAACAAGCTTATGGCGATTTAACCGATGACGATTTAACGCACGAAGAAGGTAAAGACGATGAACTGTTGGGCAAGTTGCAAACTAAAACAGGCAAAAGCCGAGACGAAGTTGTAAGTTGGTTAGAAAGCTTGTAATACTTCTTTTATCCTATAAAAATTGAGGAAGTCTGGGTGCAGGCTTCCTTTTTTATTGTGCAAAAAGTTCTTTTAGTTCAACAGAAAAACCATTTAAAACGGTAGAATGGAAAGTTTCCGGTTGCTTAACTTTTTGATCCAAAACATACAATGCTTCTTTTAGCACATAAATTTCAACGCTTAATTGTAACGGATCAATAATAATATATTCTGCAACGCCATATTTTTCATACATGTCTTTTTTCTGGCGAAGATCGTAATAACCGTTAGCAGGCGAAAGTATCTCTATTATTAAATCGGGCGCACCTTCAATCCGATCTTTCAATAATTTTTCTTTTCTTTCTGCAGTTACATAAATTAAATCAGGCTGAAAAATATTACCATCATCTAATTTAACATCCATCGGAGCCGATAAAAAAAGACCTTTGTTGTTGGTGTTTCTCAAAAAATCTAAAATAAAACCGGTTAATTTCATCGAAATTAATTGGTGTTTTGAGGTTGGTGAAGGCGACATAATCAAATCATAATTTATCAACTGAAAAGGCGCACCTTCTTCCAAAAGCATATAATCTTTTTCGGTGTATTTGTTTTTTGTTTCCGTGGTCAGCATCTATCAAATATAAAAAATCTTATTTATAATTTCGCCGCATGGCAAAAGCAACAAAACCAACCATTTTAGTGGTTAATGATGATGGAATTACTGCACCGGGCATCAAAGCTTTGCTGGAAGTGATGCAGGAAATCGGGCAAGTAATTGTGGTTGCGCCGGATAGTCCGCAATCGGGCATGGGCCACGCGATCACGATTGGCAAACCGCTGCGTTTGGATAAGGTTGATCTGTACGAAGGCGTGGAAATGTACAAATGTTCCGGCACGCCCGTGGATTGTGTGAAGCTGGCCGTGAACGTTATTTTTAAAGGCAAAAAACCGGATTTGTGCGTTTCCGGGATCAACCACGGTTTAAATAATTCCATCAATGTACTGTATTCCGGCACCATGTCTGCCGCGGTAGAAGGTGCCATCGAAAGCATTCCTTCCATTGGTTTTTCGCTGGATGATTACACACAGGAAGCAGATTTCTCGGCCGCAAAAAAATACATCAACCAAATTGCTTTGCAGGTTTTAGATCACGGTTTGCCACAAGCAACTTTACTGAACGTCAACTTCCCCAACACCAAAGATTTAAAAGGTATTAAAATCTGCCGACAGGCCAACGCCAAATGGGCTGAAGAATTTGATGAGCGATCTGATCCGCAGAAACGGAAATATTACTGGCTGACCGGCGTTTTCCAGGTAAACGATCTGGGCGAAGACACGGATGTTTGGGCTTTAGAACATGACTACGTTTCGGTTGTCCCGGTGCAGTTTGATATGACGGCACACCACGCTATCGGAACGCTAAACAGCTGGAAATTTGAGGCTTAGGTCATTCTTTTATACTTTGTAAATTCAGGTCAATCCCTTGCGGGCCACCGGTTAATTTGCAGATCAGCGGAAAATCCGGATCGTTCAAAATCCATAATTTGGTTTTCCCGTTGGCTGTTGCGGCGTAAAAAACATCTGCTTCTTTATCGTTGATTTTAAAGGGTGTTGCATCCGCAGCAACGGTAAAAGTTTGCCCGTTCAGTTCAAAAGAATTATTGGTTTTTAAATTATTGAAAGTGGTTTTGGATAAAATGGCCAGCGTTTCATCGTCTTTCAACCGGGTTATATCATCCATAGAAGGTTCTTTGATCGCCATTTTTTTACCGCTTTCAACTGCTTTTGCCGACATTTCAAAAGTCCCGGTCCCTAATTGCGGCACATAAAATTTAAGCTGGACCGGTGCAGTTGTACTTAAAACGGTCAACGTTAAAGGCACTTCCTGGCCAAAAGCTTTGTGATAAGCTGTGTAATTCAGTACCGTTCCGGTTTTAATTTGCGGGACATATTTCTGCGCAAAAACCGATACGTTTAAGCAAAAATCCAAGGCAACAACAAACAACATTTTCATAATTTAAAACTGCTGTTTTTAGGATGATAAAAAAAGTATTTCTGATTATTTCTGTCAATGTTTTAATTTTGGCCGATGCAGGTAAAAAATAATCTTGTTGTTGGGCTGCTTTTAGGGTTGATACTTCCTTTATCGACGTTTTTTTTGGCTGAAATTGCTTTTAAAAATCAGCTTTTTCCTGCCAAACCCGGCGCGCCGTATTTGATTGCGGTTGGTATAAATTTGGTTTTGATACGTTTCCTTTACAAGGCAAAAATCGACAGAACGGCGATCGGGATATTGATGATCTGCTTTGTGGTACTGGTTTTGGCCTTTATCTTTAAAATAAAACTCCGATGAAATATTATCTGGTTGCCGGCGAAGCTTCCGGAGATTTGCATGGTGCCAATTTGATGGCTGCTTTAAAAGCCCGCGATCCGCAGGCCGAGTTTCGTTTTTTTGGCGGAGATTTGATGCAGGCCAAAGGCGGAACGCTGGTGAAACATTATGCCGAAATGGCTTTTATGGGTTTTTTGGAAGTGGCTTTAAACCTGCGCACCATCCTTAAAAACATGAAAACCTGCAAAAATGATATTTTAAAATGGCGGCCGGATGTGGTGATTTTGATCGATTTCCCGGGCTTCAACCTAAAAATTGCCACTTTTTGTAAAGAAAAACGTTTGCCTGTTTTTTATTATATCTCGCCAAAAGTTTGGGCCTGGAACCAGAAACGGGTTTTAAAAATCAAAAAAGTGGTGGACAAAATGTTCTGCATTTTGCCTTTTGAAGTTGATTTTTATAAATCCTGGGGCATGGAAGTGGATTACATTGGCAACCCGCTGCTGGATGCTGTTTTTATCCACCAAAAAAACGAAAACTTTATCCGCCAAAATAACCTGGGTCAAAAACCGATTGTGGCTTTGCTGCCGGGCAGCCGCAGGCAGGAACTGAAAGGTATTTTGCCCGATATGCTGGCGATAACCGATCAGTTCCCAAACCATCAGTTTGTTATTGCCGGTGCGCCATCGTTTGCTGCGGAGGATTATGCTTCTTTTATCGGCCAAAAATTGGTGCCGGTCGTTTTTGACCAAACGTATAATTTGCTGCAACACGCCAGCGCAGCTTTGGTGGCTTCGGGCACGGCCACGCTGGAAACGGCTTTGTTCCATGTGCCGCAAGTGGTGCTTTATAAAGGTAATGCAATTACGATCGGCATTGCCAAAATGCTGATCAAAATCCGGTTTATCTCGCTGGTGAACTTGATTATGGACCGTGAAATTGTGAAAGAACTGATCCAGGAAAACTGCACGCCGCAAAAAATCAGTAATGAGCTCGAACGGTTGCTGCATAATCAGCATTACCGGCAAACCATGCTTGCCAATTACGCTGTTTTAAATAGGAAAATGGGCAAACCCGGCGCATCTGCAAAAACCGCAGAACTGATGATCGGCTATCTGCAAAAACAGCCAGCCTGAAAAAACAGTGCTAAAAGAAGCATTGTAAACACTTTATTATCAACGCAAAAAATCAAATCTTTTTTGCTGATGCTTCTTTTATCAACAAAATTTTTTCTCTTTTTTTGCTGAAACTTTTTTGAGCATAAGCTCCATTCAACCTAAACCTGATTATTTATGCGTAAAATTTTTACACACAAAATTTGTGCGTTCCTGCTTATTGTTTTTTCAACAGCCAAGGTATTTGCACAAACCACCATTTCTGGCACTGTTACCGATAAAAATTCCCACGAAAAACTGATTGGCGTAAGCGTAAGTTTGCGGGGCGGCACTGGCACTTCAACAGATGCGGCTGGTCATTTCAGCTTTAAAACCACTCGGCCAAAGCCCTTTATGCTGATTGTTTCTTACATCGGTTACCAAACGCTGGAGCAGCAGATCAGCGGTTCATCGGCCAACCTCAATTTTGAACTGCAGCAACAGGGCATTTTAGGTCAGGAAGTAGTTGTGGCCGCTTCCCGCACGCCGGAAAGGATCCTGGAATCTCCGGTTTCGATTGAACGCATGGGCACAACGGCCATCCGGCAATCGGCCGCGCCGTCTTTTTATGATGCTTTGGCCAACCTGAAAGGCGTGGAACTGAGTGCGCAAAGTTTAACTTTTAAATCTGTAAACACGCGCGGTTTCAATACCAATGGCAATGAGCGTTTTAACCAGTTTGTAGATGGAATGGACAACCAGGCACCGGGACTGAATTTTTCCATCGGTAACATTGTGGGCCTTTCCGAACTGGACGTGGACAATGCAGAGTTGCTGCCCGGCGCATCTTCCGCTTTGTATGGCGCAGGCGGAATCAACGGCACTTTGCTGCTCACCTCTAAAAGCCCGTTTACGCATCAGGGTTTGAGTGTTTTGTTGAAAACCGGCGTAAACCACGTAAACGATGATCAGCAAAAAGCAGCTGTTTACAATGATTACAGTTTGCGTTATGCCAAAGCTTTTAACAACAGGTTTGCGTTTAAGGTTGATTTTTCTTACTTAAAAGCAAACGATTGGCAGGCCAGAAATTACACAGATTACAACCGCTTAAACAGCATGACCAAAACCGGAACACGCACAACTGACCCCAATTATGACGGAGTAAATGTTTATGGCGATGAAATCAATACCACTTTTGGTGCCACGGCAGGCTTGCTGAATGGGCAAACGGTTTCGCGCACCGGTTATAATGAAAATACTTTGGTGGATTATGGCACCAAATCTATTAAAACTTTGGCTGCGTTGCATTACAAATTCAACGATAATTTAGAACTGATTGCACAGGGAAATTATGGGATCGGTACTTCGGTTTATACAGGTTCTGACCGGTACTCACTTAAAAACTTTACGCTGGGCCAATACAAACTGGAGTTGAAAGGGGCCGATTTCTTTTTACGCGGATACACAACGCAGGAACGTTCTGGTGATGCATATAACGCCACCGCTTTAGGAACTTTGATCAACGAATACTGGAAACCATCAACTACCTGGTTTACCCAGTTTGCACAAGCTTATAACGGTGCGCGTTTGGGTAGTCCGGCAGTGTTGATGCCTGCTGGTTTAACTGGTCCGCAAAGTGATGCCGTGGCGCAACAAATTGCACGTTCAGTTGCAGATAATGGTCGGCCACAGCCGGGTTCTTCTGCGTTTGAAGCTTTGAAAGATCAGGTAACCGGCAAAACCATCGGCCCTGGCGGCGGTGCCAAGTTTAACGATAAATCAAATTTGTACAATGCAGAAGGCATGTACAATTTTTCTAAACTACTTAATAATGTGGTTGATGTTTTGGTTGGTGCCAATTACCGGGTTTACAAACTCCATTCAGATGGCACTTTGTTTGATGATTTAAGCAGAAGCATCAATATTAATGAAGTTGGTGCCTACACACAAGTGGTCAAAAAGCTTTTTGATGACAAACTGAAGCTGACCGGTTCTGTCCGCTATGATAAAAACCAAAATTTTGAAGGACGTTTTACGCCCCGTATTTCGGGTGTTTATACTTTTTTGCCGAACAATAACATCCGTTTGTCTTATCAAACCGGTTACCGTAACCCAACCACGCAAAACCAGTATATTGATTTACTGGTTCGCCCAAACACCAGGATTATTGGCGGCTTGCCGGAAATTCTGGATAAGTACAATTTAAACACCAACAAAGCTTATACTTTAGAAAGTTTCAGGCAATTTAGCGCAACCGGAAACCCGGCCGTTTTGCAGCAATATACTTTTAGTAAGTTTAAGCCGGAAAGCGTACAAGCTTACGAGATTGGCTACAAAGGTTTGGTAACCGATAAACTTTTGCTGGATGCTTACTATTATTTTAACCGGTATAAAAACTTTATTTCCAACCAGATCCTGATCCAAAACCCAACGCCCGGAAACCCGGCCGGCCTGGCAAATTATCAGGTTTATACAACTTATGTAAACAACCCGGCAAAAGTTAAAACCAACGGCTTTGCGGTTGGTGCGGATTATCGTTTGTATAAATTTAACCTGACCGGAAACGTATCTTACAATCAACTGAACAGTTCCAGCAATGGTTTGATCAATCAATACAATACGCCAAAGTATCGTTATAATTTAGGCGTCAACAGCAGTAATATTTATAAAAATATCGGTTTTAATGCGCAGTATCGCTGGCAGGACCGGTTTTTATGGGAATCGCCGTTTGCAACCGGAGTGGTTGCGGCTTTCGGAACGGTGGACGCACAGGTATCTTACAAAATCACTGCTGCAAAATGTACATTGAAAGTTGGCGGTTCCAATGTGCTGAACAAGTATTATGTAACGTCTTACGGCAACCCGCAAATCGGCGCGGTTTATTATATTTCTTTGTTATTTGATCAGCTTTTGAAATAAGATTTTTAGGTACTGTTTAGATTTATGTCGAAAAAAAACATCATGCTTCTTTTATGCCCATAAATTTTGCTTTTTCAATTTTAGGCCGATAAAAGAAGCATGGATATTTCTGTTTTTTATAGCATAAAAGAAGCATTGAATATAGATTGGATAAAATTTAAACAAGCTCTTAACAGAAAATAAAAAAGGCTTAGTCGGAAATGACTAAGCCTTTTTTGGAGGTAATATTTTGTCAAGAAAATCTTAATTTGTTCTGGCTTGCAAAGCTGATGTTGTTTGCTGGTTTGATGTTTACTTTGCTGACTTTCAAATCACTCAATAACAAAGCTTTTAATTCTGCGTCAAACTTTTTGAGCATTTTATTAACTGAAGGTAAGTTGGTTTTCATAATATTTTGGTTACTTTTTGGGTTTATCAATGTGGTCTTTTTCTGTTAAATTATTTTTTCTGCGTTTGGCTTCGTTTACTTGTCTTGTAAATTGTTCTTCATCACGATTGTCGCCTGGTTTTTCCGGATTTGTTGGATCGGCCCAATCTTTTTCTTCGGAAGATTTATCTGGAATGCTGTTGTCAGTAATCATAATTTCATCTTGCTAATAATTGCAGTCCCAACTTAATGCCAGTATTTTTTCTTCGGAAGTAAAAAAACAAATAATGCTGTTTTTAGCAGGTAAAATCTTGAAAATCAACCTTAAATATATTTTTTTAAAATAAATAAAGTTTTTTTTGATGAAAAATACAGGCTTCTTTAAAAATTAGTGTATAAAAACAGCATCACTTCATTTGTAACTGTACAGTTTTCCGGTAAAACAGATGCACTAATGATGCTGCAACGGCCAAAGCCAGCCCAATAATCGTTACACCTTTCCACTCAAATCCGTTCCAGGCACGGCTGGCCAAAAATGTCCCGGTTGCGCCTCCCATAAAATACGAAACCATATAAACGGTGTTTAACCGGTTACGCGCCTCCGCAGAAAGTGTAAAAATCATGGTCTGATTGGAGATGTGTGTGGCCTGAACGCCCAAATCCAGCAAAATAACACCGGTAATTAAACCGGCAAGGCTTTTGGCCGAAACAAAAAACACGATATAGGAAACCACAATCAGCAAAACCGAAAACGTGGTGACTTGATAAGGATTGCCTTTATCACTGATTTTGCCCATAAAAACAGCACCGAGCGCACCAAAAGCACCAACCAAGCCGAACAAACCGGCTGCCTGGCTGCCCATATTAAACTGCGGCTGGCGGAGCAGGAAAATCAGGGTTGTCCAGAATGCACCGAAGCAGGCATAACATAAAAAACCGCGAATAGATGCCAATCTCAGCAACGGTTCTGTTTTGATTAAGGTGATGAGGGAGCGCATCAGGTTTGCATAATTGCCTTTGTATTGCGGCTCGATTTCGGGGAACAAAAAGTAAATTATCACCCATAAAAGAAGCATCATCCCGGCAGCAATCATAAACATTACCTGCCAGCCGTAATGCGCGCCGACGTAACCGCTGATCGTTCTCGAAAGTAAAATCCCGATCAGCAAACCGCTCATTACCTGGCCAACCGTTTTTCCGCGTTCTTCAGGTTTGGATAAATGTGCGGCCATCGGGATAATCAGCTGCGGGATGATAGACGTAAAACCGATTAAAAAGCTGGCCATCATCAGCACCAAAAAACTTTTTGCAAAAGCAGTAAGCAGGAGGGAAGCAATAATGAGTGCAAAATCGACCATGATCAGTTTTTTGCGTTTCAGCATATCGCCCAGCGGGATCAAAAACAACATGCCCGTGGCGTAACCAATTTGGGTAAGCATGGCAATGTAACCGGCCGAACCGTTGCTTACCCGGAAAGTGCGGGCAATATCGTCAAGCAGCGGCTGGCTGTAATATAAGTTGGCCACAACCAGTCCGGTGGCAACCGTCATCACCCATAAAGTTAGTTTGCTTAAACCGGGGTTGGTCTCAGCCGTATTTTTTTCATTCATGCCAGATAAACAATTATTGTCAACCAAGTTTTTGGGAAAACAATAGCGTTAAAATTTGGCAAAAAATTCTGACTTACAAAAAGAAATTGATTTAAAAATAATTTAACTTTACATAAATAAGCCAAACAACATAAACATCATCCTAAATTATTAATGTATGAGCACTTTGTACATAAACGTTATTGGCAAAAAAGCTGGGTCATGCTCAATGCTTTATTTTTTTGCTTGCTTTTTATTACTTTCCTGTAGTAAAAAGACCAATCCCACACCGCCGAAACTACCGGATATTACCCAGGAAGGCAAAAACACATTCGGCTGTTATGTTGACGGTACTTTGTGGCTGCCTACAAACAGGTTTGAATTATACCCAACACGGTTATGTGTGCGGTATGATGATACCCAAAGACTGAACATCACATGCTGGAGAGATAACACAATCACGGGGAAAAGAGGTAATGATATTATTGAAATCAACATTCAAAATATAACTGGTACCGGTACTTATGATTTAACAAATGCAGCAAGGGTTAGTTGTTATATACGGCTTGGAAATGAGACTTCACCACTTTCAGTTCCTACTGTAACGAAAGGCGCCCTTACCATTACCCGGTTTGACAGGGCTAAAAATATAGTATCCGGCCAGTTTGCTTTCACCATAAAAAATAATGATACTAACGTAATACATGAAGCTACAGAAGGCAGGTTTGACCTTCAGTTTGACTTCTGTATGTAATCCTACAAATGCAAATAATTTTAACACCTAATCCAGTAAGTTATGAAATTATTTACCAAAACCTTTATGCTCATAGGCATTGTATATCTGCTTGTAGATTTATCTTATGCACAAAATTTACGAGTGAGCAACTATACTCAAAACGGAATTCAATATACAGATTCCTTATATTTTACCCAGGATGAATATTCTAATTTTGTGTTTGGCAATTTAAACTTCCAAAGCATCAGTTCCGGCTATCTACTGGATAAATCATTAAACGCATTTGTTTCAGAAATTTATGACGGTAAAAACAGTAATGATTCTACCGTCCATAATATATCAGGATGGTTTAGCCTTTATACAAGGTTACAGGGTTCTAATGTAAACGGAAACGCTAACCTTCCGGATCCTGACTCTATTAGTACCAGGACAGGTTTTTACATCCGGCAAGGTCAAATCCCTTTAGTTTTGATCAATAAATCCTATCAGCGTATTAAAAACGACGCGCTTTTAACAGGTCTTTTTACCACTAATGCGGATAGTACACAACTGTACGATAACCCTTCAAGAACTACATCGCCCTATACAACAAGCAGGTTGTTTGTAAACAGCACCTATTGGCTGAACAAAACTTATACTTCTACAGGAGAGGTCCGATTTGTACTTCCGAACGAATTATTTATCAGGGATACAACAGGCGGGCCTTTGGAGGCTGATTTTGGAGATGGGAAAGGATACAGAACAATTCAGGTAAGTAGCCCGGTAAGTGTCCAATACAGTTCTTCCGGTATTAAAACGATAAAAATTAAAATCGAAGACATGGTTTCCATATCCGAATTCAACTTTACAAAAAGCGAAATTTATAATTCAGGCACTCAGGAAAACATATCTTTAGGCAATAATAACAGTACAAACGGCCTGGTTCACACAAATGGTGTCCCGCCTGCTCCCGAAGCATACTATACACAATATCTTGGGTGCGACCAGGTATTGAATAAGCCTATACTAATTGTTGAAGGCTTGGTTGTAGATGAAGATCCTTCTGCAAGTGAAATATTTGATAGGTTGAACCGTAATAACGGTAACTCGTTTCTTAATAATCTTCAACGCTTAGGCTATGATATATTGGTGGTAAAATTTACACAGAACCATGCAAGTATCTATGATAATGCAGCAGCCTTGGAAAGATTGATAGTGAGGGTAAATAATACCAAAACAGGTACAGAAAAATTGCACATCGTAGCCTTGAGCATGGGCGGCTTGGTTACAAAATACTGTCTAAAAAGTATGGAGAGTCGCAATGTAGCACATAATGTCCAAAATTATATATCTTATGATTCGCCACATGAGGGCGCAAATGTTCCCCTCGGTTTACAAATCTTACTAGACAGGGCAGGCAGGGCAACCAGAGATATCAGAAAAGACCCTTTATATCAACGTGTTTTTGATGCATTGAATTCGGTTGCAGCCAAACAATTGCTGCTTTTTCATTATAGTGATGTTTCAAATTCACATGCAAGCTTTGCGGCCAATTACGCTGCCATCGGTTTTCCAGTCAATTGTAACAATTATGCAGTAGCTGATGGGAGAGGTGATGCAATAGGGCTTGGTTATGGCGGTGGTTCACAGATGTTGGATATAAATGCAAAAAAGTTTGGTTTTAACCAGCAACAAAGGTTTTGGGCAACCAATACAACCAATTCTCAAATTATGTATTTTCATAATGGTGGGCTTGCCCCTTTTTTAGGAATTAAAGGTTTAAGCAATTTAACAAGTAGGGCAAGCTTTGCTACACCTTATGTGTTAGAACCTGTCCCCGGCAGTACAAGTGATGCACATATATCTTATGGCAATGGAGTTTTGGCCGGGCTAAAAGCCAGCGGAGTAAATACAACGATTAATTATTTTGGGATAAACGCTTACTCTTTTGTTCCTACTGTTTCGGCGTTAAACCTAAATAATCAGTCCTACGGCTTAAACGGGAGTTATTTACCCCATAATGCAGGTTTTAACGTATCAACAGGAAATGTAGTAGTTAACCAAATAACACCTTTTCAGGATGTAATCTTTTCAAATAGCAATTTGGAGCATTTGGCCATTACACCTGCTATAGCCAATTTTATTACTACCAAAATTTACGGTTCTGTTCCTAATTTCAATTGTAATGACCTTTGTTCGTCTACACCAACTTTTACTCCTACAACTGCTTTTTGCCAAAACGCAGACCAAATTGTTACCATGAACAATTTTCCACCAGGGGTAGGCATCTCTTGGTCTGCTCAGGCTGGTGTTGTTATTGTTTCTGGCCAAGGAACAAATCAAATACATATTATATCAAAACCAAAGGCCAAGGAACAAATCAAATACATATTATATCATTAAACTCTGGTAAGATTACACTTGCAGCTACTTTAACCAGGCCGGGATGTACATCTATTGCCTACCCTGTAAATTTATCTGTTACTGCTGTACCTCTACCGTCTATTGTTTATACTTTTAACGGTACAGATTGCTCAACAGCTACGGTTACAGCAAATGCACAGGGATCTTTGTATTATGACTGGCAAGCTACAAGGCGACGTATTGATTAATGGATCAAGTACCTCTTTAAATGGCGCGGGCTCACAAGTAACAATTAGTGCTTCGTATGGTGGTACAATAAAGGTTAGGGCAAATTATTCAGGTTGTGGGGTATCACAATTTAGTGAGCAATGCTTTACTCCATGCAGTCCCGGCCCGGCGCCTCTTACGATGATTTATAGTAACCCGCAGACAAACGAACCACTTATTGCCCAAGGACAATCCGTATATGGAGCTACAAGTTACAAGTGGTATAGTGATAATACTTTGATTGAAACTACAACTGACCCCTATTTAGAAACCAGAAACTGGCAGTGCGGTGATCATAACCTTAGTTGTTTTGCAGTTACAGATTGTGGGTTAAGCAGCGGTGCTTATGATAGCTATTGGGGATTATGTAGTGGCAGTTATTCTTATCGTGCTTATCCTAATCCAACCACAGACTATTTACGCATATCGCCTGTGCAAGAAAGTGCACAAGCAAAGGCTAATGGGAAAAGAATTCCCCCTAATGATTTTGACTACATTTTATACAACAACAAAGGAAAAGCTTTACGTTCAGGCAAATCTATAAAGGCTGAAGCAATGCTTGATGTAAGAGATTTGGAACGAGGAACTTATTTTCTGCATATTAAGCATGATAAGAAAACAGACCAAAAACAAATTGTAATTAATTAATTTCGATTAAAAGCAAGTAAATAAAGGATAAAATAAACCGACAAAATTATGCCGATAAAAGAAGCATTCGCATTTTTGGGGTCGAAGCATTTACGGTTTTAAGCGGAAGAATACATTCCGATTTTATGCCGATAAAAGAAGCATCACCAAATTTTAACCCAACAACCGATTGGTAAACCTAACTTTAATACCCAACTGAAAATTTTTGATGATCTTGAAAATCTCTTTTAAAGTAGCTTCTTCAATGGTGGTAAGTTTTTCAATAGGAATATAATTATCAGGATCTGTTTTATCGTGAATAATCTGGTTGGCCTGGTTTTTCAAGCGCATACTCATCAAAAAATAATACGACTGCGATAGTTCCTGCACTTCGGCTTCGGTAAAAACACCTTTTTGTTGCAAAGCTTTTAAGCGTTCGCCGGTGTTCACTTCAAAAACACGGTTTTTTAACGCATAAATCCGCACTAAATCTACAATTGGTGTCATCGCTTTTTTAATGTCGAAAACTTCCTGCTTGTCTTTGGTGATGGTGCGGATATTCCGGAAAAATGTAAGCGGCGGTTCGTACTGCAAAGCATTGTTGGCCATGTGGAAAAATACTTTCTCCATCGGTTTTTTCAAGGCATCGTCCAAAAAAGATTTCAAATCATTCATGATCGAAACCTCGCCATAAATAAACCGGCAATCAAAAAAAGTAGAAAAGTTGATGATCGTTTCCGGCACCGATTCTTCCATCCATTCGGTATAATTGCGTTTCCAATGCGATAAAGAATGCGTCCATTTCGGGTTTTTTGCCATAAAACCACCGCTGCAAAACACAAAGCCGATGGTGTTTAAGCGTTCGGAAACAATATCTGCAAAAGCTAAAAAATAACCGCGCACCAGTTCGCGGTGTTCGTTGGCTTTGTCTTCGTAAACAATGGCGTTGTCCTGGTCGGTTTTCAGTGATTGTTCCTTTCGGCCTTCACTTCCTAAAGCCATAAACACAAATTTGGCCGGCGGCGTGCCCAGTTCTGCAATGGCCGATTCGATCACTTTTAGTGCAATCGTATCGGCAATAGTGGTAATCACCTGATTGACAATCTCTGCATTCACGCCACGGTCCAGCAGTTGGATGACAAACAAGGGCACACGCTGCCATTTCTGCTTTAATTCGGTTACAGAAGAGGCCGATTTGACCGACTGGATAAATACAAGCGGCGATTGCGCCTGCTCGCTCAGCAGTTTATTGCGGCTTAAAGAACCTACATATTCGCCGTTTTCTTCTGTCAGCAAGTAGCGGGTTTTGGTGCGGAACATCATCAGCAAAGCCTCATAAACATAAGCTTGCGTGTTGATGGAAACAACAGGATTGTCCATCACACTGATGATTGGTCCGGCAGCGTCAACCTGTTTGGCCACCACATTGTCGCGGATGGTAATATCGGTTATGTAACCTTCGATTTTGCCCTGCTCGTTTTTTACAAAAAGGCAGCTTACTTTGGCTTTTGCCATCTGTGCGGCTGCCTGGTAAATCGGCGTATCGTAACTACAGGAAATGATTTTGCGCTGCTCAATATCGATGATTTTTTTAGAATAGATCTGATCCGTGGCACCACTGTTTTCGGCAAAAGAAGAAGGATTTTTAAAAAAGTTGGCAAACTCTTCGTTCATCATCCTTCGGCCAAAATCTATTGTAAAAAACTGAAAAAAAGCATCGAACGTTTGGCACAATGCTTTAAAGTTTTTTCGCGGCAGAAAATAAACAACTGTTCCTTCGCGGGCAATTACGGTGCGCAAAGAGCGGTTCCGGTTTAGCAGGATAGACTGGCCGCCAAAGCAAAAACCGGCCGTGTGCGTTTCTGCCAGCCGCATATTGTGCAAGTTATCGTAAATAAAAGATTGGTAACTGCCGGACATGATCAAATCCACGCCTTTCATTTTTGTAATTTCCTGCTGATAAATTACGTTTTCCTGGCTGTAGGTTATTTTTTGCATCTGCTGGGGCAGGCTTTCCAGAACTTCGGCAGGCAGCAAACTAAAAGGTACTGTCGTTTTTAAAAATTCAAGTATCTCCACGATAAATAAATAAAATGATCACTAAAAGAAGTATCAATAATACAACAAGCCAGCCGATAAAATGATTAAAAGGATGGACGTACGACTTTAACGAATGCTGGTTTTGGATCAGTTCGTCGTCTATTTCGCCTCGTTTAAGCAGTTCAAAAAAGCTTTCTGCCGTTGCAGTTGCATCATTTAAAGCATTATGCTGATGCAATAAAGGTGTATCAAAAAGCAATTGGTACAAATCGCCCAGTCGTAAATATTTGTTCTGCGGATGATTAATTAAATGCCTGGTTGCCAGCATAGTGCAAAAAGTTTGAAGGTTTAATGCCGGGTTTTCCACGCCCGAACGGTAAAAATCTGCCCCGATCACGCAATAATCAAGTTCCATAAAATGGCCAATCAGCAAAGGTTGATATTTTTCCATGTCGCGGGCCAGCAACTGCATCACTTCAAAACGAGGCTCGCCGTGGGTTTTTAAAAATTCGGGCGTAAAACCGTGTATTTGCTGTGCAGTAAGCGTGATCTTAAAATCATTGTCATTGATAAAATGATTTTCCTGCTTGATCAGCTGCCCGTGGCGGTTGTAAACCAGCCAGGAAATCTGGACTGCAAACGGCCAGTTTTTAGGTTTGCTAAGTGGTGCGTTCCATTTTTTAGGCAGTCCGGAAGCTTCTGTATCAATAAAAAGCAGGTTATCGGTCACATCTAAAAATAAAACGCATGAAAGGGATTTATTGGCGCTTTAAAATTACAAGGAATTACGGATAAGCAAAAAAATACCCGATAAAAACAGTATGTTTTCTACCGGGAAATTATCAGTAATGAAAATAAACAAACCCTGAATTCAGGCTGGTAAAAACAGCATCAGGCAAATGCGGCAGTTTTTTGCCGTATCAATTATCCAAACAAACTAAAGCGGGCTACTAATTGCCGCCGCTGGCCTGTTTCAGTTCTTCCGGGTTGTAACGCATTTGATAATAAGTCGTCTGGCTTCCGGCCGTATAAAATTCAATTGGTTCTTCCAATGATTTTGCATCTGCAACAGGTGTTTTGATGCGTGTTTGAATTAAAAAAACCAAGAAATTAAAAGTGCTTGAAAAAACGATTAAACCGGCCATCATCCAAAAATAATTTATAAACCCATAAATAATCAGCGAAAAAACCCCTATAAAAAAAACCGAATAGAAATAGTCTGATTTTTTCATTGTCCTAAACTCTACCGGTTTTATACGGTTGCGTTTTGCAGAATGTTACGGCCCGGGGTTTTAATACTTGTTGTGTTTAAAAGTGGTTTTTTGGCTGATGCTGTTTTTACCGGTATAAATCTGTCGCAGATTTAATTTTGTTCAAAATAAAAAAACCGCCTTTAATTATTTTAAAGGCGGTTTTTTGTATCATAAAAGAAGTATCGTTTACGAAGCATCTACCGAATCATAAATGGTAACTTTTTCCCACAAGTGCGAGCAGTTTTTTACAAAATCCTGATGTGTTGGATGGATTTGATAGGCATCATGATCTTCTAAACTGTTAAAAATCAGCAGTAAAGAAAAATCATAAGTAGTATCAATAACCGGCCGATTCGTGCTGGCTTTTACGCCAATATGTATCATTTTCTTTGGTTCGACGGAAGCCAAAGTTTGCAATCCTTTCAACAGATCCGCTCGGTCTGTATTGCTGTTTTTATCTTTCAGCCAGAAAAAAACGTGGTGTATGAACATGGTTTGTGTTTTATTTAACGGTAATTATTGCAATGCTTCTTTTATCGGCTAAAAAATGGTTTACCCTTATGCCAAAACCTTTTTCCAACTCACCAAATCACCAATAATTTTTTCCAGATCTTCCGCTTTAACACGTTCCTGAATCATTGTATCACGGTGACGGATAGTTACCGAATCATCTTCCAAAGTTTGATGATCTATGGTGATGCAAAATGGCGTCCCGATTGCATCTTGCCTGCGATAACGTTTCCCGATAGAATCTTTTTCATCATATTGCATATTAAAATCCAATTTCAGTTTGTCCATAATTTCCCGCGCTTTTTCGGGCAAGCCGTCTTTTTTGGTCAAAGGTAAAATCGCGGCCTTAATTGGAGCCAAAGCAGGAGGGAACTTCAGTACAATCCGCCTGTCTTTTTTATCGCCTTCGCTTAAATCCTGTTCTTCGTACGCGTTGATCAGCGTTAATAAAAACATGCGGTCCAAACCAATCGAAGTTTCGATCACATACGGCACATAACTTTGCTTGTCTTTGTCAGTTTCCTGCGGATCGAAGAAACGCAGTTTTTTCCCGGAGAATTTTTCATGCTGGGAAAGATCAAAATCTGTACGACTATGGATGCCTTCTACTTCTTTAAACCCAAACGGAAACTCAAACTCAATATCTGTTGCGGCGTTGGCATAATGCGCCAGTTTGGTATGATCATGAAAACGATATTTTTCGGGAGAAGTGCCCAAAGCCAAATGCCATTTTAAACGCGCGGCTTTCCAATGTTCAAACCATTCCATTTCGGTTCCTGGTTTGATAAAAAACTGCATTTCCATCTGCTCAAATTCGCGCATCCGCAAAATAAACTGACGCGCAATTACTTCATTCCGAAAGGCTTTACCAATTTGTGCAATACCAAACGGAATTTTCATCCGGCCGGATTTCTGCACGTTTAAAAAGTTAACAAATATGCCCTGCGCCGTTTCCGGGCGTAAATAAACCTGGTCAGAACCTTCTGCCATCGCCCCAAATTGTGTGGAAAACATGAGGTTAAACTGGCGGACTTCCGTCCAGTTACGTGTTCCGGAAACCGGATCAGCGATTTGTTCTTCTTCGATTATCTCCTTTAATTTTGCTAAATCATTTTCTTCAAGAGCAGATTGAAATTTATAGAAAACATTCCAAGCTTTTACATATTCAGGGACATTGTTTAAAAGAATTATGTTAAACTTCATTATATTCAAATCATCAATAACATCTTCCTTTTTGAATGTCTCAGACCAATCCCAAGATGGAGTATTTATTTGAGAACTTGCTTTATCGAATGAAAAGCCGAATTCAGCTTTGAAAACTCTGTAAGGATAAAATTCCTTTTCTAAGCCGTTTGAATCTGTAAGCATGAACTTATCATCATTAATATCAGTTCCATGCAATTCTTTGTAATATTTTTCCGCTTTTTCAAAAGATTTTGAAAGTAACTTTTCAATTTTATCCTCAATCAACTGATCTGCGCGATAACGTTTTTTAGAATCCTTGTTATCAATCATCGGGTCGTTAAAACCGGCCACGTGTCCGCTCGCTTCCCATATTTTTGGGTGCATAAAAATAGCAGAATCAATGCCTACAATATTTTCATTTAATTGCACCATGGCTTTCCACCAATAGGTTTTGATGTTGTTTTTCAGTTCCGATCCGTACTGGCCATAATCATAAACGGCACTTAAACCATCATATATTTCGCTGGACTGGAACACAAATCCATATTCCTTGGCGTGGGAAATCACATCCTTAAAAAGCTCGTCGTTGTTTTTGCTCATAACAAAGGCAAAGATAATTTTTAGGAATCAAGAATTTGTAGATTTGTTAAAGAACAAGCTTAGTATTGGTATGGAAAACGAAATTGCAAAACCAGTTACTCTTTTTAACACACCAAAAGGAGTTCTTCTGTATATTTTGGCTGTTTGTGTTTCCGGACCAATTGCGATGGTTTTCCCTTATATTTTTCATGGAACATATGCATCATGTGTTTTTGGTGCAATTAGCTTCTTCGCTTTTCCTTTTATCTGCTTTCCATTTATAAAAAAGATGTGTACAAGAAACGCAAGTTTTGTAGTAAATAAACTTGGTTTTGAAGTGCACGAAACTGACGAAGAAGACAATACCATTATCAATTGGGATGAAATAGCAAGCTACCGGATACGGCCTTTTAAAGCACTTTCGGGAAAAGGTTTTGTAGTGAAAATACATTGTAAAAGCGGTAGTAATTTTAAGTTTGAAATTATTGATTCTTGGAATTTATATGATGCGGTAAATGAAGAATCGGTAATAGTTTTAATTTGTCAGCATATTAGCAAGTACAACGGGCAGCAGACAAATGATAAAAATAAAATCATTCTTTTACCTGGGTTTTTTGCTTCAAAAATTGGAGTTTATTTGTTTTGGTTGCCAATTTTGTTAGTGATTTTTGATTTAATATATCGTTTAACACATCCTATGGTTCTTAAAAAGGATGTTCTTTTCTTTTTCTTTGTTGTGATGCTTACCTTAAACTTATTTGGACAAAGAAAAAAAAGCAAACAAACTTTTGAAAAGTTATCAGAATTGCAGTAATGCTTGTGCTAATATTCTGGAACTAAGATTTAGTATGAAACAATGTGTAGTTTTGTGTATTACCAAAATCCGCAAAGCCATGAACGAAAAAGAGCTCTTAAGCAGAATTACCATCAATCCTGAAATCTGCCATGGTAAACCAACGATCCGTAACAGACGGTACATGGTAGAAGTAATTTTAGATTTATTATCCTCCGGAATGACTAATCAGGAGATTTTAGAAGATTTTCCAGAATTGCAAGAAGAAGATATTTTAGCTTGCTTGGCTTTTGCAGCGAAATTGCTTCGGGTGAAATTTGTTTCTGCAGTTCTTGCATGAAGTTTCTGATTGATGCACACATTTCGCCATTACTATGTGAAATATTGAAGCAAAAAGGTTATAATACTAAACACGTCGGAGAATTACTGATCGGAACACTTACTCCAGACAATATTATTATGGGTTTTGCTGATGAAGAAAGTCGCGTAATGGTCACTAAAGATTATGACTTTTATTACGCTCATGTGATGTATAAAAAACCTTCGAAACTTTTACTGATAACCACAGGTAATACCAGAAATCGGATTTTATTCGATTTGATAAGAAACAATTTGGCTTTGATAGAATCACTTTTTGAAAGTTATGATTTTCTTGAACTTAGTGCTGACGGAGTTGTTATTCGTTGAAGCTGATAGCCGAAAGCTTAAAGCTAATAGCCATAAATGAGCATCCAAGTCCAAAACCTTACTAAAATTTACGGCACGCAAAAAGCCATTGATTCTATTTCTTTTTCCGCAGAACCAGGGAAAGTTTTAGGTTTTTTAGGTCCGAACGGCGCAGGTAAATCAACCACGATGAAAATCCTGACGTGCTTTATCCCACAAACTTCCGGTACGGCAATGGTTAGTGGTTTTGATACGATAAAAGAAGCATTGCAAGTGCGCCAACAAATTGGTTACCTGCCGGAAAGCAACGCGCTTTACCAGGATTTGTACGTAAAAGAAGCATTGGCATTTGTGGCTTCGATCCATAAAATCCATGAACCTGAAAAACGGATTGCCGAAATAATTGAGCAAACCGGCCTCGGCCCAGAGCAGAAAAAGAAAATCGGACAACTATCCAAAGGCTACAAACAGCGCGTTGGCTTGGCGCAGGCCATTTTGCACAACCCGCAGGTTTTGATTTTGGACGAACCAACTTCCGGCCTTGACCCGAATCAGTTAATCGGTATCCGAAATTTGATTAAAGAATTAGGCAAAAACAAAACCGTGGTTCTTTCCACCCATATTATGCAGGAAGTAGAAGCCGTTTGCGATCAGGTGGTCATCATCAACAAAGGCAAAATTGTGGCCGATCAAACTTTGCCAAACCTGTATCAACAATATCCCCAACAAACGCTGGAACAAATTTTCATTAAATTAACCAATTAGCACAATCCTGATGCTGTTTTTACCATATAAAATTTAGTTTTCGTAGCTGTTGGCACAAGCTTTTTGCTTTGCGGTTAATTGCCTAATTTCGACATTCAATTTTTTTCGGTGTTAACGATCCTTCAAAAAGAAATCACTTCTTACCTCAGTTCGCTGGTTGCGTACGTTACTATCGGCGTTTTTCTGCTTGTTTTAGGCTTGTTTTTGTGGGTTTTTCCGGATACCAGCGTGCTCAATTACGGTTATGCTGATCTCGGCAGCCTGTTCAATACCACGCCTTATTTATTCATGTTTTTGATTCCGGCCATCACGATGCGCTCGCTGGCGGAAGAAAAAAAAGAAGGGACTTTTGAGTTGCTCGCAACAAGCCCGATTACAGACTGGCAGATTGTTTTAGGTAAATATCTGGCTTGTTTGCTGCTGGTTTTGCTGGCTTTGGTCCCAACTTTGGTTTACGTTTATTCAGTTTCTGAGTTGGGAAACCCGATTGGAAACCTGGATTCCGGTGCCGTGATCGGTTCGTATATCGGTTTGTTTTTGCTGGGCGGTACGTTTGTGGCAATCGGCATATTCGCTTCTTCTATCACCAAAAACCAGATTATTGCCTTTACGGTTACTGTTTTTATATGCTTTTTTTTGTTCAGCGGATTTGATTCTTTTAGCGGATTGCTGTCGTTTCAAAACTCCGAAATACAAAATTTTGGCATCAACGAACATTACCAGGCCATCAGTCGCGGCGTTTTGGATACGCGCGATCTGGTTTATTTTTTAAGTGTAAGCGGTTTGTTTTTATTGCTGACTAAAACCGTTCTGGGAGGAAGAAAATGGTAAGCTTCCGCAAGAAGAAAGATTTGCTGCAAGTTGGCTTTGTGCTGCTGATGCTTCTTTTATCGAACATTTTTTCTGATTATTTTTTCACCCGTTTTGATTTTACTTCCGAGAAACGCTTTACACTTTCGCCCATCACCCGAAATTTGGTGGACAGTTTGAAAAAGCCGGTTATCATTACCGTTTTTTTGCAGGGCGATTTTCCGGCCGGATTTAAACGCTTACAACGCGCCACCCGGGATTTGCTGGATGATTATAATGCCTTTGGCCATGATCGTTTAAAAGTAGAATTTGTTGATCCGCTGGCTGGCGCAAATCAGGATGAACAAACCAAAATTCTACAGGATTTACAAAGTCAAGGCATCGAGCCAACCAACCTTAGCATAAAAACGGAAAGCGGATTATCCCAAAAAATCATTTTTCCGGCGGCGTTGGTAAAGTGCGGCGACAAGCAAATCCCCGTTAAATTATTGCAAACCCGCATCGGTTTATCACCCGAAGAAGTGCTGAACAATTCAATCCAAAACCTGGAATACGCCTTTTCTTCTGCCATAAAAAAAGCATCGAGCGGTGGCAAACCTCGCATTGGTTTTACAGAAGGCCATCACGAACTATCTGATTTACAGTTGAATGATGCCTTGCGTTCTTTGTCTGATGGTTTTGAAGTTGGCCGCGTAAACCTCAAAACAATCCCTTTTGCCAATATCGAAAAATTAAGTTTGCTGATCGTTCCAAAACCGGACCTGCCATTTACCGAACTGGAAAAATTCAAAATAGATCAATATTTAATGCGTGGCGGCCGGATTTTGTGGACCATTGATCCGGTTACTGCCGAAATGGACAGCCTGCGCGGGCACGGCGGCGAGCAATTGGCTTTCAACAAACAACTGAACCTGGACGATCAGCTTTTCAGTTACGGTATCCGCTTAAATTTTGATTTGATTGCCGATATCAGTTGCGCACAGATTCCGGTAAATACGGGCAACGTGGCTGGCCAGGGGCAAATCCAGCTGCTTCCCTGGCTATTTTACCCGGTTCTGATGCCGGTTTCCAAACATCCGCTGGTAAAAAACCTAAATGGCATCCGTACAGAATTTGTCAGTTCTATAGATACAATTGCCGTTCCCGGAATCAAAAAAACGGTACTGCTGGCTTCGTCGCCTTACAACCAAAAAATCACTACGCCGCACTTAATTTCATTGCAAATGCTGGAGCAGGAACCCGACCCGAAAGATTTTCAAAGCACGCCAAAAACAGTTTCCGTTTTGCTGGAAGGAAAATTCAAATCTGATTTCAAAAACCGACCTGTCCCGGAAGGTTTTACAGAAAAAATTGCTGTGTTACCGCAAAGTAAACCCACCAAAATGATTGTCATCAGCGATGGCGATGTGTTTAAAAACCAGATCAACGAAGCAGACGGATCGCCGTTTCCGCTGGGTTTTGACCGATACACACAGCAAACTTACGGCAATAAAAACCTGCTGCTCAACATTGCCGATTACTTAACGGATGATTCCGGTTTGATCAGTCTGCGCAACAAAGAAATCAAGATCCGCCTGCTTGACCGCGCACAAATCAAAAGCTCAAAACTGTACTGGCAACTCATCAACACCGTGCTTCCGATAGTGATGCTTCTTTTATATGCTATTTTTCAACAATATTTCCGCAGGAGAAAGTATGCCGCTTAAATTTTCTACTTTTGGTAGATCAATTTTTTAATTTTTATGAGATTTATTGTTTCTACATCAACCTTGCTCAAACAGTTGCAGGCTGTGGGCGGGGCTTTGAGCAGCAGCACCGTTTTGCCAATTTTAGAAAACTTTTTGTTCCGCATACAGGATGGAAATTTAACTATTTCTGCTACCGATCTGCAAACCAGCATGACCACTTCCTTACCAGTAGAAACGCAGGAAAACGGCCGTATCGCCATTCCTTCGCGCATTTTGCTGGACACTCTAAAATCATTGCCAGAGCAGCCGGTTACGTTTTCGGTGGATGACAAAACATTTGGGGTAGAAATTAAAGCCGGCGACGGAAGCTATAAATTAAGCGGTGAAAACGGTGAAGATTTCCCGAAAATCCCGGTGGTAGAAAACGCTTCGTCCGTAAACCTGCCTGCCTCGGTTTTGGCAGAAGCGATCAACAAAACCATTTTTGCGGTTAGTAATGATGAATTGCGGCCCGCCATGACGGGCGTTTACTGTCAGCTTTCGCCGCAGCATTTTACGTTTGTAGCTACAGACGCGCATAAATTAGTCCGTTACCGCCGTAAAGATGCACATTCAGAAAAAGCCACTTCTTTTATCATGCCAAAAAAAGCATTGAATTTATTGAAGTCGTCGCTGCCGTCAGAAGATGTAAATGTTTCGGTAGAATACAACAATACCAGCGCATTTTTTAAATTCGGAAATATTAATCTGGTTTGCCGTTTGATCGATGAGCGTTACCCGGATTATGATGCGGTTATCCCGTTGAACAACCCCAATAAACTGACTATTGACCGCCTTTCGTTTTTAGGTTCGTTAAGCCGTGTGGCCATTTACGCCAACAAAACCACCCATCAGGTACGGTTAAAAATTGAAGGAAACGAACTTAATATTTCTTCGGAAGATATTGATTTCTCCAACGAAGCCCACGAAAAACTGACTTGTGCTTACGAAGGCGAAGATTTGGAAATCGGTTTTAACGCCCGTTTTTTAATTGAAATGCTGCGTAATTTAAGTTGCGAAGAAGTATCGCTGGAAATGTCGACCCCAAACCGTGCCGGATTGTTATTGCCGCAAGGTGGTGATGAAAACGAAGATGTGCTGATGTTGGTGATGCCGGTTATGCTGAATTCGTACGCATAAAAAATAGACGATACTTTTTTTATCGAGGTATTTTCAGTGTAACAAACCGCTTGATTCTCCGTAAGCTTTACGAAATCGAGCGGTTTTTTTATGAAGACAATTCTGCAGTTATGCAAACGAAACCTGTTGATTGCCTTTGCAGCATCCGTCACTTGTTTCTCGTCCTGTAAAACAAATGTCCCTACGGATACACCTGTGGGCAATGCCCATTTATTGCTGGTAAATGCAGCACCCAATGCTACAGCTTTAAATTTTTACGACAGTGGCAACAAGCTCAACACCGTACCTTTAGTTTATGGCAACACAACCGGTTACCAAACCATAACTTCAGGTTCACATGAAATTCAAATCAAAGCTAATTTGAGTAATAAACTGCTTGCCACAAATACAATACGGCTAAAGCAGGATTCAAGCTACAGTTTTTTTGTGTACGAAGCCAATAATACGGTCAAAGCAACAACCAGTTATGATGATTTAAGCACCCCTTCATTCGGTAATTCTAAAATCAGGCTGGTAAATCTATCGGCCGGACTTTCATCCGCAGATTTATTGATCACCAACGGTCCGGAGCTGGCTTCCGGTGTCAGTTTTGGTTCGATTGGGGTTTATCAGGAATTAAAAGCCGGAACTTACAACTTTGATTTGCGTTTGCACGGCAGCAACAGCATTTTGTTAAACCTGCCGAATGTGCGGTTGGACAATGGTAAAACCTACACCATTTGGTGCGGTGGCACTATAAAAGGAAGCGGCATTACAGCTTTATCAACCCAAATTATTACCCGGTAAAAGAAGTATCAGTTCGGCCAAAATCACACCAATTTATAATGTAATTTTGCAGCATGAACCAACTGAAAACATTATTTGCCGGATTGATCATCAGCTATTTCAGCTTGATTGTCCTTTCGTGCAATACTTCGGGTGTATCGCCGGCACATCATTCGCGCTTGCAGGTAATCAATGCTTTGGCGGGCAGTACGCCAATTAATTTCAGTTTAAATTCTACCCAAAAAAACACTTCTGTTATTACTTTTCCCGGTTCTTCCGGTTATATCAGTGTTTCCCCGGGTTCAAATTATATCCGGTTTATCACATCGGCTTCTACAACCAATTTATCTACCAGAGACACTGCACAACAACATTTAAACCTGACTGCCGATAGCAGTTATTCTGTTTTTTTGACCGGCTCAACCAGTAATTACAGTCTGCTGAAAGTCAATGATATTTTGACCAATCCGGCCAATACCAGGGCAAAAATCAGGTTTGTGAACGTAGCCCCGGATGCCGGAGCGTTGGACATTACCATCAATGGCACAGGTATTTACAGCAAAATTGCTTACAAAAGCGTTGCGCCTTTTGTTGAAGTTCCGGCCGGTACGTATGAGTTTAAGGCGATGAAAACCGGCATAACGGGCACTACGCTGGCAACTTTATCCAATCAGGTTTTGGCAGATGGAAAAGTTTATACACTTTACGCCGCCGGTTTAACAACATCAACTGCTGTAAATGCGGCATTTAGTTTAACCGTAATGGCTAATTTGCTGCCGGCTATAAAGTAGCAGTAGTGCGATGCTGTTTTTATCGGCTATATTTTTACTTTTGAAAATTAAACTCACACATTTTGGAGATTATTAGAACCATTATAGATTTTATCCTGCACATTGACAAGCACCTGATTGAAATCACACAGCAGTATCAAGGCTGGACGTACCTCATCCTTTTCTTTATCATTTTTGCCGAAACCGGGTTTGTGGTCACACCTTTTTTGCCCGGGGATTCTTTACTTTTTGCTGCCGGCGCACTGATTGCACATGGCAATTCGGGTTTGAACATTTATTTATTATTGCTGATTTTGATTGTGGCAGCCGTTTTGGGCAACACCACCAATTACGAACTGGGGAAATTTTTCGGGTTGAAGGTTTTTAAGCCGGAAAACAAAATCTTGAAGCTGGAATACTACCTCAAAACCAAAGAATTTTTTGATACGCATGGTGGTAAAGCAGTCATTTTCAGCCGTTTCCTGCCAATATTCAGAACGGTTGCGCCATTTGTTGCCGGTGTTGGCAAAATGCCTTTAGGCAAATACACGTTGTATAATTTTATCGGTGGTGCTGCCTGGATTACTTTGTTTTTGTTTTTAGGTTATTTCTTCGGAGGAATACCGGTTGTAAAGCGGAACTTTACCATTGTAGTGATTTTGATTATTTTAATTTCCGTTGTTCCGCCGATAATTGCCGCTATCAAAAGCCGATCAACTAAAAAAACTACTTCAGCCTGAATTTAGGTCGATAAAAGAAGCATTGTCTAAAACTCCCGGCCTAAAATTTTTCCGTTTTGAAAATGATATTCTTCCAGTTTTTCCTTGATTTTTTCTTCTGCGGATAATTCCCGTTTTACCATTTTTTTCAGATCCGGCTGTCCGGCATCAACCCAGGCCGAAAACCAGTAACTGCCAACCGCCACGATAGAGGCGCGCATTTGTTTTTCTACCATTCCATGCAGCATTTGATGATAAGAACCAGCATACGGTTCTGCATAATTGCGGATCAGCTTATTGCCGTTTTTTATGAAAGTATATTGCTGGTCCGGACGAAAATTGGCGCGGTTTTGCTTTTCCATCTTCAAAACAGAATCCAAACAATTGTAGGTTTGTTGGCAAATTTCCCACGCTTTTTTCAGCGGATCATTAACATAAACAGCTTTTCCTGTAAAAAAGTTATATTGATTGGCAAACAATTCTGGCAATCTGCTTTCCCAAAACGCATGAATACCAACCTGATTGGTTTTCTGTCCGTTGTAATTGCTCGTCATATGCAGTGGTACATGTGCATCAGCAACGTAATGACCTAAATCCGCAGAATATTTTAGGATTTTTACTGAATCCAGTTCTTTAAAAGCCTGCACCAGTCGATAATAATTTCGTTGTATCGACCACGGCACAGTTCCATATTTATTCAAAGTATCGGCAGAAAACTTAGCCGCAGCAGCATCCCACTTTTGCGGCAAACTGTCAAACGGGAAATTACCATAATGATCTGCATCCAAAAAATGCCGAGGTGCTTCATACGGGTCGGTATATCGGCGCTTATCTGGGTCAACCGCATGCTCTGTTAAGTAGGTAATGTTGTTTTTGTAAAACCCGATCATCCCTTTTGGTAAGGTAAAAACAGCATTATGGTTGATTGTTTTGTGGCCGAAGAAACCCCAACTGCACAGTAACAAAGCCAATAAAAATAAAGTTACTAATTTAAAACCTCTGGATTTGTTAAACTTCACATAGCAAATATATAATAATTAATTAATAATTAATAAAATATCATTTTAATTATTTAAGAATTATTTTTTTCTGATTTTACAATCTGTTATTTTCGAAAATCAGATTTGATTTATCAAATAATCCAACTATATTTGCAACCTTAATTTTAAAGAAGAATACCCGCTAAACAATGGCAAATCATAAATCATCCATCAAACGCATCCGGGCTAATGCTGCAAAGCGCTTGCGCAACCGATATCAGGCAAAAACTACCAGAAACGCAATTAAAAGATTGCGGGGGACAACCGTTAAAGCAGATGCTGCAGGGTTGTTGCCAAGGGTAATTTCCATGCTTGATCGTTTGGCCAAGAAAAACGTAATCCATAAAAACAAAGCATCAAATAACAAATCAAAGCTTACTAAATTTGTAAATACATTAGCATAAGCGCATAATTTTTCTCTTTTATAAAAAAAGCAGTTATACACTAACTGCTTTTTTTATAAAATAACACTTTCTTTATAGTTAAATAATTTTCATATTTAGCTGATGGAAAATTACGAATCGAAAATAAATATCAAATCTTGGGCAGAAGAAGACCGGCCACGCGAAAAGCTGCTTCTGCAAGGCAGGCGTGTTTTAAGTGATGCTGAATTAGTGGCTATTTTGATTGGTTCCGGTAGTTTGAATGAATCGGCAGTGGATTTGAGTAAACGGATTTTACATCATTTTTCTGGCGATTTAAACGGTCTGGGTAAAGCCTCTGTTAATGATCTGTCCAAGTTTAAAGGTATCGGCGAAGCCAAAGCAATTTCTATTATTGCGGCACTGGAACTGGGTCGGCGAAGAAAAGAAACCGAACATAAACAAACAGAAAAAATTGGTTGCAGTAAAGATATTTTTCATTTAATGCACCGCTATTTTGCAGATCTAAACCATGAAGAATTCTGGATTATCCTGATGAACCGGGCCAACAAAGTGCTTTCCCGTCATTTAATTAGCAAAGGCGGCCAGGCAGGAACGATTGCTGATCCGAAAATTATTTTTCAAACCGCCCTCGAACATCATGCAGTTGCTGTCATTCTTACCCACAATCATCCCTCAGGTAATTTAAAACCAAGTCAGGCAGATCTCGATCTTACCAAAAAATTGCGCAACGCAGGCCAGATGCTGGATATTGCCGTGCCAGACCATCTTATTTTTACCGATAAACACTACTTCAGTTTTGCAGATGAAGGCTTATTGTAAGGTAAGTAAAAGATAAATGGTTGGAAGTTAAAAGGATTAAAGCCCAAAACTTAAAACCTGTTTAAATTTCTGCGGATAAGTTTGCCATGCTTCTTTTATCGCCTGAATTTTTGTTTTTATAGTTGATGCCGGTAAAAAAACTTTTAAAATCACCAAGTTTTAGGCGATAAAAGAAGCATTTAAAATTAAATACCTTTTTAATCAAGGATCAAATGATAAAGATGCTATCACGCACATTCGATCGTCTTCATCCGCTACCTTAATTTCGTTGTCCACTCTACCTTTCGCCGCTTTTCCTATCTTTGTGCTTTTTCTTTCTGATCAAGCATGAAAATTTCGTACAACTGGCTGAAACAATATATAGATACAACCCAAACTCCTGAGGAAATTTCGCAAATTTTAACCGGGATCGGTCTGGAAGTAGAATCATTGGAAAAAGTTTTGGCACTTCCGGGCGGTTTGGAAGGCTTGGTGATCGGTTATGTAAAAGAATGTACACAGCACCCAAATGCCGATCGTTTGCGGATCACCAAAGTAGATACCGGCGGCGAAGAATTGCAGATCGTTTGCGGTGCGGCAAACGTGGCAGCCGGACAAAAAGTAGTTGTGGCAACCGCTGGAACTACAGTTTATCCTACTGTGGGCGAGCCTTTTAAAATCAATAAATCAAAAATCAGGGGCGAAGTTTCTGAAGGGATGATTTGTGCCGAAGATGAAATCGGTTTGGGCACAGATCATGCAGGGATCATGGTTTTGGATGATTCTGCCCAAATCGGGATGCCTGCCAAATCCTATTTTAAGCTGGAAGATGATTATCTGTATGAAATTGGTTTAACGCCAAACCGGGCAGATGCAGCTTCGCATTTGGGCACCGCGCGAGATCTTGCCGCTTACTTGAAAACGCAAATAATCTTGCCGGATGTTGCTTCTTTTAGCACACAAAATTTGACTTTGCCGATTGCTGTTGGCGTTTTGAATGAGAAAGCTTGTCCGAGATATTCAAGCTTAACAATCTCCGGCATCGAAGTAAAAGAATCTCCGGAATGGCTGAAGCAAAAATTAAGCATTATTGGTTTACGGCCAATCAACAATGTGGTGGATGCAACCAATTATGTGCTGCATTCTTTAGGCCAGCCCATGCACGCTTTTGATGCCGATAAAATTAAGGGCAATAAAGTAGTTGTAAAAACCTGTGCCGAAGGAACGCTGTTTAAAACACTTGATGGTGTGGAACGCAAACTTTCTGAGGATGATCTGATGATTTGTAACGCAGAAGAGCCGATGACGATTGCCGGTGTTTTCGGCGGGATCAACTCGGGCGTAACCAATCAAACTAAAAATCTTTTCCTGGAAAGTGCTTATTTTGATGCGGTTTCTGTTCGTAAAACGGCTAAACGGCATGGTTTAAAAACGGATGCTTCGTTTCGGTTTGAACGCGGTACTGACCCAAATATAACTGTTTTTGCTTTAAAGTTTGCTGCATTGCTGATTCAGGAACTGGCTGGCGGAACAGTTTCTTCCGAAATTTCTGATTTTTATCCGAAACCGGTTGCTTCTTTTATCGTGCAAATTTTGTACAAACATGTAAACCGGTTGATCGGGAAAACAATTCCTTCCAAAGAAATCAAATCAATTTTAATAGTCCTGGACATTAAAATCACTGCGGAAAATGAAGAAGGACTTACTTTGGAAATTCCGCCGTACCGGGTTGATGTTACGCGTGAAGTGGATGTGATTGAGGAGATTTTGCGGATTTATGGTTATAACAACATCGAAATTCCTACGCAAATCAGGGCTTCATTAAATAATGCGGCCAGGCCAGACAGAGATGCTGTGCAAAACATGCTGGCCAACTTGCTGACGGCCAATGGGTTTAATGAAATATTGGCCAATTCGCTTACTAAATCTTCTTACACAAATGATTTAGAAACGGCCGTAAAAATTTTAAACCCTTTAAGCGGGGATTTGGATGTGATGCGGCAAACGCTGTTGTTTTCTGGTTTGGAAGCGATCAGTTATAATCAAAACAGAAAAAATCAGAACCTGAAGTTGTATGAGTTTGGAAAAGTATATCATCATTACGCCGGAAAGTTTGAAGAAAAGCATCATTTATCCTTGTTTTTAAGCGGAAATGATCAGCCCGGACAATGGAACCAAAAAGAGTTACCGGTCAGTTTTTACCAGCTAAAAGCAGCAGTAGATACTTTGTTGTACAAAGCCGGTATAAAAGATTTTACGGTGGAAGATGCAGCGTTGGCAGAACTGGATTTTGGGCTGGTTTATAAGATTGGAAATAAAGTTTTAGTCGGTTTCGGAAATGTATCCAAATCGGAACTGAAGAAAACCGATGTGGATCAAACTGTTTTTTATGCTGATTTTAATTTCGGTTTATTGCTGAAGCAGATCGGCAGAAATAAAATTATTTATCAGGAAGTGCCCAAGTTCCCGGCCGTAAAACGGGATTTATCTTTACTGGTTGATGAGCAGGTCACTTTTAATCAGCTTAAACAAATTGCTTTAAAAACTGACCGTAAACTGATCAAAGCTGTGGATGTTTTTGATGTTTATATAGGCGATAAACTCCCCGAAGGGAAAAAATCTTATGCGCTGAGCTTTGTTTTGCAGGACGAAGAAAAAACGCTTACAGATAAAGTAATTGATGCGGTGATGCAAAAAGTGATTTTTAACCTGCTAAAAGAAGCATCGGCAGAAGTCAGGAAATAGCATTTATCCGGTTTGTTGTGCAAATTTAAGTGTGGTTTTTAATCTAAATTGATAACTTTAAACTTTTTAACTATTCAAAATTAAATGTCTGTAGTTGCCGAGCAATTAGTTAAAGTTGTTGAAAAAACCGAACGTTTGATTGGTTTGTGTGTAGCTTTGCAGGAAGAAAATGAATTGTTGAAGTTTGAAAACCAATCGTTAAATGCGCTGCTGGAATCGGGCAAAGAAAAAAACAAGGAACTGGAAGATAAGCTTCGTGTATTGAAACTGGCCAAAAGCTTTTCGGAAACGAATGAAAAAAGCCTTGATATCAAGCAAAAAATTAACGATTTTGTGCGGGAAATTGATAAGTGCATTGTGTTGCTAAAAAAGTAACGACTTAATTTAAAGTAGCTTAATGGGAGATATCTCCATAAAAATAAATATTGCAGACCGCGTTTACCCGCTAAAGGTGAACATGGAAGAAGAGGAAATTATACGCAGGGCAGCCAAACTGATTAATGACCGGATCAAGGATTATCAGGAAAATTATGCAGTAAAAGATAAACAGGATTTGCTTTCGATGTGTGTTTTGCATTATGCAACCACTTCGCTGAAAGCAGAAAAACAGGTAATGATCGAAGATACGGAAGTTACCGAAAAAGTTTATCAGTTGGACAAGCTGCTGTCGGATTTCTTTTCAAACTCATAATTTATCGTGTAAAAAAAGCATAAGGTGTAGCCGTTTTTAAGTTTAAGTTTTGCTGTTTTTAGTAACCAATTATTGAATTTGATCATCGGTTCATCTGAAGATCATTTGCATAACGTTACCTGCAAAACTTAAAGTTGACAACGGTTTTTTTTATTTATATTAATTAATTATTATCAAAATGGACGTACTATATACCATCATCGGGTTATTGCTGGGCATTGGGCTTGGCATTGTAATTGGCCGCTACTTATTGCGTAAACTATTTACCAGTCAGGAAGTTGCGGCGCAAACTAAAGTTAAAAAAATACTAAAAGATGCAGAAAACAATGCCGAAATTTTAAAAAAGAACAAACTTTTGGAGGCAAAAGAAAATTTTCTGCAGTTAAAATCCGAGCATGAGCAGGAAGTAAATGCAAAGAACAATATTATCAATCAGCGTGAAAATTCTTTAAAACAAAAAGAGCAATCGCTTAATCAAAAGCTGGAAAATGCCAATCGCAAAGATCAGGAGTTGGAAAACAGCCGCAAAAACCTGGAAAAGCAAACAGAAACTGCCGTAAAAAAACAGGAAGAGGTTGAACATTTGAAATTGCAGCATGTGCAGCAACTCGAATCTATCGCTGGATTAACGGCGGAAGAAGCCAAAAACCAGCTTGTGGATAATTTGCGTGAAGAAGCACGCACCAAGGCCATGAGCCAGATTAAAGATATTGTGGATGAAGCTAAACTAACAGCAACCAAAGAAGCAAAAAAAGTAGTTATCCAAACTATTCAGCGCACAGCTACAGAAAGTGCGATTGAAAACACGGTTTCTATTTTCAACATAGAAAACGACGAAATCAAAGGACGGATTATCGGCAGGGAAGGGCGGAATATCCGTGCTTTAGAAGCGGCAACCGGTATTGAAATTATTGTGGACGATACGCCTGAAGCAATTATTCTTTCAGGATTCGATCCCGTGAGAAGGGAAATTGCACGTTTGGCCATGCATCGTTTGGTTACAGATGGCAGGATACATCCGGCCAGGATTGAAGAAGTGGTTGCCAAAACACGCAAGCAGATTGAAGAAGAAATTGTAGAAATTGGCGAACGTACCGTAATTGATTTAGGTATCCATGGTTTGCATCCCGAATTGATCCGGATGGTTGGCCGGATGCGTTACCGTTCTTCTTACGGCCAGAATTTGCTACAACATTCTCGCGAAGTGGCCAATTTCTGCGCAACTATGGCCGCCGAATTAGGATTGAACGTTAAACTTGCAAAACGCGCTGGTTTACTGCACGATATTGGTAAAGTGCCCGATGATAACCCAGAGTTGCCGCACGCAATTTTGGGGATGCAACTGGCAGAAAAATATAAAGAAAACCCGGAAGTTTGCAACGCTATTGGTGCGCACCACGATGAAGTGGAAATGACATCAATCATTTCGCCAATCATTCAGGCTTGCGATGCAATTTCTGGTGCAAGGCCGGGCGCAAGGCGTGAAGTGGTAGAAAGCTACATCAAAAGGTTAAAAGATTTGGAAGCTTTGGCTTTGTCTTATCCTGGAGTTGAAAAAACTTTTGCCATACAGGCAGGCCGCGAATTACGGGTTGTGGTTGAAAGTGAAAAAATTACAGATGCACAATCAGAAGTTTTGGCTGCTGATATTTCCAATCGTATCCAAACGGAGATGACTTACCCGGGCCAGATCAAAGTTACCGTGATCCGTGAAACGCGTTCGGTGGCTTTTGCAAAATAAAAAACAGCTTAAATAAATAACTTTAAAGCGATGGGTTGCCCACCGCTTTTTTTATTAACCAAATTCTGACCATGACCGGAAAAAACCAGCAACGGCAGTTGGATATTTACCTGGATTATTACAACAAAAAATATCCAAAGCAAAGCGGTAAAATTGTACAAGGGTTTTGCGCGCTTGGTATCAGTTTGGCAATTTTGGGATTAAGCTGGGCATTGCCTTTTCCGCATTTAAGTTTCCTCGGTCAGTACAATAGTTTTTTCAATTGGGCTTCGTTCATAATCGCCATTGGTATTTATTATTATTCTAATTTATCGCCTTTGCTTTCTTATTTAATGCTGTTTTTAGCACTGATTTTTACTTATCTGATATCCGTTATCGAGAGGCAAATTCCAAATCATCTGTTGATGGGAGAAGTGTTCGGGTTGATTTTATTGCTATTTTTACTGCTTCATTATCAGTATAATAAAACAATCAGCAACAATAATCCTGTAAAAATCGAAGTTGGTTTTATTTGGATTGGCCCGATCTGGATTTTAAGTTTAATGCTGAAAAAATTAAAGATCAGGTTTTAAGCCGGACAATGCTTCTTTTATCGACCTAAATTTTGCCTGATAAAAGAAGCATTGCAAATAGATTATCCTACAAATTTTTGCCTAATTTTTCGAGCATTTCCTGCGGCACTTTTTCAAGGTCTAAAACCAAAAAGCCATCCAAACAATCAGAAAACTTAGGATCAATGTTAAAGCAAATAATTTTGGCATTGAGGGAAATGTACTGGCGAAGTAAAACCGGGATTTTCATATTTCGGCTTTCTACTTCCGAAATCAAATTATCCAGAACTTTAAATGAATTTTCACCTGCTAAAAGAAGCTCTGTATCAATTTTGGCAAAATCAACTTTAAACTTTTTCCGCGGTTTTACATACTGCGCCATTTCATGGTCAAAATGGTTTTTGCTGATATAATCTACAATCAGTGATTTAGAAAATTTTGAAAAACTATTGCTGATGCTTACCGGCCCGATCAGATATCGGTAGCGCGGATTGTCAATCAAATATTTCAGGATCCCTTTCCAAAGTAAAAACAACGGCAATGGTTTTTGCTGGTATTCTTTGCGGATAAAAGACCGGCCTAACTCTAAGCTTTTTTTCAAGACCGGCGTAAACCCACCTTTAATTTTGAAAAGTTCGGCAGTGTAAAAACCGTTTTTGCCCATGCTGTAATAAATCTCGTCGCCTTTGCCAATCCGGTAAGCACCAACAATTAGTTTAGCTTCTATGTCCCAGATAAACAGATGGTTATAATAAATATCGTACTCGTCCAGGTCAGAGCTTTTGTTTGATCCTTCTCCCACTTCACGAAAAGTAATCTCCCGCAAACGGCCAATTTCTTTAAGTGTATTTGGCAGCAGGGAAGGCGGCGCAATGTAAACCTCGTAATTTTTTTCTACCCAAACCGAATAGTTTTCTCGCAGTGTTTCCACTTCCTGCTCAATTAAATTTGCAGGGATCGGCAACGCAATAGGTTCGGGTGTTTTGTTGATTTTGAAAAGGTTACGCGGATTGAAAATTTTTCTTTCTCCTTCCAATCCTGTTCCTAAAGCGTAGGTTTTGGCACGAAGAAAGTTAAGTAGTTTGGTTGTATTTCCGGCATCCGGAATTTCGCTTAAATGGATTGGCTTCCCGATCCTAAGCTTGATTTTATGCCCTTTTTTGTTAAATAACTCTGCCGGAAGCAATGCCGTTCTCAGCGTTGGATGGATCAAGCTCAGCAAATTAAAAAGCAAACCGTTGTTGCCATGAAAATAAATAGGTACTACTGGAACTTTGGCTTTTGCAATCAGCTTGCCAACAACCGGATGCCATTGCCTGTCGGTAACCCCCTGGTTTTCAATTTTATAAGTCGAAACCTCACCGGCCGGAAAAATTCCGATCGGTGTGCCGTTCCGCAATAATTCCAACGTGTTTTTTATTCCGCTGATGCTGGATGAATGCTCAATATTTTCAAAAGGGTTTACCGCTATGAAATAATCACTTAGGTTTGGGATTTTTTTGAGCAAAAAGTTGGCCATCAGTTTTGCATCAGCCCGTACCATGCACAAAATTTTCAGCAAAACCATTCCTTCAACACCACCATAAGGATGGTTGGCAATGGCCACGAAACCACCGGAAGTTGGTATATTTTTCAGTTCGGCCGGGTCAAATTCTATTTCAACGCCCATACCTGCTAAAATGGCATCCACAAATTCAGGGCCTTGTTTAGGCTGCGCTTGTGCAAACAGTTTGTTCACATCGTTGATCTTCATAATTTCCATCAAAAAAGCAGCAAGACCGGGCATTTTCAGCTTATCAATTTTGGTAGCCTTGGCAAATTCTTCTGTGGTAATTACTTTCATCCTATATAACGCTGATTAAATATTCAATTTAAAAAGTAAATATCATATAATTATGCTTAGCTTTCTAAACTAAACCGCTTTTACATGCTATCAGTATTTAAAAACTACTTTACAATTACCAAAAAAGAGTGGAACGGGATGCTTGTTTTAGTTGTACTGATTCTTGCTGTACTGCTTGCGCCGGATGTATATCAATTGATCAAAAAGCCGGATGCGGTTGATTTTACCCGGATAAAAGAAGCACAAGTAATTTTGGATCAGGCAGTTATAGAAAAAACCGAATATGGTATAAAGGATAAGCCGGCAAATTATCCACATAATGCTTCTTTTAGCAGCATAAAATCAAAGGCTGAATATTTCAAGTTCAACCCAAACCATTTACCGGAAGAAATGTGGGAAAAACTTGGCTTAAGCGAACGGCAAATCAAGGTAATCCTGAATTATGAAGCAAAAGGCGGACGGTTTTATAAGAAGGAAGACCTGCAAAAAATATATTCTGTAACGGCAGCAGATTATGCCCGGCTTTCGCCTTATATTGTAATACCGGAGCGTAATTTTAATAAAGATTTTCCGGACAGAGCTATAGCTTTTCATACAAAGCCTGCTGTTATGGTTGAGCTAAATCAGGCTGATTCTGCACAACTAACAAAGATTAAAGGCATTGGGCCTGCATTTGCGAACAGGATTTTGAAGTACCGGAACCGTTTAGGCGGTTTTTATCGTAAAACACAACTAATGGAAGTGTATGGTTTGGATTCAATCAAGTACGAGGAAATTTATAAACAAGTAGAAATCAATCCCACTGAAATTACAAAAATCAACATAAACACTTGTGATTTTGATGATTTAAAGCGAAACCCTTATTTGAGTTTTAAGCAGATGAACGCTATCATTCAATACCGCAAGCAGCACGGTAATTTTAGAAGCAACGAGCGATTTAAAAAACGTGTTGATTTTGAATGAAGAAACCATCCTAAAATTAGAACCATATTTATCCTATTAAAAGAAGCATTAAAGCCTATAATTCAATTTTACAATCTGAAATTTTATTGTATTTTTGCCTTCCCTGAAAGGAGGTATTGTAGGAATTATGATTATTATTAATGTAAAAGACGGCGAATCTTTAGATAAAGCGCTGAAACGTTTCAAGAAAAAGTTTGAAAAAACCGGTGTTTTAAGAGAATTACGTAGTCGCCAGGCATATGAAAAAAGATCTGTAACCCGCAGAAACGTTGTTAAACACGCTGTTTACAAGCAAAATATGTTTGCAGATAACGCATAAGTTTTTTTAACTTTTGCTTTGAAGCTGATGTGAAAACTATTTGTATCTTCAATTTTAAGAAGAAGCAAATAGTTTTTATGCATTTAGACCTTTTTTATAATTACATCCGATACGAAAAACGCTTCTCTGTCAATACTTTAACAGCTTATAAAACAGATTTGCTGCAGTATTTTTGTTACGTTGAAGCAAATGGCAATGCTTCTTTTACCGATGTTTTTTTGATCAGAAGCTGGATTGTACAGTTGATGGATCAAAAAATTGATCCGTGTTCTGTAAAGCGGAAAATCACTTCACTTAAAACTTACTTTAAATTTCTGGTTCGGGAGGATCTGGTTTCTGAGAACCCGATGTCCAAAATCCAAAGTCCGAAATTGGGCAAGAAACTTCCGGTTATCATCCGTGAAGAAAATGTGAGCATCCTTTTAAACAATCAGGATATTTTTGAAAAAAATTTTGCCGGTATCCGGGATAAATTAGTGATCGAAATTATATTCGGAACCGGCCTGCGTTTAGCCGAACTATTAAGTTTGAAAGAAACAGATATAAACTGGTATGAAAACACTATAAAAATACTGGGTAAAAGAAGTAAGGAGCGGATTGTACCGCTTAACAGAGAATTGCAATTGTTGATTAAACAGTATCTTGTTGTTAAAAAATGTGAGATTTTTGATAACAATTCTTTAAAATTGATCGTTACCCATACCGGAAGCGATGCTTACCCGAAGCTAATTTATCGGATTGTGCAAAAATACCTCAGCTATATTACCACTCAAAATAAAAAAAGCCCGCATATTCTCCGGCATACTTTCGCAACCAGTTTATTAAACAACGGGGCTGATTTAAACGCTATCAAAGAACTTTTAGGCCATGCAAATTTGAGTGCAACGCAGATTTATACACACAATTCGGTAGAAAAATTAAAACTAATTTATAAACAAGCCCACCCAAAGGCGTAAAAAAGGAGGAAAAATGAAAATTACGGTTCAGGCAATACACTTTACTGCTGACAGTAAATTGGTGGATTTTATTCAGAAAAAAGCAAACAAGCTGGATCAGTTTTTTGATCAGATCATCAGCGGAGAAGTTTATTTAAAGGTAGAAAAAGTAGAAGACGAGGCTAATAAGATTTCTGAAATAAAATTACTGATCCCCGGAAATCAATTATTTGCAAAAGAAAAGTGTAAAACTTTTGAAGAAGCCACTGATTTGGCAATTGAAAGTTTACGTAAGCAATTAGAGAAGCACAAACAGAAGAATAGAGCACATGAAACCAGTTATAAAGAATCTGTTAACAACAATATAGTATAAATTTTAAAGGTGTAAACCTGCTACCAGGCCGACAAAAATATTTGTCGGCTTTTTTTATAAAAAAAGTTTTGTTGAATCTATAAAAAGTGTAGATTTGCATTCCGTTTTCAGAAGTGTTAGGTACAGCTTTACAATCCGGTTTGTTCTTTTAATATACGTATAAAATGCCTCCTTAGCTCAGCTGGTAGAGCGACTGACTTGTAATCAGTAGGTCATTGGTTCGATCCCGATAGGAGGCTCTAAAAGGATATTGATTGTTCTTTTTAGATGGGGGGATACCAGAGCGGTCAAATGGGACGGACTGTAAATCCGTTGCTTCGGCTACGAAGGTTCGAATCCTTCTCCCCCCACTTTTTAAGCGGAAGTAGCTCAGTTGGTAGAGCGATAGCCTTCCAAGCTATAGGTCGCGAGTTCGAACCTCGTCTTCCGCTCTTAATTGATTATGAGCTACGATTGACGATTGCGAATTTATAAATCCTGATCGGCAAGCGTAAATTATCAGCCGACGTAGCTCAGCGGTAGAGCACTTCCTTGGTAAGGAAGAGGTCATGGGTTCAAGTCCCATCGTTGGCTCGCATTTAAAAGTGTATAAAATAGTAAATTAACCTAATAACAATATAAAAATCATGGCAAAAGAAAAATTTGACCGTAGTAAACCGCACTTAAACATCGGTACAATTGGTCACGTTGACCACGGCAAAACTACTCTTACTGCAGCTATTACAAAAGTATTAGCCGATAAAGGCTTTTCAGAAGCTCGTTCTTTTGATTCAATTGACTCCGCTCCTGAAGAAAAAGAACGTGGTATTACAATCAATACTGCACACGTAGAATATTCTACTGCAAACCGTCATTATGCGCACGTTGATTGCCCTGGGCACGCTGACTATGTAAAAAATATGGTTACAGGTGCAGCCCAAATGGATGGTGCAATAATCGTTGTTGCTTCTACCGATGGTCCAATGCCACAAACGCGTGAACACATCTTGTTGGCTCGCCAAGTAGGTGTACCTTCATTGGTTGTTTTTATGAACAAAGTGGACATGGTTGATGATCCGGAATTACTTGAATTAGTAGAAATGGAGATTCGTGAATTGTTATCTTTCTACGATTACCCAGGTGATGATATTGCTGTTATTCAAGGTTCTGCTTTAGGTGGCTTGAATGGTGAGCCAAAATGGGTTGATAAAATTATGGAGTTGATGGATGCTGTAGATACACAAATCCCTATTCCTCCGCGTTTGACCGAACTTCCTTTTCTAATGCCTGTAGAAGATGTTTTCTCAATTACTGGTCGTGGTACAGTAGCAACTGGCCGTATTGAAAGAGGTATTATCAACTCTGGCGAACAGGTGGATATATTAGGTATGGGCGCAGAAAACTTAAAATCAACTGTTACTGGTGTTGAAATGTTCCGCAAAATCCTTGATAGAGGCGAAGCTGGCGATAACGTAGGTTTATTGTTACGTGGTATTGAAAAAGAATCTATCCGTCGTGGTATGGTTATTTGCAAACCAGGTTCTGTTACGCCTCATACAGATTTCAAAGCTGAAGTTTATGTTTTATCGAAAGCAGAGGGCGGTCGTCATACACCATTTTTTAATAAATACCGTCCGCAATTCTACTTCCGTACTACTGATGTAACTGGTGAAATTTCATTGGCAGAAGGTGTAGAAATGGTTATGCCAGGTGATAACGTTACTATCACAGTAAAATTGATCAATGCTATCGCAATGGAAAAAGGTCTTCGTTTTGCAATCCGTGAAGGTGGCAGAACTGTAGGTGCCGGTCAGGTTACGGAAATTTTAAAATAAAATCTCAAAAAAGGTTAATTGCGAAAACATAAGCTTGTTTGTTCAGGCTTATGTTTTCCTGTAAATACACGGGCATAGTTCAATGGTAGAATAGAGGTCTCCAAAACCTTTGATCAGGGTTCGAATCCTTGTGCCCGTGCAAATAAAGAATTTTTATTATAATGGCTAAAGTAATTGAATACGTTAAGGAGTCTTATATCGAGTTAACTCAAAAAGTTACTTGGCCAACATGGAGTGAGTTGCAAAGCAGTGCTGTTTTAGTTTTGATCGCTTCAATCATTATTGCCTTAATTATTTTAGCTATGGACGAGTCTGTAGGAAACTTGCTCAAGTATTTTTACAAATCCCTTGCATAATATTTGAATATGAGCGATCAATTAAAATGGTATGTAGTAAGAGCCATTAGTGGAAAAGAGAAAAAAGTAAAGCAATATATTGAAGCAGAAGTTAATCGTTTAGGCATTGCTCATCAAATTCCGCAGGTTTTAATCCCCATGGAGAAATACTATCAAATGCGTGAAGGAAAAAAGATAGCTAAAGAACGCAACTATTTTCCCGGATATGTTTTGATTGAAGCAGCTTTGGATGGAGAAATGGAGCACATCATCAAAAATACAAATAGTGTGATTGGTTTTCTCGGTGACAAGGCAGGCAATGCAGTTCCTTTACGGCAAGCAGAAGTTAACCGTATTTTAGGTAAGGTTGATGAAATGACAGTTCAAACGGAAACCATGAGTGTTCCTTATTATGCCGGTGAAAATGTAAAAGTGATGGACGGTCCTTTTAACGGTTTTAACGGTGTAATCGAAGAAGTCAACGAAGAAAAGAAGAAATTAAAAGTTATGGTTAAAATTTTTGGAAGAAGAACTCCATTAGAACTTAACTATATGCAAGTAGAAAAAGAATAGGTAAAAGAAGCATTGTATAAACAATGTCTCACTACTACAAAGAGCTTAAATGTTACATTGCTTCCACATTATAACATTTGTTATCAATTAATAGAATAAAATGGCAAAAGAGGTTGGTGCACTAATCAAGTTGCAAGTAAAAGGCGGTGCTGCAAATCCATCACCTCCTATTGGTCCTGCATTAGGTGCAAAAGGAGTGAACATTATGGAGTTTTGCAAGCAGTTTAATGCTCGCACACAAGATAAAGCAGGCAAAGTTTTGCCTGTGGTTATTACTGTATATGTTGACAAGTCATTTGAATTTATCATTAAAACGCCTCCTGTTGCTATCCAGTTGCTGGAAGTTTCCGGATTAAAAGGCGGCTCTGCAGAACCTAACCGAAAAAAGGTTTCCAGTGTTTCTTGGGATCAGGTTCAAACCATTGCTCAAGATAAAATGACTGACTTAAATGCTTTCACCGTTGAATCAGCAATGAAAATGGTTGCAGGCACAGCACGCAGTATGGGGATTACCGTTAGCGGTAATGCACCCTGGAATAATTAACAATTAAATTCAATTTAAGACAGTGGCTAAATTAACAAAAAATCAAAAGGCAGCACTTTCCAAGGTTGAGGCGAACAAATTATATTCTTTACAGGAAGCCGCTTCTTTAGTGAAGGACATAACAACTACTAAGTTTGATTCATCAGTTGATATTGATGTTCGTTTAGGGGTTGATCCACGTAAAGCTAATCAGATGGTTCGTGGTATTGCTACATTGCCTCACGGAACCGGTAAAACTGTTCGTGTTTTGGTTTTGTGTACGCCTGATAAGGAAGAAGAAGCTAAAGCAGCAGGTGCAGATTATGTAGGTTTGGATGAATATATTACAAAGATTGAAGCTGGCTGGACAGATGTTGACATTATCATCACCATGCCAAGTGTTATGGCTAAAGTTGGTAAACTTGGCCGTATCTTAGGTCCGCGTAATTTAATGCCAAATCCAAAATCAGGTACAGTGACTCCGGAAGTCGGGAAAGCAGTTACAGAAGTTAAAGGTGGTAAAATAGATTTTAAAGTAGATAAAACAGGCATCGTTCATGCATCAATCGGAAAGGTTTCTTTTTCCCCGGATAAGATTTTTGATAATGCGATGGAAGTGATCCAAACTATTTCTAAATTAAAACCGTCTTCAGCAAAAGGAACATACTTTAAAAGTATCCACCTTTCTTCTACAATGTCTAAGGGTATAGAAATTGAAACTAAATCAGTAGCAGGTATTTAATCATGAAGAAGGAAGAAAAATACGAAGTAGTTAATGCATTAACCGAACAGATAAAAGAATATGGTAATTTTTATATTACTGATACTTCAAATTTAACTGTTGCAAAAATTAATGCAATTCGCAGAAAATGTTTCGAAAGTGATATTAAGATTCAAGTTGCTAAAAATTCATTGATAAAAAAAGCAGTAGAAACGATTGGCGGGGATTTTACCCCTATGTACGATGCTTTAAAGGGATCATCTTCTATCATGTTTTCCAGATCAACGAACGCTCCGGCAAAGTTGATCAAGGAACTCAGGAAAACTGGTGAAAAACCATTGCTAAAAGCAGCATATATTCAATCATCGTTTTTTGTTGGTGATAACCAATTAGACGCTTTAATTAATTTGAAATCGAAGGAACAATTGATTGGTGATATTATTGGATTGTTGCAGTCTCCTGCTAAAAATGTTGTTTCTGCCCTGCAATCGAGTGGAAACAAATTAGCCGGTATCTTAAAAACTTTAGAAGAAAGAGGTTGATCAGACACCAAAAAGTTCTGAAAAAAACTATTACAAAAACAAACTATTAAAATTTAATTTTAAATAAAATGGCAGATTTAAAAGCGTTTGCTGAGCAATTGGTAAACTTGACAGTAAAAGAAGTTAACGAGTTAGCTCAGATTTTGAAAGATGAATATGGTATTGAACCAGCTGCCGCAGCTGTTGCAGTTGCAGGTCCTGCTGCTGGTGGCGATGCCCCTGCTGCTGCAGAAGAAAAAACAGCCTTTGATGTAATATTGAAAGAAGCTGGCGGTTCTAAATTAGCGGTTGTTAAATTGGTGAAAGATTTGACAGGTTTGGGTTTAAAAGAAGCTAAAGATTTAGTTGATGGCGCACCAAAAGAAGTTAAAACTGGTGTTACTAAAGAAGAAGCTGAAACACTTAAAAAACAATTAGAAGAAGCGGGAGCAGTAGTTGAGGTTAAATAACCTTAGACTTTCCGTTCGTTATTTAAAGACTCCGGCCTGTTTTGGCCGGGGTCTATTGTTGTTTATAACACACCCATTTTTGTTTGAAGTTTAAGAACCTGTTTAAATCTATCCGATCTATTTTTAATGCTTCATTTATCATATAAAAAACAAAAATTTCCATGCTTCTTTTATCGGCCTAAAATTGGAAAACAAAATTTATGGGCATAAAAAAAGCACGGTGTTTTTTCGAAGTAAATTTAAACAGGTTCCAAAACACAACTTTCTTCAAACAAGTGAAAGTTTATTCATAAACTAAAAAATTAATCCCTTGGCAAACAAAAATAATCAAAGAGTAAACTTTGCAACAAGTAAGCATGTAATTGATTACCCTGACTTTCTGGATGTGCAATTGCAATCTTTTCAGGAATTTTTTCAATTAGAAACCACTTCAGACAATCGCCATAAAGAAGGCTTGTTTAAAGTTTTTGCAGAAAATTTTCCTATTTCAGATTCCAGGAACATATTTGTTTTAGAGTTTTTGGATTACTTTATTGATCCGCCCCGCTATGATATCCAAGAATGTATAGAGCGCGGATTAACATACAGTGTTCCATTAAAAGCGAAGCTTCGTTTATCATGTAATGATGAAGAACATGAAGACTTTGAAACAATTGTCCAGGATGTTTATTTGGGGACAATCCCATATATGACACCAAAAGGGACATTTGTAATCAATGGTGCCGAGCGTGTAATTGTATCCCAGTTACACCGCTCCCCGGGAGTATTTTTTGGCCAAAGCCGACATACTAACGGAACAAAACTATATTCTGCACGTGTAATTCCGTTCAAAGGTTCTTGGATTGAATTTGCTACAGACGTTAATAACGTGATGTATGCTTACATTGACAGAAAGAAAAAATTTCCGGTTACTACTTTACTGCGTGCTATTGGCTACGATTCTGATAAAGATATTTTAGAATTATTTGAATTGGCAGATGAAGTGAAAGTCAGTAAATCCGGTTTGAAAAAATTCATCGGCAGAAAGCTTGCTGCAAGAGTTTTAAAAAAATGGGTAGAAGACTTTGTGGATGAAGATACAGGTGAAGTAGTTTCTATTGACCGAAACGAAATTATTCTGGAGCGGGAAACCATTTTAGAAGATGAGCATATTGACATGATCATTGATGCTGGCGTAAAAAGTATCATCTTAAACAAAGAAGATGCTGCAACCAGCGGTGATTATACCATTATATACAATACTTTACAAAAAGATACCTCCAACTCAGAAAAAGAGGCGGTTGAACATATATACAGACAATTACGTAATGCGGAACCACCTGATGAAGAAACCGCACGCGGCATTATTGACCGTTTGTTCTTTTCTGATAAAAGATATGATTTAGGTGATGTCGGTCGTTACCGGATCAATCGTAAATTAAAACTGGATACATCTTATGAAACTAAAGTTTTAACCAAGCTAGATATTATCGCGATCGTAAAGTATCTGATCAAGTTGATAAATGTTAAGGCAGAAGTTGATGATATCGACCACTTATCCAACCGGCGTGTCCGTACAGTAGGTGAGCAATTATATGCACAGTTTGGTGTAGGTTTGGCCCGCATGGCGCGAACCATTCGTGAGCGGATGAACATTCGTGACAACGAAGTATTCACACCAACTGATCTGATCAATGCCAGGACTTTATCATCTGTAATTAATTCTTTCTTTGGCACTAATCAACTATCTCAATTTATGGATCAAACCAATCCATTGGCAGAGATTACACATAAGCGCCGTTTATCTGCGCTTGGACCCGGCGGTTTGTCCAGAGAACGTGCAGGCTTTGAAGTCCGTGATGTGCATTATACCCATTACGGTCGTTTATGTACTATTGAAACTCCTGAAGGGCCAAATATTGGTTTGATTTCTTCACTTTGTGTTCATGCAAAGATCAATAATCTTGGTTTTATTGAAACGCCTTATAAACGGGTTGTTGATGGTAAAGTTTCTGTAGATGAACCGGTTATTTATCTTTCTGCAGAAGACGAAGACGGAAAAACCATCGCCCAGGCAAATGCGCTATACGATGACAAAGGAAATTTTGAAACATCACGTGTTAAAGCCCGGTTTGAAGGTGATTTTCCGGTAATTGAACCGGAAAGATTAGATTATATGGACATTGCTCCAAATCAAATTACTTCTATTGCTGCGTCATTAATTCCATTTTTAGAGCATGACGATGCTAACCGTGCTTTAATGGGCTCTAACATGCAGCGACAGGCAGTTCCTTTGTTACGCCCGGAAGCACCAATTGTTGGTACAGGTTTGGAAGGCCGCGTGGCAAAAGATTCGCGTACATTGATTAATGCTGAAGGTGATGGTCTAGTTGAATATGTTGATGCCAATGAAATCAAAATTAAATATGATCGTAATTATGATGATCGTTTGGTTTCTTTTGAAGGCGATACACAAACTTATCGTTTAATCAAATTTAAAAAGACCAACCAAAGCACAACCATTAATTTAAAACCTATTGTTACTAAGGGTCAGCGGGTTGAGAAAGGACAAGTGCTTTGCGAAGGTTATGCAACTCAAGACGGTGAACTTGCTTTGGGCAGAAACATGAAAGTTGCTTTTATGCCTTGGCAAGGTTATAACTTTGAAGATGCGATTGTAATTTCTGAACGGGTGGTTTCTCAGGATATTTTTACTTCTCTTCATATTGAGGAATTTGAATTGGAAGTACGTGATACCAAACGTGGTGAAGAAGAATTAACGCCGGATATTCCAAATGTTTCTGAAGAAGCTACAAAAGATTTGGACGAAAACGGAATCATTCGTGTAGGCGCAGAAGTAAAAGAAGGCGATATATTGATTGGTAAAATCACACCAAAAGGCGAATCTGACCCTTCACCGGAAGAAAAATTATTACGTGCTATTTTTGGGGATAAAGCCGGCGATGTAAAAGATGCATCTCTAAAAACACCTCCTTCAATCAGCGGCGTAGTTATTGATACAAAATTATTTTCCCGTGCTAAAAAAACTTCTAAAGCAGAGGAAAAAATTGCAATAGAAAAATTAGATAACAAACACGATAAAAACATTAAAGACCTTAAAAACTCTTTAATTGAAAAATTATTTGAAATTGTAAACGGTAAAACATCACAAGGTGTTTTTAATGTTTATAAGGAACTGTTAGTTGCAAAAGGTGTCAAGTTTACTCAGAAGATTTTGGTAGAATTAGATTTCAACAATATCAATCCAACCAAATGGACTACTGATGAGGAAAAAAACGACATGATCAAACTGCTTCTTCATAACTATAATATTAAAGTGAATGAAGAATTGGGTGCTTACCGTCGTGATAAGTTTGCCATTAGCGTAGGCGATGAGCTGCCTTCCGGTATTGTTCAAATGGCCAAAGTTTATATCGCTAAAAAACGCAAACTAAAAGTTGGTGATAAAATGGCCGGCCGCCATGGTAACAAAGGTATTGTTGCGCGTATTGTGCGTGATGAAGATATGCCGTTTTTAAGTGACGGTACGCCTGTTGATATCGTTTTAAACCCGCTTGGGGTGCCTTCCCGTATGAACTTAGGACAGATTTACGAAACTGTTTTAGGATGGGCCGGTAAAGAGTTGGGGATGAAATTTGCTACGCCAATTTTTGATGGTGCATCTCATGCAGAAGTAGAAGAGTGGGTATCTAAAGCCAAAGTTCCGGCATCTGGCAGAACTTATTTGTACAACGGTTTAACCGGAGATCGTTTTGACCAGCAGACTACAGTTGGGATTATTTATATGCTGAAATTAGGCCACATGGTTGACGATAAAATGCACGCGCGTTCTATCGGGCCATATTCTTTAATTACACAACAGCCTTTGGGCGGTAAAGCCCAGTTTGGAGGTCAGCGTTTTGGTGAAATGGAAGTTTGGGCATTGGAAGCATTTGGTGCAGCTAATATCTTGCAGGAAATCCTCACAGTTAAGTCAGATGATGTGATCGGTCGTGCTAAAACATACGAAGCTATCGTTAAAGGTGAAAACCTGCCTACACCATCAGTTCCTGAATCTTTTAACGTATTGGTTCACGAATTAAGAGGTTTAGGTTTGGATATTACTTTAGAATAAGTTCGAAAAGGTATTTGTGAGTGTTTTATTAAAATCTATCACTCACAAATTTTCTCTGTTATCAATAGCTAACAATTGCAATGCTTCTTTTACCATACAAAAATCAGAACAAATTTTAGTTGATAAAAGAAGCATTTAAGTTTAGCTCTTAAAAAATTTAAAAAAGAACTATGTCGTATAAAAAGGATAATAAAATCAAAAGTAATTTTACCACAATTACAATCAGTCTGGCCTCTCCAGAATCCATTTTGGAACGTTCAAGTGGTGAAGTGCTAAAGCCGGAAACAATTAATTACCGGACTTATAAACCAGAACGAGACGGTTTATTTTGTGAGCGTATTTTCGGCCCGGTAAAAGATTATGAATGCCATTGTGGTAAATACAAACGCATCCGTTATAAAGGTATCGTTTGTGATCGTTGCGGGGTTGAGGTTACAGAGAAAAAGGTTCGCCGTGAGCGTATGGGACATATCAACCTGGTTGTACCCGTTGCGCACATTTGGTATTTTCGTTCATTACCAAATAAAATTGGTTACCTGTTGGGTCTTCCAACTAAAAAACTGGATTTGATTATTTATTACGAACGTTATGTTGTAATAAAACCAGGCATAAAAGAAGCAGACGGGATTTCAAAAATGGATTTTCTGACGGAAGAAGAATATCTGGATATTTTAGATACACTTCCAAAAGAAAATCAATATTTAGATGATAAAGATCCGCAGAAATTTGTAGCCAAAATGGGTGCAGAGGCATTGGAAGAGTTGCTGAAAAATCTTGATTTGGATCAATTATCTTATGATCTTCGTCACCAGGCTGCTAATGAAACTTCCCAGCAACGTAAAAACGAAGCTTTGAAACGTTTACAGGTTGTTGAGGCTTTCCGCGATTCTAAAACAAGGATTGAAAATAATCCTGAGTGGATGATCGTAAAAATTGTTCCGGTTATCCCGCCGGAACTTCGTCCGTTGGTTCCTTTGGAAGGTGGCCGTTTCGCAACTTCTGATTTGAATGATCTGTATCGTCGGGTGATTATCCGAAATAATCGTTTGAAAAGACTGATCGAAATTAAAGCTCCTGAAGTTATTTTACGTAACGAAAAACGCATGTTACAAGAAGCTGTTGACTCTTTATTCGACAACTCACGTAAAGTAAATGCAGTTAAAACCGAAGGTAATCGTGCTTTAAAATCATTATCAGATATTTTAAAAGGTAAACAAGGCCGTTTCCGCCAGAACTTATTAGGAAAACGGGTTGATTATTCTGCCCGTTCTGTAATTGTTGTTGGGCCGAACTTGAAACTCCACGAGTGTGGTTTGCCTAAAGATATGGCTGCCGAACTGTTTAAACCGTTCATTATCCGCAAGATGATTGAAAGAGGTATCGTAAAAACAGTAAAATCAGCTAAAAAAATTGTTGACCGGAAAGATCCGATTGTTTGGGATATTTTGGAAAACGTATTGAAAGGACATCCGGTATTGCTAAACCGTGCGCCAACTTTGCACCGCTTGGGTATCCAGTCTTTTCAGCCAAAACTGATTGAAGGAAAAGCAATTCAACTTCACCCATTAACCTGTACTGCATTTAACGCGGATTTTGACGGTGACCAGATGGCTGTACACGTCCCGCTTGGACACGCAGCAATTCTGGAGGCACAAATCCTGATGCTGGCTTCGCATAATATTTTGAATCCGGCAAACGGAACACCAATTACTGTTCCATCTCAGGATATGGTTTTAGGTCTTTATTACATCACTAAAGGCCGTAAAACGGATGCTGATCGTGTTGTAAAAGGAGAAGGTTTGACTTTTTATTCTGCAGAAGAAGTAATCATTGCTTATAATGAGAAGAAGCTAGATTTACATGCTTTTATCAAAGTAAAAGCAAAAATAAAAGAAGCAGACGGACAAATTGCAAGTAAGATAATTGATACTACGGTCGGGCGTGTGTTGTTTAATCAGCATGTTCCTGAAGAAGTAGGTTATATCAATGAGTTGCTGACCAAAAAATCATTACGTGATATTATCGGAGAAGTTGTTAAAAACACCGGTATGGCACGTGCTGCCCAGTTCTTGGACGAAATTAAGGAATTAGGTTTCCAGATGGCTTTCCGTGGTGGTCTGTCTTTCAACCTGCAGGATTTGAATATCCCTGCAGAGAAAGTTACGCTGATTGATCACGCTTCAAAAGAAGTAGAAGAAGTAATGAATAACTACAATATGGGTTTCATTACCAATAATGAGCGTTACAACCAAATCATCGATATCTGGACCCGTATCAACAATCGTTTGACAGCCAATGTAATGGAAATTTTGTCCAACGATAATCAGGGCTTTAATTCTGTTTATATGATGTTGGATTCAGGTGCACGTGGTTCCAAAGAGCAGATTCGTCAGCTCTGCGGTATGCGTGGTTTGATGGCAAAACCTCAAAAATCTGGTTCTGGTGGTGAAATTATTGAAAATCCGATCTTGTCTAACTTTAAAGAGGGATTATCGGTATTGGAATATTTTATTTCCACTCACGGTGCACGTAAAGGTTTGGCAGATACAGCTTTAAAAACAGCCGATGCCGGTTATCTAACCCGTCGTTTACATGATGTTGCACAAGACATGATTGTTGGCGAAACAGATTGCGGTACATTAAGAGGTATTTATACTACTGCCTTGAAAGACAACGAAGACATTGTTGAGCCATTATATGATCGTATTTTAGGCCGTACTACTTTAAATGATGTTCATGACCCTTTAACTAATGAATTATTGTTGGAAGCAGGAAATGACATCACCGAAGAAATTGCCAGAAGAATAGAAAATTCTCCGTTAGAAGGTATCGAAATCCGTTCCGTTTTGACTTGTGAAGCTAAAAGAGGTGTTTGCGCTTTATGCTACGGAAGAAATTTAGCAAGCGGCAAACGTGTTCAGCGTGGTGAAGCAGTTGGCGTAATTGCTGCACAATCTATCGGTGAACCGGGAACGCAGTTAACGCTGCGTACCTTTCACGTAGGTGGTACTGCCTCTAACATTGCGGCAGAATCCCAGATCAATGCAAAGTTTGACGGTTTTATCGAATTTGAAAACGTTCGTACGGTACATTACAAAACTGAAGAAGGCGAAGTTGATGTGGTATTAGGTCGTTCCGGAGAATTCAGGATTATTGAGAAAGATACCAACAAGGTAATTATGACCAATAATATCCCTTACGGTTCTTACTTGTACATTAAAGATAATACACAAATTTCTAAAGGAGACCGTATTTGTTCTTGGGATCCTTACAACGCAGTAATTATTTCTGAGTTTGCCGGTAAAACACAGTTTGAAGCTGTTCAGGAAGGAATCACTTTCCGCGAAGAATCTGACGAACAAACCGGTCACCGTGAAAAAGTAATTATCGATACCCGCGACAAAACCAAAAACCCGGTTATTCAAATCATTGACAGCAGTAAAAACGTTGTTAAGGGTTATAATATTCCGGTTGGTGCACACATTGCAGTTGATGAAGGTGAAAAAGTACAAACCGGACAGGTTATTGCTAAAATTCCGCGTTCTACCGGAAAAACCCGCGATATTACAGGTGGTTTGCCACGGGTAACCGAGTTGTTTGAGGCGCGTAATCCTTCAAATCCGGCAGTTGTTACAGAAATTGACGGTGTGGTTACTTTAGGCGGGATTAAACGGGGAAACCGGGAAATCACAATTGAATCAAAAGACGGACAGGTTAAGAAATACTTAGTGCCATTGTCCAAACACATTTTGGTTCAGGATAATGACTTTATCAAAGCGGGTATGCCGCTGTCCGACGGTTCGATCTCGCCTGCTGACATTTTATCAATTAAAGGGCCGGCTGCGGTTCAGGAATATCTGGTAAACGGTATCCAGGAAGTTTATCGCTTGCAAGGTGTAAAAATCAACGATAAACACTTTGAAGTGATTGTGCACCAGATGATGCAAAAAGTTACGATTGAAGATGCTGGCGATACGCGTTTCTTAGAAAGGGAAGCGGTTGACAGATGGGATTTCATGATGGAAAACGATGAAATTTACGACAAAAAAGTTGTTGTAGAGTCTGGAAGTTCTACCAATATGAAAGCTGGCCAGATTATTTCTGTCCGGAAGCTGCGTGATGAAAACTCAATGCTTAAACGTAAGGATTTGCAGTTGGTTGAGGCGCGTGATGCCATTGCGGCTACTTCCAGCCAGATGTTGCAGGGCATTACCCGGGCTTCATTGGGTACAAAATCATTCATTTCGGCTGCATCCTTCCAGGAAACAACCAAAGTGCTGAACGAAGCAGCCATTGCAGGCAAACGCGATAAAATGCTTGGTTTAAAAGAAAACGTAATTGTTGGCCACCTGATCCCTTCAGGGACTGGCTTGCGTGCTTATGATAACGTCCGCGTTGGTTCTCAGGAAGAATTTGATCGTTTGATGGCTTCAAAATCAGAAGAAGTAGAAGCATAATAAAACTAAAAAATCAGTAAAGCCCGGCATTGTAAAGTGTCCGGGCTTTTTTATGTGCTAAAAGAAGCATATGCAATTTGTTCTGTTTACCTATTCAAACTAAAGGGGAACAATTCTCATAACCAGTTTAAAACTCGTTTCAAAAACAATCCTAATGCTTCTTTTAGCAACTATTTTTTAACCTTTATGAAAAGCAAAAGGCTTCACTGTTTTTTAGGCGATAAAAGAAGCGTTATAAAAGAAATTTATTAAAAATCAGAACAAATCCTGAAATTATACTGATAAAAGAAGCATCTGCTTAAAACTAAAATAATTGCCCGGGCACAAAAAATTGCTAAAAAATTTACACTTTTACAGAATAGAAATATGTTTGATTTATGTACGATTATTTGATTGTAGGATCCGGGTTATTTGGATCTGTGTTTGCTTACGAAGCTAAAAAAAGAGGTAAAAGATGCCTGATTATAGATAAAAGAGATCATACAGGCGGTAACATTTATAATGAAAGTGTAGAAGGGATTAATGTGCACAAATACGGCGCGCACATCTTTCATACAAATGATAAAAGGATATGGGATTATGTAAATTCTTTTGTTGAATTTAACCGCTATACCAACACACCGGTTGCTGATTACAAAGGTGAATTTTACAACTTACCTTTCAACATGAACACTTTTTATCAGTTATGGAAAGTGAAAACCCCGGCTGAGGCCAAAGCTGTGATTGCCGATCAGATTAAAGATTTGAACATTACGGATCCGCAGAACCTGGAAGAACAGGCTTTATCTTTGGTTGGAACGGATATTTATGAAAAACTGATTAAAGGCTACACCGAAAAACAGTGGGGCCGGGAAGCGAAAGATTTGCCTGCATTTATCATCAAAAGGTTGCCCGTTCGTTTCACATTTGATAACAACTATTTTAACGATACGTATCAGGGTATCCCAAACGGAGGTTATAACAAACTAACAGAAGGTTTGCTGGAAGGAACTGAAGTCAGGCTGAACGAAAACTATTTCGACAATAAAGAATACTATAATTCTTTGGCACCTCAAATTGTTTTTACAGGTAAAATTGATCAGTATTATGATTATCAGTTTGGTAAATTACAATATCGTAGTTTAAGGTTCGAGCAGCAAACCCTGGATATGGACAATTATCAGGGAAGTGCTTTGGTCAATTATACAGAACGCGAAATCCCGTTTACCCGTATTATTGAACATAAACATTTCGAGTTTGGCACACAGCCAAAAACGGTTATCACACATGAATTTCCGGCAGAATGGGACGAAGGCAAAGAACCATTTTACCCAATTAATGATCAGTTAAATAATGATACTTATAAAAAATATAAAGCATTAGCGGATCAGGAAAGCAATGTGATTTTTGGAGGCCGTTTGGCCGAGTACCGCTATTATGACATGCACCAAATTATCGGCTCAGCTTTGAAAAAAGTAGAAACACATTTCGGTTAGTTGTAGTGTATTGTTGATTTTTGAAACGGAGCTGATAAATTTTAGCAGATAAAAGAAGTATTGTTAAATTTAAAAATAAGGTACAGTTGTTAAAGCCTGTTTAAATTTTTCATCAGTAAGTTGACGATGCTTCTTTTATGTCCATAAATCTTGCTTTCCCAATTTTAGGCCGATAAAAGAAGCATGGAAAATAAATCGGATAAAGTTTAAACGCGCTCTTTGCGGATCAAAAAAGCTTATCGACATAATTTTTCATAACGCCCTAAAATCTTCCCGGACTGGGCTAAACACATCCAGCAGCTTACAATCTGTTACTGCTGTGCCGCTATGTTCTGCATCTGGCGGGATAATAGCGAAAATACCGGGTTCTAAAATGCGGTTTTCGCCGTTTACGGTCAGTTCAAATTTACCTTCAAGCACAAAAGCCAATTGTTCGTGGTGGTGGCGGTGCGCGCCGATGCTGCTGCCTGCTTTCACCTCCAGAAAGTTTAACGTATTAGTTGCCGTGTGGATAAGTTTGGCCGAGTAGCCGGGCGCAATAGTTTTGGTTGGGATATTGGCAAAGTTTTGAAAAATATCTTCCATGACAAAGTTAATTTTAGGGTAAATTAAGTCAGCAATATGCAGATTTGTTCTTTAATAGCAACATCAATTCTACCCAAATCAATGAAATTTTATATCGATAAAAACAGCATCCTGAAAACCGCTTCCCTGCTGTTGTTGGCCGGTTTGTTTTGCATGAAAGCATCGGCACAAAACCAACCTCCCATTGCGGTAAACCAGGTAGGTTTTTTGCCGGATGCGCCTAAAATAGCTATCGTTATCGGTAAAGTAAGTGGTAGGTTTTTAGTAAAAAACATGAATGGGAAAGTGGTTTTCAGCGGGAAATTGCAAGCTTCCGGCGTTGCTGATTTTAATGGCGTAAAAACAGCATCTGCCAATTTCAGTGCGTTGCGGCAAAGCGGTAATTTTGTGGTTTCGGTGCAGGGTTTGCCGGATTCTTATCCGTTTAAAATCAAACCGAATGTTTATGCAGATGCAGCAAAAGCTTCCCTCAAAGCGTTTTATTTTCAGCGTGCTTCTACCGGTTTGCCCGAAAAATATGCCGGAAAATGGCACCGTGCCGAAGGTCATCCGGATGATCAGGTGCTTGTTCATCCTTCCGCAGCAAGCGCAAACCGACCGGCCGGAACCAAAATTTCGGCTACGCGCGGCTGGTATGATGCCGGAGATTATAATAAATACGTGGTTAATTCAGGCATTTCCACCGGTACGCTGCTTTCTTTATACGAGGATTTTCCGCAGCACATGGCTTCGGTGCAAACCAATATCCCCGAAACCGGCAATGGCGTTCCGGATATTTTGAACGAGGTTTTATGGAATTTACGCTGGCTGCTGACCATGCAGGATCCGGCGGATGGCGGCGTGTACAACAAGGTTACCAATACCAATTTTGATGCAATGGAAATGCCCGATAAAGATAAAACGCCGCGCTATGTGGTGCAAAAAGGCACTGCGGCCACGCTGGATTTTGCTGCCGTAGCTGCGCAGGCGGCCAGGATTTATAAAGCGTTCCCGAAGCAGTTTCCGGGTTTGGCGGATTCGTGTTTGGCTGCTTCTAAAAAAGCCTGGTCCTGGGCGCAGAAAAATCCGGATCTGGTGTATGATCAGAATGAGATGAACAAAAACTTCGCTCCAAAAATTACGACAGGCGGTTATGGCGATGCTGTTTTTACCGATGAATTTTTGTGGGCGGCCTGCGAACTGACGATTTCGACAGGCAACGATCAATATTACCAATCGGTAAATGTTCTGGCTGATCCAGCGATGCCGCTTCCGGGTTGGTCGCAGGTGAAATTACTGGGTTTTTATGCCCTCACGCAAAATCAAAAGAAACTGACCGGAAAAGCAAAAACGGATTTGCCGGAAATCAAAAAACGCTTAACTGCTTTTGCAGATGGTTTACTGAAAGGTTTAAGTGCTTATCACACCGTTTTTGGTAAAACAGAAAATGATTTTGGCTGGGGAAGCAATTCTGTCGCTGCAAACCAGGGAATTGCACTGATCAAAGCCTATCAACTTAGCCAAAACAAAAAATATTTGAATGCTGCATTGACCAATCTGGATTATTTGCTTGGCCAAAACGCAACTGGTTATAGTTTTTTAACCGGTTTCGGTAGCAAAACGCCTATGCACCCGCACCACCGGCCTTCGGTTGCAGATGGCGTGGTTGAGCCTGTGCCGGGATTACTGGTTGGTGGTGCCAATCCGGGCAGACAAGACGGTGTAAATTACCCTTCGACCGTGCCAAATTTGGCCTATATTGATGATGACCGCGCTTATGCTGCCAACGAAATCGCCATCAACTGGAATGCGCCTTTTGCTTATCTGATCAATGCTTTGGAAGCTTTGCAGTGGAAATTTTAAAAGTTGTTTGAGTTAATTCGTAGCTTGTTTCGATGCTTCTTTTATCACCTGAAATATGATCACTGTAAACAAGAAGTACAGCAATCATTCAAAATAACTTCATTAGTGATAATGTATTGTATAGAATGCCTTCAAGAATATTAACAAAAACTTTTTAAGTTAAATTTTCAAAAAAGTTTTTTGATTTACTTGCAGTCGATTGCCCACATATTTTTACACTTGTAACTTGTAAACTACAAAATTTGTGGTTTTAATAGTTGAGGTTATTTAAACTTATTTAGCATAACAAAAGGGGATTCTGGGAAAGGGTTGGGGTTTAGTGGCGGTAGATCATGAAACAGGAGACTTTCAGGGGGGACGTGGACAAAGGCACGGTAGGGAAAATACTAGTGCCTCATTTAAGCAGAGGGGAACGTAGTTTTCGGTGTAAAACACCTGTTTCCCAGGCAGTACAGGCTATATTGTTCAGGTCAAGAACAGGCTGCCAGTGGCGCGGGCTGCCATTAAAGCGGTTTATAGTGGGTGCTTCGTTAAGCCGGCAGGGCTTTGGCGTTTATTGTCGTTTTATCAAATGGTGCATGGACTGTCCATAGTGTTCAGTATGGACAGGGCCTTTACATCCTTACCGATGCCATTTAGACCTATCTTCGATTCAATTAGATGGCAGCCACACGCCTACAAAATGGGGCGGGCGGGCGTAGTAGGTTGCCAGGGCAGGAAGGCCCTAAAAACCAGTAATGCACAGTTTTTTGAGGACAGTACTGGCCAGGTGCTTGCCTTATCCAAGCCTCAAGAAAGACAGCACCATGGCCTGTATGAAAAAAAAGTTCCCTTTACACGGCTTTGTGTAGTACTAAATAGGCGGCTATAGACAGTAGGGGCAATTTTTAAACGCCGATGCCGGTTTTGATGGTCAAGAACCCAGGAAGGCCTGCGTGGAAAAAGGAAATCCAAGCCAACATTAGACCAAACCCACGTGACCATAAAGGCAACGATATTGAAGACCAGTACCTTGATGAAGGGCTGTATAAAAGAAGGACGGTAACAGGGCAACGCCTGGATGGACAGTTACAAAGCACTGCTTGTCCGTTATGATGTGCTGACTATGAACCGGACAGCAACGCATTGGATGGCTTTTTTCGGTATTCTTGCTCAAAAGAATTAACAAGAAAACAAAAGTTTAAACAACCTCGTGGTAAAAGAAGCATAGAAAATATATTAAACAAAATTTAAACAGGCCCCAAGCGATTAAACTTGCTACTTAAAACATAAAAGGCCATTCATCACGAATGGTCTTTTATCCAAATACCGGTTTTTGATTAATCTGTTTTCAAAAAACTTCCTTTTTCGTTAAAAACCAAGTCTTTGCCTTTTATTTCGGCTTCGTACATAGTAGCACCTTTGGCATCGGTAACTTTTCCGGCTTCGGTTATTTTGGCACCCTTATAATGTTGTTTAACATAAACAGCAACACCGGCGGGCAGTTTATTGGGGGAAATTGCCACAACCTGCTCTAAAAACTCACCGGCTGGCGTAAACTGAACAGACATATCTTCGCCGGATTTTCCTCCCCAGTTAGCTTCAAAATTTCCTTTCTCCTTTTCCCAGGTGATATGGCTGGCTGCCGGATACTTTTTCATCAAAGCAGTTTTTGCAGCAGCGGGAACAGCGGCACTTTTTACTTTTTGCGCCATAGCAAGCCCTGTTATGGCCGGAAACAATAATGTACTTAAAATGATCTTTTTCATGATTTTGATTTTATAAACAATTGTAAATAAACATTCTGTGTAAATCCTGTTGGTGCAACCGTTTATAAATCCTTCGATTCTTTATCAATTAAAAATAATTTATCCTGTTTTATTTAGGGCCTGTTTAAAATCTTATCCGGTTTATTTTCCATGTTTCTTTTATCGGCCTAAATCTGAAAAACAAAATTTACGGGCATAAAAGAAGTATGGTGTTTTTTTTCGGCATAAATTTTAAACGCGCTATTGTTTTTCGATCTGCCTGAAAAACACAACTTAAAACAATACCGCACCAATTTTACAGGTGTAAAAGAAGCATCGTTATTTAAACAGGATTTCTTCAGTTTCTATTTATAACTTACCGGGGTGAAGCTATTGATTATTGAAGATGAAAAAGGGCTGCGTGAAAGTATAGAAACTTACTTTACCGAAGCCGGAAACATTTGCGAAACAGCGGCCAGCTTTTTTATCGCACAGGAAAAAATAAACCTGTACCGTTATGATTGCATTTTGCTGGATATTACTTTGCCCGGCGGCAATGGTTTAGCCATTTTAGAGAGCTTAAAAAAGAGCAATTATCCGGACGGTGTCTTGATTATTTCTGCTAAAAACTCGCTCCAAGACCGGCTGACCGGGTTGGATTTGGGTGCTGATGACTACCTTACCAAACCATTCCATCTATCAGAGTTACGGGCCAGGGTTACAGCCATTATCAGACGGAAAACTTTTGGTGGAAATGATCTTTTAAACTTTAATGAAATTAGTATCGATTTGAGGGCAAAAGTGGTTACCGTACATAAAAAAGCACTTAAATTAACACGCAAAGAGTTTGCTCTATTGGTATATTTTGTGGTAAACAAAGGAAAAATTGTATCAAAAAATGCAATTGCCGAGCATTTGTGGGGCGATGAGTTTGATATGGTCGATAATTTTGATTTTATTTATTCACATGTTAAAAATATCCGCAAAAAATTAATAGAGGCCGGAAGTACGGATTACATACACGCAGCATATGGCATGGGTTATAAATTTGCAAACGTTTGAAACTGATCAGTAAGTACAACAGGGTCAATTTAGCAACCGCCATAGTGGTCATCATTTCCATCAGCGTGTTGTATTATCAGGTAATCAGTTTGGTGCTCAACCGGCAGGTAGATCAGGATTTGGAAGTTGAGGAGCAGGAGATTTTTGATTTTGTAAAACTGAACCATCGTTTGCCACAGGTTTTTAAATCTACCGATCAGCAGATTGTTTTTCAAAATGCGGGCACTTCCGGCATAAACCGCCGCTTCATCGATACTAATTTTTATAATGCTAAAGAAAAGGAAAAAGAATCAGGCAGGGGATTGATCAGCTCTGTTATGGTTGGCGGCCAAAATTACAAGGTACAGATCACAGAATCCAAAGTTGAAACCGAAGATCTGATAAAAGTTATTTTTAGTATAACCCTGGTGTTGATCCTCGTTTTACTAACTGCGTTATTTATCATCAACAGGTATGTGCTGCAACATTTATGGCAACCTTTTTACGGTTCGTTGCTGCGTTTAAAATCTTTTGATATTGCCGGCAAGGAAAACAAACTGAAGCAAGCCGAATCAGGGATCACTGAGTTTGACGAGTTAAACCTGGCCATTGGCTCAATGGCGGATAAAGTGATAAAAGATTACAACGAACTAAAGGTTTTTACAGAAAACGCTTCGCACGAACTGATGACGCCGATTGCCGTTATCAACTCCAAGCTGGACAATCTTTTACAAACAGATCAATTTACTGACGGGCAAAGTAAATTGCTGGAAGATTTATACCAGAGTGTGGCGCGCTTAACGCATTTGAACAAGTCTATGCTGCTGCTGGCCAAAATTGAAAACCAAATTTTGTCCGATAAAAAAAGCATTCGGCTGGACACCCTGCTGATCGGTTTGACCCAACGGTTCAACGAACTTTTTATTATGAAAAACATTACCCTTACTTCTTTTATCGAGCTAAAAGAAGTAACGGCCAACGAGTTTCTGGCAGAAATTTTATTGACCAACCTGCTCGGCAACGCCATTCGGCATAATCGCAATAATGGAAAAATTGAAATAAAACTGGATCAAAACAAGTTGACCATCAGCAACACCGGCCTGAACGATATTTTATTGGTCGATGCTATTTTCAACCGTTTTAGTAAATCGCCTGAATCTGAAGGAAGTGGTTTGGGTTTAACCATTTCCCGGCAGATATGCGCAACCAGTAATTGGGGCCTGGATTATCAGTTTGTAGAGCAGTTGCACTGTTTTACGGTGAAATTTGATACTAAAGTTTAAGATAAATTTGAATTGATTATATGTGGTGGATTTATGCTTTACTTTCTGCTTTTTTTGCGTCGCTAACTGCCATATTTGCCAAAATCGGAGTAACTAATGTTAATTCTGATCTGGCAACGGCAATCAGAACGGTAGTCATTTTGATTGTTGCCTGGGGGATTGCCATCGCCCGCGGAGAATTAAAAGGTATTGCAGAACTATCAAAACATAGCGTTTTGTTCCTCATTTTATCGGGTCTGGCAACCGGGTTATCCTGGATATTTTATTACAAAGCGTTGCAGTTGGGCAAAGTATCACAAGTTGCACCGGTTGATAAACTCAGCGTGGCGTTAACAATTATATTGTCGGTCATTATCTTAAAAGAAACTTTGTCTTTAAAAGCAGCAATCGGTGCACTGATGATCATATGCGGCACTTTGGTATTGATCTTTTAAAAAATACAATCAAAAATAGGATTTATAGCCTGTTTAAATTTTGGTTGATAAATGTACAATGCTTCTTTTATGCCAGTAAATTTTGGTTTTGTAATTGATGCAGATAGAGAAACCCGCATACAAACAACTAAATTTTAGGTGATAAAAGAAGCATTGCCAACCTGTTGGCAGAAATTTGAATTTTTTTTCGGTTCCCGGAAATTTAATGCACCACCGTATCGATGCCTTTCTGCTCGTTTGTTAAACCGTTTGCTGCACAAATAAAAGACGAATGCACAAACGTCTGACCAAAATTCCCAAGCATTTGCTTCCTGTCGGCAGCGATTTCCTCACTGAAAAAGCCAAGGTCGTTCTGGCAATTTTTAACAGCTTCTAAAATCAGTTTCGATTTTTGGTAATTGCCCGCAACGGCATAATAATGCGCCATCCAGCATGATCCTGCCAGAAAATAGCCTTCTTTTCCGGCATCAAACTCAATCAGCGTACGCCGGTATAAATTATCCTGCCCGCAATACTTTTCAATTTCGGCCACCGTTGCCTTCATTTCTGCAGAATCCGGCCTGGTAAAATCCCACAAAGCGTATAAAGCAGCTGATACATCCACCTTTTGCGATCCGGCATAGTTGGCATAAGCACCGCTGTCCGTCAGGCAGTTTTGATATACAAATTCCCGGATCAGGCGCGCATTGTACAGCCAGGTTTCCGCCTCCTTTGCATCTTCGTTAAAAGGGGCAACCATTTCCAAACCGCGGGCACAAAGCACCTTCCCGGATGTGTAATGCAGCGCTTTGCCTTCTTCCCAAATACCGTTGTCCTCTTTTTCCCAGTTTTTGCAAATGTAACCGGCCACTTGCTTAACCGTTTTCCAGTGCAGCCGTTTACGGTATTTGTCATAAATGATTTTGCAGGCAATCAGCACATTTGCGGCGGCATCCAACTGCAGTTGTTTGGTGGCCGCATTGCCCAATTGCACTGGCCTGCTGTTGGCATAACCGTTTAAAGGCAATTGTTTTGTAGGATTAACTAATTGATGGTCAATGGTATAAAGTGGATAAATACACTCTTCAGGATTCGTTTTCATGGCCTTGTGCAAAAATCCCAGAAACTTAAACTCTGTTTTGCCATCCACGTCCAGCACAGATAATGCACCGGTTATCAAGGCAGCATCGCGAACCCAAACGTAGCGGTAATCATAGTTGCGTTCGCCGCCAATCACTTCCGGCAAAGCCATGGTTGCAGCAGCCAAAACGCCGCCGGTTGCAACACAGGTTAATTGATGAATGGCGCGCACAGAAGCCAAAACTTCTTCTTTAAAAAGCCCTTCATACTGAAAACCTGCTGCCGTACTGCGCCATTCGTTCTGTGTAACGGTTAACTGTTCGTCAACATTAAGCTGTTCCATTTTTAACACCGAATCCGTTAGATAAGCCCAGCCGTGCTGCCCTTTGCCAAGGGTAAACTCTACTGTATCTGTAGCGGTAATTTTTAGGGGCGATGAACAGTATAAGTATAGTTTGGCCACTTTAAAATATACGGTGCAGGCATCAATTTGAATTACCGTTTCCGGATCCAGTCCGTACTTTCCGGCAATTTTTAAGGTGGAGAGCAAGCTGGTCGGTACTTCAGAAAACCGCCTTAAAATACCCGGCCCTGCGCTTTTCATCGGCATAAAATCACGAATAGAAAACCCGCCGGCCCAACTGTTGAAAAAAGTTTGCAGAACGCTGCCATGCTCCATATAAGCCCGGTTTTGGTAATTGCCACCAGTTAAAGCCACACGCCAATAACCACCTTTTTGGGCATCGATCAAGGTACTCAAAACTGCCGCGCCATCAAACCTGCCGGGGCAATACCAATGTATGGTGCCTTGCTTGTCCAGCAGGGCACATGTATTTCTGTCGCTTATTAGGGCAAGTTCGTTTATTGCAGGTTGTTCAATCATGATTTTCGGTTTCTGCTTTATCAGCTTAAAAAAATTTCGACTAAAAATTGCCGGTAAAAGAAGCATAACATTTACAAACAGCACGTAAATTATGCAAAGGTAATATTTGTTGCAACAGCTAATTGACAAAAACTTATCGGCATACTGTTTTTACCGGCATAAAAAAGGCATGTATTTTTGTAATGTATATACCGGAAAAGAGGCAAGGTTTTAAAAATTGTCCGTACCATAATCTGCCTAAAAAACTTGTTTGCTGTTTTTAAAGCCATATTTTTCTGCGGATGACCATTAAAAAATAATTAAAAGTTTGCGCCAATATTTGATATTCAATAAGTTAACTAAATATTATGCGTAATTTTAAAACTTTCAATTTAAAACGGCGTAAAAACTGTAATAATTATAGGTAGAATGTTAATTATTAAAAGCGATAAACCGATTGGGTTTACTTTTAAAAGCATTAACTGATCTAATCAAATATATGCAGATACTAATATTTACAACTGTTTTTTTTCCGTTGCGTGGCGGCATTGAAAACCTTACGCTTAACCTTTGCAGGCAGTTTATTGATCAGGGCCACGAAGTAAAAGTGATCGCTTACCAAAAGCAAACCGAAACACTGCCGGACATTGAAGTTTATTATGCGCCAAGTTTTGCAAAAATGCTCGAACTGTTTTTATGGTGCAAAATTTATTACATGCCCAATATTTCCTTAAAAGGCGTTTGGCCATTGTTGATCGGGCCGCGCAAAAGATGGGTAATTTCCCAGAATGATTTCTCGCTCACCAACAAAAGAAATTTACTGTCGGTAATAAAACTGTTTTTGATCAAGTTTTCTTCGGAGAATATTTCGGTGAGCAAAAGTGTGGCAACTTCTTTGGGCACACCATCAGCAATAATTTACAATTGTTATGACGATCTTCTTTTCAAAGCAAAACCAGAAACCGCAAGGCCGCTGGATTTTGTTTTTGTGGGAAGACTGGTTTCGCAAAAAGGCTGCGATACGTTGATCAGGGCTTGTTATGATTTGAATTTGCCTTTCAGTTTGACTATTGTGGGCGACGGACCGGAACTGCCCCGGTTAAAAACCATTGCCGAAACGCTTGAACTAACAGAACACATTACTTTTAAGGGCACGCTAAAAAGCACGGAAATTGCAGAAATATTAAATCGGCATAAAGTATTGGTGATCCCGTCCAGCGGAAAAGAAGGTTTCGGGATTGTGGCTTTAGAAGGATTGGCCTGCGGGTGCCGCGTAATTGCAGCAGATGCCGGCGGTTTGGCCGAAGCGGTGGGCAGCTTTGGCAAACTTTTCCCTCCGGGCGATGTGCACGCACTGCATGGCTTGTTAAAAGAGGCTTTGCAAAACATCAACCAGCCCGGTTATACACCTGAAGAACTGGCCGTTTATCTGAAAAATTATCATATACAGGTTGTTGCCCAAAAATACCTGTCGGTTTTTGGCAGCGCGGCATGAGCAGCCCAAATTTTACCCCCTAAAAGAAGTATTGTTGTTTTTCAGATCAGCAGTAAGATGAAATACGGATTGCCGGGAAACCTGATCGCCGATATCCAGTTTTAACGCATCGGCCTTGTTGATAAAGTAAACAATCCCTTCCGCACGGTCCATGTTCTGGTCGATCAGTTTAAGAAACCCAACCCAAAAAGTCAGGCCAAAAATCTCGGTACAAATAACACGTTCAACTTCCAGAACGGTACAATGTTGGTTCGCATTCATGGTATTTTTTTATTGTTTTGGACTGCCGTTTAGCAATAAGTTTATTTTTTATACGAGTTTTAATTTGATTAGGTTAACAGTTTTTACTTTTTGATAAAAAACTTAACCGGGGCTGATTTTACAGCTGCGCGCTAATCCCTAAAAGCGAAAAAAGTGCAACATGCTTCTTTTACCGCCTAAATTTTGGGCAGATTTATTTCTACCTGACCAAAAATCCAGCGGCACGTTATAAAACAAAATTGCGTTTAAACTGCAAAGCCTGATGTTTAACCAGGCTTTGTTTTTTGCTGAAAGTCCAATTTACACGGTTGCAGTTCTGCCCATCAGCCTTTGGCTTAATTCTGGAAAGCGGATGGTGGCCGTTACCCAAACTACACATTGTAAAATAACCGGCGCAAAAATAGGTAGCTGATGCTCTAAATGCGTGGCAATTGCACCGCCCAGATAAGCCGCCAGCAGCAACGTGCCGAGCAACCCCGTCCGCGGGATGATAAACAGGATGATGGAAAGGATTTCTACTACGCCGATCATTTTCAAAATCTCTGGTGTCAGGCCAAACGCAGCGGCACTTTTTGCGGCATCGGCACCGCCCATAAATTTCATGGAAGCACTGGCAAAAAATGCGAAAGCCAGTATCGCGGTAAGCACCCAGCCAATAATGTTCCTTGTTTTTGTGTTCATTTTGTTTTTGTGTGGTTTAGTTAAATATTGTTTTTATTGTCTGCTAAATATACTTCTTTTACGGGCATAAATTCAGGCCGGTAAAAGAAGCGTCCCAGTTAATCCTTTCCGCATCAACTTCCGCCCAAAACCTTATTTTTGTTTGGAATGATCAAAAAAGCAACCATCGATAAAATTTTTGAGGCCACGGATATTGCCGAAGTGATCGGCGAATTTGTACAGCTGAAAAAGCGTGGTGCCAATTTTGTGGGTTTGTCGCCTTTTGCAAACGAAAAAACGCCATCATTTACCGTTTCGCCGGTGAAAGGGATTTTTAAAGATTTCTCGACAGGCGTTGGCGGTTCGGCAGTTACGTTTTTGATGGAGCACGAAAAATTTACGTATCCCGAAGCGTTAAAATGGCTCGCCAAAAAGTATAATATTGAGGTTGAGGAAGATCAGCAGAAACCCGAAAACATAGAAGAAGACAACCGGCGTGAAAGTTTGATGCTGGTTTCGGCATATGCGGCCAGGTTTTTTAATGAAAGTTTGCTGGATTCTCCTGAAGGAAAAAATATCGGTTTAAGTTATTTTAAAGAACGCGGTTTCCGGGAAGATGTGATCAAAAAGTTTGAGCTGGGTTATTCGCCGGACAATTGGGAAGCGTTCAGTTCGGCGGCCATCAAACAAAACTACCAGCCGGAATTTTTGCTGGAAAGCGGCCTTTCCGTAAAGCGGGATAACGGCACGTTGTACGATCGTTACCGTGGCCGCGTGATGTTCCCGATCCATAATTTTACCGGCCGCGTGGTCGGTTTTGGCGGCAGGACGCTGAAAAATGATAAAAGCGTCCCGAAATACGTCAACTCGCCCGAATCGGAAATCTACCATAAATCAAACCTGCTTTACGGTTTGTATTTTGCCAAACGTGCCATCCGCGAAGCTGATAATTGTTATCTGGTAGAAGGTTATGCGGATGTAATTTCGGTGCATCAGGCTGGTATTGAGAATGTTGTGGCTTCATCCGGAACTTCGTTAACAGTTGAGCAAATACGTTTGATTGGCCGATCAACAAAGAACATTACAATTTTATATGATGGCGACGCGGCAGGCATAAAAGCAGCATTACGCGGTTTAAGCTTACTCTACGAAGAAGGATTTAACGTAAAAGTAGTATTATTCGCTGATGGCCATGACCCTGATTCATTTATAAAAGCATATGGATCAAGTGCGTTCAAAAAACATATCGAAACAACAACTAAAGGAATAATAGATTTCTATCTACTGACAATAAGTAAAGAAGATTTTTTCGATCCTATTAAAAAAATTAAAACTACAGATGATATAGCTGAAATTTTATCAAATCACCCAGACCCTGAATTTCGAAAAACATATATAACCCAAGTTGCTCATAAACTTAACATAGATGAACGAGGGTTTTTAAGCGCCGTTAACAAATTAGTCACAAAAAAATCTAATAGTAAACGACCTTCAAATATAAAATCCGAGGACAACGAAGTTAATTCGGTAATTCAAGAAAATAGAACTAAACCAGATTACCAAGAATTAAGTCCGGACGAACTTAATTTGCTTTATAGGGACTTAAGTCAGGAGAAAGAAATTGTGCGCCTGCTGATTACGTACGGCAATAAAATGATTGATTGGGACGGCATTGCCAACACCTATATCGGTCCGTTTATGATTGCCGAACTGAGCGACGTAGAATTTGAAAACCCGGAAAGTAAAAATATCGTTCAGATTTATCAGCAGGAACTGGAAAATGGCCGCTTGCCGGACGAAGCTTTTTTCATTCATCATAGCAATCGCAGCGTTGCAGACCTGGCGGTTTCCATGGTTTCTACGCCTTATAATTTAAGCGAAAACTGGTACGAAAAGCATAAAATATTGGTGAGCAGCGAGCAGGACAACATGAAAGCCGCCATATTAGGTGCCATTTTCCATCTTAAAAAACGAAAAGTTGACCAGATTTTGGAAGGCATCCGCAGAGAATTGCAAACTACTGAAAGTGAAGACGATACGGATATTTTGCTGAACAAATATCAGCACATGAAAAAAGTGGAAAAATATATTTCTGATTTTCTGGGTTCTGTGGTTTTGAAATAATGGCCGAACACAACGATCTTGGTTTTAAAGGGGAAGCTTTGGCCAAACAACACCTGGAAGCAGCTGGTTACGAAATTTTAGACGAAAACTGGCGTTTTGGTAAAGCAGAAGTGGATTTGATTGCATATCTCGATAAAACCATCATTTTTGTGGAAGTGAAAACACGCAGCGGGAATGCTTTTGGCGATCCGGAAGATTTTGTGGACGCCGCCAAGCAAAAGCTGCTTTTTAGTGCTGCCGAAGAGTTTATCGAACTGATGGGTTATAACGGCGAAGCACGGTTTGACATTATTGCAATTTTATTTAACAAACAGGGAAATCATTGTTTAAACCATATTCAGGATGCTTTTTGGCCTGATCCGGAGTGATGATATAGATTAATTATATCTTAAGCTTGATTAGTCTGCAAGCGATTTCCCCTCTCGAGAGGGGTTAGGGGTGTGTTCTTAAATTTGTTATCATGCGCAGAAAAATTATCCCGTACAATCCTAAATTAAAAGAGCTTGCCAGAAATCTTCGCAATAACAGTACGCCGGGAGAAATCAGACTTTGGCAGGAACTAAAAGCTAATCAATTTTATGGCTACGATTTTCATCGGCAGAAACCCCTTTTAAATTATATTGCAGATTTTTACTGTGCTGAATTAAATTTGATAGTTGAGATTAATGGCAGATATCACGAAGAAAACATTGAAAAAGATGTTTGCAGATCAGGAGAATTGAGCAAATATAATTTAAAGATATTGAGATTTACGGAGCAAGAAGTTAAAACAGATATGTTTAATGTATTGCGTACGTTAGAGATTTACGTTGAGACATTGAATATTGGTAATCAAAGAACACACCCCTAACCCCTCTCGAGAGGGGAAGCATAGCGGTTAACTTTATAGTTTAAAAAGTTTGTGATTTTAAATTTTATGAATAAAAAATACATAGTTATAAGTTTTTGTGCTGTATTAACCTGGTTTGGGTGCAAGCAAAAAAGTAACCAGGAAGACGGCAGCTCTCTGTCGATCAGTCCGTTAGCCGGAAGTAATGTTGCATCTGGTAAAGATGTTTCGATCCAGTTAAGTGCGCCGGCAGGTTATAAAGTTGATTCTGTAGTTTATCAAATGGACGATAAACGGCTGGGCATGAAAAAAGATTTCTCCGCCTTCAGCCTGAAAACAGATACGCTGCCGATGGGCATTAAACAAATTACGGCCACAGTTTACCAGGGTAAAAACAGTACGCCCACAACCACTAATATTGTTTTGCTGGCGGCCAAAGCACCGGAAGAACTGACTTATCAGGTAGAAAAAGTTTTTCCGCATGATACCAGTTGTTACACAGAAGGCCTGGAATATCACAATAAAGCGTTTTATGAAAGTGCCGGCCTGTATGCCCATTCGGACATTCGGAAAGTTGACCCGGCAACCGGCAAAGTTTTACAATCCACCCGGCTCAACCCGCTTTATTTTGGCGAAGGCATTACCGTTATCGGCAATAAGATCATTCAGCTTACCTACAAAGAGCAGCGCGGTTTTGTGTATGATTTGAGTACGTTGAAACCAGTTTCCGATTTTTCATACACGGTTGGCCGCGAAGGCTGGGGCTTGTGTTTTGACGGGGAAAAGATATTGAACACGGATGGTTCTAACCGTATTTATTTTCTGGACAAAAACAAGTATTCGCTGCTCGGTTCTATTGATGTTTATGATGATAAAGGCCAGATTGACAACCTGAACGAACTGGAAGTGATTGACGGGAAAATTTACGCCAATGTTTACACCAAAGACTTTATCCTGGCCATCAACCCGAAAACCGGTGCCGTGCTGCAAAAAATCAACATGGAAAATATCTATCCGTTGGCCCAGCGGCCGCCAACCAATGACCCGGACGATGACGTTTTGAACGGCATTGCTTACGATGCTACTACCAAACGTATTTTTGTTACCGGCAAAAAATGGGGCAAACTGTTCCAGGTGAAGTTTGTAAAAAAAGGTGTGTAAAAACAGTATTATAGCTATAATTAAAGCCAACAGAAACGTGCTTTTTTTCCTCAAAAATCCACGTTTCCAATCGTTAATGAAAAGAAGTTTCGGGCAGATGCTTCTTTTATCAACCTAAAATCATGATTTAGCACTTTTTATTTCGCATTTTTTCCGGTCAGTTGCCATGCTTCTTTTACTGGCATTTTTTTTGGATAATGACTGTAAATCATCAACAAACATGGAAAATCACCGCGAAATAAAAAATACGCTTAATTGGCACTTTGAAGGAAATTTCAATGCAACAATCATCAATGGCGTTATCAAAGAACTTAATTTATGCGAACCCGGAAAAGGTACCAATGATTGTGGCCGTTGTTTAACCAGTACTGATTATAAATACCTAAAATCTGTACACGAAGCTTTGGGCGATATTTTTAAATTTATGCACGAAGAAAACAAGCGTTTGGGATACAGTTATCCGGTGGATATAGAAATGTCTGATCATAATCCGGAGGAAATTATTTCTGAAATGGAAAGCTACAGTTCTCCGCAAAAAATGAATTAAAGCTGTTTACAACATTTAGCTTAAAATTGGGGGCAGGTTTTTGTAGTTCACGCCATAATAATCAGCCAGTGCAGGCGAATATTTTTGCTGATAATCATACAGATACGTTTCAATATCCAGTTCTTTGGCGGCGGCAATTTCGGCTTCCGGGTTATCGCCGATAACCAAAACATCTTTGGGCCCGTAATGATATTTGTTTAAAATCTGCTTAAAAACGTCAGCTTTTTCCAGGTTAGATTTTGCAGGATCAGGAATAAAAATTTCTTTAAAATCCCGGCCAACGCCGAGCTGTTTGATCTTGGATTTCTGAAACTTTGTGTACCCGCCCGTTACCAAAAACTTCTCTATTTTTAAATCCCGCAGCGGCAGGTAATCCTCAAAAGGCGTTAATTCGCCATCAAAACCCATATCCAGCGAAATTTGCATACCTTCCTGCTTCAAACCATAACTAAAATGGTATCTGTCGGCCACTTTTTGGAAAGGTGTGGTCAGTAAATCTTCTTTAACCGCTTCCAGGATTTCTTCGCTTATGTGCGGCCTGATCAAATCGTACAAAGGCCCAAACATGGCATCTGCGTAAGGTTTTATCGGGTAAATCGTATCGTCCAGATCAAAAATCAATGCTTTTTTTATCATATAAAATTACTGCTGATATGCTAACCTAACCGGATTTTTAGTTTTTGGTTTAGCAGAATCAGATTAAAACCAAAAACCAAATTTTACCTGATAAAAACAGCATTGCTTGTTATATCTTAGGCGTTTATAATTTTACATGACCCAAACATCGTTAAACCTGCTGCTGGCCTCGCTTTTTGTTTTCACCAACGTTTTCCTTCCTCTAAAAGCAATAGCACAAACACGCTTAATTAATTTAAAATGCGAATATCTGGTAAACCCGATCGGGGTTGATGCGCCAAAACCACGTTTTACCTGGCAAATGGTAAGTAACAAAAAAGCAGCTGAACAAACAGCTTACCGCATTTTAGTTAGTCCAGATTCTGCCCAAATTTATACCGGTAAAAACAGCATCTGGGATTCGGGCCAAATCAATGCTTCAACCAATTTAGTTGAATATTCTGGACCGCAGCTGCAGCCTTTCACCAAATATTTTTGGCAGGTTTTGGTTGAAGATGAAGCCGGAAAGCAAATCACCGGTGCAGCAACCGCCAGTTTTGAAACCGGCATGATGCAAAGCAAAAACTGGCGCGGCAGCTGGATTTCGGACAATAACGACATCCGCCTGAAACCGGCACCATATTTCAGGAAAGTTTTTTCTGCGGAGAAGAAAGTAAAATCTGCGCGCGCCTACATAGCCGTTGCAGGTTTGTACGAACTTTATTTAAACGGGAAAAAAATCGGAAATCATCGTTTAGACCCCATGTACACACGTTTTGACCGCCGTACGTTGTACGTAACTTATGACCTGACACCCGAAATTTTAGCCGGTAAAAACAGTATCGGCGTGCTGCTGGGCAACGGCTGGTACAATTTGCAATCCACCGCAGTTTGGGATTTTGACAAAGCCGGCTGGCGCGCGCGGCCAACGTTTTGTATGGATTTGAGACTGGTTTACGAAGATGGCTCCGAAGAAACCGTTACTTCCGGCAAAGACTGGAAAACCGCTTTAAGTCCGGTGATTTTCAACAGCATTTACACTGCTGAACATTACGACGCCCGCCTGGAACAACCCGGATGGAACACGATTGATTTTGACGATAGCAAATGGAACGGCGTAATTTATCGCGAAGCACCATCGGCCAATATCGTTTCGCAAATGTTGCACCCGATCCGGAATGTGCAGGAAATCCCTGCAAAATCTATCCGGAAATTCAACGATACCAATTACGTTTTTGATTTGGGGCGAAATATTTCCGGCGTCAGCAAAATTAAAATAAACGGACCGGCAGGCACCATTATAAAATTGCGCCACGCCGAACGCTTGTACCCAAACGGCCACACGGATATTTCCAACATTGATATTCATTATCGCCCAACAGGTAATACCGATCCTTTTCAAACAGATATCATCATTTTAAACGGAAAAGGTGAAGAAAGTTTTATGCCGCACTTTAACTACAAAGGTTTTCAGTATGTGGAAGTCACAAGCAGTCAGCCTGTTACCTTATCCAAAGAAAGCCTGGTCGGTTATTTTATGCACAGCGATGTACCGGCCGTTGGGGTGGTCAGTTCTTCTGAACCGGTGATCAACAAAATCTGGTGGGCCACCAATAATTCTTATTTGTCTAATTTATTTGGTTATCCAACGGATTGTCCGCAGCGCGAAAAAAACGGCTGGACGGGCGATGCACAAATCGCGATAGAGACCGGTTTGTATAATTTCGACGGGATCACGATTTATGAGAAATGGCTGGCCGATCATCGAGATGAGCAGCAACCAAACGGTGTTTTGCCCTCTATCATCCCTTCCAACGGCTGGGGGTACGAGTGGGGGAACGGGCCGGACTGGACGAGCACCATTGCCATCATCCCCTGGAATATTTACTTGTTTTACGGAGATAAAAAGTTGCTTGCCGATTGCTACGAAAACATCAAACGTTATGTAGATCATATCACAGAAATCAGTCCGACCGGCTTAACTACCTGGGGTTTAGGTGATTGGGTTCCGGTAAAATCCGTTTCGCTGGTAGAACTGACATCTACCTGCTATTATTATGCAGATGCCATGATCCTGGCCAAAGCCGCCAAAATTTTGGGCAAGCCCGAAGATGAACAAAAATATACCACTCTTTTTAACCGTATAAAAACAGCATTCAACCAAAAATACCTCAATTTAAACACAGCTATTTATGCGGATGGTTTTCAAACCGAAATGAGTGTACCGCTGTACTGGGGTTTGGTGCCCGAAGGTTACAAAAGTAAAGTAGCGGCCAATCTGGCCAGGCGTGTTGCTGCGGATAATTTCCATCTGGATGTGGGTTTGCTGGGCCAGAAAGCTATTTTGAATGCGCTGAGCGAAAACGGTTATGCCGATGTGGCCTACAAAATTGCATCGCAAAAAACGTATCCGTCCTGGGGCTGGTGGATGGAAAACGGTGCCACCACGCTATACGAAAACTGGAAAATCGATGCCAAAAGCGATATTTCACTCAACCACATTATGTTTGGCGAAATCGGTGCCTGGCTATATAAAGGTTTGGGCGGAATCAAACCTGATCCTGAAAATCCGGGCTTCAAAAACGTGCTGCTGGAACCCAATTTTGTGGCTGGCCTGGATCATTTTGAAGCCAAACATGATGGTCCGTTTGGTACGGTTTCTTCTTCCTGGCGAAAAAAACGAAAACGGATTTTATATACTGTTTTTATCCCTGCAAATTCATCGGCCACAGTTAAACTGCCAAAAATCAATGGGTTAAGGGTTTTTGCTGACCGGAAACCGGTTTCTGCAGATACACTTCACCTCGAATCCGGAAAGCATAAACTTTTATGGAAATAAACTTCCGCAGAAAACCTTTGTCCGGCACTTTGTTTAATAGTAAAACCGTTCATGATCCACCAAATTTCCGTTGCAGAATTTACCGGGTTGCCGGATGTTCCGCTGGCCGATGTGCGTACCCCGGCAGAATTTGCACATGGCCACGTGCCCGCCGCTTTTAACCTGCCTTTGTTTGATAACGAGGAGCGCGTAAAAGTGGGCACGGCCTACAAGCAGCAAAGTCGGGAAGAAGCCATTTTGCTGGGTTTTGATTTAACCGGGAACAAATGGTCGGGATTTATTAAGGATGCATTAAAAGTTTGCCCGCAGAAAAAAGTGGCCGTACATTGCTGGCGCGGCGGGATGCGCAGCGGTGCAATGGCCTGGGCTTTAAACCTTTATGGTTTTGAGGTTTATGTGATTAAAGGTGGCTACAAAAACTTCAGGCGTTGGGTTTTGCAGCAATTTGAAAACCAATATCAGCTTTGCGTTTTGGGCGGGATGACGGGTTCGGGAAAAACCAAAATCCTGCATCAGCTTAAAACTATGGGCGGACAGGTAATTGATCTGGAGGATTTGGCGCAGCATCAGGGTTCATCATACGGCACGCTGGGCAAACTCATCCAACCCACGCAGGAACAGTTTGAAAATAACCTGGCTATGCAATTATCGGCCTTAAATAAAAGCCGCCCGATTTGGGTAGAAGATGAAAGCCTGACGATTGGCCAGCGCGTAATCCCAAACCCGTTTTGGCAACAGATGCGCAATGCTGTTTTAATCAACCTGAAAATAGTAACTGAAAAACGGATTGCCAACCTGGTGGAGGAATACGGCAATTTAGAACCGGGATTTTTGATAGAATGTACAGAACGCATCCGGAAACGCTTAGGCCCACTGCAAACGCAACAGGCCGTTGCTGCCATCCTCGAAAACCGCATGGCCGATTTTATCCGTTTGGTACTGGTTTATTACGATAAAACCTACCGCAACGGCCTGGGCAAAAGGCTTGCAGAAAACGTTTTTCCGTTTGAAACAAGCACTGAAAATGCTGCTGATAATGCGCAGCAATTGATGAATTTTATGCCGGTAAAAGAAGCATCGGCCAAAACAGTCTCTTAAAAAATATGGAATTGAAAGCTATTAAACTTACCCAATATTCGCACGGCGCGGGCTGCGGCTGTAAAATCAGTCCGGCCGTTTTAGATAAAATTTTGCATAGTCCGGTTACTGCGCCGCCGGACGCACGCTTGCTGGTGGGCAATGACAAGCGTGATGATGCGGCCGTTTTTGATCTGGGAAATGGTACGGCTTTAATTTCGACCACCGATTTTTTTATGCCGATTGTGGACGATGCTTATGATTTCGGGCGTATTGCCTCGGCCAACGCCATCAGCGATGTGTATGCAATGGGCGGGAAACCGGTTTTGGCTATTGCCATTTTAGGCTGGCCGATTGATAAATTGCCGCCAGAAACTGCACAGCAAGTGCTGGAAGGTTCGCGCGCGGTTTGTGCCGAAGCCGGGATTACGCTTGCCGGCGGCCACAGCATTGATTGCCCGGAGCCTGTTTTTGGTTTGGCGGTAAACGGCCTGGTCAGCATCAATCAGTTAAAACAAAACTCTACGGCAACGGCTAATTGTAAATTGTATCTTACTAAAGCACTGGGCGTTGGCATTTTATCTACTGCCCAAAAGCGTGGGGTTTTAAAGCCCGAAGATGCAGCCATCGCCCTAAAAAACATGACAACTTTAAATAATTTAGGTGAAGTTTTGGCCGGATTTACAAGCGTAAAAGCGATGACAGACGTGACCGGTTTTGGCTTGCTGGGCCATTTAAGCGAGATGTGCGAAGGCAGCAACCTACAGGCCGTGATTGAGTTTGAAAAAGTGCCAAAGATTGCTTCGGTTGAAGGGTATCTCAAACAAGATTGTGTTCCCGGCGGCACACAACGCAATTGGGATAGTTACGGCCATAAAATCGGCCCGCTGACAGAACTGCAGAAACAAATCCTGGCCGATCCGCAAACCAGCGGCGGATTATTGATTGCGGTTGCCGAAAATTCAATCACAGAATTTGAAAGTTTACTGCGGAAAGAAGGCTTTGCTGAAGAGCATTGCAAACCTTTCGGCCGGCTGAAAACACCGGATGGCGGAGAACTGATTTTGGTGATTTGATGCTGTTTTTACCGGTATAAATTCGGGCAGAAACATCTCCGCAGCAAACAAAAATTCAGGTGATAAAAACAGTATTGCTTCAGCTTAAAAAGAGCGAACAACCGGACTTTTGGCCAGCAGTTCGCTCAATTTGCCGATGTTGTTTTGATTGCCCGTCACTTCCATCATCGCCTGCAGATTATTTTCTTTTTTGTTGATCGACAGCCGTTCTGAAACTAATTGCTGCGCTTTGGCCATGTTTTCAAAAGTGGTTATGTGCTCAAAATCAGCATCGCAAAACACCAACACATATACTTTTTTGGCGTGTATTTTGTTCATGTAATCTTCCAGCAAACTAAAAACGGATAAAATTAAAATCGTTAAAACAGTGGCAATCAGCGATAACGTATAATCGCCGGTTCCGGTTGCCACGCCGATAGACGCCGAAATCCAGATCACGGCCGCCGTTGTAAGTCCGCTAACCGTAAAACCGTCCTTAAAAATCACCCCGGCACCAATAAAACCAATACCGGTGATGACGTTCGCATTTACGTTGGTCCCGCCTTTTTGTGCCACCAAAGTAAACATTGCCGAACCCAGACAGATGAGGATGACGGTGCGCAAACCGGCCGTTTTGTGCTTGTATTGCCGCTCCAGACCTAAAATGCCGCCGAAAAATATGGCCAATCCGATTTTGATCAGGTCATTATAAGCAACATTAAAAAAATCCGGGTGTACTTGTGGCAGGTTCATAAAGCTAAATATACTGTTTGGATGGGTAACTTGTTTGCGGTTGTTTCATCTGCAAAAATCAAAAAAACGAAATCAAATGCTGTTTTTACCGGGTAAATTTTGGTATAAAATAAATCCTTTACAATTTTAGGTTGCAAATTGTAACGTTTAAAAAAATGCTGCGTCAGTTGATATGAAAGCCGAATACTTTGGAAGCCGTTTTTACAGATAAACATTTTGACCTGGTTGCCCGGTGCAAACAAGGCAGCAAAACCGCTCATTTTGAGTTGTATAAATTGTATTCAAAAGCGATGTACAATGTTGCTTTCCGGATAGTAAACGATACAGACGAGGCCAAAGATGTTTTGCAGGATGCGTTTGCACGGATACAGGATTTCAGGCAGGAAACCACATTTGGTGCCTGGATGAAGCAAATTGTGGTCCACCGTTCAATCGGTTTTTTGCGGAAAAGGAAGGCCGAATTAGTGGATTTGGATGAAAACACAACTGATTTTGCAGTAGAAGAAGAACCCGACAACGAAGAAACTGAATACAAAATTGAGCGCATAAAAGAAGCAATGCAGTTGCTGCCGGAAGCTTCCCGGGTAATTATTTCGCTTTTTTTGCTGGAAGGTTATGATCATGAAGAGATCGGGCAGGTGCTGGGCATCAGCATCAATTCATCCAGAACGCAATTTTTAAGGGCGAAAAGAAAGCTAATCGAACTATTAAAACAGAAAGGACATTTAAAATGAGCAAACGGTTAGAAGATTTTATCAGACAACATAAAAATGATTTTGACGGCCGCGAACCGGACACGGATTTGTGGCAGCAGATAGAAAAACGCCTGCCGCAGCTACTTAAAACCAGCAAACCAAAAAAAAGCTTTTCGCTGGGTTTTGTGTTGCGCGTTGCCGCCGGTATTATTTTGGTGATGGCTGCCGGGTTTGTTTTTTACCTGCAAAAACAGCATCGGCAACCTGTTGATCTGGCGCAGATTAACCCCGAATTTGCCCGGATGCAAACGCGCTATGCAGCTGAAGTGGAAAGCAAACGCACCGAATTGAAAGCGGTTGCGAAAACCGACCCGGAGTTGTACCGCGAGTTTAATTCCGTACTGGTTGATATGGACAAAAACTACAAAAAACTTAACCAGGAATTGCCTAACAGCCCCAATCAGGAACGGGTTTTACGGGCGATGATCCGGAATTTAAAAGTACAAACCGAGTTGCTGAACCAGCAGCTGCAGGTAATAGAAGATTATAATCAAACCAAAAAGCAAACTCAAAATGAAACAAAAAACATATAGACGCGGGATTTCAATGCTGTTTTTAGCCCTGTTTTTTTTGCAAAGTCTTGCGCAGCAGCAACCGGCATTGCCTCAACAACCGGATGTAAACCAGCAAAAAGATTATCAGCAGCAGATGAAAAACCTGCAGCAAAACATGCGCGGGCTGCAAAAGCAAATGGCGGATTTGCAACGCCAGCACATTCAAAAAAAACTGAAACTGAACACAGATGGTTTTAAAAAATGGAACTTCCAGCGGTTGGATAGTCTGCAAAGTTTTGTTTGGGTGGATAGTTTACGTTCTTTAAGCAGAAGCCTCAGCAATAACATCCAGGCCAGTATTGGCAGTTTGAGTGATTTTGATGACCTGACTATCACTGGTTCCGGGAAAAAACTTCCGCAGGAAAAAATGATCGAAAAAACAAAAACTTTCAGTAAAAGCTATCCGGCAGATAAGAATGAAAAGCTGACGATCAACAATCAGTACGGAAAAATCACGGTAAATACCTGGAACAAAAAGGAGTTTAAAGTGGATGTGGAAATTACGGTTGGCACAAGCGAAGATACCGAAACCCAAAAACTGCTGGATGCGGTAGATATTGTTTCTTCGCAGGATCAGGACGGTGTTTCTTTTAAAACCAACATCACAGAACAAAACAAAAATAATGGCTTTTTTAGCTTTGGCCGAAGTAATGTGAACCGTAAAATCACCATCAATTATACTGTTTTTATGCCGGTAAAAAACGCATTGGACATTACCAACCGCTATGGTGCCGTGGTTTTGCCGGATTTGGAAGGGCCGGTCATGATCAACAGCAGTTACGGGAGTTTTACGGCTAAAGAGCTAAGCAACACCGCCAATGATCTAAAAATAAATTACGGCAGTGCCAATATTGAAAGCCTGAACGGTGGTAATTTAAAGTTTAACTACGGTGATTTGAAAATCGGTACGGCCAACAATCTCAATGCTGCGGTCGGCTATTCGCCGGTACGGATTGAACGGTTAAAAACCTCAGCGAACATTAATGTGAATTATGGTGCAGGTTTAACCATCAATAATCTGGACAAAACGTTAAAAAGCCTGGCCATTAATGCCAATTATACCAAAGTTTTGCTGGATTTGAGCGGTTCTGAAAACTTTGGTTTTGATGTAACCGTGCACTACAGCCAGTTTAACCATAACGATGATTTTGTAAAAATTCAGGATCAGCCGGAAAAAGGCACGCGAAGCTATATTTCCACCAGAAATTATAAAGGTTATGTTGGCAAATCCGGTTCGGACAATAAAGTGGTCATCCGTTCCAATTACAGCGGCGTAAATTTTAATTGAAGTTCAGGTTGATGAAATTATGTCGGTAAAAACAGTATGGCGGTTTACTTTTTGTGCATCATTGTCCATTCGCGGCCGGGTTCGTCCACCCGGAAACTTTCCAGGTTTCCCTGATCCTGCAAGGTAACATAAACAGTTTTTCCATCCGGCCCGCCAAAACAAACATTGGTGGGCTTTTGGCCGATCAATTTAATTTCCTGCAAAATCTTTCCTTCAGGTGATACTTTTGCAACTGTGCCTTTGCCATACCGGGCCTGATAAATGTTCCCTTTTGCATCACAGCGCATCCCGTCCATGCCAAAATCCGGAAACTCGATCAGCAAACGTTTATGGCTGATTCCGCCTTTGGCAGACAGGGCATAAGCCCAGATTTTGCGTACTTCGTTTACATACAAAATTTTTCCGTTCGGGCTTACATCAATGCCGTTTACGGTGGCCATACTATCCAGTAAAGTGACTTTTCCGTCGGTGTCGATCCGCCATATTTTACCGGTCCCGGCTTTCCAGTTCGGGTCGCTGGCGTATAAACGGTTGTTTTTGTCGATTGCAATATCGTTCGGTTGTGCCATCTTGTCCTCATGCGCAAACACACTGATCTGCTTGGTTTTCATATCAACCTTCAGGATATTGTGCTTGGTATAGTCCGCAATCAGCATGTTGCCGTGGCTGTCAAAACGGATTCCGTTGCCCACACTTCCCGCAGGTAATTCCACAAAAACCTCGGCTTTTCCGTCGGGCGTGATTTTCCCGATCGTGCCATCATGATCAAAATTCACGGCATAAATGTTTCCGTACCGATCAACCGCCGGACCTTCAACCCCGGCGGTGAAACTGTTTTTTGGGGTGAAAACTGCAGAAGTAAAAAGTTTTTCTGCGGAGGATTGTGCTTCAGCCCGAAAAAAGGCTGATAAAAACAGCATCACCAAAAATGGTTTATGCTGCTTGATCTTTAGGTTGAAAATTGCTGAAATCATAAGTCGAAATTAAGGTTTTGCAGTTGCTTTACGAACAGCTTCCACTTCTTTGGGTGTAACCGTTTCTGGCGTGTTCCCGAAATTTGATTTAATGTAGGTTAATACTTCTGCCACCTGTTCATTGCTTAAAAACCGGCCGTGTGCGGGCATTACTTCGTTGTAAGACAATCCTTTTACCATAACCGGCCCGTTCAAACCATTTAAAATTACGCTGATGAGTTTGGTTTTATCCCCATTAACCCATTCTGATGCGGCAACAGGCGGAAAACGGTTGCCATCACCTTTGCCATTGGCCTGATGGCAGGAAACGCAATAAGTACTGTAAACTGCCGATGCAGTTGCTTTGCCACGGATTAAGTTGTCGGCAATCTCGTCCGGCGTTTTAATGTTGGAAGCGGTGTTTTTCCGGATCAGCATCGCCGCCAGTTGAGTTTGCCCGAAGCTTTTTTTATCGCCCTTAAACATTACCCGCCAAATTTTTCCTTTCTCGGTATCGCTGATATACAACGAACCATCCGGGCCTTCTGTTAAACCCATCGGGCGGTAAACGGCATCGCTCACGTTCACAATCGGATCAACTTTAGCAAACCCATCTGCAAAAACCTCCCAATCACCAGACGGTTTTCCATCTGCAAAAGGCACAAAAGCAACCATATAACCGGCCTGCGGGTACGGCGCGCGGTTGGTTGCCCCATGAAAAGCGATGAAAGCACCGTTTTTATACCGTTCCGGGAATTGCTTGCCTTTATAAAACAACAGATCATTCGGGGCAAAATGCGCCGGAAAACCAATTAACGGCTGCGGCAGTTGTGCACCTTTTCCTTCTTTTGTTTTATCGCCGCCAAACTCCGGGTTCAGTAGTTTTTTATGTTTAAGCTGATCGTAATAGTAGTAAGGCCAGCCGCCGTCAAAACCCTGGTTTACTTTAAAAAACTCTTCGGCAGGCAGCATGGCACTTTCCCAGGGCGTGTACAAATCCGGCCAAAGCAACCGGAAATCATCACGGCCGTGGCTAACTGCATAAAGCGATTTGCTTTTCGGGTCCCATTCTAACGCTACAATACTGCGCAAACCGGTTGCATATTTTACACCATCTTTTTGCTGCTGGTTTTTTTTGTTGGCATCAAACATCCAGATACCGCCATGATCTGTCAGCCACGGGTTTTGTTGGTTTGGCGAATCCGGCACACCAACACCGGGTGATCCGGGCTGCCGATTGGCAACCTGGCCGGCGTTAGAACCGGCCCCCCAACCCACAAAAATATGGCCTTTATCATCAAAAGCAACAGGTTTGGTTTGATGCTCGTGGTAAGGCGGCTGATCAATTACAATGGTATCTATTTTACTATCAGGTACTAATTGGCCGTGTTTAAGTTTTTGCCGGTAAACCATCAGCTCCGAACTGAAATACAGATAACCGTTATGAATACGCATGGCCGTGCCATAAGTATGGCCATCATAAGTGCCAAACGGCCGGATGATGTCCATTTTACCATCGCCGTTCGTATCGCGCAGGGCAATATTGCCATAACCGCCGTTTGCCTGATGATTTCTGGCTTTTACATAAATATCACCGTTTTTATTTACGGCAATGTGGCGCGCTTGTCCGGCCAGACTATCTACCACAACTACCGCTTCAAAACCTTGCGGCAAAAAAAGTCCACCGTTGTCCGGGTCGCTTTTAGGCAAAATTGACTTGAAACTATACCAAGAAAAGGCCGATAAAAACAGTATCAAACCTAAACTGACGGAGAAAATTCTGGTCAAACGGACTTCTCTGTTTGAAACTGTTTTCAGCTTATTTGTATGTTCGGGGTTCATATACAAACTGGGTTTAGCAAATTCTATAAGTTTTTTTTATGTTGATGATTTTATACCGATAAAAGAAGCATTAGGTAAGCGATTGTTCTTCAGGTTCAGAAATATCTATGCCGGTCAAAATCGGTTTGCGGTGCCAGTAAGAAGCTAGGATGGAGCCGGTTACGTTCATCAGCGGGCCAAAAACTGCCGGAGCCAAACCAACGGTGGCCATTTTGCCCATCTCTTTGGCCAGCCCGGAAGCCAATCCGCCGTTTTGCATCCCAACTTCTATGGCCATGGTGCGGCAATCCCGTTCGTCCATCTTGAATAACCGGCCCGACCAGTAACCAAAAGTGTAGCCTAACAAATTGTGTATCAGCACTAAACCAATCAGCGCAAAACCAATGTTCATCAAGCTGTCGCGCCCGGCCGCGGTAATGATCACAATGATGAAGGTGATGCCAAACATGGAAACCAGCGGCATTAAATTATCCAGCCATTTTACTTTTCCGGTAAAAAGCTTGTTGAAAATCAATCCGGCACCGATCGGGATAATTACCATTTTGGTAATGTCCCACATCATTTTTAAAATATCAATCTGGATAAAAGCACCGGCAAAAAACTTCATTAAAAACGGTGTAAAAAATGGTGATAAAAGCGTGGAAACTGCCGTTATGGTAATGGACAAGGCCAGGTTTGCTTTTGCCAGATAAGAAATAACGTTGGAGGCCATACCGTTTGGCGAGCAGCCGATCAGGATAATCCCGGCCGCAATTTCCGGTGGGAAACCGCTGAAACTGGCCAGCGTAAAACCCAGCAACGGCATGATCAAAAAATGACTGAACACGCCGATGATCACACCTTTCGGCATTTTTATCACACCTACAAAATCCTGAAAACCCATGGAAGTGCCCATGCCAAACATAATAAGCTGGATAAGCGGCGTGATCAAAACGGCAAATTTAAAACCGTTCAGTTCTACAAAATATTGCGGATAATGCAACGCAGTAGTTACTGCAGCAAAAATTAAAAGCGTGTACGAATAGCCTTTTAAAACCGGCGAAAAACGAAAGCCGGCCGCCATCGCCACAAACAATATGATCAGGAAATTCATCATCATTACCAGGTTCTTTTTTTCATGAACTCATTTAATTGGGCACGGCTTATTTTTGTTTTTTTGTTCTGCTGATCCTGCCATTTCATAAAAGCAACGCGGATGGGTTCGCCCCATTCACTATCAATCTCGCCAGTGCTAAAAGTTCCTGCTTTAAGCATGGCATGGCTAAATTCGTCCCGCAAGGCAATAAATTCTGCAGTGGCAATCACGGTTTCGGCCAAATGCGCCGGGATAAACAGTACGCCTTCTTTTTCAGACAAAACCAAATCTCCGGGCAAAACGATGGCATGGCCAATCCGGATTGGCGTGTTCAGGCCGGTCAAAACCATTTCTTCCAGGTAAGACGGATCAAAATCCCGCACAAAAGCATTAAAGCCTTTTATCGCGCTCAATCCTTGCAGATCGCGCGCAGAACCATTAAAAATCACCCCGTTCCCGGTTTTGTTAAAAATGGCATTTCCAAGGTTATCGCCAATCAATGTGCCGCCTGCAATTTTGCCAAAACCATCGGCCACGTAAACATCGCCCTTGGTCAATATATCTATCGGCCAGGCATTGGTGTTGCCTTTGCGGCCTTGCTGGGCACCGCGTTCTTTAATATTTTTTTCGATGTCCGGCCGGGTGGGCATAAACATGGCGGTAACGGCGCGGCCAACAACCGGTACATCATCGTGCACTAATTTCCAATTTCCTTCAAACTGGTTTTTGTAGCCTTCGTTGCGCAAAACTGTCCATGCTTCTTCTATGCCTATATTTTTGGCGCGCGCAATCAAAGCGTCCGGAATTTTTGGCCTGCCATCTGCAAAACGTTCCCCTTTCCAGGCAGAAGTTAAAAAAATCAGTTCTTCTTTTGGGATAGTTTGGGCGGATGACTGCTTAAAAAAGGTAGCTAAAAACAGTATTGTTAAACCGAAGTATAATTTACTTTTCATTCAATTTAGGTTGATAAAAGAAGCATTGGCAACCTCTTTAAGTTTAGTGTGTTTCGGATTTTCTGGCTTTCAATTCGCTTTCTGCCATAATTTTTGGCGGATAAATCGGGTCGGCAATCCCGTTCAGGTCATAAACAACCCTGCCTCCGCGGATCGTCATTTCACATTCCAGTTTTTTGCTGGCTTGCAGCTTGTAACCGGTATAATCAAACAAGCCGAATTTACCTTCGCGCAGGTTTAAAATGGCCACATCGGCATCCGTGCCAACAGATAGGTTCCCTAATTCTTCGTGGTGGATTTCGTGTGCAGGATTAGAAGTGCTGGCCTGGATCACCTGCTTCAAACTCATGCCCATTGCCAAAAATTTAGACATCGTGGTCAGCATATCTTTCATGGCATTGTTCATGCTGCCCACGTGTATATCTGTGCTGATGGAATTCGGGAAAAAACCTTCTTTAAGTGCCGGGATGGCCTGTGAGTACGCAAAACTGATGCCGCCGTAGCCTACATCAAAATAAATCCCTTTTTTGCGGGCTTCCCAAACAAAAGGTTTTACTTTTTGAGTAGAGAGGTCAACAATATATTCGCGGCCGCCCAGCTGACCGAAACAATGTGTAAAAATATCGCCCGGCCGCAGGTGCTGCATAAACAATTCTTCGATGGAAAGCGGCGGGTTGCTTCCCCCGAAATCGATCATCAGCGGGATGCCGCCGGATTGTTTAGAAGCTTCTATCGCATGATCGACCGGTGTCCATTCATGACCTTCAAAATGGGCAACTTTATAACCTACGATCAAATCTTTGTAACGCCGCGCAACATATGCGGCCATCCGCGGATCCATATCCATGGTATTTTGTTCGTAACCGCCGCGCATCCCTTCGCCCACAATGTTTAAAAAAGCCAGTACGCGCGTTTGGGATTGGTCGATGGTTTGCGCCTTAAAAGTTGGAAAAGTACGCCAGCCGGAACTGCCCGCATCTACCACGGTGGTTACGCCATTACGGAAAGTGAAACCGTCCGGCGGAAGTGCCAGGTTTCCGTTTTCGTAAGCATGGTCTGGCTCTGTTCCCCAAAAATTGTGCGAGTGGATATCGATCAAACCCGGTGTAACGTAAAACCCTTTGGCGTCAACCAGTTGCAGGCCTTTTTTGGCATCGATGTTTTTGGAGATCAGGGCAATTTTTCCATCCTGAATGGCAACGTCCATCAAGCCGTCCAGGTTATTTTTTGGGTCGATCACATGGCCGCCCTTTATCACGATGGAATAGGTTTGCGCTTTTAAATCCTGACAAAAACACCAAAAAAATAGTGGTAAAAGAAGTATTCTTCTCATTTTAATTCAAAATTCTTTGTTGTTATATTTAGAATCACACACCTAACTTTAAAAAGGGGAAATCGCTCGCAGACCTTTCTATCGACTTGAAAGTAGCAGATAGAAAGGTATCAAACTATACTTACCCCTTTTGAAGGGGGTTAGGGGGATGACCTTTCTTTTATATTCTTTTCATACCAAAAAAACACTGATAAAAGAAGCATCTGCTTAAACTGCCTGCTGCAAAACTTCTTTCACGCGTTTGGCAACAACATCCACCTGATCGGGCCGCAGCAAAACCACACCGATATTCAGCTTTTTATCGTTGCCATTGGCCACAATACTTGGCGTTCCGTTTTTCAGCGCGGCAAGCACTTCCTGTGGTTTTATTTTTACTTTGCTGAAATCCCAAACCACATCCAAACTCGGGAAAGCATTGGCCGGGCCAGGGTCAATATGTGTTTCTGTTTTTACCGTTGGCACGGTTTCCAGCTGTGTGCCAATGCGTTTGGCGCGCTGCAGCCAATCTTCCCATTCTTTTTTATGATCGCGTTCGAGGTAAGATTTTAGTGCGGCATACATCCCGAACATTTCTTCTTTGTTCACTTTCATCGGGCGGCCAATCGGTGCTTCATGCGGAGAGTGGTTTAACCTGGCAGCGGCAATCAAATCTTTCCGCCCGAACAACAAACCGGCACTTTGCGGGCCGCGGATCATTTTCCCGCCCGAAAAAGTAACCAGATCAAAACCGATTTTCTGAAATTTGAACAAATTTTCTACCGGCGGAACATCTGCAGCGGCATCCAAAAAAGTCGGGATGTTTTTGGCTTTTGCAATCCGCACAAAATCCTCATGGCTAATGCTGCTTTTGTCCGCAGCATTAAAAAACAAGGCCATTACCGTGTTTGGGTTGATGGCTTTTTGCATACCGTCCGCACCTTCAACCTCCACAATTTTTGCACCGGTGGTGCTTACTGCCTGGTCAAAAAGATAACGGTGCGTTTTCTGCATAATCACTTCCGGGCGCGGGCCGGGCAGGTTGGGCAGCATTTTTATTTTTTCGGCATCGGTGCCGGTGATGCATGCCGCTGTGCCCAAAAGCATGGCGCAAGCCGCGCCGGATGTTACCATGGCCGATTCTACGTGCAGCATTTCGGCGATTTTTGCCCCGATTTTATCCTGCAGCTCGTACATGTTGGCAAAATCGTGCGAAGTGGAATTGATTGCTTCCAAAACCTCCGGCATCATCAGCGAACCGGACAAAAAAGTCATGGTTACGCCTGCGTTAATGGTTGGCGTAACGCCCAGCTCTTTAAACAAATCGCGTTTTGGCGCGGCCGGAGCTGCAGTTGCCACATCCGGGATCAGGCTTCCAACAAAACCACCAACCAGCGGCAAAGCGGTCAGGCTTTTGATCACATCTCTGCGTTTCATTTCGTTTTGATTTTAATTTTTAGGTGATAAAAACACTATATGTAAGCGATACAATCCATCTCCACCAGCGAGTTTCCGGGCACGCCGCCTTTAGCAACAGCCACGGTAGTACGCACGGGCGGTTTTTTACCGAAGCGGCCTTTGTACACTTCGTTCATGCCGGCGTAATCGGCAATATCATTCAGGTAAACGTTTACTTTCAAAACTTTTTGCATGGACGAACCGGCTTTTATCAGTTCGTTTTCCAACAATTTCAACACAATTTCCGTGTGAGCCTTGATCTCGAAAGGCGCCACATGCGCACCTTGTCCGGCTATGAAAACCATATTGCCAAGTTTGGTTGAAGAAGAAAACAACGGTACATCCTGGTAATTGGTAATGTTGTTGACTTCTTTTTCATCCGGAACGAACTGACTGGCTTTGGCCGATAATCCGAAAACCGAAACCCCGGCCAGTGAGGCCAGCATTTTCTTTAAAATTGATCTGCGCTCTGTTTGCATATTTAATTAGGTGAAGTTTTTAAATTGTTTAAAACGTAATGTTATTTTTTTAAAGCTGAAATTACAGGTTTTATACAAAAAATATAGTGTAAAAACAGTATTGCCCGTTAATTTAAATCCTGCGGAAAAACTTTTGTTGTCGCCATAATAATGCTTCAGGCAAACCAAATTTTTTGCGGTAAAAGAAGCATCCGCAGAAAAAACTTATCCATCATTTAAAATTGAATTTTGCAGAAAGTGGTCAGCTTTCCGCAAATAACTTAACCTTTTAATAGCGGATTTATTGTTTATCCCACCAAACACGCGTTAAAAACGAATCTGCTCCTTGCCGCGCAATTGCTGCCTTGTACGAAGCTGTATTTAAATTTTGTTCGGAAACCGGGTACAGCATCCGCCTGAAAATCAAACCGCCTGTTGCGTTGCCCACATAATTGTTGGGCACCAACGCAGGATAACCGGTGCGACGGTAATTGGCAAAAACTTCCTGCGCATCCGGAAAAACACCTACCCAAAACTGGGTATGTATCTGCTCCATTTGCTGGGCGAATGTCCCGGCCGTATTTAGCTGGTGATAGCGGATATAAGTGTTGATCTGGTTGGTGCTGATGGTTCCGTTGGCACCCGCGATAATGGCCCATTGCCGCATGGCCGCGCTGATACCGTTTTGATAGGAAGCCGTAGCAGTTGCGCCGCTGTACCAGCCGCGTAGTGCCGCTTCTGCCAGTAAAAAATAAGATTCGGCAGCAGAAAAAACGATACGGGGTGAAGACAACAGCAACAGTGTATTTTGGCGCGGTTCTGAAAAAGTTACAAAATCTGCCGGTTTGGTGCTCAGCATGGCCGACATGCCTTTTTGATTGGCCGAAGTTGTATCTGCCGTGCCGGTGGTATAAACCACAGAAATCACAGGCAGGCGCGGGTCGGTATTTGTCTTTAAATAATTGATAAACACGTCTTGGTATTTGCCGCCTTCGGTATTGCTTTTGCCATCAGCCTTAATGTAATCAGAATTGAGCAGGTTTAAAGCCAGCGGGTTTTTGTTGATATCCTGTCCGGAACCTACATAAGCCACTTTTGCCACATCCGCATCGGCCAGTATTACACCACCAGCAATGGCTTTAGTTGCCCAGGTTTGTGCCGCATTGGCGTCAACCTTCGTCATCCGCATACCCAAACGAAGCATTAATGAATAGGCAAATTTTTTCCATTGTGCAGTATTGCCGCCGTAAATCAAATCAGAAGAACCAAATGTGATTTTTGCCGCATCCAAACTGGTGGCAGCGGCATCCAGTTCGGCAAGCATGTTGGCATAAATATCTTTTTGCGCATCGTAAACTGGTGCATAAATACTGTTGGTATAACCTTGCCCGGCCTGCGAATAAGGTATATCGCCATAAAGATCTGTTAAGCGGCTGAAACAGTAAACGCGCCAGATGCGGGCTTCGGCCAGTAAATTCACTTTTGCTGCATCCCCGGTCACGCCTTTGATCACTTCTCCGATTTCATTGATTTCGTTTGGATAAGCATTACTGAATGCGCTGGACGATGAATTGGCCTGGCTTTGTACATACTTAGAGCCAAAACCGGCCACATCGTTAAAACTGGTGGTATATTGCATGGTGCCCAGCAACAGGTTGAGCATATTGCCTGTGCCATCGTACTGTGCTTTGCTGAAAATAAACTGCGGTGTACCGGTAGAAACGGCATCCGGGTTGGTATTTAAAGCTACAAAATCTTTGGTGCAGGATGACAGCCCGGTTGCTAAGCCTGAAACCAATGCTGTTTTTATCAGGTATTTTTTAAAAAAGTTCTTCATCAGGTTCATGTTAAAATTTGACGGATAAGTTCAGACCGAATGAGCGGGTGTGCGGTAAACCGATAGATTCGATGCCCTGGATATTACTGTTTGTCAGGCTGGATTCGGGATCGAAATTTTCAGTCTTTTTGTACAAAATTGCCAGGTTCCGGGCTACAAAAGAAATATTAGCCGATTGGAGTTTTACCAATTTTAAAGCTGATACCGGGATGTTGTACCCAAAGATGACCTGGCGCAGTTTTACAAAGCCGCCATCGTGCAAAAAGAGGTCAGAATAGGTTTTGTAATTGTCATAATAACTGCGCAAACCGCTTACCGGTACTGTGCGGCTGTAAGCAGCCCCGGTTTGATCTACACCGGATAAAACCAAACCGTTGTCGCGGCCGGGCAGCGTAGATTTCAGCAAGCCTAAACGGGCTTCATAAACTTCGGCAACCGAGAATATTTTGTTACCGAATTTACCATCCAGCAAAACACTTAAATTAAAGCGTTTATAGCGGAAACTGTTTGTAAGGCCCATTGTGTAAGGTGCCACACTATTGCCCAAAACATGCAAATCCGTAGCCACCGGATAGCCGGTTGTTTTGCTGTAAACAACATTGCCGCCGGCATCTTTTTGCATACTTGTACCCACAATCTGCCCGGCAGAATAACCCACAATATTGTTGATGTAAGCCCAGTTATTGACTGAGTTTGCCAATTGTACCGAAGTAATGTTCTCAGCCAGTTTTAATACCCTGTTTTTGTTAAAAGAGAAGTTGAAGCTTGGGTTCCAGCTAAAGTTTTTACCGCTTAACGGTGTACCGTTAATTTGTAGTTCGATGCCTTTATTACTGATGGCACCTAAATTTAAAACGACACTGTTGTAGCCGGATGTAGAAGATATGGTGGAATTTACAATATCGTTTGTGGTTTCCCGGTCATACAATGTAACATCAAAATTTAAACGGTTTTTAAACATTTGCATTTCTATACCGGCTTCCCGCGTGGTAGAAGTATAGGGTTTTAAATTAGGGTTGGAAATAATGCTGCTGGTTACATTTTGTAAAGTCGGGCCAGAACTTGGTACGTTACTGTAAGATAAATTGATCTGATAAGGGTCTGGGCCGCCGCCGCCCACGCGCGCATAAGAAGCCCTGATTTTTGCCAGGTTAAAAACAGCAGGCAGTTTAAGCGCATCAGATAAAATGAAACTGCCGCCAACGCTTGGGTAAAATACGCTGTTGTGCGCCTGGCTTAATACCGAAAACCAATCTTTACGGCCGGTTACAGTTAAGTAAAGCAGGCTTTTATAATCAAAATCTGCAGAACCAAAAACAGAATTGATGGCACTGCGGCCGGTATATGGCACAGTTGAAGCGGTAGCCAGATTAGTATAACTGTAAAAGTATGGTATGGTAAAAGTAGAACCGTTTAAAGATAGCTGGTTTACTTCTGATTTTTGTGCATTCACACCGCCTAAAACAGAGATGTTGAATTTATCGGCAAACCTGGTGTGATAGTTAACGGTTGCCAATCCATTTGTTTCGGAAGCATCGGATTTGATGCCGGAATAACTCCCGTTTGGCACATAAAGTGTACCGGTAGGTAATACGTTTGAATAATTATAACTGTAAAAATCACGACTGACCACACCTTTGAAAACCAGATTTTTAACCGGTTCATAAGCAACCGAACCTTGGGTAATCATCCGGTTTTTGGTATCGTCTTCTTTGTATTTGTTGATCACGAAGTAACCGTTGGAAGCGATTGCCGCATCATTCCAAACCGTTTCGGTTCCGCTGGCATCATATCCCGGTTTGATCCAGCGCACATCAACTGTATTGGCAACCATATACGGCAGCCAGTTAGGGTTGCCCAAAGCATCACCGGCACTGGTTTTATTATGGCCTTTTTCTAAATTGTATTGCGCCAAAGCTTCAATGGTGATTTTGCTGCCAAGCTTTCCGTTTAAAGAAACATTACCGGTTTTGCGGTCGAAAGTGGTGCCCGGAAGCAATCCGCGGCTGTTTAAATCTGCAGCCGAAACGCGATAGGTCAATGCTTCAGATCCACCGGTAAAAGCCAGTGTATTGGTAAAAGTAGTACCAGTTTGGTAAAAGTTTTTTAGGTTATCTTTTTGAGCCACATAACTGTGCTTTTGCCCGTCAACCGCAGTAAAAGTTTTAGACGGATCGATCGACTCGCCCCAAGACCTGCGGCCAGTGGATTGCGCCGTTCCTAAATCTGTTGGTAAAACGCCACTGTCGCCTTGCCCGTACTGATATTGAAATTTCGGAAAAACTGCAATATCTTCTAAAGTTGCTGTAGTGTTGTATTCTATACCGATGCCTTTTTGCGCCCGGCCTTTTTTGGTCGTGATCAAAATTACACCGTTTGCCGCCCGCGAACCGTATAAAGCAGCAGCGGTACCACCTTTTAACACGGTCATGGTTTCAATATCGTCCGGGTTGATGCCGCCGATACCATCACCACGGTCCACGTTGTTGGTAAGGCCGTTAACTGTTGCCGAACCACCCGGCGTACTATTGTCTATCGGCATACCGTTCACCACATAAAGCGGTTGGTTTTGCCCGGTCAAAGATCCGTTTCCACGGATAACAACCCGACTGGAGCCGCCCGGGCCGGTAGATAAACCGATTGCATTTACACCAGCAACTTTGCCCGTTAAAGCGTTGGCCACATTGTTTTCGCGTGCCTGGGTAAATTCAGCACCTTTAACTTCTGAAACGGCGTAACCTAAAGATTTTTTTTCCCGGTTGATGCCCAGTGCTGTTACTACTACTTCGTTTAAAGCATTAGTTGTTTCTGCCAGTTTTATGTTGATTACCGTTTGACTGTTAACGGCAACTTCCTGTGTGGTAAAACCGATGTAAGTAAAAACCAGCGTATTGTTCCCGTTTGGCATAATCAGGCTGTAACGGCCGTTGCCATCTGTAGTGGCACCGGATGTTGTCCCTTTGATCATAACGCTTACGCCCGGTAGTGGCGCACCTTTACTATCTGTTACCTGTCCTCTAACCGGCTGGTCCTGCTGGGTTTCGTGCTTAACTTTTTTATCGATCACGATGATGTTGTCCGATACAGCATAATCCATCCCGATAGGGTCTAAAATTTCGTGCAAAACGTTTTCCAGCGGCTTATCTTTTACCTGCAGGTCAATCTTTTTTTCACTTGGCACCGTATTGGGGCTGTAAGCGAAATTGATGCGGTAATCCCTGCTGATTTTCAGGAATACTTCTTTTACCGCCTTATTTTTAAGGTTTAAAGTGATGCGTGTGTTTAAGCTCTGGTTGCTTTTTACTTTAGCTTCCGCAGAAAACACAGTTAAAATTGAAATCAAAATGATAGCCCCAGCTTTGCTTCCGGCAGATAGTTTCCGGCAAAAAGGCAGTAAATATTTTATCATATATTTGAAAAATTGTTTGGTATAATAGGTTATTCTCCTGTTAACGGATCAATTGGCTGCCGCATTTGCCTCCTGCAAATCCGGTTTTTGGGCGAGATGTGCTGGTAACACATCCTGCCCGTTTTTTATTGTTGTCCTGCTATCGCCATAAGCATAGTGTTGTTAGTAAGTTTAATAATGATCAATTACAACCCTTGCCCGAAATCACCGCTTTGTTGCCTTGCAGGCTAAAGCCGGAATTGGTCAGTTTGGTTATCACCGTTAGTATTTGTGCTAATTGTTTGTGCTGAAAAACAGCGGAAATGCGGCAGTTTTTTAACTGCGGGTTGCTTAGCGTGGTTTGTACGCCAAACTTTAAACTTAGCTGGCTGGCTACTTCATCCAACGGTGCATCTTCAAAAACCAGTTTGCCATCCTGCCAGGCAATTTTATTTTCCGCATCAGCGATCAAAACTTTTTTAAAGGATGATTTTACAGTGTTCAACACGGCTTCCTGATTGGACGTAAGCATCAATTGCCTGCCGCCAGATGCTTCTTTTACGGCTACTTTTCCGGTAACTACCGTAACTTTCATGCTGGCGGATCTGGCATAAGCATCAACATTGAACGAAGTGCCTAAAACCTGCGTTTGCAGCCTGCCCGAGTGCACAATAAAAGGTTTGTTACGGAGATGGACTACCTGAAAAAATGCTTCGCCATCCAGTGTAACTTCACGTGTTTTGCCATTAAAAGTTTTTGGATATTTAATTGTGGTGCCTGCGTTTAAAACAGCTTTACTGCCATCTGCAAAAACCAGTGTTTTAGTGGTTGTGTAAGGGACCGTGTAAGTAATGTACATTTCCCGCTGTTTTGGCTGGTGCAAAACAGAGAACAGTATCACCAAAAAAACACCTGTAAAAACAGCAGCGGCCGCGTAATACCAGGCAGAAGGCAAGCGTTTTGTTTTTTGAGCATTTGCCTGTAACGCGCTTGTTCCTGTTGTCTGCTGATAAAGCTGTCTCCAGTCCGGCTGTTGGATGTTTTCTTCCGGACCGGTTTTTTCCCACAAAGAAAAAAATGCGTGATTAAGCTGGTTTTCTGTTGGCAACTCTCTAAACAAAGCAAACAACTCTGCAATTTCTGCTTCAGTTGCTTTGTTTTGGGTGTAAAGATTAAATAATTGGTCAAACCGATGATCGGGCATAGTTCTTTGGGTAAACTAAACCAAAGACACTTGAAAATAGCGGGAGGACTAATGCGGACTGATATTTTTTCTGAAAAAAGATATTCGGTACAAAAAAATATTTTTTAAAAGGTTCAGGTTGAGATTTTTACCTTAAAAACAGCAATAAAATAGCTATGGAGATTCCGTTTTTGCTTAAATAATTGTGGATATGCTTTAGTGCGGAAACTATATGGTTTTTGACCGTATTGCGGGACAGATTTAGCTGAATGGCGATTTCTTCATGGTCTAAACCTTTTTTCCGGCTTAGCTCATACACCAGCCGTCGTTGCGGTGATAAACAATCCAGTGCCTGCTGTACCAAAAGCTGATAATCTGCGGCAATCAGTTTTTCGTCCACATTATTCTGTTCGGGCGTGGCAAAAGCTAAAATCTCTTTTAAAAGGCGTTCATCACAAGCCACTTTACGCAAATGGTTGAGTGCCTGGTTGCGTACGATTTTAAAAACAAAGCCATCCAGGTTATTGATGCCGGCCAATTTGTCCCGGTAAAGCCAAAGTTTGATAAAAATTTCCTGCGTGACTTCTTCTGCCAAAAACGGGGATTTCACAAGTTTCAGTACATAAATATAAATGCGCTTTTTATACTGCTCAAAAAGGCAGTCAAAATTTAAAACAGCTAAACGCGCAGGCTCCATTTTATTTAACAACAACTTGTTAATAAGCAAATAAGAAAGGCTTAAATTAAATAAAATTTACATTAGATGATTTTTATTTTAAACATTATTTAACTTTTGATTTAACAATGGCACAACACGGTTTTGAAAATTGTTAAACTTAGCGGCTGTTTAAATTTTGTCTGATTTATTTTCCATGCTTCTTTTACCGTATAAAAAACCATGCTTCTTTTATCGGTATAAAATCCAAAATTTACTGGCTAAAAGAAGCATTATAAATTTAAACAGCTTCAAAGCCGGATATTTTGCAACGGGTTGAAAATCAAGCTGATTATCAAGTCGGGATTTGTTCAGCACATTTAACCTTCTATCAACGCCACTAAATCCTGTTCAGAAATCATCGGGATGTTCAGTTTTTGTGCTTTTTCCAGTTTTGCCGGTCCCATGTTATCGCCTGCCACCAGGTAATTGAGTTTTGCGGAAATGCTGCCCAAAATTTTGCCGCCGTTCTGTTCAATCATCTGCTTCAGTTCCTCGCGCGAAAACCGCTCGAAAACACCGGAAATGATAAAGCTTTTGCCAGATAGTTTTTCACTTTGCAGCACATCGGTTTCTTCTTTTGTGCTGAATTGCAAACCGGCGTTTTTCAACTTTTCAATTTGCGCCAGGTGCTGCGGAACCAGGAAATATTCGATCAGGCTTTCGGCAATCCGGTCGCCTATTTCATCCACCAAAATCAGGTCGGTAAAAGAAGCATGTTGCAAGGCATCGATCGTTTTAAAGTACCGCGCCAGTTTGCGGGCAACGGTTTCGCCCACAAACCGGACACCCAAACCAAAAAGCACTTTTTCAAAAGGCATTTCTTTGGATTTTTCAATACCCGAAAGCATGTTGGTGATGGATTTTTCGCCAAAACGTTCCAACGTTTGCAACTCGTCCGTACGTTCTTTCAACTCATACAAATCGCTAATGTGATGCAGCAAACCGCGTTGGTAAAAGTTCTCGATCGTTTCATCGCCCAAACCATCAATGTTCATGGCTTTTCTGCCGATAAAATGCTGGATTTTACCAACAATCTGCGGCGGGCAACCTTCGTCGTTCGGGCAGTAATAAGCCGCTTCCCCTTCTTTCCGCACCAAAAAAGTATTGCAGCGCGGGCAGTTGGCTGCGTACACAATTGGTTCTGCTTCTGGTTTCCGCAATGCTTCGTTTACACCGGTAATTTTGGGGATGATCTCGCCGCCTTTTTCTACATAAACCGTGTCGCCTTGGTATAAATCCAGCCGGGCAATTTCGTTGGCGTTGTGCAAAGTTGCCCGTTTAACGGTGGTTCCGGCCAGCAAAACCGGCCTTAAATGAGCAACCGGCGTAACGGCACCCGTGCGGCCAACCTGATAGCCCACGCTTTCTAAAATGGTTTGTGCCGATGCCGCCTTATATTTGTAGGAAATGGCCCAGCGCGGCGATTTTGCCGTAAAACCCAGTTCTTCCTGCTGTGCAAAACTGTTTACTTTCAAAACGATGCCGTCAATATCATAACTCAGCTTAAAACGCTCGGTTTCCCAGGTTTTGATAAAGGCCAAAACTTCCCGGATATTGCTGCAAAGCGCGGTATGCCCGCAAACCGGGAAACCCCAGCTTTTAACCGTTTGCAAGCTTTCCCAGTGGGTTTTAAACTGATTTTTATGGGCGTAAAAGAAGTACAGGAAACAATCCAGCGGACGCTTTGCCACCTCGGCAGAATCCTGCAGTTTGACCGTGCCCGAAGCAAAGTTGCGCGGGTTGGCATAGGTCACTTCGCCATTTTCCAAACGCTCCCGGTTCAGTCTTTCAAAAGCTTTTTTGTGCATAAAAACCTCGCCCCGGATTTCAAAAGCCTCGGGGTAATTGCCCGGTTTTAAGTGATGCGGGATAGCGTGAATGGTTTTGATATTATTGGTTACCTCATCGCCCTGCGTGCCATCGCCGCGGGTCACGGCGCGCAAAAGTTTGCCATTTTCGTAGCTCAGGCTGATGGACAATCCGTCAAACTTCAGCTCCGCCACGTATTCAAAATTGCTGCCGATGGCTTTTTGGACACGCTGGTCAAAATCCAGCAAATCCTGTTCGTTGTACGTGTTCCCCAACGAAAGCATCGGCCACTGGTGCTTTACAGTTTTAAATTCTTTGGTGATTTCGCCGCCCACTTTTTGCGTAGGCGAATTTGGGTCGAGCAGTTCCGGGAACTGTTTTTCCAGAGCGGCCAATTCGGATAATTGTTGGTCAAAATCCTGATCGGCAATACTGGGCTGGGCCAGCACATAATAGTTGTAATTGTGTTGTTTCAGTGCTGCGGACAAGGCTTCCGTGCGCACTTTGGCCTCTGTAAAAGTCATGCCGCAAAGATAGGAAAATGCAGTGGGGATTAATAAGCAGGAGCGGGATTGAAACTTGCGTTGATGTGTTTAAACCCAGTGCCTGTTTAAACTTTTAGCTGCAGATTTTTAATGCTTCCTTTATCGGCTAAATTTTGCTTTTTTTAATTTCTGCCGATAGAAAAATACTTAAAACCACCAATTTTCAGGCGGTAAAAGAAGCATGTAAAACTTTATATAGTCTCCAAATCAATACCAAAATTTAGCCGGTAAAAGAAGCATGAAAATCAGCCCGCAAAATCAGGAAACTAAATGCGTGGCCAGTTGCTGAAGTATGCCCATTAGTTTATCTATTTTGATAGGTTTGGAGATATAATCATCCATGCCAGCCTGCAAACAGGCTTCGCGGTCTTCAATCATTGCATTTGCCGTGAGCGCAACAATGGCAGGCTGGGCAATGCTTTGTTGCCTGATGTGGCGGGTTGCTTCCAGGCCATCCATTTCGGGCATTTGCATATCCATCAAAATCACATCATGGTGGCAAAGTGCAAGCTGCTCAATGGCCTCTCTGCCATTATTTGCCAGGGTGGCCTTGTAGCCTAAGCGTTCAAGCACTTTTAAAATCAGTTTCTGGTTGATCTGGTTATCCTCTGCAACCATAATTTTTAATGGATAAGCAATTGCAAAGTTCTCATTCAGTAAACTTTCCGGTTTGGCAGGTGCTTCGGCCGGTTTGGGCTGCATCTGGAAAGCCGATAAAATTACCCGGCTTAAATGCTGCTGCTTGACCGGTTTTGTCAGGATGGCCGAGAAAAGGTCATGGTATTGTTTTTTGGTTTCATCACCTACAGAACTTAATAAAATCAGAGGCAAATGCTGATGTTTTTGTTTGATCAGGTTGCCCAGTTCCACGCCGTCCATTCCGGGCATCTGCATATCGGTAATAACGAGGTCAAAATCTGATTTATGGTCAAGCAGTTCCAGTGCTTCTTTGCCTGATGGCAACGTTACCGGTTTTAAATTCCAGTTTTCCAGCTGCAGCTGCAAAATCCGCCGGTTGGTAGCGTTATCGTCAATCACCAGCACTTTCCTGCCTGCCGCTGCTGTCATGTTGATCGTGGCGCAAGGCTTTTTATCTTCCTGGCTGATGTTGCAGATGATCGTAAAACTGAAAGTAGATCCTTCGCCGTAAACGCTGCTTACCGTTATTTTTCCGCCCATCAATTCGATCAAACGTTCGCAAATAACCAGCCCTAAACCGGTGCCGCCGTAATTGCGCGTGGTAGAAGAATCCACCTGGGAAAAAGCCTTAAAAAGTTTGCTTAGTTTTTCTTCCGGAATGCCGATACCGGTGTCTTTTACTTCAAAATCAAGCTGTATTTCGTCTGCATTAAACTGCTTACTAAAATTCACCCCTAAAAACACTTCGCCAGCTTTGGTAAACTTTAAGGCATTTCCTAAAAGATTGATCAGGATTTGGCGAAGGCGCATACTGTCGCCGGTTATCTGTGCCGGTATTTTATGGTCCATCTGATACATCAAATCGATGCCAGATTCTGCTGCTTTTCCGGCCAGCAAATCCAGCACTTCCTCAACACAGGTACGTATGTTGAAACTGTGCGGGTCCAGCTCCATTTTGCCCGATTCTATCTTAGAAAAATCCAGAATATCATTAATTACATTAAGCAAAGCTTCGCCGCTGTGCAATATAGTTTGTGTAAACTCATACTGCTCCGGATCCAGTTTTGTATCGTTTAAAAGAGAAGCCATCCCCAGCATACCGTTCATCGGCGTGCGGATTTCGTGGCTCATCGTAGCTAAAAAAACACTTTTGGCCTGGTTGGCTTTTTCGGCATCTTCGGTTTGGCGAACAAGTTTTTTATTCAGTATTTCCAACTCGTCTGATTTGGTGAGCAACTCGTTGTTCAGCCCTTTCAGGTCTTCAGCTTGTTTGTTTACCTCTACGGTCCGTTCTGTAACCTGTTTCTCCAATAAGTATTTTTGCTGCTTAATTTGTCCAATCCGGCTTTTGTACCAGGTATAAACAAGGCTGCTTATCAGCAACAGACTAATCGCCCTAAACCACCAGGTTGCCCAAAAAGGAGGAACAATTATGATTTGTAAACTATCAGTTACCGGCGACCAGTCACCGGCCCTGTTTTTATATTTGATTTTAAAATGATACCTGCCCGGCGGCAAATTAGTGTAAGATGCCATGTTGCGCCTGCCAACATAGTTCCACTCTTTTTCAAATCCGTCCAGCTTAAAAGCATACTCTTTTTTATCTCTGGAAACAAAATCCAGCACAGCGTACTCCAGAGAAATAAAAGATTGGTTGTAGCCGAGCGTGATCGATTTGGTGTAAGAAATGCTTTGTTTCAGCGGGGAAGGGTCATCGCTGTTTTGGGCAATATTTAGTGTTTTGTTAAACAACTGAAAATCAGTGATCACAACCGGCAAAAAGGTTTTTTCCTGCGTGATCTTTGCCGGATCAAAAACATTAAACCCGTTTATACCGCCAAAATACATCAGGCCGTTACGGGCTTTTAAAGCAGCATGTGCTTTAAATTCAGCATTTTGCAAGCCATCTTCGGTTGTAAAATTTTCAAATTTATGGCTGATGGGGTCATACTTAGAAATGCCCTTGTTGGTGCTGATCCATATTTTGCCCTGGTTATCTGCTCTTGCGGCATAAATCACATCACTGGCCAAACCGTCTTTTTTCTTAAAAACGGTGAAATGATGTGTTTGCGGGTTAAATACATTTAAGCCGGAGTTGGTGCTGATCCACAGATTTCCTTTGCTGTCCTCAGCTAAATCCGCTACAGAATTATTACTGATGCTGTTGGTTTTATCTTCATGCTGAAACCGTGTAAATTTGCCTGTTTTCCGGTCCAGCAGGTTCAAGCCGCCATCAAATGTGCCAATCCATAAGTTTTCGTGTTTATCTTCAAGCAAACTATAAACCAGGTTACTGCTCAGGCTATTTTTGTTGTTAGGGTCAAATTTATAACACTTAAATTTTTTGGTTGATGCATCATAAACATTCAAACCATCATTATAAGTGCCAATCCAGATTTTATTGTCTTTAGCAGGTACAATAGCGTAAATGTTATTGCCGCTCAGGCTGCTTGTATCCGCCGGATTATGTTTATAGTTGGTAAACTGGTGGGTAGTTGTGTTAAACACGCTGATGCCATCTCCCCACATGCCAATCCATATATTTTGGCTGCTGTCTTCCGCTAAAGCCAAAACGTAATTGCCTGCAATGCCTTGTTTGTTTTTTTGCTGTTTAAAAGCAGTAAAAGTGCCTTTTAAGGGATCAAACTTGTTTAAACCGCCGCCATCAGTGCCTATCCAGATGTTTCGTTGCGAACCTTCAAACAAATCAAGCACAAAATTATTTGATAAACTGCCGCCCGAACTGTTGTGCCGGTAATGTATAAACTTATCAGTGCTTTTTTTAAATAAACTTATCCCTGCGCTAAAAGCACCCAGCCACATATTGCCCAGGCGGTCTTTGCAAATGGTGTACACCGAGTTTCCGCTCAAACTTTTGTCGTCAATATCATCATGCTGATAGTTTTCAAAAGTGGTTTTGTTTTTATTTAAAATGCTGATGCCGGCGTTTTCAGAACTTACCCACAAACTGCCGTTGCTGTCCTCGTTAATGCTGAGGACGTTATCTCCGGCCAAACTGTTCTGGTCGGTTTTATTATGTATAAAACGACGAAAAGTTTTATCTTTTTCCTCGAATAAATTAAGCCCTTTTCCGGAAGTGCCAACCCAGATGCGGTGCGCTGCATCTTCAAAAATACTGCTGATCCCATTTGAGGACAAAGAAGTTGGTATGCTGTTTTTATAGGTATATTTTTGGAACAGGCCGGATTTTTTGTCCAGCAGGTTTAACCCGTTTGCGTTCGTGCCAACCCACAACCTGTTTTTAGAATCGTAAAACAAAGCGGTAATATTGTTTTCGCTGATGCTGTTCGGGTTATTGCTGTGTAAATAATGCTTAAAAACCCTGCTTTTGGTGTTGTAAAAATCCAGTCCGCTGTTTTGGGTGGCAATCCATAAGTTTTCGTTTTCATCCCAAAAAATTTTATTGATGGCGTTGCTGGCTATCGTGTTCGGGTTATGGCCGTCATGCAAAAAACGGATAAATTTTTCCTGCCTCACATCAAATTTATTGATGCCGCCGTTAAGTGTGGCTACCCAAATGTTCCCGCTTTTATCTTCTGTAATATCCTGGATAAAATTATTGCTGATGCTGTTTTTATCATTGATATCATACTGGTAAACGATAAAATTATAGCCGTCGTACCGGTTTAGTCCGTCGCGGGTCCCGATCCACATAAAACCCTTGCTATCCTGAAAAATACAGGTAATATTGATTTGTGAGATACCTTCCGTAACGCCTATATGATCAAATTTAATTGTTTTTTTCTGGCAGAAGGAATGGAACGGCAAGACGAAGAAAAAGCCGATCAAATAAATAATCCCTCTTTTTAAAACAGGATGACGGCCGGAAATTTGCATTTAATCAGTGTTTGCAGCAGGTTTTTTTACTGATACGCAAATAATTTTAATACGTTGCTTTTTTATGTTGGATAGTTAGAAGCTGGGTTAAAAATCTGCAATTTGAGGGCGGTTTGTATCGAAATAACAAGAATTTGTTTGTATTTTATTCAGTCTGATTTCCATGCTTCTTTTATCCCATAAAAAACAGGAATTTCCATGCTTCTTTTATCGGCCTAAAATTGAAAAATCAAATTTATAGGCATAAAAGAAGCACGGTGATTTTTTTGACATAAATTTAAACAGGCTTCATGGCTTTTTTGTGCACGATAACCTTATCCGGCAGTTCCGCTGAGCATACTCAGCAAAATAATCATTAGCACAAGCGTAGTGATGAAGATGTACAGATAATCTTTTTCCAGGCTGAAACTGATGATGGAAAGCACTATCCGTGCAATTGGCGTGGCAATCAGCAATAAAATGCCAGCCTGGATAATTGCCCGGCCTTTCATCGCCGCAACGCCGCTGAAAATACCTTTTATGTTTTTTAAAAAATCAGGTTCGCCTTCAAAATTATGGTAAGATGCGGTTTCGTGGCCGTGGCGGTAAACGTAAATCAACCCGCCGATAAAAACCACCGACATGGAAATGATCACGCCCCAGCGCAGCACGGTGCCAATCAGTAATTGTACGTCTGCATCTTTAAAAACCTTTTTCGCGCTCATATATGTCCGGTAAAACCTTTGTAAATCATTTGTATAGCCAGTATAGAAATCACAATGGCAAAAATAATTTTGAGTGATTTGGAGTTCGCTTTCACCAGGATTTTAGAACCTGTTACCGCGCCCAAAACCACGCCCAGCATCACCGGCATGGACAAACCCGGATCGATATAACCGCGCTGCAGATAAATAACGGCACTGGCCGCTGCCGTAACGCCGATCATAAAATTGCTGGTGGTGGTGGATACTTTGAACGGGATGCGCATGATGTTGTCCATCGCGATCACTTTTAGCGCGCCCGAACCGATGCCCAGCAAACCGGAAATCACGCCGGCAAAACCCATCAGCCCAAAGCCGCCAAAAACATTGCGCACGCCGTAAGGGATTTGCCGGTCCTGATCCGGATAAGAACCGCTCAATTTTAAAAATGCCGCAGGTTTGCTGGAAACAGGATCGGCCTGCAGGGTTTTTTTGTTGAGCGACATAAAGGCGGAGAATATCAAGATCAGCCCAAAAATTATGGCGATAAAAGAAGCAGGGACATAGCTGGACAAAAACGCGCCACCAACTGCACCCAATGTAGTGGCAATTTCCAGGAACATGCCCATCCGCATATTGGTGATGCCTTCTTTAACGTAAGCCGAAGCTGCACCGGAAGACGTTGCGATCACCGAAACCAGCGACGCGCCAATGGCGTAATGGATATCTACACCTAAAACCAGCGTAAGCAGCGGAATAATCACCACGCCGCCGCCCAAACCGGTAAGCGAACCGAGCAAACCGGCAAAATAGGCACCAATTAAAATATATACCGTTAAAAGAAGTATCGTCATGTCAGTAGGAAAATCCGGTTTAAGGTAATACTTCTTTTAGCATATATTTTTCAGGAAGTTAAAGTTTGAGGCAAAACGTAGCGCAAGTTTGGTTTTTTATGGGAAGCAGGCCGTAATTTTTGATAATCCGAACGCTGGTTTTGGTAAGAAAACTTGGTGTTCAACTGCTTCAAAACCTGAAAATTACTGATCAGCTGCAAAAATTTTATGGTTGAAACGGGCGCAGGTTCCGGTGGCAAGGTCAATAAACCGGCAACTTCATCACCCATCAGATAGCGCATTAATTGCATGGTTTGTTTGGGTTGAAAATTAGGATCGACCAAAGCAAAATACCTGACCAAAGATTTTGTAAGCGAAATCCCGTGCGCTGAAGATTTAAAATTGCGCAAACGGATGGCTTCTTCTAAAAGTAAAGCTTCTTTGCCGGTTTCGGGCAGCAGGCGTTCATCTACGCCCAGCAAAAACCCGATCACGTTCCACAAGTGCATAAAAGCCTGCTGATCAGCATAAGCAACCGCGAGCCCGAACTTGCGCAAACCACGGACCACCAGCAATGAAAACGATAAATTGGTGCCTGCCATATCTTCCTGGTTTACGGGCAAACCCCAATCGGCTGCGTTCCATTTACTGCTTTTACTGGTATAAAAACGGATGGCCGCGTGCAGCAAACGCACTTTTAAAATGCTGGTAAAACCTTTGCCATCGGGTTTAAAAGCGTTTGGTGCCATTACGTCCCACACAAAATCTGCGGTTTCGTTCAAGCGGTGTTCGGGTTTGTTTTTAATGCGTTCCGACAGATCAAGCACGCGTGCACCATCCGCCGCGGCGTAACAATACGGCAAAGAAAGCAGGCCAAGTAAATTCATGATGGCACCGGCGTGGACGGCAAAAAACTTTGCGCCTTGATCCATCAGTTTCTGATCTGCCCAGGACGGAAGTTTTTTGGCCGATCGGAATGCTTCTTTTACGGCATAAAAATTGGTAACTTGTTGTAGGTCAGTGTTTACATTGATGAAATCCAGCAAATTCCTGAATGCTGTTTTTTGAACATCATCTGCAAAAACTTCCGAAATTAAACTATCCGCAGCAACATCTCCGCGAAGGCGCATCGAAGCCAAAAATTTAAAACTATAATCTGTTGCCGGTTTCATTTTGTTGGTTTAAAGATAAAGTAAAACCCGGCAGGAATAGTTTGGTCCGCAGAAAACGAAACTGAAATATGATAAACAGATTAGGTGGTATAACCCAAAATTTTGAGCACTTGCTTACTATTTTGTTCTTCACCAAAAACATCAAAATTAAAGGTTTCGTCGCGGTTTCTGCGGATGATCACATGTTTTGGAGAAGGCAGCAAACAATGATGGATGCCGCCGTATCCGCTCAAAACCTCCTGATAAGCACCGGTATTAAAAAAGCCAAGATACTGTACTTTGCGCGTTTTGGGCATGTAAACGCTGTTCATGTGTGCTTCCTGGTTGTAATAATCTTGGCCGTCGCAGGTAATTCCGCCTAAATTAACACGCTCGTATTCGGTGTCCCAGTTGTTGATCGGCAGCAGAATATATTTCTGGTTCAAGGCCCAAACATCAGGCAGATTGGTGATGAAAGAACCGTCCAGCATCAGCCATTTTTCGCGGTCGTTTTGCTGTTTTCGGCCTAAAACCTTGTACAAAATCCCGGAAGCTTCGGCAACGGTATATTTGCCAAATTCGGTGATGATGTCCGGTTCAACCGTTTCGTTTTCGGCACAGATTTCTTTGATGCGGCTCACAATTTCGTTCACCATGTACTCGTAATCAAAATCAAAAACCAGCGAATCTTTAAATGGCATCCCGCCGCCAATGTCCAGCGTGTCCAAGTCCGGGTTGATTTTTTTAAACTTGCAGTAAAGCGTTACGTATTTTTCCAGTTCGTTCCAGTAATACGGCGTGTCCGAGATGCCCGAATTGATAAAAAAGTGCAGCAGTTTAACTTTAAAATTTGGGTTGGAGATGATTTTGGTGTTGTAAAAATCAATCACATCTTCCATGCGCACGCCCAAACGCGAAGTGTAAAACTGCGAATCCGGCTGCTCTTCTGCCGCAATCCGGATGCCGAGGTTGCAGGGTGTGTCCAGCTCAACCTCGTCATCATACAGGTTAAATTCCTCTTTATTGTCCAAAACCGGGATGATGTTTTTAAAGCCATCATGCAGCATATCAATGATATACTGTTTGTATTGATAAGTTTTAAAACCGTTGCAGATCACGGTCATATCTTTGCTGAGCGCACCTTTTTTCTCCAGCGCGTCAATCATCGGCATATCAAAAGCGGATGAAGTTTCCAGGTGGATTTCGTTTTTCAAAGCCTCTTCCACAATATGCCGGAAGTGCGAACTTTTGGTGCAGTAACAATATTTGTACGAGCCGCGGTAATTGTTTTTTAAAATGGCCGACTGAAACAGCAGCTTGGCCTGCTGTATTTTTTTGCTGATGAGCGGCAGGTACGTAAAACGCAGCGGCGTGCCGTACGTTTCGATCATTTCCATCAGGTTTAAATCGTGGAAATACAATTCATCATCAATAATTTCAAAACCTTCCTGCGGGAAACCCACGCTCAGGTCCAGGAATTCTTCGTAGCTCTGCATCTAATAAAATTTTGGCAAATGTGTGGTTTTTATACGGATTATATCACCATCAGGCCGTAATTTTTGCAGATGGTTTTCGGGCTTTTTTTCATACTGTTTTTACCGGTAAAAAAACTTCCGCCATCATACATCTGGCACTGCCGCCGCCGTTGGTTTCGATGGTGTTTAATGGCGAATAAATCAATCGGCAGAATTTTTCCAGCGTTTTGATTTGTGCTTCTTTTAGCGATAAAAAAGCGGTTTCAGACATCGCCAATAAACTTTCCCCCGCATTGTTTTCAAGCTGGAGCATGTTGCCGGCAAAAGCGTTCATCTGCCCAAAATCAATTTCAATGATTTCTTTCCCGGATTGCTGCAATGCTGTTTTTACCATACTTTTTTCAGTATTGTTTGGGATCGAATCCAGGCAAATCACGGCAAAATGATCGCCCAAAGCCATCAAAACGTTGGTGTGGTAAATGGCTTTTCCGGTTTCGTCTTCAGCATGAAATAAAATGGACCGATAACCGGACAATCTGCAAAATTCAGCCAAAACAACTTCATTGGTCCTGGGCGATAAACTAGCATAAGCCAGCTTGTATTTTCGGTCCAAAACCATACTGCCGGTGCCTTCCAGAAACTGGTTTTGCTGTTCAAAATGCGTTAAATCAAAAACCCGGTTGATGGCGAATGCTTCTTTTATCGCCCCAAAAACCTTGCGTTCCAAACGCCGGTTTTCGGCCTGCATCGGATACAAAACCACAGAACCGTTTTCATGAAAAGATATCCAGTTGTTCGGAAAAACCGAATCCGGCGTATGCAGTTCCGGCGTATCGTCAATCACCATCACCTGAACACCGTTTTGCCGTAAAATTTTTACAAAAGCATCAAATTCCTGTAAGGCATTTTGCTGTACTTCCGCTTGTGCACCGTTTTTCTGGAACGCGTTGCTGGCGGCGGTTTGCTCGTTAAAACCAAAGTTTATGGGCCGTATCATCAGTATTTGGGAAGTCATTTATTGCTATTTCTTTAATTATGGGCTTGTTTGCCCGTTTAAATAATCATTCTCTTAAAATGTAACCAACTTAATGTATTTTCATCATTTTTTGAGATTGTGGTAATAAATTTTCGTTTGCGGTGTTAAATCTGCATGGCAGCCTACTACGCTGTTTTTGTGAAATTGATTACGCAGGGTTTTTGCCGAAAAAAATTTATTATGACCAAAATTATCATCCAAACTGGTAAATACAGGGGTTTGTACCAAATTATCCTATTGAAATGTAAAAGTTTTTTTATCCTGAAATGGTGGGAAGCAGTAAGCATTACCGAACATGTTGAAGAAGAATCGATCAACAAACTGGGCGAGCTGATGAAAAAATATAATGTAAAACAATGCGATATTTACGATTGGAGCGGTGATAAGTATTATGAGGAAGCACTGAAAAAAGCAGTGTAAAAACAGCATTACAGCTTTAAATTTCGTCCCGGAAAAGCGGCATACTCATGCAATGAAAACCGCCGCGCGCACGCGAAAGTTCTGCTGATGGAAAAGTGATGACCGTGTTTTGGATTTCGTCCGGCCGCAATAATTTTAGTTCAAATTGCTGTAAAAGGTTTTCTGCGGAAATGATTTCAAAACCTTTTGCGGCAAAAGCAGCAAGCGTTTTATCATTACGGTCATAACCCAAAACCACGCCTTCTTTTAAAGCCAGTAAATTGCAGGAATCGGTCCATTGTTCGCGCGAATCATACGGGAAAACATTGTTGCCGGAATAAATAAATTCGGTTGCTTCGGTGCTGCCCAATTCTTGTCGGCTGATTTTGTCCAGCAAATCTTCCAGTTTTAAAAATTTACGCGGATGATCGATTTTTCCTCTTTCAAACTGAATGATTTCCGGCCGGTCCGGTTTTTTGATTTCCATAAGATGATCGATCGGTTCGGTGTTTTCCGTTTTTTCCTCCGCATTGAACAACGATGAAAGCAGCACCCAAACGTTCTTTTTTACCTGTGTAAAAACAGTATCCAGGTGCATAAAATTGCGCTTGTGCGGGATTTTGACAATGGTAACTTTTTCCACAACATGCTGCTCAAACAAAATTTTGATCACCGCGCTGGCAGCCTGCGGTGTGGTGCGTTCGCCGCAGCCAATCAGTAAATGGTTTTTGCTGATCATCATCACATCGCCGCCTTCCAGCGTGTTTTGTGCATCAATTTCTCCTTCGGGGATCAAAAACTGCTGCTCTGTTTGCGGCACTTCAATAATATTTTGCCGGTAATTTTCAAAAATCGGGTGGTTAAAAAAGATGTATTTGGTAAGTAACGCTTCACGCGTACGTGCTTTTCGGGCAGGTTTGTTCAGCAAAACATGCCGGTTGATTACCGTTCCTAAATCGCGTGTAAAAATCAGGTTTGGTATCGGCGCGAAAAATATATTTCCGTCTGGCATCGTTCCCGAAATCAATAAAACCGCCAATTGTACCGACGATAAACCTAATAATTGCTGCTGTTGCTGATACGTGCAGGTTTCGGTAGCACAAACGGCGGCCACTACCTGCTGGCGCAGGGGCAAATCATCCAGGATTTCAATCAGCAGGGCTTCCAGTTCTATCACTTTTTCTGAAGCATGAAAAGCCGTTTTGCCGGGTATGAAAAATTCACGCGTACTGTTTTTATCGGCTAAATTTTGGATTTTCCCCGGATCCAGAAAATACAACAAGATTTTGGTGTACAGATCATACTCTTTGCTGCGGATGGTTTCCAGGTGCACAATATCTTCAAACAACCAGTCCTGCGCTTTGGACGGTACAACTTTGCCCAAACCTTTATCCGGACTGTGTACCAAAAGTCGGCGTAGAGTGCCAATTTCGGAACTGACTTGTAACTGAAAATCTGTAGTTTGGAGCATAGGAGTTGTTTGACTGCAAATTTATCAGAAATAGTTGTATGCCTCACCCTGAATCCCTCTCCAAAAGAGAGAGACTTGCAAATTTCATCGCTTTATCTTCTTCTCCTGTGGAGATGGTTGGGCTGAGGCTTCTATTTGTGTAAATTCGCGCTATGGATTTTATTTTAGAAGCCGCCGTTCGTGCCGTAAAAACATTATTTGGAACTGATATTACCGCTGAAAATCTAACGCTGCAACAAACGCGCAAGGAGTTTGAAGGCGATGTTACCTTGATGGTTTTTCCGATCACCAGGTTCTCCAAACAATCACCGGAACAAACTGCAGCGGCTTTGGGCGGGTTTCTGGTGAATGAAATCGAAGAACTGGAATCTTTCAACGTGATTAAAGGTTTCCTGAATTTATCCCTTAAAAACAGCTATTGGGCGGATGTTTTTTACAACGAAATCAACCGGCCAGACTTCGGCCTCTTTCCTCCGAACGGGCAAAAAGTGATGGTGGAATATTCCTCGCCCAACACCAACAAACCGCTGCATTTAGGCCATGTGCGCAATAATTTGCTGGGATATTCTGTGGCCGAAATTTTAAAAGCGAACGGTTACGAAGTGATTAAAGCAAATCTGGTGAACGACCGTGGCATCCATATCTGCAAATCGATGCTGGCCTGGCAAAAATTTGGCAACGGCGAAACGCCGGAAACTTCCGGTTTAAAAGGCGATCATTTGGTTGGGAAATATTATGTGCGATTTGACCAGGAATATAAAAAACAAATCGAAGGATTAAAAGCACAAGGCGAAACAGAAGATCAGGCCAAAAAAAATGCGCCTTTGATTATAGAAGCGCAGGAAATGCTGCAGCAATGGGAGCAGGGCAACCCGCAGGTAATTTCGCTTTGGATGGACATGAACGAATGGGTTTATGCCGGTTTTGCCGAAACGTACAAAAAACTGGGCGTTGATTTTGATCAGTATTATTACGAATCCAACACGTATCTATTAGGAAAATCGCTGATTGATGAAGGTTTGGAAAAAGGTATTTTCTTTAAAAAACCGGACGGTTCTGTTTGGATTGATTTAACCGCTGATGGTCTGGATGAGAAATTAGTTTTGCGAGCCGACGGGACTTCCGTTTACATGACGCAGGATTTAGGCACAGCACAGCTTAAATACGATGAATATCATACTGATAAAGCGTTAAATGTAGTTGGCAACGAGCAGGATTATCACTTTAAAGTGCTGTACCTGATCCTGAAGAAACTGGGCAAAAGCTGGGCCGAAGGTTTGTACCATTTATCATACGGTATGGTTGATTTGCCTTCCGGAAAAATGAAATCCCGCGAAGGAACAGTTGTAGATGCCGATGACTTGATTGCCGAAATGGAAGATACTGCCAAAGAGCAAACCGATATTTTGGGGAAAGCAGTAGATTTTCCGGAGGAAGAAAAGCAGAAGCTGTATTATACCATTGGTATGGGCGCGTTAAAATATTTTCTTTTAAAAGTAGAACCTAAAAAACGTTTGCTGTTTAACCCGAATGAATCTGTGGATTTTCAGGGAAACACCGGGCCGTTTATTCAATATACTTACGCCCGGATCCGTTCGGTACTAAATAAAGGCAACTTTAATACAGATACTGTTTTTATCCCTATAAAAACAGTATCGGCAGTTGAGAAAGATTTGATCATACAATTGCAGCAGTATCCGGTAATTTTAGCTGAAGCGGCAACAGCTTATAGTCCCGCAGTAATTGCCAATTATGTTTATGAAACAGCCAAACTTTACAACAAATTTTACCATGAAGAAAGCATTTTGAAAGCTGAGGACGAAGAAATAAAGCAATTCAGGATGCAATTGTCTGATGTTTCTGCCAAAGTGATCAAAAATGCAATGCTTTTGTTAGGAATTGAAGTGCCGGAGCGGATGTGAAGATATAAAATCGTTAATTTTTGACCTTGAATCAGATAATTAATCGGTTTTGCTGAAATTCAATACGCCTTTTAACAATATAAACCCCACTTGCTTCATATTTAAAAATATTAACGACTAATTCGTTAGTTTTTATTATTTTTTAAGCTAATTTTTAGTTTTTTTAATTTATTTCAAAAAGCTGTGTTTTTTTACATATTTTCGGAATCGATATTAACTAAAACAAACAAAGCATGAAGCAAAAATTACTTATTTTTTTCTTGTTTGGATTATTTGCATTGCCAAGTGCATTTGCGCAGAACAGAAAAATTACAGGAAAGGTAACGGGGAGTGATGACGGACAACCGTTACCAGGGGTGTCAGTTCAAGCAACAGGAACAACGACGGGTACAATTACAAGTATTGATGGAACGTTTTCTATTAATATTCCATTGAATGTTAAAACACTTACTTTTACTTTTATAGGCTTTATTACACAGAATATTAACGTTCCTGCATCAGGAATCGTTAATGTAAAATTAGTAGTTGACAATCGGCAATTAAATGAAGTAGTAGTTGTAGGTTATGGTACCGGTACAAGGGCTTCAAATGTAGTTGGTCAGGTTGCTACAATCACTTCAAGAGATATTGAAAATAAGCCTATTGCAAATACATTTGACGCTTTACAAGGAAAAGTAGCTGGTTTACAAATTTTTACCTCTTCTGGCGAGCCTTCTGCAGTGTCTTCTGTCAGAATAAACGGTACTGGTTCATTAAGTGCAAGTTCCGCGCCTCTTTATGTGTTAGACGGGATACCTGTTGATCAAAATTCTATTCTATCTTTAAACCCTAATGATTTTGAAAATATTTCAGTTTTAAAAGATGCTTCTGCGACTTCAATCTACGGTGCACGTGCTGCAAATGGTGTTATTTATATTACTACAAAAAAAGGTGATGCAAATAGACCTGCACAAGTTGACATAACTACTCAATATGGTAAATCAAAACTTGCCAACATAGATTTTTTCAATCGGTTTATGAATTCTCAGCAGTTTTTGGGTTTTCGCTTAGCTACGGGTCAATTAACTCAAACACAAGTTAACACAATAAAAACTACTTATCCGTTTGACACTCAGTGGTACAAAACTTATTATAGGGATAATCAACCAACTTTTCAATCAACTGCAACAGTGTCCGGTGGCAGTGGTAAAACCAATTACTATGTTTCGACAGGTTATTTCAATCAGCAAGGTTTAGCTTATCGTTCAAAATATGAGCGTTATACCTTACGCTCAAATGTAAACTCAGTTGTAAATAACTGGTTGCAATTTGGTTTAAATATGGCAATTGGAACCGATCAGAGACAAACTAATCCTTACACTAGTAATAGTTTAGGTCGTGGTTTAGCCTTATTAGCAGCACCATATTACTCACCTGTTGATGCTAATGGCAATAAGTATACTTATATTCCTGGATGGAATCAGTATAATCCTGAGTATTTAGCCAATGAAACACCCAGCCCAACTAACCAAATAACATTTGACCCGACTGGTTATATTCAAATTACTCCTATAAAAGGTTTAACTATTAGAAGCCAAGGTGGATTAGATGCTTATGATCAAAGAGTTACTGCTTCAAGACTACCTTCGTATTTAGGATCATTAAATAATGGTTCTTTAAGTGAGTCCTTTATAAGAAGCATAACTAAGACTGTTACTAATACAGCAGAATATAAGTTTAATTTTATTAAAAGTAATAATGTTACATTTCTTGCTGGTCAAGAATCTATTGATAATACTTATACAAGTTTTGCTGGTTCTTCAACGGGACAAACCGATGATAGGTTATTGCTGCTTGGTAATGGACCTACTAGTATAGCTGTAGGTTCTAGCAAAACAGAATACGCATTTCATTCTCTTTTTGGCAGATTAGGTTATGATTTTGCCAGTAAGTATTTTGTTAATGCTTCTATTCGTCAGGATAAGTCTTCACGATTTGGCGTGAATAATCGTTCTGCTATTTTTTGGTCTGTTGGAGGGTTATATAAAATTAAAGAAGAAAATTTTTTAAAAGATGTTAACTGGTTAGATGATTTGTCTTTAAGAGCCAGTACTGGGAGTACCGGAAACTCAGAATTTGGTGTTACAAATCAAAATTACTTAAGTTATCAAACAGCAGGTACAAATACATATAATGGTTCTACTGGATTTGGTATTAATGCTGCCGGTAATCCTGATTTAACTTGGGAAAAACAGCAAAACACAACTTTTGGTTTTACGACTTCTTTTTTTGATAGGATTAGATTAGATGTTTCACACTATAACCGTGTTACTACTAATATGTTAGTTAGTGTTCCTTATCAGTATGTCGTTGGATTTTCAAGTGTTTATAATAATGTTGGTAAGTATCAAAATAGGGGATGGGATGTTAGTGTAGATTTTGACGTTTATAAAAATAGGTCTAAAAGAGCTTATATTACTCCTTATTTTAACTTTTTTACTAACCATGATAAAGTTCTGGAATTATTCCAAGGAAAAAATTACTGGGTACAGTCTGGAACAGGTGTGGCTTGGGTAATTGGCCAACCAGTATCTTTTGTGTATCCAATTTTTAAAGGTGTAAATACCCAAACAGGTTTACCAGAATGGTATGTGCCTGATGCTAGTAATCCAGGTGCAACTCGTCAAGATGCCAGTTCAGTTACTTCAACATTCAGTACAGCAGCTTTACAACAGAACACAGGTATTCGTCGTTTCGCTAAAATGACTGGAGGTTTTGGTCTGAATGCTGGTTATCAAGGATTTTCATTGGTAGCACAGTTTAGTTATGCTCTTGGTAAAAATCTAATTAACAATGATAGGTATTTTTATGAAAATCCCAACCAGTTTGTAGGGTACAATCAATATAATACAGTGTTAAACTACTGGAAAAACCCTGGTGATATAACTACATTTCCCAAGTATGGTGTACAATTTACCCAGTTCGATACCAGGTTAATTGAGGATGCTTCTTTTATGAGGCTAAAGGTGCTTACTTTAGGTTATAATATTCCTGCATCAGTTCTTAAGCCTACTAAAGCAATTAAAGGTGTCAATATATTCTTAACAGGACGTAATGTATTTACTTTTACTAAATACACAGGTCCCGATCCTGAGGTTGATTCTAATTTAGCTTTAGGCACTAATCCTAACACTAAACAATATACTGTTGGTTTGGGAATCAAATTTTAAAAAACGTTAATTTATAAAAATAACGATGAAAAAAATAAAAATAAGTTTAGTTGTTAGTGCAATTGCTTTGACAGCTCTTTCAGCATGTAAAAAACTTGAATTATATCCATATGACTCTATTGAAGTTACTCAGGCTTTTAAAACTATAAAAGATGCACAAACTTGGGATAATGGGTTATATGGTATTTTAAGAGGTAGAGTCTATGGTTCTTATGTAGTTAGTCAAGACGTACAAGCTGACCAATTGAATGCATCTTTAGATTACGGAAATAGGAATGGTTCACCACATCGATGGGGAGATTCATTTTTAGCTGACGACGGAGCAATTGTTACTGCTTGGTCTGGTTATTATTTTGGAATTGCAGATGTTAATACTGCTATAGCAGGGTTTGACAACATTACAACAACCAGTACAGCAGAAGCTGCTACTTTAGATAAATCCCGAGGTGACGCTTATTTAGCTAGGGCTTATTATTATCATAACTTGATTATAAGATTTGCAAAGCCGTATGAACCAGCTACTGCAGCTACAGATTTGGGTGTGCCACTTCTTACTGCTTATGACTTGAATGCCATGCCTGCTCGGGCAACAGTAAAAGAAGTATATGATCAAATTATTGCTGATTTAACAAAAGCGAAAACCCTTTTAGCAAGTACGGCTGGTGTTCAAGGATCAAGAACTTTTACTATTGATGCAGCATTGGCTTTAGAAGCAAGGGTCAGACTACACATGCAAGATTGGGTTGGTGCTTATACTGCTGCCAGTACTGTAATTGCTAATGGTAAATATCCTCTGATCTCATCCGTTACTAATCTTCAAAATTACTGGGGTACAGATGGTATTCAGGAAGATATATTGCAATTAAATGCAACAAGTACAACTGAAGCTCCAAATACTAATAACATCTATTTAGGTTATCTATCAGGAAATGGCCTTTACGATCCTGATTTTATTCCATCTAAATGGGTTGTTGATTTCTATTCTACTTCTGATATCCGGAAGGCTACCTATTTTTCTGCAAAAAAAGTAGCAATATCTGGTCAAACAGTCTCTGATATCTCATTAGTTAATAAATATCCAGGAAATCCATCTTTATATAGTTCTTCCTCCACTAACTACTACCAAAAACCAAAAGTATTTCGTATTGGTGAAGTATATTTAATTGCTGCTGAAGCTGCTGCAAAAGCTGGTAATGCTGCAAATGCACTCGCTGCACTTAATGCTTTACGTGTAGCGCGTGGTATTAATTCCGTTTCATCTTCGGGTACAACGTTAATTCAAGATATTAAAGATGAAAGGTTCCGTGAGCTTGCTTTTGAAGGCTTCCGTTTATTCGATTTAAAACGTTATCATGAAGGATTTACAAGGCACGATCCTCAAAACCTTAATATTATTAACATAGGTGCATCTTATAATACGTTGTCAGTGCCTGCTGATGCTGCTAAATTTACTTGGGGCTTGCCTACCAATGATTTGATCGTTAACCCCAAATTAGTACAAAATCCTGGATGGTAGTTGAATTATTAGTACACAGATTAAAAGTTAAGTGTAATGATAACAAACAATCATAACTACTAATAAATAAAAATCCGAATATAACAATATTCGGATTTTTATTTATTGAAAATCTCATGTTCAAATCGTTTACCCACTAACCGCTCCCAACTTCCGCAACAACTTCCGATTTTCCCTTTTGTGGATCAAATTGTAAACCATCTTATAAATGATCGGTAAAAGAAGTAAGGTTAAAATTGTTGAAGTAATCAAACCGCCAATTACCACAATGGCCAAAGGTTTCTGTGTTTCAGAACCAATACCGGTGGAAATAGCCGCCGGCATCAATCCGATAGCGGCCATTAAAGCCGTCATCACTACCGGGCGAACCCTGGAAATCACGCCCGTTAAGATAGCTTCATCAATATGAATACCTTCCAACAAGTTTTTACGGAATACCGAAATCAGGATAACACCATTTTGGATACAAACACCGAACAAAGCAATAAAACCAATACCGGCAGAAATACTGAAATTAGTGTTGGTAATGTGCAAGGCTAGAATTCCGCCGATCAGCGCAAAAGGTACATTCAGGATAACGAGGACAGCATCTTTCATGTTGCCAAACGTCATGAACAGGATCAAAAATATCACCAGTAAACAAACCGGAACAACATTGGCCAGCGTGTTAGAAGCCCGGATCTGGTTCTCAAATTCGCCGTTCCAGGTAAAAGAATAACCTTGATCCAGCTTTACAGCACGGTTAACTTTTTGCTGTGCTTCTGCAATGGTGCTGCCCAAATCCCGGCCACGAACCGAAAACTTTACTGCAATATAGCGCATGTTGTTATCTCGATAGATGAAAGCGGGCCCGGTCAGCTTAGTGATTTCTGCTATTTCTTTAATTGCAATTTTGGCACCGTTCAGTGTTGGCACCATCAGGTTTTCAATCTTTTCTTCGGTATCACGAAAATTTTTCTGATAGCGTACCCGTATATCAAATTTCCGTTCCCCCTGATATAAAGTTGTGGCCGCTTTTCCGCCGATGGCCATTTCAATAACCGCATTGGCATCGGCGGTACTAACGCCATACAAAGCCATTTTACTTTGGTCCAGCTCGATCCTAAATTCGGGCTGACCTAAATTTCTTAAAACACCTAAATCTTCTACACCTTCTATTTTTTTCAGTACACGCAGCACTTCATCAGCTTTGCCGTCCAAAACTTTAAAATCAGGGCCGAAAATTTTAACGGCCATTGATGCCGGCACACCTGCCACTGCTTCGGCCACGTTATCAATAATTGGCTGAGAATAATTGAAGATAATGCCCGGAAACTGGCTCAGCTTTTTGTCCATCTGCGCAATCAGTTCTTCCTGGGTAATTTTTCGTTTCCAATCATCTTTCGGGTATAAATCTACCTGGATCTGTACGTTAAAAAAACCTTTCGGATCTGTTCCGTCGTTTGTCCGGCCCACTTGTGAGAGTGTTTGTTTCACTTCCGGAAAAGAACCCAATATATTCCGCATTTTATTGGTAGTGCTCACAGAACTTTCCAGCGAAGTGCTCATCGGCAATTGCGCCGTTACCCAAAGTGCGCCTTCGTTTAGCTGAGGCAAAAATTCCGTACCTAATAATTTGGCCGAAGCAAAAGTTAAAGCCATGATCACCAGCGACACAATTAAAGTAAGTTTCTGGTTTTTATAGGTGAAATTGAACATTTTGTGGATGCCGTTTTCAAAAAACAGTACCACCGGGTTGTGCTTTTCCCTTACATTTTTACGAAGCAGAATGCTGGACAAAGCCGGAACCAACGTCAGTGTAAAAATTAATGCACCCAGCAAAGCAAAACTAAGTGTATAAGCCAGCGGAGAAAACATTTTACCTTCTACTTTCTGGAAAGCAAAAATCGGCATCAAACAGGTAAGGATAATCAGCTTGGAAAAAAAGATGGCTTTCCCCATTTCTGTACCCACGTTTTTAAATAAACCCAGCTTGGCCAGCTTATTAAAACGTTCCATGCCCACTTCTTTTGCCCGATGATCCAGCGCAACATAAATACCTTCCACCATTACCACGGCCCCATCTACAATAATCCCGAAATCCACCGCGCCCATTGATAACAGATTGGCACTCATGCCCTTCAGCTTTAAACAAATAAAAGCAAAAAGCAGTGCTAAAGGAATGATGATGGTAACGGTCAGCGTAGTACGCCAATCGGCCATAAACAAAAACACAATTACGGTTACCAGCACAATACCTTCAATCAAGTTGTGGATTACCGTGTGCGTGGCAAAATCCATCAGGTTGGTACGGTCATAAAAAACGTCGATCTTGGTGTCTTTTGGCAGGATATGTTCGTTCAGATCTTTCACTTTGGCCTTGATCCGAACCAAAACTTCTGCCGGGTTTTCACCTTTCCGCATCACCACAATGCCTTCAATACCTTCGTTTTCTTTATCGCGGCCAACCTGACCCAAACGCGGCAAACCACCTTCATGAATGTCTGCCACATTACGCGCCAAAATCGGTACGTTGTTCACATTTTTAATAATGATGTTTTGGATCTCGCTGATGTTGTTGATCACGCCAATCCCGCGCACCACATAAGCCTGGTTGTTTTTCTCGATCACATCACCGCCTACATTAATATTACTTCGGTTAATAGCGTTAAAAACATCCAGTGAAGTCAGGCCGTATTTACTTAGCAGGGCAGGGTTTACGCTTACTTCGTAATCCTTTTCTTCTCCGCCAAAACTATTCACATCGGCAACACCCGGAATGGCTTTAAACTGCCTGTCGAGCACCCAGTCCTGCAAAGCAGTCAACTCATGCAAACTTTTTATTTTGCTGCGGAGGGTGTAGCGGTAAATCTCGCCGGTTGGGCCGTAAGGCGGCTCTACTTCGGGTTTTACGCCATCCGGCAAATCAGCATTAAGCAATCGGCTTAAAACCTGCTGTCGCGCAAAAGCGTCATCTACATTATCATCAAAAATAATGCGGACGTAAGATAAACCGAAAGAAGACGTAGTGCGCAGGTTTGATTTTTTCTGAACAGAATTGAGCACCGTTTCCATCGGGATGGTAATCATGCGTTCCACCTCCTCGGCACTGTGGCCCTGCCACTGCGCAATGATAATAATCTGTGTATTAGTTACATCCGGAAAGGTTTCTATTGAAGTATTAAGGTAGCTGATTACGCCGAGGATAGCCAGGACGCCCGTCATAAAAAACACAAAAACGCGGTTTTTTAACGAAAAATAGATGATATTTTTAATAAACTTATCCATTGGTATGAGTTACCTTTTTTAGCTGGTTGAATAGTGATGCTTCTTTTATGCCTGTAAATTTGGGCTGATAAAAGAAGCATCAATTATTTATAGTGAATGGCTTTAAACCTGATTTATTTGTACCCTTGTTTATTCTTCTGTTAACGCATCGTACAGTAAGAGCTGGTTTTTGGAAACCAGTGTTTCGCCGGCTTTCAAACCGGATGATATGTAACTTACATTATCTACTGTTTTTATCACATTAACTTCCCTAACCTCCATATTGCATTTGCTGTGGTAAATAACCACATAATTTTTGCTGTCGTTAAAGATAATGGAAGAGGCAGGCACGGTAACGGATTGTGTGGATTCGTTATTGGTAACGACAACCGAAGTGAACATTTCCGGCTTTAAAAGCATATTAGGGTTTGGCAGCGTGATTTTTACTTTCATCACTTTATTGTCCGGATCTAAAACAGAGCTGACCTCATTTACTTTCCCCTGAAAAACTTTGTCCGGATAAGCCAGCGTGGTTACTTTGGCCGCGTAGCCATCTTTTACTTTACTGATGTCGCTTTCAAAAACATTTGCCCAAATCCAAACATCCTTCATATCCGAAATGGTAAACATACTGGCCGCATTGTCAGACCGGATAAAACTTCCGGCCGTAACTGCTTTTTCAACAATATAACCGCTTTCGGGTGCTTTGATAATATACTGCCCGTTTGCGCTGGTGTTGCCCCGGCCGTTAATGCTAAGTTGCTCCTGTACTTTTGTATTGGCGGCTATCGCTTTATTATAGTTTTCTTTGGCTTCGGTATAATCACGCTCGCTGGAAATACCGTTTTTATACAGGTATTCTGTTTGTGCCAACTGCCTTTTAGCAATCGAAAGATCGGAATTGGTAGCTGTTAGATCTGTGTAATTTCCGGCAACATCGGCACTGCGCATAACGGCAAGCACCTGGCCTTTGCTCACTTTATCGCCCAAAGAAACACGCACATCGGTAACTTGTCCGCTGGAAAACGGAAACACCTTTACCACGCGGTTATCGTCAAAAGAAACCTCGCCGGACAAAGTCAGTTCATCCTGCATATTGGTTGTTTTGGCGGTATCAATGCTGGTGATTTTTGCCAAAGAATCCGTAATGCAAACACTTTGTTTCTGTACGGTTTCTTCCTTTTTCTGCTTGCAGGATGCCAGGCACAGCAATACGGAAAGGCTGATTAACAATTCTCTTTTCATTTTATTTTTCAGGAAATTTTTATTGAGGAACGATTACGGTTGAGCCAACATTATAATTGACATCGGCAATTGCTTTTTCCAGGTTATATTGCTGCTGGATCACTTTCAGTTTAGTGTCTTTGTACGATTCAAAAAAATCAATAAATTCTACCAGACCAAGCTGTCGTTCTTTATAAGCTTTTACCACGCTGGCAAAAAGTTTATCGTAAGTGCCATAAAAATCGATGTTGTTTTTTGAAAACAGCTGCAAGCTTAAATTATATTGTTCTACTGCGGTAACTACATCATTTTTAACCTTCAAATCACTGTTTTTCAACACAAATTCCTGGTTTTGGATGGCAAACTTGGCCGATTTGATGTTGCCCTGGTTCCGGTTGATAAACGGCAGCGGCAAACTGATGGCCAAACCATAATAGTTAGGCACGTAGTTACTGGCGCGGTCATAATCCACGCCGATAGTCAAATCCGGAATGGCCAGTGCTTTCTGATAACTTAAATTGTGGCCAGCCTGCTCAACCAGAAATTTACTTGCCTGATAATCTCCGCGATTGGCTTTTGCAGTGTCAATTAAAGCCGTGATATTTAAAGTGGCATTGGTTGTGGGCGTGCTGATGTCCGGTTTGATAAAAGTGGTTTCTTTAACAACAAGCAAGGTTTTCAAATCATTTTCCAGCTCGTTAACCTGGCGGTTGTTTTCAACCATATCGTTTTCCAAACCAAAAGCTAAAGCCTGCAAACGTACTACATCACGCAAAGACGAATTGCCTACGCCGTAAGCCGCAGAAATAGCTTTTACCAGGTTTCTGGATGAATTGATTTCGTACTGGTAAATTTTATTTTGCTGCAGCAGATTGTCTAATTGTGCAAAATCCACTTCCATATTATAGTGCAGGTTGCGCAGCAAATCGTTAAATTGTGCCTGCTGCACATTTACATCATCCTGTGCCAGCCTGATTTGTTTGCCGCGTTTGCCTGCCGTTTTGAACAATTGATTGATCTGGGCAAAAAACTGTCCGTTACCATCAGAATGATTGAAAAAACCGGCACCTTTAGAGTACAAATTTTGATCGGTGCTTAAGGCCGGGTTATCCCACAGTTTGGCCTGCTGTATCAATGCTTTGGTCGCATCAACATTATATCTTTGGGCAATCAGGGTAAAATTGTTGAGCAAAAACCTTTTTTCGGCTTCCTGAAATTTTAAAGTTAAGGTATCTGTTTGATTTTGTGCATGTAAAGCATTGGTTACTGTTGTTAAAGCCAGAAAACCTAATGCAAATCTTAGTTTAAACATATATAAACCGTAGTCGGGTTTTTAATTATTTTGAATAATGTACCTGAACGTAAAAAATTGCTAAAATGTATTATTTTACAAAAAAACTGAAGCCGGATTATGAAATTTGATTTTTCAAAAGTATCAATGCTTTTTTTAGCATCTTAATATTGTAACAATAAATCTGATACATTATTAATGGCGAAAGTTAGATATTATTATAAATATGTAATGCAACTTTTTTGTGATGTTCTTTTTGAAAAAATCATAAAAACCTATTTAAGCTAATTTGCTTAAACTTGTACTTCTACCTTAACTATAAACGTGATGGCCAAAAAAATAATTTCTACTACGGAGGAAACGAATATTGATCTTACTTCTTCTAAAGAAAAAAAAGTATCAGGCACCAAAAAAACCATGGTAAAAACAGCATCGGCAAAAGCTAAAAACTTAAAGCAGGCCGATTCTGAAATGCCTTCAAAAATCACAGAAACAGCATTGTCCGGTACTGCTTCCGCAGAAATCCAATCAACTGCGCCGGGCTTGCAGCCGGTTGAAGTTTACAGTCGTTTTTCTGATTTCGACATCAGCCTTTTTAAAGCCGGAAAACATTACAAATTATACGAACTTTTTGGTTCGCACACGTTAGAACACAAAGGCGTGACCGGAACTTATTTTGCCGTTTGGGCGCCCAATGCGCAGGTGGTGCACGTTATCGGTAATTTTAACGGCTGGAACAAAAACAGTCACCAGTTAAATGTCCGCTGGGACGGTTCCGGGATTTGGGAAGGTTTTATCCCGCATGTTGGCCATGGCGAAACGTATAAATATGCCATTAAATCTTTTTACGGAGAAGAACTGGAGAAAGGCGACCCGTTTGCCTATCGCTGGGAAGAACCACCGCGCACGGCTTCTATCGTAACGCATACTTACCACGACTGGCACGATGGGCAATGGATGAAAAAGCGGATCCAACACAACACGTTAACGCGGCCATACTCCGTTTACGAGGTGCATTTTGGTTCTTGGGCGCGCAGCCCGGAAAGCCCGGACCAGTTTATGGGTTACCGCGAAATGGCCGAAGTGCTGGTGCCTTATGTTAAAGAAATGGGCTTTACGCATGTAGAGTTTATGCCGCTGGCCGAACATCCGTATTATCCAAGCTGGGGTTACCAGATTACGGGCTATTTTGCGGCAAGCACACGCTATGGTTCCCCGCAGGATTTGATGTATTTGATCGAAAAATTTCATGCCGAAGATATTGGTGTGATCCTGGATTGGGTGCCATCTCATTTTCCGGGCGATGCACACGGGCTTTTCCGTTTTGACGGAACGAGTTTGTACGAGCATGAAGATCCGCAGAAAGGTTTTCATCCAGATTGGAAATCCTATATTTTTAATTATGGCCGAAATGAGGTAAAATCGTTTCTGATCAGCAATGCCATTTTCTGGCTGGAGCGTTATCATATTGATGGTTTGCGCGTGGATGCCGTGGCTTCAATGCTTTATTTAGATTATTCGCGCAATGCAGGCGAGTGGGAGCCAAACATTTACGGCGGAAACCAAAACCTGGAAGCCATACAGTTTTTAAAAGAGTTTAACGAAGCGGTTTACAGCAACTTCCCGGATGTGCAAACCACTGCCGAAGAATCAACCTCTTTTGGTGGTGTAAGCCGGCCAACTTACTTGGGCGGGTTGGGTTTTGGCATGAAGTGGATGATGGGCTGGATGCACGATACGATCAATTATTTTAAGGAAGATCCGATCAACCGGAAATATCACCATAAAGAACTCACTTTTAGTTTGTTGTATGCTTTTACCGAAAACTTTATGCTGCCCTTGTCGCACGATGAAGTGGTTTACGGTAAAAAATCTATGATCAACAAAATGCCCGGCGATGAGTGGCAGCGATTTGCCAACCTGCGGACTTTGTACAGCTATATGTTTACGCACCCGGGCACAAAACTGCTGTTTATGGGTGATGAATTTGCCCAGTCTGAGCAGTGGGAATTCGGACAATCATTGGATTGGCATTTGCTGGAACATCGCCCGCACAAAGGAATGCAGGATTTAATCAAAGCTTTAAACAAATTATACCAAACCGAACCGGCTTTATACGAAAAAGCTTTTAGCGGAGATGGTTTTGAGTGGATTGATGAAAACAACGCCGAAGATTCTGTACTGGTTTACGCCCGAAAAGGCATTTTACCGGAAGATGAACTGGTAATCATTTTAAACCTGACGCCAGTTGTACGCCAGGGTTTCCGTGTTGGTGTGCCGCAGGCCGGAAGCTGGAAAGAAATTTTCAATTCTGATGATCTGCATTTTTGGGGCAGCGGGGCCATCAATCCTGATGAACTGGTTACGGAAGAAGTTGGCTGGAATTACAAGCCGCAATCGGTAGGTTTAACTTTGCCGCCACTGGCAGCAATTGTACTGAAAAAAGTAGGGTAAAAACAGTATCGAACAAAAGCAAAAAGTCGGTTGACTAAACCGGCTTTTTTGTTGATGCTTCTTTTACCGGGTAAAATTTGGTTTCACCGAACTTTTTACAGCGCATGTTTTTAAAAGCCAAGTTTATAGTGCTAAAAAAAGCATCTTAAAAATATGCAAGCAAATTTTATTTGGATAAATGAAACTTGCACAAATTATAAATATGGCCAGCAGCTATTGAATATCAAAACCCATAAAATCACTTCCCTTAAAACTTTGATGGCATTGTGCAGCGTATTGTAAACCGTGCGTTCGCTCAGGCCGGTTTGGCAGGCAATATCTTTAAAAGCAACTTTATCAAAATATCGTAAACAAATCACCTCTTTTTGGCGCGGCGACAGCTTTTCAAGGGCGTTTTGAAGCCGGATTTTCATTTGTTCATCCTGCTGGCTTGCAATAAGTATAGCTTCGTAGGATGGTTCAAAAGATACGTTTTCTGTAAACCGGCCTGTTGCTGAAGGGTTTGTTTGGGTTTCTTCTAAACACTGCCGATAGGTTTTATATAATATTCGTTTAAAAATAACGAGGATATATTGCTGTATGTTTTGTACGCCGCCAAGTTTGTGCTTAATGTGCCATAACTCTAAAAACAGGTTGTGGATACTTTCCTTAACCAATCCGGGGTTTTTGTATAAAGACAGCCCAAAACGGTACAAATCATCATAAAAAATATTAAAGCACTCATAAAGTCCCTGCTTTTCGCCCTCGGCAAGTAATTGCCAGTTTTTACAAACGTTTTTTGGTTGAGGGCTCATCAAAACTTTTTTACAATTCTTTAGGCGTTGGCAAACAATAATTGGCAAATAACAGCAGGTTATTGAATTTGTATAAGTATATCCCGGCTTAAAAAACCCTTCATCATGCTTAGGATTGGCGATGCTTCTTTTAGCACTATAAAATTAGTGTTTGTGTACTGTCGATACAAAAAGACACGGCAAGTTAGTATTTTTCAGCATAGCAATTTGCTTTTTTAATGGTGATGAAGCCATTGTTCATTTTCTGTTTTTTAATTATGGCCCAGCATGATTTTTAGGTGATAAAAGAAGTATGAATCCCTGCAAAATTGAAGCTTGAAATTTATTTGGAAAAAGATTGGTAAAAAGGAATAATTTATTGCACTTGTATATATAAATATTGCTTTAATATTAAATGGATTACGCCTCATACCAAACCGAAGATTTTTTGACCGATGAAAGCTTTATACTTTATTGCCAAGGGGACGATGAAACCGCCAAAGCCAAATGGGAAAATATTTATCACGATAATCCTGAGTTAAGAAAAATGATAATTGAGGCACGTAACTTGTGTTTTTTATTAGGCGTTAAAGTAAGTGCTGCCGAAAAAGCAACCGCACTCGAACGCTTAAAAACTGCTGTTGATTTAACAGGCGAAATCAACAAACATCAGCCATTTTCATCTGTCACCGGCAAAAAAACTTATTTTTCGCGCTGGATGGCTGTTGCCGCATCCTTGCTGGTTTTAATGAGTGCATATGCAGTCTACAGATGGATCACACCGCCGTCCGGTGCAGAACTGTATCGCGAAGCAACTGCTGCAAATTATCGTTTGATCGGCACAACAGATTTTGACCATCGTAAACAAATTTTATTGCCCGATGGAAGTTCTGTACTACTCAACGGGTCAAGCACATTAAAAATAGCAAATGATTATGATGCTGCTGACCGGCATGTGCTGCTGAGCGGCGAAGCATTCTTTTCAGTTATAAAAAACCCTCAGAAACCATTTGTTGTAATTACCGGCAAAATAGCCACTACTGCGTTGGGCACTTCGTTCAAAGTGCAAAGTTATCCTGCTGAGCCTGAAGCAAATGTAATGTTGCTGACCGGGAAAGTAAAGGTTGAATCTACACAGGCCAGTTTAAAATTCGTTCAGGTTGCCCTTGTTCCCGGCAGGCAGGCAACGTTGACCACGGGCAGCAAAGCTTTCAGCCAATCGGGTTTTTCTAAAGCAGGATTACACAACTGGCTAAACCGGAAGTTGGTGTTTTCGGATGCCGGTTTAAAAGAGATCAGCATTAAACTAAAGGAGATGTACGGCATTGTTGTTAAACCGGCAAACAAACCCGGCGAAGATATTTCGTTTACCGGCCAGTTTAATGATAAAAACCTTACTACCGTGCTGGATGCTATTGGCTTTGCCAATCACTTTACTTATAAGCAGGAAGGCAACCGCGTAAAATTGATGTTCTAAACCAAATTTAACTTGAATTAACCAATTTTTAAACTATAACTTTATGCAAAAACCACTACTTCGTACACGATTTCTTTCATGGATATTACTGAGGATGCTTCCTTCGGTACTATTAATTGTGTCAATCACCGGATATGCACAATCAGCCACACCGGTTTATTCGTTCAACTGGAAAAATTCGGCTGTTCCTGTTGTTTTTAACCAGATAGAAAAAGCAGCCGCCGTACATTTTTCATACAACCCACATGATTTTGACCTGAAAAAAAAGATCAGCCTAACGGTAAGCAACCAAAGTTTGTCGCAGATTATCAGCTTGTTGACACAGGAAATACATGCACAATACAAAATTGTGGGCGAAACAGTGATGATCCAATCCCAAAAAGCGTTTAAAACCTCGGTGCCGGTTGTTGATGAATATAACCTAAGCGGTAAGGTAACCGATAATGATAATTTGCCTTTGCCCGGTGTTACCATTATAAACACCAGCAAAAACAAAACCGCAGTTACCGGCGAAGCAGGAAGTTTTGTGATTGCGGTAAATAATGGCGACATCATCACCTTTAGCATGATTGGTTATGAAACAACTTCCATTATTGCTTCGGATAAAATCAAAACCATAAAAATTGTTTTAAAACAAAAAGTTACCGAATTAAATGCCGTAGTGGTAACCGCTTTGGGCATTAAAAGGGAAGAGCGTGCTTTAGGTTACGCTTATTCTGAAGTGGATGGCAACGACCTGAAAAAAGCCAGGGAAACCAACGTGATCAATTCACTGGCAGGTAAAGTGCCCGGCCTGATCATCAACAGCACGGCGGGCGGTCCGGCCGGTTCGTCAAGGGTGATCATCCGGGGAAATACCAGTATAACCGGCAATAACCAGCCGCTTTATGTGGTAGATGGCGTACCTATCGATAATTCAAATTACGGGCAGGTTGGCGGTGGCAAATATTCAAGCGGATTTGATTTTGGTGATGCGATCTCGGCCATCAACCCGGACGATATTGATAAAATAAGCGTGTTGAAAGGCCCTTCGGCCTCTGCTTTGTATGGCAGCAGGGCAGGTAATGGCGTGATTTTGATCACCACTAAAAAAGGCAGTTCAAAAAGGGAACTCGGCATCGAGGTCAACAGCACTACTTCTCTTGAAAAACAGCTTACCCATTATAACGACTATCAATATATTTACGGACAGGGAACGGCCGAACAATTGATTGTTGACCCATCGCAGGCCAAAAACACTTTGTTCAATAACTTTGGCCCGCGGCTGGACCCTAATCTGCAAGTTATCGGGTTTGATGGTAAATACAGGCCGTATGCACTCGTCAAAAACAATATTGACAACTTTTTCAGAACAGGTACTACCGCTACCAATAACATAGCCTTTTCAAATTCAAATGATAATTCGTCTTTCCGTTTGTCTATTTCTGATTTGCGGAACAGGGACATTGTGCCGGGCAGCAGCCTGCGGCGCAATACTTTTAACTTTACCGGCAGTTCTAAATTTGGTAATAAAATCACTTTGTCGGCAAGGGTTATGTACTTAAATGAAAAAGTAATTAACCGTCCCGCCCTGGCGGATGACCCCGGGAATATTGGCAACAGCTTTGTAGGTTTGGCCAACAATGTTGATCAGGCTTATTTTAAAAATGCTTATCAGGACAGCGAAGGGAACTATCTGGACTGGGGCGGCGGCCAATATCGATTAGACCCTTACTGGGTAATTAATAAAATGAGCAATAATACCCAAAAAAACAGGGTTATCGGGGGTTTACAAGCCAATTATGTGGTTAATAGCTGGCTTAATATTCAGGGCCGGGCATCAACCGATTTCACTTATTTTAATTATGAAAAATTTAGCCCGCGTACCACGCCGGGTGCTTTGGCCGGGCAACTTGATCAACTTAACCAAAAACTTTCGACTACCGAAGCTGATTTATTGGTAACATTGCAAAAGCAGGTTACACCATCGCTTAACCTTTCTGCACGGTTTGGCAGCAGTTTGTCCAGAATAGATAACCCCGGTTCTGTTTTACAATTTGTAAACTTAAACGTTCCTGATGTGATCAGTCCGAACAGTTTTTCGGACAAAACAGTTGTAGATGGCCACTACAGAAAACAAAACAACTCCATTTATGGCTTGTTCAGTGCCGGGTATAAAAGTTATCTTTATGTAGATGCAAGTTTGCGCATGGATGCGTCCTCTACTTTACCGGTAAATAATAACTCCTATATATATCCTTCGGTTGCTACCAGTTTTATTTTTACTGATTTTTTTAAGATTAAAAGTCATGTACTTTCTTTCGGAAAAATAAGGGTATCAGGTGCTGAAGTAGGCAATGACACTGATCCGTATCAGTTAAATTTGTATTATAACCTTTATCCGCAAACTTTTAACGGTGGTTCATTAGGTGGTATATCAAGCACGGTGCTGCCCAACAAAAACTTAAAACCTACACGTACACGTTCCTTTGAAGTAGGTACGCAGTTAAAGTTTTTTACAGACAGGCTGGGGTTTGATTTTACTTACTACACTTCAAAATCAAGGGATCAGATCAACTTGGTTCCGGCACCGCTTTCATCAGGCTTTGCACAGCAAATTATTAATGCCGGTGTAGTGGGTAATAAAGGTGTAGAAATACAGCTTAACGGCAGGCCGATTGTCAGCAAGGATTTCAGTTGGGACATCAATGCTAATTTTGCCAAAAATACCAATACAGTTTTGTCATTGGCCGAAGGTGTGCCTTATTTAACCCTTTCGGACGCGCGTTGGCTGGGTGTATCAGTAGTAGCCAAGCCGGGTTCGCCTTATGGTGCCATTTTAGGGTTTGATTATCAAAGGGACCCAAGCGGAAACATCATACTTAACCCACAAACTTTAGCACCACTGCAAGCTGAAGAACGTACTGTACTTGGGAAAGGCACCTGGAGTTGGACAGGCGGTTTGACCAACAGTTTTACGTATAAAAACATAGGTTTAAGTGCTGTTATAGATGTTAAACACGGATCTGACCTTTTTTCTATGACCAATATGTTTGCGGTAATTAGGGGAAGTCAGATTTCGACACTGCCAGGCCGGGCCGAGTGGATAAAATCCGAAGAAGACCGCCAAACGGCCGGGATGAGCATTGATCAATGGCGGGCAGCAGGAAAGGTAAGTGGTTATGTGCCGCAAGGTGTTATTCAAACCACTGTTAACGGCAAAACTGTTTACACGGCCAACAAAACTGCCGTTGATCCTTCCAACTACTGGTCGCAATATTACAGCGATGGCAATGGGGTTGCAACGCCATTTATTTATGATGCAAGTTATATTAAAATGCGCGAAATAACACTGAGTTACAGGTTGCCGGTAAAAACTATCGCTAAATTAGGCATGAAAGACCTGACCGTTGCCCTGGTAAGCCGTAACCCGTTCATCATTCATAAAAAAGTGCCGAACGTTGACCCTGATTCAAACTACAACAACGGAAACGGACAAGGCCTGGAGTATGGTTCGCTGCCATCCAGAAAAAGCTGGGGCTTTAACCTAAACTTCAGATTTTAAAGTATGTATAATCTTAAAAAAATGAAAACGAAAATAACTTTAAATAAATATTTGCTTGTTTCGCTCCTTTTGCCTGTGCTGCTGTTTTCCTGCAAAAAGTTTGGGGACGTGAATATCGATCCGACAAAATCCAGCAACCTGAACCCGGTCAACCAGTTGGTATTTACACAGTTACGTTTTGCAGGAGATGTAACCATTAATGAGCGTACCAGTATCATCATGACGATGCCCATGGTTCAGCAAATCAGCGGTGCTTATTATAACCGTTATGGCAGTACCTACATTAAAAATAAACAATACATGTCTGAACTGTGGGAAATTGGTTATCCAAACGATGTATTGAACATTGCCGATGCTGTGGAACGTACCCAATCTGATCCGCTGAAAACAAACCTGAATGCCATGTGCCGCATCATGAAGGTATATATTTTTGCCAGGATGACCGATTTGTATGGCGATATACCTTACTCCGAAGCAGGCAAAGCTTATGCTACCGGCATTGTTCACCCAAAATTTGATGCACAAAAAGATATTTACGATGACTTTTTTAAAGAGCTAAAAGAAGCAGGGAACAGCCTGAACACTTCAAAAGATGCCGTAGGGCAAGAGTTGTTTTATCATGGAGATATAAGTAAATGGAAAAAATTTGCCAATTCCCTGCGTTTGCGGTTGGCCATGCGGCTGGTAAAAGTTGACCCTGAAAAAGCAAAAGCGGAAGTGCAGGATGCGTACAATTCTGGTTTGTTTACCGATAACACGGATATATGCAAGGTAGATTATAACAACATCACCAATGGCTATGCAGAAATACGCGGCAACGGTGTTTCGGTAGGCATCAATCAGTATGTAGATGATGGCCGCCCGCGTGTTTGTAATACTTTGATCAATGAAATGAAGCAGACCAACGACCCGCGTTTGCAATATATTGCCCGGGCTTACTGGACCAACCCCGACAGGTTGTCTGACAGGCTTGATGTTACCGATCAGGTAAAAGCACAAGTAGGTTTATTAGGCGTAGATGCCGGACATTATAATTACGACAACTTTTTAGGCGCTATCAATATCGATTATCCTGGCCGTGGCACCATATCTGTTCCAAACGGAGGCCAAAAGGCACAACTTGCCGATTTCCTGGTGCGAAGCGATGCGCCATTTTTTCATTTAACTTATGCCGAAGTTGAATTTTTATTGGCCGAAGCCACAGTAAGATGGAACCTGAATTTGGGCGGTAACGCAAAAACACTTTATGAAAAAGGTTTGGAAGCCGCCTGTACGCAATTATCGCTGTTTCCAAACGGCCCGGTTTTAACCAGTACACAGATTCAGAACTTTAAACAGGATAACCAGCTGGCACCCGGTAAAGAATTGCAAACCATAGATAACCAAATTTGGGTAGCACTTTTGATGAACGCCCCGGAAGCTTATGCCAACTGGCGCCGAACAGGTTATCCTGCTTTAATACCGGCTATAACGGCAGAATCAACCACCACCACTATTCCGCGCAGGTTTGAATATCCACTGTCTGAACGTGAACAAAATGCGGCCAATATCGAAAAAGCTTTAACGGCACTTGGCGGTAAGGATGATTGGACAGGCCGTGTTTGGTGGGACAAAAAATAGAAAACTGCTTAAGTTTTGCTGAAATTATTATTTGGAAAAAACCTGATGCTTCTTTTACCACTAAAAAAATGGTGTTTTTTTAATTATATATCGATACAAAAATATGGTGCAGTTTCAATGTTTTTAGGGCGGTAAAAGAAGCATGGAAAATAAATTGAACACTGTTAAAGTTTGATGCTTCTTTTATCACCTAAAATATTTGTTCATCGCTGATGGTTCCTGCCTCATAAAATACACAGGTCAATTTTATAGTGCTAAAAGAAGTATTGCCGTTTTATATCATCAACCCTGGGAAATTTTACCCGATTATTTAATACACAATCAATGAAAATATTTAAAAACAGAAAATTATCGACATTTGCTTTTTTTATCCTGCTTGCCACAGCAGGATGCCAGAAAAATGATGTTAAAGCCGCGCAGAGAAACGGCAGTAGTAAAGAAAAATTCCGGGTAGTGGGTTATTTTCGGTACGAAGGTAATTTGGCAGCCGAAGCAAGCCCCATCAACTTCGATATGATCACGCATCTTAACGTGGCTTTTATCACCCCTGATACCAACGGTGTTTTTACCATAACTAAAGATTTAAAGAAACTTGCTGCACTTGCCCATAGCAAAGGCGTAAAAATTTTAGCTTCCATAGGCGGCGGCAATCCGCCTGCATATCTTATCAAACTGGTAAACCAAGCCAATCAGCTTAAACTGATAGCCAACCTTGTTAAGATGGCTGCTGATAATGATCTGGACGGGATTGATGTTGACCTTGAAGGAAACTTTATAGATGAAAACTACGAATCTTTTGTGGTTAATCTTGCCAGCGCACTTAAAGCCCGAAATAAACTGATTACCGCCGCAGTTGCCACAGCTTATAAGGATCGGTACACGGATAAGGCGTTGGCACAGTTTGATTTTATAAACATCATGTCGTACGATAAAACAGGGCCATGGAACCTCAATGTCCCCGGCCAACATGCACCGTATGATATGGCTGTTGAAGATTTGGCGTACTGGAACGGAACCCGCAGGATAGCTAAAGAAAAACTGAGTTTAGGTGTGCCGTTTTATGGTTATGGTTTTGGCAGCAATGCCCCTGAAAGTTTGGGGTTTAAAGATATTATAGCAGCTTATCCGGGATCTGAAAACAAAGATGAAGTTATCGTAAATGGCGGTGGGACAGTGTATTATAATGGTATAGCCACCATAAAAAGTAAAACCGAATTGGCACTTGATCAAGCAGGCGGCATCATGATCTGGCAATTGCGGCAGGATGACATCGGCCCGAATTCATTGCTTGGTACGATTAACAGGGTGATCAAATCACACCATAAATGATTATTAAAGACAAATCAGCAAAAAAACAATGATATGAAAAAAATTATGTACAGGTCAATACCAGTGTTCCTGGTGATTTTTATAATGTTCTCCGGATGTAAAAAAGACGAGGTAAAACAGCAGGAAGCCGACAATCCGTACACGCCGCGGATATTTGACAACTTAAGGATATTTGCCGCGCCCAGGATTATCAACGAAGGCGAAACGGCAAATTTTACCGGCCTTGCTTTTTCGCCTGCCAGCAAAGTCAAGATCAGTTGGAAGGTGAATGACAAGGAAATGTCAACCGATACTGCTTATAAATTTAAGCCCGCTGCCGGTGGCGAATACAACATCAAGCTTGATGTTACTTATCAGGGCACAACAACATCACGGTCAACAAAAGTATTGGTCAGCCCAAGCACTTATCAGTTTAAACTTTATACCAATGTGGTTTTGGCCGAGTTAACGGAAGATGGTACGGCCGCTGATTTGGTTTGGAACAACATTACCCATTTAGATTATCAGGTAGGCAAAGTAGCGGCAGATGGCAGTTTTGATGCCTCAAAAGGAAATGTAAACCAGCGTGCAGACGAAATAGTGGCACGCGCGCACATCAACGGTGTGCCGGTTATTTTAGGGATTAGCGGCAGGTTGTCGGGTATTGACGGATGGGCTGTTTACGAAAGTAATGATTTTGGCACGGCAATCAGGGACAATGCAAAAATGCAGGCACTGGTTCAATCGGTAAAAACCTATGTGGCCAACCGGAAAATGGACGGTGTTGATATCAACATGACGGATATAAATTCTGCAAACGCACCGGCTAATATCCATGCCATAGGCCCGTTTTTAACTGCGCTTAAAGCCGCACTTCCTCAAAACGCAATTGTAACGGTTACTGCTTCGGTCAATTATCAACATTGGGAATATCCGGATCTTTCGGCAGCTACCTGGGTTAATATCCATGCTTTTGAAGATAACGGCCACAATTTTCCTGATTCGCCGGTAGGGCAATCATCAAGTTATGATTTTATGGTATCGGGCACGCAAATCTGGACTAAGTTTCATTTACCGGCAAGCAAACTTGTTGTTGGTATGCCTGCTTTTGGCCTGCGTTATAATACCCTTAATGCTGCTGGTCATAATGCCAGCTACGGATCATACGATTACATGACTTATAAAGCTATTGTAGCAGCCGATCCTGCTGCGGCCGGAAAAGAAAAAGCAGATATTGCATCGGGCGTTTACTACAACGGCATCCCGCTGGTAACCCAAAAAGCGGCTTATATCAAAGCCAATGGGTTTAAAGGAGCTTATTTGTGGGCTGCTGATTATGATGCAACTGGCAGCAATTCTTTAATGGCCGCCATATACAATACTTTAAAATAATTTGTGTTTTTGTGTCCGATGCTTCTTTTATCCACTAAAAATTGATTTAATTTCAGCAGCAACTTATGGTTGTTGGCCAGGTCAGCAGCTTGGGATTACACCAAATTTTAGTGGATAAAAGAAGCATTAAAAATCTTATAAATAAATTTGAAAAGGCAGAATAACTTTTTGCAAATTCAGAAAAATAAGAAAACAGCAGATCACAGGATTAATGAAGCCAGCCATGTACCAATTTTGTGCCGATGCTTCTTTTACCAGGTAAAAATCAGGAAACTATACCTCGATAACACCTTTTTTAATCGCATAAATAACCAGGCCGACGATGTTTTTGCAACCTGTTTTTTCAAACAACCGGGTGCGGTAACCTTCTACCGTGCGCACGCTCAAAAAAAGTTTATCGGCAATTTCGGTGTTTTGTTTTTCCTGGCAGATGAGTTTTAAAACTTCAATTTCGCGCTCGTTCAATTCGGTTTCGCCTTTGTTTTTGGCCTGCGAACTGTTGCCCATCAACTGTTTGATTAGTGTAACCGATAAATGCTCGTTAAAGTAAAAACCTTTTTTATACACGGTAAAAACAGCATCGATAATTTCCTGGGGTTCAGCGTTTTTAAGCAGGTAGCCGCTTGCACCGGCCTTCATCATGTCCAAAATATATTTGTCTTCGTTGTGCATAGACAAGGCCAGCACTTTTACGTGGCCAAAGTTTTCCTGAATGTAAGCCGTGGCCTGCATGCCGTCCATTTCCGGCATTTTAATGTCCATCAAAACAACATCCGGGTTTTTGTGGGCTAATTGTTTAACCAGTTCAATCCCGTTTGCGGCTTCAAAAACGAGGTTTAGATCGGCACAATCTTCTAATGTGGCTTTCAAACCTTCCCTAAAAATTTTATGGTCATCGGCAATGGCTAAATTAATCATGGTACAGTGCTTCTTTTATCAGCTAAATTTACATATAAACTATTGGTTATCAAACTTAACCGGAATAGTAACGCTAACATTAACGCCATGACTGACAGATGTTTTGTAGCCGATTTTTCCATGGATAAAAGAAGCACGGCTTTCTATGTTCTTCAACCCGGAACCGTTTTTGATTCCGTTCAGCTCAAAACCTTTACCGTCATCAGCATAATCCAGATATAAATTATCGCTTATTTTTTGAAAGCCGAGCTGTACGTTTTTGGCTTCGGCATGTTTGATGGTATTGCCAAAAAGTTCCTGCACAATCCGGTATATGGTAATTTCAATCTCCGCAGAAAACCGCTCGTTCCCGGCTTCGTTCTGATAATTTATGATGATGCCCGTGTGTTTCTGAATTTTGAAACATAAATCTTTTAAAGCTTCCTGCAAACCAAAATCTGTTAAAAGCGGCGGCCGCACGTTTTGGATAATGTCGCGGATTTCCTGAATCGATTCATCAACCAGGTTTCTGGTATTGCTCAACAGTTTGCCTGCTTTTTCATCTTGTGTGCAAAAATGATCCAACCGGTGCAAATTAAGTTTCACGGCGGATAAAACCTGGCCAACGCTGTCGTGCAGATCTTCGGCCAAACGTTTCCGTTCACTTTCCTGAGTTGCTAAAATTGCGCGCAGCAAATCGTTTTGTTTTTCGATCTGTAAATTCCTTTTTTCTTCCTGGTTACTGATCATTTTCCGCTGATAAATAATCACGAACAAAAACAAAAAAACAATCAACAAAACAACAACGAGCGTACCAATAATTAATACAGTTGTTAAGCTACTTTCCGGGTTTTGCAAAATAAGCCGATGGTAAAAAACAGGTTAGAAATAATGTTGGTAACTAAATGGATGACATATAAATTGTAAGAAAACTTAAGCTTGGTGAAAAGCATGTAAAGGAATATGTTGAACGATGAATAGATAAGCACACCAGAATTGAACCAAAATAAAGGCTGTTGTTCGATGTGCAAAAATTCTTGCCGGTTGAACAACTGGTTAAAATATAACAAACAAATTGTGATCATAAAAAAACTTAATGCCGTGTTTCCCCAGGTTGGATAATTCCAGATACTGTTTTTAACGATAAAAAAAAGGCACATCAGTAAGCCTAACAATCCAACCAAAAGTGTAAACCGTTTAAGATAAATATTGTAGAACGATTTAAAATATATCCAGGTATAAAATAAAAAACTTGATATAATGGATAAGTATAAAATTGGATAATTATTTTTTACGGACGGATAATTGTTTTTTATATAAATGTGCCCGAGATAATAAACCCATTCTAAAAAATCAATTATAAAAGTAATAGCAAGGAATACGGCAATCAACTTTAAAATCTGGTTTAGATTTTTAAAGTTTACGATTGCCGCAATCAGTGGCAACAATCCGGATGCAAAACTTAAGTAACTTAGTAATGGCATTTTAAAAATCGGTTATTTGCCTGCTTAACTACTTGTTAAATTATCAGATAGAAGAACAGCCTTGTGTTCCGGGACAAGGCCAGGACTGGTCAACAAGTTCATAATCATCATTGCCTGCAATTGCCGGTAAAAGCTGGGTTTTGTTTTCTGTTTTTGTTGCTTGTTTTTCGCGCGGTAACTGGTTGTTTCCAAAATGGTCTACGCCTGATAATACCAGCTGTTTTTTGCCCGTATCATCAATACAGTAATGCATCCTAATGCCTTGGCAATCTTTTTGGGCAAGTAGTTTTTCAATAACTTTTCTTCCGAACAAATGTGAAGTTGTGTCTTTATCATTCATCCTGCGATAGTTATGCGTCCAATTTCTTACTTTTTCCAATTCTATCGGGCCGCCGATTTTTTCAATTTTACCACGTTCTAAAACGGTTTCTTTGTTTAAACCTTGCTCTGGTCCCGGGTTTGGTTTTTTTTCTGTTTCCATGATTTTTTTGGTTTTTGTTTAGGATAAATTTAACATAAAAGCTTTGATAATTTTTAAATCAAGCTTAATTATCAAGCAAGCCATAAACCGTACAAAAAACATAACAAACTAAAAATCAGCATTTAAACAAGCATCGATTTTGAAAATCGCAGAAATTTTCCGTGTCAACACCATGCTGATTGCGTAGTTTTACGTATGCTGTTTTTACCAGTATAAAATCATCAGTTTAAAAATTACGGCACAAAAAAACCGGAAGTTTTAACTTCCGGTTTTGGGCAGATGCTGTTTTTAGCAGCTATATTTTAAGTTGATTACAGTTTGCCCACCTCTTCACAAATGTCAACCAGTTTGTTAGAGTAGCCCCATTCGTTATCGTACCAGGCAACTACTTTTACAAATTTATCATTTAAGGCGATACCTGCACCGGCATCAAAAATACAAGTGCGCGGATCCCCCAAAAAATCCTGAGAAACCACATCGTCTTCTGTATAACCTAAAATGCCTTTCAGTTCACCTTCGGAAGCATCTTTCATGGCCTGTTTAATTTGATCATAAGTTGCGGCATCACGTAGTTTTACCGTTAAATCCACCACAGATACATCTGGAACAGGAACGCGGAAAGCCATACCGGTCAGTTTTCCTTTCAGTTCCGGGATTACCAAGGTAACCGCTTTTGCAGCACCGGTTGATGACGGGATGATATTTTGTGAAGCACCGCGGCCGCCTCTCCAATCTTTATGAGACGGGCCATCAACTGTTTTTTGTGTGGCAGTTGTGGCGTGTACCGTGCTCATCAAGCCTTCTTCGATACCAAATTTATCATTTAAAACTTTTGCTAAAGGAGCTAAGCAATTGGTAGTGCAGGAAGCGTTGGAAATGATGGTTTGTTCCGCTTTCAGTTCTTTATTGTTTACGCCCATTACAAAAGTAGGCGTGTCATCTTTTGCCGGGGCAGACATCACTACTTTTTTAGCACCTGCGTCAATATGTTTTTGAGCCAGTTCTTTAGTCAGGAACAAACCGGTTGATTCTATAATCACTTCGGCGCCAACTTCGTTCCATTTCAGGTTTGCCGGGTCTTTTTCTGCAGTTACGCGAATGGTTTTTCCGTTAACTACCATGTGGCCGTCTTTAACTTCAATGCTACCTTTAAACTGGCCGTGGGTCGAATCATATTTCAACATGTAGGCCATGTATTCCGGGTCAACCAAATCATTAATGCCCACAATCTCAACATTTGGTTTGTTGATCGCGGCACGGAAAGCCAAACGGCCGATGCGGCCAAAGCCGTTAATTCCTATTTTCATAATTTTAATTTTTATTGATGTAATATGTTAACAAGTTATTGATAGGTTCTTTAATAATATTTTTTATGCTGATTTGATACTTCAAAACCGTTTCCAGCAGCAAATCCTGATAGTTGGCGGCCACAGTACCAACAAAATAAACCGGAACATCCGGGTTTTGCCTGATCAGCGGAAGCAGATATTTAATGGTAAACTGCTCAAAACCCTCTTTCAGCAAATCTGATATAAATGCTTCTTTTACATGCTCTTTTGCAAAGTTGCGGAAAGAACTTAAAAATACAGCCGACTGCGGTTGTTTGTACACTTTATCTAAAATCTGCTTTCGATCCAGATCAAACTTTTCTGAAAATTTCTTTTCCAGGTTATCCGGCAGGGTCTGGTTTAAGTAAGCTTTAACAATTTTTGTTCCGATCCAGTTTGCCGAGCCTTCATCTGCCAGAATATAACCTAAACCGTAATTGTTTGGTTTGATTTTTTTTCCATCGAAGTAAGCCGCGTTGGAACCGCTGCCCAAAATACAAACAATGCCCGGCATATCCTGACAGCTTGCCAGTGCCGCAGCATAGATATCATCTTCTATAATTACTTTACCAAACTTAAAAAACTGCGAAAAAGCATTGTAAACAATCTGGTTGTGTTTTTGGGAAGTGATGCCCGGCCCGAAGAAATAGATCTTTTTGATTTCTTCTGCATGATGGATCAGGTGTATATCTTTATTCAGCAAAGAAATGATGCTTTTCTCGTCGTTTACAAACGGATTGATACCATTGGTTTTGAACGATTGTACAACAGTTTGCTTTTGTGCCAGCTTCCAGTTTGCAAAATTAGAACCACTATACACAATCGCAATCATCAGGTCAGATAGCTAAAATATCTACCATTTCAAGCAAGTCCGGCTCCAGTTTAAATTCGTGGTGCGAAATGGCCTCTTCTAATTCTGTAAGCTGAATGGTGTTCCCTTTTAAACCAGCCATCTTGCGTGTTTCGCCTTCCAGCAAAGCTTTTACCGCGGCATAACCCAAACGGCTGCCCAGCACGCGGTCAAAACTGCTCGGGCTTCCGCCGCGCTGCAAATGGCCCAAAATCGTCACTTTTACATCATAGGAAGGGATATGTTCTTTTACATGTTTGGCAATACCGTAGGCACCGCCGGTTTTATCACCTTCGGCCACAATTACAATGCTTGATGTTTTTTTGTTACTGCCGGTTTTCAGGTTTTCGATCAGTTCCTCAATAGCGGTTTCTTTCTCGGGCAGTAAAATAGCTTCTGCACCACCGGCAATTCCTGCACGCAAAGCGATACAGCCCGAATCGCGCCCCATCACTTCAATAAAAAACAAACGGTCATGCGCATCTGCCGTGTCCCGTAGTTTATCCAATGCTTCAATTACCGTGTTGGTGGCCGTATCAAAACCCAGCGTAAAATCAGAACCGTACAAATCATTGTCAATTGTGCCCGGGATGCCAATAACAGGAATATCATAAATGCGCGAAAACCGCTCGGCACCGGTAAAAGTGCCATCGCCCCCAATTACAACCAAACCATCAACCCCGCGTTTTTTTAAATTTTGATAGGCTTTTTCAAGTCCGCTTTCTTCTTTAAATTCTAAACAACGGGCCGTTTTCAATATCGTACCACCTAAATGCAGAATATTGCTGACAGAACGTTCGTTCATGTCATACATATTATTGTCGATCAAACCCTGATAACCTTGTTTAACGCCAACAACCTGCAGGCCATGATATATACCCGTGCGCACTACTGCACGGATGCACGGATTCATGCCCGGTGCATCTCCGCCTGAAGTTAATACGGCAATCTTGTTTACTTTAGACATTTTTTAACCAACTCCTTATTTTTGCGAAGATAAGGTGTAATGCTTACACTAAGTAATATATTATTTATTAATTTTGAGGAAGGCGGCAATGCCTGGCAAAAAAACCCCTTCATTTGGAAACATTACTGCCTAAACTTGATTCGGTATTTTCTACGGATTGTGTGATTTTTGGATTTCAGGCAAATGAACTCAAAATTTTACTGATCGACCGAAACGAAGAACCTTACAAAGGCTGGCGTGCTTTGCCGGGCTATATAGTTGGGCAGGATGAAAGTATTGATGATGCCGCGGAACGTATTTTGTATGAACTGACCGGTTTGCGCGGTTTGCACATGGAGCAGTTTCATACCTTTGGCGATGTGGACCGGCACCCGCAAGGCCGCGTAATTACCGTAGCATATTATGCGCTGATCAGGATTGACGGCCAGCAGGAATTGAAACCGGTTACCAATTTTGCACGTGCCGCGTATTGGCACCCGGTAAAAGATTTGGGGAAACTGCCTTTTGATCATCAGAAAATTTTTGAAACCGGTTTCCGCAAAATCCGCCGCCGCCTGAGTTATCAACCCATTGCTTTTGAACTGCTGCCCGAAAAATTTACACTTACGCAACTGCAAACCCTGTACGAAGCAATTTTGAACAGAAAACTGGATAAGCGGAACTTCCGCAAAAAAATGCTGAGTTACGGCTTTTTGAAAGAGCTCGACGAAAAGCAGAAAGGCGTTTCTTACCGCGCAGCAAAGCTGTACCGTTTTGACCGGCGCAAGTACAATAAAATTTTTCAGAACGATTTAAGTGTTGAAGGCTGATGCTGTTTTTATCGGCCTTTTTTCGGTCTCGCCCCAACCTTCTCGTGGTTTAAAACCGGCCAATGCTTCTTTTATCGTACATTTTTTATTTATTTATAATACTTTTGAAGTTGTTGCCTTGTACCGCTCAAACTTGTCTCTTTTAGAGAAGGGTTTATGGAGAGACTTTTAAAACAAAAAACCTGCTTTAACATAAATTAAAGCAGGTTTTTTAGTCGGTAAAAACAGTATTGCTATTTGCTCAACGGTGCCAGTTGCTGGTGATATCTTACCAGATCATCTATCGGCGAGCGGATGATACGGCCAAAATTCATGCCGTATTCTTTCGCGGTTTCTTCCAGTACGTTGCGGAAATTGTATCCCACAGAACCGATACAATTAAAAGAGTAGTTTTTATAATCCGGATAATGACTAACTAAATTCCGGAAAAAATCCTCAAAAGATGTTTTTACCAAATTTCGGGAATAAGCAATGTTGGCCGTATTATCGTAAACAAACTTGCTGAAACTGGCGCAAAAACGGTTGGGCAAAGGCTTGGTATAAACCGTATCAATGATATCGTCGGGCGTCAACTGGAAAGTTTCCCAAAAAATGTCTTTCACTTCCTGCGGCATGTAGCCACGCACATAATCCGAAAGCAGTTTTTTGCCGATGTAGCAACCGCTGCCTTCATCGCCCAAAATATAAGCCAATGAATTGATTTTGAACGTAATGTCTTTCCCGTCGTAAATACAAGTGTTGGTCCCGGTGCCCAAAATAGCCGCAAAACCAGCGTTTACGCCCAGCAAAGCACGCGCGGCCGCCATCAAATCGTGCCCCACAAAAACTTTTGCCGATTTGAAAACCGCTTTCATGGCATTTTCTACGATCAGGATTTTATCGGCCACATCGCAGCCTGCACCATAATAATAGAGTTCGGTGATTTTTTCTTTTTCCAGGTCGGAAGGCAAATGTTCATTCAAAGAATTGATGATGTAAGCCGTATCAGAAAAAAAAGGATTGTAGCCCTCGGTGTTGTAGTAAACTTTTTTCCCGTATTCGTTGATAAGGCACCAATTTGTTTTTGTTGAGCCGCCGTCCGCTATAATAATCATAAACCAAGTAGTTAAATTGTGGGTTGAAAATACAATATTAAACACTATTTCCTCAAAAAAAAATCCCGACAACAGAAGTTATCAGGATTCGATCTTTTGCTTATCGTTCGTGTTATGATTTAGGCGATGCTTCTTTTAGCTGGTAAAAATCGAAGATCAATTTGTCCATCTGCCCGTAACGGTATTTTTTATTTTTGATTTTCTCTACAATTTCCGGCTGGCTGGCCATAATTTCCGACATGATGGGAATAAAATTGTCCCGGTTCAGCTCCTTTAAGCTGTTCGGGTCATCGCCATAATAATAAGCGTTTTTGCCTTTTCCGCCACGGCCTCCGCCCAGATTAATGCCCAAACCGCCGCCAACCCCACTGCCAAAACTGCCGCCGCCAATGCCAAAACTCGGGCTGATGCCCGGCGATAAACCGCCGCCGCCGCCAGTTGTGGCGTATAATTTTAAAGGTTCGTTCACCAGCACTTTTACAAAATCAATTCCTCTGCCTGCCCATTTTTCTGATCGGGGCGCGTGGGCAACCGTAAAACTGTCTTTCCCGGCCACAAAAGATCGGATCATCGAGGCTGATAAAGTTTCTTTTTGCTCGCCTTTATCTTTTCGGTACAAAATAAAACCTTCGTTGTTTTGCGGGCCGCGGCCTGAAGGATTGGCCACAATCTGGCCGACAAATTTAGTACCGTTGGCATCGTAAAAATAACCGTCGTCCCATTGGTTTAAGCCCAGTTGTGCCGAAGCAGAAAAGGCCGTCATCAACAAAGAAACAAACATAAGCAGGCGCAAAGAAGCTGTTTTCATATCAGGATAAACCATTTTTTATTGTTTTTAGTATGCTGTTTTTAGCAGGTGTTTTTTGCTGAGACTGAGTTTTTTGTAAAACGTTTATATCAAACTTAAAAAATAAATGAAATAAGCAAAAGGCTGGTTGAATTGCTTTTATTTTGAAGTAAAATTATAAAACACAATGATTGTTGATTTAAGAAGTGACACCGTGACCAAGCCAACGCCCGGAATGCTGGATGCCATGTTTAGCGCAAAAGTGGGCGATGATGTTTACGGAGAAGATGAAACTGTAAATACGCTGGAAACCAAAATTGCCGCTATGTTTGGCATGGAAGCCGCGATATTTTGTCCTTCCGGAACGATGACAAACCAGATTGCCATCAAAAGTTTTACCCAACCGCTGGATGAACTGATTGCCGACCAGACCGCGCACGTTTATCGTTACGAAGGCGGCGGGATTGCTTTTAATTCGGCTGTTTCTACGCGATTATTATGTGGCGAACGCGGCATCATCACTGCGGAAATGATCGGGCCGGAAATTAATGCCGAAAATATCCATTATCCGCACACCAGTTTGGTGGTGCTGGAAAATACGGTGAACAAAGGCGGCGGCAACTGTTATCAATTGTCCCAGATCGCACCAATCGCAAATTTATGTGCTAAAAGAAGCATCAAACTGCATCTGGATGGTGCCCGGATTTTTAACGCCTTAACTTTCACCAAAGACAAACCACAGTATTACGGAACTTATTTTGATGGGATTTCGGTTTGCTTGTCCAAAGGTTTGGGCGCACCTGTGGGTTCTATTTTTTTAGCTGATAAAAACAGCATTGCTTATGCGCGCCGCGTTCGTAAAGTTTTAGGCGGCGGGATGCGCCAGGCCGGATTTTTGGCCGCTGCCGGAATTTATGCATTGGATAATAACATTGAGCGTTTGCAGCAAGATCATAATCACGCTAAATTGCTCGAAGAAACTTTACAAAATTGTAATTGGGTTACCGGCGTTTTATCGGTAGAAACCAATATCATCATTTTTGATACGGTAAAAGAAGCATCGTATTATTTGCCAAAACTGGCCGAAAAAGGGATCAAAGCTGCTGCAAATGATGTGCGCCGGATCCGTTTTGTAACACATTTGGATGTAAATCCGGATCAGATTCAACACACCATAAATGTTTTAAAAAGCCTGAACGAATGATGGAATATGCAACTTTAGGAAAATCAGATTTGCAAGTCAGCCGGATTGGTTTCGGTTGTATGTCGCTTGGAGGAAATGAAAAACAAAATCAAACTTTGATCGCCAAAGCATTGGAACTTGGGATCAATTATTTTGACACGGCAGATTTGTACGAAGACGGTGAAAACGAAATCAAATTGGGGAAACTGTTAAAATCAAACCGAAGTAAAATCATCGTGGCATCTAAAGTTGGGAACCAAAAGCTGGCCAATGGCAATACCATTTGGAATGTAAGTAAAGCTTATATTTTAAAAGCGGTGGATGCAAGTTTAAACCGTTTACAAACCGATTATTTAGATTTGTATCAGTTGCACGGCGGTATGATCGAAGATCATATTGATGAAACGATTGAAGCTTTTGAATGGTTGAAACAACAAGGGAAAATTCGGTATTATGGCATTTCTTCCATCCGGCCAAATGTGATCAGGGAATATGTTTCCAAATCAAACCTGGTTTCGGTGATGATGCAATACAGTTTGCTGGACCGCCGCCCGGAAGAAACTTGTTTTAATTTGCTCGAAAAAAACCAGATCAGCGTGGTTGCGCGTGGCAGTATGGCGCAAGGTTTACTGGTGGACAAATTTGCAAAACCTTATTTAGATTATACTGAAAAAGAGGTGCTAAAAACAGCACGGGCAATTAAGCAAGTTTCAAAAGTAGATAGGAGTGAAGCACAATCTGCAATCCGGTTTGCCTTGGTTCCAAAAGTTGTGGCCAGTGCCGTGATTGGGATACGGACCAAAGCACAATTAATTGATGCCGCTGATGCAATTGAAACACCAAAACTAACGGATAAAGATATGCAGGTTTTGCATCAAAGCATCAGCCCAAACTTTTACGAACAGCATCGTTAAATTAAACACATGAAGAAATTATTTTAACAAAAATTTCTTCATTTTAATTCGATAAAGAAAGTTGTTTTGGATCGGTGATTTTACAACAAGAAATTTTAAAATTCAAAAAGTTTTTGCTTTATAGCTTGTTCCGATAGAAAAAAGCCGAAACACTTGTTCCGGCTTTCTCAATAATTAAAACCTAATTTTTACCTGATAAAAGAAGCATCAATCCTGCTTCCGGTCGCCTCCTTGCCGTTCTACCATCCAGCCGGGATATTCTTTGGGCAGCGCACTTACTACATCAATCTTTTTCAGCTCATCTGCATTTAAAGTTAATTCAATAGAGTGCAAGTTGGATTTTAATTGTTCCGGGTTTTTAGCTCCAATGATCGTACTGGTTACGCCCGGTTGCTGCCGAACCCAGGCCAGTGCAATTTCAGCTGCCTTAACTTGATATTGCTGCCCTACTTCGTTTAGCACATCAATTATATCGTAGCCTTTTTCTTTGTTCACCGGCGGGAAATCAAAACTATCGCGGCGGGAATTGCCAGCCTTTTCGTTTTCGCGCGTGTATTTTCCCGACAAAAAGCCACCGGCCAGCGGGCTCCAGGGCATCACACCAATGTTTTCGGCTTTGGCCAATGGCAAAATCTCGCGTTCAATATCGCGGCCGGAAAGCGAATAGAAATATTGCATGCCCACAAACTTGTTCCAATTGTGTTTTTCGGCAATGCCCAAACCTTTCATCACCATCCAGGCGGGCCAGTTGCAAACAGCCACATAACGCACTTTTCCGGTTAAAACAATATCATTTAATGAACGCATGATTTCTTCGATCGGCGTCAACAAATCCACGCCATGAACATATAAAATATCGATATGACCGAGCTGTAAACGTTGCAAACTTTCGTCAACCGATTGAAAAATATGGTAGCGCGACAGGCCCACATTATTTTTGCCTTCGCCCATTTTGCCGCGCACTTTGGTGGCGATCACGAGGTCGTTCCGGTTCAAACCTAAATCTTTGATGGCTTGGCCAAGCATGGTTTCTGACTGCCCGAACGAATAAACGTTGGCCGTATCAATAAAGTTGATTCCGGCATCAATCACTTGTTTGATCATATCGTTTGCGCCTGCCTGCTCCACGCCGCCGATGGCCGCCCACATACCGCCGGAGCCGAAAGTCATCGTTCCGAAGCAGATTTCGGACACTAAGAGTCCGGTATTGCCTAACAAATTGTATTTCATAATGCTGTTTTTAAGTATAATAATTTAACTGTCGCCCGCTTCTTTTTGTTCTTTTGTTTTGTGCGGATTGAATGACCTCAACCTAAAACTTGTGCCACAAAATCGCGTTTATGATCTCATGCAGCAACTTCGCAAACAATTAGATAAGATCGGCCGCGACCCGGAAATTACCGCAAAAGCCGTTGGTTTAAAATATGTACACGATACTTCCCCGGGTTATTCACGCATTAAAAAAGGAAAAGGTCACCAATTTTTAGACGATAAAAACAGCATCATCAAAGATAAAGCCTTGTTAAACCGGTTTAAAAAAATGGTTATTCCGCCGGCTTACACGGATGTTTGGATTTGTATGCACGAAAACGGCCATCTGCAGTTTACCGGTTTGGATGCAAAAGGCCGCAAGCAATATCGTTATCATGCCGATTGGAACAAAATCCGCAATCAGTCCAAATATCACCGGATGGAGGTTTTTGCCAGCCATATCCCTAAAATCCGAGAGCAGATTGACGCTGATCTCGCCCGAAAAAACCTTGATAAACAGAAAGTTATGGCTTTGGTGGTGCGGGTGATGGAGTTGACGCATATCCGTATTGGTAATGATGCTTACCGCGAACTGTATGGCTCTTACGGTTTGACCACTTTGCAGGATGAGCATGTGAAAATTAAAGGCGGCACCGTAAAATTTGGTTTTAAAGGAAAAAAAGGCGTTTACCACGATTTAACGTTAGAAAGTAAAAAGCTGGCCAAACTTATCAAACAATGTCAGGATATACCCGGGCAGGAATTGTTTCAATATTACGATGAAAACCACGAAGCGCACGACATAACCAGCGGCGATGTGAACACTTACCTGAAAGAAATTACCGGCGAAGATTTTACGGCAAAAGATTTCAGGACTTGGAGCGGAAGCGTACATGCTTTGTATGCTTTTAAAGCGGCAGGCGGTTTCAGCACGGCAACAGAATGTAAGAAAAACATTACCAAAGTTTTGGATGATGTGGCCTTTAACCTGGGCAATACACGCACGGTCTGCAAAAAATATTATGTGCACCCAACGCTGATCAAAAGTTATGAGGAAGGCCGGATCGATCGTTACTTAGAACAAATAACCGAAGATAAACCGCTTTCTGTCCCGGGATTAAACCAGGCAGAAAAGGTATTGCTGGAACTGATCGGTAAAGAAAAAATCGCCGAAGCGTTGTAAATTTCAGGTTATGTTTTAATGTACATTGTTCCGATGAATAGTTAAAAAATTGTATCTTTTGATAATTGAACAAAGGCAAATAAATGTTTTTAAAAAAGATTTCCTGCTTGAACATTTCTTTACAACTGATAGTTTCAGGTGCAGAAGTTAAAAACCAATGCTTCTTTTACCGGCTAAATTTCATTGTTTCAGGGTTGAAATGAAAATATGCTTGTTCCGGCACAAAAAAACCTGAATTTCGCCCCATGAAAAATTTTAGCTGTTTCGGGTTTGTGCTGATGCTGTTTTTAGCGGCCTGCAATCACAAAACCAATGATGAAGGTTCGATCACCTATCGTTTGGAATATCAATTGCCAGACAGTTTGAAACGTTATGCCGAATTTCTGCCGAAAGAGGCCAAAGTATATTTTAAAGGCGATTCTACCGTAAGTATCCAGCAATCACAAAATGAATCCACCACGATCATCACCAATAAAAAAACCAATTTTATGCGGGTGCTGCTCAAATCTACTTTCAGGCAGTTTATGGTTGATTACAACAAAGCCGAGCAGGCCGAAGAAATTGGCACGCTTCCGCCGCACACCGTAACCAAACAAAAAGAAACCAAAACGATTGCCGGTTATCCTGCTGAAAAATATATTTTTCAGGATAAATTATCAGGCGAAACCACCGAAGCCTGGTTTACCACCAAAATTGCCGTTCCGCAAAACTCCGTTACCATGATGCTGGATTCTGCCCTGGGCGTGCCGCTTTCGTTTACCATCAGCCAGCCGGTTATGAAAATGAAAGTTACCGTGCAGCAACTCAAATTTGAACCGGTCCCGGCAGGCGTGTTTGCTACACCGGCCGGTTATCATCAGCTTACGCCGCAGCAATTGCGGGAAATGCCGGTAGAAAATTAAGCATCACAACTGTTAAACCGTCACCAAATTTATACCGGTAAAAAAAGCATCTTCTTTATCCAAACTATTTTGGCCAATGCTTCTTTTATCAGGAAAAAAACTATGTCAGGTTTACAAAATTTAGTACAGCTGCAAGTGGCAGATGGCACAACCATGCAGGCTTATACTTCCATTCCGGTGCACGGCAAAAGCCCGTTTCCGGGTTTGATTTTATTTCAGGAAGCTTTCGGGGTGAACCATCACATCCGCAAACTGGCCGATCGTTTTGCCGATGAAGGCTATCTGGTGATTGCGCCGGAACTTTTCCACCGTTCCGGCCCTGCAGGCGTAACCATTGATTATACTGATTTTCAATCGGCCATGCCGCACATGCAGGCCATTACTGTTCCAAATCTGGAGTTGGACATTAAAGCCGCCTGGGACTGGCTGCAAAGCAATTCTCAGGTAACGCACGAACATATTGTGGCTACCGGATATTGCCTGGGCGGCCGGGTAAGTTTCCTGGCCAATACCATGTTGCCGTTTAAAGCGGTAGCGTCCTACTATGGTGCTGGGATTGTGCCGGATTTAGTAAAACGTGCCTCTTCTTTAAACGCACCGCATTTGTTTTTTTGGGGAGGAAAAGACGAGCACATCCCAAAAGAACAACCTCAAATCATCAATGAAGAGCTGACAAAAGTTGGCAAAAATTTTATCAATGTAGCGTTTTCTGATGCCGAACATGGTTTCTTTTGTGATGAACGCGCCAGTTTTAATGCCAGTGCCGCCGAACTGGCCTGGGGCTTGACACTTGAGTTTTTTATACAGAAGATGAAGGTTTAAGTTTCAGGAAATCAGCTATTAGCTTTCAGCCTTCCTGTTTGGACTGTTTACCGGGCGATGGCCGAGAGCTGACAGCATATCTAAACACCATGCTGATGGCGAATACCATAACTTGAAGATTCTTTTTTCTGTAGGTTTTGTTTTTGGATGAGGTTTTCGGGCAAATGGTCTGTTGGCAGCACCACGCTTACTGTTTTTATCGGCATAAAAATCAAATTAGGCATTACGTTGATGCTTTTTTTACCGGGTAAATTTTTGCCTTCAGCTTTAATAAAAAGATACACCATAACGAAGTGTTAAACTTTAGCCTAAAAAATGCGTTAAACAACTAAAAATTATAACATTTAATATTGATAAATCCACACCTCATCATGAAAAACCTGATCCTGATTTTTGCTGTTTTCTTTACCTTATCTGCCACTGCACCACTTGTACAGGCGCAAACTACCAAACGCACTTCTTACAAAAACGGACATAAATATGTTACCAAAACCAAAACGCGGCATGGCATGTCCAAACGGGCCAAAGGTGCTATTATCGGCGGCGGTGCAGGTGCATTAGGCGGTGCAATTATTGGCCACGGCGTTAAAGGTGCTTTACTTGGGGGCGCATTGGGCGCAGGTGCTGGTTATGTGGTTGGTAACGAGACAGATAAAGGCAAATCCCGCGCTGGCACACATACTGTTACCAAACGCAAAACTGTTTATTAAACCAGATTTTACCTTATAAAAAAAGCATCGCTGTTATTGGCGATGCTTTTTTTATAAGGTATTTTTTCAGCTTAATTTAAAGATGCCATATCAATCACAAAACGATATTTTACATCGGCTTTTAAAGTACGCTCGTAAGCTTCATTGATCTGATCAATGGTAATCATTTCCACATCAGAAGTAATGCCATGTTCAGCACAGTAATCCAGCATTTCCTGTGTTTCTTTAATTCCCCCAACCAAAGAACCAACCAAACTGCGGCGGCCCAAAATCAAAGGAAAAGCAGGAACAGCAGAAGGTGTTGGCGGGGCACCTAATACAATCATCACACCATCGGTACGCAATAAATTCAAATACTCGCTGTAATCATGTTCCGCAGAAACCGTATCGATGATAAAGTTGAAATTATTGGCCAGTTTCTTCATATTCTCCGGGTCAGTTGTCAGTTCAAAATGGTGCGCGCCTAATTCCTGTGCGTCTTTTTCTTTGGAAGGAGAACGGCTCAGCATCGTAACTTCCGCGCCCATAGAAGCCGCCAGTTTAACGGCCATGTGACCTAATCCGCCCAAACCAACAACGGCAACTTTATCGCCAGCTTTTATGTTCCAGTGTTTCAACGGCGAATAAGTGGTAATGCCTGCGCACAGCAAAGGCGCAACTTTTTCCAAGGGCAACTTATCAGAAACATTCAACACAAAACCCTCTTTTACAACAATATGCGAAGAATAACCGCCTTGTGTGATTGTTTTTTTATCCTGAGACGGAGAATTGTAAGTCTGCGTATGTCCGTTCTCGCAGTACTGCTCCAAATCGTCTTTACAATTATCGCAATGGCCGCAGCTATCCACAAAACAACCGACGCCAACGGTATCGCCAGCTTTAAATTTGGTCACATTTTCGCCAATGCGGGTCACTTTTCCTACAATTTCATGTCCGGGCACAACCGGATATTGTGTGCCGCCCCATTCATTGCGCACCGTATGAATATCGGAGTGGCAAACGCCGCAATATAAAATTTTGATTTCCACATCGTCTGCGCCGGGTTCCCGGCGGTCAATATGGTGCGGTGCCAAAGGTGTTTCTGCTGCCTTTGCCGCATATGCTTTTACGTTGTTCATGTTTTATGTTGATTTTGATGGTGCAACAAGTATAGGAATTTTAATGTTTTTGGAATGTAAGAGCCTCAGCCCTCTCCGAAAGAGAGGGAGTTAGCTACACACGAGTTCAAGTCCCTCTCTTTTGGAGAGGGATTTAGGGTGAGGCTTTTGAGGGATTCAGGTTTAAGTTTTTAAGGCTTTTACGCTGAGGCAAACCATTCCTACTTTTTTTTGGTATTAATCCTGACACCAAAAAACACCCGATAAAAACAGCATCATGCCAAACCGATTGATCAATTCTACTTCGCCATATTTACAGCAGCACGCTAATAATCCGGTGGATTGGTTTCCCTGGGGAGAAGAAGCACTGCAAAAAGCAAAAGCCGAAAACAAGTTATTATTGGTGAGTATCGGTTATTCGGCCTGCCACTGGTGCCATGTAATGGAACACGAAAGCTTTGAAAAGCAGGAAGTTGCAGAAGTGATGAACCGCTTTTTTGTGTGCATTAAAGTTGACCGGGAAGAGCGGCCCGACATCGACCAGATTTACATGAGTGCCGTACAACTGATGACGAACCGCGGCGGCTGGCCGTTAAATTGCATCTGTCTGCCCGATCAGCGCCCGGTTTACGGCGGAACTTATTTCCCTAAAAAAGACTGGCTGAACCTGTTGCTTAATCTGGCCGAATTTTGGAACGAAAAACCGGAAGAAGCCGAAGATTACGCCGCCAAACTAACTGATGGCATCCACAAATACGAACAATTTGAGTTGGTAAAAGAAGCAAAAGTTTTCTCCAAAACCGATCTGGAAGCGATTGTAAAACCCTGGAAACGGCAGTTTGACATGGTGGAAGGCGGCCTCAACCGTGCGCCAAAATTCCCGATGCCCAACAACTGGCAGTTTCTGATGCGTTACGCTTTTTTGATGAAAGATGAAGCCGTGGCCATGTCGGTAAGAATCACTTTGGAAAAAATGGCTTTCGGTGGCATTTATGATCAGGTTGGCGGCGGTTTTGCCCGATATTCTGTAGATGGCAACTGGCATGTTCCTCATTTTGAAAAGATGCTGTACGATAACGCGCAGCTGGTAAGTCTTTATGCTGAGGCATTTACCTGGTCGCTGGATCCTTTGTACCCGAAGATTATTGCAGAAACGCTGACTTTTATCGAACGCGAACTCACTTCGCCCGAAGGTGGTTTTTACTCGGCTTTGGATGCCGACAGCGAAGGCGTGGAAGGCAAATTTTATACGTTTACCAAAACAGAAGTAGAAGAGGTTTTGGGCGAGGATGCCGAACTTTTCTGCACTTATTTTCATGTAACCGAGGAAGGGAATTGGGAAGAGGAGCAAACCAATATTTTTTTTCGGAAAGATGATACCGATGAACTGGACGGGCGTTTCGGTTTTTCAATAGATGAACTGCAAACGAAAATCAATCAGGCACGCCAAAAAATACTCGATAAAAGAAGCACGCGTGTGAGGCCGGGATTAGACCATAAAATTCTGGCTGGCTGGAACGGTTTAATGTTAAAAGGTTATTGCGATGCGTACCGCGCGCTGGACGAGCCTAAATATCTGGAAGTTGCCATCCGCAATGCTTCTTTTATCATGCAAAACCTGGTGGAGGAAAACGGCAAAATGAAGCGTGTTTTCGGTAGCGGTTCGCCTGCTTTTTTGGATGATTATGCGCTGGTAACCGATGGTTTGATTGCTTTGTATGAAGTTACTTTTGACGAAAAATGGCTGCAGCACGCGGGCATGATCAACACGTATGCGGTAGATCATTTTTATGACCCTGACAGCGGCATGTTTTTTTATACTTCGGATGAAGATGCACAATTGATTGCCCGTAAAACCGAAGTAATGGACAATGTAATTCCATCTTCCAACTCTGTGATGGCCAGGAACTTGAAGAAACTGGCTTTGTTTTTTGATCATGAAGAATACCAACAACTGGCCGGTCAGTTATTGCTCAATATCGAGAAAAGTATGGTGCAATACGGCTCTTCGTTTTCCAACTGGGCAATGCTTCTTTTAGACCAGGTTTTTGGCGTTTATGAGATCGTGATAACCGGGGAAAAATCCGACGAACAGCGAAAAGAATTTGAGAAAAAATACCTGCCCAACAAAATAATATTGGGCGGAACAAAAGGAAGTTTACCTTTGTTGCAGGATAAAATCGGCAGTAAAAACAGCATTTTTGTTTGTAAAGACAAAACCTGCCAGCTGCCGGTTGATGAAGTATCCGAAGCATTTAAACAAATTGTAGAATAGGTGAGAAGAGCGGAGAGCGAGGATGGAAGAGCGTTTGCAAGTTCCTCAAACCTCGCTCCCCGCTCTTCTCACCCCAAACAAAAAACATGAAAATTGAACCACAGCACGTTGTATCATTAACTTATGATTTATACGTAAACCAGGAAAACGGCGAAGAAGGTTTGGTAGAAAGTGCCACGGCAGAACAACCTTTAACTTTTATTTATGGCGCAGGACAGATGCTGCCAAAATTTGAAGAACATTTAAGCGGATTAAGCACCGGCGATAGTTACGAATTTCGGTTAACTGCCGAAGATGCGTATGGCGAATACGACAATGAAGCCATTGCCAGCCTGCCGAAAGAGATGTTCGGTAGCGAAGAAATCCCGGCGGTCGGCAGCATGTTGCCATTGCAGGACAATGAAGGCAACCGTTTGCAAGGCCAGGTTGTTTCTGTTGCAGAAGATGCCGTTTTAATTGATTTAAACCACCCGATGGCGGGCCAGGCTTTGCATTTTAAAGGTGAAATTTTAAACGTCCGTCCGGCCAATGAAGAAGAATTATCGCATGGCCACGCGCACGGCGAGGATGGAGATGCCGGACATTAATACTTCTTTTAACACATAAAAATTGGTAAAAAAAATCCCGGTCAGTTTTGATCGGGATTTTTTTTATATTGAATTAGTGCAACTGTTCTGGCTTTATGTATCTTAGTTTTGATCCTGGCCTTGGTTGATAATCTGACGAGTTTTTCCAATTTTTTTGAGCACTGTCTATTGATTCTTTCATCTGCTTTTTCCATTCGGGGCTGTTGAATTGTTTACGTATTTCCTCGCCTTGTTTTTCAATATCTGCCATCTGCTTCTTCCATTCCGGGCTGTTAAACTGCTTTTGGATTTCTTCGCTCTGAACCTTAATATCTTCCATCTGCTTTTTAAATTCCGGGTTGTTCATTTGCTTGCGCAATTTTTCGTCTTGTTTACGAAGCTCTTCCTGCTGTTTTTTCCATTCCGGGCTGTTAATTTGCTTGCGCAATTTTTCGCCGTAAATTTTAATGTCCGACATTTTCTTTTTCCATTCCGGGCTGTTATAATAGTTATCTACATCTCTGCCCATTTTATTGATCGCGTCTTCTTTCTTTTTCCATTCCGGGCTATTATAATATTTTCTAACTAAAGCATAGTTGCTTGTGTCATTGAAATTATTATTAAACAAACCCAGCTTATTTGTATTTTCGTTCTCTTTTAAAAAATCTTTTCGTGCATCCGCAGGCAATTCTTCAATTGAATTATATTCTCTTTTATTTCCAACAGAATCTTCCAGTACAATTTTAAACTTATTTTTGGATTTGATAGAAGTGTCAGCAGAAAGATTATAATAAATCTCTTTATCTTGAAAAGATAGTTTCTGACTTGGTTTTTTTCTGGATTGATAATCAACATAAATTGTATCTGCTATTACCTTATTCATAGAAACATTGCGTGCTTTATAAAAGGGTAATATTTTATCATCGGAGAACTTAACTTCAAAAGGGTTCAATGCTATTTTTATCCTATTAAAATCAGAAGAACGATTAATTATTGAATTTTTCGATACTTTTTTTACCGGCATATTCCAGGCAACAGTTAATCCAATTGTAATAATTGCCAGCAGCAATAAAACTAATTTGTTTTGGGGCGAAGTTTCGTTTGTTTTCATGTTTGTAATTCTTTTAATCCGGTTTAATAAATTGTATTTCTTTCCGTTGGAAGCTAAAGTCAGGTTCAAAGTATTGCTTCGGTACTGTTCAATCAGCAGCAAAGCACGTGCATAAGCTAATTGGTTTTGGGTTTGATCAAGCACCAAATCATCACAGCATTGCTCACGGTATTTGTTGATTTCGCGTTGCATCAGCCAGATTGCAGGATTAAAAAACAGGAAAGATTGAACAATGCAAAGTAAAATGTTCAGCAAATAATCATTTCGTTTGATATGCGCCAATTCATGCAGCAAAATAGCTTCAGTTTGTGCTGCGGATAATTGGTTGATCAGTGCAATCGGGAAAACAATGATCGGTTTGATAAAACCCAACGTTAGCGGTACAAAAACTTTATCAGACAAGTAAACCGATGCTGTTTTTATCAACCTAAAATTGGAACTTGACCGGATGCAGGTTTGTGTTAAATTTTCATCCAATTTTAAATGTCGGTTATTTCTGAAAAAACTAATTTTTACAATTCCAAGGCTGAGTTTTAATACGCAGCATGTTAGTCCAACTAAATAAAAACAGGTAATTATATAAGCATAATGTTTAACCCAGAAACTAAGCTTGAACCACAAGTCGGGTTTTAAAATTGTAGTTTGAAAATTACCTGTTGTTTTTGTTGGTGAAAAATCATTGATAAAAGAAGCATCAGCAATTGGTTGATAATAATGAAAAAACGTTGACATAAAACCCGCAAACAAAAGCCAATTAGCTACATAATAACAATTGAATTTTACCAGCGGTGTACTTTTTTTATCCGCTAAAAACAGTAATTGCAATACCAGATAAACAGTAAAACCTTGCAGGCACGATGCAGGCAGCGTTTTGCCCAGGGCCAGGATAAACGATGTGGTTTCCATAAAATTTATTCTTGGTTGAGTTGGTCCAGATAACTTTTAATTGCTTCCAGTTCTTCGGGCGAGGTTTGATGATCGCTTAAAGCCTGCATCACCAATTGTGAAGCTGATCCGCCGAAAGCACTGTCGATCAGTTTATTGACTAAATTTTTTTGTGTTTTCTGCTGATTTAACAGGGCTTTGTAAACATGCGTCCGGCTGCTGGCATCGCGTGTTACCAAACCTTTTTCGTGCATTAGTTGCATCAGTTTTAAAGTAGTGGTGTAGCCAATTTCGGTTTGTTTACTTTTACTGAGTTCTTCGTTCACTTCCCGAACGGTTGCATTGCCTTTCTGCCACAATAGTTGTAAAATTTCCAGTTCGCTTTCAGTTGGTTTGATGTCCATTTTTGGGTACGAATATTTTCGTATTCAAACATACGAAGAAATTCGTATTTAAAAAAAATATTTTTCAGGAATTTTTAATTTTTTTTGAAAGAGGGGAGCGTAAGTTTTTTACAAAAAAAAGACCTTGCAATTATGCAAGGTCTTTACAAATGAAACGGATTTTAAACTTATTGTTTGGAAACCCAATCTTTTGCTTCTGCAAGTTGCGCATGTTTAAAACCTTTAATCTCGCCTGGCAAAACAAAACTTACCGTTTCGGCAACGTTTTTAATAAAATCCTGCTCAGTAACAAAAGCCAGGCTTTTCCAGTTAGTAAAATTAGCAATACTTGTTTTAAAATCCATAAGCATTGCGCCAACCGTATAATTGCTGACATCGGTGTCCATTACCCACAAAATATTAATTTTATTGTGGTCGTTCAAATGTTTATCTAATTCGGGAAGCACAGTGCTTGTATAATCTTCTTTTTTCACTTCACCACTGGTACGGAAACCAACAACGTTGCTTGGAACGTCTGTTATAACACTAATCATAATGTTTAAATTTTATATAAGGTTAACGCACTCTTTTTGTAATTGTTTAATTAAGGAAGCCGGTCATAAAAATGTTATACAACAATTAACATAAAATCAGCCGCGCCAAATACAAATCCATGTCATTTTCATACAAAATTTCGCAATCCCAGCCATTTTGTAATGCTGTTTTTAGCAGTGTTTTTTGGTCGGTGTGCAACCAGTTAAATCAGCTTTTTTGGTTTTTGTATTGATAAATCATTGGATAAAAAATCAAGCTAGAAGCAGTTGATTCAGGGTTTGTTTAAGTTTTTACCAACAAATTTCCGATGCTTCTTTTATGCCCATAAATTTTGTTTTCCAAATTTATACCGATAAAAGAAGCATGAAAGTTTCCCGTTTTTTAGTCGGTAAAAGAAGCATCGAAAATGAGCCGCATAAAGTTTAAGCGGGTCCTACATTGATTTGACAATTTAAAAGATAAAAAACGCTTTGAGCAAGATCATCCTCCCGCGCAGCGGATATTGATAATTGTATTGCGTGTTTGACGAAAGGACAACGGTTTGATAATTTTTGATATTGCCAAGGTTGTTCATTTCCAACTGCAGATCGGTTTTTAGTTTTACTAAACGATAGCGCGCCGAAAAATCTACAAAATTGTAGTTCGCGTTCAGTCCGGTATTGTTCTGGTTCAGCTCGTTTGTGCCTGTGGCTTTCAGGTAAACAAAATCCGAAATGTTGTACTCCAGGCCAAGTTTGTTGCGCATTAATGTAGCCGTAGCCGTATTGATTGTTGCAGTAGTTTGCTTTGGCCTGTTTTTGGAAGTTGATAACCGAAAATCATAATCGTACCGAAACTTTTTTCCGATACTTCCCGTCACACTAACATTATAAGTATTTGTAAAGCTTAAAAAAGGAAAAACCACGCGGTTCAGCACTTGGTTGTTTTGGCCGAATTGAATGCCAAAGCCTCCGCTTACCGAAGTGTTCAAATCGAAAATATATTTGCTGATATTTGCCTGGCCATTGATCGATTTACTCACATTATCATACGGTTCGCGGTCTGTAGCAGAAAGTTCCCGGCTGATAATGCTGTAATTGATCGTGTTATAATTGTTGATCTGGGCATTGCCCGACAGGTTGACAAAAAATATTTTCACCGGGTCTTTGTAAGATAGTAAAATGCCAAGCTGATTGCGCTGGTAAACACTCAACAAATTGTTGTTCTGGCTAACGCTGCGGTAATTGTTCAGCACTAAGTTGTTGTAACTTTGCAGAAGATTGCCGGCATTGTCTGTGCGGGTATAAAACACGTTGCCTGCAAATCCTTTTTGCCGGTCGTAACGAAAATTTATACTTGGATTGAACAAAAGCCGGTTATAATGCTGATTGCTGTTTTGCTGCCCGAAGCTTAGCTGCTGTAAAAAGAGCGGAAGTTTGGCAATTAAACGGAAATCGCCGGAATGGAATTCATAATTCGGTTCTATATAAGTTTTCAGTTCTTTCCAGCGCAACGCATTTGCGGAGCTGTCTGGCACAACCAATTCATTTTGTAAATTGGTGGCTTGCAAGGCAGAATTAAACTGCTGCAATTTTGCCGAAAGCCCGATTTTGTAGGATTGCAAAACTTTGCCGGTTGCCACACGCAGATTCACATAATCGTTGGTATAAAACGTTGGGATATTTACGGTTTGGCTTACTGTTTTTAGCGGCAAATTTGTTTGAAAGATGGCCGGATAAGCCGCGCTATCGATCAGCAACTGTTCCGGTGATTTACGATAGTTGAGATAAGCATAATATTCGGTAAAAACTTTGCCTTTCGGGGATTTGATCAAATTCAGTTCGTTGGAAAAATCATAACTATTTGCAAAATACTGCTGTGTTAAAGGTTTTGAATTCGCCAGTAAATATGCATTGTCATCTTCGTTGGTATATTTAAAAACCGAAGCATTGTTGAGGTAATAGGCAGGTTTGTTGATAAAGATGATCAGATCTGCATAAGCATTTTGCGCCAGTTTTCTGTTGTCCTGCCGTTCGGTATAGTTCACCGTGTCTTGCGGCAAATAAATACTTGTAAGGTTTTGATAACGCTGCCGCTGATTATCATACTCAAAATATGCTTTTGATTTAATCTGGATGCCTGACTTAAGTTTCCAAAGGTTATTACTGTTGAGCAACCCGGAATTGTTGAACAGATAACGGTTCTGTTCGATCTGCGGACTGGAACCTGTGCCTGCAGAAAGCTGCGCCTGCTCCGGCGTAAAACCGCGTTTCACCCTATCTTGCAACTCGTTGAGCGACAATACATCGTTAAAAAGTGAATTGCCGGTATTGTTGAGTTTAAGCTGCGTGATGGATTTATATTTCTTTTTCAGGGAGATGGCATTCGCATCTTCGTCATACAATTTCGGTACGCCTGCGCCTGCCTGTATCTGGCCGACCACTTTCAGCCCGGCATCTTCTTTAAAGTTCAGGTTGATGTCCACATCGTCGCTAAAAACCTTGCCTTCCAAAGCTTTAATGCGCTGGTGGTTTTCCAGAACTTGTATTTCGTTAACAATGCGCTGCGGAATCGTCCTGGTGCCGATACTATATTTATCGTCCAGCAAATCATCGCCGTCCAAATACAGCTTTTTAACGCTTTTACCATTAAATTTGATCAGGCCATTATCTTCCACAGAAATCCCGGGGATTCGTTTTAACACATCGCCAATGGTGCGGTCTTGCACCGAAGCAAAATCTTTTACTAAATAGGAGGTTGTATCCCCGCTGAATTTAAACTGAGGTTTGCCGCCTTTTACCACCACATCTTTTAAAAAAATCGGTGCTTCCGTTAAGGTAAAATTATAAACGCTTTGCCCTTTTTGTAAAGGCTTAATCTGCGGCTCGTAACCTAATAATTGTACTTTGAGCAACAAGCCATTTTGGGCCATTTCGTTTTCGGATAGCGTGATTCGAAAATTACCTTTCTCATCGCTGCTGGTAAACTTCAGGATTGTAGTACTATCAGCACTTGTAAGCAAAATATTTGCACCTGTTAATGAACCTTTTGCTATCGATTTAATGTTTCCGGATAAGTATATATTTTGAGCAAATAGTAGATTTTGAAAAGTAATTGAAAAAATTATTAGTAATGTGATTAATATTATCTTTAACAAGTCAGGTGTCTTTCGAATTGATACGAAGTTTAAAATGTCTATTTTTTAGCTATACTGTCTGGAACTATCTCCATAGGGAAATTAACCATCGAACTTTGAGCAAGAATATTTATATGCCGCAATGGCATGCTTGTTGTCAATTTTCCGCCAAATTGATTCTCCAAAAAGCTTTTTGGGTCATTCTCATAAGATTTAGCCATTTTTTTATAATCCTCTATCGAGATTGGAATGTATTTTTTACTCCAAGCTATTTCTTCATTAGGGACTTTTACCTGTTCAAACCCATTAAAATCAAATCGAATGCGCCCAGTTTTATCATAAGCCGTAATAATTAATCCAGGCAGGCCGTGTAGTTTCCAAGGACCAGCTTGGAATGGTAAACTACTTGTAAACCAGGCTATATAATCGCGGCCATTATAAGTGGCTGTAGCTTTCTGGCAATCCAAATTGGCTATTTTTTTGGTTTCTTTATCTATTTTCCAGTTCAAATCATTAAAAGGTTTTTCAACTGCGTAATCTCCTAAAATCCTAACCCTTAAAAAGGTTTTTTTAGGAATAAAATAATAAAAAAGCTCTTCTCCATCAGCCCTTTTACCGGCCGGAGGTGCCATGGCACCTGTCAACTTCAAATTAGCTAACATTTCAGAATCTTGCTTAGCACGGTCATAGCTTTTGTAAACAGAAGAAGTTTTACCTAAAAGCAAAATATAGTTTTCAGTTTTAATTAAGTTGGTATTAGTCGTATCGTATTGATGGCTAAATTTATAATAGGCCTTTGCAATAACGGGTTCTGGGCTTTGGGCAGATGCTAGAAAAGTTGACAGTAAGCAAATTGATAAGATCGTGATGCATACTTTTGAAATATAAATCCTGCCGTTCATAAAACTAAATTAGTAGTTTTATTTTTAAAAGTCAAATTTTAAAAAATATTTTTTCATAATCTTATATCGTTGATTTATTGAAGGTATTTGTCGTCAGATTAATAGCAATAGGTTGATTAAATGCACCAAAAACAAAAAACCTCGGTTGGCTGCAAGCTTTATCAATTAAAGTTCGTTTTTCAACTTACGGCAGGTACAAACAAAAATACTTTTAGCTATTTTAGGCTAATGTCAGCCGCGCCAAATACAAATCCATGTCATTTTCATACAAAATTTCGCAATCCCAGCCATTTTGCAATGCTGTTTTTAGCAGTGTTTTTTGGTCGATGTACAACCAGTTGAACCAGCTTCCTTTTTGGTTTTTGTATTGATATTGATACTGGATTTCGCCATAATATTTGTTTTTCGGAAACGGGATTTCATCATACAAATAAGCAATATCGGATGAATCAAACAAAAGTTGTCCGCCGGGCAGCAGCAGCGTTTTGGCGTGTTGCAAAAAGCGGTCAAGGCCGTCCAGGTTTTCCGTTAAACCAATTCCGTTCATCAGTAACAACAGCGTATCAAATTTCCCGGTTTTGTATCGAAAAATGTTTTGCTGCAATACTGTTTTTACACCTCTTTTTTTCATGATTTCTACTGCAGCAGGTGAAATTTCCAACGCCGAAACTTCAAAATTACGTTGCTGCAAAATCAATGTATGGCTGCCAACACCTGCACCAATATCCAAAACTTTGCCGCGGCACAAGCTCAAAGCCAGCAGTTCGGCTTCGGGCATTTCCTCTTCGCCCCGAAAAAAAACTTCTATCGGCATTTCTTCCGGGCCGCCGTAATTATTGTTGACCCAGAGTTTTTCTCCGGGTTGATTGTTGTAAAAATCCTGCAAAGCCTGCCCGTAAATGTCCATCGGCGCAAAGTAAAATATAAATTTTTAGATGCTGTTTTTACCGGTATAAAAATGTGCTTGCCGCGGACAAGATTGCTACCCAAATTTTACCTGCTAAAAGAAGCATTTACCAAATCAGTTTGAAAACAAAAAACGCCCGGCGTTTTGATTTGCCCGGCGTTTTGATTATTGTTTTTATACCGATAAAAACAGCATCAGTTTGTGGTTTTTTGTGTTGCAGCAGCGGCTTCTGCTTTTTCTTTCTTTTTGAAAAACCCGCGCAGCAAAAAATTATGCTGTGCCGCTTCCAGATCATCGTTTAATTTAACAGAGCTTTCCTGCAAATTGCCCATCGTTGTTTTCACCTGTTCGGCGGTTTTGGCATCGTTCAGCAATAAACCCAGGGCATTGTCTGTGCTGTTTAATTTGTTGCTGGCTTTGCTCAGGTTATCGGTAATTACGGTTGCTTTTGCAGCTGTTTGTTTTAGCTGATCTGCCGTTGCGGTTAATTTGCCGAACACGGCAGTATCGGTCAGCATTTTATCGGCCAAACCACCTTTTGTGTTTAATTTAGCTGAAAACCGGCTTAACTGCCCGGCCAAAGTTGCAGATGTTTGCGTGGTTTTTTGCAGGTTCATTACAATTGCTTTAAAACTTTTTGCCAGCGATGAATCGGCCAGTAAAGTTCCCGCCAAACCTTTTCCTTTCACCATATCTCCACTTAATTTTTTAAAATTTGTGGTGATACCGATCAGGTTTTCGTTGTTTTCCTGTAAGGTTTTCATAATGTCATCGGTAGAAAGGTCTTTCTGCACCTGCAAAATATCGCCGTCTTCAATTTCAGCCGTAGAAGGGTTTCCGCCAAAAATCACGATCAGTTTATTGCCGATCAAGCCATCAGAACTGAGTTTGGCGCTGGCATCTTTGCGGATGTATTGCCGGGCAGACTGTTCAATGTTCATGGAAACCTCTACCTGAGACCTTCCATAAAACTTGATGGTTTTTACCGTGCCGATCTTCACCCCGGAAAACCACACATTGTTGCCCGCTTTTAAACCGCCGATATCACTGAAAACGGCATTGATCCGCATGGATTTTACAAAGGCTTTTTGCTGGCCGCCAAGCGTAAATATCCCTACAATCAGGATCAGCAAACCGATAAAAATAAATACACCAACCAGTACGTTCCGTTTAGTTTCTGTTGTTTGCATGTTTTATTGTATAAAATTGTAATTGTAAAATGTTTTCACGCGCTCGTCGTCTGTATTAAAAACCTCATTAAAAGTGCCGGTGCGCAAAAATTTGCCATCCAAAAGCATGGCCACCCGGTCTCCGGTTGCTTTGGCGCAGGTTAAATCATGTGTGATGATAATGGACGACGTGTGATAACGCTCTTGTACTTCGTTTATCAGGTGATTTATTTCGAGACAGGTAATTGGATCTAAACCAGCAGTTGGCTCATCATACAGCATAATGTCGGGCTTTAAAATTAGTGTCCGGGCAATGCCAATCCGTTTGCGCTGGCCGCCGGAAAGTTCGGATGGCATCTGGCTGATGGTTTGCGATAAGCCAACTGCGTCCAGCACAGATTCTACCTGTTCGTCAACTTCTGCTTTGCTGAGGTTACGCTGATTGCGCACTAACGGAAATTCCAGGTTTCCGCGGACCGTCATGCTATCGTACAAAGCACTGTTTTGGAATGAAAAACCGATTTTTAGGCGCAACTGCTCCAATTCTTTCGGGTTCAGGCTATTTACATCCTGGCCTAAAACAGTTACTGTACCTGCATCAGGGGAAAGCAAACCCGAAATAATTTTGATCAACACCGATTTCCCGGTCCCAGAGCGGCCTAAAACAACTACGTTTTCGCCCTGGTAAACCTCTAAATTAATGCCCCGGAGCACTTCATAATCACCAAAAGATTTTTCCAGGTTTTTAATCTCGATTACGGCACTGCTTTTATCGATAAATGAAACTTTTCCTTTTTCCATCAGTGTAAATTAAACCCGGAAAAAGCCGGAAATCTGTACGATGATCACTTCCTCCAGAAACACAAAAAACATACCCAATACCACGGCAGAGTTGGCCGCTTTGCCTACACCTTCTGTCCCTTTGGATGAATTATAGCCCTGGTAACAACCCACTGCACCAATGGTAAAGCCAAAAACAAAAGATTTGATCAGCGTGGTATTGATGTCCAGGAACGAAAGCGGTTCAAACGCACTTTGAAAAAACGCACTGAAACTTGTCGCTTCGTTTTGCATCACATTCAAATACGCGCCCAGCATAGCTACCAATGCGGTGTACATCACTAAAACCGGAATGCAGATAGTGGTGGCCAAAATGCGCATACAAACCAAATATTTAAAAGGTTTTGTGGCCGATACTTCCATGGCGTCAATCTGTTCGGTCACTTTCATCGAAGCCAGCTCGGCACCAATGCTTGAACCTACTTTTCCGGCGGCAATTAATGCCGTAACTAGCGGTGCCAGGGCGCGAAATATGGCAATGGCAACCAAGGAAGGAATCCAGGAAGTGGCACCAAACTCGGCAAGTGAAGGGCGCGATTGTTTGGTAAACACAACACCGGTGATGAAACCGGTAAGCGTAATCAGCGGGAAAGAGCGGTAGCCAACCTCGTAACACTGACGCACAAACTCTTTAAATTCGTAGGGCGGCAAAAAAGCTTCCTTAAAAAAGCGAAGGATAAAGCGGTAAACTAAGTAAATGTCTTCAAAAAAGCCTTTAAGACTATCGGCAAATTTGGGCTTGGCGGTTTCTTCAGTTACTGCTGTGGTATGGTCGGCCTTCATTTATATTGTTCAAAGTTTTGTTTTTTTAGCAACATTTTTTTGCGATCAAACCTAAACGCAGTTGCCAACGCAAGGTTTATACGCGGCACAAATATATAAAGATTGAAAATGTTAATCGTTTGATTAAATAATTATACGCAACAATGATAATCAGAATTAGTGTTTTGGTGAATGCTTCTTTTATCGTACAAAAAACAGCAAAAACAGAAATATTTGTTTGACGTTGGGCAGAAGTAAAATTTTTGGATTGAAAATTGTACGTTTGAATTAAGCAGGAAATTTAGCCTGATTAATTTACTTAACCCTTAAAAATTTTTAAAATGAAAAGTGGATCAAAAGTAGTTGCCGGTATTTTAATCGGTGTTGCGGCAGGTGTTTTGGCCGGGATTTTACTGGCACCGCAAAGCGGCGAAGACACACAGGAAGAATTTGCCGGTGCAGCATCAGATTTTGGCGGAAAAGTAAAAGATAAATTTGCTGATCTTTTGGACGAAGCGGGTGATTTAAAAGAATCCCTGGCCGACAAAATTTCTTCAAAACTGGATGATATTTTGAGTTATGTTTCTTCTAAAACAGACGATGCCAAAGATTGGGCAGAAGATGAAGCTGACGAAGCAAAAGACAAAGCTTCCGGTTACAAAAGGAAATATTCCTAAACTAATCAGTCCGCATAAAAAAAGCATCCTGTAATTTGCAGGATGCTTTTTTTATGCCCTAAATTTTAGGCCGGTAAAAACAGTATTGTTAAAGGTAAAAAGGATAAAGGTGGAAAGGCATACCTCAAACCCCGCACCTCAAACCTATCCAAACAAATCGCTGCTTAAATAACGGTCGCCGCGGTCGCAGGCGATGAAAACGATCAGTCCGGACTCCAGTTCCTGCGCCACTTTTAAGGCAATCGTACAGGCACCTCCGCTGCTCATGCCGGCAAAAATACCTTCAGTGCGGGCCAGTTTTCGGGTCATTTCCGTAGCTTCTGCCTGAGAAACGTCCATAATCCGGTCAACCCGTTTGGCATCAAAAATTTGGGGCAGGTAAGCTTCCGGCCAGCGGCGGATCCCGGGAATGGAAGATTCTTCTGTTGGCTGGCAACCTATAATTTGCACATTCGGGTTTTGTTCCTTCAAAAACATAGAATTGCCCATGATCGAACCCGTTGTACCCATGGCACTTACAAAATGCGTGATTTTACCATCCGTATCGCGCCAGATTTCCGGGCCGGTGGTTTTGTAATGCGCCAGATAATTGTCTTTATTGGCAAACTGGTTCATCAAAAAATAATCGCCACCGGATGCTTTTTCCATAGCATAATCGCGGCAAGCTTCAATATTTTCAAGCAAAGTAACTTTCGCGCCAAAAGCTTCCATGGTCAATACGCGTTCTTTGGTAGAATTGGAAGGCATGACCAGTTCAATCTCCAGCTCAAAAAGCCGCGCAATCATGGCCAAAGCGATGCCCGTGTTGCCGCTGGTGGCTTCAATTAATCTGGTCCCGGGTTTTATTTCGCCGCGTTCCATCGCACTGCGAACCATGTTCAGCGCAGCGCGGTCTTTTACACTTCCGCCAGGATTGTTGCCTTCCAGTTTGGCGTAAATTTTAACGTCCGGGTTTGGGTTGAGCCGCGTGATCTCTACCAGCGGCGTGTTCCCGATCAAATCTATAATTCCTGCCATGATGCTGTTTTTAGCTGCTTATTTTTCCTTCAATCACTTTAATGTTCGGTTTGTGGTACACTACAGAACCCGGCGGCACACTCTTGGTCAGCCAGACATTGCCACCAATAATACTGTTGCGGCCAATCACCGTACTTCCGCCCAAAATAGTGGCCCCGGAATAAATAATTACCCCATCTTCCACCGTAGGATGACGTTTGATATCGGCCATACTTTTATCCACACTCATCGCCCCCAAAGTAACACCCTGATATAGTTTTACATGGTTCCCAATCACAGATGTTTCGCCGATCACAGTCCCCGTTCCATGATCAATGGCCAAATACTCGCCGATGATTGCCGCCGGATGAATATCAATACCGGTTTTGGAGTGTGCATATTCCGTTAAAATACGTGGTAAAAGCGGCACGTTTATTAAATACAAAGTATGGGCGATGCGGTAAAAAGCGATGGCATAAAAACCGGGATAAGTGCGGATCACTTCAAACTCGGTTTTGGCGGCGGGATCACCCTCAAAAATCGCTTTGATATCTGTGTTGAGGATGCGGTAAAGTTCAGGCACATTGTCAAAAAAAACTTCTGTTAACCGGTAATTATCGCAATGCTGACACGCACCGGTAGCTTCCATAATTTCAAAAAGCTCTTTTTTAAGCGAAATGAATGCTTCTTTTAGCTCATCTAAATTGGTAAAAACCATTTTTGCCCGCTCCGGAAAAAGCAGGCCAAACAACCTTAAAGCCCATAGCGCAATTTCTTCGTTGGAAGGAACGGCCTCCATTTGCTGCTTTTTGCTTAATAAATGCTGATAAAATTCCTGCTCCGTCATGCTGATGCAGCTTTGTTTTGGACTTAAATTAAATATGCAATTGTAGGGATTTGAATTTGAACTGATTGTAAAAAGAAAGTAGTTGTTGGTTTGCTTCAGCCGTGGAAATATCTGATAAAATATAGCCCTAATCCCTTAATTATTTTCATATTTGGGCATAGCCTGAATTTATGAAAAACGAATTGTTTGAAGCATTGTCCGCCTTGCACCGCAAAGTGGCAGATTTAAAAGTTTTTGATCGTGAAAATGCCGTTTTACTGCGCCGCTACTCGCAGGAATATGAAGCCTTAAGTACGCGATTGCTGAGTTTTTCGCCCGAAAAATTTAAAGATGTAACGTTAAATTATCAAAAATCTTTGCCCGAAGGTTTTCATGAGGTTGATGTGCACGACGATACGGACAATGACCATGGTTTTTATGCCAGCGTGGCCAATCTGAACGATCACATCAATGATTCTATCGAAATCATCAACGGTATTTGATCAGATAAAATACTTTCTGAGGATGTTTTCCAGATCTTCCGGGGTATCTACTGCCAAAGTTTCCAAATCGGTTTCTGCAACTTTTATGCGGAAACCGTTTTCAATCCAGCGCAATTGTTCCAGGCTTTCGGCTTTTTCTAATGGAGAAACCGCAAGTTTGGTAATCGTCTGCAAAACATCCGCGCGGTAACCGTAAATACCAATGTGCTTGTAAAAAGTATGGTTTTGCAGCCAGTTTTGTAATTGCTGGCCGCGCACATACGGAATCACCGAACGCGAAAAATAGATCGCCTCTGATTTACTGTTGAGCACTACTTTTGGTGTGTTAAAATTATGCAGTTCTTCTTCCAGCGAAATTTTTTTTACCAGCGTGGCCAGCTCTGTTTTTTCATCGGTAAAACAAGCTGCCAGTTTATTGATCTGGTTTGGGTTGATAAAAGGTTCATCGCCCTGAATGTTGATCACCACATCAAATTCCGGAAAAATTGCAGAAACTTCGGCACAACGGTCTGTACCGCTTTGATGTTGGGCTGATGTCATTTCAACCAGACCGCCAAACTCCAGCACATGGTCAAAAATCTGCAGATCGTCTGTGGCCACAACCACTTTTTCCAGCAAACTGCACTGTAAGGCCTGCTCATAAACCCGCCGTATCATTGTTTTACCGGCAATATTTGCCAGCGGTTTGCCCGGAAAACGCGTAGAAGCGTGCCGCGCCGGGATGATGCCGAGGAATTTCATTTTTTAATTTGAGAATGTTAGAGCCTGTTTAAAAGTTATATCAGAAATAATGCAATGCTTCTTTTACCCTATAAAATTTAGTGTCCGTATCAATTTTAAACAAAAAAACCACCATTTTTTAGGTGATAAAAGAAGCATATAAAACATATTCAACAAATATTAAACTAACTCTTATAAACAACAAAAAGAAAATGGTGAACCGTTTTTCAGGTTCACCATTAACAATTTATGAATTTGCTATAAAAGGAGCTTTTTTAAAATAGGTTGTATCTGATATCTGTTCGATAATGAAAGTTGCTATATCGGTAGCACTTATCATTTTACCAAAACAATCTTCTAAACTAACAATTATTTCACCGCTTTTATTAGTAAACTCAATAAAAGGAACTCTGACCAAAGTCCAATCTACTTCGCTATCTAACAAAATAGAATAAGTTTTTTGTCTGTCAGCGTGAATAATAGGAAAATTATTTTTCATCCATTCAGTTGCAATAATTGTTTCTGAACTTTTCTTATCAAACGGAATATCGACATTTAATCCTGCAACTAATATGTATCGTTTAATTCCAAACTCAGCCATTGCTTTCAATATATTTATAGATGCTTGACTGGCCACAAGTGGTTCATCTTTACGTTGACCAACTGTACTAATAACAGTTTGGCAATCTTGAACTAATGTCCTGACTGCTTCAAAGTCAACCGCGTCACCTTTAATAATTTCTATTAACGGGCTTTCTATGCTAAAATTTTCAGGATTTCTTAAAAGAAGTTTTAGATGATATTCCTGTTTTACGAGTTGTGTTACAAGATATTTACCGGTTCTGCCACCACCGCCTAAAATGGCAATCTTTATTTTCTGTTTCATTTTTTCTTTATAAAAATTTGATAATACAATACAATTTCGTCCTTATCCAACAGATAAAGCGAGAACTACAAAAGCCAGCGGCTTTCGTAAAATTGAATCAATATTTTATAAAGAGATTTTAATGATACGAATTTATATAAATTAGATTAGAACTACGATGCTTCTTTTATCGATATAAAATCAAGCAACGGCGATACTTCTTTTATCCATATAAAAATCAACCCGCATCTCAACTCAATATCGGTTTTAAAACAACCCATTAATTTCTACCTCAATTTTTTCAATCACAGAACTCAAATCTTCTGTATTGTTGGCAAAATCCAGCTTGTCTTTATCCAAAATCAGTAGTTTACCGCTGTTATAACCTTTAATCCATTTTTCGTATTTTTCGTTGAGTTTGGACAGATAATCCAGCCGGATACCAATTTCATATTCGCGGCCGCGGCGTTGGATATTATTGACCAATGTTGGAACGGAAGCTTTGAGATAAATCAGCAAATCCGGCGGTTTGATAAACGAAGTGATGTTGTCAAAAATCTTGCGGTAATTGTCATAATCGCGTTCGGTCATCAAATCCATATCACGCAGGTTGGCCGCAAAAATAAAGGCATCTTCGTAAATCGTCCGGTCCTGGATGATGTTGGCCTTGCTTTTCTGGATTTCCATGATCTGCTGGAAACGACTGTTCAGAAAGAAAATCTGCAAATTAAAACTCCAGCGTTTCATATCGCCATAAAAATCTTCCAGATAAGGGTTATTGTCCACCGATTCGTACTGCGGCTGCCAGCCATAGTTTTTGGCCAGCAGTTCGGTGAGCGTAGTTTTTCCGGCTCCAATATTTCCAACAACGGCGATGTGCATTTTTTTAGAGGTTTGAGGTTGAAAGGTTAAAGGCAAAAGGTAGGAAGTCAGAAACGTTTAAACCCGATAATCTCTCTTACATCTTTCAACGTTTTCTGTGCGCTTTCGCGTGCTTTTACGGCACCAAAACGGCTCACCTGTCGCAGGTAAGATTCGTTTTTGGCAATGTCTTCAATCCGTTCACGAATAGGTGCGGTGGCGATAATTATATCTTCTGCCAATTGCTTTTTAAAATCGCCGTAACGGATAGTTCCATTTTTATATTGGTATTCAAAATAATCTAAAGTTTGTGAATTTGAAACGACTTTCATGAGATCAAATAAACTTTGAACAGCAGGAGACTTTATCTTAAAAGCTATTCTAACTTTCTCAATTTCTTTTTGCATTTCTTCGCCACTGCTTGTAATAGTTGGTAAACTATCTGTACGTGCACTTTTTACTTTTTTGCGGATCACGTCCGGCGAATCGGAAAGAAAAACGGCATTTCCTTCGCCTTCAGATTTTCCCATTTTCCCTTTTCCATCCAAACCCGGGATTTTTACCAGATTTTCACTAAAACTAAAAGCATAAGGTTCCGGGAAGTATTCGTGCTGGTATAAACGGTTAAAACGGTTGCCAAAAGTGCGCGCCATTTCCAAATGCTGCTCCTGATCTTTTCCAACCGGGACTTTTGTGGCGCGGTGCATCAAAATATCGGCAGCCATCAAAACCGGATAAGTCAGCAAACCGGCGTTTACATTTTCTGGCTGCGCCCGGATTTTATCCTTAAAAGAAGCACTGCGCTCCAGTTCGCCCAAATAACTGTTCATGTTGAGGTACAAATACAATTCCGTTACTTCCGGCACTTCGGATTGAATGTAGATCGTCGCTTTTTCCGGATCGATGCCAGCAGCCAGATATTCTACCAAAACCTGTTTTACATTTTGGTGCAGATCTGCTGGCGTTGGGTGCGTGGTAAGCGAGTGCAGATCGGCAATAAAGAAGAAACAATTGTATTCATGCTGCATTTTGACGAAGTTTTGCACCGCGCCGTAATAATTTCCCAAATGTAGTTTTCCGGTCGATCGGATGCCGCTGACAACAGTTTCCATATACCGCGAAAGTAAGGATTTTTTATATTTTTGATACCGATGAAATTGATGCTCCGCAGGCTGCACACTTACTTTTATATGTTCTCGGTGCTGTTTTTATACCTGTTTTTTCATCCGTTTTTTTATTATTTTTCCCGAAAGCCAAGTCGTTACCTCGTCTTAAACAAACTCCGTGCAAAATGGGCAAAATGGAGTTCGGCCATGAGCGGCATTTTGTACCAGCTGGAATTTGAGGTTGATTTTGACCGAAAAAAAACTTACGTCATCTGCCCGAACCACACTTCCAATCTGGATGTTTCCTGGGCAACTTTAATCCCGAAAAGTAATTTTGCTTTTATGGGAAAAGAGGAACTGCTGCAAAACCCAACCACCAAGTTGTTTTTTAAAACGATAGATATTACGGTAAAACGCGACAGTAATATTTCGGCCTTTAAGGCATTTAAACGCGCTTCGGATCATCTGAAAAACGATATTACAATGGTTGTTTTCCCCGAAGGAAAAATCGCCGAAATTTATCCGCCGCAATTGCAGGATTTCAAGATCGGCCCGTTCCGGCTGGCGATTGAGCAGCAGGTTCCGGTGGTGCCGGTTACTTCTTTTAACACCTGGAAAATGCTGTGGGACGATGGTTTAAAATATGGCAGCCAGCCCGGAATTTGTAAAATTTATGTGCACAAACCGATAGAAACCGTAGGTTTGAAACTGGCCGATGCGGATGCGTTGCGGGATCAGGTTTATGCGGTCATCAGCCAAAAACTACAAGATTATGAAGATTGACATCACCACAGTTGATAAATTGGCCAAACTGGCGCGGTTGGAAATTGCACCGGAACAAAAAGAAAGCGTAATTAAAGACCTGAGCAAAATCCTGTCTTTTATGGAAAAGCTGAACGAGTTGGACACCACCAATGTAGAGCCGCTGGTTTATATGAGCCCGGGCGTAAACATCACCAGAAATGATGTGGTAAAAGAAGTAATCAGCCATGAAGAAGCTTTGCAAAATGCGCCAGACCGGGACGAAAACTATTTTAAAATACCAAAAGTGATATCGAAATAGAGAACAAACAGAAATCGTGCAGCCAATAATCAATAGCGTTTTTTCCATTTTTAGGGTGATAAAAGAAGTATCGTCAAAAATTGAAATGCTTCTTTTACCGGCACTTTTTTGGTATAAACAAATCACTGTAAATTCAATTCTATCAGCATGAAAATTTATACCAAAACCGGTGATGAGGGTTTTACTTCGCTGATTGGCGGAACGCGTGTGCCGAAATATCATTTACGTATTGAAAGTTACGGTACGGTGGATGAGTTGAACAGTTATATCGGTTTGATCCGGGGCCAGGAAATTGATGTACATGACGGTTCGGTTTTAAAAGAAATCCAATACTGTCTGTTTGTCATCGGTGCGGCCTTGGCTGCTGATCCGGAGCGTTCAAACCTGAAAATACCGGATTTACACCAGCAGGACATCGAACTGCTGGAAACTGAAATAGACCGGATGAACGAAATGTTGCCGCCTCTAAAACATTTTATCCTGCCCGGCGGTAATAATGCCGTTTCATTTTGCCATTTGGCACGCTGCGTTTGCAGGCGCGCCGAACGGATTACAGTTGAATTAGCAGAAAATAGTTTTGTGGAAGAAAAGGTAAAAATTTATTTGAACAGACTGAGCGATTACTTGTTCATGCTGGCAAGAAAAACCGGTTTTGATAAAAATATACCTGAACATACCTGGATTGCGCGGAAATAATGAATTGATATTTTTTAATAATCAAATTAAAATATTATACTTTTGCAAACTTTTAAACAATAGCTTTTAACTATGTATTGGACACTTGAACTGGCATCGCATTTAGAAGATGCACCATGGCCGGCAACAAAAGATGAACTGATTGATTATGCCATACGTTCTGGCGCTCCGGTTGAGGTAATTGAAAACTTGCAGGCTCTGGAAGATGATGGCGAGCCTTATGAAAATATAGAAGAAATTTGGCCTGATTACCCCACAAAAGATGATTTCTTTTTTAATGAAGATGAATATTAATACGTTGTGACTGCCGGTTTATACAAGAATTAATTTTCACTCCTGATTTGCTGTTTAAAAAATTAGTCTGACCTGTCTCCATACTTCTTTTATCACCTAAAAAACCATTAAAAACTTTCGGTCTTTTTTTATGTGCCGAAGGTAAACGACACTAATTTTATAGTGGTAAAAGAAGTATCCGGATTTTTTATTTTAAAAATTTAAACAGCTCCTGACATTTTTTTGTAAAATTATTTGAAATAGTTTTAGCTTTGATCAAATCAATTATAAATCTATTCAAACCTTAAACAAAAAAATTATGGGAAATTTACTTTATTTAATTGCGGTAATTTTAATCATCATCTGGGCAGTTGGTTTTCTGTTCCACGGTTTAGGAACTTTTGGTGATGGCGGACTTATCCACGTTTTGCTGGTGATTGCCGTTATCATTATCCTGCTGAAAGTGATCAGAAGAGCTTAAAAATTATTGCATAATAAAAAGAGCCGCTGATTTTAGTTTTAGCGGCTTTTTTCGTTCAATATTATTTCGGCCAGGCGAAGATCAGCTGGGAAAGTGATCTTAAAATTATCCTGGTTCCCGGCTAATAAATTAATTTGTGCACCATCGCGTTCGGCTACGCTTGCATCATCTGTAAAGTGCTCGTTATAAGGTTGTTCGTATGCTTTTTTAATAATTTTGGATTGAAAAGTCTGCGGCGTTTGTACCAAAAATATTTCACTTCTGTTCAGGCTTTGCGAAAAACCGCCTATCTTTTGTAAACGCACAGAATCTTTGCTGGGCACGGCAACTACGGCATTTCCTTTCTGCAAAGCCAGCAAATAAGCCTCGGAAATCGTTTCCGGATCAATCAGCGGCCGCACAGCATCATGTATGGCAACAACGGATTCTTCCGCGATCAAATCCAATGCTTCTTTTACACTATGAAATCTGGTGCTTCCGCCAGCAACCAACCGGTGTTTTAGGTTGAAGGAATATTGTTCGCACAAAACTTCCCACAAACCAAAATACTGTTCTTTCAAAACAACCAAAATTTCGGGTTTTTGTGGTGAAGCGAAAAAAGCCAGGATCGTGTGCATGATCACCGGCTTTCCGTTCAATAACAAAAACTGTTTCGGGGTTTCAGTTTGCATCCTCAAACCAGATCCGCCTGCAACAATTATGGCAAAATACTTCATTGGCGAAGCAAAATTTGAGGTGCTAAAAACAGTATCAAATTATCAGCATGGCATCGCCGTAGCTGTAAAAACGATATTTTTCTTTAATGGCCACTTCGTAAGCGTTCATCACATGTTCATAACCGCCAAAAGCAGAAATCATCATCAATAAAGTTGATTCCGGGGTGTGGAAATTGGTAACCATGGAGTTGGCAATGCTAAATTCGTAAGGCGGAAAAATGAATTTGCTCGTCCAGTCGTTTGCTGCTTTGAGCGTGTGGCTGGCAGAAACAGCCGATTCAATTGTGCGCATAGAAGTAGTCCCAACCGCACAAATCCTTCTTTTATTTGCAATGCCGCGGTTTACGATATCGGCTTGTTTTTGCTCGATGATAAACTGCTCAGAATCCATTTTATGCTTGGTCAAATCTTCCACTTCCACCGGGCGGAAAGTGCCCAGGCCAACATGCAACGTAACTTCTGCAAATTCAACACCTTTCAGTTCCAGGCGTTTCATCAGTTCCCGACTGAAATGCAAACCGGCAGTCGGCGCGGCAACGGCACCTTCGTTTTTGGCAAAAATGGTTTGGTAACGTTCTTTATCTTCGGCGGTTGCTTTGCGTTTGATGTATTTCGGAAGCGGGGTTTCGCCCAAAATCTCTACGTTTTTTCTAAATTCTTCGTCGGTTCCGTCAAACAAAAACCGGATGGTGCGGCCGCGGGAAGTGGTATTGTCCACAACTTCTGCAATCAGCAAATCGTCATCGCCAAAATACAACTTGTTGCCCACGCGGATTTTTCGTGCCGGATCAACCAAAACGTCCCACAAACGAAGCTCTTTGTTCAGTTCGCGCAGCAAAAAAACCTCGATTGTGGCACCGGTTTTTTCTTTGTTGCCATACAAACGGGCCGGAAAAACTTTGGTATTGTTCAGGATCATTACGTCTTTATCATCGTAATAATCCAAAATATCTTTAAAAATTTTATGCTCGATTTTGCCCGAATCTTTGTGCAGCACCATCAACCGGGCTTCGTCCCGTTTTTCTGATGGGGAATGTGCAATTAATGATTCAGGAAGATTGAACTTAAATTGAGATAATTTCATGATAAAACGTAATAAATTTCAGGGCGCAAATGTACAAATAACAATTCTTTTTTATATGGAAATGTTTGCGCAGCCCAAACCGAAATTAATCCGCTTGAAACGGAAGTTTTAAATGCACAAATCAAACCATTTTGCCGCATTGATTATACTGCCGATGCTGTTTTTACCATACAAAAAATGGGCAGTGTTTTACTGAAAAACAAAGCCCCGCCGGCAACTGTTCATCAGGTTTTGGCTTGGACCTGAACCTTTTTCAAAAACCCGGATTTTATAATTATATCCACATATACAGCTTAAAAGTAGGCAGATTTACTTACTTTTGAACGCTAACCAAAACCTTTATGCCAGAAACAGCACAAATAAAGTTTGCAGAAAACACATACGATTTGCCTGTAATTACAGGTACGGAAAATGAAAAAGCAGTTGATATTGCCAAACTTCGTGACCTTACCGGTTATATTACTTTAGATCCCGGCTATAAAAATACCGGGGCAACAAAAAGTGCCATTACTTTTTTAGACGGAGAGCTGGGCATTTTGCGTTACCGTGGTTATTCCATTGAGCAACTGGCCGAAAAATCCACTTTTATGGAGGTTGCTTTTTTGCTGATTTATGGCGAGTTGCCAACCGAAAAACAACTGGCGGATTTTCAAAAGGAAATAAGCCTTCATACGCTGGTGCACGAAGACATGAAGAAATTTTTTGATGGTTTCCCAAGTCATTCGCACCCGATGGGACAGTTGAGTTCACTTGTTTGCTCGCTGTCGGCTTTTTACCCCGAATCGTTGAACAACAATCAAACGGAAGCGGAAATCAATACAACAAGCATCAAAATGCTGGCTAAAATGAGCACGATTGTTTCCTGGATTTATAAAAAATCATTCGGTCATCCGGTAATTTATCCGCAGAACAAATACGATTATGTGAGCAATTTCCTGCACATGACTTTTGGCCAGCGCACAGAAGAAGTTGCAGTTGACCCGGTTTTGGTTGATGTGATGAACAAATTGCTGATCTTACATGCCGATCATGAACAAAACTGCTCCACTTCAACGGTGCGTATTGTGGGTTCTTCGGATTGCAATTTGTACGCTTCTATTTCTGCAGGGATTTCTGCACTTTGGGGGCCATTGCATGGTGGTGCAAACCAGGCCGTGATTGAAATGCTGGAGCAGATTAAAAATGACGGCGGCGATACACAAAAATGGATTGCCAAAGCAAAAGATAAAAACGACCCTTTCCGTTTAATGGGGTTTGGCCATCGGGTTTACAAAAATTTTGATCCGCGTGCCAAAATCATCAAAAAAGCTTGCGACGATGTTTTAGAACGATTGGGCGTAAATGATCCCGTTCTGGAAATTGCCAAACAATTGGAGGAAGCTGCCCTAAAAGACGAATATTTTGTACAGCGCAAATTGTACCCGAATGTGGATTTTTACTCCGGTATAATTTATCGCGCATTGGGTTTCCCAACAGAAATGTTTACCGTTTTATTTGCTTTAGGCCGGTTGCCGGGATGGATTGCACAGTGGAAAGAAATGAAAGCCAATAAAGAACCGATTGGCCGTCCGCGCCAGGTTTATGTTGGTGCCACCGAGCGGGATTTTGTGGCGATGGACGCCAGATGATTTCGGTACAAATTTTTAGTGATAAAAGAAGCTTCTGGCGGAAACCGGGGACTTTTTTCTTCATTTTAAAGGGGTAAAAGAAGTATTGTTTTGTGATTTTTTTGCAGACAATTTTTTCAAATCCTTTAACAACAATGATGTTATATACTTGTGAAAAATATTTCAGGGACAGCGATGCTTCTTTTACCCACATAATTTCATGCTGATTTGATGATGGGTTTTTTAAGCTCTGTTATAAAATAAAACCATCTTTTTAAGCTTTTTTTGAAGCTTTTTGTCCGGTTTTACGGATAATATGCGCCAGGTCCAGTTCAATTCGGTTGAGGCCGGTGTGTTCATTCTTGCCCGTTCATTTTCCTCTAAAATATCCTGCATCGGCACAATTACAGTTTTTGCCACAGAAGCGTAAATCAACCGGATCATTGTATAATTAACGCTTTCTGCTGAATTTTTTTTGCCTGAATATTGTTTCAGCCGCTTCAAATTTTGCGCATCGGCATCGTTTTCAAACCAGCCCAACAGCGTATTGTTATCGTGCGTGCCGGTATAAGCATAGCAGTTTTGCGGATAATTATGCGGAATATGGATGGATTGCGCCATATCCTCGCCAAAAGCAAACTGTAAAACCTTCATTCCCGGCAAATCAAACTCATCGCGAAGCTGGTAAACTTCCGGCGAAATTTCCCCTAAATCTTCGGCCACAAAAGGCAGGCTGCCAATTTCTTTTTTGATTGTGTTGAAAAAATCAGCTCCCGGGCCAGCTTTCCATTCGCCGTTTATGGCTGTTTTTTCTGCAAAAGGCACTTCCCAGTAATCTGCAAAAGCCCGGAAATGATCCAAGCGCAGCACATCAAAAAGTTCTAGGTTTTTACGGATGCGCTGCAGCCACCATTGATAATTTGTTTTTTTCAGTTCTTCCCAGCGGAAAACCGGCATTCCCCAAAGCTGGCCTTCCGCATTAAAATAATCCGGCGGAACCCCGGCGACACCAATCATATTGCTGTTTTTATCGAGTGAAAAAAGTTGCGGGTTTGCCCAAACATCTACCGAATCGTAACTGATGTAAAACGGCAGATCGCCCAGCAGTTCAATGCTTCTTTTATGGCAGTAATTTTGGAGTGCCAGCCACTGCCGGAAAAAAACAAACTGCAGCCATTTTTCTTTGCGGACCAGGTTTTGATTTGCCGAAGTAAATTTTTGCAAAGCATCCGCATCACGGTTTTTATACTCGTTTGGCCACTCAAACCAGGCTTTATGCAGCCGGTTTTTCAAAGCAGAATACAGCGCAAAATCATCCAGCCAAAAAGATTGCGTCGTTATAAAATGGCTGAATTCCTGTTCAAGCTGCTTAAATCCGCCGTTGCAAAAATTTTCATAAGCCCGTTCAAAAAGCAAGTCTTTTACCTGTTTGGCTTCTGCAAAATCCACTTTTCCGGTGCCGGGCAATTGCAGTTTTTTAAGTTCTTTTTTGCTGAGCAAACCTTCTTTTTGCAATAATTCCGGACTGATCAGCAGTGTATTTCCGGCAATACCCGAAACCGAACTGTAAGGCGAATAATTTTGTTCGGCCTCGGTTGGGTTCAGCGGAAGCATCTGCCAAACCCGCTGCCCGCTTTTGTACAAAAACTGCGCAAATTTTTTGGCTTCCGGCCCCAGATCACCGATGCCAAAAGCAGAAGGCAGTGAAGTGATGTGCATCAAAATACCGGCTTTCCGTTCTGTTTGTTTTTGCCCCGTTTTAAGTAACGCATAAAGCTGCGGACCAAAAATATCGGCAATTTTCAGCTCCCGGTTTTCTGCGGAACCATTTGTATCGTCCAACAGGTTTTTCCATTTTGATGATGCTTCTTTTGGCAGGATAATTTTGATCTGTTTCCAGTCAACTTGCTTAATATCAATATTTTGTTCCCTGAAAATAGTAGCCAAACCTAAAGTTGGAACGGTAATAAACCGCAACATCGAAGCATACGAACGAGGTTTGAGCGGATAAGCGGCCTCAAGATATTTCAGCACAAAAACATCTTCAAACGTCATTTTTAAATCCCTTTTTTTGATGGTTTCATCCAGCAGACCGCTTAAAAACGGCACCATGATTTGTCCTTTAAAAAAAATACCTGTAAAAGAAGCATCAAAAAATGTGGCATAAACAGAGCGTTTGCCTTTTTCCGGCACATCAAAAAGCTGGGGTTTTTTGCTGATGTTTTTAAGCTGTCCTTCCGTTCCGATTTCCGGGTTGATTTTGTTCGGGTCCAGCCCATTGCAACCATGCGTACTTCCCGGAACAGCTTCAAAAACCGGCGAAGCATAAATGGTTGCCACGTCCAGTTTTTGCAGGTACGAAATGATCTTTTCAAAATCATCAAAATTAAAGTTTTTGTGAAATTGTATGCGGTAGGTGGAAACAAGATCGTACATGATAGATTATTATAAACCGTGATGGATTGAGGCTGACATTTTTACATCGAAAGTCCTTTTTTTGATGTTGAAACCGGCCATAATCAATCACGGCGATGTTTAAGCACTACAACAGAATTGCCGGCAACATTAATTTTCGCTGAGGCCGGGAAAACCTGTCCGTCTTCGGTAATGCAGTTTTCGGAAGTATCCAAAACTTTGCACCAGTTCGGGCTGAATCCCTCCGGCGGAAGCACGTAGTCCAGCGGTTCGTGATAAGCGTTAAAAATAACGTAAAAGCTGTCATCAACCACTTTTTCCCCTTGTGTGCCTACAGCGGTAATTTCATCCCCGTTGAAGTAAACACCTAATGATTTTGCAAAATCGTGCGACCAGTTGTTTTCCGTCATCGCTATACCTTCGGGCAAAAACCAAACAATGTCGTTTAAACCGGCTGCTTTGACCGGCTGACCCTGAAACCAGCCGCGCTTAGAAAAAACCGGGTGCTTTTTGCGGAATGAAATAAGTTTTTGGGAAAATTCCAACAGACTATGATCCATATTTTCCCAGTTCAGCCAAGAAATTTCATTGTCCTGGCAGTAAGCATTGTTGTTTCCGTTTTGCGTGCGGCCAAACTCATCACCGGCAACCAGCATTGGTGTTCCCTGAGATAAAAATAAGGTAGTCAGCAGGTTGCGTTTTTGTTTGTCACGAAGTCTGATGATTTCCGGATGATCCGTTGGCCCTTCTACGCCGTAGTTGCAGGAGCGGTTGTGGTTTTCGCCATCCTGGTTATCTTCGCCATTGGCCTCGTTGTGTTTTTCGTTGTAGGATACCAGGTCATTCAGCGTAAAACCATCATGTGCTGTAATAAAATTGATACTGGCCGTTGGTTTGCGCAAATCCTCCCGGTATAAATCCGGGCTGCCGGTCAGCCGTTCTGCAAATTCGCCCAGCATACTATCGGCACCGCGCCAAAAATCGCGCATACAATCGCGGTATTTACCGTTCCATTCGGCCCAATCATACGGGAAATTGCCTACCTGATAACCGCCTTCGCCAACGTCCCAGGGTTCGGCAATCAGTTTTACCTGCGAAATAATGGGGTCTTGGTAAATAATGTCGAAAAAGCCGCTCAGCATATTTACATCATGCAGTTCGCGGGCCAAAGTTGCCGCCAGATCAAAGCGGAACCCATCAACGTGCATCTCCAAAATCCAATACCGTAAACTGTCCGTTATCAGGCGCAGCACGTTGGGCAAATTGGCGTTCAGTGTGTTGCCGGTACCTGTGTAATCCATATAAAAACGTTTGTTTTCGTCCAGCAAACGGTAGTAACAAGGATTGTCGATCCCTTTAAAAGACAGGGTTGGCCCAAGCTCGTTGCCTTCTGCCGTATGATTGTAAACAACATCAATGATCACTTCCAGGCCGGCTTTGTGCAATGCTTTAACCATCTGCTTAAATTCAATCACCTGCTCGCCATGGATACCGCTGCTGGAATACCGCACATCCGGCGCGAAAAAACCGATGGTGTTGTATCCCCAGTAATTAGAAAGCCCTTTTTTCTGCAAATGTTCATCAACAATAAAATGATGAACGGGCATCAATTCTACCGCGTTAATGCCCAGTTTTTTCAGGTGATTGATGCTTGTGGGATGGGCCAGCGCAGCAAAAGTGCCGCGGATTTCTTGCGGGATATCCGGGCAGAGTTTTGTAAACCCTTTTACATGTGTTTCGTAAATAATAATTTTTTCCGGCGGAATGTCTGGCCGTTTGTCATCTTCCCAATCAAAATTCTGATCGATCACCACGCTTTTCGGTATGTAAGGCGCGCTATCGGTAGTGCTGAAGCTTAAATCCTTTTCCTCATCGTCCAGATCAAAACCAAAAACAGACGGATGCCAGTTTACCGGCCCGGCAATAGATTTGGCGTAAGGGTCGATCAGTAATTTGTTAGGGTTAAAACGCAGCCCGTTTTGCGGCTCGTAAGGCCCGTGCACCCGGTAACCGTAAAACTGGCCGTGCGAAATACCGGGAATGTAAACATGCCAGATGTGGTGCGAGCGTTCTTTGATTTCGATTTTTGTCTCCAGGTTGTCCTCGTCAAACAGGCATAATTCAACAGCAGTGGCATAATTGGCATACAAGGCAAAATTTACCCCTTTGCCGTCCCAGGTTGCCCCAATAGGATAAGGTTTCCCCGGATATTGTATAAAATTCATGGTTGATTAAATCAATTTTGGTTTGTAATGTTTTGCAGAAACCATATTTGCCGAAACCGCAACAGGCTGCTAAACGTATTTGTATTTGCCCAAATTTAGGTAGATAAAAACAGCATTTGCCTTTGGTTTATCAGGATTGATAAGGTAGATTATTTAACTTTATGCACCTTTGCGCATCGGGAAACAAAAACTTTATCAGCCCGAAAAAATGTTTAATGCGGAGAAGATACTGTTTTTACCGGTAATTTTTCGGCCCAGAATAAAATTCATGATGTTTAATGAAGAAACCACTACTAATGCAGAGCAGCTGCGCATACTTGAAAATGAAGCCAAAGAAATCCCGCTGGAAAAATGGGGGCCGTATTTGAGCGAACGCCAATGGGGTACAGTCCGCGAAGATTACAGCCAGAACGGCGATGCCTGGAATTATTTTCCGCACGATCATGCCCGCAGCCGCGTTTACCGCTGGGGCGAAGACGGTTTGGCCGGTATTTCTGATTATTACCAGCAGCTTTGTTTCGGGATTGCGCTATGGAACGGGCAGGATAAAATTTTAAAAGAACGCCTGTACGGCCTTACCAATTACCAGGGCAACCATGGCGAGGACGTAAAGGAGCTATATTATTACCTGGATAATGTGCCCACGCATTATTACATGAAATATTTGTACAAATATCCGCAGCAGGCGTTTCCGTATTTGGATATGAACCGCAAAAACGGACAGCGGTCTAAATCTGAACCGGAATATGAGTTGCTGGATACCGGCGTTTTTGATGAAGATAAATACTTTGATGTAACGGTAGAATACGCCAAAAAGAATTCGGAAGATATTCATATCCGCATTGAAATTACCAACCGCGGGGCCGAAGATGCGCCGGTTTGGCTGCTGCCAACGCTGTGGTTTTACAACCGCTGGCAATACGATCAATCTAAACCGAAACCTATTATTGAGCACGAAGAAGACGGTTCTGTGCGCGCCACACATGTGCCGCTGGGCAGTTATCATTTGTATTATGAGGAACCGGATTACACCTTATTTACCGAAAACGAAACCAATAAAGAGCGTTTGTTCGGTACGCCAAACGATACGCCTTTTGTAAAAGATGCTTTCCACGAAGCGGTAATCAGCGGCACCAATCTGGAAAAACTGAAAACTTTAAACTCGGGCACCAAATTTTCGCCGGTTTACGCTTTGCAGATCAAGGCAAAATCATCCCAAACCATCAAACTGCGCTTATCAAAAGGCCGTGTCAAAAATCCGTTTGATGAAAAATTTGATGCTGTTTTTATCGACAGAAAAAAGGAAACCGATGATTTTTACCAAAATTTAGCCGGTAAAAACAGTACGGCAGATGAAATGCGCATCCAGCGGCAGGCACTTGCTGGTTTGCTGTGGAGCAAGCAATATTACCATTATGATACGCAGCGTTGGCTCACCACCAGCGACGGGATTTCGCCCGTGGTGGAAAACCGGCTGAACGGCCGCAACAGCAGCTGGAAATACCTCAAAAACCAGGATGTGATTTCTATGCCCGACAAATGGGAATATCCGTGGTATGCGGCCTGGGACCTGGCTTTTCATTGTGTGCCGATGGCAATGATCGACCCGAACTTCGCCAAAAACCAGCTTATTTTGATTATGCGCGAATGGTACATGAACCCCGAAGGGCAGATTCCGGCTTACGAATGGAATTATAGCGACGTGAACCCGCCGGTGCAGGCCTGGGCCGCACTGGAAGTTTACCGCATCGAAAAAGAGAAAAAAGGTGTAGGCGATGTGCGTTTTTTAAAGCGGGTTTTTCAGAAACTGATCATCAATTTTACCTGGTGGACCAACCGCGTGGATGTGGAAGGCAAGAATATTTTTGCCGGCGGTTTTTTGGGTTTGGACAATATTGGCGTGTTTGACCGGAACAGCAAATTACATGGCGACCTGGAACTGGAACAGGTTGACGGCACGAGCTGGATGGGCATGTACGCCCTGAACATGATGGACATAGCACTGGAAATTGCCATACAGGACGATGCTTTTGAAGATTCGGCGGTGAAATTTTACGAACATTTTGTGCTGATTGCCGATGCGCTGAACGGCATGGGTTTGTGGAACGAGGAAGACAGGTTTTTTTACGATACGCTGCGCCTGCAAAGAAACCACGCTTACCATTTAAAAGTACGTTCGATTGTGGGTTTGACTTCGCTTTTTGCGGTATCGATTTTTAGTTATCACAACCTCGAAAAACTGCGTGATTTTAGGAAACGGGCTACCTGGCTCAATCAATCGCGCGAAAAAAACCGCCAGTTTTTACCTATTATCGACAACAGCAAAACCGGCAAGGTGCTGCTTTCGATTGTGGACAAGGAAAAGCTGATGAGTATGCTGACGCGCGTTTTTGATGAAGCCGAGTTTTTGGCAGAGGGCGGGATCCGGGCATTATCGAAAGCTTATCAAAACAACCCGTATTCGGTTGATATTGAAGGACATACATATACGATTCAGTACGATCCGGGCGAATCAACTTCGGATATGTTTGGCGGCAACTCCAACTGGCGCGGCCCGATTTGGATACCGATCAATTACATGGTGATCCGGGCTTTGCGCCGCTACCATGAGTTTTATGGAGATGAATTTCAGTTAGAATACCCAAAAGGATCTGGCAAAAACATCAATTTAAAAGAAGCTGCAGATGAGATTTCGCGCCGTTTGATTAATATTTTTACCAAAGACGCAAGCGGCAAACGGCCGGTAAACGGCAACGGCAGTGATACCGCTTTTTACCAGAAACCGGAAAATGCGGATTTGATCCTGTTTTACGAATATTTTCATGGCGACAACAGCCGCGGCGTAGGTGCCAGCCACCAAACCGGCTGGAGTGCGTTGGTGGCCAATTTAATTTCGGATATGGGCAAAGGTGTATAAATAAGTATGCGCAAAAAGTAACTTTTATGGCTAAAAATCACCGATTATTATCAACAGAAACCCCTACTTCAATCGTATTGATAATAGGGAACACAGGATTTCAACGAAAAAAAGTATTCCTTAAATTATAAGGTTGGTTTGAATTTTTATCTGAAAAAATCGATGCTTCTTTTATACCTGTAAATCTTGTCTTGGATTTTATACCGATAAAAGAAGCATTGCTATTTACTGTTTTTAGGGTGATAAAAGAAGCATCCGAAAGAAATCAATAAAATTTAAACAGGCTCCTGTTATTATTTTTTAATTTACCCAAAATTGAAAAAACTAAACCGCTAATCCCCATCAAACCTATTGACTGAATATGGAAACTTTTGCCCACATAAAAACAGTAATCGGAATTATTTTGGGATTGAGCATTACGCACTCTTTAAAAGGTGCTATTACAATCATAGAACATCCCACAAAAATTAAGCCCTATTGGGTACAATTGCTTTGGGGCTTTAACCTGTTTCTCACCACCATTTACTTTTGGTGGTTTGAAGTACATTTAGCGGAGGTTGTTAATTGGGATTTTTTTAAATATCTGTTCATCATTACCTACACGATCATCTATTACATTTTGGCGGTAACGTTATTTCCGGAAGATACCAGCGATCATAAAGACTATAAAACTTACTTTCTGAACAGGAAAAACTGGTTTTTTACTTTCCTGGCGGCCTTATTTATATTTGATTTTTTCGATACTTATATAAAAGGGGCAAACTATGTATCGCGGATAGAAATACCTTATATTCTCAGGGGGTTTCTGAATATTGCCGGGTGTATTATAGGTATAAAATCCAGCAAGGCTACTATACAAGCCGCTTTGGCCATTATGTTCCTCATTTATCAAGTCGTCTGGATATGTACTTATTATCTAAAAGGCTGATCTGTGGCGGTTGTTTTTTTGATGACAAACCATCTCAGGGCGATAAAAAATTTAAGCAGTAAACCAACAATTTTTATCCGATAAAAACAGCATTATGCGATTCTTACAGTTCCTTACAAATCAATAAAGTTTGTTTGCAGCTACCGCGCAAATTGGTCTGAATTAATTTTTCTAATAGCCGGATTGGTCTTCATTGAACGTATTTTATATTGGATTTACCTGTAAAGAAAGTAAATTAGCAACATGATGACAGGTAAAACGATTATTGTTTCTAACAGATTGCCCGTAAAAATACAGGAAAACAACGGCGAATATACTTTATTGGCCAGTGAAGGCGGACTGGCAACCGGTTTGGGCACCATTTACCGGGAAGGCGAAAACGTGTGGATTGGCTGGCCGGGCGCAGAAATCCCTGAAGAAAAACAACCGGAAATCACGGCAGAACTGGCCGGGCTGAGTTTGCGTCCGGTTTTTTTAAGTCAGCAGGAAATCAGTGAATATTACGAAGGCTTTTCCAACGAGGTGCTGTGGCCGGTTTTTCATTATTATGCCTCTACTTACAGCAATTACAAAGAATCCAACTGGGGTTTTTATCAGCAGGTGAACCAAAAATTTGCCGATGAGGTTTTGAAAATTGCCCAGCCCGGCGATAAAATCTGGGTCCATGATTATCAGTTGCTTCTTTTACCGGCCATAATCCGGGCACAGTTGCCCGGTGTTTCCATCGGTTTTTTCCTGCACATCCCATTTCCGTCGTTCCAGCTTTTTCGCCTGATCCCGTGGAGAAAAGAGCTGCTGGAAGGCTTGCTCGGGGCAGATTTGGTGGGTTTCCATACGTTTGATGACGTACAGCATTTTACCCAGGGCTGCGCGCGGCTGCTGCACCTTAATTTATCAGCAAATATTGTTTCCCTGCCAGACCGGTTGGTGGTGGCAGAAGCTTTTCCGATGGGGATTGACGAGCAGAAATATGCAGCCCTGGCCCAAAGTGATGAAGTTTTGCAGGAAATCCATCAGCTGAAAGAAAGTTTTAATGGCATAAAAACAGTATTATCGGTTGATCGGCTGGATTACAGCAAAGGCATTTTACAGCGTTTGCAGGCTTTTGAAGAACTGCTCAAAACCAAGCCCGAATACCTGGAAAAAGTGGTTTTGTACATGATCGTGGTGCCATCACGCGATACCGTTCCGCAGTACAGAAACCTGCGAAATGAGATTGACAAACGCGTGGGCAACATCAATTCGTTGTTCCGGACGATGGACTGGAGCCCGGTGCAGTATTTTTACCGCTCTTTTCCGATTGAAACTTTATCGGCACTTTACGCCACTGCCGATGTAGCTTTGGTTACGCCCATGCGGGACGGTATGAACCTGGTGAGTAAAGAATATGTGGCCAGCCGCACGCAAAACAACGGCGTTTTGATTTTAAGTGAAATGGCCGGTTCTTCGCGCGAGCTGATCGATGCGCTGATCGTAAACCCGAACGACATCAAAATGATGACCGCCGCTATTGCACAAGCCCTGGAAATGCCCGCCGACGAGCAGGAAAGCCGGATGGTAAAACTGCGGCAAAACGTATCCAAATTCAACGTAAAACACTGGGTGAAAATTTTTATGGACCGCCTTCGGGAAGTGAAAGACATGCAGCAGGCTTTGCATACGCGTTTTGTGGGCGAGGTAACCCGCAAAGCCATCTATAAAATCTACGCCAAAACAAGCAAACGTATTTTTTTCCTGGATTATGACGGCACGCTGGTTGGCTTTCATGCTGATCCGCAAAAGGCTTCCCCGGATGAAAAACTGTACCGGATTTTGCAAAACCTTGCAGCTGATCCGTTAAATAAAGTGGTGATTATCAGCGGCCGCGATTATGAAACGCTTGAAAAATGGTTTGGCCATCTGCCCATTACTTTGGTGGCCGATCATGGTGCCTGGCAAAAAATAAAAGGTGAATGGACGACTATCCCTGCATTGAATGCCGCATGGAAAAAAAACGTACAGCCGGTTTTAGAAACCTTTGCCGACCGGACGCCGGGTTCGTTTATTGAAGAAAAAACCTATTCGCTGGCCTGGCATTACCGCAACGTAGAAACCGGTTTGGGCGATTTGCGTGCCAGCGAACTGGTGAACAATCTGCGTTTTGTTACGGCCGATAAAGGTTTACAGATTTTGCCGGGCAACAAAGTTATCGAGGTAAAAAATATTGAAATCAATAAAGGTAAAGGCGTTGCGGCATTGCTGTACGGCCGGGATTATGATTTCAAAATTGCCATCGGCGATGACCATACAGACGAAGATATTTTTAAAGCCATGCCCGATAATGCCGCCACGATAAAAGTGGGCAGCAACAGCTCGGCAGCAAAATATTATGTAAACAATGTGCAGGAAGTGCGGACCTTGCTGGCCGGTTTTGTACAGGAAACATCAGCCCAAATTTAGGTTGATAAAAGAAGCATCGCTTTTTACTTTTTTTCTTTTAGATCGTGATGGAAGTGGGGCGATGCTTCTTTTATCGATGTTTTTTCAGGGAAAACAACCGGTTATTTCCCAATGATGCTTAATGTTTTCTGGTCTTTGCTTCCACCAAAAAACTTATCTAAAACGGCTTGAAAAACCGGGTTTGTATCATCCAAAGCCGCAAAAAGCGTCATGGATGATTTGAGTTTCAGATCATCCGGAGAACCAAAAACCTGTGTTGCATTGTTGGTTTTCAATCCAAGTAAAACTTCAGAAATTTCGATCAGCCTTTGGCCTAAAATTGGATGTTGTAAATAAGCTTCTGCTTCGGATGCTTCTTTTATGGCATAAAATTTTGACGTTTCGCTAAAGCCCAAACCTTGTGCTTGCGGGAAAATGTACCACATCCAATGGCTTCGTTTTCTACCGATTTTGATTTCTGCCAATGCAATTTGGTAAGAAGATTTTTGGGCATCGAGAAAACGCTGAAGGTTTAGCTGATTGTTCATTTTTGAATTATTGATGCAAAACAAGCAAACTTAACTTCTTGTTTATACTGTTTTTATCGTATTAAAATTAGTTAATCCCTTACAGTTCATTTATATAACAAAGCTTGATTTGCCAGCGTATGCCCCATCGGTAAAAATAATCTTCCTGAAACGGTAAACCACATAACTTACAACGGATATTTTATATTCCCGTTTTTTTCTGGCCGTTTTTTACTACCTTGCCTCTGCATCAGCGGGAGGAAGCATTCCGGTTTTTTTGATTTTACAACCAATAAACCGAGTTGCCTTGCCGCTTAGATTAACCAGCATACTTTTTAAGAACACAACCTGAATAATGGAAGAGCAAAACAATAACCCGCTGAATATTGAATTAGCAGAAGAAATGGCAGAAGGGGTTTATTCCAACCTGGCAATTATCACGCATTCTGATTCTGAATTTGTAGTAGATTTTGTGAGGGTAATGCCCGGCATACCAAAAGCACGGGTAAAAAGCCGTATTATTTTAACCCCGGAACATGCAAAACGATTGTTGATTGCCTTGGAAGATAACATCAGTGGTTTTGAGGCAATAAACGGCAAAATCAAACTTAAAGAAGTTACTGCTTTACCTATGAATTTTGGTGGTCCGATCGGGCAGGCTTAGTTTTGATCGATGATCCAAACTTTAAAATGAACAATTAATCTTTAAATGCCGAATTTCAAAACATGTTGAAATTTACACTCAGGATTGTAGCTATTCAGTTTGAAACTAATGATACGATCACGATTTGTTTTAAGCAACCCGGACTAAAAAAAATCAAATATTCAGCAGGTCAGTATCTGACGTTGATTTTCAGGATAAACAACCGGACCTATCACCGGCCCTATTCATTCTCTTCTGCGCCGGGTATTGATCCTACTTTAAATGTAACCATCAAAAAGGTCCCCGGAGGCATAATCTCTAATTATGTTGCCGATTTTTTAAAAATTGATGATGTATTAGAAGTATTGGAACCAATAGGTGATTTCACTTTAGAAAATAAAAATATTTCTGATAGCAGCAGTTTGGTTTTTTGGGGCGCAGGAAGCGGGGTTACCCCTTTATTTTCGATGATCAAATATGCTTTAAAAAACAATATTGCCAGGCATATAACACTGGTTTATGGAAACCGTAACCAGGAAAGTACCATTTTTCATCAGGCAATAAATGAACTGCAAAAACAGTATCCAGTAAACTTTACAGTGCTGCATTTCCATTCAAAGTTTGCAGAAAACAAAACCAGTCCGGCAATTATATCCGGGCGCATTGATGTTCAAAAAGTTATTGAAACAGTAAAAGAAACAAGTGAAATAAGCGATACTTATCACTACATCTGCGGGCCAAACGGGTTGAGTGATTTGGTGCGAAACACGCTACAGGAGAATGGTATATTGCAGGACCATATTTTTTATGAAAATTTTGAACTCAGTATAAACCCAAAAGTTTTTGGAGGCATAGCTACACAAACCGTCCTGATCAAAAAAGCTGAACAGGAATATTGTGTGGAAGTAGTGAAAGGAAAAACAATTTTAGAAGCGGGTTTGGATGCCATGCTAGATCTTTCGTATTCTTGCCAAACCGGTACTTGTTTACTTTGTAAAGCGCAATTAATATCAGGTGAATTAAAATCGGTTTTAACTTCGTCCGATACTCAACTTTTAGATAAAGATGAGTATTTGCTGTGTTGCAGTTTGCCTTTAACAAATAATATTAAACTTTTAGTTTCATAAACAAGTATAAGTTGATATGAAAGTAGTGTTGCTGGCAGGAGGTTTAGGCACCCGCTTATCCGAAGAAACCGTAATCAAGCCCAAACCTATGGTGGAAATTGGAGGAATGCCAATCCTTTGGCACATCATGAAAATTTATTCTTCCTACGGTTTTAATGATTTTATAATCTGTTTGGGTTATAAAGGATATATGATCAAAGAATATTTTGCAAACTATTTTTTATTTACAAAGTAAAAAATACTGGTGCGGCCGGAACTCTGGCTTAACGATGCAGACAATATCCTGTTAAAATTTTATCCGAATTATTTTCAATGCTTCTTTTATCATATAAAATCCGGGAATATATATGCAGGTTCTTGCATCGGCAAAAGTTAAAAAAGCAAAATTTACTGGCATAAAAGAAGCATTGCCAACTTATAAACAGAAATTTAAACAGCCTCTATATATTAAAGATTTTAATGCTGAACCGGATAAACAGACTTGTATTTGTGATTATGCCTACGTTTAAATTAAGGCGATAAAAGAAGCATATACTGTTTTTATCGCCTAAAAATTAGAAAGTTAAAAACCGGCAGTGTTATCTAAATTAATCAAAATGTGAGTTTTAGGCTATTTGGAGGATGTTTTTAATAACACATAAATTAAATTACTTTTGCAAAAAATAGTTTCCCTTATCAGAAAAGTATTGATGATCTGATAATATTAAAAAAATGAACAACAGGATTTTTAGAACTTTTATATTTTTTGCATTTATCAGTTTCGGGTTGTTAAATAATGCACATGCGCAAGTTAATTTTCAAAACCTTTCTTCTGTTAATGTAGATAATTTAACCGATCAACAGATTAAAAAGCTGATACAAGATGCTCAAAATGCAGGTTTAAGTGATGCAGATTTGTTGCAACAGGCTCGTAGCCGCGGCGTGTCTCCAATCCAGATACAAAAACTGCAAGACCGTGTTCGTGATATCCGTAGCAAAAATCCTTCAAGTAATTCAGCAGACACTACAATTGATGGCAGAAGAAGGCCGAATTATAAAGAGGATAAGGATAGCGCAGATTCTTCCGCCACTCAACAGGATATCTTTGAAAGTTTAAAACCCAAAATTTTTGGTGCCGATCTGTTCAAAACAAAAAATAGTTCTTTCGAACCAAATTTAAAACTGGCAACACCTGTTAATTATATTGTTGGGCCCGAGGATCAGCTTAACATTAATGTCTATGGCAATTCTTTGGTCAACTGGAAGCTTGAAGTTTCTCCGGAAGGAAATATCAATATCCCGGGGATCGGTATTGTAAACGTATCGGGCAAAACGATAGAAAATGTAACCACACTGATAAAAAGTAAACTATCTGCCAATAATTACGCAATTGGACGGGGCACAAGTGTACAGGTAAGTTTAGGCAACATCCGTAGTATAAAAGTGATTATGATCGGCCAGTTGATGCGCCCGGGAACTTATACCTTATCATCTTTGGCTACTGTTTTTAACGCGCTTTATGTTGCCGGCGGCCCAAACGAAAACGGTTCTTTCCGGCAGATTGAAGTGATCAGAAACAACAAGATCATCAGGAGGCTTGATGTATATGATTTCTTGGTTAAAGGAGATCAAAAAGATAATATTTCCCTGCATGATCAGGACATTGTCCGGGTTCCAACTTACAGAACAAGGGTAGAAATGGCCGGTCAGGTAAAAATCCCGGCATTATTTGAAGTGCTGCCCGGCGAAAATTTGCAAAACATCATTAATTACGCAGGTGGTTTTACCGATAGTGCTTACACGGCAAGGATAAAAGTTTTACAGATAGATAACCAGCAACGCAAGCTGACTGATGTGGTTGAGGCGGATTACAGCAACTATATTCCATTAAGAGGCGATAAATATTTTGTATCCTCCATTATTGACCGGATTGAAAACCGGGTAACCATTAATGGTGCTGTTTTTAGGCCGGGAGAATTTGAATTGCAAAATGGTTTAACCTTATCTCAGTTGATTGCCAATGCGGCCGGATTAAAAGAAGATGCTTTTACAGAACGCGGTACTATTACCCGGTTAAAACCTGACAACAGTACAGAAATAATTGATTTTAGTGTTAAAGATGTTTTAAACAAAGTAAAGGACATTACTTTGCAGCGGGAAGATGTAGTTAATATATCCTCCATATTTGATCTTCGTGATAAATATACGGTTACTATAAATGGTTCTGTTAGAAAACCAGGGGTTTTTGCTTTTGGTGATAACATGAAAGTAGAAGATTTGATTTTAAAAGCCGGTGGTTTTGCGGAAGGTGCTACATCTAAACGGATTGAAGTTGCACGTAGAGTAAATGATGCAGATCCCAAATCAAAAAACACTAAAGTAGCACAAGTTTTTAGTGTGAATGTTGACAATAATTTAAAGGTAAGCGGAATAGACTTTATCTTGAAGCCGTTTGATATAGTTTCTATATACAGTTTGCCGGGATACGAGAAGCAAAAAACAGTAAAAGTGGAAGGAGAAGTTTTGTATCCGGGTTCTTATACAATTGAAACAAAAAATGAAAAAATATCAGATTTAATTAACCGTGCCGGCGGTTTAACCGTTTCTGCCGATGTAGGAGGCGGATCATTGAAAAGAGAAAATATAGCTATTTTAGGAATAGATAAAACAAAATCTGATACAACTGCCATAGCGCAGGAAAGGACAGATCGTTTAAACCGGTTAAAAAGGACCTACAAAGATTCTACCAAGACTGAAAATTCGCAACCACGAAACAACTATGTGGGTATTGATTTACAGAAAATCTTAAATACACCGGGATCTAAAATTGATTTATTATTGGAAGATGGGGATATATTAAGAATCCCAAAGCAACAGCAAATTGTACGCGTGAACGGAGAGGTTTTGTATCCAAGTGCTGTAGTGTTTGATAAAACAAAATCTTTTAAAGGGTATGTTTTAAATGCTGGTGGTTTCTCTCCAACAGCTTATAAAAGAGGCTCTTACATAATTTATCCGAACGGAACTGTGAAAGGTACTCGAAAGTTTTTATTTTTTAATAGTCATCCTTCCGTTAAGCCAGGGAGTGAAATTTATGTGCCTGTAAGACCTAAAAGTATCGGAAATACAATTGGTGCTATTTTAGGGTTTACCACAGGCTTGGCTTCATTGGGTGCGATTATTTTGGGCATAATAAGCGTTACTAAAAAATAATCTTTTTGAGATGCAGTTGAATAAGATTTTAAAGTTTTTTTATGGATAATAATATCAACGATAATCCTGACGAAATATCCTTAAAAGAACTTGTATTAAAATTAAGGTCTGCTTTTATTTATTTAAAAAGCAAGAGTGGCATAATAATACTATTTGGAGTTTTGGGAGGTACATTAGGGGTATTATATTCTATATATAAAAAGCCAATTTATACGGCAACAAGCACGTTTGTTTTAGAGGATAACAAAGCAGGCGGGTTAGGACAATATGCAGGTTTAGCATCACTCGCCGGAATAGATATTAGCGGTGGTGGTGCTAGTGGCATATTTCAAGGGGATAATATTCTAGAATTGTACAAATCGCGCGTAATGATTGAAAAAACCTTATTATCTAAAGTAAACATCAATGGTAAAGTTGAGCTTTTGATAGAACGTTATATAGATTTCAACAAATTACGTAATACTTGGAAAAAAAAAGATCATATAAATTCAATAAATTTTTATGGGAATCCAGAAAAATTTAATAGAAAACAGGATAGTATCATTACAAATATTGTAGAACTCTTTAATAAAAAAATATTAAATGTAGAAAAATTAGATAAAAAATTAAGTGTTATAAAAGTTGATGTTGCCAGTGAAGATGAACTCTTTTCAAAAGAATTCAATATTAAACTTGTAGAAACGGTGAACAATTTTTATGCACAAACTAAAACAAAGAAAAGTTACCAGAACGTGCAGATTTTACAAAAACAGGCAGATAGTGTTAAAAGGATTTTAAATTATTCCATAGGCGGAGTAGCTTCTGCTATTGATGCTGCACCAAATGCAAATCCGAACCAGTTGATTTTGCGTGTTCCTTCGCAGCGAAAGCAAGTAGATGTGCAGGCAAGTACGGCCATTTATAGTGAAATCGTAAAAAACCTGGAAGTTTCGCGAATGTCTTTGCTTCAGGAAACGCCTTTGATACAGTTGATAGACGAGCCGGTTCTGCCTTTGCCGGTAAATAAACTCGGTAAATTAAAAGGTATTGTTTTTGGGAGTGTTTTAGCAGGAATATTGGTAGTTTTCGTCCTGATTTTGAAAAAACTATCTAAAAGTATCATGAAATGAGCAAATTAAGAACACCTTTAATCAATTTATCAAAATCAAAAAATACCAATAAATGAAAGTTGTACTTCTGGCAGGCGGCTTAGGTACACGTTTATCTGAGGAAACGGTACTGAAGCCAAAACCTATGGTTGAGATCGGTGGAATGCCAATCCTTTGGCATATCATGAAAATTTATTCTGCGCACGGTTTTAACGATTTTGTAGTTTGTCTCGGCTACAAAGGCTACATGATTAAAGAATATTTTGCCAACTACTTTTTGCATAAATCTGATGTAACGATAGATCTAAGTAAAAATGCAATGGAGGTACATGATTCGCAAGCAGAACCGTGGAAAATAACTTTGGTTGATACTGGAAATGATTCTATGACTGGCGGACGCATAAAACGTATTCAGCCTCATATAGGTAATGAAACATTTATGCTGACATACGGTGATGGTGTAAGTAATATCAACATAAGAGAATTAGTTAATTACCACAAAGGGCACCGAAAGCTTTGTACGGTAACCTCGGTACAACCTTCAGGCAGATTCGGTGCCTTGGATTTAGGTGAGGATATGTCGGTAAATTCGTTTTTGGAAAAACCAAAAGGTGATGGATCATGGATTAACGGAGGATATTTTGTTTGCGAACCGGAAGTATTTAACTATATAAGTGAAGGAGATAAAACCGTTTGGGAGCAACAGCCAATGGAACAAATTGCTACCAGTGGGCAAATGAATGCTTTTAAACACGATGGTTTTTGGCGCCCTATGGATACGTTAAAAGACAAACACGATTTAATTGAAATGTGGGAAAATAATGATGCCCCCTGGAAAATCTGGTAAAAAATGTTTGATTTATTAAAAGAAGCATATAGCGAAAAGAAGGTATTTTTAACAGGCCACACTGGATTTAAAGGTGCTTGGATGTTAAAGCTTCTAAGCATGCTTGGTGCACAAGTGAGGGGTTATGCCCTTGCTCCTGATCATCCTAATAATCTTTACAATGCAATCGATGGCGGGCAATTTTGCGAGTCTATTATTGAAGATATAAGAAATAAAAGTGAACTAACACGACAGCTTTTAGATTTTCAACCCGATTTCGTTTTTCACCTGGCAGCACAGCCGCTGGTGAGATTATCTTACGAAATGCCGTTAGAGACTTTTGAAGTAAACGCGGTAGGAACAGCTAACTTATTAGACGCTGTTAGGAAGTTGAAAAAGAAGTGTCAGGTCGTATTAATTACAACCGATAAAGTTTACCACAATAATGAATGGCTATATCCCTATCGTGAAACAGACCGTTTAGGTGGCTATGACCCTTATAGTGCAAGCAAGGCTTGTGCAGAATTGGTTATTGATTCTTATAGAAATTCTTTTTTCAATCCAAATCATTATCAGCAACATCAAAAGGCGATCGCAGTCGGCAGGGCAGGTAATGTGATTGGTGGCGGCGATTGGGCGAAAGACCGGTTGATCCCGGACGTCGTATTGGCTTTATCGACTAATCAAACAATAAAAATAAGGAATCCAAAGTCGGTTAGACCGTGGCAACACGTTTTGGAACCAATCGTGGCGTATCTTATTTTAGGAAAAAAATTGGTTGATAATCCAATATATTTTAATCAATCTTACAATTTTGGACCATTTTCAACTGATGTACTTTCTGTTGAAGAAATGGTGAACTTAGCTATTGGCTTTTGGGGAAATGGCAGCTTTATAATCGACGACGTTGATGATGCGCCACATGAGGCAGGCTTGTTAAAGCTGGATATCAGTAAAGCAATCACCGAGCTGGGCTGGTATCCTAAAATGAGTGCTGAGAAAGCAGTACAACTTTCTTTAAAATGGTATCGGGAATTTATTTTAAATAGAAGTAACATTTGTTTTTACACAGAATCACAAATTCTAGAGTATCTGCATGACTAAAGTATTGGTAACTGGAATTACAGGTTTTTTGGGATCAGCAATCGCCGAGAAACTACTTTCGGAAAACTTTGATGTTGTTGGATTGATGAGACCAAACTCAGATGTTTGGCGATGTAAAGATTTTACCAGTAAGGTTTTTTGGGTAGAAGTTAACGAACACTGGCGACAAAATCTATTAGATCAAAGTCCGGATATAATTATACATTGTGCATGGATGGGAGTAGGTTCTGGCAGCAGAAATAACTGGAACGAACAAATAAAAAATATTGAGTTTCTAACCAATCTGTTGGAAATAGGAGCTGAAATTTCTGTAAAAAAAATTATTTTTTTAGGATCGCAGGCCGAATATGGACGAATGTTTGAAAAAGTAAACGAACAAAAAATGGCAGCGGCTTTAGACGCTTATTCTGCTGTTAAACTGTCTTCTTTAGAGATTGTAAAAGCTTTTTGCTCACTCAATAACATAAAGTGGGTTTGGTTGCGCGTTTTTTCTGTCTTCGGCGAAAAAGAAGATGAATCATGGCTGATACCTGCTCTTATTAAAATAATGCAAAAAAATAACGAAATGGATCTTACAGAAGGCCAACAAAAATATGCTTATTTATATGTACTTGATTTTGCCAAATTCATACATAAAATAGTTATTCATCAGGTTCCGTCGGGTATTTATAATCTATCCAGTGATACGACCCGTTCCATCAGAAGTATTGCCGAATCCATCAGAGATTTAGTAAATCCATCTTTTAAGCTTAACTTTGGGGCAATTCCTTATCGGCCAAATCAATCTATGTATGTAGAAGGTGATATAAGCAAATTGACTGGGTCGATTGGTGAAATTGACTTTACCGACTTTGAGTTGGCTTTACGTAAAACGATAGGTTATTATCTAACAGAATAGAATTTAATGAAAGTATCAGATTTCATTGCTGAATTTCTTCAAAAAAAGGGTATAAAAAGTGTATTTGAATTATCTGGCGGAATGATTACCCATTTGTTAGATTCCATTAGTCAAAAAACTGATATCCACATTTATACGATGCATCATGAACAATCTGCAGCATTTGCTGCGGAAGCTTGCGGCAGAATTACTGGTTTACCAGGTATTGCATTGGCCACCAGCGGACCCGGTGCAACAAATCTTTTAACTGGAATTGGAAGCTGTTTTTTTGATTCATCACCTGCAATTTTTATTACCGGGCAGGTGAACAGGCATGAGCAAAAAGGCAAAAGGAATATTCGTCAATTAGGGTTTCAGGAAACAGACATTGTAACTATGGCAAAACCAGTTACAAAAGCCAGCTTTCAGATAGATGATCCTGCAAGAGTGGAGCAAATTTTTGAAGATGCCTATCGGATCGCTTTGGAAGGAAGGCCCGGCCCTGTGCTTATTGATATTCCAATGGACATACAAAGAGCACAAATCGAACCACAATATAAAGAGCAAGCGCAAGATAATTATGTTACTGTTAAGGATGAAGTAATCAAACAGTTAGTGTTGGATTTGAAGAAAGCTAAAAATCCCCTGATCCTTGCTGGAAGAGGCATAAAAGCTTCGGGGTCTCAAACATTCTTTAGCGAATTTATAGTTCATACCAAAATTCCGGTTGTTACCACGTTACTCGGGATCGATACGATATCATACGATCATCCGCAAAGAGTGGGTTTTATCGGAAGTTATGGTAATCGATGGGCTAATATGGCAATTGGAGAGTGTGATTTATTAGTGGTTTTAGGTAGTCGGTTAGATATTCGGCAAACTGGGGCAGATGTTAATTTTTTTAGTAATCGCAAAATTTATCACATTGATTGCGAAATAGGAGAAATCAACAATCGAATCAAAGGGTGTATTGAAATATCGGCGGACTTGAAATCTTTTTTTCATCATTTTAAAGATTATTATGGCAATCAAACTTTCGACGTAAAAACAGAATGGATTAAACAAATAAACTCCTTAAAAGAAGCATGGCCTGATGTTAAAGAGTTGTCTCCTAAAGGTATAAATCCAAATGAATTTATACATTCATTGTCGAAGGTTTCAAAAGCTGCTAAAGCTTACCTTGCCGACGTTGGAAGCCATCAAATGTGGTGCGCGCAATCAATAGAATTGGAAGAAGGGCAATATTTTTTAACCTCGGGGGGCATGGGCGCGATGGGTTTCGCCCTTCCGGCATCAATTGGGACTAGTATTTCGTTGAACAAAAACCCAGTAGTAGTAATTATTGGTGATGGCTGTATGCAAATTAATATTCAGGAACTACAGACTATAGTTAGGAATAACTTACCGGTGAAAATTGTGGTTTTAAACAATAGGACATTAGGTATGATAAGGCAATTTCAAGATACTCATTTCGAGTCACGATATCAATCCACCTATTGGGGATATGATGCACCCGATTTTGCTAAAGTTGCATTGGCATACGGGATTGATAGTAAAACAATTGTTGCGCCAGAAGAGACGGAAGAAGCTGTTGAATGGTTTTGGACAGAAGAAAATCGCCATAAACCGCAGTTATTGCAAGTAATGATCGATCCGCATACCAATACTTATCCAAAGATTGCCTTTGGCAAACCAATAACCGAAATGGAACCTTTTTTTAAACCAGTGGATATGGAAAGTACATAATTATATGTATGAAAGAAGTTAATTATCCACAATAATATGCTTCTTTTATCAATTAAAAAATGGTTAAGTTATTGAAGCTACATCGAAACATTGTACTAAAAGAAGCTTTTGAAAAATAAATAAAACCTCTTACAATAAAATTAAGTAAATGCTTAAAAACGTTACAGATAACAGCTTGGAGCAAGGTCTGAGGGAAATAGCAAGGCAAAAAACCAGTCAGATCATTATACCCGGTGAAAATTATATTCCGGTAACAGGCAAGGTTTTAGACGAAGAAGATATCATGTTTGGCGTTGATGCTGCTTTGGACGGATGGCTCACGGCCGGCCGTTTTGCAAATGTTTTCGAGAAAAATTTCGCTGATTACTTCAAAGCTCCGAAAGCACTATTAGTTAACTCAGGCTCTTCTGCCAATCTTGTTGCATTTTACGCATTAACATCACCAAAGTTAGGCGAACGTGCGGTGAAGCCAGGCGATGAAGTTATCACCGTGGCGGCCGGCTTTCCAACAACGGTAAACCCAATGATCCAATTTGGTGCTGTACCGGTTTTTGTTGACGTAAATATCGCTACCCATAATGTTAAAGCAGAAGATATAGAAGCAGCAGTTTCGCCCAAAACTAAAGCAATTATGATCGCCCATTCTTTAGGGAATCCATTTGATTTGGATGAGGTTATGCGAGTTGCCAAAAAATATAATCTTTGGGTTGTGGAAGATGATTGTGATTCATTGGGTGCAACTTATATGAGTAAAAAAACAGGTACATTTGGCGATATTGCTACTTTTTCATTTTATCCTGCGCATCATATTACAATGGGCGAAGGTGGTGCAGTTCTGATTAATAACCCTCAACTGGCGAAGATTGCCGAAAGCTTTCGTGATTGGGGCCGGGATTGCTATTGCGAACCTGGAAAAGACAACACCTGCGGATGTCGGTTTTCGCAGCAGTTAGGCTCTCTGCCTTTTGGTTACGATCACAAATATACTTATTCGCATATTGGTTTTAATCTTAAAGTGACTGATATGCAGGCTGCTTTTGGCGTTTCACAACTGAAAAAACTCGATCATTTTGTTCAGCGACGCCGCGAAAATTATCAGGCTCTTTATGCCCGTATGAAGGAGTTTGAGGAAGTATTTATTTTACCTGAACCAACTCCAAACAGCGAGCCGTCATGGTTTGGTTTTTTACTGACGCTGCGGGAGGGGGATGCCGCAGATCGGCACATGCTTGTACAACATCTGGAAGAAAAGAAAATTGGCACAAGATTGCTTTTTGGTGGAAATTTGTTAAGACAACCAGGATATGCAAATATCAATTACAGGAAAATCGGAGATTTGCCCAATACCGATATTATTATGAATCAATCTTTTTGGCTGGGGGTGTGGCCTGGTTTGGATGAAACACATTATGATTATATGACAAATGTAATTAAAGACTATCTAAACTAATATGACTGTTGATTTTTTAGATGATGTTTTAACTGTTGTTATACCAACATTCAATCGGTTAGATATGCTAAAAAAAATACTAGATACAATACCTCGTACAATTCGTGTAATTATCAGTGATAACGGCTCAAGCGTTCCTGACGAGTTTGTATCATTTTATCATGATTTCACTTTTGTAAAAACCAGTAGATTACTTGAGCCATTAGAAAATTGGAACAATTGTATCAATCTGGTCAAGACAGAATGGTTTACTATTCCTTCTGATGATGATCTCTACTATTGTAATTCATTCGAACTTATTGCTAAATATTTAAAGTCAGATCATTTGAGCGATACATTGATATTTGGTCATAATGTTATAAACGAAACTGATAAAGTTATTGATAGCTGGAAACCAAATACGTATAAGAAAATGAGTCCGCCGTTCTCTTATTCAATATTTAAATATGGTGTAGATGCAAGGTTTCCAGGCTTGATTTTCAAAAAAAATATTGTTATGATGAATGGAGGTTTCGATACATCGTATAAAATTACTGCCGGAGATAGCAAACTTATCCAACAATGTTTGCTAAAAGGGACAGTAACATTTATTCCCGAAGTCTTGGCTGCTTATCGAGTTTGGCATAACAATTCTACAACGTTAACTCTGGGAACAACTGAATGGTTAAACGAGATTGATAGATGGCAGGATGAAATACTTGTTGAAGCTGTTTTTTTTTTTGGGATTAAAGGGATTAAGATAGATCAAAAAAACATAAAAGACGAGGTTTATGCTAAAAATTTGATTGGAGGTATACTAAGTAATAAAAGAAATTCTGGCTTTATCCGCGCTGTGAAATTTATAAATTCTGTTAGGTTTCCTTGGAGAGCTAAACTGAGCACTAAACTAAGAATACTTAAAGCTCTATTTTAAAAGTGAATATCAACCATACAGTAGCAAGATCAATTATTGGATCTGCAATATTCAAGCTATCGGCAGCTGCAGTATCTTTTATATCAGTTCCTTTATTATTAAATGCCCTTGGCACAAATGATTATGCTATATGGGTAACCATGACAACACTGGTTGCCTGGTTAAATTTATTTGACTTTGGTTCAGGATACAGTTTGAAAAATAAAGTTACTGAAGCTTTAGCAAATAAAAATTTGTCAGAAATTCAGCCATTGATTGCAGGGACTATACAGTTCTACCTGATTATGACAGTGCTAATTTTATTTTGTTTTTTGTGTTCATTGGTATTTGTTGGAGTTTTCAAATCTCATAGTTCACTTGCAATACTTATTTATTTGCCTATCATATTTTCATTTCCGTTTACGTTAGGGCATTTTATTATACAGGGTTTAAAAAAATTTAATTTTTTTTATGGGGTAATGTTTTTACAATCCTTAAGTTGGCTTGCAATAATTGTTATATTTAAAAATGGATACATTAAATCAAGTATTAATGTATTAGCTATTTGTTTTAGTATGCTGTTTGTATTTGCAAATGGCACGATTTACTTTATCTCTTTAAAAGAAATCAAATTTAAATTTAAAGCTATTGTCAATTTCAAAAACTTTAGTTCATCTAAGACAACAATATTATTGGGGGGGAAATTTTTTTTTCTACAATTATCTTCATTGTTTTTGTATTCTTTAGGGAATGTTTTAACCTACAATCATCTAAATTTAATTAAGGTTGCACAATTTGATACAGTAAATAAAATATATTTGATGGGTATAACGGTTTTCAATATTATAATTTCTGTTTACTGGGCAGAAATATCACAAGAAAAGGCATTAAGAAACAAAAAAAAATTATTATTGCTTTATAATCAACTTATTCTACTTTCAAGTTTGTTCGTTTTTGGCTGTGCAGCCATTACTTTAGTAATGCCCAACATTATATACATTTGGACAAAGCATATTATAATGATAAATCTAAATCAGTTATATCCATTCTTGTTGTTAGTGTCAATACAAGCTTTTTCATATTCTGGAGCTGTAGTTTTAAATGCATTTGAGAAGTTAGATGTACAAATCATACTATCTTTACTTTCAGCTATATTGATTATACCAATGTCTAATTTATTATTTAAACATAACATCGGATTGGGGACAGTCCCTTTGGCTTCTTCTATACTCACACTGCCAACTTTAGTATATTTAATGCATAAAAGCAGGAAATGTATTGTAAAATTTAATCAAAATGATATCTGATGGAATAAAGTTTTTAAAAAAGATAATCCATAAAACAAGGTTTGATAAGATAAAAAGCTTTATAAAGGTAGGGAAGTCACACTTTTTGGAAGGCTTTGATTTAAGAATTAACAATCCTATAAAAGATAAAATTTATCTTAATGTGGGCAATGATTGTATATTAAACTGTAATGTTATATTTGAATCGTCGAATGGAAAAATCACAATAGGTGATAAAGTATTTATAGGGAATAGTACACTGATTTGTCGTACACAAATAATTATTGAAGATTTCGTTTTTATAGCATGGGGAGGATATATTTATGATCACAATTCTCATTCTATTGATTATTTACAACGGCAAAAGGATATTGAACAACAACTTAAAGATTTAAGAGATGGCAGGAATTTTATAGAAAACAAAAATTGGGACAATGTTGTCAGTAAGCCAATAAAAATTTGCACCAATGCTTGGATTGGTATGAATTGTATAATACTAAAGGGAATTACTATTGGTGAAGGAGCTATTGTGGCTGCTGGAAGTGTGGTTACTAAAGACGTGAAATCATGGACTATTGTTGGTGGTAATCCTGCAACTTTAATAAAAGAAATTCCGGAATATTTAAGAACAAAATGAAAATAATAATTATAGGTTCACAAGGTTTTATAGGTTCACATGCTTTTGATTATTTTTCAGTGAACAATGAAGTTTTGGGGGCAGATGTTATAGATAATGTTGATCAGGAAAACTATATTCAACTTGATAAGCAAACTACTGACTATAATCCCATTTTCGAAAAAAATCAATTTGATGTTTGTATTAATGCTAGCGGTAACGGTAGTGTTCCTATATCTATAAATTTACCGGTATTTGATTTTGAGTTAAATACTTTTAATACAATTAAAGTTTTAGAGGCAATTAAAATTCATAACCCTAATTGTAAATTTATAAATTTATCATCAGCGGCAATTTATGGTAACCCACTTAAACTTCCTATCAATGAAACGGATCAAGCAAGGCCCCTGTCCCCGTATGGTTGGCATAAATTATACTCAGAGCAAATATGTAAAGAGTATTTTTATTTATATAATATAAAGACTATAAACTTACGATTATTCTCAGTGTATGGAGAAGGTTTAAGAAAACAACTTTTTTGGGATATTTATAAAAAGTGTTTGAGAAATAATAAAATAGAGTTGTTTGGAACCGGGGCAGAAACCAGAGATTTTATTTATATAAAAGACTTAATTGTAGTTTTGAAATTCATTATTGAAGATGGCCTGTTTAACGGAGAATCGGTGAATGTGGCATCTGGGATCGAAACTACCATTAAAGAGGCAGCAACTATATTTTGTAAAGAAATTGATCCAGAAATATCCATTACATTTAATAATTTAGTAAAACCGGGTGATCCTCATAATTGGAGAGCTGACGTTTCTTTGCTAAACTCTTTTGGCTGTCAGACAACAACAGAAATAAATGTTGGATTAAAAAATTTAGTAGAATGGTTGAAAGAAAGCAAATTACATTAGTATATCAATATAATGATAATTGGATAGGAGGAGCTTACTATATTTTGAATATAATTAAAGCTTTACTTACTTTAAGTGATACTTTAAAGCCATGTATCAATGTTGTTTACAACGAAGCATCTTCACTACGAACAATAAAAGAAGTTAAATACCCTTATATAAATTTTATTTATTGTGATTTACATTATAATTTTATTCAAAAATTCAGTATTAAGTTTTTAGGGAAGTATATATTCAAAAAGAAGATAAATTACGATGAAATAAATAATTTATATCCTATACACCCAATAATAAATCTTCATAATGTCAACTCTGGCTTACATTGGATACCAGATTTTCAAGAACGTTATTTACCGCATTTTTTTTCAAAAAAAGAAATTAAACAAAGGGAAAATCTATATTCTAACATAGTCAATACTAAGTATCCTATAGTTTTTAGTAGTGAAAATGCAAAAAACGATTTTGAGAAGTTTTATCCAAACCATAAGAATAAAAAGTATGTGCTAAAATTTGTTTCAGTGCTTGATTCAAGTTATAAAAATTTGCAAATTGCTGATTTGTTAAAGCAATATAATGTTACTAAACCATACTTTATTGTTCCAAATCAATTTTGGAAGCACAAAAACCATCAAGTTATTTTAAATGCAATTTTATTAATGAAGAATGAAAACTTTAGCTTTCAGGTTGTATTTACAGGAAAAGAAAAAGATTATAGAAATCCAGAATATGTAAATGATCTGAAAAAATTTGTTCTAGATAATCAAATAGAAGACAAAGTTAGATTTCTTGGTTTTATAGATCGCGATCATCAATTACAGTTAATGAAAAACTCTTTATCTATTATTCAGCCGTCTCTTTTTGAAGGATGGAGTACTGTTGTTGAAGATTGTAAAGCATTGAATCATTTTATTGTTGTTTCTGATATTCCCCTTCACCGAGAACAAGTTTCAAACAATTGTTTATTTTTTGATCCGATAGATGCGGATGATTTATCCGGCAAAATGAAATATCTTTTGAATAAGAATCTTAAAATTGTGAAAATTAGCTACGATGAACTTATAATAAAATTTGTAAAGAATTTCCTTTCTCTTATGGAATAAATCTGTTTTAAAAATGAAAGAATTTCCTGTTATATCTATTATAACTGTAGTATTCAACGCTGTAGAAACCATAGAAGACACAATAAAAAGTGTGATTGATCAAAGGTATCATAATATTGAATATATCGTTATAGATGGAGGATCAACTGACGGAACAAAAGAAATAGTAAAAATATACCAGGCAAAAATAAAATATTTTATAAGTGAAGGTGATCGTGGTGTTTACGATGCAATGAACAAAGGAGTAAAAATAGCAACTGGGGATTTTGTTTATTTTTTGAACTCTGGAGATATATTGCTTGCAAATCTTGAAAAAATTATTAAATTTTTAAAAAGTGAAAAAAGCATTATTTATGGAGATAGTTATTGGATTGGTAAACATATTTTATATTACGGAAAAACTTCTAAATGGAAGATAATTAGAAATAACATTTGTCATCAGTCTATTTTTTATCCCAAAAATATCTTTAATAAATATTCATATGATCTAAATTACAAAGTATTTGCTGATTATTATTTAAATGTAAGTTTAATGGCTGATAAATCTTATAGTTTTATCTATATACCAGTATTAATTTGTTCTTTTGATGATACTGTTGGATTAAGTAAAAAAATCAAAGACTTACATTTTAAAAATGATTTAGTAAAACTAGTTAAGGCAAAATACTCCATAATCACTTACGCATATTTTATTGGTTACAAAGCCGCTTATACAGTTATAAGACCCGTGTTTTCTAAGTTAGGAATAGTAGATTAAGAGGGGGGATTTATCCTTATTTATTTAATACGCTTCTTATAACAGATATAGTTGATGGAGTTTGGAGAGTTTTTTATATTAATATATCAAGATTTATACTTTTACGGTACAATTTATTTGTTGTTCCTTTTACTTTATTTCTTCATTTTCAAAAATGAAATATGGGGCATTTTAGATCCTCTACTTTTAGAAACTATTTCCATGGGCAGTGCAGCATTTTGTGTGTTTGTATTGGCTTATCTCAATAGCATAAAATATAAATATCTTTTTTCATTTGTTGCAACTGAATTAGGTTTAATTATAGGGATTAAAATATCTAAATATTTACCTAAAATAATATTTAAAAACCCCATATTTAAAAATCAAAATCCAAATAGTTTTGCTATTTTTCTATTTATAACTGAAATCCTTTCTTTAACAATGGAAATCATATCATTGGTAACCATTGGTATAGTAGTTTTAAACGAAAATATCAACCATGTATCAGCATATGAAGGATTTGGAATAATTAAAGCTTTTCTTTTTTCGTCAAGAAGTATACTTTTTACATCTTTGATATATAAGAAATTTCACTTAAAAAAGAAATATTCGATATTTGATATCATTTGTTTTATAATAATGTTTTTAGGAACTGTAACAAACGGTTCTAAATCAGCTATTTTAAGTTTTTTTTCTATTTATTTTATTTCCATATATCCTGATGTATATAATGGGATAAGAAGAAAACTAAAAATCAACTTTTTACTTATTTTAGCTATTGTATCATTTCCACTACTTGTTATAACTTTAACTAGTAATAGGAATTTACTATCTAGCTTACTTGCATTATTTGGACGTTTTGTTGCTAGTGGAGACGTTTTTGTATTAGGATATAATGATGCTGTATTAAAACATATAAAAGAAAGTTCATTTTTTAGATATGTATTTTATCCCGGCTTTGGAACAATTTTAAAAACAATTGGAATCAGTATAACCCCACCTAGTATAATTGGTTATGATATTAATGAATATTGGTATAATAATCGCGAAGTTGGTCCTAACGCCAGACATAATTATCTTGGCTTAGTTTTTTTTGGATATTATTGGAGCATTCTGTACTCTTCTTTATTGGGTTTCATATTTGGATATGCGAGAAAGCTATACAAAAACAGCAACCCTGCTAAACAAAACTATGCTGTTCATATTTTTTTAGTCCTTTTCATATTATATGCATTTACTATCATTACAGATATTAATGTTTTTTTAAATAATATTTTTTGGATAACTGCTTTAATTATAATAATTTTTGGAATGTCAAAAGTTTTTTTTCATATAATTAAGCTTTCTAAATTAAATAAGTAAGAGTTGCAATAGTTTGCTGTTTTTAATGTTTTAATAATAACTTCAAGTATAATGGTTTCTGTTTGCATGGCAACATATAATGGTTGCCAATATATTTATGAGCAGGTTAGCTCAATTTTAAATCAACTTGATGCTTGTGATGAATTGATTATATCTGACGATGGTTCAACTGATAATACCGTTGCAATTGTTAATAGTTTCAATGATGCAAGGATAAAAGTTTATACACATAAAAGCTCTGGAAGGCCAACAGAAAATTTCCAAAATGCACTTATAAGAGCTAAAGGAGAGTTTATATTTCTTTCGGATCAAGACGATATTTGGATTGAAAATAAATATGATAAACTAAAGGAGTTACTATTAGTATATGATTTGGTTGTGAGTAATTCTATAATAGTTGACGAAAATCTTAATAAACTTAATCCTTCTTTTTTTGCCTACCATAGATCAAAAAAAGGGATATTCAGAAATGCAATTAAAAACTCTTATTTTGGTTCATGTATGGCTTTCAGGAGTGAAATATTAAAATACGCATTACCATTTCCTACGTCAAGTGAAATTGGTCATGATGTGTGGATTGGATTAGTTGCTGAAATTACAGGAAAAGTTTTTTTTTATAATGAAGCGTTAATTTTATATCGGAGGCATTCTTCAGCAGTAACTTCACATGCAATTAGTAAAAGTAAAAGAAGTTTTTATAAAAAAGTATTCGGTAGATTGGTAATGCTACAGCATGTTATTATTTTTTATATCAAGTATAAATGGAAAAAGGCTTAGTGTCTATTATAACACCCCTTTACAATGGGGAACGGTTTGTAGCTGAAACGATTAATTCTGTTTTGAGCCAGACATATTCAAACTGGGAAATGATTGTTGTTAACGATGGTTCTAAAGACCGTGGTGCGGATATTGTTTCAAACTATTTATCCAAGGAACCAAGGATACAACTTGTAAATCAATCAAACGGTGGTTCAGCTTCAGCCAGAAACAATGGTATAAGAAGAGCAAGCGGGCAATACATAGCACTATTGGATGCAGACGATACTTGGGATCCTGGTTTCCTGGAAAGCCAAATGAACTTTATGGAAAGTATGAATGCCATATTAGTTTATTCTTCACATAGGCGTATCAATGAAAATTCTGAGGAAATCCTGACTCCCTTCATTGTTCCAAATCAAGTTGGTTACAAAGAAATGCTTAAAACATCTTCAATTTCTTGTTTAACGGGGATTTATAACATAGAAAAGTTCGGGAAGGTATATTTAAGGGAAGAACTTAAAAGTTACAGGGATGATTATGTTTACTGGTTAGAAATCATAAAAAAGGTAGGCGTAGCATACGGCAATCAAAAAATTATTGCTAATTATAGAGTAATGAATTCTTCTACAACTGGTAGAAAAAGGAAGCTAATCATCCCCCATTTTATGGTGTTTTATAAAGTTGAAAAGCTTGGTTTAGTAAGAAGTTTATATTACACAATAAGTTGGGCAATTAACGGATTTTTTAAATATAGAAAATAGCTAAAATGTTTCTTTTGAATAATTTTGTTTATTTTGAATTTTAGCTTTAGTGAAATTAAGACAAAATTAAATATCTTGTTAAACATATTTTCATGCTTCTTTTATCGGTATAAAATCCGAAAAACAAGATTTATTACAAAATTGGATTTATGAAGGTACTTCATTCATAATATTTATATGTATCTTAATTGTCTATCCACAAAAGAACCATTACATAATTTGAAACATTATTTATGATTTTACTAACCGGTTCTTCTGGCTTTTTAGGCCAACAAATATTGAGTACAATCAATAGAGATAATATTAAAACATTGAGTCGTCAACAGCAATCGGATTTTGTAACTGATTTGGTATCTACAGTTCCCGAATTGGATCTTCGAATTACAACAGTAATACATTGTGCAGGTCAGGCACATATAGTTCCAAAAACTGTAGGACAAAAGCAGAGGTTTTATGGCGTAAATGTCCAAGGTACAAGAAACTTAATCAAAGGTTTGGAACAATGCAAAACTTTGCCAAAAGCTTTTGTGTTCATTAGTAGTGTATCCGTTTATGGTGTCGAAAGCGGTAATTTGATTGATGAAGCAGCTCCTATATTGGCAAAAGACCCTTATGGAGAAAGCAAAATCCAAGCTGAAAATTTGATTCAGCAATGGTGTTCAAAAAATAATGTGATTTGTACAATTTTAAGGCTTCCACTTTTAGCAGGACCAAACCCTCCGGGAAATTTACGCTCAATGATTAAAGGTATCAAATCAGGTTACTATTTTAACATTGCAGAAGGAAAAGCAAAAAAAAGCATGGTTTTAGCAGAAGATGTTGCTAAAATTATCCCAATTGTAGCTGATATAGGTGGAATTTATAACTTAACAGATCGGTATCACCCTACTTTTTACGAACTTTCGGAAATTATAGCCCAACAATTAGGAAAATCTAATTCAAAAAATATTCCAAAATGGACGGCAGATATCATGGCTCAAATTGGGGATTTGATAGGTTCAAAAGCACCAATTAATTCTAAAAAACTAAATAAGATAACCTCAGATCTAACTTTTGATGATTCAAAAGCTGTTGCAGCTTTCGGTTGGAACCCAACACCTGTATTAAAAGGATTTAAAATTAAATAATACAAGTAATGCCCTTATACTTTGTTGTTATTAGTTTCGTCATACTGTTTTCAGCAGAACTTTTTTATTTTAAAATTGCCGATCATTTCAACATCATCGACAAACCCAACCACCGCAGTTCACATACGGCAATCACCATTCGCGGCGGCGGTATAATTTTTCCTGTTGCACTTCTTTTGTATGCTGTTTTTATGGGTGTAAATTATCCATACTTTCTTTTGGGGCTGCTGCTGATTAGCTTTATCAGTTTTCTGGACGACATACGAGAGCTTAGCAATAAAATCAGGATATTAGTTCATTTGATCGCTGTCGCCTTGCTTTTTCTACAGGTCGGCATGTTATCGTTTGCGTTTTACTGGGTCTTACTGGGATTGGTGTTTGTAATAGGCACCATCAACGCCATCAATTTTATGGATGGCATCAATGGGATTACAGGCGGATACGGATTGATTACACTTGCTGCATTATATTATATCAACATACACGTGATCAGATTTACAGATATTAATTTTTTACTTATAGCTATTTTGTCGGTTTTGGTTTTTAATTTCTTCAACTTCCGCACAAAAGCAAAATGTTTTGCAGGCGATGTTGGTAGTGTAAGCCTGGCGTTTATTATTGTATTCTTTTTATTGCAGCTTATGATTAAAGCCGGAAACGTAACTTACGTGTTGTTACTTTTGGTTTATGGTTTAGATACCATCACCACGATTGTGTTCAGGCTAATTAGAAAAGAAAATATTTTTAAAGCCCATAGAAGTCATTTTTATCAGTATTTAGCCAACGAAAAAAAAATACCTCAACTATTGGTTTCTGCTGCATACGTGTTTTTTCAAGTCCTGTTCAATTATATTATCATTTTTTATTTAACAGGTTCAGTTATAAAAACTTTAGAATTTGCTGGTGTTATTATCATTGCTTTCCTGATTGTAAGGATAGCACTCGAAAAGCCAAAAAGATTGTTTACTGTAACGTAACCTGCTATTTTAACGTACAATTATATAAATTGAATTATTAGTTTTGTGCAATTAAGTAGAAAACAATATTTACATGATGTTAGGGCCTGTTTATAAACTATATCCAAAAAAATGCAATGCTTCTTTTACCCTATAAAATTTGGTGTCAGCCTCGATTTTAAATAAAAAACCCACCATTTTTTAGGTGATAAAAGAAGTATCTAAAACAGATTCAACAAATTTTAAAAAGGTCTTAATTTCAATGTTGAGCTAAATTTTTTTAAAAGCGCAATTTAATTGTAATCACTCATGACTTCAGCCTCCCTTCTAAACCAGTTAAATATTGTACCCAGATGGATTATATTTTTAATCGATATTTTGATTTGCTGGTTGGCACTTACTGTGGCTTATCTTGTAAAATCAAATTTTGATTTATCCAGATTAGATTATATCCAATTTAGCCAGAACATTTTAATTGTATCAGGTATAAGTGCTATTGCTTTTTTTATAGTTAAAACTTATTCGGGTATTATCAGATATACGGGCCTGCAAGATTCTTTCAGGATTCTCCTTGCTGTAGTTATTAGCAACAGCATACTGTTTTTAGCAGATATAATTTTGGTTGCTTTCAAAAAAGAACCTTTCATTTCCAGTCAAATATTGATCATCAATGTTGGTGTCTGTTTTATATTGATGATGACGTACCGGTTCCTGGTCAAATACTTTTTTTTTTACGTTAAAAACCTCAAGCTTGACAAAAAACGCGTAATAATTTACGGTGCAGGACAATCCGGTGTAGCTGCAAAAAGAACCTTTGACCATGATTATAAAGTGAACAAAAATATTATTGCTTTTGTAGATGACGATCAGCGGAAAGTTGGAAAAATGATCGATGGCATTAAAATACTGGATGCACAAAACCTGATGCTTTTGATTGAAACGCGTGAGTTGGATGAAATTATATTTGCCTCATATACCATTCCATTTGATCAGAAAAACAAAATTGTTGATTTATGTTTAGAAAGCAACATCAATGTATTAAATATACCACCTTACGATGTTTGGCCCAGCGGCAAATTAAAACCGGCACAAATTCAAAACATTAATATTGAAGATTTATTAAACAGAAAAGCCATACAAATTGATACTACCAGTATCCAGAATGAACTAAAAGGAAAAAGGATTTTGATTACCGGTGCAGCCGGTTCTATTGGAAGTGAAATTGTACGGCAATTGTTGAAGTTTGATACCGGTTTAATTATCATGTGCGATCAATCAGAAACTGCATTGCACCATTTATATCTTGAAACAGAAGATAAACATGCCAATACCAATTTTCATGCTTTTATCGGGGATGTAAAAGATGCAAACCGGATGAACCATCTTTTTGAAACTTACAAACCACATTATGTATATCATGCAGCAGCTTATAAGCATGTCCCTTTGATGGAAGATAATGCATCCGAAGCCATAAAAACCAATGTTTTAGGAACCAAGACGATCGCTGATCTTGCTGTAAAGTTTAGTGTGCAAAAATTCGTTATGATTTCTACGGACAAAGCGGTAAACCCGACAAATGTTATGGGTGCTTCAAAACGGATTGCAGAAATTTATGTGCAATCTTTAAATAAATTCATTAATAAATCCAATGAAGATATTGAAAGTAAATTTCAATCCGGTACAAAATTTATCACTACTCGTTTTGGTAATGTTTTAGGGTCAAATGGTTCTGTAATCCCGCGTTTTAAAGAGCAGATAGAAAAAGGTGGCCCGGTAACTGTAACTCACCCTGAAATTACAAGATATTTTATGACGATCCCTGAAGCGTGCAGACTTGTTTTAGAGGCAGGTTGTATGGGAAAAGGTGGTGAAATTTATATATTTGACATGGGTAAATCTGTAAAAATCATCGAATTAGCAAAAAGAATGATTCGATTAGCCGGATTAACCCCTAATCAGGATATTAAAATTGAATTTTCAGGATTACGACCGGGCGAAAAATTATTTGAAGAACTGTTAAATGATCATGAAAACACAATGCCAACTCATCATGAAAAGATAATGATTGGAAAAGTGAGGGAGTATTTATTTGAAGAGGTAGAAACACAGATAAAAAAATTAATAAATAATGCACAATTCAATGATGATTTACAAGTAGTAAAAAGTATGAAGCAGATTGTGTCAGAATTTAGAAGTAAAAATTCTGTTTTTGAGCAGTTAGATACAGTCTCAAAAACTAATTAGATGAAAATAAAGTTGTTTCTATTATTTTGTTTGATTCAATTATTGTCTTGTAAAACTAACGTTGATAATGAAACCCAGGTTTATCATAATGATTTTGAATCCAAGAACTTAACTTCAATCCAAAATGGCATCATTGGCCAATTCAACGGCTCAAACGTTCTTGGAAATTATTACAATCAAAACTTTATTCTATCCCTAAACGATCTTCCAACACATGATTTAATATCTATAACATTTGATTTGTACATACATGATCAATGGGGCGGTAACCAATCTTCCCTTTTCGGTCCTGATATTTGGCAAATGCTGGCTGATGGCAAAATTTATATCAACACCACGTTTTCAAATGCAGTTTGTGGCGTAAATACTTTTTGTCCGCCGCAATCCTATCCTGATAATTATCCAAACAGTAACCATAATCCAAAATCCGGTGCTTATCAAACCAACCTTCCCGGTTTTTGCAGTATGAAAGGCATAGCCGGCTGGACAACCTTATACAAAATCAGTAAAACTTTCACGCATAAAAGCAATACCTTATCTTTAGAATGCTTGGACAAGTTATTGAAAACAGATTCTTCAAATCTTAAATGTGACGAAAGCTGGTCTGTTGATAATTTAGTGGTTAAGACAATTAAATTATGAAGCGCATTGCTGGCCTTGCTTTATTGTTGTTTGCTCAACTTGGATCACGGGCACAATCGTTGCCTGTTGGTTTTCCGGCAATTGAAGATTATTTCAGGCGTTCGCAGTTGCAAGGTTTGGTTGATTCCAATGTTTCTTTTACCGTTCGGCCGGTATTTCCTAACAGTATTGATTCAAAAGCAACTGTTTTTTACCCTGATAACCAGGAAAAAAAGTATAACCTGCTAAATCTAAAAAACCTTGACCAGCTTGGCGGTAAAAAAGTACAAGTTCAACTTTTGCCGTTTAGTTTTCAATCTCAAATTAATTCTGATCATCCTTATGGTTGGAATGACGGCTCGATGATTCCGGCAGCAGGTTTGCAAACACAATTGTCCGGCGGTGTGTATTTAAAATATGGTGTACTTTCTTTTCAGTTTAAACCAGAGATAGTTGTTGCAGAAAACGCTGATTTTGAAAATTTTAACCATAACCAGTATGATGTAATTTTTGCCCGGTATTATGATATATACAATAATATTGATTTGCCGGTACAATTCGGTACTGGTACATATACAAAAGCTTACTGGGGCCAAAGTAGTATCAGGTTAAATTATAAAGCTTTTTCTTTTGGTCTGTCAACAGAAAACCTTTGGTGGGGGCCGGGCATAAGAAACTCTTTGCTAATGAGCAACACGGCACCGGGTTTTAAACACTTAACACTTAACACATTAAGACCGATAAAAACAGCAATTGGCTCTTTTGAAGGCCAGATAATTGCAGGAAGGTTAGAAAATTCCAACTATGCGCCGCTGCAACCGGACCATGATTATTTTGGTACAAACCTGAATGTTCCAAAACCAAACGACTGGCGGTATTTGTCTGGCTTTGTATTAACATGGCATCCCAAATGGGTTTCAGGTTTGTTTTTAGGTTACGATCAAAGTTCACAAGCATACGGTAAAAATTTAAGCGGGGTTAAAGATTATCTTCCGTTTTTTTCTCCTGTAAAAACAGTATCTGCACCAGATCAACCCATTAATAAACAAGACAGGTTAAGTGCAGCTTTTATGCGTTGGGTTTGGGAGAAAGAACATGCAGAAGTTTATTTTGAATTTGGCCATTACAACAATCCTTCAAGTTTTTTACAAACCTTACTTGCACCAGAAAGAGCAAGGGCATACATTTTTGGTTTGCGTAAATTAATGCCTTTTAACACAGCCAGAAATGAGCACATTTTAATTAGTTTGGAAGCTACCCAACTGCAGGAAACCAACATCAATGATATTTTGACCGGCAAAGAATGGTATGTTAGCCAGGGAATACGGCAAGGGTACACCAACAGGGGCGAAGTAATTGGTGCCGGGATTGGGCCTGGTGCAAATTTGCAAACTTTAGATGTAAGCTGGGTGCGCGGATTGAAAAGGTTAGGGATTCAGTTGGAAAGATATGTGCACAATGATGATTTTGTTTACTACGCTTTTTCAGATAGTCAGGATTACAGCAGGCATTGGGTGGATCTGAGCCTGGCTGTAAGCGGCGAATGGAATTATAAAAACCTGATTTTTAACGGAAAGGTTCAGGGCATACAATCTTTAGATTATCAATGGTATTTAAATGGCAATCATAATGATCCAACATTTGTAAATCAAACCAGCAAGTTTAATTTACAAGTTCAGGCTGGTGTTTCTTATAGATTTTAAAAAAAGTGTTGATAAAAAAAGTATTTTATTTTTGCTGTTTTTACTGCTTCATTTTTATGCAGCAGCGCGCCGATGCCCAGACCATTCCGGTTGGTACACCTGTACTGGAAGACTATTATCGCAGGATGCAGCTTTTGGGCAAGTTGGATTCTGATTATTCTTTTTCTGTTCGGCCGGTTTCTCCAAAATACCTGATAAAAGAAGCAGATGTTTTTGATCCGGACAGTTCTTTAAGCAAGGATAATTTTTTCAGGCTAAAGCCGGTTACTTTTGCTAAGGGCAAAGGTTATTTCCAAGTGCTGCCTTTAACCTGGCAGCAACAATATAATTCGGATCATCCTTATGGTTTGAACGATGGTCCGATGATTCCGGCAAAAGGTTATCAAACGTTGATCAGCGGAGGCTTTTTTGTAAAATATGGCCCGTTGAGCATCCAATTGCGACCAGAATATGTGTATGCCGCTAATCAAAACTTTAAAGGTTATGCTTCAGGGCATAATGATCAGGATTTATCAGCATACTACGCATTTCACAATTTGATAGACTGGCCGGAACAGTTTGGTACAGGCACTTACCAAAAAGTAACCTGGGGACAAAGTAGTGTCCGGCTTACTTTCAGTCCAATATCAATAGGCTTATCAAATGAAAATATCTGGTGGGGGCCGGGCATACAAAACGCACTGATCATAAGTAATAACGCGCCTGGGTTTAAACACATCACCTTAAATACTGTAAAACCTATAAAAACTTATATTGGTTCTTTTGAAGGAGAAATTATCGCAGCCCGTTTAGAGGGTTCCGGATTTGCGCCTTTAGAAGAAACAAAGTTAGTCGATGGCACCAATTTGTTTGTACCAAAAAGAATGGATTGGAGATATTTCACAGGATTTAATTTGAATTATCATCCTAAATGGGTTCATGGCTTGACTTTGGGTTTAACAAGAACCTTTGATGCATATAAAGGAGATGTGAAAGGGTTTAGCGGTTATGTGCCTTTCTTTATTTCTTATCAGAAAGTAGTTTCAGGAGTAAACGGAGACCCTTTTCCAAGAGACCAATACACCTCTGCGTATGCACGCTGGCTATTGACAAAAGCACATGCGGAAGTTTATTTTGAATATGGTTTGAATGATAATTCCTATAATTTTCGTGATTTTATCCAATCACCCCAACATTCCAGAGCTTACATTTTTGGCTTGAGGAAAATGCTTCTTTTAAATAATAATCAACAACTACTGTTTGGTGCCGAGATAACACAATTATCTCAAACAGCAGATCGGATAGTTAGGGATGCCAGCGGATGGTATATTCATAGCGCGGTTACCGATGGACAAACTAACCAAGGTCAGGTTTTGGGTGCTGGCACCGGTTCCGGAGGTAACCTGCAATCTTTTAATTTAAGTTGGTTGTGTGGCCTTAAAAAATTAGGGATCGGGTTGTCGAGATATGAACATGATGTGGATTTTAGCACTCCAAACTTTCCAGATATCAATGGCAACAGCCGGAAATGGGTAGATTTTGCTTTTGCTTTGAATGGGGAATGGAATTACAAAAACCTGATCTTCAATGCCAAACTTCAGGAAATTAAATCCTTGAATTATGAATGGATTTTAAAAGACTATACAGCAGGTCAGTATTATGTCCCGCACAACGATGTATATAATTTCCACGGGGAACTTGGCGTAGCTTTCCGTTTTTAAGCTTTTCTGCCGATGCTTCTTTTAGCACTATAAATTCATTATGCAAGAAGTGGTATAAACTTATTTGAAAATTAGACTCAGTTTAAGTATTGCCCCAAATTTTATATGCTTCTTTTACCACCTAAAATTTGGTGGTTTTAATGGGGTTTTTCTATCTGAAACAATTTAAAAAACAAAATTTACAGACATAAAAGAAGCACCATACATCATTTGACAGAAATTTAAACAGGCTCTTATTGTTATGCTTCTTTTATCACCTAAAATATGGTGGTTTTTTTTTTCGACCATCAACACAAAAACAAAATTTACTGGCATAAAAGAAGCATACACTTTATGTTTTCAGAACCATAAACAGCGGCTAAATGCAGTTCAGGCAATGACATTCTTCCTGGTCAACAAAACATAAAAACTGAATACAATTCCTGCCATTAATACCCCTATCATTATTCCTACAGAAAATTTCAACCTGTTTTTCTTCAACGGAAGTTCGGGCTCATCTACAATTTGCACGGTTGGTGTTTCCTGGGCAAGCATAGTTTTACTTGCTTCCAGGTTTTTAACTGTTTCGGTAAAAATAGTTGACAACATAATTTTATCGCGTTCCCGCACTTCAACATTTGCATTTGGGGAAGTGTATGCCGGGTTTAAGTTTAACAAACTTTGGTTGGCGGCCGAAAGTGCGTAGGTTTTACGGTTCAGGATCAGGCCGATACTATCTGCCCGGTGCTGTAAACGCGCTATGTTATTTCTTAACCTTTTGGTTTTAGTGCTGATAAAAAAATCTGTGGATTGCTTGATCATGCGTGTGCAAAAAAGTTGAGCCAACTTTTCATCACGCATGGTTGTGTTAACCTCAAAAAAACCTAATTTTTTATCTGTTTTAGCTATCCCGAATTCTCCCGACAAAATCAAGGTTGTCATCTCGTGCAATAAACTATCCTGTATTCTGCTATTGTGCGCAGCATCTGCAGGAAACCGGATAATTTTACCATCTGTACTATACTTCAGCCATTTTTTATTGAGTTTGTAAACTGCTGCATAACGGTCGGCCAGTGTTTGAGAATCATCATAAGCAGTTAGCAAAGCCTGTTTAATTAATTTATGGCTTTTTATTAATTCCTGAACGTTATCTCCGGCCAAAACACCGCTCGCCCCACTCAATCCATCCAAATTTACGCCAAACTGGCCTGCCAAAGAGGCTAATCCGCCCGCACCAGCTGCAGATTTAGAATCATCAACCACAAAAGTTAAACGGGCAGTATAAGTAGGTGTCCATAACCAGGCAGTTAATGCACCGAGCAATCCGCCCAAAACTAAAAACAGTGTCAGGGTTTTTTTAAATTGAAGGATATATTTAAAGTCATCTGCCCGGTCATGCAACAGTTTTTTAATTGAAAACTCAGGCTCATAAGGATAAGAAACGTTTTCCTGATTCATATTATTTGTGCAAAATAGCAAATAAACTCACTATTGCAGTTAAAACAGGGGCAACGATTACGGCCACATCACCAAAGCCAATTTTAAACCTGCTTTCCGGGCTTTTCTGCGGTACCACAATCTTACTTCCCGGTTTTACGGTTGGGTAACTTCGGAAAAACAAAAAGTGCCGCACCGGACGGTTCAAACCATTGGGATATTTAATGTATGCTCCTTTTAGCCTGGCATTTTGGGTAACGCCTCCGGCTGCATTAGTGTAATATTTAAACCGGGGTTTAAGGTAATTTACATACTGCGGATTATTTACTGCGCCTGCTACTTCTACATAAGAAATTACCCTCGGGACAAAAATACTATCGCCAGGCAACATAATCATGTTTTTACGTGCTGCTTCATTTATGCCCGTTTCTGTCAAATTTAGGTTCACCCGGACACCTTTTCTGTAAACCTGCGCATTTTCTACCGAGCCATAAGGCGTAATGCCACCTGCTCTTTTCAAAAAATCCAATACTGTTTCGTCTCTTTTTTGCACGGCATAATTCCCCGGAAAAAGCACTTCACCTTTTATACTTACATTGCCTAAAGAACGATAATTAACTAATCGGGGTACATTGATGTAATCCATCGGCATCAATTCTACATCATGGTTTGTTGCAGAAGTATTGTCCATATCAACTACAAAAGTGCTCACCAGCTGATTGGCTACACTGTCAGATTCATTTTTGATAATCCGGGAAATTTCCACATGATGATTTGCAGCTTGTTCATCAAACCCACCGGCCATTGCAATTACATCAGCCAATTTTAAGCCTTTACGATAGGTAAAAACAGCAGGTTTTCTAACAAAACCATTAATGGTTACTTTTTGGTTTGGGGTGAAAATGTCCCGATCTAAAATCACAACAGAATCTTCCCGTAATAAAGGGATATCATTTCTTCCGTTCAATATTTCGGAAGGCTTAAAGGAAATCTGGTCTTTTTCCAGGTTTGGCAACGTCCGTTTGATATAACCCAGCTCCATGTAAGCCTCCGGCTTCAATCCTTGTGCAGATTTTAGCAAACTTGCCAGTGTAAATCCGGCAGTAAGCTCATAAACCCCGGGCCGGTAAACGGCACCTTCCAAGGTAATCCTGTTGGTATAACGATTGGTAATAGCGCCAATCTCAACCAAATCACCATTATGTGGTATATAATTTGAAAGCAGGTTTGCCGGAACATCTTTCACTTCCCGTTCCATCGCGTTGATCTGATCTATTTTGGCAATACCTTTATAAGCCACATCGGTGTATCCGCCTGCATATTTGATCAAATCATCTAAAGTTTCATTTTCCTTCAACTCATAAATTGCCGGGCGTTTTACTTCTCCGCTGATGCCTGCCCGTTTTTTATAAACCGGAATATTGATTACATCCTGATCTTCCAAACGGATATTGCCGGTTAATAACCCTTGCTGTAAAAAAGAGTAAAAATCTATTGTTTTGTATATTTTGTTGTTTCTGATCAATTCTATGTTGCGCAAAGAACCGTTAATCGTTGGTCCGCCGGAATTGTATAAAGCATTGAATAGCGTAGATAACGACGAAAGTGTGTACGAACCAGGCGTTTTTGCCTCGCCCACAATCGTGATTTTGATACTACGGGTATTGCCCAGATTAACAGTTAATTGTGTTTGACCAGATTTTAGCGCCGGATAAACCCTGCTCATTTTACTTTTGATTAGGTTTGTTGCCTGTTCAATTGTAAATCCGTTTACATAAACAATTCCGGCATAAGGGATTTGCAAATTCCCTTCGGGCGAAATTTTAGAGCGGACGCTGCTTTCATTTAAGCCGGTAACGAGTACAATTACTTCATCTCCCGGACCTAAAACATAACCTTTTGGCGTAGCTATATTAAAATTAGGTTCAAACTTGATGGTTTGCTGGTTAAAAAAATCGGTGCCGTAAACATTTAAAACTGGTTTAGCAGGCGGAAGGGCAGGTTTTGTTCTTTTGGGGATACTCAAACTATCATTTATCGTTCTGGAAAAATCTATGTCTTTTTTTTCTGCGGAGGTTGGTACTTTGTTTGAACTGCTTTTATTTAAACCCAATAGCGTTACCCGGTTTTTCAACTCTTCAACTTCTCCGGCAGGCATTCCTTTCTGCAGCAATAATTTATAAGCATCCTGTTCTGATATGCCGGAATCTTGTAGTTTTTTCCATGCCAGCCGAATCTGATCATCATTTAATTGGCTTACTTTGATGTTGGGCAAATCACTCAACGACATACTTTGAGCCTTTACACAGCTTGAAGAAAAAATTAAGAAAATTAAAAAAATATAGAACAGGTATTGATTACGCATGTAAAAAATGGTCTTAAAATCGATGCAAATCTAAAATATTAAATCGTTCTGTGGCCAAATAACGAGCTGGGTTTCCGGTTAGTGCCAACTAAAATTGTCCGGTAAAAGAAGCATTAATTTTACCGGCATAAAAGAAGCATTACAAACCCGGCATAAGTTTTTGCAAGCCTTTATAATGTTTTTCGTTGTCAATCAACTGGTGAATGTGTTCCCGGGCATTCCCGCCCATCTGCAAAAGCGTTTTGTCGTCCGCATAAAGTGTTTTTATTTTTTCTGCTAATTGCTTTGCGTTTCCGGGCTCAAACAAAAAACCGGTTTGCCGATCAATCACCATTTCCGGGATTGCGCCAATTGCCGATCCGATAACCGGTTTTTTTAAAGCCATTGCTTCCACTACAGTGAAACCTAAAACTTCATACCACTCAGAAGCACAGATTAAAAATTTAGCGTTGCTGATAATTTGCAAAGTTTCGGCCTTGCTTTTTTTACCCATAAAAATTATGTTTTCAAGCTGATGGGTTTCCTTAAAAGCTTTCAATTCGTTTTCCTGGGTTCCGGTGCCGATAATTTTAAGCCGGATATCCGGGCAGGATTGCATCGCTTTTAAAACAGTATGCGCGCCTTTTATTTTTTCTAAGCGGCCAGCAAAAACTATATATGGCTCATCAGTTAAAAATGGTTTTGATTGTGCCGCTTCAACCTCGGCATAATTATAACCGTGATAAAGCTGGATTAATTTATCCTTAAAAAAATTGAAAGTTTTGAATTTTTCATACAAAAAAACTGAAGGACAAACATAATAATCCACAAACCGATAGTAGTTAAGCTGCTGATGCACATAGTTTTCTAAAGCTGCAACAGTGCTGGCCAGGTAAGAACTTTTTTTGCAGGAATGGGTAATGCAATTATAAAAAGCACCGCCAAAACATCTTTCGCAAACCCGGCCGTGGCTGATAAAGGTACTTTCCGGGCAAATAGGCGTGTATTCGTGCAGCGTCCAGATGATCGGGATATTTTTTTCTTTTAAAATTTTTAAAATCGTGGGGGTGATGTAATGATGGATTACATTGATGTGGGCAAAATCAACTTTTACAACCGCCAACAGGTTTTCTAAATTTTTTTGCGCTTCGAAAGAGTAAATACTATTGCTTATAACTTTTAATCCGGCCTTGATGCTTCTTTTATCAACCTTTTTATAATCAATGTTTTCAATAAAATATTTGTTATAATCAGATGGATAATTGCGCTTATCTTTCATCGAAAACGGAACAACATGATGTCCGTTTTGCTGATACAACATGCTGATATTTTCTACATAAGTCCAATCTCCGCCACTGGGGTACCACGTCCAATTCACAATCAGGATGTTCATCAAAAGATATTTACTTACGGTTTAAAGTAAACTGAAAAATAAAGTTAAAACAAAATAAATAAAACTATCGTAAAAGAAGCATTGCTTTCTACTTAATATTTTTAAAGTCTGAAAATCTAAGGTTTGGGACTTGGTTTTAAAAAATATTGTTTTTGGGATGCAAAAAAAGTTACTTTTGAGGTTTAAGGTGTAGCTGTAAAAAAATCTTACTGCTGTTTTCCTTACTGATGGGACAAGGCATGATAGTATAACGTTTAAAATGAAGAAAAGAATTTACATTGCAGGAGCCGGAGGGATGTTAGGTGAAGCTTTTTACCGGATTTTTAAAAACGATTACGAAATAAAGTGTACGGATAAAGATGTAAATGAAAAATGGCTGAGCTTTTTAGATTTTCGGAATTTTGAAAAATATAAACAAGAGGTAGAAAACTTCAAACCTGATTATCTTTTTCATTTAGGTGCTTACACTGATTTGGAATTTTGCGAGTTGAATTTGGAAGACACTTACCTCACCAACACTACTTCTGTAGAAAATGCTGTTTTTATCGCCAATAATCTGAACATTCCGTTACTCTACATCAGCACGGCCGGGATTTTTGACGGTAAAAAAGATTTTTATGACGATTGGGACGAACCTAATCCGCTTGGCCATTACGCTCGGTCTAAATACATGGGCGAACGCTACGTGCGTGAAAACGCCAAGCGGTATATTGTCTGCCGTGCCGGCTGGATGATGGGCGGCGGCCCGGAAAAGGACAAAAAATTCATCAATAAAATCATCAAGCAATTAGCAAGCGGAAAGCGCGATCTGCATATTGTAAATGATAAAGACGGTACACCAACTTTTACAGTTGATTTTGCTAAAAACGTAAAGTTATTGATTGAAAAAGAATATTGGGGATTGTATAATTTAGTTTGCAACGGCGAAACCAGCAGGCGCGAAGTTGCGGAAGAATTGGTCAAAATTTTGGGTTTGGATCAGGAAGTTATTTTTCATGAAGTCACTTCCACTTATTTTAACGACACTTACTTTGCACCACGCCCGCCTTCGGAACGCCTGATTAACCGGAAACTTGAACTTAGGAACATGAACATTATGCGTGAATGGAAAGTTGCTTTAAAAGAATATATACAGGATTATTATGCTGATTATCTTGAGGGCAAAGTCAACTCGCCTAAATCAAATCAGGTAACTCAATAAATCCGGCTATGCGTATCGCTGCATTCGGCTTCCGGTCAATACCGCCAACAAAAGGTGCCGCCGGCGCAGATAAATTTGCAATAGAACTGTTCCCGAGATTAGTGGCAAGAGGCCACAGCATTGTAGCTTACAACAGGCGATACCCGGATGTTTTTGTAGATGTTGATACTTACAAAGGTGTAAAAGTTAAAACGATCAGAACCATAAATAAAAAAGGTTTTGATACATTGTGGCATTCCTTCCGCAGCACTTTTGATATTATTTTTCATAATACTGCCGATATCATTCATATTCAAAATGGCGGCAACAGCATCTGGGCTTTGCCTTTGCGGTTGTTCGGTAAAAAAGTTTTCATCAGTCAGGATGGTGTAGATTGGAAACGGGACAAATGGCCCTGGTACGGCAAACTTTTTTTAAGATTATCAGCTTTTCTCACTGCCCATTTGCCCAACGAAGTTATTTTTGATAACGTCATCGCAAAAAAGCTTTTTGAAAACAAGTTTAAAAAATCCTTCAAGTTTATTCCATTCGGCAGCGAAGTGGAGCAAAATGGTGAAACAAGTAACATTTTACAAAAACTCGGCCTGAAAAAAGGTGAATATTACTTGTTTGTTGGCCGGTTTATTCCGGATAAAGGTTTGCATTATTTAATTCCGGCGTTTAAAAATTCAATTTCTGCCAAAAAATTGGTTTTGATTGGCGGGTCACCAAACCCTTCTCCGTACGAAGGACAGATGATGGCCATGGCCGACAGTCAAATCATATTTCCGGGTTACGTTTACGGAAACGATACCAACACACTGATGGCCAATGCTTACTGCTACATTCAGCCTTCTGATGTGGAAGGACTGTCGCCGGTGGTTTTAACGGTAATGGGCTTAAATGTGCCCTTAATTGTGAGTGATATTGAGGAAAATAAATATGCTGTGCAGGATACGGCCCGGATGTTTAAAAAAGGTAATATTGCTTCGTTAACAGAAGAAATTAACTATTGTGAAACACATTATCCGGAAATGATCGCCCTCGCCCAAAAGGCACAGGTACACGCATTAAGTGTTTTCAATTGGGAAAAAGTAACCGATGAGCATGTAGAAGTTTTTAAGAATAGCTAAACCGCTTTTTTAAAAACTTCAATTATTTGCGATGCTGTTTTTATCCATGAAAAATCCTGCAAACGCTGCCTTCCTTTTTCAACCATTTCTTTTCGTAAACCTGCATTTTCCAATACTGTTTTTATCGCCATAAAAACAGCATCGCTGTCAAAAGGGTCAAAAGTTAAAACCGCGTTGCCGCCAACTTCGGGCAAGCACGTATTGTTGGCAACAAGTACCGGCAAATTGTGTTCAAATGCTTCTAAAACGGGTAAGCCAAAACCTTCGTTAATTGATGGGAAAATATACATTAAAGCATTTTTATAAAGTGTATCCAACTCATCATCAGATATATAACCGGTTATAACTACCTCGTTTTGAAGGTTGGTGCGCGCTATTGTTTCTGTAATTTGCTGATAATCACTTTCTGTTTTGCTTGAAGGGATTGATCCGGCCAAAACTAATTTCAGGTCCGGATAGTTTAAAGTTTTTATCCTGCTAAAAGCAGTAATCAACGCAGGAATGTTTTTTCTTTTAAACATCGAACCAACATGTAAAATGTAATTGGATGGCAACAGTGAAAAACGTTCTGATGTTTTCTGCGGAAAAACTGTTTCGGCAGCAGATGATGTTTTAACGCCCTCATAAATCACAACTAACTGATCTGCTGTGAGCGAAGTAAACTTTTGAATTTGCTGTTTGGCATAAAAAGATGGCGTAATTACAAAAGGGGATTTTTTTGCCGCCGGAAGTGCTGTTTTTTTATAAAGCCACAGCCAAAGCTTTCCGTAATTTTCAGGGTTTTCAAAGAAAAAAGCATCATGGAAAACAGGAATGGTTTTGTAACCTAAGCGAACAAGCGGGACAACGTTATCAGTACAAAATACAACGTTGCAATTTTTTGACCAGGCTTTTAAGGGCAAAGTAAACTGTTTCCACAACAGATATTTAACATGTTCAAACAACTTAAATATTTTGTTATTTCCCTGGTAGATAGAGAAATCACTATCTAAAAAATAGAAAATCGTATTTGGATCATCCAATTTTTTAAATGCTTTGCACAATTCTTCCAGGTAAGTTTTGGTGCCGGTTTTTGCTACACGCAGATCCCGCACATCAACGCCAATAATCAACGGTTTTATCGGCATAATCAAATTGCTCCGCGACTTTTTATAATTTTTGCAGGAATACCGGCTACAATTGAATTTGCCGGAACTGATTTGGTAACCACGCTTCCCGCAGCAATTATACAGCCGGCACCGATGTTTACCCCAGCCAGGATTGTTGCACCTCCGCCAATCCAGCAATTATTACCGACAAAAACAGCATGTTTAGTAACGCCCTGATCTTTGACCGAAATTGCCAGATCTGAAAAATTATGGTTTTCGGAAAAGATTTGGACATTCGGGCCAAATATTACGTCATCGCCAATAAAGATTCCGCCTTGTCCTGCAAAATATGCTCTGGCACTTATTCCGGTTCTGTTCCCGATAATAATGCCTGTACCTTTTTGTGAAATAATACCGGTGCAGAACAAAATAGAATCCCGGGCAATAGAAACGTGATCACCAAAAATAATCCCGTTTTCCGACAAAGCGTTGATACTAACCTGATCGTCCAAAATCAGGTTTTTTCCTGCGGATATTTGATAAGCATGTTTGATTTTTACCCGGCTGCCAACAAAAACCAGGCCCTGGGATTTTTTTAAAAAAAGTTTCAGCCATAAACCTTTTATAACTTGCTCGGCACGGCCAATAGTAATCACCAGCAAATCTTTAGCAGAATAATTGCTTTCCCATTTATAATCAGGATTATTTTTAAGCCTGCGGATCAGGTTTTCAATAAACATTTTCTGCAATAATCGGAACTGTTTTTGGCAACATAATCATACTGATAAATATGCCTGATAATAGCCAGTTGAGGTAAGAAATATAAGAGGAGGATTCTACTTCAGAAGTTAGCAATGGAATAAAAACCCCGATTTTAAACAGTAAAACTGCCATACATATTTTTCTTTCTTTTCCTTTCAGCCGATTGATCCATTTAAAACCGGTTTTGATAAACAGCACATAAACAGATAGATATAAAAATAAAGCAATAACGCCAGCCTGCACACCAATGATGATAAACTGGTTTTCGCCACCTATATTTTCGCCGAGCGTGCCGCCAACCCTGCCGGAAGAACCCAAACCAAGACCTAAGGGTTGTGCAATCATCGCCATAATCCCCTGCACCCATTCTACCAAATGGCCAACGCTGGACGGGTTGCTAAAATCCACCGTGTTCATCAATACTTCTACAATTCCGGTGTTGTTATCTTCAAATTTAGAAAATAAATAAATAAGATAAACCACAACCAAACCTAATGCAACATGGAATGTATTGGTGATGGTTTTCTTCCTGGTGATCCAGCCGTAAACATAAATGATCAGAAAATAACCGGCAAGCGGCGCACGGGATATGGCAAAAATTATAGAGATAAAAGAAGCACCCAGCGCAAGCAAACCCATACTGTTTATACTGATTTTATTATCATCACGGGTATATAATGCTGCAATGACGGATAGCGCAAGTAAAGTAGCTGCCGCATGTTCTAACGGATTTGCAAAAAAACTGGCAAAACGTTTATAGCCGCCTTCAGATTCAAACGTCCAGCTTAATCCATAGTTTCCGCTTGGTTCAAAGTTGAAAAAGTAATAACTGTAATCTGCATAACCGGTTAATGTTTGCAGTTGCTGGTTAAAGGCCAGCTCGGCCAGAACTACCGCTCCGGCAGCAATAGTCAGCAACAACAAATAATTAAAATATTTGCTGATATAAATGCTTTTGACATCAAGAAAACGGCCTGTAAAATACACCACTACATAAAAAGAAATGCTTTTTAAGGCAACTAACCGTTGTCCAAAGTTTTGCTCGCCAATTGGTAAAACTGCATACAAAATGGTGTATGCCAGAAAAGCAAATATGGCGTAATCAATGAGATGGAAACGTGGTTTTTGTTTTAAACTGATGATGTTTAAAATCAAAACACTTAATACCAGAAATTCTTTAAAAAACTGAAATAAAGGAATCAAACTTTTCAGGCCAATTAAATAGGCCACAGACATAGCCGTAGTATAAATGGAAAGGCCGAAGATCAAAAACACGAATATGCCAGCCCGGTTTCCGTTGATAACTTCTCTCAAAGCAACAATAAAAGAAGTAATAAATATCAGCAGGAAAATAAACATGCTTATCGAAAATTGTTAATGGTTATCAGGCCAAATTAGGTTTTTTGGGGTGAAAAAACCTTCTTTTAAACCTTTAAGTAAAAATTTACCTTTCTCGTTTCTGCTGCGGATTTTAAAATATCCCCATAAAAAACCATAGTAAAAGCCGTTGTAAATAATGTTTAGAGGATATAAAAAAGCGTTTCCATATTTCCGGAGAAACCACAAATGATTTCTGCTGATGTAATAATGAATTACCGGACTTAAAAAACCTTCTTTTTTTGGCGCATTAACTTTTGCCGATACACCAGCTTCGTGATACATTTTACAGGATGGCAGATAATGTAATTGATAGCCAAAACTGCGCAACCGGAACGATAATTCTACATCTTCAAAATATAAAAAGAAATTTTTATTGAACATCCCGCTTTTGATCAGTGCCGAATTGCGGATCATCATGCAGCATCCGGTCAGCCATTCGGCATTTTTAAAATCATCTACGTTTATCAAAGCCGGTTTTTTTGTATTGGAAGAAGTTGTACCTAAAAGTTTGTTGAAGCAGCCTTCACCATTCCAGATGATGCTTCTTTTATGCATCCAAAATATAGCAGGTTGCACGGCCGCAACTGTTGTGTGCTGATTGAGGTGGGTACTTAGTTTTAAAACAATATCTTCATCAACTTCTGTATCAGTGTTAAGAACGAGCGAATAAGCGTAACCCTGATTGATCGAATAGATTAATCCACGATTATTACCTTCTGCAAAGCCAAGGTTTTCTTTATTGTCAATGTAAGTTAAGTTTGGATATTGTGTTCGGATCAAAGTTAAAGATCCATCGCTTGAACCGTTGTCCGCTACAATAATATTAAACAAGAATTGATTGCAAAACTTTTGTAAAGATGCAATACAATTTAAAGTATGCGCGGGCGTATTCCAGTTTAATAAAATTATTGCAACTGGCTTATACATTTTTCAGGGCAGGTTTTTTTATCATATATTCATACATCAGCAAAGCACAAACTTCGATAATCAATGTAAACAATCCAATCCATAAAAAAAGTTGAAGTTTCAGTAAGAGAAAAGCTGTTATTACAGAGATCATCAATAAAACAACAGCAATCCTGAAAATATAAACTGTATTGTTTTTTAGCAATAAATCAAGCACATTTAAAAAATTTAATGCAGAAACAGTTGGTACGATAGCCATTGTTTTTAAATAGAAAACGGCTGTTGCATTGTGTTCTTTTGATAAGGTAAAGATGATAAAATCAGCCAGTAAAAACAGTATAACCGAACCCAAGAAAAATATGCCAGCAACCAGATACTTTGTTTTTTTACGATAAGCATCCCATAATTTAATATTTTGATTGTAGTATTTTACTGTGGTTGGATAAACGGCATTTGAGATGGTGATCAGCAAATTTCTGCATTGTCCGATAATCCGGTCGCATAAAGAATAAGCCCCAAGTAAAGATGTGTTTCCCCATTCGGTCAAAGCAAAAATCATGACAGATTGCTGCAATTGTACAGAAATATTGTTTATGGTTAAATAAAAATTGGTTTTAACAATTGTTAGTATTTCTTCTTTTTTTGGTATTAAAAATTTAATTTTAAAAGCTGGTTGAAGATAAATCAACAAACCAATATAAGTAAGCACATTAAATCCGCCTAAAATAAAATTAACCCAAGCGGCATCTGTTGGCCTATGTATAAAAAGAATAATTGTTGCAATTGTAAAAATATTACAAATTAAATTTGCAATGTTGAAAACTTTTAATCTTTCCACACCAATAAAAAAGAATAACGGATTTACAACTTCTGCAAGTGCAATTGGCACTGCAATAAGAATATAATTGATGTATTGAAAGTAAAATGATTGTAATGCTAAAAGTGTAGTTACAAAAATCAGAAAGATAAATAAACGTATAAAAAAAGTACTGTAAAATACTGTACTTAGTATTTTAGTATTTGCAAGGTTGGCGGCAACATCCCTAACCCCGGATTGATTTGTACCATAGTTGATTACAGTGCCTGCTAATTGCATAAACCTGCCGGCAAACATCATGATACCAAATTCTTCAATGCCAATTTTACGGGTTATGATCGGAATACTTAGAATCAGCAGTAAAGTGTTGGAAAGCTGAATGCTGCTTAAATTGAAAAAATTAGAAATGACGTTTGTCGATGTTAATTTTTTATAAGCATCCGCTATTTGTTGTTTCAAACTTTGATTTTTAAAGGCTCAAATTTAGGTTAATTTAAATAATTAAAAACTAATTCCCGAAATGACGAAAGAAGTGGCCCTGATTTACCGTAAGCAGTTTCCAAATACTTTTAGTATCGAATTTATTTTTGATAAACTAATATCTTCACTGCAAATCTCACAAAAGATCCAAAAATATACACTTCCGTATTACAGCAATTCTTTTTTCAACCGGTTGCTTAACCTGATCTGCATACTGTTTTTACCGGGTAAAATTTTACATGTATCCGGTGATGTGCATTATGCAATTTTAGGTGCCTGGTTTAAAAAAAGGGTTTTGACCATCCATGACCTGGCTTTTATGCACCAAAATAAAGGTGCTAAAAGAAGCATTTTAAAATGGTTTTACATCATTCTGCCGGTAAAGTTTGCACATCAAATTACCGTAATTTCTGAAGCAACCAAAGCTGATTTATTACAATACGTTTCGGTTGATCCGCAAAAAATAAAAGTAATCCCAAACTTTATTTCTGAAATTTATCAACCGGTAAAAGATAAAAATTTTAACACAATTCAACCTCAAATATTACAAGTTGGCACTGCTTTTAATAAAAACATAGAAAGGTTGGTAGAAGCAATTTCCAATGTAAATTGTAAACTAATTATTATCGGAAGCTTAAATAATACACAACTTACAACTTTGCAAAAGTTCAAAATCAATTACATCAATAAGCTTGATTTAACCGGGCAGGAACTTGTATCAGAATATCAAAAAGCTGATTTATTGGCTTTTACTTCCACGATAGAAGGTTTCGGGATGCCGATACTGGAAGCACAGGCCTGCGGTTTGCCGGTTGTTACTTCCAATTGTTCATCGATGCCGGAAGTTGCCGGTGATGCTGCCGTTTTTGTTGATCCTTTTGAAATACAATCCATCAAAAACGGAATTTCAGAAATGATCAGTAATGCAAAGTTACGTGAAGAATTAATCAAAAAAGGTTTTGAAAATATAAAACGTTTCTCCAAAGAAAGCATAGTTGCACAGTATGATTCGTTGTATCAGGAGTTAGAAAACAGTTGATTTTCAGAAAGATAACTTAAAATTAAATCTATGTTTGCAGATTCAAACCATACAATTTCAGAATCTTTTTTAAACCACGTAATTTGTCTTTTTGCAAAGTTCCGCGTGTTTTGTTTGATTTTTTCTATTGCTTCTTTTATCGGTATTTTTTTGTCGAAAGCTTCAAATAATTCCTTGTACCCAACCGTGTTCAATGCGTTTAGATGTTGGTATCGTTGCAGTTGTGATGCTTCTTTTATCAAGCCATTTTCAACCATTTCATCTACGCGTAAATTAATCTGATTATATAAAATTGCCCTGTCGGGATTGATTCCAATTTTAACAATGTCAAAAGGGCGTTGCTTTTTGTTTTTGGTAAGGAAAGAAGAAAAAGGTTTTCCAACTGCAGAAACTTCCAATGCCCGGATAATGCGTTGCGGATTTTGCAAATCAACCTGACGATAATATTCAGGATCAAGAAGTTGCAATTGTTCCTGTAAATAATTCAACCCAAATTCCTGGTATAAATTGTTCCATTTTTCTCTTTCAAAGTCAGAGATTTTTGGCAATTCATCCAAACCCTGATAGATAGCTTGTAAAAACAAACCCGAACCGCCAACCATAATCACAACCGGATGTTTTTGAAATAAACCATCCAACTTTTGGAGTGCAATTGTTTCAAAATCAGCGACAGAAACTTTATCCTTTATAGAGTGCGAATTGATGAAATGGTGCGGAACTGAATTTAATTCTTCTGCATTAGGTTTTGCCGTTCCGATTTCTGTTTCCCTATAAAATTGCCTCGAATCCGCAGAAATAATTTCTGTTTTAAAATGCTGTGCTAAGTTTATGGCAATTGCTGTTTTGCCGGCCGCCGTTGGCCCGCACACAGCGATCAAAGTTTTTCCGGAAGGATTGTTCAAGTAATTTACACTAAAATTTAGGTGATAAAAACAGCATCAATACTCGTCTTTTTCATTACTGTGTTCTTCCGGATGCTCATTATCATCAAACTCTTCTGCAAATTCATCCGCATCTTCATCCAAAGGTACACCTTCAGCATCATCTACTTCCGTAAAATCTTCGGCATCTTCCGGGTTCAAACCTTCCTCATGCAAAAAATCAAAATCTTCGCTGGTTTCTTCCGAAGCTGGCGTGGCAGCCACGGCACCAAAAGGCTTTGGCGCATCACCAACAGAGCGGACAATGCGCGGATAAACCGTTGCGGAGGCATCGTCCAACAAGATTTTGATCAGTTCGATGTGGAAATCATACGGACGATCAAAGTTGTAAGTGTAATAAAATTTTTGGTGCGGATCATCAATGAAACTGCTCAGTTTAGCGTTTTCCATTAAAGCTACGCCGCGTCCGGTTTTTTTGGCAGATGGCATAAAAGCTATTTCTTCGCCCTTGATCCAAAAATCATTGCTCACATAAAATGAAGATGAAGCTTCTGCATTGTAACCGGTTGATTGCTGGATAATCCGGTGAAAATCTTCAAATGTTTGTTTAGATTCGATTTCAATTTCCCTGACAACATCGTCATAGTCTTCAAAAACCACCTTAAACCTGTAAACTGCCATCAGTATAAATTTTTATTTTAAATAAATTAGTCTTGAATTTCAACAACAACTTTTAAGCCAATATCTTCTCCTTTTTCAATCATCAGCTTTAATGCTTCCGGTCTGGAATTAGAAATTTCGCCTTCTAAAATTGCTTCGCGGATACTGCTTTTAATCAGCCCGACTTCCCTTCCGGCCTTAATGCCAAAAGCCAGCATAATATCTTCGCCTGTAATCGGCGGCTGCCAGTTGCGTATCTGGTCGCGTTCTTCCACATCTTTCAGCTTCTGCTTTACCAGCTCAAAGTTGTTGCGGTATTTTTTTATTTTGTACTCATTTTTGGTGGTTACGTCTGCATTGCACAACAGCATCAAACTTTCGGTATCTTCCCCTGCATCAAAAAGCAAACGCCTCAGGGCAGAATCTGTTATAATTTCCTGCGCCAGCACAATTGGCCGCATGTGCAACTGTACTAATTTTTGTACCAGTTTCATCTTTTCGTTCAGCGGAAGTTTAAGCTGGGCAAAAATTTTGGGCACCATGCGCGCACCTCTGTCTTCGTGCCCGTGAAAAGTCCAGCCGTGGCCGGTTTCAAAACGTTTAGTGGCTGGTTTGCCAATATCGTGTAAAATCGCGGCCCAGCGCAGCCATAAGTCCGGCGTGTTTTGGGCAATATTGTCCAAAACCTGCAGCGTGTGGTAAAAATTATCTTTATGGCCTTTTCCGCTGATGTATTCAATCCCGTGCATCGCATCAAGCTGCGGAAAAAAGATTTGCAATAAACCGGTTTCAAACAAAATCTTAAAGCCGACAGATGGTTTTGGCGATAAAATAATCTTGTTCAGCTCGTCTGTGATCCGTTCCTGTGAGATGATTTTAATCCGTTCGCGGGTGTTTTTGATTGCTTCCAGCGCAGCCGGATCAATATTAAAACCTAATTGTGCGGCAAAACGAACGGCACGCATCATCCGCAGCGGATCATCAGAAAAAGTGATTGCGGGATTTAACGGCGTACGGATCAGTTTTTTTTCCAGATCGGCCAAGCCATCAAAAGGGTCAATTAATCCGCCAAAATTTTCAGGGTTCAGGCTGATGGCCATCGCGTTGATGGTAAAATCGCGCCGGTTCTGATCGTCTTCCAGCGTGCCGTCTTCCACAATCGGTTTGCGCGATTCTGTACGGTAAGATTCTTTTCTCGCCCCAACAAACTCAAGTCCCAGGTTTTGGTATTTTAAACTGGCCGTTCCAAAATTTTTAAAAACCGCTACTTTTACCTTCAGTTTTTGGGCGATGGTTTCGGCAAAATCAATACCGTTGCCCAACACCACTAAATCAATATCCTTGGATGGCCGCTGCAAAAACAAATCGCGCACGTATCCACCGATCACAAAAACCTTCATCTGCTTTTCTGCTGCCATTTGTGCAATTATGCTGAAAACGGGATGTTGAAGATGTTGTTTCATGTTGTGGCCGCCACTGTTTTTGGTCGATAAAAAAAGCATCAACCTAAGCCAATGCTGTTTTTAGGGTATAAAAATAAGGATAATTATCGTCTGATAAAGCTGAATTGGCCACCCGTGCCCAGTTTCATAATGCTTGATTGCTTTTTTTCCTGCAAACTGTGCTGCTCCAAATCCACCACATAATCCACGCCTTCTAAAATTTCAGCATCGATATCCGCAAAGTTTTTGGGCGAAGGTTTTCCGCTGCTGTTAGCCGAAGTAGAAACCAGCGGTTTGCGCAAACGCTGGATCAGTTGCTCACAAAACTGATGCTTTACCACGCGGATGCCCACGCTTCCATCCGCATTGATCAAAGCCGGGGAAATATTTCGCGCACCGGATAAAACCAAAGTCAGCGGATTTTCGGCAAACTCAATCAAATCGTAAGCAATTTCCGGCACTTCGCGCACATAACTGGCCAGTTTATTGCCGTTATCCAGCAAAATAATCATGCTTTTGCTTTCATCGCGCTGTTTTAAGTGATAAATTTTTTGCACCGCTTCGGTATTGTTTGCATCGCAGCCAATGCCCCAAATTGTATCGGTAGGATAGAGGATGATGCCACCGTCCTGCACAACTTTTAACGCCTTCGCCACTTCTTCTCTAAGCATAATTCAGGGCTTTTTGATAAACTTCCATTAAATTTTGGGCAACGTTTTTTTCTTCAAAACGAAGTGCGTATTGGCGTCCTTCCGTTTTCATTTTTTGCTGAAGGGTTTCGTTTTCCAAGATCAAATTGATTTTTTGTGCCATAAAAACAGCATCGTCCGGATCAACATAAAAACTGTTTGGCCCGCCTGCTTCCTCCAAACACGAACCCTTTGCCGCAACAACAGGCGTGCCCGAACATAAAGCTTCCAGGATCGGGATGCCAAAACCTTCGTATCTGGAAGGGTAAACAAACACGCTGGCCAGCTGGTAAACCGCGGGTAAATCCTCAAACAAAACACCCGGTAAAAACAGTACGCGATTTTGCAATGCTTCTTTTAGCAGGTAATTTTTGATGATCCTGGCATATTTTGTTTCCCGGCCAACCACAACCAAACTTACTTCTGCCGGGATATTTTTCAAAGCTTTTACCGCCAGCATTAAATTTTTGCGCGTTTCTATCGTGCCAACGCTTAAAATAAACTGCTGCGGAAGCCGGTATTTTAAACGGATTGCTTCTTTTACCGTATCATTTTTGGGTTGAAGGAATATCGGATCGCAGCTTTGATAAACCACTTTTATTTTCTGCGGACCGAGGTTGAAATGCTGTATTAAATCAGCTTTGGTTTGTTCACTCACGGCAATGATCAAATCCGCAGTTTTGCAGGCATAACGCGCTTTCCATTCATAAATTTTTTGGTTGACCGGCCCAAAGTATTCCGGATATTTCAGGTAGATCAAATCGTGAATGGTGACTACTGTTTTTATGCCACTTTTTTTGATCCCGATCGGCAGCTCCTGGCTTAAACCGTGATATAACTGGATTTCATCGCGCAGCAAATCCTGCACAATTCCCTTACTTCGCCAAAAAGATTTAAAAATACCGGTTTCCGGCAGATGCGTGTTTATTTTTTTAAACCGACGAAAAAAGCCGGAAAAGATACCGGTGCCAACTTTTGTTGTGTATAAATGGTATTCGTTTGCAGGGAAATTTTTGGCTACAGCTTCAATAACGCCCCGGCTGTAATTGCCCAATCCGGTTTTGTTGAGGAAAGCGCGTTTGGCATCAAAACCAATTTTTAGAGGAACGTTCGGCTTTGAGCTTTCAGCCATCAGTTTTGCCTTTTTATTTTCAACTTTTTACTCTTCGTTCTTTCTCTCAACCTCAATCAAACCGCTACGTTATGCTGGCGCAAGGCGTTATTTAACGACGTTTTTTTATCGGTTGATTCTTTTCTCCTGCCGATAATCAAAGCGCACGGAACCTGATATTCGCCTGCCGGAAATTGTTTGGTGTAAGAACCCGGAATCACAACCGAACGGGCCGGTACAAAGCTTTTATATTCTTTTGGCGCATCTTTGGTAACATCGATAATTTTGGTAGAAGCCGTTAAAACAACGTTTGCGCCCAGCACCGCTTCGTGCTCTACATGCACACCTTCTACCACGATGGCGCGCGAACCAATAAAACAATTATCTTCAATAATAACGGGGGAAGCTTGTACAGGTTCTAAAACGCCGCCAATGCCAACGCCGCCGCTTAAATGTACGTTTTTACCAATCTGCGCGCAGGAACCCACCGTTGCCCAGGTATCAACCATTGTGCCTTCATCTACATAAGCACCAATGTTTACGTACGATGGCATCATAATTACACCTTTGGCTAGATAAGCACCATAACGGGCAATTCCGTGCGGCACCACGCGCACACCGGTTTCTTTATAATCGGTTTTAAGCTTCATTTTATCATGAAAAACAAACGGGCCAACTTTAATTTCGGTCATTTCCCGGATGGGGAAGTACATAATTACGGCTTTTTTAATCCAATCATTGGTGTGCCAGCGGCCGGCAATCAGTTCGGCAACACGCAGGTTTCCCTTGTCCAAATCAGCAATTACGCTTTCAATCGCTATCACATGGTCTTTAGAACCAAGCAAAGTGCGGTCAATCCAGGCATCTTCAATCAGGTTTTTTACGTCGGTGTACATTTCGGTATAATTTTATTTTGCTATATTGTTGTTTTTGAGCGGGTTGCAGGGATAAAACGTGCATCGCCCAATAGTGGCAAACATAATAAAATGCTACTTTAAATACTGAAACTATGTGTAAAGTTATTCCAGTCGGCAAAAATATACCGATAAAAGAAGTATGACTGGAAAATAAGCTATCCTAAAATCGAGAAAAAAGCAGCGCGAAGGAAAATCACAAGCATTTATTAATCAGCAGCAACAGGGACGGCGCAATAACACAATTTTTGTTTACCGGTACACTAACCCCGTTTTTTTTAATGATTTTATACTTGTCTTCATCATCAATAATCACATCTGCTTCTATGCTTGTATCTGCATGATTAATTTGATTTTTGACTGATATTTTAATTAGTTCATCCTGATAAGTAAATACTTTATTTTTCATTTTTAAAATGATTCAGTTATTATTGTTTATTTAGGTTTTTATGGTGCCCGCATATTCAGGTCAGCATAAATTTAAGGTCTCAAAAATAGCTTTTAGTTATCAATAATAAAATAAAATTGATAATATTCTTGTCAAAATTTTATTATTTGCAATAAAGCTATAAAAAAATACAATGTTTATAATCTAACAATAAAGTGAAATATTCTTTAAATAATAACGGATATTTTCAGGCTGAAAATTATTTAGCTAATATTTTGTAGTTTTAATTCGGGTTACGATCAATTAAACAAGTTTTGGTTTGATTGGTATTTATATAAAAACAGAAGAATGGCCGAAAAAGAGAAATTAAGGATCGATAAATATTTATGGTCTGTCCGCATATTCAAAACACGAACTATGGCTGCCGATGCATGCAAGGCCGGTAAGGTAAAACTGGAAGGACAAAACATCAAACCATCACACGAAGTAAAGATCGGAGAGGTTTACCAGGTGAGCAAGGGCATTGAAAAGAAAGTTTTAAAAGTTACCGGTTTGCTGGAAAACCGTACTGATGCAAAAACTGCAGTGCTGTTTTACGAAGACCAAACGCCGGTTGAACAAACTTATAGCTATAAATCTGTTTTTGAATCGCCAATGATCAGAAGGGACCAGGGAGCTGGGCGGCCAACCAAAAAAGACCGGCGGGAAATTGATGATCTGCAAGATGGATTTTTCGATCAGCCCAACCAAAACTGACACTGTTTTTATGCCTGTAAAAACAGTATCTTTTAGTATTTGATGTTCTGGTCCGAAGCTGTCCAGTTTTTAAAAGGGATTTGCGCTTCCTGGCGAAGCAGTTGCGTAACCCCAAGTTTGCGTTCTGCCATTGGGCGGTTTATTTCATCATAAATCAACTGATCGTCAAAACCGATGGCTGCTGCATCCGCTTTAGTGTTGGCATAATAAATATGATCCAGGTGCGCCCAGTAAATCGCCCCCAAACACATCGGGCAGGGTTCGCAACTGGTGTAAATTACGCAGCCTTCCAGATTATGTGTGTCCAACTCTTTGCAAGCCAGCCGGATAACAGCAATTTCCGCATGTGCAGTCGGGTCTTTCTGTGGCACAACCCGGTTTGCACTACGGGCCACCACCATGCCGTCTTTCACTATTACGGCACCAAACGGGCCGCCCAGTCGCTGCTCAACGTTTTGCTCGGAAAGCTGAATGGCCATCCGCATAAATTTTTCATGGTTTTGCTGATCCATATTTTTTGGCATTAAAAAACCCCGGCTGGGCCGAGGTTAAAACTCAAGTTTTTAAATGATAAATTTCTTTATTTTTTATCTTTTTTATAGTTCTCGTTCAAAAGTTTCACTACGTCATTGGTTACGTTCAGGCTTTCATCCCCAAACAAAACGGTCGGGTTGGCTTTAGAATAAGTCAGGATCAGTTTATAACCTTTGTCCTTAGCATAAACTTTCATAAAGTCGGCAATCTTATCATACAGTTTGGCGTTTTCGCTGCCTTGTTCCTGCTGGATCTGGGCACTTGCATTCTGGTTATACGTTTGCAGTTCCTGTTGTTTGCGGGCCAGGCGCTGCTCGGTTGCGGCACGCTGATCGGCACTTAAAGTAGCGGCACCTTTTTGATATTCGGCCACTTCCCGCTGAAAAGCCTGGCCTTTAGAAGAAACATCCACCTGTGCACGTTTTCCTTTTTCTTCCAAACGGTTGCTCATGTCTTTAAAATAATCGTATTTGCTCAGTAGCGAATCAGAGTTTACATACACGATTTCTGCTTTTGGCGATACGGCAACAGTGTTTTTCTCGGCGGTTGGGGCAGTGGTTTGCGGCTTTTGGTTACAGGCAACTGCTAAGGCGGCAACAGCTATTCCTAAAGTGATTTGGGATACCGTTATTTTCATGTTTTTTCAAAAAATTTTGACAAAGATAATCTTTCAAAACAAGTATCCTAATCTTTTAAAAAACGTGTATTACCGAATTGATTTATGCGGAAAGATGCTGTTTTTATCGCCTAAATTTCGTATTTTTGAAGGTTAATGTTTGATATAGCTTATGAGTGAAACAAAAGAATTATTAGAAGATAGGTCCAATTATTCTGCGGATAATATCCAGGTGCTGGAAGGTTTGGAAGCCGTGCGGAAACGCCCTTCCATGTATATCGGTGATACCGGCACAAAAGGTTTGCACCATTTGGTTTACGAGGTGGTAGATAACTCTATTGATGAAGCCCTTGCCGGGCACTGCGATACGATCCATGTAAAAATTTTAGAGGGCAACTCTGTATCCGTAAGTGATAATGGCCGCGGTATCCCAACCGGTTTTCATCAAAAAGAACAACGCTCTGCGCTGGAAGTGGTGATGACGGTTTTACATGCCGGCGGTAAATTTGACAAGGATACTTACAAGGTTTCGGGCGGTTTGCATGGTGTGGGCGTAAGTTGTGTCAACGCGCTTTCTACCCATTTGCAGGCTTTGGTTTATCGCGAAGGCAAAGTTTTTACACAAGAATATCACCAGGGAAAACCACTGTATGCAGTGAAAGAGATCGGAGAAACTGATAAGCGCGGCACAACTGTGGTTTTTTCTCCGGACCCGGAAATTTTTACCCTAACAACCGAATATAAATATGAAACTTTAGCCGGTCGTTTACGCGAATTGGCTTATCTGAACAAAGGCATCCGCTTAACCTTAACGGATGAGCGCGAAACAGACGAAACCGGCCTGCACCCTTACGAAGAATTCTACTCGGAAGGCGGCCTGAAAGAGTTTGTAAAATATTTAGACGGTACACGTAGTGCCATCATCCCGGAACCAATTTATTTAGATGGCGAAAAACAAGGTATCCCGGTAGAACTGGCTTTGCAATACAACGAAACGTACAGTGAAAATGTGCATTCGTATGTAAACAATATCAACACCATTGAAGGTGGTACGCACGTGGCCGGATTCAGGATGGGCTTAACGCGGACTTTAAAATCTTATGCTGATAAATCAGGCTTGCTTAAAAATGTGAAAGTTGATATTACCGGTGACGATTTCAGGGAAGGTTTAACGGCGGTAATTTCTGTAAAAGTGCAGGAGCCGCAGTTTGAAGGCCAAACCAAAACCAAGCTGGGCAACAACGAAGTAAGCGGTGCGGTCAATCAGGCGGTTGGCGAAATTTTGGGCAATTATCTGGAAGAAAACCCAAAAGAAGCACGCCTGATTGTGAACAAAGTAATTTTGGCGGCAACTGCCCGTTCTGCCGCCCGCAAAGCCCGCGAAATGGTGCAGCGCAAAAATGTGATGAGCGGTACGGGTTTGCCGGGCAAACTGGCCGATTGCGCAGACAGCGACCCTGGAAAATGTGAGTTGTTTTTGGTTGAGGGCGATTCGGCAGGAGGAACAGCCAAACAAGGGCGCGACCGGCATTTTCAGGCAATACTTCCTTTACGGGGTAAAATTTTGAACGTGGAAAAAGCCATGGAATACAAAATTTACGAAAACGAGGAGATCAAAAATATGTTTACCGCGCTTGGCGTAAGCATCGGCACACCGGAAGATGACAAAGCATTGAACATTACCAAATTGCGTTATCACAAAATCGTGATCATGACGGATGCCGACGTGGATGGTTCGCACATCACCACGCTGATCCTCACGTTCTTTTTCCGTTATATGAAAGAATTGGTGGAGTCCGGTTATATTTACATTGCCACGCCGCCTTTGTACCAGGTGAAAAAAGGTAAAGACGCGCAATATTGCTGGAACGATATTCAGCGCGATGCGGCCATCCAGCGTTTAAAAGGTGGCGGGAAAGAAGACAGTGTACATGTGCAGCGTTATAAGGGTTTGGGTGAGATGAACGACGTACAATTGTGGGACACGACCATGAACCCGGAAACCCGCACTTTGCGCCAGGTTACGATTGAAAATGCTGCCGGTTGCGATCACACTTTTTCCATGCTGATGGGGGATGAAGTTGCACCGCGCCGCGAGTTCATCGAAAAGAATGCGAAATACGCCAAGATTGATGTATAAATTATAGGGGTAAAAGAAGTCTGGAAACCCTGTTCGATTACGAACAGGGTTTTTTGTTTTATACTGAAATTTAGGTGATAAAAGAAGTATCTTCGAGTTTGCGATTTGTGATCGTATCTTGCCAAACAATTAAATAAACAAAGTATTGTAACTTGTTTTATTGTTGAAATTCCATTTATCAAATTTATCGCCCGCCTTTTATGATGCCAAATAAAAACCAGCATTTCGCTATTTGTTTTATATTCATACTATGTCTATCCTGCTTAAATGTAGCGGCACAGAAAAGTTTGATCTCATCGCTTGATGAAGCTGTAATACCTTTAAAAACTACAGAGGCTGACAGTAGTTTCAGTGACCTGCAGAAACTCGACAAGATTATAGTTGGAAAAAGAATTGTGGCATTAGGGGAAGCGACGCATGGAACAAAAGAATTTTTCACCACGAAAGAACGGATGATAAAATATCTGGTAACTGTGCAGGGTTTCAAAACAATCATATTTGAAGCAGATTTTGCCGGAACATTTGCAATGAATGATTATGTGCTATATGGTAAAGGAACGGTGAAAGAGGGATTTAGCAAAATGACTTTGGGTATTTATTATAACAAAGAGTTTCTCGATCTGGTAGAGTGGGTCCGAAATTACAACCTAAGCAAACCAATTAAAGACCGGGTGAGGTTTTATGGCTGTGATATGCAGTTTGCTTTCAATTCCGGCGAGATATTGAAGGGAAAGCTAATTGAACTTGGAATATCATTATCACCGCAGGCAACGAAAGGGCTGGATTTTATGACACGTTGGGCATTTGTAAAACCAGATAAAGAAATTCTCCCTTTACTGGAAAGTTTAAAAACGGAGTTGTCAGCCAGCATTGCTGGTGACACTTTGTCCAAGCATAGTGTCGATCATCAAATTATAAATGCAGTTATACAAACGGTTGATTACGCTAAAGCTGCGCCTCTTCAATATAACCTAAACATCATTCGCGACAAGTATATGGCAGCTAACATTAGCTGGATCTATGATCACGAAAATCTGAATAAAACAATTATTTGGGCACATAACCAGCACATAGCCAAAGATATTACTTTAAATAATAATTTACCCATGGGTTATTATTTAAATGAAAAATTTGGCACCAGCTATTATGCGATGGGTTTTGGGTTTGATTCGGGCTATATGAGCGGATGGAACAATCAGCAAAAGAAAACAGTTATTTATACGATTCCAGATGTTACGATAAAGAACTCAAGTGATTTTATATTCGCACAAGTTTCTACCCCTAACTTCATTCTAGATTTCGGGACCGCATCTTCAAACCCGGTTATCAAGCAATTCCTAAATACCAAAGTGCATTCCCGCTCTATGGGAGCCTCTTACAATGAAAAGCAGCAGGCTACAGGAAAAGGCACTTATCAAATGTTGAATAAAATGTATGATGCAATCATCTTTATTAGAAATACAACCGCGTCCACTACAATTAACAACTAATTTTTTCGCTGATTGGAATTTGTAATATTGTAAATCCCAAACAGTAAATTTCAATCCACCTAATACTTCTTTTATCACCTAAAAATTAATTCCTTTTCAAGCTTAACTTCCCCTTCCCATAATCAATCACCGCCCCAAATTCTACCAAAACATCTCCGCCCAAAACACCCAGGACTGGCGCAATTTCAAGCTTTTGATAAGCGATGTTGATGGCAGATAAATCCAGTACGGCAACTTCCAACTGCGGGACATGGAATTTACCAATATACAAATCGGCAATTTCCGCAGTGAAAGATTCCATATTGTTGGTGCCCAAACCGGTGGTTAAATGTCCGGATTTTAGTTCTTTTTCATGGATCAGCTCAAGTAGTAAAGTTTTATCAAAAGCGGTTTTAGAGGCACCGGTATCTACCACTAACTTAAATTTTTTGTTGAATAGTTTAATGTTGACCAGCAGATGAAAGCCGTTTCCGTTCAGATCAAGCAACGTTAACGGGATGCTTTTTTTAGGCATATAAATTTGTGCTCATCAGCATAAAATAATGTTGATATTTTTGGCGAAGATAAAAATGCTGCTCATTATCATCAGCTTAAATAAATGATAATGCTTCTTTTACCGGTATAAATTTGGTCTGCTGTTGTAGCGGCAAAACAACTTCTCTCCATTTCGGGTTATCAACATCAATTCAAAAACAGAATATTATGGCATTTATAGAATCAAAAAGCAGCAACTCAACACCTGTAAAAATATTTTATCAGGATTTGGGCGAAGGAAAACCGGTTGTGTTAATTCATGGCTGGCCGCTAAACAGCGAATCCTGGGAATATCAGTTAAACGAATTACCCGCGCACGGTTTGCGCGTTATTGCTTATGACCGGAGGGGTTTTGGCAAATCCGGCAAACCCTGGGAAAATTACGATTACGATACTTTAGCATCTGATTTAAACGCCTTGCTGGAAGAACTGGATTTGCGCAATGTAACTTTAGTAGGGTTTTCGATGGGCGGGGGAGAAGTGATCCGCTATTTAACCAATTATGGCAGTTCGAGGGTTGCAAAAATTGCTTTGGTCAGTTCAATTATCCCTTTTATCCTAAAAACGGACGATAATCCGGAAGGTGTTCCGCAGGCGCAGTTTGATGAATTTGAAAGTCAGCTGCGCGATGACCGTCCAAAGTTTTTGGCAGCTTTTGGCAAACAGTTTTATGGTGATAGTTTGCTTTCGCCATCGGTTAGCGGCGAAATGTTAAACTGGACGCAAATGATGGCTTTGACCGGGAGCGGAAAAGCAACTTTGGAATGTATGAAAGCATTTTCGACGACGGATTTCAGGAAAGAATTAAGTACCATAAAATTGCCTGCTTTGATTATTCATGGCAAAGACGACAAAACGGTGCCGATAAAAACAGCAGGCGAACAGGCCGCCAGGTTGCTGCCCGAAGCAGAATATTTAGTTTATGAAGGTGCGCCACACGGTTTGTTCATCACCGAAAAAGAAAAACTGACCAACGATTTAGTTGATTTTATTACCAGGTATTAAAAAAGTATGGTAAAAGAAGCACGGTTTATTGTAAACCATGCTTCTTTTATAAGGTAAAATTTAGAATGGATAACCGATGGCCAGGTTAAATACCGGCGAATTAGAATTGGTTCCGGCCGTTGGGGTGTAAGGTTTTAACACCGGGAAACCCAAATCTGTACGCAACACCAGTACGCTGGCATCAAAACGCAAGCCAAAGCCAACATCGGCCGCCAGTTGGTTAAAAAAGTTTGAACCGAAAGTACCGCCTGCCTGATGCGGTTTGGCATTCCAAACATTACCGGCATCTGCAAACAAAGCACCATAAACTATACTGAACAGTTTTGGGCGATATTCTATGTTCCCTTCCAATTTTATATCACCGGACTGATCTGCCAGAAAACCGCCCTGCTGGCCATAAACAACAGGATTAACCGTTCCTGGCCCGATAGATCTGGCCCTGAACCCGCGCAAACTATTCGGTCCGCCGATAAAAAATTGCTGACTGTAAGGCAAAATTGTGGAGTTGCCGTAGGGTAAGCCTGCGCTGGCGATTAAACGTGCCGCAATCTGGCTGTTGGTGCTTACTTTGTGAAAAAAACGAAACTCGTTTTCAAGCTTGATATATTGGTTATAAGGCGTGCCGAAAAGCTTTTTTACATGTCCGCCCAAAGTATCGGCACCACTAACCAAACCGATAATATTGCCTGAAAGGCTAAGTCTTGTGTTAAAATAAACCGTGTTGGTGCGGTAGGTTTCCGTGGTGTTGGTATATGTGTAACTATAACTTGGGCCGAAAGTGAACTGTGGATCAATCACATGTTTTAGGGCCGGATTATTTTGGTATAATGGATTATTGGTATAAGCAGTATCTACTTTGGTTGGCTTTACGTAAGTAATTGTCAGGAAGTTTAACTCATGCGATCTGTGTGTATTTTCGCGCCATTGATATCCAAACGAACCGTTAAAAGAACTTAAATTATATAAACCAGACCGATTTACAATAGAATAACCAACCGATAAATTGGTATGCGGGATGTAAGCATTATCGTTTTTAAATTTAAACGGACTTACAAACCGGGGCCATGAAAGCGAGGTTTGTACACCAACTTGTGTTAAAGGGTGGCCGCCGCCAAACTGGCCGGATACCTGCGCATCGGTGCTGCCAAACAAGGTTACGGTCAGTAATTCTCCACCTTTAAAAGTGTTCCGGTTGCGAAAGTTGAGGTTCAGCTGTGCACCATTATAGTTGGCAGAAGTTGTACGGCCAAGTAGATCAAAAGACAAAGATTTTTTAGGGTATTGTGTCAGAAAGTAAAACACATTTAATTTTGGAGAATCGGTGGAAACTTCTTCAAAACGATTCTTTACATATTTAAATGGTCCCAGATTGATAAATTTATTTAGAGATTTATTATGGTCCGTTCTGTTGTAAACGTTTCCCGGCTGTAGCTGCACCGTGTTTTTAAATATAAAAGGTTTAACCGTAAATCGTTTCTGGATAACGTTGTAAGTGCCATATTTTACAGCACTGTCCAGCATTAAAGAGGTATCCCGCAGTGAATAATTAGGGTAAATGTAAATGTTATTGATTTTGTAAATATCGCGTGCCTTGTCTGGCGTTGTATTAACCACCTGCATATCAATATCTACCTGATGGTTGCCAATATTTGTACTGTCAACATGTGCTTCCAAATCTTCCGGGGCAAAATAATAGAAGCCTCTTTCTTTTAAAGTAGCATCAATCCTGGTACGTTCAGATTTGATAACATCCAAATTGTACTTATCGCCTGGTTTCAACAAGCTTTTATTGGCGATACCGGCAATGGCCGTATCTAAACTGTTTTTAGAAGTAGGAAAAGTTACCTTTCTGATCGTGTAGCCGGGCCCGGTGTTTACCGTATAGATAGCCGTTGCTTTTTTATTTTTGCTAACCGTATCACCGGTAACATCTGCCTGGAAATATCCTTCATTTTGCAAACGGTTAATTAAGATCTTGCTGTTTTTGTCCAGATCAACGGCACTTACCAAAACCGGAGCTTCACCTTTAGAATTCAGATAATGTTTGATCCCTTTCTTTTTGGTAGTTCTGGTGATATTATACAGGTATAGTTTCGGCCTTAATCCTAAAATTGAAGCATTTGGTTTTGGCCTTAATAAACCGGTAAGTTCATCTGTTAAAGCTTTACGGTCACTTTTTTTTAAGTCCTTATTTTTGATATCTACTTTACCGCCAACATACAATTTTTGATTGCCGGTTAAATATTTGGTGTTGCTGCAGGCATCCAGAAAAACAGTAATCAACAATAAATATCTGATGGATTTGATCATGGGTTTAGTTTGTGGTTTGTTCTTTCTTTTCCTTCTTTTCCGCTCTGATTCGTCGGCGCATCTCCTTCAGTTGTTCAGATGTTTTAAAAATATTTTTAAACTTATTGTAATCAACCGTAAAAGAAAAACCAATACCGGTTTCAACCACCTGGCCCTGTATTACAATGTATTCATCCCTCCGGTAAGCGCGTAATGCAAAGCGGCCATCTTTTGTCAGTTTATAACCAACTGTAACATTACCGGCAATGGTACTTGCTTTTTGTCCGGGTTGATTTTGCCCTTCCAAATTAAAATTATTACCAACAGAAACAGACAAACGATCATTTAGAAAACGTTTGGAAAGTGCTACGTTCAAATCGGTCCTGTTCTGAGCCGTACCAGAAGAGTAATCTTCACCGGACTGCAGGTCAAAATTCAAATCAACACCTGCAATGGAATTTCCAACCAGTTTATTCAATTGATCTGACAGCAAACCGCTTACACTATTCCTTACAATCCCTTGCACGCCGCTGCTGCCACCAGAACTTTGCAACGGATTATCTCCAATAAAGTGCCCTAAAACAAGCACGCCCAAAACCTGCTTGTTGAGCTCATTCGGATCCTGGCGGATTTGTGCGAGCCGGGTGTCAACAGTATTGATCACCTCGCTGGAAACCGTATAATTACTATCTGGTAAGATAATATCAAAGCTGATAGCTGGTTTCAACAGTTCGTTCTTTAGGTTCAGGTTTACGTTGAAAGGCAGCTTTTGCTTATACATCGTTTTTTCTGTTTCAGAGTTTAACTGATCTTCCACTAAATCAATAGGAGGGACATTGGCCACGTAAGTAGCCGTTAAATCAATGTTGGCACTTGTTGGGTCACCCGTCCAGGTAATTGTACTTCCTCTTTTAAAGTTAAATTTACGCTGAACCGTTGCATAAGCCAAATTATACGAACCTTCATTTACCGTATATGTACCGGTCAAATTGGTTTTTCCGCTTGGGTCGATACCTGCGTTCAACTGCGCTTCGCCTTTAATATGTACTATATCGCCATTGCTTTCATCAATTACGATGTTAAAGTTTGCATTTTTATTGATGGTGATATTTGCCGTAACGTCCAAACCGGTAATATCAGATTTAGCAACAGAATCACGCTGTTTGGCAAGTAAAATCGAATCCAGTTTTGGTGCGCTGTGGTTTACAAACACAACTACGCCTTTTCGGTCCTGTATGCCCGGATCGCTTTGCGGCAAAACAATAGTCATGTCCGTTTTGTCATTCACAACCAGGTTGCCATCTACAACCGGTTTATTTAAATCCCCCCGGATTTTCAGCCGTGTGTTTAAAAATAATTTGCCGTAAAAAAGCTTATTGTTTTCCCGGGTAGAATTTATGGCTTCGAAGTCTTGGGCATTGATGTCCAAACCAAATCTGAAATCGGTAAATGTTTTGGTATAAACTGCTCCGTTTATCGTGGCTTTATTACCGGCCGAGTCAACCAGTGTAAAATCATTGAAAGCGATACCATCCTGATTAAAGCTGATTTTTTCGTTATCTAAACGAAAACTTGCATTCAGCATAGAAACATTAAAACCAACTTTATTAAAGTTGATATCACCCAAAACGCGCGGAGCAGAAGGAGAACCTGCAATTTTAAGCTGACCGTTTAAGCTTCCGGTTGTGTTTTTTAAATTGCCCAAGGTAAAACCTTCAATACTTTTCATATTGAGTTTCACAATGTTCAGGTTAAAATCCAGGTTGTCATCCTTTTGATTGGTGCGGTACAAGCCATCCAGTTTTACTTGATTTCCTTTCCCGGTAATATCCACATTTGCAGCAAAAGTATTGGCTTCCTGATTATTTACTTTGATGGCAATATCACCCAAAGTATCAGCCTTAAAACTGAAATCCTTGATTTTCAGATCAGAAGTAATCACCGGAGATTTGGCAAAGTTGCTTACCAGTGCATTGCCATTGATCGTACCGCCGATTTTGAGCGAATCTTTTTCTGCAATCTGGGTTATAGTTTCAATTTTAAAGTTTTGAAAAGTTGCAGATAATGGCCCGTTGTATTTCTGATTGGTGGTATTTATGCCCAGTACCTGATTATTGTTGGATATATTAAAATCACGCGCCAGAATCCCTTTCGAACCAAACTGAAACGCGTTATTGGCACTCACAGCCCAATTGGTATAATCCAGCATCAAACCATTCTGCAGCAAATTAAACTCGTACTGACTGCCCAAAGCTTTAAATATACCAGCAATTTTGTATTGCTCTTTCAGGTTTTTATCTTTTATTGATACATTCAAATCCAGTTTATTATTTTGAGCCTTGCCACTGATACTTGTATTTAATAACTGAATGGAAGAAGTTGCAATTTTATCAACTTTAAAACTGTAATTTAAAGCATTGTTCCCGGTATTGATTGCCAACCTTAAATTGCTGATTTGATTTGAACCGTAAACGGTGTTCGGGATTTCACCATTTATCACTAAATCTCCTGCATCGCTATTAAAATGGCCATTCAGTTTTACCGGATCCAATTGTTTTAAATCAGGCGCAAACTGTACTAATAAAGGTGTTTTAGTGATTACCGCCTGAAATGTAAAATTTTGCGGGGAATATTTAACTTTGGATGCTTTTCCGCCAGTGTTGTAATACTTGTTAACAGTAGCTTGCAAGGCCGTTGCAACTTCAGTAAGCTTGTACTTACCGGCCATACTGGCAGATAAAATAGAAGATTTAATATTTAAAGTAGAATTGCTTGGAGTAGCAGTAGATGCGATACTGATCGAATCCAACTGAATGCGCTGCGCTTTTTGTACCACCAATAAATCAGTAATCTGTATTGTTCCGTTCAGATAATCCGGATCAGCCGTTGCAATATCAGCCACAATTTTACCATGTAAACGAAGCTCGCTGCTGGCAAAATGCAAACGCTGCAAGTTAATGCTGTCCAGGTTTAAAGTAGCTTTTACGGCCGGATACTTATTGGCCATATTTACTTTGGCATCTAAAGCGAAATTAATGTTCGGGTCTTTCATCCGCGCATCGGCATTGATCAAACCGTTGTGCGCAGTTCCGTTTAACACCAAATTTCGGTAAACATATCCTTTAACATCTGCCCGCACCACATTTGCAGATAATGTAGCGTTGGCATTTTTTACACTCGTTCCGGAACCGTTTACTTTAGCGTTTAGCGTAAGGCGGCCAACAGTTTTCTCCTGTTTGATCAAACGGCCAACATTAAAGTTATCCATTTTAATATCCGCTCTGTAAACTTCGCTGCCTTTTTTACTGCCGCTTTTCATACCAGCAATTGCCCGAATATTCCCATAACTGGACCGTAGAGCTAAATCGGTATTAAAATTTTTGATGCTTCCTTTAAAGGTTCCTTTTAAACCTAAAGATTCCGGGATACGGATGCTTGCCGGAATAGAACCTGCCGGTGCCAAACGTGCAATATCGCTCGCAGTTGTGCTAAAATCTTTTATGTTGAGATCGAAATAAGCTTTATCCACATCCGGCAAACCTTTTAAATGAGCCGAAGCATTGATTTTAGTTTGCCCCAATCCGGTAATGTTCAGATTTTGAATTGTCAGGTCATTTACTTTGCCGGTAATTTTTCCGTTGATGTTGAGCGAACCGTTCGGGTTTCCTTTAAACGGAGGTGTATCGGCCAGCGAAGGCACAAAGTTCAAAACATCTTTAAAAGCTAATTTACTGTCTTTGAAATCAGCATTAAGCTGCAGCTGACCCAGGTTTTTGCTAACTGCTGCAATAGATGGATAACGCACTTCAATATAATCCCGGATAATCGTGCCCGGCGTTTCTAAATACAGGTTTTTTAAAAAAGACTGTTTTTGCCCGTATAAAAAAGTTGTCCTGAAGTTTTTGATCTGCACGCCGCTTTTCTCCGAAAAAGCAAACTGGTTTATTTTGCCTGAAATCGTTGTCGGGCTGTATAAAATATCATCAGCATCAACATTCAAACTCTTTAAATTGAGATGATTGTAATCGATACCTTTTGGCAAAGCTTTTACAGCATTATTGTCAAACTGGATGTCATCATCGGCAAAAGCAACTTTAGCTAATTTTACGGTCCAGCCTTTTTCCTGGGCAGCAGTTTTTGTAGTGGTGTCTTTATCAACTGCTTTTTTGGATGCTTCTTTTACCGTACTTTTTATGTCGGCTGCGGTTGATGGGCGGCCGGTCCCCAAAGCTGCTTTGGTTTGGTTCAGCTCAATGTTTTTGATCACCACGCGCTGGTTTTTAAGGTCGATACTGTCCAGTTCAACCAAAAACTTGCCTAAATCCACCTTTGTTTTCAGGGCAGAATTTTCATTCAGATAATCGACTTTGATTTTAGACAGATCAAGTATCCCTAATTTCAGATCATAATTCAATGGTTTGGACGATGCCGTATCTGTAGTTGATGCTGTTTTTACAGGTGAAATTTTGTGCTGGACAACTTTTGCATTTACATCAGATAACGTGATTTTCGGAACGGTAAATTTCATCTTGTCCAAATCAAAATCTTTGATGTTGGTGTCAAAATGGCCCAGGTTAAAAATCACATCATTGCCCGAAACAGCATCATTATATTTGATATGAATCCGGTCAAGGTTGATTTTGTTGATCGAAAACTTCATCGAAGCCGTATCATTCGGGGTAGGTTTTTTCTTCTGCTCGCTGGCAAAAGCTTTAATAATATAAGTAAAATTGAAATTACTGTCGGGCAGCGTGCGGTTAATGTGCGAAGTGATGCCTTGCAGGTTAAGTTCGTTGATTTCGATCTGATTATCCAGGATTTTTAACAAACTGATGTCAACTTTCAGCTTTTCGCCTGAGAGCAAAGTATCCTTTTTCTGATCTTCAAAATATACATCGTTCAGCACGATCAGCTTTGGCAAACCCAATGAAATATGCCCGATCCGAACCGGCGTATGGATTTTGTTTTGCAGATAAGTTACTGCTTTATCTTTCACAAAGTTTTGTACGGCAGGAACTTGTATCAAAACCACAATTAGCAAAACAAGTGCAATCACACTAACAATCAGCCAAAGTACAATCTTAAGGAATAAGCGTCCGTATTTTTTCAAAATATCCGAATTGATTAAAAATTCATTTTATCAAACATACAAAAACTGCTGCTTGCATTAGTTAACTGATACCGAACTTCAAGAAATTAGTTTGTGCAAAAATAGCATAGAATGTCATTTTATACGTGGCTTTTCCACAATAAGTGCAGACAAATATAGTTTTTGGTAAATTTGTAACACATACTTCTTTTATGCCAGATTTTTCTCATTTACACGTTCATACCCAATTTTCTTTGTTGGATGGTGCTGCGGATGTTGGTAAACTTTTTAAAAAAGCCGCTGCCGATGGCATGAAAGCCATGGCCATCACTGATCATGGGAACATGTTTGGTGCCTTTAAGTTTGTTGCCGAAGCCGGAAAGCACAATGTGAAGCCCATTGTTGGCTGCGAATTTTATGTGGTAGAAGATCGTCATAAAAAACAATTTACAAAAGATAAAAAAGATATACGTCATCATCAGCTACTACTGGCCAAAAATGCCGAAGGTTATAAAAACCTGATCAAATTATGTTCGCTGGGTTATATTGAAGGCCTGTACAGCAAATGGCCGCGTATTGACAAGGAGTTGATTGAAAAATACCACAAAGGTTTAATTGCCACTTCGTGTTGTATCGGTGCTTCGGTTCCGCAGGCCATTTTAAAAAACACGGAAACTGAAGCCGAAGCCGAGTTTAAATGGTGGCTGGATTTGTTTGGGGAGGATTATTATATCGAACTACAGCGGCATGATATTCCGGAGCAGATCAAAATCAATAATGTTTTGACTTCTTACGCCAAAAAACATGCGGTAAAAGTAATATGTTCCAATGATTCGCATTATGTAGATCAGCAGGATGCCAACGCACACGATATTTTACTTTGCGTAAACACCGGCGATATGCAAAGCACACCGATTGCTACCGATGAAGAAGGCGGAAAAGGCTATCGTTTCGGTTTTCCTAATGACCAGTTTTATTTTAAAACGCAGGCCGAAATGGGTCAGCTTTTTCACGATATCCCGGAATCACTGGACAATACAAACGAAATTGTTGATAAAATCGATCACCTTAAACTGAAACGGGATATTTTACTGCCGAATTTTCCGGTTCCGGCAGAATTTAACATTCATCATGGCGCAGAAGCAGACGTGTTGAACCAGTGGGAATTTTTAAAAGACATGACCTACAAAGGTGCCAAAGAACGCTATCACGAAATTGGCCTGGAAGTGCAGGAACGAATTGATTTTGAGTTGTTCACCATCAAAACAATGGGTTTTGCCGGTTATTTTTTGATCGTGGCGGATTTTATTAAAGCTGGCCGCAATCTTGGTGTTTTCGTGGGGCCCGGACGTGGTTCGGCGGCTGGTTCTGCCGTGGCATATTGCATCGGCATCACCAATATTGACCCAATTAAATATAATTTGCTTTTTGAGCGTTTTTTAAATCCCGATCGTAAATCTATGCCAGATATTGATACGGATTTTGATGATGAAGGACGGCAGAAAGTAATTGATTATGTGGTCGATAAATACGGTCAGAATCAGGTTGCCCAGATCATTACTTATGGATCAATGGCGGCGCGGACAAGCATCCAGGACGTTGGCCGGGCACTAAATATGCCTTTATCCGAAGTAAACACCATCAAAAAATTAGTGCCGGAAACTTTGGGCATCACCCTGAAAAAAGCAATTGAGCAAGTGCCCGAACTGCAGGAGATTTTAAAAGGAAAAGACCTGAAATCCAAAGTGCTGGCAGAAGCAGAAAAACTGGAAGGTTCTGTACGCAATACTGGTGTGCACGCTGCCGGAATTATCATTGCGCCGGAAGCTTTATATAATATTCTGCCGGTGGCCACTTCCAAAGAGTCAACTTTGCTGGTTACGCAGTTTGACGGTAAAGTGGTGGAAGATGCGGGCGTAATCAAGATGGATTTTTTAGGGCTAAAAACACTAACGATCCTGAAAGATGCGCTGCGGATGATCAAACTGAACCACAATATTGATATTGCGATAGATGAACTGCCGCTTGACGATCAGGAAACTTATGAGTTGTACCAGGCCGGAAACACCAACGGCACTTTTCAATTTGAAAGCGATGGGATGCAGATGTACATGCGCGAATTAAAACCCGATAAGTTTGAGGATTTAATTGCGATGAACGCTTTGTACCGACCGGGACCAATGGAATATATCCCGAATTTTATTAAGCGAAAACATGGATTAGAACCGATCAGCTATGATTTGCCGGACATGGAAGAATATCTGGCCGAAACTTATGGCATTACCGTTTATCAGGAACAGGTGATGCTTTTATCGCAGAAACTGGCAGGCTTTAGTAAAGGCGATGCCGATGTTTTGCGGAAAGCGATGGGTAAAAAGCAGATCGAGATCCTGAATAAAATGGAAGCCCAGTTTGTGGAAGGTGCTACGGCAAAAGGCCATCCGAAAGATAAACTGACAAAAATTTGGAATGACTGGAAGGCCTTTGCACAGTATGCGTTTAACAAATCGCATTCTACCTGCTATGCTTTTGTGGCTTATCAAACGGCTTATTTAAAAGCGCATTATCCGGGCGAATACATGGCGGCGGTGCTGAACAATCAGAACAATATCGAAAAAATCACTTTTTTTATGGATGAATGCCGACAAATGGGCATCCATGTTTTAGGCCCGGATGTGAATGAATCTTCCACAACTTTTACTGTAAACAGTCATGGTGAAATACGTTTTGGATTAGCCGGCATAAAAGGCGTTGGCGAAAAAGCCGTGGAAAGCATCATTGAAGAACGCAATACAAATGGCTTGTACACATCGATTTATGATTTTGCGCGCCGTTCCAACAATCGTTCGGTCAACAAAAAATCTTGCGAAAACTTAGTGCTTAGCGGTGCTTTTGACAGTTTTGGGTTGAAGCGTTCTCAGTTTTTTATGAAGACGGAAAACGGGATTCTGACAGGTTTGGAACGTTTAATCAAATACGGAAACGATTTTCAACATTCTGAAAACAGTTCGCAGGTTTCGCTTTTTGGTGGTGCAAATGCTTCTTTTATCCCCGAACCTTCCATGCCCGAAGCCGAGGAATATCCGCTGATTGAAAAGCTGAAATATGAAAAAGACCTGATCGGGATTTACCTCACCGGCCATCCGCTGGACAACTACAAGTTTGAACTGGACAAATTTTGCAACGCTAAAGTTTCCGATTTAAAGCTGGTACAAAAAATGAAAAACCGCGAAGGTGGCGATGAAGTAATTGCTTCTTTTAACGAGCTAAAACGAAGATCAGAATTGTGCATTGGCGGTTTGGTTTCCAACGTTCAGCATAAAATGACTAAAACGGGCAATCCTTTTGGTACGTTTGTTTTAGAAGATTACAACGATAACTACGAGTTTGCGCTCTTTGGTGATGATTACATCAAATTTAAAAACCTGCTTTTGGATGGTTATTTTTTGCAGATAAAAGGTTGTGTGGAAGAAAAATTCAAGCAAAAAGACAATTGGGATTTGCGGATTTTACAGATGCAGTTGCTATCAGAACTGCGAGACCGGTTAACCAAATCGATTACCATCAGTTTAAACTTAAATGAGCTTTCTGATCGTTTGTTGAATGATTTGCAGGAATTGGTTGAAGAAAATAATCAAAAATATGCGGTAAAAAACTGCCAGCTTCGTTTTCAAATTAAAGACAAAGAGGAAGCAATTGCGGTAGAAATGCCTTCAAGAAGTTTTAAAATTAACCCGAGTGATGATTTTATAAACAGGATTAAACTACTGACGAATAACCAGGCGCAATTAAATTGATAAATTATAAACCATAAAAACAGTAGTCGTTAGATTGTCAGATTGTCATACTGCAAGCGTGGCAAGCAAATTGTTTATTCTATATTTGTTTATACATTATAAAACATAAAATCATGGCTATAGAAATTACAGATGCCAACTTTGATGAGTTGGTGTTAAAATCAGATAAACCCGTTTTGGTTGACTTTTGGGCAGAATGGTGCGGCCCTTGTAGGATGGTTGGCCCGGTTGTAGAAGAAATTGCCAAAGAATACGGCGATAAAGCAATTGTTGGCAAAGTTAACGTGGATAATAACCCTGGTATATCTATGAAGTTTGGTATCCGTAATATCCCGGCTTTGTTGTTTTTTAAAAACGGAGAAATTGTGGATAAGCAAATTGGCGCTGTCCCAAAATCGGTTTTATCAGATAAACTGAACAAACAATTGGTATAATACTTCTTTTATCATATAAAAAACCCGGCTTATTTAGGTTGGGTTTTTTTATGTCTTAAGTTTTTTGAAATGCTTCTTTTATCACCTTAAAATTGGTGTTACATTTCAAAAGCCAAATCAAATTTTATAGTTTTATTAAATGAATATCAGCCTCGGCCAAAACCCCGAAATACAACAATTTGCCAACCTCGAACTGTTGGCCAAACAAGTGGTAGAAGGTTTTATCACTGGTTTGCACCAAAGTCCGTTTCATGGTTTTTCGGTTGAATTTGCCCAGCATCGCGCTTACAACAGCGGCGAATCTGTGCGGAATGTAGATTGGAAACTGGCTGCCCGAACGGATAAATTGTTTGTGAAACAGTTTGAAGAAGAAACCAATTTGCGTTGTTTTTTGGTGTTGGATACTTCTTCGTCCATGAACTTTCCGGAAAAAGGTTTAAGCAAATTGGAATTTGGCATTTGTGCGGCGGCTTCGTTGATGTATTTATTTAAAAAGCAGCGCGATGCTTTTGGATTGTGTTTGTTCTCGGATCAGGTGGATTTCATCAGTCCTGCAAAATCCACTTCTGCACATCTTTTTTATCTTTTCGCACAGCTGGAAAAACTTTTACAGGATAAAAGAAGCATGCAATCAACAAATGTTGCTTCCGTTTTGCACCAGCTGGCTGGACAAGTTCACAAACGGTCATTGATTATTATTTTGAGCGATATGCTTGAAAATGCGCTGGACGAGCAGAAATCAGCCGATCTTTTTGCAGCATTACAGCATTTAAAACATGGCAAGCATGAAGTGGTGATTTTTAACATTTCCGATCATCAGAAAGAACTGGAATTTGATTTTGAAAACCGGCCATATCATTTTGTGGATTTGGAAAGTGGTGCCGAAGTGAAAATCCATCCAAACGAAATCCGCGAAAGTTATCAGTCCGCCTTAAACAATTACCGCCACCAGCTGGAACTGAAATGTGTTCAGTATAAAATCGATTTGGTTGATGCCGATCTGCATAAAGGCTACGATGAAGTTTTGAAAGCTTATTTGATCAAAAGAAACAAAATGAGCTGATGCTGTTTTTATCAGCCTAAATTTAGGTTGGTAAAAACAGTATTAATTTTCAGCAAAAAAATCAATCGCTTCTAATATCACTTCGCAAGCTTTCCTGATTTCATCCGGGCGGATAATTAACGGCGGTGCCACGCGCAAAGCTGTTTCGCAGTGCAAAAACCAATCTACAATTACGCCGTTTTCCACGCATCGTTTGCTCACGTTTTCTACCTGGATAAAGCTGTTTAATTGTATCGAAAGCATCAAACCTTTGCCCCGCACTTCTTTTATTTTGGGGTGATGTAAAAGTTGCCGGAACAAAGCTTCTTTCTGCGAAACGGTTTCGATCAGGTTTTCCTCCATTATCACTTCCAGCGAAGCCAAACCTGCCGCACAACAAACCGGGTGGCCGCCAAAAGTGGTGATATGTCCTAAAATCGGGTTTTCTTTCAACGCATCCATAATCTGTTTTGGGGCGATAAAAGCACCCAAAGGCATTCCGCCGCCAAAAGCTTTGGCCGTAAGCAAAATATCCGGCACGATGTTAAAATGCTCAAAAGCAAACAACTTTCCGGTCCGGCCTAAACCGCTTTGGATTTCATCCAAAATCAGCAACGTGCCGGTTTGCCAACATTTATGCCGTAAAAGAAGCATATAATCTGAATCCGGAACGCAAACTCCAGCTTCGCCCTGTATCGTTTCTATAATTACAGCAGCCGTTTTAGTTGTAATCTGCTCTAAATCATTGGGTTGATTAAAGTTGATGAACTTAATTCCGGGCAGTAGTGGCCGGTACGCCTGTTTGTAATGTTCGTTCCCCATCAAACTTAAAGCACCTTGCGTACTGCCGTGATAAGCGTTTTTGCAGGCAATAATTTCTGTGCGACCGGTAAATCTTTTGGCCAGTTTCATCGCGCCTTCGGTTGCTTCTGTGCCCGAATTGGTGAAATAAACCGAATTCAGGCTTTCCGGTAGTAGCGAGATGATTTTTTGAGCAAGCTTTACCTGCGGCGTTTGCACAAACTCGCCATAAACGCTGAGGTGCATGTACAAATCTACCTGATTTTTAATGGCTTGCACAATTTTTGGATGGCCATGACCAATATTGCTCACTGCAAAACCCGAAACCAAATCCAGATAAGCCTTTCCTGTTGCATCATACAGGTATAAACCTTCAGCACGTTCAATTTCTAATAATCTGGGCGAACTTGATGTTTGGGCAACATTCAGCAAAAAAAGCTGTCGGTTTGTAAGCATCTGCAAAAATATAAAAGGCCTTCAATAAGTTTTGAAAGCCTTTTGTAATAAATATCTTGAGTAATTATTTAATCATTATTACGATGGTTTTTTAAACGTTTAATCATCTCTTCGTTAAATTGGCGTTCACTTTTCCAGAAACTCATTACTTTTTCGGGAGGCAAAATCCTCGAAAACTCATCATTATAATGCTTTTTGATGTTTAAGATTTTAGAATCGTACTCAAAATTATCACTAACAACATCCTGTGCATTATTTCGCGAATTGAACATATTTTGTCTTTTCTGGTGCAAAACAACATTCATTTCTTTTTGATATTGATTATATACCGGCCAAAATTTTGTGGCTTCATCATTGCTTAAATGTAGATTATCTGATAAATAATCAGATTTGATACCTTCAATGCGGTGCATACCGGCAGAATTATCAATATTGCCATTGCTAAAATTACTTCGTGTATCCATGTTAGAACGTGGCACCCTGAAGCTTTGAGCCAAAATCAGTTCTGCTTTTCCGAGGAAAAACACCAGAACTACACCTATAAAAATTCGCTTAATCATAACTATCTCCCAGAGTTTATTTATTGGAACATTAATTTATGGGCGTACTGTTGCTGTCTGTACTGCTGTTTTTATCAAGATATAAACCATCATCTGCCATACTACTTTCTAAAATAATGTGATTGTCGTAGCTATCAGCATGAACGTCCAGATAATTTTCTATATCAGCATCCGGCAAAGCAGAAAGCCGCGTTTGGATATTGTGCGCCGCTTCATATTTTTTCACGCCAATTCCGGTTATCACCGCAACCGCAATACAAGCTGCGGTAGCATATTTCCATGCTGCTTTGGTGAAAAAATGTTTGATTTTTGCCGGTTGTTGTACTGTTTTTATGCCTGTTTTTTGGTTGATCTGATCAGCCAGCGTTTCAAAATAATTTTTCGGAACGCTAAAACCTGCCCCGTTTTCTGCAAACTGATTAATTTTGATCCGGGCAGCAATGATACTTTGCTGCTCTTCAAAAAATCCGGTAGATTTTAAAGAAGGATCTTGTTGAGGGCGCAGTTCCTCCAGTTTTACAGTAGATAAAATCCTGTCCTGTAAACTTTCAAAATAGTTTTTCGGAACCGAAAAACCATTAGCTGGTGTTTTTAGCTTCAGATTTTCTGCAAAAACTGCCGATATGATATTTTCCCGCTGCTCTTCAAAAAAAAGATCAGGAACCCCAAAAGGATTGCCATTACCTGTTTTTTGCAGAAGAGGACATTCGTTTAGCCAGTCGTTATGTTCGTTTAGCTCATTCATGACGAAAAGATAGAATCAAAGTTTTGCAAAAGGTTTAATCATTTTAGCATTAATCTTCTGTTAACAAATAGGCTTCTATTTTTTTAACAGCCAGATGAAACGATGATTTTAACGCGCCAACGCTTGTGCCCAGCACGTCAGACATTTCTTCGTATTTCATCTCATCAAAATATTTCATGTTAAAAACCAACCGTTGTTTATCCGGCAAAGTAAGGATGGCTTTTTGCAGTTTCCGCTGTGCTTTATCGCCATCAAAATAAGCTGATTCTGTTAACGATTCGGACAGTTCATACGAAACATCATCAAAAGAAACATTGTTTTTAAGTTTTTTACGGTTCAAAAACGTAATGCATTCATTGGTTGCAATGCGGTACATCCAGGTGTAAAGCTGTGCATCGTTGCGGAAGCCGAGCAGGTTTTTCCAGATTTTTACAAAAACTTCCTGCACCAAATCGTCGGTATCGTCATGGTTGATCACCATCCGCCTGATGTGCCAGTAAATTTTTTGCTGATACTTTTTAAGTAACAGGTTAAAAGCCTCGTTCCGGGTTTTTTCGTCCTGAAACTTGCTTAGTATTTCTTGATCTTCAACCTGTGCAGACATGTAAAGTTTTGATATGGATGAATCGGATTATTTAACAAACTTAATCTTTTTACGAAATAAATTTCGGTTTGGATGACAAAGCAAAGCAATTTTAGGTCGATAAAAACAGTATGACCGGCAAAAGCTGTACAAGTTTATTCCAGGTTTGGGCAGATAATCCAATCAGGCCAGTAAATCCAAAATCTGCTGCGAAGCGTTTTTGGTATCCACTTTTTCAATCATTTTTTGGATGATGCTGTTTTTATCGATCAAAAACGTAGTTCGCGCCGTGCCCGTATAAACTTTGCCGTACCTGTTTTTTTGTACCCAAACGCCATAACTTTCAGAAATGGATTTATCTGTATCGGCAATCAGCGGAAAAGGCAGCTGATATTTGTTTTCAAACTTTTTGTGCGATTTTTCATCATCAGTGCTTACGCCAACAACGTTGTAACCATGCTGTAAAAGCGCTTCGTAATGATCCCGAAAACTGCAGGCCTGTGCCGTGCAGCCCGGCGTGTCATCTTTTGGGTAGAAATATAAAATCAGGGTTTTATCCAAAAAATCCGAAAGCGAAACAGAGTTTCCGTTCTGATCTTTTGCGGTGAAATCCGGTGCTCGGTCGCCTTCTTTTAAAACTTTGTTTTTCATGCTGATGGTTTTTAGGTGATGCTGTTTTTACCGGTAAAAATTTAGTGTCAGTCTTTTAGTGTTTTCTTTTTGATCGGTAACTACCACTTCCAGCTGATGTTTTCCCGCTGGGCAGTGTTCATCAAAAAAATAACGGAACAACCTGTTTTTATAATCATGTTCCAGCAAAACCCACTGGCCATCTATATAAGCGTCATAAGTTTTGATACCTGATAAATTGTCGCTAATCCGGAAAGATATATGATTTACTGCGGCCATATTTTTTCCTTCAGAAATATTTACCGGCACAATTACCGGCGCAATCGTATCCAAAGCAATATAGTAATCACCAAAACTTTTGATCTTGGTTTTTACATATCCATCTTTAAAAAAACCGCCCAGGCTGCCATGCCCGGTATTGATAATAAGGGCTTTATCAGCATAAATCCCAAGCGGGACATCCGGTTTAATCCACAAATCAACATTGTCATGCAGCGGCGTAAACCGGTTATGAATGCGATGTACAACCGAATAACCGCCTGCTTTTTGCGGCAAAATGCTGTATGCAAAATCCAGGTTTTCGTACAAAACACCTTCCGGAAAAATTACTTTTACCTGGTTGGTCGCAAACGTATTTTGCTGGTTTGCTTTAAAAAAATTTGCACTGATTACAGGTGTTTCCACTGCTGTTGGAATAGTAGATTTTACTTTAAATTTTAAAGTAGAAGTATTGCCGGCCACATCTTTTACAACGTATTCAATTTCGTGCAGCGCATCATCATTAAAATTGATTATGCCGCGGTTGAGCGTACCATTGTACAAGCCAATGTGGTTGCCGGGATCAACAAAACTTTTCTGGATGTACCGGCCCGAATTTAAAAAAGCCGGATAATCCAAGTGCGAATTAATGGCGTGTGTTTGGTCAAAAGCAAAATGATCAATCGTAAATTGATAAACGGTTTTTCCATCATCAATTAACTGGATGGAATAAATACCATTGCGGTTCATCGAAGTGCTGTTCATATCATTTGTAGTGATGCCAAACGCCGTTTCTCCGCTTAAATTAACTGGCGATGCTTCTTTTAGCCGGTAATTTCCGGTATTGCCAACAATTGGAAGCAATTGTTTTACAGTGTTTTCGTTAAAAGGTTTTCCGTTGAGATGATAAGTGTAAATGGCAGCAATGGTTGGTGGCACGCGGTCCGGAATGGTTAAACCAAACAATTGCGGGTTGATGGTTTGCTCTGTTTGCGTATCCCGGATTTCAAAATGCACATGCGGACCTGCAGAAGCACCGGCATTACCAGACCAGGCAAAAACATCACCTTTTTGCAGCGGAATTTGTGTAGGCTGCAGCAGGATATCGGATTCGTAAACCTGGTTTTTATATTGATAGTCTTTGATGATTTTGGCCAGTTCCGGCGTCACGCGCTCCACATGCCCATAAACCGTGGTATAACCATTAGGATGATTGATGTAAACCGCCAAACCAAAACCGCCGTACTGCACACGCAACCGCGAAACAAAACCCTCTGCCGCGGCATGAACGGGATAGCCGGTGCGCTGATTGGTTTTAAAATCCAGGCCGGAATGAAAATGGTTCGGCCGCAATTCGCCAAAAGTACCGGCCGTGGTAGGCGGCAAATCCAACGGGTAACGAAAATAATCCTGCGGATAGCGGTAAATACTTTGCGGTAAAGTAGCACTTCGGGTGAGGATTTGAGCCTGAACAGAACAAAAAACAGTCGATAAAAACAGTATTGTAAAAAACTTCCTGAACATCTTACCGCACCAAAAAATCAAGCATTTTCTCATTCTCCAAATAACCTTCCAAATGATCACCTGCTTTTACGCGCGCCACACCGGCCGGGGTTCCGGTAAAAATCAAATCGCCTTTTTTCAGCGTGATGTATTGCGATACAAAGACGATGATCTGCTCAAAAGAAAACAATAAATTTTTGGTGTTGCCGGTTTGCCGAGTTTCCCGATTCACGTCCAAATGGAAATTCAACTCAGATAAATCCGGAAATTGCGTTTTTGGCACAAAATTGCTGATCGGCGCAGAGTTGTCAAAACTTTTGGCCAGCTCCCAGGGCAAGCCTTTTTCTTTGTGTTTTTGCTGAATATCACGCGCGGTGAAATCAATGCCCAAACCAATTTCATCATAATAAGTAGCGGCAAATTTTTCGGCGATGTTTTTGCCTTCTTTGGCCACTTTCAATACAATTTCAATTTCGTGGTGAATGTCTTCCGAAAATTCCGGGTGATAAAAAGGCTTGTTGTCTTTCAAGACAGACGTGTCCGGTTTCATAAATATAACGGGCACGCCAGGAATGGGATTGTTTAGTTCTTTGGCATGTTCGGCATAATTACGGCCGATGGCAATGATTTTCATACGCTTAACTTTTTGCCAAAACTAAATATAAAAAAGCGCGCAGTGTGCAAAAAAGGCACCACCTTTAACACAAAACAGCTGTTACAAGATAGAAATCCGCTTGATAAAAGGCTCCGTTCCGGCAATAATCCGCACAAAATAAAACCCGGGTGAGATGCGGTTACTTAGCATAAACGTATTTTTTTGTTCGCCTGCTTCAATCCGCTGAGACATTAAAGTAAGCACATCATTACCCAAAATATCCATAATTTTAATGGAAACGTTGGTGTTGCGCTTTACATTATAAGTCAAATTGATCTTATCAGTAATCGGGTTTGGGTAAATCATGACGTCATTCAACAGCTTCTCGTTATCAGATTTGATTACGCTTTGTTTTGCTGTAACGGTCTGATTTTGAATAGGTTTTACAGGAGGAAGTATTGTTTTAAACCCGTTTCTGAGGTAAGAGGCATGTTCTGATCTTGCCGGAATGCTGTCAAATTTTATTTTTGCAGAAACAGCTGTGCTCAATACAAAACTCATCAATATTATTGCTGATAGGACAATTGTAAAGAAAGAAGCAACAGCGTAAATTTTTTTCATTTATATATTCTGGTCAAAAGTATCAATTTCTCAATCTAAAAGAGTTAATACGATCAAAAACAGTATGACATTTAACAATATTTAACATCTGCAAAAAACGCTAAATTCGTGCCAGTTTATTAATAACTATTTTATCAGACAGGAGTTAATAAACGTAATATTTTTAATGTTAAATATTTAAACGTGAATCACAAAGATCTACACAAATTTTCTGCTGCCGGCTTTTTAATCAGTTTAGGCATTATTTATGGCGATATTGGTACTTCGCCGTTGTATGTTTTTACGGCAATCGTAAACAGCCAGCCCATTTCCAATATTTTGATTTTAGGCGGAATGTCCTGTATTTTCTGGACACTGACTTTGCAAACCACGCTTAAATATGTAGTCATCACGCTTCAGGCAGATAACAAAGGTGAAGGAGGCATTTTTTCCCTTTTTTCCCTGGTGCGGAAAAAGGCCCACTGGCTTGTTGTGCCGGCGGTTATCGGCGGCTGCGCGCTTTTGGCCGACGGTATTATTACACCGCCCATCACTATTTCTTCGGCCATACAAGGGTTGGATATTTTGTACAAAGGGCTGCCTACTATTTACATTGTTGTTGCTATTATTTTGGCCTTATTTCTGATCCAGCAATACGGTACTTCGCTGGTTGGTAAGGCGTTCGGGCCGATCATGATGATTTGGTTTACAATGATGGGTGTTTTAGGAATCTCCTATATTATACACATGCCTTCTATTTTTAAAGCGTTAAACCCGTACTACGCTTACCAGTTGCTGGCCCATGATCCGAATGCATTTATCATTTTGGGCGCGGTATTTTTGTGTACCACAGGTGCCGAAGCTTTGTATTCTGATTTAGGACATTGCGGCCGGGACAATATCCGTGTAAGCTGGGTTTACGTTAAAACCTGCCTGATTTTAAACTATTTAGGCCAGTCTGTCTGGTTGCTGCAGCATCAGGGGCAAACGTTAAACAACCAAAATCCGTTTTATACTATTATGCCGTCGTGGTTCCTGATTTTCGGGATCGGGATTGCAACCATGGCTGCCGTAATTGCCAGCCAGGCTTTGATTTCCGGTTCTTTCACACTGATTTCCGAAGCGGTACGGTTAAACTTATGGCCGAAAGTAAAGATCAATTATCCAAGTATGCAAAAAGGGCAGTTGTATGTGCCAAGTGTAAACTGGCTGCTTTGCATTGGTTGTCTGGCGGTTGTGGCAATTTTCAGGAGGTCGGAAAGGATGGAATCTGCCTACGGTTTGAGCATCACGATTGCCATGCTGATGACAACCATTTTGGTTTCCGTTTACCTCAGCCGAAAAAAGTACCCTTCCTATCTGGTTTATACTTTTCTGGTGGTTTATGTATTGATCGAAGGCAGTTTCCTGGCCAGTAATTTAGTAAAATTTGTGCATGGCGGCTGGTTTGCCGTGATGATCGGCTGTATTTTGTTTTCGGTAATGTGGACCTGGCATTCCGCCCGGAAAATCCGGAACCGCTACATTAAATTTATTGAGCTGAGTGATTATTACGAAATCATAAAACAATTAAGCGACGATGAATCTGTGCCGAAGTTTGCCTCGCAATTGGTTTACCTCACCAGTGCCAACTTTACCTCAGAAATTGAATCGAAAATCATTTATTCCATCCTTCAAAAACAACCGAAACGCGCCGATATTTACTGGCTGGTGCACGTTGACGTGATGGACGAGCCTTATATGAGCGACTATAAAGTTGATTTTTTAGTGCCGAACAAACTGATCCGGATTGATTTCAAACTCGGTTTCAGGGTTGAGCAGCGCATCAATCTGCTGTTTAGAAAAGTAGTGGAAGATTTGGTGAAAAATGGCGAAGTGAACATCACCAGTAAATATACTTCCCTCAACAAGTATAAAATTGTGGGCGATTTCAGGTTTATTGTGCTGGAAAAAGTATTGTCCAAATCGCACAACCTTTCTTTCAAAGAGTATTTTTTTATGGAATATTACTTTTTGCTGAAAACGCTGAGTTTATCAGAAGAACGTGGTTTTGGCCTGGATCTAAGCTTTGTAACGGTAGAACAGGTTCCGCTGATGCTGGCCGACCCGGAAGTTGTAACGCTCAGCCGCATCCACACGCATTAAACTTTTTTCTGTGCGATGCTTCTTTTACCACCTAAATTTAGGGTGGTAAAAGAAGCATTTTTGTTTCTGGATTTTCTGTGCGCTGCTCTTTCGATAAAGCACCGCGTTTATTTATTAATGCTTCTTTTATCACCCCAAATTTATGGTGATAAAAGAAGCATTACTTGTTTAAGCAATTTTATTGAGCTTGCTGTTGCGGTAACTGTAAGTAAAATAAATAACCAAACCAATTACCAGCCAGATCAAAAACCGCAGCCAGTTGGTATAGCCCAATTCTGTCATCAAATAAAAACAGCTTAACAAACCCAAAACAGGTATCAGCGAAAGGTTTTTGACGAAAGACAGAACTGTAACAACTGCCGAAAGCCCGATAAACAGGAAATATGGCAATTTATCGTGATCGCCGGTGTAATGAAATAGTGCCAGAAAAGGTTTCCGGAAGATTATCAATCCAGCTAAAAACAAAACCGGCACAACATATTTGGAGTTTACATAAGGGATTTTGAATCTTTTTTGTGCGCTTTCGGCTTGGATTTCTTCATCTTTTGGCAGCAACAAAACGCCGCCGCAAACCAGCACAAAAGCAAATAAAGTTCCGATACTTGTCAAATCCGTTACTTCCGTCAGGTTTAAAAACAAAGCCGGGATTGCCACCACAAAACCGGTTACGATAGTTGCAAAAGAAGGCGTATGATATTTGGGATGGATGCGCGAAAACGCTTTTGGGAGCAAACCGTCGCGGCTCATGCTCATCCAGATGCGCGGCTGGCCCATTTGGAAAATCAGTAAGACGCTGGCCGTGGCAATTACCGCACTAATTGAAATAACGTAACTGATGTTTTTCAAACCAATCCGCGCGAAAACAAAAGCCAGCGGATCTTCTACCTGCAACTCTTTGTAATTCACCATTCCGGTTAAAACCAGCGCAATCAAAATATACAAAACTGTACAAATAATCAGCGAATAAATCATGCCGCGCGGCAAATCCCGCTGCGGGTTTTCACATTCTTCGGCAGTGGTAGAAATCGCATCAAAACCGATATAAGCAAAAAACACGCCCGATACGCCTTTCATCACACCGGCAAAACCATTGGGCATAAACGGGTGCCAGTTGGCTGGCGTGATGTAGAAAAAGCCAAGCACGATCACGCCCAAAACCACGGCAATTTTAAGCATTACCATCGCGTTGGTGGCTTTTTTGGTTTCCTTGATGCCAGTATAAACCAGCCAGGTTATCAAAAACACGATCAGCAAAGCCGGTAAATCGGCAATCAGCCTTAAACTGCCGATTTGCGGTGCGTTTGTCCAGGCTTCGGCGGCCAGTTTTATGTTGGCATCGATGGCCGCACCTGAGGTTTTCAGTTTTTGAAACTGCTCAAAACCGCGAAAGGCCGACAGATAATCCATCGTTAAAAACCCCGGTACATGGAGGTGAAAACCTTCCAGCAGGTTGGTAAAATATTTGCTCCAGGAAATGGCCACGGCGATGTTGCCAATGGCATATTCCATCAGCAAATCCCAACCGATGATCCAGGCAATCAATTCGCCAAAAGAAGCATAAGCATACGTATAAGCACTGCCCGAAACAGGTATCCGGGAAGCAAATTCTGCATAACACAAAGCCGAAAAGCCGCAGGTGATGGCCGTTAAAACAAACAAAATACTTACCGCCGGTCCGCCATTATACGAAGCCACACCAATGGTAGAAAAAATACCGGCACCAATTACGGCGGCAATGCCCATAAAAGTTAAATCTTTAGTTTTGAGCACTTTACTCAGACCGCCGTGGTTTTCGCCATCGCCATATCCGGCCGCGAGATCTTCAAGTAATTTGGAAACAGATTTTTTTCGGAAGATACTTTTACTCATTTAATGTATAATTGCAGGTGCAACCGATCAAACTTATCAAAAATATAGCTAATTTTTTCTGCGGATTTTTAAAAATGAACTGATGAAAGCAGCATTAAAAACTACTTGCCAGAAAATCAATACGTTATTATATCCATATCTGGTTTTATTGCTGATTTGTATCGTGCTGATGCTCATTTTTAGCAAAACAGAATTGTATTTTGCTATAAATCATTTGCATACTGTTTTTACCGATGTTTTTTTTGCCAGCTTTACCATTTTAGGTGCCAGTATTGGTTGCATAATTATTGTTTTGATCACATTTTTAATCAATTTCCGGTCTGGGTTTTTACTGGCCAGCAGTTATATAATCACGTTTATCATCTCACAAACCATCAAACATTTGGTTAAAGCACCGAGGCCGCATCTGTTTTTCAGCAAAAAACTACACGATATTTACCTGATAAAAGGCGTAGTGATGCTAAATACCAACAGTTTCCCGTCCGGCCATTCGGTTTCGGCATTTACCGCGGCTGTGGTTTTTACTTACGCGGCCAAAAATAAACGCTGGGGCGTTTTCTGGCTGCTGATTGCCGTTTTGATTGCTTATTCGCGCATGTATCTGAGCGAACATTTTTTACAGGACGTAACGGCCGGTTCTGCGCTTGGCGTGTTGATTACCGTTTTTTGGCTGAGTTGGATCGACCAGCAGCCGTTTTTACATACCAAAAAATGGAACCGTGGGATTTTTCGGTGACAAATTTATCATGCTTCTTTTATTACCTAAATTTTGCTTTTGTAATGTTGGCAGATGAAAACTTTCGTAGAAAACCACCAAATTTTAGGTGGTAAAAGAAGCATGTGAAAGTTTAAACAGATTTTAAACCGAAAAAGCTGAATTTAACTGATCTTCAGCCATTTCCAATACTTTGTTTACCTGATTAATTTTTACTGCCGGATAATCTTCTAAAAAATCTTCCAGATTTTTCCCGGATTTCAGGTAATTGAAAAAAATCGAAACCGCTGTTTTTGTTCCGAAGAAAACCAACTGACCGTTTTGGTCCTGGATTGAATGTTGTTGAGGTGATGACATATTTTATCGTTAAAACTTGATCTTTAAAAAACCTAAGTAATGATCGGTTCCGGTGCTTCTTTTTTGCCGGAAAGCAGCAAACCCAAACTCATGATCACGCTTGTCCCCAGGATGATCAAAAATAGCAATCCGGTTTCAATTCCTTTCAATTTTAAATTATCGGGCAGGTTATAATACAATAAAATCGTGATCAATCCGCGCGGCGAAATAAAAACTTCGGGCAGCAAATCTGTTTTGCCAATGTATTTCAAACTTAAAAAACGGATCAGGTAGATGGCCGCCAAAATAACAATTCCGTATTCCAGCACCTGCAGATTTTCGAGTTCCTGCAAGTTCATTGTAAAACCGAAAATCACGAAGAAAAATGTACGGATGATAAAGGCACTTTCTGCAGATAACTGGAAAAGCTGGCGCAGGTCCCGGCCCAACTTCGGGTACAAAAAATATTTTTTGAACCATTTTAGTTTGATTTGATTGGCATTGTTCAGAAACAAACCAAAAGCAAGCACCAAAATCAAGGCTGATAAATGGAATTGCTCGCCAAAAGCATAAACCAAAATAAGGATCGAAATAATGAGAAAAAACTTGACGTGATGTTGTAAACGGCTTAACAAATACAGCATAAAAAGACAAGAAACGACCGATAAAAGAAGTATCGACAAGGTTTCAAAACCCAGATTTATAAATGAACCGGCTTTGATGTTTGGATTGTTAAGCACAAAATTGAACAGCACAATGCCCAGAATATCCGAAAAAGAAGCTTCATAAATAACGTATTCTTTTTTATGGTCTTCCATAGCACTGGCCGACGGAATGGCGATGGCCGAACTGACGATACTGAACGGGATGGCATTTAAAAAACAAGCCGAAAAAGTATTGCCCGACAAATGCTGTAAAATCAAGGCCAAAACCACGCTTGTGCCCACTAAAATAGTTAAGGCCGAAAAAAAAGAACGCAGGATCAGCTTGTTTTTTTCTTTGTCGTATTTCAACTCCAGCGCGCCTTCCAGTACAATCAATATCAAACCAATGGTGCCCAAGGCGGGCAAAATAGTTAAAAAGTTGAACGTTTTGAAGCCGATATAATCAACCAAAAACCGTAAACCGATGCCCAAAGCAAGCAGCAGCAGCACGGCCGGGATACGGGTTTTTTTAGAAATCAGGTCAAACAGGTACGAAAAAATAACCAGTCCGCTGAGGATAATGAGCGCAGTATAAGTAGTCATGTAGTTTTGTAGAAGAACAGCTTGTCCTCATTATAAAAAATACCCGGTAAAAACAGCATCAACCCAAAGCAGGCGATACTGTTTTTACCGGGTAAAAATCAGTGGTTTATATTTTGTCCATTTCCGCGCGTACAAAAGCGGCCAGTTCTTTTACATATTCCTGGCTGAAATCAAACTTGATCCCGGCGGTTTCATAAATTTCGGTGATGGTTTTGGTATAGCCCAGTTTCAGCGCGTCCAGGTATTGCTGCAAACCTTTTTCCGGGTTTTCTTTATAATTTTTCCAAACGGCGATGGCACCAAGCTGCGCCATGCCGTATTCAATATAATAAAAAGGCACTTCAAAAATGTGCAGCTGCTTTTGCCACAGGTTTTCTTCGGCTTCGCGATGATCGGCCCAATCTACAAAGTTGGCACCAAAAGGTTCAAAAATCTGTATCCAAGCTTCTGTCCGTTGTTCGGTTGTATGATCGGGGTTTGTATAAATCCAATGCTGAAACTGATCGACCACGGCAACCCAGGGCAGCGTTTTCAGCACATCAAAAAGCTGATCGCGTTTGGCGCGTTTTAAATCTTCCGGATTGTCAAAATACACGTCCCAATGATCCATCGAAATCAGTTCCATGGACATGGAAGCCAGTTCTGCAACTTCGCTCGGGCAATGTTTAAAATCGTTCAGCTCCAAATCTGCCGTCAAAAAAGTGTGTATGGCATGGCCGCCTTCGTGCACCATCGTAGTCAGATCACGGAAGGTTCCGGCCGAATTCATAAAGATAAACGGGGCACCGGTTTCGGCCAGCGGATAATTATAACCGCCCGGCGCTTTGCCTTTGCGGCTTTCTACATCAAACAAACCGTATTCGCGCATCGTATTTAGTTTTTCGCCCAAATCCGGGTTGATATTGTTGAAACAACGGATGGATTTCCCGATCAACTGCTGTCCGTTTTCGAAAGGTTTTAAAGCTGGTTTTCCCGAAATATCAACTTCTGTGTCCCATGGTTTTAAAGTTTCCAAGCCCAAAGCTGCTTTGCGTTTTTCGGCTTGTTCGCGTAAAATCGGCACAATTTCGGTTTCAATCGCTTCGTGAAATTTGTAGCAATCGTGCGGTGTGTAATCAAACCGGCCCAAAGCCTGGAACATATAATCGCGAAAGTTTTCAAAACCGGCATTCAGTGCAACCTGATGGCGTACTGTTTTTAGGTGGTTAAAAAGCGTATCCAAAGCATCTTTATCCTGCAAACGGCGGAAAGTGATTTTCTCCCAAACCTGCTGGCGTTTTTCGCGGTTTAAATCTTTCAAAAATACGGCAGCCTGCTCCAGCGTGTATTCTTTGTCATCAATAAAAACTGACATTGCGCCGATAATGGATTGATATTTTTGCGCTTCCACCTGCAATTCGGTTTGCAGCGGAATGTTTTCTTCGCGGAACAATTCCAACGATTTTTTAATCCCGCGCAGCAAAATGAAATACTTCTCTTCATTCAGCCCGTCTTTAAATTTGCTGTCCATCAACTTTTCATTCAATTGATTATTTAAAGGCGCAATCTTCGGTTCTATTTCGGTGGCGAAGTATTGAAATTTTTCCAACAAGCCCGGATTAGTCGTATCGCAAGTCATTTTGATATACCGCCAGGCAAAATCTTCTTCAAGCGCGGCTTCCAGTTCGCTCCGGTCGCGCAGCCATTGTTCCAGATCAGCAACCGAATTAATGGCGCGGTTTTGAAGTTCGGTAAAAACCGGCTCCAGGTTTTCCCACTTAATTTCTAAATTTTCGGGTATATATTTTTTTTGTTTTTTGAGGATCATTGTTAGACAGAATTAAGCTGCGAAATTAGGAAATACAATTAACCAAAATTATAGTGGTAAAAGAAGTATCGGGAATTTTAAAAACAAAAAGGGAAAATTACTTTTTGCAAAAGGGAAAATTACTAAATTTGATGTATGAAAACTTTTGAAGAACCCATGTTAAGTTATATTCCATCCAAAATTGACCACGCGGCTACTTTGGGTTTGATTCAAAGCGATAAACCAAGTTACCAATATTTTAAAGCGATAAAAGACATTACTTCTTTTACCGATGAAAAAATAGCTGACTGGCTGGACATCAGCGTAAAAACCTATCGTACCTACACCAAACCCGGTGCGCAGATTAAGGATAGCATCAAGGAGCAGGCACTCATAATATTATCGCTGATTAAACATGGAACTGAAGTTTTTGGCAGTGTTAAAGATTTTTTACAGTGGCTGGAAGGAGAGAATTTTTATTTTGATAAAAAAGCACCCATCACTTTTATGCATACCAACAGCGGGATGAAATTTATTGACGACCAACTTACAGGCATGGAATATGGCGATAATGCATAAAAAATAAATGGAGGTTTATCGTATCGCTAAAGAAAACTTTTCCAAAGAATTAATAGCATCCGGGAAGGCATACCGATGGAACAATGATAACCAGTTTGTTTTATATACCGGAAGTTCCCACTCATTGGCCACTTTAGAATTAGTAGTTCGCCGGAAAAGCATCAATCCAAAGTCTGATTATCGGGTAATGATTATTTCTATTGCCGATGAAGAAGAACTTTTTACTGCTGTTCTAAAAAATAATTTGCCGGAGAATTGCCGAAGTGTAAATGCTTATTCTCAATTGCAACAAATAGGAAGTGATTGGTACAAAAGCAACCAGTCGCTGGTTTTAAAAGTCCCTTCGGCCGTGATTTCCCAGGAATACAATTATCTCATCAACACCAAACATCCTGATTTTTTGGAAAAAGTTAGTTTGGTGAGGACAGAGAATTACTTTTGGGACGAAAAGTTGGTTTGAAGCGTTTTGATACTTCAACAGAAAATTTTATCCCTTAAACAAAGTATCTTTCAATTCCCGTATCCCGGTTTCGTAAGAAGTTGGTTTTACTTTGAAAAAAGTTTCAAACTTGGCCGAATCAAACACATAATCATGATCGTACTGGTAAAACATTTCTACAGCCCCAGCACTGTTTTTATCAAAAATACCTATTAAACGAAGCATCAGTTTATTGATAGAATTAAATTTAGGTTCGGTTTGAAAAACTTTTGCCGCCAGTTCGATCAACTGTTTTCCGGTTAGGGCCGGTGCCGTTGGGGCGTGCCAGATTTGGTTATTACTTTGCGGGTTTTGCCCTAATAAAAACAGTGCGCGGCCACAATCGGGCACGAAAGTAAAAGCGTGTAAAAGTTTTGGGTTGCCCAACCACATTGCGCTTTGCTTTTTTGCAAATTTTGCCAGTACCAATGAATCAAAAACACTATTTGTGGATTGCCCTGCGCCATAAAAATCAGCAGCACGTAAAATACTGGCGCGGATGTTTCCGGCTTTTACTTCATCCATCAAAGTTGTGGCTATTTTGGCGCGGATTTCTCCTTTTGCACTTAATGGGTGATAAGGCGTTTCTTCGGTCATTTTGCCTTTTACCAAACCGTACATATAAACATTGTCAAAAAAGATCAATCTGGCGCCGGTTTGTTTTGCTGCTTCGATTGCATTTTGGATGATTACCGGCCATTGCGCCGCCCAAACCTTTTTATCGTATTTTAAACCGGCACACAAGTAAATAACGGATGCTTCTTTTACTGCCGAAAAAACCTCGTCTTTGTTTAGTAAATCAGCTTTTTGCCAGCTTGTATTTCCTGAAGTTGGGATTGGTTTACGGCTAACTAATCTTACTTTTTCATTTGCTGCGGATAACTCTTTGGTCAACGCGTTGGCTACCGGTCCGCCTGCTCCTAATATAATATACATCGTTTTTGTTTTGGTGTGATACAAACTTAGCTATCGAAACAAGCAGAAAACGTTAACAAAAGATAAGAAAAAATAGGAGATAAAAGAAGCATCAACCTTTAACTTCCGGCAAGCAAATCCTTTTCCTGATCCGCGACAAGGAAACTGGTGTAATGCCTAAAAACTGCGCAATGTAATGTTGCGGGATGCGCTGCATAATCATTGTCCCGCTGTTTAATAATTGCAGATACCTTTCTTCTGGTGTTTGGATGATAAAGGCCGTCAACCGATCTTCATAACAACAAATTAAATGTTCTGCTATCAAACGGCCAAACCGCTCCATTTTATAAGCCAGTTTTTCATTTTTTAGCATCTGCTGCAAACTGGAATGTGTGAAACTGATTAGCTGCGTGCTTTCTAAAGCCTGAACATATACGATATTTGGTTGCCGGGTTAAAAAGCTTTTATAAGAACTTACAAGTTCATGATCAAAACAAAAATAATTGGAAATTTCTTCACCATTTTTTACATGATAAAAACGAACTGAACCCGAAACAATAAAGCTGATCTCATCACAAACCTGTCCGGCTTTGATAAAAAAATCTTTCTTTTTTAAAGTTTTGTATTGAAGATGCTGACTAAAAAGCAGCCACTCTTCATCATTGAAAGTAACAAACTTTACCAGATTTTCGCGGAATAGATCTAAACTCTGATTTAACGGATCCATAACCGATCAATTAAAAAGCATAAAGCAAAAACAACACTGGCAATACCATTAGTCGTCATGAAAGCGAAGTTGACGCGGCTTAAATCATGCGGTTTTACCAGGCTGTGCTGATAAACCAGCATCGAACAAAACACCAGTAAACCGACGTAATACGGCCAGCCAACAGGTGTGAGAAAGATTGGTAGCACTACAAAAACAGCCGATAAAACATGCAGAAAAGTGGAAAGCCGTAAAGCGTTCACTTTACCTAAAAAAACCGGAATGGAATGCAGTTTTTCTTCGCGGTCGAAATCCTCATCCTGCAAAGCATAAATAATATCGAAACCGCTTACCCAGCATAAAACTGAAGCAGAAAATAAAATTGGAAGCGTAGCAAAAGCACCGGTAACCACCAAATAAGCACCGATCGGAGCCAAACTCAAGCCTAAACCTAAAACCAAATGGCACAAAAAAGTAAAGCGTTTTGTAGCACTATAACCTAAGACAACCAGCAAAGCAACCGGCGATAAATAAAAGCACAGCGGATTGATATACCAGGTTGTGCCGATAAAAAGCAGGCAATTAACCATGGTAAAAGTTAAAGCTGCTTTTGCCGTGATCCTTCCGGCCGGAATATCGCGGACTTTGGTACGCGGGTTTTTAGCATCAATATGGCGATCCAGATAACGGTTAAAAGCCATGGCCGCACTTCTGGCAAAAACCATACAAAGCAACATCATCGCTAATTTTAAAGCTGAGAAAGTATGATTTGTGGTGGTAACCGCCAGAAAAAAGCCGATAAAGGCAAAAGGCATGGCAAAAATTGTATGCGAAAAAGTAACGAGTGAAAAATATTTTTTCATGCTGAAGTAGAAGACTTATTGCTGTTCGGGCTGATAGATTTTGACATCATTTACATCGAATTGTCGGTTCACTTCATCCACAAAATTCAAAATCCCGTCCTTGCCTTCCTGTGTTTCGGCCGAAGTGATGAAATGCTGCGGCACTTCTTCAAAAAAACCAAGCAAAGCTTTGCGGAAAAGGCTTATATTATGCAGTGTTTTGGATTTGTTTTGCTTATCAGCTTTGGTAAAAACCAGTACGAAAGGAATTCCGCGTTCGCCCAAAGCAGAACAAAAATCCAGATCGATTTTTTGCGGTTCCAACCGGCTGTCGATCAATATAAAAACACATTGCAGGTTTTCACGCTTTTCGAGATAATTCCGGATGTATTTGTTCCATTCCTCTTTTTTTCCTTTAGAAATCCTAGCGTAACCATAACCCGGCAAATCTACCAAATACCAGTTTTCATTGATCAGAAAATGATTGATGAGCTGGGTTTTGCCCGGCGTTTGCGAAGTTTTGGCCAAGCCTTTTTTACCGGTAATCATGTTGATGAGCGAAGATTTGCCCACGTTGGAGCGGCCGATAAAGGCATATTCCGGTTTTAAAGGCGGTGGCAATTTGGATATTTGCGTGTTGCTGCAAACGAAATCGGCAGTTTTGACAATCATCCCACAAAGTTAAAATTTTGTTGCCTTTAATTTGATGTTGCAACGTCAAGATAAAAAATACGTAAATACTAAAGCTGTAACGGATATAATCATGCTTCTTTTAGCACCTATTTTTTAGCATCTTTGAAACATCAGCATGAATAAAATAATAACGCCGTACCAAAACACAAAGGTTGCCAAAAAAGAACAGGTGGCCGATATGTTCAACAATATCTCCAAAACTTATGATTTCCTGAACCATTTTATGTCGGCCGGGATTGATATTATCTGGCGGAAAATCGCGATTAATGAACTAAAGAAAGATAAGCCGCAACTTATTCTGGATGTAGCAACCGGAACAGGCGATTTTGCTTTTGAGGCGATCAAAATCCTCCACCCAAAAAAAATAATTGGCGTGGATATTTCGCAGGGAATGCTGAACATTGCCCAAAAAAAGATCGATAAAAGAGGCATGTCCAATCGTTTTGAAGTGCGTTTGGGCGATTCGGAAAAGCTTTTGTTTGATGGCAACAAGTTTGATGCCGTGACCGTTGCTTATGGTGTGCGCAATTTTGAAAACCTGGAAGCAGGTTTGGCCAATATTTGCCGTGTGCTGAAACCTGGCGGAAAAGCCGTGATCCTGGAATTTTCAAAACCTAAAGTATTCCCGGTCAAGCATTTATATCATTTTTATTTCAATTATATTACGCCGCTGATCGGGAAATTATTTTCTAAAGATGCGCGCGCTTATTCCTATCTGCCGGAATCTGTCGCGGCTTTTCCGGATGGCGAACGTTTCACCGCTCTGATGCAAAAAGTAGGTTTCAAAAATACCAAAAACAGGCCGCTGGCGTTTGGCATCTGTTCGGTTTATACGGGCATTAAATGAGCAAAAAGTACATACTGTTTTTATCGGTGTTTTTTTGGGCCGGAAGTGTGGCGGCACAGCAAATAACGCAAGCCTGGGCCGGCGGTGCAGATCAAAACAACTTTTCTTTCGGATATACTTTTCAATACGTCAGTTCTTCCTACAAAATCCTGAAAAAACCGGATTGGCGCACACCTTTTTTCGATCAGGTAACCAACAGGAACGTAACCGATAGTTTAAATAGCATCAATTCGCCCGGCACTTCCGGTTTTGCGCTTGGTTTTTTGGCGAGGTACAGCGTTACGGACAATCTGGAAATCCGTACCGTGCCAACACTATCTTTTACTGACCGCGTGCTCAATTATCAATATAGGACGCAGGATTTGGCTTCAGACAAAATGATGACTGTTTCGACCACGCAGGCCGAGTTTCCGCTGGAACTCAAGCTGAAATCCAACCGGATTGGTAATTTCCGAGCGTATGTTCTGGGCGGCGTAAAGTATGCTTTCGGCATCGGCAATCAAAGCAAAGCCAACGAAGCAGATTTGGCCCCGCTGGACCGGAAACTTAAAAACGTGCGTAATTACGCTTCTTACGTAGCCGGTTTCGGGTTTGATATTTACCTGGAATATTTCAAACTTTCGCCCGAAATTAAGCTGTCAAACTCCTTTGGTAACGTGCTTTATCCTGAAAACCATCCATACGCCAACCCGCTGGACAAATTATTTTTGCACAATATCATGTTTAGCTTGTTCTTTGAATAAATATGCAAACATTAGCGCAAAACATTTCTTTGTGCTTAAATTAATACTTCTTTTATGAACAAAATTGCATTGATAACAGGAGCCAGTTCCGGCATTGGCGAAGCTTGCGCGCACGTTTTTGCACGCGAAGGTTTTAAGCTGATCTTGACCGGAAGGCAAGCTGATAAATTGGAAAGCCTGGCTTCGGCCTTAAATATACAGTATCAAACCGAGGTTGCTGTGGCGGCGTTTGATATTCGTGACAAAAATTCCGTTCAGCATAGCCTTGAAACCTTGCCCGAAGCCTGGAAAAAAGTAGATGTACTGATCAACAACGCCGGTTTAAGCATAGGTTTGGAGCCGATAAACCAGGGAAACCCGGACGACTGGGACGTGATGATCGATACCAACATTAAAGGTTTATTGTATGCCAGCAAAGTGGTTTCCAACTGGATGATTGCCAACGGCAGCGGCCATATTGTTAATCTGGGATCAATTGCCGGAAAAGAAGTTTATCCAAACGGAAATGTGTATTCCGCCACCAAACATGCGGTTGATGCTTTAAACAAAGCGATGCGGCTGGATTTGTTGCCGCACGGAATCAGGGTTTCGGCCATCAATCCGGGCGCGGTAGAAACCAATTTTTCCAACATCCGCTTTAAAGGTGATACCGATCGGGCCAAAAAAGTTTACGAAGGCTTTGAACCGCTTGTTGCCGCAGATATTGCGGAAACAATCTGGTTTGTTGTTTCGCGGCCGACCCACATTAATATCAATGATTTAACAATTATGCCCGCGGCGCAGGCAAATGCTGTTAACTTTGCGCGGAAGTAAAAAAGGAGCGAAGAGAAAATAAAGTTAAAATTTGGGGCGGACTGGAAATTTTGATGAAGGATCGCCTCAAATCAACACTAAAAAAATACCGATAAAAGAAGCATGTTGATTGAAACCAGAAAGCGAAAAACCTGCCTTTTTTCAACACTAAAAAAACACTGATAAAAGAAGCATGTTAGTTGAAACCATAGATCAGGACATAAAAAAAGCCATGCTGGCAAAAGATGATGCACGTTTGCGTGGCTTGCGGGCCATCAAATCTGCCTTGCTGCTGGCCAGGACGGAAAAAGGTGCTTCGGACATCATTTCTGAAGAAACCGAACTGAAAGTTTTGCAGAAGCTGATCAAACAGCGAAAAGAATCGGCAGAAATTTATCATGCCCAAAACCGCAACGATCTGTACCAGATTGAAAAAGAGGAAATGCAGGTGATTGAGGCTTACCTGCCGCAGCAGATGGACCGCGAAGAAATTACGGTTTATTTGCAGGGCATTATTGCGAAAACAGGTGCCACATCCGTAAAGGAAATGGGCAAAGTGATGGGTGCGGCCAATAAAGAACTGGCCGGAAAAGCAGACGGAAAAACCATTTCGGAAATTGTAAAACAGTTGCTGCAATAATATAATTGTTGTTTTTGGCTGAAAACGATTGTAAAAAGTTAATTTTATAGCCGCAGCAACGGATTAATTTAGAGGTTCCGGATTGATTACCTGCAGCAATTTATTTGATTAAACTTTATGGACTTTGTGGTTAAAGAAGAAAACGGGTACAAATATATAGAACAAGGTACAGGTGAAGTTTTGCTGCTTTTGCATGGATTGATGGGTGCTTTAAGTAATTGGGAATATGTAATAGAGGAGTTTAGCAAAAATTATCGTGTGATCATCCCGATGTTGCCCATTTACGAACTGCCGCTGCTTACGATAGGCGTGAAAACGCTTTCAAAGTTCGTCCATAAATTTATTCAGTTTAAAAAATTGGAAAATGTGACCGTTCTGGGCAATTCGCTGGGCGGCCATGTAGGTTTAATTTACGCGCTAAATCATCCGGAAAAACTAAAAGCGATGGTGCTGGCCGGAAGCTCCGGCTTGTATGAAAATGCTTTCGGCGGTTCATTTCCGCGAAGGGAAAGCTATGATTTTATCCGTGAGAAAGTAGAATACACTTTTTATAGTCCAAAAACAGCAACCAAAGAACTGGTGGACGACGTATATGAGAGCGTGAACAACAGGCATAAAATAATCCGCTTGCTGGCAATGGCCAAATCCGCTATCAGGCATAATATGGCAAAAGACCTGCACAAAATTAAATTACCGGTAGCCTTGATCTGGGGCAAAAATGATAAAATTACACCGCCGGAAGTAGCGGTAGAGTTTTCGCAATTGCTGCCCCGTGCCGAACTGACCTGGGTTGATGAGTGCGGCCATGCGCCAATGATGGAACAGCCCGAAGAGTTTAACCGCTTATTAAAAAATTTCCTCGAAAAAAACAACATATAGTATGGTTGCTGCCGAACTGATTTCTGATATCATCCCACCGGTAAAACCGACAGATTCGGTTGAAAAAGTAAACATGCTTTTTTCAGAATTTAAGGTAGAAGAATTGCCGGTTGTTGATGGAGAACAGTTTTTAGGGCTGGTTTCTGAAGATGATCTGGTTGAGGTTTTTGATGAAGAACTGCCGATCAGTACGGTTTCGTTTTCCAAAATGCAGGCTTTTGTCCGGGACCATCAGCACATTTATGATGTAATCCGGCTTTTTCATGCCCAACAATTAAGCGTAGTGCCAGTGTTGGACATGCAGAACAACTACATCGGTTTGATCAACATCCGTACGCTTACAGATTATTTTGCCACACTTACATCTGCTATAGAACCGGGTGCCGTTATTGTCCTCGAAATTGGCAACCGCGATAATTCACTGGTGCAGATGGCGCAGATTGTAGAGTCGGACAAGGCGCAAATCCTGAGTTCTTACGTGCGTTCTTTCCCGGATTCTACCCGTTTGGAAGTAACGCTCAAAATCAATAAAAAAGATGTTTCGGCTATTTTGGCCAGTTTTAACCGTTATGATTACGTCGTTTCGGCTGTTTACAATCAGGCCCAGGTAGAAGATGATTCCAGAAACCGCTACGATTTACTGATGAATTACATCAACATATAACCCATTTATGAAGATTGCAGTTTACGGCAAGGCTTTTAATCAAACGTTTTTACCCTTTATCAGGCAGGTTTTTGATGCCTTGTATCAGCACAAAGCCGAAATACTGGTTCATAAAGAACTGAACGATTTTATTTCCGGTCAGCCTGATTTCAACCCGCACAATGCTGTTTTCAGCGATTACAGCGATTTGAAAAATAAGGTAGAAGTGCTGCTGACTTTAGGCGGTGACGGTACTATTTTGGGCACAGTTGATTTGATCCGGGATTCTGAAATACCGGTGATCGGCATCAATTTTGGCCGTTTGGGTTTTTTGGCCAGTGTTAATAAAAACGATATTTCGGCTGCCATTCATGCTTTGATCAGTAAACAGTTTACGCTTGATAAACGGGTTTTGCTGGAAATAGAATCTGATCCGATAGTTTTTAAAAACCAGAACACTGCGCTGAACGACATCACGATACACAAACGTGATGACGCGGCGATGATTACCATTCACGCTTTCTTGAACGACGAATTTCTGAATTCTTACTGGGGCGACGGCATTATTGTTTCTACGCCAACCGGTTCTACCGCTTATTCACTAAGTTGTGGCGGCCCGATTGTGATCCCGCAATCCGGCAATTTTGTGATTACGCCGATCTCGCCCCACAACCTGAATGTACGGCCAATTGTAGTTTCAGATAATAACAAACTCACTTTCAAAATCGAAACACGCAGTTCTAATTACCTGATTTCCTGCGATTCTAAAACCGAGATTATTGACACAAACAGTGTGTTCACCATCAGCAAGGCCAATTATAGTTTTAATCTGATCCGGCTAAATAATGAAAGCTACTTATCCACGTTAAGGAACAAATTAATGTGGGGACTGGATGCCCGGAATTACTGATTTTGCCGATGCGTAAACTTTTAGGTTTGCTTCTTTTACTGCTGATTTCTTCGGGTACTTTTGCCCAAAAATGGGAACTTGGCGGTTTTGCAGGTACTTCCGGTTATATGGGCGAGTTTAACGAGATCAATCCTGTAAAATTTACAGATTTTGCCATCGGTGCCGCTGTTAAGTACAATTTTAACGGTTATTTTTCTGCCAAACTGGGTTATACTTACGCCACTATCCGTGGTGCCGACAGTACCTCGTCCAGCCAGCAGTTACGCAACCGGAATTTGAGTTTTTATGATGGTTTGAACGAACTGGCACTGACCGGCGAACTCAGTTTTTTTAATTATCAGCCGGGCATCAGTGTAAAACGTTGGTCGCCATTTATTTTTTCCGGGATTGCCCTCGTTGATTACAATCCGAAAGCAGATTACAACGGCACAACTTACGATCTTCGTTCTTTAAAAACGGAAGGTCAGCAAAAAGAATACAAAACATCCGCTTTAAGCATTCCGTACGGCGTTGGGCTGAAAGTAAATTTTTACAAAAGCTGGAACCTGGCTTTGGAGCTGGGTTACCGCACCGCTTTTACCGGTTATCTGGATGATGTAAGCGGAAATTATGCCGATAAAAACAGCATGCCCAACGCTTATTCCAGGATTTTTGCAGATCGGTCCGGCGAAAAAACCGGCGTTTATATTGGTGCGCCCGGCTCGCAGCGCGGGGATTTACGATCGAGGGACACGTATATGATTGCGGGTTTTAGCTTGTCGTTCACTTTCCTTAGCCAAAAATGCTTTTACTGAATTTAGGTTGATAAAAGAAGCATCGTTCAATTTTATGCTGACATCCTAACAACCCAAAAAAACCATTGCGACATAACCATAAGCAAAGGCAATTGTTTGAAGATTAATTTTACCTTTGCAGCCTGAATTTCCGATTTGTTAAGTTCTGGCAAAACCCAAATTTAGGCAGATAAAAACAGCATCAGTCTTTTGTCTGAACCTGAATGAAGGATTTAGCGTTTTGATATACGATCATCAAATTGATGCAGGATTTAATAAGCGGGTACAAAGCGGCAGGTTGCAGGGTTGCAAAAATCGTTCAATGGATTACAAAGCACAAATAGATAAAGAAAAATTGCCCAAACATGTGGCCATTATTATGGATGGCAACGGCCGCTGGGCAAAAGGGAAGGGCAAGTTGCGTGTTTTTGGTCATCACAACGGTGTTTTGGCAGTGCGCGATGTGGTGGAAGGTGCCGGCGAACTGGGTATCGGATATTTAACTTTATACACTTTTTCTTCTGAGAACTGGAACCGCCCCAAATTTGAAGTTACCGCGATTATGGAGCTGCTGATCTCTACCATCAACAAAGAGATTAAAAAGCTGATGCAAAACAATGTGCGTTTAAATGCCATTGGCGATCTGGAAATGCTGCCCGGAAAGTGCCATCAGGAATTGCAGGCCGCCATTGATACAACAGCCGCAAACACCGGTTTGGTTTTAACGCTGGCCCTGAGTTATAGTTCGAGGCGCGAAATTGTAAATGCAGCCAGGCAAATGGCCGAAAAGGTAGAAAAAGGAGAGCTAAAAGCAGCAGATATCAATGAAGATTTATTTACGCAGCACCTGCATACCTCTAAAATGCCTGACCCTGAACTGCTGATCAGGACGAGTGGCGAATACCGCATCAGCAACTACCTGCTTTGGCAAATTGCTTATGCCGAGCTTTACTTTACGGCCAAATTATGGCCGGATTACCGCAAAGAAGATTTGTTTGAAGCCGTTTTAGATTACCAGCAACGCGAACGCCGTTTTGGGAAAACCAGCGAGCAAGTGAACTAATTTTTGATGTTTAACACTTTTTAACAACTGTTTAAATTACTTTAGCCTCCAAATTCATCGAATGAACAGGTACTTTTTAGCACTTATTTTCTGTACAATTTCTACCGCTGTTTTAGCCCAGGTTGGCCGCCCGAACACACCGGCACCGCAGGTTTTGCCGGCAGATAGTTTGAGTTACCTTAACCCAAAAGAGTTGACAATTGGTACAGTTACCGTTTCCGGGTCACAATATTTGGATAAAGATGTGTTGATCAAAATCTCACAGTTAACCAAAGGCGATAAAATTACTGTGCCTGGCGATGCAACTTCCAACGTAATCAAAAATTTGTGGCAGCAGGGTTTGTTTGATGATGTGAAATTATTGTACACGCTGCGCAACGATACGATCAATTTTGATATCAACGTAAAAGAACGGCCGCGGCTTTCCAAGCTCAACATAAAAGGTATCCGAAAAGGCGAAGTAGAAGATGTTCAGAAAAAATTAAAGGACAAAACCGGAAAAATTGTAAACGAAAACCTGCTAAGCACCACTACGGCCATCATAAAAAAACATTTTGCAGAAAAAGGCTACCTCAATACCACAGTTGATATTAAAGAACGGAAAGATGCCGGTGAAGCCAATAGTATGATATTGGACGCAACTGTTGACAAGAAGCAGAAGGTAAAAGTCAACAGCATTGATTTTACTGGCAATACTGCTTTTACAGATGCAAAACTGGCCTCGTTTATGAAAAAAACAAAGGCAAAAAAATGGTATAATATATTTGGTTCCAAGAAGTTTTTGCGTGATAAATACGAAGACGACAAGCAAACCTTAGTGGCAAAAATGCAGGCAAACGGTTATCGTGATGCCGAAGTTTTAAGTGATTCGGTCTGGAAAAACGATGATGCCACCGTTAATATCAAAATTAAACTATACGAAGGCCCGAAATATTATTTTGGTAACTTAACCTGGTCTGGCAATGCAAAATATCCGACCAAAATTTTAAATACACTTTTGCGGATTAAAAAAGGTGATGTTTTTAGTGAGGAAGAATTGAACAAACGTTTAAGCGGTTCGCCCAATGGTGATGATATTTCTTCTTTGTATTTGAACGATGGTTATTTAACTTATCAAACAGACCCGGTGCAAACGCGCATCCATAATGATACCATTGACGTTGATTTGCGGGTTTACGAAGGTCCGCAATACACTATAAATAAAGTAATTGTGAAAGGGAACGAAGTAACCAATGACAAGGTTATTTTGCGCGAAATCCGTACCAAACCTGGCCAGAAATTTTCCAAAGAAGCGATTGTAAGGAGTACACAGGCGATTACGCAGTTGGGTAATTTTGATGAGCAGAAAATTGACCCACGGCCAACCAACATCAACCCGAACGAAGGAACTGTTGATATTTTATACAACGTAGTAGAAAAACCTTCCGATCAGATTGAACTTTCCGGTGGTTTTGGCGGCGGAAGTATTGTTGGGACGCTGGGCTTGACATTTAATAATTTTTCGCTCAGGAACCTTTTCAACCTGAGTGCTTACAAACCATTGCCAAAAGGCGATGGGGAAAAATTAAGTTTGCGGGGACAGGCGAACGGCAAAAACTACCAGAATTTTTCTTTCACTTATTCTGAACCTTGGTTTGGCGGGAAAAAACCGGTCAATTTCGGCATAACGGCTTATACACAATTGCAATCTAATGGTCGTAACGCAATCGGTGGTTATTCGGCCCTTAGAAAAGGCGATCCGGGATATTATGGTATTTCTATTAATGGTGTTTCGGCAACGATTGGCAAACAATTAAAATGGCCGGATGATTATTTCAATTTAAGCCATACTTTAAGCTTTGACCACTATAACCTGACAGACTATCCGGGTTACTTGTTCAGCAACGGAAAATCCATTAACATCAAACTGACTGAAACTTTCAGCCGCTACTCTTTGGATGCGCCTATTTATCCAACTTCAGGTTCTAACATTCGTTTAACGGCCCAGTTTACACCTCCTTATTCTTTGTTTAATAATACAAACTATGCCATTGCTACGCCGCAGGACCGCTATCATTTTGTAGAATATTATAAAGCTAAGTTTGAGGCACAATGGTTCCAGAAAATTTATGGCAAATTGGTTTTAAAAGCGCAAACACAGTTTGGTTTCCTAAGTTCTTATAACAATGCTGTCGGGCAATCGCCGTTTGAGCGTTTCAAATTAGGTGGGGACGGAATGCAGAGTTATCAATTTTTGCAAGGATCAGAAATTATTGGTTTGCGCGGGTACGAAAACTTTGATATCGTGCCTTTAGGTTCAAACCCCAATATTGCCAGCACTTCCGGAAGTCCGATTTTTGATAAATTTCAGTTAGAGTTGCGCCATCCGGTTATTGCCAGTCAATCCGCTACTGTTTTTATACTGGCTTTTACAGAAGGCGGTAATACCTGGAATTCTTTCAACCAGTTTGCACCGTTTAATGTAAGGCGTTCGGCTGGTGTTGGCGCAAGGATTTTCCTGCCGATATTTGGTTTGCTTGGTTTGGATTATGGTTATGGTTTCGACCCGATTCCCGGGATCCCGACTGCTAATAAAGGCCACTTCCATTTCTCGATTGCGCAAAGTTTAAGCGGTGCATTTAATTAACAATAAACTGTCAGATTTTAAACTAAAGATAAATACCATTGTCTGAAAATGTTTTTGAAAGATTTCCAAAATCATAATTTTGCGTAGGTTTGTAGCATGAAGAGATTATTTTTAACGCTGATTCTGCCCCTTTTAGCAACTACGGCTGTTTTTGCACAGCGTTTTGCTTATGTTGATTCCGAATATATTTTGAAACATATCCCGGAGTATGCATCTTCCCAAAAACAGATTGCATCGATATCAGATCAATGGCAAAAAGAAACGGATGCACGTTTTCAGGAGATCGATAGGATGTACAAAGCTTACCAGGCAGATCAGGTTTTGATGACGGGCGACATGAAAAAACGCCGGGAAAATGAAATCATCGATAAAGAAAAAGCAGCCAAAGATTTTCAGCGTCAAAAATTTGGCCCGGACGGCGAACTTGCCCAGCGCAGTACAGCGTTGATCAAACCAATACAGGACCGTGTTGCAAAAGCGGTACAAGCCGTTGCAGAGAGCGAAAACCTGGATATGATTTTTGATAAAAACAGCGAAGTGATAATGCTTTACGCCAATCCGCGTTATGATAAAAGCGCAGCCGTGATAATCCGTTTAGGTTTGAAACCCGGCGTTTTTGCCCAATAAAAAATCCAAAAAATAGTAGATAAAAACAGCACATAACAATCACCCATAAATAAAAAATGAAAAAACTATTCAAAGTTGCTTTAGTTGCCGGATGTTTATTTTTTGCAGGAAACATCGCTGAAGCACAATCTAAAATTGGTTACATCAACGTAAATCAGGTGGTAGATCAAATGCCTGAAACCAAAGTAATTCAAAAACAAATTCAGGATTACCAGAAAACCTTCGTGGATCAATTAACGGCCATGAACAACGAATTGCAAACCAATGCACAAGCTTACGATGCCAAAAAAGCAACCATGACGGACGCCGCACGTACCGCTAAAGAAGCAGAATTGCAGGACCAAAACAAACGTTTGCAGGATTATCAAACCAAAGCACAGCAGCAGGTTGGCGATAAAAGCAAACAGCTTTCTGATCCGTTATTGCTGAAAGTGCGTACCGCTATCCAAACTGTTGCCAAAGAAAAAGGTTACAATTATGTTTTTGATACGGCACAAACAGAATTATTGGTTTCGCAGCCCGGCGATGATTTGATGCCATCTGTAAAAACTAAGTTAGGTATTAAATAAGATACTTCTTTTATCACCCAAAAAAGCGATGTTCAGGCAAAATGAGCATCGCTTTTTTTATTATAGTTACATGCCAGCAAACCAGCCTATAGGTGTTTTCGATTCCGGTATCGGCGGGTTGACCGTTGCCAACGCCATCCAAAAACTAATGCCAAAAGAAGCATTGGTCTATTTTGGCGATACGGCGCATTTGCCTTATGGCGATAAATCCCCGGAAGCCATTAAATATTATTCGCTAAAAATCGCCAAGTTTTTGATGGATGAAGGTTGCAAGGCCATTGTAATTGCTTGTAACACAGCTTCCTCGCTGGCTTACCATGATCTGAAGCTGTTTTTAGGCGCTCAAATTCCGATTTACAGTGTGATTGATCCGGTGGTGGATTATATGACTTCTTCTGATCAATTCCAAAATATTGGCGTAATTGCTACCCGCGCTACTATTAATTCCAACATTTATGCGGAGAAAATTTATCTGCAAAAACCAAAAATCAGGGTAAAATCCCTGGCTACGCCTTTGCTGGCACCAATGATTGAGGAAGGTTTTTTTAACGATCAGATCAGCGGCACCCTTATCCACACTTATCTTTCTGATCCGGTTTTACAGGGGATCGACAGTTTGATTTTGGCTTGTACGCATTATCCGCTGATCCGAAATGAGATCGCAGCGTATTATCAACCCAAAATTACAATTATCGATAATACAGAAATTGTGGCCAAACATCTTCAAAAAGAACTTTTGCGAATGGATTTGTTAAATGGCGAAGAACCTCAGCCACACCGTTTTTATGTTTCGGATTTCACAGATTCTTTTGAAAAAAGCACCAGGTTGTTTTTTGGACATCAAATCCAGTTGCAGCTTCGCCAAATTTGGGACTAATCCTACCGGCTTAATTCCGATTTTCACGTTTAAAATCGTTCTTAATAAGTAAGTTTGCAGCATTACAACTTGATTTGTTTTGAACTCATACCTGCTTAGTTTGCTTGTTGCGCTTTTGCTGTTCACGTTTGTGGCCTTATTTACAACTATGGCCGTTTATGTAGAACGCAAAGTTTCGGCATTTATGCAAGATCGTTTGGGTCCGATGGAAACCGGTAAATATGGTTCGCTGCAGGTTTTTGCGGATATGCTGAAAATGCTGCAAAAAGAACTGATTACACCGCTTGCCGCTGATAAAACGCTGTTTGCGCTGGCACCAATCGTAATTTTTGTTGCTGTTTATCTGGGGTTTGCGGCTTTGCCCTGGTCGGCAGGTTTGGTTTCGGCACATATCAACGCCGGTATTTTTTACATTCTGGCTGTACTTTCTATCGAAACAGTTGGCATTTTGATGGCCGGTTGGGGTTCAAACAATAAATATGCTTTGCTTGGGGCTGTTCGTTCGGTGGCGCAAATTGTGTCTTATGAAATCCCGGCCGGTTTTGCGTTAATTTCGGTAGTAATGATTACCCAAACGCTGGATTTGCAGGAAATTTCCCGTCAGCAGGGAATCTTATCCGCAGAAAATATTCAATTTTTAGGATTTATGCCGGTAAAAGAAGCAGGCGGAATTCTGGCCTGGAACATTTTCCGTGCGCCGCATTTGATTATTGCTTTTGTGATCTATTTTATCGCCTCGCTGGCCGAAAGTAACCGTGCACCGTTTGATATTCCGGAAGCAGAATCCGAATTGGTGGCCGGTTTTCATACCGAATACACGGGTTTCCGGTTTGCGCTGGTTTTTCTCGCCGAATATTCCATGATGTTTCTAACTTCTATGGTTGCCGTGATTTTATTTCTGGGTGCCTGGAACACACCGCTGCCTAATATTTCAACTTTAAAACTTGCCGATTGGACAACCGGTAATTTGTGGGGAATTGGCTGGATATTTACAAAAACGTTAATATTGGTGCTGGTACAAATGTGGATCAGGTGGACGTTGCCGCGTTTCCGTGTAGATCAGTTAATGGATTTATGCTGGAAAGTATTAACGCCGCTGGCTTTTTTATGTATGCTGATTTCGGGAATCTGGCGGCTTTGGCTGATGTAGAAATGATGCTGTTTTTACCATACTTTTTTTGTCATCCCGACTGCAGGAAAAAATATTTATCAAAGCAAAAAGAATTATTTTTTGAGAATAAGATTTCTCATTTCAGTCGAAATTACAAAGCGCGAAATATTAGAAAATAAAAATGTTCAACAACATCATCAAAGGATTTACCACTGCGGGAAAAGGCTTAAACCTCACCCTGAAACATTTTTTTGCTGCTAAAAACAGTAGGGAAGTGCTGAGTGTAAAAGCTGATAATTACTTTAAACAGCTGCCGGGAAACGCAACGATCCAATATCCGCATCAAACGCTTCCGGTGCCGGAAACTGGTCGTTATCAATTGTTTGTGGAGATGGAGGATTGTATTGTTTGTGATTTGTGCGCCAAAATTTGTCCCGTAAATTGCATCGACATAGAATCTATTAAAGCTACGGAAGCCATCGGGCAAACTTCAGACGGAACGACCAAACGACTGTATGCCGCAAAGTTTGATATTGACATGGCCAAGTGCATGTATTGCGGTTTGTGCACCACAGTTTGCCCAACGGAGTGCATCACGATGACCAACCAATACGATAAAAGTGTGGATGCATTGAGTTTACTGAACTACCAGTTTTCTGCCATGACGGAGGAAGAAGCAACAGAAAAAAAATCTGCAATAGAGAAACAAAATGCAGAAAAAACCGCCGCCAAACAAGCCGCGGCACTAAAAAAAGGTGGATAAAAACAGCATGGAACAAGCCATATTTATTTTCCTGGGGTTGATTACCGTAACTTCTGCCTGGTATGTGGCGGCAAGCAGCAATTTGGTACGTTCTGTTTTTATGTTTTTTGTAACGTTGTTTTCCATCGCCGGTCTGTACGTTTTTGCGCTGGCAGATTTTGTGGCGGTTACCCAGATTGTCATTTATGTAGGCGGCGTTTTGGTGCTGATGCTGTTCACTTTTATGTTGTCTAGCAAAGAAACTTTGGAAAAACTGGAAGAGCGTAAACATCAGTATTTTACCCTGAAACAGCTTCCGGCTTTGCTGGTTGCAGTTGCTTTTTTGCTGGTTTTGGTGAATGCTATTTTCAAACTAAACCCCGATCATTTGCTTTGGGTTACACAAGCGCAAAACAATACTTTTCATCCGCAGGACAATACAGTTACCAACATCGGAACTAATTTAATGACTGCTTATTTGCTGCCTTTTGAAGCCATTTCTATTTTGCTGATGATGGCATTGGTAGGCGCGGCGCACCTGGCCAGAAAGGGGCAGGCCGATGATTGATTTGCAAACTTTCATGCTGATCGGCGCAAGCCTTTTTTGTACCGGATTGTACATGGTACTGACTAAAAACAATGCCATACAGGTGCTGATCGGGATTGAATTTATTATCAACGCGGCCGTTATCAACCTGGTTGCTTTTGGCAAATACGATAAATACAACAACGGCGGTCAGCTTTTTGCGCTTTTTGCCATTGTGTTGGCCGCCGCCGGAACTGCTGTTGCGCTGGCCATTATTTTAAACGTTTACCGGAAATTTAAAACCATCGACCCGGAAAAAATCAATGCTTTAAAAGATTAGAATTTGGAAAAATTACAACAAATACAAAATTATCCTACCGAAATCTGGCTGGCTTTGATAACGGTTTTGCTGCCGTTTGCTGCTTTTATCACCAATTTTTTAGTGGTAAAAACAGCATCGCGCATGGCAGGCTTTGTATCGGCGGTTTGCATTTTTTTAAGTTTGGTTTCTTCCGGGCTGCTTTTCTTCAAAATCTGGAACCATCCGCAGCTACATGTGCAAACACTGTGGTTTCAAATCGGAGCGGTTAAAATCTACGCAGGTTTATTGCTCAATAATTTATCCGTTTTGATGCTGGTTTTGGTGGATGTGACTGCGCTGGCTGTGCATATTTATTCATTGGCTTATATTCGGTACGATCCGAAATTCCGCCGGTATTTTCGTTACCTCAGCTTCTTTTGCTTCGCGATGCTGGCTTTGGTTGTGGTAGATAATTTACTGCTGATGTACGCCTGTTGGGAATTGGTTGGTTTCGCTTCTTACCTGCTCATCGGTTTCTGGTTTACGCGCGAAAAAGCAGTTTTGGCCAGCAAAAAAGCGTTTATAATGAACCGGATTGGCGATCTGGGTTTTCTGATCGGTATTATGATTTTGTTTGCCCATTTTCACACTTTTGATCTGATTCAATTATTCGGCAACCCAAATAATTTCGGAACAAATAATTTATCCGGAACGTGGTTAACTATTGCCGGTCTTTGTTTTTTCCTCGGCGCGGCAGCCAAATCAGCACAATTTCCGCTGCACACCTGGCTGCCCGACGCCATGGAAGGCCCGACAGCCGTTTCTGCTTTAATTCATGCTGCTACGATGGTGGCGGCTGGCGTTTTTTTGCTGGCGCGGGTTTATCCGGTTTTCAATCCGGAAGTGAAAACGGTTATCGCCATCACCGGCTCATTTACCGCATTTATGGCCGCCACAATAGCCCTCACCCAAAACGATCTCAAGAAAATCCTGGCTTATTCTACCATTTCGCAATTGGGTTTTATGGTTGCCGCAATGGGCGTTGGTGCTTATTCTTCGGCCATGTTCCATCTGATGGCACATGCTTTTTTTAAGTGCCTTTTGTTCTTGTCGGCCGGCGTGATCATCCATGAAATGCAGCATTTAAAAGAAAAACTGCACCTGGATATCGATCCGCAGAACATTTTGTATATGGGCGGTTTGCGCAAAGTTTTGCCGGTAACTTTTGTGGTTTGCGTGATCGCCGCTTTGGCATTGATCGGTTTTCCGCTCACGTCCGGCTATTTATCTAAAGATAGCATTCTGATCCAGGCTTTTGAATGGGCAGAAGGCAAATCGTTCTTCTTCAAAATTATTCCGGTTTCCATATTGATCACCAGCTGGATGACCGCTTTTTACATCGCCCGTTTAATGTTCAAGGTTTTTTGGGGCGAATCCAGGTTGAAGCAAATGGTCCCGACTTTCCAGCCGCACCTTTCTGCAGAAAAAAAATTGTTCACGCTGCCGATGCTGTTTTTATCGGTGTTTTGTTTGTTTCCGGTCTTCTCCTTAAATCCGTTATTGTACGAACACAGCTGGGTTTTCCGTGGCTTTTTAAATGCGGATTATTTTGAACGTGAAAATATCTATCATACCATTATCCCGGCGGCCGTCAACCTAATTACCATTCCGGTAGTTTATGTAGCTTACCTGCGTTACGCCCGGCAACAGGTCAACTGGTTCCCGGAGCACGGTTTTCTGTTCAAACTATCTTATAATCATTGGTATATAGATATTTTCTATCAAAAACAGGTGGTAAAAACAGTAGTTTGGTTCAGCAAAAAACTTTATGCTTTTGACAGATTGGTGATTGACGGATTTATAAACCTGTTGGCCAAAGCCGGCCTGTTTTTGTCCAGGATCAGTGCCTGGTTTGACAAGTATTTAGTGGACGGAACTGTAAATTTTATTGCCTTTCGTGTCCGCGATTTGGGTAGTTTTGCCCGCAGTTTTCAAACCGGAAAAGTGCAGCAATACCTGCTTACCATGCTGCTATTTATTTTAGGGATTTACCTTTTTAAGACGCTGATTTAGGTTGATGGACCACATACTTACCCTGCTTATTTTTACCCCATTACTGTTTGGCGCAGTGCTTCTTTTACTGCCTGTTTCGTTGCGCAATAATTTTAAACATCTGGCATTGGCAGCAACTTTGGTACAGGTTTTTTTAAGCGGATGGCTGTATTTTCATTTTCAAACCGGTGCTTCTTTTAGCGGTATAAATCATGTAAACCAGTATCAATTTGCCGAAAAAGCAAGCTGGATCAGCCTCAATCTTGGTTCGCTTGGCAAAATGCAAATTGATTATTTTGTTGGGGTTGATGGTTTTTCCATCGGCTTGCTGTTCATGTCTTCGGTTGTAATGTTGGTTGCCGTTCTCGCTTCCTGGGAAATCAAAACCAATTTAAAAGGCTTTTTTGCTTTGTTTTTATTGCTGGATACGGCCGTAATCGGTGTTTTTTGTGCGCTGGATTTCTTCCTGTTCTATATTTTTTATGAACTGATGTTGCTGCCATTGTACTTCCTAATTGGGATGTGGGGCGGCGTCCGGCGCGAATATGCAGCCATCAAATTCTTTTTGTACACGCTTTTTGGTTCTGTTTTTATGTTGCTGGTGATGATCGGCCTGTACTTTTCCGTTACCGATCCAACCACTGGAAACCATACGTTCAACATCGTCCACATGATGAATCCTGCCAATTATGCACAAGGTTCAATATTCTCTGCGGCAGCGCATCAAACCTTGTTCGGCTTTCCGGCGCGTTACCTGGGTTTTGTGGTTTTGTTTATTGCTTTCGCCATTAAAGTCCCGGTAGTGCCTTTTCATACCTGGCTGCCCGATGCGCATGTGGAAGCCCCAACAGCCGTTTCCATCATTTTGGCCGGCGTTTTATTAAAAGTTGGCGGTTACGGTATTTTACGCATCTGCTTCAGCATTTTCCCTGAAGTGGCCACAGCCGGTGCGTTCTGGCTTGGTTTGCTTGGCGTGATTTCCATTTTATACGGAGCCTTAAACGCACTGGCACAAACTGATCTGAAACGCTTGATTGCCTATTCCTCCGTCTCGCACATGGGTTTTGTTTTGCTGGGAATAGCTTCGCAAACCACCGAAGGCGTAAGCGGCGCGATGATGCAAATGCTCAGTCACGGTTTTTTATCGGCCATGCTGTTCTTTTTAGTTGGGGTGATTTATGTGCGCGTACACGACCGCTACATTTATAACTTTCGTGGTTTGGCTTCGCTGATGCCCATTTTTACGGTTTTTGTGATGATTGCTTTCTTCGCTTCATTGGGTTTGCCCGGGTTTTCTGCTTTTATTGCCGAAGCTTTTTCACTGATCGGTGCGTTCACTTCCGCTTCCGTAAACGGTTTATTGCCCGGTTGGATGGCCATTTGCGGTTCCATCGGCATTTTGCTGAGTGCGGCTTACTTTCTGTGGACTTTGCAACGCATGTTTTTTGGCGAAACCCGTTTATCCGGCGGCGAAACCTGGAGAACAGCTTTAACAGATCTCAATTTCCGGGAAAAATCAGCTTTAGTCCCGTTGGCATTTATGGCTTTAATCATCGGGATTTTACCTTCGCTGGTTTTCGACAAAATCAATGATTCCGTGCTGACTTTCGTTCATTTATTCAGATAAAAACCATGAACGAGCTGCCATTGTCCATTACCGAACAAATCAACAACGTACTGCAAAGCCTGCTCTATTTTGCGCCCGAAACCGCGTTGGTCATACTGTTTTTATTGGTGATAATTACCGGGCTGCTGTTTAAAAACGATGCCGACTGGATGTGTCGTTTACTGTGCCTGCTTGGTTTGGTTTTCGTTTTCCAGCGGGATGCGCAACAATTATATGTAATCGTTTCCGGGCCGAAATTTTTGTTTGGCAACATGCTTCTTTTACACCATATTTCTGTGTTGTTTAAGTTGATCTTTGCTGTTCTCACTTTTATTATCATCGTTTATATTCCTTTAGATCAGCCTTTAAAAGTACATCCAAAAGGTTTAAGTGATCTGTACGCCATTATTATCGCCGTAGTTTTTGGCCTGCACCTGATGGCCATGTCAGTCAATTTATTGATGATTTATCTATCGATAGAAATCGTTTCCGTAGGTTCTTACTTAATGGTGGCTTATCGTGCAGAAAACCGTTTTGCCATCGAATCGGGCTTAAAATATGTACTTTTTGGTTTTGCGGCGTCGGCAGTAATGCTGTATGGCATGTCGTTGCTTTATGCAGAAACCGGTCAGTTAAATTTATTTAACGGACAGTTTCTGGAGCAGCTAATTCGCCTCAATTCCATTCCGGTTTCCCTGGGGATTTTGCTGGTGCTGGCCGGTATCGGTTTCAAGCTTTCATTTGTGCCGATGCACTTTTGGGTGCCGGATGTGTACGAAGGCGCATCAACACCGGTGGTGGCTTTTCTCTCTACTTTAACCAAAATTGCCGGCTTTGCATTGCTGACCAACTTTTTAACGCCTTTTGTTTTTAACAATAAGTTTCAGGCTTTTGATTTTCGTTTGTACTTCTCCGTTATCGGCATACTTACCATGATCGTGGGGAATTTTGCTGCCATCAGGCAAACCAACATCAAGCGAATGCTGGCTTACTCGGCTATTGGCCATACCGGTTTTGGCTTAATGGCATTGGTCACTTTTTCACAGCAGGGCGTTTCGGCATTGCTGTTCTACCTGGCCGTTTATGCGCTGGCCAATATTACCGCGCTGATGCTTTGCAGTTTTTATGCCGGTAAAAACAGTATGCTCACGGTTGAAAACTTACGCGGACTGGGTAAAACTTATCCGTTTGCCAGCGTGTGTTTTGTAATTGTACTGATCTCGCTGACCGGCTTGCCTGTTTCCGCCGGCTTTAATGCCAAAGTGCTGGTTTTTTCTTCGGTGATTGAAATTTATCACCAAAATCATAACGTTTGGATGCTGGCCTTGCTGGTTATCGGGGCCGTTACTACTGTGGTTTCACTTTTTTATTACTTCAAAATCCCGTTGTACCTGTTCCTGAAATCCGCAGAAAACCAGCCGGAAAAACCAACCGGCCACGCGCAAATCCCGTTGCTGATTATTATTGGTTTGTTAAGTGCGATAGTGTTTTTACTGGGTATTTTTCCTTCTGCGCTGGCAAATTTTCTGCAATAAAAACAGCATCCGGATCATCATATTTAAGTAAGTATTGATTTGGATTTCCACCGTTTCGATTTTTAAAGGACATCTTTCAATATAAACCCTACTTTTGCGGCTTAATTGGAATCATGAGCGATCAGATTAAACACGAGTGCGGAGTTGCCTTCATCCGTTTGTTAAAACCGCTGTCATACTATCAGGAAAAATACGGAACATCACTTTACGGCCTGAATAAGCTGTATTTGCTGATGGAAAAGCAAAACAACCGCGGCCAGGACGGGGCAGGAGTAGCTACCATTAAACTGGACGTAGCACCCGGCCACCGTTACATCAGCCGCCACCGTTCTATGGCCAAAAACGCAGTTTCGGATATTTTTGAATACATCCAGAAAAAATTTGCCGATATCCAGAAAGAATACCCGGAGCAATTTGCCGATGCCGACTGGCTGAAAGAACACGTTAGTTTTACCGGTGAGGTTTTGCTGGGGCATTTGCGCTACGGGACACATGGCAAAAACAGCATTGAAAATTGCCATCCGTTTTTGCGCCAGAACAACTGGATGACGCGGAATTTGGTAATGGCCGGTAATTTTAACATGACCAATACCGATGAATTACTACAACAATTATTTGAACTTGGCCAGCATCCGAAGGAAAAATTAGACACGGTTACGGTGTTGGAAAAAATCGGCCACTTTCTGGATTCTGAAGTTCAGGGTTTGTTTGATCAATATAAAAGAGAAGGTTTGGATGATAACGTAGAGATCACCAAACTGATCGCTACTGATCTGGACGTAGCAAAAATCCTCAAAAAATCGGCTAAATCCTGGGACGGCGGTTACACCATTGCCGGGATTTTCGGTCATGGCGATGCGTTTATCATGCGCGATCCGGCGGGTATCCGCCCGGCTTTTTATTTCCAAAATGATGAGGTTTTGGTGGCAGCTTCCGAGCGGCCGGCCATACAAACGGCTTTTAATGTCCCGATCGGTGCGATCAAAGAAATCAAGCCTGGCCATGCGCTGATTATTAAAAAAGATGGACAGATTACCGAAGAGCAGTTTCGGGAACCGACTGAACGCAAATCATGTTCTTTTGAGCGGATTTATTTTTCGCGGGGAAGTGATGCTTCCATTTACCGCGAACGCAAGCAGCTGGGCCGGTTGTTGTGCCCGCAAATTTTAGGTGCCGTAAGCCACGATCTGGTAAATACGGTTTTCTCCTACATCCCCAACACCGCCGAAATTGCTTTTTATGGCATGGTAGAAGGTGTGCATAAATATATCAAATGCCATCAGCGCGAGCAGTTGCTTAACCGTGCCGATAAAATTACCGATGAAGAGCTGGACAAAGTGCTGAGTATTGCGCCGCGGGTAGAAAAACTGGCGATAAAAGATGTAAAACTGCGTACGTTTATCACGCAGGATGCAGACCGCTCGGAAATGGTGGCGCATGTTTACGATACCACTTACGGCCTCATCAAAAACGGCAAAGATACACTGGTGGTTCTGGATGATTCCATCGTTCGCGGCACTACGTTAAAGCAAAGTATCCTGAAAATCATTGATCGTTTGGGGCCAAAAAAAATCATCGTGGTATCGTCTGCACCGCAAATCCGTTATCCGGACTGTTATGGTATTGATATGTCCCGAATGGGCGAGTTTGTTGCTTTTGAAGCTGCAATTACGTTATTAAAAGAGAGCGGACGCCAAGATATCATTCACGAAGTTTACCGGCAATGTAAAGAAAGCGTGAATTTGCCCAAAGAGGACGTTCTGAATTATGTAAAAGCAATTTATGAACCTTTTACAGATGAGCAGATTTCCGATAAGATTGCCGAAATCATCACCCCAAAAAACATCAAAGCCGAAGTGCAGGTGATTTACCAAACGCTTGATAATTTGCACAAAGCTTGTCCGGATCATTTAGGCGATTGGTATTTCTCCGGAAATTACCCCACACCGGGCGGAAATAAGGTGGTAAACAAAGCATTTTTAAATTGGATGGAAGGCAAAAATCAGCGGGCATATTTGTAAGAGGTTTGGGGTTTGCGGTAAGCTGTTGGATGGTACCTGGTTTTTGAATTTAGGTGGATAAAAGAAGCATTGTATTTTTCAATCTCAACTCAACTTTCTTTCTGAAATAGAATTTAGGGTGATAAAAGAAGCATTGTATTTTTCATTCTGAACTCAACTTTCTTTTTGAACTAGAAATTAGGTTGATAAAAGAAGCATTGTATTTTTTAATCTGAACTCAACGTTCTTTTAAGTCTGAAATTAGGTTGATAAAAGAAGCATTGTATTTTTCATTCTGAACTCAACTTTCTTTTTGAACTAGAATTTAGGTGGATAAAAGAAGCATCATCCTATGCAAATTATTTTTAGTCTGAGATTCTTAACACTTAACTGATCGGCGGAAAAACAAAGTGCGTTACCAGCCGGTCCATGATGATAAAAGCTGCGATAATCAGGGCAATTCCGGCCGCATAATTTAATCGGTGCACTAATTTTACCGAAATCTTATCACGCAACTTATTGGCATAGAATGCTTTGGTAGAATCCATGCCAAACTGCACAATCAAAATAGTAACAAACATAATGGCAATTTTTAGCTGCCGGTGCGGCACACCAGCGTGATAAACCGTGCTCGCAGTCCCGATCACGGTAATCCAATGAAACAAAATGGTAGGGTTGAAGATGCACATGGCAAAACCTTTAAAAAAGTAGCCTGCCCGATTAACCTTTGGCGGTGTGTGCGTATTAAAATCGACATCTGCTTTTTTTAGCAGATAATGTATGCCGATGCAAAGCAAAATTATGCTTCCGGCAATGCCCAGCCACACTTTTGCACGCGGCGGGATTTCAAATAATTGTGAGCCAAAAATAATCGCCCCAACAAAAACCACATCGCTTGAAACAACGCCTAAAGCCAAAGCCACGCCGGCATGAAAGCCTTTTTCTATACTGGTTTTGATCAGTGCAAAAAAAACCGGACCGGTAATAAAGGTCAAAACAATCCCGATCCCGATGCCGGAAATGATGGCTTCAATCATGTTGCAGCTTAAAATAGATCAGCATTAAAAGCGAATATGCAATTTAATTACCTTAACGCCCAACAAATACGGATTGCAACAATAATATGCATAATTAATACTGAATAATTTGCAAAATACTTTTATGTTCGCACTACTAATTGCTAAATCAATTTATTTAACCTAATGGCTCAAACTGAAACAAAAAGCTATGCATCAGCTTTGTACTCCTTAATCACGGTTTTCTTTTTCTGGGGATTTCTGGCAGCATCCAACGGCGTATTTATCCCATTTTGTAAAACCCATTTTCATTTAACGCAGTTTGAATCCCAGCTGATTGATTTTACGTTTTACGGAGGCTATTTTATCGGTTCATTGATCTTGTATTTTATATCGCAATTGACCAAAGTTGATCTGCTTAATAAAATTGGTTATAAAAACGGTATTGTGTATGGCTTGCTCATCTCTACTGTTGGCGCGCTGGCCATGGTCCCGGCGATAAACAACGGGCATTTTGCCTTTATTTTAAGTGCTTTTTTTATTGTGGCGGTAGGTTTTTCTTTGCAGCAAACCGCAGCAAACCCGTTTGTGGTGGCTTTGGGGCCGCCAGAAAGCGGGCCTGACCGTTTAAACTTTGCAGGTGGCGTAAATAATTTTGGTGGTTTGCTGGGCCCGATCATTGTTAGCGTTGTCCTGTTCGGTTCGTCACGCGAGAGTGCACAAAGCAATGTTAGCATTACTTCGGTAAATAACCTGTATTTTATCCTGGCCGCTTTATTTCTGGCAGTTGCCGCTTTTTACAAGTTTTCCAACCTTCCAAAAATCAATAGTACAGAAAACGTTGATGCCAGTACCCGTGCAAACGCACCTTTGTTGGTGATCACTTTAGGCTTTCTGATGATTTTGGTAGCCAATCCTCTTGAAAAACTGACGGGTTTGAGCAATGCCTATTTTATTTATACAGCTTTGGCCATCATACTTTTGTCCATTATATATGTGCTTACTGCGCCAAAAAACAATCCGGACAGCTGGGGCGCCATGCAATATCCGCAATTAGTTTTGGGGATGCTTGCCATTTTTACCTATGTTGGGGTAGAAGTTACCGTTCAAAGCAATTTGGGTGCTTTATTAAAACTACCGGAATTTGGTGCTTATGATGATTCAGCAATCAAGCCTTTCATTTCTTTATATTGGGGAAGCCTGATGATCGGCCGCTGGACGGGCGGCATAAGTGCGTTTAAATTACCAAAACAAACCAAAAACATTTTAACGGTTGTTGTTCCGTTTGTGGCTTTTGCAGTGGTTTTGTTTTTCAACCACATTTCCGGTACAGATGTAAGCAATTTATACAGTTATGCCATTTGCGTTACGGTTTTAATTGTGGCATTCTTTTTAGGGCAGAACAAACCAACCCGCGTATTGATGATTTTTGGTATTCTGGGTGTTTTGGCCATGATTACCGGTTTGTTAACTACCGGTATTATTGCCACTTATGCTTTTTTAAGCGGAGGTTTATGCTGTTCAATCATGTTCCCGAGTATATTTTCGCTGGCTGTGGCCGGTTTGGGCAAACATACCAGTCAGGGTTCTGCATTTTTGATCATGATGATTTTGGGCGGATCGATCATTCCGCCGGTGCAGGGTATTTTGGCAGATACGGCCGGAATCCACGTTTCGTACATTATCCCTGTAATCTGCTTTGCTTACATCACTTTCTTCGCCATAAAAGTTGGACCGGCTTTGAAAAAACAAGGCATCGACATGAACAATGTGATTGCCGGCGGCGGACACTAATTTTACATGGCTAAAAAAAGCTTCGATACGATTTTTATGCACCTCGCTACCGATCTGGCTTTGCGTTCTCACTGCGTAAAAGCACAGGTTGGTGCCGTTTTAACAAAAGACACCCGCATCATTTCCATCGGTTATAATGGGCCGCCTGCCGGAACCCATAATTGTGATGAAGAATGGCCGGAACAAGGCTGTGCCCGCGACACAAAAGGAAGCTGCTCTTTAGCTTTGCACGCCGAGCAAAATGCCATTTTATATGCCGTAAAAAACGGTGCAAAGCTGGAAGGCGCAACTTTATATGTAACACTTTCGCCGTGTTTGCCATGTGCCCGGTTAATATTTTCGGCCGGGATTGCAGCTGTTTTTTACCAGAAATCATACGCCGCTTATAAAGGTTTTGCCGCGGATGAAGGTGTGGATTTTTTAAACCGGTTTGGTGTAACTACAAAACAGTATGAAGTTGTAGATTAATTTTTAAAAGCCTGTTTATACTCATAAAAATCAGTTTAGCCTGAGCCCGTTTAAACTTATCGAAGTAAAATACCATGCTTCTTTTATCACCTAAAAGTTGGTGTTTTTATCAAAATCTATCCATCTAAAACTAAAGCCTTTTATTTTTTGTATGATAAAAGAAGCAAATAAAAACCATTGGATAAACTTTAAACTGGCACTAAAATCTTTCAGTTTAAAACATTAGAGAAAGCCCGGTTTTACATTTAACTCCTATTTTTAATGAGATAGGAAGGATTGCAGCGAGTTGGCCTTTTAACATATCTTAAGTTAAATTTCCCCTAAAGCTTTATGGACAGTAATCAAACACGGTTTTTTCACCTTTGGTGTTATTGCTTCATTGTCAGTGCTTTGGCAACGATATATAGGCACTTTAGACGTTACCTTGCTAAACGCTTTAATTATTATTGGTTTGGTCGTCTGAATTGTTTCCGCGACGGTAAGTCACCTTACCGTTAAGGCTTGCGTTCTACCGGAAAATTAAGTAGCTGGCACAAAAAGAAACATTAAAGGAACCTTTTTATATGAACAAGTCAACGCGTTCTACAACTATCGAAAAAAACACTTGCACAAGATTGACCATACTCTTTGTATTGGTTGTTCTCGGCAGCGGATCTTCGTCCGCCCAGACAACAAAAAAATATCTTTCCGCAAAACAAAGCGATCCAAAGAATTTTGGCTGGATGCAGGGTTTTCCGCCGCCGGCAAATCGGATTTTGCATACTTGGGACGGGTCGTTCTTCGAGTTCCCGGCCATACGTTGGAGCGTAGTGCACATGCGCGAATTATTGCCTACCCAAAACGTATCGAGAGGATTGGAAGCACCTGACCCAATGCATTATGCCTTGGATCAAAATATTGATCAATTAACTTTTTTACCCTGGAATTCAAAGCAAAAGATGACATGGGAAAACTCTTTAGCCGAAAACTATACCGATGGCATGCTCATCATTCATAAAGGGAAAATAGTTTATGAGCGGTATTTTGGCGCCTTGACCCAGGAAAATGTTCATGCGGTCATGTCGCTCACAAAATCTTTCACCGGTACTCTGGCCTCTATTTTAGTGGCGGAAGGAAAACTCGATCCAGGTAAACTTGTTCCGTACTACGTGCCAGAACTTAAAAATTCTGCCTACGGCGATGCCACCGTAAGACAGGTAATGGACATGACTACCGCTTTAAAGTACAGCGAAGATTATGCAGACCCAAAGGCAGACATTTGGCAATTTTCTGCAGCTGGCAACCCGGCACAAAAGCCTAAAGACTACAAAGGTCCGGTTGGATATTACCAATATTTGGAAACCATAAAAAAGCAGGGCAAACATGGCGAAGCTTTTGGATATAAAACTGTAAATGCCGATGCGTTGGGATGGATTATTTCTAAAGCAACCGGCAAATCTATTACTAAATTACTCTCAGAAGAAATTTGGGGTAAAATTGGGATGGAACAAGATGCTTATTATCAGGTAGATGGAATGGGGACTCCTTTTGCAGGCGGAGGCTTTAACGCAGGTTTACGTGATTTAGGGCGGTTTGGCGAATTGATACTAAATAAGGGAATGTGGCACGGAAAACAGGTTTTTCCTGCCGCAGCTGTTGCCGATATAGAAAAAGGCGGTAGTAAAAAAGCGTTTGCAAAATCAGGCCATCCAGGATTGAAGGGCTGGTCATATAGAAATATGTGGTGGATGACAGAAAATCAAGATGGTGCTTTTTCGGCAAGGGGCGTGCATGGGCAAACCATTTATATTGATCCTGCCGCGCAAATGGTGATCGTGAGATTGGCATCGCATCCGGTAGCGGCAAATGCGGCAAACGATGCCACTTCTTTGCCGGCTTACCAGGCAGTAGCAGATTATTTAAAGAATAAAAGATAAAATTTCCGGTTATTTAATAGGGAACGGCAGCTTGTGACTTCCAAAACTCATTGTTGATGTGATTATCCGCAGGGAAAAACAATATAAAAATTAAAATAAAAGCGATATGGATTTTAAAGGATTATTTGATTTGACAGGAAAAACAGCCATTGTAACTGGCGGTGCTGCTGGTATCGGGAAAGCAACCGCTATCTTATTGGCAAAAGCAGGTGCAAATATCTCCATTGGGGATTTTGATCTTGAAAAAGCAGAAGATACGGCAAAGGAAATCAGGGAATTGGGCGTAAAAGCTACCGCCATAGCTTGCAATGTTTTAAAAGATGAAGATTTAGTAAATTTAGTCGATAAAACAGTCCGGGAATTAGGCGGCGTCCATATTCTTATCAACAACGCTGGAGGCGGCGGCGGCGGGCGGGAAAATCCATTTAAAATTTCTGTTGATGATATTAAACGCGACTTCGAGCTGAACGTATTCAGCGGCTGGCGTTTATGCCAATTATGTGTTCCCCACATGAAAAAAGATGGTTACGGATCCATAGTTTTTACAACGTCGATGTCTAGCGTAAACAAAAGCCCGAACATGAGTGGATATGGCGGTTCTAAAGCAGCGGTAAATCATTTGGCAGCCAACTTGGCTCATGATTTTGGCCCGGAAGTGCGTATTAATTGTGTTGGGCCGGGCGCAACAAAAACAGCTGCACTGGAAAAAGTGCTAACACCGGAAATCGAAGAAAAAATGCTGGCAAATACACCAATTAAAAGATTAGGAACTGCTGATGATATTGCTGGTGCCATGCTCTATTTTGCATCGCCAATTTCCGAATGGGTAAGCGGACAAACTATTTTTGTAAACGGCGGCGGAGTGCAGACGTTAGACTAAATTTAGCAGCTGGTACGATCATTGGTTTTGAAAATAACAGATGGTGCGGCAGAAATAAAACTTTATTATAACGTAAAAACTTTTTAAAACGGTATAACTTATTTCCAATGCCTCTTTTATCACCTAAAAAATCAAAAATTCTCGTGTTTTTTTGCGCCGCTATGGTAACACAACACCAATTTTATGGGATAAAAGAAGCATCAGGATTTTTCTCACAGAAATTTAACAACTTTTTATTGCCTGTTTAAATTTTTGTCAACAAGTTTACAATACTTCTTTTATGCCAGTAAATTTCGTTTTCGTAATTGTTGCCGATAGAAGAATTTATATAAAAACCACCAAATTTTAGGTGATAAAAGAAGCATCATAAAAAGCTTTAAACCTAATCATAGATAGCTTTTAAGCGGAATTCCTCAACGCGTTAACTTTTTCCAAAGCAAAATCGAGTTGTTGTTGGGGGGAAATATTGGTGTTGTCTAAAATCACTGCGTCATCGGCACGAACCAATGGGCTTTCAATCCTGGTGGTGTCTTGAAAATCACGGTCGGCGATGTTTTCAAAAATTTCATGCAACGTAATTTCCTGGCCTTTTTCGATCAGTTCTTTGTAACGGCGTTCTGCGCGGATTTTCGGGTCGGCCGTCATAAATAATTTCAGTTGCGCATTTTTAAAAACAGCAGTCCCAATATCGCGGCCATCCATCACAATATTTTTAGATTTACCCATCCGCTGCTGCTGTTTCACCATTTCGTGGCGCACTTTTTTTATGGCCGAAACCGCACTCACATTTTTTGAAACCGGCATTTGTCTGATTTCCGCAGAAACCTCCTCGCCATTCAGCATAATATGCGTTTCGTAATCGCGGGAGTTGAAGTTGAGGTGGATATTTTTCAATGCTTCGTAAACCTGCTCCGGATTGCCAACATCGATATTGTTCCGCAGGAAATACAACGTAACCGCCCTGTACATCGATCCACTGTCCACATAAATAAAATTAAGCTGCTTTGCCAATGCTTTTGCCAGCGTACTTTTTCCGCAGGAAGAATAGCCGTCAATCGCTATTACAAAGTTTGTGTTCATTTCAGGTTCAAAGATAACCGAATCCGGCAAAATCTGAATCACAAAAGCCAATGCTGTTTTTACCGCCTGTTTTTTGGTAAGATAAAAACAGCTTGGCATATCTCTTGAACATGAATAGCTTTGCACAACTTTTTACAGATAATTTAACATCACTGCCATATTGGCGTTTAAATACGGTTTTTAAATGAGTTTCGACCCTTTTGATTTTAATAATGCTTTGCCAATTATAAACGAAGAATCAGAATTTTTCCCGTTGATGTCATCCGAAGATGAAGAGGAAATGAACAACGAACAAACGCCGGAAGTACTGCCAATTTTGCCGCTGCGCAATACGGTTTTGTTTCCGGGCGTGGTTATCCCGATTACGGTTGGCCGGGATAAATCCATCAAACTGATTAAAGATGCCAACAAAGGCAACAAAATTATTGGTGTAGTTGCCCAAAAAGATACCACGGTTGAAGACCCTAACTACGATCAATTGTATCATGTTGGCACAATGGCATTGATTATCAAAGTTTTGCAGATGCCCGATGGTAACACAACCGTCATCATACAAGGTAAAAAACGCTTTCTGCTGAAAGAACAGGTGCAGACCGAGCCGTACATTAAAGCTGGTATCGAACCTTTTAAAGAGAACAAAACTGCTGAAAATAAGGAATTTAAGGCAATGGTTTCTTCAGTGAAAGATATGGCGATGAATATCATTCAGCTTTCGCCAAACATCCCTACGGAAGCCGGAATCGCCATTAAAAACATTGAAAGCACTTCATTTTTGGTAAATTTCATTTCATCAAACATGAACGCGCCGATGACAGTGAAGCAGCACATTCTGGAAGTGGCCAACCTGCACGAGCGAGCACAAATGGTGCTGGAACATTTAACGGTAGATTTGCAGATGCTGGAACTGAAAAACCAGATACAATCTAAAGTCCGGGTGGATTTGGACAAGCAGCAGCGCGACTACTTTTTGAACCAACAGATTAAAACTATCCAGGAAGAACTTGGCGGCACTTCGCCGGATATGGAAGTGGACAGTTTGCGCACAAAAGGCAGCAAAAAAAAGTGGTCAAAAGAAGTAGCAGATCATTTTAACAATGAGCTGAACAAACTGGCGCGCATTAACCCGGCCGCGGCAGATTATTCGGTACAGATCAATTACTTAGAACTATTGACCGAATTGCCCTGGAGCGAGTTTACCAAAGATAATTTCGATTTAAAACGTGCACAAAAAGTGCTGGACAAAGATCATTTTGGTTTGGAAAAAGTGAAGCAGCGCATAATTGAATATCTGGCCGTGCTGAAACTGAAGCACAACATGAAAGCCCCGATTTTATGTTTGGTTGGCCCTCCGGGAGTTGGAAAAACTTCATTGGGGAAATCCATTGCGAAAGCTTTAGGCCGTAAATATGTGCGGATGGCTTTGGGCGGAATCCGGGACGAGGCTGAAATCCGCGGCCATCGTAAAACGTATATCGGTGCCATGCCGGGCCGCATCATTCAATCAATTAAAAAAGCTGGCGCATCAAATCCGGTTTTTATTTTGGACGAGATTGATAAAGTGGGCAATGATTTCCGGGGCGATCCGTCCTCTGCTTTGCTGGAAGTGCTTGATCCTGAACAAAATAGCAACTTTTACGATCATTATGTAGAAATGGATTATGATTTGTCCAACGTGATGTTCATCGCGACAGCAAATACATTAAGCACTATTCAGCCCGCTTTGCTGGACCGTATGGAAATTATTGAGGTAAATGGCTATACTATTGAAGAAAAAGTAGAAATTGCCCGTCAGCATTTGCTGCCAAAACAACGAGAAGCACATGGTTTAAAACCAAAAGATGTAACCATCAAAAATCAGGTGATGGAAAAAGTGGTGGAAGATTACACGCGTGAATCCGGTGTGCGCAACCTGGAAAAAAAGATTGGTTCGTTAGTCCGAGGAATTGCCAAAAGTATTGCAATGGAAGAGGATTATTCTTCAGCGATCAACAAAGAAGATGTTGAAAAAATATTAGGTGCGCCCATTTATGATAAAGACAGCTACGAAAACAACAATGTTGCCGGTGTGGTTACCGGTTTGGCCTGGACGCAGGTTGGCGGTGATATTTTGTTTATCGAAGCCAGTTTAAGCCCGGGAAAAGGCCGCTTGACCATTACCGGAAGCTTAGGCGATGTGATGAAAGAATCGATCTCCATCGCTTTAGGATATATACGGGCACACGCTTTTTATTTCGGAATTGATGGCCGCTTGTTTGATCAATGGGATGTGCATGTGCACGTTCCGGCCGGTGCCACGCCAAAAGACGGTCCATCCGCAGGGATTACAATGTTAACAGCTTTGATCTCGGCCTTTACCCAGCGAAAAGTGAAAGAGCACCTGGCCATGACGGGCGAGATTACGCTGCGAGGAAAAGTGCTGCCGGTTGGCGGGATCAAAGAGAAAATTTTGGCTGCAAAAAGAGCAAATATCAAGGAAATCATCCTGTGCAAATCCAACCAGAAAGACATCCTGGAGATCAAGGAATCATACATCAAAGATATGAAATTTCATTATGTTTCGGATATGAAAGAAGTTGTTGGTTTGGCTTTGATGCCGGATAAAGTAGAAAACGCGTTGGATTTGACGGTTAAAGCGGTTTTGAATTAATACTGTTTTTACCATACAAAATATATTCATTTTATAAGCCAGCCATAATCCGCTGGCTTTTTTTAGTTTAGGGCTTTTTATCAGCATGAATTTCAGAAGCTCTATTTTATTTTTGATACTGTTTTTATCGGTACTTTTTTCATCTGCACAGCAGCGTAATTTTCAAAACGAACTGGGTTTTCAAACCGATAATGATGCTTATCTGGCGCAAGGCTCTGATCGATATTACACCAACGGTTTGTTTATTTATTTCCGGCACGCGCTTCAAACCGATACTTCAAACCAAAAACTTTTTGGCAAAACGCTGGGTTTTGAGATCGGACAGAAAATGTTTAACCCGCAATCGGCTTTTATCCCTGATGCTTACTATGTTGACCGCCCTTTTGCCGGTTATTTGTACGCAGGAAGTTCGCTGCAATATCTTTTCAAAAATGAATGCGCATTGAAATTGGGCGTACAATTGGGCGTAACTGGTCCGGCAGCTTTGGCCAGGCAAGCGCAGGAACTGGTGCACCGGACGATCGGTTTTTATACACCGATGGGCTGGCAATATCAGATCAGAAATAATGTTGGTATAAATTTTATGGGGAATTACGACCGTTTGTTTTTTCGTTCAGGCTGGTTTGATCTGGCAGGAAATTCGTACGCAAACTTAGGGACTACTTTTACAGGTGCCGGAGTAGGGGCAATGCTTCGGTTTGGCGAGTTCAATCCCTTATATCATTCGGTAAGCACATCGGGTTTGGTTGCCAAAAATAGGGTGATAAAAGAAGCACACCAGCGTGAGTTTTTTTTCTACCTGAAACCAGGCGTAAATTATATCGCATATGATGCCACCGTTCAGGGAAATTTATTTGGCCGGGGCAACGATCCGCAGGAAATCACCAAAAAACCGGAGCCTTTTGTGCTGAGCCAGGAATTTGGCGGAAACCTGACGGCCGGACATTGGGCATTTAACCTTGCTGCGGTTTTTAAAACAAGGGAAGTAAAATCAATGGTACGCGCGCATCAATGGGGCAGTGCCACTTTTTTGTACCGGTTTAACTGATGCTGTTTTTACCGGTATAAAATCAGGATTGTTAATATTTTGTTAAAATCAACAACAATATTTTTTTGAAAATCCTGTTTTGGTTATAATTGGATCACGTTGCGCTTTTGTAAATGAAATACAGTTTTGTTTTAGGGTTGCTGATTTTTACTTCGCTTGAAAACATTCATGCGCAAAATGCTTACATCCGGATCGGACAAAAAGCTTTGTTTGATGGTGATTTTAAAAATGCCGTTACCAGTTTAGAAAAAGCCTGCATCACCGATTCTACCAATGCCAACGCGCTGTGGATGCTGGGTTATTCGTATTATCATTGCGACAGCTATAAAAAATCCATTGCAGCTTATACTAAATTAATAGCTGTAAAACCTGCCGATGCTTCAGCTTATTATTATCGGGCTAGGGCAAAAGGGCATTTGGCCATCGAAAATTCGGTTTCTGCTGCCGAAAAGGAGAAATACTTTTTAGGTTCGATTTTAGATTTTACCAAAGCCGCTTCTTTAGATCAGGCACAAATCCGTTATTATCAAAACCGCGGCATTGCATATAAAGATTACGGTTCTTTTAAGCTTACAAAAAACACTGGTTACTATGACCGGAACCGCGCGGCCAACGCTTTTAAAGCTTCCATTGCAGATTTTCAAAAGGTTTTGGATGCTGATCCTTCCCGCCGCGATGTAACTTCCCTGCTGGAATTATCCAAAGAACAATTAGACAAAATGTCCCGCCGGAAATAATAGCCTATTTCAGTATTCCTTCAATCAGGTAATCATTCGTCCCTAAAAAGCGGACGTGTTGTTTTCTGCGGATCAGGTAAAGCGAATCCGGATAATAAGTTAGTTTTTCCCTGGTCTGAAATAACTTGTTGTCCACCACATTAAAAATCATCAGGCAGGCAATCTTGTCGCCAGCTTTTTTCAGGATGATTTCCTGTGTTTTCAAATCAGGTTCTAAAGCTTTATAAATGGTTAAATTGCCGGAAACGCTTGTTTTATAACTGTTTTTCCAGGAAGGTTTGTTAATATCCGATTCAGAAAAAACAGATAATTCCTGCGGCCAGTTTTCAATCTTCAGCTTTTTGGTTTCTGTTACGCCGTTGCGGGATACTGTTTTTAGCACCTTAAAATCAGCTTTGCTCAACTTTTTTGCTTCCCCGCTAAAGTAATTTTTCAGGTTGAAGTAAGAAGTTTCGTTTTGCCGGATATCAGGTTTGCAGGAAACCAGGCCCAACACAAAACCAATCACTATAAACCTGAAAATCAAACTTTTATACCAAAACATTTCCGGTCATTTCAGCAGGGATTTCTACGCCCAGCAGTTTTAAAACCGTTGGTGCAATATCGCCAAGTTTTCCGGATTTCACTTCCGTATAATCCGTGTTCACCAGAATACAGGGAACCAGGTTAGTTGTGTGTGCCGTATTTGGCGATCCATCTGTGTTCACCATGTAATCCGCATTGCCATGATCTGCAATGATGATAAACGCATAATTGTGCCTGATGCCGGTTTCTACCACTTGTTTTACGCAGGCATCCACCGTTTCCACGGCTTTTACCACCGCTTCAAAAACACCGGTGTGGCCAACCATGTCCGGGTTGGCAAAGTTTAGGCAGATAAAATCCGGCCAGCCGCTTTCCAGTTCCGGGATAATCAGATCTTTGATCCCTTCGGCACTCATTTCGGGCTGCAGATCATAAGTGGCCACTTTTGGTGAAGGCACCAGCAGGCGTTTTTCGTTGGCAAATTCTTTTTCCCTTCCTCCGGAGAAGAAAAACGTAACGTGCGGATATTTTTCAGTTTCTGCAATCCGGATCTGGTTTTTGCCGGCGTACTGCAAAATCTCGCCCAAAGTATTCACCAGATCATCTTTGGTAAAAACCACATCTATGTTTTTAAAACTTTCGTCATACGAAGTCATGGTGATGTATTTTAGCTTCAGCGGGTGCATGTTTTGCTCCGGGAAAGCTTTTTGGGTCAAGGCCGAAGTGATTTCCCGGCCGCGGTCTGTCCGGAAGTTAAAGCAGATCACCACATCATCTTCCTGAACAACAGCAACCGGATTATTATCGGCATCAACCTTAATTATCGGTTTTATAAACTCGTCCGTTATACCATCTGCATAAGAATCCCGCACGGCATCAGCCAGATTATCAACAGGTTCTCCAATGCCGTTCACCAATAAATCATAAGCTAATTTTACGCGTTCCCAGCGGTTATCGCGGTCCATGGCATAATAGCGGCCAATGGCAGATGCTGTTTTTACCGGTGTTTTTTTGATGTATTCTTCCAGTTTTTCTAAATAAGCAAAACCCGAATTCGGATCGGTATCGCGGCCATCCATAAAAGCATGAATAAACACTTTTTGCAGATGATATTGCTGGCTCATATCGCACAAAGCCCGCAAATGATTGGTATGTGCGTGCACGCCGCCATCAGAAAGCAAACCCATAAAATGAACCGATTTGTTGTTTTGACGCGCGTATTCAAAAGCCTGGGTGAGAACGGGGTTTTGAAAAAAATCACCATCTGCAATCGCTTTGTGGATGCGGCCCAACTCCTGATATACCACGCGGCCGGCACCGAGATTCATGTGGCCAACTTCCGAGTTGCCCATTTGTCCGGCCGGTAAACCAACCGCTTCGCCCGATGCTTCCAATGTTGAGTTCGGATAATTTTCGCGCAGGTAATTAAAAAATGGCGTTTTGGCAGCCAGAATTGCGTTGGATTGATCTTGGGTTCCGTATCCCCAGCCATCTAAAATCAAGAGGGCAACTTTTTTGTTTTTTTCCACGGCGCAAATATAATAATCGGCCAAAGGATTTGAATAAAGAACAGTATAATCAGTTTATGCCAATTTTTTGTATTTTTATACGTAAACAGGTATTCATAAACAAATCATCATGAAAAATAATATGATCATTTTGCTGTTGATTGCTTCTTTTAGCACTACTTTTTTGGCAGATCAGACAGATCGGGTGGCGGCTTTATTACAGCTAGGCCAGGCGCATGAACTCGGAAAACTGTGTTCTAATAACTTAGAGCTGAGTATTTTAGGTGATGAAAAAACAGTTAGCAAAGCAGTTGCAGAAAGCCAGTTGAATACTTTTTTTAGCACCAATAAACCGGTGGCCGTAAAAATCATCCATCGGATGGACAGTAACCCAAGCCTGATTTTTGCGGTTGCTCAATTAAAAACTTCCGGCGGAAATTTTCGGGTTTCTTATTCAATCAAAATTACAAATGGTAACCAGGAGATGACCGAATTGCGCATCGAGACAGAAAAAGGACCGTAAATTGTGTTAATTAATTACTTTTGATCCTTTAAAATCAAAATCATTGGATTTAAACCTGATCAATCAATTTATAGACCTGGCACTGGCGGAAGATGTTGGCGACGGCGATCATACCTCATTGGCAACCATCCCGGCAACGGCTAAAGGCAAAGCAAAATTACTGGTAAAAGAAGCAGGGATCCTGGCGGGCGTGGAACTGGCCTTGCAGATTTTTGCCAAAGTTGATGCAGGGCTAAAAACCGAAGTTTTGCTGCATGACGGTGCATCGATACAAACTGGTGATATTGCTTTTTATGTAGAAGGCAGTGCGCAAAGCATCCTGAAAGCTGAGCGGCTGGTGCTGAATTGTATGCAGCGGATGTCGGGCATTGCTACAAAAACCCGTCAAATTACAGAAATGATTAAAGGTAGCGGCGTAAAACTGCTGGATACCCGCAAAACTACACCAGGTTTGCGTTACCTCGAAAAATGGGCCGTGCGCATTGGCGGCGGCGTAAACCATCGTTTTGGTTTGTACGATATGATTTTGATTAAAGACAACCACGTTGATTATGCAGGCGGCATAAAACAGGCGATAAAAACAGCACGCCGGTATTTGCAGGATCAGCATAAGGATTTGCAGATTGAAATTGAAGTGCGCAATATGGCCGAGTTGCAGCAGGTAATTGACGAAGGCGGTGCCGACCGGATTTTACTGGATAATTTTTCCCCCAATCAGTTAAAAGAAGCGGTAAAGCTACTCAATCATCAATATATAACCGAAGCTTCGGGCGGTATCACACAGGAAAACATTGCCGAGTATGCCAAAACCGGTGTGGATTATATATCGTCCGGCGCGTTAACGCATTCTGTAAAAAGTCTGGATTTGAGTTTGAAAGCAGTGTAATGAGGATTTTTATGCAAATAAAAACAGCCTCCAAAGCAATTTTGTTATCATTGCATTGAGATGATATCTATATACTCGGTTTGGGCACTGCTTCTGGCTTATTTATTGGGTTCTATTCCTTCTGCGGTATGGATCGGAAAATACTTTTATGGCATTGATGTCCGCGAATACGGCAGCGGAAACGCCGGGGCCACCAATACTTTCCGGGTCCTGGGTAAAAAAGCCGGTATTCCGGTAATGCTGATTGATATTTTAAAAGGCTGGACAGCCACCAACCTGGCTTATTTTATCGGTTTATCCATAACCGGCCCGCACCATTCGGTTCAATTTGTGAATTATCAGCTGGCTTTGGGCATTACTGCGGTGATGGGGCATTTATTTCCAATATTTGCTGGTTTTCGGGGCGGAAAAGGCATTGCAACCCTAACCGGGATGATTTTGGCCGTGCATGTTCAGGCATCGTTGCTTTGCATTTTGGTTTTTATACTGGTTTTGCTGATAACCCGTTATGTATCGCTCAGTTCTATTGCTGCAGGTTTTACTTTTCCGCTGAGTATTATCTTTGTTTTCCATGTTTCCATCCGTTCCATTATCGTTTATGGAATGTGTATTTGTGTGTTGATTTTAGTTACGCATCAAAAAAATATTGAGCGTTTGATGAAAGGAAAAGAATCCAAAGTAAACTTTTTTAAGAAAAAAGCAGTTTAAAAGAGCTATGAAGAATCTATATACCGCTATTTTATTAGCATCTACAATTTTATTTAACTCTTGTTCCAGTGTGCCGATTACGGGCCGCAAGCAGTTTATAGCCGTGAGCGATGCCGAAGTAAATCAATCCGCAGCACAAAGTTATAGTCAGCTTTTATCAGACCCGAAAACAAAAGTAATTAACAACTCTACTGATGCACAGCGGGTTAAGCGTATCGGAAATAAATTGGCTGCTGCCATAGAGCGTTACTTAAAAGCAAACGGTTATGCCGATCAATATAACTTTAAGTGGGAATTTAACCTGATCGAAAGTAAAGAAATTAATGCCTGGTGTATGCCCGGCGGGAAAGTTGCCGTTTACAGCGGTATTTTGCCCATCACCAAAGATGATGCTGGCTTGGCAACGGTAATGGGCCATGAAATCGGCCACGCTATAGCCAAACATTCTGCAGAAGCAATTTCCCGGCAGATGCTGGTACAGGGTGCTGGTAGTGCAGTTGGCGTACTTTCCGGTGGTGCTTCATCTGCAACGCAAGCTGCTGTTAATCAGTTATATGGTGTTGGTGGCCAGCTTTTTATCCTGCATTACAGTCGTGCACAGGAAACGGAAGCCGATCGTTTAGGTTTAACTTTTATGGCCATGGCCGGTTACGATCCGCACAATGCTTTAACTTTTTGGCAACGCATGGCTGCGCAAGGCAACGGGCAGCAACAGCCTGAATTTTTAAGTACGCACCCGGCAGATGCCACCCGGATTGCCAATCTTCAGGCACGTATACCCGAGGCAATGAAATATTATGTGAAACAATAACAGCAAATCCTGCCCGCAACGGCAGGATTTTTAGTTTTAGGCTGAATTCAGGAATGCTTCTTTTACCTGTACTTTTTCATCAGTTTAAGCTAAAAACTGATGCTGTTTTTGCCTATTATTTTTTTGTCTGAACCATTGCGCTCTAGCAGAAAAGAAGGAGATAAAATTGGTATGATGCTATTTTTACCGGGTAAAAATCAGGATAAATAAATCACAGAAATTAATAAAAACAGCAGACCGGCAATAACGCCAAGCCAATAAAAAAAGTTGGCTTTGAGGCTGGTGTCCAATTGCTGTTTTAACGAACTCATCTATCACAAATTTAAGTTTGTTGTTGAACGTAATTGTTAAGAAAAGGTTAAAGTTTTGTAGGAAATTCGGTTGTGAATGCTTGCAAAAACTAAAGGACAAATGATAAATTCTTTATTTAAAAAAAGCAGATAAAAGAAGCATCTGCTGTAAAATAAAAAACCTGTAAATGCTTAATTTACAGGTTTTTATTGGTGCCCACGGAGAGACTCGAACTCTCAAGAGACAATTCTCAACGGCTTCTGAGACCGCAACGTTTACCAATTTCGCCACATGGGCATTTTTCAACTCAAAAAAATAGGCTGTAAAAACAGTATCCTTTAAAGCAGGCGGACTGCAAATATAAACCTTTCGCAGATATGCGTTTAATAAAATCTGTATTTTGCCCGGCAAAATTATAATCAATACAACCCTCAGCTTAAAAAAACGAATGTTTACTTTCATCGGCATGAAAAAATACTGTTTTGTAGTTTTGTTGTTCTATTGGTTTTGTGCTGATTGTCAGGCTCAAACCATACAATTATTACAACAAGATACAGCAAGCAGCGTCCGTGGTTTATCCATAGTAAACGATCAGGTGGCCTGGCTGAGCGGCAGCAAAGGTCACGTTGCCATCAGCACAAACGGCGGTAAAACCTGGACGTGGCAACAGGTAAAAGGTTTTGAAAAGAGCGATTTCAGGGATGTGGAAGCATTTTCTGCCAAAGAAGCTATCATCATGAGTTCGGGTACGCCAGCTTTGATTTTGAAAACCATTGATGCGGGCGCAAACTGGAAAGTAGTTTATCGAAATGATGACAAAGCGTATTTTTTGGATGCAATGGATTTTGCAGATGCCAAAAATGGCTATGTTTTAGGTGATCCGATCAATCAAAAATTTTTGCTGTTGGAAACCCATGATTTTGGAAGCAGTTGGAAAGTAATGCCAAACTTGCCGGATGCCTTGCCAAATGAGGCTGCTTTTGCCGCCAGCGGAACTTGTTTGCAGGTAATTAAAAAGCGTGGTAACCTTGTAATAGTTACCGGTGGTAGTGCTGCCAGGGTTTTGCTTAGTGTTAAATCCAAAAACTGGCTAACAGAAAATGTACCTGTTGCTTATGGTCAGGCCAGTCAGGGTGCATTTTCTATCGCTTTTGGAGAGCATAACGTAGTTGTTGTTGGGGGCGATTATCAGCAAAACAAAAAAGTAGATTCTACAACTTGCAATTACGACAGTAAATATTACGATATAAAACGTAAGTTGAACCATTATCAACCAGCCGGAAATATCCCTTCGGGTTTTCAATCTTGTGTAATCTATCTGGATCATCAAACTTTTTTGTCCACCGGAACCTCAGGTAGTAACATTAGTGTTGATGGCGGTAAAACCTGGAAACAAATTGATCAAGTCAGTTTTAATGTTTGCCAGAAAGCAAAACATGGAAATTTGATTTTGCTGGCAGGTGATAAAGGTAAAATTGCCAGGTTAATAAATCATTAAGCTGATTGTAAAGCAGTTAGTTTGATCTGAAAAATAATTCAATTTATTCCTTGCTGGCAATTAGCAAAACTTCTATATTTGCACCACTTTAACGGAAACGTTAAATGATTCCGTAGCTCAGCTGGTAGAGCATAACACTTTTAATGTTGGGGTCCTGGGTTCGAATCCCAGCGGGATCACTGAGCAAAACAACAACTCCACAAAAGCCTGTAACTGAAAAGATTACAGGCTTGTTTGTTTTAACACTTTTTACAGCATAAATTTTATATCTGGTAAAAACTGTTGGTGCACTTTTTATCAATGATTTTTTGGTAAAAAAAATATCGCTTTAAAACTAAATTAGGAGATTTATCCTCTTTCAATAACCGTAAACATTTAGACTTGACTGCCTGTTGTAACACATATCAAATTTAAAATCAAACAAAAATTATATGGATACTGAAAAAGCCATTTTAGCAGGAGGATGTTTTTGGGGAGTAGAAGAATTGTTCAGGCATCAGCCCGGCGTAATTTCTACAATTGTAGGATATACAGGCGGTGATGTTCCAAACGCCACGTACCGCAACCACGGCACACATGCAGAAGGTATTGAAATCGTTTTTGACCCGGCAAAACTATCTTACCGTAAGTTGCTCGAATATTTTTTCCAGATACATAACCCAACCACCCGGAACAGACAAGGGAACGATGTTGGCATGTCTTACCGTTCAGCTATATTTTTTATGAACGAAGCACAGAGCGATACGGCCAAAGCTTTGATAGCAGAAATGGAAGCTTCCGGTAAATGGCCTGGAAAAATTGTAACAGAAATAGTGTCGGCAGGTGATTTTTGGAATGCCGAAGCCGAGCACCAGGACTATCTGCAAAAACACCCGCATGGTTATACCTGCCATTATGAGCGGCCGGAGTGGAGTTTGGTACAATAATTTAATTTTTTGAAATTAGTTTACGTAAGATGCTACTGTTGCTTTTGTAACAGTGGCACTTTTTATTTCTGTACCGGTGGTTTTGTTTTAGCCTTTTGCTTTTTTCCAGTTTATTTTTTGGGTTTTATATAGAAGCAGATTTTCTGCTTGCTGCCATTTTTCATAGAAAATGGCAGCCGCCCGGGCTTTTTCCGGGTCGCCGGTACCGCGTTCTAATTGCTGGTAATCCTGCTGCGGATCATATTTTTTGCCTCCTTTATAATTGGCATATCGGCGCGCCCGTGTAAAACCCATCTGCAAATATTTTCGGGCCATATCGGCACCTGCAAATTCTTCTTTTTGCAGATAATCCAAAAAAAGCGCATATATTTTGGTGCTGCTTTCCGCTGCAATTTCAGGGGTTTTAAAACGCCAAAACTGCCCGATCTCGCTTTTATAGGGTTCGCAAATCAATACGCCCTGCTCGCCCTTGCCCACGCGGTATTGCTCGGGGTGCAGGCGATAATCCACATCAGGCAGCCAGGCGTAAGCCACTTTGTTAAAATTGAGGTAGGAGGGTTTGGTGCTCATTAAAATATCAATGCTTCTTTTATCGGTATAAAGTTGGGCCAGGACTGAGATGCCGAATTTATACCGGTAAAAGAAGCATCAACAGTAATTGGCCCAAAACAGATTTAACAACGGCAAAAATAATTTTTAAGGATTACAGTTTTAACTTTGCTGCCTTTAATATAGCTGATCTAAAATGTTTTCAATCTCCAAAATATTGATTTTTAATGGTTTCATACTGATCGCCAGCTTATTTTATTCATTTTTTCCGCCGAAAAAAAGTATGATAAAAACAGCAGGTTTTCGTTTTAAAACCATTGTGATCGATCCCGGGCACGGCGGGAAAGACCCAGGTGCGCATGGGGATTTTTCGCTGGAAAAAAACGTTGCCCTTTCCATCGGCAAAAAACTAAAAAAAGAATTGCAAACAGAACTGCCTGATATAAAAGTGATTATGACGAGGACCGGCGATCATTTTATCGAACTGAACCAACGCTCTGAAATTGCCAATAAAAACCACGCCAACCTGTTTGTTTCCATCCACTGCAATTCATCGCCCGAAGATAGTGCGCTGCCCAGGCAAAACGGCGCAATGGTTTTGGTTTACGGTTATCACCGCAAAGGCGAACAATTGGAGGCCATCCGTGAAAATGCTTCTATTTATAAAGAAAAAAACTATAGGCAAAAATATACGGATTACGGCAGCGATGCCTCAACAAACATGATAATCTGGAACGCTTACATGCAAAAATACCGCAAGCAAAGTATTTTATTTGGAGATTTGCTGCTGCATGAGTTTAAAAAAACCGATCATCGCCACATCATCGGTTTAAAAGAACAAGGCGTGCTGGTGCTGGCCCACAGCGCAATGCCTTCTGTTTTGGTGGAAACCGGTTTTATCAACAACCCGATTGAAGAAAAATACCTCAATTCTGCCAAGGGCCAGCAGGAAATTGTGCAGTCGATCATCCGGGCGTTAAAACGTTACATCGAAAAAAGAGCCTGATTTTTAGCCGATAAAAACAGCATCAACCTAATAATTTTCAATTGATTTTATCCTGATAGATCAAAACCGAAGCGGCCAAAACCTGTTGTTGATACATCAAACAAACAAAAAAAATGGATAGCATTAATCAAAACCAGCCGGAAGATAATTTAAAAAGTCTATCTGGCGAGGAAGCGTTAAAAAAAATGAAAGATATTGCAGAAGGCACAAAATCGTGTTTTTTCTGTACGGATATCAAAACCGGTTCGGCAATGGCAGTTCGGCCAATGTCTGTACAAAAAGTGGACGACGAAGGTGTTTTCTGGTTTTTAAGCAGCAACGACAGTCATAAAGATCAGGAAATCAAGCAGGATGACCATGTTCATTTGCTGTTTCAGGAAAGCCATCAATCCGGTTTTTTAAACGTTTATGGCAATGCAAGCATCAGTGCCGATAAGCAAAAAATAAAGGAATTATGGGAACCGATCCTGAAAACCTGGTTTACCGAAGGTGTGGATGACCCGCGCATTAGCGTTATCAGCATTAAACCGACCGAAGCTTATTATTGGGACAATAAACATGGCAATGCCGTTGCTTTTGTAAAAATGGCCATCGGAGCGGTTATCGGCAAAACGCTGGATGATTCTGTAGAAGGTGAATTAAAAGTTTAAGCTGATAAAAGCAGTATTGGTTGGGTGATTTTTCCATGACCGATTTTTTTTGTGCTACGTATAAGGCTTTATCCAAATGTTTGGGTGAAGCCTTATTTTTTTATGCACCTTGTGTCCGTTATCACTGTAAATTATAATCAGCCTGAAGTTACCGAAGCGTTGCTGAAATCCATCATAGATAAAAACGATTACGCTGAAATACAGATGATTGTGGTGGACAACGGCAGTTATGAAAATCCGGTTCCGGCATGGAAAGCAAAGTTTCCCTGGGCTTATTTTGTAAGGTCTGAAGTAAATTTGGGTTTTGCAGGAGGCAATAATCTGGGTATCCGCCAGGCTTGCGGCGATTATCTTTTTTTGATCAATAACGATACGGAAATTACGCCCGGATTGATTAGAGAACTGGCAGATCGGCTGGAAAAAAACCCGCAGATCGGCATCATTTCACCAAAAATAAAATATTTCGAGGCACCGGACACGCTGCAATATGCCGGTTTTACGAGCATGAATTATTATAGTGCGCGCAACCGCTGCATCGGTCAGTTTGAAAAAGACAACGGCCAGTACGATCACCTCACCGGAAAAACCGGTTTTGCCCACGGTGCGGCCATGATGGTCCGTAAATGTGCCCTGAAAAAAGCCGGTTTAATGGCCGAGAACTTTTTTTTGTATTATGAGGAACTGGACTGGTGCGACCAGTTTAAGCGCGCCGGTTATGAAATTTGGGTGGACATGCAGGCCGTGATTTATCATAAAGAATCAGTTTCGGTGGGTAAAAACAGTATGCTCAAAACCTATTTTATGAACCGCAACCGCTTGTTGTACATCCGTCGCAATGCCCCGTTTTTTAAGCGGATAGTGTTTTACATGCACTTTTCTTTGCTGGTGTTGCCGCGTAATGTCCTGGCCTATCTGCGCGAAAATAAACTATCTTATGTTTGGGTGATGTTCCGGTCGGTGTGGTGGAACATGATCAACCCAAAAAATAGCAATAACTTAGGTTATCCGGTATAAATCAGATGATTGCATTTTTTTGGATCAGCTTATTTATCATCTTCTACGCGTTTATCGGTTACGGGATCGTCTTGTTTTTTTTGGTAAAGTTACGCCAAATTTTTAGGGGTAAAAGAAGCATCAATGCAGAAGAAATTTTAAATCTGCCAAGCTGCACGCTGATTGTAGCGGCCTATAATGAAGAAGATTTCATTGAACAAAAAATCAAAAACACACTGGCCCTGAATTACCCGAAAGATAAGGTCAGTTTTTTGTTCATCACGGATGGCTCAACGGATAAAACACCTGAAATCATCAGTTTGTACCCGCAAATCAAACTGATGCATTTGCCAAACCGATTGGGCAAAATTGCCGCAGTGCAACGCGCCGTAAGTGCAGTAACAACAGAAATAATGGTTTTTACAGATGCCAATACATTCTTAAACCCGGATGCGCTGGTCAAACTGTGCCGGCATTATGCCGATCCGAAAGTAGGCGCAGTGGCCGGCGAAAAACGCGTTCATATCGAAGAAAACGCAGATGCCACGGCCGGGGAAGGTTTTTACTGGAAGTATGAATCGAAGCTGAAAGTGTGGGACTCTGAGCTGAATACGATTGTTGGCGCGGCAGGCGAATTGTTCAGCGTAAAAAAAGCATTGTACCAATCGGTGCACCCAAACAGTATTATTGATGATTTTATGATCTCGATGCTGGTGGCCAAAAAAGGTTATCGCATTGTGTATGAGCCGGAAGCGTATGCTACCGAAACGTCTTCTGCAAATATAAAAGAAGAACTGAAACGGAAAATCCGGATTGCGGCAGGTGGTTTGCAATCCATTATCTGGCTGAAAAGTTTGCTGCTTCCGTTTAAGCAGCCGCTGCTTTCGTTCCAATATATCAGTCACCGCGTGCTACGTTGGACGGTTGTACCTTTCCTGATGATCGCTGCATTGATCCTGAACATCGATATTGCCGCACAAACGCATTTGCTGGTTTATCAACTGTTTTTATCGGCCCAAATCTTGTTTTACGGGGCTGCTTTACTAGGCTGGATTTTAGAAAAACGACAAATTAAAATCAAGGCTTTGTTTATCCCGTATTATTTCGGAGTGATGAATTATGCCGTGATCGCCGGGATTTTCCGCTATTTGTTTGGTCGGCAAAGTGCCGCGTGGGAAAAATCCAAGCGTAAATAAACCCGCCAAAATTTGGTAGCTAAAAGAAGCATCTGCCGGAAAAGTTTATAGAAAAATAATGGTAAAGCACGTGTCTCTCCAAAAATTACTTTTGAGAGATTTTTTATTTTTAACATTTTTTGTATTTTATTTGTTGATTGAATTTTTTTACCAGTAGCTAATAAACTGAATGATTATATATAAAACCGACGACCAGGTTAAATTGATGCAAATCAGTGCTTTACTTGTTAGTCAGACTTTGGCGGAAATTGCAGCCATGCTTAAACCGGGGATAACTACCTTGTCAATCGATAAACTGGCAAACGAATTTATTCTCGACAATGGTGCTGTACCATCTTTTTACAATTATAACGGGTTCCCGTTTCACATTATCACTTCTGTAAATGATGTGGTGGTCCATGGTTTTCCCGGAAAAGAAGAGCTTCGGGAAGGTGACCTGATATCAGTTGATGTTGGGGTGATCAAAAATCGATTTCATGGCGATCATGCCTATACATTTGTTGTTGGTGAGGTAAAACCGGAAATTTTGCAATTGGTTAAAGTCACTAAAGAATCGCTGTTTAAAGGGATTCAGGAAGCAGTTGTGGGCAAACGCCTGGGTGATATTGGTTATGTCATTCAGCATTATAACCAAAAACACGGATACGGCGTGGTGAAAGATTTTGTTGGACATGGCTTGGGTGAAAAAATGCACGAAGAGCCGCAGGTACCTAATTATGGTAAAAAAGGAAGTGGTATTTTACTTAAAGAAAACCTTGTGCTGGCCATAGAACCAATGATTAACCTCGGCACAAAAGATGTGTTTTTCGATAAAGACGGATGGACGGTGAGAACGGCAGATGGAAAACCTTCTGTTCATTTTGAACACGATGTATGTGTTAAAAAAGGCTCTGCGCTGGTACTTTCCGATTATTCGATTATTGAGCAGGCCGAGCAAAAAAACAGTAACCTTAATACTTCTTATTATTAAGACCTTTTTAAATTTTGTACGATATATTTTCTATGCTTCTTTTACCACCTAAAATTTGGTGGTAAAAGAGGTTTTTTTAAATTCGAAACGATTTAAAAAGCAAAATTTAGGGCATAAAAGAAGCACCATAATCCATTCGACCGAATTTTAAACAGGCCTTTGTGCAGCTCACATTATCGAAAAATTCTGGAATAAACCACAAGTTTCTTTTTGATACAAAAAGCAAGAATCACCTTGCAAAAAGCTCGTTTAAAAACAGCTTCATGTGTTCCCACGAGTGTTTTGCCGCTTTTTCATTGTAAGCTGCGCCTTTAGAATTGTCGTTTCCGGCATTTGGGTCGGTAAACGAGTGCACGGCATTGGCGTAATAAATCATCTGCCAATCCGCCTTGGCATCGCGCATTTCCTGCTGAAAAGCCAGTACTTCAGCCTGCGGTTCGTATGGATCGTTGGCACCGTGGCAAACCAAAACTTTCGGCCTGATCGTTTCTGTAGGCCGGTTTGTATCTTTGCCCAATCCGCCATGAAAAGAAACCACGCCCCGGACCGGAAAATTGGCACGCGCCATTTCCAGCACACCTGATCCGCCAAAACAAAAACCAACTGCTGCCAAACGTGAAGGGTCTGCCCCGGCTTTGATCAATTGCTGCATTGCCAAATCAATGCGGTGCTGATAAGCTTTGTAATCTTTTTTGTACATGCCGGCCATTTTACCTGCATCGCTGGTGTTTTTCGGATAATTTCCTTCTCCGTAAATATCCGCTACAAAAGCATAATACCCTAATTTAGAGAGGTTTTCGGCCGTTTCTTTGGCGTGCGCATCAATCCCCATCCAGGCTGGCAAAACCAAAATCCCGGCTTTGTTTTGGGTCGGGTTTTGTGGTTTGATGGAGAACCCGTTCAGTTTTTGGTTTCCGTCCTGATAAGCGACCGGTTTTAATTGCGCGCGGGAGATTGTTGCCGCCGCAAACAGTGTAAAAGCAAGTAAAGTTGTTTTTTTCATGTATAATCAATTTGGATGCTTCTTTTATCCACTAAAATTTGGTGCATAAAAGAAGCATCGGCTAAGTTAGTTTTTATTTTTTTGGCGATGCTGCTTTTATCTCCCAATCAAACAGGCTGCACCTCATTTTAAAACCGGATTTAACAGAGCAATTACCGAAACACGCTACAGCTTTGTTATCTAAAAAGTCCGCATATAATTTGCCAAAAATGGAAAAATATCCGCTAAAAGAAGTACTTGTAAATGGTGTTTATGAAATTGATGCAAATGGAAAATCCGAATTGCTGATTGCCGATTTGAAGCAGCTTAATAAATTGGCTTTTCAACGGATGAGACTTTACTTTATATTTATGTAGGCAAAAAAAATATCAATAAAGTATTAATAATCAATTGATTAAGTATTTTTATTTAAAATTTAAGTTAAGGTTAGAATGTAATAAAAAAGAACCTCGAAGTTTAAAACCTCAGTATAAATTCAAAAGGTATATCATTTATTAAGGTTATTAATCAATTTCAGGATTTTTTAACAAAACTTATGTTTGAATGCTGTATAGATTACTCAAAACTTCCTTAAAATAGGTCAAGTTAATTTTTCTTAACACCAATTTCAAATTTTGCTTAAATAATTAATAATCTGTGCAAAAATATACTAATACCTACATAAATTATTGATGTACATCAAGTAATATTACGATTGAGATTTGAAATTGAAGTTAAGCAAATAATAAACTTTTTAATGAATTAACCTGATGTAAAGATTTTCTATAATTTCTATTGATTTTGAGACAACAACTGAACCAACAGTTACAATATTGCTACGCAATTAATTTACGGGGAATGCTTTCTACATTGAAATAAACCGGGTTATACTGACCCTTACACAAAATTATATCCCTAAAAACTGTATTTTTTTAACAGGGATCTTCCAAATTTTTACTGTTTAATTAAATACAAAAAGCCGCTGAAAATCATTTAATCGTTAAATATTATGTATAAAGTATTTTTTCTATCTAAAAGTATAAAACAATTAAGAAACTCTTGGATTCGGAATATTTTTTTTGTTTCAATCATATTATTTTTTACTATAATGATATAAAATATAATTAAAAGTAAACAAATATCTTTTAATAAAATAACTGTATGTATTGCTGTGGCGTAAAAGTTCATCGGTTACCAATCAAAGTTGGAACAATGGAAAAAAACGCAAAATATGAACAAGTGGGAAAAGCTATTTAAACAGTGCAGTCAAGTTTATAAATCATCTTTATCAACCCTAAATCCAATTAAAATTTGCTTAAACAATTACTTAAACAAACTACCAAACCCCTTCAGGCAGGTAACTCTGCCAAACAGTAAAGCTAAATTTATACCGATAAAAACAGTATCTGGCATAATACTGTTTTGCATGGCCAGCACTGCATTTGCCCAGACCGCAACAACTTTAAACGGCCCCAGCGATGCAGTATCGAATCCTCCGGTAAATGCTTCTGCAGCAGATCATATCCTGCCTTCAGGTAATACAATCTCTTTAAAAATAGCTGCAGCAAGTACATCATCAGATGTAATTTACCAATGGTATAAGCTGGACAATACCGGTACAAAACGTTTGGTGCAAAGCAGCAGTTCCGCAACCCTTTCAGAAAGCCCGAGCGGTACAGGATATTACATCTACCAGTTGGTTGTAAGCAACTCCAACCAATGTTCTTCCGAAATTTCAGATCCGTTCAAGGTGTATGTTTTGCCGCCGCTATCGCCCACCATTGCGGCCAGTAGCGGCACTGTATGCTCAAATGGTACAACTACGGCTTTACTGACAGCAAACCCGGGAAACGACAAGTTTTCCTACCAGTATCAATGGATTTTGAACGGCAACAGCATTCCCGGAGCAACAGCATCTACCTACACCACAGCAGCAAATGTTCCAGGAGGCGATAATACTTATACCGTTAAAGTTGCTTACGCATTAAGCAGTTCTACCACCGCTACGGCAAATCGGGTAATTAAAGCTGTGCCTGTTCCGAATAAACCAACCGTTTCGATAGGGCAATAAAATACAGGTAAGACAAATAATTGTTTGTTATGATAGGAACCAGGGGTTTTAAATACATCTTTAGCGTTGTCCTCTTCATGTTTGGGTCTTATGCTGTTTTCGGGGCGGGGTCACCACCTAAATCGCAAACCGTTACTATTTGTCAGGGATCAGTAGTTGTTTTGAACGCATCAACTTTAAATGCGATAGCTTATCAATGGTATTTTAACGGACAACCGATTGTTGCGGCTACCCAAAACAAATATGCTGCTGACAAAGAAGGGGTTTATAAAGTAGTTGCTTTAAATGATCAATCCTGTTCTTCAGACGCTTCTGATGAAGTGATAGTTCAGTTTGAAGCACATGCTGTCCTGAATTTTCCTGCGATTGCTGATAAGATTTTTGGGGATGCACCGTTTCAGCTCAGTGCCACCGCTACCGGAAAAATTACTTACACGGTTTCTCCGAATAATGTTATTCAAATTATAGATAATTATGTAACTATTATTGGTGTAGGAACGGTTGAAATTACAGCTTCTGTAGAAGGGTCAAAAAACTGCCCAAACACGATTATAGTTAAACAAACGCTTAAAGTAAAGCCTGTATCAATATTAGCGTCTGCAATTAACCCGGTTGATCTGGCTATTGTTACCAGTTCTGAAACTCGCATTGTAAATATCGAAGAACCTTTTGAATACACGCTCAATATTAAAAACCAAAGTGCTTATGATGCCACGCAAGTAAGTATCACTGATACATTGCCAGCCGCGGTTGATTTTATATCGATAAAAAACGCATCAGACGGAAAAGCAACTTATGATGCGGCCAGTCGCGCCATAACCTGGACAATGACGGAATTACAGGCACGCACTGGTTCCGAACTCCGGTTTTCTGTTAAGGCCATACAGCACGGCACCATTGCCAACATGGCCCGGATCACTTCCATCGAAAAAGATAGTAATCCGGTAAATAATATTTCTATCGATTATAAGGATTTTGCCGGGATGACCATCCCGAACGTTTTCACCCCAAATGGCGATGGCCGGAACGATACTTTCAGCATCCCGGACCTGAGCCAGTATCCGCAAAACGAGCTGTTGGTGATAAACCGTTGGGGAGCAAGCGTTTATCAAGCCAAAAACTACCAAAATACCTGGACAGGCGACCGGCTGGACGATGGAACTTATTTTTACAGCCTGAAAGTGATCAACAAAAAAGGTATGCAGGAAGAGTATAAAGGTTACGTCATGCTGCTGCGGAAGTCGATCTGATTATAAAAACACAACTCCGGTAACCGGCAAACGTACAATATCCGAATGCGTAAAAAATGATGCTGAACTTCTTCAACCTTAAAAAAACCTGGCTGGTGCTTTTTTTTATCCTGAATTTTTTTTGGGCAGATGCACAGCAAAACGCGCAATATAGTCAGTATATTTTTAATGGTTTATATATTAATCCGGCATCGGCAGGTGCTAAAGAAGATTTTTACGTGCATAGTTTTTACCGTTCGCAGTGGACAGGCGTTAGCGGTGCGCCACAAAGTTTTTCGGTTTCTGCAGATGGTGCGCTGCGCGATGAAAAAGTAGGCATAGGGCTTTTGCTGGCCAAAGATAAACTGGGTGCACAAAGTACGCTTGCTGCTTATGCCAATTATGCTTACCGGCTGCAACTGGGCACGCAAGGCCAGCATTTATCGTTCGGTTTGGGGGCAGGAATGATACAATCTTCGTTGGACGGCTCAAAATTAACCGGCATCCAGGAGGGCGATAACACTATTCCGATCGGTACACAAAGCACGATTTTGCCCGATGCCCGTGCAGGCGTGCTGTACACCAGCAATACTTTTTTTGCCGGGCTTTCTGCAGATAATATCGTTGCCAAATATCTCAACCGGGATAAAAGTTTGCTGGTGCCAGTGCCGCAGCCACATTATTACCTCACTGCCGGGTCGTTGTTTTTTTTAAACGGAGACACCAAAATCAAACCTTCATTTCTGTTAAAAAATGCTTCCGGTTTAGGAACGGTTTTAGACATAAACGCTTTCCTGATCCTGGGCGACCGGACCTGGATTGGCGGCACTTACCGCAGCAGCTTAAATATCTTCAATAAAAATTCCGGCGGACCGTTTCAAAATGCCAATGCATTGGTTGCCCAGGTAGAAATTTTTGCCAGTAGCAAACTCCGCATTGGGTACGCATTTGATTACTCGATGACAGCTTACAGCGGTTTTGGCAATGGCTCCCACGAAATTTCTTTGGGCATTTACCTCAGCAAAAAACCCGCACAAAACTTTACCACAAGCAGCTATTTTTAGGTGATAAAAGAAGTATTGAACAAAAATTATTTATATTGATTTTGGGTAGAATGATTGTCCGCACCATTTATAGCATCCTGAAAACCCTTTTTAGCATCATTCCAATGTGTAATCAGGCTGTACAATAATACGCCAGCCAATAATTTATAAATTTTTAGTTTCGTATTCATTTTAAGCTGATAAAGTTTCTAAAGTACAAAAAGTTGGGATACATTTAATGTAAGCGCATGCTTCTTTTATCACCTTAAAATTCAAAAACTTTAAATTGCGGTTGCTAAATCTTATTCGGGCAAAAACTGTTTAATTTTGAAGTAGAAATTGAACTATGTCCGGAGTTTCTGTTACGCCGCTTACCATTGTTAAAGTTGATGAAAATACCAGCATTTATGCGGAAGACTTTCTGGCCGCAGAAGAACCGCTGGAAATCCGTTTAGGTTACGGCCCGGCACAAAACCGCGTTCAAAAAAGCATTTCGGTAACCATGCGTACGCCGGGAAATGATTTCGAACTGGCCATCGGGTTTTTGTTTACGGAAGGTATTATTGAAAACAGCGGTCAGGTGGCTTCCGTCAAACATTGCAATGGATTGAACGAAAATGTAGTCCGGGTAGCGTTGATTGACAGCCTGGAACTGGACATGAGCAAACTGGAACGTAACTTTTACACCACTTCCAGTTGCGGCGTTTGTGGCAAATCCTCAATTGATGCGGTAAAAACAGTATGCCGTTTGCCGAAAGCAAGTGCGGACCATCTCCGGTTTTCTGCGGAAATGATTTACAAATTGCCTGAGTTGCTTCGCCAAAAACAAAAAATTTTTGACCATACCGGCGGCTTGCACGGCTGCGGGTTGTTTGATGCCAACGGAAGTTTGCTGCTGGCCCGCGAAGATGTTGGCCGCCACAATGCGCTGGATAAACTGATTGGGGCCGCCTTACAGCAGGGTTTATTTCCGTTGGATAAATATCTACTGTTGTTAAGCGGACGGGCAAGTTTTGAACTGATCCAGAAAGCATATATGGCCGGTATTAAAATAGTTGCCGCAGTTGGTGCGCCATCCGGTTTGGCGGTGCAAATGGCTGCAGATTCCGACATAACACTAATTGGTTTTTTGCGCGGCCAAAGGTTTAATATTTACTGCGGCGAACAAAGGATCAGCATAAAAAGTTACCAATCAGAAGTAATATAAATTTGTTGTTTCTGTTGAAGGAAAAACTGAATTATGGAAGTAATGCTTCTTTTATCGACCTAAAATTGGTGAAATATACCGCAGAAGCTTTTTCGGTTTGATTGAAATAATAGTAAAAATAGAGCAGTATTAAAAATGAAAATACGCATAAAAGGCAACTCGATAAGATTACGGCTCAGCAAATCCGAACTGGAGGTGTTTGAAAAAACAGGGTATGTAGAGGAACAAACCGAATTTTTAAACAGCACATTTTGCTACGCGATACAAAAACTGTTTGACGGCCATTCGCTGGATGCTTCTTTTACAGGGCAAAAATTAACGGTTTTTGTACCCAAAGCAGTTGTACAAGAATGGGTGAACACAGATGTGGTTGGTTTTGATCATTACCTGCCTTTGCCTGATGAAAAAACGCTGTTCCTGCTGATTGAAAAAGATTATAAATGTATCGATGGCGATGAATCCGAAGATCAATCCGACTATTACGATAACCCGGTAAAAACTTGTTAAAATGGAAAAAGAACGACAACCGGCAGCAGAAAACCCGGAAAGATTTTTAGGCTTGAAATTAGGCAAACCTGCTGATGTGGCCGCTGGTGTGCACGCCGTAGTCGTTTCTGCCGAACATGTTTTCGGGCAAATGAACGTACCTCGCGGAATGAAGGCACTTTTCGCCCTGAACCAAAAATTAGGTTATGATTGTCCGGGTTGCGCCTGGCCGGACCCGGATGATGACCGTTCTTCTATTGCAGAATATTGCGAAAACGGCGCAAAAGCCATTGCCGAAGAAGCGACTACCAAAAGTTTAAAACCGGATTTTTTTGCCCGGAATTCTGTCGAATCACTTTCGGGATTGAATGATTATGAGATCGGAAAAGCAGGCCGCGTGGCACAGCCCATGTATTTGCCCGAAGGCGGCACACATTATGAACCGATATCCTGGGAGGATGCTTTCAAAAAAATTGCCTCACATTTAAACCGTTTACAAAGCCCGAACGAAGCTGTTTTTTATACTTCCGGCAGAACCAGTAACGAAGCGGCTTATGTTTATCAGTTGTTTTCGCGCGAATATGGAACAAACAACCTGCCGGATTGCTCAAATATGTGCCACGAATCTACCAGTTTTGCGTTAGCTCAAAACCTTGGTATCGGCAAAGGCTCTGTTCGGCTTGAAGATTTTTATGAGGCGGAAGTGATCATTATCCTCGGCCAAAATCCCGGCACCAACCATCCGCGGATGCTTACCGCTTTGCAACGTGGAAAAGATAACGGTGCAAAAATTGTTTCAGTTAATCCGTTGCACGAGGCTGGTTTGCTCGGTTTCAGTAATCCGCAGAAATTAAAAGGGGTGATGCAGATCAATACCAAACTGACAGACATCTTTTTACAGGTAAAAATCAACGGCGACCTGGCCTTGATCAAAGCCATCGAAATACTGCTGCTGGAAGCAGAAGAAGCTCATCCGGGTGCTGTTTTTGACCATGATTTTATCCGTGAAAACACGGCCGGTTACCTTGATTTTATCTCCGGGATAAAAAAATATGAACTGGATTATTTGCTAGAGGTCTGCGGTATTTCGCTGGAGCAGGTGAAAGAAGTTGTTGAACTTTTAAAGCATAAAAACAAGATTATTGTTTGCTGGGCAATGGGCATCACGCAGCATAAAAATGCAGTTGATACCATTTTTGAACTGGTAAACCTGTTGTTGCTGAAAGGCAGCATTGGCAAACCCGGTGCCGGCACTTGCCCAACGCGTGGCCATAGCAATGTGCAGGGCGACCGTACGATGGGGATTTTTGATAAACCGCATGAAAACCTGCTGGATCAGATTAAAAAGGTTCACGGTTTTGAGCCGCCGCGTGAGCATGGTTTTGATGTTGTAAAATCCATCCATGCCATGAACGAAGGCAAAGCAAAGGTGTTTTTTGGTTTGGGCGGAAACTTTTTATCGGCCACACCCGACACTACTTACACTGCCCAAGGTTTACGCCAGTGCGATCTAACTGTACACGTTTCCACTAAATTAAACCGCAGCCATTTGGTACATGGAAAAGAAGCGTTGATTTTGCCATGTCTGGGCCGTACAGATTTGGACGTGCACGACGGGATTACGCAATTCGTGTCATGCGAAAATTCAATGGGCGTGGTGCAAATGTCAAAAGGCGTTTTAAAACCGATTTCTAAAGATTTGCTGAGCGAGCCGGTGATTATTTGTCGTTTGGCAAAAGCTACGCTGGACGATCGCTCTAAAGTAAATTGGGGCCAATATGAGAAAAATTACGACGCCATCCGCGATGATGTAGAACGTGTGATCAATGGTTTTGAAGATTATAACGAAAAAGTACGCTTAAAAGGAGGCTTTTACCTGCCAAACGGAAGCCGTACGCGCGAGTGGGACACCTTGAACAGTAAAGCCAATTTTACGCCAACAGAACTGGTTACAGAATCGCTTGATGATGACGAACTACTGATGATGACCATCCGCAGTCACGATCAGTTCAACACCACGCTTTATGGTTTGGATGATCGTTACCGTGGTATTTACAACGAGCGCAGGGTAATTTTTATGAACCCGGCCGATATTTTGCGTTTGGGCTTTGAAATTGGCGAAGTGGTGGATTTGTACAATAATTATGATGATAAAGAGCGTGAAGCAAGAGGTTTTATCATCGTTTCGTATGATATCCCGAAGCGTTGTGCGGCCACTTATTATCCCGAAACCAATGTTTTGGTGCCGATAAATTGTGTTGCTGATAAAAGTAATCAGCCAACATCAAAATCGGTGCGCTTAAAACTCCGGAAGAGCGCGTTGTTCAATGCGCCTTTTCCTTCCTGAATTTTATTCAATTTTAGGTTGATAAAAACAGTATGATGCTTTTTTTATCGACCTAATTTACACTTATTTTAAATTTATTTTATGTTGAAAACAACAAGCAAAAGCTCAAAAATTTTATTGTTGACATTTAGTTTCCTGCTTTGCCTGCATCCTGTCTGGGCACAAAATACACGTGCAAAAAAGAAGCAGGCCAAAATTGAAGCCGTAAAAAAAATGGTCAACAACCGTAATTATGTATTTATAGCTCAGTTTGCCAATCCGCTTGGCTGGAAAACCATCAACCTCAATTATGATTACAATGTGGTAATTTCAAAGGATTCTATAGATTCTTATCTTCCTTATTTCGGCCGGGCTTATGTAGCTCCGTACAACCCGACTGACCCATCAGAAACCGGGATTCAGTTTAAATCAAAAAAATTTGATTATCAGCAGTCTGCGGCCAGAAAAGGCATTTGGGAAATTACCATTATCCCGCATGATGTGAAAGAAACCCGAAAATTTATCCTGGATATTTCTAACGAAGGTTATGCCAATTTAAGCGTGACCAGCAACAACCGCCAGACTATTTCTTTTACCGGTTACATCACAGAAAATCTGCCAAAAACAAAAAAATAACCTGTAAAAGAAGCATTGCTTAGTTCAGCTCAGTTTTCTAATTGTATGGTATAAAGTTTCTCGGTATTGTCGGCAGGCATTTTAATACTCAGGTTTGAAATGCCTGCTTCTTTTATACGGTAAATTTTGCTGTTTTTGCTATTGTGCGATGCATAAGTTTGCAAACTTTTTTGGATCATTTCTACCTGGTCAACGCTGGTAGTGGATAACGTAACTGTAGTGCGTTTCCCTTTTGTGCTGATAAAAACATCGTTGTATTCTTCATCAGCGATCAGGCCGGAAAAAACAATTTGCCCATTAAAAGAACTTTGCAACCGGTAATCTTTTTGTTGTAAAAAAGAGGCCGCGGTGGTTGGGTTTTGAATAATGTACTGCAAATCCTGATATGTTAACAAAGGTTTTTGCGCCAAACAGCAAAGCGTTGCAAATACCAGTGTGCAACTCAAAATTACTTTTTTGAAGTTTAAATTGAAGTAATTCATGTTCAAAGCTAAACTGTCTATATAGATTTTTGAAGGTTGCTATGAGAAATCAAATGATTGAAAATCATGTTCAACGCATTCATTTCCTCCTCAATATCAACTTCTAACGAAATAATATCTTCAATATTGGCCGCATTAGCTTTCATTTCCAACAATTGTAAGTTCTTGATTTTTAATCCGGCTTTCAGATTACAGTAGATCTTATAATTTTCCATGCAAATAGTTACGTACAAATGAGAATCGTGGATTTGGTTTTTTACGTACGTATTGTATAAAGTGTTTGTAAGTTAATTGACCTTTTATGCAATCACAAAATTTTACGCACAGTAAATATCATTAATTAATCAGTAATGGGTGAGGTTTTTTTAGAAATTGATGCCAGCAAGCTCATACTGGCCAATCTAAAAGAACATGAACTGCCGCTACCGGTATTTATTGCAGAAGACAATAATAATATATTTTTTTTGACCGAAGAGGAGTACTGCGATTATTTAAAAGAAATTGAAAAAATCAGTACCAAAGTGTTGGCCGAATACTGGTTGATCAAAACGCCAAAACTCATTGAAAAAAACCGTTTTATTGTTAAAGTACTTACCGTTTTGCAGTCTGCACGGGCCAACAAACTCCTTAATAATTTTGATTAATTTTTTAGTGATAAAAACAGCATTATCTTAAAGTATGGTTTTTAAAATCGGCCATAAATTGCCGGCGATAATTTCGTAACCTTTTGCGTTCGGGTGCACGCCATCTGCCAAATTTAGCAAACGGTTTCCGGCAACACCATGCAGCAGGAAAGGCATAAAAAGCATTGTGTTTTTTTCTGCCAGATGCCTGAAAATCATCCGGAACTCTGTTAAGGTATGTCCGGTAAAAAAAGACGGAAGCTCCATGCCCAGCAGCATCAGTTTTACATCCGGATGCTTAATCTTCACAAAATCGATAATAAATTGTAAGTTACTGATCGTTTCTGTTGGTGTAATGCCGCGTAAAATATCATTGATGCCTAATTCAAGCACAAATACATCTACAGATTGCTCTTGTAAATTTACAATCCGGGCTTTACCACCGGCAGAAGTTTCTCCGCTTAAACCAGCGTTGACAACTTTGTAAGCCAAATTTTGAGAATTTATCTTTTCCTGGATCAAAGCCGGAAAATCCTGATTTTGTGCCATACCAAAACCAGCCGTCAAACTATCGCCAAAAAACAAAATGGTTTTTGCAGATGTGTTTTCAAATTGATCTGCAGAAGTGAGGTTTGACATTTTAAAAAATTGACGATATTTTCTGAGCCTGTTTGAATTTTATTTGAAGGATATGATGCTTCTTTTATGCCGGTAAATTCAGGATCAGTAATTTGTACTGAAGGGAAATCTATATAAAACCACCAAATTTTAGGTGATAAAAGAAGCATATCAAAATTGAAACAAATCAAACAAGCAATAGGGTTCAAAATAAAAAAGTGCCCCTAAAAGAAGCACTTTTTTTACAAATATAAAGTAATAAATCAATCTTCTAAACCTCTGCCGGTTTTATGCTGCAGTTCATCAATTTTTTTCGATGCTTCTGCTTTGTTTAAACTTTCGTCAACTTCTTCACCGGCCTGGTCAGACAGGGTTTTCAGGTAAGAATGTTGTGCACCTGTCATCGGTTCTTCACCTGTTGTCCAGGTATCCGGGTCTTTAATTGTATTGGTGTTGTCTGTTGTTTGATTTTGGTTGCCGGTATTTTTCTGTTCCGAAGGATTTTGTTCTGGCTTGCTCATTTCTTGTTGTTTTAATTAATGATTGTTCAACTCAAATCAACAAAAAATGTTTTGAATCATGCCAAAAAAACTAATAAAATTAGTTATTCATCATTTTTACAAAGTTGCCCAACTGCTCTTTCATTCTTCGGCGGTCCACAATAAAATCCAAAAAACCGTGCTCTAAAACAAATTCTGCGGTTTGAAATCCTTTTGGCAGGTCTTTTTTAATCGTTTCCTTGATTACGCGCGGCCCGGCAAAACCAATCAAAGCACCCGGTTCTGATACGTTGATATCGCCCAGCATGGCGTATGAAGCGGTAACACCGCCGGTTGTAGGATCCGTCAGCAAAGAGATATATGGCAGCTTTGCCTGGGCCAGCAAGGCCAGTTTTGCAGAGGTTTTGGCCATCTGCATCAACGAGAAAGCTGCCTCCATCATCCGTGCACCGCCAGATTTGGATATCATTAAAAACGGCACTTTATGTTCCAGGCAATAGTTGATGCTTTGTGCGATTTTCTCGCCGACAACAGAACCCATCGATCCGCCGATGAAAGCAAAATCCATACAGGCAATCACAATATCCTGATCATTTATTTTTCCGTATGCGGCACGGATAGCATCTTTTAAACCGGTTTTGGCTTTACTTTCGGCCAGGCGGTCAACATATTTTTTGGTATCGGCAAAGTTGAGCGGATCGCCGGAAATCAAATCCGGAAAAAGCTCTGTAAATTCGTTATCATCAAACAAAATGCTGAAATATTCTTTAGAACCGATGCGCAGATGATAGTTGCAGTAATGACAAACGTATTGGTTTTCAACCTGTTCTTTATAGTGAAGCGGCTTTTTGCAGTTCGGGCATTTAAGCCAAATACCATCCGGGGCTTCTTTTTTTTCTTCGGTAGTAGTGATTATCCCTTTTTCTTCTCTTTTAAACCAAGCCATCGATGCTGTTTTTATCGTGCAAATTAACGAAAAAATTATCCATCATTGTTTTTGCGCGTAAAAACATCTGCTCATAACACCCCGGTCCAATGCTGTTTTTATAGCTTAAAAATAGGCAGGTACATTGCCATAAGATCAATTTTCCTTAACTTCGGTACTTAAAAAGAACATTTTAACTATGGACCTTAAAAATTATAAAGGCGTACTGCATGGCGATCAGGTACAGCAATTGTTTGAATTGGCTAAACAGCATCAGTTTGCCTTGCCTGCCGTGAACGTAATCAATACCAATACAATCAACTCGGTAATGGAAACTGCAAAGGCCGTTAATTCGCCGGTTATAATTCAGCTTTCCAACGGCGGTGCACAGTTTTATGCAGGTAAATCTTTAAACAACGATCAGTTACAGGCTTGCATTTTGGGTGCGGTTTCTGCCGCCAAACATGTGCATTTGCTGGCCGAGCATTATGGCGTTGCCGTAATTTTACATACCGATCATGCAGCCAAGAAGTTATTGCCCTGGATTGATGGCTTGCTTACCCACGGCGAGCAGTTTTATGCCGAGCATAACAAACCTTTGTTTTCTTCGCACATGCTGGATTTATCCGAAGAACCGATTGAGGAAAATATCGAAACTTCCGCTAAATATTTAGAGCGGATGGCAAAAATCGGCATGACTCTCGAAATAGAATTAGGCGTAACAGGCGGAGAAGAAGACGGTGTGGATAATTCTGATGTTGATAGTTCCCGCTTATATACACAACCGGAAGATGTGGCTTATTCTTATGAGCATTTAAGCAAAGTTAGTCCGCGTTTTACAGTTGCCGCTGCGTTTGGTAATGTACACGGTGTTTACAAGCCAGGGAATGTGAAATTGCAACCTATTATTTTGCACAATTCTCAGGAATATGTTAAACAACGTTTTAACCTTGCTGCGGAGAAACCTGTAAATTTTGTTTTTCACGGCGGATCGGGTTCAACTCAGGAAGAAATCCGGGAAGCAATTTCTTACGGAGCCATCAAAATGAACATTGATACAGATATGCAATGGGCTTTTTGGGAAGGTGTTTTAAAGTATTATCATGCCAACGAAGGCTTTTTACAAACGCAGATTGGCAGTCCGGGCAAAGAAGATGCGCCAAATAAAAAATATTATGATCCGCGGGTTTGGTTGCGCAAAGGCGAAGAAAACTTTGTAAAGCGTTTAACTATTGCTTTTGATGATTTGAATTGCATCAACGTAAACGAAAAATTGTAGCATAAACAAAATAAAACATAAACGCCATTGTTATTGTACAATGGCGTTTTTTGTTGACTAAAGATTTGAATATATGGCTGATAAATTAAACTTGTTTGAACGTTTTGCCAACTGGGCTACTAAAGCTACCGGTAGCGCAACGGCTTTTATTCTGGCAGTCGCAATTATTTTGATCTGGGGGATAACCGGCCCGGTTTTTAAATATTCGGATGTTTGGCAACTGGTTATCAATACCAGCACAACAATTATCACGTTTTTAATGGTTTTTTTGATCCAGAAATCGCAGAACAAAGACTCTAAAGCCATCCATTTAAAACTAAACGAGTTGATTGCCGCAAATAAATACGCCAGTAACCGAATGGTGGACATTGAAGATTTATCCGAAAAAGAACTGGACAAGTTGCACGAATTTTATGGCACGCTATCGGATTTAGCAGAAAAAAATGAAGATATTCATAAATCTCATTCTATTGATGCGGCCAGGAAAAATCATAAACGTAAATCAGTTGATTTAGAAGAAGATATTTTAAAAAAACATGAAGGCGAACATAAAAGTACATAAAACAAGTAATCAGGCCGAACTGGAGCAGGTATTTGCCATCCGCAGAAAAGTTTTTGTAGATGAGCAGAACTGTCCGCCCGAATTAGAATGGGAATTTGAAGATGAATCAACACATTTTCTGGCAAAATTTGATGACGAACCGGCAGGGGCAGCCCGCTGGCGGAAAACTGTGAATGGTTACAAACTGGAGCGTTTTGCCGTGTTGAAGAAATTCAGGGGTTTTGGCATTGGCCAGGCTTTAGTGAAAGCGGTTCTGGCAGATTTGCCGGTAGCGGCTGATTATGTTTACCTTCATGCGCAGGTACAGGCAGTTGCTTTGTATGAAAAATTTTTGTTTGAAAAGATTGGCGAAGAGTTTGAAGAAGCAGGCATTAAACATTACAAAATGGTGTTGAACACTTCGCCTGACCGTGCCTGAACAAATTTAGGGGTATAAAAACAGTATGCTTCTTTTATCACCTTAAATTTTGATTTTAACAGAAAAGCCAATTCATCATAAATTGGCTTTTCTATTAAGATGTTTTATTAATTATCCTTCCGGAACAGGATCAGCAACTTTAACCGGTTTTTTATAAAACGGATTGATAATCAATCGCGTTCCGCCATTATAACTGATGTAACTGCCCAGCCAGTTGATAAATACCACTACTTTATTACGGAAACCCATTAGCAATACCAAGTGTACAAACATCCAAGTAAGCCAGGCAAAAAAGCCCTGAAATTTAATTTTCCCTAAATCTACAACTGCTTTATTGCGGCCAATTGTGGCCATAGAACCTTGGTCGTTATATTTGAAATTAACCGTTGGTTCGTTTTTTATCAGGTGCAGAATATTCTTGGCCAGATGTTTTCCCTGCTGGATTGCTACCGGTGCCACACCCGGCAAACCCTTCGGCATGGCTTCAGAAACAGAAGAAGATACATCCCCAATGGCAAACACATTGTTTAACCCTTTTACCCTGTTGATTTCATCTGTGGTAAGCCGGTCTCCTTTGGCAAATTGCTCTTTAGAAAACCCTTCAGGTACAATGCCTTTTACACCGGCAGACCAGATTACGTTTTTGGTTTTGATTTTCCGTCCGCCTTCAAAAGAAATAACTTCACCATCGTATTTTTCTACTTTTACGCCGGTAAGCACTTCTACCCCCATGTTTTCTAAAAACTCCTGCGCTTTTTTGGAAGCCTGTTCAGACATGCTGGACAGCACTTTCGGCAAAAAATCCACCAGATAAACTTTCATTTCTGATTTTTGCAACTCGGGATAATCTTTGTGCAAAACAAAATTGCGAAGTTCTGCTATCGAACCGGATAATTCTACACCAGTAGGCCCGGCCCCAACCAAAACGAAAGTTAGGTACGGTTCGCGTTCTTCTTGGGTAGGCATTAATAAAGCCGTTTCCAAATTTTGCAGAATGGCACTGCGGAGGTTTAAAGCTTCCGGAATACTTTTCATCGGAAGTGCATGTTGTTCAATTTCTTTATCCCCAAAAAAATTTGTTGTAGATCCGGTTGCCAAAACCAAATAATCGTAATCGATATCCCCGACAGTAGTTTCGATGCTGTTTTTATCGGTATTTATTTTCTTTACTTCTGCAATCCGAAAACGGAAATTTTTTCGTCCTTCATAGTTCTTTCTAACAGAAAAAGCAATCGAATCTGCTTCCAGGCTGCCGGTAGCAACCTGATACATCAAAGGTTGAAAAGTGTGATAGTTGTGTTTATCGATCAATAAAACATCAACTTCTTTGTTTTTTAAATTATTTGCCAGTTCAATCCCGCCAAAGCCTGCGCCAACAATCACGACTTTTGGAAAACTGGAGTTGTAATTTGATTCCATAAAGATTATTACAGTGTAAAAAGAATTCTGTTTTGGTTAAAAACACAAAAAGCCGTTCTGCATAAATCAGAACGGCTTTTTGTATCAGTTAATTAAATTTAGTTTAAATTTTTCTTACCGAAATCCACAATAACCGGTGTGGCCACGCAGATGGAGGAATAAGTACCGAAGCATACACCGATCAGTAAGGCAAAAGAGAACCCGCGGATTACTTCCCCACCAAAAATAAATAATACAATCAGTACAAAAATTACGGTTAAGGCTGTAATAATCGTTCGACTCAAAGTACTGTTGATGGCATCGTTAATTACTTCTTCAGGTTTATCAGTTGCAGAATGATGCAGGCCGAGGAATTCACGTATCCTGTCAAAAACCACAACCGTATCGTTGATAGAATAACCGATTACCGTTAAAATGGCCGCAATAAATGCCTGGTCAATATCTAACGAAAAAGGTAAAATCCCGTTAAATAAAGAGAAGAAACTCAATACCAGCAATGCATCGTGCGCCGTTGCAATCAAAGCCCCCAAACTAAATTGCCATTTGCGGAAACGGATAAGGATGTATAATGCGATTACCAAAATGGCAAATATAACAGAATAAACAGCACTGGTTTTAATGTCGTTTGCTACCGTTGGGCCAACCTTCTGCTGGCTCATAATCTGGCTTGGGTTGTTGACCAATTTTAAACCCTGCTTAAGTTTACTTTCGGCTTTGATATCAGCGGTAGGAGAGTTATCATCAACCAAGTAAGCTGTGGTGATGCGTAATTGTGGGTTCGTGGTGCCAAAAGTTTTAACTTCGGTGGTTAATTTATACGTTTTGTCTAAAGCTTCACGCACTTGCTGCGCATCAACAGGTTTTTCAAAACGGACAACATACGTTCTTCCGCCTTTAAAATCAACACCTAAACTAAAACCTCTGGTAATGATGGAGATCAACCCGGCAAGGATAAATAAACCGGAGAAAATGTAAAATTTAAACCTGTTTTTTACAAATGCATAATGCGCATTTTTGAATGTGTGTGAACTCCAAGGATAAGAAAACTTAATGTCCCAGCCTTTTTCCAACATCCAGTCGAAAATTAAACGGGAAATCAACAATGAACAAAACAGTGAGGTGATGATACCAATTAACAAGGTGGTTGCAAAACCCAAAATCGGGCCTGAGCCAAACACATATAATATAATACCGGTTAAAAAAGTAGTGATGTTTGAATCCAGAATAGATGGCATAGCGTGTTTAAAACCGTCGGCAACTGCAATGCGAACGGATTTTCCGTGTGACAATTCTTCACGAACACGTTCGTAAATCAACACGTTGGCATCTACCGCGACACCTAAAGTCAACACGATACCTGCAATACCCGGCAACGTTAAGACCGCGCCTAAGCTTGCCAGCACACCAAACAAGAAAAAAACGTTGATAAAAACAGCAACAACGGCAACTGTGCCGGCACGGTTATAATAAACAATCATAAATACCAGTACCACCAGTAAACCTACCACGCAGGAAATTAAACCAGCACTAATTGCTTCCTGACCTAAAGACGGACCAACAATAGCTTCTTCCACAATGCGGGCAGGGGCAGGCAAACGGCCGGCTTTTAACACATTGGCCAAATCTTTGGTATCATCAATTGTAAAGCTTCCGGAAATAGAAGAAACACCGCCGGAAATTTCGTTTTGGACAGTTGGGGCAGAATATACATTATCATCCAGCACGATGGCAATTGCTTTTTTATTGTTTGCATCTGCAGCAGCAGCAGCCGTAACCGCCCGCCATTTGGCCGCACCGTCGGTGTTCATGGTCATTTGTACTTCCGGGCTGCCTTTTTGATCGTAATCATTTCGGGCATCTGCAATTACATCTCCGGCCAAAACCGGTCCGCCTTCGGCACCGCTCAATTTAATGGCATACAATTCTATCCGCTGGATTTTATCGCCAAAACGCTGGTTGTTGTTTTCGTTTAGCGGCATGGCTTTTTCACCCCATAAAAAACGCAAATTTTGCGGTATCACAGCTTTAACATCGGCACTGGCCAGCAATTTGTTCACTTTTGCCGTGTCGCCCACAGCAGCATAACCTACAACTGGCCCCGGAACGGCCTGTATGCCACCATTTTGTGAAGCATAAACGTTTGGCCGGAGCATGTTCTGGTTCAGCAGCGGACTGTTGACCGCAGGATTATTGTTTTGCAAAGATTTTGAACTGGTGTCTGCAAGTTTGCTTTTGGCAACTTTGTTTAACAGACTGCTGTTGGCTGAGGTATCCGTTTTTGCAGATGCTGTTTTTACCGTATCTTTTTTGGCATTGGTTGCCAGTTTTGCTTTTGCCGCAAGTATGTTGTTGATATTGGCCAGCAAATTTACAATCTCAGAATTGTCAAAAGTTTCGTAAAACTCCAGTTTGGCAGAACCCTGCAATAGTTTACGGACACGGTCTGTATTGGCTTCTGAAATACCCGGCAACTCAATCAGGATACGGTTTGAACCGCTTTGTAACTGAATATTTGGGGCCGTTACGCCAAATTTATCAATACGGTTACGCAAAATGTTAAAAGAACGGTCAACCGCGCTTTTGGATTCATCCTGCAAATAACGTTTTACATCATTGTTGGAAGCATCAAATTTAATGCGGCTCTGGCTTTCTTTGGTAGAAAAGATGGGTGCCAGCTTTCCGTTCGGGTTGATTTTTTCAAAAGCATTTACAAAAAGCGTGATGTAATCTGTCTGGCTGTTTTTAGATTCTGTTTCTGCTGCGGATAAAGCCTGGTTAAAAGCCGGATCAGTGCTGTTGTCTGATAATGATTTTACCAGTTCGGCCAGCGAAATCTGCATCGTAACGTTCATTCCGCCCTTCAAATCCAAACCTAAAGCCAACTCTTTGTCTTTGCAGTATTGATAAGTGTGGTTAAAAAGGGGATAAACCGGTTGCGTGGCGATAGAATCAAGATAAGACCTTTCCTTAGCGGGATTGCCTTTGGCATAATTTCTGGCATTATTTTCTACATGTTGCGCCACCCACGTAAAGGATAGCTGATAGAGGCAAACAATAGCCAGAACAATGGCGAAGAATTTAATTACTCCTTTACTTTGCATGTGCTGTTAAATGTATAGTATTTTGTTGTTTAAGGGGTTTTTTACAAGACGGCAAAGCTAACAAAAAAACACAATTTTGGTTTTTTTAGTTGATAAAAGAAGCATTGGCCATTAGCAGCGGTTTAGGGTGATGAACGAATAAGCATAAGCATTTTTTTCGTCCGGCCCGAAATCTTCCCGCTTAATTTCCTGCCATTGTTTTGGGTTGATTTCCGGAAAAAACGTATCACCGTCAAAATCCTGATGAACGCGGGTCAGCTCGATCTGATTTGCTAACGGTAAAGCTTCACGGTAAATTTCTGCCCCGCCAATGATATAAACCTTTTCCTGCCCGGCACAAAGTTTAAAACCTGCTTCCACCGAAGCCACAACCTCGCAACCTTCAATTTTTTTCACCGTTCTGCTGATTACGATATTGCGGCGGTTGGGCAGCGGTTTCCCGATGGAATCGTACGTTTTTCTGCCCATAAAAACAGCATGGCCGGTTGTGAGCAGTTTAAAATGTTTCATATCTGCCGGCAAATGCCAAATCAGCTGGTTGTTTTTTCCGATGACATTGTTGGATGAAACAGCCGCAATTAAGCTAATCGTCATTTGGCCGGAACGGTAAACGTGTTGTTGCTTACATCGGCATCCATCCAAATCCCTCCGTCCAATGTAACCGAAGCAATTTTTTTAGTGGATAAAAGAAGCACGCTGGTTTGTTTCTGGTTTTTTTCCCAGACAGCCGGTGTTTGATGGAAGGTTTGCGTGCTGCCGTCGTTATAAGTTATTACAACATCAAACGGAACGGCAAAACCGCCAATGTTATCAACTACCAGATTATAACCTTTTCTGGTTTGATCCAGTTTTTGAACAGAAAGATCAATATAATTGGTAGAGAAAAACCAGTTGTTCCAAAACCAGTCCAGGTTTTTACCCGAAGCATTGCTCATCGAATAAAAGAAATCCCAGGGAATGGGGTGCTTACCATGCCAGCGGTCCATAAATGCATGCAGGCTCTTTTTAAACAGATCATCGCCCAGCATATCTTTCAAAGCCAGATAAGCCAAAGATGGTTTTCCGTATTCGTTATCGCCCAAAATCCGGCCGGACTGCAGTTCGCCACGCATGACGATCGGTTGTTGTATTGTTTTGATGTTCGGATTTTTGATCCAGCGGTTCACCCGGAATTGTTTGTAATTCTCGGTAGCTTTTTCTTTCCCTAAATCAACCTGGCCAATTAAATACTCAAAAGTAGTTGCCCAGCCTTCATCCATAAAACCATAGGTAGATTCGTTGATGCCCATATAAAACGGAAACCAGGTATGCGCAATTTCATGCTCGGCCACAAACTGGGAAAACGCCGGGTCTTGATTGGTATCGTCGTTCACCATCATCGGGTATTCCATATCGGCATAACCCTGCACTATTGTGGTTTTCGGGAAAGGATAAGGCACGCCCGGCCAGTTTGCAGAAAACCAGCTGAGCGCATGTTTGCCAAACTTTACCATCTGGTGAAAATCCCGCGCGGTGTCATTGTAAGCAGACTGCACACTGGCGCGGCGTTTGGTTTTCTCGTCCACAATGGTGCTGCCGGCATCCCAGGCAAAATGATTGCTCAAAGCCAGGGTAACGTCGGTAATATCGTTGGCAAAAAATTTCCAGGTGTTGGTTGGGTTTTGGGCCGTTACCTGCTTGCTCAGCATTTCTGTTTTTGTGGCGATGTTGAAGATTTCGTCAGAAGACATGGATTCGTTCAAACGCTTTGCATAAGCAGGCTGTAGCACTGCCGCCGGGTTTTGAAGCGTTCCGGTAGCCCAAACCACAAAGTTTTTTGGTGCCGTTACCTGGAAAACATAATTGTTAAAATCGTTGTAAAACTCGCGTCCGCCGGTAAAATCCAATCTGTCCCAGCCGTTGTAATCATCATAAACCGAAACCCGCGGATAATAATACGCCAGGAAAAAAGTGGTGCTGTCAATTATGCCTTCGCGGCCTTTTTGGGGCGAAATAAAATAATGCCAGTCAACCGAAAGTTTGATAGAATCATGCGGAAGCAAAGGTTTATCTAAATCCACGTTTTGCCACGTAAAATGGCCCGGGTTATCAGGCAAGGCTTTAATTTTTCCGTTAACCACAAATTTATCAATCACCGTTCCGTTGCTTAACGTGTCCAGCTTGCTGTTTGGGTTTCGGGTTGCACGTTTGTGGGAGTTTTGGATGATGCGCATCACCAATTGCTTCAGCGTGTCCGGACTGTTGTTGAAATAAGTAATTTCCTCCGTCCCGCGGATCAGCCGGTCTGGCGGCAATGCCGTTACCGAAATTTTATAATTGCCATGGTTTTGCCAATAATTTTTGCCCGGTTTGCCGTTTAGCAAATGCGTGCCTTTTTGATAAGCTTTGGCAATATCGTCCGGCATAGATAATTTTTGCGCTTTACTTTCTAAAAAAAAGGTGGTAAAAACAGTAATTAAAATTAGCTTTTTAAACATGATGCTTCTTTTATAGGGTAAAATTTGGGGTAATAGGCAAATCCTGGACAATTTAAATTAAAATATCCAATTGATTACCTGTTAAGTTGGCAACGTTAGCAGTTATTTTTTCGACATCCCAATTCCACCATTTTATTTCGAGTAGTTTCTTGATTTTGGCCTCATCAAATCTTTTCCGAATCAATCTTGCCGGATTACCGCCCACAATACTGTATGGTTCCACATCTTTGGTTACTACAGATCTTGATCCGATAATTGCACCGTCGCCAACGCAAACGCCAGACATAATGGTGGCTTTATAACCAATCCAAACATCATTTCCAATTACTATATTTCCTCTTGTCGGATAACTTTTGCCATCCATTGCATTGTCCCAGCCTTTACCAAAAATGGCAAAAGGATACGCGCTGATGGCTTTGCTGAGATGGTTGGCACCGTTCATAATAAATTCTGCACCTGAAGCAATCATACAAAATTTACCGATAATGAGTTGGTCGCCCGTAAAATCAAAATGGTATTTCACGTTTTTTAAAAAGTTTTCTGGGTTTTCAAAATCATCATAATAGGTGTAATCGCCCACAATAATGTTTGTGTTTTTAATGATATTTTTCAGGAAGACCATGTTTTTATATGGTTCCAGCGGGAAAACGGTTTTTGGATCAGGACCGAAATTCTTCATCGCAAAATTTATTTAAACTGCCACCTGTCCTTTAATATGCGGCCAGGCTTCGTAATTTTCCAAGGTAAAATCTTCAAACTTAAAGCTGAAAATATCTTTTACGTTTGGGTTGATTTTCATTTTCGGCAATGTTTTCGGCTCGCGGGTCAACTGTAAATGAGCTTGTTCCAAATGGTTATTATAGATGTGCGCATCGCCCAAAGTATGGATAAAATCGCCGGGTTCGAGGTTGCAAACCTGCGCCAGCATCAGCGTGAGCAAAGCGTAAGAAGCAATATTAAACGGCACGCCCAGAAAAATATCGGCACTGCGCTGGTACAACTGGCAGGACAATTTTCCATCGGCCACATAAAACTGAAAAAAACAATGGCAAGGCGGCAGAGCCATTTTATTTACGTCGGCCACGTTCCAGGCCGAAACAATGATGCGGCGCGAATCGGGATTGTTTTTTAACTGATCCACAATTTGTTTGATCTGATCAATATGGCCACCGTCCGGCGTTGGCCAGCTGCGCCACTGGTAACCGTAAACCGGACCAAGGTTTCCTTCGGCATCCGCCCATTCGTCCCAAATTTTTACGCCATTTTCTTTCAGATATTTGATGTTGGTATCGCCGCTCAAAAACCACAGCAATTCGTGAATGATGGATTTTAGATGCAGTTTTTTGGTAGTGACCACCGGGAAACCTTCCTGCAAATTATACCGCATCTGGTAGCCAAAAACGCTGATGGTGCCGGTGCCGGTGCGGTCATGTTTCTGGTTGCCGGTTTCCAAAACGTGGCGCATCAAATCCTGGTATTGTTTCATGTTGATTTTTGGTCGATAAAAGAAGCATCGCCTTTCTGCAAAGAAAAATAATCTATTTTTGGAATCCTACAAATGTGGAAATTAAGCTGAAATAACTGATGATCGTTTTCCCGAATGCCAAAATCAATATCGGTTTAAATGTGGTTTCTAAACGTGCCGACGGTTATCATAACCTGGAAACCGCTTTTTGTCCAATCAAAATCAATGATGCGCTTGAAGTGGTTTTAGGTGAGGCAACGCAGTTCACTTCTTCCGGGATTTTCATCCCAGGCAACCCGGAAAACAACTTGTGTTTAAAAGCTTACGAATTGATTAAAAGGGACTTAGATTTGCCGCCGATGAAAATCCATCTGCATAAAAATATCCCGATTGGTGCAGGTTTGGGCGGCGGTTCTGCGGATTGCGGCTTTTTTATCAGGTTGATAAATGATCTCTGCAACCTTAATTTATCAGCAGAAAACATGAAGGACTATGCCCGGCAATTAGGTGCCGATTGTGCTTTTTTTATCGATAATAAACCGGTTTTTGCTTTTGATAAAGGCGATCAGTTTGAAGAATTGGAGCTTGATCTTTCTGCGTACTATTTGGTTTTGGTGATGCCGCCCGTTTATGTTTCCACAGCGGAAGCTTATGCAAGTGTACAACCTAAACCTGCAGCATTTGATTTGAAATCAGTTTTAAAATCACCGGTTGAAGAATGGAAAACAAAAGTTAAAAATGATTTTGAAGTTTCCATTTTCCGACATCATCCCCAAATTTTATGGGTAAAAGAAGCATTGTACCAAAACGGCGCGTTGTATGCCGCCATGAGTGGGAGCGGGGCTTCCGTGTTTGGTATTTTCAACCAAAAACCTGATTTGCAAGAACTTGAGCAGGCAAACCGGGTTTTTTATAATGTTTGATTTAGGTTAGATACCCGCATCATCGGTTACGCCGCGGCCGAAACCTTCCGCCCAGTCGCAGTCTCCCCAACCTTTTGCAACAGCCGTAAGCAATCGGTTGTGTACGGCGGCGGCAAGCGGCATCGGCATTTCGCTTTTTTGTGATAAAGCCATTGCCAGACGGGCATCTTTATAACCTAATTTCGCTTTAAAACCAACCTGCTCATAGCTTTTTTCAGCAATCAGTTTACCATAATTTTGATAAATAGGTGCGTTAAACAGCGTTGAGCCAAAAAAATCAGCCATTTGCTGCGGATCGATACCGTTTTTCTCGCCCAACGTAAACGCTTCGGCCATCATTTCCATCGAAGCCATAATCATAAAATTACCGGCAATTTTAACTACATTGGCTTTTCCGGCTTCTTCGCCAAAATCAAAAATCCCCTGGCTCATGGCTTCTAAAATCGGTTTGGATGCTTCTTTTACCGATGTTTTTCCGGAAACGCAAACAAATAGCTTTTGCGCCGCGGCAGCTTCCGGCCGGCCAAAAACCGGAGCGGTCAGATAGTGCGAGCTATTTTGCCGGTGCAATTCATCTAACCTAATGGAAGTTTCAGGCGAAACCGTACTCATCGAAATATGTACCGCATCTTTTTTGATGGATTTTATCAAGCCATTTTCTCCCAAAACAGCCTCTTCTAAAACAGCATCTTCAGAAAGCATGGAAATTACAAATTGTACATTAGCAGCAGCCTCGGCCGGTGTTTGGCAAACGATGATTTTGGTTTGATCCAATTCTTCCGCTTTAACAGCCCTGCGGTTATAAACCTGTAAATTATATCCTGCTTTGATGAGGTTTTTGGCCATGGGCAAACCCATATTGCCTAAACCGATAAATCCAATTTTTTCTTTCATTTCAATCGCTGATGTAATCCCGGTCTTCGGGGCTTAGTGTATCGTTAGGTTTTTGATAATTATTTTGATCCTCATATTTTTCAGCACGTGATGGCCTGCTTGCCAGGATCAAACCTATAATGATGCCTAAAAAAAGTGTGCCGGTTAAGATGACTAATTTAGGCAGGTATAAATTCCAGAACAGCACTTTAAAATTTACCTCGTCTGTATTTTGCATCAGCGTGATCGTGATCAAAACAGTTAGTGATATGATTAAAAGCGTTTTGGTTTTCATAATTATTTGAAGAACATTTTTGGTGATCTTAATGTTTTTGAATCACTAATAGCCATGTGCAAAATTTAATTTAAAAACTCTTATAGGAATTTTATTTCGGTACATAAATTGCAAAATTTCTGATGTAAATCAGGTAGTTTTTAATATTCTAACATTAACATTTTATTTAATCAAAATTTTTAATTGAAAAGTGTTATTATGCTGATAGTTAAATTTTTATCAATTTAAAAACCATTAGAATTAATTAAATCCTAAAAAAGTTAGCGTAAAACGATTCTTAATAATCATTTTAACTAATTTAAGAATTTAGTATATTAGATATAAACTGTTGATTTAATATAGTTTACAAAAAATTTAAAATCTATCTAATACTGTTTCTTTTTAACTTATAAGCTGCAATTTTTTGTTGTGCAACCGGAAATAAAAATATGGTGGAAAGGATTAACCCCGCCCCAATCCAAAATCCGGGTGTCATTTTTTTAAGGTCCCCAAAGAAAATAAAAGCCAGGATAATCCCGTAAACAGGTTCCAGATTAGTAATCAACGCCACCCGGAAAGCAGATATATATTGCATTACCGATACGCCTGCCACATAGGCTACTGAAGTGCACAGGGTTCCTAAAATCAGTAAATAAATCATATCATCTTTGTTTAAAGCAAAACTTTTATGGAAACCGCCTGTAAAAAAAAGGTAAATCGAAATCCAAAGAAAAGCACCGGAAAGTTCATAAAAAGCAATTACCGGTGCAGGTTTCTGTTTGGCAAATTGCGAATTTATGATGGTAAATATGCTGGCTGCCGAAGCACTGATCAACCCTAAAATAATGCCCTTAGTGTATCGGGTTTCAAATTTAAAAATTAAAACAATACCGGTGATAATAATCAGCCCGGCCATGATTTCGAGCTTGGAAATACTTTTACTGGTTACCAAAGGCTCAAAAACGGCTGTGAACAACGTTGTTGCCGATAGACAAACTAAGGTAACGGATACAGTAGAAATTTTGATCGACTGGAAAAAAAGAAGCCAGTGCAAACCAATAATTGCACCGGTGAAGATAAATTGAAGCAGGTATTTCCAACTGATTTTAAAATCAATTTTAGCAATGATAAAGTATAAAAAAAGTGATACAAAAGCGATCAGCAGCCGATACCAAACCAAATAAACTGCCGAAATGGAAATTAGCGCACCCAAGATGCCGGTAAACCCCCAGATAAAAACAGTAGCATGCAGCAATAGCAGGTTTTTTTCTAATTCTGTAATGGCAGGTTTAAACTTCATTTATTTGGGGGCTTTTTTAAGCAGGTATAAGCCAAGTATCCCAAAAATTATATTGGGTATAAAAACAGCTATGATAGGCGGCAAACCCCCTTTTAAAGCAAAAACTTTTGAAAACTGAACGGTAACAATGTAGGCAAAACACAAAAAGATACCAATCCCCAACGGCAAACCGATGCCGCCACGCACTTTACGGGACGACATAGCCACACCAATCAGCGTTAAAATATAAGAAGACAAGGGGTAAACAAAGCGCTGGTATTTTTCATACAACAAATCTACCATGATGCCGGTTCCACGAATTTTTTCTTTCTCAATATTGGTGTTCAACTCTTTCATCGGCATTGCATCATACAAATTGTTATGCGCCTGAAAATCTGATGGTTTGACATCCAAAATAGTATCTTTTTTGGTTCCGCTCACTAATTTTTCTTTTAATCCGTTAACGTATCGGGTAGAATAATCCATCAGCGACCAAACATGCTTTAAAGAATCGTAAACAATGCGTGTTGCTGTAGTTTTCTGTCGGAGGGAATCGTGGTCGAACTTTTCTAAAGCAAACTGATAGCCGGTTTTTTGTGCCTCATCAAAGGATTGTACATAGATATAAGTTTTTTTATCCAATTGCATGTGCACTTCACTTTGCTGCTGGTTGTTGCCATTGCTTACATAAGTGTTTTCAAAAGTAGATTTGAGCTGGTTGGTGTGCGGTATGATGTAAACATTAAAAATCAATGAAACCAGGAAAATAATTGTAGCCGAGAAAGCATAAGGCCGCAAAAACCGATTAAAGCTGGCCCCACCGCTTAAGATAGGCACAATTTCGGTCAAATCGGCCATTTTCGCCGTAAAAAAAATAACCGCAATAAAATTAATTAAGGGCGATAAAAAGTTGAGGTAAAACGGGATAAAACCAAAATAGTAATGCGTGACCACAAACCAGAAACTCAAATGATTTTTTAAAAAGTCGTCCAGTTTTTCCGAAATATCAAACACGATGATGATCACCAGAAAAATACCTAATGTAAACACAAAAGTGCCCAGGTATTTATTGATAATGTACCAATCAATAATTTTAAGGTAACGTTTTGTTAATCTGCGCATTATAAACGTTGGGCAAGTGTTTTTACCATATTTTCTTTCCAGCTGTAAAAAGTACCTTCGATAATTTTTTCGCGTGCTGTTTTTACCAGCCATAAATAGAAATGCAGATTGTGGAGCGTGGCAATCTGTGCGCCAAGCATCTCTCCGGAATGGATTAAATGGCGCAAATAACCCTTAGAATAATGCTGATCTGCAAACAAATCACTTTCGGCATCAATCATTGAAAAATCGTTTTTCCATCTTTCATTTTTAATGTTGATAATGCCGTTTCGTGTAAAAAGCATTCCGTTGCGGCCGTTGCGTGTAGGCATCACGCAATCAAACATATCGATGCCCAAAGCAATGTTTTCCAACAGGTTTACCGGTGTCCCAACACCCATCAGATAGCGTGGTTTATGCTGAGGTAAAATGTTGCAGACTACCTCTGTCATGGCATACATTTCCTCCGCCGGCTCGCCTACAGAAAGGCCGCCGATGGCATTTCCTTCCCGCTCGAACGAAGCAATTACTTCTGCAGATTTCTCCCGCAAATCTTTGTAAACTGAACCCTGGACGATAGGAAAAAGTGTTTGCGGATAACCATATTTAGGTTCAGTTTGATCAAAGCGGTCGCAGCAGCGTTTCAGCCAGCGGTGCGTCATGTCGATAGAACGGCGCGCATAGCCATATTCGCAGGGATAAGGCGTGCATTCATCAAAAGCCATAATAATATCGGCACCGATAGTGCGCTGCGTGTCCATTACGTTTTCGGGCGTGAACAAATGTTTGGAGCCATCGATATGCGAGCGGAAAGTAACGCCGTCTTCCTTGATTTTCCGTACTTCGGTTAATGAATAAACCTGATAACCTCCGCTATCCGTCAAAATCGGCTTGTCCCAATTGATAAATTTATGCAAACCGCCAGCCTGTTCTAACGTATTTAAACCCGGCCGCAGGTACAAATGATAAGTGTTGCCGAGGATGATCTGCGCTTTAACATCATCCGAAAGTTCGCGCTGGTGCACCGCTTTTACCGTACCGGCCGTGCCCACCGGCATAAATATAGGTGTTTGGACAACGCCATGACCTGTTGTAATTTCCCCTGCCCGGGCTTTAGAAAACGGATCCTGGGCAATGTGTTGAAACTTCATTTATACACCTCTTTTTACAGCAAAAATAGCAAATAAAAGCGTTTTGCTTTTCGATTTATTGCAGGTAAGTACGGTAATGCGGTTTCTTTTTAAGAAATTTGCCTTCCGAAAAATTTTTGTTTTGGAAGTACCATTACCCCATATTCTGCTCGCACTGTTTTTGCTTTGTTTTATCATCCAGCTTTATTTCCTGGTTTCGCAAAATTTGTCTTTTAAAAAAGTAGGCATAAAAACAGTATTATCTGATCAGGTTTTGCCGGTTTCTGTTGTAATCTGTGCGCGTAATGAAACTGAAAACCTGCAGCAAAACCTACCATTTATCCTGAATCAGGATTATCCGGATTTTGAAGTAGTTGTGGTGAACGATTGCTCGGGGGACAGTTCTCCACATATCCTTGATCATTTCAAAACCGAGTACCCGAACCTTAAAATAGTAACCGTTACCGAAAGTCGGCATTTTAAAACAGGGAAAAAATTTGCTTTGACGATGGGCATTAAAGCCGCAAAAAACGAATATTTACTGCTTACGGATGCAGATTGCAGGCCCGCATCAGATCAGTGGGTGCGTTTGATGCAGCATGGTTTTACAGCCGGTAAAGAACTGGTGCTGGGTTATTCACCCTACCAAAAAACTTCCGGGTTTTTAAATACATTTGTCAGATTTGAGACCGTAAAAACAGCAATCAGTTACCTGTCTTCAGCCTTAAACAATAAACCCTACATGGGCGTTGGCCGAAATTTAGCCTACACCAAATCGTTGTTTTTTGGGGCGAAGGGTTTTGCGGCACACATGCACCTGCTGTCTGGCGATGATGATTTGTTTGTTAATCAAAACGCAAACCGGCTTAACACGGCAGTGCAAATCCAGCCCGGTGCCTATACTTTCAGCGAAACAAAAACAAGTTTACGCGCTTATTACCGGCAGAAAAAGCGGCATATGGGCGTTGGGAAATATTACAAAAGAAAAAACCGTATATTGCTTACTTTAGATGCGTTGAGCGGGTTTATTTTTTTTACCTTGTTAGTAGTGTTGCTTTGCCTTAAAATTGAACCGGTAATAGTTGCAGGTTTGTACGTTTTCAGGCTGATGTTACAATGCTTCTTTTACCAGGCAATTTTTAAAAAGCTGGACGCCGCCGATCTGATATGGAAATTCCCATTCTTGGATCTGTTTTATTATTTATACCTCAACGTGTTCGGGATGGTTGGATTGGTTACAAAAAATCTGAGATGGAAATAAACGTTAACTTTTCTGAAAACGCAAAAAACGATTTTAACCTGGTGGTGCGTGCCAGGAAAGGCGAGCAGAAAGCTTATGCCGATTTGATGCAGCGTTATAAAGAATCCATCTATTTTATGGTGCTCAAGATGGTCAACAATAAAGACGATGCGCAGGATTTAACCGTTGAAACCTTTGGCAAAGCCTTCCAGAAACTGGATAAATACCAGCCGGAATTTGCTTTTAGCACCTGGCTTTTCCGTATTGCAACCAATAATTGTATCGATTTTATCCGTAAAAAAAAGCTGAACACGCTTTCTATTGATCGTTTGGTGGATGAAGAAGGAAACAACCAGCCGCTGCAAATTAAATCAGATATGCTGAACCCGGAAGAATCATCGATCAAAAAACAGCAGGCGCAGGAGTTAAAGCTGATTGTTGAAGGCTTGCCGCAACGTTACCGCAACCTGATTATGCTTCGTTATTTTGAAGAACTTTCCTACGATGAAATTGCCAAAGCACTGGATTTACCGCTGGGCACTGTTAAGGCACAATTATTCAGGGCGAGGGATTTATTGTCTAACGTGCTGAACAGAAGAAAAAAAGACGTAAACAGTGACTTCTGATTTTTTGCTGAAGTATTTCCCGGATTTAACATCGCAGCAGCAGGATCAATTTAAGCAGTTACAGCAATTGTACAGGTTCTGGAACGAACAGATCAACGTTATTTCACGTAAAGATATTGACCTGCTATACGAACGCCACGTATTGCACTCACTCGGTATCGCCAAAATCATTTCTTTTTTGCCCGACGAAAAAGTGTTGGACGTAGGCACCGGCGGCGGTTTTCCAGGCATTCCTTTAGCCATATTGTTTCCCGCAACCCGGTTTCATCTGGTCGATTCCATCGGCAAGAAAATAAAGGTGGTAAAAGAAGTATCGCAGCGTTTAGGTTTGCAAAATGTAAAAGCCACACATGCCCGTGCAGAAGATATTGACGAAAAATTTGATTTTGTGGTTTCCCGAGCGGTCACACAATTAAAGGACTTTTATCCCTGGGTGAAAAACAAATTTAATAAGCAATCCAAAAATCAGCTTAAAAACGGGATTTTATATTTGAAAGGCGGCGATCTGACTCAGGAAATTGCCGAATCCGGCTTAGATGTGAAGGAATTTTTATTAAGTGATTTTTTTACCGGAGCTTTTTTTGAAACCAAAAATGTGATCTACATAACCATTTGATCACACAAAATTTATATTGTAAAAACAGTATTGGTTGATTTGTAAATAATTTTCTTAATTTAGAAGAAATTATTTATGTCTCTTTTAGATCAGCTTGCCTTAACTTTTGTGCCCGGAATCGGAGATGTGCTTGCCAAAAACCTGATCAGTTACTGCGGAAGTGCCGAACAGATTTTTAAAACTTCCCGCCACAAATTATTGCAAATCCCCGGCATCGGCCCAAAAATGGCAGCTTCAATTTTAAATGCCGATTGCCATAAACGCGCCGAAACAGAACTTGAATTTATCCGGAAAAACCACGTTAAAGCAATATTTTTTACAGATGCTGCTTATCCCAAGAGATTAAAATCCTGTGTGGATTCGCCAATGATGTTGTATTATCAAGGCAATGCAGATTTAAACCAGAAGCGGATCATCAGCATAGTTGGCACGCGAAAAGCAACTAATTATGGCCGACAATTGTGCGAAGAACTGGTGGATTCACTTAAAAATTACGAGGTAACTGTAATTAGCGGCATGGCTTACGGTATTGATATTTGTGCGCACAAAGCCTGTTTAAAACAACAAGTTGCAACCGTCGGGATTTTGGGCCATGGCTTGGACCGGCTGTATCCTGCGGTACATCGTAATACGGCCGAAAAAATGTTGGAAAACGGTGGTTTGCTTACCGAGTTTCCTTCGCAAACCAATCCTGACCGGGAAAATTTCCCCAGAAGAAACCGTGTGGTTGCCGGTATGGCCGATGCCACAATTGTAGTGGAGGCCAGCTTAAAAGGCGGCGCATTGATTACTGCGGAAATTGCCAATTCTTACAACCGCGATGTTTTTACTTTCCCCGGCAGGATAGGGGACGAGTTTTCGGAAGGCTGCAATTTTTTGATCCGGTTTAACAAAGCCGGTTTGCTGACCAGTTATGCAGATCTGGCCGAACAAATGGGCTGGCTGGATCAGGTTTTGCCCGTCAAAAAACAACAATTATTGTTTCCGTTGGATTTGTCTTCCGAAGAAAAACAAATTTTTGAAATGTTGAAATCCGCTGGGCAAACAGGGATTGATGACCTGTCTTTAAAAACTAATTTACCGGTCAGTATTCTGGCCATGAACCTGTTAAACCTTGAAATGCAGGGCTTGGTACGTTCTTTACCCGGAAAATCTTATAGCTTGACCTGATGTGTTCAAGGCTGCTGATACTGTAATAAAGTTCCTGTTCCGATACTTACTTTGGCCCAGTTTTCTGCATTCAGTTCAATTTCAGCCCAAGCACTTGTGGCCATGGTGGTAATTTTTCCGGTTAAATAATACAACAGGTTGCTAATACCCGGATTGTGGCCTGTTAAACAAACCTGTTCAAAATCATTATTCAGCTGGTTAACTATTTTTAACAATGTTTCTGCATCGGCTTCGTATATTTTGGGGTTGATGACCGGTTCATCAAAACCAAAAGTAGCGGCAAAAATATGTGCTGTGTTTAAAGCCCGAATGGCCGGACTGCTGACAAACATATTTGGTGTAGGGATACTGTTCAATAGTCTGGCGGCCATTTGTGCCGATTGTTGTTTGCCGGTGTCGGTTAAATCACGGTCAAAATCTTCAATTGGAGTTGTTTTCGGTATAGCCTCACCGTGGCGGATCAAGATCAATTTTTTCATAGGTAAAAGAAGCATTAATGATTATTGAACAGATAGGAAACAGCAATCCCGAGAACTTTGTTGCGCGTTTTGATATCTATATCATCGTAAACACTGGGCGTGGCGATGTTTCGTAAGCCATATTCGTAATTTATACCAAAACCAATGCCATGCAAAAGCCGGATTTCTGCCCTCAAATTTAAACCGTAATCGGTGCGTTTATAGTCGCTGTTTTCATTATTCCCAAACACAACCTGATTGCTGCCATCAATCGCAGAATCAAAAACAATACCCGACAACGAATATTTTCCGCTGATGCCATAAGCGGCATAAGGGCCTCCGCCAAAAAGTAAGGTGCCGGTTTTAGTAGGGATTTTATACAAAAAAACGATTGGGGTTTCCAGGTAACATAAGCGCGTGTTTTTACGCCTGTTGGTGCTGTTTTCCGGGTTGATATAAGTATCAATACCGCCTTTTCCATCTAAAATCAGCTCTGTTTGAATGGCCAGTTTATGCCAGTTGATCTCTGCAATCCCTCCAAATCTAAAATTACCGTAACTTTTATTTTGATAAGTTGAGTTTGTGGGATTATCGTAAGCACTGACCGAGGCAAAATTAATACCTGCTTTAACCCCAAACTTTACGGTTTGCGCCTCCGCTGTACAGTTTAAAAACATAAACGCAAGGATTACAAAAAGTCGGTTTTTATGCATATGATTTTTCAAATAGATACTTTAGGAAGAAGTGTTCGCAAAGTTTATCAATTGCTCATCCGAAATATCGTGCATACATTTAAAATGCCCTAACGGACATTTTTCCAAACCATATTTTGAGCAGGGCCGACAATATAAATCAACCCCAACCACTTCTGCATTTTTGGTTTGATACGGCCAAACGCCTACCAGTTCCGGCACTGTACTGCCCCAAACCGAAGCAATCGGTACAGCAAAAGCTTCGGCAATATGCGTTAAACCGGTATCAAAACCAATTATTTTTTCGGCTTTCGTCAGGATAAAAACCGATTGGTCCAAACTGATCTTTCCGCAGGCATTGTAAATATTTTTGCCTGTAAAAGAAGCAATTTCATCGCCGTTCGCCTCCACGTCTTTCCCGCCAAGCAGCACAACCGGCAAATCGATTCTCTTGCAGATGCTGATGACTTTTTCATTTGGCATCCGTTTGGTAAAATGCGTTGCGCCGATGATAAAAACCACAAAGTTTTTTTGGTGCGAAACAGGCAGCAATCCCGCCAGATTATACGGCTGCTTTACATAATAATTTATCGGCTGGCCATCATTTTTCACCCCTAAAAACAGCACCGTTCCCAAATACTGTTCAACAATATGTTTTCCGGGGAGCAGATTCCACCTCAATTTCAAATAAAGCCATTTTTTTATAGGATGTTTGATTAGGGTTGAAGCCGGAATTCCGGTTTTAAACTTGATAATCGAAGTGCGCAGGTTGTTGTGCAGATCAATCAGGTAATCATAATTTTCAGCCTTGATCTCATTAATCGTATCGTTCAAATTTTCATGCAGTAAAAGAAGCTTGTCCAGATACGGGTTTCCTTCATAAATATATTTAAAAAGCGGTTTTGTTAAAAAATGGATTTCCGCTCCGGGCAATTGCAGTTTCAGGCAGCGCACCACCGGCGTGGTATAAATAACATCGCCCATCGAACTTAGCCGGATGACCAGGATTTTAAGCGGTTTTTTTAAATTGGTTTTCAATTTTGAAAGAGATAATTAAAGTGCAATGCTTCTTTTACCGACTAAATTTTTGTCTTTTTGCGCTTGAAAAAAAGCATCAATTTCCATCCCCGATAACGCGTTCAGGCACATTGCCCTGGATAAACCGCCTTTGCGCGCCACGTGGATACCATAGTGCATGTCCCACAAACCAGTCGTTCGGTGCGCATCCGGGTTGATGGACAAAAAAACGCCTTTTTCCAGCGCATATTGGTGCCATCGCCAATCCAGGTCCAAGCGTAGCGGGTTGGCATTGATCTCGATCACCACACCATTTGCCGCGCAGGCATCTATAAGTTTAGTGTAATCCACCGGATAACCGTCCCGGCTCAGCAGTAATCTTCCGGTTGGATGGCCGAGGATCGTAGTGTGCTGATTTTCAATAGCTTTAATCAACCTTTCCATCGCCTTTTCCTCGTTCATCCGCAAATTTGAATGTACAGAAGCCACCACAAAATCAAATTTTTCGAGTATTTCCTGCGGATAATCCAGCGATCCGTCGCTCAAAATATCAGATTCAATCCCTTTAAAAATCTTAAAATTTTGAATTTTTTTGTTGATCGAATCTACTTCCTCCATTTGCTGCAAAACGCGTTCTATGCTCAAACCGCTGGCATAAAACGCACTTTTGCTATGATCGCAAATGCCGAAATATTCCAGTTTAAGTTGATCCCGACTATATAAAGCCATTTCTTCCAGCGTGTTCACGCCATCGCTCCAGGTGCTGTGGTTGTGCAGCGTTCCGCGTAAATCTTTAAATGTAATCAGTTGCGGCAATTTTCCTGCAGATGCTTTTTTTATCCAGTAAATCCCTTCCCGCAGTTCCGGTTCGATAAAAGGCAAACCGGCTTTTTCATAAATTTCTACTTCGGTTTTGGGTTGAAAATCTACATCCGAAATCCTCGAAAACACATTTTGCACATGCTCCGGGTTGCCGGTTTCGATAAATACAGTTTTCACAAAATCCTCCGGGACACAAAAAACCAGTTTTACCAACATGCCATGTTCGGTTTTTCCATACCAGAAAGTTTCGTTTTGAGAATCAAATTTTAGATAAGAAACTTCATTCAAAGCCGAAATTAATTTTGCCTGATCTTCAGCAGCAATCACTACAACCAGTTCGTCCACAATTTCCAGTTTTCGGCGGAACTGCCCTGCCGATGCTGTTTTTATGCCGGTAAAAGAAGCATCCAGGTTTTGCAGCAAGTCATGTTCGATCGCTTCCGCCTGCGCGTACAAAAATTTCCCTTGCGAGGCAATATCAAACTCAATCGTTTTTTTGATCTGTTCCTGCGTTTTCAACCCAAAACCTTTGGCCTCGATCAGCCGGTTTTCGTTGCAGGCATAATACAATTCGCCAACAGAATCAATGTGCAGTTCGTGCCAGATGATAACGATTTTTTTCGGGCCGATGCCTTTGATCCGCAGCATATCAATAATGCCGGCCGGCGTTTTTTCTATATAACTTTCGGTTTCTTTCAGTGTGCCGGTTTCCAGCAGTTCTTCAATTTTTACGGCGATGCTTTTGCCGATACCATCAATTTTGTCCAGTTCGGCCAGCGTTTTCCCAGCCAGCGGAAACGGCAGTTTATCTGCCTTAAAAGCAGCATTGGCAATGGATTTTATTTTGAAAGGGTTTTCTTCGTGCAGCTCCATCAACTGCGAAAGGAAGCGGAGATGCCGGGAAATTTGTTTATTTTCCATAAAAAACAGGGGTAAAAGAAGCATCAAAAATACAAAAGCCACCTTTTGCGAAGTGGCTTTTGTTGGATTATTTCAGAAAAATATCAGCGGATATCCAGCTTATAAGGCAACCGCATTTGCGCGCCGCTGTATTTCAGGATGGTTTGCAGATCGTTGTAATACTTGTAATTGTCGCCAAGTTCCTGCTTCATCATATAAGTTTTTACTTCGGAAGTTAAACCTGCGCCAAAGTTTTCCAGCAGTGATTTTTGCTCCGGATAAGCTACTAATTTATAATCCGAAATTTTTGCTTTTGCCGCCGCCGAACGAATGGCCGCATCCAAACCGCCCAATTTATCAACCAAACCGATTTTTAACGCTTGTGCACCGGTCCAAACGCGGCCCTGACCAATGCTGTCGATATATTTCTGTGTTTTGTTCCGGCCTGATGCCACCGCATTTGTAAAATCCAGGTAACCATGATTTACCTGATCCTGCAAAATTGCGCGCTCTGCCGGGTTTAGCGGACGCGTTACATCGCCCAGATCAGCAAATTTTCCGGTTTTTACGCCATCAAAAGTTACGCCCAGTTTCTGGTTCAAAAAGTTTTTCATGTTTGGCAAAATCGCAAAAATCCCGATAGAACCGGTAATGGTATTGGGTTGTGCGTAAATGGAATCCGCGGCGCAAGCCATGTAATAACCGCCGGAAGCAGCCACATCGCCCATAGAAACAATAATTGGTTTTACTTTTTTGGTGAGATAAACTTCGCGCCACAACACATCCGAAGCCAGCGAACTGCCGCCCGGCGAATTGATGCGCAACACAACTGCTTTTACTTTTTTATCCAAACGCGCTTTGCGGATGGCTTTGGAAATCCCTTCAGAACCGATCGAATTATCATCACCTTCGCCACTGCCAATATCGCCCGAAGCATAAATTACGGCAATGCGTGTGTTTGAAGAGCCAGAATCTTTGTTTTCGTCCGGATCATTATAATCGGCCAGTTCAACCATGTTCAAATCACTATTTTGATCGATGCCGCTGCGTTTTTTCAGTTCGGTCAAAACTTCGTCTTTGTATTTTAAACCGTCAACCAGCTTATATTTTAAGGCATCTTCGGGATATTTAATTTTAAGGTCATTGGCGATGTTGAACAGCGAATCTTTGCTCAGGTTACGGCTTTTGCCAATGTTGGTGAGGAAATAATCATACAAAGAACCCAGATAAGAGTTGACCTGAAGGCGGTTGGCATCGCTCATTTTATCCAGAATAAACGGCTCAACGGCACTTTTAAACGTACCCACTTTAATCACTTGTGCTTCAATACCCAATTTATCCAGCGCGCCTTTAAAAAAGGTATATTCGGAATGAAAACCGCGGAACTCAAAAATCCCTTTCGGGTTGATATAGATTTTATCGGCCACAGAAGCCAAATAATATGCGCCTTGTGTGTAAATTTCGCCGTAAGACAGTATAAATTTCCCTGATTTTTTAAAGTCGATCAGCGCGTTGCGGATTTCTTCGGAAGTGGCCTGGCCGGAAAGCATATAACTTTCATCAAGGTAAATACCTTTGATGTTGCTGTCGTTTTTTGCCCTTTTGATGCTGGCCAGAATATCGTTCAGGCCGATGGATTTTTTTACGCTCAGGTTTAAAAACGGGATCCCGGAAAGCGGGTTGGCAGAGGTGCGCTCCTTAATATCATAATTAAAAGCCAGACGAAGCACAGAATTGGCTTCCACATCGGTTTTTTTATCGCTCCGGGCAGAAGAAATCAACCCTAAAACAATAAAAGTAAAAATAACCAAACACAGCAAAACACCGATAATGGTGGCAAAAACAAATTTGAAAAACTGCTTCATTTAAAACTATTCTTTTTTGCAAACTTAGCAAAACGATAACGTTAAATGTTAGAGCTTTGCGCACATAATTTGTTACAACATGCAAACGGTTTATTTTTTATTGGGAAGTAATTTGGGCGACAAAAAAACATACCTAAAAGAAGCATTGCTGCAACTGGAAAAAAATGTTGGCCGCACGATCCGGACTTCTTCCATTTACGAAACCCAATCCTGGGGCGTGACCGGCCAGCCGGATTATTTAAATCAGGTGGTAGAAATGGAAACGCTGTTTTTACCGGATAAAATTTTGGAAAAAACACAGAAAATTGAAAATTTTTTGCATCGGGAAAGAACAAAAAAATGGGGTTCCCGTACAATCGACATCGATGTTTTATTTTTCGGGAAAGAAATTATTGATTTGCCCCAGCTTAAAATACCGCATCCGCAAATTCAACACCGTTTGTTTACGCTGGTGCCGCTGAATGAGTTGATACCCGATTTTGTGCACCCGATATTAAACAAAACGATACAGGAACTAAGGCAGGAAGTTGGCGACGGACTGCTGGTTAAAAAAATTGCTTTTACCAATTAGATGAATATTGAAGATATGAATACTCAAAGCAGCGAACAAGATTTTGACTTGTCTTTTTTAGAAGAAATTGCCGATGGGAACAAGGAATTTCTGGTAGAATCGATTGATATGTTCCTGGTGCAAACGCCGGAAATTTTTGGTCAGATTTCCCGGGCAATTGCCTCGAAAGACTGGACAACTACGGCTTCACTGGCGCACAAGGTAAAATCAAATCTGGGTTTTTTCGGGATGGACCGGATCAAAAATGAAATGCAGGAAATAGAATTAGGTGCCAAGGCTGGCGGTTTGAACCCGGGCCTGACCGCACAATTTGAATTCACAAAAAAAGCTGTGCTAAAAACAGTAGAACAGCTTTCGGAAATCAAAAAACAGATTGAAGCAGAAGTTTAAGCCTGATGCAGCGTGAAAGTATAGCTTTCCATAATTAGGTTGGCCAATAATTTTTTGCAGGCCTGCTCAACTTTTTCTTTGGCGGTATTTTCGTTATCGGCCTCAACTTCTAAAGAAACATGTTTGCCAATGCGCACATTGGTTATTTCGGACAAATCCAGGTTTTTCATGCTTCCTGAAACCGCTTTCCCCTGCGGGTCCAGGATTTCTTTTTTGGGCATCACATCAATTTCTGCTTGAAACTTCATTTTTGGTGGTTCTGATTTGGATGATGGATAAAATAATATAAAAAAATATGATCAACGGTATTGCCGCAAACTTAAAAATTAACAGGGAAATCAAACCAACCATCAGCAGGGCATAACGGTAGCTATTTTCTGCAAAAACCAGGTTTTTAAATTTCAGCGATAAAAGCGGCAACTCGGCCACCAGCAGCCAGCAATTGATGATGATGTAAATAATCAAAAAATACGGGCTTAAAATTATACTGGTAAAAGAAGCATTGCCCTGCATCAAAATTAGCGGAAAAGAAGCTGTAAGCATGGCACTTGCCGGCGTGGGCAAGCCGATGAAACTGTTGGTCTGGCGGGTATCTAAATTAAATTTTGCCAAACGCAAAGCCGAAAAAACAGCGATAAAAAAAGCACTATATATCCAAAAATTGTTTGATCCAGAATCCGGAAGCTGAAACAATTGAAAAATAATTGCAGAGGGCAAAACGCCAAAACTTACCATGTCGGCCAGCGAATCCAATTGTTTGCCAAGTTCTGAATGAACTTTAAGTAACCGTGCGGCCATCCCGTCCAGAAAATCAAAAAAAGCAGCGATAAAAACAGCATAGGCCGCAAAATCCAGTTTCCCCCGAAAAGCAAAAACAATACCCACGCAACCGCTAAAAAGATGTGCACAGGTTAGGGAATTTGGAATATGTTTCTTCATGTAGCGTAATACGTTTTAAGTTTTAAGTGATACGTTAACTTTACGTATGTCAAACTTATAACATACAACTTAAAACACACAAATTTTAGCTGTTCATGCTAATCAGGAATTCTTCGTTGGATTTAGTGCCTTTGATTTGACCTTGCAAAAATTCCATTGCTTCCTGCGAGTTCATATCGGCCAAATGGTTGCGCAAAATCCAGACACGTTGTAGCGTTTCCCGATCTAACAATAAATCATCTCGGCGTGTGCTTGATGCAGTAAGATCAATGGCTGGATAAATGCGTTTGTTGGATAATTTACGGTCCAACTGAAGCTCCATATTGCCGGTCCCTTTAAATTCTTCAAAAATCACCTCGTCCATTTTAGAGCCGGTATCAATCAATGCCGTGGCAATAATGGTAAGCGATCCGCCGTCTTCAATGTTTCTGGCGGCACCAAAAAAGCGTTTTGGTTTGTGTAAAGCATTAGCGTCCACACCGCCGGAAAGAATTTTGCCGGATGCAGGCGCAACAGTATTATATGCACGTGCCAAACGGGTAATCGAATCCAGCAAAATCACTACGTCATGGCCACACTCAACCATGCGTTTGGCTTTTTCCATCACGATATTGGCGATTTTGACATGCCGTTCGGCAGGTTCGTCAAAGGTAGAAGAGACTACTTCGGCGCGCACACTGCGGGCCATGTCGGTAACTTCTTCCGGGCGTTCATCAATCAGTAAAATAATCAAATAAACTTCCGGATGGTTTTTAGCGATGGCATTGGCCACATCTTTTAGCAAACTTGTTTTACCGGTTTTGGGCTGGGCCACAATCAAACCGCGCTGACCTTTGCCAATCGGTGTAAACAGATCAATAATACGGGTGGAATAATTGTTGCCTTCTGTAAATAAATTTAAACGTTCCTGCGGAAACAGCGGCGTTAAAAAATCAAACGGTACACGGTCACGCACTTCAGACGGAATACGGCCGTTGATTGCTTCTACCCGGACTAATGGAAAATATTTTTCGCCTTCTTTTGGTGGGCGGATGCTGCCGCGAACGGTATCGCCGGTTTTCAGCCCGAATAATTTAATCTGCGATTGGGAAACATAAATATCATCCGGCGAAGTCAGATAATTATAATCCGAAGAACGCAAAAAACCATAACCATCGGGCATAATTTCCAGCACACCTTCATTTACAATAACATTATCAAAATCAAGGTTTACAGCCGGTTCAGCCTGTTTATTAGGTGCATTAACAGGTATGTTGTTTTGCTGTGGATTTGTGCTTTGGTTACCATTGTTTTGATGGTTGTTCTGGTTACCGTTGTTGTAGCGCTTTTCAAATTTGGGCTGGCGGTTTTCGGCAGGATTGTCATTATAACGGCGAACAGTTTCTGCATTATTTTGAGCAGGTGCAGTAGTTCTTGCAGGCTGGTTTTGCGGCTCTGATCTTGGCAAAACACGTTCTGCAGCCGGAAAGTTGATTTCCGGTACGGCATCTGCCTGGTCATCTTTGGCTGCTTTTATCGTCCGGGTCCTTCTGCGCGGTTTGTCTTCCGCATCTGTGCCGGGATCTGTTACAACCGGCTCAGGATCAGCTTTCTCCTCTTTTGCAGGGGCTTCAGCTTCGGGTGTTTGCAAATGTGTTTCCGGCACTGCCATAGCTGCGGCAGGTTGTGCGGCCCGAGGTTTTCTGCCTGGTTTGGCTCTTTCGGCAGGTGCTGGCGTTGGGGTTTGACTGTTACTGATTTGGGCGATCAGATCTTGTTTGCGCAGTTCTTCTGCCTGGGCAATGCCCAAACCTTTGGCTATTTCACGCAACTCAGATACGAGCTTGTCGTTCAGTTCGGTGGTATTAAACATGAGAAAATATGATAATATTTATCTTTTAAATTAAGATTTGTTGGTAGAAATAAATTTTTCTTTGCTGATACCGTACATCTCAGTAGTGAAACTGATAAAAAAGCATTGGAGAATAGTCTGTTTTTTTGAAATGCAGGAAAATCGTCACGAAAACGCTGCAATTGTAATCAATATTTATAACAATTCAAACTATTTGGTTAAAAAAAATATAATGCCCAATCAACGGTTTTTTGTTTATTTTGATTTTTTATCCGCTAAAAACATGTATTCCAGGCAGCAGCTAATTGATCAAATCCGGCAGAAAAAATCTTTTTTATGTATCGGTTTAGATACTGACCCAGAAAAAATACCGGATTGTTTAAAAGGTTTAAAAAACCCGGTACTCGAATTTAATCGCCAGATAATTGATGCCACACATGATTTATGTATCGCTTATAAACCAAATACGGCTTTTTACGAGTGTTACGGTGCAAAAGGTTGGCAAAACCTGATTGATACCTGCAATTATATCCCGGCCGATATTTTTAAAATTGCAGATGCCAAGCGCGGCGATTTGGGCAATACCGGGCAGATGTATGCAAAAGCTTTTTTTGACCGAGAAATTTCCGGGATGGGATTTGATGCCGTTACCGTTGCGCCTTATATGGGATCAGATTCGGTGATGCCTTTTTTAGCCTATCAAAATAAGTGGGCAATTTTGCTGGCTTTGACTTCTAATGAAAGCCATGCTGATTTTCAATTATCCGGCGGCAATCAGCACAAATTGTTTGAACAAGTACTGCAAAAATCACAACGATGGGGAACAAACGAACAACTGATGTACGTTATCGGAGCCACGCGCGGCGAAGCATTTTCAGCAGTGCGGAAGCTGGTTCCTGACCATTTTTTGCTCGTCCCGGGTGTAGGCACACAAGGCGGCTCGCTGGCAGATGTTTGTAAATATGGAATGAACACAGATTGTGGCTTGATCGTTAATTCGTCAAGGGCAATTATTTATGCTTCCACCGAAAAAGATTTTGCAGAAGCGGCCAGGGCAGAAGCACTGAAAGTACAGCAGGAAATGGAAAGAGAACTTTTTAAATCAGGGTTTTTAAAATAACCGATACCAAATTTATACCGATAAAAACAGCATTGGTGATCAAAACTTACATTCAGCAATGATACAAACAGAAAACGGCCTGCATTGTATTTATTAAATGCTGTTTTTAGCAGATTAATATTACTTTTCGGAAATTTTTCAAAAACATGGACAATCCTTCTGATATAAACAAAATCCTTTGTATCGATATTGGCGGTTCTCATATTAAAGCCACCGTTTTAGATACAAAAGGTAACTCTTCAAAAGATTATCAAAAAATACCGACCCCGGTTCCGGCATCGCCCGAAAATCTGATTAAAGCCATTAAAACACTGGTAAAAGATTTTCCTGAATATGATCATATATCTTCCGGTTTCCCTGGTTTTGTGAAAGACGGTACTGTTTTTACCGCACCAAATTTGGGTACGGATTTATGGAAAGGAACCGATCTGCAAAAACTCCTTAAAAACACTTTAGGCAAAGATGCCATTGTGGTGAACGATGCCGACATGCAGGGCATGGGCGTGATCAGCGGAAAAGGTTTTGAAATGGTAATTACATTGGGAACAGGTTTTGGCACAGCCCTTTTTAAGGATGGTTTTTTATTGCCGCACCTGGAAATTGCCCATTTACCTGTTAAAAAACACACAACTTATGACCAGTATCTGGGTGATAAAGCTTTTGAAGAAGAAGGTAAAGACCATTGGAACAAACGTTTAAAAAAAGTCCTGGGTATTTTAAATACTGTTTTTAACTACGATTTTTTGTATATTGGTGGAGGAAATTCCCGCGAGATAGATTTTAAGCTGGATGAAAACATCAAAATCGTATCCAACCGCGATGGTATTAAAGGCGGCCCGCGTTTGTGGTTGCAGGACAAAAAAGCCCTCAGCAAAAAATAATATACGTATAAACCTTTTTAATTTAATATAATGAATGTAGGAGTAGGAACAACAGACCTTGAACAATTAGCCATTGATACGGTAAGGGTTTTAGCGGTTGATGGTGTCCAGAAAGCCAATTCCGGCCATCCGGGGATGCCAATGGGCGCTGCACCGATGGGCCATGTTTTGTGGTCTGAAGAAATGTATTACAGCCCAAGCAACCCCGAGTGGGCAAACCGCGACCGTTTTATACTTTCTGCCGGCCACGGCTGTATGCTGCAGTATTGCTATTTGCACCTCACCGGATATGATTTATCGATGGATGATCTGAAAAACTTCCGTCAGCTGAACAGTAAAACCGCTGGTCATCCCGAATATGGTTTAACGCCGGGTATCGATGTGACCACAGGCCCTTTAGGACAGGGTTTTGCAAACGGTGTTGGTTTTGCCATCGGGCAAAAACATTTAGCCGCACGATACAACAAACCAGGCCATCATATTTTCGATTACAAAATTTTTGCCATCTGCAGTGATGGCGATATGATGGAAGGCGTAACTTCCGAAGCGGCTTCGTTAGCGGCTCAATTGGAGCTGGGCAACATGATTTATTTGTATGACGATAACCACATCTCTATTGAAGGTGATACCGATATTGCTTTTACAGAAGATGTGGCTGCCCGTTTTAAAGCTTATGGCTGGCATGTGCAGGTAGTGGACGATGGTAACGATGTTGCCGCTATCCGGGCAGCGGTATATAATGCCAAAATTGAAATCCGCAAGCCATCTTTAATCAAGGTGCGTACGCATTTGGCTTATGGTAGCCCGAATAAAGTTGATACACCCGGTGCACATGGTTCTCCGCTGGGCGAAAAAGAAGTGAAACTGGTTAAAGAAGGAATGGGTTTTGATCCTGAGAAATCTTTTTACGTGCCAAAAGAAGTAGCTGATTTTTACCTGGAGTGCGGTAAAAAAGGTGAAGAGAAAGAACAGAAATGGAACGAACAGTATGCTGCTTATAAAAAAGAATTCCCGGAATTAGCGGCCGAATTTGAATTGTTAAGCAGCGGCGGGCTGCCGCAAGGCTGGCAGGATGCCGTTCCAACTTTCAAGGCTGAAGAAGGCAAAATCGCTACCCGTAAAGCATCCGGGAAAGTATTAAATGCAATCGCGCCATTTTTACCGGGTTTGCTTGGAGGTGCAGCGGATTTAGCTCCATCTACCGATACCAATCTGGATAAATTTGAATCATTTACTGCGGAAGACCGTACCGGAAGAAATTTTCACTTCGGTATCCGTGAACACGCGATGGGTGCTGCCTTAAATGGTATGGCTTTAACCAAAGGCATTATTCCTTTTGGTGCCACTTTCCTGATTTTTTCTGAATACATGCGTCCGCCGATCCGTATGGCAGCGATTATGAAAATCAAACCGATTTTCATTTACACACATGACAGTATTGGTTTAGGTGAGGATGGAACTACGCATCAGCCGGTTGAACAGTTGATTTCGCTGCGTTCCATCCCAAACATTACTTTAATACGTCCGGCTGATGCCAACGAAACCGCGCAAGCCTGGCGCGTAGCGATTGAGCACACAGGCGGGCCGGTAATTTTGGTATTGACCCGTCAGGGCATAACCACCATTGATCAGGATAAATACGGAAAAGCAACCGGGTTGGAAAAGGGTGCTTACATCGTATCTGATGTGGAAAATCCGCAATTATTGCTTATTGCAACTGGTTCTGAGGTAGAACTGGTCATGAAAACTCAGGCAAAATTACAGGAAGAAGGCATTGCAGCCCGCGTGATCAGTATGCCATCGTGGGAATTATTTGAAAAACAGGATGATGCATACAAAGAAAAAATCTTTCCTAAAAACCTGAAAAAACGTGTAGCGGTGGAAATGGCTTCTACATTAGGGTGGCATAAATATGTTACCGATGAAGGTGTAGTGATTGGTATGCATACCTTTGGCGAATCTGCCCCGGCGGAAGATCTGTATAAAGTTTTCGGTTTTACCGTAGAAAACGTAGTTGAAAAAGCCAAAGCGTTGATCGCATAAATTTACCCGATAAAAGAAGCATTGGCCTACTCCCTCTCTATTGGAGAGGGCAGGGGTGAGGCGGATGCTTCTTTTATCACCCTAAAATTAACAAAGATGAAAGTTGGGATTGCGGCAGATCATGGTGGGTTTGAACTAAAAGAAATGATGCGTGGTTACTTGAAAAGTTTAGGCCATGAAGTAGTGGATTTTGGTGCGAAAGAGTTGGTTCAGTTAGATGATTTCCCGGATTACGTTATTCCGCTTGCAAAAGCTGTAGCTGCAAAAGAAGTAGATCGTGGCATTGCCGTTTGCGGCAGCGGCGTTGGGGCTTGTATCGTGGCCAACAAAGTCGCCGGTGTACGTGCTGCTTTAATTACCGAACATTTTTCCGCCCATCAAGGCGTGGAAGATGACGATATGAATTTGATGACAATTGGCGGACGCGTAGTTGGGTTTAACGTGGCGCAGGAACTCATTTCCACATTTTTAAAAGCTCAATTTATTGGTGCCGAACGCCATTTACGCCGCATGGAAAAAGTTCATCAGTTAGAAAAATAACCTTATAAAAGAAGTATCATGGAAAACAGATTAAAAAAAATACATGAATTAGGCCAGAGCATCTGGCTGGATTTTATCGACCGAAAGATTATGGATTCCGGCGATATGCAAAAACTGATTACTGATGATGGCGTGCGTGGCGTAACATCAAATCCGGCAATTTTTGAGAAAGCTTTCAGCAGCAGTTCTGATTATGATGCAGATATTGCCAGGCTGGCCAAAGAGGGCAAAAGCAATGATGATATTTTTTACGGCGTTGCGGTAGAAGATATCAAACGCGCGGCCGATATGTTTTTGCAGGTTTATGAAGATGAAGTAAAAGGTGCTGATGGTTATGTTAGTTTGGAAGTTTCGCCGCGTTTAGCAAACGATACCGAAGGCACAACCAAACAAGCTTTAGAACTATGGAAAGCCGTACATAAAGATAACGTGATGATCAAAATCCCGGGAACAAAAGAAGGTTTGCCGGCCATTCAAAAATCTATTGCAGGAGGTTTGAACATTAATGTTACGTTGCTTTTTGGTTTGGAAAGATATGAAGCCGTTACCGAAGCTTATATAAAAGGTTTGGAAGAACGTGTTGCTGCCGGTAAACCAATTGAATACGTTTCTTCTGTGGCCAGTTTCTTTTTAAGCCGTATTGATGTTTTGGTTGATCCAATGCTGAAAGAAAAAGGTTTAGATCACCTCAAAGGTGAAGTGGCAATTGCCTCCGCAAAAAAAGCTTACGAGATTTATAAACGTGTTTTCAGCGGAGAAAGATGGCAGAAACTGGCAGATAAAGGTGCCAAGCCACAGCGTTTGCTTTGGGCAAGCACCGGTAGCAAAGATCCGTCTTTCTCTGATGTGAAATATGTAGAAGCTTTGATCGGTCCGGATACTGTTGATACTATTCCGATGGAAACTTTAGTTGCTTTCCGGGATCATGGCAACGCAGCAAATACTTTAGATCAAGGTTTGGACGAAGCAACCAAAACTTTAGAGCAAATCAAAGCAGCAGGCATTGATCTGGCCAAAATTACCCAGCAACTGGAAGAAGAAGGCATTGAGAAATTCAATCAGCCATATGATAAACTGCTGGCCGCAATTGAAAAGCAAAAACAAAAAGCCGTAGCTTAAAATATATGGAAGCCGGCTATCCCAAAATTTTGTTCCTGGATGTAGGCGGTGTTTTGCTGACGAATGGCTGGGGACACGAATCACGTCAGCTGGCGGCAAAAGTTTTTAAGATAGATTATGCAGAGATGGAAGCTCTGCATAATCTTATTTTTAATATCTACGAAATCGGAAAAATCTCACTGGATGAATACTTAAATACGGTGGTTTTTAATCATCCACGAAACTTTACCCGGGAAGATTTTAAAGCTTTTGTGTTTTCCGAATCAAAAGAACTTCCTGATTTGTTACAATGGCTGATCGAATGGAAAAAAGATTGTGGTTTCAGGATCATGTCCATCAACAACGAAGGAAGAGAACTAAACAATTACCGCATTAAAAAATTTGGTCTGCACCGGTGTTTTGATGCTTTTATTTCTTCCTGCGAGGTAGGTGTGCGCAAACCAGATCCATCCATATTTAAGTTGGCAACGGGCATTGCCCAGGCAAAACCAGAACAGTGTTACTATTTTGATGATCGGGCGATGCTGATAGAAGTGGCCAAAACAACCGGCATCAACGTATATCAGCATAAAGATTTTGAAACAACAACACATTTATTAGAACAGATTAAATCACAATTTTAGATTAAAAACAATGGCGGACAATAAATACACATTTGGAATGATTGGTCTTGGGACTATGGGCAGGAATTTATTGCTGAACATGGTAGATCATGACTTTTCCGGAGCAGGTTATGATAAAGATACAGCCAAAATCGGATTACTTGAAAAAGAAGGCGTAGGCAAACCAGTTAAAGGGTTTCCGGAATTAAAAGACTTTATCAGCAGTTTGCAAAAACCGCGTGCTTTGATGATGCTGGTTCCGGCCGGCAAAATTGTTGATAGCGTGATTGAAGATTTGCTTCCGCTAATGGAAGAAGGAGATATTATTATTGATGGCGGTAATTCTCATTTTACAGATACAAATCGCCGCGTAGAATATTTAAACTCGAAAAAACTGCACTTCTTTGGCATGGGGATTTCTGGTGGTGAAGAAGGCGCACGCAATGGCCCAAGCATGATGCCTGGCGGTGACAAAGAAGCTTATCAGCATGTAAAAAATATTTTTGAAGCCATTGCTGCAAAAGTTGATGATGAACCTTGCGTAACATATATTGGACCGGGTGCTTCCGGACACTTTGTAAAAATGGTGCACAACGGTATTGAATACGGTTTGATGCAGCTGATTGCAGAAACATATGGCATTATGCAAAAAGGTTTAAAAATGGACGATGCATCTATCCAAAAAACTTTTGCCAAATGGAATGATGGCCGTTTAAAATCCTATTTGTTAGATATTACCAAAGATATTTTTGCCTTTAAAGAAGAAGGGAAAGATATGTTGCTGGTTAATGATATTAAAGATGAAGCACGGGCAAAAGGTACTGGAAAATGGACTTCACAAGTAGCAATGGATCTGGAATTACCTGTACCAACAATTGATACGGCTGTTTCTATGCGGGATTTATCAAAATACAAAGCTTTACGCGTAGAATTATCAGAGCTTTATGACGAACAACTTCCGTTAATGGCAGAAAATAGCGAAGAGTTTTTGGATTCCTTAGAGCAAGCATTCTACTTCAATATGATCATCACTTATACACAAGGAATGCATCTATTGTATAAAGCCTCTAAAGATTATCAGTATGAGTTGAATTTGGCAGCCATTGCCAGCATTTGGCGTGGCGGCTGCATCATCCGTTCGGAGTTTTTGAACATAATCACAAAAGCTTACGATCAAAACCCTGGCATGGAGCTTCTTCTACTCGATGAAACAGTGCAAGGTTTGGTTAAAGAAACCGAAAGAGCCATTCGTAAAGTGGTTGCTGCGGCCATTGGATCAGGTGTTGCTATACCGGCTTATGGTTCTTGCCTGAATTATTTTGAAACGTTCCGCACTAAAAATATGCCATCCAACCTGATCCAGGCACAACGCGATTATTTTGGCGCACATACTTACGAATTGATTGGTAAAGAAGGTGTGTTCCATACCGAGTGGCAGGCAATCCCTTCGCACAAAACCAATAACTAACAGATACTTCTTTTATCCACCTTTTTTATCACTCTTAATTATGAAATCAACTAAGAATCAGCCTACGGTATTTGTGATTTTTGGTGGCACTGGCGATTTAAACTGGCGAAAAATTACGCCTGCCTTGTACAATTTATTCCTGGATGATTGGCTGCCAAATCAGTTTTCGATCATTGGCACAGGCCGTACAAAATTGTCTGATGATGATTTTAAATCTAAATTGCTGGATGGTATCAATCAGTTTTCACGCAGCGGAAAAGCCAAAGATGACAAGTGGAAAACTTTCTCAGACAATGTTTTTTACCAGCCGGCAGATTTGAACGATGCCGAAACTTATACTGAATTTGGCAATCTGATTAAAAAATACGAAGGCGATTGGAACCAGGAAGCAAATGTGATTTATTACCTCGCAGTGGCGCCGCAGTTCTTCCCGATAATTGCAGAGAATATTTCTAAAAGTGGTTTGGCCACTAATCCGGAAAAAACCCGGATCGTGATTGAAAAACCCTTTGGCCATGATCTGGAATCTGCAAAATCTTTAAACCAATTGCTGCAGGGCATTTTTCAGGAAAAACAGATTTACCGGATCGATCATTATTTAGGAAAAGAGACCGTTCAAAACATCCTGACTTTTCGTTTTGCCAATTCTTTGCTGGAACCGCTTTGGAACCGAAATTATATCGAACACGTGCAGATTTCAGTTACCGAACAATTGGGCGTTGCAGATCGGGGCGATTATTATGAAGGTGCAGGGGCAATGCGGGATATGATCCAGAACCATATTTTGCAGTTGCTTTGTTTGGTGGCAATGGAAATCCCGGTAAATTTTGATGCAGATGAAATCCGCAATAAAAAAGTGGACGTGTTGAACGCTATGCGTCGTTTTACATCCGAAAATATCAAAAATACAGCTGTTCGCGGTCAGTACGGCAAAGGCTGGATTAATGGCAAAGAAGTTCCGGGTTATCGCCAGGAAAAAAATGTAAACCCCGAATCCAACACCGAAACGTTTGCTGCCGTAAAGTTTTTTGTGGACAACTGGCGCTGGCAAGGCATACCGTTTTATGTACGCACCGGTAAACGTTTGCATCAATCTGCTTCGGTGATTACCATACAGTTTAAAGATGTGCCGCATCCCGTTTTTCCTTCCGAAGCAACCGAAAGCTGGCAGCAAAACCGCTTGATTATCAGCATACAGCCGGAAATGAGTATTCGTTTGCAAGTGCAGGCAAAGCGTCCGGGCGTAGATATGGTGATCAACACCGTTGATATGGTTTTTGATTATAAAGGAACTTATTCCAACGACGCACCGGAAGCTTACGAAACCTTGTTGCTGGACACTATGCAAGGCGATCAGACTTTATTTATGCGCGCCGATCAGGTTGAGGCTGCCTGGGCTTTGATTATGCCGATTTTAAACGTTTGGGAAAGTAAAAAGAGTTCTAAATTCCCTAATTATTCTTCTGATTCCTGGGGGCCGGAAGTTGCAGAAGCATTAATTGCGCGTGATGGTTTCCATTGGTTTACCTTGCCGGCAAAAGAAGATTAAAAAATGAATTTAAAACTGAATATTTTCCCTTCTGAACAGGAAGTGTTAAAGGCCATTGCAGCTTATTTTATCAAAACAGCAAATGAAGCCATTGCAGCGCAGGGTTTTTTTAATGTTTCTTTATCAGGAGGAACTTCACCAAAAAAACTGTATGAATTGTTGACAACCTCAGGGTATCGGCAACAGTTAGACTGGACAAAAGCTTATTTCTTTTTTGGTGATGAACGAAATGTGCCGCAAAATTCGCCCGAGAGCAATTTTCTAATGGTAAAAACAGCATTGTTTGATCCTTTAGATATTCAACCTGATCATATTTTTGCGGTTGATACTACCGTTTTGCCCGAATCTGCAGCAATAGCTTATGCCGAACAAATTGATAATCATTTCAAAAACCAGGAAGTTAAATTTGATTTGATTTTGCTTGGTCTCGGTGATAATTCCCACACGGCTTCATTATTTCCGCACACTGATGTTCTGAAGGAGAAAGAAGCGACCATAAAAGCAGTATTTCTGGAAGATCAGCAGGTTTACCGGATTACTAAAACTGCTAAAATGATCAATCAGGCACACCACATCGCATTTTTACTGTACGGTGCCGGTAAAGCAGAAGCGGTAAAACACGTTTTGGAAGATCCGACAAATATCGAGGAATATCCGGCACAACTAATCAAACCGGAAAACGGTGACGTGCAATGGTTTATGGATCAAGCGGCTTCGGCCTTGCTTCAAAATAAATAGAAATACTGTTTTTATCACCTAAATTTCAGGGTTCAATTTTTTATAAAAGCGATAGTTTGTCAAACTATCGCTTTTTTTTGTTTTTGATAAACAATACTTCTTTTAGCACGTCTGCTACGGTATATAAGCTATTACTGCTCTATTTATGAGATTTGAAAATAAAATTTGTTTGGTTACCGGTGGTGGTTCAGGGATTGGGAAAGCAACTTGTTTACGTATGGCGGCCGAAGGCGGAACGGTGATTGTGGTTGATATTAACGAACAACACGGAAACGAAACGGCCGATGCCATCCGCCAGCAAAAAGGCAAAGCCACATTTATTAAAGCTGATTTGGCTATTGCAGATGACATTGAAAAATGTGTGCAAAAAGTGATCGATCAATATCATCGCATTGATGTGCTGGTCAACAATGCCGCTTTCATGACGTTTGTTAAAATTGTTGACCTGGAAGAAAGCGACTGGGACAAAGTGATGAACATCAACCTTAAATCTGTTTTTCTGTTTTGTAAATACAGTTTGCCGCACATGAAAAACGGTGCAGTGGTAAACATCAGTTCCGTACACGCTTTCCAAACCACACCTGAAGTTTTGCCTTATGCCACCACAAAAGGCGGTATGGAAGCTTTTACACGTGGCTTAAGCTTGGAATATAAACCTTCACAATCCCGCTTTAACTGCGTTGCCCCAGGTGCTGTGGACACGCCGATGTTGTGGTCAAACCCAAACATCAAAGATGGTGTAGAAAAAATGGAAGGCCAGATTGGCAAACCCGAAGAGCTGGCTTCGGCTATATGTTTTATGGCTTCGGATGAGGCTTCTTACATTAACGGCACAACTTTAGTAGTTGATGGTAACCGATTGGACAACTTGTAAAAGTTTAATAAACAAGGTATTATGAAAAACAAGTTTATGTTTGCCACCGGTATCGAAAACAGTTATCCTACTGTTTTTATCGATGGAAAAAAGGTAAGGGTTGATGAACTGGAAAAAACCGGCCACTATAAACACTGGCAGGAAGACTTTCAATTGGTTAAAGATTTTGGCATCAAATTTCTGCGTTATGGGCCGCCTTATTTTTCAACTCATACTGGCCCAGGCCAGTACAATTGGAGTTTTGCAGATGATACTTTTGCAAGGTTAAAAGAACTCGACATTACACCGATTGTTGATCTTTGCCATTTTGGTGTTCCGGATTGGCTGGACAATTTTCAAAACCCTGATTTTCCGCAATATTTTGCAGAATATGCGCAGGCGTTTGCAAAGCGATATCCGCATTTAAAATTTTATACACCTGTAAATGAGATATTTGTGGCTGCTTCATTTTCTGGCCAATACGGCTGGTGGAACGAAAGTCTGGCCGATGACAAAAGCTTTGTAACCGCCTTAAAACATCTTTGCAAAGCCAATGTGCTGGCCATGGAGGTGATTGCAAAAGTGCAGCCGGAGGTTACTTTTATCCAAAGTGAATCATCAGAATATTTTCATCCGGAAGACCCGAGTTGCTGTGAACTGGCGGATTTCCTCAACTTGAAACGCTTTTTGTCGCTTGATCTTTCTTACGCGCACTCCATTAAAGTTCCGCATTACAAATATTTGATCGAAAACGGGATGACGGATGCAGAATACGAATGGTTCATGAACAACAAAATCCGTGGAAAATGTATTATGGGCACGGATTATTATGCCTCCAATGAACATATTGTTCATGCAGATGGCTCAACCAGTGCTTCCGGTGAAATATTCGGCTATTATGTAATCACCCATCAATATTATACCCGTTACCGCTTGCCGGTAATGCACACGGAAACCAACATTGCCGAACCACACTCGGTTACTTGGCTGCAAAAAGAATGGGCAAATTTGTACCGTTTTAAGCAGGATGGATTCCCGATTGTTGGTTTTACCTGGTATAGTTTGCTTGACCAGGTGGATTGGGACACGGCACTGAGGCAAAACAACGGTACTGTAAACCCGCTTGGTTTGTATGATTTGGATCGAAAAATCCGCCCGGTTGGCACCGCTTATAAAAATTTGATCAAGGCTTGGCGTTCGGCCTTAGAACGTGATACATACGGCTTAAACATCATTCTCTGATTTTTACCCGATAAAAACAGCATCCTTAAAAAACAAAAACAGCATCAGCATCAGGGTTGTCCACTTTGGTGCTTTTTCTTTGGCCGCCAACGGTTACATGCATCATATTGATTTGTTCCGGGTGCTGCTCAAACAATAAAGCATCGTGTACATTTAGTTTTCTGGGCGGATCAATGCCTTTTACTTCAAAATAACTCCAGGTGCCGTCTTCCTGGATTTCGTAGCCAACATAGTTTAAACTTAACGCTTTTCCATCGGCGTGGATGAGTAAACGTTTTTTTACATAATCACTGATCAGCTTGTTTACCAGCGTTTTATCTTTTGGTTTGATAACATCTAACTCAACATGATACTGTTTTTCCAGTGCTTTTTCCAGATCATCAGAAAACATCCGGCAACTGATTTCCAATGAATGACTGGCCGGATTTTGCTTGATCTCCGTTATGCTTACATAAAAAGGATGGAACAGCCTCAGCCAGAAGAAAAAGAATAAATTCAACATTAATAATATGATTATTTATCTTTCAAAAAAAGGTATAATTAACCACAATTGCGAATGCTTCTTTTATCATATATATTTAGGTTTATTTGTTCCAAAAACAAATTATCCTGTATAATCACACGCAACACTTATGAACAAAGTAATATTTTATTCTTTTAAAATTGAAAATGTAAGTTTTCAATCAACCGGAAATTTGTCTATGAGTACGCCGTTTGTAAAAAACGAAGTTGTAGATGATCTGAAACGCATTTTGGCTAAATCAGGGTATAAAATGGCGGCAGATAACAGCCACAAAATAGTTAAAATCGATAGTGAATTATTTATCGAAGGAATGGCGTATGAAGGTCAGAGTCCGGATGATGTAATTATTCAAGGCTATTTCAAATCATCTAAATAACTTTTTTAAGCCGGATAATATAAAACGAATACTGTTTTTATGCCTGATTTTTCCTTGTATTTCCAGCTCGGCCTGCAGCACATCTGCGATTGGAAAGGTTACGACCATATCCTTTTTGTAACCGTTTTATGCGGCGTTTATCAATTGCAGGATTGGAAAAAAGTGCTGGTTTTAGTCACCGCTTTTACCATCGGACATTCTATTACGCTGGCTTTGAGCGTGTTCAATATCGTCCGCATCAATACTTCGCTCATCGAATTTCTCATTCCGGTCACAATTGTTTTAACAGCCTTAAATAATATCGGTAAAAGAAGCATCCCGCAGAAAACCATTAACCTGACTTATTTTTTCGCTTTGTTTTTTGGGCTGATACATGGGTTGGGTTTTTCCAGTTATTTGAAAAGTTTGCTGGGGCGGGATTCTGATATTGTTTCCCAGTTGTTCGCTTTCAATCTAGGTTTAGAATGCGGACAAATCCTGATTGTGATTTCTGTGTTACTTTTGGGTTTTTTGCTGATCAGGGCTTTTAAAATTAAACCTCACAATTGGGGATTTTTTCTATCTTCGGCTATCTTCGGTATCGCTATGATGATGTGTATTGATCGGTTTCAACAAATTATTATTAAATGAAGAAAATTTATTTATCCATTTCCGTTACTTTTCTCTTTGCAGCAACAGCTTTTGCGCAATATGATAACAATCCGGGCTCAAACCACGGCAATAAGTTTGAACAATTGGGTACGATGATTTCCGACCCGAACATGTACCGGTCGGCATCCGGTGCGCCCGGTCCGAAATACTGGCAGCAGCGCGCCGATTATGAAATCAACGCTAATCTGAATGATGACAAGCAGCGTTTGGACGGTACAGAAACAGTTACTTATTATAATAATTCCCCCGATCCGTTAACGTATTTATGGCTTCAATTGGATGAAAACCAGCACCGTAAAGATTCGCAGGGAAGTACTACCGGCGAAAGCAAAATGCAGGACAAAATGAGTTTACGCCAGCTGCAGTCCATCATGGGCAATAATCTGGATTTAGGTGATCATATTTTAAGTGTGAAAGATGCCAACGGAAACAACATTCCTTTCACCATCAACGAAACCATGATGCGGCTGGAAATGCCCAAAATGCTGCTTCCCGGCGAGAAATTCAAATTTAAAGTAGCTTGGTATTACAATATTTCAGATCGTTTAACTATTGGAGGGAGAGGCGGTTACGAATATTTCCCGGAAGATAAAAACTATTTGTACACCATGTCGCAGTGGTATCCGCGGATGGCTGTTTACAGTGATTTTCAAGGCTGGCAAAACAAGCAATTTATCGGCAGCGGCGAGTTTGCGCTGGCTTTTGGTAACTTTAAAGTGAATATTAATGTGCCGGCGGACCATATAGTTGGGGCAACAGGTTTATGCCAAAATTACAGTCAGGTGCTTTCAACAGCACAGTTAAAACGCTGGAACCAGGCACAAAACACCAAAGAACCCATTGAAATTATAACCCTAAACGAAGTACAGCAAGCCATGAAAGGCCACGCAAAGGCACGTAAAACCTGGGTTTATGCTGCCGAAAATGTACGGGATTTTGCCTGGGTTTCTTCGCGGCGGATTGTGTGGGACGGCATGTCAACCCAAATTGAAGGCGGCAAAAAAGTAATGGCCATGTCTTATTACGGCCCCGAAGCTTATCCGCTTTACCATCGGTATTCTACCAAAGTGGTGACGCACACGCTTAAAGTTTATTCGGCGCATACTTTCCCTTATCCTTATCCAAGTGCCATTTCTGTGGAAGCATCCAACGGGATGGAATACCCGATGATCTGTTTTAATTATGGCCGGACTGAGAAAGACGGTACTTATAGTGAAGCCACCAAAAACGGTATGATCGGTGTAATTACGCATGAAGTTGGGCACAATTTTTTCCCGATGATCGTAAACTCAGATGAACGGCAATGGACGTGGATGGATGAAGGCTTGAATACTTTTTGTCAGTTTTTGGCCGAACAGGATTGGGACAACAATTTTCCTTCGCAACGAGGGCCAGCTTACAAAATTGCAGATTACATGAAATTGCCCAAAAATGAACTGGAACCAATCATGACCAATTCTGAAAACATCGTCCGTTTCGGGCCGAATGCTTATGCCAAACCAGCAACAGCATTAAATATCCTGCGCGAAACCGTGATGGGCCGTAAACTGTTTGATTACGCTTTTAAAACTTATGCACAACGCTGGGCCTTCAAACATCCAACACCGGCAGATTTTTTCAGGACGATGGAAGATGCCTCGGCAGTTGATTTGGATTGGTTTTGGCGAGGCTGGTTTTACGGCACAGATCCGGTGGACATTTCTCTGGACAGTGTGAAACTATACACGCTCAACACCAAAAATCCTGAAATTAATGCTCAGGCTGACCGGGCACAGTTTGACCGTAACCTGCAAAGCATCACCATGCAACGCAATCGGGAAGCCGGGACACGTTTTGCGGTAGAGGCAGATTCTTCCCTGAAAGATTTTTACAGCAAATTTGACCGTTTTGCGGCAACTCCGCTAACCAAAGAAAGTTATCAGGCAATGTACAATGCTTTATCCCCGGAGGAAAAAAACTTTTATGAAAGCAAAAACTACTTTTACCAGCTGACATTAAGCAATAAAGGTGGTTTGGTGATGCCGGTAATTTTAGAGTGGACTTATACTGACGGCACCAAAGAAACCGAACGCATCTCCGCTTATATCTGGCGGAAAAATGAACAGAAAATCACAAAGGTTTTTGCTAAAACAAAAGAAGTAAAATCCATCAAATTAGACCCTTATCGTGAAACCGGCGATATTGACGAAGACAACAACAACTGGCCACACACACTAACGCCAACACGTTTTGAATTGTTTAAACAGCAGACCTTGCCACGTGGCGCAACATCCGGTGCAAACCCTATGCAGCAATCCATAAAAAAACAACCGTAAAAGAAGCATCTGTAAAAACTGATTGTAACAACAAAAGCCGAAACAGCTATCCGTTTCGGCTTTTTTTATGTTTCCTCAGCAAAGAGAAAAACAATTATTTTTTTAAGGTATCGTTTGGCGGTATAGTGTTTTGTATATTGTTGGTACTGTCGCCTACCCGAACTGTATCATTACGGTCTAAACCATAATTTTTATGTTTTTCGTTACAGGCTGTTGTGATGCACAGAACTGCCAAAGCAGTAAATAAAATAAGTTTGTTTTTCATGATGCTTCTTTTACCGGTATAATTTCAATAAATGTTTTCCCTCTTTTAACAAGCCGGGAACAAAAAGTTTAGGTTTATTTTCAAAATTACCTATAATTACCGAATAACCGTAACATATCCGCCATAATTTTTTGTGCCGTCTTTCAGGTTCAGTACATAATAATACGTGCCTACGGGTACTTCTTCACCTTTGTACCGGCCATCCCAAGCGGTGCCGTAACCGGTAGAATGAAACATTAATACGCCATAACGATTGTAAATATCCATGATGCAATCCGGGTATCTGTCTAAATTCCGGATATTCCACACATCGTTTATTCCATCATTATTTGGGGTAAAGGTATTTGGGATAATCGGTAATTTCAGGATCCGGACCGAAACCGTATCCGTTGCCGAGCAGCTGTCTGCAGAAGTTACCGTAAGCCGGTAGGTAATGTCATCCTTCGGCGTTGCAACGGGCCGTGCAATGTTCGGGTTGCTCAAACCGGTTGCTGGCGTCCATCTATAAGTGATGTTATTGCCAGTGGCTTTTGGTGATAAGGTTACGCTTTCCCCAATGTGTACGCTGCGGTTTGCACCGGCATCAACGGTTGGGGTTGGGTTTACGATGATGTTTTGCGTAACAGAATCGGCACAACCGCTTTCGGTAGTAAACACATATTTAATGGGATGTATGCCCACTCCAGCCGCTGCCGGAGAGAATAAGCCATCTGCCGTAACACCTGCACCTGAGTAAACACCTTTGCCGTTATTGCCGCTGATATCTCTGGCCTGGGTAAACTGAATTGGCGAAACTTCCTCGCATATACTGCCCAAAGCTGTAAACACCACTTTTGGGGCAGCATTTATGGTGATGGTTTTCTCGGTTATGTCCACGCAGGTAATGCCTGAGTAAGCCATTAGCCTGACCGTATAAGTTTGGGCTGCAGGTGTGGTAAAAGGATTATATTGATGCGTATATTGTTGCCCTGCTTTCGGGTACATATAAGTTTCTGCAACTGCTGGCTGGTTTGCATAATCAAAGTACCAGACCAGTTTGGTAATCCGGCCAACATCTACCGAAGATTGATTTTGAAAAATTACCGGCACATTACTGCAAAAGCTTTTGGTATTTAAAATTTCAAACGCCGCTTTCGGCATGGAGCCGTTTACCAAAAAGTCTTTTTCAGCCGTTGCAAAACTGCCGTCATTTGCCGTAACTGTTTCGGTAACGTGGTAAACCTGTGCTTGTAAAAAACGATGCGTCGGGTTTTTTAAAGTCAAGGTATTTGGGTTGGAAGCTGTGGCTTCTGCATCGTCAAAACTCCATAAGTAAGTTAACGTAACACCGGTGGCAACGCTATCCGCAGTTAAATCTGTAAATTGGGAAGATAAATCTGTTTTACAAACATCCGGTAGTTTAAAATCAGGTTTTAAGCCCGGTTTGGCAATAACCGACTGCGTTATTACTGACGTACAGCCAAAATCAGAAACTAATGTAAGCTTTACCTGATATGTTCCGGCGGTAGCATAAACGTGTTCAAAAATTTTGGCATCAGTATGGTTTTCTGTTTTGCCATCACCAAAATCCCAGTTCCATTGCACAATTTTGCCTGCGGCAATGGTAGAAGCATCTTTTAAAAACACCGAAAAATCTTTAAACACCGAATTTGTATAGGTAAAAACAGCATTGGGCAAATTGTTTATGCGGATGGTTTGCTGTTTGGTTGTTTGGCAGCCGCTTTCTGAAATTGCTGTTAAACTTATGGTATCCAAACCTGGCGTAGTATAAGTGTGCGTTGGGTTTTGCAGGGTAGAAGTGCTGCCATCGCCAAACTTCCAGATCCAGCTTTTAACAGTTTTGCTGCTATCTGTGCTTTTGTCAATAAAACTGACCGAATCCCCGGCGCAAATACTGGCCGGGGCCGTGAATGCCGTTATGGGCGCACTGTAAACCGTAAAGGGAAAGGTGAAAAGCTGATCGCCTAATGTGCAACCGCCTGTTGAAGGAGGAAGGTCTGCCTTTATATCCACAGTATAATTGCCTGCTTTTTTAAAAATATCCGGTTTTAGTAATTTGTAAACGTAGTACTGCGTGTTATTAATTATGGTATCCCGAACTACAGGATTATTTTGAACAATAGTAGGTGTTTTAGAAGGTGTTATGGTCCATTCTATATGTTTCGTCGGAACGTTTAACGTCAATTGTAAAAAGTATTCATCATACACGCAGGCAGAAGTAATTTGCAGGTTGCTTACCGGATCTACTGCGTTGGCCGTTAGGGTAGTTGCCAGGTTTGTTCCTGCCGAATAAGAATAAGATTCTACATTACCAAAACCGTAGGCAATGGCATTGAAGCCATCATCCGCAGTTAAATTAAAGTTATTGGTTCGATAACCGTTCAAATTTAGCTGGAGATAAGAGTAGCCGGGCAATTGTGCCAGCGGTGTAAAGGAGATAAGCGGAGCCACACCATTGATGCGAAAACTGGCCGCCGCAGCAGTTTTAATCAAAACATTAATGTATTGTTCAGTAATATTCTCCCGGGTAGAAGAATAAACGGTTATATTTTTGATGCTATACTCGATCGGGTTTAAGATTACCATGTCCGGGTCGCCTAGTGTATTAGAATTTGGAACCCGGTCAGAACAGCTTTGAGTTAAAGCATATTGCGCAACGCTGATGAGTTTATCTGCAGAAATACTGGCTGGCTGATTAAGCGGGTTGGGTGTAGTGTAAAAACCGCCTGCGTTTAAAGTGGCAACGGTGATACCATTAATTTGTACATTGGTATTGTCAGTTTGTGCCACCACGCGTACATATTGGCCCAGGGTACGCTCTGTAGCCACCAGGTTGCCTCTTGCAGCCATACTAAAAGGTATAAAACCATAAGTTTTGCCCCAGCTTTCTATCGGATAATCTTGCTGATAAAGCGGATCCTGAGAACCGGGGGTACAAGTCGGATCATTAATAAAAGCACCGCTGCTGCCAGAAAACATGGCAAAACGCTTACAACCAGAAGTTAAACTATCTACACTAACAGAAACACCGCTTAAATCATTATAAGATAAGTATTCGTAAACATCGCCAACGTTTTTAAGCGTTATGCCTCCGGCCACTAAATTGGTATTACCTTGTTTAATAAAAACTTTTGTATTGGCTTCACTTGCCACAATTGTAATAAAATTTTTACCCTCATTTGAAAGAGAAGTTTGCGTATAGTTCATGCTGAAATACTGCTGACCCAAAGCCTTAATCGGCAAAATAAGCGACGCGGCAGAACGGGCACCAGCAAAAATATGGGCATAAACAACCACGTTTGGCTGGCCGGCATCTACCAATATGTGGATAGCGCGATTACTCAAAACGCGGCCTCCTTCTGTATCATTGATATAAGCACTTGCCCGCGGAACCTGAACTTCTGTAACCGTGTTGGCAGTAACCGTAAACTTTTGCGAAAAACCATTTACAGAAACTGTACCCGAAGAGGCCAGCTTGCCGGTAATAAAAATACTTATATTGGCCAGCTGCGTGGGCTTGTTAGGTACGTGCGTAGGAAAAACCGACCAAAACTCCTGGCCTTCGTTGGAAACACTTTGTGCATAAACCCAATTTTGGGCCGATAAACAAAGCATTGAAACAGTAAAAATAAGTTTAAGTAATTTTTTAATCATTTGATCTCCGACCGTATAAAGCTATGATTTACTCTGATAATATTTGCCAGTAAAAACAGTATCTACGTAATATTTAAGTTTTAAACCTTAAGCTAAATAACGTAATGTTTTTTATACATAGTATTAGTAGTTAAATAGTTATTTATTTTTCATCGGGCAACATTTATAATTTGATTTTTAAGCTTAAAAGGCTGTTCGGGATGCTGTTTTTACAACTGTTTTTTTGAGAAAGGGCAGAAGTAGTTAAAAGGTGCAGAATATTCTGTTGATCAACAACTTGAAAAGCACTGTCCAAATCCAATTTTTCTAAAATATTAAACGATACAAAACTGTTTAAAATCCAATAAAGCTGATTTTATATGGATAAAAGAAGCACTTAAATTGTCAGGCCGGTATTTCACTAAATCGTAAAAACGAGATTATGGTTTAGAAACACTTGCCGAATTTGTTTTATAAGTTTTAAAGCCTGTTCAAATTTCTGTCGGATGGTTTGCAATGCTTCTTTTATCCTATAAAAAATGGAAATTTCCATACTTTTTTATAGGCCTAAAATTCGATAAGCAAGAATTATACGCATAAAAGAAGCACTGTGATTTTTTTAGACCTAAACTTAAACGAGTTTTATTCTGTATAACTTCATACCTTTGATTAATCAATGTAAACACTTCCTGTAAAGTGGGCGACAAATTTATCACCAGCAATTATGTTCTCCGGTTAATGGCAGGGGAAGAGGCTGCGTTTGCTTCTTTTTATGAATTTTATGCAGAAAAAGTGTATCGTCTTGCTTTTAAATTTCTGAAAGATCATTCGCAAAGTGAAGAAATTGTGCAGGAAACGTTTATAAAACTTTGGTTAAACAGAAGTCAGCTAAATCCTCAAAGCAATATATGGTTGTACCTGTTTGTAATTGCAAAGCGATTATCTTTAAATGCACTTCGCCAGCAAGGGCAGTCCACTTTTGCCTTCGAGCAGTTCACTAATCATCACACGGAGATTTATAATATAACTGAAGAACAGGTTATCGCGCATGATTTAGAGCAATTTACAGAAAGAATATTGCAAAAATTGCCTAAGCAGCAACAGCAGGTTTATAATCTAAGCCGCAAAGAAGGTTTAAGTCATAAGGAAATTGCGCAAAAGCTAAAAATTTCTACCAATACGGTAAAAAACCACATGGTTGCAGCATTAAAATTTTTAAAAACTTACTTAAAATATGCGGATTTTATCGGTTTGATTTTTTTATTCCTGCAAAATAAAAAATAATTTTTCCCCCGATAGTCCTATCGGCTTAGCTCTGTGTTCTTTATATGTACTCAAACCTTTCGAGCCAATATAAACCGATAGAACATGAACGAAGCAAAGCTGAAAAGCTTGTTGCATGATTATTTTAATGATACGATCAATCAGGAAGATCGTATAGCACTATTGGTGTATTTAAAAAATGCAGACCTCAGCAAAATAGAAGGTTTTGTTTCAGAAGATTTATTAAACTTAGAAAAAGGTTCTGACCTGTTTCCTGCACGGAAACAAGCTGTTTGGAAAAAAATAATTTCTGATTCCCGTTATACGGCTGCTTCCCCTGATATACCACACAACCAATCCCAAAATATTAAATTATATAACAGAACATGGTTTAAAGCAGCTGCAGTATTGTTGGTTGTGTTTGCCATTGGGTTGATTGTGTTTCAAAAGCACCCTGCCGAAATGGTTGCCAATAAACATAATTTGCATCCCGGAAAAAACACGGTTATTTTACCCGGTAGTACAAAAGCGATTTTAACAACAGATGACGGAAAGGAACTGGTTTTAAACCAAACCTCAAACGGCGTAGTGGTTAAAAACAGAAACACACAAGTGCTTAAAACGCGCAATGGACAAATTGTATATAACTCAAGCAAAAGCAAACCGTCTATTATACAGCAGGTTAGGTACAACACTTTAACCACGCCCAAAGGAGGCGAATATCAGGTGATCTTGGCCGACGGTACAAAAATCTGGCTTAATGCAGCATCTTCTATCACCTATCCAACCACTTTTGATGGTAAAGACAGAAGGGTAAAATTAAGTGGCGAAGCTTACTTTGAAGTTGCAAAAAATGTTCACCAACCTTTTTATGTAAACACCGGAAACGGGGAAATCAGGGTATTAGGCACTCATTTTAACATTTCCGCTTACCCGGATGACGAAACAACTTCAACTACTTTGTTGGAAGGTTCTATTTTGATAACCAAACATCAGTCATCCTATTTGCTAAAACCCGGCCAGCAGGCAAATATCGGTTATCAATCCGATGATATTGAAGTAACCGAAGCAAAAACTGATGAAGTGATGGCCTGGAAAAATGGCTATTTTATTTTTAATGATGAAAGTATTGCCGGTATCATGAAAAAAGTTGCACGCTGGTACGATGTAGATGTTCAGCTTTTAGGCTCGGTAGATGCTCAAAAGTTTGGAGGGACATTTCATCGTTCAAAAACGATTGCAGAATTGTTGCACTACCTTGAAAAAATCGGAAATATTCACTTTTCAATTACAGGAAGGAGGATAACCGTGACCGGATGAAATGCTGTTTTTGATAAACGGTTACTCAAAAACCAGAAGTGTTTACGGCACCGACGGGAGATTGTCCCAAAGCCGGGTTAAAGCTTTTAAAATTTTATTGAAGACAGTTAGATGCTTCTTTTATGCCAGTAAATTTTGGATCTTATAAATTATTGCCGATGAAAAAATATACAAAAAAAACACCAGATTTTAGGTGATAAAAGAAGCATGGCAAATAAGTCCGATCGTTTTATAAACAGCTTCTTGAACAACCGTGATTACTTTCTCTTTACACCAATTATAAATTAACCCAACATTCAAATGTATAATAATTTTACCGCTTTTATCAGAGGTATGCAACCACGCTGCCACTATAAACCGTTGCTTACCATTAAGTTAATGATTGTATTGCTTACAGTTACCGTACTGCAAGCATCAGCGGCAACTTATGCCCAGGAAGTTACACTCAGTTTCAAACAGGCCAAATTGAAGGAGATTTTTAACAGGATCCAAAAAGAAACCAATTATGATATTCTGTATAAAGCTGAAGACTTAAAACTTGCAAAATTGGTAACCGTGAATTTAACTAATATTGGTTTGAAGCAAGCCTTGGATATTTGTTTAAGCGGGCAACCACTTACCTACACTATTGAAAACACCACGATCCTGATCACCCGTAAGCTTTCAGGAACCAGCAGTGTTAAAGCGGCCGTAACTGTAAGAGGAAAAGTAACAGACGCGCAAGGGTTGCCGCTGCCCGGCGTAACTATTTTAGAAAAAAACACAACAAATGCAGCAGTTACTGATGTAGATGGTAATTTTTCTATCACCGTTGCCGATCAGAACGCAGTGCTTCAATTTCGCTTTATCGGGTTTGCAACACAGGAAATCCCGGTTGCCAACAGAACTACCTTCGATATCAAACTTCAGGAAAATAAAACAGCCTTAAACGAAGTTGTGGTAGTAGGTTATGGTACTCAAAGCCGCATCTCGTTGACTGGAGCGGTTAATCAAGTAACCGCAAAGGATATTGCAGACAAGCCTGTGTTAAACCCTTTACAGGCTTTGCAGGGCGAATCCCCAAACTTAATTATCCAACAAACAAATTTTGAACCGGGAAGTGGCGTCAATATCAACATTCGGGGGATAAGCACTACTGGAGACAATTCGCCATTAATTGTTATTGACGGTATCATCGGTGGAAATATCCAAACGCTAAACCCCAACGATATTGCCAGTGTATCTGTTTTAAAAGATGCCGGTGCAGCTGCCATTTACGGCTCCAGGGCTGCCAACGGAGTTGTTTTGGTTACAACCAAAAGCGGTAGTTTAAACCAAAAACCTACCATAACTTTCAACAGCAGTTTCGGCATACAACATCCGGATGTACTGTTGAAAAAAGTAAATTCCTGGGACAATGCCTATTATAAAAATGAATCATTAGTCAACTCAGGCTTACCTCCGGCTTACACACCCGACCAAATTGCCCAATTACAGGCGCAAGGTAACGGCACCTGGGATGTAAACCACGTTTTGCACAATGCACCGCTTTTATCTGAAAACGTTGCCATTACCGGCGGCGGCCCAACCAGTTCTTATTTTATTTCAGGCGGCTATCAAAACCAGTTAAGCAACATCATAGGTAATGGTGGTTCGGGTGCTAATTACGGTTATGATAAATACAACCTGCGTATGAACCAAACCACTAATATCGGCAAACTGCGGGTAAACCTGATTTTAAGTTACAATCGTAATGAAAATAAATCTAATACCGCAGGCGATAATAACATTTTTGCTGATGCCAACAGGGTACCTTACAACTATAATTGGCAGGATAATCAGGGAAGATACCTCACCAACCAGGTTGCTTCCGAATTTAATGTGCTCAATACCGCGCAAAATGGCGGCTACAACCTAAGTACAGGTGATGAGTTTTTTGGTTCGCTAAACGCACAATTTAACGTTACCAAAGACATCAAGCTGACCGGCATCATGGGCGCAACGCTTACTGACGCTGGTACATTTATCAGAAGAATACAGGTTTATGATTATCCCTCCGGCACCTCGAACACAGACAGGGCCGTTTTTAACAACAACTTAAACAATATATTCTTAACACCGCAGTTTTTGGCTGAATATAACAAACAGATACAGGAGCATAAATTCAAAGTGCTTTTGGGCGTATCTAATGAATCATATACTTCAAAAACCAGTCAGGTACAACAACTTTATACCGATCCTCAGCTTGGTACTCCTACCACAGGTACTACACTTGATCCGAGCAATTCTTACAATACCATCAGCAATACACTCGAAACAAGTTTAGATTCGTTTTTTGGCCGTCTGAACTATTCGTATAAAGACCGTTATTTTTTAGAGGGTAATTTCAGGGAAGATTGGTCATCTAAATTTGCAGCAGGCCACAGGGCAGCTTTTTTTCCTTCAGTAGCAGGCTCTTGGCTGGCTTCGGAGGAATCGTTTATGAAATCTGTGACCAATGTGATTAATACTTTAAAGTTTCGTGCATCTTATGGTACACTTGGTAATCAAAACGTAAACGCTTATCAATATCAAACTCGTTATAACTCCTACAATAATGCTTACGCCTTTAACAATACAGCAGTTAGCGGAGCCGGTTATGCTTTAGGAAACCCGAATTTGACCTGGGAAAAAGCCACCACATTGAATTTGGGTGTAGATGCCAGCTTTTTGAACGACAAACTGGTTGCATCTTTTGATTATTTTGATAAGAAAACCAGCAATATCCTGGCAGGACGAACTGATGTTCCTGCATTGTTTGGTGCCGGGCTGCCAAATTATAATATTTCTAAAGTAGGTAACAAAGGTTGGGAAGCTATCATTACTTATAATCTTAAAAGTAACTCCTCTGTTAGCCAAAGTTTTAGTTTCAACATAGCCAACAGCAGCAACAAGTTACTAGCATTAAGTTATGGGTCTGATCAACAAATCCAAGGTTTGGGCGAATACTCCCTGCTACGTCAGGTAGGTCAGCCTATTACGCAGTATTATGGTTATAAAACTGCCGGTATATTTCAAACCGCGGCAGAAGTTCAAAGTTCTGCAAAACCAGCTGGCCTTAATCTTGCGCCTGGAGACCTTAAATACGTAGATCAAAACAAAGATGGTGTAATCGATCAAAAAGATATGGTGCCGTTGGGCAATCCTTTTCCGCAATACACTTTTGGTTTTACTTACCGTTTAGCAGTTAAAGGATTTGACCTGTCGGTATTTATACAAGGAGTAGGTAAACGTACTGAATTTATCAGAGGAGAACTGGTAGAACCTTTCCACTATAATTACGGAAATACATTGTTTGAAAATCAAACCAATTTTTGGACGCCTTCCAATACAGGTGCCACTTATCCTCGATTAGCGGTAATTGGTTCTGATTCAAATACGAACAACTGGCGCGACGGTTCAGACATTTACAAATTAAATGCTGCTTATGCAAGGCTGAAGAATGTAAACATCGGTTATACATTGCCCGCAGCTTTAACCCAGCGTGCTGGTATCCAAAGGCTCAGGATATCTTTAAGTGCTCAAAACCTATACACTTTAACCAAACTGAAATTTATAGATCCGGAAAGTACAGAATTTAACAATAATGTAAGCTTTACCAATTCAAGTAGTGGCCGTAGTTATCCGTTGCCAGTATTTTACGGGGCAGGTTTAGATTTGACCTTTTAAAAACCAGTTGAACAATTACTGTTAAAAAATAGCAATGCTTCTTTTAGCCCACAAAATTTGTATTACGCTCATCCAAAAAAATATAAAAAGTGTTTATGTTTTTTATACGATAAAAGAAGCATCAAATACGCTGGACAATTTTGAAGCAGGTTCTTAATTATTAAAAAATATCAAAATGAAATATTTTAAAAAATTGCTTTTTGTAACCCTGTCTGCTGTTGTTGCAAGCAGTTGTAAAAAGCTTGATCTGGCGCCTACCAATACGTTTACAGAATTGAACTTTTACACAACCAGCCTCAATGTAAATAATGCCCTGAACAACAATTACAGTGGCATGTACAACTCGGGCATGTTCTTTTATAACGATGCCATGTCAGACAATGCTTATGCGCCCGGAGGCGGTGCAACAGGGAATGTAACTGCCGTAGCCTCAGGTTCATATAATTCACAATTGGATAAATTTCTGAACGACTGGAGTTTTCATTACTCAGGCATTAATTCATGTAATTTATTTTTAGGCAACGTTGATAAAAACAAAACCTTAGATGCTGCCACAATTACACGGATGAAAGCCGAAGTACGCTTCATCAGGGCATTTCATTATTTCTACCTGATAACGCATTGGGGCGATGTGCCCCTCATCACAACCATCATCAGTGCTGATGAATCCAAAACACAATCCCGCGCAAGTAAAGCAACTGTACTTAGTTTTATTACTACGGAGTTGGAAGCTTGTGCTGCTGTACTTCCGTCAAAAGATCAGTATTCATCTGCTGATAACGGGCGTATTACCAATGGTGCTGCTTTGGCTTTAGAAGCACGTGTGTTGCTTTATCAGGGTAACCGAATGGCCGATGTGGTTACTATTTGTGAAAAGTTAATGAATACCTCGGGAACTTATGGTAACTATAAATTAGCAAGTGATTATAATAACTTGTTTAGCAACACGGCAGTAAATAAAAACAATACAGAAACGATGCTGGCACTGCAATATCAGGAAGGTGTAACAGGCAGGACCTGGGGTGATTATTATGATTTTGCCCCTATATCGGTTGGTGCACGTGATAATGGAATGGCACCAACGCAAGAACTGGTCAATGATTACATTATGCTGAACGGCAAACCTATTACTGACCCAACATCCGGCTATAATGAAAATAACCCTTACGTTAATCGTGATCCCAGGCTTACAGCTACTATTGTTTATGATCAATACAAGTTTTTAAACCCTGATGGCTCTACCCAGATTATCTACATTAAACCCGGAACCGATCCTAATTCTAACCGCCCGAATGAATACCGGCCTGCTGTTCAGTCCGTTTCTTCTACAGGATATTACTGGCATAAATATTTTGATCCTAACCACCTGCCTGCATTAGCATCAGGATTAAACCTGCATCTTATCCGCTGGGCAGAAATTTTATTAGATTATGCTGAGGCAGAAAACAGCCTGGGTCAAATGAATGCAGATGTATGGAATAAAACAATAATGCTGCTGCGCCAGCGTGCCGGATTTACTGATGCTAATGCACTAAACTATCCCGGTAATGCAGATATGACCAACCTTATCAGGAGAGAGCGCAGGGTAGAACTGGCTATGGAAGGTACTCGTACAGAAGATATCAACCGCTGGAAACTTTCTGAAATTGTATTGAACGGTTATGCACATGGTGCCAAATTTAGTGGCGACCCGACAGTTGATAATGGTTATATCCGGGCGCAGTTACGCCGTTTTGACCCTGCCAAAAACTACTTGTGGCCTATTCCATATAATGATTTGCAGAAAGATGCCAATCTCATCCAAAACCCGGGTTATTAATTCACAAAATTTCAATGTTGATAAAAAAATGAGAAAAATATTCACTATAAGTATGATGCTCCTGTTTGGGGCTGTTGCTTTTACCTCCTGCAAAAAGGATGTTCATGTGCTTGATACCAATGTTGCGGCTGTGAGCAAACTTAATTTACCTGCCGATCAGGCTAGTTTTAGTTTGGATCCTAAATCAAGTTCAGGGATTGTGTTTCAATGGGACGCCAGTTCAACCCAGGATCTGGTACTATACGAAATAGCTTTTGACAAACCAACAGGAGATTTTAGCAATCCGATATACAAAGTCCTTTCTGATGGTTCTGGCGTACAAACACAGGCAACCATCAGCCAAAAATTACTGAATACGATAGCTTCTATGGGCGGCATAGCATCTTCCAGCAGTGGTACATTAAAGTGGACGGTGATTGTTTCTAAAGTAGCTAATAAGCAGGTAAGCAAAAGCAGCCGCATCATCCAGCTAAACAGACCTGCCGGTTTTGCCGTACTGCCGGCATCGTTGTACCTCACCGGAACGGCTACGGAGGCCGGTGCTGATATTACTAAAGCAATCGCCATGAAAAAAATTAATGACGGTGTTTTTGAACTTTACACTTCTTTGCAACCGGGCACTTATACACTGGTAGATAAAAACAGCGGGACGCCTACGACATATTCGTTACAAAACGGTACTTCTGTTCAGTTAAACGGCAGTACAACAGTTACCAATAAAGGTGTTTACCGTATTTCTGTTGACCTTACTACGGCTTCTGCAACGCTTACTCAAATTGTTTCTGTAGGTTTTTGGTCTGCGCCATTGGGTAAAGTCACATTAACGCTTCCTTATATCGGAAACAGCCAGTGGGAAACTACTACAACCATTTCTATCCCGCAACAGTCGTATGGTTTGGATAGCCGTTACAAATATCAGTTTACAGTAGCAGATGCCAGCGGGAAACAATCGTTAGAATGGTATGGAAGTAAAAACTCAGATAATCCTGACCCAAACAACACAACATTGCCGTCTTACTTTTATGTCTATCCGGTAAACAATTCGCAGTTTGATTATTGCTTTAAGCTGCTTCCGGCCACCAACAATAAAAACTCCAGTATCAACGTTAATTTTAGTCCTGCTTTGGCTAATTACAATAATACGGTTACCATAAAATAATCAATCATTGGGTTATTGTTTCAAGCAATAACCCAATGATTTAAATTCGATCTGTAGGGAAGTTCAAATTTGGTTTTCATGCTTCTTTTATCCCATTAGAACCTTAGCTTTTCTATTGCCTGTTTAATATTTGTTCAAAGTATTTCCATGCTTCTTTTACCACCTAAAATTTGGTGGGTTTTTATATTGGCAACAATTACAAAAACAAAATTTACCGAATAAAAGAAGCATTGTCATTTTATCAGTAAAAAATTTAAACTGGCTCTATATTTTTTAAAGATGAATGGTGCACACCACTGATTTTAATACGCTAAAAGAAGCATTGTCATTTTTTTCATATACAAATTATAATAAGCTCTTATGAAATTCAACAATTTTAATTTCCGGATGGCCGGATACCTACTGCTAACCATAGCAGTTTTAAGCTCCTGTTCTAAAGGAGGTAATTCGCCGGTCCCTGTAAACCCTGTTACCGGTACTGGTGGTACAACCACGCCTGCAACCAATGCGTATGCTGCCGTTGCAGATTCTATGCAAAGCAAAACTTACAGCACTTACCTTTCGGCCAACGGAAATTACTTCGTTCAGAACAATACCGGAAATACTGCTTTCAACTACTGGCCACAGGCACACATGCTGGACGTGCTTACCGATGCTTACCTGCGTACCAAAAACACAAAGTATACGCAGCGGATGAAAGCTCTCCTTACAGGTTTAAAAGCTACCAATGGCGGATCTTATTTCAATGATTATTATGATGATATGGGCTGGATGGGAAACGCCTGTGTCAGGGCTTATAATGCTACAAATGATGCTGATTACTTAACCGTGGCGCAACTTATATATACCGATATAAAAACGGGTTCCAACAGCAGTCAGGGTGGGGGCATTGCCTGGCGTAAAACTCAGCTTAATTATAAAAATACGCCTTCTACGGCTAATGCCATTATTTTAGCTGCCCGGATTTATGAGTTGCAGAATAACGCTAATGACCTGACTTTGGCCAAAGATTTATACTCCTGGATGAAAACTACTTTAGTGGATGCAACAACAGGTATAGTATATGATGGTATCAACAGCACAGGAACCGGAGCTGTTGATAAAAACATTTATACTTATAATCAGGGTGCTTTCATCGGGGCAGCCATAGAACTATATAATGCTACAAAGGATGCAAGTTATCTTGCAGATGCCGTGCTTACGGCCAATACTGCCATAACGGATTCACGTATGGTATCTGTTGGTGTGCTGAAAAATGAAGGTCAGGGAGATGGTGGCCTGTTTAAAGGAATCGATGTAAGGTATCTGACTGCACTTACAGATATTTCTGCTTTAGATGCTGCCAGTAGTGCTAAAATTGCAGCTTTCCTGCAAAACAACGCCTTGTACTTATATACAGTTGGTATCGCTAAGCCCGCTTATCTGGCAGGGCCAGACTGGACCCAGAAACCCACGGGCAGTGTTGATCTTACTACACAGCTTAGTGGCATGATGATGATGGAAGCGGCAGCAAAACTACAAGCAGAAGGAAAAATTAAATAAACTGCTTTTCCGCCATATTCTTAGTGGTTATTATACTGTTTTTACAATTGCTTTTTTGGGGCAGCGGAACAACATAATCTATTGGGCAAAAATACCCAGTAGATTATTGAAGTTGCGCGGCTGCAAGTACAATTTTCATCTTGAATATAGCTACAATAATTTGTTCAATTTTATCAGGATAAAAACAATATTATCTAACTTATAAATCAGAATAAAAAACCGGTTACAATAATAATAATAGTTCGTTGACCAACAACTTGGAAAACACTTGGTAAATCCAATTGGTCTATACTATTGATAAAACAAAACCTTTCAAAAGCAGTCAAAGCTGATTTTTATATCGATAAAAGAAGCATTGTTATATATTGTAAGATTTTCAGACTTAACCGCCAATTTCCCGGGACTAAGTACTAATGCAACCACCTGATAGCCGTTGCCAGCGCATCATTTAAAACATGCTGCCCGGTTCTACCAGTAGCTCCATATAGCAAAATTTTTTTCATTTTCTTAGTGATATTTTTATTTGAATTATAGAGCTTGTTTAAAGTTTGTTCAGTGGTTTTAGATGCTTCTTTTATCACCTAAAAATTGTTGTCCTATTTAAACGTACATGAATACTAATTTTTACCCGGTAAAAGAAGCATTGGCATTTTTTGTAAAAAAGAGGTTTGACCGAATTTTAAAATCTAAACAAATTTTCATCGGCAGCAGAAATAGCCAACGATGCGTTGTTTGTCTATACTTCTTTTACAGCAATAAAATATCAATCTGATGGGCGTGCACCATTTCCTCACGGGGAGACCATGAAAAAACCGTAAAACGTCCGTCCTGTGAAGCCACCAAAGCCACGGCATCACGCTGATCAAACACAAACTGCGCTGCCGAAAGATGCCGTGTGCCGCCCATTTTACTGGGGTGGATGGTACTGGCCACATTGCCGATAACCGGTTCGGTAATCACAATTTCCTCTACACGTTTGCTCTTCCACGACCGGCCGATTTTAGCACCAAAAGCCAGCAGTTCGTTCCGTTCGTTGATAATCGTTGCACCATCAACGGCAGTTAAACCGCCAACACTATCTATCGCCTGCCGCAACATGCTTTGCCAAAGTACCTGGTTTTCCTCCTGATCGTTCAGCTGCATTAAATCTGTTAAGCCCGAAAATGCCGACATTACCGGATAAGTGACCGGCTGGATGATCGAATCTTTCCATTCTTTCGTGTCCGCAGGCACAACCAGCAAAGAACCGCCACGGCCATGTGCCCGCATAGAAGCAGCCAGTTGTACCAAAATATTTACCGAATCTGCCTTGTCATAACGCGAAGTAAAACCAAGCAGCGAACTGATGATCGGTGGCCGGTCTGCCGTGCCCAGGCTGTGTTCATCCACCACTTTTATTTGATCCCCTTTTAACGTGGCCACGTTTACAAACTTGCCCAAACCATCAATCCGCCGGTGTTTAATCACCAGTAAACCAGGTTCTACCACCTCCAGCACAAAGCACAAGCCCGGTATATCACGCGTTGTCCCCCATAAAACCAGCTCATCATCTTCCAGCCAAACGCCAAGATGGATGCCTGGCCGCTCTACGGCAGGTGCCAGTTTGATCAAAGTGTTGGTTTGAAATGGCAGCCTGTGCTTAAAAACCATTGGCGTACCGGCCATTTGCGGCGGCAAAAAAGCCAGGGAAATTTTGGGCGAATGGCCTTCTTCGCGGCCTAAACTTGCCCAAAAAGCTACATCAATCATGCTTTCAACAACACCCGGATCAGGCTCTGGTGCCAGTTGTGACACATGGTTTTTGCGCGCAGCTTCAAAATGCTGTTTAAAATGCCGGGCTATGGCCGCAGAAACCGAACGTGCCGCCTGGTACGTGGTTTCAGGGATTTTGCCAGCGAAATTGGTGCTTGTGATATCCATTAATTGCAGCGGAACAGCGTTTAGGTTAAGTATCAAAACTAACGTAAATAGCTATATGCCGCAAATAAATGGTGTCAGCCAAATGTTTTTTAATGCTTCTTTTATCAGGTATTTTTTGGGCTGAGGGCCGGCTTGCTTTCAGGTTTTGGGCCGCGCTGATGGATAATCAGTCCGTTTAAAAAATTGCGCAAAATCTGGTCGCCGCAGGGTTTAAAATTCGGATGGTCGTCTTTCCTGAAAATCGCGCTGATTTCTGTTTTGGTGATCCGAAAGTTGGCCAGCCCCAGCACTTTTATAATATCGTCGTCGGTAAATTTCATCGCCACGCGCAGTTTTTTCATGATATCGTTGTTGCTCATACTGTTTTTATCGACTTAAATTTTACCTTGAAATTTCAATTTTGACTTTCTTGTTTTTGATTTTTTCTGACTTCAGCAAAACAACCGTTTGCTCAATTTTTTCTCTTTTGATGGCCGCATAAGCCGCAAAATCCAGCACTTCAACCAAACCAACGTCCGTTTTTTCCAATCCGCCTTTTTGCAGCAGCAAACCTACCACATCTACTTTGTTTACCTTATCTTTTTTGCCTGCCGCAATATAAAGCGTTTGCCAGGGCGAAGGCTGCGGCAAAACCACGTTTTCGGGCAAATTTTCTACTTCCGTGGCGGCTTTCAGGTAAGCCGGTTTTTCTTCCGCAGAAAGCAGTAAATACGAAGTCCCGCTGGCGTGCATCCGGGCAGTGCGGCCGTTGCGGTGTGTAAAAGCTTCTTCATTGTGCGGCAACTGATAATGGACAACATATTCAATTTCAGGGATATCCAAACCTCGCGAAGCCAGATCGGTAGTGATCAAAACCGGATAACTGCCGTTCCTGAATTTCAGCAAAGCGCGTTCGCGGTCGTCCTGCTCCATGCCGCCATGGAAAATACCGTTGGGCAAACCGCGTTCCCAAAGCAAATCGCTGATGCGCCCCACCGCTTCCCGATGATTACAAAAAACGAGCGTAGCTTTACTGCCGATCTTGCAAATCAAGGCAAAAAGTGCATCTAATCTATCGGCGGCATCGGCAAAAATTATTTTTTGTTGCAAATCCGGTGCAGAAACCGCGTTGTTCAGAAAATCCAGTGTTACAGGGTGATCCAATCGTGCAAACGCCGGAATTTCGTCCATTTTCGTGGCCGAAGTAAGAATGCGTTTTTTAACAGCAGGCATCCGGCTGATAATGAAAGACATATCTTCCTGAAAACCAAATTCCAGTGCTTTGTCAAATTCATCCAAAACCAACGTAAAAATAGTTTCCGTGCCGAAACTTTCACGGCGCAAATGGTGCGCAACCCTGCCCGGCGTGCCAATTAAAACAGCTGGCGGCTGCGAAAAATTGTTCCGCTCGATTTTTACCGGATGGCCGCCGTAACAGCAATTCACCTTAAAACCACTGCCGATTGTTTTAAAAACCTGCTCAATCTGCAAAGCCAATTCGCGCGACGGTACCAAAATCAATGCTTGCACGGTGGCAATTTCTGCATCCAGCAAACTTAGCAACGGCAGCAAAAAAGCCAGCGTTTTGCCCGAACCGGTTGGCGAAAACAAAATTACATCGCCTTTTTTTGCCGCAGCAATGGCTGCCTGCTGCATTTCGTTCAGGGCAGAAATTTTAAGGTTGGCCAAAGCTTGTTTAATCATTTTTGTGTTTTGGGCTGATGCCAAAGTTAAGCTAAATATCAGTTTCGGCCGGTTGGTTAAATTGCCGGTTTTTTAGGTGATAAAAGAAGCATTGCTTTTTTGCCTTTACCAGAGCCTGTTTAATTTTTATCCGATCTTTTTTTATGCTTCTTTTATCCTATAAAAAACGGAAATTTCCATGCTTCTTTTATCGGTCTAAAATTGAAAAAGCAAAATTATGGGCATAAAAGAAGCACGGTGTTTTTTTCGACATAAATTTAAACAGGCCCTAAATGTGAAACGGGCTTTACTCTATTTGGATACAACCAACCGAGATCAGGAAACTTTATGGCCGCTTTTAAGTGCCACATTTGTATCGTTGATCTTTTAAAGAAATTAAATTATAGCTGATGGAAAGTATTGAAAAAACAAAATTAGGCAGCCAGGGATTGGTTGTCCCCTTGATTGGATTGGGCTGCATGGGCATGACCAAGATTGCAGGAATGGATATTTACGGGCAGTCAGATGAAGCAGAATCCATTGCGACAATTCACCGTTCATTGGAGTTAGGCGGCAACTTTTTGGACACGGCCGATTTGTACGGCCCGTTATTGAACGAAAGGCTCGTGGCCAAAGCTATTAAAGGAAACCGGGAAAAATACATCATCGCCACAAAATTTGGCTACGAGATTGACGACAAAGAACAGTTGACCTGGCAGTTTAACGGCAAAACAGCGTATGTAAAAAAAGCATTGGAACGTTCGCTCAAAAACCTCGGCACTGATTATATTGATCTGTATTATCTGCACCGCCTCGACCCAAACACGCCAATTGAAGAAACCGTGGAAGCAATGGCGCAACTGGTAAAAGCAGGAAAAGTAGGTTACATCGGCCTTTCGGAAGTTTCATCGGCAACGATCAGAAAAGCACATCAAATCCATCCTTTAACAGCGGTGCAAACAGAATATTCATTGTTTGAAAGAGGTGTGGAAGAAGACGGTATTTTAAACACTTTAACAGAACTTGGGATCGGTTTTATTGCTTATTCGCCTTTGGGCAGAGGTTTTATTTCGGGCGAAATAAAAAGCCCGGACGATTTTCCGGAGAATGATTTCCGCCGGTCTATCCCGCGTTTTCAGGGTGAACAGTTCTACAAAAACCTGGATTTGCTGAACGAGATCCAAAAAATAGCCGATAAAAAAAGCATCACGGCATCGCAGCTGGCCATTGCCTGGACGATTGCAAAAGGCGCAGTTCCGATCCCGGGGACCAAACGCGTAAAATATGTAGAGCAAAACATTGCTGCCACCAGCGTTGCATTAAGCGAAGAAGAATTGAACCGTTTGGAAGCCATTATCCCGTTGGGCACCATCACCGGCGACCGTTATGATGCCACAACTTTGGCCACAATAGACCGGTAAATAAAAGGAGATCAGGAAGACTTTCGTCCCTGAAAGTTTTCCTTATTTTAATTTTTAAATCAAACTGTTTTTGCCCGATGAAAAAACCAGCCCAGCAGCCTTATATCATCAATTCCGTTTCAGAAATGCACCGGATTTTAGCTTTGCCCAAACCGGAGCATCCTTTGGTCAGCGTGATCAATTTTGATGAAATACAATGTTTTGCCGATGAAAGCCTGAGCAGTGTGGTTTACAATTTCTATTCTATCTGCATAAAAAAAGATTTTAAAGGCAAGCTGAAGTACGGGCAAAATTATTATGATTTTGATGAAGGCGTGCTCACTTTTTTTTCGCCCGGGCAGGTAATCTCAACAGAACTGACGGAAGATTTAAAGCTTTCTGGTTATTGGCTCATCATCCATCCGGATTTTATCCAAAATTATCCGCTGGCAAAAACCATCAAAACTTACGGCTACTTTTCTTATGCGGTAAACGAAGCATTGTTCCTTTCCGAAAAAGAAGAAACGATGATTGCCTCGATCATGAAAAACATTGAGCAGGAATATTATTCCAATATTGATCATTACAGTCAGGATGTGATTGTTTCGCACGTCGAATTACTGCTAAATTATGCCAACCGGTTTTACAACAGGCAGTTCATCACCCGTAAAACTGCCAGTCATGATTTGCTGGTTAAAATGGAAGATATTTTAAACGATTACTTTGATAAACAGCACGCGGGTTTGCCAACAGTGCAGTATATTTCCGGTAAATTGAATGTATCGCCTAATTATTTGAGTGATTTGCTGCGATCGATAACCGGCCAAAGTACACAGCAGCACATTCAAAACAAGCTGATTGAAAAGGCAAAAGAAATCCTGACCACAACTTCGCTGTCTGTTAGCGAAATTGCGTACCAGCTTGGGTTTGAGTACCCGCAGTCTTTTAGCAAACTGTTCAAGAACAAAACGCATGTTTCGCCGCTGCAATTCAGGCAGTCATTTAATTAAGACTGGCAGATTTTTGATTTTTACTGCTTCCAAACGCAATGATCCGTTTTGCCATGCCGTTAAAAATAAAAATATGAAACGGGAACATCGCCGCCCAATACAACCTTCCCCACAAACCATTTGGCCTGAAAGTAGCAACCTGACTGATGAACTTTTTGCCGCCGCGTTCTATAATCTTAAATTCCAGCCAGGCTTCGCCGGGCAGTTTCATTTCGGCATAAAGCAATAGTCGCTTGCTGTTTTTATCGGCTAAAAGTACGCGCCAGAAATCAATTGTGTTGCCGGGGGAAACATCAGTGTTGCTGGTCCGGCCGCGCCGGATGCCAACGCCGCCAACCATTTTGTCCAGGAAACCGCGGATGTTCCAAATCCAGTCCCAGTAATACCAGCCGCGCTCGCCGCCGATGGCCCAGATGTTGTCAACCACTGCTTCCGTTTTCCGCTGAAACGGGATTTTTACTTTATATTCTTTTGTCCCGTTTTGCGGCACTTTTACCTGATCCATAAATTCCGGGTGCAGATAACCGGTATTCAGTGCATCTTTCCAGCTGGAAACGATAGAATTTTGTTCGATTTTTTCGAAAGCCAGATGTAAAGCTTCGGCATAACTGATGCATTGGTGCGGGATAATTTCATGGATTTGCCGATCGCGGCAAACTGTTTCGTTTTTCATGCTGTTCACCAAACTTTGCGCCAGCGGATAACTGATGGAGGTAACAAAATACAGCCAGTACGACGAAATTTTGGGCGATAAAAAAGGCAGCGTAATCATATAGCGTTTCTGGCCGCGCACTTCAGCATAAGTCAGCATCATCTGCTTGAAAGTCAGGATGTCCGGCCCGCCGATATCATACGTTTGACCGAAAGTTTTTGGGTTGAGCAACACATTTTCCAGATAAAAAAGCACATCGCGGATGGCAATTGGCTGGCAGCGCGTGTTTACCCAGCGCGGCACCGTCATTACCGGTAACTTTTCGGTCAGATCACGGATGATTTCAAAAGAAGCACTGCCCGAACCAATAATGATGGCCGCCCGCAAAACGATTAAGGCTGCCCGGCCGGTTTGCAAAACATCCTCTACATTGCGGCGCGATTTTAGGTGCGTGGACAAGTTTTCATCATTCGTGATCCCGCTTAAATAAATAATTTGCCGGCAATTGGTTTCTTGGGCAGAAGCAATAAAATTTTGTGCTGATAAGGCTTCCAGGTCAGAAAAATCGTTGGATTGCGCCATCGAATGCACTAAATAAAAAGCTGCATCCATATCCGGCGGGAAAGCTTCGATACTATCTTTGTGCAGCAAATCGCCGGTGATGAGCGTGACCTGGGCACTAAAATCACTTTTTTCGGTAAAACGGCGTTTGTCTCGCACCAAACAAACCACTTCATGGCCTTTTTGCAGCAAAACCGGGATCAGGCGTGTCCCGATATAACCATTGGCACCGGCAATCAATACTTTCATCAAATGGCAACACGGCAGGGGCAAAGGTGTTCTGTAAAAAAGAGGAAGCCATCAGCTTTTGGCGGTTAGCGTTCAGTTACCTACCCAGTTTGTTTATGAAGTAGCTTTGCATATGATTGCGACCCGCTGACATGCTTCTTTTATCGCCTAAAATTTGGTGGTTTTCCTTCATCGGCAGTAAATAAAAAAGCAAAATTTACTGGCATAAAATAAGCATGATAACTTGTTGGAATAAATTCAAAAAGACCTCAAATAAAATCCAAACCAATATCCAATTCAATTCGCAACACATCCAGCCGAAAATGTAGCTTTGGCGATAAAACAACCTGTAAAAACAGCATTAATACAACGTTTCAAAAAATTATGGGCAGAGGCTTTTTAAAATGGCTGCGGGAAAATTCCGGCAAGATCGTTGACAGTATTGCATTTTATCCCGCACTTATCGCGGTGATGTTCCTTTTTCTGTCATGGGGAATGCTCGAAATCGATTTTTCTTACTGGGGAAAAGACATCAAGCAAAACCTTAGCTGGCTTACTTTAAAAGATGCCAGTACCGCAAGGGTCATCATTTCTACGGTGGTTGGCGGCATCATCTCGCTCACGGTTTTCAGTTTTTCCATGGTGATGATCGTGCTGAACCAGGCGGCTTCGCAAATGAGCAACCGCATACTCAACAGCATGATCGAAAACCGTTTCCAGCAGGTAATCCTGGGTTTTTATATCGGTACGATCGTGTATGCCTTGTTCCTGCTGAGTACCATACGCGACCTTAACAACGGTGTGAACGTGCCGGCATTGAGCATTTATTTGTTGCTCTTGCTAACGGTTGGCGATATATTCCTTTTTATCTATTTCCTTGATTACGTTACGCAAACCGTTAAATATGACACTGTTATCCAGCGGGTACAAACACAAACGTTAAAAGTGATGCAGAAAAGGTTTTGCAGTTCCGGCGAAAAAACCATCGATCGGAAAGAAATGCCGTTTGTGGAAGTTGAATCTGACGTTTCGGGTTATTTTCAAGGTTTTGACACGAAGCAAACGCTAAAAATTGCAGAAGAATTAGACGTGCTGATCTCGTTTCCTTGTATTCAGGGCACTTACCTTATCAAAGGCAGCAAAGCGATGGTGGTTTACGGGCGCGGCGAAATTGATGCCGAAACCAAAAAAAGACTGTTTTTTGCAATTGATTTTTTTACCGGCCAACCGATAGACCGAAACCCGGAATACGGTTTCCGGCATTTGGCAGAAGTGGCGTTGAAAGCTTTAAGCCCCGGCATCAATGACCCTGCAACCGCCGTGCTGGCCATCAATTCGTTGTCGGATTTATTTGCTTACCGTTTAAACCATTGCCTGCCAACCGTGATTTTCGACAAGCAAAACAAACCGCGCGTGCTGCTGCAAGTGTCTTCTTTTGAACGCCTGTTTGAAAACTGTATTTTCCCGATCTGGCATTATGGCAAAAGCGACCGTTATGTGCAAAATGCTTTGCTGCACATGCTGAACCAGCTGACCGTAATCGACACTGATAAAAAGCAGTCCGTTTTTTTTAGAAAATTTATTGAAGAGATTGTTGCGGAAAGTGATAAATTAAAATATAATTGACAATCTTCAGCGGCTGTTTGAATTTAGCGAAAATCATCAATACTTCTTTTATGCCTGTAAATTTGGTTTTTACTTTTATAAAGATTCCTTCAACTTAAAAAACAACTAATTTTATATGCTAAAAGATGCATTAAAAATTTAAAAATTTAAACAGCTTTCAAATCAATATCATTTTGTGGTAAACATGTATAAAAAAACCGGATTTGCTTTGCTTGTAGTTCTGTTATGTTGCCAATGTACTTCTGCGCAGCAAAAAACAAGTGCAGAAACTCCTTCAGACAGCTCATCAGATAAAAGACAGATCCTTGCAGAAAGATATTTGCTGCGCGAAAAGGAAAGGCAAAAAGTTGATTCGATGGCTTCCATGCAACTGCAAAACGAAATTTTGCAGGTCAGCACAGATTCTAAAAAGAGGAAAAACCTCGAAGACCGTTTGCGGCAGCTCTCCCTGAAAGACTCGTTGCACAAAATAGAACAGGTTAAAAGGATTGCAGAACTGAAACGCACAGCAAAGCCAAACCCGGTAAAACTGCTTGCTGATACTTTGTTCAATATTTACACGCGCATCGGTTCTTTCAGCACCGCCGAACGCGCAAAAGCCATCTCCGGCCATATCAACGCCTTGTATAATGATGCGTTTTTTAAGCCCGATTCCCTGGTTGTGATGCCGAATGAAGCAACTTACGATATTGTTTACCAAAACAACGTCATCATGTCTGTTGCAGAACTCGATGCGCTTTGGTACAATGAAGCCCCTGCAAAGCTTGCCGAGCAATATCTGATTAAAATAAAAAAAGAAATTGCCGCAGAAAAGCAGAAAAACAGTTTGGTAAACTGGCTGAAGCGCTTTGGCTACATCTGCCTGATTTTTCTGGGTATCTGGCTGATTGTCCGCGGAATCAATTACCTGCTCAATTACTCCGAAAAATTCCTGAGCGTTAACAAAGAAAAATACTTTAAAGGCATCAAAATACGCACCTTGCAGCTATTGTCTGCAGACGAACACTATAAATATGCCTTGCGGATCAATAATATCATCCGGCTCATCCTGATTTTATTGATTATTTATCTTGCTTTGCCGCTTTTTTTCAGTGTATTCCCGCAAACAAAATCTATTGCCAACTTACTGATTAGCTGGATTTTGACACCGGCAAAAGCAGTATTTGACGGTATCCTCGGCTTTCTGCCCAACCTGTTCACCATTTTGGTGATTTATCTGGCAACGCGTTATTTAATCAAGTTTGTGAAGTATTTCGCAACAGAAATCGACCAGGAGAGGATCCGTTTAGGCGGATTTTATAAAGAATGGGCCTGGCCAACGTTCAACATCATCAAGGTTTTGATCTACGCTTTTATGTTCGTGATCATATTTCCTTACTTGCCGGGTTCCAAATCGCCGGCATTTCAGGGCGTAAGTGTTTTTCTGGGTATTTTGCTTTCGTTAGGGTCATCTTCGGCTATTTCTAATGTGATTGCCGGTTTGGTCATAACTTATATGCGCCCTTTTAAAAAAGGCGACCGTGTAAAAATTGGCGAAGTAACGGGCGATGTCATCGAAAAAACCATGCTGGTCACGCGTATCCGGACGATCAAAAACGAAGATGTTACCGTGCCGAATTCGACAGTTTTGAACACTTATACCATCAATTATACGGTCAATACCAATGATACCGGTTTGATCGTGCATACAACCGTTACCATTGGTTATGACGTGCCGTGGAAGGACATGCACCAGGCCTTGATTGATGCGGCGTTACGGGTTGATTTTATCCTTAAAGAACCGCTTCCGTTTGTGCTGCAAACCAGCCTTGATGATTTTTATGTTTCTTATCAGATCAACGCCTACACAAAAGAAGCTGGAAAACAGGCATTTATCTATTCGCAATTGCATCAGCATATCCAGGATGTGTGCAACGAAAGAGGGATCGAGATCATGTCGCCGCATTACAATACGATGCGCGACGGCAACATGACCACGATACCGGCAAGCTATCTGCCGCCGGATTATAAAACGCCGGGCTTTCAGGTCACAATAGATAAAAACGATGCTTGAGAAAACGTTGTACGTGGACACATACTGTTTTTACCGGTATAAAATTGGTAAAAACTCATTTTAATAATTAATTTACCAATCCAAACAAGCATCGAATGGACATTAACAAGGCATACCAGCTCATTTCCCAAAAATTATCCGGCTGGACGAACGATTTTATCAAGCTGCTGCCAAATATTTTATTGTCTTCGCTGATCCTTGTTTTGGGTTTTTTTGTGGCACAATGGATCCGTACGCTGGCCGGCAAAGTTATCCGGAAGGTTTCCGCAAATTCGGCCCTGAACAATCTTTTTACTTCGGTCATCTATATTTTTTTTATCGGTGTTACGCTGTTCGTCGTTTTGCGGATATTGCATTTAGACACGGCCGTAACTTCAATTTTGGCCGGTGCCGGAATCGTTGGTCTGGCTTTGGCCTTTGCTTTCCAGGATATTGCGTCAAATTTTATTTCCGGTATTTTTATTTCTTTCAGACGTCCGGTGAATGTTGGCGATATCATCAAGATCAAAGATTATATGGGCAAAGTGGAAGAAGTTAACCTGCGCGATACGATCGTACGGACTTTTCAGGGTCAGAAAGTGATCATTCCAAACAAAGACGTGTTTCAAAACCCGATTGAAAATTTCTCTTTACTCGGAAAACGGCGCTTGGATTTAAACATCGGCGTTTCTTACGGCGATAATTTACGTCGCGTTAAAGAAATCACATTGAATGCTGTAAAAGGTATCAATGGATTATCACCAGATGAAGAAACGACATTGTTTTTTAAGGAATTTGGCGATAGTTCTATCAACCTTGTGATCCGTTTATGGATCAACTCGCCCGAGCAACCTATTTACTTAGAAGTTTGCAGCGAGGCCGTGATGCGGATTAAAGAAGCTTATGATGAAAATGGCATTATGATCCCGTTCCCGATCCGCACGTTGGATTTTGGAATTAAAGGAGGAGTACCGCTGAACGAAATGCCAATTAAGGTCAGCGCGCCGGAAGTTGTAAACAATGAATAGCTTTCCTGAAAAATCACCAATATTTTATCTGTTGAATTTTAAGGCTTGATTTATTTTAGATGCTTCTTTTATCGCCTAAAAAACATTAAAAACTTTCATGCTTTTTTTCTGAAGATAACGGCACCAATTTTATAGGGATAAAAGAAGCATGACAGTTTTCTCATAAACTTTTCTTTTCATTTTTCCTGGAGTTGTTTATTGAGTTTTTCGACATGATCTAAAAAAGGTTCAAACTTATTTTTGCGCTTTTGGTAAGCTTTTGGCCGCAGGAAAAACCAACTGCTGATCAGCAACGAAATTGTTAAAGCATAGCAAACGGCTGCTGCATAAACATCTTTATAAACCATTTCATACAGATATAAAAGCAAGCCTGCGCTGTATAAAATCATACCAAAAACCTGCGTTCTTTTGTAATAAATAATCCGGTTCAGCTGCACTTCACGCAGGTATTTGATAAATTCCTGGTTGCTGCAATTGCGGATGCGGTAAATCCTGCCAAGCGATTTTAAGTTAGACCACAGCAAAATCAACATCGCCAAAAGGATCAACAACTGCCCGATCCTCGTGCTTATAAATTGCGGGTGATAAAAAAACAAACTCAGCACAAAAATCCCTGACGCCAGCAAAGTAGCCGCAAAAACCCATGCTTTTTTTACCAGTGTTTTTTGCTGGTAATCTTTAGATATGGCTTTTATCTCCTTCGCTTGCGGCAAATCGGAAACATCGGCCGTTTGCCAGATTGCTTTCAGCTCATTCAAATTGTCCATGTTTTTTAAATTTTAGGCTGAGTTTTTCTTTGATCCGATGCACTTTTACGCGGATGTTCGCATTACTTAAACCAACAATAGATGCAATTTCAGCTTGTGGCAAATCTTCTAAAACCAATGAGATAATAATGCGGTCCATTTCTTCCAACTCAGCAATACAATTGTATAAAAGTTGAAGTTTTTCCTCCGGGGATTCTTCGATAATTTCGGGTATATTTTCGGGCAGTTCTGCTTGGACGATGCGTTTTGATTTTTCAATCGCCCGCAAACAATTATTGGTTGCAATACGGAAAATCCAGGTGCTTATCTTGGAATCATTTCTAAAAGAATGCAAGTTGCGCCAAACAGAAATAAAAGTTTCCTGCACCAGATCGCGCGCCAGGTCTGCATCATTTACATAACCCATGCAAACCCTAAATATCTGCGGCGAATATTGCTGATAAATCTCTTCATACTCAGCCATTGCCTATGCCAAATTTAGGTTGATAAAAACAGTATCGGTAGTTAGCTCAAAACGCATGTTTGCCATTTTGTGTGTTGAGATACGGCGGGAAGGGAAATGTTACAAGGGAATTTCTAAGCTAAATTTCAGGAAACGACTTTAAAATGAAATCTTTAGTGTCCTGCTCTAATAATTCACTTATCTCTAATCCATTTCTTACTTGATATAACTCGGAATCAGAAATAGTACCGAAAAACCTAAAACCACTTGTGGTAAATAGTTCACTTATAGAATGTTCCTGTATTTCATTGCAGTTTATATAAGTGTGCTTGTACAAAAAGTTATTTGAATTCGGTTCAAGCCTGACAAGAGTTTCAAAAGGTAAACCAGTAAGTTCAAAGTATCTCTTCTTCTTTTCAAACTGTGAGGTACCACATATCAAAAATGCAATTGATTTATCCTTAACGCCAACACATAAATGCGGATGGGGATCGGTTGAATTTATTTGCGGATTAATAAACCAATAGATATTTCCTATGGCGAAGCTTTCTATAAAAACTTCAAAAGAAATCATTTTACTATGCCTTGGAATTGGTCTTTACTTAAATTTAATAACTCTTCACTTTGTTTAAATGGTATATCTTTAATATTGAGCTCAAATAAGTCATCCCAATTAATTTGAAAAGCACGGCTTGAATCTTTAGCTAAATCATTTTTGAAGCGTAACCATTCTGGAAAAGTATGCGTGTAATCACTCAATTCAAACTCTCTTAACTGACCAAAATTTTGATAAATTTCATCCATCAAATTAAGGTCTGTTTTTGAAAAAACAGCTGGATCAAAATCTTTTAATGAATTGATATCATAGCCTTTTGGAGAAGAAAGAAATATGTCTGAATATTCAACAATGTCTTGACCTTGCCACTTAGACTTCAATATGATATCCTTTGTTCCCGAAGGAACAGGACCATTTTTCATAGCAAAATAACTGTCATTAGTTATAGTTCTACCGTAAATTCTTAAATGAGCTTTGTCTGCTAAATAAACCAGCTTACCAGCCTTCATGTAATTTATTTTTCCGCCTTCTTTGCTAGCAAAAAAATTTAATGCTTGAACTGCTTTTTTGAATTTGAATGATGTCATAAATGATTTAATACATTTATATTAAAAAACAATGGGCGTAGGTTTATTTTTAAATGTATGAATATTTGTACAAATCTAACAATTAAATTAAACTAAAAAAATTAGTAATTATATTATCTTTAATTTCATTTTTTTTTATCATGCTACTTCCCATGCTTACCACTCATCACAAAAACCAACTTCCCGCCACCCATAATCTCTGAATGTGTAATGTAATTTCGGTTTAAAACCTGACCGTTCAGCAATACTTCTTTTACGTACACATTTTTATCAGATTGATTTTTGGCGATGATTTCCAACGTTTTTCCTTTTGGAAGTTGGATTGTTGCGGCATCAACAGCCGGACTTCCAAGCGCATATTGATCCGATCCCGGCGCAACAGGATAAAACCCCAGCGAACTGAAAATATACCAGGCACTCATTTGTCCGGTATCATCGTTTCCGCCCAAACCATCAGGCGTTGGCTTGTACATTTTCGGTAAAATCATGCGGACACGTTCCTGCGTTTTCCAGGGTTGATTGGTCCAGTTATATAAATACGCCACGTGGTGCGAAGGTTCGTTGCCGTGCACATAATTCCCGATGATGCCATCGCGTGTAATATCCTCTGTTTCAGCAAAATACTTATCGGGAAGGTTCATCGTGAACAAGGAATCCAGCCGGGAAATAAAACGCTTGTTGCCACCTAAAAGTTTAATCAATTCCGGCGGATTTTGTGGAACGAAAAACGTATAGTTCCAGGAATTCCCTTCAATAAAGCCCTGATTATTAGTTGATAACGGATCAAATTTCTGTCTGAAAGTTCCGTCTGCATTTCTCGGATGCATAAAACCGTCCGCCGGGTCAAACACGTTTTTATAATTTTCAGACCGTTTCATAAACTCGTTATAAATATCCATTTTGCCCAGCTTTTTGGCCATTTGCGCAATCGCCCAATCGTCATAAGCATATTCCAACGTGTTGGACACCGAAACGCCATTGTGTTCATCCGCGATATAACCTTTGTCGATGTATTCGCCGATGCCTTCATAACTGCGTTTTCTGGCCGTAGCGACACAAGCTTCCAACGCTTTTTGTGTGTCAAAAGAAGCATTTCCTTTTACAACGGCATCCGCAATAACCGCAACCGCGTGATAGCCAGACATGCACCAGTTTTCATTTCCGGAATTTGACCAGATCGGCAACATGTGTTCCGGACTTTGCTCAAAATGTGCCAGCATGGATTTGATCATATCATCGTTCCGTTTTGGTTCGATGATGTTGAAAAGCGGGTGCAGCGCGCGGTACGTGTCCCACAGCGAAAACGTGGTATAATTGGTAAAACCAACTGCTTTGTGTACGTTTTGATCCAATCCTTTATACTCGCCGTCAACATCCATATAAATGGTTGGGTTGATCATGGCGTGATACATCGCGGTATAAAAATTCTGTTTCTCTGCAATACTTTTGCTTTGGATGTTGATTTTGGAAAGTTCTGATTCCCAGGCTTTTTGGCCTGCTTCTTTTACGGCAGTAAAATTCCAACCGGGGATTTCGGCCTGCATGTTTGCCAGCGCGCCGTCCATGCTCACCGGTGATAAAGCAAATTTGATGTCGATCTTTTCGCCTTCTTCCGTTTTGAAATCGAAGTAAGCCCGAAGTTTTGGCGCGGCGATTTCAGGGAAGTTTTTGCTTTGGTTAAACTTTCCCCAAAAACCCCGGTAAACTTCTTTTTTAGAATAATTATGGTTTCCGTAAGCGATGAACGGCTTGGAAAACTTCATGGCAAAATACAGCACGCGGTTTTTTGCCCAGCCGTTCGTCCGGCGGAAACCGGTAACGGTAGAATCGTTTATAACGTGCAGATAAGTCCAAACATTTTTGTCGTCATAATTATAAATGCCGGCCATCAAATCCAAAATGATGTGCGCCTGATCTGTTTTCGGGAAAGTATATTGATGGAAGCCAACACGTGTGCTTGCCGTCATTTCGGCGGTAATGTTGTAATCCTCCAGCTTCACTTTGTAATAATCTGCTGCCGATACTTCATTTGCATGGGAATATCTGGAGCGATAACCGCTGTTGGGCTGTGTGGCCGTTCCGGGATTAAGTTTAAGCTGGCCAACGGTTGGCATGATCAAAAAATCACCCAAATCAGAATGGCCTGTTCCGCTGAAATGTGTATGGCTGAAACCGGTTATTGTGTGGTCTTCATATTGATAACCAGCACAATAAGCATAAACTTTTGGGTTGTAACGGCCGTTTTCTTCGTAGCTGATGGTATCTGTTTCCGGGCTTAACTGCACCATCCCGAAAGGCACGGTTGCACCTGGATATGTGTGGCCCATGCGTTGGGTGCCGATAATGGGCTTTACATATTGTACCAGGTTTTGCGCTGGTTTTTGTTGTGCAAAAGCAGCAAATGAAGAAAAAAGAAAAGCGGCAAAAATTATGTTGTATTTCATTTTTTATGTTGAAGGAATCCGAGAAACAATAATAAGCAGGATTTTTGTAGAATTTACCTTTTATCTGCAACAGGCCATCCTAAATTTTATGTGCTAAAAGAAGCATGGCAAATGGCAAAATTTACCTTCTGTAAAAATTTTATGTCAACACCTTCAATATTCTTCCGGCATACTTCTTTTATAGGGTAAAAATTTACCTTCGTGATTATCTTCTGCAAAAGAAATGAAAAATATATTTTTGGCCGTTTTATTGGCGGCAGGCGTTCAAACTTTCGCCCAAAATGCACTTGTCCCGGGCAGCAAATACGATCAGCATAAAGTATTTGAGCCAAATTTTTACAGCGAAAAAGGTAGTCAATTCCGTACGGCAGGCGGTGCGCCCGGTGTAAATTACTGGCAAAACCATGCTGATTATCAGATTAATGTATTGCTGGACACGGTTAAAAAGCAAATTTCGGGCAGCACCACTATCACTTACACCAACAACAGCCCCAACGGTTTGCCGTTTTTATGGCTGCAATTAGATCAAAATATTTACCGTCAGGATTCGCGCGCCGAAGCCACTACGCCCGTTACGGGTGGCCGTTTTGCCAACAAAGCTTTTACGCAGGGAGACGTGATCAAATCGGTTACGCTGATCAGAAATGGTAAGGCCGAGGCCGCAAATTATTTGGTTACCGATACGCGGATGCAGATCAAGCTGCGCGATTCGTTGAAAGCATCGGGCAGTAAAATCCAGATCAAAATAGATTACAGTTTTGAGATCCCGGAAAACGGGACCGACCGCATGGGCCGCGTGCACACCAGCGACGGCTGGATTTACGAAATTGCGCAATGGTATCCGCGGATGGAAGTTTACGATGACCTGAACGGCTGGAACACGATTCCGTACCTCGGCGCATCCGAGTTTTACCTGGATTATGGCAACATCAGTTACTCGATCACGGCTCCTTCAAACTTGATTCTGGCCGGTTCGGGGGAATTGCTAAACCCGACAGAAGTATTTTCGCCAACGGTTTTAGGCAGATTGGCCAAAGCCCGGAACAGCGACCAAACGGTGATGATCCGCGATTCCTCCGAAGCAAACAAACAAGAAAACTATTTTAAAAAACCAACCTTAACCTGGCGTTTCCTGTGTAAAAATACGCGTGATGCGGCCTGGACAGCTTCCAACGCTTTTGTGTGGGACGCGGCGCGGATCAATCTCCCCAGCGGGAAAAAAATACTGGCACAATCCCTTTACCCGGTGCAAAGCGGCGGTTCTTCTGCCTGGGGCCGGTCAACCGAATACGTAAAAGCCAGTATCGAAATGGATTCGCGCCAATGGTTTGAGTTTACGTACCCAACGGCAACCAACGTGGCCGGTATTGTAAGCGGGATGGAATATCCGGGCATTGTTTTTTGCGGTGCCGAAAGCCGCGGTGCCGAACTTTGGGACGTGACCAACCACGAGTTTGGCCACAATTGGTTCCCGATGATCGTGGGCAGCAACGAGCGTAAATATGCCTGGATGGACGAAGGTTTCAATACGTTTATCAACCAGATCGACATTACACTTTTTAACAAAGGCGAATATTATATCAAACCGGATGCGCAGGCAAATGCGCAGTCTGCTTTTGGCCCGCAGGCAGAAGCTATTTTTAATACACCGGATGTTTTGCAAGCTTCGTATTTGGGCGAGGCCGCTTATAACAAACCGGCTTTGGGACTGAAAATTTTGCGCGAACAGATTTTGGGCAAAGAGCGTTTTGATTACGCTTTCCGCACTTACATTAAGCGTTGGGCTTTTAAACATCCGTCGCCCTGGGATTTTTTCCATACCATGGACAATGCGGCAGGAGAGGATTTAAGCTGGTTTTGGCGCGAATGGTTTTTTACAACCTGGCAACTGGACCAATCGGTAAAAGGTATCAATTATATCCAAAATGATGTGGCAAAAGGAGCATTGATCACCATAGAAAACCTGGGCGAAATGGCTTTGCCGGTTACCGTGGCCATTACCGAGGCCAGCGGTAAAACCGGGATTGTAAAACTGCCGGCCGAAATTTGGCAACGCGGCGGGAGCTGGACTTTCCAATATCCATCTACCTCAAAAATCAACCTGGTAACGCTTGACCCGGAACATGTTTTGCCGGACATCAACCCGGACAATAATTCGTTCAGCGGGATTGCAATGCCAGCTGGGACGACGGCCAACACGGTATTGAAAAAATATCTGGACGCGATCGGTGGCGTAGACAAACTGCGGAATATCAAAGACTTAACCATTGTGGTGAACGGCCAGATTTCCGGCATCCAGATCCAGCAAACAAGCCAGTATAAAATGCCGGACCAGTTTTCGCAGGATTTAAAAATACCGGCATACAACCTTACGCGCCATACTACGGTGAATAAAGACAGTGTAAAAACGCTGCAAAACAACCAGCCGGTGCAATTAACGCAGAGTGAAAAATCCCTGATCAAACAATCACAAAAACTGTTTCCGGAGTTAAATTACGGCACGGTAACACCGCTTTTGGACCCAAATGTAAAGATAATTGATAACCAGCCGGTTTATTTGCTAACGGTTACGGGCGCAAACGGCAATATGGTTAAATCTTATTACGATATGGTTTCGGGCCTGAAACTGCGGGAAGTTAGGGATTTTTCCGGTTATAATACCACTTCGGATTATTCTGATTACCAAAATGCTGGCAACGGGATCAAAATTCCATATACCACCAAAACCACGCTTTTTGATAACCACATCGAATTAAAAGTTTCGGAAGCCAAAGTAAACAGCGGTTTGTCAGAAAGCTTGTTTCGGTAAAAACAAAATGCTTCTTTTATCGGCCTAAATTTGGGTTGATAAAAGAAGCATATTTATAAAAGAAGCATCGGCCAAAACCAATGCTTCTTTTACCACCTAAAAATCATTAACCTAAAATCTCATTAACCATTTTCAGTTCTTCCCCGCTAAAAACAGTATTGTCTAAACATTTCAAAGAATCAACTAATTGCGCCGGTTTGCTCGCGCCAATCAAAACAGAAGTTACGCGCTCATCTTTCAAAATCCAAGATAACGCCATTTGTGCCAGCGATTGATTGCGTTGCAGGGCAATATCATTTAACTTTTTAATCTGGTTCAGCTTTTCTTCGGTCAGGTTGTTTTCCGTTAAAAAGCCAACACCTTTGGCAATGCGCGAATCTTCCGGGATGCCTTTTAAATATTTATCGGTCAGCAAACCTTGCGCCAGCGGCGAAAACGGAATGCAGCCAACGCCTTCTTGTTCCAGCAAATCCAGCAAACCTTCTGTTTCTACCCAACGCTCAAACATGGAATATTTAGGCTGATGGATTAAACAAGGCGTGCCCAAGTCTTTCAAAATACGAAATGCCTCGACAGCTTCTTTGGGGTGATAATTGGAAATTCCCACGTACAAAGCTTTGCCCTGCCGCACAATCAAATCCAAGGCAGCCATTGTCTCTTCCAAAGGCGTGTCAGGGTCTGGCCTATGGTGATAAAAAATATCCACATAATCCAGTTTCATGCGTTTCAGGCTTTGGTCCAAACTGGAAACCAAGTATTTTTTAGAGCCCCATTCTCCATAAGGGCCTTCCCACATGTAATATCCGGCTTTGGTAGAAATGATCAGTTCGTCGCGGTAAGCTTTAAAATCCTCGTGCAAAATCCTTCCGAAATTTTCTTCGGCAGAACCGGCTGGCGGCCCATAATTATTGGCGAGGTCAAAGTGCGTAACGCCTTGGTCAAAAGCAGTTTTAAGCGTGTTGCGGAAATTTTCCATCACGTCCACATCGCCGAAGTTGTGCCAAAGGCCAAGCGAAACGGCCGGTAATTTCAGGCCGCTTTTGCCGCAGCGGCGGTATTCCATTTGTTTGTAACGGGCAGAACTGGCAATATAAGTCATAATGATAATTTAATTTTTTTTGATAAAAATAGCTTAAACAACGATGTACACAAATATAATGCGCAAAGTATAATATATTTACCCAGAGGATTGTTCGCATAACCAACAATAACATGCCGCTGATGAAAAAATTATTTACCATGCTTTTTTTGGCACTGGTTTTTCCGTGTGTGATTTTCGCACAAACAGAACCTGCCAGTTATAAGCAAACTGTAAAGCAATTTACCGGTTCGTACAATAACGCTGATGCCAATGCTATCTTTTCCATGTTTGATGCGAAAATGCAAACGGCACTTCCGTTAGAAAAAACACAGCAAGTGGTTATGCAGCTTAAAGCGCAATTAGGCGAAATCAAAAGCACAGAATTTAAAAGTTATAACGCCATGTTTGCGGTTTATAAAACCACTTTTACCAATGGTGTTTTTGGATTAAAGCTTGGTTTGGATGCAACAAATAAAATGAACATGTTGCTGGTACAACCTTATCAGGAAGAGAAAACTTTGACTGTTGATCCTGATTTAACGGAAAGCCCTGTCAGTTTAAGTTTGTCTGATGCAAGTATCTCAGGCTCAATTATTACCCCTAAAAACAGTATTGGAAAAATTCCGGTTGTTTTGATTATTGCCGGTTCCGGTCCGACAGACCGTAACGGAAACAGCAGTTTAGGAATTAGTGCAAATTCATATTTTTTACTGGCCGAAGCTTTAGGTAAAGCCGGGATAGCAACTTTGCGTTACGATAAAAGGGCAATTGGCAAAAGTACATCTGCCAAAACTGAAGTTGATCTCCGTTTTGATGATTTTGTAAATGATGCCGTGGCTTTAGTTAAAATGTTGAAAGCCGACCCGAGGTTTTCAAAAGTAATTATTTTAGGCCACAGCGAAGGTTCTTTGATCGGGATGGTTGCTGCCGAAAAAGAAAAAGTTGATGCTTTTGTTTCTGTTGCCGGAGCCGGAGAAAAGGCCAGTGCAATCATCAAAAAGCAATTGGCCGCAACGCCGCAGGCTGATCAAACTTACGTCGCAAAGTTGGATAGTTTGGACCAAGGTTTGAAGATTTCTGCTGCGGATAACGACCCAATGTTTCACTCAGGTGTGCAGCCGTATTTAATTTCCTGGTTCAAATACAATCCGCAAACAGAAATCAAAAAATTAAAAATCCCGGTTTTGATTTTGCAGGGAACAACGGATTTCCAAGTTAGCGTAAACGATGCTCAAAATCTGAAAAAAGCAAAACCAGATGCCAGTTTGGTTTTAATTGAAGGCATGAATCATGTTTTAAAACAAGCACCGGCAGACCGTGCCACAAATGCGGCTACGTACCAAGATCCAAGTTTGCCAATTGATGCAAAGCTGGTTACTGCTATAACACAGTTTGTAAACCGGTTTAAATAGTTTTATCAAAATGGAAAGCAAAGTTTTATTTAAGGAAACACAGCGTTTCAGGCAATGGTGGATTTGGCTGATATTGATTGCCGCTTTCGGGGTAACGATATTTGCCATAATTAAGGAATACAAGGTAATGCAAAATAATTTTAACCCGGTATTTTTGGCTCCGTTGCTTATCCCGATATTGGGTTTTGTTTTACTGTTTTATTCGCGCTTAGATACTGAAATTGATGCAGAAGGGATCCAGGTGCGTTTTATCCCGTTTCATTTTAAATTCAAAACTTATAATTGGAACGTTATTGGACAGGCCACGGTAACAACCTACAACCCGGTTCTGGATTATGGCGGTTATGGCTTGCGTTTTAGTTTGTTTGGAAAAGGAAAAGCTTATAACGTTGCAGGCAATAAAGGTATTCAACTGGTTTTTAAAGATGGCCGAAAGTTGCTGATCGGTACACAAAAACCTGATGAAGCAGCACAAGCACTCAGCAATTTCATACCAAAAAAGTAGTGGTAAAAGAAGCATCAACTTTGTAAATGAAAAAATACAGAATGATTGTTGCGTTTTCATCAGGTTTTTCGTTGATTTAAACAACCAATTTTTACCTGCATGAAATGCTTCTTTTACACCTGTTTTTTTGTTACTTCGTTTTCGTTGATGATGTTACAAACAAAAGCTCAAACAGTCATCCCGTTATATCCGGGCGCAATACCAAATTCAATTAATGATAATGCGTATCAGGAAGTTAAGTCCGGCTCGGCAAATAATATCGGTTATAGCAAAGTAACAAAACCAACACTCGAAATTTACCTTCCCGCAAAAGATAAAGCAACCGGTGCGGCCGTTGTAATTTGCCCCGGCGGCGGTTATGCTTTTGTATCTTACACCCACGAAGGGATCGAAATTGCAGAAGCTTTTAACAAAATTGGCGTGGCTGCTTTTGTGTTGAAATACCGTTTGCCCAGCGATGCGATCATGAAAGATAAAAGTATTGGCCCATTGCAGGATGCACAAATGGCGATCAAAACCGTTCGTGAAAATGCTGCAAAATATCATATCGACCCAAATAAAGTTGGCATTATCGGTTTTTCTGCGGGCGGAAGCCTGGCTGCTTTAACCGGTTCTCATTACAACGATCCAAAGATTGCAAACTCTAATAATACCAGTTTGCGGCCCGATTTTATGGTGCTTCTGTATCCGGTGATCAGCATGACGGACAGTTTAACGCATAAAGGTTCGCTCGATAACCTGCTTGGTTTAACGCCAAATCCGGAGCAGGTCCGGTATTTTTCCAACGAACTGAACGTTACACCAAACACGCCGCCAACAATGCTGGTTCATGCGGAAGATGACAATGTTGTCAACGTTAAAAATTCACTTTATTATTATGAAGCTTTGCTGAAAAACAAAGTTCCGGCCGAATTAATTATCTATCCGAAAGGCGGACATGGTTTCGGCCTGAACAACAAAACCACGCCCGATAACTGGATGGAACATGTTAAAAACTGGATGATCGGCAACGGCTGGATCAAGTAATAATGCTTCTTTTATCACCTAAAATTCACCATAAATTTAATTGCCCGTGGAAACGCCTAAAGTTGTAAAAAATACCATCGCCATCAATGCGCCGGCTGCTGTGGTTTGGGATGCGCTGGTCAATCCGCAGAAAACGAAAATTTATATGTTTGGCTGCGAAACGGTTTCTGACTGGAACGCTGGAAGTGAACTGCTTTGGAGAGGAAGCCACGAAGGCCGGGAAATGGTTTTTGTAAAAGGGAAAATTTTAAAAATCGAACCGGAAAAATTGCTGAAATACACGGTGATAGACCCTTTTGCCTCTTATCCTGATGTGCCCGAAAATTATTTGAACGTAACGTATGATCTATCGCCAAAAGGCGTACAGACAATTTTAACAATTTGCCAGGACGGTTTTGAAAACGCTGCCGAAGGAGAAAAACGTTACAAAGATGTTTACAACAATGGCGAAGGCTGGAACCCGATTTTGGTGGAAATAAAAAAGCTTGCCGAGGAAAATTAGTGCTCAAAAATGCCGGTAACCAAAATTACCGAAAACGTTTTTCAAATAACGCTTCCTATTGTTAACGTTTTTTTGGTGGATCATTTATCCGGCTTAATCCTGATCGATACCGGACCGAAAGGTAGTAAAGATTTAATTTTTGGGGGAATCCGTCAGATTGGAAAACAGCCGGAAGATTTAAAACATATTATCCTCACACATGCGCATCATGATCATTCCGGTAGTTTGGCTTCTATTTTAGAAACCGTAAATGTACCGGTTTATGCTTCTGCGCTTTGTGCGGAAATGATTGGAAAAAGAATTGCATTTCGTCCAAATTCAAAAATTTTAGCTTTTTTGCTGAAGCTGCTAACGCTGAATGGAAAGATCAATTTGCGGTTTTTATACATCGATCCGATATTTTCGCCCATAAAAACAGTATCAGAAGGCGATGTCATTCCTGATGCGAACGGTTTGCAAATCATCAATGCGCCAGGACATTGCGCAGAACAGATCGCCCTTTTTTACCCGGTAAAAGAAGCATTGCTTTTTGCTGCGGACAGTGCTGAAAACTCGAAAAAACTAAAACCTGCTTTTGCTTATCAATCTGCTAAAATCAACCTGCAAACTTTAAAAAAAATAGTGGCTTTTCCTTTTGATCAAGTGCTTTTCGGCCATGGAAATGTTTCAGCCAAACCACGTTTTATTGCTTTTGTAAACGCTTTGTCCATTTAAACTGCTTTCCTTCGTTTTTTTGTTTGATGCTTCTTTTATCGTGCAAAAGTGATTGGATTTATTTTTTTGAAAAACAACCATTGTCAAAATTTAAAAACAACTAAAAAGCATTTTTAATTTAAAGAAAAGTTATTGCCTGATTTATAAACATTACGCTGGTTATCCGGTTAACGTTTGCAGATTATCAACACAATTTAACTGTTTATATGGCTTTAAAAACCGTACCTCCTTTTTATACCAAACTTGCAATGGTGCTGGTGAGCCTGGTTGCGTTAGGCTTTATCGTTATCCATGGCAAAGAAATCCTTTCACCACTGGTTTTTGCCATGCTGTTTGCAATTTTGCTGCTGCCTGTGGCAAAATTTTTTGAGCACAAATGCCATTTGCCGCGCGGTGCCTCATGCGGGCTTTCGGTTATCGTGTTTATCGCTGTTGTCAGCGGGGTTTTATATTTAATTGGTTCACAAATCAGCAATCTCGCAAATGATTGGCCGCAACTACAAAATCAGGTGGCCACCTCATTTGCAAATTTGCAGGATTGGATCACCAATCATTTCGATATCAATGCCAAAAAACAGATGGCTTATGTGCATTCTGCAACCTCACAAATCCTTGACAACAGCACGTCTGCAATCGGCACAACCGTACTTTCACTATCGTCAATACTACTGTTTTTGATATTTATGATGATCGATACCTTCTTCCTGCTGGTTTACCGCCGCTTGCTGATGAAGTTTTTGGTTGCTGTTTTTAAAGAAGAAAATTCTGAAACGGTATATGACGTGGTCGAGCGCATCCAGTTCATCATCCGTAAATACATCACCGGTTTGGTGCTGGAAATGACGATTGTGGCAACGGTTGTTTGTACCGTTTTCTTGATCGGCGGTATCAAATACGCATTGTTGCTGGGCCTGCTTACCGGCTTGTTCAACATCATCCCTTACATTGGCATTTTAACCGCGTTGCTGCTCAGTGTTTTGATCACCTTCAGCACAGCGGCACTTGGCAAAGTTGTTCTGGTTTTGATCACAATTGTTGCCATGCACCTGATAGACAGTAACATACTGCTGCCGGTTATTGTAGGTTCCAAAGTAAAAATCAATGCGCTGATAACAATTTTAGGTGTAATAATCGGCGAAATGCTTTGGGGGATTCCGGGCATGTTTTTGTCGATCCCGGTGATCGCCATGTTCAAAATTATTTTTGACCGGATTGAATCTTTAAAACCCTGGGGCATTTTGCTGGGCGATGATGAAAAACCCACCAAACATTCTATTTTGCACCGAAAAGGTGATGCGCCCGAGGAAGAAGTTGTAGGCAAATAACAAAAAATCCCTGATTTTTCAGGGATTTTTTGTTGGGTATAAAACCAAAAGCTGATCGCTGCCGACCGGATCAATACTTTTCAATTCCCCCATTATCCGGGGCGATCTGATGCCTTTTCCCCAGTGGTTTTTACTTCGGAAAACCCTCGCCTCATCCCACAAACCAGCATCCAGAAAAAGCTGTAACGTTTTTGCACCGCCTTCAACAATCACCGATTGGATATCCTGCAGATACAATTGAAACAGCACATATTGCGGCAAAAACAGATCAAAATTTTCCAGGCTGATGTATTTCAGGTTGCCGTCCAATGCTGTTTTTACCTCATTAAAAACAAGGGTTTCTGCAGATCGGTCAAACAAATTTAAGTTTGGTTTCAGTTCCAGCCTTCTGTCTAAAACCACCCGTTTTGGTTGTTTGGCATTGGGTTGATAACGGTTATTTAACTGCGGATCGTCAGCCGCAGCCGTATTTTTGCCAACCAAAACGGCATCTTCTTCGCTGCGCCACTGATGCACCAAACGTTTAGCCAGCGGATCAGAAATCCATTGTTGGCTGCCGTCTTCCGGCGCAAAAAAACCGTCTGCTGTTTCGGCCCATTTCAAAATAACATAAGGCCGCTGCTTCAAAACGCGTGTAAAAAAACGTTTGTTCAAGTCTAAACATTCGGTTTCCAAAACGTTTTCAATCACTTCGATACCGGCATTACGCAGCTTTTCAATCCCTTTTCCGTCCACCTGCACAAACGGATCGCGGCAGCCAACCACCACTTTCGGGATCTGATGTTTGATGATCAGATCGGCACAAGGCGGCGTTTTGCCATGGTGCGCGCAAGGTTCCAGTGAAACATAAATAGTTGCCTCTTTTAATAAACTTTTGGCATGTTGGTGCCGCGCAAACACCGCTTTTACAGCGTTGACTTCGGCGTGCGGCTGCCCGTATTTTTGATGATAACCTTCGCCGATAATTTTATTTTCATGAACGATTACGGCACCAACCATCGGGTTCGGACTAACAAAACCGGCACCTAAACCGGCCAGTTCCAGGCAGCGGCGCATGTATTTTTCGTGATCCATGCTGTAAAAGTAGCTTTTTCCGTTCTTTGCCGCATGGAAACTGTTGGCGAAGCGCGTATCTGGCTCAAAGAAAAATTAAGTAATTTGTTTTCTGCGGAGGAATTGCCCGAAATCCTGCTTTTGATCCTGCAAACCATCACCGAATTATCGCAAACCAGGCAGCGTGTTTTCCCGCAAAAAAAACTTTCTGAAGTACAAATTGCAATGCTTCTTTTATCGGTAAAAAAACTGGAAACCGGAATGCCCGTTCAATATGCTTTAGGCGAAGCGGATTTTTTTGGTTTGAAGTTTAAAGTTGACCCTTCGGTTTTGATCCCGCGGCCGGAAACTGAAGAACTGGTTGCCTGGGTTTTGGAGGAAAAAGGGAAAAGTTTAAAGCCAACAACTATCCTCGATATTGGCACCGGCAGTGGTTGCATCCCGATCGCCCTGAAAAAAAACTGGCCGAAAGCTGCGGTTTTTGGTTTGGATATTTCTGCGGAAGCTTTGCAAACGGCACAAAAAAACGCTTTGCAAAACGAAGCTGAAGTTGGCTTTTTCCGGCAGGACATGCTTGATTTTTATCCGGTAAAAGAAGCATCTTATTCCATTATTATCAGCAATCCGCCTTACATTGTTCCGTCTGAACAAAAATCAATGCGCTCAAATGTGCTAAATTTTGAACCGCACCTGGCCTTGTTTGTGCCCGAAGCCGACCCTTTGCTTTTTTACAGGGCCGCCGCAGGATTTGCACTTCCGGCACTGACCAGAAACGGTTTGCTTTTTTTGGAGATCAACCCACAATTTCATCAGCAATTAACGCAGCTTTTAAAAGAAAAAGGTTTTGTAAACATCGTTACCAAAACTGATCTTAGCGGGAAACCGCGGATGATCAAAGCCTCAAAACCATGATTGCCGATGCTGTTTTTATCGGTATAAAAATAGGATCAATGTCAATTTGTAATTAAAAACAGGTTAATTTATCAACAATTGTGCATCCATGCTTCTCATTCTTATTTTTGTAGGTTATCAAAAAAAACCCAATGGTAGGAAATGCTGTAAGTGAACCGGAAACAACAGAACCCGGTGAGGCGGACCGTTCAAAAAAAATCTTTCAGGACCGGAAAAGGACCAACATTTTAAGAAAATACGAGCAACAGCTAATTTCTTATCTGGTAAAAAACACACCATTGTTTTTCACCTCAAACGTGCTCACTTTTATTGGTTTTTTAGGGAGTTTACTGGTTTTTATAGGATTTGTCCTGGCCACTTACATCAACAGAAATTACCTGTTACTGGGCGTTATCGGCTTCATTATCAACTGGTACGGAGATTCGCTGGATGGCCGGATTGCTTATTACCGCAATATTCCGCGCAAATGGTTTGGCTTTGCGCTGGATATAATTATGGATTGGGTGGCAACGGTTTTTATCGGTTTGGGCTATATGGTTTATGCCAAAGAAGAGCTGGAACTGGCCGCATTTCTGTTTGTGGTTTTGTATGGCTGGGCGATGATCATTTCACAAATCCGATATAAAATAACCGATAACTATACGATAGATGCCGGTTTGCTCGGGCCAACCGAAATCCGGATTTTGCTTGCTTTGGTTTTGATCACAGAAGTGATTTTTAAAGATACGATCCAGTTTTTTGCCATCACCATGTGTGCTGCGCTTTTCATCATCAATTGTTTGGATACCCGAAACCTGCTGAAACTGGGCGATGAGCGCGACCGGGAAGAGCTTGAACTGAAAAGCAAACATTTGCCCAATGCCTAAACCGATTTTTACTTTTGCCAAAGCGCAAATATCAGCTTTTTTGGGTGGAATGCTGGATTACGCCGTGATGATCGCCTGCACAGAACTGCTGCACATCCATTATACCATTTCCATCATCATCAGCGGAACGATCGGTGCGGTTTTAAACTTTTCTTTAAACAGATACTGGTCGTTTAAAGGCCAAAACTCCAATGAAGCACCGGTTGGTTCGCAATTGGTAAAATTTTGTTTGATGGTTGCCGGAAGCGTGCTGCTCAAAGCTTTCGGCACTTATTTATTAACCAGCAGCCTGAAGCTGGATTACCGCATCAGCAGGTTGATAATTGATGTTATCGTATCGCTCGGCTTTAATTATGTGCTGCAAAATTACTGGGTTTTTAAAAAAATGGCCTGATACTGTTTTTATCACCTTAAATTTAGGCCGATAAAAACAGTATCGTTTTCGTTTGAAAGCTTTGGCGGCATTTTGACTTTTTACTGCTTTATCGAATCAAAAATCAAAGTTTGATCTTCTTGGGTAACCGTTAAATCACCTCCAAAACCAAACGTGTTTTTATCCTGGTTCACCGTTAAAATCCCGATCGGCAAAAGCGCTTTTTCCTGCTTGATCGATTCCAGGTCGTATTCGGGTTCTCCGTTCGGGTTTACGTTCTGCCATCGGTTGTCATCAACTTCATAAATAAAATACCTTGTTTGATGATCGCGTATAAACTGCTGATGACTTTCTTCAATTGGTTTGAGGCGCACCAGGCGATCATGCGAAATCCGGACCGGGGAAGTTTCCATAAAAATAAATTTAGTTTTGTTTTAAACGATACTGTTTTTACCCCTGTAAAAACAGTATTGCGCTAATGTAGCAATATTGATTGTTTTGATAACTTTGGATGTACATCCATGACCATACAGCAAATCCTTCAGCATTACTGGAAGCATCAAAACTTCCGCCCGATGCAGGAAACCATCATTCAATCCGTTTTATCAGGCAAAGATACGCTCGCACTGCTGCCAACCGGCGGCGGCAAATCCGTTTGTTTCCAGGTGCCGGCTTTGGCAAGCGTTGGGATTTGTATCGTAGTTTCGCCGCTGATCGCGCTGATGAAAGATCAGGTAGAAAACCTGAAAGCCAAAGGTATCGAAGCCATCAGCATTGTTTCCGGAATGGGCAGGCGCGAAGTGGACATTGCGCTGGACAATTGCGTTTACGGCAACATCAAATTTCTGTATTTGTCGCCCGAAAGACTGCTGTCTGAACTGGTGCGCGAGCGTATCCGCTACATGAACGTTAATTTATTTGCGGTTGATGAAGCGCACTGTATCTCACAATGGGGATACGATTTCCGACCTGCGTACCTGCACCTGGCAGATTTGCGGCAGCTTCACCCAAACGTTCCGGTGCTGGCATTAACGGCCACGGCCACGGCGCAGGTACGCGAAGACATTCAGCAAAAATTAGGTTTTAAAAACAGTATGGTTTTTCAGCAGAGTTTTGAGCGGCGAAATTTAAGCTACGTAGTGCAGCCCGATGAAAACAAACTGCGCAAAATGCTGGCCGTAATTCACGGTGTGCCGGGCAGCGGTTTGGTTTATGTACGAAGCAGGCGCGAAACGTTTGAAATTGCCAAATACCTTAATCAGCATCAAATTGCTGCGGATTATTATCATGCGGGCTTAACTTCCGAAGAACGTTCGGCCAAACAGGAAAACTGGAAAAACAACGAAACGCGCATCATCGTGGCCACCAACGCTTTCGGGATGGGGATTGATAAGCCGGACGTGCGTTTTGTGATCCATAAAGATGTGCCCGAAAGCCTGGAGGCGTATTATCAGGAAGCGGGCAGGGCAGGGCGTGATGGCGGCAGGGCTTATACCGTTTTGTTATATACAAAAAGCGACCGGCTGAAACTGGAAAAAAAGTTTGAACTCGGTTTTCCTTCGGTAGAGGAAATCAAAAAAATTTACCATTACCTGGGCAACTACACGCAGCTGGCCTTTGGCGCGGGCGAAGGTTTAAGTTTTGAGTTGGATATAGGTGCTTTTTGTGCGCAGTTTCAGCTCGATCCGCATAAAACACTGAACGCCATGAAGTTTTTGGAACGCGATGAATATGTGGCTTTTACCGAAAGCGTTTTTTTACCGGCCCGTTTTAGGTTTGAAGTTGGCAACGAAGATTTGTACCGTTTCCAGATTGAAAACGAAGCGTATGATCATTTTATCAAAACTTTGCTGCGCACTTATGGTGGCTCGTTTGAAAACTATGTGCGCATCCGCGAACTGGATTTGGCCCGGAGATTAAATCAAAGCGTGCAGCAGGTTATCGCGCAGCTAAAATTTTTGGAAGAACGCGGCTTGCTGAGTTATCTGCCGCAAACCGATCAGCCGCAAATAACTTTTACCAAACCGCGGCAGGACAACCTGCATTTAATCATCAACCGGAAATTCCTGGAAGAGCGCAAACAGGTTTATCAGCAAAAAATGGAGGCCGTTTTTACGTACGCCGAAAGCTGGCAATGCCGCAGCAGGATGCTTTTGGCTTATCTGGATGAACCGGATGCGCCAGATTGCGGCCATTGCGATGTTTGCCTGGAAAATAAACGGCAGGAAAAGGCATTAGAAATTTTTGACCGAATTGAGCAGCAGATACTGAACCAGCTTTCGGTGCAGAACCTTGCGGCAGAAGATTTGATTACCGCAATTAAAACCGGACGGGAAAAAGAAAAGATCGAAACCTTGCGCCGTCTGCTGGATGCCGGAAAAATTAAATCCGACGGAGAAAAATATTATCTTTAAAAACTTTCTATCCAACTAATACTTCTTTTACAGGTATAAATTTCAATCAACTTAAACTTATGAAAAAACAACCGCTACTTCTTTTATCAGCTTTATTTTTACTTTTTTCAGGAATGGTCTCCTGCAAAAGCCACTGCGAAAAAGGCTCCGGAAAAATGGCTTCCGAAGACCGGAAACTGGATGCATTTACTAAAATTTCCACTTCCGGCAATTTCAAAATCGTATTGAAACAAGGGCCGGCAGCGGTCAAGGTTTCTGCGGATGACAACCTGCTGAAAATCGTTGAAACGAAAGTAAGCGGAGACGAACTGAAAATCAGTGTCAGCAATGATATTTGCACCGATAAGCAGCTGGAAGTGGCAATTACCAATCCGGATTTTAAAGCCGTAAAATCTTCCGGTGCACTGGATTTAAGTGCCGATGGAAAGCTGAATATCAAAGATTTCGATATGGAACTGGCCGGCGTATCCAAAGTAAACCTTGATTTAACGGCGGCAAACGTAAAAACGCTGGCCAACGGATCATCAGAAATCAATCTGAAAGGACAAGCCACAACCAACAACGTAACGTTGAACGGCAGCGCAAACCTGAACGCGCTGGATTTTATTGTGGCCAGTTATCACATTGAAACTCGCGGCGATGCGCATTGTAAAGTAAACGTTTTGAGCGAGTTAGATGTAAATGTAAGCGGCTCCGGTGATGTGCAGTACAAAGGAAACCCGGGCAAAATCAACAATGAAAACGCCGGTTCTACAAGCCTGAAAAAGATACCGTAAAAACAGTATGCTTCTTTTACAGGTATAAAATCGGGCAATCTGATGGATATACGATCAGCTCAAATCGACCCAACAAAAAATAATTAGTTCCGCATATTGCTGTATTGCAGCGGCTGGCCAAAATCTTCGCCGCGGCAAAGCGTGATCACGGCTTGCAGATCATCGATTTTTTTGGCCGTAACGCGGATCTGATCGTCCATGATTGCGGCCTGCACTTTTAAACCGCTGTCTTTTATTTTCTTTACAATTTTTTTAGCGGCCTCTTTATCAATGCCTTCCACAATTTTTATTTCTTTGCGGATCATGTTTCCGGAAGCATATTCCTGCTTGCCAAAGTCCATGGCGTTGGGGTCTAACCCCTGTTTTACCATCCGGCTGATGATGGCGTCCTGGATAGCTTTCAGGCGCATATCGTTTTCGGTTACAATGGTTACTTCGTTGGTTTTTTTATCCAACTCCACCGTGCTTTTAGAATCGTTGAAATCATAGCGGTTCAGGATTTCTTTTTTGGCATTGTTGATGGCATTGTCCAACGTTTGTGCATCAATTTTGCTGATGATATCGAAAGAAGGCATAATTTATTGTTTTATTTATATCGAATTGAATTTTATCTGATAGCTTTATCAGAAATAAGTGCTAAACTGCAATTTAGCACAATATCAGAAAATTTACCGTTAATCACTACACGACTAAATAACAATATCCGATGAAAAAAAAAGAAAAACCAAAAGTAAAAAACAAAGAACTGGAAACCAGCCTGACCGGTAAGTTTACAGAAGCGGTAAAAAGCCTGGGCCACGATACAGATAAACTGAAAAAGGAAATTGCCAAAGCCGGTAAATCTGTTTCGCAAAAAATAACTTCTGCCTTAAAAAAAGCACAGAAAGCGGAAGCAAAAGCTGCCGGTAAAAAAGATAAACCGGCAGGTAAATTACTTAAAAACAAGGATGCCAAAGCAGATAAAGTAGTCTCTAAACTGAGCAAGGCATCGGCCAACGCGCCTGTTGTTTCCAGCAGATCTGTGGCCAAACCGGTTTTGCCTGCGGTGGACAAAAATTTAATCAAACCCGACGAAAAAACAGTGGTAAAAGAAGCATCGGCCACGCCACCCGTAAAGCGCAGGCGTGCACCGCGCCGCAAAAAAGAAGAAATTGAAGCACAGGAGAAGGCCAAAAAAGAGGCGGTAAAAGAAGCATCAGAACCAGTGAAACGCAAACGGGCACCACGCAAACCAAAAGCCATAACCACAGACGAAGTTACGCCTGCAGAAGTAACCGGTTCTGAGGTTGACCGCTAAACTAAAGTGTTTTATTATTGATTTGTTACGGACCCGTTAACAATCAGATACTGATTTTTACATTCCCGGCACAACCATCCGGGAATTTTTTGTTGTTAGTATGTTATGAATTCCAAACATATCCCTTTAACCAACCGTGAAATTAGTTGGTTGTATTTTAATGACCGTGTTTTGCAGGAAGCTGCAGATGAGGCCGTTCCGCTAATTGAAAGGGTTCGTTTTCTGGCCATCTTTTCTTCCAACATGGACGAATTTTACCGCGTCCGAGTGGCCACTTTAAACCGTTTGGCCAACCTGAACGAGAAAGCCAAAGAAATTTTAGGCTATAACCCGCGTAAAGTATTAAGTCAGATCAAAAACTTAGTTATCAAGGAAGAAAAAAAGTTCAACAACCTGTACGAAAACATCATCCTGAAAAAACTGGCCGAAGAGAAGATTTTTATCCTGGACGACAAACAGTTGAATGTAGCGCGCGGCACTTTTGTTAAAAATTATTTTCGGGAAAAACTGCTTTCCAACGTAGTGCCGATTATGCTGAACAAGCAAACGCCAATACCCGAATTGAAAGATCAGGCGTTATATTTTTTTGTGCGGCTGAGCAAAACCGATGACGAAAGCAATGCCAAGCTGGCCCTGATCGAAATCCCGGAAAATATGTCGCGTTTTTTGGTTTTGCCCGAAACCAATCAGCTTAAATTCATTATTTTGCTGGATGATATTATCCGCTACTGTTTGGATGATATCTTTTTTATTTTTGATTATGACTTAGTTGAAGCCTATTCTATTCAGCTTACGCGCGATGCAGAATTGGACCTGGATAAAGAAGTGAGCGAAAAATTTATCGAATCGCTTACCAAAAGCCTGCAGAAACGTAAAAAAGGCAAACCAATGCGGATGCTGTACGATACGGAAATGCCGCTGGACATGCTTTCTTATTTAGTGCGGAAATTGCAGCTTACGGCCGATAGTTTGATCCCCGGAAGCCGCTACCACAATTTTAAGGATTTTATCAGTTTCCCGAACGTTGGCCGGCCCGAATTGGAATATCCCAAACTGCCATCATTGCAGGTCCCTGATTTATCTTTTGGCAAGAGTTTGCTGGGCATGATCAGCAAGCGGGATTTTTTGATCAGCACGCCGTACCAGTCTTTTGATTACATCATCCATTTTTTGCGTGAAGCCGCTATTGATCCGAACGTAAAAGAAATCAGCATAACCCTTTACCGGCTGGCCGAGAATTCGCGCATAATCAACGCGCTGACCAATGCCGCCAAAAATGGTAAAACGGTGCATTGCTTGGTAGAACTGAAAGCCCGTTTTGATGAACAGGCCAATATTTTTTGGAGCCGCCGATTGGAGGAAGAGGGTGTAAAAGTGATTTACGGCGTTTCGGGTTATAAAGTGCACTCCAAAATTTGTTTGGTAAAGCGGATGGAAAACAAGAAAATTGCTTATTATGCCTGTTTATCTACCGGAAATTATAATGAAAAAACAGCAAAAATATATGCCGATCATACCTTGCTTACGGCCAATAAAAAAATTACGCTGAGTTTGGTGGCCATTTTTGATGCACTGCAAAAAAACACCGTTCCGCAGGGGATTAAAAACCTGTTGGTTTCCCCAATTGATTCTCGACAGTTATTGTACAAGTTTATCGACCGCGAAATTTCCAATGCCAAAAAACGCATTCCGGCATATATCATCTTGAAAATGAATAGTTTGGCTGATGAAAACATGATTGCTTATCTGTATAAAGCCAGTAATGCCGGTGTAAAAATCAAGCTGATTATCCGCGGGATGTGTTGTTTGGTGCCGGGCGTAAAAGGTTTTAGCGAAAATATTGAAGTGATCAGCATTGTAGATAAATACCTGGAACATGCCCGCGTTTATATTTTTGCAGATGGCGGAAGGGAAGAGGTTTTTTTAACTTCGTCTGATTTGATGACGCGGAATCTGGATCATCGGGTAGAAGTTGGTTTCCCCATTTTAGACAAATATCTGAAGAAAGAAGTGCGTGATATGATCGATATCCAGCTGCACGATAATACCAAAGCCAGGGAAATCAACAGCCTGAACAATAACCGTTACCATAAATCAGACGAAAAGACCAGGATAAGGTCGCAATTTGATATTTACAATTATTTGAAACAGAAGAAATAAAATTTTGAGATACGCTGCTATTGATATTGGTTCTAACGCCGTGCGCCTGCTGATCGCGGATGTAATGGAAACGGCAAATCCGGTTACTTTTAAAAAAAATACGCTCATCCGTGTGCCTTTGCGTTTGGGCGATGATGCTTTTATCGACCAAAATATTTCTACAAAAAAAGTGGAAAACCTGGTCAAAACGATGTCGGCATTTAAAAACCTGATGGATGTTTACGGCGTGACAAAATACTTAGCCTGCGCCACTTCGGCCATGCGGGAAGCGGCAAACGGACAGGAAATTGTGCATGAGGTGCAGAAAAATGCCGGTATCAATTTGGAAATTGTAGCCGGGCAGCGCGAAGCCAATATCATTTACGCCAGCCATTTTGAAGAAAGATTAGATCGGAAAAAGAACTATTTATACATTGATGTAGGCGGCGGAAGTACAGAATTATCGTTTTTTTCAGACGGCGTTTTGGTAGCCTCACAATCTTTCAATATCGGCACCATCCGGATTTTGGACAATCAGGACAAAGCCGAAACCTGGAAAGAAATGGAGCAGTTTCTAACGGCCAAAACCAAAGCTTATAAAGATATAACCGGCATCGGCACAGGCGGAAACATCAATAAGCTGTTTAAACTATCCGAAGAAAAAGAAGGTAAACCAATGTCTTTCAATAAGTTAAAAAGTTTGCATCATCATTTGAGTTCTTATTCTTTAAAAGACCGTATCCAGGTTTTAGGCTTGAACAATGACCGTGCCGACGTAATTATCCCGGCTGCACTGATTTTTATTACGGTGATGAAATGGGCAGGCATTAAAAATATCCTAGTGCCGAAAGTGGGCATGGTAGATGGGATTATCCAGTTGCTGATTGAAGAAAACCTGAAACAGTGATGCTGTTTTTACCACCTAAAAATTGACTTGGATTATCTGGTTGTTAAATGAAAAAGATTTGAAACAATGATGCTGTTTTTACCACCTAAAAATTGATGAAGAAAAAAATCATAGTTGCCATTACCGGTGCCAGCGGATCCGTTTATGCCAAATTGTTGCTGGAAAAACTGCAGGTTTTGCAAGATCAGATACAGGAAGTAGGCATCGTAATGTCAGACAATGCGCGCGATGTTTGGAGGTTTGAGCTGGATGATGAAAGTTACCAAAAGCTGCCTTTCAAAATTTATAACAAAGCTGATTTCTGGGCACCGTTTGCATCTGGTTCGGCGCGTTTTGACACGATGATTATTGTGCCTTGCTCTATGGGGACTTTAGGACGGATTGCAGCCGGGATTTCCAACGATCTGACTACACGCGCTGCAGATGTGATCCTGAAAGAACGCCGAAAACTGATTTTGGTTGCCCGGGATACGCCGCTCAACCTAATCCATATCCGCAACATGCAAACCATTACCGAAGCTGGCGGGATTATTTGTCCGGCGGTTCCGTCCTTTTACAGTCGCCCGAAAACGATTGAAGAAGTAGCCATGACGGTAGTAAACCGCATTATAGATCTGGCCGGGCTGGAGCACGAAACCTACCGCTGGAGCGAAGGGGTGAAGTAGGCAATTTCTATCTTGTCGTTTTAAAGACAAGGCCAAATCTTTATTAAACAGATGTCAGGATTTTTTGATCTGATAAGATTTCTACATCCGGTCGATAGGACCGAATGCTTCTTTTACCCTATATTTTTTATCTTTGCGGCCACGTCATGAACAAAAAAGTTGCCTTTTACACTTTGGGTTGCAAGCTCAATTATTCAGAAACTTCTGCTATCGGCAGGCAGTTTAAACAAGCTGATTATGAAGTAGTTAACTTTACCGATCAGGCTGATGTTTATGTAATCAATACCTGTTCGGTTACAGAAAATGCCGATCGCAAGTGTAAAAAGGTGGTAAAAGAAGCATTGAAAATTTCTCCGCTGGCTTACGTGGCGATTGTGGGTTGCTATGCACAATTAAAGCCGAAAGAAATTGCTGAAATTGAAGGGGTGGATTTAGTTTTGGGTGCTGCGGAAAAATTTCAGTTGGTGCAGCACATTACCGATCTCAGCAAAAACCCGAAAGCGTTGGTTTATAATCAGCCGGTAAAAGAAGCAAACCAGTTTATTCCTTCCTATTCTTTCGGCGATCGTACGCGTACTTTTTTGAAAGTGCAGGACGGCTGCGATTATTCCTGTTCTTTCTGCACGATTCCGATGGCGCGCGGTGCAAGCAGGAGCGATACCATTGGCAATGTGATTAAACAGGCACAGGAAATCGCTTTTTCCGGGGTGAAGGAAATCGTGCTGACCGGCGTAAATCTGGGCGATTTTGGTTTGATCAATGGCGTTCGTCAATATAAATTTATCGATCTGATCAAAGCTTTGGATGAAGTAGAAGGTATTGACCGCATCCGCATTTCCTCCATTGAACCCAATTTATTAACGGACGAAATCATCACTTTTGTAGCCGTTTCCAAACGCTTTGTGCCGCATTTTCATATTCCGCTGCAATCCGGTTCCAACAAAATTTTGAGTTTGATGCGTCGTCGTTACAAGCGCGAATTGTATGTAGAACGCATTGCTAAGATCAAGGAGTTAATGCCTGATTGCTGCATTGGTGTGGATGTGATTGTAGGTTTCCCTGATGAAACACGTGAAGATTTTATTGATACGTACAATTTTTTGAACGAGTTGCCGGTTTCTTACCTGCATGTTTTTACTTATTCTGAACGGGAAAATACACTGGCGGCCGAAATGCAGGGCGTAGTCCCGGGTTCTACCCGTGCCGATCGCAGTAAAATGCTCCATATTTTATCCGATAAAAAACGCAGGGCTTTTTACGGATCGCAGGTGGGAAAACCGGCTGATGTGCTTTTTGAGCGGGAAACCAATAATGGCTTGATGCATGGTTTCACCAGAAATTATGTTAAAATTGAAACCGTTTACGATCCGTTGATGGTGAACGAAATACGCCCGGTTTTGCTAACGGCCATTGCTGCGTCTGGTGATATGGAAATTGAGGAAACAGCAGAAATTCTGGTGCATTAGTTTTATCTTCGCTCAAAAACTGAGCACATGTTCCCAACCATAACCGATCTTATCCGGTATCTCACCGGCATCAATATTCCGCTTCCCATTCAAACGTTTGGTTTTTTTGTGGCCCTGGCTTTTATCGTTTCTTACTGGGCTTTTGAGCAGGAAATGAAGCGGAAAGAACGCCTCGGCTACATCCATCCATTTAAAAAACGCGTTACAATTGGCGAGCAGGCTTCTGTTGCCGAACTGGCCACCAATGCAGTTTTTGGTTTTTTTCTTGGATATAAATTGCTCGATGCTGTTTTTAACTACCAAATGTTGGTGGCCAACCCGCAGGAGTTCCTGCTTTCTACGCGTGGCAGCTGGTTAGGCGGGATCGTACTGGCTATACTTTTGGGTTATTGGGCTTATGCGGAGAAGAAAAAAACAGCATTATCTCAGCCCAAAACCGAAGAAGTAACTGTGCACCCGTACGAATTGATGGGCACGATGCTGGTTTGGGCCGCTTTTTGGGGATTTGCCGGTGCCAAACTGTTTAATGGGCTGGAAAACTGGAACGAACTGATCCGTGACCCGGTTGGGATGCTGATTGGTTTCAGCGGTTTGACTTTTTACGGCGGACTGATTTGCGGCGGTGCAGCAGTAATGTACATTGCGCATAAACATGGCATCAAGCTCATCCACATGGCAGACATTGGTTCGCCCGGAATGATGATTGCTTACGGCGTTGGCCGGATCGGCTGCCAGCTTTCCGGCGATGGCGATTGGGGGATCGTTAACCTCGCCCCAAAACCAAATTGGCTCAGTTGGGCACCGGATTGGGTATGGGCGTTCCGTTTCCCGCACAACGTGGGCGATGAAGGCGTGCAAATTCCGGATTGCGTTGGCCGGTTTTGCCATATTTTGCCACAACCGGTTTACCCAACATCCTTTTACGAATCTGTGGTTTGCATCGGTTTGTTCCTGTTTTTGTGGTGGCTGCGGAAATATATCAAAACGCCGGGTCTGATGTTTGGCATTTATCTGATTTTGAATGGTATAGAGCGTTTTTGCATTGAATTGATCCGTGTAAACACCAAATATCACGTTGCCGGGATTGCTTTTACACAAGCAGAATTTATCTCGGCTGTTTTGTTGATCTGGGGATTGATCATGATCGTTTCCGCATTTTTAAGGCATAAAAGAAGTACGCCCGTTATCAGCTGATGGCCGTTCAGATCAAAAACCGAACCTTTAAAAAACTCCTGAAAAATGAGGTTGTCCGTTTCATGCTTTCTAACGGCGTTGGGTTTATTTTAGATGCTTTAATCTATTTTATCAGTTATCATAATTATTTTAAATACCACAATACACACATCTTCAATTACACATTTTCAGGGGATGTAACGGCGCTTTTTATTTCCTATATCGTACAAATTGGTTGTAACTTTTTGCTGACTAAATTTTTTGTTTTTACAAATTCCAAGCTTGCTGCCGGAAAACAGTTTTTCAGGTTTGCAAGTGTAGCTATCCTGGGTTTTTTTGCAAATTTAGGTTTGCTACGCATTTTTGTAAGCTTATTTAACTTATATCCGCCGCTGGCGCGTGTTCTTGCAGCTTTAAGTTTGGGCATTGCCAGTTATTTTGTCCATAAGTTTTTTTCCTTCAACATAAAAAGAAATCCCAAATGAATTTAGACAGATTGTGCCTGGAAGTAGTTGCGCTGGCCAAAGAAGCCGGCAGTTTTATCCGTACCGAAGCCGGGAAATTCCGTGCCGATAAAATCGAGTTTAAAGGTTTAAACGATATGGTTTCTTATGTAGATAAAACTTCCGAAGAAATGATCGTGGCCAAATTGCAGCAGCTTTTGCCCGGGGCCGGTTTCATCACCGAAGAAAAAACAGTGGTAAAAACAGCATTGCAATACAATTGGGTGATTGACCCGCTGGACGGGACGACAAATTTTATACATGGTTTGCCCGTTTATTCGGTAAGCATCGCCTTGAAAGAATACGAAGAACTGGTTCTCGGTGTAGTTTACGAGATCAATCAGGACGAATGTTTTTATGCCTGGAAAGACGCGCCGGCTTACCTCAACGGCAAAGAAATCCATGTTTCTGATAAACCAACTTTGGCCGATAGTTTGGTGGCAACCGGTTTTCCGTATTACAATTTTGAAAAAGCAGATGCCTATCTGAATTTGTTTAAAGATTTGATCCAAAGCACACACGGTTTGCGCCGTTTAGGTTCTGCCGCGGTTGATCTGGCTTATACCGCCTGCGGCCGTTTTGATGCTTATTACGAATACAACTTAAACGATTACGATATGGCTGCCGGTATTATCATTATGAAACAAGCTGGCGGACAGGTTTTTGATTTTTCCGGAGGAAGTAACATGCTTAAAAGCCGTGATGTAATTGCTACCAATGGAAAGATTAGTCAGGAATTATTGAACAAGATTTTGTTTGCGTTCAGGAAGTAAACCCGGATTTTGAAATCAGGTAAGAGAAGTTGTTTGATGCTTCTTTTACCATACAGTTTCTTTCGTCCAATTTAGAGGAAGGATGTAAAATGCTTTTTTTATCTATTAAATTTTTGACTCTTTAGCTAAAATTGAAGCACAATAGTAAAACAAAAGTTCAATGATTTCATCGGCCGGTTTTTTGCCAAACCAATGTTGTGTGATTTCTATAAATTGAATATTGGTTTTTGTAAATTTCTCCAACACTTTTGAATTTGGCCGAAAATTGAATGTCGGGCTCGAACTGCTGTTGATGTGTAATAGCTAAATAGATACCGTCAAGCTGGAACTATTGCTGATATTGATTTGCAGCCGATTGCTCTTCCGTCAGCCAGCCTATTGCCAAACCCCATGTTACCAGCCGTTTTTGTATAATATTATTTTTTGCCTGTTAAACGTTCCCAATTCGCAAAAGCAAATTTTTCTTTATTTACATTACTTAATTCTGTTGCTTCCAAAAAACTTCTTGCTTCTCGTCCTGGTCGGTATTGATAAGGATAATCTGTTGAAAAAAGTATGCGTTCTGTCCCGATAATTTCAATAGAACGTTGCAGGTAGGATTGGCTGAACATTCCGCTTGCTGTTACATACAGGTTTTCGCGTATGTAATCAATAAAGGGTTTTTCAAGCTTCGCAACTTTGCTGAGCGAAGCCAATCGTTCCGCATAAAATAAGATCACTTCGCCCCAATGCCCAAGAATAATTTGAAGATTAGGGAAGCGGTCAAAGACTTTTGCTAAAACCAAACGGACAAATTGTATCCCTGACTCGTAATGCCAGCCAAGCCCAAAAGTTGAAAACGCAAGGTCAGTCATTTCGTCAAAACCTGAATAATAAATGTCCCTAACTGCTTTTTGCGGAATTTGCGGGTGAATGAACAAAGGGACTCCGAGCGTTTCTGCACATTCAAAGATTCCCCAAAAATCTTTATGGTCTAAATTTTTCTCGCGTGTTCGTCCGCAGAGCATTGCACCTTTTAAGTCAAGATTTTTCACGGAGCGTTCCAATTCTTTTACAGCATCGTTCGGTGAAAACATTGGCAACGCAGAAAAACCTTGAAACCTTTCAGGTGTTTTCTTTACAATTTCGGCTACGTAATCGTTAGTTTGAACAGCAAGACTAATACTTTCGCTTCCCAAATTATGCAAACTTGGGCTTGTAAGTGAAAGCACCTGAACATCTACGCCAGCTTCGTCCATAAGTTTAATCCGTGAATGGCCAATATCTTCCAGGCGTTTTTCAACTTCGCCCAAGTTTAGTTTTTCGGTTGGGTCATTCGCATCAGTATATTTATTCCAGTCATCCCTTACTGCTTTTGTTAGAAAATGTTCTTCTATTGCTACTAACTTCATTTTAAAAAAAATTAAAGATCCATATCTTAGTCTCCCGTATTAAAGGGCATTGTTTTTTAATGACTTTTAACATTGTTATTACTTAATAAAAGCTATTATAAGGCTTGTACAGAAATGCAGATTTACAAAAATTTAGCCAATATCATAACCAAACTTCTACCAATATCTGCTTGTAAGACAAAGGTTTTATTCAATTAAACGAAGCCCTAAACCCCAACGGCGAAATATTTGTTTTTGTTTTAAACAGTTTGCTGAACGATTGCGGATGTTCAAACCCTAATTCATAAGCAATTTCACTTACTGATAAGGTAGTGGCGGATAGTTTTTCTTTTGCCTTTTCAATCACACGATTTTGTATATGATGTTGAGTGCTTTGCCCGGTAAGTGTTTTAAGTAACCTGCTCAAATAACTGGTTGAAATGTTTAATTTATCAGAAATGTACTGCACGGATGGAATTCCGTTTTCTGCTAACCTGACTTCTTCAAACATTTCATTCAGTGCCTCTTCTAAGTTGTTTAAAATTTTATGGTTGGTGTTTTTTCGTGTAAGAAATTGTCGGTGATAATATCTGTCGGCATAAGTAAGCAATAAATCTAACTGCCTTACAATTACATCCTGGCTAAAATCATCTATGTTAGCATGATATTCTCTTTGAATATTTTTTAAAATGCCGGTAATGATATCTTCTTCTTTGCTGGAAAGAAACAAGGCTTCGCTAACCGAATAACTAAAGAATTCATATCTTTTTATGTCTTTGGCAAGCGAAGAACCATACAAAAAATCAGGATGGACATACAAAATCAATCCTTCGGTTTTGGCGGAATCCGCGTTTTCTATATTAATAGCCATTACCTGGTTCGGCGACATAAAAAACAATATGCCTTCATCAAAATCATTTGATTGCTGCCCGTATTTATACTTAATGTTTGAATATCGTTTTAATGAAATGCTATAAAAATCAAATACGATACTAAAAGATTTTTCTAACGGAAGCTTTGTTATATCATCAAGGTTTACCAGGCTGATTAACGGATGCTCCGGCTTCGGCAAACCCATCAGTTTATGATATTCGCTTATTGTTTTTATGCGAAGCGGTTGTTTGTTTAACATAAGCTCAATTTATAAATTCTTGAGCCTGTTTAAATTTTATATCAGAAAAAAACGTAATGCTTCTTTTACCGTATAAAATTTAGTATTGGCATCAATTTTAAATAAAACACTTACCATTTTTTAGGTGATAAAAGAAGTATATAAAACACGTTTAGCAAAATTTAAACAGTCTTTTCGTAACGTATTTTCTGTTATTTAAAATATTGTCCGTTTTCAATGTCATCAATAAGCGAAGTATGTTCAGGCTTCCAGCCTAATAGCTCTTTTGTTGCCTTGCCCGAGGTTTTATTATCTGCCACCACAATACTTCCCAAAAATCCAAAATGCTTTTCCGGTTTAGGCGCTATCGGCACTTGTAACTGTTTTGCGATGGCTCCGGCAATCTCAATAAATGGAATGCCTTCTTCTGCCACGCCATGATACACTGCGCCTGCCAAACCTTTCTCAAATGCCAGCCTGAAAAGGTGTGCAGCGTCTAACCGGTGCACAGCAGGCCAGTGGTTTTGGCCATCATTAACATAACCAGACACTCCTTTTTTTCGGGCGATATTTATTAAGGTTGATAGAAAACCTTTATCGCCATCCCCATGAACAGTAGGTGGTAACCGCACGATAGAAGTGCGAACGCCACGGGAAGCCAACTCCATAGCGATTTCTTCGGAACGCATCCGATATGCAGCCGGCGATGTTGGATCGGGTTTGTCTTTTTCTGTAACAGTTCGTCCTAAAGGTAAAATCATAGTGCCGGAAGTAATGATTAATGGTTTACCAGAAGCTTTTAAAACATTGCCCATTGCCTCAATCGCATTACTGTCAAGCGCAGCAATTTTTGATAAAAAACGCGCCGCAATACCATTAGGCAAACCGCCAAAAATAACGGCAAGGCGATCGTTCAGACTTATTTTTGAAAAGGCATGAACAAATGCTGTGTGAATAACGCCATCCGCTTTGGCTGCACCACTTTTTAAGCTTTCAAGATCGACAAGCGAACCACGATGCGGCTCTAAACCTGCCGTTTTTAATTTATTTGCGGCTTCCTCTGTTCTTGCAAGCCCGATAACCTGGTGACCGGCGCAAATTAATTCCTGCGCTATTGCTGATCCTATAAAGCCTGTGGCTCCTGTTAAAAATACCCGCATGGTTTTTTGTTTTTGGTGGATTCTTATTGTGTAGATTCAATCGCTTTTTCCGCAGCCTGTTCAAACGAGAGCAAGGTTCGTGGTAGTATTTTGGTGATCGCTTTTGGGTCAACGCCGATAAGTTCTGTTTCCATACTGTCAATCAAACCTTTCAATGCTCCTTTTTGCATTTTCATCATCGGCTCCAGTATAAAAGACAAAGCCCTTATACCACCCATCGGCAAATGAAATTTCTTTGGGTGAGGGTTTTTTAAAATATTGGCAACGATATCAATCATCTGATCCATGTTATACAATTCATCGCCACCCACATCATACGCTTGTCCGAATGCTTTCGGTTCATTCAAAATACCTGTTAGATAATATACCAAATCGCTAATCGCTATGCACCTAAACCTTTGTTTGCCATTCCCCATTACCATGGCAGTGCCTTTTTTCGCGTTGCTAAGCACCGCATTAAAACCCTGCCCGCCAATGCCGACGATCATTCCAGGTCTGATGATGGTAGCATTCAATCCGCTTTTTAATAATAGTTGCTCTCCTTTCCACCGGCCTCTTATCCACGAACTTTTTGCATCCGGAGATGTTCCTAAAAAACTAATATAAATTACCCGGTTTACTTTGTTTTGCTGGCAGGCGCCCAATATGTTTTGCAATCCTGCAATTTCCACATCCATAAAATCTTTTGTGCCCTGATGAGCAGATTGTGTACCGGCAGTTTGTATGGAAATACAAACGGCATCAACCGATAAAGTAGCTTTTTGTAAAGATGCCAAATCAGATACATCACCCTGTACTACCTCACAACCGGCTGTTGCCAAAGCGCGGATTTTATCAGGCGTTCTTGCCAGGCATCTTACGCTGTAACCGTCAGCGATTAATTGTTTTGTTAGATTTCTGCCAACAAAACCGGATGCGCCTATCACCAATATTTTTTTCATACCTGTTATTCAGTTTCAGTTACAAAAGTGTGGTATATTTAAAAGAGGGTTGAAGCCTGATATGATATTATTGTAGCAGAATTTGACTTTTTTCAGCAGGCCATAAAACGTTAGGTTATAAGTTCGTAAGCCAATTGACAATGCTAGTTAAACGAAGCTCGTACATTGTATGCTTCTCTTTAATTTGTGCCGATGGAAGGTAGGATTTCTATGTTACAATTGCTCTGACAAATCGCCAGGGTTTTTAAAGTTTAAGGCTTGATGAGGTTGGTGATAATTGCAATCGACCATCCATTCTTCAGCCTTTTCCCTGACTTCACATAGCGTTTTGAACACATATGCGTTCAGTAGTTCTCTGCCATTGCCTCTTTCCACACAAGCGTTTTGTGTAGGTTTGCTTGGCTGAATGAAAACCAATGTGATGTTTATTCCCCTCACACCACAAGTCCAGTTGATTAGAAATGAACTCTGATCCATTATCTACCCTGATCATTTGTGGCAAACCACGGCAATCCTTTAGCTGTTCCAATACCCTAATAAGCCTTACAGTGGGCAGGGAAATATCTGTTTCTATGGCCAGCACTTCCCGGTTATAATCATCAACAATATTCAGTAGCCGGAACTTTCTGCCATCCCAAAGGCTATCATTCATAAAATCCACAGGCCAGGCCTGGTTAATACTTTGCGGTACAAACAAAGCTTGCTTTATGCTTGCTGGCAATCGTTTTTTGCGCCGTCTCCTAATGTTAAGTTTCATAGCAGTATAGATCCGGTAAACCTTTTTAAGGTCCCAGCCAAAACCTTGTCTTCTCAAGCGGTGATAACTTTGCCAGAAGCCAATGGTTGGATGCTTTTCTGTTAATGTCCTTAGCTGTTCGATAACACCTGCATCAGATTTAGCTTTCCTTTGATATTGCATGGATGTCCGCGCTATGCCAACTGCCTTTGAGGCCTGACGCTGGCTGATTCGATGTTCAGATATCATAAATTCTGCAACCAGTCGCCTTTTCATAAGGCCCTACAGCTTTTTTGCCATGGCATCCTTTAAAGCTTCATATACCAAACTAAGCTCAGCAAACATCTTTTTTAACCTGATGTTCTCGTCCGCCAGTTCCTTCATCTTTTTCAGTTCGCTTACTTCTAAGTTACCGTAACGCTGTCGCCATTTATAAAAAGCCGCTTTGCTCACACCCAGTTCCTGTCTGATAGCTAATGCTTCTCTGCCTCCTTCACGTTCTTTGACCGCTTTTCCAATCTGCGATTTTGTGAATGCTGATCTTTTCGTACACCAATTTTAAAGTTGGTCTTTTTAACTACTTTTATTGGCAGGAATCTCGGGAAGGCTACACATCCTTTAAAGGTTTCATCACCACAAAAAGAACAATCCCAACTGGTTTATCTAAACCTATAACATTCCTTTTATCTAAATTTTAAACAGGCTCTTATCCTATCTGAATAGAGTATCAGACATTGTCATCCTCCCTAACCCTTTAAAGGGGGAAGAGAACTATGGCATTTTATAGTTTTTTGCATTTTTAAACGAAATTAAGGTAACCACTATGCGTTCCCCTTTTTGATGGGGGTTAGGGGGACGATCTTTATTCAGCCTATACCATTAATTCAAAATTCAACCAAAACATCAGTCCAAATTTATATTAATAAAAACAGTATATCTTAAAATCAAACCAAAACCAATAACCCAAAACCAAGCGGAAACCAATAAATCAGCCCAAAACCGTAACTTAGGCGGATGCCGTCTTTTGATATCGATAGAAATGATTTACTGCTGATCCGACAGGCTTTGGAGGAGGACGACGTTGCGCTGGTGGCTTTTCTGGAGGATTACCATGCTTCGGAAATTGCAGATTTGTGTGGTAAAATTTCGCCGGAAGCACGCGAACGGATTGTAAATGTGTTGCCAAGTGATGTGGCCTCCGAGGTTTTGGCGGAAATGAGCGAGGAGCATCATCCCGAAGAAATCCTGTTCAACCTTAACCCTGAAAAGCGTTCTGAAATTGTAGAGGAACTGGATTATGACGATGCGACCGACCTGATTTCGCAAATGGACGAGGAAGACCAGCAGGAAGTTTTGCAGGACCTGGATGAAGAAGACGCCTCCAATATCCGTGCGCTGCTGAGTTATGCCGAGGATACGGCCGGTGGTTTGATGAACACCGAAATCATCAAGGTGAACATCAATTTCACCAAAAAAGAAGCGTTGGACGAGATCATCCGCCAATCCGAAGAAATGGAGGATTTTTATATTTATGTTACTGATGATCAAGATATACTGCAAGGTTTTTTATCGGTAAAAGAAGTATTGAAATCGCGCATGGACGTGCATGTTGCCGATATGGTGAACCGCGATTTTGTATATGTAAAAGCCGGGATGGACCAGGAAGAGGTGGCGCGTTTATTTTCGCAATACAACCTCACCAGTATCCGGTGGTGGATGACGGACTGAAATTACTGGGCCGCATCACGGTAGACGATATTATTGATGTTTTGCAGGAAGAAAGTACCGAAGACATTTTAAAAATTGCCGGTGTCTCTGAAGATGAAGAACTGGGCGGAACCTGGCAGGATGCCATCAAAAGCCGCTTGCCCTGGCTAATCATCAATCTGGGAACAGCGTTTTTGGCGGCCGGCGTGATCCGCAGTTTTGATGCCACGCTTTCTAAACTCGTCATCCTTTCTTCCTACATGACGATTATTGCCGGAATGGGCGGAAACGCTGCCACTCAGGCACTTGCGGTTACAGTCAGGAGGATTTCATTGATTAATCTGAGTGACCGGCAAGCCTACATCACTGTAATAAAAGAATTTTTGGTAGGATTTGTAAATGGGGCTTCCAACGGTGTGATTGTATTTTTGATTGCCGTTTTTTATGACCATAACATCAGGCTGGGCTTCGTTTTATTTATGGCGATGACCGGAAATTTACTGATTGCCGGTTTGGCCGGTTCCTCCATTCCGTTGCTTTTAAAGCGCGTTGGTATTGATCCGGCAGTTGCCTCGTCCATAATCATCACCACATTTACAGATTGTTTTGGTTTTTTGCTGATTTTAGGGCTGGCCTCAAAACTATTGTTGTAAAACTTACCGTATAAACACAAACATTACGAATTTACATTGCTTCTAATCGAAAGAAAAAACTACACAGTTTCAATAATGAAAAAAATATTACTTACTTCAATTTTACTTGCCGCAGTTTTCAGTTTCGATCAACAGGCATCAGCCCAAACTACTAAAAAAGACAGCACGCAGCTTTTTAGCGTAAGCGGTTTTGGTTATGGCTTTAACAGCGGCCAGATCAACAGTATTTTAAAGCCGCAGTTTTCCAGCAACTTAGGTGTAGAAATCCGTGCCAAAAACAACAAGTTTTTTGTAATGGGCGTGTTGGATTTGATTTCTTACGGTTACTATCAAAACTATTCTGACGAAACGGGTAATCCATATCGCATCAAATATGGCAGCAGCACTTTTTACATGCTGGAAGTTACGCCCGGCTATCGTTTTAATGGCAAACATTTTAGTTTTTATGGTTTTGCCGGTCCGGGGCTTGGCCTAACAAATTTGCCAAATATCCAGGTAAACACACAGCAGCTAACCGCAACACAAGTCAACAAATACAGTTTCACCGGTTCTGCAGAGGCTGGTTTAGGGGCCGACATTTCTTTAGGGGCTGCTTTTACCATCTTTGTTCAAGGCAGATATATGCACAATTTCAGTAAAATACAAAATACCAATGTTGATCTGTTCCCGGTTTTCCTCGGTATCAAATCCAACATCAGTGCCGTTTTGGGCGTATTTAAAAAGAAAGCTGCGCCGATTGTGGTTGTGCCTTCCAAAATTTAAAGGTTTCTTATTTTTGCCAGAAGTCAGTTGAAATTTCATTTTGCTTCTTTTATACCTGTAAATTTGCTTTTTGATTTGTTGACGGAAAACCGTTAAAAACCACCAAATTTTAGTGCATAAAAGAAGCATGTAAAAATCTTTGAATAAATTTAAACAGGTTATTAGATTTGCGAAAAGTTAATTAGCGCATCATGACGGAGATCAGGAATAACTGGACAAAAGAAGAAATTGCAGAAATTTACCATACACCACTACTCGATTTAATTTATCGTGCCGCAACCGTACATCGCGAAAATATGGATTATGCGGAAGTGCAGATCAGTTCCCTAATTTCTATCAAAACCGGCGGCTGCCCCGAGGATTGTGCTTATTGTCCGCAGGCCGCCCGCTATAATACCGGTGTAGATGTACACGCCATCATGCCGAAAGAGGAAGTAATTGCCGCTGCCGAAAAAGCAAAAGCAGGCGGTGCTTCCCGTTTGTGCATGGGCGCGGCCTGGCGCGAGGTGCGCGATAACCGTGATTTTGACAAAGTAATCGACATGGTAAAAGCAGTAAACGCCCTGGATATGGAAGTTTGCTGCACGCTCGGGATGCTGAACGAAGCACAAGCGCAACGCCTGGCCGATGCTGGTTTATATGCTTACAATCATAATCTGGATACTTCGGAAGATGATTACAAACGCATCATTACTACCCGCACTTATGACGACCGTTTGCAAACCTTATCACATGTGCGTAAAGCTAAAATCACCGTTTGCAGCGGCGGCATTATCGGTTTGGGAGAAACAGTGGAAGACCGGATTTCGATGTTGAAAACGCTTTCCAATCTCCCAAAACATCCTGAATCTGTGCCGATTAACGCTTTGGTTCCGGTAAAAGGAACGCCTTTGGCCGGGCAGCCCCGCGTTTCTGTTTGGGAAATGGTGCGGATGATTGCCACTACCAGAATTATCATGCCAAAAACAGTAGTCCGTTTATCCGCAGGAAGAACCGAAATGAGTACCGTCGAACAGGCTTTATGCTTTATGGCCGGTGCAAATTCCCTTTTTGCCGGAGAGAAATTACTGACTACGCCAAACCCTTCTTTTGATACCGATATGGCTATGTTTGAACTCTTGGGTTTAACACCGAGAAAAGCTTTTAAAAATGGCCGTCCGCAGCAAGATCAGCCATTACCTGAAACAGAAGCGGTTTTATAGGTTTTTGGTTTAGGTTTTATTTTTCGTCTGCAAACAAAGCTTTATTAAAAACGCAATGCTTCTTTTACCACCTAAATTATGCTGATAAAAGAAGCATTATATCGTTAAGCTCTTTAAAATGTTTTTCAAAAAACGCAATGCTTCTTTTACCACCTAAAATTTGGTGGTTTTTGTAAATTTGTTAATCGGCAAATAACTATAAAATCAAAATTTATGCTGATAAAAGAAGCATGGCCAATTTGTTTTTTGTCAGGATCAGAATAAGCAGTTTACACTTAATTTTGATAAAATCCGGTCATAAATAAAAAAACCCTTCTGCCAAAAGCAAAAGGGTTTTATATTTTATACAGTTGACAGAAGCTTAACCTAAAGCAATTCTGATAGCTTCGTTATTTTTCACCAACTGGCTTTTTTTAGGTTCTACAGAACGTGAGCCCAACTCTAAATTGGTGGCTAATTTTAAATGCTGTACTTCTAAACGGGAAGTAGTTTTGTTTTTTCTATCTTTTCTTTTTAAACGAGTAACACCCATGATTTCTAATTTTTAATGGTTTTGATGAGGTCGGGAGCGGATTCGAACCGCTGTAAAAGGTTTTGCAGACCTCTGCCTAGCCACTCGGCCACCCGACCTTGTTAAGCCTGCAAAAATAGCAAAATATTTTTTCCGGTCAATTTTATTTTAAACCTGTTTCTGCATCAGTTTTGCCCGGCTGATTTCGGCACAAAAAACAGTTGCCGCCATTGCTACGTTCAGCGATTCTGCCTGGCCCAAACGCGGTATTGTGATCTTTTTATGGATCAGCGGTTGGATTTCCGGCCGGATGCCATTGCCTTCATTCCCCAGCAAAATAATCCCTTCCGTCCCGAAATCGGTTTGGAAAATATTATCGCCGTCCAGCATCGCCCCAAAAACAGGTTGCTTAATTTGAGGCAGTAAAAACAGCAGATCGGTGTAATACACGTTTATCCGCGACAGCGAACCCATCGTGGCCTGAACCACTTTCGGGTTGTATGCGTCAACCGTATCTTCAGAACAGATGATTTGCCTGATGCCAAACCAATCGGCCGTGCGGATGATTGTTCCCAGATTTCCGGGGTCCTGCACGCCATCCAGCATTAGTGTAAACCCGGTCAAAGTTTTTAAATTGATTTTTTGCCGGTCCGGGATTTCTACAAGCGCAATCATTTCCTGCGGTGTGTTTAAACTGCTGATCTTTTCCAGCCCGGCAGCAGAAACTTCCTGAAACTTTATATTACCCGAAACTTTCAGCATTTTTGATTCCGATTGCGGCGTATGAAATACTGTTTTTATCGTATAAAAATCGGATTGCAAAAAATCTGCGACTGATTTCGGCCCTTCTACCAAAAATAAGCCATGCGCTTTGCGGTGTTTTTTTTGTTGTAATGATTTTAAAAAAGAGATTTGATTTGAAACCATACGTACGTGCTAAACTTTCTGCCGCTGCAATTTTAAGTATTTTAATGCTGATTCTGGTTTCCAGCTGCAGCCTTACGCGGCGGCTGAAAGACAATCAGGCTTTGGTGCGCAAAATCACTATAAAAGGTGTTTCGGAAGAATTTGCCGAACCCGCCAAAAATTATGTGGATAAACAGCAGCAGCCCAATAGCGCGGTCAATTTACAGTTTTACTACCTTTTTAGCCGGAACGGGAAAAAAGCAATCGGCGAGCCACCGGCAATTTTAGATACAAACCTGGTAGAATTTTCCAGGCTCCAGATACAAAAATTTTTGCAGAACAAAGGTTTTTTAAAAGCTGCGGTTGCAGATGAGATCAAGGTTAAAAACAAAAAAGCCGAACTGGTTTTTAATGTTACGCCGGGTACTTTGTTTAAAGTGAAAAACTACAAAGACAGTATTGCCGACCCGAAACTGGTGGGTTTATACCGGTCCAATAAAAGCCTGATTACGCATATCAAACCCGGAAAACGATATGATGAAGATAGTTTGGCTTACGACCGCGAACAGTTTTACCAGTTGATGAAACGCAACGGTTACTACGATTTTTACAGGCAATACGTAAGTTTTTCGGTAGATACGGCTTTAGGAAAAGGCTTGGTAAATGTTGATTTGCAGGTAGATAACCCGGAAAATAAAAACGGGCACACACAATTTACCATCAATAATACGCTGATTTCCATCACCGGAAGTTCGGGCAGAAAACGCGGCCGGCCAGATACGCTGCAACTGGATTCACAGTTTAGGTTTGTTGATTTTTCGGGAAAATTCAAACCAAAAAATATCACCAGGTACATCTTCCAGAAAAAAGGCCAGATTTATGACATTGATAATCAAACGTTGACCACTACGCGTTTATCCGAATTGAACGTATTTAGAAATGTGCCCAGCCCAACTTATCAAAAAGCGGCCGACAGCAGCAACCGGCTGGACACAAAAATCGATCTGATCCCGCTTAAAAAAATGTCTGACAGGGTTGAGGGCGAATTTATTTTCAACAGCGGCCGTTACGGTTTTAACCTGGCCAACACATACACTAACCGAAATTTGTTTGGCGGTGCCGAAATTTTGCAGGTAAAATTTAATTACAGCATCTTGTATGATAATGCCAAAGAGCAGGCTGCAATCAACAACGGCATCCAAAACCAAGATTTCAGGATCGGTGCCAACCTGACTTATCCGGGTATTATCTCGCCGTTCAACATCCATAGTTTGGGCCGGTTTGGCATCCCGCATACCACTTTTGCCTCTAATTTTCAGTATTTTTATCAGGATGGGCTGGTTGCCCGCAAAAGCGTCATCAATTCTATCACGTATGATTGGAAGCCCGATAAGCGCAGCCTGCATTCGTTCACGCCGATCAATATTGAGTTTTCTTCCGGTAAAATTGATGCCAATGCACAAAAAGATTTACTGGCCCAAAACCGGTTTTCGTACATTTATTTAATTGGCCGTACGGTTTTTACAGCTGGCAGTCAATACACCTACACGCGTAATTACAGCTTACTTAACAGTTATCAAAATTTTATTTATTTTAGGGGAAGCGTGGATTTAGGCGGCAATTCGCTGGCCTTGATCAGTAAGTTGACTGATGCAAAAAGGGATACGTTAGGCCAGCGTACTGTTTTTGGCCAGGCATTTTCACAATACATCAAAGGTGAGGCCGATTTGCGTTTTTACAAAAGTTTAGGTGGCGAAAAGCAGTTTATTTTCCGCTTGAACCCAGGCGTTGGCGTACCTTACGGCAACAGCAACCAACTGATTTTTGAGAAAAATTTTTATGTGGGCGGTGCTAATGATATGCGTGCCTGGCTGCCACGCACGCTTGGGCCGGGCGGTTTTAACCGGGCAACCTATTATTCGGATGACGCGCAGCGCGCGCGCTTTAAATACCTAGATCAGTTTGGCGAAATCAAAATTGTGGCCAATGCAGAATACCGTTACAAAATAACCAGCAACTTTTTTGGTTCAAAGCTAAAAGGTGCACTTTTTAGCGATATCGGCAACGTTTGGCGTTTAAAAGATGAAGTTCCGGGTGGAAAATTTACGCTGGCAACGTTGCCCAAAACCACGGCAATCGGTATCGGTACTGGTATCCGGCTGGACCTTGATTTTTTTGTGTTCCGGTTAGATGCCGGTTTCAAGTTTAAAGACCCGCAGTTTAGCGGTAGCAATCAATGGGTTTTGGTCAATCATCTGGACGAACTGTTCAGCTCCGGGACCTTCAAAAATAATTATTACCAAAACAATGGCGAAAAATACAGTTTCATGCAGCTTAATTTTGGTATCGGGATGCCGTTTTAAAAAACATGTTTCAACCCGTCAAAAATTGTTTCAAAAAAAGTGCCCAAACTCATGCCGCCGTGGTAGTTAAAATAACTGAAAACACAAAAAATCACAATGGCAATAATGATAAACCGCTTAAACATATAGCCCAGCAAAACCAAAATCAGCGGTACGGCCACCAGCACTTTCCAGCTTATTTTGTATGGATCGAGCTTGGAATCGTGCTTAAAAATGTAAAACAAATTGGCGTGCGAAGAGAAATCATCCTTGTGTTTTAAGTACAAAAAGCTTGATTTGTCCAGTTTATGGTGATAAAAAGCCGTTCCGTTTTCAAACTTCAGTTCTTCCTGAAAACCGTTTATGGTAAAGTTGAACAAGCCATTAATGTTTTCCTGTATTGTTCCGGCAGAATCTGTGGCAACAATGGCCACTTCATCTTTTGCAAAAGGATTTTCCTTTAAAATAAACTGATTGATGTGCACTTCTGCTGCCTGCGCAAAGCCGGCCATCAGCAATAATAAAAAAGTGCATACTGTTTTTATCGACATAAATTTGGTGTAAAACTGATATCAAAATTTGGCAGCTACTGCTTTTTGCCTGAAAAACAGGTGGTAAAAACAGTATGTGCTGCGTGTTTAAAGTTAATATTTTCTGTTGATCAGGATAAACAATAACAAAAGTAAAGCCGTTAACAGGTTTATTGTTAATTTGGCCTAAATACAAAATAAAGGGATTATGTTTAAAAAAATAAAAAAATACTTTACCATAAAAGCCTTTAAAAACGGTTTTAAAATGTTGACGGGTGCTTTTAATGGTTTTTTAGATGATAAAGGTTTAAAACTGAGCGCATCACTGGCTTATTATACGGTGTTTTCGCTGGCACCGTTGCTGCTGCTGCTGTTGTCCATTGTCGGGCTGATTTTAGGAAAAGATGCTGCAAGCAACAACAAAATTTTTCATGGTATCAACGGCATGGTTGGGGATCAGGCTGCTGCACAAATCCAATCTATGATCAAAAATGCGGAGTTATCTGGTAAAACTACATCTGCCGCAATTATCGGCGGTATTACGCTGCTGCTGGGCGCAACCAGTGTTTTTGCTGAAATACAGGATTCGATCAACATGATCTGGAAAGTTAAAACCAAGCCGAAACGAGGCTGGCTGAAACTGATCCAGGACCGTTTGCTTTCCTCGTCCTTAATTGTTGGTTTAGGTTTTTTGCTGATCGTTTCTTTGGTGATCAACGGTTTTGTAGATGCTTTAAGCGGCATATTAACCAGGTTTTTGCCTGACATCACTATTCTTTTTATCCAGGCAATCAATTTTGTAATTAGTTTTTTGGTTATAACGGTACTTTTCGGGGTCATATTCAAAGTGCTGCCAGATGTTAAAATCGGTTGGAAAGACGTTCGTTCCGGTGCTTTGTTTACCGCTGTTTTATTTATGATCGGCAGGTTTTTAATTGGTATTTACATCTCTACAACAGGTGCGGGCTCCACTTACGGTGCGGCCGGATCGTTGATCGTAATCCTGGTTTGGGTATATTATACAGCGGCCATTTTATATTTTGGTGCCGAGTTTACACAATCTTATGCCGAATTTTATGGCATAAAAATAGCACCGGCAGAATATGCCGTACACGTAGAGCAAACCGAAGTAGAAAAAGATGTGGCCGTTTTGCCCCCGCAGGGAAACGCAGATAAAAAATAATAGCTTTTACACAATTGCCTGCACCTATAACCGTTTACTTTACATTTTGCCCGAAAATAAAAATATGTTTATAATTTAGCCTGATATACCTATCTGCCTGCATGATATTAATAGTTGATGATAAGCCGGAAAATATAATTGCGCTAAAAAGGATCCTCGAAAAAAACCATTACCAGGTTGATTCTGCCTTGTCTGGAGAAGAGGCTTTAAAAAAGGTACTTAAAAACAGCTATGACCTGATTTTGCTGGATGTGCAAATGCCAGGTCTGGACGGTTTTGAAGTGGCAGAATCCATCTCCGGTTACAGCAAAACCCAGGATATCCCGATTATATTTCTCTCCGCAGTGAACGTAAACAAGCAGTTCATCAGCAAAGGATATGCTTCCGGTGGCCGTGATTATATGGTCAAACCCTTCGATCCGGATGTACTGATCCTCAAAATAAAAACCTTTATCAAATTGTATGAGCAAACCATTTCCCTGCAAAAAATGCAGCAGGTTTTGGTAGAGGAAATCGAGTTCAGGAAACAGGCCGAACGCACTAAGGATGAGTTTATTACAATGGCCAGCCATGAGCTTAAAACACCTTTGACCTCTATTAAAGGTTATATGCAGATGGTAGAACGCTCGTTTGACAAGGATTTGAAAGATGATGCCCGCAAATACCTGGAACGTACGCGCCAGCAATTAGAAAAGCTTAATATTTTGATCGATGACCTGCTCGACACTTCTAAAATTGCCAGCGGAAAACTTGATTTCAGGAACGGGGTTTATGAGGTTGACCCGATTATTGACAATGCAATCGATATCGTAAGGCAAACTTACCCCAGCCATGCGATCATCAAAACCGGCCGTGCAGGTGTTGATATTTATGGTGATCAGTTGCGTATTGAACAAGTGATCCTTAATTATTTAACCAACGCCATCAAATATTCGCCTAATTCTGCCGAAATTTTGTTTGATGTTTCCCTTATTTCAAATGAAGAAGTCCTGATCAACGTAACCGATTCAGGCATTGGCATCCCAAAAGATAAGCAAAGCGAGTTGTTTACCAAATTTTACCGGGTAGAAGAATCTTCCAACCGTTTTCAGGGCCTCGGCATGGGTTTGTACATTTGTGCCGAAATTATCAAACGCCACCATGGCCGCTACGGCGTAGATAGCGAACCGGGCAAAGGCTCGTCGTTTTATTTCACACTCCCGGTTTACCCACAGCAAGTTTAACTAATTAATATTTCAGGTTCCATGAAAACCAAAATCAACCGTGATTTACAATTGGGTTTCGGCTTGTCTTTGCTGGTGGTTATCATCAGCGCTGTTGCTTCGTATATCAGCATCCATAGCCTGCTCAGCAATGCGCAAAGTGTAAATAAAAATATTATCGTAATTTCTAAGTTAGAAAAAATAATTTCAACCATTAAAGATGCAGAAACCGGGCAGCGTGGTTTCCTGCTTTCGGGGGACGAAGTGTTTTTACAGCCTTACAACGGTGCAGACACAAAGGTTTTTACGGCGATAAAAGAAGTACAGCAATTAATCGTTAATAATCCCAGCCAGCAACAGAACCTGGTTATACTGGAACATGCAGCTGCGGTTCGGTTTCAACGGTTTGAGCAATTGATCCGGCAAAAACGCGATCATAAAATTATCTCTATCAGCCAGTTGAAACAGGGTAAAAATGAGATGGACAACTTGCGCCTGATTATCAGCCGCATGGAAGGAAACGAAAACGCATTATTGTCGGGTTTCTCTCAAACGCAAAACTTTTTAAATGCTTTCACGCCGCTGATTATTGTTTTTGCCACAAGTTTATCAATCCTGATATCGGTAATTTATTACTTTAAGCTTCGCGGAAAATATCATGAGAACATCAGGTTGCGCATCGGTTTGGAAGAAAAGGAAGAACTGGCTGCCAAACGGCTAAACATTGTACAGGAAATAACCAGCCGCATTTCGGGCGGGGATTACAAAACCAGGGTTAATGCAACTGAGCAGGAAACGCTGGGCATGTTGGGCGTGTTTTTAAATAAAATGGCCGGTTCGCTTGAGTTTGCTTTTGGTAACATGGCAGAAAACGAGTGGCTGCAAAACGGCGAAAGCGGGCTGAACCTGGAAATGCTTGGCGAAAAATCTATCCAAAATTTATCGAAATCTATCCTCCAATATCTAATTGTTTATACGGACAGTTATTTGGGCGCATTTTATGTGGCGGACGGGCAGGAGCTGCATTTAAATAGCAGTTACGCTTTAACGCTTGATCCGCAGCACAAAATCAGTTTAGGGCAGGGTATAAGCGGCCAATGCGCTGTAAACCAGAAGATGGTCCGCTTAAAAAACATCGATAAAAACAGCATCACCATAAGTTTTTCCGGGGGCGAAATTAGTCCGGCTGATGTGGTAGCCTATCCGATTTGTTATGAAAACCAAACATTGGGCGTAATCGAACTGGCTTCAACCAGCATTTACCCGGAACGTGTGATGAAGTTTTTAAGCCACGCGATGACCAATATTGGAATTGTACTTAATTCAACCCAAAAAAATGAAGCTGTAAAACAGCTTTTGGACAATACACAAGCACAGGCCCGGGAACTGGAAGTACGCCGGGACAAACTCGAACAAATGAATGTTGAACTGGAAGCATATACCCAAAAGCTCCAGCAATCAGACGAGGAACTACGCGTGCAGCAGGAAGAACTGGAACAATCAAACCAGGTTTTGGAAGAACGCAGCCATTTGCTGGAGGAACGCAACCAGATGATTTTGGAACGTAACCAGGAGATACAGCGCAAAGCCCATGAACTGGAACGCAGCACGCAGTATAAAACAGAATTTATGGCCAACATGTCTCACGAGTTGCGCACGCCGTTAAATTCGATACTGCTTTTATCGAGGTATTTATCAGAAAATGACGATGCCAATTTAACTGAAGAACAGGTGGAATCTGCCAATGTGATCTTGAGTTCGGGGCGGGGTTTGCTGACTTTGATTGACGAAATCCTGGACCTTTCTAAAATTGAAGCCGGTAAAATGGAAGCAGATTATGAAGAAATCCATGTTTCTGAAATTACCTTTGCCATGCAGGGTTTGTTTGCACCGGTCGCCAAAGAAAAAAAGCTTAATCTGACTATTTGGGCTGATCCGGACTTGCCCGAAACCATCCAAACCGATCAAACCAAACTGGAGCAGATCTTGAAAAACCTGCTTTCCAACGCTTTAAAATTTACGGCAAAAGGAGCGGTGGGCCTTAAAATTGAACCGTGGCAAAACGGTAGTTTCATCCGGTTTGAAGTAACTGACAGCGGAATCGGGATTTCAGAACAAGATCAGGGACTTATTTTCGAACCTTTTAAACAGGCAGACGGCTCCACACGGCGCAATTTTGGCGGCACCGGTTTGGGCTTGTCCATCAGCAGGAAACTGGCCGAATTGCTGCAGGGCGAAATTGAAGTAAAGAGCGAGCCAGGCAGCGGCAGCACGTTTACATTAATCATCCCTGCAAAAAAATCTATGCTGATTGAGGAAGATGAGCCCAGCAGGCGAAACTTTTATCCTGAAAAAACACTGATAAAAGAAGCATTACCGGCTGTTGGCCAGCGGATCAGGCATTTATCAAACCAGATTCCGGCAGAAATTAAAGACGACCGCAACACACTTGAAGAAGGCGACAAACTGATTTTGATTATTGAGGACGACACCGTTTTTGCCAGTGCTTTGTTAAAGTTTACACACGAAAAAGGTTATAAATGTATCGTTGCCGTTCGCGGGGATTTAGGTTTGGAAATGGTGCACCAGTACAAACCAGATGCGATTTTGCTGGACATTCAATTGCCCGTAAAAGATGGCTGGGAAGTAATGGAAGAATTGAAAACAAACCCGGCAACACGGCATATCCCGGTACATATCATGTCGTCCCTGGAAGTTAAAAAAGAAAGTTTACTAAAAGGGGCGATTGATTTTATCAACAAACCGCTGGCCATAGACCAGATGAAACAGCTTTTTGAAAAACTGGAAGATGCCATGCTGCGCAGCCCTAAAAAAGTGCTGATCATAGAAGATAACCATCAGCACGCCAAAGCTTTATCTTACTTTTTAGAAACGTTCAACATCACTGCCGGGATTTCTGACAATGTGGAACAAAGCATCAGTATTTTGCAAAAAAGGGAAGCTGATTGTGTGATTTTGGATATGGGCATCTCCGGAAAAAGCATTTATGAACTGCTGGAAAAAATCACCCAAAAAACAGATATTGGCCGCGTACCGATTATCGTTTTTACAGGCAAGCATCTTTCCATTGCAGAAGAAAACCGGATTTTGCAATATGCGGATTCTATCGTGGTAAAAACAGCACAATCTTATCAGCGGGTGATGGACGAAATTGCCCTGTTTTTGCACGTGATGGAAGGCCAGAAACAAGCATTTACAATCGGAAATGAGCAGGCAAACGGTGTGGGTTTGCTGGCGGATGTGTTGAAAGACAAAACGATTTTAATTGCTGATGATGATGTGCGCAACATATTTTCGCTTACCCGGTCTTTTGAAAAATATAAAATGAAAGTAATTACGGCCACCAACGGCCGGGAAGCAATTGAGCAGTTGACCGAACACCGGCCAGATGTGGTGCTGATGGATATGATGATGCCGGAAATGGATGGCTACGAAAGCATCCGCGCGATACGACAGCAGACAAGCTATAAAAACCTGCCGGTAATTGCCATAACAGCTAAAGTAATGCTGGCTGACCGTGAAGCTTGTATTGCAGCCGGAGCATCTGATTATATATCAAAACCGGTGGATGTGGATCAGCTGACTTCGCTTTTGCGGGTTTGGCTTTACGATCAAAACCGCTGAAAAACAGGCCATAAAAGAAGCATCACAGCAATGCTTCTTTTATCCAACAAAAAACCAAATGTTTTTAATTACCGATGAGCAATTAGACGCACTGCTTTACGATTTGGCAACCTTATATGGTTATGATTTTTCCGGATACTCCAGGCCGATGCTGCACCGCCGGTTTAACCGGATGTTCAGGCTGAAGGAGTTTTCAGGTTTTGAGGATTTTCGCCGGGCGATAAGCAACAAGCCCGAACTTTTAAACTGGCTGGTTGCAGAGATCACAGTGCCGGTAACCGAAATGTTCCGCGACCCGGAATTCTTTAAAGTCCTTCGGGAGATGGTTTTGCCAGCTGTCGCCAACGCGCCGCTGATCCGGATATGGCACGCTGGCTGCTCCACCGGTGAAGAAGCTTATTCTATGGCCATTTTGCTAAAAGAGCTGGATTTGCTGCATAAATCAATTTTATATGCAACCGATATCAATCCAGAAGTATTGAAAAAAGCCGCGGCCGGGGTTTATCCGCAAAACATTCTGGAAAAATATGCTGAAAATTATTATGCAGCGGGTGGAAATCAATCTTTTAATGACTATTACACATCGAGTTATGATCTTGTCAAACTAAATGAGCAGCTTAAAAAAAAGATTGTTTTTTCAACCCATAATTTGGTTACAGATGCTTCTTTTAACCACTTTAATTTGATCATCTGCCGCAACGTGATCATCTACTTTAACCAGCAATTGCAAAACCGGGTGCTTAATTTGTTTGATGCCAGCTTGGAACAGCAGGGATATTTGGCTTTGGGCACAAAGGAAACGCTTCAGTTCACATCTGTAAATCAGCAATATCAAAAGCCTTTCCCGAAGGAAAAAATATGGCAAAAAATCTAAGGCTTGTCTGAGCATTTTTACTTGCTTCCACTGGCTGAATGCAACCATGAAATTTACCTGGTAAAAGAAGCATCCTGTTGTGCTTGGATGCTGTTTTTACCGACCTAAAATTGTTGTGCTGCTTTTGGCGGCGAAATGTGAAAACAGATTTATCTTTGAAAACAACATCAACCCGGATTGTTAAGGAATATAAATTTATTAAAGCTGAAAAATGCCCGACGAAACGATATTAGACGATAAAATACACTGGTATAAAGATGCCGTAATTTACGAACTGCACATTAAGGCTTTTGCCGACGGCAACGGCGATGGCATCGGCGATTTTGAAGGCTTGCTGCAAAAGCTGGATTATTTGCAGGATTTGGGCGTAACGGCCATCTGGCTGCTGCCGTTTTACCCTTCACCGCTGCGTGATGATGGTTATGATATTGCTGATTATTATACGATTAACCCATCTTACGGCAACATCAAAGAATTTAAACAACTGCTAAAAGAAGCCCACGAAAGGGGTTTAAAAGTGATAACCGAATTGGTGATCAACCACACTTCCGATCAGCATCCCTGGTTTCAGCGCGCGCGTACGGCACCGATCGGTTCAGATCACCGCAATTATTATGTGTGGACAGATGATACCAAACAGTACGAAGATGCACGCATTATTTTCCAGGATTTTGAAGCCTCCAACTGGACCTGGGACCCGGTGGCCAAGCAATATTACTGGCACCGGTTTTTTAGCCATCAGCCGGATTTGAACTACGATAACCCATCGGTGCAAAACGAAGTTTTTAAAATCCTGGATTACTGGTGCAAACTTGGTGTGGACGGTTTTCGGCTGGATGCAGTGCCGTATTTGTTTGAGCGCGATGGCACGAATTGCGAAAACCTGCCCGAAACGCACGATTATCTGAAAAAACTACGGAAATACGTGGATGATCATTTTCCCGGAACGCTGCTTCTGGCCGAAGCCAACATGTGGCCGGAAGATGCCGCCGCGTATTTTGGCGATGGTGACGAATGCCAGATGAACTACCATTTCCCGGTGATGCCGCGCATGTTTATGGCCGTGCAAATGGAAGACCGCTACCCGCTGACCGATATTTTTGAACAAACGCCCGCCATTCCTGAAAACTGCCAGTGGGCAATTTTTTTGCGTAACCATGATGAACTGACGCTTGAAATGGTAACTGACGAAGAGCGCGATTACATGTACAAATCTTATGTAAAAAACCCGAAAGCGCGGATCAACCTCGGCATACGCCACCGGCTGGCACCACTTTTAGAGAATAACCGGAACAAAATAGAACTACTGAACAGCCTGCTTTTCACGCTTCCCGGTACGCCGGTTTTGTATTATGGTGATGAAATTGGCCTGGGCGATAATTTTTATCTGGGCGATCGGGACGGTGTGCGCACGCCGATGCAATGGAATGCCGACCGCAATGCCGGGTTTTCGCAGGCCAATCCGCAGCGGCTTTATTTGCCGCTGATTTTGGACCCGCAATATCATTTTGAAGCGGTGAATGTAGAGCTTCAGTCTAAAAATACTTCCTCTCTGTTGTGGTGGACGAAGCGGATGATCGCGATGCGGAAAAAGTACAAAGCTTTTGGCCGCGGCGATTTGAGTTTTATCCCAACGGAAAACGCCAAAGTGCTGGTTTACACACGTACTTATCAGGATCAGGTAATGCTGGTAGTGGCCAATTTATCGCGTTATCCGCAGGCTGCCCAACTGGATCTGGACGCTTTTACCGGGTTTGTTCCGGTGGAAGTGATGAGCAAAAACCGTTTCCCGCAGGTTAAACCGGATTTGCCTTATTTGTTTACGCTGGGCGCGCACGCCTGCCAGTGTTTTGAGCTGGTAAAAGAAGTATCTGGCACGTTGGAAATTGTAGAGTTGCCTACCTTCAGCCTAAAAGAATGGAAAAGTTTGCCGCTAAAAGAAGCACTGGAAACGCTGGAAAACAAAATCCTGCCAAATTATCTGAAGCAGGTTTGCTGGTTCGACAGCGAAACAAAGCGTGTAGATAACATCAAAATCACTGATGTGGCCGAAGTGCCAACTCAGGAAACAAGTGTATATTTTTTGCTGATCGAGGTGGCATATCATGATGGTTTTCCCGAAAAATTTCAGTTGCCGGTGGCTTTTGGCGGGCAGCCATTTTCTGCAAAAATCCGGGAAACTTGTCCGGATGCCATTATTGCAAAACTGCTGCTAAACGGCGAGGAAGGCATTTTATACGATGCCATTTACGGAACGGAACTGCAAATGGCGGTTTTAGAACTGGCGGCCAATCATCATACCGTCCATCTGCATAAAAGCGAACTGTTTTTTAAAGGAAGCAAATCTTTAAAAAACCACCTTAACGAAACCGAAAAAATAAAACCGCGGGTTTTGTCTGCCCCGCAACTGAACACGCTGGTAATTTACGACCAGGTTTTTTGTGTAAAGATTTTCAGAAAGCTGGATTACGTGATCAATTCTGATCTGGAGATTATCCGTTTTTTAACTTCCCATACAAATTTCCGCAACACGCCGGCTTTAGAAGGCTCCATCGAGTGGAAATTTGAAAACGGCAACATGGTGCTGGGCATGATACAGGAAGTGGTGCAAAGCAACAGTGATGGCTGGACGTATATGCTGGACAGGATCAACGATTTTAACGAACGCGTAATTGCCTTACCGGATATGCCGCCCCTGATTACGGCTTTGCAAGGCACGTTAACCACCGCGTTGCCTTATAACGAAATGCCCGCTTACCTGCTTGAACTGCTGGACAATATGGTGGCCAACCGTGTGCAGACGCTTGGCCAGCGTACCGGCGAGCTGCACCTGGCTTTGGCTTCGGACAAGGATTTGCCTGATTTTGCGCCCGAAGAATACTCTTTGCATTATCAGCGTTCGTTGTATTCTGGCCTGCAGGCGTTGGTGCGTACTGCTTTTAGCCTGTTGACCACCAAGCTGAACGGATTGCCGGAAACAGAAAAAACACTTGCAAAAGAAGTATTGGAAAATAAGCAGGAAATCCTGCAGCTATTTAAAACCATTTACGGTAAAACCATTGAGGTAGATAAAATCCGCGTTCATGGTGATTATAACCTCGAACAGGTTTTGTTTACGGGCAAGGATTTTTTTATTATTGATTTTGAAGGCAACCCCGAAAGCCGTTTCAGCGAGCGGCGCATCAAGCGTTCTGCCATCCGCGATGTGGCCAGCATGATCCGCTCGTTCAGTTATGTTATGTACAGGAGTTTGTATGCAGATAACCAGATCCGGGAAGAAGATATCATCAAACTGCTGCCCTTTGCCGAGCAATGGTATCATTACGTAAGCGGTTTTTTTGTGAAAGCTTATTTAGATACAGTAAAAGACGCCGGTTTTGTACCGAAAGACAGAGAAGGTTTCAATACTCTGCTCCAGGTTTTCCTGATGGAAAAAGCTTTGAACGAACTAATTTATGAACTGAACCACCGGCCGGATTGGGCAATCATTCCGCTAAAAGGCATCATTTATTTGCTTAAAAGCAACAAACAATTTGTTTAAGTTATTACCGCTTATGGTTTTGTTGGTTTAAAATCGCTGCGGCCATAATTTTTAGGAACTTTGATTTTATCGATACAATAGCTGTCACCAAAACCGTTAGATTGCTAAAAAACCCCGTCAGGCGTCGGGGTTTTTTGTTTTTGCGGAGAATAGATGCAAACGGCGTAATACACTATTCTGTTATCTTTGCATGATATGGAAGCCATTCAAATTTCCGGCATTTTCAAACACGCCATTTGCCGCGCGCAAGCCCTGGAACCAAACCTTTACAGCATCACCATGGATACTGTTTTTATCGGTACAATTTTGCGCGAAAACGGTGGCTGGTGCCTGCAGGAAATTTCCGGAGAGGATTTAACTGCCGAAAACGTGCAACTGATTGGTGCGTTCCTGGAACGGAAAAAGTTTTAGGTAAATAGCGGTAAAATAAAATTGCTTTGTCAAGACTTCTGTTAGGTTCAAAACACTATTTTTATCGCTATAAACCGTAATTTCCTTCATTTTGGTTGATTTCTTTGATCCTGCAAAAAGAAAAAACCACACTTTCCAAAAACCAAATCAATGCTTCTTTTATCACCTAAAATTTGGTGGATTATAATCACTTAGAACATTGTTCATACAAAAACTGAAATCATGTACGATAAAAGAAGTACATATTTTCGGGTTTTCAAAAATAGAAATATCAGCTATGCAGTAAGTTATGAAAGCAGCAGAACCAACAAATTAATAAGTAGTTTTTTATTGAACAGCTTTGCATTTAAACAACCGGTAATTGTTAAAATCAGGAAAAAATAATTATAATTAAACTACCATAATGCAATTACAATGAAAATAAACCAGAGTGTTTTATCAGTTGCTTTGTTGTTTTTGACGGCCTGTAACCCAAAAACAGGCCCTAAAAACAGCATTGATCTGATAGGAACGTGGCAATTGGTATCTGCAACAACTATCACGAAAGGTGACAGCAGCGTTACAGATTTTACCAAAAACCAGCAAATGATCAAAATAATCAACGCTACGTATTTTGCTTTTTTAAAACACGACAGGCAATCTCCAAAAGATTCTATCAATCATTTTGATGCAGGCGGCGGAAATTATACGCTGAAAGGTAATCAATACACAGAACATTTGGATTTTTATGCCGATAAAAACTGGGAAGGGAAATCTTTCAATTTTACGATCTCAATCAAAAACGATACGCTGACCCAAAAAGGTATTGAAAAAGTTGAAAAGGCAAATATTGACCGCGTGATTATCGAAAAATATGTCCGCATCAAATAATTGTCCGACAAAAATTGTCAGGTAAAAGAAGCATAACAATTTTCTGTTTTTACCTGATAAAAGAAGCATTAAAACAGAGTGGATAAATCTGGAAAAAAACCTATTTTTTCAGATCAGCTATTTTCTTTGTTAAATCCTGATGGTCTTTCATCATTGTTTGCTGCTCTTGTTCAATCGTGTTTTGCTCACTGATGATTTTCTGGTGGTCTTTTTCCATTTGTTTGATCTCGGCATCCTTTTCCGCATCGCTCATCGTACTAAATTTGTCTTTTAATTCTGCATGGCCTGCAATTAAATCGGAGTGGCTTTTGATCAGCGCTTCATGGCGTTTTAGCATAACATCGTGCTTGCCGATTATTGCCATAACCGAAGCATCGTTCAAATGCTTCTCCTTTACTTCATCAACAAATTTTTGATGTTCGATAAGCATATTTTGATGTGTACCGATGATTTTTTGGTGAGCCGCAGCAATACTGTCACTTTGCTTCATCAATGTGATATATTGATTGGTCTGGTCTTTCTTATTATTATCACATCCCAGGAAAATAAAGGCAGAAATAAATAACACAAAAATTGAATTTTTCATAGTCGTTTGATTTTTTTAAATAAATTTTTTGGCGATCAGGTTAGTTTTAAGCCAGTATAATCCACTGAAAATTTCATCTTTACCTACTACTGCAACATCGTTGCAATGTATTGGTTTTTTATTTTTTGATAAAGTTCTTTTGCTTTGTTTGTGATTTTAAAAGCTTCTTTTATCGGTACTTTTTTGGTGCGGGGAGCGGGGTTCGAGGATTTTGCAAGTCGCTGATACCTCCAACCTCGCACCTCAAACCTTTCTCACTCACTTCTCAAACTCTCCACCGGGTTGGCCAATGCTGCTTTTACTGTTTGTATTACAATTAATAGCGCAGTAACGAACGTAAGCATAGCGACTGCAATCAAAAACGGTTTTGCCGTAATCGTAATGCGGTAAACATAATCGCTTAACCATTTTTGCATGATAAAAAAAGCAATCGGGCAAGCAATCAATCCTGCTATCAACACGGTTACTAAAAACTCTTTTAAAAACAAAAGGATAATACCGGCCACTGAAGAACCCAATACTTTCCTAATCCCGATCTCTTTTGTCCGCTTTTGGATGCTTTGTGCGATCAAGCCTACAATTCCTAATAACACAATAACAATAGCCAAAGCTGTAGCCATGTAAGATGCTTTTTGCAACTGGATTTCTGTTTGATACAGTTTTTTTAGCGTATCATCCATAAAATTATATTCAAAAGGGGCATCAGGCATAAGCGTTGCCCACTTTTTCTGCACGGCTTCCAGATCCTGCCGCACGTTGCCCGGCTTCAACTTGATGGAAAAGTAACGGTAGAAGTTTGAAAAATTGACGTTGACGAAAGTAACCGGCTGAATTTGCTGTTGCATGGAACCAAAATGAAAATCGCTGGTAACACCGCAAATGGTAAATGGATCCTTATTTCCGGTGATGCGGATTTGTTGGCCGATCGCCATCTGCAGGTCTTTCCAACCCATCGCTTTTGCTTGTGTTTCGTTGATTACAACTTTTGCCGAATCGCCGGGAGCATAAACATCAGTAAAAAAGCTGCCTGCTTTTAGCGGGATGCCATAAGTAGCTGCGAATTGGTTATCTGCCACAATGCTCTGAACAGCAACAGTCTGTGTAGAATCCGCACCAAATTTATACACCTGAAACCCACCGCCATTGTTGCCATCGGGTATTTCCCAGGAAAGCGAAATGCTGCTGATTTGAGGAAGTTGGGCAAGTTGGGTTCGTATCTGCTCCATTCGCTGCACGCCCTTGCGCGACCAATCCCGCGGAACAGAAGCATAAACCACATAATCTTTATTGTAACCCAGGTTTTTGCTGAAGAAAAGTTTTACTTGTTGCGAGATAATCAGTGCACCAACAAAAACGATAACCGCGATACTGAACTGGAAAGCGACCAATGCTTTCCGCATAAAAACACTTTCTTTAACCGAACTTACTTTTCCTTTTAAAGAATCAACGGATTTTAAAGAAGCCAAAACAAAAGCTGGATAAATGCCGGAAATTAAACCAATAAATAATGCCAATAAAAAAGGTATCAAAAAAAAGTAAACCGGAAATGCAAAAAGGCTAAGGATTTCTTTTCCTAAAACATCGTTAAAAAACGGCCTCGCGATCGTGTAAATGATCAATGCAAAAATAGTGGCCAGCAAAACAAGTAGCGTTGATTCGATCAAAAACTGCCAAACCAATTGCTTTTTCATTCCGCCTAAAACTTTTCGGATGCCCATTTCTTTCATCCGGGTTGCGGACTGACTTATGCACATATTGATGAAATTGACGACAGCCATCAGCAAAATGAAAAGCGCAATGGAAGATAACGTGTACAACATCTTTTTTACCACACCATTATTGGCCAACAAGTAATAAGTTTTTAAAGGAACCAGATAGGGTGTCAAGTTTTGTTGGATTTGAACTATTGTATTTTTCCTGAGCAGGCTTTTTATTGGTTTTTCTAAATCACCTGGTTTTACGCCAGGCCGCAATTCAATATAGCCCACCATGCTGGTATTGTTCCAGCCGTCAACCGTTCTGCCCATAAATTTGGCAGCAGTAACCGGAAGAAAAAAATCATTGTTATTGTTGTCATTTAGGTTGAGGACCGAATTTTTGTCTGCTTCTTTTAATACACCAGAAACGGTAAAATCATGTTTCGACCCGGAGAAGTTTTCAATTGTGATCGTTTGTCCAACCACATCTGTTGTGCCAAAATATTTGATGGCTTTATTTTGTGTAACCACTACTGAAAAAGGACCGGTAAAAATAGTACCTACATCGCCGTACAACAAACTAAAACCATACATGGTAAGCAAAGTGCTGTCGCCAATCTGGATATGTTCCCGAAAGTGTTTTTCGCCTTTTGATATGGTTGACGTTACGCCGTCCCAATGGTAATAATTGGCCACCAGGTTTGGATATTCTGTTTTTAAAGCTTTCGGCAACTCTGCTAATGTAGCCAACTCAAAACCCATGTTTGGGTCTTTCCATTTACTTTGAATAATGTATTGTTCATCGGCATTCTTCAACTGGCGGTTTACCTGCAACTCGCCCCATATATACGCGCCAATGAGCAGCGTAAAAGCAATACCAGTTGATAAACCGATAATGTTCACCAGCGAAAAAACACGGTTTTTAATAATGTTACGCCAGGCAATTGTGATGTAGTTTTTAAACATGATTTTAATTTTTATAGCTGATGCTTCTTTTATCGGTATAATTTCGCCCCACCTAACCTCCCCAAAGGGGAGGAACCAAAGCGTGCTACCTTTATGGTTTTCTATATTTCCGCCCTGCAAAAAGCCCTCTCCTTTGGAGAGGGTTGGGTGAGGCTTTCACTCACTTCTCAAACTTTCCACCGGATTGGCCAATGCTGCTTTTATGGCCTGAAAACTGACAGTTGCCAGAGCGATCACCAAGGAAATAATTGCTGCCAGCACAAACACCCACCAACTGATGGTGATGCGATATGCAAAATCCTGCAACCATTTTTGCATCGCCCAATAAGATAACGGAAAGGCAATGACACAGGCAATCAGCACTAATTTGATGAAATCTTTGGAAAGCAAAGTGGTCACGCTGGCAACCGATGCGCCCAAAACTTTGCGGATACCGATCTCTTTTGTCCGCTGTTCGGTAGTGTAAATTGCTAATCCAAATAAACCCAAACAGGCCACAAATATGGTTAGCACAGTAAAAATGCTAAGAATACTGCCGGCTTTTTCTTCTGCCTGATAGGTTTTGTTGTACAGCTCATCCATAAAAGAATAAGTAAAAGGTTCATCCACATTAAACTTTGCCCAGTCCTGTTTCATTGTGGCCAGCAAACCCGAAACGTCGCCGGTTTTTACTTTAAAAATCAAACCCCATTCCGGTTGCAAAACCATTAGCAAAGGTGTAACCGGTTCGTGCAGCGATTTAAAATTGAAATCTTTTACTACGCCGATAACGGTATAAGTAAAATTCTTCCCTTTATCGCTGTTTTGCCGGGTGATCCGTTGCCCAACCGCATTGCTTCCCCAACCGAAAGCTTTGGCAGCCGTTTCGTTAATAACCATGGCCGATGAATCTGTTGCAAAAGCTTTAGAAAAATTTCTGCCGGCAGCCAGTTGCATACTCAGCGTAGGCAAATATTGTTCATCTACGTGGTACTCCAGCGTTTTCATGATCTGGTTTTCTTTACCTGCGGGATAAGCAAGCGCATTGTTGCTGTTGCTCGGGCCAACAGGTTTATAACCGGAAACCGTGACGTTGACAATACGCGGGTCTTTCAGCATCATTTCTTTAAAAATCTGCTCATTTTTGCCTAAGGCCCAGGAATTGGGCAGCACCAGCAATTGCTCTTTATTATAGCCCAATTTTTTATTGCGGATAAATTGCATCTGCTGATAAACCACAATCGTACAAACAATCAAGCTGACAGAAATAAAAAACTGGAATACAACCAAGCCGCTTCTCAAACCAAAACTATTGTTGCTGGTACTTATTTTACCCTTGATGATGGCCAGCGGTTTAAACGAAGACAAGAAAAATGCCGGATAGATTCCAGCTAAAATGCCAATCAGTAAACCTGATCCGATAAAAACTGCCCAGGGTTTTAGGGCATAACCAAGGATTAAGTTTTTGCCCGAAAGCTGATTAAATGCCGGTAAAGCAAGCTTTATAATCACCACAGAAATCAGCAACGCTATAAACGTAAGCAGCACAGATTCCAGTAAAAACTGCTTGATTAACTGGCTTTTATCAGAACCCAAAACTTTACGCACACCAACTTCTTTTGCCCGTTTAGATGCACCGGCGGTGGATAAATTGATAAAATTGATACAGGCGATCAACAAAACAAACAGGGCAACTGCGCCGAAAATGTAAACACATTTAATATCGCCGCCCGGCTCAAACTCGTAATTGCTGTTGGAGTGCAGGTGAATATCGGTTAAAGGCTGCAAGGCAAAACCTAAATCGTTGCCTTTGGTGCGGAACTGCGATAAGCTCATGCCCATGGATTGTGCAATTTGTGGCCCCATGTATTTCTCGACCATTCCGGGAAGTTTAGCTTCTAATTTTTTGTAGTCGAAGTCTTTTTTTAACAGTAAATAAGTGAAAAACCCTGACGACATCCACGTTGGTGCTTTGGCTTCGGGCAAGCTTTGCATCGAACCAAACAGATCAAAATGGAAATGAGAATTGTTTGGAACAGAAGCGATTACGCCGGTAACTTTGTATAAATCTTTGTTGTTCAAGGTCAGGATTTTACCGATTGGCTCATCATTGCCAAAATATTTATGGGCCATATCCTGGGTGATTACCACCGTATTGGTTTGAAGCAATGCTGTTTTTACATCACCTTTTATCAGCGGAAGCGTGAACACTTTAAAAATGTTGGCATCCGCAAAAACGAAGCTGCCATCTTTAAAAGTTTTGTTGGCGTAAGTAACTTTGGGTTTGCCCATTTCGCGCAGGCGTGTGGCTTCTTCCACTTCCGGGTAATCGTTTTTTAGCGTTTGCGCTGTTGGCGGCATCACATTGGCTTCAAAAATTTTTCCGCCGTTGATGTTTGCTTTGAAAACAACGCGCACAATGCGGTCGGCATTTTGGTTGAAACGATCATAACTCAGTTCGTCCTGCACAAAAAGTAGGATGATGAAGCAAACCGAAATGCCGATGGCTAAACCCAGGATATTGATGGCCGCAAAACCTTTATTTTTCCAGAGGTTTCTAAATGCGATTTTGATGTAGTTTTCGAACATGGTTTTTGGGCTTTTAGCTGTCAGCAATCAGCTTTCAGCTTTTGTATTATTTATGTTGATACTGTTTTTATCGGTATAATTTTAGCCCCACCTAACCTCCCCAAAAGGGAGGAACTATGGCGGCTACTTTTATGGTTTACCACCTTTACAGTTTGCTATATATCCACCCTGCAAGCCCTCTCTTTTGGAGAGGGTTTGGGTGAGGCTTTCACTCACTTCGCAAACTCTTTACCGGATTGGCCAATGCTGCTTTTACCGCCTGAAAACTGATGGTTGCCAGCGCAATCACAATTGCAATTAAAGACGATAACCCAAAAATCCACCAACTGATTTCAATGCGGTAAGCAAAATTTTGCAGCCAATTGTTCATCACCCAATAAGCTATAGGAAAAGCCAACACGCTGGCTATCAAAACCAATTTGATAAAATCTTTAGAAACCAACAATACAATGCCTGAAATGGAAGAACCCAAAACCTTGCGGATACCAATTTCCTTGGTGCGTTGTACCATCACGATCATGGCCATCGCCAACAAACCGATGCAGGAAATCAGGATGGCAATAATGGCCGAACCGATAAAAATGTTGGCCAGGCGTTTTTCGCTGCGATACTGGCGTTCGGTGTTTTCGTTCAGCCATGAACCTTTAAATTCGGTGTTTGGGAAAATTTGGTGCCATTGTGTTTTTAGGCGGTTAAAAGAAGCATTAAGGCTTGCAGGTTTTACCCGCACAAAAACGTATTCCAGGTGGTTTTTTTGTTCCAAGCTCAAGGATAAAGCTTCTACCTTTTCATGCAAGGAGTGGAAATTGTAATCGTGCATTACACCAATTATCTGGATTGGTGCTTGATTATCGTGGACAGGTAAATAAGTGCCAATTGGATTTTTAACACCAATTTGCTTTGCCATTTGCTCGTTGATAACCACGGCATTGGTATCAGTAGCAAAATCCCTGGAAAAATCCCGGCCTTGTAACAGTTTTATCCCCAGCGTTTTTAAATAATCGTAATCTACATTTTGCCAATCTGTATCTATTTCGTGTCCTTTAAAATTAAATCCAACCGTGTGAGTTGAAGAGGAACCATCGTTTCCCATGCCCAGGTTATTTCCCGAACCGGTAATACTTTCCACTTCCGGTGAACCTTGTAATTTCTGCCGAAGAATGTTTAAAGCATTCGTGCCGGAAAGGTTGCCCAACGGAATACTGATCACCTCGCTGCGGTTATAGCCCAGCGGCAGGTTTTGCATGTATTGCATTTGCTGCCAGGTAACCAGCGTGCAAATAATAAGCAAAGTAGAAAGCGCAAATTGTGTAACCAGCAAAATATTGCGTACGCGGCCTGGCTTGGTAGTGTTTACCGTTCCTTTTAAAACCAAAACTGTTTTGTACCGAAGCATCAGCCAGGCCGGATAAAAACCTGCAATTAGGGTGATCAAAAAAAAGGTGCTAAAAGAAGCAAGCAGCAAACCCGGTTGCAACAGCATTTTTAAATGAATATGGCTTTTAAAATTTTGTGCAAACAGCGGCAAAATGAGCGACGAGAGGAGCAAGCCAAAACCAAAAGCAATCAAACAAACCAAAGCCGTTTCTACCCAAAACTGTACCAGTAATTGCCATTTTCCGGCACCCAAAGTTTTACGGACGCCAACTTCCCGGGCGCGGGTAAAAGCGCGGGCAATATTGAGGTTGATAAAATTGATGCAGGCAATCAGCAAAATAAAAATACCGATGGCCAGCAAGGCAGTGACATAAACACGGGAAACCGGGCCGCCTTCCAACCCGCTCAATTCATTATTAAAATGATTGTTGGCGAAAGGCGTCAGGTTTACGGTAAACACATTTCCATTGGCATCCGGCTTGGCGCCGTCACGTATAATATCACTGATGGCTTCTTTAAAATGGTTTTTTGCGAATGGAATCAGACGTTTTTCAAAAGAAGTCGGATTTGTACCTGCGTTTAACTTTACATAAGTAACATGGTTTTGTACATCCCATTTATCTAAGTTTTGCTGATAGTTGTTGTAGTTTTCGAAGCGCATCAGCACATCAAAATTCAAGCTGGAATTATCGGGGAAATCTTTAGCCACGCTACTAACCACAAAACTCTGGTTTTGGTTGTACAGGTTTACTTCTACCGTTTTGCCAATCGGGTTTTCTTTTCCGAAAATCGCTTTGGCAACATATTCGGTTATTACAATGCTGTGCAGATCGTGCAATGCTGTTTTTACCGATCCTTTTTCAAGCGGAAAAGTAAAAATCCGCAGAAAATCCTCGTCCACAAACCGGATAGATTCCATGATCTTTTTGGTTTTGTAAGTAATCTCTGCGCCGCCATTGCCCAACCTCGAAATGTACTGCACATCCGGATATTCTGCTTTTAAAGCTGGTGTAAGCGGTTCGGGCATTGCCGTGCCGCGTTCAATCCCTTTTGCCCGGTTTTGGGTGAGGTAAACCTGGTAAATGTCCGGCAGGTTTTTGTGGAATTTATCGTACGAAAACTCGTAAACCACGGTTAAAAAAAGCAAAACGCAACAAGCAACTGCCACGCTCAAACCAATAATATTAATCAGATTGAACACTTTGCCCTTTAACAAATTTCGCCAGGCAATTTTAAGGTTGTTTTTGAACATTTTTTGAGCTTTTAGCTGTCGGCAAGCAGCTTTCAGCGGATGGAATGTTTAAGGGTTTTTATTTCAAATTTAATCCGATTTGTTTTGGCCATTAAGCCAATCGCCGAAACCTGACAGCTTATCGCACTACGGCCTGTGCGGTGCAGGAGGACGTGGCGGCGGCGGTGCTATGCCCAAAGAATCGGTAATTTTTCTTACTAAAGCATCTTTCTGCGCCCTGTTCATTCCTTTAACATTAAAATTATGCTCATAATGAATATGCTTGTTTTCGCGGTCTGTATTGATGCTGAAGTGTAAAGTTGTGCCATCGTCTTTGATGGATTGCGAAACGTCAGTCCGGGAAGTTGTGGTTTTAGTTTGTGCCGATGCACCCAAAGAAAAGGCTGATAAAAGAAGCAAGGTTAAAACTTTCATGGTTTTGTTTTTGGATAGAACAATCAATTTTGTGCCGGTGTTATAAAAAACTGATTTACAGATATTTGTAATAATGTGATCGGATATCTCTGTCCGGTTCTGATACAACTTCTGTGCTTTATCGATACAAGTTTTTAGGTGATAAAAACAGTATTGCAGCCAAAGTTTCTGATCAGAAATTGAACATCCCGATCTGATTTCTTAATTACTAAATGACAGAACAGACAAATCAAGCTAAAAAATTTACTAAAAAACCGCATGTGTAAAAGCATCAGAAACATTGGCAATTTCAAACGCTACATTTGAAGAATTTATTAAGGTTTTGGTCCGAAAGAAGTTTGATAAATATTTTGTGGATGACGAAGAGCGTTGGGCGTTTATTGATCGTGCAGAAATCAACTTTAAATGTTTATTGATAAGTTGACAATGCTTGTTTTATGACAATAAATCTTACTTTTCCAATTTTATGCCGATAAAAGAAGTATGGAAATTTCCGTTTTTTTATAGGATAAAAGAAGCATACAAAAATAGATCGGATAAAATTTAAACAGGCCCGCAATCCTTTTTGTGGCATCCCAATTTAAGTCCGGTTAAATTTAGAAGTAGTTTTAGTAGTCGGCCTTCAGCAAAAAACAGTCTTGTACAATGCTTCTTTTACCCATGTTTTTTCAGGCTTTTACTGATGGATGATTGTTTATATCCTAAGGTTGTTTAAACTTATTTTGCGGATAGGATTTATTTAAGGAACACAGCCCTTGCCCCTCTCAAGAGTGGGAACCAGGCGCATACCTTGCATAAGGTTGCTGATTGAAGTTTTGTGCCGAAGTAATTAAGCCCATATTAAACAGCAACAAAAAAACAGTAGTTTTAAAAGTGATGATGCAGGTTGGTTTTGAGGGTTTTAGGTTGAAAACTTAAGGTTACGAAATTCACCATGGCCCTCTCCCGAAGGAGAGGGTTTCCGGCTTTATTTAACATCTAAATATAAAGAACAACAACTTGCCATTGTATTTTTTATAACTGCACGTACAATACCAGGATTGTAAACAATGAAAAACAATAGCTTGCTGCACACTATGGACGTTGCCTGTTTGGTATTGTTACAGTTTTCGTCAGCCTTCGGAACAGGAAGTTTTGGTAGTCAGTTTTCAGCTTGTAAAGGGACGATTAAATTTCTATATCGGGCATCCATTTGATAGCTGACAGCTAATGGCTTTTCTCACTCACTCCTCAAACTCTTCACCGGGTTGGCCAATGCTGCTTTTACCGCCTGAAAACTGATGGTGATGAGGGCGATGCTCAATACTAAAAATCCGGCCAAAACAAACAGCCACCAACTAATTTGGATGCGATATACAAAAGTTTGCAGCCACCAGTTCATTACCCACCAGGCAAATGGCGAAATAAGTAAGACAGATAAAACCACCAGAAAAACAAATTCTTTGCTCATTAATGTGGCCAATTGTGCTACCGTTGCGCCCAATACTTTTCTTACCCCAATTTCTTTGGTGCGTTGTTTGGTAAAGTAGGCGGTTAGGGCAAACAAGCCCATGGCAGAAATCAAAATGGCGACAATTGCAAAAAAGGTGATCAAACTTTGCAACCTAGAATAAGACAAGAACAATTGTTGGAAATTATCATCCAAGAATGAGTAACGGATAGGCGAATCAGGATCAATCTTTTTCCAAGCTTGTTCTATAGCTGTAACCGTTTTTTGCATGTGGTTACTGTTAAGCTTAACCAAAATTGCCCCGCCCGACTGGTGCATGCAAGCTTTGTTGCCAATGGTATAAACAACAGGTTGCACGGCACTTTCAAATCCTTGCACATTAAAATTTTTTACAACACCTACAATTTTTACCGGGATACTATCACAATTATCAAAAGCCAGGGTTTTACCGATGAGGTTATTGTCATGGAATTTCTGAAAAGCTGTTTCATTAATTACCGCTGATCTTGTGTTTTGATCGGTATAACTTTCATTAAATAACCTGCCTTGTACCAATGCAATCTTTAAAGTTTTAAAAAAATCTGTGCTTACTTTCACAGATGCCATACGCAAACCTTTCCCGGCATATTTAAAATTGAAGGTAGAAGTATCTGCCATTTCTTTCTGGTCTCCGGGAACGTTGGTTGTTTTGGCTATCGAACTTACACCTGCTATAGAAGAAAACGTGTTTTGTAAATTAGAAAAACCTTCTTCCCTTATTTTTTGCGATGTTTCTATCCGCATTACCTGTTCACCAGAAAAACCTTTGTCTTTAGTTTGCATATAATGCATCTGGCTTTTGATAATCAATACTGCCATCACAAAAAATGCAGAAACCATAAATTGTACAACAATTAAACTGTTTCGAAAAAAAGCCCCTTTGTTTCCGGCTGAATAGTTCCCTTTTAAAACTTTTGCCGTGTTAAACTTGGATACAATTAAGGATGGATATAAACCCGAAAGTAAGATCACCAGCAACAGGCACAATGCAATTTGAACAAATATTGAACTTGTATTATTTTGATACCAAAAGCTTAAAGTAATATTGAAAGATTGATTGATAAACCTTAATGAAAAAAATACGATAAAAACAGCAATGCCTAAACTGATGACACACTGCAAAATTGTTTCGGACATAAATTGGAACACCAACTGTTTCCTGTCCGAACCCAATACTTTGCGCATCCCAACTTCTTTTGCACGGCCAACAGATTTTGCAATAGCCAGGTTACTAAAATTAATAACTCCGGCCAGCAGCAACAAAACCGCAAGGATTAACAAGATAGAAACTGTTTTAAAATTGCTTTCCCCATGTTTTGGAAAGTTGTGGATGTTAGAAACCGCATCTGTATAAAGGAAAGTTTTTTGTCCGGCTTTTTTATAAGCCTCAAAGGTTTGGTTGCCTTTTTTAAGGCGTTCATTGTAATACAACCTGTTGATGTCATTTTCCAATTTTGCTTCCGCAACCGGTTGTTTTAGTTTGATGTAAGTTTGATAAGATTGGTTTCCCCAATTTTTATATTGTTCCTTTTCCAGGGAAGAATAGCGCATCAAAATCTGGGCATTGAAATGTGTCGGCGTTTTTGGCTCCTGCATTATCGCAGTGATGGTTCCGGTAACGGCGTTAAATACTTTTATTGGTTTACCTATTGGATCAATATTTCCGAATAATTTTTGCGCCAACGCTTCAGTTATAACCGTAGCATCTGGTTTATTTAACGCAGTCCGCGCATCACCTCTAATAATTTTGTAGGGAAACACTTTTAAGAAAGAAGAATCCACCGTAACAAAACCTTTTTGGTAAATCTTTTTATCGTTGGCGGCAAGCAAAACATCAAAGTCCATTCCGCCCTGCACGGCAGTACCAGCTTCTGCATTTGGATAGTTTTGTGCTACAAAACTGGCCAGCGGCGCATAACTTGCAGGCAGGTAATCCCCCTTTTCATAGATGGAAACTTTGTAAACTTTTCCCAGTTCCGGGTTCCATTTATCATAACTCAGTTCATAATTAAGGTACAATAAAATGATGATGAAACTAGCCAATCCGGCAGCCAATCCTAAAATATTTACTGTACTGTAAACTTTGCTTTTTACAAGATTGCGCCAGGCGATTTTGATGTAATTTTTAAACATGGTTTATTTTAGTTTAATGTGTTATTTGTATATTTGAGAAAAGACAAATTGTATGATCAGAGAAATTGTAGTACCTACCAATACAAAGCAAACCATCGAGTTTCCGGAGGATTTTATTGGCAAGCAAGTAGAAATTATTGCCTTCACAATTGAAGAAAAAGTAACGGGCCAGGTTAAAACTGAAAAAGCTTTTGACTTTTGGAAGGAGCACAGTATTGATATGGGCAATTTTAAATTTGACCGGGACGAGGCCAATGAGTACTGATTTTTTTATAGATTCCAATGTTGCCTTGTATGCCCTTGATAAGGCAACTTTTAAAAACAAAATAGCTTTAGGGCTGATCGAAAAGAACCCAATCATAAGTACCCAGGTTGTATTAGAAAGTATCAACATTTGCTTGAAAAAATTTAAGTTTTCAAAAGAAGTTTCGTATCAACATGGCAGGTATTTAATGAATACTTGTGCCCTCAAATTGATTGACGAAACAACACTTATTTTAGCTTTTGAAATTTCTGTTCAGTTTCAATATTCTCATTGGGATAGTCTGATTATTTCCTCGGCCCTTCAAAACAATTGTAAAATATTGTATTCTGAAGATTTACAGAACGGGCAAGTAATTAGGAACAAATTGACTATTATCAATCCTTTTCTTGCATAAAAAGTTAAATGTTAATGCTTCTTTTATCAATGTTTTTTAGTGAAAAGTGCGGGGAGCGACGTTTGAGGATTTGTAAGTCACTAATACCTCTTACCTCAAACCTCTCAACCCCCACACCTATACCAACAAATTCTCCGTAACCGTTTGTCCGTCCAGCATCCGGATAATGCGGTGGCTGTATCGCGCGTCATGTTCCGAGTGGGTTACCATTACGATCGTGGTTCCCTGTTCGTTCAGTTCGGTCAACAATTGCATCACTTCGTTACCGTTGGAGGAATCCAAGTTACCGGTCGGCTCATCCGCCAAAATCAGTTTCGGATTGTTGACCACCGCACGCGCCACGGCCACACGCTGCTGCTGCCCGCCGGAAAGTTGCTGCGGAAAGTGGTTGCGGCGGTGCATAATCTGCATTTTATCCAGCACGGTTTCCACGCGTGTTTTACGTTCGGAGCTATCTACGCCAAGGTAAATCAACGGTAATTCCACATTTTCAAAAACGGTCAGCTCATCGATCAGATTAAAGCTTTGGAAAACAAATCCGATGTTGCGTTTGCGCAGGTCTGCACGTTTGCGTTCATTAAATCCGGCGACTTCAATATTGTTAAACATGAAACTGCCGCCGTCCGGGTCGTCCAGCAAACCCAAAATGTTGAGCAGCGTAGATTTTCCGCAGCCGGAAGGGCCCATCACGGCCACAAATTCGCCATCGTTTACATGAATGGTTAGTTTGTTTAAAGCCGAAGTTTCAATGTCTTCGGTGCGGTAGATTTTTTCTAAGTCAGTAATTTTTATCATTGTTTGGAGGTTTGGATTATAATCTTACAACTCTTTATTTAAAAATATTTTTATTAAGAAAGGACACACCCCTGACCCCTCTCAAGAGGGGAAGCATAGTTTGCTACCTTTCTAATTCAGATTTTTATGGTTTAGAAAGGTATGCGCCATATTTCCCCTCTTGAGAGGGGTTAGGGGTGTGTTTTGCTTTCATGCACTTGATACTAAATACTTGATACCAATCCTTACTTTCCTAAAACAAGTTCCTGCATCGTTCCATAATTTTCATAACTACTTGTAACCACTTTATCGCCGGGTTTTAAGCCTTGTAATATCTCATAATAATCCGGGTTTTGGCGGCCGAGTTGGATATCAACTTTGTAAGCTGTTTTGCCGTCTTCACTTACTTTAAAAATCCAGTTGCCACCGGTTTGCTGGTAAAAGCCTCCTTTGGCCAGTAACAGAGCTTTCGTCTCATCGCCCAAAGCCAAACGAATTTGCAAGGTTTGCCCTCTGCGGATACCTTCCGGCACTTTGCCCACGAATTCCATATCAACCTGGAACCGGCCGTTGGTCACCTGCGTAAAAACTTTTTTGATTTTGAGTTTATAGGTTTTATCTGCAAAATCAAAATCGCCGGTCAATCCTGTAAAAATCCTCGAAATATAATGTTCATCTACATCCACCCGAACTTTAAAGCCGCTCAAAACATCGATCTGGCCCAAACGTTCGCCCTGGTGTTTGTTCTGGCCGATCTCTGCATCTAACGAAGTCAACTGACCGTCAACCGGCGCACGCACAATCAGATCGCCAACTTTTTCGCGCATCACGGCGAGTGCATTCTGCGTGCGGTCATAAGATTGTTTGGCCTGGTTCACTTCCTGTTTTGTGGAAACCGAATCCTGTTTTAAAATACGCTGCGTCAGTTTTTCGCGTTTTACCTGATAATTATACGCAATTTGAGATTGTTTAAACTCCTGTAAACCAATAGCTTTCTGTTCGTAAAGATGTTTGTTGAGCAAATATAAACGTTCGGCTTCTTTAAAAGCATTATCTACATCGGCCATTTGGTTGAGCTTGCTGATGGTGTTTTGCTGCGCCGCATTGCGTGAAATCTGCATCTGCGTGAGCAAGTTGAAAACCGAAGTTTCCTGGTTCACTAAACTCAGTTCCAAATCCGTATTGGCCAGTTTCATGATCGGCTGGCCTTTTTTCATAATGGCACCATCTTCCACAAATTTCTGGTCAACCCGGCCGCCTTCGTTGGCATCAAGATAGATCGTGGTAATCGGCATCACTACTCCGTTTACCGGTATAAATTCCTGAAACGGGCCATTTTTCACTTCGCTGATCGTAATGCGCTCGGTATCAACGTTCAGTTTTGATTTGCCGGAAGTAAAATAATAGCTGCCGCCGATCAGCAAAACCAATGCGGTAATCCCGGCGATGGTTAAAATCCGTTTTGTTGTCCACGTTTTTTTCTCGATAACTCTGTCCACAATGCTGTTTTTATAAGGTATTTTTTGGTGTTGTGTATTTACCGGTTGTATAGGAAAAGGTGTGCCATCAACTTAATCGCTTGAAAAACAATATTTTACCTGATAAAAGAAGTATCGGCTTGTACGTTTGCATTACAAATACTGTTCGGTATTGATACAGTGAGGTTTCTTTCCGTAGAGGACAACAACTGTCCGAAAACGGACAACATTTGTCCGCTAACGAACGGTTTTTATATGTTTTATTTTTTAATGAATTGATTGTTAGTTATTTACATTGCTGGCCTGTTGTGTGGTTAATAGCTTTCGCGGTCAGCTTTGTGCTTTCAGCTAAAAAACACCGATAAAAACAGTATCAGTTAAACAATAAATTCGCTGAAAGCTGATTGCCGAAAGCTAAAAACTAAATTTCATGCTCAAAAACTATCTTAAAATTGCCTGGCGCAGTTTATTAAAAAACAAGTTTTATTCGTTAATCAATATCAGCGGTTTGGCTGTGGGTTTAGCTACCGGCATTTTACTATTGCTTTGGGTGCAAAACGAATTGAGTTATGATAAATTCAACAAAAATTACCGGCAGATTTATAAACTCAGCGAACATTTTAACTCCAACGGACACGAAATGACCTGGTCGAGCGTACCCGCTTCTATGGCCGTTTATGCGAAATCAAATCCGGCAATTAAATCAACAGTACGGATTTTAACAGAGTTTGATCAAAACATATCCAACAAAAAACGCAGCAAAATATTTGATGGCAACAAGATTGCTTATGTTGACAACAGCTTTTTTTCCATGTTTGATTTCCAATTATTAAAGGGAAATATAAGAACGCTTTTCCCAAATATCAATTCAGTTGTTGTAACCAAAACACTTGCGGAAAAGTATTTTAATAGCACCGATGTGATTGGTAAAACTATCGGCTTTAAAAAAGAATTGTTTACCATCACCGGCATTTTGCAGGATTTCCCGGAGAACTCTTCCATGAATTATGATGCTATTTTCCCGATGGGCTATTACGGCAAACTATTTACCGAGCGCGGCGGAAACGGAAAATGGAAAACGATTGATGAAGATACGGGCAATTCCAGTTTTGATATTTATGTGGAATTAAAACCCGGCACTGACCCTAAGAAAACCGGACAGTTTTTTTCTAATGCTTTTAAAGCAGCCAGGAACGGCGATACTGATGCCGATTTCAGGTTGCAAAACCTTGCAAAAATTCATTTAACCGGTGCAGACGGCAATACTTCATCGCTTAGGATGGTACAAATTTTTATGCTGGTTGTTGTTTTATTGCTGGCAATCGCAAGTATCAATTATATAAATTTATCAACGGCACGTTCGTTGATCCGCGCAAAAGAGGTAAGTATCCGTAAAATAATTGGTGCGCAAAAGAAGCAGTTGTTTTTACAATTTTTGATCGAAACGGTTTTGTTGTTTTTTATTGCAACTGTTTTTGCGGTGATTTTAATTTACCTGTTTACGCCACTTTACAATCAAATTTCAGGCAAAAATTTAAGGTTTGATATTACAAACCCAGAGGCTCTTCAAGGTGCAGGTATTGCAATTTTGGGTTCGCTTATCGCTTCAAGCATTTACCCGGCGGTACTACTTTCATCTTTTAAACCGATACAAGCATTAAAAGGTAAAATCACTTCAGGTATTGGCATTGCTTCGCTGAGAAAAGGCTTAGTTGTGTTCCAATTTTCAATTTCTGTAATTTTATTGGTTTCTACAATTGTAATGGGCAAGCAGTTAAATTTTATCAAAAACAAAGATATAGGTTATAATAAAAGTTACGTTTTTTCTGTTCCGCTGACGGACGAAGTGGCAAAGCATTTAGACGCTGTAAAATCAGAATTACAAAAAGAAACAAGTATCAGTAACGTAGCCTCATCAGATGCTTATAATTTTTCTGATATGGGAAGTATGAGCGGAGATCTCGAGTGGCCTGAAAAAACACCCGGCAACAGCACAACCATCACCCAAGTTTCAGCCGATAAAGACCTGATCCCGACTATGCAAATTAAACTATTGCAAGGGCAAAACTTCTCTGGTTTGCCTGCGGATAGTGCTAACTTTATCATCAATGAAACTGCCGCTAAAAAGATGGGCTTAAAACAGCCAATCGGGCAGCAGATCACTTTTCACGATCACAAAGGAACTATTATTGGCGTTGTAAAAGATTTTAACTTCCAATCTTTAAAAGAAAAAATCACACCGCTTATATTTTTTACTTTTTGGAACAACCGCAATATTTTATATGTACGCACAACTGGCTCAAAAGCGCAACAAGCAATTGCCGCAACGGCAGCTCAATACAAAAAATATGCAGGCGACAGTCCGTTTGGTTACCATTTTTTAGATCAAAGTTTTGATGAACATTATAAAACCGATCAGCGGGCGGGCACACTGTTTGATGTTTTTGCCGGAATTGCCATTTTTATTTCCTGTTTGGGCTTGTTCGGGCTGGCTACATACACGGCACAAGTAAAAGTAAAAGAAATTGGTATCCGTAAAGTTTTGGGTGCAAGTGTCGCCAATATTGTAACATTGATCAGCATCGATTTTATCAAACTTGTGTTCATCGCAATTATAATTGCCGTTCCGGTGGCTTGGTGGGCGATGAACAAATGGCTCGAAGATTTTGCCTATAAAATCAGCATCTCCTGGTGGGTTTTTGCTTTTGCCGGAATGATTGCTGTTTTAATTGCTGTCTTGACCGTCAGTTTTCAGGCGATAAAAGCAGCATTGGCCAACCCGGTGAAGAGTTTGAGATCAGAATAAAAAAGCCGGGAGCGGAGTGTGGCGATTGGTGTTTATGCGCACCTTACACCTCGAACCCAATTTTATATCGATAAAAGAAGCATCAATAAAAAACTAAAAACCATGCTCAAAAACTACCTTAAAATCGCCTGGCGCAACCTGTGGAAACACAAAGGTTTTTCCGCAATTAATATTTCAGGTTTAACCATCGGTATCACCATTTGCCTGATGATCTTCCTGTTTATCCTGAACGAGTTTAGCGTGGATAACTTCCACCAAAAAGGAAAAAATATTTACCGTGTGATGCGTGGTTATGATGCGTTAAAGGCAAGTGTTCCTTATTTGTCAGGCCCTTATGCACCTGCTTTGTTAAATGATTTTCCGGGTGAAATAAAAAAAGCAGTACGTGTAAAGCCAACCAGCGGATTAATTTCTTTTGATAATAAAGCCTTTACTGAAAAAAATATATACGTTACAGATTCCGATTTTTTCGACCTTTTCTCTTTTCCGCTTATAAAAGGTAATGCTGCAACTGTTTTAAATGATCCATTAAGTGTTGTACTAACTGAAAAAACAGCAAGAAAATATTTCGGCAACATCAATAATGCAGTTGGAAAGGTAATTGAAATGGATAAACATTTGCAATTAAAGGTTACAGGTATTGCAAAGGATGTCCCTTCCAACTCACATTTGGATTTTGATTTGATCGTGCCAATTGCTAATTATTCTAAACAAGAAGATTTTAATATCTGGTTCAATAACTCCATGTTTACTTATGTTTTGCTTGATCCGAGTGTAAGTAAAGCACAAGTAGAAAAGCAGTTCCCGCATTTTATGGACAAGTACATGGGGAAAGATATGGCGCGTTCGGGCGCAAAGTTCTCGCTTTCCCTTACGTCTTTAAGCGACATCTATTTTGAACACGTTTATGATTTCGACAATGTGAAGCATGGTGATAAAACCGTGGTGTACATTTTCCTTTCCATCGCGGTTTTGATTTTGCTGATTGCCTGTATCAACTTTACCAACCTTTCTACCATTCGGGCAGTAGAGCGGTCTAAAGAAGTTGGTCTGCGCAAAGTTTTGGGTGCTTTGCGAAACCATTTGATCTGGCAGTTTATCGGCGAATCTATTTTGATCACGCTTATTTCCTGCATATTATCTGTCGCACTACTGTTTTTACTGATGCCTTTTTATGATGATCTGCTCGGTTACAATTTGAATATTTCCTTCAATTCGCTTCCAATATATCTGTTTTTACTTGGCGTAATTGTGTTGGTTGGTTTCCTGGCGGGAAGTTATCCGGCATTTTTTCTTTCTGCTTTTTCTCCGGTGCAGGCTTTAAAAGGGAAACTGCGCTTGGGCAAAGGCGGTGCATTTTTTAGGCAAATGTTGGTGGTTGTACAATTTAGCATTTCGGTTTTTCTAATTATCGGTACCATTGTGATCATGAAGCAAATGAGCTATGTAAAAAGTAAAGCTTTGGGTTACGACCAATCACAAACGGTCATCGTTAAAATTGACAACGACGATATTTATGACCACCGCAAAACCTTTAAAACCGAGCTGCAAAATACGAATGGAATTGCATCAGTTTCGTTGATGTCAGGCGAGCCAGGCGGTTACTACGACCTCCACACTTTTGAAGCACAAGGCCAGCAGGATGTTTGGAAATCCCGAACTGAATTTGCCGATTTTGAGTTTGTAAAAACTTTAGGCTTAAAAATAATTGCCGGAAGAAATTTTTCTGCGCAATATGCAACAGACAGCACGAAGTCGGTCTTAATCAACCGGACGGCTGCTACTAAGCTTGGTTTTACACCAGAACAAGCTTTAGGCAAACAGTTATCTGATAAAATGCGCGACAGCACCAAAAGAACAATTATTGGTGTGGTTGAAGACTACAATTTCCTTTCGTTAAAACAAAACATGGATGCTTTGGTGATTTCGTCGGCGGAAGACCATCGTGTAGCTGTTATTAAGCTTAAACCAGGAAATATAGCCGCCGGATTAGCAAGCATAAAAGAAGTATATAGCAAAATTGCGCCTGTTTATCCTTTTGAATATACCTTTCTCGACCAAAAATTTGAGACTACTTATAAAACTGATCTCCGCCAGCAAACCATTTTAACCATATTCTCCGGACTTGCCATTCTGGTGGCTTGCCTGGGTTTGTTTGGCTTAGCTTCTTTTACAGCAGCAAAACGCACAAAAGAAATTGGCGTACGGAAAGTATTGGGTTCATCGGTACAAAACATCCTGCTGCTGTTATCCAAGGATTTGTTGAAGCCGGTTCTGCTTTCTACCCTTATTGCCATTCCGCTTGCTTATTTCGTAATGGAAAAATGGCTGCAAAACTTTGCTTACCGCACCACTTTGCATTGGTGGGTTTTTGTTTTGGCTGCGCTGGTTACGTTTGCCATAGCTTTGGCCACCGTCAGTTTTCAGGCGATAAAAGCAGCATTGGCCAATCCGGTGGAAAGTTTGAGATCAGAGTGAGGTATGAGGTGCGGGGTTTGAGCTATGAAACGATAGCTGATTCATAAACTTGCCTCAAACCTCTTACCTCAAACCCAAAAAACACCGATAAAAGAAGCATTAATAAAAAACTAAAAACCATGTTCAAAAATTATCTAAAAACCGCCTGGCGGAACCTGATCCGCAACAAAGCATTTTCGATCATCAACATTGTTGGGTTGGCCATTGGGATGGCTGGGGCAATATTGATTTTTGAATGGATACAAAACGAATTAAGTTTCGATCAGTTCCATGCCAATAAAAACACACTTTATAAAGTTTGGAACCGCAATACACCCAAAGGCGAAGTTTATACCTGGGACGTTACTTCCGGCGCAGTTGGGCCGACTTTAAAACAGCAGTTTCCGGAAGTGAAAGCGGTTACCCGAACCGGCTGGCCTACGCCGAGGTTGTTCAACTTTTCAAATAAAGCAATTAAAGCGACAGGATTGGACGTAGATAAACCATTTTTGACCATGTTCAGCTTCCCGCTGTCGGAAGGCAGTTCCACTCATGCTCTGGACGATGTGAACAGCGTTGTACTCACCCAAACTTTGGCATCAAAAATATTCGGTAATCAGGATCCAATGGGGAAAATTGTAAAGATCGATAACAAAGATGCTTATAAAGTTACCGGGGTGATGAAAGACTTGCCCAACAACACGCAGTTCGACTTTGAATATCTGGTTTCGCTTGCCGCAAACCCTTACACGGCAAGTATGGAAACCAAATGGAATACCAACGCCTTCCATACTTATGTGCAGTTGCAACCCGGTGCTTCGCTGGCAAAATTGGATCAAAAGATAAAAGACTTAGTACTCGATCATGATTCGACAACAGCGGAAGAAATATTTTTGCATCCGGCCAGCAAATGGCATTTATATTCCCGGTTTGATAACGGAAAAGTTGTTGGTGGCAGGATTGAAACGGTTAGATTACTTTTTATGATCGCCTGCCTAATTTTGTTGATTGCCTGTATCAATTTTATGAATTTGAGCACGGCACAAAGTGAAAAACGTGCAAAAGAAGTTGGTTTGCGCAAAACAATTGGTGCCGGAAGATGGACGCTGATCAAACAGTTTTTGGGCGAGTCGGTCCTTTTAGCTTCTATTTCCGGAATCATCGCCTTGATACTTGTGCAGATATTTCTTCCGGCATTTAATCATATCACAGATAAAAAGCTGACAATAGAATATGGAAATCTTTTGTTCTGGCTTGCCGGAATTGGTTTTATATTGATAACCGGTTTGTTGGCAGGCAGTTATCCGGCTTTCTATTTGTCGTCATTTAATCCTGTACGTGCTTTGAAAGGTGTTTTTAAGGCTGAAAAACAAATCATCACGCCACGAAAAATATTAGTGGTTGTTCAATTTACAATTGCTGTTGTTTTAATTACTTCAACCTTAATCATTTATAAACAAATAAAATACACACAAGAACGAGATACCGGTTACACGCAGGATAATTTATTGGAACATCCAATTGAAGGTGATATTTCAAAAAATTTCGACCTAATTAAAAACGATCTTTTAAACCAAGGTATCGCGACAGCTGTAAGTAAAACCAGCATGACAATTACCATTGAAGGCAGTATATCACAAGGCTTACAATGGGGCGACCAAAATCCAGATCATTCAAAGATTGCCTTCACGCAGTTTGCAAGTACCGGCGATTTTGCCAAAACAATGGGTTTAAAGATAATTGCAGGAAGAGACATCGATATTGCAAATTATCCAACTGATAGTAACGCCGTGTTACTTAACGCAACTGCAATCGACTGGATGAAAATCAAAAACCCAATTGGACAAACCATTACCGCTAATAACAAATCACTCAAAATTATTGGTGTTTTTAAAGATTTTATTGTCGGTTCGCCTTATCAACCGGTCAGTCCGATGGTAGTTTACGGCACAAAAAGCTGGTATTATGGTAACATGCTTATTCGTTTAAACGCCAACCAATCCATAGCGAAAAGCCTGCAAGCAGCGGAAGCTATATTTAAAAAATACAATCCGGCTTATCCTTTTGAATATAAATTTGTGGACGAGGAATATGGAAAGAAATTTGCAGAGCAGCAACGCACCGGCGAGTTGGCGGCTTTGTTTGCCGGGTTAACAATTGTGATTTGCTGTTTGGGTTTGTTTGGCCTTGCTGCTTATATGGCCGAAAATCGATCTCGAGAAATCGGCATCCGGAAAGTTTTGGGAGCTGACGTTGCCAATATTGTGCAATTGCTTACCTGGGAATTTGTTGTATTAGTAGCAATTGCTATTTTAATTGCAACACCCGTAGCTTGGTATGCCATGCATAAGTGGTTACAAGATTATAATTATCGGATCAATATCAGTTGGGTAACATTTGCTTTGGCCGGAACGCTGGCCATCATCATCGCTTTATTAACCGTCAGTTTTCAGGCCATAAAAGCAGCATTGGCCAATCCGGTGAAGAGTTTGCGGAGTGAGTGAGGTTTGGGCTGAGAGGTAAGAGGGATTTGTAATGTTTCATAACTGAAACCTCACACCTCTTACCCAAAATTATACCGATAAAAGAAGCATTGAATTATTGACTGAAAGCTATAAAACTAAAACACTATGTTCAAAAACTATTTAAAAATCGCCTGGCGCAACCTCATTAAAAACAAAGTTTATTCCGCTATTAATATTGTTGGTTTGGCCGTTGGGATGGCGGTTGCCATGCTGATCGGTTTTTGGGTTTATGATGAATTGTCGTTCAATAAAAGTTTTGACAATTATGATCGTGTTGTCCAATTTATACAAAATTCTACCAATGGAAATGATGTTTCCACGCATCCTACTATTCCAATTCCTTTGGTTTTAGAACTTCGAAATAAATACGCTTCTGATTTTAAACATTTGGCTTTAGCACGATATCAGGAACAGCATATTTTGGCCTTCGGTGATAAAAAGGTGAACCAAACCGGAATTTATGCTGAGCCGGAATTACCTCAGATTTTATCGTTAAAGATGATCGGAGGACAATTGCTTGGCTTACAAGATGAATCGGGAATCATGATTAGTGAATCCCTGGCCAAGATCATTTTTGGAAACATTAATCCCATCAACAAAATCCTTTTGACAGATGACAAAAAATCATATAAAGTGAGCGGCGTTTTTAAAGATTTCGCGCAAAATTCGGAATTTAAAGATGTCAATTTTTTAATGCCCTGGGCGGCTTTAGTTGCACAAAAAGAATGGATAAAAAAGGACTACACAGAATGGAACGATAATTCATTTTTGCTTTACGGACAATTAAGTGACCATGCAGAGGTAAGTAAAGTGAACGCAAAAGTTAAAAACATTTTAACCGGGAAACCTAACAGAGATGATAAACCGGAAATTATTTTGCAACCGATGCGTAAATGGCATTTGTACAATGAATTTAAACAAGGGAAAAATATCGGCGGAGCGATACAATATGTCTGGATGTTTGGTTTGATCGGCCTGTTCGTTTTGCTGTTGGCTTGTATTAATTTCATGAATTTGAGTACGGCACGCTCACAAATCCGGGCAAAAGAAGTTGGCGTGCGGAAAGCAATTGGTTCGCAGCGCAAACAATTGATTTTTCAGTTTTTAAGTGAATCGGTATTGATTGCATTTTTGGCTTTACTCCTTGCTGTTTTATTGGTACAACTTGCACTGCCAAGTTTCAACCAATTGGCGGATAAACAACTCCATTTTCCATGGTCAAGTGGTTTATTTTGGCTGACGGTTTTGGTTTTCACTTTTTTGACCGGTTTGATTTCCGGCAGTTATCCGGCTTTGTATTTATCATCTTTCAACACGATCAAAGTTTTAAAAGGAACGTTTAAAGTCGGACGTTTTGCTGCCCTTCCGCGTCAGGTTTTGGTGGTTTTGCAGTTCAGCATTTCGGTTTCGATCATCATCGGGACAATCGTCGTGTTCAAACAAATCCAATATGCCAAAAACCGGCCGCTTGGTTACGATAAAAATGGCTTGATCACCGTTGTCATGTCCACGCCAAATTTAAATGGAAAATATGATTTGCTCCAAAGTGAACTGCTTAATTCAGGTGCTGCGATAAACATGGCCGAAGCTTCCAATTCTACCACAAATGTTGGCGCCCATTTGATTGGTTTTGAATGGCCCGGAAAAGACCCAAACCTCAATTCCGTTATCAGTATTTCTTGGGTAACGCAGGATTTTGGGAAAACGGTTGGTTGGCATTTTGACGGAGGCCGGGATTTTTCCAGACAATTTAAAACCGATACGGCCGCAATGGTATTGAACGAAGCTGCCGTAAAACACATGAAACTGAAAAATCCGGTTGGAGAAACGGTCAAATTTGATGATAAACCTTATCGTGTAATCGGTGTGATCAGGAATGTGCTGATGGAATCGCCTTACGAACAAGTACCGCCGACTGTGTTTTTCATGAATTACGACCAGGTTGGTGTCATCACGATCCGGCTGAACCCAAAGATGGGTACCAGCGAATCCATCTCAAAAATAAAAGCCATTTTTGAAAAACTTGATCCTGCTGCACCTTTTGATTTTCGGTTTGTGGACGAAGATTTTGCCAAAAAGTTTGCGATGGAACAACGGATCGGAAGCCTGGCAACCTTTTTTGCAATTTTTGCTGTATTGATCAGTTGTCTGGGCATTTTCGGTCTGGCATCGTTTATCGCCGAACAACGTGTTAAAGAAATTGGCATCCGCAAAGTATTGGGCGCAAGTGTTTTGAACCTTTGGGGCTTGCTTTCCAAAGACTTTTTGGTTTTAGTGTCGATTTCGTTCCTGATCGCAATACCACTTTCCTGGTATTTCATGCACAACTGGCTTCAGCATTACGAGTACCGTACCGGGATTTCCGTTTGGATATTCGTCATCACCGCAATGGGTACGATCACGATTACCTTGGCCACCGTCAGTTTTCAGGCGATAAAAGCAGCATTGGCCAATCCGGTGAAGAGTTTGAGATCAGAATAAAAGAGCCGGGAGCGGAGTGTGAAGATTGGTGTGTGTCCGCACCTCAAACCTCGCTCCCCGCACTCAAAAATATATGATAAAAGAAGCATCGATCTTATGTAAAAACCTCAAAACTCAGCACAAAAAGCTATCTTGCCATACAAAAACATAATCTTTTATGAGTTTAAAACAAGCTTCCGTTTTAGTGATTGATGACGATACCGATGTGCTTACCGCCGTTCGGTTGCTCCTGAAAACGGAAGCAAAAGAAGTAGTAACCGAGAAAAACCCTGAGAATTTACGCGCCATTTTAGCCCGTCAAAATTTTGACTTGATTTTGCTGGACATGAATTTCAACAGTTCCATCAATACCGGCAACGAGGGTTTGTTCTGGCTTAATAAAACCCGCGAATTCAAATCCGGTGCGGCCGTGATCATGATTACCGCTTACGGGCATATTGATCTGGCAGTAAGGTGTTTGAAAGAAGGCGCAGCGGATTTTGTGGTGAAACCCTGGCACAATGAAGTGTTAATTAATGTGCTAAAAGAAGCATTGGCCAAACGCGCAAAAACCAAATCGCCGCAGGTTGTGGCGGCTAAAAATCCGGTTGTAGGCAGCGAGCTGATCGGCGAATCTGCTATTATGCAGGATATTTTTTATAAGATTGAAAAAATTGCCCCAACTGATGCCAATATTTTGATTTTAGGCGAAAATGGTACAGGTAAAGATTTGATTGCCAAAGCTATACATCAGCAATCCCTTCGTGCAGCAAAACCTTATGTGAAAGTGGATGTGGGCGCATTGTCTGAAAACTTGTTTGAAAGCGAACTTTTTGGCCATAAAAAAGGTGCTTTTACCGATGCGCGTGAAGACCGGGAAGGCAGGTTTGAAGCTGCAAATACCGGCACCTTATTTTTGGATGAAATAGGAAATATCGCTTTGCACCAGCAGGCCAAATTATTGAGTGTGCTGCAAAACCGGCAGGTTACACGGCTTGGCAGCAACCAGCCGGTGGCAGTGGATATCCGTTTGATTTGTGCCACAAACGTGCCCCTGATGGAACTGGCCAACGAATCCCGGTTTCGCCGGGATTTGATGTACCGTATCAATACAGTAGAAATCACTGTTCCGCCGCTGTACAAACGCGGAACCGATATTTTATTGCTGGCTAAATATTTTGGAAAAGTTTACAGCAAAAAATACTTGAAACCAGAACCTGAATTCGATACCAAAGCGACCGAAAAACTGCTGCAATATGGTTTTCCGGGAAATGTGCGTGAACTGCAATACACCATGGAACGGGCAGTGATTATGGCTGATGACCATGTACTGCAAGCCAAAGACCTGATTTTTTCGCCCATAGAACAAGCACCTGAAATGAGCGAACCGGACGAACTGCGCCTGAGTTCTATCGAAAAAAACACAATTTTGCGGGTGATCGAAAAAAACAGCGGCAACATTACCAAAGCCGCCAAAGAACTCGGCATCACGCGCACGGCTTTGTACCGACGGCTGAGTAAGTATGATATTTAGAGCGTGAGTTTGTAGCTATCAGCCACTTTAAAGCTGCAAACAATTACCACTTGTTTAATTATTAGAAATACTTGCGCTGTTGATTTTAGCAAACCTGCGGTTGCCGGTATTATGTTCTTTTTGCTTGAACAAAAAGAACCAAAAATTCAAGAATGCCGGATCGCCTCCAGGCGGCATTCATCCCAGCGCGCCTGGGTGGCTACCTTGCAAACGGCTTGTCCTTTTTAATAAAAAAACAAATCCTTTTTTAAGCCCACTTAATTTATACTGATAAAAGAAGCATTTGAGAAGATATTTTTCAACAATTGAAAGATAACAAAGCAGACATTCCGATTGCAAAGTCTCCGCCTAGGAGCGTAGGGTCAACAAAACGCCCAAAGGGATTGGGTTTGTCTTGATCTTTTGGTTCTTTTCCATCAAGGGAAAAGAATATAAACAAGGGTTGAAAGCCCGCTTTGATACAATTTTAAGCCGATAAAAGAAGCATCAGCCTAAACTTTTTTTTCTACCGGAACCCTTTTCATACTCCGATAAGCCAACACCGTACTAACCAAAATCAAAACCCCACCAACAAAAAACGGCGCACCGGGAAATAAAAAAGGCGTTTTGGAACTGGTAAAATAAGCAAACAAACTCGTCATCATTACGGGTGCAAAAATGGTGGTGGCGCTCATCAAACTGGTTAACGCACCTTGCAGTTCGCCTTGTTCGTTTGCTGGAACAAAGCCCGACATGATGCTTTGCAAAGCCGGACCAGCAATTCCACCAAGCGAATACGGAATAATAAAAACAAACATCTGCCATCCGTTTAAAGCAAACGCAAACAGAAACAAACCTATCGCATACAAAATGAAACCAACATACAAGCTTTTTTCGGTTCCCAACTTCGGGATCGTCCAGCGGATGACAACAGTTTGCACCAAAGCCGTCATCAAACCAACAAAACCAAGTGAAAAACCAACCATGGCTTCGTTCCACTTAAATTTTTCCATGCCGTAATAACTCCAGGTGCTTTGCATTCCGTTGTTTGCCGTGTAAAGCAAAATCAGGGAAACGACCAAGCCGCTGATGGCCGGATATTTTTTCAATTGCATCAAAGCACCAACCGGGTTGGCGCGTTTCAGTTGGAACGGCCGCCGGTTCTCTGGAGCAAGCGATTCAGGCAACACAAAATAACCGTACAAAGCATTGAGCAAACTCAGCCCGGCGGCTGCCATAAACGGAACGCGCGAACCATATTGTCCCAGCAATCCGCCTAAAACCGGGCCAATGATAAAACCGATGCCAAAAGCAGCACCAACCATCCCGAAGTTTTGCGCCCGGTTTTGCGGCGTGCTGATATCGGCAATGTAGGCCGAAGCGGTGGTAAAACTGGCACCTGTGATCCCTGCAATGGTACGGCCGACAAACAGCCAGCCGACCGATGGTGCAAAAGAGAGAAAGAGGTAATCCAAGCCAAAACCCAAAAGCGAAAACAGCAAAACCGGCCTTCTGCCAAAACGGTCGCTCAAATTGCCCAAAACCGGCGCAAACATAAACTGCATGATGGCATAAGCAAAAGTAAGCCAGCCGCCAATAACCGAAGCCTGACTTAAATTGCCCTGGATCATTTCGGCAATAAGCTTAGGCAGTACCGGGATAATGATGCCGAAACCGGTTACATCAATCAGCAGCGTTATAAATATAAAACCAAGTGCAGCTTTTCGCGGGGAAGCCATAACAATGACGGGTTAGGGTAGAAGCAAATTATAAAATTTAGGCGATAAAAACAGCATCAGTCCTCTTTGTACAATTCCCCGGCTTTGATGGCCGATGTTTTAATGCCTTTGATCATGGCCGAACTGAAACCGTTATGTTCCATCTCGTTCAAACCGGCAATAGTACAGCCTTTTGGCGACGTTACTTTATCAATTTCCTGTTCGGGGTGAGAGGCAAGCTGCAGCAATAAATCTGCCGCGCCTTTGGCCGTTTGCGCCGCCATTTTTAAAGCATCGTGCGCATGAAAGCCAATTTCTGTTCCGCCTTGCGATGCTGCCCGGATCGATCTTAAAAAGAAAGCAATTCCGCAGGCACACAAAGCCGTAGCCGAAGTCATCAGTTCTTCGTTGATTTCGATACTAATGCCAACAGTGTCAAACATGGATTTGACCAGTTTCAGGTTTTCTGCGGAAGCATTGTCAGTGGCAATACAAGTCATGGACTGGCCGATGGCAATGGCCGTATTCGGCATCGCACGCACCACCTGCACATCAGCTTCTAATTGTTTGCGGATGTCGGCACAACTTACGCCGGAAATCACCGAAATGAACAACTGTTTTTGAATGTTGATACCGGGTTTAATCTCTTCCAGCAAGCGGTTTAGCTGCTGCGGCAATACGGCGATAATCACAATGTCTGCTTCTTTTACCGCATGTAAATTTTGGTTGGAAGTTTTAAAACCGGTATCGGCCTGTGCCTGCAAAGCGGCAAGGTTACGGCGTGTCAGGGTGATGTTTTGAGGTTTGGAAATATTGGCTTTTACCAAGCCTTTTGCCAAAGATAAACCAATGTTGCCGCTGCCGAGGATTGTGATATTTTTGTTGATCATTTGTTTAGTTAAATTATGTATTTATTTGATTTTAAGCTGAATAATAATCAGGTTTGAGCAGAAATAGAACTGATCTGCAGGACTTCAGTTTCTTAATGTCGTGCCAAACGCTGATTTTTTTCCAAGCAGGTGCAGCTCATCAGCCTGACCAATTATAACTTCTTTTACACCACTTTTTATGGCATCAAAAGCATTGTCAAGCTTGGGCAGCATTCCTTCAGAAACAATCTTTTTCAGTTTTAACTGCTCATAACGTTCGGGGTCAATCTCGCTGATCAAAGAATCTTCATCATCAATATCCTGCAAAACGCCTTTCTTTTCAAAACAGTAAATTAATGTGGTTTCGTAAATTTTGGCCAATGCCACGGCCACAGCGGCCGCAATCGTATCGGCATTTGTGTTGAGCATTTGTCCTTCGCCGTCATGTGTCAACGCACAAAAAACAGGTGTAAAAGAAGCATCCAGTAATCTGCCAATACTTTCTGCCCGAACAGAATGCTTGTCCAGATCGCCCACAAATCCGTAATCAATTGTTTTAACGGGGCGTTTTTTTGCCCGGATAAAATTGCCGTCGGCACCGGTCAAACCGATTGCATTGTTGCCGTAACGCTGCAATTGCGCCACCAAGTTTTTGTTGATCAGCCCGGCGTAAACCATCGTGACCACGCGCAAAGTTTCAATATCGGTGATGCGGCGGCCATCAACCAATTTGGCTTCAATCCCCATAGCAGACGATATTTGCGTGGCCACTTTCCCGCCGCCGTGCACCAGGATTTTCAGCCCTTCCAGCGCGGCAAAATCCTTCAGAAACTGGTGTAAATTTTCGGAATTGTCGATCACGTTGCCGCCAATTTTAATTACGTAAAGCTTCATGCTTCTTTTATCGGGTTAAATTTGTTATTGCCGAAATTAAGAAATTTGTTTTGTGCCGAAACCGGTTTTGGCAAGATTAAAGGTTTTGCCGATGCTGTTTTTATCACCTAAATTTCAGTCAAAAACCAATTTAAGATTTTATTGGCTTTATAATGATAAAACCCTAAGTTTGCCGTCCCAAAACCACGGAGAGATGTCAGAGTGGTCGAATGAGCCAGCTTGGAAAGCTGGTGTACGGGCAACTGTACCGAGGGTTCGAATCCCTCTTTCTCCGCAAATTTTGATAACAAAACGTATTAAAAGCCTGCAAATCAAATGATTGCAGGCTTTTTTGTTTTAGTCCAAATCCGTGTTTATTCACCGATTCCCGGTAAAAAAGTGCGTGATTCGGTGAGTAAATTAACGGATTTTTACACTCACCGAACTGTGCATAAGTTTCTGATATTCAATTTATTCAGAAATTGAACATCTTTCATCCTGCCTTTATGTTTAAAGATAATACAGCCATAAAAACAGCATGAAAGATTTGTTCCCCTTTTAGGTTGGTTATAGCGGCTTTACTTCCAGCTCGTTGATCACCAATCCCGGATCGGGCAAATAAATCTTTACTGTTGTTTCTTCGTTTTTGTCCGCTTTAAAAACCGTTTCGCCTTGTGTGTAACCCCTCAAAACATTGATTTCCCAGGGCTTGGTTTCGGAAAAAGATTTCAAACCGACCACTTGCACCGGACCATCGTTCACAGCGATGCCGTAACGCATCAGCAAGCCGTCGTAAACCCGAAAAGTAGGCAGGCATTTTACGGTTATCCGGTTGTTGCCTTTGGCAAGCTTAACTTTGTACGCTACGTAAGGTGCCTTGCTTATTTCGTTTTCTGCAAAAGATTTGTCCGGGAAGGGCAACACGGTCACACCACGGCCGGTAATCCCTAACCCTGCTATGGTTTTGATAGAAAAACCCTTCAAATCCTGTTTGCGCTGATAAGCAGATGCCGGTATATGGTCTATACTGCTGTCTTTAACAAGACTATATGCTGGGTTTTGCCTGTTTTGATCCAATAATTTTTGTGGCGCGTTAAACATGGGGATCTCACGCGGATGCGCGTCCATCATGCCGCTCCATTTGCCGCCAGCTATGCTATCATTATATTTTTTGGTGAGGGATTGTATCTGATCATAAGCGTGTTGTGCTTTTTTTAGATAGGAAACGGCCGCGTTTGCATTTACATCGGCACCGATGCTCTTTTTAGCATATAAAATCTTCTCGTTCATCAGTTTCGCGCCTTCAACCGGGTACAGGATCAGTTCATAATAAGCATCCTGCAAACGCTCAGGGATGCTTTTGGCCAGTTCCTGAGCCTGATTAGCCAGCTCCTGATAATCTTTCAACCGCTGGTCAGCTTCGGCTTCCGTATAAGATACAAGATCGATATGTTCCGGTTTTCCGGCCGCCGCCAACCGGTAATATTCAGCTTTGATGGCCGCAATCCGAAGCGCATAAGCTTCGCCAAAAGTTTCTTTTGCCCAGGACAGTGCATAATCACCGGCTTTTTCGGGCGGCCATTTATTTACGTCCCAGGCCAGGTCCATGGCAAACTGCGTTTCCAGTTCAGCGGGTTTTAAATCGCCCACGTTAAAAACCCATATCCTGCGGGCGTTAAACTGATAGGCCTTGGTCATCTCGTAAGAAGTTAATGTAGGCGAGGTTGAACACAGCCACAAATAATCCTGCGGTGTGCCCCAGTAAGAAAAATGATAATAAACGCCGCTGCCGCCACTACGCTTTTGTTCGGCCGGGTTAGATAGCTGGCGGATATAACCGTGATTGTCGTCCACCCACAAAATCGTAACGTCTTCCGGAACTTTCAAACCGGCCTGGTAAAGCGGCAGCACTTCTCTGTACGGACAAAAAAGCTGCGGGATTTCATCGGCAGGCTTGCCCAAACGTTTGGCCAGGATTTCCCGCTGATCATGGATTACGTCTTCCAGGACTTTTATTTTGCCCTGTACTGTTGGCGGGCCAGACATGGCGCCATCTTTTGTGGCGCGCATCCCTACCGTGTAAATTGCATCATTGTTTACGGATTGCTTTGCCCGGTCATCAAAAAAACGATAAATCTCCTCTTTATTGGTATCGTAACGCCAATCGCCATGCGCTTTGCCATATTCTTCTTTAAAATTTTCGTTCCATTCAAATTCGGTGTTCCGAAGCATGGGTTCATGATGGGAAGAACCCATTACAATGGCGTATTTACGTGCAAGCACCGGGTTTTCTTTATAATACCAGAAAGCTTTGGTTCCTGGATGCATGGCCGGCCACAAATAATTTGCCTTTAACCGCAGCATTAGCTCAAAAATATGTGCGTACGTTTTCGGGCCGATGTCTTTTTTATCGACATCCATGTTTTTGGCTGCCCAAGGGCGCAAACCCCAGTCTTCATCGTTTAAAAATATACCGCGGTATTTTACAGATGGCGGCCCTTCTATACTTTTGCCGGGCGTGATGTAAACTGCATCATGGTGAGCCGGTACAACATCGGCCCACCAAACAAATGGCGACACGCCCATCATCCGCGAAAGTTCAAACACGCCAAAAGCAGTTCCGCGCTTATCGCTCCCAAAAATAACCAATGCTTGTTTTACCTTAGGAAAAGGATTATTGACTACTGCTATTGAAAACGTTTCCCATTTACCACGTACTTTTTCTGCCTGTATTTTTTTGCTTTTGATGAGCTGGTTGATCAAAGCTGATTGCCCGATCGTGCCGATGATGACCGGATAAGCAATTAAATTTTTGCTGTTTCTGATAATGGCCGGACTTAATCCTGCCATCAATTTGATGTCGTTTTGAAATGCCGTTGCTGCAATACTTACCACTTCCGCATCAGCAGCATCAATATATAAAGAAGCTGCTTTACTTTTATTTACCAATGGAAAATAGCCGCTGTTGGAATTGTAAGAAACTTTTACGGGAACGGCTTGTGCAAGCAAAGGATTGCCTGTATAAACAACAAGAATACAACAGCAACATAATGTAAACATAAATTTTTTCATAACCCGTTTTACTCTAGCAATAGTGAATGATTTGATCATTTTAGTTAACTAACAAAAGGTGTCCGTACCTGCTGTGCAATGCTTCTTTTACTGGTAAAAAATCGAAGAATAAATTTTGTGACAATAGTTGATTTTTTATATCAAGCAAAAAACCAACAAGCTTCTTTTATGACTAAAAATCTTTTAAAACTGAATTTATACCGATAAAAGAAGCATGTTGGCCACGTAAGGTTTTAATGAAGGATTAAAGGTTGAAACTGGTTGGAAATCGGCACATCAGTAACCGGGGTTTTGCTCCAGTTTACCGGTATTGTTCCGTTCAATTTCATCTGCCGGAATTGGCCAAAGGTTATATTTAGGCAGTACATCGTTGTAATACGGATTAAAACGTTTTACGCGGTCATACAATAATCCTAAACGCATCAATGTGAGCCTTCTTTTTTCTTCTACACCAAATTCCCTCATGCGTTCGTCAAGGATGTAATCTATATTTACATTTGTCGGGAATACAGGAGAAGCTTTGGATCTTGCCCTTACCACGTTGATATCTGCAGCAGCGTTCACCAAGTTATTTAAACCTAAATAAGCTTCCGCCCGGATCAGATAGGTTTCGGCGAGCCTGAACATATACTGGTCTAAATAAGTACCGCCTGCCGTGGCCTTGAGCGTATGCAAAACCGGATCTAATATTAAATTGGTAGGATGACCGCCGGGCGTGGTGCATTTGGATTGGTAAGCGTAAAAAGCACGGGAAGGTACAGTAACGCCTGCAGGTGGGTTTTGGGTAGAAACCACTTTTCCATAAAGCGGCGAAGCAGGGTTGTTGCTTATAAAGTTGCGTACAAAATTGTTGTTGGAATTACGGATGTCATTGGTAAAATCACTTTGCCAGATCACATCGCTGAAATATTTGGTGGATATTGCCCAGCCGATGCCACGTCCGCCAGTATAATCATCAACCGGCCACAAAAATGGCGCCTTGCCGTTTACTGTTAAATCCCGCACTAAAGGTGCATGTTGTCTTTCCAGCAGGTAAGACCCTGCCATTGCTGTTGAAGTGGAACCTCCGCCAAGAATATCGGTTTCAAACTGGATCACCCAAAGGCCCTCTGTGTTTCCAGACTTCCTGTTTTGGTTGCCAGGTTGAAAAAGGTCCCAGTACACATCGCCGGGAGTAACCGTAGATTTAGAACCAAACCTGTTTTTCATTAAAGCAACTGCCGGATTATTGATTACAACCGTTGCCGCATCTGCGGCATTCTGGAATTGGCCTGCTGCCAGATAAACCTCAGCAAGCAAATGACCTGCTGCTAAATTACTTATTTCCCCATCCTGAACTGCAGTTATTGCAGGCAAATTGATTACTGCAAATTTCAGGTCGTCTATGCATTGGTTTAATACGGCCGCTTTTGTTGCCCGCACAAAATCCGTTTTAGGGGTGGTTACTTCAGATAGTATTAAAGGTACGCCCCCATAAAGATAAGCTAAAGTGCGATAGGCAAATGCCCTGAAAAACCTTCCTTTGGCTTCTGCCTGGGTTTTTTGTGCGTCTGTCATCGAAGATGCAGGAATACGGCCGATAATGGTATTGGCCTCGGAAATGATTTTATACAAAGCAGACCAATGGGACAAAGAGATGTTCAGGCCACCAGAAGGCGCATAAGCCGCAGCCATATTAGTATGGCGGGCTACATCCGGCTGCCCGTCAAAAACGATATCGGTCCCGAATATATAATCAAACGGCCGCTGTTCGTCACGGCTGAAAAACTCTATCCTGGTTACCCGGTACATATCGTTAATGGCAATATTAAAATCTACGTTGGTAACCAGTGCATTTGCAGAACTTAGAAAATCAAGCGGTTTTTCATCAAGATACCCTTTTTTGCAGGAGAAAAATGTGCTGATCAGCAATATAAAAGTGATACTAAATATTTTTTTCATTATCGTTAAGATTAAAATGTTACGTTAAGACCTAATGAATATGATTTTAAAAGTGGCCTGCCCCCAATGGTTAGCCCGCCATTATCTATTTCCGGGTCCCAGCCTTCCCAATTGGTCCAGGTTTTTAAATTTTTACCGCTTAGAAACACACTAAGGTTCTGTATGGCCAGTTTCCTGACAAAATTTCCCGTGATTTTGTAAGACAAGGTAACATCTTGTAACCTTACAAAACTCCTGTTCCTGTACACGTTAGGGTTTACCGTTGGCCCTACCATAAACATAGGGTATTCCCCATTTGGATTTATTGGCGACCAGAAGTTTACAGAACTGATATAATTCCATCGCACGGAATTATCATTTAATGCAAGTGATTGAGCGTTACCACCTAAATAACCGTTTACGCCGCCCTGAATAGAGTTGACGAAAAAACTAAAGGTAAAGTTTTTATATTGGAAATTGTTTAGAACACTAAAACGGAAAGCCGGGTCCCCTGAACCTTGTATAACCCTATCGGCTACCGTAATTTTACCATCGCCGTTGGTATCTACAATACGGTAGGTTCCGGGGGAATATCCTGCTGGAATATTTTGCTCTCCAATTTGATAGATACCGTTGGTTTTGTAGTCGTATATGGTATTGATTGGATGGCCGATAAATAAATTGCTTGCGATCAAATCTCCGGTACCCAACAGGGAAATAATCTTGTTGACGTTCCTCGAAAAGCTAAAAGTGCTGCTCCATTTAAATTCTTTTGTGTCAATATTGGTCGAATTTAATGATAGCTCGACACCTTTGTTCCCAACTTCGCCAACATTGGTATTGATACTTCCGAAGCCGGTAATGTTTGGAATCTGAACGCTAAAAAGTAAATCCTTGGTATGGCGGTTATAATAATCAAAACTACCAGACAATCTTCCTTTCAGCAAAGTAAAGTCAAGCCCTAAATCCACTTCGTATGTTTTTTCCCATTTCAGGTTTGGGTTTGAAAGTGTACTTACAAATTGACCTTGTTGGGTTGTCCCGCCGTTGCCAAAAACATAAGCAGGTTGAGTAAATACCTGATCTAAGGAAGAATAACGGGAAGTTTGGTTGCCGCTCACGCCATATCCGGCGCGTAGTTTAAGAAAATTAACCCAGGACATTTTGAAAAAAGGCTCTTCTGTTAAAATCCATCCTGTTGAAACAGAAGGGAAAACTGCATATTTATTATTTGCGGCAAAGCCAGAAAACCCATCGCGCCGTGCCGTAGCCGTTAGTAAATATTTACCACTGTAATTGTAATTAAGCCTTAGCATCTGATAATTCAATGCTTCTGAATACGCATTTGAATTGGTGAACTGGTTAGTTCCCTGTTGCAGGCTGTTGTAGCCTAAAGTCAGTCTTGGGAAACCAGTTGCAGAAGCATTTGTAGATTCGTCCTTACGTTTTACTGCACCATATAAAAGGGTGGCCGTTACGCCGTGTTTTTTAAATGTCCTGTTGTATGTCAAAATATTGTCGATGGTGTAATCATAGTATTGCTCATTATATTTATAAGCGTTGCCTGTTAACCCTGCGCCATATTTACTTGCCTGATAATGCTCGTCTGTGCGGGCATTGTTGCCAAAATTCATCCGGTATTTTAATCCTTTTAAAAATGGAAAATTTATTTCAGTATAGATGTTTGCAAACAAATAATTGTGCCTTTCATAATCACTTACATCATAAGTTGCGAAAGGATTTGGATCCAGCGTGTTAAAAGGATATGGGACTAAATCTCCATTAGCATTATACGGAGTTAATAATGGTGCCTGGTTAAGGATTAATGATAAATTTGGTTCGGCACCATCGTTGTTTACAAACGAGCCGAAAGACTGCACACCCACTGTTAACCAGTCTGCCGGTTTGGTTTCCACATTGATCCTGATATTTTTTCTTTTAAACAAATCGTTGATGATAAACCCTGCCTGGTTGGTCAGTCCGCCCGAAATCAAATAGTTGACTTTGTTGCCGCCGCCTGATATGCTGAGTTGGTTGTCATTTACATAACCTGTTTTTGTAGCTGCATCGTACCAATTGAAATTATTGGGCAGGATATTGCCGGAGGCATCCTTTTCCGACGCATCAATTTTACTCGCTAAGTTGAACGCAGGATTGGGCGTTGTATAATCCGGTGCCAGATAAGCACTGGTATAATAAAGGTTGCGCACATGGTCCAGGTATTCCTGCCGGTTCATAGGCCGGATATTGCCGGAAGGCGTAGATGTGGCATAAGAAGTTGAAAAGTTTATTCTTGGTTTTGAATTATCGCGCCCTTTTCTGCTCGTGATCAAAATAACACCGTTTGCTGCCTGCGCACCATATACTGCTGTAGAACTGGCATCTTTTAAAACGTCAATAGAAGCAATGTCATCCGGGTTGATGGATGACAAAGAGTTGTTATATTGTATTCCATCCAAAATGATCAATACACTTCTATTGCCTGAGATGGTATTTAAACCACGTATGGATATTGAAGGCGTTGATCCGGCAAATGTAACCGGCCCAACATTTAAGCCCGGAACTGTTCCCTGCAATGACTGTGCAATATTGGTGTTGGGCACATCCCGGAAGGCATCGATATTTGCACTTGCCACAGCACCGGTAACCAAGGCGCGCTTTTGTGTACCGTAACCAACCACAACAACTTCATTTAAAGAATTTGCTTTGGCTTTCATTTGGACGTTGACAATAATAAGGCCATTGCTCAATACTTCCTGGCTTGAAAATCCGATGGACGAAAAAACAAGTGTTACATTAGCGTTTGGCGCATTGAGGGAATATCTTCCGTCAAGACCGGTTTGTGCGCCAATTTTGGTCCCTTTTATCGTTACGCTAACGCCAGGAAGGGGCTGATTAGTGTCGTCGGTCACCTTTCCACTTATAGGCACTGTTTGATTGTTTTTTTCTGATGTCCAGGCAAAATGTTTGTGGGTAATCTCAACCAGTGTTTTACGATTGAGCGTCAATGGGCTTTTCGAAAATCCCTTGTCAGTTATTCCAATCAGGATTAAAAAGAAAAGTTTTGGAATCAAGGGAATTTTGGGGAATGACCTTGGCTCAACTGAATTTCGACAATAGGTAAATGTTCTTCTCATAATATATAATGGTTATACTGTTTTTACCAGATCATTTTGGTCGGATTATTTTTTATTTACAGGCTCTTGAACCAACAAATCCAGGCCCCAAAAATGCCATGAAAAAATTGGTCAACAGCTTGAAACTTTAATTTGCCAATATGTGCTTTCCTGCCAAACAACAAAAGCAACGGGCTTTGAACGCTAAATTGATCTTCGGTTTACGTTACTAAATAAGTCTTTACAAAACTGATTTTCAGGGTATAAATGTGATTTTTTGTGGCATTTATTATCCATTTTTAATATTGAAAGCTTATTTTTATGAAAATATGAAGAAGCAACATGACAAGAGCAGCTTTTGAACCAGTTAACCCAAACACTAATTATTCCTTCGCGGTCCGCAAATTCGAGCAAAAGGAGTTCACCTCTCCTTATCATTTTCATCCGGAGTTTGAACTGACGCTGATCGTCAAAGGCGAAGGGAACCGCTACGTTGGCAATGGCATGGCTGTTTACGGCGCAGGCGATTTGGTTTTGCTTGGCGGAAATTTACCGCATTGCTGGAAAACCGGACCGGGCGGACCTGAGGCATTGAACGCTTCGTCGGTCGTGGTGCAGTTCAACAAAGATTTTTTGGGTAACGGTTTCTTTTCAACTCCGGAACTGGCCGCAATCCTGCAACTTTTGGAACGGAGCGCGCACGGCATACAGTTTTTGGGCGAAACTGTTGGCGATGTCAAGGCTCAGATGTTAAAGCTTTCTGAAGAAGAACCGTTTAAAAGATTGATTTCACTGTTGGAAATCCTCCATACGCTGGCTACGGCCAAACGATTTGTGTTGCTGCACCAAAAAGGCATGACGATCGAAAAATCTGCGGTAAGACAGCAAAGGATCAACTTGGTGATTGGTTATATAGTGGACAATTTTAAAGACGTAGTTTTCCTGAACAAAGCTTCAGCAATCGCAAACATGTCGCCCAATGCATTTTGCAAATATTACAAAAAGATAACCGGGCAAACGTTTATGGAAACGGTGACCGGTTACCGCATCGATTACGCCATCCAGCAGTTGATTTATTCTGATAAAAGTATTTCGGATATTTCTTTTGAAAGTGGTTTTAGTGACGTGTCTCATTTTTATAAACTGTTCAAAAGGAAAACCAGACTAAGCCCTTTGGGTTACCGGAAAAAGTTTGCGGGGCAAATTTAACGGGTTGTTTACGTTTTCTCCTGATTGTTCCCGATGCTTCTTTTATCACCTAAAAAACCAAAAGTTTATATACTTTTTTACCTGCAAAAAAAATCCGCTGGTAACTTTATGGCCATAAAAACAGCATCATACGTTGTGTTGACCGAAAAATCGCCAAAAAGGAAATGATCAGGAACAAATGTTTATGCCGATATTTTTTTTGGAAAAAGGATAATATGAACTATTAAAAGTCCATTTTTTACCTTGAACGCTTCTTTTATAAACAGTTATTTAGGCATTAAAACCGTGATTGGCCAAAGCGATATTTATGTTGACGACAACTAACAACCTGCTGATTAACCGGCAGCAAAAAGACAGGGCTAATTTTTAGGCGATAAAAGAAGCATCAGACCTGACTGATCAAATTTAAACACCACAAAATCATTTATGAAAAACTTTATATTAAACTACTATGTACTGTAACGCCGCTATTACAGATGGCCGGGGAAATATTGTGCTGGATGAAATTGAGGTACTGGAACCCGCAGAAGATGAAGTGCTTGTGCAATTAAAAGCAGCCGGTTTGTGCCATACAGATCATGATTCTTTGGCCTGGGGAAAGCCGATGGTTTTGGGGCACGAAGGTTCGGGCATTGTTGCAAAAACCGGCAGCAAAGTAAGCCATATAAAAGAAGGCGATGCCGTGATTTTAAACTGGGCCACACCCTGCGGCCAGTGCTTCCAGTGTTTGGAAGGGAACCAGAATATCTGTGAAAACAATTCTCCGGTTGTGGCCGGCGGCAACGGATACACGCCCGGACATGCAACTTTACAAAGTACCAGGTGGAAGGGCCAGCCCATCATCCGGTCTTTTAATCTGGGTACTTTATCAGAATATACACTGGTCAAATCATCAGCGGTAGTAAAAAACGGTTCCCCAAAAATGTCTTTCACGGCGGCCAGCATCATCAGCTGCGGCGTGATGACGGGTTATGGCTCCGTTGTAAATGCGGCAAAAGTTAAGGCTGGCTCTGCTGTTGTTGTTTTGGGTGCGGGCGGCGTTGGCCTAAATGTGGTCCAGGCCGCAAAAATTTCTGGTGCAGTGCGCATTATTGTAGTTGATATCAACCCGGAAAAATCAGCAATGGCCGGACAATTTGGTGCCACTGATTTTATAATTGCCGAAAAAAACGACACCGGGCTTTTGAACGCAGCCCAGGAAGTGAAAAAATTACTGGGCGGGAACGGCGCAGATTATGCCTTTGAATGCACTGCAATCCCTCAGCTTGGTGCGGCACCGCTGGCCATGGTCAGAAACGCAGGAACGGCCGTTCAGGTAAGTGGTATCGAGCAGGAAATCACTATAGATATGCGTTTGTTTGAATGGGATAAAATATATATCAACCCATTATACGGCAAATGCCGCCCGCAAATTGATTTTCCTAAAATCATAAACCAATATGATAAAGGCAGCCTTTTATTGGAAGAAATGATTACACGCACTTATCCGTTAAAAAACATTTTTGAAGCTTTTGACGATTTATCAAAAGGACGGAATGCAAAAGGTGTTGTTGTCTTTCCATAGCTAAAATGATGAAGAAATTCAGAACCGTTGAAATTTCCGATCCAAGGTTTGAAACCAATTATCTGCGGTTTATCACGGTAAAAAGTAATCATCTTCAGGGCCGCGGTGATATTTGCGTTTTTGTGCCGCCAAACCTTGATCCGGCCAAACCTTGTCCGGTAGTGATATTGCTTCACGGCGTTTACGGAAGTGCCTGGAGCTGGGCTTACAAAACCGGCGTGCATATTCAGGTTTTAAGAATGATACAAAACAAGGAATTGCCCGAAATGATTATCGCCATGCCGTCTGACGGGCTTTGGGGCGATGGTTCGGGCTACCTGGCGCACCACAATCAAGATTTTGAAAAGTGGGTTGCAGAAGATGTGCCCGAATTATTGCAGCAATATATTGATGGTGTTACCGAAGGTTCGGCATTTTTTATCTCAGGATTGTCCATGGGCGGTTTTGGCGCTTTAAGGATTGGCGTAAAATATCACCAAAAATTTAAAGCGGTTTCGGGCCATTCTTCCATTACTAATTTGCAGCAGATGAAGCTTTTTGTAGAAGAGGATTTGAAAGAATACAAACAGCCCGACCCATCAGATGAAGATGTTTTTGAAACAATTGTTCAGCATCGCGAACATTTGCCGCCCATTTATTTTGATTGCGGTAATGAAGATTTGTTGATTGCTGCAAACCGCGATCTGGATTTTAAACTGACCGAAGCAAAAATAAAACATGTTTACAAAGAGTATCCCGGCGCACATGAATGGGCTTACTGGGAGAAACATATCAAAACTTCTTTATTGTTTTTTGCAGAAATCCTGAAATAATAGTCAAAAATTATGGTGATAAAAGAAGCATCAAAAACAGTTTCTTAACCCGCTGAAGCACCGTGCACAAACGCTTTTAAAACTCTGGTTTTGTAGGATCGGCATCATCTTCTGCTTTCCTTTTATTTACGAGTTCGGTAAAGCTTTTCGCAGCGTTGCTAAACTCCGAAGGCATCAAAATAACGGTTGTGGTATTATTATCGATCCCAATTTCCGACAACATCTGCATCCGCCGCAACTCCAGCGCAATAGGGCTGCCTTCCATTTCTTTAGCGCCTTGCGTTAGTTTGATCGATGCTTCCAGTTCCGCTTCAGCTTTAACAATCCGGGCGCGTTTTTCGCGGATAGCTTCTGCTTCCCGCGCCATGGCACGCTGCATCGCTTCCGGTATTTCCACGTCTTTCATCTCCACCATTTCAATTTTTATGCCCCAGGGTGCTGTGGTCGAGTCCACCATTTTTTGCAGCGTGCCGTTAATCTGTTCCCGTTCGCGCAGCACTTCATCCAAAGTATGCTGGCCGATAATGTTGCGCAATGCCGTAACGGAAAACTGGTAAACCGCTTTGTTGTAATCCGCAACCTTAATAATCGCATCTTCCGGATTGGTAATTTTAAACCACAAAACAGCGTTTACTTTAATCGTTACGCTATCTTTGGTGATGGTTTCCTGTTGCTCCAGATCAACGGTTTTGGTACGGATGTCCACCCGTTGTTCCCGCTCGATAAAAGGGATCAGCCAAAACAAACCCGGCCCGCGGATGGATTCAAACCTGCCAAGCCGAAAAACAATGGCACGCTGATATTCCTGCGCAATCCGCAACGACATCAACAGAAATACAAGGACAATGGCGATAATGATAAAAAGTGTCATGCTGTTTTTATAAGGGTAAATTTGGTTTTTTATGCTGATAAAATCAGTCAAACTTACAGCTATTTTTTGTTGGCGTGATTTTTTACATTAAATAAGATTTGCAGGCCACAACTAAAATTCAAATTCGTGCATCAGCTTAAAACATTGCGTTCTGTAAAAGCAACGCCGCTTTTGGTTTAGGTTTTTTGAGCCGGAAATGGTTAAGTTTGAAAGAATTTTCAACTCAAAAATTTCCATGTTTTCTATGAAAAAATATTTACTGATACTGTTTTTATGCGGTATAAATTTGCCTGTTTTCGCACAAAACAAAACTTTTAACATCGTTAGTTTTGGTGCAGTTGCAGATGCAAAAACCATCAACACTAAAGCCATCCAAAAAGCAATTGATGCCTGCAGCGCGGCTGGCGGCGGCATGGTTTATGTTCCGCAGGGCACGTTTTTAACAGGCACTTTTCACCTAAAAAGTAACATCAATTTGTTTTTGGAAAGCGGTTCTGTTTTAAAAGGAAGCCCGGATTTGGCTGATTATGACCATTTTACGCAGCCAATTTATGGTATCACTTATTTCGGAATACTTTACACCAATCAGGCCGAAAATGTTTCCATCACCGGCGCAGGCACAATCGATGGCAACAACCCGGCTTTCCATGATTTTACCCGCGCAAAAAAAATTGATACGGTTTCCACGCATTTCTCCCGGCAAAAAAACAATTACCGCAAAGTTGACAGCGGGATAGGGGACGGGCCGGTGGTGCCCAACAAAGACCGGCCGCACCAGATGGTTATTTTTTCCGACTGTAAAAATGTGCAGGTGCGCAATGTTTCGCTGCTCAATTCGCCGTTTTGGACGATGCATTTTGCCGATTGCGATGATGTGCTGGTTTCGGGCATCCGGCTGTGGAGCGGTTTGCTGGTGCCTAACGCCGATGGGATTGACGTAACCAGTTGCAGCAACGTGATCATTACCGGTTGCGATATCCGTACCGGCGATGATGCGCTGGCGATTGTGGGTTACAACCATCATTTTGAAATCCCGGGTTTTAGCGGGAAAAGACATTTGTCCGAAAATATCATCGTTTCCAACTGTAACCTGCAATCGTATTCCAGCGGCATCCGCATCGGCTTTCTGGATCAAAATACGGTCAGGAACGTGCAGGTAAGCAACGTCAACATTACCAATTCTACGCGCGGCATCGGTATTTTTTTGCGGGACGAAGGTTCGCTGGAAAACCTTACTTTCTCCAACATCAACATTGAAACCAAATTTCGCACCGGCGATTGGTGGGGAAACGGCGAACCGATCCATATTTCGGCCATCCGCGGAAAAGAAAACGTAAAACTGGGCAAAATCAAAAATGTGAAATTTAACCACATCAATTGCACCGGCGAAAACGGTATGCTGATTTACGGAACTCCCGAAAGTGTGATTGAAGATGTTGTTTTTAACGATGTAAATTTTGAACTAACCGACAGCAAACTGAACGATGTTGCCGGGGGAAATGTGGATTTGCGCGGGGTTTTGGGCGAAAAAAATCAAATTTTTAAGCGTGATATCCCGGGTTTGCTGATCGAAAATGCAAAAAATATCAGCATAAACAACTTCAAACTAAGCTGGAAAAACCCGAGAATGCCGTTTTACACACATGGTATTGAAGCTGAAAATTTTGAAAACCTGCGGATTGATCATTTTACTGGAGGCGCTTCCCCGATAAATAAAACAGCCGCCCGCATATTTTTGGGAAAAGGGACCGGTTTTGTAACCGATGATGCCAAAGGCGTGGTTCGGCAAAAATAGATCGATGCTTCTTTTATCACCTAAAATCAGGCAGAATTTATAGTGGTAAAAGAAGCATCTGTTTTAAACGGACTGAACCTGGAACCATAGCAATTATTTCTTCTGGCCGAAAAATACCTGTGGCTGTTATGATGCTTGTTTAAAGTTTGTTGGCTTAACGTGCAGTGTGAAACCAAAGTCATTTATCTGTATTTCAAAAGCTATCCCGTAGCAGATTTGTTAAGTTTGATCAGCAAGGCAATGCTTCTTTTAGCACTGTTTTTTATCAAAACAAAACATGGACATGAAACAACTTTCAGCTGTAAAATATTCTGTGCTCGACCTCGCTTCTGTTGCACAGGGAAGCACAGCCGCAGATACTTTTCGCAACAGTCTTGATCTGGCACAACACGCAGAAACTGCCGGTTATACACGCTACTGGTTTGCCGAACATCATAACATGGCCAGCGTGGCCAGTTCTGCACCACCGGTTTTGATCGGTTATGTGGCAGGCGGCACCAAAACAATCCGGGTTGGTTCCGGCGGCATCATGCTGCCCAACCATGCGCCGCTGATTGTGGCCGAACAATTCGGTACGCTGGCTTCACTTTATCCCGGCCGTATTGATCTCGGGTTGGGCCGTGCGCCCGGTTCAGATCAGGTTACGGCAATGGCCATCCGCGGAGAAAACATGCAGGCATCTTACCATTTTCCGCAGGATGTGGAAACGCTGCAACTGCTGTTTTCGGACGAAAACATAAACGGACAAGTGCGCGCCAACCCCGGCGAAGGCCTGGACATTCCGATCTGGATTTTAGGTTCCAGCACCGATAGTGCGTTCCTGGCCGCCAAAATGGGCTTGCCTTACGCTTTTGCCAGTCATTTTGCACCGGCCATGTTTTTAAAAGCGATTGATATTTACCGCAAAAATTTCCAGCCTTCCCATCATTTGCAAAACCCTTATGTGCTGTCGTGCATTAACGTGGTTGCTGCGGATACAGATGCCGAAGCAGAACATTTGGCCACCTCATTAAAGCAGTTGATTTTAGGGATTGTGACCGGAAAACGGAAACAATTATCGCCGCCGGTAGCCGATATGGACAAAGTTTGGAACATCTACGAAAAAGAAGCCGTGATGCAGATGCTGGGTTATTCGTTTATCGGCGGACCGGAAAAAATAAAACAGGAAATGGAAAGTTTTCTGGCCAAAACCCAAGTGGACGAAGTGATGGCAACTTCGCATATTTTTGATCATCAGGCCAGGCTGCATTCTTATCAGTTGTTTGCAGAAGCTTTGAAAACCGACAACGCGATTTTATGCTGATTATCAATCAAGGCTGATGCTGTTTTTATCACCTAAATTTCAGAAAGCCTGTATCAAACCGATGCAGGCTTTTTTTGTGGAAATTTGCGATTGTGGCCGGTTAAGTTTAAGTTTTAAAGCAATTACCCAAAATTCCCCAAAACTGCCCGATTTGATTTTAGGTTGCTCTGGATGAGTTATCCCACAAGATTTTCCTTCCAATCCACTAAAAATTTGAACAAAATATTTTTTCGCCAGCAGAAAACCGTTGTTTGCCTGTTTAAAAAATAACCTTATTTAAGTATTTTATTAGCTGAAACAATAACACAATCCGCAGTAATTAATTTTGCACAAATTTTACCTGATAAAAGAAGCATCTGATTTTTATGCTTTGCGGGTAAAATTTTTTGCGGCATTTGCTTTGGATATTCCTCCGCAGATCACACAAAAAACACGGGCATGAAAAAATTACTACTTTTTGCTTTTGCTGCTGCAACTTTAGCAAGCTGCCAAAAATCAGGCATCGAAGGCAATCCTTCTTCCTCAACCGTCAGCACCGAAAACTATACCGCTTTAAACATTAAAACCAGCACGCAGGTGGTAAAAGTTGCCGTAGATGCCAATGTTTTAAATTTAATATATAATGAAGACGTTACACTGATTGCAGATTCGGGCAAACTGAACAGCAATTGGGCCATCCATTTAAAAGAAGATTTTACCGGAACGCAACTGGCTGATTATCACTATAATTCGATGACAAAGTTTGGTGTGAACGCTGCTGATTGGGTGGATGACAACCTGAACAACGTAATTATCCGCAGTAGTAAAGACACGCTGATCAATAATAAATTGTTTGTTAAAAAACGCATTGTCCGCACGTTTGTGTACAAGCAAAGCTATAATTCTGCTGCTGAGGCTGTTAAAGTACAAAACCGATTGATAAACACAACAGATATCATCGCTTTTACTGCTTATTTTGCATCTATAGAAATGGCAGACACTCATTCTAACAGCAGCAATACGGCAAAACTGATTTATGTAAAGAATTGATCTTCGCCAAAAACAAAATTTTTATAACACAAAAAAAGACTGATAGCAATACCAGCCTTTTTTATTTTTAAGTTGATGCTGTTTTTAAGCAGCTAAATTGTCCAGTTCTTTTAAATCTTCTGCGGATAACTCTATCGAAGCAGTTTTCATGTTTTCTTCCAAATGTGCCACGCTGGAAGTTCCGGGGATCAGCAAAATATTTGGCGAATGGTGCAGCAGCCAGCTCAAAGCAATTTGCTGTACGGTTGCGTTTTTTTGATCTGCCAATGCCTTGATTTTTTTCATACCGTCCTCATTTCCACCATTTAAAGGAAACCAGGGAATAAAGGCAATATTGTTTTCGGCACAATATTGTAGCTCGGCTTCCCATTTGCGGTTGTCCACGCTGTACATGTTTTGTATAGAAACAATCTCTACAAATTCCTGCGCTTTTTTAATATTTTCCACAGAAACCTCGGATAAACCGATATGCTTGATTTTGCCATCCTGTTGTGCTTTCTGCAAAAATCCCAGCGTTTTTTCAAAAGGTACATTTGGGTCTATCCGGTGTAGCTGGTACAAATCAATCTGTTCCAGTTTGAGGCGTTTTAAGCTGCCTTCCAAAGCTTCTTTTAAATGCTCAGGAGAAGAATTGACTGGCCATTCGTTTGGCCCGGTGCGCAGCAAACCGCCTTTTGTGGCAATGACCAAACCGGATTTGTAAGGCTGCAACGCTTCGGCAATCAGTTCTTCGGATACGTTTGGCCCGTAACTATCGGCCGTGTCAATAAAATTTACGCCCAGTTCTACGGCTTTTTGCAATACGCGGATAGCTTCGGCTTTATCTTTTGGCGGGCCCCAAATACCTTCACCGGTGATGCGCATGGCACCGTAACCCAAACGGTTTATGGTCAAATCGCTGCCGATGGTGTAAGTTTTTTCAAAAGTTGTGCTCATGATATGTTGTTTAAATATATCAAAACCAACAGTTTTGAAGCGGCCTTTGTTCTTCGGTAAAGATCAAAATACCGTCAGGATGCTGTTTTTATCGGGTAAATTTCAGTCAGGATCAGGCTTTATAGCTTGGCAAAGGTTTTATTTCCGGCTGGTATTTTACCTGTTTCGGGGTGAGCCAGTACAAAAGCATCACCCTGGAATACCGGAAATTGAACGGGGCCAGGATCAGCGTCATCCCAAAAATCACAAAAATATACAGCCAGGGCGAAGTGGTATTTTGCGTAAAAACATAAGTTGCGATAACGGTTGCCACAATTTCGGCCACGTTTAAAGCGTAGCTGGCGTACATGGCCACGTAAAAATAACCGGGTTCCTGCTCAAAAACAAAGCCGCAATAAGGGCAGCGTTCGTGCATTTTTTGGGTATGCAGGCCGTACATGCTGTTGGCAAACATGTTGCCTTTGCGGCAGCGCGGGCATTTGGCGTGCAGCATGGCGTAGGATTTTGAAATTTTTTTCATGGTGATGCAATCAGAAATGAGTAGATCAGAATAAAACCAATCGGTACAAAAGTATCAAACAGCAAGAAATACAAGCATGGTTAGTTCTATTGTAAGTCAATTTTACATTGATAAAAGAAGTATGGCCTAACTGGCACTTGATTTAGGATAGAAAGTGGATGCTTCTTTTATCGGCATAAAATCAGTTAACAAACCTTTAAAACCTTGAACGCCTTACCATTCAGCTTAAAACTTTCGCCGGTAGTTTTGCCTTTGATCTGCAAGCCGATCGGCGAAGCCAGCGAAATGGCGTAATACTGTTTTTGCCCGATAAAAAATGCACCGGCACCAACGGCGAGGTAAAAATGCTGCTGATCGGTTTCCACTAAACTTCCGGCTTGCGCAAGAGTATGTTCCGAATCCGGACTGATCTGCTGCAGTTGTGCTTGCTGTTTCCGGGCTTCTGAAAGCTGGCGCGAATTTAAGTCGATTTCCTGCTGCAGCATGGCGCGGCCGGTTTCGTATTTATCACCGGCACTGCTTTTGGTTTCGTTTCCGGATGCTTTGCGTGCATCGGCAATCGCGTTTTCTGCTTCGGTAATTTTATGCTGGATATGTTCGGCACAAAGCCGGTAAAGTTGCTGCTTGATGTTCAAAAAAATAAATTTGGTTGGCAAAGATGGCTAAATCCCCGCAGAAAAACATTTTGCGGCCGCACCAGTTTTATACCGATAAAAGAAGCATCATGAACACAACCTCAGTTTACAATACGGAAATACCCGACCCGGAAATTACACCGGAGCAAACACCGCAGGAAAGCCCTCAACCCGAAATCCCGACAGAAAATCCGATACCGATGCGTTCCCCGGAAATGCCTGAACCGGATCACGTTCCGGAGGAAAACCCACTGCCCAAAATCAGCCCGGAATATCCCGGAACACCGGCACCATCAGAAATACAGCGGTTTTAAACCTTCACTAAAAACAAAAAAGCAGTTCAACTATGAACCGCTTTTTTTATGCCGATAAAAACAGCATTACCAGCCCGGTGCAAAGGTTAAGCCAACAACAGGTTTCTGCACATCCGTCCGCTGGAACGGGATGGCCACATAAGGCTCCAGCACAAATGCGCCGAAAAGATTTATCCGCAGTGAAATACCTGTAGAAAACGCCGGAACGCGGTTGTATCCCGCAGGATAAACCAACTGGCCAAAACGATCGTAAACCGGGTTTCCGCTGGCATCAACTAAATACTGATTGGCGTCAGGCTCTTTTTTAAAAGCGATTTTATCACCGGCGTTCCAGGCCAAACCGGCATCAAAAAAGAAGTTCAGTTCGGTAAACAAAAACTTGGATTTGATCTGCGATAGTTTTTCCGGTCCGGTAAACGGCAAACGTACCTCAAAATTGGCTACGGCCGTTCGGCTTCCCTGCAACTGATTAATGGTAAAATTGCCCGTGTTGCGCGAATTGTGGTTGTAAAAACTGGTTGCTTCATAACCCCGGATCAGATACGGATAACCGATAAATAGTGGGAATAATGCCTGGCTGCTGTTGCCAAACCGACCGTAACCATAAATTCGACCGGCAAAAGTGAAGGGTTTGGTGCGCACATATTTCCGCAGGTCAATAGTTGGGGCAAAGAATTTATAATCGCCAACATTTCCTTCAATCCCAATCCGGTAACGATAACCGGCCAATGGGGAAGCAATGCCGAAATAAGAATTATCGCCAATTAAAGCCGTGCTAAGCTGGTACAAGTTAAAAGGCATCAAATCATAACCGGTTTCGTTTCGGTATTGCTCGCGTGAAATTTTGGTATGATCTGAATATAAACCATTTGTTGGCGTGATGTAGTTGTTTGAAGTAACATAATTGTAGTACGTGCTGTACCGGTCAACCCGGTAATAATATTGGGAAGCACTTGCCCCAAACTCAATCCGGGTAACTTTAGAGAAAGGATAGGAGGTGAAAACCTGCAAGGCATCCTGAAAAGTGCGGGTTAAATCATATCGCGTTTCGTAAACACTGACCGGTTTGTTGTTTTGGGTGATATTGGTAATGCCCTCCCGATAAGTAGCGTATTGATACGGAACATGAGAAGCACCCACGCCAAAATTCCAGCGGCCCTGCTGATTAATGTAAGCCACTTGCGCCCCAAAATCGTAAATCTGTCCGTTTATGGCGGCACCGGCATATATCTGATTTCTTCCGATGATATCACTGAACAAGCCCTGAATACCACTTGCCAAACCGGCACCATAACGGCTCACGCCAGCACCAATGCCGCTGCTGCCCAAGTAATCCAGCTTAAATTGCGGTTTAAAAGGAATATTGTTGATGGAATCAACCGGGATTTTTTGATAAGCCAGGAAGTTGTTCAGGTTTGTATTGATCAAATCCACACCAACTGATTTTGGCGGCGGAAGTAAGGCCGCATCAAAATTTATGGCTTGGTTTTCAACTGGTTTCGGTTTAAAATCAGAAACTTTTGCGTTATAAATGGCATATTTTTGAGATCGGTAGTAAGAATAAATCACATCATTATTGGCCGATAAACTCAACGCCGGTGAAAACTCGGTAATGCCGGAAATCCCGGTAAACAAATCCGTCATCTGTTCGGTTGTGCCGGTAATTAGCTTGTAACGGTACATATTCCGGAAGCCGTCGCGGTTGCTCAAAAAATACACAAATTGATCATCCGAAGAAAAAGCCGGATTAAGATTATTTGCCCCGTTAAAAACTTTAATATCCGTGGTGGTTTTGGTAGAAAGATCATAAACCGCCAGGTTAAACGGAATGGTTTGCGTTAAAAAATGATCATAAGTTGTACGATCACTGCTGAAAACGATTTTTTTTCCATCGTGCGAAAAACTGGGCTGGTAATCGGTGTATTTATCATTGGTTAGCTGCGTTACTTTTTTTGTAGGGATATTGTACAAATACAGATCGCTTTGCCCTTCTGCCAGTGCATTGAAAACAATGTCGTTTCCGTTCGGCGACCAGCTTAAATTACTGAACTGCTTTGCTTTGCCCATCGAAGTTTCTTCTAAAACCCGGCCGGAACCAACATCTACAATAACGAGTTTATTCCTTCCTTCGTTAAAAACGCTGAACGCAAAACGTTTCCCGTCGGGCGACCAAGCACCGGCAGATTCGATAAAATTAAATTCATCAATATGTGTGTTGGAGACCTTGCTGGTCAGCTTGCGCAAAATTTTACCGGTTTTGGCATCTGCCAGAAAAAGGTCAATGCTGAACAAATTTTTCTCGGATAAAAAAGCAATGTATTTTCCATCCGGACTGATGGCCGGGGCAACATTCATTTTACCGCTGTTTTTATCATCGATCACGCGAAAACCAACAGGCGTTTGCACGGTGTCTTTTAAATAGGGTTTATAGGTAGCTTCAATGGAGTTTTTCCACAAACTGGAAAGCGTTTTTTCATCATAGCCGAACGTTCTCCGGATGCCGTATTCCAAACCAAAACGTGCCGTATTTTGGAACAGCGGCACAATTACCGAATCGCCATAAGTAGAACCCACATAACTCCAGAAAGCCTCGCCGTAACGGTACGGAAAATATTTGTTGCTGGTTGTCAGGTCTTTTAAACTTGGGATATCTTTGTTGAGGTACGCATCGCGCATCCACATTGCCGTGTAAGCATCTTTTTTACCGAGGGAAAGATATTCGGCCATCCCTTCAATCATCCACAGCGGCAAATTGCCCAGGTTGCCGATATTGCCGTTGCCATTCCGGTCAAGCAAAAGATGGTACTGAAAAGCGTGCACCAGCTCATGGCCGATGACATGGCGTGTGGTCTGGTTGGTTTCCATCAGCGGCATTACTACGCGGTTTTTTAAGCCTTCAGTCACGCCGCCGGTGCCCACGCCAATTTCGCCCTGGATGGCGGTAGTTTGCTCAAAATCAGGATGGTCGTTGTATAAAATAATCGGGTTGAACTTTCTGAAAGTATCCTGGAAAACCTGCTGATGGATGGTGTACCAAAGTTCGGTTTCCTGGGCAAAACGCTTGATCACGCTGTCATTTTTGAGGTAATAATAGATCTGGAAATGCGGCGTTTGATAAACCTTGAATTTCAGGTTTTTATAACGGACTTTATTTTGCCCGAAGTATTGTGCCTGCGCATTTTTATGTGCTAAAAACAGCATCACCAAAGCAAACAGTAAAAATATTTTTTTTGGTAGAAAGTTGAAGATATCCGTTTTTTTCATAAATCCGGTTTGGGGTGATGCTTCTTTTATGATACTTTTTTTGGTTTCGGGATATTCAGTTTGAATTACCCTTTTAACGGTAGTTCAACCCAAAAAATTATCATGGTTCAGTTTCCGGTACAGGTACTGCCGAAGAATCTATCGGTGCAACAATTGTGCTATCGGTTTTTGTGGTATCTGCGCGCGGCCGCGGCGTTGGGCAATTGTATTGTTTGGTGATTTTGCTCCAGGGTTTTGGGAAAGGGCCGGGGCCGAAACCGGATTTCGGGTCATCATAAACCTTTTCCATAAACAAACCGAAAATTGGCAAAGCCGTGTGCGAGCCTTCACCGGTTTGTGAGGTTTTGAAGTGAACGCTGCGCTCATCGGCACCAACCCAAACGCCGGTCACCAAATCTTTGGTGATGCCCATATACCAGCCGTCCGCATAGCCGGAAGTGGTGCCGGTTTTACCCCCGATCTGGTTATTGCCGTTCTTCCACAGATCATTGTATTCCCACAAAGCCTGCGATGTGCCGCCCGGTTCTTCCATTCCCCCGCGAAACATATACAACATCAGCCAGGCTGTTTCTTCACTCAAAACCGGTGTGTTTGTAGGTTTAAATTCGGCCAAAACGTTGCCTTTATCGTCTGTGATTTTTGAAACCAGGATAGGGTCGATACGCTCACCTTTATTTAAAAACGTACTGTAAGCGCGCACCATTTCATAAACGGAAACATCATTAGACCCTAAAGAAACCGAGGGCACAGATTCCAAATCGCTTTCGATCCCGCATTTGTGCGCATATTCAACTACCTTGTCCCAGCCAACTTTTTCAGTTATTTGTGCCGTGATGGAATTAACGGATTTGCCCATCGCCCAGCGCAAACTCATTTCATTATAAGAGAAATGAAAATCCGCGTTTTTTGGTTCCCAAACCTCTTGTTCCCCGGTACTTTTAAGCGTGTATTTAATGGAAACCGGCTTGTCCGTAAATTTATCGCAAGGCGTATAACCGTTATCAATGGCGGCCAGGTAAGCAAACGGTTTAAATGTGGAACCGGCCTGCCTTTTAGCCTGGTTCACGTGGTCATATTTAAAATACTGGTGGTTGATACCGCCAACCCAAACCTTGATTTCCCCGGTTGCGGGCTGCATGGTCATCATGCCGGTGTTCAGTAATCGCGCATAATATTTAATGGAATCGTAGGTAGAAAAAGTAGTGTCCTGATTTTCATTTTTCCAACTGAAAACCCGCATTCTTTTTTTGCGGTTGAAATAAGCTTCTATTGAATCAGGATTGTTTTTATACTTCTTTTCCAGCATCTTGTAAATCGGTAAACGCTGAACGGCTTTCTGCGGAAAATCCACGATTTCGTTGCCGTCCAAAGTCCTCCACGGGTTTTCTTTCCCCCAAACATTTTGAAAACGTTTTTGCAGCAATTTCATCTTTTCGGCAACAGATTCTTCGGCGTATTGCTGCAGGCGCGAATCAATCGTGGTGTAAATTTTTAAACCATCTTCATACAGATCATAATCATTGTCTTTGCACCATTTTTCCAGCCATTTATCTACGGCAGACCGGATGTAAGAACCGCCCTGCGATTCATTTTCTACATAACTTAAATCCAATTTTATCGGTTCTGCGCTGTAAGTAGTAAATTTATTTTTGCTGAGGTAATGGTATTTTTCCATTTGCGAAAGCACAACATTCCGCCTTTCTTTGGATTTTTCAGGATTTTTGATCGGGTTATAAGTTGAAGTTGCTTTCAGCATCCCGATCAACGTTGCCGCTTCGGCCGGATTTACACGGTCGGGATTTTTGTCGAAATATTTTAATGATGCTGTTTTTATGCCGAAAGAATTGTTGCCGAAAGGAACAGTGTTGAAGTACAAAGTCAGGATTTGGTTTTTAGAATATGCCCGTTCAATTTTAAAAGCCGTAAGCCATTCTTTAAACTTATAGGCCACCGTGCGCAACACCGGAATATGTGAAATCGGTCCCTGGTATTTCTTTTTCCGGGTTTGAAACAGGTTTTTGGCCAGTTGCTGTGTGATGGTACTGGCACCGCGCCTGTCGCCGGTCGCGGTAGAAACGATGCCGCTGATCAAACCATAAAAATCTACGCCGTGATGCTGGTAAAAGCGCGTATCCTCTGTAGAAACCAACGCATGGATGAGGTTTGGGGAGATTTTTTCAAACTCCACCGGTTGCCGGTTTTCCTTGTAATATCGGCCGATCAGCTTGCCGTCTGCCGTGTAAACATCGGAAGCAATAGAAAGCGTTGGGTTTTTAATATCCTGTGTATCAGGTGAATAACCGAACAGCCACAAAAAGTTGAGTTCGACGGCACAAAACAGGATGATAACAAAATATACCAGGTAAACGAAGTATCGCAGGACCGGGTTTTTTAAGCGTGTAAACATATTTAAACGAACGTTTTCGAGGTGTACAAACGTAAACATTTAAGCCAAATTACCGTAAGCTGCAAACGGCTGTTTCCAAATTGATACAAGTTAATTTGCTGCTTCATTTTTTACGGCTGACACGGATTTTGCCGCTTCGTTTGTTTTAACAAAACCTGCCGAAACCACTTTGCTCAGGATGCTGTTTTTAGCAGTTAAAATTTTGATAGTTGTACTGCTGCTGATCGTGATCGGTTGCGTATATAATTTTGATTGCAGATTTGGCGTGCTTCCATCCAAAGTATAATAAATCTGAACGCTGTCTTGTGCTGATGTTGCCGAAACGGTCATACTTTTGCTGAAGTTTTTTGTGGGATAAACAAAGTACGGATTAATCACAATCGGATGATCGGTAATGGCCGAAACCGGTTTTTCCAGGTCTTGCATATACAATTTGTTGGGCAGTTTCCCGATAAAAACATTCCAGTTGCCGCCGTTTGCTATAGTTTCATAGGGCAAATACAGCTTGTTATAAGGTTTTTGGTTGATTTGCATCCCTTGCAGATAATAGCTGTTGGTGGAGTTCCCGGAAGAAGTGATCACAAATTTTTTCCCATTTTCCAGGTTGATCGTTGCACGGTCAAAAACCGGCATCCCGATTTGGAAATCATTCTGCCCGGGCGCAATATTGTACAAACCGAGCGCGTTCATCACATACCAGGCACTCATTTGCCCGCAATCTTCATTTCCCGCCAAACCGTCCGGCGTTGCTTTGTACATTTCGTTCATAATTCTGTTGAGGTAATACTGCGTTTTATAAGGATCATCAGTAAAATTATATAAATAAGCAATATGGTGGCTTGGCTCGTTGCCATGCACATACTGGCCAATGGTTCCGGTAATGTCCGGCAAACTTTTGCCCGTCATCGCAGAACTGGCGGCAAATAAAGCATCCAGTTTATTTTCCAGGTTTTCTTTTCCGCCCAATATTTTAATCAAACCGTTTACGTCCTGCGGCATAAAAAACGAAAACTGCCAGGCATTTCCTTCTGTAAAATTATCGTCCACGTCGCTTGGTTTAAAGTTGGAAAGCCAGGCACCGTTCATCTTGACTTGCACAAAACCGGTTTGTTTGTTGTACACGTTTTTCCAGTTTTGGGCACGCCGGATAAAATCAGCATAATCGTCATCGTGCTTTAACATTTTAGCCATTTGGGCAATGCACCAGTCGTCATAAGCATATTCCAGTGTTTTAGAAACTGATTCCTTTTCATCTTCGGCCAAAACCAAACCATTTTTACGGTAAGATTCCAGACCGAATTGATTTCGGTTTACAGCATCTTTCATCATTTTAAAAGCTTTCTCCGCATCAAAACCGCGCAAACCTTTGGCATATGCATCTACAATAACCGGGATGGAATGGTTGCCGATCATGCAGTAAGTTTCGGTACTTGCCAGCGGCCAAACCGGTAGCACGCCTCCCTGTTCCTGCATCGCCATAAAGCTTTTAATAAAATCCAGCGTCCGTTTTTTATCGATTAAAAGAAGCAATGGATGTTCTGCACGGTACGTGTCCCAAAGTGAAAAAACGGTGTAATAATCAAAACCTTCTGCTTTGTGGATCTGCTGGTCCAGGCCGCGATACTGCCCGTCCACATCGCTGTAAATATTTGGGGCAAGCATGGAATGGTACAAAGCCGTGTAAAAAATCGTTTGTTTGCGCCGGCCGTAATCAATGGTTTTTGTTCGCTGCGGAGGCCGGTTTCCGCCAAAACCACCGAAACCAAAACCCATGTTGGATTGCTGCTGCGGAGGCAAAACCGGCGAACCACCTTCAACCTGAATTTTGGACAATGCCGCCTGCCAGGTTTCTTTGGCGGTTTTCATTACTTTTTTAAAATCAAAATCCGGCATTTCGGCATCCAGGTTTTTCAGCGCACCATCAGCATTTACGGATGAAATACCGACTTTAACAATTACTTCGCCCGGATTATCAAACTGTACAAAAAGCTTGGTGTTTTTGCCCTGTAATTTTTTTTCGTTTGCCCTGATTTGATCATCATTGGCCAGGCCATAGGTTTTAAATGGCTTTGAAAACTTGGCATAAAAATAAACCGACTGATTTTTGGCCCAGGAAGAGGAGCAGCGATAACCCCGGACTTCATGATCGTTAACAACTTCCATCCACGCATCAATAACCGGATCGCGGTGCTGCAGATCAATGATAATGTTTGCTTCTTTTACCGATGGAAAAGTGTAGCGGTGCATACCTGCGCGCGTGGTTGCAGTCAGCTCGGCGGTGATGTTGTATTTATCAAGATGCGTGGTATAATATCCGGGCGACGCGTCTTCGTTCTTTTTTTGGAAGCCGGACCGGTAATCTTTGTTGTTCAAACTTGGTTTTCCGGTGGTGGGCATCAGCAAGATATCGCAATAATCCGGGATGCCGGTACCGCTCAAATGCGTGTGCGAAAAACCGTAAACCAGCGTATCTGTACTGTAATAGCCAGAGCAGCCGTCCCAGCCATTTAATCTTGTGTCCGGACTTAATTGCACCATCCCGAACGGTAAAGTTGCGCCCGGAAAAGTGTGCCCGTGGCCGCCGGTGCCGATAAAAGGATCGACTAATTTGGTATAATCCACTTTTTTTTGTGCCGATGCTTCGTTTAGCAGCAAAAAAAACATGGGTAAAAACAGTATGCGTGGTTTCAAAAATTTCATGGATTAGTATAAAGTCCTCAGCAGGTAACTAAACGGCAATTGTCTGTTTTTCGTTTCAGAACCGGATTTTTTGTAATTTTCGTTCATCAACATGAAACGTAAACACTTTTTGTCTGCACTTTTACCAGCTGCTTTTACACTTTCTACTGCAAAATTATACGCGGGTGAAACAGATTTTCGCCGGCACATCAAAATTCCGCCGTATTTGCAGGTTGGGCACACAATCGGAATCACCTGCCCGGCCGGTTTTATTACGTTGGAAGAATGCCAGCCAGCCATTCAACTTATGCAAAACTGGGGCTTTAAAATTGAAGTTGGAAAAACAGTTGGTAAAAGAAGCTTCACGTTCGGCGGCACGGATGAAGAACGCTTGGCGGATTTCCAATCCATGCTGGACGATCCTAATATAAAAGCAATTATGTGTGCCAGAGGCGGTTATGGCGCGGTAAGGATTATTGATGATTTGGATTTTCAAACCTTCAAACGTTATCCGAAATGGATCATTGGTTTTAGTGATATTACGGTTTTGCACAATCATATCAACCGAAACTTTCGTACAGCAACTTTGCACTCAAAAATGTGCAACAGTTTTCCTTTGGATTGGAGTTCGGCAGAACCGGTACAAGTAGAAACAATTTTATCGATAAAAAAAGCATTGATCGGGGAGCAGCTAAGTTATATTTCGCCAGCTTCCAAATTTAACCGTTTAGGGAAAGCAAATGGCGAATTGGTTGGCGGCAATTTGAGTCTGATTGCCGCTTTGGCCGGAAGCAAATCCGATCTGATCACCAAAAACAAAATCCTGTTCCTGGAAGATACACATGAACAATTGTACAACTTAGACCGCCTTTTCTTCAACCTGAAACGAAGCGGTAAACTGGATCATCTGCAAGGTTTGATCATCGGCAGTTTCAACCCAAAACCGGATGATGCAGGCGAAGAATTTGGCAAAACGATTGAAGAAATTGTACTGGAAAAAGTAAAAGATTACCATTATCCGGTTTGTTTTGATTTCCCCGTAGGGCACCAAAAAAATAATTTTGCTTTAAAATGCGGTATAAAGCATCAATTATCAGTTGATGAAAACGGTGGCAGTTTGATGGAAAGTTGATGCTGTTTTTATCGGTATAAAATTGGAAATGATTAAGGTTGAAACATTTAGTCCATACTTCTTTTATCACTAAAAAACTGCCTTATATCAGTTTCACTTAAATCATTGTAGCGTTTTGTGGAGTGTATGATTTTTTTTCCGCGTTTATATAGTTCTTCCGGTGAGGTTGGCAGCCCTCGCCAAGCAACCCCAAAAGGAAGATCACCGGTTTCCAAATCACCAAATTCAAAATCGATGGCTTTAGTCAGCAATCCAAATATATGATCTTCCTCTAAATATATTTTTTGGATACCATAATCAGGCAGCATATTGGCCTCACGTAATTTTTGCAGATACAATTCGCTCACGATATAAGCCCCTCCAAAAACATTTTCGCCCATTGCATAACCGTTCAACAAGGCTTTAAGCAATAGTTTTCGTAAAGCAAGGTTTGCTTTTGGTTTTGATAAAAACCTCCAGGTTAAAGCATAAGTAGTGATCTGGTGCATCGGCCAGTAGTTTTCTATTGGATTACCGGCAAAATCCCTGGGTTCTTTACCGCGTTTTATAAAACCTGCTAAACCAATCCTCGGGTTTTTCTCAAACATTTGTATAGCTTCTGCTTGCGGATTGTAGCCTGTTATCAATGCATCAGTATCCATACGCAGCAAAGCCTTGAACCCGTAGTTATCTAATACATAAACAAAAGCATGGCTCAACGCAATGTATAAACCACCTAACAACCCGTATTGTTGTTTGTTAATGATAACATCTACATCAGTATAACGCTGTTTTAAAATGGTACCATAATTTTTATTTGAATCATCAATCAACACAATTTTATAAGTACACGAGCAATAATGCACGATACTGTTTAAAGTATCTTCTATAAAGGGTAACTTACAATTTGGGCCAATTGGGATTACCACGATCAAATCAAATTGTTGTTTCATAAGATGTTTTTCTTATTTGTCAATTAAATATAAATCTTTCAAATATAAACTTTAAACAAAAAAATCCGGCAAATAAGCTTCTTTGCCGGATTTTTGTACCTAAAAACAGTGTTCTATTTTACTAATTCCAGTCCCCAATCTTTGCCCTTATCAACCGCCGGAACACCCGTCGCCATCCAAACGGGCATTGGCGCACCTTTTAAATAGTGATCAAAAAATTGCTGCTCGCGGATGGAAATATCTTTACGGTTTTGCCGCTGTACCAGGTTATGCGCTTCGCCGTTGTACTGCAGCAGCCAAACAGGTTTGTTTAAACGGCGCAAAGCGGTAAACATTTCTATGCCCTGATACCATGGCACGGCACCGTCTGCATCGTTGGACATAATAACTACCGGCGTTTTAACCTTTGGCAATTGAAACAACGGTGAATTACGGATGTACAACTCGGTGCTGTCCCACAAATTGGCACCGATGCGGCTCTGGCCTTTTTCGTATTGACTTTCGCGCGAATTACCGCTTTCCCAACGGATGCCACCATAAGCAGAAGTCATGTTGGCCACCGGCGCACCCGCCCAAGCCGCTGCATACATATTGGTTTGGGTGATGAGGAAAGCAACTTGATAACCGCCCCAGCTTTGGCCCTGGATACCGATATGCGCGCCATCAACCCAGGAATTTTTCTTCAAACTTTCAACGCCTGAATTGATAAATTCTACCGCAGAAGCACCGGGCTGTCCGCGTTGATAACTAATATCCGGCGCAAAAACAAGGTAACCATTGCTCACAAAAAACGAAATCGGCAAGCGGGAAGGTGTCGGCGCAGGCGGCACATAACTATATAATCCTTCCGATAGTTTTTCATAAAAGTAAACCAGCATCGGATACTTCTTTTGCGGGTCAAAATTTTCCGGTTTATACAAAATCCCTTTGGATTGATAACCTTTTGGTGTAGTCCAGCCCACCAGTTCTGCCGTTCCCCAGTTGTATCCGTTTTGCTGCGGATTGATCGCACTAAGTTTTGTTTCGTTTTGCAGATTGGCAGAAACATACAAATCCGGCGAATGCTGATAATTTTGCTTGGTGTAGATGTATTCATTACTGTTTTTGGCTTTCTGCAAAGCACCAAAACTGCAAGGTTCCATCGTTATTTTTTCAGGTAGTTTTTTACTGTCTAACGCTTTCTTGTAATATCCCCATTGTTTGTTTTCTTCGTTTTGAACCAGCAGCATCAGCGGTTTCTTGGCTGGGACAAATTTCTCTTCATCACTGCCCGAAGCATTTGCGCGGCGGTTTCCGGCTTGCAACGGATATCGGAAAATCAGTTTGTTTTTCCGGCCAAAACCATCTGTAAAATTGGTGGCCGCACCGGTTTCCGGGTTGATGTCCCAGATGTCATAACGATCGTAAATCAACACGTTTTTATCGCCTTCCGTCCAGCCGGAAACGCCATAAGCATTTGGCAGATCAGGCACATCGTTATCTTCCTGGCCCATTTTTGTACCGGTTTTCAGTTCCGTTTTTTTACCTGTAAAAACAGCATAACTATACCAGTTCTGCGTTTTCGGGTCAAACCAGATTACATAATTTCCTCCCGGTGATAGCTGATAACGTGCTTTTAACCTGGAATTTATCTTTTTATAACCGCCGGTTTTAAGGTCGATTAAATACGCTTCCTGACTGCCGCCGCCTTCCCATTGTGCCTGCACGCGCGATCCGGTATCCGTGATGCCCAAAGCATATCGCGCATCGTTGTTTTCTGGCAGCACAACATCCTGCACATATTTGTTGGCCAGTTGCGTCATTTTGTGGTTTTCTTCGGAGGGAACGATCACCGCGAGATAATTCCGGCGTAAATCGCGCTGTAACGTGTTCAATTGCTGGGGCTGCAGGTAATCGTCTTTATAATTCCAGATGTCGAGTTTGGCGTGTTCAAAATCTACCAAAGTTGTGTCCGCCGGTTTTGGGATTGGTGCCGTGCCAAACAATAAACGGCTTCCGTTTTTGCTGAAATAAACACGGCCATCACCGCTCACCGCCCATTTTTCCGGCATCCCGGCGGAGTTTGCTGCTGCAATCACTTCCGCAGAATCTTTTGCAGCATTATAATAATAAAGTTTGAACGGTTTCACCTGCGCTTTTTCCGGATTCTTTTCTGCCGTAAAAGCCAGTTGTTTCCCGGTTTCATCAAACGTTGGGTTACGGTAATTGCCACGACCGGTGCTTACTGTTTTTAGCACATCTTTTTCAATGTCGTACACATACAAACCCGATTTTACTTCCTTACTTCTCCGTGGGGCGGTAACGGCAAAAACCAGCATTTTTCCTTTTTTATCCAGCTGATAATCAGTTACATATTTAAAAGTACGCTGCTTGTTATTGCTGAGTTGTTTCAGGGTGAGATCTGCACCTTCACGTGTTGGCGGCGCAATAGTTTGGGCAACCGCTTTTTTTGCAGTGTCTGAAGCAATTGGTTTTTTTAACGTATCGCTGGGGGCAAGATAGGCAATTACAGAAGCCTTTTCTGCAATTTTAAATGATCTGACCGCCGGGATTTTGGTGATTTTGGCTGAACCCAAAGTCATCAACCCCAAAGTGTCTTTAGGAAATTCATTTTGCTTCTTTTTCTTGATCCTGGCCATGCGCAGGTCTTTATAAAAAGGACGGATTAAAAAAGCAGCATATTTAGAATCGGCCGTAAAACGTGCCGTATCTGCCCGCGAAACCAGAAATTTGTTGCTGTTTTTAGCGGTAGAAATTACCAAAGTTGCATCGCCTTGCTGCGGCTTGATCACATACAAAACCCATCTGCCATCATCACTGATATGTTCATTTGTGATGTTTTGCCAGCCATCATAAACCGATTGGTCTAATGGTTTTTTAGTGGTTGTTTGTGCCGATGCCGACTCAAACAAAAACCATAAAAAGGGGAAAAGTAAAATTTTGCACATGATCTAAACTTTTGTTACAGTTTAAATATGCTGTTTTTACTGGATAAATTTTGGTGATGAATAAAAATGTTACAGATGATGATTACCAAAGTGTTTTTAGCCCCGAACCAATATAAAGATTTGCCTTATTATCTTTTGTTATCAGTATATAATTTTGTTTTATCGCTTGCCATATCAACATTCTATCAAATGGATCTCGATGTATTGTACTAATTAAATGATGGTAAGAACCACATACATCATGCAAAAGTGGAATCAATTTGAATCCAATTTTGGTAGATAATTCAGTAAGATCATCAGGCATAAAACCTTTAAGTTTTAATTTCCCTAATGAGAACTTTAATGAAATCTCCCAGAAGCTTATTGCACTTACAAAAATACTATTTTCAATATCCTTAATTCTTTCTTTCACGTTTTCAGACAACTTCGTATCGTCATTTATCGCCCAAAGTAATACATGAGTATCTAATAAATAATTCATAAGTTCAAAAACTCTTCTTCAGTCATTTCAAAATCTTTTTCAAATATTACTTCCGATTTACCTGCCAAAATACTGAGTTTTCTTTTAGGCTTTTCTGCTGAATTTTCAGGTAGAAAATATCCGATAACTTTTTTTTTTCTTCCAAAAGTTACAACTATTTTTTCTCCTGCTTTTACTTCTTCAATCACTTGAGAAAAGTTGGTTTTAAATTCCCCAACAGACATTTTTTTCATAACCACACTTTTAGTTCTGATCGAAGATAAAAATTATTTGTCAACTTTTTTCAACCTAATTCACAAGGAGCGGTTTCAAACAGCGAAGCATCGGAACCAAGTCCCGATGCTTCTTTTATCACCTAAAAAATGGTTTACTTTTTCTTGGCTTGGATGGCTGGTGTTTGCCGTTGCTGACGCATCATTTCTTCCATTTTTGCGGCAAAACCTGATTTCTTTTTGTTTGGGTCTTCCGGTTTCTTTTTGTTTTCCTGGATTTGGGCATGGATTTTTTTGTCGTCCACCATAAACCGGATAAAGTATTGCTGCGAGAAAGTCAAAATATTCGCACAAAAATAATAGTAATTCAAACCGGCAGGATAACTGTTCAGCACACCAAAGAAAATAAGCGGCGTGATGTAACCGATATATTTCATCTGCCCGGTTGCACCCGAAGTCTGATTGTTAAAGTAAGTTTGGATTAAGGTTGAAATCGTCATCAGCAGACACATTAAACTGATGTGGTCCCAGTTTAAAAACGGAATCAGCGGAAAACTCAATACCGAATCATAAGTGGAAAGATCGTGCATCCATAAAAACGCTTGTCCGCGCAGTTCAAATAAATTCGGGAAAAAGCGAAAAAACGCCAGGATAATCGGCATCTGGATCACCAATGGCAAACAACCGCCCAAAGGATTTACACCGGCTTTTTTATACAATTTCAGGTATTCCTGTTGTAATAAAGTTGGGTTGTCATCGCCTACTTTACCTTTAATTTCGTCCATCTCCGGCTTTAAAACCCGCATTTTAGCCATAGAAAGATAGGATTTGTACGTAAGCGGGAACAAAACCAGTTTTAGCAGGATTGTTAAAACCAAAATAATCAGCCCATAGTTCCAGTTAAAGTTTTTAAGGAAATCAAATACCGGCAAAACCGCAAAACGGTTGATGTATTTTAATGGCCCCCAGCCCAAATCGATCTGGCTGTCTAAATGATAACCTTGTTCTTTTAACAAATCAAATTTGTTGGGCCCGAAGTAAAATTCCATCGGATAATTGACCGAAGCAGCACCGGAAAACGGCAATTGCATTTTGGCCGACATTTGCTTAACATCGTTAGAATTGATATCCGTTCCAACCGAAACATCTGCGCTGGTAAAACCATCTTTCGCAATCAATACGTTGGAGAAAAAGCGTTGCTTGAAAGAAACCCATTGGATTTTTTTCTCGGCATAAGTTTTTTCCTCGTCTTTTGTCAAACTTAAATCTTTGATCCCGCCTTCTACATCCTCCAAATAAACGGTGGAATACGTGCGCTCCATTTTCATGTCTCGCTCCTGCTTGCGCAAACTGGCTTCCCAATCCAAGGTGACCTGATTGTTTTTGGTTTGGACAACATTGTTCATATTGTTTAGCACCAAATTGTAGCCAACTTTGTAACCGTCGCCTTTCAGCGTATAAACGTAATCGATGGATTGATTGCTGCCGTAAGCCAGATGCATGGTCAGCGAGCTTGAATCGGAGCCGCTTACGTTTAAAGTTGATGCACTTGGGGTAAAATTTAAATCATTGGTTTGAACCTGTTTGCCTTCCACGTTCAGCGTTAACCCAAACTTGGCTTGTTCCGGGTTTTGCAGGATTAAAGGTTGTTTATCAAACGTTCTTTCGTTTTTAAGTTCCACAGAAACAATACGTCCACCTTGCGTTGATAAAATAACTTTCAGCTGTTTGTTTTCTAAGGAGATTAGTTTTGGTGCTGCAATAACAGCTTTGCCCAGCGGACCTTTTAACGCAGCCGAATCAATTGCCGGTTTTTGTGGCGTAAAAGAAGCAGCGGCAGTTGGTGCTTTACGATTGACGCCACCCAGTCTGCGGAGCGAATCCTGGGTTTTTCTTTGTTGTTCTTTTCTGATTTCTTCTTGTGACGGCTTGAGCAAAAATGTGGAGCCAACCAGGATCACCAGGATCAGGAATAATCCTGTAAATGTGTTTCTATCCATTATTTTAAAGTACCAATTAAATAGCAATCTGCTTCTTTTTGGCATAAGCCATTGAAGCGGCGACAAAGTTAACAAAAAGCGGGTGCGGATTGGCAACTGTTGATTTTAATTCGGGGTGAAATTGTGAGCCGATAAAAAACGGGTGGTTTTTCAGTTCCACAATTTCCACCAGTCCGTTTTCCGGATTAATGCCGGCCGGGACCATGCCGCCGTCTTCGTATTGTTTAAGGTATTGATTGTTGAATTCGTAACGGTGGCGATGGCGTTCAGTAATATGGTTTTTGCCATAAGCCAATGCCGATTTAGAGTTTTTACGCAGATCGCAAGGGTAGGAGCCTAACCTCATCGTACCGCCTTTTATAGTGATGGATTTTTGTTCTTCCATCATTGAAATCACGGGGTTTGGCGTGCTTTCGTCCATTTCGCTGCTGTTGGCATCGCTGATTTTCAACACATTACGGCCGTATTCGATCACGGCACATTGCATACCCAAGCAAATGCCAAAAAACGGGATTTCGTTTTCACGCACGAAACGGATGGCTTCGATTTTTCCTTCAATACCACGCTGCCCAAACCCCGGTGCCACCAAAACACCATGAAGGCCGCGCATCTTTTCGGCCGCATTTTCAACCGTTAAATTTTCCGAATGAATAAATTTTACCTGGACTTTGCACTCGTTTTTGGCACCGGCATGAATAAAAGCTTCGGTAATTGATTTATAAGCGTCCGGCAGTTCTACGTATTTTCCAACCAAACCAATCCTGATTTCGCCGGTCGGGTTTTTTAATCTGCCTAAAAAATCTTTCCAGCTGTCTAAGTCCGGTTCTTTGTTGTGCGGCAGTTTCAATTTGGTCAAAACCGTTTTATCCAGCTGTTCTTTCAGCATTAAAAGCGGCACATCATAAATGGTAGAAGCATCGATGGATTCGATAACCGCATTAATGTTTACGTTGCAAAAAAGAGCAATTTTCTTCCGCAGTTCCTGGTTTAGATGATGTTCGGTGCGGCAAACCAAAATATCCGGCTGGATGCCATATTCCAGCAGCATTTTTACCGAGTGCTGTGTGGGTTTGGTCTTCAGTTCGCCTGCCGCGGCCAGATACGGAACCAAAGTCAAGTGAATGACCAGCGAATTGCCCGAACCGGTTTCCCAGCGAAACTGCCGCACCGCTTCCACAAAAGGCAACGATTCAATATCGCCAACGGTGCCGCCAATTTCAGTTATTACGATGTCGTTTTCGCCATTTTCGCCCAAAATCTTAAAATTCCGTTTAATCTCGTCGGTGATATGCGGCACAACCTGCACAGTTTTCCCCAGATAATCGCCCTCACGTTCGCGGCTGATCACGTTTTGATAAATCCTTCCGGTAGTAATATTGTTGGCCTGAGAAGTTGGCGTGTTCAAAAAACGCTCGTAATGGCCCAAATCCAGATCTGTTTCGGCACCATCTTCGGTTACATAGCATTCGCCATGTTCGTATGGGTTCATCGTTCCCGGATCAATGTTGATGTATGGATCAAATTTTTGGATTGTAACCCGATAGCCGCGGGCTTGTAAAAGTTTGGCCAAAGAAGCTGAAATAATGCCTTTACCCAGCGAAGAGGTAACGCCGCCCGTAACAAAAATATACTTAGTCATGCTTAATTTTGAGGGATTTGCTGCTGATGGAGTATCAAAACAAATCCTTGTGTACGGGATTCAAAATTAAGATTTTTTTCGGTTTTTGGCGAATGCGGAACGTTACGAAAGTTAAAATTACGACAATGCTGTTTTTATCAGGTATTTTTCAGGCTGAAAAACAGGGAATAAAAACAGTATCAAAATTAAAATCCGGGCCTAAGTAAAGTTGAGTTTCAGATAGTTTCGGAAGTAAAATGTTTAGCAAATTTATTTTTGAAATTTAATTTTGGCAGCTTGTCTTTCAAATTTAATTGTGGAAAACTTTTAAAATGACGTGCAATCAAACCGGCCTCAGCTAAAAAACTTTTGCATAGATAAACAAACAAAATGAGCAGTAAAAAAGGTATGATCCACATTCCGGCAATTAAAAACAGGAAAGAATTGAACAGACATTTATAAATCAGGAAACAAATTACAGCTATTTTCAGGATGGAGAAGGCAATTTTCATAAATCAGCAAATAGTAAAATCTCCATATAGAAAAAACCGTGCTAAAAACAGCATTATAAAAATTCCTGCAGGTCGCCTTTGCCTTCGCGGACGGTCTCAAAGCCGCCGGAAGTGCAATCTACAACGGTAGAAGCAATGTTGTCGCCGTAGCCGCCATCGATGACAATGTCAACCAAATCCTGGTATTTTTCATAAATCAGTTCCGGATCGGTAGAATATTCCAGGATGTCATCGTCATCTTTAATGGAAGTGGTGAGGATCGGGTTGCCCAGTGCTTTCACAATTTCCCGCGGGATATTATTATCCGGGATACGGATGCCAACCGTTTTTTTGTTGGAACTGATCAGCTTAGGCACCAAACCGCTTGCGTTAAAAATAAAAGTGAACGGACCGGGCAATGCTTTTTTTAGCACCCTAAAAACAGTATTGTCAATGGGTTTGATGTAATCCGAAATGTGGCTGAGATCGTAGCAGATAAACGATAAATTGGCCTTGTTGCAGTTCATTTTCCGCAGCTGGCAAACGGCTTCGATGGCTTTGTGGTTGGTGATATCGCAGCCCAAACCGTAAACCGTATCGGTTGGATAAATAACCAGACCACCTTTGCGCAGCACTTCAGCAACTTGTGCTATCGCTTTTGGGTTTGGATTTTCAGGATAGATTTTTAACAGCATAATGTTGTAATAATTTTAAAAGAAAAAGGTTTGCGGTGGATAGATGCTTCTTTTATGCAGCAGTTTGCCTCACCCCAGCCCTCTCCAAAAGAGAGGGAGCCAAAGTTCGCAACCTTTCTAACTATTACTTTTCACCTTAAACCCTTTGCCTTTCAACACCAATTTTTATCTGATAAAAACAGCATCCACAAAAAAGGCCGTCTCTTTCAAGACAGCCTGCATATATGTTTTAAGTTGAAGCTTCTTATGCCGCCAAAACTTCTTTAACCAAATCCGCAGCTTCCTTCAGTAAAATAGCGGAAAAAACTTTTAACCCGGACTCATCGATCAGTTTCTTGGCTTCCACGGCATTTGTGCCCTGCAAACGCACAATGATCGGAACCGGGATATCGCCCATTTCTTTGTAAGCATCAATAACGCCTTGCGCCACGCGGTCGCAGCGCACAATTCCACCAAAAATATTGATCAAAATTGCTTTCACATTTGGGTCTTTCAGGATGATGCCAAAAGCCGCTTTTACCGTTTGTGCATTTGCTGTTCCGCCAACGTCTAAAAAGTTGGCAGGCTCGCCGCCGGCAATTTTAATAATGTCCATCGTAGCCATTGCCAAACCAGCACCGTTAACCATGCAACCGACGTTTCCATCGAGTTTTACATAGTTTAAGTTCGATTCGCTGGCTTCCACTTCCATCGGATCTTCCTCAGCAGTATCGCGCATTGCGGCAAAATCAGGATGACGGTACAAGGCGTTGTCATCAATGTTCACCTTGGCATCAACCGCCAGGATTTTATTGTCGGAAGTTTTTAAAACCGGGTTGATCTCAAACTGGGAAGAATCCGTGGCTTCATAAGCTTTGTATAACGCAGTGATAAATTTCACCATATCTTTAAAAGCATCGCCAGACAAACCTAAATTGAAAGCAATTTTACGTGCCTGGAAACCTTGCAGACCAACTTTTGGGTCGATTTCTTCCTTGTGGATCAGTTCCGGCGTGGAATGTGCCACTTCTTCGATGTCCATCCCGCCTTCGGTAGAATACATAATCACGTTGCGGCCTTTTGCGCGGTCCATCAACACAGAAACATAAAATTCTTTCGTTTCCGTTTGGCCGGGATAATAAACATCCTGCGCAATCAAAACCTTGTTCACTTTCTTGCCTTCTGGGCCGGTTTGCGGCGTAATTAGCTGCATCCCCAAAATGGCATTGGTTTTTTCGCGTACATCGTCCAGGTTTTTGGCCACTTTAACACCGCCGCCTTTACCGCGTCCGCCTGCATGGATTTGGGCTTTCACCACCACCCAGTCAGAACCATATTCTTCCTTTAATTTTTTGGCTGCTTCCACCGCCTGTTCAACGTTCTCGGCAAGAATGCCTTCCTGAACCCTAACGCCGTAGCTTTTGAGGATGGCTTTGCCCTGATATTCGTGAATGTTCATTTTGTTGAGATTTTGGGTAAAGCTACAATTTAGGGTTAGAATTAAAAATTCGAAATTGATTAGTGCGACACTTGCTTTTAGGCTGTTTAGTATTTTTAATTTTGTTTGTAATGCTTCTTTTATGCCATAAAAATCATTAAGCTTCTTTCGTTTTTATTTAAACAAAAAAGGATAACACCAATTTTTTAGTGTTAAAAGAAGCACCTGAAACCCTTGAGTTTTTCTAAGAAAAGTATGAATTTTCAAAAAAACTGGCCGAACTTGTGAAAGCCCAGCCAGTTTACAAGTCAAAATATTAAAGTGTTTTTACACCGCCATCCAACACCAGTTCAGCACCTACCATATATTTAGAGGCATCGGATGCCAAATACAGGAAGCCTTCCGCAATTTCTTCTGAAGTACCTAAACGTTTCATAGGGATCATGTTGGCAGCCATGTAATCTTTTATACCGGCAACTTGCTCTTTTGAAGCACCAGACCTTTCATAAAGTGGCGTATCAATGGCACCGGGCGATAAAACATTTACCCGGATGTTCCTGTCCAGCAATTCAGTAGAAAAGCTTCTGGCCAAAGACCGTACCGCAGCTTTTGTAGCAGCGTAAGCACTATAAGTACTAAAACTTTTTTCATTAGTGGCACTGGAAGTGAAAATAACGGAAGCACCGTCATTTAAATAAGGCAAGGCCAATTGAACAGAAAAAAATGCCCCTTTAAAATTAATATTACTCACCTGGTCAAACAGTTCTTCGGTAAAATCAGCCAATGGCGCTGCAGTATCTACCCCTGCATTTACTACCAGCACATCAATTTGGCCAAGTTTTGCACTTACTTCCTGATAAGCATTTTTAATACTGTTTAAATCTGATACATCACTAATGATGCTGATTGCTCCCTCGCCAATGGTTTCGGCCGCACTTTTTAAAGAGGATTGGTTACGCCCTGTGATCGCTACTTCGGCACCTTGTTCTGCAAATAATATGGCTGTTGCTAATCCAATACCGCTGTTGCCACCTGTGATAACAGCTACTTTGTTTTCTAACTTTTTCATTTATATTTTCTTTGATGCCAAAGGTATCTACAAGATGCTATATATTTGTGTGCAGTATACCAAAGTATAGCAGTACCAAAATAGATTGTAAATGAAAACAGCATGCGATTACGACAATGCCTGCCCAGATATGAAATACATTCACGATACCATGTACGTCATTAGTGGAAAATGGAAAATGCTCATTATCATTTCTTTAAGAAACGGAAACAGGCGTTACCGCGAAATTGCCAAAAGCATACCAAACATCACTTTCCGGATGCTGTCCAAAGAATTGAAAGAAATGGAGATGAATAAACTGGTGTCCAGAACAGTTGGTAATGGCACGCCGATAACCATTGATTACGAATTGACCGACTATTGTAGAACTTTGTGGCCGCTATTAGGGGAAATGATTACTTGGGGAAAGCAACACCGAAAAGTTATTTAAGCATTGCTTTAACCTTTAAACATATTCTTTATTAAAAACCAATTTTTCCCGCATTGCACCCTAAAAACCATATCACTATTTTTGCAGGATGCTGAAAGCGCGTTCCATCAAAAAATCCTACGGTACATTGGCCATTTTAAAAGGCGTTGACCTGGATGTTAAAACCGGGGAAATTGTAAGTATTGTCGGTGCTTCCGGTGCTGGCAAAAGTTCGTTGTTAAATATAATCGGTACGCTGGACAAGCCGGATTCTGGCCGCGTTTTGCTCAACGATGAAGATACAAGCGTGATGAACGCCAAACAATTAAGCGCGTTCCGCAATAAAAAAATTGGTTTTATCTTCCAGTTTCATCATTTGCTGGCCGAATTTAATGCGATAGAAAATGTTTGTATCCCGGCTTACATCGCCGGAAAAACAAAACCGGAAGCGGAAACGCGTGCTTCGGAATTATTGGAAATGCTCAATCTCGGTCATCGGAAAACGCATAAACCCAGTCAGCTTTCTGGCGGCGAGGCGCAGCGTGTGGCCGTAGCGCGTGCTTTAATTAACAGTCCGGCTTTAATTTTGGCTGATGAACCTTCGGGGAATTTGGATTCTAAAAACGCAATGGAACTGCACCAGTTGTTTTTTTCGCTGCGCGATCAGTTTAACCAAACTTTTATCATCGTAACGCACAACGAAGAACTGGCCGAAATGAGCGACCGCAAAGTGCTGATGAAAGACGGCCTGATCGAAGCATGACGAAAGTGTTAATTACCTGCGGACAAAATCCGGGCGTTTATTTTCTGCAAAAATGGTTTCCGCAATTGGAGTTTATTTATGGCGATGCTTCTTTTATCGCACAAATTTTGGCATCGCAGCAAGTGTTGTTGCCGAAAGTTTCCGATGCGGATTACATTCATCAGTTGTTAAATATTTGTCTGGATCAGCAAATTGATGCTGTTTTTGCGATGAGTTTTGCAGAACAGGAATTGCTGGCCGAAGCGGTGGAATTATTTTCTGAATTCAATATTAAGCTTCATTTGCCGGATTTGATCACCCGAAAATTATTGTTTGATCCAAAAGAACTTTTTGAAAACCTCAATTTTAATGGCATAAAAACAGTATCGTTCCAGATCACTTCTTCCTTCGCTGAGTTTTCCAAGGCTTGTTTGCAATTAGGTTATCCAACGGAAAATATCGCGGTTGCCAATTTGCAAAATTTGGATTTGGTTTGGATCATCAACGATCAATTTAAAAAGAATAACTTAGATGGAAAACCGGTGATTACTTTTATCAAAGCAGCCAAATTATTTGCTGCGGATGAATTGCTTTTCCTGCGAAAGTTTAATGTTTCAAACCAAAAAATGTATGCTTCTTTTATCGATGGAAAATTGGGATATATTTGGAATTTGGATTCTATATCCGAAGAAAAAATTGCTGAACTTGGATCACAATTGCAGCTGAACGGTTTGTTTGAAATCCAATTCCAGCAGAAAGAATTGTTCAACCTAAAACCGCTATTTGTACAATGATTTTTCGTTATGCCGACTTGGATCCGCAGAAAAAAGCTTTCGTTTTTGAGCTGGATGATGTGCTTTTCCCCAGGCAGGATTATTATTTGCAGGTGTATTATCTGTTTGCCGCTTTTTTGGAACATACCGAACAATTAAACAGCAAAGAAACGCTGGCTTTGATGCTGCAAACCTATCAAACGCAAGGTGAGGATGCTGTTTTTACCTCGATAAAAACAGCATTTAATCTGGATGGAAAGTATCAGGAAAATTTTGAACGTTTGCTGAAAACTGCCCGGCTTCCGCTTAAACTATTGTTGTACAAACAAATATTGGAACTGCTGCAGCAAATTGTGATCGACCGGAAACAGTTGTTTATTTTAACTAACGGCGATCCGGAAACAGCAGCTCAACAAAATCCGGCAAACGGAATGGAACGGTTTGGAAAAATACCTGATTTGTTATTTCGCTGCCGAAATCAAACCAAAACCGGAACCGGACGCGCTGCACCTGATCCTGGCAGAACATCAATTGCAGCGTCGGGATTTGGTGATGATCGGCAACAATCAGGCAGATGAACTTTGCGCGCAGGCCGCGGGGATTGATTATGCAACGGTTTTTGATTTTGTTGAAAAAGAATAAAATCCGGCTAAAACCGTTTCTACAAATTATTGATTACTTGTATATTGTAAAAAAATAAAATATGAAGAAGTATAATTTTTACTTAACTGCTTTGTTGTTTTCGGTCATATATTTTTCGGCCTGTAAAAAAAACCAGCCGCTGCCCACAGCCAGCAATCCGGATGCTATCCCAAACACGGGCACAGCTTTGGATAAACTAAAAGATTCGGTTTATTTATTTACCCGGGAAGACAATTTGTGGTACGATGCTTTGCCGGGGTACAGCACCGTAAATCCGCGGAGTTTTACAGGCAAAACAGATTTGGAAGCTTTGCAAAGTGAAGTAGATGCGCTATCTCAATACAGCAAAAACCCCGCAACCGGCAAGCCTTACGAATATGATGCAGCCCATGCGGGCGAAGCTAAATATTCTTTTATCGATCAGGGCCAAACGGCAACCGCTTTGGGCGGGACAAAAGGTGATTATGGTTTTACACCGGTTTGGATAGCCGTTTCAGATTTAAGGGTAAAATATGTATATCCGGGTTCTCCTGCCGATAAAGCAGCATTGGTCAGAGGTTATCAGGTTGTTAAAATCAACGGAAGAACTGCTTTGGATTACGATGCAAATGCCAATCCTTCACCTAATTACGATTTTGTGGTTGATGCTTTTTTTAATTCTACAACTATAAATATGACCCTTAAAAAACCTGACAATACCACTTTTGATGTAACCATGGCCACAGGCAGTTATACCGTAAACCCCGTTTTGAGCAGCAAAGTGCTTGATTTGGGAAATGGAAAAAAAATGGGTTATCTGGTATTTAACAGTTTTACAGATTTGACTAAAAACGCAAAAGGTTATTTAGACCCCGCTTTTGCCAGTTTTACAGCCGCAGGAATTACAGATTTAGTGGTTGATTTGCGTTACAATGGTGGTGGTGCCGTAGAAACGGCAGAATATTTATCAAACCTGATTGTGCCTACTGCAAAAACCAATACGTTGATGTACACTGAATATTATAATGATAAATTGCAGAATGACAAATATCCGCTATTGGAAAAAAAATATCTGATAAAACCAGGTGATTTTAAACCAGGCAATAACAAGGCATTGTTTTCAAAGCAAGGTACTTTAAACATTGGTCGCGTATTTTTTATTGTAACGGGTTCTACCGCTTCCGCCAGCGAACTGACCATCAACAATTTAATCCCTGAAATGAACGTGCAATTGATCGGAACCACAACTTATGGCAAACCGGTTGGTTTTTTTGCCATCCCGATCGGGGCTTATCAATATTACACACCGGAATTTGAAAGTAAAAATTCCGCCGGTCAGGGTGGTTATTATGCCGGGATGACGCCGGGTTCTGCAACTTATCCGGGCGTGCAGGCTGCAGATGATGTTACCCATGATTTTGGTGATGTAAACGAAGCATTGCTGGCCAAAGCGATCAGTTATACCGTAAAAGGGACATATTCGGTTGCTAATCCACAGGTAAAAACCCTGAATGCTTCCAGGAGCGGAACGGCTTTATCCGAAGAGCAATTGAACCATGTAGCAAGGGATTTCTCCAGAAATGAACTGAACCAAATGATTGTGAAAAGAAAACACTGACCGAAATTATACCGGTAAAAGAAGCATCGTGCTTCAACCGTTTCAAACAAAAAAAATCCTGCAAACGATGCAGGATTTTTTTGTTTGAAACAAGTTTTTAATTTTTATGAAGCCTGTTCAAATTTTTTCTAAAAAAAACCTGATGCTTCTTTTAGCACTATAAATCTGGTGGTTTGAGTATAGCTTTACAGAAAACATAATGTGTTTCAGCAAATTTTAGGCAGTAAAAGAAGCATTGTAAAACTTAAAAAAGCACCTGTTCAGCAGTTATCAAAATTATGTTTTCGGATATAATTGCAGATGATTTCCGTTGCACCTGTATTATGCCGCGTATAGTTTTTGGCTTTGGCCGAAGCTTCCGCATAAAAATTTTTATCGTTCATCAATTTTGAAACGGTACTTTGCAGCGATGCTTCGTTTATGATGGAAAATCCGGCCTGCAGCCCGATCAAATCCTGCGCCTCTTTAAATTTGTGGTAAACCGGGCCAAATATCACCGGCAACCCAAAAGCCGCCGCTTCCAGCGTGTTGTGGATGCCGGTGCCAAAACCGCCGCCAATGTAAGTCAGGTTTCCGTATTGATACAGTTTGGAAAGCAGGCCGATATTGTCGATCACCAAAACCTGTTTCTGCTTTAAAATTTTCAAATCAATATTTATTTCAGTATAGCGGATTGTTTTTTCTGCGGGAAGTTTTTGCAGCAGATTATTGATTTTTTCCGGGCTGATTTCGTGCGGCGCAATGATGAATTTCCAATTCGGGTAGGTAAAAACCAGATCGCCAATCAAAATTTCGTCGGGCGGCCAGGTGCTTCCGGCAATAAAAACCGGCCGCTTATCTTTAAAAATATCTATAATTGCAACCGGTTCAACATGTTGCGCATTTTCCCAAACCCGGTCAAACCGCGTATCGCCGCTCACCAAAACATTTTTGATATTGATACTGGCCAGCAGTTGTTTAGAGTTTTCGTCCTGAACAAAAAAATGTTGCACTAAAAGCAGCATCTTCCGGTAAAAACCACCATAAGTCCTAAAAAATATTTGCTGCGGCCGGAAAATGGCCGAAATCAAATACAGCGGGATTTGCCGCTGATGCAATTCCTCAAAATAAAAAAACCAGTATTCATATTTGGTAAAAACCGCAATTTTAGGGTTGATGGTTTGGATAAACTTTTTGGCGTTTTGCCGTGTGTCTGCAGGCAAATAATAAACGTAATCGGCCAGTGGCGTGTTTTTACGGATTTCGTATCCTGAAGGGGAAAAAAAGGTGACTACTGTTTTTAGCGTATTATTTTCGGCGCGGAGTTTTTCCAGCACCGGGCGGCCTTGCTCAAATTCGCCCAATGAAGCAAAATGGAACCAAATGCTGGCATCTGCCGTAACAAGCTTTTGGTTGCGGCGGCCAGCTATCCAAAGCTTTGCTTTTGTGTTAAAAAACGAAGCAAGCCAAATAGCAAATTGGTATAATTGTACGCTTATATAGTATAAAAAGTGCATCTCAATTCAAAAATCTATATATTCGTCGAAGGTAAAACTTAATTTTTTAATTAAATTTCAAATATGAAAATTGCTGTTGTTGGTACAGGTTATGTAGGATTGGTAACCGGAACATGCCTGGCAGAAACCGGGAATGATGTGATCTGCGTGGATATTAACGAAGAAAAAGTAAAGGCCATGCAAAATGGTGTATTGCCAATTTACGAACCGGGCTTAGATTTACTTTTTCACCGGAACATTAAACAGGAACGCCTGCATTTTACACAGGACCTGGCCGAAGCTATCAAAGATGCACAGGTGATTTTCCTGGCCTTGCCAACGCCTCCGGGCGGTGATGGTTCTGCGGATTTGAGTTATGTGTTGGGTGCTGCCAAAGATATTGCCAAAATTGTAACCGATTATAAAGTGATCATCACCAAATCTACCGTTCCGGTGGGTACTGCGGATAAAGTGAAGGCTGCTTTTCAGGAACATTCTTCTGTTGAGGTAGCAGTGGTTTCTAATCCGGAGTTTTTACGGGAAGGAGTTGCTGTTGAAGACTTTATGAAACCTGACCGCGTAGTGATCGGTACAATGGACGAGCGAGCCAGGGAAATTCTGGGCGAATTGTACGGCCCTTACGTGCGCCAGGGGAACCCGATTTTGTTTATGGACGAACGGTCATCAGAACTAACCAAATATGCGGCAAATTCTTTCCTCGCCACAAAAATTACTTTTATGAACGAAGTGGCCAACATGTGCGAACTGGTTGGTGCCAATGTAGATATGGTGCGCGCCGGGATTGGTGCCGATGCGCGGATTGGCAAACGCTTTTTGTTTCCGGGCGTAGGTTATGGCGGCAGTTGTTTCCCCAAAGATGTGCAGGCGATGTTTAAATCGGCCAAAGAGTACGGCTACGATTTTAAAATCCTGGATTCGGTTATGGAAGTGAACGAAGCCCAGAAAATTAAGCTGGTAAAAAAAGTATTGGAATATTTTAAAGGCAATGTGGTCGGCAAAAAATTCGCGCTTTGGGGCCTGGCTTTTAAACCCGAAACCGACGATATCCGCGAAGCACCGGCTTTGTATATTATTGATGAACTGGTTAAAGCCGGAGCAGCAATTGTAGCTTATGATCCGGAAGGAATGCCAAACGTACAAAAGTTGCTGGGCGATAAAATTACTTATGCCACAGATCGTTACGCTGCTTTGGAAGGTGCTGATGCGCTGCTGATCGTTACGGAATGGTCTGTTTTCAGAACGCCGGATTTCAGTTATGTAAAAGAGAAGCTTAAGAATAATGTTATTTTTGACGGCCGTAACTTATACGATCTGGACAAAATGAGCAAATCAGGATTTTATTACAGCAGTATCGGCAGAAAAACCATCGAACAATAATGGAAAACAGAAAACGCATTTTGATAACCGGTGCAGCCGGTTTTTTGGGTTCGCATTTGTGCGACAGATATATTAAAGAAGATTTCCATGTGATTGCGATGGACAACCTGATTACAGGCGATTTGCGCAATATCGAACATCTTTTTCCTTTAGAAAACTTTGAGTTTTATAACCACGATGTATCTAAATATGTGCATGTTTCCGGCAAACTGGATTACATTTTGCACTTTGCATCGCCTGCAAGCCCGATTGATTATTTGAAAATCCCGATCCAGACTTTAAAAGTTGGTTCATTGGGCACCCATAATTTATTGGGTTTGGCAAAAGATAAAAAAGCCAGGATTTTAGTTGCCTCAACTTCAGAGGTTTATGGCGACCCAAGCGTAAACCCTCAGCCTGAAGAATACTGGGGAAATGTAAACCCGGTTGGCCCGCGCGGTGTATATGATGAGGCCAAGCGTTTCCAGGAAGCAATTACGATGGCTTATCATACTTTCCATCAGGTAGAAACCCGTATTATCCGGATTTTTAATACTTACGGACCGAGGATGCGATTGAACGATGGTCGGGTTTTGCCTGCATTTATCGGCCAGGCTTTAAGAGGCGAGGAGCTAACGGTTTTTGGTGATGGCTCGCAAACACGTTCTTTTTGTTATGTAGATGATTTGATCGAAGGCATCCATCGTTTGTTGATGAGCGATTACACGCAGCCAATGAACATCGGCAACCCGGATGAGATTACCATCCGGCAGTTTGTGGAAGAAATTATCAAACTTACCGGAACCGATCAGGAACTGGTAAGCAAACCGCTGCCAACAGATGACCCAAAGCAACGCCGACCAGACATTACCAAAGCAAAGGCCATTCTGGGCTGGGAACCGAAAGTTTCCCGTGCGGAAGGTTTAAAAATTACTTATGAATACTTTAAATCTTTGCCGGATATTGAAATTCAGCATAAAGATTTCGCTTATTATAACAAATAATCATGGCAAAAATTTTGGTTACCGGTGGCTTGGGCTTTATCGGTTCGCACACGGTTGTAGAATTGATTAATGCCGGTTATGAACCGGTTATTGTGGATAATCTTTCCAACTCTAATCCAAAAATCCTGGATCAGTTGGGAAAGATAATTGGCCGTAAACCCGCTTTTTATAAACTGGACCTTTGCAGTCAAGCTGATATTACAGAATTGCATGACAAGGAGCCCGAACTGGCTGGTATCATTCATTTTGCTGCCTCAAAAGCAGTAGGCGAATCAGTAAAGGAACCGTTAAAATATTATCAGAACAATTTTTTTTCGCTGATAAACCTGCTGGAAGCTTACAAAGGTAAAAAGCTGAATTTTGTATTTTCTTCAAGCTGTACCGTTTATGGCCAGCCGGACGAACTGCCGGTTACCGAAAAAGCACCGATAAAAACAGCAACCTCGCCATACGGCAATACCAAGCAGGTTTCAGAAGAAATTTTGCGGGACGTGGTTGCTTCCGGCAGTTCTAACAAAATTATTTCTTTGCGTTATTTTAATCCCGTTGGTGCGCATTCTTCTGCTTTGATTGGCGAATTACCGATCGGTGTACCACAAAACCTGGTTCCTTTTATTACTCAAACCGCAATTGGTAAAAGGCAAAAACTGACTGTTTTTGGTGACGATTACAACACGCCCGATGGCAGCAACGTGCGCGATTATATTCATGTGGTAGATTTGGCAAAAGCACATGTGGCAGCCCTAAAATATATGGAATCGGGTGTTGATTTTGGAGGGTATGATGTGTTTAATATCGGCACCGGCAGGGGAAGTTCAGTGCTGGAAGTGATCCACGCATTTGAAAAAACCACCGGTGTAAAGCTGAATTATGAAATTGGACCGCGCCGCGGCGGTGATGTGGAACAGGTTTGGGGCGATGTAACCAAAGCCGCCGGACAACTTCATTGGAAAACCGAACTGGATGTTGATGCCATGATGCTTACAGCGTGGAACTGGGAAAAATATATCAAAGACAATCCTTTATAACTTAATGGAAAAGAAAATAATTATTACCGGAGGCGCAGGTTTCATCGGTTCGCATGTGGTACGCCGTTTTGTAAAAAACTATCCGCAGTATCAAATCATTAACTTGGACAAACTTACTTATGCCGGAAACCTGGAGAATTTACTGGATATTAAAAACGAGCCCAACTACCGTTTTGTAAAAGGCGATATTGTGGATGCTTCTTTTATCCATGATTTTTTTGTGAAAGAACAGCCGGATGCCGTAATCCATCTGGCGGCAGAATCTCATGTGGACCGTTCAATCACTAATCCGATTGAGTTTGTGATGACGAATGTGATCGGCACGGCAAACCTGCTTAATGCAGCGCGCGAAACTTGGAAAGACAGATATGACAAGACCCGTTTTTATCATGTTTCTACGGATGAAGTTTACGGAACTTTAGGTGAAGATGGCATGTTTACCGAAGAAACTGCTTACGATCCGCATTCGCCATATTCTGCTTCCAAAGCCGGATCTGATCATCTGGTCCGCGCTTATCAGGATACTTACGGCATGGACACCGTGATTTCCAACTGTTCTAACAACTATGGTTCCAATCATTTTCCCGAAAAATTAATCCCGTTAACCATCCATAATATCCAGGAGAAAAAGCCAATCCCGGTTTACGGCAAAGGTGAAAATATCCGCGATTGGCTTTGGGTGGAAGATCATGCCCGCGCTATCGATGTGATTTTTCACAATGCTGCATCCGGCAAAACCTATAACATCGGCGGCCATAACGAGTGGAAAAACATCGACCTGGTTAATCTGCTGTGTAAAATTATGGATGAAAAATTAGGCAGAAAGCCAGGAGAATCTGCAGAACTGATTACTTATGTAAAAGACCGCGCCGGGCACGATTTGCGTTACGCCATTGATGCAACCAAACTAAAAAATGAGTTGGGATGGACACCAAGCGTTACTTTTGAGCAGGGCTTGGAAAAAACTGTTGACTGGTATTTGGCCAACCAGCAATGGCTCAACAACATCACTTCTGGCAACTACCAGCAATATTATCTGGATCAGTACGAAAACCGCTAACAATGTTTGGGCTTTTTAGCAGGAAAAAAGTTGAACAGGTTAGGCGTTTTGATTTAAGCACGCTTGGGGTAGATATGCACTCGCACGTTTTGCCGGGTATTGATGATGGTGCGCAAAACGTGGAAGAATCGGTTGTGTTAGTCAGGGCGATGATGGATTTGGGCATCAAAAAAATTATCGCCACGCCACATATTATGGTTGATTATTACCGCAATACACCGGAAACTATCAGCAATGCGCATTCCACCCTGAAAAATGAGCTGCAAAAACAGCATCTCGAAATAGAACTTTTTGCCTCAGCAGAACATTTGCTGGATGAAGGCTTTGAAGTTTTGTTAGACACTGGCAGGGTGATGCCAATGAAAGATAATTACTTATTGTTTGAAATGTCTTTTATTGATGCGCATCCTAACCTGGTTCCGCTGGTGCAAAAAATGAAAGACAAAGGGTACAAACCTATTTTGGCACATCCGGAGCGCTATCCTTATTTTACCCTTGATAACTGTGAGAACTTAAAAAGCTGGGGTTGTGATCTGCAGATGAACACGATTTCGTTGACCGGTTATTACGGCGGCAAAACAAAGGAAATGGCCGAAGCGATGATCGATCATAACTTAGTGGATTTTATTTCAAGCGATATGCACCACGTTCGGCACGCTGCTGCCCTGGAGCGGGCACTCCAAACAACTTACTTGGAAAAACTGCTTTTTGATTATCCTTTAAAAAATGCGTTGCTGCTATAAAACAAAAAATGCGTTGAACAATAAAATCCAGCGCATTTTTTAGGTGATAAAAGAAGCATTATACAGAAAACGAAGTGCCGCAACCGCAAGTGCTGGCCGCATTCGGGTTGTTAAAAGTAAAACCTCGGGCGTTTAAACCGTCCTGAAAATCAATTTGCATTCCCGCCAGATACATGCCATGTGCTTTGTGCATAAATGTTCTTACACCATCAATCAAATATTCCTGATCGCCGTCTTTTTTCTGATCAAAACCTAAAATATAATTCATCCCGGAGCAGCCACCGCCTTCAACACCAACCCGTAAACCAAAATCCGGACTTATTTCCTGCTGATCGATCAATTTGTTTAACTCTGCAACTGCGCCCGGTGTAAATGAAACTGGTGCTGCAACGGCTTCTATAATTGTGCTCATATCCTCAAAATTTTATTTGATAACAAATATAACCGAAATTGCACAATTTAATTATTCACCCAAAGTTTATGACCATTTACTAACATTCAATTTTATGCTGAACAACTACATTTTTGATATTATCAGATTAACCGTTTCGGGATTGTTGGTAGTGCTGGCCGCTTTTTATATCGGTCGCCCGTATTTGGACCGTTTTGAAAAAAAGCAGCTGATCGGCCTGAAACAAACTTTTACCAAAGAAACTTTGCCGCTGCGTTTGCAGGCTTACGAAAGGCTTTTTTTACTGATCGATCGCATAAACCCATCTAATATCCTGGTGCGTTTGAACAATCCCGGGTTTTCTGCCGGGGAACTGCATTATCTGTTGATTGCCGAAATCAGGAATGAGTTTCAGCACAACATTACACAGCAATTATATGTAAGCGACACTGCCTGGCAAATCACCAAAAGGGTAAAAAACGATACTTTAATGCTGATGAATAGTGCCATAAAAGCCTTGCCCGAGGATGCTACAGGACTGGAGTTTTGCAGGCTTGTTTTAGAGCAGATAAACCAAATGGAAACCAATCCGTACGAGGCTGCCGCCATCCTGATCCGTGATGAGGCAGAACAGCTTTTCTGAATTTATACCGGTAAAAACAGCATTGTGGATAACTACTTATAAAAACCAGGTTATCCGCATCAAATATCTCCTGATTTTTAATATTGAAACATGTTGTTGACATTTTCTTAATACATAAACAATTGATATTGAGATAAAAACATTTATCAGCATAAATCCATGTTAAATTTGTGTAAACTGCTTCGTTATAAAAAAAGCAATCAAAACAAAGCGTTTTTATTAGGTTTTTTTGCACACCTTGTAGTGAATTTCTTATCTGCTTGCATTTGAGCGGCTTACAAAAAATCGTCAATTATAGTTTTTTTCCACATCTTTTTTTTGAATCTTCGATCTCTGAAACGGCCGAATAAGAAACCTTATCAATCGTTTGGAAACGCACTTTTGAAGAAAAACAACATGGAAAAAATTGGTACACACATTTGGAACAACTGTCTTAACATTATTAAAGACAATATTCCTGTCCAGAGTTTTAAAACCTGGTTTGAACCTATCAAAGCCATCAGGCAGGAAGGAAGTGTGCTGACCATCCAGGTGCCAAGTTTGTTTTTTTATGAGTGGCTGGAAGAACATTACGTAGGTTTGCTGCGTAAAACAATTAAAAACCAGTTGGGCGAGGAAGGAAGGCTGGAGTACAATATTGTAATGGAGCAATCTTCCGCGAAACCATACACCACAAACATGCCATCAAACGGAAACGGGAGCGAAGGTAAAAATCAATCTATGCCAATACCGGTTTCTATCAACAAGGATATCAAAAACCCGTTTGTGATCCCGGGATTGCGCAAATTACAGGTTGACCCGCAATTAAATCAAAACTATACTTTTGAGACTTTTATAGAAGGCGACTGCAACCGTTTGGCGCGTTCTGCCGGCTTTGCTGTTGCTGCAAAACCCGGCGGCACCTCATTTAACCCGCTGATGATTTATGGCGGCGTTGGGTTAGGTAAAACGCATTTATCGCAGGCCATCGGCAATGAGATCAAGCAATCTTTTCCGGAGAAGCTGGTATTATATGTCTCCTGCGAGAAGTTTACCACGCAGTTTGTAGAATCTTTAAAAAACAACAATATCAATGATTTTGTAAATTTTTATCAGGCGATGGACGTGCTGATTGTGGACGATGTGCACAACTTTGCCGGCCGGGACAAAACACAGGATATTTTCTTCCATATTTTTAACCACTTGCATCAATCAGGTAAACAGATTATCCTGACTTCGGATAAATCCCCAAAAGACCTTTCCGGCCTGGAAGAACGTTTGCTGTCACGTTTTAAATGGGGACTTTCTGCCGATCTGCAAATCCCGGATATGGAAACCCGGATGGCAATCTTGAAAAAGAAAATTTATCAGGACGGGATCGAGTTGCCGCAGGAAGTGATTGAATATGTTGCCCACAACATTGACAACAATGTGCGCGAACTGGAAGGTGCGATGGTTTCTTTGCTGGCCCAATCTACCTTAAACAAAAAAGAAATTGATCTGGCTTTAGCACGCCAGATGCTTAAAAACTTCATCAAAAACTCAAATAAAGAGATTTCGATGGAATCTATCCAAAAACTGGTTTGTGATTATTTTGAAGTTCCGGTCGAGATGGTAAAATCATCAACCCGGAAACGCGAAATTGTTCAGGCACGCCAGATTTCCATGTACCTTTCTAAAGCGCATACCAAAAGTTCGCTGAAAACAATTGGCCAGTTTTTTGGCGGCAGAGATCACTCTACCGTAATTTATGCCTGCCAAACTGTTGAGGACTTAATTGATACTGATAAAAAGTTTAAAACTTATGTTGCTGATATTCAGAAGAAACTGAAGATGAATTAAGCCAAAAGTTTACTCGTAAAAAAAAGTCCTGGTTTTTTCATCAGGACTTTTTTTATGCTGTAAAAGAAGCATTACAATTGCACTTCGCCTAGTTTGACCAAAGCATAAAACAGTGCGCTAATGTGCAAAGCCTGCCCAAATTTGCCTTCGGCCAACAATTGCTTTACTTCTTTTATCGATACTTTTTCAACAATAATTTCTTCGTGCGCGTCCAGCTTTTGGCCTTGTACCAGTTTTCCGCCGCGCGCCAAAAATCCATGGCAGCGGTTATTTCCGGTTGAAGGATTGGGATACATGGTAGAAATTTGCTCAATATCATCAAACTGATAGCCGGTCTCTTCCAGCAGTTCGCGCCTGATGGCCGTTTTCGGATCTTCGCCTTTGTCAATCACGCCGCCCGGAATTTCCAGCAAAACCACATCGGCAGCGTGCCGGTATTGCTTCACCAATAAAATTTCGTTGTCTTCTGTAATCGCTACGGCATTTGCCCAATCTGCATATTCTAACACGTAATAATCATCTACAATTGTTCCGTTTGGCATCCGGCAAGTATCTTTTCGCATCGTTGCCCAGGGTTTTTGAATAATGTATTCGGTAGAAAGCGTTTCCCAAATCAGGTTATCCATGTTGTTCGTTTTGATTTAAAAATTGTATTATATTTTGCTTTCGGCTTAAATTTTCAAAGGATTGGGTGTGATGTTCCTGCTCCAATAGTTGATAAATGAGCAAAATGTGATCGAGTAAATGAAATGTTTTAGGGTTCGGTTGAAACGGAGAAACGCTTTCCAGTAAAAACTGACTTAATAAATCCAATTTTTGCGGTAGATATTTTCGGTCTGCCAAAAGCTTTTTAAACTGTTTTTCATCCAACAGCAGTAAATCGTCTGCCTTCAGATCAAAATCGTTCAACAAACTTTTGTTGATCAAATCATCCGCTTCCTGTAGGTTGGATGCTTCTTTTAGCCCCATAATTTTGGCCAAAGCCTTGGCAATTTTTTCTATTTCGGCTTGTATAAAATCTCTTCGTATCATAATTTTAGGTTGATAAAAGAAGCATCACCAGCTTCCGCTTGAACCACCGCCGCCAAAACTGCCGCCACCAAAACCGCCAAAACCACCTCCGCCGCCAGAACTCCCTCCGCCAAAACCGCCGCCCCAGCCACTGCCGCCGCCACTGTTTCTGCCTAAAGCGTTCCCGGCCAATAACCACCAGAACGGACTGGAGCCTCCGCGACTGCCGATGACCTGGTTTCCGCCACCACCACCGCCTCTGCGGATCAAAATAATCACCACAATTACAATAATAATGATGACGAACACAGAACCGCCGCCGCCATTGTTTTCTTGCCGGGCTTTAGGATCAGCCTTGTATTCGCCTTTCATGTATTTAATCAGCGAAGTAGTGCCTGCATCTATCCCGGCATAATAATTTCCTTGTTTAAAGTTGGGCTTCAGGTCGTTTTCAATAATTTCGTGCGTGGTGATATCCGGCACGGCACCTTCTGCACCATAACCGGTTTGGATAGAAACTTTGCGGTCGCCAATGGCAACCAGCATTAAAATACCGTTGTTTTTTCCTTTTTGGCCGATGCCCCATTTGCGGCCTAATTGCGTGGCGTACTCATTAATATCATAATCGCCAACAGATTTTAAAATTACAACCGCAATTTGGGTTGAAGTAGAATCGTTGAAGGCAACCAGCTTATTTTCAAGGCTTTGCTTCTGACCGGCAGTGAGCGTGTTAGTATAATCGGTAACCAGCGTGTTGGATTTTTGAGGGAAATCCTGGGCAAATAAAAATACGCAACTGCTTAAAAGCAGCCAGGTAAGTAAAAGTTTTTTTAACATGTTTTTAGTTATTTACCGTCCATAAAAGCAATGTCGTCCGGCAGTTCGTTTCGGTCGGTGTCCAAACTCGGGAAATATTTTTGCAATTGTTCGCCAGCCATTTTTACCCCAACAGAAATCCCTTCAGTCAAATTGCCATATTTAAAATGGCCGAGCATCGTTTCTTTGGTGGCAGCCCAAAAATTTTCCGGCACAACTTTATGAATTCCGGAATCACCGATAATGGCAAATTTACGGTCAACAGTAGAAAGATAAATTAAAACGCCGTTGCGCAGTCTGGTTTTATGCATGTTCAATTGCTTAAAATACGTTACGGCGCGGTCCAGCACATCTTCGCTGCAGGTTTTTTCTACACAAATCCGAATCTCGCCAGAAGTGTTTTTTTCTGCGGATTCTATTGCTTTCCTGATCTGCTGCTGCTCTTGTTCTGTAAATAGTGCCATTATTTTTAAGGATTACACAGATTATTTAAATTGATTATACAGACTTTTAAAGATACTTACACGAATTTTTAAATAAAATATACTTCTTTTATCAACAATTTTTCAGTATCTAAAAAACATCGATAAAAGAAGCATGGCAAAAATCTGTGAAATCATTAAAAAATCTGTGAAAGCACCAAATTTTTAAAACGAAACTTTTGGTGCTTTGTCGGCTCCGGCTTCGGCAGCAAAATATCCTTTTTCAGAAAAGCCGAACATTTTCGCGGTCAGATTGGCCGGAAAAGAACGCACCGTGCTGTTATAATCCTGTACGGCAGTATTAAAATCCAGACGGGAAACATTGATCCGGTTTTCTGTTCCTTCCAGTTGTGTTTGTAAACTTTGGAAGTTGGCGTTAGCTTTTAAATCCGGATAAGCTTCGGAAACTGCCAATAATTTGCCCAAAGCAGAACCTAATTGCCCTTGCGCGGCCTGAAATTGCTGAATAGATTCGGGCGTTAATTTAGACGGATCAACCTGAATGGAAGTTGCTTTTGCACGGGCCTCAATTACAGCGGTCAATGTACTTTTTTCAAAATTGGCGGCTCCTTTTACCGTATTTACCAAATTCGGGATCAAATCCGAACGGCGCTGATACTGGCTTTGCACGGCTCCCCAGGCGGCTTTTACATTTTCATCTTTTTTTACCATGCTATTGTAACTGCATGAACTTAATGACATGGCCGTAAAAAGGCACAAAATTCCAAAAACGATTTTTTTCATGGTCAAAGGTTTTGATTTTTATTGATATATGTGTATAGATTGCAATTTACATACCTTTGTTACAATTCGGGATAAAAACCTGACAAATTATGATCAGTGAAATAGAAATTACTTGTCTTCCTGAAGAGCGGGAGGACGAAAAAGTACTGATAAAAACAGCATCGCTAAAATTAAAAATCAATTTAAACCGAATTTTTGCGCTTCAAATCCTGAAAAGATCGATCGATGCGCGTGGAAAACAGGTTTTATATCGAATGCAAATTAAGGTTTATGTTGATGAAAACCCTCCGCAGGAAACTTTTGACGTAAACTATCAAAATGTCAGTCAGAAAAAACCGGTTTTGATTGTCGGTGCCGGTCCGGCCGGATTGTTTGCTGCTTTACGTTGTATCGGATTAGGAATGAAACCGGTTCTTTTAGAGCGGGGCAAAAACGTGAAAGACCGCCGCCGCGATCTGGCAATTTTGAATAAAGAAGGAATTGTAAATCCCGAATCCAATTATTGTTTTGGCGAAGGTGGTGCCGGAACGTATTCTGATGGCAAATTATACACGCGTTCTACCAAGCGCGGCGATATAAATTCTGTTTTGCAAACTTTTGTTGCACACGGCGCTTCAGCTGATATTTTGGTGGATGCGCGGCCACATATCGGCACCAACAAATTGCCGCAGATTATTACCGCTATCCGCGAAACTATCCAGAATGCTGGCGGGGAAATCCACTTCAACACAAAAGTAACGGAGCTGCTGGTTTCGTTTGATAAAATTTATGGCATAAAAACAGCATCAGGCGAAACATTTAAAAGCGATGCCGTGATTTTGGCAACCGGCCATTCTGCTCAGGATATGTATCGATTGTTGCACCGGCAAAATATTTTAGTAGAAGCCAAACCGTTTGCCTTAGGAGTGCGGATTGAACATCCGCAGGAAATTATTGATCAATCTCAATATCATTGCGCCGTTCGGGGCGAATTTTTGCCGCCTTCTTACTATAGTTTGGTAGAGCAGGTTGACGGGCGCGGCGTTTTCTCGTTCTGTATGTGTCCAGGCGGAATTATCGCGCCTTGCGCCACAAAACCCGGCGAAATTGTGGTAAATGGCTGGAGCCCGTCCAAACGAAATAATCCTTTTGCCAATTCTGGTACGGTTGTGCAAATTAATCTGGAAGATGTGCCGGGCGATGAAAAAGATCCATTTCGATTATTAAATTTCCAGCAGCAAATAGAACAAGCCGCTTTTACTGCCGGTGGCGGAAATCAGATTGCACCCGCCCAGCGGATGATTGATTTTATAGAAGGCAGGCTCTCTGCGGATTTACCAATAAATTCTTATGTTCCGGGCACAAAAAGTACGATGCTAAAAGAAGTATTGCCCGACAAGGTTTTTTACCGGCTAAAAGAAGCATTGCCGCAATTTGGCAAAAAAATGAAAGGTTATTACACAAATGAAGCGATTTTGGTTGGTGTTGAATCGCGGACGTCTTCGCCGGTTAAAATTCCACGGGATAAAATTTCCTATCAGCATCCGCAAATCTCGGGTTTATTTCCCTGCGGGGAAGGTGCAGGCTATGCAGGTGGCATTATTTCTGCCGCAATCGATGGCATTAATTGTGCAGAAGCTGCGTTAAATGTTTTATAATTTTACTTAAAGTATTTTTATCTTGTTTAAATTTCATTTACAAAAAAGCCTGATGCTTCTTTTACCACTATAAATTTGCTGGTTTATGTTTTATCTTCACAAAAGTAAATCTTGGTTTATTATTTTTTAGGCGATAAAAGAAGCATTATTTGATAATCTCAACAAAATTTACTACCTATAAACAGCATCATGGCAAACAAAAAAACTTTAGTGTTAGGGGCAACATCCAATCCAAACCGATATGCATATTTAGCAATAAATAAATTAAAGGAAAAAGGACATACAATTGTAAATGTAGGTTTAAAAAAAGGGGAAGTTGCGGGGGTTGTGATTGAGCAACCAAATCAAATCCACGATGATATTGATACTTTAACTTTATATGTTGGGCCGCAAAATCAGAAAGATTTGTATCAATATATATTAAATACTAAGCCAAAAAGGATAATCTTTAATCCCGGCGCAGAAAATCCTGAACTGGAAAGCTTGGCTTCAAAACAAGGAATTGAAACGATCGAAGCCTGTACATTGGTTATGTTATCAACCGGGCAGTATTAAAAAACTGAAAAACTGAAAATTTATTAACTTAGTTTACAGAAGTTTAGCAATGAAATCAAACTAAATTGCACTATCCGCTTCATAATTTCAGCAAAAAAACTACTTTTGCGCCCTGCTTTGGTGGGGAGGGTGATTGGTTGAAAGGGTGGACAAAGGTTTGGCTTTAATTGGGCTTGAAAAGTTTAGAAGAGGGCCTTAAAAAAATAAAAAAAATATTTTTTGGAAATGTAAAAATGGTTTTTACCTTTGCAGTCCCAAACCGGGCGAGAAAATAAGACGGCCGTGTAGGGGGAAACAAAATGGGCGAAGGGCGATCCGGAGCTAACGAATGAAAAGATTGATTTAGCTGTAGCGATACAGATAGGGATATAAAAGTGCCAAACCGTGAGGCGGGGCGAACAAGTTCTTTTAAGATATATAACATGTAGCGTAGCGGGGGCCTGATTATTTGGGTCGTCGTTTGCAAAAAGAGGAAGGGTCTGGATATAGTAATTTACAGATCCTGTTTTAATGATTAATAAAGTAGGGTCAGCATTGAACAAAACATTTTACAATGGAGAGTTTGATCCTGGCTCAGGATGAACGCTAGCGGCAGGCCTAATACATGCAAGTCGGACGGGATTGGGGGCTTGCCCCCATGAGAGTGGCGCACGGGTGCGTAACACGTATGTAACCTACCTTTATCTGGGGGATAGCCTCTCGAAAGAGAGATTAACACCGCATAAAATCACAGCACGGCATTGTGCAATGATCAAATATTTATAGGATAGAGATGGGCATGCGGGACATTAGCTAGTTGGCGGGGTAACGGCCCACCAAGGCTACGATGTTTAGGGGATCTGAGAGGATGGCCCCCCACACTGGTACTGAGACACGGACCAGACTCCTACGGGAGGCAGCAGTAAGGAATATTGGTCAATGGGGGCAACCCTGAACCAGCCATGCCGCGTGCAGGAAGACGGTCCTATGGGTTGTAAACTGCTTTTATACCGGAATAAACCCCTTTACGTGTAGAGGGTTGAATGTACGGTAGGAATAAGGATCGGCTAACTCCGTGCCAGCAGCCGCGGTAATACGGAGGATCCAAGCGTTATCCGGATTTATTGGGTTTAAAGGGTGCGTAGGCGGCCTGTTAAGTCAGGGGTGAAAGACGGTGGCTCAACCATCGCAGTGCCTTTGATACTGACGGGCTTGAATGCAGCTGAGGTAGGCGGAATGTGACAAGTAGCGGTGAAATGCATAGATATGTCACAGAACACCAATTGCGAAGGCAGCTTACTAAAGTGTGATTGACGCTGAGGCACGAAAGCGTGGGGATCAAACAGGATTAGATACCCTGGTAGTCCACGCCCTAAACGATGAATACTCGATGTTAGCGATATACAGTTAGCGTCCAAGCGAAAGCGTTAAGTATTCCACCTGGGGAGTACGCCCGCAAGGGTGAAACTCAAAGGAATTGACGGGGGCCCGCACAAGCGGAGGAGCATGTGGTTTAATTCGATGATACGCGAGGAACCTTACCCGGGCTTGAAAGTTAGTGAATGTGGCAGAGACGCCACAGTCCTTCGGGACACGAAACTAGGTGCTGCATGGCTGTCGTCAGCTCGTGCCGTGAGGTGTTGGGTTAAGTCCCGCAACGAGCGCAACCCCTATGTTTAGTTGCCAGCACGTCAAGGTGGGGACTCTAAACAGACTGCCTGTGCAAACAGAGAGGAAGGAGGGGACGACGTCAAGTCATCATGGCCCTTACGTCCGGGGCTACACACGTGCTACAATGGGCAGTACAGCGGGCAGCTACCTGGCAACAGGATGCCAATCTCGTAAAGCTGTTCACAGTTCGGATCGGGGTCTGCAACTCGACCCCGTGAAGTTGGATTCGCTAGTAATCGCGTATCAGCAATGACGCGGTGAATACGTTCCCGGGCCTTGTACACACCGCCCGTCAAGCCATGGAAGCTGGGAGTACCTGAAGTACGTAACCGCAAGGAGCGTCCTAGGGTAAAATCGGTAACTGGGGCTAAGTCGTAACAAGGTAGCCGTACCGGAAGGTGCGGCTGGAATACCTCCTTTCTAGAGCAGGCCTTTCTTTGGGCGCAAACGGCCCGCTATGCACATGTATATTTCTTAAATCAAAAAAGAAAAAAAAGAAACCCAAAAAGACAGGCCACAGTGGCTGTAACCAATTTACCGGATACAGGATAAGCATTTGGCAGTTTAAAGGTAATCAGATAGACCAGTTAGCAGTTGGCAACAAAAGCTAACTAAAAACTGAACGCTGATGACTGACAACTCAATAGTCCCGTAGCTCAGTTTGGTTAGAGCACTACACTGATAATGTAGGGGTCAGCAGTTCAAATCTGCTCGGGACTACAAGAAAAGGCCAAAGGTTAAAGGCAGAAAGGCAAGGTAAAGAGGGTACTCTGAACCGAAGGCCCGGAACCTCTGACCGAAATCTTTTAGGGGGATTAGCTCAGCTGGCTAGAGCACCTGCCTTGCACGCAGGGGGTCAACGGTTCGAATCCGTTATTCTCCACGTTTACTTTGAAACGATGATCATATCTTATATACACTATATATGGGACAATAGGTTAGCGGAGTTAGGTAAAAAAGTTCTTTGACATATTGGAAGAAGATAATTGAAAGAGAAAACAACAGTAGGTGACTACTAAGTTTTAAGTAAGCAGTTATAAGTTTTAAGTAGGATAGATGTAAATCTTGATACTTGTTACCAATAACTTTGTACGAACAAACGGAGTACGAACCAAAAAAGCATACCATGCCGGGCAAAAGCGGCATGAGTAGAAGAAAGTAAGAAAGGGCACACGGGGGATGCCTTGGCTCTCAGAGGCGATGAAGGACGTGATAAGCTGCGATAAGCTGCGGGTATTAGCAAATATGAATTGATCCGCAGATTTCCGAATGGGGAAACCTAATATACTGAAGGTATATTGCATAAAGCGCAAACCTGCTGAACTGAAACATCTAAGTAAGCAGAGGAAGAGAAAACAATAGTGATTTCCTGAGTAGTGGCGAGCGAAAGGGAAGAAGCCCAAACCGGTCTTGTTACGGCAAGGCCGGGGTTGTAGGACCACAATATATTTGACAAAGTGAAGCAGAACCGGGTGGGAAACCGGGCCATAGGGCATGAGAGCTGCGTAAGCGTAAGCGATGTTGAATTAGTGGTATCCTGAGTACCGCGGGGTCGGAGACGCCCTGTGGGAAACTGCCAGCACCATCTGGTAAGGCTAAATACTCCTGAGAGACCGATAGTGAACCAGTACCGTGAGGGAAAGGTGAAAAGAACCCCGAACAGGGGAGTGAAATAGAACCTGAAACCGTGTGCTTACAAGCGGTCGGAGCGTACAGGTTGCGTGACGGCGTGCCTTTTGCATAATGAGCCTACGAGTTACTCTTCCCTGGCAAGGTTAAGTGGTTAAGCCACGCAGCCGAAGCGAAAGCGAGTCTGAACAGGGCGTATAGTCAGGGGAGGTAGACGCGAAACCTTGTGATCTACCCATGGACAGGTTGAAGGTGCCGTAACAGGTACTGGAGGACCGAACCGATAAACGTTGAAAAGTTTCCGGATGATTTGTGGGTAGGGGTGAAAGGCTAATCAAACTGGGAAATAGCTCGTACTCCCCGAAATGTTTTTAGGAACAGCGTCGTGGTAGAGTTTTATAGAGGTAGAGCTACTAATTGGGTGCGGGGGAGTCAAATCCTACCAAATCCAGATAAACTCCGAATGCTATAAAATATACACGGCAGTGAGGCTCTGGGTGCTAAGGTCCAGGGCCGAGAGGGAAAGAACCCAGACCATCAGCTAAGGCCCCTAAATATACACTAAGTTGAACTAACGAGGTCCGGTTGCACAGACAGCTAGGATGTTGGCTTGGAAGCAGCCATTCATTTAAAGAGTGCGTAACAGCTCACTAGTCGAGCGATCGGGCATGGATAATAAACGGGCATCAAGTGTATTGCCGAAGCTATGGATTTACGTTGAAAATATACGTGAGTGGTAGGGGAGCATTCTACGGTCGGTGAAGCAGGTACGTAAGTTACTGTGGAGAACGTAGAAAAGCAAATGTAGGCATAAGTAACGATAAGGCGGGAGAGAAACCCGCCCACCGAAAGACTAAGGTTTCCTGATCAACGCTAATCGGATCAGGGTTAGTCGGGGCCTAAGGTGAAGCCGAAGGGCGCAGCCGATGGACAACTGGTCAATATTCCAGTACTTTTTATAACTGCGATGCAGTGACGGAGTAGTGACACTACCGCGGACTGACGGAATAGTTCGTTAAAGGCCGTAGTTATAGGTCCTGTAGTCAAGTACGCAGGATTTGACGAAAGCTGATAGTACGGCAAACCTTCGGGGGCGCCGATAGCGTAGGTAAGCAGACTTCCAAGAAAACCTGCTAAGCTTCAGGTTATAAAAACCCGTACCGTAAACCGACACAGGTAGTCGAGGAGAGAATCCTAAGGTGCTCGAGTGAATCATGGCTAAGGAACTCGGCAAAATGGCCCTGTAACTTCGGGAGAAGGGGCGCTGACAGCAATGTCAGCCGCAGTGAAAAGGCCCAGGCGACTGTTTAACAAAAACACATGGCTTTGCAAAATCGAAAGATGACGTATAAGGTCTGACACCTGCCCGGTGCTGGAAGGTTAAGAGGGGATGTTAGTCGCAAGGCGAAGCATTGAATCGAAGCCCCAGTAAACGGCGGCCGTAACTATAACGGTCCTAAGGTAGCGAAATTCCTTGTCGGGTAAGTTCCGACCTGCACGAATGGTGTAACGATCTGGGCGCTGTCTCAGCCATGAGCTCGGTGAAATTGTGGTATCGGTGAAGACGCCGGTTACCCGCAACGGGACGGAAAGACCCCATGCACCTTCACTACAACTTAACATTGATATCGGGTACAGGATGTGTAGGATAGGTGGGAGGCTTTGAAGCGGTGTCGCCAGGCATCGTGGAGCCAACGTTGAAATACCACCCTTTCTGTATTTGGTGTCTAACCCTGCATAGCGGGGGACATTGTTTGGCGGGTAGTTTGACTGGGGTGGTCGCCTCCAAAAGAGTAACGGAGGCTTTCAAAGGTAAGCTCAATACGCTTGGTAACCGTATGCGGAGTGCAATAGCATAAGCTTGCTTGACTGTGAGGCAGACAAGCCGAGCAGGGTCGAAAGACGGATATAGTGATCCGGTGGTTCTGCATGGAAGGGCCATCGCTCAAAGGATAAAAGGTACGCTGGGGATAACAGGCTGATCTCCCCCAAGAGCTCATATCGACGGGGAGGTTTGGCACCTCGATGTCGGCTCGTCACATCCTGGGGCTGGAGAAGGTCCCAAGGGTTGAGCTGTTCGCTCATTAAAGTGGCACGCGAGCTGGGTTCAGAACGTCGCGAGACAGTTCGGTCCCTATCTGTTGTGGGCGCAGGAAGTTTGAGTGGGGCTGACCTTAGTACGAGAGGACCGGGTTGGACTAACCTCTGGTGAATCTGTTATGCCGCCAGGTGTACTGCAGAGTAGCTACGTTGGGGATAGATAAGCGCTGAAAGCATCTAAGTGCGAAACTAGCCACAAGATGAGACTTCCATTGAGGGCCGTGGCAGACGACCACGTTGATAGGGTACAGGTGTAAAGGTGGCGACACCATAGCCAAGTATTACTAATAGCCCGAAGCTTTCTCATAGCAGGTAATCATGTCGCAAGACAAATTAACATACTGTTGTTTTCCCTACAATATCTTCTTTCAATAATATGTCATTGTTGAGTTACTGAAAAGACTGAAGACATAAGACCAGTGACATGTCCCTGCTCCTGAAACTCCGATCTAAGTTTCAAACCAACATTAAAAATATTCAGGTGCCTATATCGGCGGTGTCCACCTCTTCCCATTCCGAACAGAGAAGTTAAGCCCGCCAGAGCCGATGGTACTGCCGTAAAAGGTGGGAGAGTAGGTCGGTGCCAAAACCTTTTAAATTCCATTACAAAACCCCTTTCACAATTGAGTGAAAGGGGTTTTTGCGTTAAATATAGCTGTCGTTAAACGAAAAATGATCTGCTCTAATAGTATGTACTCATTGAATAGTACTGGGTAATCAGAGCCTGTTTAAGTTTATCAGCAATAAATACTGATGCTTCTTTTATCGTTATAAATTTAGTGCTGAGCTGTTTTTATCAACATAAACTTTCCGAATTTCAGGTGATAAAAGAAGTATTAAAAAATATTTTAATCAATTTTAAAAAGCTTTTATGCAACTGCAATCAATTTATTTGGATTATTTGCCGCAAACTGATAAATCAAATTCTTAACATAGTTATTCTCTGGATATGGTTTCAATACTTCTTTTATCAGCGTTAAATCAGTAGTATTAAAAGTTTTTTCAGCATAACCCATACCATAAAACTGACCGTTTTCCATTAAAATAAAGCTTTGTTCTGCTGCTTCCCGGCCTTCATCATAAATAATAAATGTTGGCATATTGGTTTGTAAATGTTTGATTGCCTGTAAAACACGCTGATTATATACTTCAGATGATTCTGTTCCTGAACATGCGCCATTACAATGCTGATTAATGATACCAGAACACGCTTCTTCATTTTTTTGTATGAAGCATAATTTTGGACAAAGAGCAAAATCCATCATTAATTTTCTAAGAGATTCATATCCTTCCAGCATCAAACCAAAACTATAAATAGATTGCTGGTATTTTTTCTTTTTTCCAATTGCCAAACGGATATAACCATTCTGATCTTCAAACTGGTACAAAGCGTAAGATTGATCAAACCGCTTTAATGATCGGTTATGTTCAGGCCATAATTTTTTGATTTCTGAAGCTTCTAAAATTAAGGACATCAACTCTGTGCCGCAAATTTGCCAGGTAATGTTATGAATATCGCGTAGGAAATTTTGCCGCTGCCTGTTTGGGTTATTTCCTAAAAAATGTGAGTTAACTCGTTTTTTAATGTTTTTTGCTTTACCCACATAAACAACTTTTCCTTTATGATCATGAAAATAATAAACACCGGGATTTTTAGGCAATTCATCCATAATATTTTTGGGCAAATGCGGTGGCAATAGTTGTTCTTTGGATTTAATCAGTAATGATTGTTTTATATGTCCGTGTAAATCTTGTACTAAAAGCATTGAAAATAAGGTTGCTGTTGCAAAAGCATCCCCCATAGCACGATGCCTGCTATCGTTTTCAATACCCAATTGATGGCAGAGTTTCCCTAAACTATAGGAAGGATAACCGGGAATGATTTTGCGGCTCAACCTAACCGTACACAACTTTTTACAATCAAGCGAAAACCCTGCTGCTGCCAAATGATACCGGACAAAAGAATAATCAAAATTTACATTATGTGCGATGAAAACTTTGTCTTTTAATAATTCAAAAATTTCTGAAGCAACATCAGCAAAAACCGGTGCTTCTTTTACCATATCATTATTGATGCCGGTAAGTGCCTGAATATAAACCGGAATTGGTTGCTGAGGATTTATAAGCGATTGATAACGATGATAAACTTTTTCACCATCGTGCAAAATGATGGCAATATCGGTTATTCCGTTTGCGCTGGCATGGCCACCAGTTGTTTCAATATCAACAATTGCGTACATATTAAATTTTTCCGCTGTTTTATGGTTTGTAAAGATATACAAAACTAAATTTGTTAGTACCAGGGTTAATCTTGTTTATATAAAAAAGACTCAATTTTTACACGATAAAAGAAGCATTGCATCCAAACTAAAAATCTTTCCGGCTTTTAGGCAAATTTTCTAACTTCACACCAAATCAGCTTAAATTAAATGAAATTATTAGAAGGAAAAGTAGCATTGGTAACCGGTGCTTCTAAAGGAATAGGACGGAAAATTGCCGAAAAATTTGTCGAAAATGGTGCAAAAGTGGCATTCACTTATTTGTCATCTGTAGAAAAAGGGCAGGCATTGGAAAAAGAATTACAAGTTTTCGGAACACAAGTAAAAGGCTATCAGTCAGATGCTTCCAAATTTGATGAAGCTGATAAACTGATTAATGATATTGTTGCAGATTTTGGTACGGTTGATATTGTGGTAAACAATGCTGGTATTACCAAAGATGGTTTGCTGATGCGTATGACCGAACAAAATTGGGACGAAGTTTTGAACGTAAACCTGAAATCCATTTTTAACGTGACAAAAGCAGCATCAAAAATTATGATGAAAAACCGGAGCGGTGTGTTTATCAACATGAGTTCGGTGGTTGGTGTGCAGGGCAATGCCGGGCAGGCAAATTACGCAGCATCAAAAGCGGGGATTATCGGTTTTTCAAAATCTATTGCTAAAGAGTTGGGTTCCAGGAATATACGTACCAACGTGGTAGCTCCTGGTTTTATCCGCACTGAAATGACAGAAGTTTTGGATCCGAAAGTGGTGCAAGGCTGGACGGATGCAATTCCGTTAAAACGTGCCGGTGAAACAGAAGATGTGGCTAACACTTGTGTTTTTTTAGCTTCAGATATGAGCAGTTATATTACAGGGCAGGTTTTTCCGGTGGATGGCGGAATGCTTTAAGCTGCTGTTTTCAGCATAAAACTGGACAAGTTGGATATTAAAAAAGCAATTTTACAACAGGCAACTGAACGTGGGGCTGATAAAACCATTTGTCCTTCGGAAGTTGCCAGAAAATTATTTCCTGAAAACTGGCGCACGCAGATGCAAATTGTCCGGGATGCGGCTTTTGATCTGCAAGCCCAAAACAAAATCCAAATCCTGCAAAAAGGAAAAACAGTCGATCCGAAAATTACTAAAGGACCAATCAGAATCCGCATTATAACCGAAAAAACTGATTTGCATAATCATTAAAAATAGTTTACATACCGATATGCTGTATTTGCTTTCAGTTTCCTGGGGAACAATTTCCGGCTGGTGGACATTGGCATGTTTGGCAATTGCACTTTCGTACAGTTGGTTTTTATATAACAAACCTGCAAGTTTTAATAAACTTTGGAGAAATGTACTTTTTGCAATTCGTGCGCTTACTGTTTTTATCCTGTCTTTTTTGTTGCTTGCCCCGCTTTTAAAAACGGTTGACAAGCATTTGCAAAAACCATTGATTCTGGTTTTGCAGGATAATTCTGCTTCCATCAAAAAGTTTCCTGGTAAAAATTTTCAGCCAAAAGTTTTTTTAGATGATCTGTATCAGCTTAAAACCAAATTGGGTAATAATTACGAAGTGCATGAATTTCATTTTGATAAAAATGTTTATGCAGGTTTTTCAGATTCCCTGAATGGAAAGCAAACCGACATTTCAAACGCTTTTCAAAACCTGAACAATCGTTTTGGGAACCAGAATATTGGTGCCGTAATTTTAGCTTCAGATGGGTTATTTAATCGCGGAAGTTCGCCTTTAAGCATAGCATCTACCTTAAAATCAACTATTTACACGATTGCTTTAGGGGATACAATCCCGAAGATGGATGTTTTGATCGATCATGTGGATTATAATAAAACAACTTTTTTAGGCAACGATTTTTTGGTCAGTGTTTTTGTGGAAGCGCGGCAAACCAAAGGTAAAAACCTGCAATTATTAATTTCGGAAGATGGGAAACCAGTTTCAAGTCAACAAATCAGTATTCCTGAAAACGATTTCAAAAAAAATATTCCGGTAAAAATAAATTCCGGTAAAAAAGGCATCCATAAATTTCAGTTTAACTTACAAACGCTTACCGGCGAAATTTCTACATCAAATAATGTGGTCACCATTTATGTTGAAGTGATCGATAACCGCAAAAAAATCCTGATTTTGTACGATGCGCCGCATCCCGACGTAGCCGCCGTCCGCCAATCATTAGAAAGCAACCAAAATTATGAAGTAAAAACCAGTTTGTTTGGCGATTTTGACTTGAATAAACTAAGCCTTTACAGCGCGTTGGTTTTAGAACAGCTGCCCAATAACCGGGTTGATCTGCAGCCTTTATTGATTCAGGCAGAAAAAATTAAATTGTCTGTTTGGTATTTACTGGGCGCGCAAAGTAATGTTGCACAGTTCAATTCCATACAAAAAGCGGTCACGATCAGCAGTACAAATCAAACTATGCAGGAAGTTTTTGCTGCGCCGGATGCTTCTTTTACCACCTTTATTTTGTCGGATTCTGCCCGTACAAAAATCAATAATTTCCCTCCGCTGCTGGCACCTTTTGGCAATTATGGCACTGGCGATGCTTCAGTTCTGCTAAGGCAAAAAATTGGTCAGGTAACAACTTCTTATCCTTTGCTTGCTTTTTTTGAAGAAAATGGCCAGCGAAAAGCTGTTTTGACCGGCGAAGGTTTATGGCGATGGCGTTTAAACGAGTTTCAGCAATTTGGAAATCATCATGCTTTTGATGAGTTATTGTCGCAATCCATTCAGTATCTGTCAAGTAAAAGCAACCGGAAACGCTTTGATGTATCGCCTGCAAAACCGGTTTTTGATGAAGATGAAAACGTGATGTTGCACGCAGCACTTTACGATCAGTCGTTTGAACTTGTCAATCAGCCGGAAGTGGCCATCAGCCTAAGAAATACAAGCGGTAAAAAGTATGATTTTCAGTTTTCAAAACAAAATACAACCTATCAGTTGGATGCCGGAGTTTTGCCCGTTGGTGATTATTCTTACTCGGCACAAACAAAATTAGGAAATGAAAATTTTAAGGCCAGCGGTAATTTCACTATTAAAGCCTTAGTAGCCGAAGACTTGCAAAGTGCTGCAAACCAACAACTTCTGTATGCTTTGGCAAAAGAAAACGGTGGTGAAATGATTACTCCGGAACAAATAAACCGTTTGCCGGATTTGATCCGCAGAAACGAAAACATCAAAACTATTGCTTATCAGGACAACAATTATAAAGAGTTGATTGACGAGAAATGGGTTTTTGCCTTAATTGTTTTTTTGCTGAGTTTGGAGTGGTTTGTACGGAGACGGAACGGTGAAATTTAAACCGATGCTTCTTTTATCGACCTAAAATATGGATTTCTTTTCTTCCTTTTTTTCCGGGATGATGACAAAAATATCTTCATTAGCTTTTTTCATCAGGTACTTTTCGCGGGCAAATTTTTCCAGTTTTTCTTTGTTAGAGGTCAGCTCATTTAATTCTTTTTGCACATCGGCCGTTTCTTTGGTATAAAAATTATGTTCTGCTTTCAGCTTATTCAGTTGCTGGCGGTATTCATATTGAGAAAGCAAATCATTACGGTCGAAAAAAATCAGCCAAACCACAAAAACAGCACTGATCAAAAAATATTTATTGCTGAAAAGGTTGAGCAGCCGTTGCATAAAAGCCATTTTAATTTTCATTTAAAGATAAGCAAGTTGTACAGAACAATGCAAATGCCGGATACGGATAAAATCAGGTTTTGTTCGATTATACAAAACCTGATTCTGGAAGAGAAAGCCTGAAATTTATGCCATAAAAACAGCATTGGTTTTTTGAAAATTAATTGCTGGTCCTGGGTCGGCGATTGCTGTTGTTGTTTGGTTTTCTGCTTCTAAATTCGCCGTGAGGATTTCTTTTTACGTTGCCAGCTCCGGTTTTAGCTTGAACTTTTTGTGCCAGCGAACCTTGTTTAGGCGGATAAGGATGATCTGAAACGGGAATGCTGATGTTGATGAGTTTGTGGATATCTTTTAAAAAATCCAATTCTTCCGCATCACAAAAAGACAAAGCAATTCCGCTTGCGCCTGCACGGCCCGTTCGCCCAATGCGGTGCACATAAGTTTCCGGGATGTTTGGCAGCTCGTAATTAATTACATGCGTTAATTCTTCCACATCGATTCCTCGGGCGGCAATATCTGTAGCAACTAAAATACGCGTTGTCCTGGCCTTGAAATTCGACAAAGCGCGCTGCCTTGCATTCTGCGATTTATTTCCGTGAATGGCTTCGGCGGTGATGTTGGCGCGCAGCAAATCTTTCACCACTTTATCGGCACCATGTTTTGTCCGCGTAAAAACCAAGGCAGTTTTGATATTTTTATCCTTTAAAACGTGCAGCAACAAATCGCGCTTATCTGATTTATCAACCATGAAAAGTGCTTGTTCAATGGTTTCTGCAGTAGAAGAAACGGGCGTAACTTCTACTTTTTCAGGTTTGTTGAGTATAGAATCCGCCAAGCTCTGGATTTCTTTGGGCATGGTAGCCGAGAAAAACAAAGTTTGCCTTTTCTGCGGAAGTTTTGCGATCACCTTTTTAACATCGTTTACAAAACCCATGTCCAGCATACGATCAGCTTCATCCAAAACCAAAATCTGTACATGCTGCAAGTTTACAAAACGCTGGTTCATCAAATCCAGTAGGCGGCCGGGCGTGGCAACCAAAATATCAACACCACGTCGCAAAGCTTCAGTTTGCGGGTTTTGAGACACGCCGCCAAAAATCACCAGATGTTTCAATCCGGTATTTCGGCCGTAAGCGGTAAAACTTTCTTCAATTTGAATGGCCAGTTCGCGCGTTGGCGTCAAAATCAGCGATTTGATAGTTTTCTGTTCCTTGTGCTGCTGTTTTTGCTGATATAAAAGCTGCAAAATCGGGATGGCAAAAGCGGCCGTTTTGCCGGTGCCGGTCTGGGCGCAGCCCAGCAAGTCTTTTCCCTGCAAAATCAACGGGATAGATTGTTCCTGGATAGGCGTGGGCTGGGTATAACCTTCTTGTTTTAAAGCCTTAAGGATCGGCTCAATTAAATTTAATTCTTGAAATAACATTGAAATTTGTACTAAATGTGCTAACACAACTGTATTAGCGGTCAGGTGATATGCTTAAGATCAAAGCCGGTAATAAAGCGGATAATAATTGTGCAAAGATACGAATAAATCCGTATGAGGATTTTGGTTTAAATAAAAGCCTTTGAAACAAAAAAAGCCGACTCATCGTCGGCTTGTGATACTTCTTTTACCAGTATAAATTTTTACTTCTTCAAAAACTTAAAATCTTTACCGATAAAACGTGCATTGCTGCCTAATTCTTCTTCTATACGCAGTAATTGATTGTATTTGGCAATCCGGTCTGAACGGGAAGCGGAACCGGTTTTAATTTGTCCGCAATTTAAGGCAACCGCCAAATCGGCGATTGTTGAATCTTCAGTTTCGCCGGAACGGTGGCTCATCACCGAAGTGTAGCCATTGTTTTGCGCCAAAGTAACGGCATTAATGGTTTCCGTCAGCGAACCAATCTGGTTTACTTTCACCAAAATAGAATTGGCAACGTGCATGTCGATGCCTTTTTGCAAACGTTTGGTGTTCGTTACAAAAAGATCATCACCAACCAACTGGATCTTGGAACCCAATTTTTCCGTCAAAGTTGCCCAAGCGGCCCAATCGTCTTCTGCCAAACCATCTTCCAAAGAAATGATCGGATATTTGTTTGCCCAATCAACCCAGTAATCTACCATTTGCGCTGAGGTCAGCTGGCGTCCGTCAGATTTTTTGAACGTATATAAACCGGAAGCATTGTCGTAAAATTCGGAAACTGCCGGGTCCATCGCTATAAAAATTTCTTCGCCAGGCTTATATCCCGCCGCTTCAATGGCTTGCAAAACAGTTTCAATGGCTTCTTCATTAGAAGCAAAATCAGGCGCAAAACCACCTTCATCGCCTACATTTGTAGAATAGCCTTTTTTCTTCAGTACTGTTTTTAAGGTATGAAAAACCTCCACGCCCCAACGCAAAGCTTCAGAAAAAGTAGGTGCGCCAACCGGCATCACCATAAATTCCTGAAAATCAACTTTGTTATCGGCATGAGAACCACCGTTCAGGATGTTCATCATCGGGATCGGAAGTGTGTTTGCGTTCACGCCGCCAACATAACGATATAAAGGCTGACGGCTTTCCTGTGCGGCAGCTTTTGCAGCGGCCAGTGATACGCCTAAAATAGCGTTTGCGCCCAAATTGCCTTTGTTTTCTGTGCCGTCGATCTCGATCATCAGTTTGTCGATTTCGTTTTGCTCAAAAACATCCATGCCCTGAAGCTCTTTGGACAATTTATCATTCACATTTGCAACCGCCTTTAATACGCCTTTGCCACCATATTTTGATTTGTCGTTGTCGCGAAGTTCCACCGCTTCATGAACACCGGTAGAAGCACCGGAAGGAACGGCGGCACGGCCCATTGCACCGTTTTCTGTTAAAACATCTACTTCAATGGTAGGGTTTCCGCGCGAATCAAGGATCTGGCGGGCATGTACGTCAATTATTAAGCTCATTTTTATTGTTTTTTAATGAATTTTAAAATCTTAGTGTAAATTCTACACTGTTGTTCGTGTGATGCCAAATATACAAATTGCCATAATTTATATGGTAAAAGAAGCATTTTAATAGAAAGTTCAAAGCAGATGCTAATGGCTGCAATTTTATCATTCCCACTTAAACGTTTTTACGGCTACTGCATAAACAATAATCCCCCAAATGGCCAGGATGAGCAATTGATGGCCAACATCCAACAAACCAGCACCTTCAAACGCCACTTTTCGCATGGCATCGTTTAAATAGGTTAAAGGCAACGCTTTGCTGATGGGCTGCAGCCAGGAGGGAAAAGCACTGATCGAAAAAAATGTGCCTGAAAGCAGGAATTGTGGCAGCGTAACAATATTGGCAATTGGCGGCACAGAAGTTTCGTTTTTGGCAATACCGGAGATCACAAATCCAAACCCCATAAAAACAATGATACCAATGGTTGCCAAAATGAGCATGTTGACTACTGTTATAAAACCGTGGATCAGTGTAAAACCGAATGCAAAATGCCCGATCAGGATGATAATTAAAGCACCAATCAGCGCAAAAGTGATGCGCGCCAAAGCTTCACCCAAAACAATACTGAAACGCTGCACCGGCGTGGCAAAAAAGCGTTTGATCACCAGTGTAATCCGCAGGCTTAAAAACACGAAAGCCGTACCGAACACGCCCGTACTCAGCAAAGAAAAGCCTAATTGCCCCGGCAAAATAAAGTCGATGGTTTTGTACTCGCGGCCTTGCACGGTAACTTCCCGCAGCTCTGCAACCGGTGGCGGCGCATTGGGCGTATGTAAATTTATCTGGTAAAAAATATTGTTTAAAAGTGATTTTAGAATATTTCCTTTTTCCAGCGAAGCTTTGGTGTATTGTACATTAATAATGTAAGCAGGCAGTTTTCCGGCGTTGTTTTGGATGCTAATGATGCCATCCAGACGGCCTTTTTCCAAGTCTTTTTTCATTTCATCGGCAGATTCGGTTTCCACCAGATGAATCACTTTGGTACTTTTCAGGGCTTTATAAATTGGGTTTTGCTGATTGTTGTCTTTCGCGATACCAACATCGACTGTAATCCCGCCGCCACCGATAAAACCAAAAACCAGGATAAAAATCAGTGGAAAAGCCAGCGTAAAAACTACGGACGACGGACTGCGCAAAATAGACCGGAAACTGGCTTTTGCCATTGCCAGTGTAGCTTTTACGTTGCTGTAGGGTTGAGGTTGATTCATAAGGTGAAGATGAAATTAAGGTAGATAAAAGAAGCATCGGTTGAAATCAGGATCACATTTCCCGCAGTTCTTTTCCGGTCAGATTGATGAATACATCTTCCAAGTTGGCACTTTTTACTTGCTTTTCCCGTTCAAAACCGGAAGAAACCAATTGATCGATAAAATGATCGGGCGTATCAATTCCAATAATTTTCCCGGCATCTACAAAAGCCACCCGATCGCATAAAACTTCGGCTTCATCCATATAATGTGTGGTGATGACAACCGTTGTTCCGGCATCACGTATATTGCGGATCAAATCCCATAAATTGCGGCGTGCCTGCGGGTCCAAACCGGTTGTCGGCTCATCTAAAAACACAATCCGCGGGTTGTTGATCAACGTTGTGGCGATGGAAAAACGCTGTTTTTGTCCGCCGGAAAGCTCTTTATATCTCGCTTTTGCTTTATCTGTAAGCGAAACTTTTGATAGCATTTCCATCGGAGAAACGGCAACGCCATACAGGCCGGAAAACAGTTCGATCAGCTCCGTCAAGTTCAAATTTGGATAATATCCTGCGGCCTGCAATTGCACACCAATCCGTTTTTTAATGTCAGCGGCATTGTGATCAACCGAAAAACCATCTACCAAAACCTCTCCGGAAGTTTTATCGCGCAGGGTTTCTAAAATTTCTAAAGTAGTGGTTTTTCCGGCACCGTTCGGGCCAAGCAAACCAAATATTTCCCCTTCATAAACTTCAAAACTGATTTGGTTGACGGCCACAAAATTACCGTACTTTTTAACCAGGTTTTTTACGGTGATGATCGGTTGTTTTATCATCCTGTAAAAATGAAATATATAATTGAAAGTTATAGAAATATTTAGGTCAAGACGTAAAAAATACCGGTAAAAGAAGCATTACAAACAGTGGTGTTCTGATGCTTCTTTTACCGGTATAAATTTCACTTGCTCTTTGCCGCGCGGGTTGCCGTAACTTTTTTGACAGTAACGGCCGAAGCTTTGTTGCCAAAATTATTGCGGACGTAAGTCAGCACATCGGCAATTTCCTGATCTTTTAAATAGTTGAAAGCAGGCATCACATTAGAGTAGCGGTCGCCGTTGATTTCTACATCTTCTTTAAAACCGTTTAAAACAATATTGATCAGGCGCGTCTGATCGCCCAAAACCCAGGGCGTTTTGATCAGCGGCGGGTTCATGTGAGGAACGCCGCCGCCATCCGCCTGATGACAGGAAACACAATTTTGGGTAAAAACGATCAACCCGTTTGCTACGGAAGCTTTATCAACAATCGCGGCTGCAGCAACCGGTTTATGGGATGGCTTTTTTTTGATTTGCGCTACGGCGCACAAAGAAATAGGTGCTAAAAACAGTATCAGGAATATTTTTTTGATCGACATAAATTATTTGTTGTAACTGATTTTGTAAATTGTCCCTTTAGAATCATCCGAAACATAAATCGAACCATCCGGGCCTTGCGCCAAACCGCATGGGCGATGGTCTGCACGGCCGGATTTTGTTTTTTCCGGTCCGCCTGAAAAATTATCTGCAAAAACTTCCCATTTATCGCTGGCCGGTTTGCCATTTTCAAACGGAACAAAAACCACGTAATAACCTGCCTGCGGTTCGGGCGCGCGGTTCCAGGAACCATGAAATGCGATGAAAGCACCATTTTTGTACCTGGCCGGAAACTGGTTTCCGGTATAAAACAGCAATCCGTTTGGTGCCAAATGGCCCGGAAAGGCAATAACCGGACTGATCGCTTTTGCCGAACCTTCTTTTTTGCCGTCGCCGCCATATTCCGGCATCAGGATTTTTTTCTTCTGAAATTCGTCATAATACAAATACGGCCAGCCAGCATCATCCCCTTTTTTGATGGCATACATACACTCGGCGGGCAAAACGGCAGATTGCTGAACGGTATATAAATCCGGAAAAATATCATGCAGCTGATCACGGCCGTGCTGCATCACAAAAAGCTGGTTGTCCTGCTGGTTCCAATCCAAACCAACCACGTTGCGCAAACCCGTGGCGTAATGCGTGCCTGTGCCATAAGTTTGGTTTAATTTATCTGCTTTAAACTGCCAAATGCCACCTGCAGAATCCAGGATCGGACAAGGTTTCATGCCCATTGATCCTTTCTGACGGTCTTTTTCCTGACATGAATTGGAGTATGCGCCAACGTTTACATAAATGTTTCCGGCATTGTCCAGCGTGATGGATTTACTTTCGTGCTCATGGCGGGCAAGCAAACCTTTCACAATTTCTTCCGGTTTTGCCCCGTCAATAACGTGCTGCTTGTTATCTAATTTATAGCGGTACACGTTTTCATCCGAAGAAGCATACAAATAACCATTTTTGATGGCCATGCCGGTGCCGCCATAATTGCCAAAACCGGTGATGTCATCGGCTTTGCCATCACCGTTTTTATCATGCAGCATTAAAATACCTTTGCCGTTTTTTGGCCGGTTCAGTTTTACATAAACATCGCCGGAACTGGTTACGGCAAGATGGCGCGCCTGGCCTAAATTATCGGCTACGATCAAGGCAGAAAAACCGGCCGGAAGTTTTAAACCGCTGTCGTCCGCAACTTTTAAGTTTTTATTTGTTTGTGGAGAAATTGGCTTGGCCGCAAAAAACAGGGCAGAACCTGAGATTGCAGCCGCTACAAATGCTGTTTTTATAGTGGTTTTTTTCATGATGGGATTATTTATAGTTTCTTTGGAACACGGTAACAAAGCAATAAGTTTTGCAACAAACAATTACACTATTTGTGTAATACTTCTTTTACAAGGTAAATTTCAGGCTGATGGGTTTGCTATTTCCATATAAAATATTTTCATCCGCAATTTTTCTGCATCTTCGTTTCAGCAAAAAAAATAAAAAACCATGAAAAAATTATTGATGTGCCTGTTTGCAGGTGCTTTATTTACTACTTATTCTGCCAACGCACAAACCAACAAAGGGCCGCGCCCAAGTTTGCCGGACACTGTAAAAACCACTACCAACAGCGGCGTAAATGTGGAAATTGATTACAGTCGCCCATCTGTAAAAGGCCGTACCATTGGTAAAGACCTTGAGCCGATGGAAGGCAAAGTTTGGCGTACAGGTGCAAACGAAGCAACCAGTTTTGTGGTTGATAAAAACGTTAAAATCAACGGAAAAGCACTTCCGGCCGGAAAATATGCTTTTTTTACCATTAAAAACGGAAATGTATGGACACTGATTTTTAACAAAACATGGAAAACATGGGGTGCTTTTGACTATGAAAAAAATAAAGGCGAAGATGCTTTAAAAGTTGATGTGAAAGGTAAAAAGGCACCGTCTTTTGCAGAAAAAGTAACCTATACCGTTGATAAAAGCGGGAAAGTGGACATGCTTTGGGGAGATTATTTAGTAAGCTTTATGGTAAAATAATAATAACGATATTCCGAATTAAATCTTTACCTTAGCGGCATTATAAATAAAATTACAATGCAAAAAGAAGGTACAGTTAAATTTTTTAACGAAACAAAAGGATTCGGATTCATTATCCCGGAAAATTCCGGCGAAGAAGATGTATTCGTTCATTCATCCGGTTTGATTGATCAAATCCGTGAAAACGACAAAGTGAAATACGATGTTGAGCGTGGCAAAAAAGGCCTGAACGCGGTAAATGTACAAGTTATCTAATCCAAGATATAAAATTCATTAATCGTTAAAAAAGCTGCTTCTGATAAGGAAGCAGCTTTTTTTATGGGATAAGAATTGCTGTTATCTAAGCTACATTTCCAGACAAAAAAATATGAGCCGGAATGCCTAAAAAGGAATGTAAAGCTTTGGCCATTTTTAATGTTATTTCTCTTTTACCGGATAGAATAAGAGAAACATGGCCTTTACTACCAATAATATTTTCCAAATCTTTAACCTTAATTCCTTTTTCCTGCATTTTAAGTTTAACCACCTCGAGCGGGTCTAATCTTGGGATAACAATGTTTTTATCTTCATAATCCTTTACTAAAACAAGCAAAAGCTCTAATTCTTCAAAATCAGGAGATTCAGGCTCTGCATGAAAAATTTCAATCGTGCGTTCTAATGCCTGCTGATAATCAGGTTCAGATTTAATAACTTTCCAGTTTTGCATAATTAATTATTGTTGATTATAATGTATTTAATAGTGTTTGCATCAATTTTATCATATTCTTTGTGTGTACCAAACCAAATAATATAAACGGCTTGAGTTTTAAAATTGATCGCGGTAGTTAATCTGAAATCATTCCCTTTAATATTAAAAATAACTCTTTGGTTGATTAAGATACTTGCGTTACCATAAACTTCTTTTAACTGATTTGGATTAATAAATGCACAACTACTAAATTCTTCTAACCAAGTTAACAATGCTGTTTTAGCCATTGGATATTTGGTTATATAATAAAGTATGGTTCTTTTTGTTATTACATTCATTTACAAAATATAGTTGAAATGTACAAAAAGTTTTCAAAATGAAAACAAATAATTTTTTAAAAAATGTCTCAATCTTCCTCCACAATCTCAAGCACGCGTCCAACCTGCCCGTCTTCAAGCCGCACTTTTATCCCGCGGGAGTGAAAAGCAGAACTTGTGAGCAAATCTTTTACAAAACCTCTGGTCTTTTTGCCGCTGCGCTGATCCTTCTTCAGGATGATATCTACTTCCAAACCCGGAAAAATATCGCTTCTGTTTTGTCCTTTCATGATTATTTCAACAGGTTTTCGATTGCTTTCTGTACTTTTTTGAACGGGAATTGCTCCAGCAGTTCGTCCATACATTCCGTTATTTCCTCGTTGCATAAATTGCCAATGCTGCCTTCATGCGTATGGTTCACTGTTTTTTCAGGGCTAAAAGAAGCATTCTCGATTTCGGCACCAATTTGTTTGTAAGCTTCGCGGAAGGGTATGCCACTTAAAACGCGCCGGTTAGTTTCTTCTACGCTGAACAGATATTTATAGCGGTCATCTTCCAGGATTGCTTCTTTTACCGATATATTTTCGAGCATGAACGTGGCCATCTGCAAACAATCTTTCAAATCTGCGAAAGCCGGAAAAAGCAGTTCTTTCAGCAATTGTAAATCCCGGAAATAACCGGAAGGCAAATTGGCCGTCATCAAGGCAACATCATTGGGCAAAGCCTGGATCCGGTTGCATTTTCCGCGCATGATTTCCCAAACGTCCGGGTTTTTTTTATGTGGCATAATGCTGGAACCAGTTGTCAGCTGATCGGGATAGCTCACAAAAGCAAAATTCTGACTTAAATATAAACATTGGTCCATCGCCATTTTGGCCAGCGTTGCCGAGACAGAAGATATGGCCTGGGCAATAATCCGCTCTGTTTTTCCGCGACCCATCAACGCATAAACCACGTTATAGTTCAGGCTTTCAAAACCTAATAATCTGGTGGTTAAAGTCCGGTTCAACGGAAATGACGAACCATAACCGGCCGCCGCGCCCAGCGGGTTTTTATTGCTGATTTTGTAAGCGGCCAAAATCATTTCCAGATCGTCTGTCAAACTTTCGGCATAAGCGCCAAACCACAGACCGAATGACGACGGCATGGCAATTTGCAAATGTGTATAACCCGGTAGTAACACGTTTTTATGCTGATTGCTGAGTTGGATCAGCAGATCAAAAAGGGTTTTTACTTGTGTTACAATTTCTTCCAGTTCATGGCGGAAAAACAGTTTCAGATCAACCAAAACCTGATCGTTGCGCGATCTTCCGCTGTGTATTTTTTTGCCGGCATCGCCAATGCGCTGCGTCAACAGCCATTCGATCTGCGAATGCACGTCTTCCACTTCCGCAGAAATACTGAAATCCCCAGCTTCAATTTCCCGGTAAATCGATTTTAATTCCTGCTGCACCAACACCAAATCTCCGGCACTCATCAAACCGATACTTTTTAGCATTTGCGTGTGGGCGAGGGAACCCAAAACATCAAAAGCGGCCAGTTGCAGGTCAAACTCCCGATCACGGCCAACCGTAAAATTTTCGACTAACTGATTGACTGAAATATTTTTTTGCCAGATTTTCATAATTTTTTAGAATCGTTTTTTTGGAAATCCTGATACTGTTTTTATCGATGTTTTTTCAGGAAAATAACCCACAGACCACCGGCCATAAACTTTTCTACAAAACCAACTGATCCAGCATTTTGATGTATAGTTCAACGCCTTCCCGGATTTCATCTACATAAATATATTCATCCGCCATGTGCGAACGGCCGGAATCGCCGGGGCCAAGCTTCACAGATGGAATATCCAAAAGTGATTGATCTGAAGTGGTAGGAGAGCCGTAAATGCTTCTGCCTAAGGCAATTCCGGCTTGTATCATTTTATGGTCTTTTGGGATGGACGAGGGTTTCAGGCGGATAGAACGCGGTTTCACTTCGCAATCAACGTGCTGGCGGATCATCTCCAAAACTTCTTCGTTGCGGTAAGCGTCGGTTACGCGCACATCCACTGTAAAAGTGCAGGTGGCAGGCACCACGTTGTGCTGCGAACCGGCATTAATGATGGTGACCGACATTTTGATCGGCCCGAAAACTTCCGATTCCTGCGGAAAACGGTAATTTCTGAACCATTCAATATCCTTCAAAGCTTTGTAAATGGCGTTTTCGCCTTCTTCGCGCGCGGCGTGCCCGGCGCGTCCAAAAGCAGTGCAATCTAAAACCATTAAACCGCGTTCGGCAATGGCAAGCTGCATTTGTGTAGGTTCGCCCACAATGCCAAACTCCAGTTTCCCAAGTTCCGGAAGGATCAGTTCCAAACCATTGTTGCCCGAAATTTCTTCTTCCGCAGTAGCGGCCAAACAAAAATTATATTTCAGGTTTTCTGCCGAAAAATAGTGGATAAAAACAGCAAGCAGCGAAACCAGGCAACCGCCGGCATCATTGCTGCCCAGGCCAAAAAGTTTGCCGTCTTCGATTTTTGCATCAAAAGGATCGCGCGTGTAACCGGAATTTGGCTTCACGGTATCGTGGTGCGAATTGAGCAAAATTGTTGGCTTTGCCGGATCAAAATGCCGGTTCCAGGCCCAAATGTTGTTCATTTTCCGGTTTGTTTGCACGCCGTGTTCTGTCAGAAAACGGTTGATGATTTCTGCGGTAACGTTTTCTTCTTTACTGAAAGAAGGAGTGGCGATCAGTTGCTGCAACAATTGTGTTGCCTGTTGAAACAAAGTTTGGGACTGGAACATAAATGAAAAACCGGATTTGCAATCCTTACGGCAAAAATAGTGTTTTGTTCAGGAAGAAGGAACCAATGTTTAGGATGAAATTAAACCAAACACCAAAATTTATACGGTAAAAGAAGCATCGGCCAATATCCTGAAGATTAAGGTTTTGTTAAGTTTTCGGCCTTTTAAGCAATACAAAAACGCTTTGACTATATTTGTTTTCAAATCTTTCTGCCGTGAAAAATCTTGTTAAAATAAGTGTGGTTTTGTTGTTTTTTGCCGGAAAAGTGTTCGCACAAATGCCAACAGACAATCCAAATCTGCCAACGGTGTTGCTGCCCAACGGCTGGAAACTTTCGCCCGCCGGAAAAAGTATCCCGCTGGGCGATTTGCCACTGAACATGCAGCTTTCTGCTTCAAAAAAACTGCTTGCCGTAACCAACAACGGGCAAAGTACACAAACCATCCAGCTCATCGACCCGAAAACCGAGAGGCTGCTCGACGAGAAAGTGATCCCGAAATCCTGGTACGGTTTAAAGTTTTCTGCGGATGAAAAGCACCTTTTTGCTTCCGGCGGAAATGACAACTGGATTTTAAATTATCCGGTCAGTCAGCAAAAATTAGGCACGCCGGATACAATTTTTTTAGGTCGGAAATGGCCAAAAAATAAAATCTGTGCTACCGGGATCGAGCTTGATGATGCCGCCGGAAAACTATATGCGGTTACCAAAGAAGATAATTCGCTGTACGAAATTGATCTCCGCAGCAAAAAAACCCTGGTAAAAACAGCATTGGGCCACGAGGCATATAGCTGCCTGCTTTCTGCGGATAAAAAGCAATTGTACATCACGCTTTGGGGCGGCAGTGCAGTTGCAGTTTACAACACTTCGACCCAAAAAATCACGGCAACCATTGCCACCGGAAACCACCCGAACGAAATTATCCGCAGTAAAAACAGTATGTATTTGTTTGTGGCCAATGCAAATGACAATTCGGTTTCCATCATCAACACCAAAACCAATAAAGTGATCGAAACGGTTTCGGCAGCTTTGTACCCGGATGCTTTAACCGGTTCTACCACAAATGGGCTGGCACTTTCTGCGGATGAAAAAACACTGTACATTGCCAACGCGGACAATAACTGTCTGGCTGTTTTTGATGTTTCCAAACCGGGGAAAAGTTTTTCTAAAGGCTTTATCCCAACGGGCTGGTATCCAACCAATGTGAAAGTTTTGGGAAAAACGATTTTAGTGGCCAACGGAAAAGGTTTTTCTTCCCTGCCCAATCCAAACGGGCCAAAACCAATTGTAAAAGCAGACGACAGCGGATACCAGACAGGTGCCAAGGCCGCAAAAGGATCGGAATATATTGGCGGTTTGTTTACAGGGACTCTGTCGTTTATCCCAATACCGAACGAAGTTCAGCTTAAAAAATATTCGCGCCGGGTTTATGCCAACACGCCTTATAATAAAAAGGTAGAAAAAGAAGCTTTAGGCGAAGCAGGAAACCCGATTCCGCGCAATGCTAAACAAAACTCGCCCATCAAACACGTTTTTTACATCATCAAAGAAAACCGCACTTACGATCAGGTTTTGGGCGATATGAAAGAAGGGAACGGCGATACCAGCCTGTGCATTTTCCCCGAAAAAATCACTCCAAACCATCATGCTTTGGCGCGCGAATTTGTGCTGCTGGACAACTTTTATGTAGATGCCGAAGTGAGTGCCGACGGACATAACTGGAGCACGGCCGCGTATGCCACGGATTTTGTGGAGAAAACCTGGCCAACCAGTTACGGCGGCCGTGGCGGCAATTATGATTTTGAAGGAACGCGGCCGGCAGCTTTTCCGAAAAAAGGTTTTATCTGGGATTATTGTCAGCGCGCCGGCATCACTTACCGCAGCTACGGCGAGTTTGCAGGCGATGGAAAAGCGAATATCAAAGCGTTGGAAAATCACATTTGCAATGCTTCGCCGGATTTTGATTTAAGTATTCCGGATGTTGAACGCGAGCGGATCTGGGCGCATGATTTTGATTCTTTACTGCAAAAAAATGCCGTGCCGCAGTTCAGCAGCATCCGTTTAAGCAATGACCATACCAGCGGACAGCGCAAAGGGGCCATCAGTGTTATTTCGGCTTTGGGCGATAATGATCTGGCTTTGGGCAAACTGGTTGAGCACATCGCAGAAAGCCCGATCTGGAAAGAATCTGTGATTTTTGTGCTGGAAGATGATGCGCAAAATGGTTCTGATCATGTAGATGCGCACCGTTCGCCAGCTTTTGTGATTAGTCCGTACATCAAAAAGGGTTCTGTAAACCATACCATGTATTCCACTTCCGGCATTTTGCGCACAATGGAACTGATACTGGGTTTGCCGCCGATGAGCCAGTACGATGCCGCGGCCGTGCCGTTGTTCAGCTGTTTTTCTGCCAAGCCGGATTTTTCTCTGTATCAAGCTAAAGCTGCGCAAGTTGATCTCCAAAAACGAAATGTGGCCTGGAACAAAAGTGCCGAACGCTCTGCAACTTTTAATCTGGCAAAAGAAGATGCTGTGCCGGATTTGGAGCTGAACGATGTAGTTTGGAAAGCCGTAAAAGGCGAAAATGCCGTGATGCCCGCGCCGCGCCGCAGTGCTTTTGTGATTTTGGAGAAGAAGAAAAAAGATGATGACGACTAATTTATACCGGTAAAAGAAGCATCAGTCGCGCCACAAATATGGAAACAGGATCAGTGAAGTTGCAACCACAATGGCATTGATGCCCGCCAGCACAATAATATCGTGCTGACTGGCACTTCTGTCCAAACCGTCCATGGCGTTTTTGGAGAAACGGACCAAAACCAAAATAACCGGAATGATGATCGGGAAACACAAAACCGCCATTAGTGTGCCGTTGTTCCCGGCTTTGGAAGCGATGGCCGAAAGCATGGTAAAAACCATCGAAAAACTGATGCTGCCGCTTAAAACGGCCAGATAATAACACAACGGATCGCCTAAATTATTTGTAAAAAACAATAAATAAACGATTAAAGCCATCGTACTCAACAGCATCATCAGTAAACAGTTATAAATTATTTTGGCCAGGATAATGGCTTTTGCACTGGCGATGGTGTAGTAATATAAAAGCCGGTTGCTGTTTTCCTGCATAAAACTTTTGGCAATGGCATTAACAGAAGCAAACAATAAAATAATCCAGAAAAGTACGTTCCATACAATTGGATAACCCTGGTTTTGGCTGAAGCCCGGTGATAAATTGAACGAAATATAGCACACAAAAACAGTAGAGACCACGTAAAGCAGCACACCGTTGAAAGCGTATTTAGCACGCCATTCGAGCAGGATTTCCTTCCGCAGTAAAAACTTGACCTGGTTGAACAAATTCATCGGCAGCAAATATAGTAAGCCAGAATCAGTTTAAAATTATGTTAATTTGAGATATGTACGCGCATTACCTTTCGCCCATCGGGATCATGAAAATTGATGAAACTGAAAATCAGATCAGTTCTGTTGTTTTTTTGGAAGAAGAAGTGCAACTCATCCAGCCTGAAACTGAATTGCTGAAAACTGCCGTACAACAATTACAAGAATATTTTGCCGGTAAAAGAAGCATTTTCGATTTTCCGGTTGCCCAGTCCGGAACAGCTTTCCAGCAGCAGGTTTGGCAGGGGTTGACCAAAGTTGATTTCGGCAAAACCCAAAGTTATGCGCAAATGGCAGCACGGTTTGGCAATCCGCTGGCCATTCGTGCCATTGCATCTGCCAACGGTAAAAACAAATTGTGGATTGTGGTGCCTTGTCATCGCATCATCGGCACAAACGGCGAACTGACAGGTTACGCCGGTGGATTATGGCGAAAAAAATGGCTGCTGCAGCACGAATCCGTCATTTGCGGAAAAGCACAAACCACTTTATTTTAGCCTGAAATTATATCGATAAAAACAGTATGAAACAATATTTGATCAGCGCGCAGGATTTTACGGACGAAAATGCTTTTGAACGAAGAATGGCCGCGCGCCCGGCGCATTTGCAAACTGTAAAAAAGCTGAAAAGTAAGGATCATTATGTTATTGGCGGCGCGATGTTGAACGAGGAAGGAAAAATGATCGGCTCGACGATGATCGTGCAGTTTGAAACGCCCGAAAACCTGCAGGAATGGCTGCAGAACGATCCGTATATAACCGAAAAGGTTTGGGACCGAATCGAAATAAAACCGTTTAAAGTTGCCGAAATTTAGGTGCTAAAAACAGCATCGGTAAAATTTATTTAACGGTTGTATGCAAACTCTTCTTTAAACCAAAGCTGCCCAGCAAACCCATAATTGCACCTGCAAAAAGCAAAAACCAGCCCCAGCGGTAATGGATAAAACCCGACATTGTATTGGCCAGTTTGGGGAAAGGGATAAAACTGAAAGCGGTCTGCACTTTCATCACGGCAGCGATAAAAACCAAAACAACCAGAGCCAAACTGATCCAGCCGGAAAGTTTTAAAAGTTGATTGTTGCGGATAATTGCTGCAGCCAAACCCGCAATGGCAACCAATAAAACGATAACGGCAAAAGTTTTGTTCAGGTTGAAAAGATCCCATTTTACCAAACCCAGCGGACTGATCAGCGGACTGAACAGCCCGGCAATCAACAAAATAAAACCTGCTAAAGAAATGAAATTGCGTGGTGCCATAATACTGTTTTTATCCTTGTTTTATTTCCATTTTATCGGCAAAATGTGCGCAGTAATCGCGCAAATCTTCTACAATCAGTTTCTCGCCGGTGGCACGCAAAAAGCTGTCGCCCATGGTTTGCAGTGTTTCGTAAAAAAAACGTTTCATTTCATCTACCGGCATTTCCTTCGTCCACAAATCGATTTTTAGCGTGTTTTTATATTGATGGTCCCACAAAGCTAAATTAAATGCGGCAACCGGCAAAGCTTCTTTTGAGGCCGAATCGGTAGATTCCCAGGTGATTTTTTCCGGTACGTTCTGATCGTCCAGTTCTATGGTGAGTTTTATTTCTGCTTTTTTCATGAGGAGGTGTGGGGTTTGAGGTGCGGGGCTGATTGCCAAAAGCTATCAACTATAAACCATTAATTATCAGCTAACTAACAAATACATTACGGTGGTAAGGGCCATTAAACTCAATTCTACAATCCATAGTTTTTTGGTTTCGGGGAATAAATTTCTAAACGTGATGTCCAGGAAAGCCACAGCAAAGGCAAACAGCAAAAACATCCAGCTGATGGCACTGCCAAAATGCTGATATTGGCCACCGGCCAGTTTTGCACCGTTGATCCAGATATCCGCAGCCAGCACAATAAAGCCGGCCGTTGCCAGGTTGAGCGGGGTTAGCCTGAATTTCATGCTGCAAAAGAAGTATTAATTTTTAAATTTTTTCCCCGGAGATCTCTTTGTGGCTTTAAATTTACGGTCATCTTTTTTCTTTGGCAGGGTGCTTTTTTGGTTCGAGAGTTTTTTTTCGTGGAAAGCACCTTTAAAATCCGGGTTATCTTTGCGCAGCTGCAAGTCAATTTCCTTGTTCTGTTCCTGGCGTTCATCATAGCCGGTTTCTTCTACAAAAACTCCTTCGGGGATCGGCAAAATTTCTATTTTCTGCCGGATCAGTTTTTCTATTTTCTTCAGGTAATATTCTTCTGAAGGAACGCAAAAAGTAATCGCTTCGCCGGATTGCAAAGCACGGCCGGTTCTTCCAATCCGATGCACATAATCTTCAATCACCACCGGAACATCAAAGTTGATCACGTGGCTCACAGCACTCACATCAATGCCGCGCGAAGCCACATCGGTAGCAACCAATATTTTTACTTCGTCGTTTTTAAAGGAATTGATGGAGTTGATGCGCGTGTTCTGTCCTTTATTGGCATGTAAAACTTTAACCTGGTCTTGCCCCAGTTTGCGTTCCAGAAACTTGAAAACGTCTTCTGCGGATTGCCGGGTTTTGCAGAAAATGATCAGTTTGGTAATACTTTCAGGATCTTCCAGCAACTTTTTCAGCAGGTTGATCTTGGTTTTCATGTTCGGCACAAAAAACAATTTCTGTATTACGGTTTGGGCTGGTGTGGCTTGCGGCGTAACCTCGATCACGGTTGGGAACTCCAGAAAATTACCTGCCAAAAGATGCACTTTTTCGCTCATGGTGGCCGAGAACAACAAGTTTTGGCGTTTACGCGGAACGACTTCCAAAATACGGTTGATCTGCGGCATAAAGCCCATGTCCATCATTTTGTCGGCCTCGTCCAAAACCAAAACCTGTAAAGTTTTAGTAACGATATGCCCGGCCAGGTACAAATCCAGAAAACGGCCCGGCGAGGCAACAATAATGTCCACGCCTTTTTCAAGTTGCCCGATCTGCGTTTTCGGCCCCAAGCCTCCGTATAAAACAACCGTCCGCAAATCTGTATTTACGGCATAAGCCCTGATGTTTTCGGCAATTTGCATCGCCAGTTCGCGCGTAGGCGAAATAATCAAAGCACGCGGCGCATCACCTTGTGCAAATTTCAGTTTCATCAGCAAAGGCAACACGTATGCGGCCGTTTTTCCGGTTCCGGTTTGGGCGATGCCCATCACGTCCTGACCGTTCAGGATGGGCGGAATTGCTTTTTGCTGAATAGGCGTTGGTTCGGTATAACCTGCATCGGCAACGGCGTTCAATATTTGCCGGTTAAAATTAAAGTCCTCAAAAGTTACAGGCATCCGGCAAAGATAAGGTTTTGTTTTTTGGGGAAATTGGAGGAGGAAGTAGTGTTTTGAGAAGCGAAGCAGATAATATATGTAGTGCTTCTTTTATCACCAAAAATTTCACCTGGCAGAAAATAAAGTTAAAGTTTTTGAAAAAAATAAGTTACTGTTTCTCACATTTTCAAAGCCTTTTTAAATTGCCAGTGCACACCTACCAAACCGCCTACATTGTTGGTAAAATCTCCGGCATCCAAAGCAAAACCAGCAGAAAGGTTTAAACTGTTGGAAAGCCGGTAATACAATTCCTGTAAAGTATAAAACTGACTGAGGTTGGGGCCGCTATTTTGGTACTGTCCGTTGGTATAAGTAATTTTGGTTTTGCCGGAAAACTTATTGCTAAATTGAAGCAGTAAACCAAGGTTTGCGCCAACAATTTGATTGTAGATGATATTTGAATTTCCCGGAATATTAGGGCTGTTCCAGTCAAAAGGCTTGATACTTCTCTGCTGAAAATAAACATAATCCTGCGCCCTGTAGCGGTTAATAAATAATGGTGTACCAATTATCATATTATTATATTCCCAGCCGGTTTTGTAATAGCCGTTGTTATAATAAGCTTGGCGGTTATCAACAGGAGCGTAATTTTCGGCTTGTTTGGTGTAAATAAGTTCTGCCAATACTTTTTTTACAACCGCTTTTTCCTTTTTCGGGACGATGCTGATCCCAGACAAATTATCAATGTTTCTGATATCCACTCCCCAGCTTCCGTCAAACGGGGTTTGATGATAAAAATGCAGTAAGTGGTTGTTTGTTTCCAAATCAAATCCTACTTCAAAAATGCCGCGCTGATCTCCGGCATAATAAACCGCATATTGCGCCTGCGTCGGATCGATACCAGAACCGTCATCAGCATTAGGTTTAGCGAGAAATACGTTTAAAAAACCTTTAAACGAGCGGTCTAACTCAATGCCATCTCTTCTGCCGCCCCATTCTGCATAATGTTGCAGGCCCGCAAAAAATTTGAACCTTTTTTTGCCTGCCCGCAGGTACAGGTTTTTTTCGTGATAGTAAGAATTTAAAAAACGATTATTGCCCAGCCAGCCATGGCTTATCTGTCCTTTAATTTGCAGCCAGCCATTGGTAAAAGGCACATTTACATAATCTGTTAATCCGATAGTGACTTGCGGAATGGGCAGTGCATTACTGCTCACCCCCAACGAGCCGCTGGACAAATCCTGATCTACTTCGCCAGGAATGTATTTAAAACGGCTGGCACGGATTTCCAGGTATTTATAACCGGCTTTAACATAACCTTCCTGAAGCGTAACATCTTTAAAATGATTATTAATAATAACCGTAGCACCGTAATTTAAATAAAACTCAGGTCGTAAAATGCCCGTTGGATTGGATTTACTGATATACTTTTTACCAAAATAATGATTGTTGCTAAACCCAAAAAAAGTAGAAGCATCATATTGCTGATCAGTAATCGCGCCCCAGCGATTGGAAACCAGCCACAAAGGCTGATAATCATTCTTGGCAACAGTACCGATTGTGCCGACATCAATTTTTAATGAATCTGTGTGCTGACAGTAGCCGTTGTGCACAATAAAAATCAAAAGGAAAAAGAGTATAGGTTTTTTCATGCTGTGTTATTTGATTTCGTTAAGGAAGAAGCCAGAAACAAATTGAAGCCTGATTGATCTGACGATACAATTCAACCAGATGACAAGATAGAAACCAGCATCAAATCCAACCGAATAAATATAGTTTATTTTTCATAAATATAAATGCTTCTTTTACAAGCATATATTTATAAAAAATCAATAGCGAAATATTTGCCGAAAGGGAGATAATCAGGCAGAACAATTCATCTGCCAATTTGAATAAAGTGGTTTGAGCTAAGGAGAACCCGGTCTGCTTTTTTAAGATTTTATTTATAAGAGAAACTACCTGTAAAAACTACCGCCCAATTTCCTTCTCAAAAGTGATATAACCCGGAAAACCAATTGCTTTGTTGCCCAAATCCAAAGTAGGTTTTATTTTGATGGTAACCACGGTTTTGCGCGCGTTTTTGGCACCCGAAAAATTCTGGACCAAATCTGCAAAAGCATCGCGGGTTTGCGGGTCGGTTATCAAATGATAAGCGTTGGTGCTGATCACAATCGGTACGCGCGTAGTGCCGCCAACCGGCGCAACTTCTACCCGATGGTTGACATAACCGGTAAACACTTCGCTGCCTTTCAGCAAAATTTTATATTCAAACTGGTTGATGGCCGCCGTTTCTGCCGTTGGGTTGGTGATCTTTAAAACCAGCCGGGCATCCAGCGGGATACTTCTGGTGATAAAACCCATGGCCAAACGCGGCAAACTGCCCAGGTTGATGTTGTCCTGACCTTCCAACTGGTTTATGTTCATGCCGGCCAGGTAAACGCTATCTGCAGAAACCAGTTCAAAACGGCATTTGCCCAGGGCTTTGGCTTGCTCAAGCTGTTTGTTCACGCCGCAGCGGCTCAACAAAAAAACCAAAGGTAAAAGGAGGTACAACGTATATTTTTTCATGCTTCTTTTATGGGGTAAAATTTGGTGGACAAAGTTAAAATTAGTTTTTGTTGGAGCCGGAAGGGGCCGGGATGGTTTAAACAGATCAGTTTTTCTTTTTAGCCTGTTTCTGCAATCAGTAAAACTGCAATAACTTAACGGATTTTCTGTTAAATAACGCATCCTAACTTTATCTTTGAACATGTCATCCATCTTAATCAAAGCTGCAACAATTGTAAACGAAGGCAAAACTTTTGTGTCCGATCTGTTTGTTGAAAACGGGTTTATCGAACAGATTGCGCCTTCTGTCAACCGGCAGGCCGATCAGGAAATCAATGCCGAAGGTTTGCACTTGCTGCCCGGTTGTATTGACGATCAGGTGCATTTCCGCGAGCCGGGTTTAACTTATAAAGAGGATATCGCTTTCGGCTCAAGGGCGGCGGTGGCTGGCGGCATCACCTCTTTTATGGAAATGCCGAACACCGTGCCGAACACTTTAACGCAGGGATTACTGGAAGCCAAATATCAGTTGGGCGCGCAAAAATCATTGGCCAATTACTCTTTTTACATGGGTGTTTCTAACGATAACCTGCACGAAGTTTTAAAAACCGATCCTGAAAACGTTTGCGGTGTCAAGGTTTTTATGGGATCATCAACCGGGAACATGCTGGTGGACAACCCAAGAACGCTTGAACATTTATTTGCCCAATCGCCCATGCTGATTGCCGCGCATTGTGAAGATGAAGCCACGATCAAAGGAAACCTCCGTCATTACAAACAATTAGTCGGCAATAACCTACCGGTTCGGCTTCACCCCAAAATACGCAGTGCCGAGGCTTGTTATATTTCATCGTCAATGGCTGTAGCTTTGGCCAAAAAACACCAAACGCGTTTGCATGTGCTGCATATTTCTACCGCACGCGAAATCCATCTGTTTAAATCGATGCTTCTTTTAGCAGATAAAAAAATCACGGCCGAAGCTTGTGTACATCATTTGTGGTTTTCGGACGAGGATTATCAAACCAAAGGAAACCTGATCAAATGGAACCCGGCCATCAAAACCACGGCCGACCGCGATGCCGTTTTACAAGCCGTTTTAGATGGAACGATTGATGTGATCGCCACCGACCATGCGCCGCACACTTCCGAAGAAAAAGAAAAACCTTATCCGGAAGCACCTTCGGGCGGCCCGCTGGTGCAGCACGCGTTGCCGGCCATGCTGGAATTAGTGCATCAAAAAAAGCTTACCTTAGAACAGATTGCCGAAAAAATGGCGCACAACCCGGCCATTTGTTTTCAGGTAGAAAAACGTGGCTTTGTGCGGGAAGGCTTTTGGGCAGATTTGGTTTTGGTCGATTTAAACGCTCCCTGGCAAGTCTCCAAAGAAAACATCCTGTATAAATGCGGCTGGAGCCCGTTTGATGGGCAGGTCTTTCAATCTAAAATAACGCACACCATAGTTTCCGGTAATCTGGTTTGGGCCGACGGAAAGATCCGGACGGATAAAACCGGGAAAAGGCTGGGTTTTGGGCGAGCATAAATCTGTTTTGGCATCCGTCCATTTTTAGTTTTTTTTCTTTTTCATCAAGGAAAAAGAAAAAGAAAAGGATTAAAAATCTGATCAAAAAATGTATGGTAAAAGAAGTATGGTTGATTAAGCAAACCGCGGTTGCTTGCTGTTTCGTTCTTTTTGCTTGAACAAAAAGAACCAAAAATTCAAGAATGCCGGATCGCCTCCGGGCGGCATTCGGCCCAGCGCGCCTGGGTGGTTACCTTAGAGGTGCCGATCTTGCAAACGGCCTTTCACAGCTGATCTTTATGATGGCTGTTTGTTTTTTGTCAGATACTTCTTTTACCACCCATTTTTTAACTTTTAAAGTATAGAGTTTGCAGGGCCACAGGACAGGTAACCACCCAGGTGCGGCTGCCCGGCAAAACGCCCGGAGGCGATCGGGTTTGCCTTGATTTTTTGTTTCTTTTTCATCAAGGAAAAAGAAATAGAAGAGGGTTGCAGACCCGATCAAAAAATGTATCGTAAAAGAAGCATGTTTTACAAAAGCAAACCTGCGGTTGCTTGAGCTTCGTTCTTTTGTCTTGAAACAAAAGAACCAAAAGTTCAAGAATGCCGGATCGCCTCCGGGCGGCATTCAGGCCAACGCACCTGGGTGGCTACCTTGCAAACGGCCTTTCACAGCTGATCTTTATGACGGCTTTTTGTTTTTTGTCAGATGCTTCTTTTATCACCTATTTTTTTGATTTTACAGTTATGAAGTTTGCAAAGCCGCCATACAGGTAGCCACCCAGGTGCGGCTGCCCGGCAAAACGCCCGGAGGCGATCGGGTTTGCCTTGATTTTTTGTTTCTTTTTGATCAAGCAAAAAGAAAAAGAAGAGGGAACGCAGTTCCTGATCAAAAACCGTATGGTAAAAGAAGCATGTTTTCCAAAAGCAAACCTTCGGTTGCTTGGCTTTACGTTCTTTTTGCTTGAACAAAAAGAACCAAAAATTCAAGAATGCCGGATCGCCTCCGGGCGGCATTCAGGCCAACGCACCTGGGTGGTTACCTTAAAGGTGGCGATCTTGCAAACGGCCTTCAAGTCGGTTATTAACATTTATTGAATGCTTCTTTTACCACCTGTTTTTTAGCTTTTGCAGTTATGAAGTTTACAGGGCCACAGGACAAGTAACCACCCAGGTGCGGCTGCCCGGCAAAACGCCCGGAGGCGATCGGGTTTGCCTTGATTTTTTGTTTCTTTTTCATCAAGGAAAAAGAAAGAGAAGAGGACTAAAAGCCCGATCGAATACAAAATAATTAAAAAAGCATCAGGACAAACCACTCCCAATGCTTCTTTTATCCCCATAAAAAACAAACCAATCACTGCACAATCCGCGATAATACAGGCGAGTATGCCAGCTGATCTTTGCGGCCAATGGCACCTACACGGACGTAAACGCGTGTTCCGCCCGGCAAATCTGTAAACACCGTGGTAACCGTAGAAGTTACCCAGGTAACCCAAACCGCGTTCTCATCCGGTGCGGTCAGGCAATATTCGTGACTGTACATAATGGCCTGCGCAACGCCTTTTACGGTAGATTTTATTTCGCCGGGGTTCAGGCCGTCCGTCAGTTTAAAACCGGTTGGTGCCAGCATCGCCGGTACGCTTTCGCCATTACCAGCCAGGTCAAACCCGGTAGAAACCAATTTTGCCTGATTGCCCAAGGCCAAGCCTTCCAAATTAATAGCCAGCAAACGCATCGCACCCAGCAGCGAATCTTTATCCTGGTTTTTGAGGGCAATCGCTGCACGGTCGCCGTTGGATGCCGCTATCAAATTGGTCGAATACGTGTTTTTTACCGAAGTAAAATCGGCCAGGGAAGGCAAAGTGGCCGGGAAATCGGTGTTTCCGGTTAAAGCGGCAATAATTTTTCCGCCTTTCAAGTCCAGGTTTGATTCACTCAGTTTGGAGTAATCTTTAATCAAAGTAACATATTTCATGACTTTATTTTTTTAATACCCGAAACCATTTCCGGGTGATCTGACGAAACTAATACTCCTTTTATCCACTAAAAAACCAGATTGAGCCGCATTACCGGTTGAAGCTGTACCTTACTTCCCTTTACTAAAATCTACATTACTTTAACAGCTTACAAGGTTTTTGACCTTTACTGTCAGCATTTGCACCTTGCCGGTAACAGCTACCATTTTTTACCGTTTTTTTAACCAAAAAAGGCTTTTTCCTGCGGAGAAACAGGCTTTTCCTGCGGCGAATCTCCTGTTTCTTGCGTAGAAACACGCTTTTCTAAGGAAGAATCTGGGCTTTCCTGCGGAGAAAGAGGCTTTTCTGAGGGAGAGAAGCCTCTTTCCTGAGACGAATGAGGCTTTTCCTGTGGAGAAACAGGCTTTTTTAAGGGATAATCCCCTGTTTCCTGAGACGAATGAGGCTTTTCCAGTGGAGTATCTGGTCTTTCCACAAAGGTTTCAGGCTGATCCGGCAAGGTAAAACAAGCAGAAAGTTTTATCACAGCTTGTCATCCTGAACTTGTTTCAGGATCCCTCCTGCAAGAGAATACCTATTCCGCAGAGAACCGGCAAGCAATCCGATCTGAAAACTTTATAAGATGTTGTTTAAAATTTTTTACATTAAAAATTTGAATATCAAAAGTTTAAAACAGCACACACCCCTAACCCCTCTCAAGAGGGGAAGCAAAATTCGCTACCTTTTTAAACGCTATATATAATGTAGAAAGGTCTGCAAGCGGTTTCCCCTCTTGAGAGGGGTTAGGGGTGTGTCTTTCCTTCCTTCAAATTTAAACAAGCCTCTACCCTGAAAAATTGAATAAAAGTTTAAATAAGTTTTAAAACAAAAAATGCCCTTCCTAAGCAAGAAGCGCATCCGTGTATAAGCAAAAATTAAATTTTTTACTGGCTCAAATGGAATTGCAGTTGTTCGCGGGTTAAGCGGTACTCTTCGCAAAGCTGGTAAATATTCAGGCGGTCAACCCCGTACTTGGTACAAAAGCGGTTCAGCTCCTGGCGGCAGTTGGTTTCGCATTGCTTGGTTAGCTTGTGCACATGCTGCCAGGTAACAAACAGCGGCAAAGGTTTAACAACAGGGCTTTCCATAGCTTGAAGGGTTTAAGTGATAAAAAGATGAATAATTTAGGTTTATAATGGTGGGCGTTTGTACGTAGTATTTTTAAAATAGTTCCTGATCAATAGCGAGTTAAAAAAATAATACATTTTTACCGGTTGCTGTTACTGTATAATATAAAAAAATAGAAGCATGGTTAATTATAAAAAACTATTGTATTTAAACTTCATCCTGAAATAAATATATCATAATTGATACTTATATTGTCGCACAGCTAAACGCGATTTCTTTTCTTATAATGAACTAAATGCCCGAACAAATTGTCCGTGATGAGATAGACAAATACTTGGAAGTTTGCGGATGTAAAGCACTACTTACTTCAACTAAATATCAGACAAGAGAAATATTAATTTTTATCGATACTAAAAATCGGCAGAAAGCGGACTAATAAACTTTATAATCTTTGTACATTGTGAAAATGATTGTAAGATTAATCGTTTATATAAATAGCAGTTTTTAAAATACCTCAATTCTAATTATGATTTTATCAGATATACTAAAAGATTCTAATTACAAGCTAACCCAATTTAACTCAGAACAAATTAAACAACTGGAAGAAAGCATTACTATAAAAGACAGCAGAGGAAAAGATGTTGCCTATATAACATGTCTTGTACGTAAAAAAGAAATTAAACTGACACCCGAAGAAGCCATTAGGCAATTGTACATTTTGGTTCTTCGAGACAATTTTGGCTATTCTACTGATCGTATGGAATTAGAATATGCAGTTTCATTTGGTAGAGAAAAGAAACGCGCCGACATTATTATATTTGATAAACAACAAACAACTTCTCCTTACATAATGGTGGAGTTGAAAAAGCCTAAACTAAAAGATGGTAAAGAACAATTAAAATCTTATTGCAATGCCACTGGCGCACCAATTGGCATTTGGAGCAATGGTGATTCAATTTCCTACTATCATCGGAAAGACCCTAATTATTTTGAAGATATTCCAGGCATACCCAGAGGAGATCAGAAGTTATCAGATATTTTAGAAGAACGCTGGACCATTGACGACCTGATTGCTAAAGATAAATTAGTAACCGAAAGAAAATCATTAAAAGATTTGATTTTGGAAATGGAAGATGAGGTTTTGGCAAATGCAGGTGTTGATGTATTTGAAGAACTTTTTAAATTAATATTTACTAAACTTTTTGATGAGATGGAAAGCGGTAGAAACCGCAGCCGTCATTTAGAATTCAGAAATTATGGCGATACAGAAACAGAGTTAAAAACCAAAATACAAAACCTTTTTGACAAAGCTAAACAGAAGTGGACTGGCGTATTTACCGATGATGCGAAGTTGATGTTAACACCTTCTCACCTTTCTGTTTGTGTTTCGTCCTTACAAGATGTTAAATTGTTTAACTCTAATTTAGATGTTGTTGATGAAGCTTTTGAATATCTGATCAACAAAAGCAGCAAAGGAGAAAAAGGGCAATATTTTACACCACGTTATGTAATTGATATGTGCGTTAGAATGTTAAACCCTAAAGAAGAAGAAACTATTATCGATACAGCTGCGGGTAGTTGCGGTTTCCCGGTTCATACTTTCTTTTATATAAAAAACAAAATTAATAAGGAAGAAGGAATTGCTGATGATAGCATGATGACTACCAAACCACCACACTCGCGAGTAATGGATTATGTGAGAGATAAAGTTTTTGCCATTGATTTTGACGAGAAAGCAGTTAGAGTAGGCAGAACTTTAAATTTGATTGCAGGAGATGGAGAAACGAACGTGTTACATCTAAATACTTTGGATTATGAGCGTTGGGATGAAAAGACAGACGATGAAGATTGGATTGATACTTACAATGAAGGTTGGAAGAAACTAAAAAAACTTAGGGCAGACAAAAATAGTAACAGAGATTTTAAGTTTGATATTTTGATGGCCAATCCGCCGTTTGCAGGAGATATAAAAGAAAGCCGGATTTTAGCCAGATATGATTTAGGGAAAAAAGATAATGGCAAATACCAAACTGCAGTAGGAAGAGACATTTTATTTATTGAACGAAACTTAGATTTTTTAAAACCCGGCGGCCGGATGGCAGTGGTATTGCCGCAAGGTAGGTTTAACAATAGCAGCGATAAACAAATCAGGGAATTTATTGCAGAGCGTTGCCGCATTTTAGCCGTTGTTGGTTTACACGGTAATGTTTTTAAACCACATACCGGAACCAAAACTTCTGTTTTATTAGTGCAAAAATGGGATGAAATACTTTGTCCAAAAGTTGATGATTACCCGATCTTTTTTGCAACCATGCAGGAACCAAGCAAAGATACAAGCGGAGAAAAAATATTTGTACGCAAAAAAGACTTTCCCAAATCAGCAAAGAAAGAAGCAGATGTAGAAATGATTGCTGAACCCGTTGACCATTACGAAGCTGAACCACAAAACCTGGAACAATACTTATTAGATACGCATGGGCATTTAATTGTAAAGCACGATTTGTTTAACCATGATGGATTAACCAAAGATGGTATTGCAGAAGCTTTTGTAGAATTTGGTAAAAAAGAGAAGTTAAGTTTTTTTCGCTAAGCCCTTTTAATGAAGCAAAGTATAATGCTTTGTTGAAAGGGCTGGAAATTACAATTCAAAATTATAAATCCTTAAATTCAATAATAGACTATAGAATTGAGGCAGAGTATTTTGATAAAAAATTTTTAAAAGTAGATACCATTTTCAATATTAAAAAGTATATAACTTTTTTTGAAGTTGCAGATTATGAAAATGGACGAGCGTATGATTCTGCTCAATTTTCAGATATACCTATTGAAAATGGAATTAGAGTTTCAAAGATTGGAGATGTTACTCAAAAACGGACGAATGAAAGCTGGGTTTTTGTTTCACAAAGTGAGTTTAACAACAAACGCGGAAATTGTTTAGTAGATGATAGTATATTAATGACTTTAACTGGAGATCCACCAGATGTAGGAAAAGTCAATATGTTTATAGACGGTTCAATTAAATCTACTTGGAATCAGAGGGTTGCAAGAATTTATTTAAAAGACAATCAAAATCTGTTTTATAGTCACAAGGTATTATTTATTGTTCTTTCTAATAAATATTGTAGGGAACAACTTGAAAGATATGCTAAGGGAATAAGACAAAGAAATTTGGGTACTGAATGTATTGAGAGATTGAAATTACCCCTTCTCAGTAAAAATTTGCAGATAAAACTTGATAAATTAATATCTTCTTCATTTGTCAAATTAAGTGAATACAAAGTCGTATACAATTTAGCTGAAGCCTTACTTTTAGAAGATGCAGGGTTAGAAGATTTAATTTTAAATAAAGAACTTATCAACGTAAAAAATTTTAAAGATTCATTTTTAGTATCAGGACGTTTAGATGCAGAATACTATCAAAAAAAGTATGAAGAAATAGTAAGTCATATTACAACTCAAAAGCATGACACGTTAATTAATTTAGTTACAATTTCCAAATCAATAGAACCTGGTTCTGCATATTATACAGAAGACGAAGGATTACCTTTCTATCGCGTTTCTGATTATAACAAATTTGGATTAAGTGAACCTGATAAAAAGTTAACACAAACATTTGTACAAGACAATAAAGAGCAAATCGAAAATTTAAAACCTAAAAAAGGAACAATCTTGTTTTCTAAAGATGGAAGTGTAGGAGCAGCTTATTTATTACGAGAAAATTTAAATGGTATTACTTCTGGTGCTATACTGCATTTGCAAATTAGAGATGAAAAAAAAATCATTCCGGAATATTTAGTTCTTGCATTAAACTCTAAATTGGTACAAATGCAAGCAGAACGAGATGCTGGCGGTTCAATTATTTTGCATTGGCGAAAAGAAGAAATTGAGCAAGTAGTTGTTCCAATTATTGATTATAAAAAGCAGGAAGAAATAGCTGAATTAATTGAAGAAAGCTTTCGTTTAAAAGCAGAAAGTGAAAGACTTTTAGAAGTTGCCAAAAAAGCAGTTGAAATGGCAATTGAGGAAGATGAAGAAGTAGCGATTAAATTTATAAAGAAATCTGTTTAACAGGTCCATTGGTTGGAATTTATTAATTTCGTTTTTTAAACTTAAGATATATAATCTTGGTTCACACCCATTTGTAATTTCTATATTGGCGATTTCCAACCTGTAAAAATAGCTGAAAAACCGCAAAAACTGGGAACTAAGCTTTGAAGATATTTTACACTATCAGCAAATGATTGTGGCTTTGACGGAAACTGAGCGGTTGATGCGGGAGATTGATATGATAGAGATATAGATGATAAACTTTTAAAACATTTAATACTATATGGCACAAATTGAACTAAATAATGAAAATTTTCAGCTAAATCTATTGTTTGAAGGCGAGAAAAACCCATCAGAAGCATTTGATGAACTCAAAGACGTTTTTCAAGCCCTATCAGCTTTAGATGAAGTTTATATTGCAAGTATTGCCAATGGTATTCATTGTGATTATTCTATCCAATCTATAGAATATAGTTCAATTAAAACATGGATAGCACAAAGAATTAGAGAGGTTCCAGATGAAGCGATAAAAGAATTTGATTGGAAAAAGTTAGTAGGCCATTTTCTTTTAAAATTGAAGTACCTTGTATTAAAATATTTAGAAAGCAATTCAGAAATTGATTCTAAAGATTCAATTGAAAGACTAGCCAAAGAAATAGAAGTCGAGAAAACTAAAATTATTAATAATGATAAATATCTTTTAAATGAGGTCAACTTATATACGCTTATTAATACGTTAGAAAAAATGGTTGCCGTATTGGGAAATTTGAAAGAAAAAGAACGAATTGAATTTAAAAGTATTGATGGTTCGGCAATTTTAAATAGAAGAATTAATATAAATAAAGCTAAAATATTATGGGAACTAGGAGATACAAATGCCGAACACGAAACAACTGAAATTTTGAAAATTAAAAAAATAGATTTGCTAAGTAATAACTCTACTTGGACTTTTAAACTTGGAACAAAAACAATTGATGCCAAAATAATTGACAGAGTATGGTTAGATAAGTATCATTCAAGAGAATTTCCTTTACTTCCAGAAGATTCATTAAAAGTTAAATTAAAAGTCATTTATATTAATAGGCCAGATGGTTCTGTACTTAAAAACGTTTACGAAATAACTGAGGTTTTGAAAAGGATTGACCCTGAAGATGGTTCATTTCAAATGAAACTAATATAACTGTCTTATACATTGTATCTAAGTTTCAAATAAAAAATTCTAATAAAAATACAACTTTACAATAACTAAATTAAGTGGAAAAAATAACTATAAATGAATTGATAGATTTTAGGAGGAAATCAGACAAATCCAAAAAACTACTTGCTTTCAAAATCAAAAATAGGAAGTCAAAAGAAAAACCTAAAGATGATGATTCAGGTGGTGGAAATTACTGGATTACAAGTACAAGTTGTATTAGTAATGTTTTTAAGAATAATGATGAACAGCAGTATGATTCTAAAATAAATGAACTTTATTCAAAATTAAAAGACAATCAAATTAAACGTATTAAAACTATGTACCAGCGCAACATAGACATTCTTAATACCTTTAAAGATTTTAAATTTGATGAATTAAAACCATCTGGAAAACTAAAATATTTACAAGTTCCAAAACTCTTTAAAACTGTTGTAGTTAATAATTTTCCTTTGTATATTAATCCAAGTATTTTATATTCTTTTGAAAGAAACGGTAAAAACGAACTTGGAGCTTTATTGTTAATACCAAAAATTGAAGGATATAAGAAGATTGAATTAGGAATGTTCTGTGAAACGTTGTATAAATTTCTGATTAAAAATTATTCCGATAATTATCAAATAGCATTGGATTACTGCGTTGTTGTAGATACAATTAATGTTCAAAAAATACAATATAAAGAACTGTTGAGTGGTGATATTCCATTTTTAATCGATACTACTTTGAAAGAACTTAACTCATTGTAAAGTTTTCCGTTGGTCGGAATGTGTAATCCCGATCTTTACTGTGATCCTATTTTACAAACAACCATGCTTCTTTTACCGATGAAATTTTGTGTTTTCTCAACTTGTATAAAGTTGGGATAGCAGGTAGTTAAAATGTTTAATTGGTGATGGTTAAAAGTTTAAAAATCCTTAGCGCAACGGTTAGGATTACAAACAGCATTGTCTTCCCTGTTGATTAAAGGAACATCCCCCTAACCCCCTTACAGAAAGGGGGAAGTATAGCGGCTGCCATTCTGGTGATGATTGGAAAAGTCTGGAAGATTTCTCCCTGTAGTCGAAAGGACAGAAGGAGGAAAAACAAGCGATAAAAGAAGCATCAAGGGAAACGTTTGGCCGATAGAAAGGGAAGCTTGCAAGATAGCCGACCAGGAGCGCAGGGCTGAACGCCGCCCGGAGGCGATCCGAAATGCTTGATTTCGTTGGTTCTGTTCTATCAGGGCAAAGAACGTAAAAACAGGGCAAGACCCGTTGAAACAACATTAAAGTAAATCACTTGAACCATCTCTGCCTTAATCCTTACATTTGGCTATCTTAAAAATCAACCCCGATCCAAATGACAAACAAAAACAAAGGCACATGGTGCCGTAAAATGCTTTTTACAGGTATAGTTGGTCTGCTTGCCGTAAGCACTTCTTTTGCACAAAACACAACGGGCACAGCCATTACAATGGGCGGCAAGCCCATCCACACCATCGGGAAACTGCCTGCTGTGGGCACGCCTGTTAAAAACTTTACGCTGACGGGTGTTGACCTGGCCGACAAAAGTTTTTCTGACTATAAAGGAAAGTATGTGATTATGAACATCTTCCCAAGTGTAAATACAGGCGTTTGTTCGCGGTCGGTACGGAAGTTTAATGAAGATGCGGCCGGTTTAAAAAACACAACGGTGCTTTGCATTTCTAAAGATTTGCCTTTTGCACAAAAACAGTTTTGCGGTGCCGAAGGGATCAACAATGTGGTAATGCTGTCTGATTTCCGCAGTGACTTTGGCAGCGTGTATGGCGTAAAAATTGCCGACGGCCCGATGAAGGGTTTGTTGAGCCGTGCCGTAGTTGTGGTTGACCCATCAGGCAAGATTGTTTACGAACAGCAAGTACCGGAAATTGGCCAGGAACCGGATTATGCGGCGGCTATTGCGGCAATAAAATAGTTGGTGGTAAGCTGCAAGACGACCTAAATTGACGTATGATTTACAGGGTTGACCCAAAATTTGTAAATTGGTAGAGTGAAACAGCAAAAAGCGATCGGACTTGATTTTGAACTTGATAAGCTGACAAATTCAATTGAAAACGCTTTAACCAGTGAAGTCTTTGATACAGAAATTGTCAGGCTTACAAATAAAGACAGCAGACAGATCAGAAAAGTTGACTGGCAGTTTAATTGGCATAAGGAACTTAAAGATGAAACAAAAGAAGTTTATAAACTTACGACTACAAATAACCCTACAATCATCCAGGGGCTTTTAAGTATTGAAGATAAATCAGATCATATTTTTATGCACTTGATTGAAAGTTCAAAATTTAATAAAGGAAAAGAAAAAGTTTATCTTGGCGTTCCCGGAAATTTAGTTGCTTATGCTTGTAAAGTATCCGTTGACAAAGGTTACGAAGGCTTCCTTGCTTTTGACGCTAAAACAGCCATGATTAAACACTATGAACAATCTCTTTTTGCAACACATTTCCGCGGAAAAAGGATGTTTATTGAAACTGGGGCAGCTCTAAAACTAATTTCACAATATTTTAAAAGCTAAAGATATGGGACTGATAAAAGAACCAAAAGATGTTGACTTGTCGACCAAATCCGAACCGTGGTCAGAACAGGAACTTACCGACTTTAGAAAAATAATGCAAGACATTAAAAGCAAAAATGCTAAACGTAAACTTAGAGCAACTTTGACAACAACTAAGCAGACACAAACCCTTCGATAAAGCACGAACCGCCAACATTGGTTTGGCAAAAAACTGGCCGACGAAATAAACCTCAACTTTTGTTTTGCTGTTTTACTTCGGTTCCGGCAGAAGGGACAAAATTTAGCTGGTAAAAGAAGCATCAGCAATTGAACATTAATTTAACTTTGGTTTTGGCTGACGGTTTTCATATACCAGTCCTTCGCCGAGCCCTGATCCGTTAGCAGCCATTAGCAAATCAATTTTGCTAACCTGACAAAAATCATAAATTTGAATATGGAAGTAAAGGTGCAAATACCATTTAATGAACTGGTGGCTATAGTCAGACAACTCTCATCTACACAAAAAGTAGAACTTCAAAAAGAACTGATCCACGGAACTGAACCTGTTGCAAAAAAATCACGATTAACCGAATTGTTGCTTAACGGACCTGTTTTCACAGATGAGCAGATTGAAATTATTGAGGAAACACGCAAATCAATTAACCAATGGCGGACAAAACCCTTGTAATTGACACAACGTTGTTGATTGATTATTTCCGAAAAACAGATAAATCTAAATCAAGACTTGTACAGCTTTCGGAACAGTTTGACCGATTGGCAATTTCGACTGTAACAGAATTTGAAGTTTATAGCGGTGCAATTGCAACTCAGTCAGACTTTTGGAATGAATTGCTTTCTGAGTTTCTTGTCCTTCCATTTGATAGCAGGGCTGCACATATTGCTGTTGACATACAAAGAGACTTAAAGAGATTAAGCAAGTCGATCGAAAAAGCTGACCTGTTTATTGCGGCAACAGCAGTTGCAAACGGACTTACATTAGACAATTAAATCGCAAACACATTGATAAGATAGACCGCCTTACACTTCTTGACGAGAACAACGGCGGCTAACATTGGTTTGGCAAAAAACTGGCCGACGAAATAAACATCAACTTTTGTTTTGTTATCTTGCTTCATTCCCGGTAGACGGAACAATATTTAGCCGATAAAAGAAGCATCGCATTTGATTGTTAATTTAACTTTGGTTGTTGGCTGAAGGGTTTCCAATCCCAGTTCTTTGCCTTGCCTTGAAATGCTGGAGGTAAGCGCAAACTGCCGATCCGCAAATAAAATTGAACTGACAAAGATGGAACAACAAATGAAAAAACCAATCTTGATAGCTTTGACACTTGCGACAACCTTTTTTCTTGGTTTCGCTTTTAAAACAATAACAACCTCAACCAATAAAAATTATAAAATGAAAAAAGTTACAGGGATTGGCGGTGTCTTTTTCAAATGCAAAGACCCAAAAAAAATGACTGAATGGTATCAAAAACACCTTGGGTTAGAAACTAACCCTTATGGGGCAACTTTTGAATGGTATGAAGGTTTTGACAGGACAAAAAAAGGACAAACACAATGGACGCCCTTCCCGGAAACAACAAAATACTTTGAACCTTCGACAAAAGACTTTATGATAAATTACCGGGTTGAAAACCTGGAAGCACTTGTTGAAGAATTAAAAGAGGAAGGGGTAATTATTGTTGACAAAATGGAAACATACGATTACGGAAAGTTTATACATATCCTCGATGCAGAAGGAAACAAAGTTGAGTTGTGGGAAGCAATAGATTAATTTCGGAAAACGGAAACTATAAAAACCAAAACCTAATAACAGGCCGGAACACCTGCAGCAAACACTAATTTGGCCAAAACCGGAGGCGGATCAAATAGCAACTTTTGTTTTACTATTTTGCAATGGCAACAATTGTTAAAGCCGATGTACTTGTTAGTTGGAACTTTAAGCATATTGTAAACCTCGACAAAATAAGAGGTTACAACGGTATCAATTATCAATTAGGGCACAATATGATAGAAATTAGAACACCAAAAGAAATTATCAATTATGAAAATACAAACCCATAACACACAAAAAGACGTGGTTAAAGATCTAAGGAAAATACGTGACCAAATCAGCAACGAAATTAAGGAAATGACCTTTGCAGAGGAACGTGCATATTTGGACAAACTACTTGCTGACAAAGAAAAGTCTGCGCCCAACATGGTATTGCCAAAAGTGGGGCTTGACAATATTTATTAGGCTGACGGAAGTAATTGAACATTTCTAATTCTATTAAACAGTAGTACTAAGATTTATCGCCTTCGGTAATACCTCGCCGTTGTGCGCCATTCTACAACGACAGACATTCAAACTTTAAATGAAAAATATTGATAAGAAAAGCTTAGAGAAAGCTTATAGTTTGTTTGATACTGGTGATATAGAGAAAATAGATATAGGGACAAGCAAAGGATTACAGCAGATACACAAATATTTATTTGACGGACTTTATGATTTTGCCGGAAAGGTCCGTACCCAAAATATCTCAAAAGGCGGTTTCAGATTTGCAACAGCATTGTATTTAAAGGAAATTTTGCAAAAAGTGGAACAAATGCCAGAGAATACTTTCGAAGAAATTATTGAAAAGTATGTGGAAATGAACATAGCTCACCCTTTTATGGAAGGCAACGGCAGGACAATGCGGATTTGGCTGGACATGCTTCTGAAAATGAGAATAAAAAGGTTAGTAAACTGGCAATTTGTAGATAAAACACTTTATTTACAGGCAATGGAACGGAGCCCCATTAACGACCTGGAATTACGGATGTTGCTTGGTGCTAACTTAACAGAAGACATAAACAATCGGGAAATTATTTTTAAGGGTATCGAACAATCCTACTATTATGAAGGATATGAAAAAGAAAATGATGATGAATAAAGTTGATACTTCAATCAAATAGAAGGGCGGCATATAACATTGATTTGGCAAAAAAACGGCTGAAGGGACAGAAATTTAGCTGGTAAAAGAAGCATCAAGATCAATTTTGAATTTTGTGGATAAGATTTAAAAATGCGGGTTCTTGAGGATGCTATTTCCGTTTGTTGTATTTCACATACAACAACCTGGCACAAACAATTCAAATAAGAGTTCATAATATGCAGGAAAACGATTTAATAAAACAAGTAAATTTTATCAAAGAGATCGATAAGGTTAAATATATCCGGCGCAAAACAAAACTGTTCAACAGCGACAGGCACGAGAACGACGCGGAACATAGCTGGCATTTAGCAATGATGACACTTGTTTTGGCAGAACATTCGGACACGCCGATAGATGTACTGAAAGTGCTGAAAATGGTTTTGATACATGATATTGTAGAGATTGATGCAGGCGATACTTTTATTTACGACACCGTAAAAAACCATACCAACACCAATGAAGAACTGGCTGCCGCAAAACGTATTTTCGGGCTTTTGCCGGAAGGACAGGCAGCAGAATTGATTTCCATCTGGGAAGAATTTGAGGCAGGTGTTTCCAATGAAGCAAAATTTGCACGCTCGATGGACAGGTTTGAACCGTTGCTGCAGAACACGTCCAACAACGGCGGGACTTGGAAAGAATTTAACGTGGATTATCAAAAAGTTTACGAAAAGAAGAAAGTGATCAAAAACGGATCAGCTTCGATCTGGAAATATTCGGAAAACCTGATTAATGAAAGTGTAGCGAAAGGGATACTGGCAAAAAAAGGGTGAATGCCGATCAAAAAAAGTACCGTAAAAGAAGCATGTTTTACAAAAGCAAACCTTCGGTTGCCGGTGCTCCGTTCTTTTGTCTTGAAACAAAAGAACCAAAAGGTCAAGCAATTCGGATCGCCTCCGGGCGGCATTCAGGCCAGCGCTCCTGGGTGGTTACCTGTCCGGCGGTCTTGCAAACGGCTCTTTGTAACGGTTATTTATAGCGGTCAATCCTTTTGTCAGATACTTCTTTTACCACCCATTTTTTAGCTTTTGCAGTTATGAAGTTTGCAAAGCCGCAGGACAAGTAACCACCCAGGTGCGGCTGCCCGGCAAAACGCCCGGAGGCGATCGGGTTTGCCTTGATTTTTTGTTTCTTTTTCATCAAGGAAAAAGAAAGAGAAAAGGGAACGCAGTTCCTGATCAAAAACCGTATGGTAAAAGAAGCATGTTTTACAAAAGCAAACCTGCGGTTGCTTGAGCTTTCGTTCTTTTGTCTTGAAACAAAAAGAACCAAAAATTCAAGAATGCCGGATCGCCTCCGGGCGGCATTCAGGCCGACGCTCCTGGGTGGCTACTTTAAAAGTGCCGATCTTGCAAACGGCCTTTCACAGCTGATTTTTATGACGGCTGTTTGTTTTTTATCAGATGCTTCTTTTACCACCTATTTTTTGATTTTGCAGTTATAAAGTTTGCAAGGCCGAAGGACAGATAGCCACCCCGGTGCGGCTGCCCGGCAAAACGCCCGGAGGCGATCGGGTTTGCCTTGATTTTTTGTTTCTTTTTCATCAAGGAAAAAGAAAGAGAAGAGGGTTGAAGACCCGATCAAAAAATGTATCGTAAAAGAAGCATGTTTTACAAAAGCAAACCTGCGGTTGCTGGCTTTACGTTCTTTTGTCTTGAAACAAAAGAACCAAAAATTCAAGAATGCCGGATCGCCTCCGGGCGGCATTCTTCCCCGCGCGCCTGGGTGGCTACCTTAAAAGTGCTGATCTTGCAAACGGCTTTTAGGACGGTTATTAACATTTGCTAAATGCTTCTTTTATCACCCATTTTTTTGGATTTTACAGTTTTGAAATTTGCAAGGCCGCAGGACAGATAGCCACCCAGGTGCGGCTGCCCGGCAAAACGCCCGGAGGCGATCGGGTTTGCCTTGATTTTTTGTTTCTTTTTCATCAAGGAAAAAGAAAGAGAAGAGGGTTGCAGACCCGATCAAATACAAGAAGTATGCTTGATTAATCAAACCTGCAGTCGCTGGCTTTACGTTCTTTTTCATCAAGGAAAAAGAACGAAGAAAAAGTGCTGAAAACCTGATCTAAAAACCCTATGATAAAAGAAGCATCACCCAAAAACCAACAATAAATTTTTCAGTTTAAAAAGAAACAATTATATCCCTATCTTAACCAAAATTTAACCAATGTTCACCTTCAAAAAATGTATCCTGCCCGCGGCGGCATTGCTGCTGTTATGCAGTTGCCAGCAATCATCAACCAAAAACGGACAAAATAAACCTATGGAAACAGCACAAATGCCGAACTCGGACAACTTTAAAGCAACCGTAAACGGCAAGCAGGTACAGCTTTACACCATTAGCAACGGACAAATGAAAGCGGCCATTACCAACAGCGGCGGCCGCTTGGTGAGTTTATTTGTACCGGACAGCAGCGGCAAAATGGTTGACGTGGTTTTGGGCTACAACCACCTGAAAGATTATGAAACGTACACCAAAAACGGTTCTTATTTTGGTGCGCTGATTGGCCGCTACGGCAACCGCATTGCCAAAGGAAAGTTTACACTTGACGGCAAAACGTATTCGCTGCCGATCAACAATGCGCCCAACTCGCTGCACGGCGGCCCGAAAGGTTTTAGCACGCAGGTTTGGGACGTGGTAAAAACTTCTCCAAACAGTATTGAGCTGCATTACCTGTCAAAAGATGGGGAGGAAGGTTATCCCGGAAACCTGAACGTTAACGTAACTTACACCTTGACAAACGATCATGCCTTGCAGATTGCTTATAAAGCCACAACCGATAAGGCTACGGTTTTGAATCTGACCAATCATTCTTATTTTAACCTGAACGGTGACGGCGGAACGGTGAACAACCACAAACTGCAACTGAACGCCAGCAGGTTTACGCCGGTGGATTCAACCCTGATCCCGACGGGAAAACTGGAACCGGTTGCCGGTACGCCGTTTGATTTTACCAAACCGGAAATAATTGGTTCGCGCATTGATGCCAAAAACCAGCAACTGATGTATGGCAAAGGTTACGACCATAATTTTGTGCTCGATACCAAAGTTAAAGGCGAACACCTGGCCGCTACGGTTTGGGGCGATAAAAGCGGCATCGAAATGCAGGTGTACACCGATCAGCCCGGGATACAGTTTTATGGCGGCAATTTTATGGAAGGCGGCGATAAAGGCAAAAGCGGCAGTCCGTACGAAAAACGCACCGCTTTATGTTTAGAAACGCAGCACTTTCCGGATTCGCCGAACCAGCCGCAGTTTCCAACAACCACTTTAAAACCGGGAGAAACCTTTAATTCGGTTACTTCCTACAAATTTGTAATGAACAAATAGCCTGTTTCTGTTTTTCTGCAATAATTAGGGTAGTTTTAGACTGCCCTTTTTTGTGGGTTAATTTAGGGTGATAAAAGAAGCATTTACGATTGAACAAAACCGGATTGTTTGATTATATCAACAACGTTTAACCTTGATGGATATAGATTGACCAGCACGTTGGACCCCAAAAAAGTATCGATAAAAGAAGCATTCTAAATAAGGTTTTTAAGGAACATTTTAACCGGATTTTAATTTAATTAGAATTAATGTTCCAACAGTAAAATTTGATCAAAAAGATGAGCGAGAGAGAAAACGAAAACATAAACTTCCGGGATGATGAAAAAGCTTCGTTATCATCAGGCGGGGCAAGCCGACGCAGTTTTATATCCAAAATTGCCGTTGCCGGTGCAGGTTTATCGCTGGCACCATTGCTTAGTTCTGCCGCCGGGCCAGAATCTGAAAATAGTGTAGTAGCACCTGTTGAAGTTAACAGCGTTACGTTGATGGTCAATGGCCAGAAACGCATGTTAAACCTGGATTCGCGGGTTACTTTACTGGATGCGTTGCGCGAAAAACTGATGCTGACCGGCACAAAAAAAGGTTGCGACCACGGACAGTGCGGTGCCTGCACGGTTTTGCTAAACGGGCGGCGGGTAAACTCTTGCTTAACCTTAGCGGCATTATGCGAAAATGCAGAAATTATAACGGTGGAAGGTTTGGCCAAAGGCGATACGCTGCACCCGATGCAGGAAGCTTTTATCAAACACGATGCCTTTCAATGCGGATACTGCACGCCGGGGCAAATATGTTCGGCGGTGGGTTTGGTAAAAGAAGGCCATGCCAAAACGGATGCCGAAATCAGGGAAAGCATGAGCGGGAACATTTGCCGCTGCGGTGCTTACCAGAACATTTTAAGTGCGATAAAAGAAGTACAACAACTTAACGCTTAACCGACTATATATATGGAACCATTCAAATTAGTCCGGGCGCAAAATAATGCTTCGGCCATTGCCGCGGCTTCCCCGAAGGAAACCAAATTTATTGCCGGCGGAACCAACATCATCGATCTGATGAAACTGTATGTTGAAAATCCGAAGCAATTGGTTGATATTAATTCCCTCAGCCTTAATCAAATAGAAACCCAAAAAGATGGCAGCGTTAAAATAGGCGCGCTGGTAAAAAACAGCGATCTGGCCTATCATCCGGTCATCAAACAAAAATATCCGTTCTTGTCTGAAGCTTTGCTTTCGGGTGCTTCGGCACAGTTGCGCAACATGGCTTCGGTTGGCGGAAACCTGTTGCAGCGCACGCGTTGTTATTACTTTTACGATACGGCTTTTCCGTGCAATAAAAGGGAGCCCGGCTCTGGCTGTCCGGCCATTTCCGGCTACAACCGGATGCACGCTATTTTGGGAACGAGTGACCAGTGTATCGCTACAAGCCCTTCGGATATGTGTGTGCCGATGGCTGCCCTGGGTGCGATGATCCAGGTGGAAGGGGCAAAGGGTTCGCGCACAATCCCGTTTGCGGATTTTCATCGTTTGCCCGGAGAAACGCCACAAATCGATACCAATTTAAAACAGGGCGAACTGATTACGGCCGTAATTTTACCAAACCTGCCTTTTGCTGCAAAATCTCATTATTTAAAAGTCAGAGACCGTGCTTCGTATGAGTTTGCCTTAACTTCTGCAGCCGTGGCACTGGATATCTCCAACGGAAAAATCAATCATTCTCGTGTGGCTTTAGGCGGAGTTGGGACCAAACCCTGGCGGTCTGCAGCAGCAGAACAAGTGCTGAACGGTGCATCCGCAAATGCACAAACTTACCGAGCAGCTGCAGAAGCGGCATTGGCAGGCGCAAAAACACATCAATATAATGCTTTTAAAGTAGAGTTGGCCAAACGTACGATTGTGCGCGCTTTGGAAACCGTAGGAGGAATGGTATGAACGAGATTGTAGGGAAACCGATAAACCGTGTTGACGGCAAGCTGAAAGTAACCGGTGGCGCTACTTATTCAGCAGAGTTTAATGTTAAAAATATGGTTCATGGTGTGGCTGTTTTAAGCACTGTGAGTAAAGGAAGAATCAAAAATTTTAATACGGCAACTGCGGAAAAAGTTCCGGGCGTTATCGGAATTTTAACCTATAAAAACAGTATGCAGCTGCATTCGCCTTCAAGTTCTGACCCGGGTGGCGGCCGATATGCAGAAAAAGATTTGCTGCCGCTGCAAAACGACCGGGTTTATTATAACGGACAAATGATTGCCGTGGTAATGGCCGAAACTTTGGAACAGGCAGAACATGCTTCCCACCTGGTAAAAGTGGAATATATGCCTGAAGAACCGGTTATTAATCTGGAGAAAAACATCGGCAAAGCTTACAAACCGGACAAAGCCCCAACTGGTGCTGAAACGCAGGTAAGCCGAGGCAATGCAGAAGATGCCTTAAAATCAGCATCTTTAAAAATTGAGCAAAGCTATACTACGCCGGTTTATCATCACAATGCGATGGAACCGCACGCTACAATTGCGCTTTGGCAGGGCGATACGGTGCTGTTTTATGATGCCACACAATCTGTAGCCGGTACAAAAACTTTAATGTCGGCCATGCTGGGTGTGCCTAAAGATAAAGTCCGGGTAATTTCGTATTACATTGGCGGCGGTTTTGGTTCAAAAGGGTTTTCCTGGCCAAATACCGTTGTATCGGCGATGTGTGCCAAGCTGGTCAACCGGCCGGTAAAGTTAGTTTTAAGCAGACAACAGCTGTTTACCACAGCAGGTCGGCGTTCGCAGACTATCCAAAAAATTGGTTTGGGGTCAGATCAAAGCGGAAAACTATCTGCGATCAAGCATGAAACAACAGCAGAAACTTCTTTTGTAGATGAATTTGTGGAAACGGCCGGCGTGGCAACTCCCATGATTTACAGCAGCCCGAACGTAGATGTGAGCCATAGCTTAGTCCGACTGAACAAAGGTACACCTTGCCCCATGCGTGCACCTGGCGAAGCACCCGGAACTTATGCTTTAGAAGTAGCGATGGACGAACTGGCTTATCAATCCGGCATTGATCCAATCCAGCTTCGTTTAATAAATTATGCGGATCAGGACGAACAGAAGCACAAGGAATTTTCTTCTAAAAACCTGAAAGAATGCTACCGGAAAGGTGCGGAGATGATTGGCTGGAGTAACCGTAACCCCAAGCCAGGCTCCATGAAGGAAGGTAAAATGCTGGTCGGTTTTGGTATGGCAACGGCAACTTATCCGGCAAACAGAAGTGCATCTTCTGCCAAAGCGGTTTTGTTTGCCGATGGCCATGTGGAGGTAATGTGTGCCACACAGGATATTGGCACCGGAACTTATACCATCATGACGCAGGCCGCAGCAGATGCATTTGGTTTGCCGGTAGATAAGATCAAGATGAAACTGGGCGACAGTGAATATCCGAAAGGTGCAAATTCGGGCGGTTCGCAAGTTACGGCAAGTGTTGGTCCGGCTATTCGTGCAGCATCTCTGGGCACTGTAAATAAAGTGGTAAAAATGGTTATTGCTGATGTTAAATCCCCTTTACATGGTTTAAAAGAAGAAGAGGTGATTGCTCAAAACGGCGGTATCTATTCTAAAGTAAAACCAAGTGTTGGCGAGCTTTATACGGATATTTTAAAACGTCAGGGTATGCAGGATGTGCGTGCTTCGGCAATCACAAAAGTTTCAACACGCCAATCTACAGAATCAAACCCGGCTGCAGCAGGTAGTGCGGAAGCAGAGATCGAGAACGAAAGTAAAACAAATGAAGCTGTTCAGGCAGATGAAAAAACAGACCGTAAACCTTATGTTTTCCATTCTTTCGGGGCGCATTTTGTCAAGGTTTTGGTTGATCCTGATCTCGGAACTGTGCATGTAGAAAAGGCCGTAGGCGTGATGGATATTGGTACAGTAATGAACTTGAAAACCGCAAAAAACCAGATTATGGGCGGTATGGTTTTTGGTATCGGTATGGCTTTGATGGAAGAAACGCAATATGATCCGAAACTTGGCCGGCCGGTTACTCGGGATTTATCTAACTATCTCGTTCCTGTAAATGCAGATATGCCGGAGTTTGAAATAGCGTTTATAAACAAACCGGATACAATTATTTCGCCGATTGGTGCTCGCGGGATTGGGGAAATCGGTATTACCGGTATTACGGCTGCCGTTGCCAATGCCATTTATCATGCAACCGGCAAACGTGTCCGGCAATTGCCTATTACGCCAGACAAGCTAATTTAGATTTATCCTCATGCATTCTCCGGTAATCAGGAGAATGCTTTTTTTATCACCTGTTTTTAGTTACATCATGTCCGAACTGCAACGCTTGTTATCCGCTTACGACTGGCAGCGAAACACAGGTAACGCCTGTGCTTTGGCCACAGTTACCGAGGTAAAAGGATCGTCCTACCGGCGGCCGGGCGCACGTATGCTGGTTACGGATGACGGGCTTTTAACAGGCAGCATCAGTGGTGGCTGTTTGGAGGGCGATGCCTTGCGCCGGGCCAGAAAGGTGATGCTGACCGGCCAGAGCGAGACCATTGTTTACGATAGCACGGACATTGAAGAAGATTTACAGCACGGCGCGCAGTTAGGCTGCGAAGGCACGATCCATATTCTGCTGGAAAAAGTTGATTATACCGATCAAAATAATCCGGTTGAACTGCTGCGGAAAACTTTCCGGCAGGATAATCCTGTTGTGCTGATCACAATTTTAGGTGCTAAAAACAGCATCGGTCATTTAGCGGGGAAAAAAGTTTTGATTGTCAACAGCAATCAGCAGGAAATCAATTTTACCAATCATGTTTCTGTGGATGCTTTGATTTTAAAGGATGCTTTGCGGGCTTTGGCAAACAATCAGTCCATCACCCAAAATTATCAGATCGGTGAAGAAAACGCCAGGATTTTTCTGGAAGTTATTTTGCCTGCGCCGCAACTCACAATTTACGGTGCCGGAAACGATGCGCAGCCTTTGTTGCGTTTGGCGATAAGTTTGGGCTGGCGGGTGCATGTGGTTGACGGCCGTATTCCACAGGCAACATCTCAGCGTTTTCCTGAGGCAGAAACGGTACAGGTTGTTAAGTTAGATGATCTGCAAAAGCAACAGTTTTACCATGGTTATGCGGTTTTAATGAGCCATAATTATCATTATGATTTCGCGGTTTTGCAGCAATTGATCACCTTGGAAAAGGTAAATTATATCGGTATTTTAGGTCCGAAAAAGAAAACCGACCGATTGCTGAACGATTTGCAAAAAACAGGTTTCATGCTGACTGAAACAGAAAGCGAACGTTTGCACGGACCGGTTGGCTTAAACATTGGTGCCGAAACTGCCGAAGAAATTGCCGTGGCTATTATGGCTGAACTGCTGGCCGTGCGGCATCAAACCAAAGCCGGTTTTTTGCGCGAACTGAACGGCCCGATCCATAACCGTAATTTTATTGCTTCGACCGAACTTTGATCAACCTAAACTCAGCCCAAAACACTGCCACAATTATCCTGGCCGCGGGTTCATCTTCCCGTTTAGGAAAACCCAAGCAACTGCTTCACTATCAGCATGAATCGCTCATAAAAAGGGTGGTAAAAACAGCATTACAAATTGCTTCGGAAAATATATTTGTGGTGACCGGTTTTCTGCATCAGGAACTGGTTGAAGAATTGAGTGGTTTCCCGGTAAATTTTGTACATAATCCAAACTGGGCAGCAGGAATGGGAACTTCCATCAAAACCGGGATCAAGGCTGTGCAGCAATCCAAAAACGCTGACCGGTTTGATGCTGTTTTGTTTTTATTGTCCGATCAGCCGTTGATTACCGCAGAACATTTAAACCGATTGACTGACCAATTTTATGCCGATAAAAACAGTATGATCTCAGCTACCACTTATGCCGGAACGCAAGGTGTGCCTGCCGTTTTTGACAGAAGTTTGTTCCCGGTTTTAGAACAGCTTTCCGGGAAAGGCGGTGCAGGTTTTCTGTTTAAAAAATATCGGGAAAATTTAATTTCAGTTCCGTTTGAAAATGCGGCAGTTGACATCGATACCGAACAGGATTATCTGGATTTGATCAAACCTGAAAAAGATTCGCCTAAATAAACTTGTTTTACCTGATTAGTCCTTGCAGGGCCGGATCACTATTTGTAACCGATAAAACGCTATCCACCACAAAATTACTTACTCCGCGCCAGGGCAACGTGCCAATGTATTCTTTGTAATGCAGCTGTACGGTTTTACCGCTGTTTGTTTCAAGCTGATTAAAAACATGAGGATCCGTAACCGAAAACATAAACTCGTTGGAAGAGATAGAACCTGCTGCACCAGAGCGGATTCCGGTTTGAATCATCCGGCCTTCGTTGGTTTTGAAAACATAGCCTTTTTTAACAATGTAATTCAGTTCTCCGGCTTTTACACCTTCGCCAAAAACAAAAAAATAGCGGTAATACAGCAAGCCTGCCGCTACCAAAATCAAAATTAGTGCAATTAAGGTTACATTTCTTTTCATAAGTTTTTTGTGTTGATGAAATTATACCGGTAAAAGAAGCATCGTTAAATATAAGGATTTAAGCAGTTTTTAAAAACTCAATATCACACCACTGCCGGCCGGTAAATTTACGATTAAGCCTTGCTGCACGTTGTTGGAAGAAAATTTATGACCGCTCAGCAAGCCGGTAAACGTATGATGATCCGTATTTAACAAGCCAAACTGTTTCAGCAAATCATCCGGGAACTTCACTTGTAAATTAACCTCAAACCTGTTAAAGTTGCTGATAATCAATAATCTATCCTGATCGGTATATCTTAAAAATGGATAAACTTTACTGTTAAATCCCCGGTCATTTTCGTTCAGGTAAAGCAAATCATAAAAAGCACCGGTTTGTATAGCTGCATGATTGGCACTGATTTCTAATAGTTTAGTATAAAAACCGCGCAAATCCTGCTGACTTTCAGAAAGTTTTGCACCGTCCATTTTTCCGCCGTTCAGCCATTTTTGAAACTCGGGCATGGCGCAATAATCAAAGATAGAAGTGCGGCCATCGCTGGATGAAAAACCGGTAGTGCCTTCTGCCGGTTCGCCAACTTCCTGTCCGCTGTAGATCATAACTGGTCCGGAAGATAAAGTAGCCGTCAAAATCATGGCCGGAACAGCCAGCCAGGCATCACCTGCAAAGCTGTTGGAAGCAATCCGCACTTCGTCATGGTTTTCCATAAACCGCAGCAGGTGTTGCGTAATCCCGTTTTGCTGGTGCTGCCATTGGTCGCGTATTTCGTAAACGCTGGCTTCGTATTCGTTGCAGGTCAGCTTTTTCAACGTATCGTACAAACCCACTTTATCGTATAAATAATCAAAACCGCCATCAAAAATATACTGGCGGTAAACATCCGGGTTATAAGCTTCTGCAATAAAAATTATTTTTGGAAATGCTTCTTTTACCTGCTTAATTATCCAGCCCCAAAATTCAACCGGCACCATTTCCACCATATCGCAACGGAAACCATCCGCACCTTTTCCGGCCCAAAACAATAAAATATCGCGTAGTTTCAGCCAAAGCGGCGGGATTGGGTCGAAATGAGTTTGATGTCCGTTCTGATAATCTACGCCATAATTCAGCTTAATGGTTTCGTACCAATCGTTGATGGAAGGTGCTTCCGAAAACACATCATTGCCGGTTGCTTTGGCCGGAGATTCATTGAACATGCCATCTTTAAGCGGACTTTGAAACTCATCGCCGCCAGGGTTTACATCACCAGGAACCAAAAAATCTTTTCCCGGCAGATAATAAAAATCGTTTTGCGGAGAAAATGCTTTGCTGTCATCGTCATCTTCGCCAATATCTTTCACACCGGCTGGTTTTGCGTCGGACTGATAAGTTCTGGCCACATGATTTGGCACAAAATCAATGATTGCTTTCAATCCGTTTTCATGTGTCCTTCGGATCAAATCCTCAAACTCCGGCATCCGGTTTTGTACATCAATGGCCAGGTCCGGGTCAACATCATAATAATCTTTGATGGCATACGGCGAACCGGCGCGGCCTTTTACTACATCCGGGTCATCGGTTTTAATGTTGTAATATGCATAATCCGTCATGGTGGCATGTTGAATCACGCCTGTAAACCACACATGCGAAAAATTCATTTTCCTGATTTCCTGCAATGCAGCATCATTAATATCATTGAACTTGCCGCAGCCGTTTTCCTCGATCGAACCATAATATTTATTGGTTGGATTTTGGTTGCCGAACAAACGGACAAGTAACTGATAAATAATAATTTTGCTGTTGCTTTGATTTTGATGTGATGCCGTGTTCATGATAAATGCGATTTAATGACGCTGTTTTTATCACCCTAAAAACAGTATCAGTTTTTAAAATTTTAAGATTTGCTAACCGTGATTTCTTGTTTTCCGGGCACTTCATGTTCCTGATCGTAAACGGAAACCTGCAATCCCTGATTAGATTTATTCCTGATCTGTACCTGATCAGAACTCACTTTCACTTCCAGCAAAATATTCCTGAAATTAATATGGAACGAAAAGCTTGTCCATTTTTCAGGTAAAAAAGGGGTAAAGCTGAGCAAATTATTTTTTACCCGCATCCCGCCAAAACCCTCAACTACAGCCATCCACGTCCCGGCCATGGAAGTGATGTGGCAGCCGTCTTCCGTATCATTGTTGTAATTATCCAAATCCAGGCGTGCTGTCCGCAAATAAAACTCATAAGCGCGTTGCTGATCGCCCAGTTTTGCGGCCAAAATTGCGTGTACACAAGGCGAAAGTGATGATTCGTGCACCGTCCGCGCTTCGTAAAAATCAAAATTACGGCGGATGGTTTCGAGGTCATACCGTTCCTGAAAAAAATAAATGCCCTGCAGCACATCGGCCTGCTTGATGAAGCAGGAGCGGAGGATGCGGTCCCAACTCCATTTCTGGTTGATCGGCCGATCGGTAGCCGGCAAATCTTTCACCAAAATCTGTTCTTTGTCAAGGTAATTGTCCTGCTGCATAAAAACCTGGTGCGTTTCATCATAAGGAAAATACATTTCATCCGCAATTTTATTGAAATTCGATGCTTCTTTTACCGAATCAAATTTTACTTTTTGCAGGATTTTTTCCAATTGCTGCGGATCGTTTTTGCGGACAATCTCCACCGCTTCCAATGCATATTTCAAACACCAGGCCGCAATCGTGTTGGTGTACCAGTTGTTGTTGATGTTGTTTTCGTACTCGTTAGGGCCGGTTACGCCCAGCATCACAAACTTTTGCCGCGCTTCAGACCAGTTGACGCGCTGCGCCCAGAAACGCGCGATGCCGATCAAAACCTCCAAACCGTGCGTGGCCAGATAACTTTCATCGCCGGTGTAATCTATATAGTTAGAAACAGCATACGCAATGGCACCGTTCCGATGGATTTCCTCAAACGTAATTTCCCATTCGTTGTGGCATTCCTCACCGTTCATTGTCACCATCGGGTACAAAGCCGCACCGTTTTTAAAACCCAGCTTTTCGGCGTTTTCAATCGCTTTCTGCAACTGATCGTAGCGGTAAATCAGCAGGTTCCGGGCAACATCCTGCCCAGCCGTAGCCAAATAAAACGGAATACAATAAGCCTCTGTGTCCCAATACGTTGAGCCACCATATTTTTCACCGGTAAAACCTTTCGGGCCGATATTCAAACGTTTATCGGCACCGGTATAAGTTTGTTCTAATTGGAAAATATTGAAACGAATGGCCTGCTGCGCTTCCGCATCACCTTCAATCCTGATGTCGTTCATCTGCCATTTTTCTGCCCAGGCCTCAGCTTGCTCTTTCAGCATTTGCACAAAACCTTTCCGGCTGACACGATCCAGGGTTTCTTTGGTTTTGTTTTGCAGTTCTTCCTTCGGATAATTGAGCGAAGAAAGATTGGCCGCATATTTATAAAGCGTAATGGTTTGTGCTTCTTTTACCAGTGTTTTTTGGGTGAGGCCGGTAAACTTTTCACGCTCGGTTTGGCTTGGGTTTAAGCTGATTGGTTTATCATCAACAGAAACGGAAAACTCCATCCCGGTACAAACCACAAAATCCGTTTTCTTGGTTTTCATCTCCACAAAGCTGCCGTTTGTGTAAAAACCTTTTCCGGTTTCGTCCCAAAATTTTTCATCGTAGTTAGCATCCTGGTTTTTTACATCACCGTTGATAAAGGGCATCAGGCTGATCTCCGCAGAAAAATCAAGCGGTGTTAAACTGTATTTTACGGCCCCGCATTCATCATCGGCCATACTGCAAAAGCGCGTTGCTTCTACTTTTACTTTTTTGCCGGAAGCTGTTTTAGCTTGAAATGTTCGTTGCAGATAACCTTTTTGCATGTTCAGTTCCCTGCGGAAATCAGAAACTTCGCACTTGGCCAGGTCTAAAATTTCATCATCGATTTTAATTTCGATCCCGGCCCATTCTGCTGCGTTTAAAACTTTGGCAAAATATTCCGGATAACCGTTTTTCCACCAGCCCACGCGGGTTTTATCCGGATAATAAACGCCGGCCACATAATTTCCCAAAAGGGATTTGCCCGAATAAGTTTCCTCAAAATTGGCACGCTGACCCATACGGCCATTTCCCAGACTGAAAATACTTTCGGAAATTTCATGGTTTTCAGCATCAAAACCTTCTTCCACAATTTTCCATTCATCTACCTGCAAATATTTTTTCATGCTGTTTTTATAAGGTATTTAATTTGTCGAGGTTCATTTTATCCAAACCGGAAACCACCAGGTTGGCCTTGGTCAATATCGCCGGAGAACCGATCCCGACTACTTTCATGCCGCCGGCCAAAGCAGCTTCCACACCGGCAATGGCATCTTCAAAAACCACACAATCAGCAGGTTGTGTATTTACGGCTTCGGCACCTTTTAAAAATACTTCCGGATCGGGCTTGGCTTTTGATACGTGGTTGCCATCAATAATAGCATCAAAGTAATGCGTTAAACCAGTTTTTTCTAAAATAATCCCTGAATTTTTACTGGCCGAACCTAATGCTGTTTTTATGCCTGCTTTTCTTACCAAATCTAAAAATTCGCGCGCACCGGGCAGCACTTCTTCCGGTTTCATTTTATTGATCATTTCGGTGTACCAATCGTTTTTGCGTGCGGCAAGTGCTTCTTTTTCCGCAGCAGTTTTGGTTACGTTGCCAATTTCCAGGATGATATCCAGCGAGCGCATCCGGCTCACGCCTTTTAGCCGTTCATTATCGTGCTCGGTAAAGTTGATGCCCAGCTCATCGGCCAAACGTTTCCAGGATTTAAAGTGATATACGGCTGTATCTACAATTACGCCGTCGAGGTCAAATAGGCAGGCTTTAATGTTCATGCTGTTTTTATGGGGATAAAAATGGGAAAATACCCTGTTATAAAAAAACCCGGGTACTTCGCCTGTATTTGCGCCGCACCCGGGTTTTTGTAAATATAGTTGGTTTATAGGTTTTTATTGACCTGATTGTGGTTAAGTTTGGCATCGATGGCCGCGTTTTGGTTGCTGGAATAAGTACCATAAGCACTCACCAGCGTTCCTTTTAAATTATACTTTTCTGAAGAAATACCATATAAAATCGACATATCTGCCGGGTTACTTTCGCCTTCAAAACGATAAAATTCATCGATTTCAAACTCATCGACCGTCATTTTGATATTTTTTTCGCGGTCTTGCATCATATCCTCGTCCACGTTAAAGTCTTCTGTATAACCTCTTGATATTAAATCATTTAAGGCATCCAATAGTGTTTCAAAATTTTTCATGATCTTAATTTTTAGTTTGGTTATAACAACAAACTGTTGTCACTGATTTCGCCGCGGCCGGATTTAAAATGAAAATCAACTTCCTTGTCAATGGCATCTTTTAAAGCCTCTTTTTTAGATTCGATAAAGTTCTCGTTCGCTTCCTGGTTTTTTTCGATCATATCCAAAATCCTGTTTTTCTCGGCTTTGATCACATCCGCAGATTGATCAACAGGTGTGATGGAATAAACAGTCAGCGAGAAGTAATCGCTGTGGTCTGTCAGATATATTTCTTCTTTGGGATAGATTGTGGTGTATTTTAAAGCATCGATTTTGCCGGAATACGGCACGGTATAAATGGCATAATATAAAGTGATGTAATCGCTGCCGTGCGTGCTGTGCAAATCACGGTTCAAAACTTCGCCGGCAACGGTTTTATCAAAATTAAATTCCTGATTCTGTACGCTGATGTCGGAAGATTTAATGTCAAAATCGCCCAAATCAAAACCTTTATAAAGATCGTCGAAAATATCTTTTTTGATTTTGGTCAGTTTGCCGTCATCCAGACTATTGGAAAGTTTTAAAGCTTTGATCATATCCGGAAGCTGGAAAATGACTTTTTTGTATTTTTCTTCCAAACGATGTTCAAAAAGGGTGAATTTTGGTATGCTCATTATTTTAAATTTAAACTGAGTACATAAAAACGATGATTAGGCTTTAACCTATTTGAGATTATTATGTTTGAACCTAAATTTTAATTTCTTTGTATTGAATAAATTACGGGTTAAGCATTTCAAATTAATATATTACAAACATCTGGCTTATCTATAAGTTTACAAACAGAATTACAGCAATAAAAACAGGTTGTAAAAGAAGCATTGCGGCAACAACAAATATAAAGCTGCAAAATATAATACTTATGCGTTTAAACGAAATTACAAAACATCCGAGAATAGTAATTGTGGGCGGTGGCTTTGGCGGATTAAAACTGGCCAAAGCATTAAAAAAGTTTGATGGCGAAGTGCTGCTGATCGACAGGCACAATTATCATATTTTTCAGCCGCTGCTTTATCAGGTTGCAACCGGTAGCTTGCAGGCAGAATCAATTGTTTTTCCGCTGCGTAAAATCTTTCATAATCAGGCTAATGTAACTTTTGTTTATACCAATGTTACCGAAATTAATTCGGCAAGCAATACCATCAGCACTACGGATGGCGACATCAGTTATGATTATTTAGTGCTGGCAACCGGTTCCGACACTAATTTTTTCGGCAATAAAGAAATTGAGCATTATGCCATGCCGATGAAAAACGTAACCGAAGCACTGAACATCCGCAGCATGATTTTGCAAAACCTGGAAGTTGCCTTTTTAGAAAAAGACCTGGAAAAAAAGCAAGCCTTGTTAAATTTTGTGATCGTGGGCGGCGGCCCGACAGGTGTAGAACTTTCCGGTGCGATTGCCGAATTTAAGAACCACGTACTGCACAAAGATTATCCGGAGCAGAAAGATGCCAACATGAAAGTGTATCTTGTAGAAGGAAAAAAGGAGTTGTTGGCGGCCATGTCAACCGAAGCTTCTGTTAATGCCAAACAGAATCTGCTGGACATGGGCGTGGAAATTTACAACGATGTGCATGTAAAAAGTTACGATGGCGAACTGTTGATGATTGACAACGGCACCAATATCCACACCAAAAACGTAATTTGGGCCGCCGGTGTTATGGGGAAAGTGCCTGCGGGCTTTTCGGCCGGGGCACTTACAAAAAGCAACCGTGTGCAGGTAGATCACACCAATAAAGTGCATGACCACCGGAATGTTTACGTTATTGGTGATGCTGCCGCCATGATTTCGCTGGAGTATCCGCAGGGGCATCCCGGCGTTGCACCCGTTGCCATACAGCAGGGGCAGCATCTGGCAAAAAACTTAATGAGGTTAACAAAAAACGAAGCTGCCAAACCCTTTGTTTACAAAGATAAAGGCACGCTGGCAACCATCGGCAGAAACAAGGCTGTGGCAGATTTGGGCAAAATCCATTTAAAAGGTTTTATTGCCTGGGTAATCTGGATATTTGTGCACCTGATGTCGCTGGTTGGATTTACAAACCGTTTGATCATATTTTTAAGCTGGGCATCAAGTTATATAACTTATAATGGGGCCAACAGGTTAATCATCAGGCGTTTTAACACCAAAGAAATGAAAGTTGAGTCGGAGGCCGACTAATTTTATCCGGTAAAAAGAAGCATCGCCATAAATAAAAATTTTATAACAATGCTTCTTTTACCACCTATTTTTCGGGTTTTCCTTCGGGATAATACAAGTGTACATCGCGCTGCGGAAATGGGATTTCAATTTTTTCAAGGTAAAAAGTTTCATAGATATCACTCATCAAACGGCTTTTTAGTTCCAGCCATTTGGTCAGATCTTCTACCCAAAACAAAATCCTGAAATCCACTGAATTGTCGCTAAAATTATGGATTAGCACCATCGGTGCCGGTGTTTTCATTATGTATTCGCGGTCCATCACTAAATGATAAAGCAGTTTGCGCACTTTATCCAGTTCAGAACCGTAAGCTACGCCCACAATTAGTTCTACACGGCGGTTATTGTTGCTTAAAGTCCAGTTGATTAAGTGCTGAGAAAGCAGATCGCCGTTCGGGATGATGATCTCGGAACCATCCGCGGTGGCGATTTTGCTGGCGCGGATGCCCATTTCCCTGATCGCCCCTGAATGGCCGCCAACTTCAATAATATCACCAATCTGAACCGGTTTTTCAAAGGCCAATATCACCCCGGAAACCAAATTGTTGACGATGGTTTGCAAGCCAAAACCGATGCCGACACTCAGTGCGCCGATGATAATATTTATTTTTTCTATCGGAACGCTGGAAGCTATAATGGCCAGCAAAAAACCAGAACCAAAAATGCTGAGTTTTACCAGCAAAATAGAAGAACTGAGCTTGTTTTTTCGGGTGGCAGAAACAGCATGTTGATCGGCAAATTCAAAAAAGTAAGTGATGGTTTTGGACAATGCCGAGGCAATCCAGATAATAATGATGAACAAAAGTACATTGCCAAAAGTGAATTTTGTATCGCCGATGGTATGTTCCTGGCTTAACAAACCGGTAGATAAATCAACCAGGAAATCAATGATGTTAAAGTTTTGCGCAACCCAGATCAGCCAGAAAATAACGGCAACTACGTTCAACACGTTTTGCATCCGTGTTTTTAAAGTTGCATAATCAAAGTAAGATGGCGTTTCGTCAGAAGTTTTCCCGCTTTCTAACTGTAAAAAGATAGCTTCCATCACAATCCGCACAAAAACGTATAAACTAACGGTTTCCCACAAACCGGACAAAGCCGTGTAACCCAGCATTTTGGCAATGCTAAACCTGCCCGCAAAATTCAGCAATAAAGAAATCAATTGCATGGCCATAAAAACGCGCAGCAACAAAAAGTATGCGCCAGGAAGAACCAGTCCGCTTTTTTTAAGGGATTTCATGAAAGAAAAACCGATTATCAGGCACGAAACACTTAATATAGAAACCGTGATCCTGTCTGCATAACTTACTTTGATAAACAAATTGCTTACATCGTAAACCGAAGTCAACACAATAACCGGCAGCCAGTATTGGTATAGGTTTTTCGGCCAGAAGGTTTTAATTAAGATGCCCGTACAAACCAGCATCACAAACATGATGATCTCTACAAAAATAGCAGGCGGATGATCATAAAAAAACAGCGTAATGATGCTTGCCACCAGTAAGGAAGATATAAAAGGATGAGCCGGGACAAAATCAGCTTTTTTTAATATTATCCCGGATTCTGTATTACTCTCCCTGATTTTTTTCAGACTTCTGTAAACCCAATAAAAAAATGCCGCTAAAAACAGTATGCCGGAAAGATGAATAGTCCAGTTGCTGATGATAAAATAGCTAAGCAAACGATGGTTCATCGCTACCGTTGCAGCCCAGGCAACGGCAAATGAATTTGGATAATCTGCAGGTTTTGCCTGCCAGATGTAAGGATATTCTTTGCTGATGGAACGTTCTGCAAACTTGTTCAGGATATCGTTGATCTGGTTTTTGTAATCATTAACACGAATATAATTTTGCACAACCCGGTTTTGCAGCAAACCCAGGTTTAGCAATTTAGTCCGGTTGATGGATTCGAGCTTTGCAAATTTGCTGTTTAAATTACTTAGCTGTTGCAGATACTGTTTTTGCAGGATACTTTCCGAGGGGATAAAATTAAGCGTCGGGTCCCGCTTAAATTCTGAAATCCGAGCCTGCGTTTTTACCAATCTGGCATTGCGCTGCGAAAGTTTGTCCTGCCAATCTTCCAAACGGTCTTCAATACGGGTTAAAATATCGCGAACTGCATACAGGTAGCGCAGCGTGCTTGATTTATCGTTGTTGTTTACCGTTTCGCGCACAATCCTGATGCCGCGTTCCATCCTCGGCAAGCCATCGCTAATGGTGTTGGTGTCAATCCCTTTTGACAAAACACCATTGATTTGATTATAGGAAGCGGTATAATATTCAATCTTATCTAAAAGACTGTTGATGGAAGTATCAGATTTTTTTGCCCGGTGCAGCAAGGAATCCTGATAATTCAAGGCCATTTTCAGCGAATCATTTTCGGCAGTAACCTTCTTTTTGTTTTGTGCCGAGGCAAATCCCGAAACAAAAAAAGTAAAGCCGATCAGCCATAAAACACAGCGATAGGCTTTACCTTTTTTATGGGCATAAAAACAGTATGTCATCATAAGTTCGTACAGAAAGAATTATCATTCCCGTACAAATGTAGCAGAAGATGATTTAGCCGCGGGGTTTAAACCCTTCAAAACCCATCATCTTTTTTTGTTCTACTTCCGGGATCGGGATTGATTTATACGCTTTGTAATCATAATGGATACAAACCGTTTGGCCGGTGGTACAGATTACTTCATGTCCGTTTTCTTCTATTTTGGTGATGATGTAATCAATATCAAAACTGCTGTTGCCAATGCGCGAGGTGCGGACGTAGCAAAAAATCTGATCATAAAGTTTTAAAGGTTTCAGGTAATTTATTTCTGATCGGCCTAAAATAATATTGGTTTCTTTCCAATCCCATTCAATAATCTGTTTCCAATAGTTGGTACGGGCAATTTCAAAATAAGTAAGATAAACGGCATTGTTCACATGTCCAAAGCCGTCCAGATCCGAAAAACGGATGTAAATCGGCGTTTTAAATTTGTAATTTGATGGAATTTCGTTCATTTTAAGTCAATATGTCTTATTAAAAATATAATTGGTGACAGTTTGTCGGTAAAAAATAGTTTTTATGCTGATGGTATAAGGATTGTATAAATGTAATCAACCATAAAATAAATAAAAATAAAAGCAAAAACGATATGACACTTGTAAAATTTAATCCAGCCCAAAAACCATCTTTTGTAAACCCCTGGTTTAATAATGTGTTTGAATCAGTTTATAACGACGAACATTTAACAGACCGTATGCCAAGCCATGTTCCGGCCGTAAACATTGCCGAAACCGATGCAGATTTCCAGATTGAACTTGCCGCACCGGGTTTGAAAAAAGAAGATTTTAAGATCAACTTAGAGAAAAACGTACTGATCATTTCCGCAGAAAACAAAGACGAGAAAACCGAAGAAGGTAAAAAATTCAGCAAACGCGAATTTGGTTATGCTTCTTTTACCCGGTCTTTTAACCTGCCGGAGAGCATAGATCACCAAAAAATTGATGCTGCTTATTTTGATGGTATATTAAAACTTACTATTGCTAAAAAAGAAGAAGCAAAACTACAGTCGAGAGCAATTGCTGTAGCTTAATAAAGATAAGTTTTTAGTTGGTTTAGTTTGATGAAAAGGCTTGCGCTGAAAAGTGCAGGCTTTTTTTTGCAATACTGTTTTATCGGATATTTTTTAAACTTTAAAAACATCAGGGTGTTTAGCTATCAACTAATTTTAATTGTGATGAAAAAAACTAATTTAATTATGCTGGCGGCAACTGTGTCATTTTCAGTAGCAGCCTGCAACTCCAACAAGCAAGCCGGCAGCGACCAGGATTCTGCCGGAAAAACTTCTGGTCAAATGTCCACCGATACAACTTCTACCGGTATGGGCAACACTACAACAGGTACAGGTTCTGCCAGCGGAACAGGCACCAGCACAGGTGGCAGCGGAACCAACACTGGAGGTGCCACAACCGGAACGGGAGTAGCAAACGGGGCCGGGACCGGAAATGGCACGTCCAACACCGGCAACAATGGCACCGCAACTGGCACTACCGGCACAAATGGCACGGGCACCAGCGGCAACGGCCCGGGCATGACGGGTACAGGATCCACCACGCCAACTGGGGCCGGTACAACCAATGGCACTTCAAAACCATAGTTTTATCAAACAGAAAAAGGCTTCTTAAAAAGCCTTTTTCTGTTTGATACCTTTTTCATCAGTTTAAAACAATAAATCAAAGTTGTATTTTAATTGCCGGTAAAAGTAGCGCGTAACTGCAATAACCGGATTGTTGCTGTTGGTTAAGCTGTTACGCGTCATGGTACTGGGTTCATCAGCAGAATTTACCTGTGTAAACAGAGCTTTATAATCATCGTAAAATAGGGCTTTTCCGTTGTTTTTGATGAAAGATACGCACATTTTATATTCCGTACGGTCGCCTTTTAAACCTTCTTGATAACGTCCGAATTTTTTAAAAAACGAACTTCTGCGCAGATGCGGATGATCACTGTAATAATAAATTTTGCGGTAGTTAGTGTACCAGGGCTTGATCAACATACGCGAAAAACCTTTTTGATAAGGCTTTAAATAAGGATATTTCAGATAAGCGTAAAACCGGACCATATCCAGCTCGCACTCCTTCTCCATAAATTGCAGCGCGTTCAAAAAATGGGTGCTAAAAGAAGCATCCGGCTCAAAATCTTCCTGTACGTATAAAGTATAAGGTGTTTTTACAGCATCCTGTCCTTTGTTGATATTGTTGCCCAAACCGCTGTTTTTTTCGGTAGTAATCAACTCAAAATCAACATCTTTTTTGAAATCATTTAAAGCTTTGATATGGCTTGATAAACTCCCGTCGTCAGAAACAATGATATGGCCGAAAGTAGATTGCTGCTGAAAAACAGTCAGCAGGTTTATTAACGAACGACTACGGTTATAATGCGTTATGAGCAGCGTTACCTGAGGAAAATGTTGCGCCATTGCTGTAATTTATACGGGTAAAAGAAGTATTTCGTTTGGCCGACATCAAATCAAAATGCCCTTTAAACAATTTAAAATATAGATATACTGCCCTAACTGTTTGGACCATAAAATTTTTGCTTTGCCGCCATTGGCTGCGTTTCATGGTACTGGGTTCTGCGGAGGAATTGCATTGATCAAAAAGCGAATCAAACTGATTGTAAAACAAGCCTTTACCATTGTTTTTAATAAACGAGATTGCCATCTGGTATTCTGTTAAATCACCTTTGATCCCTTCCGGGTAACGGCCAAATTTTTCAAAAAACGAACTTCTCCGCAAATGCGGATGATCACTGTAAACATAAAATTTTAAGTGATTGACTGTTGCCCGGCTGAAGATCATTTCAGAAAAACCATTTTTGTAAGGTTGCAGTTTAGGATAAGCAAAGTAGGCATAAAACCGGGTCAAATCCAGTTCATTATTGCTGTCCATCAGTTGTAAAGCCTCTTGCAAATGGCTGGCAAAAGGAGGTTTCGGCACAAAATCTTCCTGTATGTAAAGTGTATAAGGTTTGGTAACCGCATCCTGACCTTTATTGATATTATTGCCCAAACCTTTGTTTTGAAAAGATTTAATCAGCCTGAAGTTAAATTCAGTTTGAAGTTTTTCAAGTTCAAGATAATGCCCGGGCTCGCTTCCATCGTCTGAAACAACAATTTCTCCAAACATAACTTTTTGATTGTTAAATGTTTGAAGTAAGTTTTTTAAAGACTGGCTTCGGTTATAATGTGTGATCAATAAGGCAACCTGACTGAAATTATACATCGTGCGTACAGCAATTAATTTTGTAAAGCAGAGGTTTTGTTTTTTCCGGTTAAATATTCTGATATTGATTTGGTGTGCAATTTAAAGCGGTTTTTGAAAGCTTTAAAAATCCCGCCATCATACAAAAGCCTTCTGGGTGATGTATAAACCCTTGCTTTGGCGTTGGTGATCAGTTTTAAACGTCCTTGTTTTTTTAAATGCAGTGCCATGCGGCCGTCTTCTGCTTCTTCCACAAAATAATCGCTTCCGGCAGCATTGTCAAACTTTCGGCTATTGTTCACTATAAATCCGTTTGGATTACGGCCCGCTTCGGTTACAAAACCCATATTAAAACCTAAAACGTTCAGATATTCCTGGTTTTTTTTCCTGATCCTGATCAAAATACCGGTTATTAGTTCGTAAACCATCAAACCAAACCGGCTTTTTCCTTCTGGCGGAATAAAACGATAACGGCCATAAACACCTTTTATATTTTTATCCTGCTGCATCGGGTTCACCATAAGATTGATCCAGTTTTGCGGATAAAAAGTATCGCAATCTGCGCAAAGATGATACTGGCCACGGGCTTTGTCCAGTCCCATTTGCCGGGCAAAAGGTATTCCCTGTTCGGGTTGAAAATAATTTCGGATACCTAATTCTTCCAAAACTTTTTGTGTACCATCGGTAGAATTGTTGTTGATCACCAAAATTTCTACCCTAAAAGAAGTATGGTTTGCCGCAATGGAAGATACAGCCCTGAAAATGTTGTTTTCTTCGTTCCATGCAGGTATAACTATCGATACATCAGGCGTTTCCGAAGAAAAAACAGCGATTCTTGATTTCAAATCCGAAAGCTCAATTTCAGAAAGATCGGCAAATTTTTTGGCCTTATACAGATGAGGGCCAATCCATCCCGGAAGCTTAAATAGCTGCATGTTAAATTATTTTGATGGCTGTTTACTTGATTTGATCCCGGTTTGGTTTGCAACTATAAAAATTAAGCCTCGTTTAAGCATTACGCACTTATCCCGATTAATACGTGCAAAAGCAGCAGTAAGTTGCTATTCTAAAATCATTCAGACAATATGCGTGTTCAGGCAATCATAAATAAACTCAGTAATATTTACTTTTTATCACTGGCCAGCAGTGCCATTGTTTCTGTTCTGGGGATGGTTACCTACGCAGTTTTATCACGATCACTCACGCTTGAAAGCCTGGGTTTGTGGGTGTTTTTTATGGCGGTTATTGGTTTGCTGGACACTATCCGATCCGGATTTATTGTTACTGCTTTTATCAAGTTTTTTTCGGGCACAACTGCAGCTCGTGCCCAGGAGGTTTGCGGTTCTGTTTGGTACATCGCTTTGGTACTTACAATTATTGTTGTGATAATCAATATACCATTTTGGTTTTTAACGGATTATATTGATAACATCGGATTAAAACTATCTATCAAATGGTTTAGCTTGTATTTCATTTTCACCTTGCCTGTGTTTATTGCCAACTGCATATTGCAGGCAAGGCAAAACTTTGGGGCATTGCTTTTTCTACGTTTGATAAATCAGGGTTTGTTTATTGTGATGGTGATTTTGCTCATCGTTCTAAAATCCGATAACTTAAATACCATTATTTACGTTTATATGGCAACGCAGCTTGCGGCCAGTTTTGTTTGTTTTGCGAAAGGCTGGACAAACATCCGCAGCTTTAAAAACCGGACAAAAAGCTGTATTTCAGAGCTTTTTCATTTCGGGAAATACAGCGTTGGCACCAATTTAAGTGCTAATTTGTTCCGCAGTTCTGATACGTTCATTATCAATTTTATGCTTGGGCCAGCTGCTCTGGCCATTTATAATCTGGGACAAAAGCTGATGGAACTGGTAGAAATCCCGTTGCGCAGTTATGCCGCTATCGGGATGCCGGTGATGTCAGTCGCGTTCAATCAAAACAAAAAAGGTGAAGTGATTTATCTGATGAAAAAATACACCGGCACGCTTACTTTAATGCTTGTCCCCTGCGCTATTGCAGCTTACTTTCTGGCAGATTTTGCCATCCTGATAATTGGTGGCAAGCAATATGCCGGAACCGAAGCGGCCAACGTTTTCCGCATCTTTATCACGTTTGCTTTGCTGTATCCGGCAGATCGTTTTCTGGCTTTAACTTTAGATGTGATCCATCAGCCGCAAATCAATTTTATAAAGGTTTTGGTGATGCTGGCCATCAATATCGTTACGGATTTTATCGGGATTTATATTTTTAAAAACGTGTATGGCGTAGCGGTTGCAACTTTGTTTCCGGTGCTTACCGGTGCCTTGGTTGGATATTGGTATCTTAAAAAATACCTGGATTTCAACTTTCGGGATATTTACGTTTTAGGTTACCAGGAAACGCAACTGTACATAAAACATACTTTAAAACGCTGGAATTTCGGATAGGCTGATGCTGTTTTTACCGGTATAAATTTGGTCAGTTACTGATTTTAAAATGAATTATTGCATCACAAAAAAGTACCGGTAAAAGAAGCATGGGCAAGTTTTATACACTTTCCGTGTTTGAACGTTCAATCCCTGAACTGCATTTTCAGCCGTTCCAATCGCTCAATAATTTCACTGATTTTTTGCTGTTCGGTTTTGATGATGCGCTTTCTCCAATAAAACGTAACGAAAATGATCCATCCGAAAAATAGGGCATAAGCCAACATTTCAAACCATAATTTTGCCGGTTTTAATATTTCTATCAAAAACAGGCTCAAGCCCAAACTCATCAAAAAAGTATAGATGTAATACATGTTGCCGTAAACCCTTACGCGGCTGGTTTTGTAGATTTTCAGGTTTTCAAGATAAACATTCACTTCCGTAGTTGGGTCATGCGAGGCAATCAGCCGGTAATCCCGAAACATCATGATCGCATAAATTAAAATCGTGCTCATCGTGATAAATATCCCGGCATAAGTAAGCCAGGAATTGAACAGGAAAAACAAAAACAGCACGATCATAAACATAAATGTGGCGGCCATCAGCACAACGCTCCACAGCAGTTTGCGATTCAAGGCTGCTGTGCCTTTTTTTACCTGTTTCAACAAAGTATCTACAGGTATTTGCCCGGCTTTGGGTTGTTCAATCCACAGCGAGCTTAATTCCTCAAAGTTTTTCATAACGGTTGTACAACTCGGTTAGTTTTTGTTTAATGCGATGGATTTTCACTCTTAAATTCCCTTCAGAAATACCCGAAACTTCTGCAATTTCAGGATAAGGCAACTCGTCCAAAACCATCGTAATCAGCAGTCTTTCAGATTCTTCCAGTTTAGAAATACATTTATAAAGCAAATCCACTTCTTCTTTTTTGCCCGAAATTTCTTCCTTTTCGTTCTCTTCAATAAATGGCGTAAGCTCATCTTTGGCCTGCCTTTTTTCCGATTTTAAATAAGTTAAACAAGTGTTCACGGCGATGCGGTAAATCCAGGTAGAAATCATGGACTGGTTGCGGAATTTATCCAGGTTTTGCCAGACTTTTAAAAAAGTTTCCTGCAACAAATCGTTTGCCGCCGCTTCATCTGCCGTGTAAGTAAAACACAAACGATAGATGCGTTTCGAGTTCGCTTCGTAAATTTCCTTAAAAGCACTGTCTTTAGTTTTCACCGGTCGTGGCAGCTTGTTTTTAGTAGGATAAAAACAGTATCGGTTTGTTACAGCAGCAATGATTTCTTTTCAAACCAATGGATTTCTTCTTCGGCATATTGCAGCATTTCGTTGTATAAATTGCCGTAATCGTACTGTAAATCTTCCTGCATTTTCTGGATGGCGGCTTTGGTTTTTTCGGCAAAACGGTAAAAAACGTTGTGTAGGGGTTTGTAAGAAGAATGATAGTAAACCTGCTCAATATAATTATGGCAAAAATGAAGCAGCAGTTCTACCTTTACCGTTTCCAAACCTGAATATTTAATTTGGTTGTTCATCAGCAAAGCAATTTTGCGAAGTGTTTTTACGGCATGAAAACTTTTGCCCGGAAGTTGTTTAAACTGCTTGTCCATTTCTTCCTTGTATTGCTGCACAAACGCTTCCGGGTCATCGGCCTTAAACAGCAAATAGGTTAGCAATTCTTTATTTTCTTTTTTAAAACGCGCCATCCGCAAACATAGCGCAGCAATTTCGGCAGCGTTTAAATGCTGCAGTTCTTTTTTTAAATCAGCTGTTGGATAGGCAATGCTCATGGGCACAAATATATTTCAGCAAAACATTAAATAATTGTAGTTTTAGATTTTTACAATTTTTTTTGAATGGCAAAAAGCAAACTTACTTTATTTATTTTTTTAGCACTGATTTTCGGCGTTTTGGCCGGTTATTTTTACAACGTTACCAGCATCAGTTCTTACAACAACCGTATTTACCAGGCCGAAAAGCAGCTTATAAACATCCAGGTGCAAATGCTGGACGTAAAAGATACCGGTTCTGCCACTTATCAGAACTTGAAAACCCAAAAAACAGCACAAAACGCCATCCGCAAAGAAAACGATGCTATCCGCGAAAGCAAGCTGGAATATTTTACCGTTTTGAGCGATATTTTTTTAAGGCTGATCAAGATGATCGTGGCACCGCTGGTATTTACAACTTTAGTGGTTGGCGTGGCCAAAGTGGGCGATATTAAAGCCGTTGGGCGCATTGGCGGCAAAACAATGCTTTGGTTTATCAGTGCTACGCTGGTTTCGCTGTTGCTGGGGATGATTTTGGTCAACTTTTTTCAGCCCGGAAAATCCATGCACCTGATTTTACCAGACGAACATTTGCAATCGGGCATCCAAAAAACGGCTTTGTCTTTAAAAGATTTTTTGTCGCATGTTTTCCCAAAAAGTTTTGTGGAAGCGATGGCCTATAACGAGATTTTGCAGATTGTGGTGTTTTCGCTTTTTTTCGGCGTGGCAACGGCCGCCATTGGCGAAAAGGGCGCAATAGTTATCAAAGCGATGGATGCAATTGCGCACGTCATCCTCAAAATAACCACTTATGTGATGTATGTGGCACCGCTGGCCGTTTTTGGGGCGATGACCGCAATCGTGGCCAAGCAGGGTTTAAGCGTAATTGCAACTTATGCTGTTTTTATCGGCGAATTTTATTTTGCGCTGCTGGTTTTATGGCTGGTGCTGGTACTGGCCGGCTTTACCGTTTTAAAACAGCGCGTTTTTACACTGGTAAACAATTTGAAAGATGCCATGCTGATTGCCTTTAGCACTTCTACCAGCGAGGCCGCTTATCCGCGCACCTTGATTGAGCTGGAAAGATTTGGCTGTAAAGATAAAATTGTAAGTTTTGTGCTGCCGCTGGGTTATTCTTTTAACCTGGACGGCTCAATGATGTACATGACTTTTGCCTCGCTCTTTCTGGCGCAATCCTACAATATTCACCTTTCTTTTCAGCAGCAATTATCAATGCTTTTGGTGCTGATGCTAACCAGTAAAGGCATTGCCGGTGTGCCGCGTGCGTCCTTAGTTGTAATTGCCGGAACGATAGCCAGTTTCAATATCCCCGAGGCAGGTTTGGCTTTATTGATTGGTATTGACCCCCTGCTGGATATGGGCCGCTCTGCCACCAACGTATTGGGAAACGCCATGGCAACGGCGGTGGTAAGCAAATGGGAAGGGGAGTTGGAAGCTTGATTTTGGATAGGTAAAAGAAGCATCGTTAAAAAAATCAAAGGCTTCTTTTATCCAAAAAAAACTTGTTTTGTGTAAAAAGTCTGGCCACGCACACCGCTTTTCACTTTAGGCTGTCTTAGGTCCTGATAGATATAATGTTGCGCCAAAGGAAATTCAAATCTGCTTTAAACAATACTTTCAGAAAAACAATTCAAGATTTTACCTGATAAAAACAGCATCAAAGCGATCAAAATTTTGCATAACAAGTTTTTAAGCCGAATTTTGAACAGAAATATTATCCTGCAAAAATGACCGATCGTTATAAAAAAATATTCCTTGCTTTCAGCATTATTGTTCCGTTTATGATCTACTGCGTTTATTACTACGGGATGATGATCAGTGATGCGCCGTTCAAGTTTTCAGAATTTCAATACATGGAATTTAAATATGGTGAAGGACAGAACCTGAACAATACTTACGATTCCAGGACGGGCCGATATCAATACGTGAACGATCATGATTCTATAGTGGTAAAAACAGTACTGCTTAACAAAGATGATTTGCTATACCTTCACCGCAAAGCAGCACGATTGGGCTTTTGGGATTTCCCGAAGGAAATAACCAACACTACGGAAGATACCGTGCACAAATCGCCACATTATTATTTTGCTTTTCATTATCAGCGTAAAACCAAGCAGGTTTTATTCGATGAAGCTTATAATGGCGATATCCGTTTAAAAGATGCGGCCATGCAGCTGGCCAAAGAAATTGAACAACGTTTGGCCGACGCAGAAGACCGGTCAAAATAAGCTGGCGATACTGTTTTTATAACATAAATTTTTATCTATATTTGCGCCTCATTTAAAAAATTATTTAACAATGTACGCAATAGTAAGTATAGCCGGACAGCAATTTAAAGTTGCCAAAGACCAGAAGCTTTTTGTGCACCGTTTGCAGGGAGAAGAAGGCGCTAGTATTGAATTTGACCAGGTATTGTTGGCAGAAAATGAAGGAAATTTCTCGATCGGCAGCGGTTTGGAAAATGCTCGTGTTTCTGCTAAAATTGTGTCTCATTTAAAAGGTGATAAAGTTATCGTTTTCAAAAAGAAACGTCGTAAAGGCTACAAAAAGAAAAACGGCCACCGCCAGCAATTCACCAAAATCGAGATCACCGGAATCACTTTATAATTGATTTAAAAACTTTGAACTGGCTTCAGTTCCCTAAAAACTAAAAAAAATGGCACATAAAAAAGGCGCGGGCAGTTCCAGAAACGGCCGCGAATCGCATAGCAAACGTTTAGGAATTAAAATATTTGGTGGCCAGATGGCAATTGCCGGTAACATCATCGTTCGCCAGCGCGGTACGCCACACAACCCTGATAAAAATGTAGGTATTGGCAGAGATCACACATTATTTGCAATGGTTGATGGCCAAGTAATGTTCAAAAAGAAAGCAGATAACCGTTCTTACGTTTCTGTAATCCCTTTTGAAACTGCTGATGTTGCACAGCCTGCAGCAACACAACCAATTGAATTAAACGAAACGGTTGAGGTTAACCCAACAGTTGTAACACCGGAAGGTAATTTGGTTGATGAAGTAATTGCCTCCACAGAAACGGAAGGCGAAGGAGAAGCGGTTTCCGCATAATACTTCTTTTACCACCTAAAAAAGCCCTGACTTGAGAGATTGAGTCAGGGCTTTTTGGGTTATAATAATTTAAGTGTATATCTTTTTTAAGAAATTCAAATTACGGTGGAACAGATAAAACTTTGGGAAATTCAAGCAAACACAGTCAAACAAGTTAATAAACAACCTTTGGACTTCGAAAAAAGGTTGGAAGATTGGCTAATTAATGACATTTCAATTTTATCATCTGATTTGGCAATAATTGGTCGGCAGGTGGTTACTCCTTATAGAAAAATAATAGATATTCTTGCAATAAATTCTGTAGGAGAGGTTATTATAATTGAATTGAAAAGAGACAAGACATATCGAGAAATTATTGCTCAGGTTTTGGATTATGCTACTTGGGTAAAAGAATTAGATTACGAGGGCCTTAACAACATTTTTAGTGATTTTAGTAAAACAGAAATAAAAGATATTAAAGAGTTTTTTTCTGTAACATTTAATAAAAGTGCTGAAGAATTAAAAATCAAATTAAACCCAAAAATGTTGATAGTGGGTTCTGAAATTGATGATTCAACTAATAGGATTATTAATTATCTTTCTAATGAATATTCAGTAGATATTAATGCAGTAAATTTTAATTATTTTAAAGATTCTACTGGTAAAGAGTTTTTTGCCCAAGCATTTATTTTGCCTGAAGAAAATATTGTAAAAGAGAGCAAAAACAAAAAAAGTAAAAAAGCAAAGTCAATTATAAAAGAATTATTTGACCAGTCAAAATTAAAAGTTGGTGATAAAGTGTATTTTAAACCTGCTTTAGATAAAGGATTTCTTAAAACTGATTCACAAATTTTTGCAGAAATTATAAATACTGATACCACATGTTTAAAAAGAACGATTGATAATGAGGCTTATTCCTTTAGTAATCTAAGAAAAATTATTTCACAAGAATTGTCTTTAAATGTAAAATTTGACTGGGGTTTTGGTACTCGTTCTGATTGGGTTCTTGATAATGGGAAAACTTTGTCAGATTTATTAAATGAATAAAATGTGAACATATATAAACTTTCCTACTACTTTTTTAATTTTTAGTAATGTAAAAATCAGAAGATAAAATTTAAGCCATGGAAAACCACATTATCAATATCCATCCAGAAATATTAGGTTGAACACCAGTTTTTTTCGGAACTCGTGTTCCTATTAAAAACCTCTTTGATTACTTGGAATCAGGAGAATTAATTGATTGTTTTTTAGATGATTTTGAAGGTGTGCAGCAGGAGCAGGTAATAAAAGTTTTGGAAATATTATTTTAAATTCAGGATAATTTGTTAATGAAGCATCCTAAATATTTGTATCGTTCAGAAGAGCAATTTTTATTTTATGAATCTACAAGTGAAGGATCAAAGGGACTATTTAAAAAAGTTGTAGAATACACTGAAACAAGTACAGAAAATGTTTACAACCTTGGATTTGGCGATTATGACGAAACAACAAAAAGTATTAACGATCTTACGGTAACCAATAATGGGGACAGTTTAAAAGTTTTAGCAACAGTAGCTTCTACAGTATATGCTTTTTACAGAAAAGTATCCAAAAGCCTGGATTTTAGCAACAGGAAGTACATCTGTAAGAACAAGATTATATAGAATGGGTATAACAAATAATCTGGCTGAAATTTCAGAAGACTTTACAATTTATGGTTACAATAAAAAAGAAAATTGGGAGGAGTTTGTTGTTGGTGAGGATTATGAAGCCTTTTTATTAACAAAAAAAGATAATAATTTTACGTTATGAAAATTGAAGAATTAAATCAATCAAAAGTTCCAATTATTGTTTTCGATAAAAAACTAGAACAGCTCAGAGGGAAAGTTCTATTTCCTAAAAAACTTAAAAAAGCTAATGAAGTTTTAAGTAAAACAGGTTTGCCTAATCTTAAGAAATAGAAGGAGTCATCAATTTTCCCTAACCAACAACATATCCGCAAACTCAAACAACTGCGATTTCTGCATCTCCGCCAAAGGCAAATCTTTTAAGCTTTGCAAAGCCCGTTGGGCATACCGGTTCATTTCCTGCTCTGCTTTTTCGCGGATTTCCATCTGATCAAACAGGTTTCTTACAGCCGATACTTTTTTTACCGGGTTAAAATTGGTGGCCTGCAACCAGGAATTCAATTCCTGTAACTGGTTTTCATTTGCGGTTTCCAAAGCTTTGATCAGCAAATAAGTTTTTTTGTTGGATAAAATGTCGCCGCCAACTTGTTTGCCAAATTTTTCCGGATCGCCGTAAACATCCAAAATATCGTCTTGCAACTGGAAAGCAATCCCCAAATCTTCCCCGAAAGCATAAATCAGATCGGCATCCTGTTTTTCGGCACCGGCAATCAAAGCACCGATTTTTAAAGCACCGCCCAAAACCACGGCCGTTTTTAAGCGGATCATGTTGAGGTACGATTCAATGCGTACTTCTTTTAACTGCTCAAAATTCATGTCCAATTGCTGGCCTTCGCAAACGGCAATGGCGGTATCGTTAAAAATTTCCAGAACAGGCCGCAAAACTTTTTCATCCACCTGCATCATCAGCTTGTAGCCTTCCACCAGCATTGCATCGCCGGAAAGAATACCAACACTGGAATTCCACTTTTCGTGAACCGTGGTTTTACCTCGGCGCAACGGTGCATTGTCCATAATGTCATCGTGCATCAACGTGAAATTATGGAACACTTCAATGGCAATGGCAGGATTGATGGCCTGATAAATATCTCCGCCAAAAGCATCACAACCCATTAACAACAAGGCAGGACGCAGCCGTTTTCCGCCCAGGTTCATCATATATTGCATAGGCTGGTAAAGTTCTGCCGGTTCTGCCGGGTACTTTTTGCCGTCAATGGCCTCGACAATAATATTTTGCAGTTGCTGTATAGAATACATAAATTTTGATCGCGGTTATGACTGAACTAATGAAAAGTCGATCTGTTTTTTGGTCAGGTCAACACTTTTCACTTTAATCTGCACTTCATCGCCTAACTGGTAAATTTTCTTTTTCCGCTGACCAATAATCGCGTAGTTTTTCTCATCCAAAGTATAAAAATCGTCTGAAATGTCGCGCAGCCGGATCATACCTTCGCATTTATTTTCTTCAATTTCAACATACATGCCCCATTCGGTAACGCCCGAAATTATACCGGTAAAAACAGTACCGATCTGGTTTTGCAAATATTCTGCCTGTTTATACTTAACAGAAGCACGCTCTGCATCAGCTGCTTTTTTCTCCATTTGAGATGAATGCACGCTTAACTTTTCATAATCTTCTGCACTGACAGATTTTCCGCCTTCCAGATAATGCTCCAGCAAACGGTGCACCATCACATCCGGATAACGGCGGATAGGCGAAGTAAAATGCGTATAAAAATCAAAGGCCAAACCGTAATGACTTGTTTTTTTGGTGGTATAAACTGCTTTGGCCATTGAGCGGATTGCCAATTGTGTCAACACGTTCTGCTCTTTTTTGCCTTCTACATCGGCCATTAAATGGTTTAAGGATTTGGCGATTTCTTTATCAGAGTTGGTATTGATTTTATAACCGAAACGGGAAGCAAACTGCGCAAATGACAGCAAATTGTCTTCTTTGGGCGAATCGTGCGAACGGTAAACAAAGGTCAGTTTATTTTTTCCTTTACCTTTTTTCCCGATAAATTCTGCCACACGGCGATTGGCCAGCAGCATAAAATCTTCAATCAGTTTGTGCGCGTCTTTGCGTTCTTTGGTATAAACTCCCAAAGGTTTTCCGTCTTCGTCCAGCTTAAACTTTACTTCTGTGGTTTCAAAACTGATGGCCCCGTTTTTAAATTTGCGGTCGCGGAGTTTGTAGGCCAATTCGTTCAGCAACAAAATTTCTTTTACAAAATCACCTGTTTTGGCTTCAATAATTTCCTGCACATCTTCGTAAGCAAACCGCTTGTTAGAATGAATAATTGTTTTACCGAACCATTCCGTAATAATCTGTGCATCGGCATTCATTTCAAAAACAGCCGAAAAACACAATTTATCTTCATTCGGGCGAAGCGAGCAAAGTCCGTTGGATAACCTTTCCGGCAGCATCGGGATCACGCGGTCAACCAGATAAACCGAAGTTCCGCGCTCATAAGCTTCTTTGTCCAGCGGCGTTCCGGGTGTAACGTAATGGGAAACATCGGCAATGTGCACACCTATTTCGTAATTTCCGTTTTCCAAAAATTTAAAAGAAATCGCATCATCAAAATCTTTGGCATCGGCCGGATCGATCGTAAAAGTAGTTACCGGGCGAAAATCGCGGCGTTTTTTAATTTCTTGTTCCGAAATCTGATCGCTGATTTCTTCGGCTTCCTGTTCCACATCCGCAGGAAACGATAATGGGAAACCGTATTCCGCCAAAATCGCGTTCATTTCCGTATTGTTTTCGCCCTGTTTGCCCAAAATTTGTTTGATGCGGCCGATTGGGTTTTTCGCTTCCGGCGGCCAGTCCACAATCTCGGCAATGGCTTTGATGCCGTTTTTAGCACCATTTAATTCGGAAATCGGGATGAAAATATCACGCAGCATTTTGCGGTCGTCCGGGATGAAAAACGCAAAACGCTCACTTAGTTTCACAATTCCCGAAAACTCCATTTTTGCCCGCTGGATAATTTCGATCACTTCGCCTTCTTTGCGCTTGCCCTTGGATTTGCCGTAAACATAAATCTTCACCCGGTCGCCATGCAGCGCGTTCCGCAGCTTGCGCGGTGCCACATAAATATCCTGTTCCGTTTCATCATCGGTAATGATAAACGCAGAACCATCTGCCGTTAAATCAACTTTTCCTTCTACAAACGTCTTTAATTCAATTAGTTGAAAGTTTCCGCGTGATGCTTCTTTTAGCACACCTTTTTTGGTTTCTTCCAGCAAAATTTCTAAAATTGTTTCGCGGGAATCCGAATCGCTTACATTCAGTTTGGCCGAAACCTGTTTGTAATTATAAGTTTGGTTGCCATTTTCTTCAAAAACCTGAAGTACCATTTGGGTAAGTACCTGTTTTACAGAATGGCTGGTTTTGTTTTTTGATGCCATAAATATTGGTAAAGATACAAGGATTTAGGCAGAAAAAGGTGTTTGCAAGCACAGGATTGTTACTGCTTCGGGATTGAGGCAATCAATTTCTGCGTGTATTCTTCTTTTGGCCGGTGATAAATGGCTTCCGGGTCGCCGGTTTCTATGATTTCGCCTTTGTTCATCACCATAATGCGGTCGGCAATATGTTTTACCACAGCCAAATCATGGGAAATAAACAAATAAGTCAGGTTGAATTCCTGCTGCAATTCTTTTAACAAGTTCAATACCTGTGCTTGTACCGATACATCCAAAGCAGAAACAGATTCATCACAAATTAAAAATTCGGGCCGCAACGCCAGCGCGCGGGCAATTACAATGCGTTGCCGCTGTCCGCCGGAAAACTCGTGCGGATAACGGTCAAAATGTTCGGGCAGCAAGTTCACGCGGTCCAGCAATTCCAAGACTTTCTTTTTTCGTTGCTGCGGACCGGCATACAAACGGTGCACTTCCATCGGTTCTGTAATTGCCTGACCAGCAGTTAGTTTTGGGTTGAGGGAGGAATACGGGTCTTGGAAAACAAGCTGCATTTTTTTACGCTGTCGGCGCATTTCGTCTGCAGAAAAGTTTAAAATATTTTGATTGTTAAAGATGATTCTGCCGGAAGTCGGTTCGATCAAACGGATAATGCTTCTGCCTAAAGTTGTTTTTCCACAACCCGATTCGCCAACCAAACCGAGCGTTTCTCCCGGAAAAATTTTAAAACTAACGTTGTTTACTGCTTTTACCACTTGTTTTTCGGGCTGAAAAAAACCGCTTTTTATCGGGAACCAGGTGTTCAGGTTTTTAATTTCCAGAAGCGGCTCCTGCTGATACTTCTTTTGCCGGTCTTTTTTTGAATCATCCGTCAAAGCATATCTTTCCCGGATTTCCTGTATGCTCAACGTGGAAGATTGTATTTTGCCCTGCTGATCAACCTTTACAAAATCACTGATAACGGGCAGCTTTTTTAGCTGGAAATCAGGCGATGGGCGGCAGGCCAGCAAACCTTTGGTATATGGATGCTGCGGATGGGCAAACAATTGATCGGCTTTTCCCTGTTCCACAATCCGGCCTTTGTACATCACCAATACGTCATCGGCAATTTCTTTAATCACCCCCAAATCATGAGAAATAAAAATCAGACTGCTATTTCGCTCGTTTTTGATGCGTAAAAGAAGCTCTAAAATAGATTTTTGCACCGTTACGTCCAGCGCGGTTGTCGGTTCATCGGCAATCAAAATTTCCGGGTTGCAGCTCAGAGCCATCGCAATCATCACGCGCTGCTTTTGTCCGCCAGAAATTTGGTGCGGATAACTGCCAAAAATCGCTTCCGGCCGTGGCAATTGTACTTCTTCAAAAAGCTGAATGGTACGGATTTTGGCCTCCTTTTTACTAACTTTCAGGTGCAGTTGTATCGCTTCTGCAACCTGATGACCGCAGGTTAAAACCGGGTTTAACGAAGTCATCGGTTCCTGGAAGATCATCCCGATTTTGTTGCCGCGATAACTGCGCATTTCAGCTTCCGGAAGTTTAAGCAGATCAATATTATTCAAAAAAACCTCGCCGCTGATTTGCGTGTTTTCTTCATTCAAAAGCCGCATTAAAGCCAAAGAAGTTACTGATTTTCCGGAGCCGGATTCGCCCACAATCCCCAATACCTTACCGGGCAGCAGTTTAAACGATACTTCTTTTACCGCCTCAAAATTAGTCTCACCGGCTATAAATGTTATTTTTAAATTACTGACTGTCAGGCTCATCTGTCAATCAATATAAGTAATATTTTCTTCGGAAATCAAATCCTCGTTCCTGTATTTTCGGATCAGCTGGGCCGTGGTGATCACATCTTTCTGGCAATATACTTTGATGCGCTCCGGATCGTTTTCTTCCCAATAAACGTAACGCACCTGGCTGCCATCAATATCGTTTTTGGGCGTGGGGATATTAAAAATCGCCGCCAGCAAACTCAGCGAAGTATAGTTTTTATGATCGCCAAACTTCCATAACTCCATCGTATCCAAATGGTTAACTTCCCAGGGTTTTTTGCCGAAAGTTTGCAGTTGAGGCGGTATATTGACGCCATTGATCAGCATCCTTCTGCACAGATACGGAAAATCAAACTCCTTGCCATTGTGCGCGCAAAGGATTTGGTTAGACGGCCGCTTGCCCAGCATCGCTGCAAAATCTTCCAGCAAATCAGCTTCCTCCAAACAGCAATAAGATTTGATGCGGAGCGAAACACTTTCGCCAGAAGTAAAAATCCCGGCAGAAACACAAACGATCTTGCCAAACTCTGCCCAGATCCCGGCACGTTCATAAAAATCCGCTGCCGAAACTTCTTTACGCTGATGGACGGTTTTTTGATCCCACAAATCCTGAAAAGATTTTGGCACTTCCGCAAAATTGCGGTATTGCGGCACGGTTTCAATATCAATAATCAACAGGTTTTGTAAATCAAACTGCTCCAGCATATACTTCTTTTATCGATGTTTTTTCGGGATAAATCAACGTAAACTTTTGGTCGAATTTAACAAATGATAACCAACCAGTTCTTCATACCTACTGCCTGTCCGTTTAAAATAAACCAGAAACTGATAATCGTTTTCGGTTTCAAAATGGCTGCCGTCAATTGCTATCTGGTCGGTTCCGTTCTTAGTTTTCAACACGTAATGATAATCATAAACGCCTTGTTTCAGGTATAAATCTTTATAAAAATTGCCTCTTGCGGCATCGTAATTCATCTTGCCGCTTTCGTTCAAAAGGTAATTGGTGAATTTTCCGGTGATAAAAACAGCATCGTTTGGGTTTTGCGGCGTATAGTTTAAGTTGAAGTAAACATGTGCGTAATCGGCGTCCGTTTGCGGGTTACGGCCATCGTAGTTCAGGATAAAGAATTTGCCGTTGTTATCGTACTGAAAAGTATAATTAGGCTGATTTAAAACCCTGTCGTTCATTAACATAACTGTATTCACTGTATCGCGGTAAATCTTTGCAATATGTTCTCCGCCAGACAATAAGGTGCGCAGGTCAAACCTTCTGAACTCGTTTCCGCCCGCAAAATCATTGGTCTGAAAATCATTAAATTGCAGCAGTCCGCCCTGCACAAACTGCGGGTTGGTGTTCATCGAACTTACGTCCGGACGGCCGTTTTGCATAATCAGCGTCCGGATTTCAGCATACGGATTTTGCACCGGCAAAGCAGAAACATCCACACTGAAATTAATTTTTTGATTAGTAGTGCGGTCAATCACCTGGTTTGACGGAACAATGCCGGCCACCAAACCTGCCCGCTGATCAACCACATAAAACTGCTGCGTGAAAATTGGTTCGGCAGGTTTTCCCTCTGGATAAACCTTTAATAAATAATTGCCCGAAAGCTTTGGGACGATGTTGTAATTGGGCAGTGTGAGCTGATAATGCGTGTATTTTTGTTTGGTGTTGAAGGAATATCGGTAATCCATAATCCTGTCTTCCGTAAAACTTTGCAGGTATTCTGAAGGCGAAAGTGAGGAAGGTTTCCAGTCCGCATCGCAATGAATGATGGTATAATAATAGTTTTTGGTGCCAGCGTTCAAGTCATCAAAACCGAGCAACAAAACATCGTTGGTGTGCAAACCAATAATCGGGAAGGAACTTTCCTGCTGTGCGTTATATAATTGTACAGTTTTTATATTAGGTTGATAAACAACATTTTGATAACTGTTTTGTGCAGCAATAATTTGGGTGGATAAAAGAAGTATCAGCAGAAAAAGGTATTTCATCAAATTCTATTGTTAGCATTATTCCTGAAACAACTATTGAATAGTGCCGGTATAAAACTACAAATCCTGCAAATGTTTTCGCAGGATTGTTTTCCAAATTTATACCGGTAAAAACAGCATTTATCTTTCTTCCATTTCCAGGATTTGATCAGCCAAAACTTCCCAATTATCTTGTTGCTGTTTCAGTTCCTGCTGTTTTTGCTTCAAATTTCTGTTCACTTCCTGCAAGCGGTTTTGCTGCTTATAAATTTTATCGTCTGATAGTTCTGCTTCCAACTGCCTGACGGATTTTTCCAAATCTGCAATTTTCTGTTCCATGCCGGATAGGTCCTGGTTCAGTTTTTTCAAAGATTTGGATTTATCCTCTGCAGGCTGTTTAACTGCTGCAGTTTCTTTTTTTACTTCTTTTTTAAGCTGAGGAGCAGGTGCAGCTTTGGCTTCAAGTTTACGTTTGGCCTGCCAAATTTCGTATTCGGCATACGTTCCGGGATATTCTTTGATCTGCTGATCTTCGATAAACCAGATTTTATTGGCCACATTGTCCAGAAAATACCGATCGTGGGAAACAGCGATAAACGTTCCTTCAAACTGCTGTAAAGCCTGGATCAAAATGTTTACCGAAGCAATATCCAGGTGATTGGTCGGCTCATCCAGAATCAGGAAATTTGCATCTGCCGTTAATGCTTTTGCCAACGCCACGCGGGATTTTTCTCCGCCGGAAAGCACTTTTATTTTTTTGAAAACATCATCACCGGTAAATAAAAACGAACCTAAAATAGAGCGCAGTTCGGTTTCATTATGTTTTGGGGCGAAGCGTTGCAGCTCCTGCAAAATCTCGCTGTCCAAATGCAAAGCTTCCAGTTGATGCTGAGCAAAAAACGTTTGCGTAACGTTATAACCGGTTTCACTTTTGCCTTCAAACTGATTGTCTGCACCGGCAATAATGCGTAAAACGGTTGATTTTCCGCGGCCATTTGCCCCGATTAAAGCAATTTTATCGCCTTTTTCGATCACTGCATTGGCAGCTTCCACAATATCAATGGCAGGATATTTTTTGGTAAGGTTTTCAATGTTGATGACATGACGGCCGGATTGCCTGGAGAACTTAAAACTGAAATTCACGGCCGGGTTATCGTCGTCCACATCTTCCACGCGCTCCAGTTTATCCAAAGCTTTAATGCGGGATTGCGCCATTTTTGCTTTGGATGCTTTGGCCCGGAAACGCTCGATCAAACGCTCTTCCTGCTTAATTTTGGCCTGCTGGTTTTTAAATTCGTTCTTCTGGATTTCGCCGCGCAGGTCTTTTTCTTCTACATAAAAAGAGTAGTTGCCGGAATAAGAAGTAAGTTTTCCTTTGCGGGATTCTACCGTTTTGTTGATCACTTTATCCAAAAACCAGCGATCGTGCGAAACGATAACAACCGCGCCTTCAAAACTGCGCAGGTAATCTTCCAGCCATTGGATAGAAGGCAAATCCAGGTGGTTTGTGGGCTCGTCCAGCAATAAAATTTCAGGGTTTTGCAGCAGGATCTTGGCCAGCATCACGCGCATCCGCCAGCCACCAGAAAAAGTGCTGAGCTTGCGTTCGGTATCTGCATCGCTAAAACCCAAACCGGCCAAAATTTCGTGTGCTTTATATTCGATGTTGTAGCCGTCCAAAGCTTCAAATTCGCTTTGTTTATCGCTTAATTTATGCAGGATTTCTTCCGAATAATCGGTCTCCAGTTTTTTCAGCAGTTCTTCGATTTCATCATGCAACTGGTTTTGGCGCGCAAAAGCCTCCATCGCCACATGCAATATGCTTTTATCGGAAGCATAAGAAAGCAAATCCTGGTTTAAGTACCCGATAGTGAGGTCTTTAGATTTGGAAATGGTGCCCGAAGTTGCTTTTATATCGCCTACAATCAGCTTCAGCAGAGTAGTTTTTCCGGTTCCGTTGGCACCGATCAAACCAATTTTTTCGCCTGGTTTGATGTGCCAGTTGGCTTCGTCATATAAGGCCCGCGAGCCGATTTCGTAAGTTAAATCATTAATTGCAATCATTGCCGCAAAAGTACGTTTTTTCCGTTATAATTTACGTATTTGCCGCCGGATGGATACAGGAATATTACGGGAAGCAAACAGTTTGTCCGGGTTGAAATGAATGCTTCTTTTACCACCTAAAAATCAGCATAAAACCAAGCCCATAAACCAAGCCTGCGGTTTTGTGTTGCTTTTGAAGCTGAATGATTTGCATGGATCAAAAACAAATTGACTTTTTATTGTACGTTGCCAAGTGCCTGATCGGGACAGTGATTGGGTTTGTTATTTACCGGGCTTATCCCGAAGGAGGGGCTTGGAGCTTAGTTTCGATTTTACTTGTTATTTCTCCTGAAGGGAAAGATGCCATTAACCTGGCGGAAGTGCGGATCAAAGCTAATTTAGTAGGCGCGGGCACGGGTTTATTACTGTTTTTTTTGCATCCTCCGGCTTTGGTGATGATTTGTCTGGGTGTAGTTATAGTGCTGATTATCTGTGAATTACTAAAATTGCAGGTTGCCACACGGTCGGCTTTGGCTTCCGTGATCATCATCTGCATCCACGAAAGCGGGAAATATTTTTACCAGGTTGCTTTAGAACGTGCCGCCGGTGTGATTTTGGGTTGTTTGATTGCGTTGCTGATCACCTACCTCGTTCATTATAAATCATTGATCAGCAACGTGCGGGAACGAAAATCACGGGTTTCCTGGCGGCGAAACCAGTTTAGAAAACCCGGTGATGTTGCCGACACGGAGACGGAAAAGTGATGCTTCTTTTACAACATAATTTTCAATGTTTTAAATTTTATACCGATAAAAACAGCATCACTTAATTGTTGCAATGATGGAAATACAGCAACAAAAAAATCCCCGCTGTGCCGGCGGGGATTTAACTAAAACAGAACATTAACCAATTTATTCTAAAACCAATTACTTATACGACGACTTGGTTAAAGGGGTTACGCTTTTTTGAAATTATTTTTTACTGTGTCGAAATTATTTTTTTAGTTGAAATTATTTGGGTTTTTCTGACTGGGTTTTTTTATGCTGATGCTTCTTTTATCAGCCAAAAATCTTAGTCATTTGTTTTTTAATTTATAAAATGCAAACACCAATTTTTATAGGGTAAAAGAAGCATCGGATCAAAGTATTTTAATTTTAAAGAATTGGATTAGAAATCTATGTTTAGAGGTTGAATTGTAAACCTCAATTACTAAGAATTTATTCCCACAAGTTAATTGAACGAAGCCCTGAACTCCAAAGGTGATACGTTTGTCTTGTTTTTAAATATTTTGTTAAAAGATTGCGGATGCTCAAACCCCAATTGATAAGCTACTTCTGCAACGGTTACATTGCTTGTCGATAATATTTCTTTTGCCTTTTCAATAAGTTTGTTGTGAATGTGTTGCTGTGTGTTTTGCCCTGTCAAAGACCGAAGCATATCGCTTAAATAACTTGGCGAAACATGCAATTGTTCTGCAAGATGTTGAACGGTTGGCAATCCTTGTATCAGTGATGTTTTGCTGTTGAAATAGTTAGATAGAAGCATTTCCATTTGTTCCAATAAATCATCACTTGCTGCCTTTCGGGTGATGAATTGCCGCTTGTAAAAACGGTTGCTGTAATTCAACAATACTTCAATGTAAGAAACCATAACATCCTGACTAACATCATCTATTGTTGTAGTGAGTTCCTTTTCAATGTTTTCAAAAACAGAAACAATAGTTTGCAGTTCAGTTTCCGAAAGGTGCAAGGCTTCGTTTACCGAATATAAAAAGAACCCGTACTCCTGGATCTTTTTCCCCAACGGATAATTTCTGATAAAATCAGGATGGAGGAGTAAAGTATATCCCTTAAAATTGGAATTAGCTTCGATACATGCAAGCAATTGGTTGGGCGAAATAAAGATCATTCCGCCTTCGTCAAAATCATAATAGTTCTGGCCGTATTTCATTTTCCCCTGAAACTTTCGGGTGTAGGATATTTTGTAAAAGTTGAAGATATAAGCAGGCGGAAGTTTTCTCAGAGATGTTTCAACCGCACCAAAATCAACCAAACTGACCAAAGGATGTAAAGGTTTCGGCAAACCTAAAAAAGAATGTACTTCTGAAATTGAATTGAAAATAACCGGTGCTTCTTTTTTTTCAGTCTTCATATTTAAAGTTTTAAGGCAGGCAAATTCAATTTAGATTTTACCTGCCGAATTTACCTATTTAATAGCTTTTACTTGTCAAAAAACATATGGTCAATGTTTTTTCTAAATTGCTCATTGCCCAACTTCAAACGTTCGTTGTACAAGTATTTTGCATCATCGCCAGCCACATATCTTATCTGGTCTTTGCCATCTGTGGCAGCTTCATAAACAATTGATGCAATATGTTCCGAAGATGACAAGGTTGACATGTTGGAGTTGTTGGCAAAAACAGAAAAAGTTTTGTCCATTATCTCATCATAAGCAGGATGTTTGGCCAAATCCAATGAACGGCTGATAAAATCAGTTTTTGTGCTGCCGGGCGAAACTGTTTTAATGCCAATCCCAAATTTACTCAATTCGAAAGACATACTTTCACTCCAACCTTCCAAAGCCCATTTGCTTGCATGATAAATAGAAAAGAACGGAAAAGTAACCAATCCGCCGATGGACGTTGTGGAGATAAAAAGTCCGCTTTGTTTTTCCCTGAAATGCGGTATAAAAGCTTGTGTAACCCGGATTACGCCGAGCAAATTGGTTTCGAGTTGTCTTGTAATCTGTTCGTCGCTCATGCCTTCCATCGGCCCGGCCAAACCGTAACCTGCATTGTTAAACACCACGTCAACAGGCCCCAACGCAATTGCTTGTTGTGCGGTTTCCTTTATTTGATCCAAGTTTGTAACATCCAACGGCAGCAAAGTGATATCGCTGATTTGGTTTGATTCTGTTTCGTTTTCAGGTTTGCGCATCGTTGCGATAACTTTCCAGCCATTTTCGGCAAATAATTTTGCCGTTGCTTTTCCTATGCCCGTTGAGGCTCCGGTGATGAAAATTGTCTTCATTTTTTTGTTTTTAAATTGAAGTACAAAGGTTGGTTATTCGCATTTTTTAAGTGTAGCCTGATTGAAGAATGGTGTAGCCAAATTGAAGAAAGTTTGTGGTTTGGAATGCTTCTTTTATCGGGTAAAAATTGGTGTAGGTTAAAATAGCGCTTGAATTTTTATAAGTTGGATTAGAAAGCAAAAAGTTTTAAAAAGACCGGCTGTAAATCCGGACCAATAAAAGCTGACATTTTTGTTTTTCACAATATGAATATACGCAATGTCCCTTATTTTATAAATTTCAAATTTAAATTAATATTAAGCTTTGATGCTTCTTTTATCGGGTAAAAGTTGGTGGGTTGGTTTTGAAATCAGATTAGAAATCAGTAGTATAAAAGGACGGAGTATAAATTAGGACTAATGAATCGGGTAATATTATTAATTTAAAATTTTCCAAATATCAATTCCAAACTCTTCTTTTATAGCTCTTAAATAAGATACCTGACAAGTATCGTCTTCTAATAAAATAGAGAAAAAAGTTAATGCGTCTTGTCCGAAAATTTTTGCTTCTTCACGTTTTCTTGAGATATATCTTTTCCTTTTATTTGCTAATTCTACATCATCTAATTTTAATAATTTTATTAAATTTTTTGCTTCGACATCTAAATCTGAATTAGCAAAATAGTCGCCATCAATGTAAATAACTCTTTCTTCAAAATCTTCTGCAGTTGGATGTAATATTGGTTGATAATCGTCCCACTTGTAACTTTTTTCCTTATTCCATTGGTGCTTTACTAAAAACCAATTGTAATAATTATCTTGAGGCGTGTTTTTTACTGTTGGATTAAAATGTTCAATATCTCTTGCATCGGTTCTGCTGATGTATTCATCTGTGTAAGCACAAAAGCTTTTTTGTTCTGTTAATAAAATTTCAGAAATTACTTTACTTGTTGAATTTCCTGACTTGTACTTTAAATTCTCAGTTACAATTCTTGAATTAGAATCTTTAATAACTTTTCTCATTAAAAATTATATTTATCTCCTAATTCTGATAATTCAATAACAAGCTTCTTTTTTCTATATGGTTCGGTTTCAAGAGTTACTTTCCTCTTTAAATCAAGATATTTATTGTATGCTTTTTTTCCAAAGTCGTTGTAATATTCAACATTGAAATCATTTCTTAAAATGTCGTTTGGATCATCACCAATTGGAGATTCACCTTTGCGAACAGCTACTTTTCCATTCTCGTTAAAGTACAATATAAATCGTTCTTCCGGTTCAAAAGCTGCTGCAATAAAAGGAGAATGAGTTGCAACTATCAATTGAGCATTTGGTGCTAAGTTTTGATAATGCGATATTAGATCAATTTGCATATCCGGAAACAACGACCTTTCCGGTTCATCAACCAAAATTATACTATCAGTTGTGTCTAATTCATATAATGGAAACATCGACAACAACAATCCTTTTGTACCTGTACTTAAATTGGAAATTGGGATTGTTTCATCGTTATAACCTGATTTAATTGGAATAGTATATTCAGTATTAATCAAATCAACTTCTAAATTTAGTTTCTTTAAAATTGGATTAAAATAGTTAGCAAAAGATACGAGCGGATTCTCATTGTTTTCCGACCATTTATTATATTCTTTGTTCAATTTAGTTAAATCGCCAATTGCTCCTTTATTAATCAATTCGGAAGCCATTTGGGTAAATCGTTTTCTATAATCTAAAATTTTGTATAATAATGAAAACCAAATTTCTGAATTAACTTCTTGTCCAAATTGATAGATGTAACTTGTATCAGCAAATTTTTTCTTTAACTCAGCATTTTTTTCAAAACTTAATTCGTTTAATATACTCAGAGGATTTTGGTTGAAAATATTAATAGCTTCGGTAGAAATTAAGTCTGAACTCAAGTATAGTAATTTAGTTACATCATTAATTAGTTTTGTAACTGAACCTCCAATTCCTGTATCATAATTAATCTTTCGCCCATTATATGTTATAGATCTTTTTGTTAATTGTATTTTTAAATCTTTTGAAAAAAACTCTATCTCTCCATTAAAATCCGAATTAAAATGATTGAAAAAAAAGTTATTGTTTATAATTTCTACTTCATTCAAATAAGAAATACTAGTTTTTATTAATTCTAAAATGCTTGTTTTACCAGTTGCACTTTGACCTATAATACAAATTTTATTTAATGACTGTCCTTCTTTTTTATGACCTTCCGGATAAGTAAAATCAAAATTTATGTTTTGAAGATGTTTGTATGAATCAATATTTAACTTACTTATATTCATTGTAAAGATGATTAATAGATTTATACACACTTTTATTTTATGTAAAGAATAAAAGGTTATGATAATTTATTTTCAAATATAATTCAATTCTCGTCAAGTTCAATCTGAACAAATAATTTCCCTTAAAACAAAAAAAATCCCCACCTTTTCAGATGAGGATTTAACTAAAACAGAACATTAACCAATTAATTCTAAAACCACTTACTTCTACGGTAAGGAAAAAGCAGAGTTACAACAATTTTTAATTTTTATAGAAAATATATTTCATGCTGTTTTTATCGAGGTTTTTTAAGTATCTGATCGTAAAACTTCCAGCGGTGGTTTATTTAAAATACCGCGGCTGTTAAAAAGGCCGATCAAAACAGTAATCAGTGCCACTACAAAAAACAGGACAATCACCGGAAGCAGCGGTGGCGAAAAAGTGGTATCAAAACTGTATTTGGCCAAAGCCCAGCTTCCGGGAACGGACAATAATATGCCGGTTAAAGCAGCAATTCCCCCCAGAAAAAAATATTCCAGCCCGGTAATGATCAAAATTTGTCGTTTGCTTGCGCCCAACGTCCGCAGCAAAACGCTTTCCTGAATGCGCTGGTATTTGCTGATCAATACAGATGAAACCAGCACAATCAACCCGGTTAAAATACTGAACCCGGCCATAAACCGGATTACAAAACTGATTTTGTCCAGAATTTCGTCCAATGCTTTCAGGATCAAAGCCAGGTCAATGATAGAAACGTTTGGAAACTGTTTTACAACGGCCTGCTGGTATTTGGCAGAGGCCGCTGCATCCGGAACGTGTGTGGTAAAAACATCGTATTGTGGCGCCTGCTCTAAAACACCTTTCGGAAACAATACCAAAAAGTTGGTTTGAACGCGGTTCCAGTTTACTTTGCGCAGGCTTGCAATTTTGGTGGTCATAAAAACGCCCTGCACGTTAAACAGCATTTTATCGCCTATTTTAAGGTGGTTGTGCTCGGCAAATTTGTTTTCTACCGAAATTGGGATATCGGCTGCATTGGCATCCGATTTTCCGATCCAGTTTCCGGCGGCAATCGTTTCCGAAGAAACCAGCGAATCCCGGTAAGTTACGCGGTATTCGCGACTGAAAACCTGTTTTGGTATTTTTAACGACGTGTCTTTTTTGTAAACTTCGGCTGTTTTGCCGTTTAGTTCCTGCAAACGGATGGTTACGATCGGCACCAGGCCAAAAACGGGCAAATGCTGGCTTTTGGTTAAATCAACTACCTGTTGCTGCTGGTTGGTTTGGATATCGAACAAAATTAAATTAGGCTGATTGCCGCCCGAAGAAAGGTTGATCCGGCTTAATAAAATCGATTGGATAAAAAATAAAGTGCTTATAAAAGCAGTACCTAAGCCAATGGAAACCAGCAAAATAATGGTTTGATTATTTGGCCGGTACAAATTGGCAAAACCCTGCCGCAGCAGATAACTCCAGGACATCGGCAGAAACTTCCGAAGCAACCACATGATTAAAGTGGCCACGCCGGTCAGGACCAGAAATGCAATCAGCACAAAGCTTGTAAACGCGATGGCTTGTTTCCAGCTATCCAATTGCAATTTGGTAAATATGACCACAAAGGCTAAAATCAAGGCGTAAACCAACCATTTCAACGGATCGCGTTTGGAATTGACTGCATCATCTGAAACGCGCAAAGTATTCAACGGCGAAATATTCCGTACGGAAACCAGCGGCAACAGAGCAAAAAGCAGGGAAATAATTACGCCCAAAATAATCCCGGTAAATATAGAAGCCCAGGAAATTTCAACGGTAATATCGATCGGCAGAAAATCTTTAAAAGCAACGGGCAGCAATTGCTGAATAACCGTTCCTAAAGCTGCACCAATTACGGAACCGATAAAACCGATCACCACAATCTGGATCAGGTAAATCAAAAATGCTTCCGAAGATTTCACCCCTAAACAACGCATAATGGCGATGGCTTTGAGCTTTTCGCGCACATAAATATGGATGGAACTGGCCACGCCGATGCAACCCAGCAGCAAAGCAATAAAACCAACCAGTGCCAGAAACTTGGTCAAATCTTCAAAAGAACGCGTGGTTTGCTCTTTCTGGGAAGCTACGGTTTGGAGGTTTAAATCTTCTTTTTCCAGTCGCGGTTCAATTTTTGGTGTCAGTTTTTCAATATTTTCATTCCTGTCATATTTGATGTAATAGCTGTAATTGATCCGGCTGCCGCGCGCCATCAAACCTGTTTGCTGCAAATAGGCCATCGGCATGTAAACCACCGGTGCCACAGAAGCGGCCAAACTGGTTTGCCCGGGCGCTTTGTCCAGCGTTCCAGCGATGGCAAAAGTTACTTTGCCAATTTTAAGCGAATCGCCGGGATGCGCGTTAAATTGCAGCATCAGGTTGCGGTCGGCCAGCACTTGTTTGTTTTTGCGGAAGGTGGTTGCTGCGGAAATGGGCGTGGTTTCTATCGAGCCATAATACGGGAAAGCACCTTCCAGCGCGCGCACTTCTACCAAACGCGTGCCCTGGTTTTTGGTGAAGGCAACCATCGATACAAAACTGCGCTGCGAAGATTTGCGGTCGCCCAGCGAATCGATCAGTTTTTGTATCTGCGGAGAAACGGGTTTGTTGCCCGAAATCACCATATCGGCACCCACCAGTTCGGCGGCCTGGCGATCGATGTCCTGCTTCAGGTTAAAACCAAATGAGTAAATAGCCACCAGCGAGGCAATCCCCAAAACGATGGAAGAGATAAAAAGGAACAGGCGCGAGCGGTTTTTGCGGCTGTCCCGCCAGGCCATTTGCAGCAGCCAGCCAAAGTTGATAGGCCGTTTTTGAATATTTGGAGTTTGGTTCATTTAGAAAATATCTTGCGTTATTGTGGGTAAAGTAGCTGTTTGTTGGATGCTGTTTTTATCGGGTATTTATTGGTGTTGATTAGTAAGTCATCCCCCTAACCCCCTTCAAAAGGGGGAAGTACGCCGCATACCTTTAAGTTTTTTAAATTATCGATCATATAGGTTTGCGTTTTAGAGTTCCCCCTTTTGAAGGGGGTTAGGGGGATGACCTTGTTTTTTATCCGATAAAAGAAGCATCATCAAATTAAACCGTGGCAGTCAATTCGTCAGAAATTAAATTGCCGCCTTTGATGCGGATAATGCGCTGCGTTTTGGAAGCCAGCTCCATATCGTGCGTTACCAAAACCAGCGTGGTGCCGCTTTCACGGTTCAGATCAAACAAAAGTTTCACCATTTTTTCGCTGGTTTCGGCATCCAGGTTTCCGGTTGGTTCATCGGCAAATAATATTTTAGGCTGATTTGAAAAGGCGCGCGCCAGCGAAATGCGCTGCTGCTCGCCGCCGGAAAGCTGGGTAGGATAGTGGTGGCCACGATTGGCCAGGCCAACTTTTTCCAGCAAATCCATGGCGCGCGCACGCGTATTTTTTTCGCCGCGCAACTCCAGCGGGACCATAACGTTTTCTAAAGCCGTTAAAGTTGGCAGCAACTGAAAATTCTGGAAAATAAAACCGACATATTGGTTGCGGACTTGCGCGCGCTCATCTTCGCCCAAATTATCTAAGGGAATATTGTTCAGTTCAACCAAACCGGAAGTGGAGCGGTCCAAACCGGCGCAAAGGCCAAGCAGCGTGGTTTTTCCGCTTCCGGATGGGCCAACGATCGAAAATGTGGAACCTTCCTCCACCGAAAAATTGATGTTGTTTAAAACCGTGAGCGTATTGCCGGCACTTTTGTAAGTTTTGGTCAGGTTTTCTATTTTAAGGATATTATTCAAGATGATTGTAGCTAAATTGTGTAGAAAGATACGTTTAAAGCTAAACTTAAATGTCAGCCTTATGTTTAAGAATCTGTTTCAGCAATTTTGTTACGCCTTTATGCAAAAAATATTTCCCTTTTCAGCACTTATATTTCTGGTTTTTTTCTGCGGATGCGGAAATAACTCTCAACCCAAAACCAACACCGAAAAAGATACGGTAAAAGAAGCATCGGCCGAGATTTCTACCCAAAAAAATATTTTGTTTTTCGGCAACAGTTTAACGGCCGGTTACGGTTTGGATGATCCGGGCACAGAATCTTTTCCTTCGGTTATCCAGCACGATCTGGATTCGTTGAAACTGCCATATAAAGCCATTAATGGTGGTTTGAGCGGAGAAACAACTTCCGACGGCAAGAACCGGATCAGCTGGCAATTGCGCCAACCGGTTGATGTTTTTGTGCTGGAACTTGGGGCGAACGATGGTTTGCGCGGCATTCCGGTGGCCGAAACGGAAGTGAACCTGCAGTCCATCATTGATCAGGTAAAGGCAAAATATCCGAAGGTAAAAATGATCTTGACCGGAATGCAGGTGCCACCAAACATGGGCCAGCAATATTCTGCTGATTTTAAAAAGATTTTTCCGCGGCTGGCCCAAAAAAACGATATGCAACTGGTTCCTTTTTTGTTGGAAAACGTGGCCGGTATCCGTGATCTGAATCAAAAAGACGGCATTCATCCTACCGCAAAAGGGGCCAAAATAGTGGCGCACAATGTGTGGACGGTTTTGAAAACGATGCTGTAATGCTGTTTTTATCGGTACTTTTTAGGTGGTAATCTGAAATATTTGTTTACACCTGCAAATTTTGTTCGTCCATCAGCACACAAAACTAAATGTATAGCTTTGCCGGATTATGAAATTGATTTTGGCAGAAAAGCCAAGTGTTGCACGTGAACTGGCCAGGGTTTTTGGTGCCACCACACGCAAAGACGGCTATATTGAAGGCAAAGGGTATTCGTTTACCTGGGCTTTCGGGCATTTGGTGCAACTGGCCGGCCCGCAGGCTTATGGCTATAACGGCTGGAACCGCGACAATTTGCCTATGCTGCCCGAACGTTTTAAACTGGCCATCCGGCAGGTGAAAGAAAAAGATAAATTTGTAGATGACCCGGGTGTGGTAAAGCAGCTGAGAACCATCAAAACGCTGTTTGACGAAGCTACGGAAATCATCGTGGCCACAGATGCCGGGCGGGAAGGCGAACTGATTTTCAGGTATATTTATTATCACCTTAAATGCAAAAAACCTTTTAAACGGCTTTGGATTTCTTCGCAAACGGATGAAGCGATTAAAGATGGTTTCCGGAACCTGAAGCCGGGAACTGATTACGATACCCTGTTTTACTCGGCTCAATGCCGCTCGGAAGCCGATTGGATGGTAGGCCTTAATGCTACACAGGCACTGAGCATTGCGGCCGGCAACCGGTCTGTTTTATCCCTGGGCAGGGTGCAAACGCCCACGCTGGGCATGATCAGTTCAAGGTTTTTGGAGAATAAAAATTTTAAACCGGAAACGTATTTTCAGGTAGCGGTTGCGTTGCAAAAAGGAGGGCAGGTTTTTAAAGCCTTATCCGCAGAAAACTATAAAACCAGGGAGCAGGCGCAGCAAGTTGCAGATGAAGTAAAAGATGTTTCGGGCGGTTTTGCACTGGGCGGGGAAATTGCAGGTGTAGAAATCAAACCCAAAAAAGAACAGCCGCCTTTGCTGCATGATTTGAGCAGTTTGCAGCAGGAAGCCAACAAACGCAAAGGTTTTACGGCCGAACAAACGCTGAACATTGCCCAAACGCTGTACGAAGCCAAGCTGATTACCTATCCCCGAACCGGCAGCCGATACATTGGCGATGATGTTTTTGCCTCCGTTCCGGGTTTGATAAAAGTGCTGACCCATCATCTGGTGTTTGGCCGTGCCGCAAAAGACCTGGACGAAAAAACACTCAATAAAAGAAGCGTCAACGCCAAAAAAGTGACCGATCATCACGCTTTGCTCATCACCCCAAACAACGCTTCGGGCATCAATGCCGACCAGCGCGCTGTTTATGATCTGATTGCCGGCCGTATGCTCGAGGCGTTCCACAAAGAGTGTTTAAAAGAACTGACCAAAATCACCGTCGTTTCCGGCGCAAAGTTTATTGCCAGCGGAACGGTGATCATATCTGCCGGATGGCGCGCTGTTTTTAACGACAAAGAAGAAAAAGCCGATGAAGAAACCGACAGTTTGCTGCCAAAAGTTACAACAGGCGAGGAGTTGCCCATTATAGAAAAAAATGTTTTGGAGAAGCAAACCAAGCCAAAACCGCTGTATAACGAAGCCAGTTTGCTGCGGAACATGGAAACGGCCGGGAAGGAAATTGAAGACGATGAACTACGCCAGGCCATGAAAGAAACCGGTTTGGGCACGCCTGCAACCCGGGCCGGGATTATCGAAACGCTGCTGAAACGTGAATATGTGGTCCGCGAAAAGAAAAACCTGTTGCCTACGGAGAAAGGGCTGGCCGTTTATGATGTGGTAAAAGACAAACGGATTGCACAGGCAGAACTGACCGGTTTGTGGGAAAAACGCCTGGAAGAAATCAGGAACGGTGCTTCGGTGCAGGATTTTAAGGCCGAAATCAAAGCTTATACGCGCACTATCACCAACGAATTGCTGGCGGGCGGCAAAACCATTTCGTTGGTTTCTGCGCCGCCGATACCAAAAGAAGGCGAGTTGCTTTGTCCGGCTTGTGGCAAAGGGATTGTCCGTTTTAATGATAAAGCAGCCGGTTGCAGCGAGTACCGAAGCGGCTGTAAATTTGTGATATGGCGGACAATGGCAGAGAAAAAACTCACCGATAACCAGATCAAACTGCTGATCACAAAGGGGAAAACTGGTATGTTAAAAGGTTTTAAATCGAAAGAAGGCAACCCGTTTGATGCTGCTTTGGAGTTTGCAGAAGGCCGTGTAAAGTTTATTAAATAGCCTGATTTTTACCCGATAAAAACAGTATCCTGCATCCATCCAACAAAAAACCTGATGAAAACCGAAAGTCGAAACCCGTAAAACAGCAACTAAAATTAAATGAACAATCAAAAACCAATGCTTCTTTTACAGGCTAAATTTTGGTGTTGAATACTGTTTTTATCAGTATAAAAGCTAAAATTTCAGCATAAAGTTTTAATCCGGACATACTGTTTTTATCAGGTAAAAACAGGATAATTCCGTTTTCGCTATTTCAGCTTTTTCCGCAGCCAGGCCCTTACCGGTTCATCGTACAACTTTAAACTTGCATAAGCCAATACGATAGCTCCTGAAAATGTGAGCAATGCATACGGCCACGCCTGCCCTAATTTAATGCCGCTGTGGTTGCTTACCCAGGCCACGTAAAAATAGACAAGCACATAATGCGTCATGTATAATGGGTAAGAAAGATCGCCGAGGAACTTACAAACTCTCATTTCGGTTTGATTATGCACCACACCACTGGCACCGGTGTACACAATCACCGGAAAAACGATGATGATGCAAAAAGCTTCGTACAAACCATTCATCCAAAGATGTGCTGCGCCGCCAATTCTGGGCATAAACAAAACAGCCGCAACCAGCAGGCTGCACCATAAAAAAGCATTTTTGATATAAGCAGGCCGCGCGACCCGCGATAAAAGCAAACCGGCAAAAAACGGAAATAGGGTACGTGTTATCCCAATTTGCATATGTTCGGTGTTTAGTGTCCAGCCACCGGCAACGTCTCCGTTTGGGTTGGTAACAGCAAAATGCAAAAGCACTGCACCTGCCAGTATTACAAAACAAGCCAGTGCTTTGTTGGATAATTTCCTGATCCCCAGCGCATAAAGAATATTTGCTATATACTCAAAAAACAACGACCAGCCAACACTATTGAGCGGATGCATTTCCTGCCAGCCGCGTATATCCATAGCAAGCGGGACGGGTATCAGCGTACAACCGATCAGCCAAACAACGATCAGCTTCCAGAAAGGAACGGTATGAATAAGCGGCCATATAGTTGAATCTGTAAAGTAAAAACTGATGGCACCAAGCGTCATGCCCAACACCACAAGCGGTTGCAGCCGCTCGAACCGGCGCCGAAGAAAGCCCCGGATGGTCAATTTGTCCCATCTGTCGTCGTACGCATAACCGATTACAAAGCCGGACAACAGGAAGAAAAAATCAACTGCCAGATAACCATGGTTTACAACATTGTCAAGGTGGCTGCCGGAAAGCGGCTCGGCGAGGTGGAAAAACACCACAATAATAGCTGCTACGCCCCGAAGTCCGTCTAATATTTGATAATGCGGTTTTGTGCCAAGTTGGTTATTGTTCATTCTTTTGATTTATCTTTTCGGGCCTTGATACTTTCAAATTCTCTTCCTACCCAGACCTACATTTGAAATGAATAAGTCTCAATTTACTTGCGATAACATTCCGGGTTTTGAAAAAAACCGGCAATTCATATCTTGTTTAAATTCCTGCTGATCAATTTAAAATGCTTCTTTTATACCTATAAATTTTGCTTTTGTATTTGCTGCTGATTGAACACTTATAAAATCACATAAAATTTTAGTCGATAAAAGAAGCATCAAAAATTTCTGTTGAAATTTCAACAGGCTCTAAATCAATGCAACAGCACAAATAAATTTTTAACTGTTTTCGGTTTTGTTTCGGGGGAGTAAGTAATAAGCCGGGATGCCAGTGAGCGTGATAATCAGGCCGGGCCAGGTGTATCCGGGTTTAAACTTGATCAGCAAAATGCAAAAAGCCAGCCCCATAATAATGTACAAAACAGGTAAAACCGGGTAACCAACGGCTTTGTATGGCCGTTCTATGTTGGGCATTTTTTTTCGGAGGATGAAAATGCCGATGATGGTAAGTATGTAAAATGCCACCACCACAAACGAAATCATGTCCAGCAGATCGCCGTATTTACCGCTCAGGCACCATAAACTGGCAATCAGGCATTGTATCCACAAGGCGAAACCGGGCACGGCATTTTTATTTAAAGTGGCCGCTTTTTTTAAAAACAAACCGTCTTTCGCCATAGAATAATAAACGCGCGCGCCGGCCATAATCAGCCCGTTATTGCAACCGAAAGTGGAAAGCATAATCAGCAGCGCAATAATAATTGTGCCCGCGCTGCCAAATATCTGTGCCGAAGCGGTTACGGCCACACGGTCTTTTTCTGAAAAAGCAATTTCATGTATTGATAAAATGCTGGTGTACATTACGTTAGTGGCAATATAAATGGCGGTCACGATCAGCGTCCCTAAAGCTAAAGCCAAACCAATGTTGCGTTTCGGGTTTTTGATTTCCCCGGCGATAAAAGTAACATTGTTCCAGGCATCACTGCTGAAAATTGAACCGACCATGGCCGCGGCAATGGCCCCAAAAGCAGCAACGGTGGTTAAACTGCTTGCCGTGCCATCTTTATTAATGTGGTGCAAATCCCAAACGCCTGATGTGTGCCAGTTTGACTGCCAGATTTTAACATTAAAAGCATAAAAACCAAAAACAATCAGTCCGAACAAACTCAGCAATTTTGCCAGGGTAAAAACGGTTTGGATGATTTTACCGCTGTTTATACCGCGGTTGTTGATGAAAGTAAGAAACACGATCAGTACAATGGAAAGCAGCTGCGCCGGTGAGATTTTTAGGAAACCCAGGTTCACGGCCACTAAATCTTCACTGATTTGCGGAACTAAGTAAGCCGTAAACTTGGCAAAAGCCACGCCCACGGCCGCAATTGTTGCCGTTTGGATCACCGTAAAAAAACTCCATCCGTACAAAAAACCCACCAGCGGGTTGTATGCTTCTTTTAGGTACACATATTGGCCGCCCGCTTTCGGGAACATTGCGCTCAGTTCGCCATAACTTAAAGCGGCGGTCAGCGTCATAAAACCGGTGATCAGCCAAACAACAATCAGCCAGCCTGCACTGCCCACATTGCGGGATATATCGGCACTTACAATAAAAATCCCGGAGCCGATCATGCTGCCGGCCACCAGCATCGTGGCATCGATCAAACGTAAAGAGGGCTTAAAAACGGTGGTTTCGGTTTCTGTCATACAATTTTGGGGAATGCTTCTTTTATGCCGGTAAATTAGGGCTTAAAATTGTAAAACTTCCGATCTGCTGCAAAACTTATTTTGATCTTCGGTTGGTTATAGTAACACGAAGCAGTTTTGCTTGAAAAAAATTTTCTATGACGGACATGTTTAGTTTCTGATGCTGTTTTTATCTGCTTAAAAAACAGTGTTGCCAACGCTTGTTTTATATTTAACATTTCTTTAAATGCTTCTTTTATCACCTGAAATTTGGTGGGTTTGGGTTGAATATTGATCTGCAACAAACATAAAAGCAAAATTTACCGGCATAAAAGAAGCATGAAGTATTTGTCAAGCAGGTGAAGCTGAAACGAGGTGCCGGTAAAAGATCACGAAACCTGAGAAAAGGTTACTATAATACCAGATTAAGCTACAATCAGCAGTTTGTTTTTCCTCATCTTTGTTATCAACATAAAGCAAAAAACATGAAAATTATTGTAACAGGTTCTTTAGGGAACATCAGCAAACCGCTGACAGAAGAATTGGTGAAAAAAGGACATACCGTAAGTGTAATCAGCAGCAGTGCAGACAAACAACAGACAATTGAGGCTTTAAATGCAAGGGCAGCAATAGGTTCTGTAGAGGATGTTGACTTTTTGACTACTACGTTTAAAGATGCCGATGCCGTTTATTGCATGATCCCCCCGGCCAATTATTTTGATCACAACCTTGACCTGCCCGGCTATACCAGAAAAATTGCCCAAAATTATGCACAAGCTATACAAACTTCCGGTGTGCAACGGGTGGTTTTTTTAAGTAGTATTGGTGCACATCTGGCAGAAGGCAATGGCATCATCTCGGTATATCATGAAGTTGAAGCGATTATCGGCCGGTTAGAAAACGTGTCTGTTACTTTTATGCGCCCAACTTCTTTTTATTACAATTTGCTGGGTTATCTGCCAGGCATCAAAAACAAAAATGTGATTACCGCAAATTATGGCGAAGAGAAAATCATCTGGGTATCGCCAAAAGATATTGCCGCTGCCATTGCAGAAGAACTGGAAAAAACACCTTCCGGCAAAAATGTCCGGTATGTGGCAAGTGATGAGCGTACCGGACCGGAAACTGCGGCCGTTTTAGGTGCCGCCATCGGGAAACCGGAACTGCAGTGGACAGTTGTTGCAGATGAGCAGGTACAAGCCGGTTTAGAGGTTGCCGGTATGCAGCCAAGTATTGCCGCCGGTTTGGTACAAATGTATGCCAGTGCGCGCAGCGGCAAATTTTGGGAAGATTACGAAACACATAAACCGACAGCTTTAGGCAAAACGAAACTGGAGGATTTTGCAAAAGATTTTGCCGCTGTTTACCAAAATGGTGAAGCAAAATCTCATTAAGTTGTTGCTTCCAAAAAAAGCAAAGCCGCCTTTCTGTTAGCGAAATAGCTTGTCAGCTGGGTTTGAAACAACTGCAATTATTAAGCAAATTATTTAAAAACCAAATTTATACCGATAAAAACAGTATGCCTGATTGGTTTTCTTTCTAAAATAAATTTGGCGATTATCCTAAATTCCTGCCTCAAAAATTACATGCTTCTTTTATGAGGGTAAATTTTGTTTTTGTGTTGATGCCGGTTTAGCATTTTAAATATTAAGCAATTTTTGGGTGATAAAAGAAGCACGTCAATCTACTTACAAACTTTGCGCGCCTGTAAATCTGAACAAATACATTGCTTCTTTCCTGCAAATTGCACGGCATTTTATTTATGGCTGTATTGATTTACAGTTTTTATTTTATATTTTTTTGAAAAAAACTTAACTGCAAATACACTGTTATTACTGCACAAACCCTTGGTAAGGCAACTTACCAATAATTCAATTACAAAAAAAATTTACAGTTAAAAACAGTATGGAAAACCAGGCATTAAAAGAGCTGATTAAGCAAGGCTTTGCAGCGATGAAGGCGGGAAGCAAAGTAGCCGCAGAGGCAACAGATGAGATTCAAAACGATGCGAAAAACCCGGAGCTTAAAAGTGCTTTGAAAGAAGGCAATGAACAATCAAAAGTTTGGGTACAGCGTATTGACCGTGGTTTGCAGGAAGCAGGCGGCAATGCAGACCAGGACAACGAAATCCTGAAAGCAAACTATAGCGTCAGCCAAAAAATCAGGCAGCAGGCAAAAGATGATGATACCCGTGATTTAGGCATCATTGCCAGCGGACAATTAGCTATACATTACTGGATTGCCGCATTTGGCACTCAGGCAAGTTATGCAGCGGCGGCTGGCTTAAATCAGGCCGAACAGGAAATGAAAGCCTGTTTGGATGAAGCAAAAAAAGCTGACGAAAAACATACGCAGATTGCCAAAAGCATTTTAAGCGCACAATAAAAAGCCTTTTTAAGTCCGGCTCTTATTAAATTAAGAGCCGGACTTTTTTTGTTCTGTAAAGAGAAATCAAAACCTGCTTTCGGTTTATTTCAGTTCCTTGATTTTAATACTCCGGAAAGAAACCCGGTTGCCATGATCCTGCAACAGCAGATGCCCGGCTTTTGCCAAACCAAAATTTGGCCAGATTTTATATTTGCTTAGGCTGACCAAATGTTCAAATTCTTTTGAACCACGATCATATTCAAGCACTTTTACACCGTTTAAATAATGTTCAACATGATTGTTCGGATAAACAACTACGCGGCCATTGTTCCAGCTGCCGATCGGATGGATGAACCGCGCTTGTTTTTTTGCCGGGATCAGATCATATAAAGAAGCCAGCGTACGGTCGCCATCACGGCCAAGTTTGGCGTCGGGGTGGCGTTCATCATCCAAAACCTGATACTCCAGACCAATAGCCGAACCTTGTGATTTTTCATCCAGCGTTACAAAATACTTTAAACCGCTGTTGGCACCGGGCGTAAGTTTAAAATCGAAAGAGACATCAAAAGCACTGAACAATTTTTTAGTAACGATATCGCCGCCGTTTGCAGCTTCTTTTCCTTCGGAAGATGAAACCGTTATGTTGCCGTTTTCTACCTGCCAGCCTTTGGTGGGGAAGGTGCTGCCTTTTGCACTGATCCAGCCGTTTACCGTTTTTCCGTCAAACAGCAGGTTCCAGCCATGCTGTTTTTCGTAAGCGGTTAAAAAGTTGGGCACGTTGTTTACCACATAAATACCGGCAGGAAAAGCACTGGGTTTAAGGTTGGAAGTTTGGATGCGGATGTTTTTAAAATACACCTTTTTGCCGGCCTGCTCTTTTGTGGTAACGGCGTGCACCTGTAAAGCAATAAAACCTTCCCGATCCAGGGTATCTACCACATAAGCAACCGGAATTTGATTGATCAAGGTTTTTGTTTCATTGCCGATACATTCGATTTTGATATGATTATACTGGCCAACTTTGAATGCCATTTTCGCCTTTGGGTTCAAATCCAGCGGATAAAGCCATTGGCGGCGGTCTTCATCATAAATACCGCCCGACCAGCTTCTTGCTGAAGGGTCAATTTCTACCTGGCGTCCGTAAACTTTTCCGGTATGTCCATCGGTATTAAAATGGCTTCTAATCTGGATGCCCGAATTACTTTCGGTGCTTTCTATTTTGACGTCCAGTTCCAGCACAAAATCACGATATACTTCTTTTGTCGCTAAAAAACTATTGCCCGAATTGATAACCGTAGTGCCAACAATTTGTCCGTTTTCGGCTTTGTAATCCGCTTTGCCGGCCAGCGGTTCCCATCCGGCCAAATTTTTACCGTTAAAAAGCGTGTGCCAGCCGCCCGAAGTTTGCGCAAAAATCTGGTAAGGCATCAGGGAAAAAAGCAGGGCAGCGACCAGCCAGGATAGGTTAATCTTTTTCATTTGTAGGTTTATAAAACCAGTTTAATCGGTGTGTTATTGTAAAACTATTTGATGTTTGATCGAGTAAATCACAACAAAAAGCTGTTTAATAAAATGTTTTTGTTTAAAAAATGGTTTGTAAAGTTAATTATTGCAAGCATAAATTGTTTAAAATATCGGTATTAAATGAAAAGCTGTTTATAGCTAATTCGGGCAGGATCGCAATGCTTCTTTTATCGCCTAAATTTTGGTGATTTATATTATTTGTTAAAATCAGATTTGATGCAAGTGGAAATCTGGGAAGTTCAGATTTTGCAGATAAATTTGCAATGCTTCTTTTATGCCGGTCATTTTTGCTTTTGCAATTACTACCGATAGAAAAACAATGGAAAACCCCTAGATAAATAATCAGGAGCTTAAGGTTTGGGTGGATCTGAACTCAAAAATAATTCAGGGTTTCAATTAACCAAATGTTTAAATCTTAATACTGAAAAGAAAGCTTTTTAATAGAAAAATGACTTTGATTTATAATTTATTAGTGGAAAAATTTTAAGCAAAAACCATTAGAAGTTAGTACATTAGAACGCTTTTTTAAGGATTTGCGCGCATGGTTTTTTGCAACCTGTAAAAATTACGGGTATTTTTAAATTTTGGATTTTATACGTCTAAAAGAAGTATGTGTTTCAAAAAAATTATGGCCAACAGCACCAGGAAACCAATTTGCACCGCATGACAAAAAGTTTTACCTGTCGTATTTTTTTGCTGTTGCTGATCATTGCTTTCGCCCGTCCGGCACTTGCGCAAACCAATAAAGGCACCGAATTTTACACCGCTTATATGGCCAACATCCGGGGAGTATTTACTTCAAACTCCTGCCAAATGAGTTTATACATTACTTCGGATGTAAGCACTTCCGGATCAATAACGGTTGCAGATGGCAGTTTTTCGCAAGGTTTTACGGTCACGGCTAATCAGGTTACCACGGTTACGATGCCGCAAAGTGCTTTTTTAGGTTCAGAAGGACAGTTTTTAAAAGGGATACATATTACTTCTGCTTTACCAATTGTAGTTTACGCCCATATTTATGCTTCGGCTGTTTCTGGTGCAACGCTGCTTTTGCCCGTTGCAACTTTGGCAAAAGATTATTATTCAATCAATTACACGCAGCGATCAAATGAAGGCAGTTGTTATTCATCTTTTGCGGTTGTGGCCACAGAAGATACCACTACCGTTGAAATTACACCTTCGGCAACTTTAAACAGCGGACATGCCGCAAATACGCCTTTTACCATCACGATGCAAAAAGGAGAAGTTTACCAGGGATTATCAGCAACGGATTTAACAGGAACCCGCATCCGGTCGGTAAGTTCCGGTTTAAATGTGTGTAAAAAAATTGCTGTTTTTAGCGGAAGCAGTAAAATTTACATTGGTAACGGGCCAAATAATTCTGCAGACAATTTGTTTCAACAATGCTATCCAACCGCATCATGGGGGAAAAACTACATCACTGCACCGCTAAGCAACCGGCCTTACGATACTTTCCGGATCATAGTGAGCGACCCGGCAACCAAAGTAACGATGAACGGTGCGGTTTTGAGCACTGCAACTTTAATCAATAATTTTTATTACGAATTTAACAGCACTGTGCCCAACGTAATTACGTCTGATAAACCCATTCAGGTAGCGCAATATGCCATCACGCAGCTTTCGCTCAACGGTGGCAAAGATTTGGGCGACCCGGAGATGATCTACCTTAACCCGATCGAGCAGATTATTAATAATGTAACACTCTACTCGCCAACAGCTTATAAAATTTTACAGAGTTACATTAACGTTATAATTTCTGCAGCCGCAGCCTCAAGTTTTACCATTGACGGGGCAGTACCGACAAAGGGTTTTAAATCAGTCCCGGGCAATACGGCCTATATGTACGGCCAGTTTCCGGTTGCTTCCGGCACGCACAACATCAATGCTTCTGATGGTTTTAACGCCATTGCTTATGGCTTTGGCAACGCAGAATCTTATGGCTACTCAGCCGGGACAAACCTAAAAAACCTGAATGAATTTGTACAGATCAAAAACACAGCCGGCGATTCTGTTGCCAGTGCCTGCATTGGCCAGGATTTGAAACTGCAGGTAACCATTCCGTATAAAACAACCCGGATTATCTGGTCGCCGCAAAACGGTGATTCAACTTATACAGACAACCAGCCAACCTTGATCAGCCAAACGGTCAAGGAAAACAAACCTCTATATACTTATGCTTACCCCAAAAACCTAATTTATAAAACTGTCGGCAATTATGGCGTTAAGTTGAAGGTTTTTAACGCAATTGCAGATGCCTGCGGATCGTACGAGGATTTGGACATTGCGCTTACCGTTTATGATAACCCCAATGCTTCTTTTACCGTTAAAAATTTAACCTGCCAATCTGATACTTTACTTTTTACCGATAAAAGCAGTGGTGCAATAATCAAAACCTGGGCTTGGGATTTTGGCGACGGAACAACTTCTTCGGTACAAAACCCTACACATAATTATGCAAAATCCGGAGATTTTATTGCCACGCTGCTGGTTACCAATTCCAACGGATGTACATCGGCATTGGATTCTCAGAAAATACATATCTATGCCAAACCGGTTGCAAAATTTATAATTTCTGATCCGGATTGTGCCACCAAAGCAGTTACCATTACTGATCAGTCTGTTTCTTCCGAAGGAAAAATTGTTCAATGGAACTGGTTTTTTGGAGACGGGTCAACACAAACAGCAACAAACAACGCTCCATTTCAACACATTTACAAATTAGCCGGGAATTATAATTTGAAGTTGGTAACTACAACAGATTTAGGATGCCGTAGTGATACGCTTACGATGCCATTGATTGTCCATCCGTTGCCAATGCCTGATTTTACGCTGCCAAAAGTTTGCATTTCGGATGCTTTTGCAATTTTTACCGATAAAAGCAGTATCAATGATCATACTGAAAGCGGATTTACCTACGCCTGGGATTTCGGGGATGCCGCTTCAAATCCTGCAAACCCAAATACTTCAACCCAAAAAAACCCTCGGCATCAATACACCAATGCGGCTACTTATCAGGTAAAATTAACGGTAACCTCAAAAAACGGTTGTGCTGCCGATACGACGTTCAGCTTTACGGTGAACGGTGCCGTGCCGAAAGCTGATTTTACGGTTTTAAACCCGGCAGATCTGTGCAGTAAAAATCCGGTTTTGATCCGCAATACTTCTACGCTGGATTTTGGAAATCTGACTAAAGTGGTTATGTTTTACGATTATACCAATCACCCGGATCAGTTTGAAACAGATGACAACCCAACGCCTGATAAATTGTACAGCCATCAGTTTCCGGTTTTCCATGCTCCGGCCACAACTAATTATACTGTTTTAATGCGTACTTATTCCGGAGAAAGCTGTGTGGATGAAAAAATGCAGGTCATCACCTTAAAAGCTGATCCGCAGGTAGCAATTACGTTGGCAACCCAGGTTTGTGCCGAAATCCCGGCCTTTCAAATCCAGGCAAAAGAACTGAACAATTACCCAATATCAGGGATTTTTTCAGGCAAAGGCGTTAGTTCTTCTGGGTTGTTTGACCCGGCATCCGCAGGTATCGGCACACAAACCATCACGTATATTTACACGGCCCAAAATGGTTGTTCCGATACTGTTAGCAAGCAAGTTACCGTCAACCCAAGCCCAAAAGTTATGGCCGGCAAAGCAATTAATCTGCTGGAGGGCAGCAGTGTAACGCTTAGTCCGACGGTTTCGGGCAAAAACCTGACTTATAAATGGACCCCGGCATTAGGTTTGAGTGCAGACAATATCCTCAATCCGGTTGCTGCGCCGCATGTAAATACAACTTATAAACTTACGGTAACTTCTGCGGACAGTTGCAGCAATGCCGATGAAATTACAATTACAGTTTTAAAAACACCGGTTATCCCAAATACTTTTACCCCAAATAACGACGGTATAAACGATATTTGGAACATAAAATATATAGACAGCTATCCTAACGTAATAGTGGAAGTGTTTAACCGTTATGGGGAAAGAGTTTACTACTCTGTGGGTTATAGTGCGCCATGGGACGGCAGGTATAAAGGTGCAGAATTGCCGGTAGGCACTTATTATTACATCATTACGCCGGGCAATGGCAGAAGTAAAACAGCGGGGCCGGTTACGATTATCAGATAGAATATGAAAAAATTATACTCAGGGATTTTATTTTTTTTGGTTGCAACAAGTAGTTGGGCACAGCAAAAACCACAATATACGCAGTACATTTTTAACAATTATTTAATAAACCCTGCCATTACCGGGATAGAAAATTATACTGATATTAAAGCCGGTTACCGCAACCAGTGGACAGGTTTGGACGGCGCACCGGTAACGATGTATTTTACCGCGCACACGCCAATCGGTAATAAATTTATACAGGGAGACCCAATGAGCCAGCCCGCAAACGGTGAAGATCCGATGAGCCGTTCTTACGTGCAGGATTATCAGGCGGCACCGGCACACCATGGCATCGGTTTTACAGTGGTTTCGGATAAAGCCGGGCCAATTACACAAAGCAATTATGATATTACCTACGCTTACCATCTTGGCCTCAGCAGCAATTTAAACTTGTCTGTTGGCGTGGCGGCCGGCTTGGCAAACATTAATTTAAACACCAGTCAAATTACTTTAGAAAACGCTTTGGACCCGGCAATTGCCAACGGTACAACCAATCAGTTTAAGCCGGACCTGGGCTTAGGCATCTGGGCATATTCTGCAACTTATTTTGTGGGCGTTTCTGCCCAGCAGGTGTTGCCGCAAACGTTGTATTTTTCTTCAAACTCTACATACAACCAAAGCAAAACCGTACCGCACTATTTTTTTACAGCCGGTGTAAAATTGTTTTTGGCCGAAGATGTTACTTTGCTGCCTTCGGTGATGCTTAAATACGTAAAACCAGTGCCTTCTACTTTTGATCTGAACCTTAAAATGGCTTTCCAGGATAAATTCTGGATTGGCGGTTCTTATCGCCGCAATGATGCGATTGCAGCAATGGCCGGGATTAATGTGGGCAGTTTTTTAAACCTGGGTTATGCGTATGATTTCACCACTTCCAACCTGAATACGGTAAGCAACGGAACGCACGAAATTATTTTAGGCATTATGCTGAACAATGCTTATAAGGTAATTTGTCCGCGGAGATTTTGGTAACAGAAATGCTAAACATAATTTTTCGTTTATTCGCATTTTAAACCGGATGCTTCTTTTATCGCACATTTTTTAGCTTTTGCAGTTTTGAAGTTTGCAGGGCCGCAGGACAGGTAACCACCCAGGTGCGGCTGCCCGGCAAAACGCCCGGAGGCGATTGGGTTTGCCTTGGTTTTTTGTTTCTTTTTCATCAAGGAAAAAGAAAGAGAAGAGGGAACGCAGTTCCTGATCAAATACAAAAAATTAGTTGATAAAAGAAGCATGGTTGATTAAGCAAACCTGCGGTTGCTTGGCTTTACGTTCTTTTTGCTTGAACAAAAAGAACCAAAAATTCAAGAATGCCGGATCACCTCCTGGCGGCATTCGGCCCGGCACGCCTGGGTGGCTATCTTAAAGGTGCCGATCTTGCAAGCGGTTTTTAGGACGGTTATCAACATTTGTCAGATGCTTCTTTTATAACCCATTTTTTTACTTTTTAAAGTTTTGAAATTTGCAAAGCCGCAGGACAGGTAACCACCCAGGTGCGCTGGGCTGGCAAAGCGCCCGGAGGCGATCGGGTTTGCCTTGATTTTTTGTTTCTTTTTGATCAAGCAAAAAGAAAGAGAAAAGGGAACGCAGTTCCTGATCAAAAACCGTATGGTAAAAGAAGCATGTTTTACAAAAGCAAACCTACGGTTGCTTGAGCTTTCGTTCTTTTGTCTTGAAACAAAAGAACCAAAAATTCAAGAATGCCGGATCGCCTCCGGGCGGCATTCAGGCCAGCGCGCCTGGGTGGCTACCTTAAAGGTGCTGATCTTGCAAACGGCCTTTAGGACGGTTATTAACATTTGTCAGATGCTTCTTTTACCACCTATTTTTTAGTCTGGTGTCTGCCTGAATTTATACCGATAAAAGAAGTATCGATCAGAAAAAAACCGGCAGATGATTAAAGTTCTTTCCGCAACCTGGCTACCGGAATATTTAGTTGTTCACGGTATTTGGCAACGGTTCTGCGGGCAATGTTGTATCCGGCATCTTTCAAAATTTCGGTCAGTTTTTCATCTGCCAGAGGATGCAATTTGTCTTCACCGGCAATATTTTCCTCCAAAATCTTTTTCACTTCTTTGTTAGAAACCTCTTCGCCGCTTTCGGTTTGGATGGCTTCGGAAAAGAAAGATTTCAGCAGAAAAGTACCATGCTCGGTTTGCACATATTTGGAATTGGCCACGCGCGAAACAGTAGAAATATCCATCCCGATTTTATCTGCAATATCTTTCAAAATCATCGGGCGCAGATTTTTGTCGTTTCCCGTTAAAAAGAAATCATATTGATAATGCATAATCGAATTCATCGTTTTGAGCAGCGTTTGCTGACGTTGTTTGATAGCATCGATAAACCATTTGGCCGAATCCAGTTTTTGCTTTACAAACTGCACGGCCTCTTTCATTTTTTTATCGCGCTGGGACGTTTTATCATAATGCTGAAACATATCCTGATAAGAGCGGCTCACCCGCAGTTCAGGCGCATTTTTGGCGTTCAAAGTTAAAATCAATGTGCCATCATTATTGCGGATATGAAAATCCGGGATCACCTGCATCTGTTTGGTGTTCAACTCGTTAGAATCACCGGGCTTTGGGTTTAGTTTCAATATTTCGGCTACGATTTCCTTCAGCTCGTCATCGTGCAGGTTCAGGGATTTTTCGAGTTTATCGTAATGCTTCCGTGTAAATTCATCCAGGTAATGTTCTACCACCTGGATGGCTTTTTTGATCACCGGGATTTGCGTGTCTTTACGCCGGAGCTGGATCAGCAAACATTCCTGCAGATCGCGCGCGCCAACACCGGCCGGGTCAAAATGCTGGATCACTTTCAGCATTTCTTCCACTTCCTCATCTTCCGCCATCAGATTTTGAGAGAAAGCCAGATCATCAGTGATCGACATGATCGGCCTCCGCAGATAACCGTCATCGTCCAGACTGCCTATAATCTGCTGGCAAATCCTGAAATCTTTGTCTGATAAAGGCAGTAAATCCAGCTGGTTTTGCAGGTTCTCAAAAAACGAACTTTGTACCGCAATCGGCATTTCTTTGCGTTCTTCCTCGTCGTCTCCGTTCTGTTCATAACGGCTGCCGTAATCGTTCAGATTGTCGTCCTGCAGATATTCATCGATGTTAAACTCGTCAAACTCTTCGCTGCCGGTTTCTTCTTTGTTGAAGTTATCTTCGTCCGGGTCATGGTCGGGATATTCCTCCACGGGATCGTTCATGTTGGTCAAACTCAAATCCTCCAAAGCCGGGTTGTCCTCCAGTTCTTCCTTAATGCGGGCATCAAGCGAAACAGTTGGCACCTGCAGCAATTTGATAAATTGGATTTGCTGCGGTGATAGCTTTTGAAGTAATTTTTGTTGTAGATTTTGTCTTAACATATAAAGTCTCAAAAATACATTAAAATACAAGATCGCTTCATCAGGATTGTATTTTTACAATCCGTTCAGCAGGTTTTATACGCAAATTTTTGTTTTCTGACTAAAATATTATCTTTATCGGAACTTAATTTTAAGAAAATATGGGATTTATAGGCGAATTTAAAGCATTTGCATTAAAAGGGAATGTGATTGACCTGGCCGTTGGTATCGTAATTGGTGCTGCTTTCAGCAAGATTGTTACTTCTTTGGTTGAAGATATTATCACTCCGGCAATTTTAACTCCTGCCCTAAAAGCAGCACGGTTAGAAAACCTTAGCCAGCTTGTTGTTCCGGGCACTGCCATTAAATACGGCAACTTTTTATCGGCCGTAATCGCTTTTTTAATTATTGCGATCGCTTTGTTTTTAGTGATCCAGGCGATCAACAAGATGCAAAGAAAAGAACCTGTTGTGGCTGCACCGGTTGTGATTGTTGCCTCGAAAGAAGAGGTATTATTGGGCGAAATCCGGGATTTGCTGGCACAAAAAAACAGCTTGTAAAAACAGTGTTTTTATTTGATATTGATACAAATCAGGCTTGGATCAAACGGTTTGAGCTGGTTTTTTCATGAATTTTAAATAGCAAACTTTTTTCGCCTAAATTTACCCTGTAAAAGAAGCATCATTCCTGCTTGGTAACTGCAGCCGTTATCACCACAAAATCCGCCAGTTTAACCAGTTTTTCCCAATCCGGTTTGGCAAAATCCTCTTTGGCAAAAGCAGCAACATTTTTGACCGAAGCATTAGGCAGATATTTTTTAAACTGTGCAACCGCGCCAAGTTTTTCTTCGCTGTGAAAACCACCGTTGATCTGAAAAACCGTAAAACCGGGATGCGTTTTTAAAAATGAAGCGACCGACCAGCCCATCGTTGCGTCCCATAAATTTTGCGCCTGATAAATCTGCATTCCGCCCATGGCACTGTGTCCGCCCATGATTGCTTCAAATTTTTGCAGGTATGCACCGGTTGCAGTATCAATGGGCAACGGCGGAAGGTAGGATTTTCCGGTTTTATCCAGTTGATTTAATGCATTTAAACCTCCGCGGCTAACCATATTGGTGTATCGGCCGGGCGCATTGGCGGCCACAACCGGTATTTTATTTGCTTTTGAAAACTCGATCATTGGCCTGTAATCTGCATAGTTCGGCCAGCAACGGGCATCAGTAATAAAGTTTTTTTCGCGGATCAAGCCCGATAGATATTCGTTCAAAACCTGCTGGCAATCGCTTTCAAACATCTCCATGGACAATGCTGTTTTTAGCGGATGTTTTTCATAAAGTTTTTGCAAAATTGTGGCTTCCAGCAAATGTCCGATTGAATCGTTATGTTCTTCACCATAAAAAACAGCATCGGTATTTTCCAGGTCTTTCACCAGTTCATCTACAGAAATAATTTTGTGTGAAGCAGAATCGTAAATTTTATAAGAGTTGACGTTTTGAGCATCAGCAAACGAAACCATCAGCAGCAGGAGCAAGGTGTAAATGCTTCTTTTATAAGGTAAAATTATCATAGATTGGTCGCGGTTATGGTTCAGAATAAAACCAAATTAACGTTGGGTTTTTGAAAAAACAACTCTATATTTGCGCTCTTGTTTTAAAAAGCGTACAATACCGATAAAGATATGAAAAGAACGTTCCAACCTTCCCAGCGTAAGAGAAGAAATAAGCATGGCTTCCGCGAGCGGATGTCAACCGCAAACGGCAGAAGGGTTTTAGCTGCCAGAAGAGCAAAAGGCCGCCACAAGCTGTCTGTATCTTCAGAACCACGCCACAAAGCATAATCGGGCCCGCCGGTTTTTTTCGTCATAAACCGGGTTTTGATATTTCATGCACACTTTGCCAAAAGAAGAACGGTTGTGCGGTATAAAACCGATTTCGGATTTATACCAAAATAGTTCTTCCTTTTTGCGTTATCCGTATAAAATAAACTGGCAATTTTTGTCAAATGCCGAAAAGCCGCAGGCAAAAGTGCTGTTTTCGGTTTCAAAAAAACGCTTTAAAAAAGCGGTTGACCGCAACCTAATCAAGCGGCAAATGCGCGAAAGCTACCGGCTGCAAAAACAGGAAATACTGTTTTTACAGGCAGAAAAACCGGCAAAATCAATTAATTTTTCGGTAACTTACATCGGAAAAGAAATTAGCGAGGCTGGTTTGATGATGAAAAAAATGCAAAAAGTTTTGCAGCAATTGGCCGAAAAATTGGTTTAACAATGCAGTTGATCTTCAACTTTATACGCAAATTAATTGGCTATCTTTTTATCCTGATCATCCGTTTATACCAGTTTTTGCTTTCACCGATTTTAGGCGCTTCCTGTCGTTTCACGCCCACCTGTTCGCAATACGGAATGGAAGCCATCCAAAAATATGGTCCGTTTAAAGGCGGCTGGCTTACTTTAAAACGCATTGGCCGCTGCCATCCCTGGGGCAAACACGGCCATGACCCTGTTCCTTAAACCATGAGTTTGATCCTGCAAATTGAAACTTCTACCACTTCCTGCTCGGTTGCCTTGGCGCAAAACGCAAAAGTTTTATCGCATAAAAGCATCAACCAGCGTAATATCCATGCAGAAGTGATTACTGTTTTTATCGATGAAATTTTTGCGGAAAAAAATCTAAGGATCAACGAGTTGGATGCCGTTGCCGTAAGCTGCGGTCCAGGTTCATACACGGGTTTGCGCATTGGCGTTTCTACCGCAAAAGGTTTGTGTTTTTCGTTGGATAAACCTTTGATTGCCGTAGAAACTTTGCTTTCGATGGCTGCCGGTTTTTTATCGCGTTTTCCAAATCAGACCAAAGAAAAATTTTTGTTGTGTCCGATGATCGATGCGCGCCGGATGGAAGTTTTTACGGCTTTGTTTGACCAGGATTTGAACAGGATACAGGAAACTTCCGCAGCAATAATTACGGAAGAAAGCTTCGGGGAAAACCTGAATCAGCATAAAATAATTTTTTTTGGTGATGGTGCGGCAAAGTGCAAAGCGGTTTTAGGAAACCATGCCAATGCTGTTTTTATCGATACTTTTTTGAACGAAGCAACAGACATGACTTTGCTTGCCGAAGCAAAATTCAGCCAAAAACAATTTGAAGATGTGGCTTATTTTGAACCGTTTTATTTGAAGGATTTTATCGGCAGCAAAATTGGATAACCTGTTTTTTAAAGTATCCTTCAATAATTTCCGCGCTTAAAAATCTTCAGCCACATCCGGTTGAAAAACCCTCTTTCGTTGCCCATCGGTATATAACTTGCGTTGGCCGGATGTTCGATAAACCGACCAAATTTTGCCGAAAACCCAATAAATGCACTGATGCCCGAACGTTCGGCGGTATAATTCTGATCAAAAAACCGGGCTGATCTGAATAGTTGTTCTGTACCAATAAAAAACTCGGCATTTGGCGATTTGATCATCAGTTGTGCACCTGCGTTCCAGATATCCAGATTACTATAAGCGGCCAAAGCGGTAAACCACAAGCTTTTATAATTAAAATGATTGATAAAAGCAGCATTGTAACCCTTGTAAAACAGGTTTTTTGAAATGACTAAATTTGGCATAATGTAAACATCCGGCAGCCCGGGCGCAAATTTTTTACTTATCGATATATCTGCACGGCTGTTGGTAGGTTTGTAAACCGCTTTTAAACTGCCGTTTTGCGCTACCAGCGAATCTACTTCTGTTAAAATCCGGTCGGAATTATTGCGGGTCTTGGAAATGCGGTCGATGGTTTCCGTTCCGTTAAAATCAATAACCGAAGTTTTATGCCAGCGGATCACGCCTAAATCTTTAACGTTGCCCTGAACTAAAATTCCGTTGTCCAGCTGTGCCTGTAGCCCGAAACTGACGGCCGCACCGGGGTTCTTCAATCCCAGTAAATCCCGTTTGGCATACTCATGATTGTTGGTAGTGGTATAATTTCCCTGCAACATGATGCTGGCCGCGGTGCTGTTTTTATCCACATAAAAACCGGAATTATTGATGTTGAACTGCGTGTAATAAACGCCGAGCAGCGCACTCAGTTTCGCCCCAAAAGCAACAGACGGAGAAATTTTCTGCCGGTAAGTTAAGCTGAACTGATGATAAGCCTGTGCCTGCAAATTGCCGTTGAACAGATTGGTATTGGGCAAACCGTTGTCAAAATTTTTATAAGAATCCAGCAGCAGCAGCGTTTCATCGGTAAAATTTCCGCTTCCGCTTGCCTGGGTTTGCGCCGAAATGCCCAGTTCCTGATCACCATCCAAACGGGTATAAACTTTCAGCATAAACCAATAATTATTGCTGTTGATTTGGATGGAATTCAGCGCTCCGAATCGGTTAGTTAACGTACTGCTGTTGTAAGTCCCGTTGTTCAGGAGCGATAACAGCGATTGCCTGCCGTTGCCTTTGAATTCCGAACTGGCAGAAATGGTTGGGACAAAGAAGTTGAACGCGAATTGCCTGCTCGAATCGGGCGTAAATGCGCGCTGGGCCGGGTTTTCAAAACTGTCAAACAGCGTTCCGGTGTTGTACTGGGCAAATTGCTGCGCGTTGGCCATTGTAAAAACAAGAAGCAGTACCAGGGAAAACAAAAACTTCATTCTGCAAAAGAAAGAAATAGTTACAGCACAAAATCAGGATTGAAAGAATGAACTGACGAATTACAGTTCTTGATTTTTATACGATAAAAGAAGCATCGGGTCAAAACGTTTTGAACGAGGATTTCAACATCTCATTTATTTGTAACAAAACCGGAATATTAGGGCTGATTTCGGGTTATAACCAGGAGGTTTTTTATATTAGATTTACAATGATTATGAACAGACAAATTATTTTAACTGCTGCGATTTACGGCGCATTGGCCGTAATTACCGGCGCATTTGGTGCGCACGCTTTAAAAAATAAACTCGAACCGGCCCAATTGGAAGTGTGGCATACAGCCGTGCAGTACCAGTTTTACCATGTGCTGGCTTTGCTGTTTTTATCAACCTTAAACCCGCTGAACAACAACTTGTTAGCCTGGAGTTATTATCTTTTTAGTTTTGGTATAGTGCTGTTCTCGGGCTCGCTTTATCTGCTTTCTGCACGGCAGGTTTTGGGCTGGCCATGGCTTCGGTTTTTGGGTCCGATTACACCTTTGGGCGGTTTGTTTTTTATTGCAGGATGGGTTACGCTCGGGTTGGGGGTATTGAAAAAACCATGATGCTGGATCTGTCGGATTCTGTTTATGTAGAACGAAAAACACTTTTTGCTGAAGTTGTTTTGCCAATCCCTATTGCCAGAAATTATACGTACCGGGTGCCGTTTGACCGTGCAAAAGATGTGGCGATCGGCAAAAGGGTGGTGGTGCAGTTTGGCCGGAGTAAAATTTATACTGGCGTAATTTTAGCGATCAGCGAAAAAGCCCCCGAAAAATACGAAGCCAAATACCTAATGGATGTGCTGGATGATGAACCGCTGATTATTCCGCAGCAACTGGCTTTTTGGGATTGGATTGCGGGTTATTACTTGTGCAACCCCGGCGATGTGATGAACGCTGCTTTGCCTGCGGCTTTAAAATTGGCCAGTGAAACAAAAATCACCCTGAACACTGATTTTACTTTTGATAAAAGTGAACTGAACGATAAAGAATTTTTGATTATTGATGCACTGGAAATACAAGGCGAACTGACTGTAAGTGAAGTCAGTAAATTGCTGGATCAGAAAACGGTAATGCCGGTTTTAAAGGCTCTTTTCAACAAAAACATCATTTACATTGCCGAGGAAATCCAGGAAAAATACAAACCGCGAAAACGTTCTTTTTACAGCTTAAACCCTGTTTACCGGCAGCCGGAACAGTTAAAAGAGTTGTTTGTACTGCTGGAAAAACGTGCGCCAAAACAACTGGATGCCGTACTGACTTTGCTGAAATTGATCAAACAAAAAGAGCAGGTTACCAAAGCAGAACTGGAAGCTGCCGGACAGGTTAGTGCTTCTGCGTTGAAAGCTTTGGTGGAAAAAGAGGTTTTTCTGCTGGAAGAAAGAGTGATCAGTCGTTTTAATGATGAGGGAGAAGCGGCTGAAAGTACATTTGAATTGAACGAACATCAGGCAAAAGCATTTGAGCAAATCAAGCAACTGTTTGAGCAAAAAGACGTGGTTTTGCTGCACGGCGTAACTTCATCCGGCAAAACCCAAATTTATGTCCGGTTGATCGAAGAAATAATAGCCAGCGGCAAGCAGGTGCTGTTTTTACTGCCTGAAATTGCGCTGACAACACATATCATCGAGCGTTTGCGCCAATATTTTGGCAACCAGATTGGTGTTTATCATTCTCGCTTTAATGATAACGAGCGCGTAGAAGTTTGGAACAAAGTTTTAAGCGGGGACTATAAAGTAGTGCTGGGTGCGCGCTCTTCCGTGTTTTTGCCTTTTAAAAACCTGGGTTTAGTTGTGGTTGATGAGGAACATGAAAGCTCTTATAAACAGTTTGATCCGGCACCGCGATACCACGCACGCGATGCTGCCATTTATTTGAGCACTTTATACAAGGCCAAAGTTTTGCTTGGTTCTGCTACGCCATCTTTAGAATCATACTACAACGCGCAACAGCAAAAATATGGTTTGGTAAAATTAAGTTTGCGTTTTGGGGAAGCCGTTTTGCCGGAAATCGAGGTGATCAGCATTCCCGAGGAAACGAAAAATAAAACCATGCAATCTCATTTTTCCAAAACACTGATGGAAAATATTCAAGCTGCGCTGGAGAAAAAAGAGCAGGCGATCTTATTTCAGAACCGCCGTGGTTATGTACCGCTGCTGATTTGTAAAGTTTGTGGTTTTAGTCCGAAATGTATCAACTGTGATGTCAGCCTCACCATGCACAAAAGTACGGGCAAGCTGCACTGCCATTATTGCGGCTACCGCGAAGATGTGTATAATGTTTGTCCGGCCTGTGGTTCCGCTCATTTGGAGCAGAAAGGTTATGGTACAGAAAAGATTGAAGATGAGCTGTCTATACTTTTGCCCGATGCCCGTATTGCCCGCATGGATTTGGACACTACGCGCTCTAAAATGGCTTTTCAAAGTATATTGAGTGATCTGGAGGATAAAAAAACCGATATTCTGGTAGGTACACAAATGGTGGCCAAAGGGCTGGATTTTTCGGACGTGACCGTGATTGGAATTGTTAATGCAGATTCTTTGTTGAAATTTCCGGATTTCCGGGCAAATGAACGAAGCTTCCAAATGCTGGCCCAGGTGAGCGGCAGGGCAGGCCGGCGCGGTAAAAAAGGCAAAGTTGTCATCCAAACTTACGATCCGCATCACCGAGTTATCAGCCAGGTGATCCGGAATGATTATGCCGAAATGTACCAAATGGAAATGAATGAACGCCTGCAGTTTAAATATCCGCCCTTTTACCGTATGATCCGGTTGGATGTGAAGCACAAGGATGCAGAAGCCTTGTTTCATCAGGCCGAGTTTTTGGGAAACGCGCTTAAAAAACAGTTTGGCGACCGGGTTTTAGGCCCGGAATATCCGCTCATCAACCGTATCCGCAATTATTATATCAAAACCATCACCATCAAAATTGAAAAAGAAGGCACTTCAATAGTCCGGGTGAAAAATATATTGAAGGAAACAATCCTGCAATTTCAAATGGAAAAACTAAGTAAAGGGAGTTTGCTTCGGGTTGATGTGGACCCGAACTGATGCTTCTTTTATCTACCTAAAATCCTCAACCGGAAACAAAGCAACTAATTTTCAGGTTTAGGAAACACAAAACTTTATCCATTATGACCAGCATAGAAAACGAATTTTTAAAAGTTACCATCCGGCCGCAAGGTGCAGAAATGGTTTCCATCTTCAACAAACAAACGCAAACCGAGCATTTATGGCAGGGCGATCCGGCAATCTGGCCTTGGCACGCGCCAAATCTGTTCCCGATTGTGGGTGCGTTGAACAATAACGAATTGCAGGTCAAAGGACAAAAATATCACTTAAACCGTCATGGTTTTGGCAGGGAATCCATGTTTTCTTTGCTGGATTCAAGCGAAACGCACGCTAAATTTTCATTGCCTTTCAGCGAATCAACTTTAGCCGTTTATCCCTATAAATTTGAATTCCAGGTTTTGTATGATCTGAAAGATCGGGATTTGCGCGTTACTTACAAGGTAATCAACCAGGATGAGGAAACAGTTTATTTTTCAGTGGGCGCGCATCCGGCTTTTAATGTTCCGTTTTTTCCGGGTGAAAATTATGAAGATTATTACCTCGAATTTGAAACTTCTGAACCATTGCTAACACATTTATTAAACAACGGTTTGTTAAGCGGCGAAACAGAAATGGTGCCGATGGATGGCCAAAAACTTTGGCTGACTAAAAACCTGTTTGACCGGGACGCGTTGATTTTCAAAAACATCACTTCAAAAAATGTTGTTGTCCGCAGCAAAAACCACCAGCAAAGCTTATCGGTAAGTTTTCAGGACTTTAAAGATTTAGGCATTTGGGCAAAACCGGGCGCAGCATTTGTTTGCATCGAACCCTGGCTGGGTCATTCGGATTTTGCAGGAACAACTATGGAATTTAAAGATAAGGAAGGCATAAAATCCTTAGGGCACGGCCACGTTTTTGAAGCTGATTTTATCATTTCTTTATCTGCTTAAACCAAAAATAGGTCGATAAAAGAAGTATTCATTATTGCAGATGCTTCTTTTATCGACCTAAATTTCAATTTATTTTTTGCGGTAATTGATCACGACCGCGAAAGCAACCACAGCTGCCGTACCAATTAAAGTTGCCATCAAAGCCGGGTTATTTTTTGCAGGAGGCACATATTTCACACCCTCCATATCGGTTTGCGCAGCTTCTTTTACGTACCGGCCATGAGTTGGAACGGCTTCTGAGGCAAAGTTTCTGCCCAAATTTTGCAATGCTTTTTTAAATTCTTTGCCTGCCATTGGTTTGCCGTGCCCGGTTGCCACAATCTGCGGGTGTAAACCAATTAGTTTTCTTACTGAAGTCCCTGCTGCTTTCCAGTCACAGGTGAAATATTTTGGTGGTCCGCTGATTACTTTTTGCTGCAGGATTACGGACAAGGCAGATTCCTGAACAGTTGTTACAAAAGCATCACCGGCAATCAGCACATGATCACTTTCCCGAAACAAGGAAACATGTCCGGGCGCGTGCCCGGGAGTTGGGATGATGCGCCAGCCCGGTAAGCCAGGTGTCCCTTCAGCCGGAAATTCATGTATTTTATTGCCCAAATCAAGCGGTTTATTCGGGAACATCCAGGAGGTCAAACTCATCAAACCGCCACCAACAAAAGGATCGGCAGGCGGATAAGCAGATTTTCCGGTGAGATAGGGCAACTCCAGATGATGTGCATAAACCGGCACGTCCCAGATTTTCAGCAAATCCTGTAAACTGCCGGTGTGGTCAAAATGTCCGTGTGTTAAAATAATGTTCTCCGGTTTTGTTCCTTCCCCAAAAATATCTTCGGCCATAGCTTTGATTTTGTGTGCGGAATGTGGCAAACCTGCATCTACCAAAACCCATTTTTTACTGTCTGCATCGCCGGAAGCAATCATATAAATGTTGACAAATACAATTTTCATCCCCCAAATACCGGGCGCAACTTCAAAGTAGCTTTTGCCGGTTGTGGTTTTTATTTCCTGATTTTCCATAATTTATTTTTGCTTTTGGTTGAAAACAGGAAGATATATTTAAAGTTTGATAACTTGCCAAATAAGAAACTTTGTTCCCTATTTTACAGAATTTGATTGTAACTTTAATTTTTGATCTGTAGTAAAAACAAATATTTGCTATTTTTAATTTATTCCATTCACTTTTATACAAAACGTTTATTTATGAAAAAGAAAATCTATCTACTTTCAACTGCTTTAATGCTTACTTTTTCTGCAAGTAATTTAAAAGCGGCATCCATAATCCCGGAGCCGGCCGCAAAAGAAATTACGATGACCGACGCGCAAAAAGAAGTAAAACTGCAAGCCATTAAAGAGCGTGTAGAAGAAATTAAAGCGATGGACAAATCGCAGTTAAGTAAAGGACAGAAACAAGAACTGAAAGCAGAATTGAAAACCATGAAAACCCAGGCACGTGCGTTGGGCGGCGGTATTTATCTTTCTGTTGGTGCGATTATCATCATCATTTTAGTTTTGATCTTGATTTTGTAACCATAAAAAAATCAACCACAAAAAAAGCCTGACTGCTAATTGCAACCAGGCTTTTTTTATGGCTAAAAAATAATATTATCTACCGCCGCCCATTGCCATCAAATCTTCTACGCTTATTCTGTCAAAATCTTTTGGGATAGCAAAAGTTCCTTCTTTTACTTTTTCTGCTACGATAGATTTTAACAAAACATCTGCTTTTTGCCCTCTAACCAAAGTTGAAAATTTAATCGGGAAACCCTTAACGCCGGCAAAATATTTATTCAGGTTATTACTTGGGGCGGTTATATCGGTTGTTGCCCATATATCTACCGTTGTACCGGTTTTGCTATCTTTTGCTGTGTATTTTGTACATTGATAACCAGAAATCGTTTGTTTTTCTGCAGTTGGAGTAATTGCCGTAAAAGATGGTTCTTTATCCTTCATTTGTTCAATATCGGCAGGAGTATAAACAGCTGCTTTTTTAATTGACGCAACCGGAACATCAACCAAAACAACCATAAATCCGGCTTTGTCATCAGAAATCAGTTTTATATCGGCCGGGCCAGCTTGAAACTGATAAGAAGAAGAATCACCTTTGAAATACACTTTTGCTTCTTGTACTTGTCCGCTTACGTTAACTGTATAGTTTGCAACGCCTTCAGTAAAACTTTTTTGCGCCTGGGCAGCAAATCCTGCCGCAATAAAAGCCAAACTTAAAGCAGCTTTTTTAAAATTGTTCATGGTTTTATTTTTAAAGTTTATTTAGATATGTAAAGATGCAAGCTTAATCCGAAAATCAAAACATTAATTATTTTTAGTTAGAGTTGATGCGCAGGCAATTGTTACGTTTTAAAATAAATATTTTTCGGCCATCCAAAAAAGCTTCTTCAGTTAGTTTTTTAACGCGATAGTCCGGATTGGTTGCATCCACCACCAGCAAATCAAAAATCAGGTTTCGGGTGATCTGGTTCAGGCTGATTTTCGGGTTTCCGGTGATCAAAACCACATCAGCTTTTATTTTTTGTAGAAAATGCTGCTGTTCAAACTGCCGATCGACTATAAAAATAAGTTTGTTTTTAAACTGAAGTAATGATTTTTGCCTGCTAAAAACAGCATTACTGAAATCCTGGCCAGGTTTAAGCAGATGGATATTTTCGGCACGGCAACTATCCAGAAACGGCTGAACAGAATATCGAAAACTTTTGTCGGAAGTTTGCAAATCCGTTATCACAAAAGCCTCGTTTCCGTTTTTACAGATCAGGCCGAAATTTTTCCGCAAATTTAAAATAACGATTTCCTGCTGATTGGCCGAACGAAAACGTTTGTAAGAAAAACCCGCCAAAAAAAGTATGATAAAAACAGCATTCAGTTTAAGCAGCAGGTTTTTCCGGTAAACGGTCCAGCAAAAAACACAAGCGATGATGGCATAAAGCAACAGATATTCTGCCGTACTGATCCATAATTTATCCCAACTGCCAAACCGTATGTTTTCTATCCAAAACAAACCGCTGTTCATGCCGATGATGGTTTTTTCGAGCAGAAAAGCAAGCGGTTTGGCAATGATCGGGACATGTGAAAACGCCAGAAAAGTAATACCGATATACATAATCAGCATCGAAGGAAGCACGATAAAAAGGTTGCTCAGCAAAAAATAAACCGGAAACTGATGGAAATAAAACACGCTCAGCGGAAACGTAATGATTTGCGCCGTTAGCGAAACCGACAAAAGCGACCATAGTTTCCGCAGGTATTTTTGCTTTATATTGAGGCTATTTTTAATAACCGGCTGCAACAAGATCAAGCCAAAAACGGCCAGATAGGATAACTGAAACCCGACATCTGTAATAAAATTAGGGTTATAAAGCAGCAGCATAAAAGCCGAAACCAGCAAAATATTGAGCATACTGATGTGCCGATTGTAGGTTTTTCCGCAAATCACAAACGAAATCATGACGGCGGCACGGCAAACGGCGGGCGAGAAACCGGACAAAAGCGCATAAAACCAGATCAGTGCAATCGAGATGAAAGCTTTGAGCAAAACCGTGCTTCTTTTATGGGTCAAAAATCGCAGCAACAACTCAATAATTAGGTAAACCAAGGCCACATGCATTCCGGAAACCGACAAAACGTGCATGGTGCCGGTTTTGGAATATGCCTGTAAAACATCTTGACTCAGATCTGCCCGGTAACCTAAAATCAACGTAGAGGCAACAGCAATGGCATTTTGATTATGGAGGTAATGCTGAAATTTGTCAACCATCAATTTCCTGATCTTCAAGGAATTGGCAATAACCGGATTGCCTTTATCAGCTGCGATAAATTGGTACTGGTTTGGGTTGAGATAAGTTTGAAAATAAATATTCTGGTGTTGCAGCCACATTTTGTAGTTAAATTCTGCCGGATTAAAGGGCGCATCCACCGGTTTGTATTGGTTTGAAACGAGCAGTTCATCGCCATAACTTAATTGTGTTTTTTGATTTGGATTAAGTTTTAATGTGACCAGCAAACTACCGGAAGCCGCTGAAATTTTACCCCTAAAAACAGTATGCGCAACCCTGGCGTTAAAGCGCAATAAATCACCGTTTTGCCTTGGTTCCTGCTTGATGATGAGCAGCAGTGCATCTGCTTTTTGCTTTGAAAAATGATTGTTTTGGTTGATTTCCTTGTTTTGTTCCGCAAATAAAATTCCGCAACAAAACAAAAACACATGAATGATCACGCTGCCCAGCCAGGGTTTACGGTAGATTTTCCATTTTTGGTAAGTTAGGTTCAGCAGGAAAAAAACCAGAACGTTTGCGTAAATAATAATTTTGAGCGCAATCAGCAAACCATCAAAAGGAAAGACCACACCTAAAAAAATACCTGCCAAAAGAGGCATCAGCAAAACTAAAAACGGGTTTTCGGGTAAAAAATAGCTGTTTTTCATCCTTAAAAACGATAGCGCATTTGCAGTTTAACTTCTGCTTTTTTGTTGCCTTCAATCAAATCCAAACCTGAGCCAACCGTTTTTTCGCCCCGATACAGGTATGCGCTGTAACGAAACCAGGCATCCAAACCTTTCCGGAAATTGTATTGCGCATTAAAATACGTGCGGAAACCAGTATGCTGCAACGGCAAAATGGTATAACTGTACAACACATCGTTCTCAAAGGAGTAAATCCGCGAATCATAACTGGCGGTACGGAACCAGGCCAACCTGCCATTTGCAGAAAACTTACCGGTTTTTGGTTTGAAAATCACATCGTGGTAAACCATCAAACCATATTCGGCAGCAGACGCGCCTTTTTGATATTTTACAATTTCTGCCCGGTTTCTGAACGAAAGTTTAGGGCTGAAAGGGTAGGAAACATCAAAACGAAAATCCTGATAATCAACCTGATCCAAAGCGGTGATCTTGGCGTTGTCGTTGTTCTGCTGTTTTTGCTTCTGGCGATAATTGAGGTAAGCCACAAAACGCTGACTGGGCTGGAAAGTCAATCGCCCCAAAAACTCGCGGCCGCTGCTGTTTGGCTGATAAACCTGATATTTTAACCACGGAAACTTAAAAAAATCAGCATAAGCAGAAAACGTAAACTGTTTGGAAATTTTGAAGTTGATGCCGCTGTAAATCCCTTTTTCGTTGACGGCTTCGGTGTTTTCTGCAATGGCCTCATTGAATAAAGAATGATAATCGCGACTGTAGTTCCGGTACATTAAAACCACCGAAATATTGGAAGAAAGCGAACTAAGCAAACCATTTACCGTGGCCAAACCGCCGCCCAGGCTTTTGGCCGTTTCGCCGAAGAAATAAAAATTGCGGAAGCTGTAATCATAATAAAACGAGAAATTATCCAGTTCTTTTCCCGCAAAAATGTATTGATTGTAAGCGTTTTTTTTGCGTAAAACCGGAAACTGAAATTGCGTGCCATAAGCCGTAATACCTGTTTTAAAACTGCGTTTGGCATAGTTTAAATCGAAACCGTAAGTTAATTGCCCGGCCGAATTTTTATTGGTCAGCTCTGTTGCGGTGCGATGATAGCCAGTGGTGCCCAATGAAGAAATATACTCCGGATTTGCTTTAGTTTGAACGGTGGCATCCACTGGCTGATCGGAAATAAAAGGCGTAAAAAAAACGGATTTCCACTGTAAAGTTGCCGCAACACCTCTGAAATAACTGATTTCGTTGGTGGAAGAATAAGGCGTTAAACCGCGGCTGACTTTCGGTAGCAGTGTGGCATCGGCATTTTTGCCAAAACTGAAACCGGTGTATAAACCCAAACCCTGTCCAAATTGCAGCGAATAATCGCCAACAACTAATTTATTGACTATGCCAAAGTTTTTGAAAGCCAGGCTTGCCGTATAAAAATCAAAACCCATGCTGTTTTTACCGGCAAAAAATGGTTCTCCTGCATCTTTTTCCATGTTAAAAGCCAGTTGTATCCGGTTTTGAAAATCAAAACGATAGCGGCCCAATAGTTTCTGCGGATTGCCGGAATAGTGTGAAAGCTTGGAATCTTTCGGGATCAGGAAGCCTTTCTGATCCTGCAAAACTTCGCCAAACCAAAAAATAAAATCATTTTTGCCGTACCTGAATAAGTTTTTCAGGTTGAGTTTATTGAAATCCAGCGTGTTGCTGATCGTTACAAACGGCAGTAATTTTCTGATCGTTTGCAGATCAAAAAGATCAATGCTTTGCAGTTCAAGCAAATCAATCAGTTTTCCGTTGTTGCGGATATGCGTTTGCAAAGCGGTAATTTGCAGGTACGATAAAAACAACAAGTCTTGCAGTTGCGCTGTTGTAGCGTTATTGAGGTTGAGCGGATGCTGACGGTAGTTTTGTAACTGACTGATCAGGTCAGAATAATCATAATCGTCAGGCAGGTTTTCGGCAGCGGCTTCAACGATAATTTCGATTTCCCGTTCCTGGGCGGTTTGCGAAAATGTATTTTTTGAGAGCAGTAAAAACAGCATCAACAGCAGAATTTTGATCTGCATATATTAAATATTACACATTGAATTGAGTTAAATTTAACCCAATAATATTAAAATTAATTAATAGTTAATAATTAAGTTAAAATTTACCTTGTAAAAACAGTATCAAATGGACAGTTCCGTTTTTGAAGTTATATTGATTGGTGATTCCGGGAACATTGCGCGCTACAAACCTGATCCGGTTTTGAGTTTGCTGACTGCACATTTGCAAACGCCAAATCCATCGGCAGTTATTTTTTTGGGTGATAACGTTTATCCGCACGGTTTGCCGGAAAAAGGAGACCGCCTGCGGGAAGATGCCGAACTGGTGCTGAAAAAACATCATGAAGCGGTGCAGGATTATACCGGAAAAGTGATTTTCATCTCCGGAAACCATGATTGGAACAAGGGCAAGGATGACGGTTTTGATTATGTGGTCCGGCAGGAAAAATACCTGGAAAAATTGTTCGGCGGTACTAATATTTACCTGCCGTCCAACGGTTGCCCCGGGCCCAAAGAAGTTTCCATAAACGATAATTTTACGATTGTGGCCATCAATACGCAATGGTGGATCCAGCGAGGTTTCCGGCCAATCGGCACAAAAGATGGTTGTGCCGCCAATTCAGAAGAAGATTTTTTTGTGCTGCTGGAAGAAATCCTCGAACGGAACAAAAACAAAAAAGTGCTCGTGATCGGGCATTATCCAATTTACAGTTATTCGCTGCACGGCGGGAAGTTTAAGCTGAAACATCATTTATTTCCACTCACGATTTATAAAAAAAAGGCTTTCGTGCCGATGCCGTTGTTTGGCTCGCTGCTGCCTTTGTACCGCAAATATGTTGGCGCACCGGAAGATCTTTCCAACCAGCGCTTCCGGGAACTCAAAAACCGGTTAAAAGTGCTTTTTGGCAATCATCCAAACCTGGTTTATGCGGCCGGGCACGAGCATAACCTGCAGCATATTTATAAAAATAAAGTTAATTATATTGTAAGCGGGGCGGCTTCCAAATCCACCTATGTGCGCAGTGGCAAGTATGGCAAATTTGCTTTGGCGGCCAAAGGTTTTTTTAAACTGAAGTTCTCTTCAACCCAAAAAACAATTGCCGAAAGCTGGATTGTTGATGAAGAAAACGCGAACGGAAAATTAGTTTATCAAACCGAATTAGACTAAAAACCGGTTTAAATTTTTGTTGATAAGATGACCATGCTTCTTTTATGCAGGTAAATTTGGTTTTTCACCGGCAGATGAAAAACCGTAAAAAACCACCAGATTTTAGGTGATAAAAGAAGCACGTAAAACCTTTTAAACTAAAACAACCTTTAAGAAACCGCCGGTAAAAGAAGTTTCAGGATATTTGGCCGGATACTGATGTCGATTTGTTTTACTTTGCCGAGCACTTCGCCGTCAACCTGTAAAACAACGCCTTTTTTTTGTTTGATCTGTGCTTCGGTGCAGGAAATCACTTCAAAATATTCACTGGTTTGCAACGTGCCGCGGAACATTTTCCAGGCCAGCGAAAATATTTTCAAACGCGGAAAAGGCCGTACAATACACAACTCAAACTTTCCGTCGTCGATTTTTCCGGCCGGGTTGATCACGGCACCGGTCCCGTATTTTGAAGCATTGGCAAAAGTGATGGAAACGGCTTTCCGGCGGATCGGTTTCCCGTCATAAATGATCTCAAAACGTTTGCTGCGGATCAAAAAAACCTCATTGAACAAATGCTTGGCATAAGTGATCAGGCCGCGCTGACCGTCCTGCTCAAAACGCTTCACAATGCGCGCGTTCAGGCCAACATCCGATAAATGTACACAGATATGATCATTGATTTTCAGCAGATCGATGGCTTTGATTTTGTAACTGCCAAGCACATCGTAGGCCATGGCAACATCACCCGGAATAGCCAGTTCGCGCGCCATGCCATTGGCCGATCCGTAGGGCAAAATCATCACCGGCAACTCAAAATCCGGTGCTATTTTAGCCACAATATTCAGGGTGCCATCGCCGCCGGCCGCCATCAACAAATCCGGGCGGCAGGTTTCGATTTTTGTCCGGATCAAGCCTTCACAATCTGGCCTGTCCAATTCAAAAACCTGAAAATCAAACTGATACTGACTGCTTTTCTGTTCTAAAACCTGATAGAATTGCTTGTCCTGTTGCGGACCGGAACGCGCATTATAAATCACCAGAACAGATTTGAAAGCGGCCTTTATCATAATTGTTCCCGTACCTCAATCAAAAAACTTTTCAGGTTTTCCAAAGCAGTGATCACCTGCCTGCTTTCTTTGGCTTCACTGCCGTTTTGTTTCAGGTAATCGCGCGCGCCCTGCAAGGTAAAGCCGCGTTCGTTGATCAGGTTGAAAATAATTTTGAGGTTTTCCACGTCTTCGGGTGTAAAAAGCCGGTTTCCTTTTTTGTTTTTTTTAGGCTGAAGGATGTCGAACTCCTTCTCATAAAACCGGATCATCGATTGGTTCACCTCAAACATGGCCGAAACTTCGCCCATGGTATAATACATTTTGTTGATGTCTCTTTCTTTATAAGGCATGGGGTAAAGTTAATAGTTTGGGTTGATTTGGAAGTGATACTGTTTTTATCGGGTAAAAATTGGTGTTGCCAGTTAATCTGAGTTTTGTTATGTTGAGTTTGTTAACCCATTTTTTTCTTACGTTCTTTTTGCTTGAACAAAAAGAACCAAAAATTCAAGAATGCCGGATCGCCTCCGGGCGGCATTCAGCCCCACGCTCCTGGATGGCTATCTTGCAAAAGGCTCTTAACGATGGTTATTTATAGCGGTTACTCCCTTTTGTTGAATGCTTCTTTTATCACCTATTTTTTTACCTTTTGCAATTATGAAGTTAGCAAAGGCGCAGGACAGGTAACCACCCAGGTGCGGCTGCCCGGCAAAACGCCCGGAGGCGATCGGGTTTGCCTTGATTTTTTGTTTCTTTTTGATCAAGGAAAAAGAAATAGAAGAGGAACGAAGTTCCGATCGGATACTATGCTGCAGAAAAAAACTGTGTTCGTGCAAAAAAAAACTTTAAAGAAGATTTCTCTTTTCAGCCGAAATGACTGTACAGTGCCTTTTCAAAAATTTCCTCAAAACCCTATCTTTGCCGCATAATTTATACCGATAAAAACAGCATCAAAGCATGTTAACCGCCTCCCAAATACGCCAGCAATTTTTAGATTTTTTTGCCTCGAAACAACATCAGATCGTTCCATCCGCGCCGATTGTGGTGAAGAATGACCCGACCTTGATGTTTACCAACGCCGGCATGAACCAGTTTAAAAGCATTTTTTTGGGTGAAGAAAACCCGAAATTCCCGCGCGTGGCAGATACACAGCGTTGTTTGCGCGTATCTGGCAAGCACAATGATCTGGAGGAAGTTGGCATCGATACGTATCACCATACGATGTTTGAGATGCTGGGCAACTGGAGTTTTGGCGATTATTTTAAAAAAGAAGCGATTGAATGGAGCTGGGAATTGCTGGTTGATGTTTATAAAATCGATCCAAACCGCTTATATGTAACTTATTTTCAGGGCGATGAAAAAGAAGGTTTGGAAAAAGACCAGGAAGCTTACGATCTGTGGAAACAGTATTTTCCTGAAAGTAATATCCTTCCCGGAAATAAAAAAGATAACTTTTGGGAGATGGGCGAAACCGGCCCTTGCGGACCTTGCTCGGAAATTCATTATGATAACAGGAGCGAGGAAGAAAGGAGCGCGAGGAGCGGAGCGGAACTGGTTAACGCCGATGATCCGCAGGTAATTGAAATCTGGAACATTGTGTTTATGCAGTTTAACCGATTAAAAGACGGTTCGCTGCAGCCACTGCCCAACAAACATGTAGATACTGGCATGGGTTTCGAGCGTTTGGTGCGTGTTTTACAAGGTAAAAGTTCTAATTACGATACGGATGTTTTCCAGCCGCTGATCCAGTTTATTGCAGAGAAAAGCGGGAAAACTTACGTTAGCAATGCAGTTCCAAACGGAGAAGGCTGGAATGATGCTGTGGCAATGCGCGTAATGGCAGATCATATCCGTGCTATTGCATTTGCTATTGCTGATGGGCAGTTGCCTTCTAATAACAAAGCTGGTTATGTTATCCGCCGGATTTTAAGAAGAGCAGTTCGTTACGCTTATCAATATCTCAATTTAAAAGAACCTTTTTTGAATCATTTAGTGCTTCTTTTATCGGAACAATTTAAAGATGTGTTTCCGAATTTGTATAAGCAGAGAGAGTTTGTGCAGAAAGTGGTTTTGGAGGAGGAGATTTCGTTTTTGAGAACGTTGGAGAGAGGAATTCAGTACTTCGAAAGCTATTTTATTGGGTTGGATAAAGATGATGAAGAACGGCATGATTTCGATTACGGAGACGGGGTTGAAAATGTTCTCAGTGGTAAAGTTTCAGGTGCTTTTGCATTTTTGCAGTATGATACCTTTGGTTTTCCTGTAGATTTAACAGAATTGATGGCTAAAGAAAGAGGATTTTCTGTTAATATGGAATATTTCAATAAACGTCTCCAAGAACAAAAAAACCGTTCCCGCACGGCAACCGCAATTGATACCGGAGATTGGATCATTTTAAAAGAAGATGATACCGTAGAATTTACCGGTTATACCGAAACAGAAACCATTGCGCACATCATTAAATACCGAAAAGTTAAAGCTAAAGGAAAAGAGCAGTTTCAATTAGTGCTGGACAAAACGCCTTTTTATGCAGAAAGCGGCGGACAAGTTGGCGATACCGGCGATCTGATTTTCCCAGACGGCGAAATTATTGCGGTTACGGATACCAAAAAAGAAAACGGTTTGATTGTGCATTTTGTAGATCAAATGCCGGAAGATCCTTCTGATGTTTTAACGGCTTATGTTGATCCCGAAAGAAGATTGAATATCGAAAACAACCACTCCGCAACACATTTGCTTCATGCCGCTTTGAAAGAAGTTTTAGGATCACACGTCAACCAGAAAGGTTCATTGGTTAGTGCCGATGCTTTACGTTTTGATTTTTCGCATTTCGCTAAAGTAAGCGACGAAGAAATTAGTAGGATAGAAACAGTAGTCAACCGAAAAATTCGGGAAAATGTTGGTGTAACCATTCAATCTATGTCTTTTGCAGAAGCGTCACAAACCGGCGCAATGGCTTTATTTGGAGAGAAATATGGCGATGTGGTTCGTGTAGTAACGATGGACGAAAAGTTTTCCATCGAGCTTTGCGGCGGAACACATGTGCAGGCAACCGGACAAATTGGTTTCTTTAAAATCGTTTCCGAAAGTGCAGTTGCTGCTGGCGTTCGTCGGATTGAAGCGATAACGGGAATTAAATCAGAAGAATTTATTCATCAGCAAAACGAAGAAATTAAAGCTTTAAAAGAACTGCTGAAAAATCCGAAAGATTTAACCAAAAGCCTGGAGCAATTGCTGGAAGAAAATGCTTCTCTCAAAAAAGAAGCAGAAAAAGCAGTTCTGGATAAGGTTTCCGGCATGAAAAAAGAACTGGCTGCAAAGCATACTTCTTTTAACGGCATAAATTTTATTTCCGAAGAAGTGGAACTGCCAAATGCAGAAGCTTTGAAAAGTCTGGCTTATCAAACCAAAGATATTGTTGCAAATTTGGTTTTGATTTTAGGTGCGATCATCGATGGAAAACCAAATTTAACGGTGATGATTTCCGAAAACCTGATTAAAGAAAAAGGTTTGGATGCGCGGGTTTTCATTAAAGAACTGGCTAAAGAAATACAAGGCGGCGGCGGCGGTCAGCCTTTTTACGCAACAGCTGGTGGTAAAAATGCAGCTGGTTTAAAAGCGGCTATCGAGAAAGCCAAAACTTTCATCCCGGCACAACTCTGAAAAAACAGGCATAAAAAAAGCATTACCGAAGCAGCCAATGCTACTTTTACAGGGTAAATTTTGGCCATTAACAATTATAACCCGTCCGAAAATCCGGGGTTATTTTGACTTTGGCTTACTACGGAAAGGCAAATATTGGTGTTTAAAGGCAAATTCCATGTTGGTTTATAGCGTGGCGTAATTCAAAATAATTAATAGTTTTGCAGCTTTACCATCAGTGCTTACATTCTTAAATGACGATACAAACCGCGCAGGCCTTGGATTATGAAGTAGTTATCGGCCTGGAAGTACACGCACAAATGGCTACGGCAAGTAAAGCTTTTTGTTCTGATTCGGCCGCGTTCGGGGCAAACCCAAACCGCCATGTCAGTCCGGTTTCGCTGGGCCATCCGGGCACGCTGCCGTTCATCAATAAAAAACATGTTGAATTTGCGGTAAAACTGGGCTTGGCCACCAATTGCCAGATCAGAAAACACAATTTTTTCGACCGGAAAAATTATTTTTATGCTGATTTGCCCAAAGGTTACCAGATTACGCAGGATGCGGCCGCTATTTGTTACGACGGATTTATACGGATAAAAACAGCATCTGGCCAAAAAAATATCCGCCTGAACCGCATCCACATGGAAGAAGATGCAGGCAAAAGCATCCATAACCTGGACGATGAAAACACGCTGATCGACCTGAACCGCGCCGGTGTGCCTCTGCTGGAAATTGTATCCGAACCGGATTTGCGCAGCGGTGAAGAAGCACATGTTTTTCTGTCGGAAATACGAAAATTAGTCCGCTTTCTGGGGATTTGCGATGGCAACATGGAAGAAGGAAGTTTGCGTTGTGATGCTAATATTTCGGTACGTAAAAAAGGTGAAACCGAGTACGGCACGCGCTGCGAGGTAAAAAACCTCAACTCGATCAAAAACGTACAAAAAGCGATTGAGTTTGAAGCCGAAAGACAGATCGGATTGCTGGAGCAGGGAAAAAAAATCGAACAAAATACTTTAAATTTTGATGCCGACAGCGGCGAAACGTCCGTCCTCCGCAGTAAAGAAATGGCCAATGATTACCGTTATTTCCCGGAGCCGGATTTGCCGCCACTGGTTTTGAGCGACGCTTATATTGCAGAGATAAAAAAATCATTGCCCGCTTTGCCCGAAGAATTGTACGAAAAATACACTACAAATTTGGGTTTAAGCGATTATGAAGCCAGCGTGATTACCGCAGATCAGGATTTGGTTTTGTATTTTGAAGAACTGATCAATGAAACGGCCAACTATAAAGCTGCCGCGCACTGGCTGATGGGCAGCATCAAATCCTACTTAAACAACCATGCTGTTTTTATCGGTGATTTTTGGGTGAAGCCGAAAACGGTTGCCGAAATTATTGCAATGATTGACGACGGAAAAATCAGCCATACCGCCGCCACGCAGCAGCTTTTTCCGGAGTTGATCAATCATCCTGAAAAAACAGCGGTAAAAACAGCATCGGCATTAAACCTGTTTATAGATCAAAGCGTAGAAAAACTGGATTTGCTGATCGATCAGGTTTTGCAGCTGCACCCGCAAAAAGTTTCTGAATATAAAAAAGGTAAAAAAGGGATTATTGGTATGTTTATGGGCGAAGTGATGAAGCTGTCTAAAGGAAAAATAGACCCGAAAACAGCTAACCGGGTTTTAGCCGAAAAATTAGAGAAATAAAATGAAAAAGTTGATCGTTCCGGTTGTGCTGCTGGCCGCACTGGCCTCCTGCAAAGACAAAAATTTATTTAAAATTGAAGGTAAGATCGAGCATCCGGCGCAGCAAAAAGTATATTTGCTGGAAGCAGATTCTACCAATTTGCGCGTGGTTGATTCTGCCCAACTGACTGAACAAAACACGTTTGTATTTAAAAAAGCGGCACCGTTTGCCAATCTGTACAAAATTAAAAACGGCGATCAGGAGTTTGATCTGATTGCAGAAAACGGAAATACGATCGATTTCAAAACAGACCTTGCCGATCCGGAACATAATTATACCACAAGCGGTTCGGAAGATTCGGAAAAAATCCGTGAGTATAACCGCATTAGCAATATTTACACGGCTAAAAACACTAAATTGGCCAATGAATATCAGGAAGCTGCAGCTGCAAAAGGCGTGAATCAGGATTCGGTCTTGAAAAAATTTCTGCCTTCTTTTGAGCAGAACATGGCCGGTTTGTCCAACGAGATTTTGAAATTTGTGAATCAAAACAAAAGCTCTTTGGCTGGTTTTTATGCGGCAATGGCTTTGGATCAGATGAAATACGAACAGCAACTGGTTGCTTATGCAGATGATATTCAAGGTAAATTTAAGGGCAACCCGGCAGTTTCCCAGTTTATCAAACACATGGAAACGATAAAACCGGTTTCTGTTGGCCACGCAGCTCCGGATTTTTCAATTCCAGGCCTCGATGGAAAAACAATCAAACTTTCAGATTATAAAGGTAAATACGTAATGCTGGATTTTTGGGCTTCCTGGTGCGTGCCTTGCCGTAAAGAAAACCCGAACGTAGTGAAACTATACCAGCAATATCACCCAAAAGGGTTAAATATTGTGGGCATTTCCTTGGATGAGAAAAAAGATGCCTGGCAAAAAGCGATCACTGATGACAAATTAGTTTGGGCGCATGGCAGCGAACTGCAAAATTTTAACGGGCCAACCGTAGAAAAATATGGCGTACAGGCCATCCCGTCAAATTTTATTATCGATCCGGATGGAAAAATCATTGCTAAAAACATTACCGGAAGCGATTTGGCTGCATTTTTTGCTAAAACGTTTACTTCAGTTAAATAGGTTAACACACGTTACATTTAGGGCCTGTTTAAATTTTATCCGATTTATTTAGATGCTTATTTTATCATCTAAAAAACAGGAAATATCAATGCTTCTTTTATCAGTATAAAATACAAAAACAAAATTTATACGCATAAAAGAAGCACAGATATTTTTCCGGGTAAAATTAAAACACGTTACATTTACAATTTTTTAATCAAAACTTAACAATAGCCTTCTTTTTTTGCCGCTACATTTACAGAAAATTAAGAAAATGAGTAACCCTAAACAAAAAATCCTGATTGTTGACGATGAGCCGGATATCCTGGAACTGATTGAATACAACCTGAACAAGGAAGGTTATCAGGTTTTTTTGGCGCATAACGGACAGGAAGCTGTGGCCGAAGCGAAAAAAGTTTTGCCCGATTTGATTATTTTGGACGTAATGATGCCGAAAATGGACGGGATTGAAGCCTGCCGTTTGATGCGTACCATGCCGGAATTTAAAAATACATTCATGGTTTTTTTGACGGCCAGGAGTGAGGAGTATTCCGAAATTGCCGGTTTTAACGTTGGTGCCGACGATTACATTGCCAAACCGATCAAGCCGCGGGCTTTGGTGAGCCGGATCAATGCGATTTTGCGCCGTAACCAGCCTTCTGAAGAAAGTGCCGACAACAAATTGGAAATTGGCGATTTGGTGATCGACAGAGAAGCATTCCTGGTTTTTCAGTCCGGAGAAAAGGTTGTACTCGCCAAAAAAGAATTCGAATTATTGTATTTACTGGCTTCCAAGCCCGGTAAAGTTTATACGCGTGAAGCAATTTTAAAAAATATCTGGGAAGATTCTGTTGTGGTAACCAACCGTACCATTGATGTACATATCCGCAAACTGCGCGAAAAGCTGGGCGAAAATTATGTTGCTACCGTAAAAGGTGTGGGTTACAAATTTGAGTTGCTGTAAAACGCCATAAATCTGCGATATTTGCGGCAGATGAAATTTCCAAAATTCCAGGACTTGATCTTATTTGAAAACCAAGACCTGATCGTTGTAAACAAACCACCTTTTTTAAGTTCTTTAGACGAGCGCGAAGGCGGCGAAATCAACCTGCTGCGTTTAGCCAGACAATATTGGGAAGATGCCCAGATTTGCCATCGTTTGGACAAGGAAACATCGGGTGCGCTGATCATCGCTAAAAACCCGGAAGCTTACCGTTCGGTTTCTATACAGTTTGAAAAAAGGCAGGTAAAAAAAGTATATCATGCCGTTATCGATGGTACGCATGTTTTTGAAAACCTGTTTATCGATCTGCCGATTTTGAACATCGGTAAAGGAACCGTTACCATCAGCAGGCAGGAAGGCAAACGCGCCGAAACCTGGTTTAATTCCATCAAATATTTTAAACATTATACGTTGGCAGAGTGCAAACCTGTTACCGGAAGGATGCATCAAATCCGTATTCACCTGGCTACACAGCGTGCTTCTATTGCAGGGGATGAAACCTATAAAGGCAAACCGGTTTTTTTATCAGCTTTAAAAAGAAATTACCGATTGGGCAAAGAGCAGGAAGAGCTGCCGATAATGAAACGTTTCGCCTTACATGCTTATGAAGTTACTTTCAAGATAAACCCAGACGAGGAAATTACCGTACATGCGCCTTACCCTAAAGATTTTGACACCTTGCTAAAACTACTTGAAAAGTTTGATCTGTAGCGATTTAAAGAGGTTTAATATTCTTCTTCAAAAGAAAATCCTAAATCTTTTTTAAAGAAGTTGCTTGCTTATTCAGAAAATAACTTTTTTGGTTATAATGACGTAATACTGACTATTTTAACCGTGATAATTAAACTATTATGGTTTAAACAAACGTTAATAAGTTGTACTGAAATTAATACAAATTATTGTATCAATTTCATACAGTTTGTTTACCTTTTAAAACAAAAGCAGAATAGCAGCGTTGAGGAAATTGTTGTATATTTAAAATTTTAACCCTGGCAACTATTTTCAAAGCTAACATTTTGTTAAGCATTTATTATAAATTATGAGACAACTCAAAATATCACAATCCATTACCAACCGCGAATCACAATCGCTGGACAAATATTTAACCGAGATCGGTAAAGTCGATTTGATTACCGCACAGGAAGAAGTTATTTTAACACAAAAAATCAGGGAAGGAGACCAGGCCGCTTTAGAACGTTTAACCAAAGCAAATTTACGTTTTGTGGTTTCCGTGGCGAAACAATATCAAAATCAAGGACTTACGTTAGGTGATTTAATCAATGAAGGTAATTTAGGTTTGATCAAAGCTGCCAAACGCTTCGATGAAACCAAAGGCTTTAAATTTATTTCTTATGCCGTTTGGTGGATACGTCAATCTATATTATCTGCTGTTGCAGAGCAATCCCGTATTGTGCGTTTGCCGCTAAACCAGGTTGGTTCTTTAAGTAAAATCCGCAAAGCATACTCCCGTTTGGAGCAGGAATTTGAACGTGAACCAACACCGGCCGAATTGGCAGTTGATTTGGAAACTACCGAAGACCGGATTGCAGATTCTTTGAACAATTCCGGCCGTCATGTTTCTATGGATGCGCCTTTTATCCAGGGAGAAGAAAATACACTATTAGATGTTTTGCAGCATGGCGATCCGGCCACTGACAATAGCATGATCCAGGAATCATTATCAATGGAAGTGATGCGTTCTTTGTCATCCCTGCCGGAACGTGACCGCGAAGTAATCATTCTTTTCTTCGGATTAGGTTCAGGCACGCCGCAATCTTTAGAAGAAATCGGAGAACGCTTTATGATCACTCGCGAACGTGTACGCCAGTTAAAAGACAAAGCTTTACAACGTTTGCGCCACACCTCACGCAACAATGTGCTCGAATCTTATTTATAATTTAATACTGTTTTTATCCACTTAAAATAAATATATGCCGGAAAACAAAAAAAAAGCAGGCTCCAAAATTATCGGGATCGGGATTGTATTATTGATATTGCTTGTTCTGGCCGTAATTGTAATGTGGGTAACCAGATAATATTTCACAACAAAAAAGCCCTTGAAAATTTCAAGGGCTTTTTTGTTGGATCCGAAATTTATACCGATAAAAGAAGCATTACAGTTCTTCTTCTAATCCTTCGATATTGGTTCTGCCAGAATTTTGTTTTAATATTTTGTGTAAGTTATAACGAAAACTCCCATGCTCAGTACCGCCGTTGATCATTCCGTGGTCAAAATAATTTTTTAAAATAGTTGCTGCTTCGGTTTCCGTCAAGTTTTCCTGCGGATTGTATGTCATCAATTTAGCCATAATTTCCTCCGTGTTAGCTTCCCCCAACTGACCCAAAGCAAAAATTACTTTTTGTTCAGGGGAATCGTCTTCTTGATATCGGTACGGCACATGCAGCGGTTCTAAATTCATGATCGGTTTTTCCTGTTAAACCGAAGCTGTGTGATATTGTTCTTTGCCCACCATTTTTATACCGGTAAAAGAAGCACGTGCTGAAAATCATTCGACCAAACTAAACATAACTGTATATTTGAAGCATGAACCATTTGATTGCGCCTTCCGTTTTGGCTGCAGATTTTACCAACTTGCAGCGTGATATTGAAATGTTGAACCAAAGTGAGGCGGATTGGGTTCATTTTGATGTGATGGACGGTGTTTTTGTGCCTAATATTTCTTTCGGTTTTCCGTTGCTTAAAGCTGTTAAACAACTCGCCCAAAAACCAATTGACGTGCATTTAATGATTGTCAATCCGGATCAGTATATCGGCCAGTTTGCTTCGGCTGGGGCATCCAACATCACGGTTCATTCTGAAGCCTGCACGCATCTCCACAGAACCATTCAATTGATAAAAGATGCGGGTTGTACAGCAGGTGTGGCTTTGAATCCGCACACACCGGTCGCATTTTTAGAAGACATCATTCTGGATTTGGATTTAGTGCTGATCATGTCTGTAAACCCTGGTTTTGGCGGACAACAATTTATACCGAACACTTACAAAAAACTATTTGATTTGAAAACCTTGAGCCATCAAAGAAAACCTGATTTAAAAATTGAAGTTGATGGCGGCGTGAACAATTATAATTGCCGGCAACTTATTGAAGCAGGTGCTAATGTGCTGGTTGCCGGTAGTTCTGTTTTTAGTTCGGCCAATCCAATACAGGAGATTTCTAAATTAAAACATTTTTAAAAAAATACCAAACTACCTGTCATTATTAAAACATGTCTTTAGTATTATTAAAATAAAGGCAAATAAATTCCTCTCGCAATTCTAAATTTATAAATTCGCCTGCCGGTTACATTTTATATTTTCATGTTATTTCCGGCATAAAATATTAATCTTATGAAGCATAATTTTGGCGCAGGTCCTGGTATTTTACCACAGGAAGTGCTTAAACAATCCGCAGCAGCTGTTCTGGATTTTAACGGAACAGGATTATCAATATTAGAGATTTCGCACCGCTCACCGGAGTTTGAAGCGGTGATGGACGAGGCCGTAAGTTTAGTGAAAGAACTATTAGCGGTTCCGGATGGTTATTCGGTTGTGTTTTTGCAGGGCGGTGCCAGTTTGCAGTTTGCCATGGTGCCTTATAATCTGCTGCCGCAAAATAAAACCGCTGCTTATTTGGAAACCGGCGTTTGGGCAAATAAGGCTATCAAAGAAGCGAAAATTTTTGGTACACCGGTTGTTGTGGCCACGGACAAAGAAGAAAATTACATCAAAATCCCGAAAAATTATGAAGTGCCTGAGGATGCTTCCTATTTACACATCACTTCAAACAATACTATCTACGGCACGCAGTTGCACAGTTTTCCTAAAACCACGGCTCCTTTGGTTTGCGATATGTCATCTGATATTTTCAGCAGGACTATAAACGTAGCTGATTTTGGGCTGATTTACGCCGGTGCACAAAAAAATATGGGCCCGGCAGGCGCAACTTTGGTTATTGTAAAAAACGATTTGCTGGGAAAGGCAGAACGCCCGATCCCTTCGATGCTCAACTACCAAATGCACATCGATAATGGTTCGATGTACAACACGCCACCGGTTTTTGCCATTTATGTTTCGATGCTGACATTGCGCTGGATTAAAGCCAAAGGAGGTGTGGCCATGATCGAAAAAGAAAATGAAGCCAAAGCCAAAGCCATTTATGCAGAAATCGACCGAAACCCGCTGTTTAAAGGGGTTTGTGCCGAAGAAGATCGTTCGGTGATGAATGTTTGTTTTGTGATGGAAAAACCGGAGCTGGAAAAACCGTTTTTAAAACTGGCGGAAGAACGGAATTTGGTAGGCATTAAAGGCCACCGCAGCGCAGGCGGTTTCCGGGCTTCCATTTATAATGCGCTTCCGATCGAAAGCATCCGGGCCTTGGTTGAGGTGATGCAGGAATTTGCCGAAAAAAACAAATAGATACTTCTTTTATCAACATAAATTTCAGATGATCAGGATATTAGCAAACGATGGGATTGATCCCGCTGGAAAAGCCTTGCTGGAAACAGTTGGTTTTATAGTAGAAACCGAGCACATTCCGCAGGAAATTCTTGCCGAAAAATTAAACAATTTTGATGCGATTACCGTTAGAAGTGCCACCAAAGTACGCCAGGCTTTAATTGATGCCTGTCCGAATTTAAAACTGATTGGCCGCGGCGGCGTAGGTATGGACAATATTGATGTGGAATACGCTAAATCCAAAGGTGTTGCAGTGGTCAATACACCGGCTTCGTCTTCACTTTCTGTGGCCGAACTGGTTTTTGCGCATTTGTTTACCGGTATCCGGTTTTTGCAGGACAGTAACCGGAAAATGCCAATAGAAGGAGATACCAAATTTAACGACCTAAAAAAAGCATACGCCAAAGGGATTGAGCTGCATGGCAAAACTATCGGGATTTTAGGTTTTGGCCGTATTGGCCGTGAAGTTGCCAAAATCGCCATTGGCTTGGGGATGAAGGTTTTAGCTTACGACCTTTATCCGTTTGAACCGGAAATCACGATAGAACTTGGGGATGGACAACTGATAAAAGTATCGGTAAAAACAGCATCTAAAGAAGAAGTAATTGCCCAAAGTGATTTCATTAGTTTACATACGCCTTTCAGCGAAAAACCACTTTTAGGTGCCGAAGAATTTGCCGCCATGAAAAAAGGTGCAGCCGTAGTAAATGCTTCCCGCGGCGGAACAATTGACGAACTGGCTTTGCTGGAAGCTTTAAACAATGGAAAATTAGCTTTTGCCGGTTTGGATGTTTTTGATAACGAGCCAACGCCGCGGCAGGAAATCCTGGTTCACCCCAAAATATCGCTGACGCCGCATATTGGCGCTTCTACCAACGAAGCGCAGGAAAGAATCGGTGTAGAGCTGGCCAATTTGATTATCCAGCATTTTAAAGTTTAGGTAAATTTAACCCCATAAAAAAAGCTTCCGGATTTAGTTCGAAAGCTTTTTTTATGAGGTAATTTTTGCTTTAAAAAAACTTCTGCCGATAAGATGAGGCTATTTTACAATGTTAAAAGTTCCGTTTACGTAGATAGAATCTGTTGGGGAAACTGCAGAATTGTACAGATAATAGGCGTAACTTCCACTGGCTGCGTTGGCAATTGTATCCAGTTTGGTTACGGTTAGCTGTGCTTTTACGGTTTGATTGTTAAGGGTTGTATAACTTTTATCGCCCAGATCCAATTGAGAACTAAGGACCACATATTTTTTACCTGCATCCAAACCAAAATCAAGTACGAAATCTACCGAATTGTCTTTCAGGCCGTTACCGCCGTTTACATTATATTGCGTACCAGAATAAGTACCCGAGCTAAGCCCGATCGGCGCAAAATATGCATATCCGGGAGCCACGTTTTTTAAAGTGAAAGTAGATTTATTTGCATTTACTACAATTGTACTGCCGGAAGAATTGGCCGATAAATCACTTGGTTTCAAAATTGGCATTTCTTCTGTGCAGGACTGCAGAAAAATACCGCATAAAAGAAGCATTGCCGGTGCAAGCAACGCTTCACGTAAAGTAAAAAAGTTATTCATAAATCAGGTTTTTAGTAAATACAAAAGCATTTACAACTGATAGGCAACTCCTTTTTGGGCAATCGTTACTGCATAACCGCCATCGGTTAAAGTATCGGCCAAAGCTTGCATACTCGTTGTTTCCCCGTGTACGAGAAAAACCTGTTTTAGTTTTACCGGACTGTTATGTTTTACGGTATTTACCAAATCTTCGTGATCACCGTGCGCGCTGAACAAATCCGTTTGTTTGATCGTTGCATAAACCGAAAGATCGCGGTCTTTGATGTGCACAATCGGATCTCCGCGCAGCAAACGATAACCTAAAGTGCCTTTGGCGCAATAGCCGATGAACAAAATGGTACAATAATAATTTTGAATGTTGTGGAAAAGATGATCCTGAATGCGGCCGCCTTCCAGCATTCCGGCAGAAGAAATGATGATACAAGGCTCAAAATAATTAGAAACCTGTTTGCTGTCGCTCAAATTCTCAACATAAGTTAGGTTGTCAAACTCAAATTCATCTCCTGATCGGCGGTAAAATTCCTGCGCTTCTTCGCTCAGCAACTGGTGATGTTTCCTGAAAATCCCAGTGGAGGAATTGGCCATCGGACTATCAACAAAAACCCTGACCGGCGGCAGCAGGCCTTTTGAAAATATCTTGTTCAGCGAAAAAACCAAAGCCTGTGTACGGCCAATGCTGAAAGCCGGAATAATCAATCTTCCTGCTTCTTTTACACAGCATTTTTCGATGGTCTCGGTCAAAACTTCCTCAATTGTTTTTCCTTTGGAGTGGTTCCGGCCGCCGTAAGTGGATTCGGAAACCAAAAAATCTGTTGGCGGCAAAACCTGCGGATCGGGCAGTGTCGGATAGTTTTTCCGGCCGATATCACCGGTGAAAGTGATCGTTTTTTCTTCGCCGTTCTCCCGGATTTTTAATACTGCCGAAGCTGCGCCCAGTAAATGGCCTGCCGGAATGAAAGTCAGTTCAATATCGCCATTAATGCGGAACGGTCGGTTAAATCCAATCGTAACAAAACGGTCTATCGTATCCAAAACGTGTTTTTGCAGATACAAAGGCTGAAAATTCCGGCTGCCATCACGCCGTTTATGACCACGATGCTTACGGCTTTTTTGTGCCTTGCTCATAAAAATATTTACCGAATCCATCAGCAGTAATTCAGCGAGTTCTGCAGTTGGCGGCGTGCACAAAATTTGTCCGGCAAAACCCATCCGTACTAAAGTTGGCAAATTTCCCGAGTGATCAATATGTGCATGGGTTAAGATCACCAAATCTATTTCCCCGGGGTTGAAAGGAAAATCTTCATTGGTTTGTACAGAATGATCTCTTTCGTAATCCAAACCACAGTCTATCAGTATTTTATAATTTTCAGCTGTAGTAAGCAAGTGCATGCTTCCGGTAACTTGTTCGGCAGCACCCCAAATCGTTAATTTCATTTAATATCTTTCTGCGTAGTGTTTACGCCAATTTTTATAGGGTAAAAGAAGCATCGCGGCAGAACGTAAACCTGACCTAAACTTCAAATTGCAAGCTGCTAAGATAGCGATAAAGACCGCCTTCGTGGGTAATCAATTCATCGTGCGTACCGCTTTCTTTCACTTTTCCTTTTTCTAAAACAATAATTTTATCGGCTTCGCGGATGGTTGACAAGCGGTGCGCAATGATGATGGAAGTCCGGTTTTTCATCAGTTCTTCCAACGCTTCCTGCACCAAACGTTCTGATTCTGAATCTAATGAAGAGGTGGCTTCGTCCAAAATCAATATCGAAGGGTTTTTAAGCAAGGCCCGTGCAATGGCAATCCGCTGGCGCTGGCCGCCGGAAAGTTTTACGCCGCGCTCGCCCACAATGGTATCATAACCTTCCGGAAAAGATTTGATAAACTGATCCGCATTGGCGCGTTGTGCAGCTTTGATGATCTCTTCTTCGGAAGAATTTAACTTACCGTAAGCAATGTTTTCACGGATAGTTCCGCCAAAAAGCAGCACATCCTGCGGAACAATGGCCACCTGGTTCCGGATATCTGTTAAAGAATAGGAGGAGGCCGGTTTTCCGTCAAACAAAATCAAACCGTTTTGCGGATGATAAAACTGCAAAATTAAACCGGCAATAGTAGATTTTCCGGCTCCGCTTGGGCCAACAATGGCAATTTTTTCTCCCGAGTGCGCATGGAACGATACTTCTTTTAGCACGGTAATTTCGGTGCGGGAAGGATAAGCAAAAACCACGTTTTCAAAATCAAGGTTCCCGGTGATGGTTTGTTTGATGTTGTTATCAGCAATTTTGATAGAAATATCTTCCCCTTTTTCGTCTAAAATCTCTAAAACACGTTCACTGGCACCAACCGCTTTTTGCAAACCGGCGTACAACTCCGGGAAACTGCCCATCGCTGCGCCAACAAAAATCGAATACAATATAAAAGTGGTTAAATTACCAACAGACATTTCGCCGTGACTAACCAAAACCGAACCGTACCAGATGACGGCCACAATTGCCCCAAATAAACAAAATACGATAAACGAAGCAAACAGGCCGCGAAACTTGGCACCACGCACGGCAATACCGGCAACTTCACGGATTTTCTTTTCATACCGTCCGGCTTCAAATGCTTCATTTACAAAGGCTTTTACGTTGGAAATCCCTTGTAGTGTTTCCTCTACAATCGTGTTGGATTCGGCCAATTTATCCTGTGCCTGCCGCGAAATTTTCCGGATAAACCTTCCGAAGAAGACCGCAACCACGATCAAAACCGGCAAAATCAGCAACAAGGTAAACGTGAGTTTGATGGAAAAAATCGCGAGTAAAATGATACCGCCAATCATCAAAACCAACTGCCGGATCATTTCGGCCAAAGTGGTGGTAATGGCATCCTGAATTTGAGAAAGATCTGCAGAAATCCGGCTGTTCAACTCGCCGACACGCCGATTGGAAAAGAAATTCATCGGCAAAGTAATCAGCCTGAAATACGTGTCGCGGCGGATATCTGCCAGCGCGTTTTCGGCCACCTGCACAAACCAAACCACCCGAAAATAGGAAACACCTGCCTGAAAAAGCAGCACAACAAACGCCAGCGAACCAATGGCATTTACTGTTGGCGGCAAAAAAGCATAACGCTGTTTGCCCTGCGCCGCATCGATCAGCGCACCTAAAAAAGAAGGAAAAGCAAGGCCGGTCAAGCTGGTTAAAAAAAGAAAAACCAGGGCAGCAAAAAATTTGCCCCGGTAAGGTTTGATATAAACTAAAAGTTTGGATATTTTATGTAAACTTTCGCGGTTCAGCTTTGCTTTTGGTAATTCCTGTTCCTGCGTGCTGCCGCTGTTTAGTTGCGCTCTGGCCATTATTTTGTATCGAATTTTGTATAAGCAACGAGTTTATCAAAATTCTTTGGCTTTGGCAATTTAGCGTGCTTTAGTTGACTTAACCCTGATGATTGCGAAAATCAGGATCATAATCAAAGCAACCGCGGCGATCAAAAAATACTGATATCGCTCGGTCTGGCGATTATTTTCAGCTGCTTCTGCCTGTAGTTTTTGGGCTTGCCCGCGAAGCAGATTAATCGTTTTGATGAAACCATAGTTCCGGTTTTCAGATTCATTGGATTTGCTTTCCACTTCGGTTTGCACGGTCGTCCGATAATCCAGCAAGATTTTCAACTCCTTAAAAACAGTATTATCGGTTTTCACAATATCCATCAAAATCTCGTTAGACCGGCGGATGTCTTTCTTGGTCTGCAAACCAAAAATTCCGGTGTGCCTGTCCAAACTTTGAAAATACTGGTTGAAAGTGATGCTTCTTTTAGCCAGTAAATTATTGATTTTTGTGCGTTGAAGCTGATAAGCCAACGAATCTGTTGCTTGGGAAAATGCATTTCCAAACCAAAAAAACAAGGATAAAAACAGTATGTATTTTGAGAAGTTCATAGCAATTGATTGGTGACAAGGTCTATGGTTTATAGCGAATTATATAGTTGTTTCAGATAGGTTTTTGTTCAAAGCTGATTGACTACAAAAACTCGATCCGTACAATATCACCTACATTTAAACCCAGCAAACCGCTGGCATTGCCTTTATTTATGGCAATTTCCAAATGATCGCTTATGCCGAACAAGCATAATTTTTCACCTTCTGGCACTTCATTATAATGCCAGCTGAGTTTATTGATGGATTCGTTCCGTTTAAAATAAAGCACAAACTGCCGCCCGTTCTGCACTTCCGTAAAAAGTTCTTTGGTAATATTGGTGATTACGTTTTGGAAAGAATCAATATAAATAACGCTTCCTTTTACGATGTTTTGATCTACTACCGGCTGCAAAGTCATCTTTTTTTCCAGCCGGATCAGCGGTATGCCAATATCTGTGAGTTTTCTTTTTTGGGCGAGATGACACGCCGCTTTTACAAAAATATCGGCCAGCGGAAAATGCAGGAATTTTAAATCTTGTAAAATGGTAATTTCCACCATCTCATCCGGTATATGATCAAAAATCAATGAAAAGATGCCGTTATCAGCCCCAACAAAATAATGGTTGTGATAGCTAATGGCTAAATATCTGGTCTGATCGTTGTAAACCGTATCGATCCCGATCAAATGAACGGTTTCCTCTGGAAAGTAATGAAAGCTGTTTTTAAGTATAAATGCAGCCTGTGGCACATTAAATACTGATATTGAATGGGTTATATCAACAATATTAACATCTGGCAACAACTTCAAAATACTGCCTTTCAGGGCAGCCTGATAGATGTCTTTATCGCCCAGATCTGTAGTTAAAGTTATTATCGCCATTAATTTTTTTCAATATTTATCACTAATCTTGTGGATAGCTATAAACTGCTGCAAATATTAAATTTTTAAGCATAAAAAATGACAACTAAAAATTCTTAAGCTTGAACGAATTAAATTTAACGATTGATGCCATTAACCCGGCGGTGTTGTGGGGGTCTAACAATGACCATTTTGAAGTCATAAAAAAACAGTTTCCAAAGCTGAAAATTGTTGCCCGCGGAAGCGATATAAAGGTTTTGGGGGACGAAGCCGAAATCAAAAATTTCCAGGAAAAGCTGAACCAACTTGTAGGACATGTAGAGAAATTCCAAAATCTTCATCTGATTGATGTAGAACGGATTGTGGGATCGAAGGGTGCCGTTCCAGTTGCTGCCGAAACCAATGGGCAAGAGAAAGCGAGTAACGGTGAAGTGATTGTGTTTGGCAACAATGGCCTGATGATCAAAGCCCGAACGCCGAACCAGCAACGAATGGTCACCAGTATCACCAAAAACGATATTTTGTTTGCCATTGGGCCGGCCGGCACCGGTAAAACTTATACAGCAGTTGCGCTGGCCGTCCGGGCATTAAAAAACAAAGAAATCAAGCGGATTATTTTAACGCGCCCAGCAGTGGAAGCAGGCGAGAACCTGGGTTTTTTGCCGGGAGACCTAAAGGAAAAAATCGATCCGTATCTGCGCCCGCTATACGATGCTTTGGATGATATGATCCCGGCAGAACGGTTAAAGGTTTATCTTGAAAACCGTACCATTGAAATTGCACCTTTGGCTTTTATGCGTGGCCGTACCTTAGACAATTGTTTTGTAATTTTAGATGAAGCACAAAATGCCACCGATATGCAACTGAAAATGTTTTTAACGCGTATGGGGCCAACCGCAAAATTTATTGTTACCGGAGATGTTACGCAGATAGATTTACCCCGGAAACAGCAATCCGGTTTGCATACGGCATTGCGGATTTTGCCCGATATAAAAGGCATCGAAATCATTTACCTGAATGGCGATGATGTAGTGAGGCACAAATTAGTAAAACGAATACTGGAAGCTTACGGCGACATTCAGTAAACCCGATCAACACAACAGATTTTTAACAATTTAAGGTGCTGTTTTTACGGATACTTTTTATGAACGCAATAAAAGAAACAAACTTTAATTTTCCGGGGCAAAGTGATTTTTACCGGGGCAAGGTGCGGGATGTTTATACAATTGGCAATCAATATCTGGTAATGGTTGCTTCGGACCGCATTTCGGCATTTGATGTGGTTTTGCCGGAACCAATTCCGTATAAAGGACAGGTTTTGAACCAAATTGCGGCCAAGTTTTTAGAAGCTACGGCAGATATTGTCCCGAACTGGGTACTTGTCGTTCCAGACCCGAATGTAACTATTGGCCGTATATGCGAACCTTTTAAGGTAGAAATGGTGATCCGGGGCTATCTGGCCGGCCATGCCTGGCGCGAATATTCAGCCGGTAAAAGAAGCATTTGCGGCGTGGCTTTACCAAACGGATTAAAGGAAAATGACAAGCTTCAGCAACCCATTATCACCCCAACTACTAAAGCAGCAGTTGGCCATGATGAAGATATTTCAAGAGCAGAAATACTAAAACAAGGGATTGTATCTGAAGCAGATTACGTGCAACTGGAAGCTTATACACAAGCACTTTTTGAGCGCGGCACACAGATAGCGGCTAAAACCGGTTTGATATTGGTGGACACCAAATATGAATTTGGCAAATCCGACGGGAAAATATTTTTGATCGATGAAATCCATACACCTGATTCTTCTCGTTATTTCTATTCAGAAGGGTATCAAAAACGTCAGCAAAAAAATGAGCCGCAAAAACAGCTTTCAAAAGAGTTTGTACGGAAGTGGTTGCTGGAAAATGGGTTTTCCGGCCAGGCCGGGCAGCAAATCCCGGATATGACCGCAGCGATTGTTGATTCTATTTCTGAAAGGTACATTGAACTCTACGAACGTATTGTTGATCTGCCATTTCAAAAACCCGGAGATGAAAACATTTTGGACAGAGTAGAAAAAAATATTCAAAAAGCAATTGAACTTTTGCCTTAAAACCTTTTATTTCTACTCAAAATTATACTATCTTTAACTATTAATATTTAGGTATATGAAATTTACGGTTGATAAACATGAAAAATACGTTTTGATCAAATTAAACGAATCAAAACTAAATTCATTGATCTCACCTCAACTCAAATCAGAATTGATTTTGATGAACACAGATGGGCAGCGCAATATTATTTTGGATTTGGGCATGGTAAAATTTGCGGATTCTTCCGGTTTAAGCAGTTTACTTGTTGGTCATCGTATATGTAAAAATGCCGAAGGAAATTTTATATTGACCGGTTTAAGCGATTCTGTTGCGCGCTTAGTTTCCATTTCCCAATTAGAAAACGTACTCTCTATTGTAGGCACTACAGAAGAAGCAATTGACTTGGTTTTTATGGAAGAAATTGAAAAAGAGCTTAAAAAAGAAACCAAATAACCGGTTCTGCTTGCGCTGAAAATGAGATTTGAGGTAACGATTTTAGGAAGCAGCTCTGCCACACCTATATACAACAGAAATCCTACTTCGCAAGCTTTGAACGTTAATGAACGTGTTTATCTGATTGATTGCGGCGAAGGTACACAACAGCAAATGCTGCGTTTTGATGTAAAACCGGGCAAAATAGATCATATTTTTATCAGTCATTTGCATGGAGATCATTATTTGGGGCTGATCGGTTTGTTGTCTTCCATGCATTTAAACGGCAGGAAAAAACCAATGAAACTGTTTGGGCCGCCGGATTTGATCAAGATAATAAATGTCCATTTTGAGTATTCCTGGACAAACCTGAACTACGAAATTGAATTTTACCCCACTCAAACCAAACGTCCGGAAACCATCCTAGACAATAATGACCTTACTGTAGAAACAATTATCCTTAACCATCGCATTCCCTGTACCGGTTTCGTTTTTCGACAAAAAAAACCTTTGTTAAAATTAGATGCGCATCAGTTGGAAAATTATCAGGTTCCGCGAAATCAGTTTTTTAAGTTGAAACAAGGTGCAGATTTTATTTCAGAACAAGGTAAAATTGTTTCGAATGATCTGTTGACAATCAAACCGGATGACCCTAAAAGTTACGCTTATTGTTCTGATACTTTAGCTAATGATTCTTATCTGCCTCAAATACAGAAAGTTGATTTGCTATATCACGAAGCAACTTTTTTAAATGATCTGCTGATCCGCGCTCAGGAAACACATCATACTACAGCTTTACAAGCAGGGGAAATTGCTCAAAAAGCAAATGTAAAAAAGCTGTTGATAGGCCATTTTTCTGCACGGTACAAAACTTTGGATGATCTACTGAACGAAGCGAGGTCTGTATTTTTAAATACAGACCTCGCAATAGAAGGAAAAACTTATGTTGTATAATTAATTCCTGCTTTTAAAAAACTGATGCTTCTTTTAGCACTGTAATTTTGGTGGTTTAATCACCATTACACAAAACTGAAAATGAACTTTAGCAATTTTTAGGTGATAAAAGAAGCATGTAAAATATCGGTCAGAATTTGAACGGGGCCTCAACTATTTTTTCTTTCCTTTTCCACCAATCTGGATCAGGCTGAAATCTACACTAATGTACCGTTTTGGGTTTTCTTTAACATCTACAATTAATTTATCCAGACTTTCTGCTGCATTGTTCAGGTTATTGTACATTTTATCGTCGTTCAAAAGTAAACCAAGCGAACCTTTACCATTGTTGATTTTGTTGATTGCCACCTGCAGATCCGAAACTGCTTTATTGGCATTTGTTAAAGTTTCCTGAATATTTACTTTAGCGGCCTGATCGCTCAGTTTATCAAAATTGGACACAATCCTGGCAATGCGGTCATTATTGTTTCGCAGATTAGTAGATATAGATTCAAAGTTTGACAGGATTTTACCAACTTTGCCGCCTTCGGTGCCTACCAAACCATCAACTCTTTTGCTGGTACTTTCTAATGTGGCCAGCGTATTTGCAATACTTTTAAAGCTGCGGTCAAAATTATTTGCAAAACCAGGATTTAAAATGGTGTTTACAGAAGTGAGCAGCGAATCCATTTTGGCAATAATTGTTTCCACCTTTTTTTGTACCGGCTGAACAGACTCTGCCAAACTACGTTCAACGTTAGAGCGCAAAGTATCTTTATTTTCTGCAAATACCGCACTGTTTCCGAGTTCAAATTCTACAGCTTTGTTCCCAAGCAAATCTGTGCTGATTAGTTTTGCCACAGAATTTTCCGGGATAGGATAATCTTTACTGATCTTAAACTCGACAACTGTTTTACCGCTATGCTGCAAACGCATGTTGGAAATACGGCCAATTTGAAAACCATTCACCAGCACCGGTTTAGAAACGTTTAGTCCGTCCACATGGCTATAGATCGCATAAAACAGCTGCTCTCTCGAAAAAATATCGTTACCGCGTAAAAAATTATACCCTAAAATAAGTACCGTAATTGCAATGGCTGTAAGTGCGCCAATTTTTGTTTCGTTTGATATTTTCAAAATAGAGGGTTTTAATATAGTTTGATTTATTCGTTTTCCTTGCGGTATTTTACAATTGCCCGTACAATGGAGTTTACAATTTCAGTTTGTCCTTCTTCTGAGTTCAAATATTTTTCATCATCCGGATTGTTGATAAAACCAGTCTCAACCAAAACCGATGGCATTGCACTATGGCATAAAACCAGCACACCCTGCTCAATTACACCATTGCTGTGGCGGCCATCCGTTTCTACAAACTCACTATTGAGCAAATCAGCAAAACGGATGCTTTGTTTACGATATTTATTTTTATAAGCGTTTAATAAAATGGTAGAAGTTGGGTCAGTTGGGTCAAAACTACTGTCCATTTCTTTAGAATCTTTTTCGTCCATCAAATTTTCGCGGATGGCTTTTTCTTCTTCTTTAGTACGATGGAAACCATAAACCAACAGCAGAACACCTTTACCGGAACGATTGGCAACGCGTGTCCTTTTTCCGCGAACGGTTACAATTTTATCCGGCAAAGAGTTGCAATGTATGGAAATAAAAAGGTTTCCTTTGTTTTCATTGGCAATGTCTGATCGTTTTTGCCAGTCCACATCTTCACCATCTGTGCGCGTCATCACTACTTTAATGTCGCTCATTTGCTGCTGTATCGCTTTTTGTAACTTAAATGCGATTGCAAGCGTTACGTCTTTTTCCAATGAAAACGAACCTGCAGCACCGGCGCGGCGGCCACCATGCCCGGCATCAACTACAATTGTTTTGAGCTTGAAGCGTTTTTCGGCAAGTGTATCAGCTGGCATTGATTTTTCAAGGGCAAAAGAAGTACTGCTGGCAAAAAGGTTAAAAAACGTTAAACAATAAATGAGCCTTTTCAATGTTTTAATTTTCGTTAATTTTGAGACCGTACACAACATACATTTGCAAAAATAATATTCAAAATCGATTTTGAGATTTATAAAGTTTCTTTTTCCTGTACTGCTCGTCACAATTTGTTTTTTTTCTGCTTTTTCTTTCTCCATTACGCGTTTTGTAAAAAAATATAAGCCTGCAACAGCCGATACAGTAATCCAGCTTGATTCTTTCAAAAAGCGTGATCGTATTTTGTTGCAGAAAGATACTGTTCCGGGAAAAAGAAAAACCACCAAAAAAACAGGTGTAAAAACAGCATCAGCAAAAACCGATACGACCAATAAATCCAAAAACGGTTTAAATTCTACCGTAAAATATACAGCCGAAGATTCTATTGTTACCGATCAGGAAAAGAATATTGTTTACCTGTATGGCAAAGCCCGCATTACTTACGAAGATGCGGCTATCGATGCAGATTACATCCGGCTTGATCAAAAAAACCATACGGCTTACGCACGTGGAACGACGAACCCGAAAACTAAGCGTTATTCCGGCAAACCCATCCTCAAGCAAAAAAACGACAGTCCGGTCACGGCAGATTCTTTAGTGTTTGATTATGTGACCAAAAAAGCAAAAATATATCAGGCTTTTTCCGAGCAACAGGGCAATTATATTTCGGGCGGACAAGCCAAAAAACTGAACGAAGATGAAATTGCTTACCGCAATATTTTGTTCAGCACCTGTAATTTGCCTTATCCGGACACGCATTTCGGTATTGTGATCACAAAAGGTATCGCCGAGAAGAACCAGATTATTTCCGGCCCGGCTTATCTGGAAATTGAAGGCGTGCCGCTGCCTGTTGCCATTCCGTTCGGTTTTTTCCCGAAACCAGACAAGCGGACTTCCGGCATCATTTTGCCCTCTTTTGGGGAAGATGCCACGCTGGGTTTTAACCTGCGCAACTTTGGCTATTATATGGGTTTTGGTGATAAATTTGATTTGACCAATTACGGTTCTATCTACTCAAAAGGATCATTTGAACTGAGCAGTGATGCACGTTATTTCGACCGGTATAGATATTCAGGCAATTTGGTATTGAGTTTTGGTTATCATAAATATGGTCTGGAAACAGATCCAGCCGCCAAAGATTTCAACATCCGGTGGTCACACACGCAAAACCCCAATGCGCATCCGGGTACTACTTTCAGTGCTTCTGTTAATGCCGGAACATCAACTTATTACTCCAATAATGCCAGTAACGTTAACTATAATTTAACAGCTTTAACACAAAATACCTTACGTTCAAGCGTTGCGTACAGCAAAACCTGGGCGGGTACACCGTTCAATTTTACGGCCAGTGCCAACCATAGTCAGCAACTGTCCACCAAAACCATTACGCTGGATTTGCCAAGTTTTACTTTTAATATGGCCAGCATCAACCCGTTTGATTCTAAAACCCGGGTTGGCCAGCAAAAGTGGTATCAGCGCATCAACGTACAATATACTTTAACGGGCGATAACCGGGTTACGGCCATTCCCGAATCTCAGTTTCTGACCAAACAGGTTTTTAAGCGGTTTCAAAATGGTTTCCAGCAAACTATTCCGGTAAGTTTGAGTTTAAATGTGCTTAAATATTTTCAGTTTTCTTCCAGTATCAATTATAATGAGGTAGATTACCTGCAGACCATCCGTAAACGCTATGCACGCGGCAACACAACCGGTGTAGATTCTTTGGTTACCGATACCGTTCCGGGATTTCGCCGTGCCGGGTCTTATAGCGTAAGTACCGGTTTGTCTACCAAAGTTTACGGAACGGTTAATTTTAAGAACAGTAAACTATTAGCGATCCGCCATGTAATGACGCCTTCACTGAGTTTTCAATATCGGCCTGATTATAATAACGATTCTTACGGTTATTTTCAAAATGTGGTAAGCAATCCGGCCATTCCGTATCCGTATGCTACCACCCGATATTCTATTTTTGATAATTCTTTATATCAGGGCCCTTCCGGCGGAAGATCTGCCGGTATAGCTTTAAGTGTTGATAATACCGTAGAAGCAAAAGTACGCGCCAAAAGTACCGATACCACCAATGCCGACCGGAAAATCCCGATTCTACAGGGGCTTACTTTTTCTACCTTTTATAACATTGTGGCCGATTCCCTGAAACTTTCGCCGATCAGTGTTAGCGGGCGCACGGCTTTGTTCAACCAAAAACTGGGCATCAATTTCAGTTCTGTATTCAACCCTTACACAACAATTGTCAAAGATTCTATTTCCAACGGGCAAATTGTAAAATATGCCAGGGTGATCAATCAATATACATTAGCTACCGGCAAGTTGCCTACATTATCATCATTTTCCATTTCATCCAATTTCAGCTTAAACTCTAATTCGGCCAAAAACCAGCGACAGCAGCGCAACCAAAATCAAAATAACCTAAATACGTTGCAAGGCATGAACGCGCAGCAGGCCGGGCAATTGGCCATGATCAACCGCGACCCAAATGCTTTTGTGGATTTTAACATTCCCTGGAATGTTTCCCTGAATTATAATTTCAGTTATTTTAACTCTGGTGTTACTACGTCCATCAGCAATGCCGTAAACGTAAACGGCGATTTTAACGTTACACCGAAATGGAAGCTGCAATACACTTCCGGTTATGATTTCAGGCAGAGCAAAATCAGCACGACGTCCTTGTCCATTTATCGTGATCTGCATTGCTGGGATTTGGCTTTTCAATGGATTCCGTTTGGCTATTACAAATATTACAGTGTTGATTTGCGCGTAAAAGCCAGTATTTTACAAACGCTGAAACTGAACAAGCGGAAAGATTACTATAACAATTATTAAATGTTAGCAGAAATTATAACGATTGGCGATGAAATCCTGATCGGGCAGATCATCGATAGCAACTCGGCCTGGATGGCGCAGCAACTAAATGCCATTGGTGTCCGCATCAAACAAATTTCTTCTGTTTCTGATGATCGCGGGCACATTTTTTCTGCCCTAAAAGAAGCATCCGGTCGGGCCGATCTGATTTTGATAACCGGCGGATTAGGCCCAACAAAGGACGACATCACCAAAACCACTCTTGCCGAATATTTTGGTGTGGGCATGAAACGCGATCAGCAAACGCTGGACAATGTGGCCAATATTTTTGAACGATACAACCGGCCGCTGCTGGAAGTAAATATCCGGCAGGCTGATGTGCCCGAAAACTGCGAAGTTTTGTTCAATAAAAACGGTACTGCGCCCGGCATGTGGTTTCAGGTAGATGGAAAAGTTTTTGTTTCTATGCCTGGCGTTCCGTTTGAAATGATGTATCTAATGGAAGATTTAGTGATTCCAAAACTGAAAGAAACGTTTGATCTGCCAAAAATCATCCATCAAACCATTTTGACCGCTGGCGAGGGCGAATCTTTTCTGGCCGAACGCATTGCTGATATTGAAGATCAGCTGCCGCCGGAAATCAAGCTGGCTTACCTGCCAAAACTGGGTGTGGTGCGTTTGCGTTTAAGTGCTTATGGCGAAGATGAAAATCAGCTTAAAAAAGCGTTGGCCATTCAAACCAAAAAAATAACCAAAAGGCTGGGCGATACGATTGTGGCAACAGAAGATATCCCGCTGGAAAAGGCGATACTTCTTTTAATGTCAAAAAATAAGCAAACTTTATCGCTGGCCGAAAGCTGTACCGGCGGTTACCTGGCGCATTTATTCACCAGTTTGCCGGGTGCATCAAGCGTGTTTTTGGGAGGAGCGGTTTCGTATTCGTATGAAATGAAAGAGCGGATGCTTGGCGTAAACCCGGACACTTTGTGGGAAACCGGTGCCGTGAGCGAAGAAACCGTGCGTGAAATGGCAGAAGGTGCATTGCGCACTTTCTCTTCGGATTATGCAGTAGCTGTTACCGGGATTGCCGGTCCGGATGGCGGTACGCCCGAAAAACCGGTTGGCACGGTTTGGATCGCAGTGGCCAATCAGGAGAAAACCCTTGCTAAAAGGTATGTTTTCGGTAATAAACGCATCCAGAATATTGAACGAACGGCAACCCGTGCGATGATCGATTTGCTGCAGTTGCTGCGTGAATCAAAATAAAACGTAATTTTATCCGACCAAAATATCAGAATGGCTTTATACGAATTACTGCTGCCAAAAATGGGCGAAAGCATTGCCGAAGCAACCATTATTAAATGGCTTAAAAAACCAGGTGATATGATTGAACCGGATGACGCTGTGGTAGAAATTGCAACTGATAAAGTAGATTCTGATGTGCCTTCGCCGGTAAAAGGTACGCTCAGCAAAGTTTTATTTCAGCAAGATGAAGTGGTGCAGGTGGGCGATGTTATTGCATTAATTGAAACTGAAGTCGAAGAAAACTCAACCAATTTTGTACAACCTGCCACACCGCCAGTTACCGCGCAGCCTGAAAAAACAGTGGTAAAAGAAGCATCGGCAGAAAAAGGACTGGTAAAAGAAGCATCGGCAGAAATACCCGGAATGGACTTTTTACAGCCTGAAAACCCATCAGCTGGCGCATCAAACAATATCCGTTTTTATTCTCCTTTGGTGCGGAGTATTGCCGCGCAGGAAGGGATTAGGCAGGAAGAATTGGATAGTCTGTCCGGATCTGGCGCAGAAGGAAGGTTGACTAAAGATGATTTGCTAAAATATCTTCAGCAAAAACCTGAAACAAAAGAAACGGTTAAGCAACAGTATTTTAACGCAACAGAGCCAGAAGTTCAGGATCAATTAAACCAAGAAAAACAACCGGTTTCAGCTTCGGTAGTTTCTGATGGAGATGAAATAATAGAAATGGACCGGATGCGGAAAATGATTGCCGACCACATGGTAATCAGTAAGCAAACATCGCCGCATGTTACCTCTTTTATTGAAACCGATGTTACCGATCTGGTTCAGTGGCGCGATAGACACAAAGCCGCTTTTGAAAAACGCGAAGGCGAAAAAATCACATTTACACCGATTTTTGCAGAAGCCGTTGCCAAAGCCCTGAAAGATATGCCGATGGTCAATGTTTCTTTAAACGGCACGCAGATCATCCGCAAAAAAAATATCAACATTGGTATGGCCACGGCTTTGCCCAACGGAAACCTGATTGTGCCGGTGATAAAAAATGCAGATAATTTGAGTTTGCTGGGTTTGGCAAAAAAGGTTAATGATTTGGCCAGCCGTGCCCGTGCGGGCAAACTGCTGCCAGACGAAGTGAAAGACGGCACATTCACCATTACCAACATCGGTTCTTTCGGCAACCTCATGGGAACGCCAATTATCAATCAGCCGCAGGTTGCTATTCTGGCTATCGGTGCCATCAAGAAAAAACCGGCCGTGGTAGAAACCCTTTCCGGTGATATGATTGCTGTCCGGCATTTGATGTATCTGTCGTTATCTTACGATCACCGGATTGTTGACGGTGCACTGGGCGGCATGTTCCTCAAAAAAATATCAGATTACCTTGAAAACTGGGACATCAAACGAACGATCTGATACTTCGTTTAGCAAGTTTTGAGAAAAAAACCCAAATTTTTATCTTCATTTTCAAGGATATATTCAGAGCCTGTTTAAAATTGGTTTTATATACTTCTTTTATGACCTAAAAAATAGTAAGTTTTTTATTTAAAACCAATTCAGACACTAAATTTTATAGGGTAAAAAAAGCATTGCACTTTTTCTGATATAAATTTTAAACAGGCTCTTAATATTTATTGGGTTTTTCGTGCGGATAGTGTTTGCTACGGGCTCTATATTGCTGCTTAGAACAACTACTGGCCACTATTGATGTTACAAAAAAGACTGTTAGGATCAGTTTAAGTTTTTGATTTTGCATTAGCACATTTTTATTAAAAATACTGTTTTTATCCAACAAAAATCATCGAAACACAGCATTAGTTTATTACGATAAACTTATTTATTACTATTTAAACTATTTTTGATTAGTTTAGCTTAGTGTAATAAATTTATAAATTAATTATTAATAATTATGCCAAAAAACTTAAACTACCCTTTAGCATCATTTCAAAAAGCATTTGCTTTGGCAGATGCGGTTGATGCTTTAGGCGGAAACAGTTCTGTTGAAACTTGTGCCGAAAAAATGCAGCGCAAAATCAGTGGTGGTTTTATGGTGATTATCTCATCGGCACAAAAGTTTAATTTGGTAGGTATTGACAAAGGGACTATCTCAACTTCGGAAAACTATAAACTCATCAAACATGCTTATTCCAACACAGAGCAATTAAATTTTCTGAAAAAGTCTTTTTTGGCACCGCAGGTCTTTTCAATTCTGTTTGAGCGGTTTAAAGGCAAAGAACTTCCGGCAGAAATGTTGGATAAAATTTTAATCCGGGAGTTTGAAGTAGAAGAAACCACGGCTGGCAGGGTGGCGGGTTATTTTAAAGATGGTTTAAAAACCTGTGGTTTGTTAAATGGCAATCAAGTAGCGGATGATTCTGAAAGTAATAAAACGCAAGAAGAAAGTCCGTCACCAGTTAATCAGTCCAAGCCGGAAATTCAGCAAAATATGCAAAGTACCAAAGCTGATGAATCGCTTCAGCCCGATGCTTCTTTTAGCCCTATAAAATTGGATTCTGTGGCAAATTGTTATGAGATAAAGCTATCCGGACCAGGCATTTATACAACGCTTAATTTAGAAAAAGAAGAAGATATTTTAATAATTGAAGCAATAATCAAGAAATTCAGAAGGGAAATTGTTAAATAGTCATTAACTAATAACAAATAGTTTAAAACTATTTGTTATTTTTTTGGATGAACTCCTGTGTAGTTGCGAAAATGTAATTTTTGGATTTCCCCCAAATAATCAAATTATTGATTCTTTTGACAAATGCTTCTCCGGAATTTTTTACCACGTATCCCGGAAAATTAAAACGTGCAGGTTGATCCAGGTCCGTAAATTCCCAAGGATGAAAATACAGATTAAGATAACCATCTTTGCGATAAGTCTGTTGGCACATCCATTTAATTAAAACCATCGGCAAGTTGTGGAACGTTAACCAAAACAACGGAAAACGGACAAATGGTGTAACAGAAGATGGTAATTGTAAAACCTGATCCTGATAAAACCATGTGCGAGGACGATGCAGATTGTTGTACCGGCCTGGCAAATATGTTGGGTTGATGGATGAATTGTACATATAACCGGCTGCATAAATTTCTTTTTCATCTACCGGCATCATCCTGGCCATACGATAACCCGTAACTTTTTGGCTGGTTAGGTTTTCCAATGCTTCTTTTGATTGCCTTAAATGCTCCACTTTAAAGTCAGAATGGTAATAACCATGGGAGGCAATCTCGTGTCCGTCTTTTACTATTTCAGCAATAATATCCGGTTTGTTCAAAGCATAATTTGCAGTGCAATAAAAAGTGGCTTTTACCTGATGCTGCTTTAACAAGGCTAAAATCCTGAGCGTTCCTTCAGTAGAAACAGATAATTGATCTTCAAAAGAAATTGTTTTACCATATTCAAACGGCATATCAAATTCTTCAATATCAAAGCTTAATAAAATCATGGTTAATTTTTACTAAGTTAGAAGAGCGGACTATATAATTAGGGCGATTTTTGGCCTGCATAAACAACTTGCCAAGATATAGGCCAATGATCCCTAAAACCATCAATTGTAAACCGCCAAAAAATACAATAGTGGCCAGAAGTGAGGCCCAGCCAGAAACTACGTGGCCCGAAAAGTAGCTGATCAGGATGTAGGGAACATATAAAACGGCCGCTATAGAAAAAAACAAGCCTATACCAATTGCAATGTTTAAAGGCCGGACGCTAAATGCAGTAACGCCTTCAATTGCAAAATTGATCATCCTTTTAAATGTGTACTTGCTGCTTCCTGAAAAACGCGGATCGCACATATAATTGATGGCAAACTGCCGGAAACCAAGCCATCGGACCAGGCCGCGCATAAACAAACCGTTTTCGGGCATTTGAGCCAAAATATTTGCAACTTTTCGATCGATCAGCCGGAAATCTGCCGTTCCTTTTTCAAGTTTGGTATCTGATAATGAGTTTAAAATGCGGTAATAAATATCCGAAGTTTTGCGTTTAAAAAAAGCTGACTCGTCGGCATATTCGCGGGTTGTATAAACCACATCGTAGCCTTCTTCCCATTTTTCTAAAAACTCCGGTATCAGTTCGGGCGGATGCTGCAAATCACTGTCCATACAAATGATACAATCACCGGAAGCATGGTCATAACCTGCTTTTAACGCATTTTGGTGGCCAAAATTCCGGGAAAGTTCCAGATAAAAAAACTGGTCGCCCACATTTGCCAATGCTTTCAGTTTATCCAATGTGTGGTCAGAACTGCCGTCATCTACAAAAATCACCTCAAAACGATAGGGCAAATTACTAAAAACCCCAATCAGCCTGTGGGCAAGCGTTTCCACATTGCCTTCTTCATTATAGGAAGGGACTACGATAGAAACCAACTTTTTCATGCAGGTACGGATGCTGTTTTTATGGGTGAAAAAACCGCCTTTCTGATCCAGGTTTGATAAACAACATGCAGCCATACCAGTAAACAGGGCAAAGCTTTCAAGGCGTATTTTACCACATATTCAGTTTTAATGTTTTTGGGGAAAATATCTGAAGGCGATAAACTGGTCAGGATAAAAGCAAAAACCATCAAGCTGATTTGCAAAACGGTCAAAGGTTTCTCCAGGTTTATAAACCAAATTGCCACCCCTGCAAAAGCAATGATATACGTAGGTGATTCGGAACCGGAACTGAACAATACCGTAAAAAGCAAGGTAGAACTCAGGATCAGCAACTGAAAAGCCAGTGTTTTATACTTATTAATGAACAAATAGGAAGAACCAAAAACAGCCAGTGCAGGCAATAAAACTATCCCGTTAGAAAAATTTTGATGAAAAATGCGGCGTATCAATCCCATCACTGAAATATCCTGCATCATTGAGGTAGCATTTTGGGCATCTTTTTCTACCAAAACATGAAACCAATCCTGATAAGTTTGTACCACAAATTTAGGGGAAGAAACGGTCATCGGCAGTAAAAAAAACACAACAGACCAAAATGCCAAACCAAAAATCAGTTTGAGTTTTTGTTCTGAAAAAAAGAAAAATGCCAGCCCCACAATTCCATAGAGCTTGATGAAGGTTCCTAAAATAATCAAACAAGCTGCCCAGAAATCTTTTTTCTGCCGGATAAAAACAAAGCTTAGCAAAATGATAGCGGCCATGCACGGGTTAAATTGTGTGCTGAATGAAGCAGTCATTAACTCATGTGAACAAAGTAATAAAACAATGTTTTTCTGCTGATTAGCTATTGGCAATTGATTAATTGCTAAATATAAAATGTATGCATTAAACATCACCCACAAGCAGGCGCCCAGATGATCTGGCAGCCAAACAAAAGGTGCAATAAACAATCCGAAAAGCGGGCCGTAATGGTTCAGGTCTAAGAAATGCTGCGGCTGGGGCAGGTACAAATTATGCTGATGTATTAAGTTGAAAAATGTGTATTTGTAGATAAAATAATTGTTGTGGATATGCCCAAATGCTTGTTTTAAGGCTACAAAAAAGCTCAGCCCAAACCATAAAAAAAGTGCTGTTCTTTTTTTCAGGAGGAAATCAACAAAGGCAGGCAGTATTTTTTCAGACATCGCAGCGTAATCACAAACATAAAAAAAATGCGGTAAATCCGGTTTGCAGATTGGCTGTAAATAAAAAAAGAGGGCTCTGACCAGGAGCACCTCTTTCAACGCTGATAAAAGAAATCTACTACAAAACTTAAATCAGTGCTTTTAAGCTATTTACTAATGCGAAGATGAACTTGGATTAGCAACTGCAATAAAAGCGTTGTCTTGTAATATACGGTGCTGATTAGCAATCAGATTTTGTAAATTTATTTTTCCGATGATAAATTTAAAACGTTCGGAGTAAAATCGTTCGGTTACATGCTCAAAACCCAGCTTATCAGCCAAATCTTCGTGGTTGTAGCGCAGATAAATTTCCAGCATTATATCATTTGTAAACTGTAAACCCGCAGTTTCGGCGGCCTTTTTGTATTCATAATGATAATCGTAACGCAAAGCTGTAATATCAGAAAGTACGGCCGATCCGGTTGGATGACCACCGGCACCTTTGCCAAAAAAGAACTGCTGATCGGCGAAAGCAGCCTGCACAATTACACCATTATATTCGTAATCTACGTTATAAAGCAACTCTCTTTTGCTCACAAAACGCGGCAAAACATACAGCGCAACCTGTTTGTTGCTCAACTTTTGCGCATAAGGTACAAGCTTGATTTTTAAGTCTTTTTCCTTCGCATACTGAATGTCTTGTATAGTTATGTTTTCAATCCCAGAATTGAAAATAGCGGTCGGTTCAACCACAATCCCATACGCATGATATGCAGTAATCAACAGTTTGTATTTGGCATCAAATCCGCCAACATCGCTCGTTGGGTCGGTCTCGGCAAAACCCAAATCCTGGGCTTGTTTTAAGGCAGATGCATAATCCAACCCATCATTAAAACCTTTGGACAAGATATAATTGGAAGAGCCGTTAAAAATACCGTAAATAGAATGCAGCAGTTCGTTATCATAATATTCTTCCAGGTTCCGGATGATTGGGATACTGCCGCAAACTGCACCTTCATACAAAAGTGAAGTACCGTATTGATGCTGTAAATCCAACAGTTCCGACAAATGTTCGGCAATCATTTTTTTACTGGCGGAAACAACGTTTTTACCGGCCTTCATGGCTGCTGAGACGATTTCAAATGCAGCATCGGCATCGTTAATCATCTCTACAACCGTATTGATTTCAGGATTTTGGAGGATACTGTTTTTATCGGTAGAAAATAAGTGTTGCGGCAAGCTGCGTCTTTTGGTTGCATCTTTGATCACAAACTGAAGGATTTCCAGGTTGAGGTGTTTAGTTTTGATAATATCGTATAAGCCCTGGCCAACAACGCCAAAACCAAAAATGCCAATATTTAATTTTTTACTCATAATTTGTAGTGCCAGGAGTTGTGCATAATTTACCGTGTTGAATTTACTTTGAAAAAAGCCTGTATAATTTTACGTATAGCGTCCGTTTCGATCAAAAAACCGTCGTGGCCAAAAAGCGATTGCACTTCTGCAAAAACAGAACCTTCGATATGTCGGTTCAGTAATTTTTGTTCTTCCGGCGGGAAAAGAACATCCGATGCGATAGCAATGATCAAAGTACGGGCGGTTATTTTACCTAAAGCATTTTCTATACTGATGCGGTTTCGGGCAACATTATGGCTATCCATTACTTTAGTTAAATACCAGTAACTGTATGCATTAAAGCGGTTTACCAATTTTTGTCCCTGGTAATTCTGATAGGATGAAGCGTTAAATGAACCCTGTTTCTGAACATCCGTTTCTGCCTGTGTTGCGCAATAAGTCTGATAGTTTCGGTACGATAGCAAGGCAACGCTGCGTGCTGCTTTTAACCCGTTATTTCCGCCATGCAACTGGCTTTTGTAAAAAGTTGGATCGGCAGAAATACACAAACGCTGCGATTCATTAAAAGCAATGCCCCAGGGCGAGTGCCGGGCATTTGTTGCTAAAATAATCAATTGCCTCATCCGGTCTGGTTCCGAAATAGCCCACTCCAGTGCCTGTTGCCCGCCCAACGAACCGCCGATCAACACTTCTATATTTTCTATATTAAGCTGATTGGCAAGCAGTTGATGTACTTTAACCAAATCACGGATTGTTACTTCCGGAAAAGATAAAAAATAAGGCTCGTCCGTTTTAGGATTGATGCTGAGCGGATTTGTAGTGCCATAAGCCGAACCCAGAATATTGGCGCAAACGATAAAGTGCTCTTCGGGGTTGAATATGGATTTTTCGCTAAATAAGCCTGCCCACCAATCAAACACATCAGAATTTGCTGTTAAAGCATGGCAAACCCAAACCACATTATTTTTTTGCGGATTTAATTTTCCGAAAGTATGATATGCAATTTCCAAACCTTGTAATTGCTTACCCGACTCTAAAATAAAACGATCGGTGAAAGTAAATTTTTGTAAACTCATTAAAGAAATCAAGGTTTGGCTAAAATCAATTGAAATTGCTGAGGGCCTGTTTAAATTTTGTCCAACCTGTTTTCAATGCTTCTTTTACCATATAAAAAAATGAAAACTTCCATGCTTCTTTTATCGGCATAAAATTGAAAAGCAAGATTTATGGGCATAAAAGAAGTACGGTGTTTTTCTGACAAAAATTTAAACAGGCTTTGATCGGAAGTAAATATGTCTGCCGGTCGGCAATAAATTTTATACCAGTTCTGTTTCCTGCTGTGCAATTAAAGCAAAAGCCTGTTCAAAATCAGCTTTAATATCATCAATGTGCTCAATGCCAACAGCAACACGAAGCGCATTAGGTTTTACACCGGCAGCTAATTGTTCCGATTCTGACAATTGCTGATGTGTTGTTGCAGACGGCTGGATGATTAAAGTTTTGGTATCGCCAACGTTGGCCAGATGGCTTACCAGCTTCAAACTATCTACAAAATGAATGGCCTGTTCTTTTTCGCCTTTCAACTCAAAAGATAAAACCGCGCCGAAACCGTTTTTAAGATATTTTTTAGCCAATGTATGATATGGAGAAGATGCCAATCCGGGATAATTCACTTTTTCTACCTGCGGATGTGCTTCCAGCCATTCGGCCAGTTCTAACGTGTTTTCTACATGGCGCTGCACGCGTAATGAAAGCGTTTCTATCCCTTGCAGCAGTAAAAAAGAATTGAAAGGGGATTGCGACGGGCCAAAATCGCGCAAACCTTCCACCCGGGCACGAATAATAAATTGAATGTTGCCCATTGAGCTGTCCACACCAAAAATATCAGAAAAAACAATGCCGTGATAACCTTCGGCCGGTTCAGAAAACTGCGGATATTTACCGTTTCCCCAATTATAGTTTCCGCCATCTATAATTACGCCGCCAATGCTGGTGCCGTGTCCGCCGATCCATTTAGTAGCCGATTCAACTACAATATTTGCACCATGTTCAATCGGGCGAAACAGGTAGCCGCCGGCACCAAAAGTATTATCAACGATTAGCGGCAGATCGTATTTTTTAGCTACAGCGGCAATGGCTTCAAAATCAGGGATATTAAACTCCGGGTTGCCGATTGTTTCTACATAAAGCGCTTTGGTTTGATCATTAATTAACGCTTCAAAACTTTCTGCTGCATCATCTTTAGCAAAACGTGCTTCAATACCTAATCGTTTAAAAGAAACCTTAAATTGATTATAACTACCGCCGTATAAAAAAGGTGAAGTGACAAAATTATCGCCGTTTTGCAAGATATTATTTAAAGCGATAAACTGGGCAGACATTCCGGATGCTGTTGCCAAAGCTGCCACGCCGCCTTCCAGTGCAGCAACACGTTTTTCAAAAACATCCGTAGTAGGATTCATTAAACGCGTATAAATATTACCAAATTCTTTCAAAGCGAACAAGTTCGCACCATGCTCAGAACTGTTAAAAACGTAAGAAGTGGTTTGATAAATCGGTACGGCACGGGAACAGGTTGTTGGGTCGACTTCTTGTCCGGCATGAAGTTGCAAAGTTTCAAATTTAGGTTTTGCTTGAGTAGTCATTCTTATAAGTTTAAAAGATTAATTGATTTTGGTGGATGGATTTTTCGCAGATAAAACTTCCTTAAATAAAAACTTGGATAGGATTATTTTTACTGTCTTAGCAGCAACACATTCGGATGCAAAAAATAGCAATACAAAAACCCGGGTTATTGCTTGCAGGATTACCGGATAAAATAGGAGAAATGCTGTTTTTATACATGTTTTTTATCAATTTATATTTCCCGGGGTTATTTTCCGGGCCAGGAATTGGCACCTACTTTTTGCAAAGGGTTGCCAGTGGGTTGCAGAGCCTGATCTCTCGCCACTTCTTTATAAACCAAAGCCTGAACGGCCTGATTACGGAAGGTATCGCTACCAAATAATGTTTCAAATATAGATGCAGAATTGGGTTCGATCCAAATTTTATTCTTTTTTAATGCTTTATTGTTTTTAAAGCGATATCTAAATCTTTGGTCAAATCTTCAATGTTTTCTAATCCTACAGAAACCCGGATCAGGTTTTGAGGGGTTTTAGTATCCGGCCCTTCTACAGATGCCCGATGTTCTATCAAACTTTCTACGCCGCCTAAACTGGTTGCCTGCGTAAAAATCCTGACATTATTGACTACTGTGCGTGCTTCTTTTGCACCACCTTTTACTAAAAACGACAACATGCCGCCACCTGCCGACATTTGTTTTTTAACAATTTTGTACTGCGGATGGGAAGCTGAACCCGGATAAAAAACCTTTTCTACCTGCGGATGGCTTTCTAAAAATGCAGCAATTTTTTCAGCATTTTCTACATGTCCTTTCATCCTGTAATACAAAGTTTTAATTCCTCTAACAGTCATATAACAATCAAAAGGTGAGGGGATTGCACCACCCATTTCCTGTATTTGTTTAAGTTTTTGCCACCATTCATCCGCTTCTTTTGCAATCAATGCTCCGCCTAAAACATCGCTATGCCCGCCCAGATATTTTGTGGTTGCGTGCATCACCAGATCAACGCCCATATCTAAAGGCCGCTGCAAAATCGGTGTGGCAAAAGTATTGTCGCATACTGTTTTTATCGATGTTTTTTTGGCAATGGCAACGATCGCTTCAATATCTGTAATTTTTAAAAGCGGGTTTGACGGTGTTTCTATCCAGATCAGTTTAGTGTTGGGTTTGATCGTTTTTTCAACCAGGTCCAAATTGCCCAGATCAATAAAATCAAATTCCAAAATACTGCCGAAAACCTGCTTTAGCAAATTGCGCAGACCGTGGTACATATCGTCCGGGCAAATAATATGGGAGCCTGGTTCAAGCGATTGAAAAACCGTCATCCCGGCCGCATTTCCTGCCGAAAACGCCGCCGCTGCTGCGCCGTTTTCTAATTTAGCCAGCACATTTTCCAGCGAATTTCGGTTAGGGTTGTTACTTCTGCCGTAAACATAGCCCGAAGGATAAGAGCCATCTTCCACCCGTTCAAAAGTGGTTGATAAGGTGATTGGCTGGATTACGGCCTGGTTTCCTTTGTCTTTCGCGTTGCCTGCGTGGATGGCGATGGTTTCAATCTTCATGCTTCTTTTGTGAGGTAAAAATCGGGTTTTTGCAAACAGCGGCAAATGTGCAGATTATGCCTGAAGATTATGCTTTTAAAATCAATGCAAATCAAAATACAACATCAACCCAATGTAAAAAGCAGCCATAAAAGAAGCATGTTGCCTTGCCCCAGGGCTTAAAATAACTCCCGGTTGATGCTTTTATAGTATTTTTGCAGAAATAAATTTGGTTATGCCTGATGCTATACAGGGCTTGCTCAACAGCCCGAGGCTTTCTTCGCAACATCGTGCTATTGCTGCAAAAGTTGCTCAAAATGAGCGGGTTACATTTGAAGATGGTGTTTTTTTATATGAACACGGCGAGTTGCCTTATCTGGGGGTTTTGGCCAATTACATCCGCGAAAAACGGCATGGCGATAAAACCTATTTCAACCGTAACTTCCACATCGAGCCAACCAATCTTTGCGTGTACGATTGTAAATTCTGCTCGTATTCGCGTTTGCTGAAACAGCGTTCGGAAGGTTGGGAATATACGATGGACGATATGTTCAATATTGTTAAAAAGTATGATAGTCAGCCGGTTACAGAAGTTCATATTGTTGGTGGCGTTTTGCCGCAATATGATGTTTCGTTTTATGCGGAGTTATTTACACGGATCAGAAACCATCGTCCGGATTTGCACATCAAAGCTTTGACGCCGGTAGAATATCATTACATTTTCAAAAAAGCTAAAATAAGTTATGCGGACGGTATGAAGCTGATGATGGATTCCGGCCTGCAATCCATTCCAGGCGGTGGAGCAGAAATTTTTCATCCGGAAGTGCGTGAACTGATCGCTAAAGATAAATGTACGGCCGACCAATGGCTGGCTATCCATGAAGAATGGCATAAACTGGGCGGAAGATCAAACGCAACAATGCTTTATGGCCATATTGAAAAGTATTGGCACCGGGTAGATCATATGGAGCGTTTGCGTGAATTGCAGGACCGGACTGGTGGCTTCCAAACATTCATTCCGCTTAAATTCAGGAACCAGGACAACCAGATGTCTAATGTTCCTGAATCTACCGTAATTGAAGATCTCAGAAATTATGCGATTTCCCGCATTTACCTTGATAATTTTGATCATATCAAAGCTTACTGGGCGATGATTAGCCGGAACACGGCACAGCTTTCGTTAAATTTTGGGGTGGACGATATTGACGGAACTTTGGATGACACGACCAAAATTTACGCCATGGCAGGGGCAGAGGAACAGCATCCGGGCATGAGCACCAAACAATTGGTGGAACTGATTAAGCAGGTTGGCCGTGAACCCGTGGAGCGCGATACCTTATATAATATGGTCACCAACTACCAGGATTATCAGTTTGAGGACGAGGTGAAGCCTGAATTTTATAAATTGCCGGTTTTAAACTGAAATAATCTTCAGCTTAAACTTAGCAAAACCTGATATACTTCTTTTAATGACTAAAAAAACGCTTTACATTATCCGCCACGGCGAAACTGATTTGAACAAAGCCGGCATTGTACAAGGGCGAGGAATGAATACTGATTTGAACGAAACCGGCCGCAAACAAGCGGAATCTTTTTTCCGCGCTTACAAAAATGTATCTTTTGATAAAATTTATACATCTGTCTTGAAACGTACGCACCAAACCGTACAGGGGTTTATTGACAGCGGCATTCCCTGGGAACAATTATCTGGTTTGGATGAAATGGCCTGGGGCGATTACGAAGGAAAAGCGGTGAGTGAAGAAACCAGAGGCCGGTTCAAAAAGATTATGCAAAGCTGGAAAGAAGGTGATCTTGACGTACGTTTTGAAAATGGCGAAAGCCCTAATGAAGTACAGGCCCGGCAAAAAGAAGCGGTAAAAATTATCATGTCCCACTCGGAAGAAAGCACCATTTTGATTTGTATGCACGGCCGCGCCATGCGTTTGTTGCTTTGTTTGCTGAGTAATTTATCGCTTACGGAAATGGACAAATATCCGCACCGGAACACCACACTTTATCGGGTAAATTACGACGGGGAAAAATTTCATATTGTTGATTTTAACAATACGGATCACCTAAAATTTTTAGTATAATTTTTTATTTTGAGCCGGTAAAGTTTGATTTCATTAATCAGGAAAAATCAAATTTTAAGGTATTCTTTTGATTTTTAATTTTAATATTTTGACAGATAAAATTCGGGTTTCGGCCGTTAGTTATACCAACACCAAACCCTTTATTTTCGGTTTAGAGCTTAATCAAATAAAAAATAAATTAGATTTAAGCTTAGATACTCCTTCAGATTGCGCCCAAAAACTAATTGATAATCAAGTTGATATAGGTTTGATACCCGTTGCGGCAATATTGAGTTTGCCATATTGGCAGATTGTTTCCGACTATTGTATCGGAGCCGTTGGTGCGGTTAATTCAGTTTTTATTTTTAGTAATTGTGCGATAGAAGAAGCCGCAGAAATCCAGTTGGACCCGGAGTCGAGATCCTCTAATAACCTGGCAAAAGTATTGCTGAAAAACTATTGGAAAATCAACCCAAAACAAATTATCAACGCACCGGATTATGCTAATTTTACTGGTATAAAAACAGCATTCGTTCAGATTGGCGACCGTACTTTCGGCAAAAAAAACCAATATAAATTTGTTTATGATCTGGCCGAGACCTGGCAAAAAATGACTGGCTTACCTTTTGTTTTTGCAGCCTGGGTTGCCAACAAACCCCTCAGTCCGGAATTTATGAAAAGCTTTAATATAGCTCTAAAAGCAGGGTTGGATGCCCGCGAAGAAGTGTTGCAAACACTTCCGGTTTATCCTGATTTTGATTTGCGCGATTATCTTTTTAATAAACTGCAGTTTGATTTAACGGAAGATAAAAAACAGGCTTTAAACCTGTTTCTGGATTATATCAAAAAATTATAGGTAAAAACAGCATTTCAGTTTTTGGCCAGAATCATTTTCTCTACGCGGTGATTTATCGGTTTAATGGTGCGCAAATATTGGTAAAGGTCTTTCGCTTAAAAACAGAAATATTGTTATTATGCAAAAACGGCCTGTGCGCAGTGCAGAGGCCGTTTTTCATATTTTGTACACCCATCAGGATTCGAACCTGAGACCGACGGTTTAGAAAACCGTTGCTCTATCCAACTGAGCTATGGGTGCTTGAAATAATGCTTCTTTTATCGGCATAAAATATACCTGCTAAAAGAAGCACAAAAGTATAAAATAATCTTTTCCGGGCAACGTTAAAAATTTGAATTTTTGTAGTATAGTCAATTTCAGTACAAATCGTTAAATTGATTTATTTGGTTTTGATGGTTGATCCGTTGCGGATTTCATCAGTAGCAACTTTGATCAATAAGTCGCCGACTTGGAGTTTTCCATAAATCTCAACCTCATCCACGGATTCACGGCCTTTTTTCACATCAACCCATTCTGCTTTATGATCGGCCACGCGGATGACAAAAACCCTTTCCGTAGAAGAAACCAATGCTGTTTTCGGGACTACAAAAGTGCTGTCTGATGCGGGCAGCAAAAGGCTTACCTCCGCATACATTCCCGGTAAAAGTTTTTTATTGTTGTTAGAAACGTCCATCTCCAAACGTTCGGAACGTAAACGTTCATCCAGCGCACCGGCCAAACGTTTAACAGTGGCTGTAAAATGCTGGTTTGGTAAAGATTTTACACTAAATTTTACTTCATCTTTTTGTTTTAGCAATCCGGTATAAGCTTCTGGTACAGAAATAACTAAACGCAAAAGCTTTTGTTCCTGCAAAACAAAAAGTGGCATATCAGAACCTTTGCCGGAAGGCCCAACGTAAGCACCAGTGTTAATGTTACGCGTGGTAATTACGCCATTAAAAGGAGCACGGATATCCAGATAAGCACCCGTTGCTGCTACAGATTGAAAGGCCGATTTTGCAGCTTCCAGCTCTGCCTTGTCAGAATTTTTACGTGCCATTGCCTGATCAATATCATTTTTAGAGATTGTTCCGGGCGTTTTTGCAGTTTCGATCAAACGGTTATAGTTAGAATTGCTGGCCGTATAAATAGCCTCCTGTGATTGTAATTTTGATTTTGCCGCGGCAATATTTGAATTGATTTCCGGTGCATCCAGCGAAACCAGCAACTGGCCTTGTTTTACTTCCGAACCTACATCTGCATAAATCTTTTTTACAAAGCTGTTTTCTTTCGCATATAAATCAACCTGCTGGTAGGGAATCAATTCGCCGGGCATACTTAAATCTGCGGACAAGATTCCTTTTTTAAGCGGAAAAGTTTCTAATGCGGTTACTGCCGTGGTATCTTTGTCCTGATTGGTATCATCTGTTTTTGAATGGCAGGCACTAAACGTACTTGAAACAGCAATTAAAACCAGACTTCTGAAAATATTATTCCTGGATATTCGGGTTATCATAAAGTGATGGAATATAATGTTTACTTTCTTTATCTTCCGGATCTAAAGAAACAGAATTTGTAGTGGTTTTACCTTGAAGCCAGGCAAAAACCAATGGCAAAACAAGTAATACGGCAAATGTAGATGCAATCAAGCCACCTATAACTGCACGCCCCAAAGGTGATGCCTGATCGCCGCCTTCGCCTAAACCTGAAGCCATCGGCACCATGCCAACAACCATTGCCAAACTCGTCATTAATATTGGCCGAAGGCGTAAAGCCGCCGCTTCTCGGGCAGATTCAAGCGCGTTGCCATTGTGCATCCGCAAATGTTCTGCATTGGTAACCATTAAAACAGCATTGGAAACCGAAACACCGACAGACATGATCGTGCCCATATAAGATTGCAGGTTGAGCGTAGAACCGGTCAACAACAGCAATAATAACGAACCAACAATTACTGCCGGAACAGTGGAAAGCACCACTAACGAAACTTTAAAAGACTGGAAATTGGCAGCCAGCATCAGGAATATTACAACCACAGCTACAATTAAACCGGATTGCAGACTGCTTAAAGTATCCAGTAAAGTTTCGCTTAAACCCTTTACTTCAACCGTTATGCCGCGGGGCAGTTTTCCTAAAGATTTGATTACTTTTTGCACATCATCAGTTGCGGTTCCCAAATCCATTTTGTTTAGGTTTGCCGTTACAGACAGATATGGCAGAGCACCAATATCATCGTTTTCACCCAAAGTTGTGTCTTTTTTGATGCTAGCCACATCACCCAAAACCGGCCTTGCCGAGTTTCTTAACACAGAAATCTCGCTGATGTCGTTCATACTGGCCATTTTATATTCCGGTACTTCTACCTGAACGCTGTAGCCTAAACCAACTTTCGGGTCCAGCCATACATTTTTTTCGGTAAAGCGGGAAGATGACGTGGAAGCAATCAGCGAACGTGAAATCTCTGCAACACTTACGCCCAACTGCGAAGCACGCGTGCGGTCGATATCAATGTCTATTGCCGGATAATGAATGGCCTGGCCTAATTGTATATCACGTAAATATTTGATTTTCTGCAATTTAGAAATTACTTTAGCGGCATAAACCTCATTCTGTTTTTTGTTTTTTCCGGCAATGCGAACTTCAACCGGCGTTGGGGATCCCTGGCTCAAAATTTTGTCCGTCAGTTCTATCGGCTCAAAAGAAAGCTTGACATCTGGCATTTCTGCGTGCATTTTGTGCCGAAATTTTTCTTTCAGCTGATCCAGGTCGACTTTATAATTTTCGCTGAGATTTACCTGCAAAACAGCTTCCTGCGGGCCAGCCATAAACAAATAAATCGGGCTGGTAGAAAACTGTGAAGGGTGCTGACCGACAAAAGCAGAGGTAACTGCAATGTTTTTTTTGCCAACCAGTTCTTCCAGTACATGCAGGGTTTTCACAACGTCCGCTTCGGTACGTTCTAAACGCGTTCCGTCTGGTGCCCGCAAACGCACCTGAAACTGTCTGCCGTTTACCTTTGGCAGCACATCCCGGCCAATGGTAGTAATTAAAAAAAACGCCAAACCCAAAGTACCAACAACGTAAACGATAACGGTGGTTTTACGCTGTTTGAAAAGCCTGTCCATCAACTGTAAATAGCGTTGCCGAAATTTATCAAAATGGGTAGGGTTTTGTAATGCTTCTTTTAGCAGGTGTTTTTTCTGGTCCCAGGTATCATTTTCTTCTTTTGGGTCGAAATGTATTTTGGGATGATCTTCCTGCGCTTTCATCATCCAGTTGGCCATGATCGGTACAAAAGTCTGGGCCAGCAAATAAGAAGTGATCATTGAAAAACCAATAGCCAGTGCAAGCGGTAAAAACAAAGCACCCGGAATACCTTTCATTGTTAAAGCAGGCGCAAACACTGCCAGGATACAAAACAGGATCAGCAATTTTGGAAAAGCGATTTCTTTACAGGCATCCCAAATGGCCAAAGCTTTGGGCTTGCCCATATCTATGTGCTGATGTATGTTTTCGATGGTTACGGTAGATTCATCAACCAAAATACCAATTGCTAAGGATAATCCACTCAGCGTCATGATGTTTATGGTTTGATGGAACAGGTATAAAAACAGCACACCGGAAATCAGTGAGATCGGAATGGTAAAAATCACAATCAAAGCTGCTCTTCGGTCGCCCAGAAACAGCAGCACCATTAAACCGGTCAGCACCGCGCCAATGGCACCTTCGGTAATCAGGCTTTTAACCGCATTGATCACATAAACCGATTGGTCAAACTCAAAAGAAAGCTTCACATCATCCGGCAGCAAAGCCTGAAAACGGGGCAAAGCTTTCTTTAAACTTTGTACCACATCCCAGGTAGAAGCATCTGCAGATTTGGTGATGGGCAAATAAACCGAGCGTTTGCCGTTAACCAGCGCATAACTGCTGGTAATATCGGCACCGTCTTCCACCGTGGCCACATCACGCAAAAACAAATTTTGCACGCCGCCCCTGTAAATCGGAATGTTGGCAAAATCGGATATTTTTTTAATGGTGGTATTGGTTGGGGTGAGATAATTGTAATCGCCGATGCGAACGTTTCCGGCAGGGGAAGTGATGTTGTTTTCGCGTATGGCCGTAACAATCTGATCGGCTGTTAAATTGTGCGACCGCAACAGTACCGGATCAACTTTAATGACAATTGTACGTGTATTACCGCCGAACGGTGCCGGAGAAATCAATCCCGGAATAGAAGTAAAAGCAGAACGTACGTAAACATTGGCCATATCCAGCAACTGATTGTTGGTGCGTTTCGGACTGCTTAAAACCAGTTGCCCAACCGGCAGTGTAGAAGCATCGAAACGAATAATAAACGGAGGTTGTGTCCCTGGCGGAAAGATGGCCTGGGCACGGTTGGTAAAAGCCGTAACCTCCGCTGCGGCCTGCGCCATGTTGGTGCCTTCGTAAAAGGAAAGTTTAATAAGTGTTAAACCTGTAATATTCTTTGTTTCAATGCTTTTAACACCTGATACATAAAGTAACAAGTTAACATATGGTTTGCCAAAATAAGCCTCCATCTGGTTGGGTGTATAACCGCCAAAAGGGTGCGAAATATAGATAACCGGCAGATTCAGATCGGGGAAAATATCGATTTTGATGTTACGCACGGCATTCAACCCAAAAAAGAAAACTGCTGCAACAATAACTAAAATAGTGATTGGTTTCCTGAGTGCGCTTCTGATTAATCCCATGCTGTTTTTATCCGGTATATTTTGTTTTCCGGCAACCTAAAATTCATTAAAAAATATTCCGAAATCCCCGGTGGCAGCCGCTTTGTAAAGCAAAGCCTGCCAAACGTTATTATAAGCAATATCGCGGTCTGTTTCTGCCCGGTTCAGCGTAAACAAGGCCTGCGTAACATCTACAATATTTGCCAGTCCGTTTCTGTACAAAACCGTTTTCTGGTTAAAAGCATCTGTGGCAGCTTTTAACCCAATTGGCGCGGCCTGATAATTTTTCAACGCATTTTGAATCCTGGATTTCGATAAAATCAGTTGTGCCGACAACTGCTGATTCACCAGATCATATTCGTTTTTCAAACCTTCGGAAGTAAATTGCTGTGCTTTTACCTGCTCGTGCACGCGCAACGGCGAGGCAAGGTTCCAAACCATACCGATGCCCAGCAGATAATTAGAGCGGGTTGGGTTTATACCGCTGAAATAATTTTGCGTATATAAAGTTTGATTAAGTGTATAACTGTTAAAGCCCGAACCTCGACTTTGAAAAATATTGAACAGCGAAAACGTTGGATAACTGAGCGTTTTATAGTACTTTTCGCGTTCGGCACTTAGTCCGATCCGGTTTTGGTAATACAATAAAACAGGGTGCTTGCTCAAGCTGATGTGTGTACTTGTGTCCAAAGTTTTAGGTATCCGGCTTACAAAACCACTGTCCAGCAAAAAATTCGTCGGGGTTAATGTGGTGTATTGCGCCAGCAGATTGCCCTGTTGCTGCACTACATCCTGCGCGTTGGTCAAGGCAATTTGCGCACTGGCCACCTCGGCATTTGCCAGGGAAGAATCTACACCCGGGTTTAAGCCGCTTTTTACCCGGGCAACAATCACATTACGCAAAGCCAAAGCGCGGTTTAAGTTATTTTGCTGGGAAACGCTCAGTTGCTGCGAAGCGAGCAGGTTTAGGTAGGCTCCGGAAACGCGGATTTCCTGCTGAAACTGTTCCTGCATCAAATCGCTTTGATCCAACATTTGCTGGTTTTGGGCAACTTTTACCCGTTCTTTTGCTTTCCCGAAGGAGAAAAAATCCCAGTTTAAATTGGCCAGGTACAATCCGCCAAAAGCCGAATTCCAATTCTGTCCGGCTAAAATTGGGCCGCCCGAGGCAACTCCATATCCGCCCAAACCATAAAGTGGGCCGTATTGCGAATTTACCGTTCCAAAATCGTTTTGTGCCGATACGTTTAAATTAGGCAGATACTCGCGTTTTGCCTCCGTAACCAAAGCGGCAGATGCCCTGGCATAATTTGCCTTTGCCTTGATGGTGCCATAGTTTTGCAGTGCATTTTGTACAGCTTGTTTTAAAGTCAATGTTTTTTGCTGGGCAAAAACAGCATGATAAGTGCTCAACAGAAACAGCAGGCACAACACCCGGCAAAAAGTAGTTCTGTAAAACATGAGCAATTATGATATAAACGAAAGCACAAAAAACAGCAGGATAATTTGCATGTACATTGTACCCGAAATACGAGCCAACGCCGCAAATATAGGTTTGCAATGATAAGTGCTTTGTAACAAATTTATTGTTTAAAAACAGGTGTTTATGTACGATACTGTTTTTATCCACTAAAATTTGACTTAATTCTTAACTTTTCTGAAAAAACCAAATTGCTTAACAATTTCTTAACGTAGCCAAACTATCTTTAAATCAAAATCCACATTGCTTATGTTTAGCACACTTATACAATATTTTACGCCACGCGGCAAGAAATTATTCTTTCCGCTGTTTGATCAGGCCACCCAAAACGTGGTTGCAATGGCCGAAATGCTGAAAAAAGAGCTGAACGACCCGGCATCGATCAATACCAAAGACCTTTTTCAGAAAATAGACCGGCTGGAAAACATTGGCGACGATATTACCCATCACATCAATATAGAACTGAGCAAAAATTTTATCACGCCTTTTGATCGCGAAGATATCCATGCATTGGTTTCTTCCATTGATGATGTGGCCGATTACATCCACGAATCTGCCAACCGCATGTTTTTATACGGCTTAACAGAATTTACCAAGCCAATGCAGGTTTTGGCCGATTTGATTTTAGATGCTGCTTTTGCACTCCAAAAACTGATTGATGAACTGAAAGATATTGAAAATGTAGAATTGATCATCAGGCATTGTGATTCCATCAACACTATAGAAGACAAAGCGGATATAATTTATAATCAGGCTGTTGCTGATTTATTTGAGAACGAAAAAGACCCGATCCGGATGATAAAATACCAGGAAATTTTGTTGGGACTGGAAACCGCAACCGATATGTGTAAAGATGTTGTGAAAGTGGTAGAATCGATCATGATTAAAAACAGCTAACAAATTTTAGCCGGTAAAACAAGCATCCTTTAAATAGTTTGCAACTTTTCATTTATACATTAAAAATCCTTTATTAAAATAATATTATTAACTATTAAATAATAATTATATATTTAAAGAAATAATCTTAAATGGTTTTTGCTGAAGATTTTCTGCATTATATCTGGAAATTTCGCCTTTTTCAACATAAAAATTTGAAAACTGAGGACGGAGAAGCAATCGAAATTATTTCCCCGGGTTTACATCATCATCATGCCGGTCCGGATTTTCAGCAGGCCAAAATCAGGATTGCCGATACGCTTTGGGCTGGAAACGTAGAAATCCATATTCGCTCGTCTGATTGGATGCGGCACAACCATAGTTCAGATCCGGCTTATAATAATGTCGTCCTGCATGTGGTTTACAAAAACGATCAGGAAATCCGGAATGAAGCCGGTTTTAAAATGCCGGTTTTGGTTTTGGAAGACCGCATTTCAGACCAGCTTTTGATCAGCTATCAAAACCTGGTTTTTGCGGAAATGGTTGATTTTCCCTGTCAAAAAACGGTTCATCGCGTTGATGAACTAACGGTGCAAACCTGGCTTAGCCGGATGCTGATCCAGCGGCTGGAAGAAAAATCAGCCAGAGTAAAAGCAGTTTTGACACAGCAAAAAGGTAATTGGGCAGAAACTTTTTACCAGCTGCTGGCCGCAAATTTTGGTTTTAAAATAAACGCTTTGCCTTTTGAACTGCTGGCCAAATCATTGCCTTTACAAATCCTTGCCAAACACAGTTCTAATTTACTTCAAACCGAAGCCCTGATTTTTGGACAGGCCGGTTTTTTGACTGATGATTTTGCTGATCCTTATTATTTGACCTTGCAAAAAGAGTATCAGTTTTTACAGCAGAAATACAGTTTATTTCCGTTAGAAAAACATTTGTGGAAGTTTTTGCGCTTGCGGCCTTCTAATTTCCCAACTGTCCGGCTGGCACAATTTGCTGCCTTAATGCACCGCAACAACCACTTTCTGACTGATTTAATCCAAACAGAAAAAATCAACAACATCGATGCTCCTTTTACCGGTATAAATCCGTCGGAATATTGGCTGGATCATTATCAGTTTGGGAAAATTTCAAAACCAAACTCAAAAACACTGGGCCGTTCATCGGTAGAAAATATCCTGATCAATACCGTTGCCGTTTTTCTTTTTGCCTTCGGGAATGAAAATCAGGATGAAACACAACGCGGCAAAGCATTGCAGATTTTAGAAAATTTGCCTTGCGAAAACAATTTTATAATCAGTAATTTTATATCAGCAGGAATCAAAGTGAAATCTGCTGCAAATTCTCAGGCTTTGATCGAACTAAAAAATGAGTTTTGCGATAAAAAACGTTGCTTAAACTGCGGAATAGGCCACAAAATTTTAAAAACGAACCATTATGCTGCAGCGGGTCCTGACCTTTTTTGAAAGATACTCTTTCGGTGTTTGCACTTATCTGGGCGGCCGTTTTCATATTTCGATTGCAAAAATCAGGTTGTTTTTTATCTATTCTTCCTTTCTGGCCGTTGGTTTTCCGCTGATTTTTTACTTTTTTGCAGGAATTGTGCTTGATTTTCGTAATTACATCAAACGTGCCGGTAGCCGCGTTACCGATCTTTAAAATATCTTAATTAAAAATCAGCCGTAAAAGAAGCATCGTTAAACCTTTGTGCAAAAAGTTATCTTAATATTGCTGCGCACTGAGCACCGGCGAGGGTTTAATTAAAACTCAAAGATGCGTGCTACTGCTTCCAAATATTTTAACTTTGTTGTGCAAAATTAATTTGTTGACCGTAAATGCCCCCAAAAGGAAATCAGTTTAAAAATTCTAATTTAAAGGAAGACAACAAATCCGGGGCACCGTTTATGTTCCCAAAAAACAAAAAAGTAAGGCCCGAGATGCCTGCTTTTAATTTGGGGGATGGCCGCATTGTTAAGATCATCGGTTTGTTTTTTCTGATCGTTTGCCTTTATTTTTTAATCGCCTTCACTTCCTATTTATTTACCTGGCAGGATGACCAAAGCTATGTTTTAGAAGCCAACGGCGGCTGGGGCAACTTTTGGAAAACGCCGCAGGAACTGCAAGACAGCGGTGTGATCAACCCGATTGTGCAAAATTGGCTGGGCAAGCTGGGCGCATTGCTTTCGCACCAGTTTATTTACGAGTGGTTTGGCGTGGCCTCCTTTATTTTTGTGGCCGTTTTTTTGGTGATCGGTTATCGTTTATTGTTTAAAGTGAAGCTGTTTGCCATTGATAAAACTTTGGGATATGCTTTTTTTAGCCTGCTTTTTTTCTCCATAGCAATTGGTTTTTTTCATAGCTGGATGACGGACGCACCGCATTATCTGGAAGGCGGGTTTGGTTTTTGGACGAACCGCCTGCTCGAAGTACAAATCGGTGAGGCCGGGATTGCCGGATTATTGATTTTTGCCGGATTGAGTTTTTTAATCGTCGTTTACAACATCGATTTTAAACTACCGGAACGGAAATTGAAACTGGTTACTGAACCCGGCGAAGTCCCGCTGACGGAAGATGAAGCTGTTGCCGGAGCAAAATTCGCCCAAAATTACCCGGTAAAAACAGTATTGCCTGACGAAGGACAGGAAATGGCCGTTCCGAAACCGACACCAAATTTTACAGTCAATTCGATTTTAACGGATGAAGAAGAACTTTTAGATAAGCCAACAGCAAAACTCACCCAAAATCACCCCATAAAAACAGCATCTGAAGAACAAATTGTAGCTGCTGATTACGAATTTCAAGTTCAGAAAAAACCTTTAAATGAGGTTGTCAATCAACCTAAAACCGTACCGCTGACAGAAGTTTTTCACCCCATAACTTTAACGCCCGAACCTGAATTTGCGGTTGATCAGGAAGAATTACTAAGCCATGAACCCGAGTTTACCGTTGAAGTTCCGGCGGTGGAAATGACGGCCAATAAATTGGTGGAAGAATTTGGTTTGTATGACCCGGAACTGGATTTGGCCTCCTACAAAAAACCCAATATTGATCTGCTGGAGAAACACGGAACCAACAAAATTCAGGTTACTAATGAAGAACTGGAGGCCAACAAAGACAAGATTGTTGAAACCCTGAACCATTACAACATCGAAATTGATAAAATTAAAGCCACGGTTGGGCCCACGGTAACTTTGTACGAAATTATCCCGGCACCGGGCGTGCGCATTTCAAAAATCAAAAACCTGGAAGATGATATTGCCCTGAGTTTGGCCGCGCTGGGCATCCGGATTATTGCGCCGATGCCGGGTAAAGGAACCATCGGGATTGAAGTACCAAACCAGCATTCGGAAGTAGTTTCCATGCGCTCAATTTTAGAAACTGAAAAATTTCAAAATACAACGATGGATTTGCCGATCGCGCTAGGCAAAACCATTTCCAACGAAGTTTATATTGCCGATCTTGCCAAAATGCCGCACTTGCTTGTGGCCGGTGCAACCGGTCAGGGAAAATCGGTTGGTATCAATGCGATTTTAGTTTCGCTTTTGTACAGCAAACATCCATCACAATTAAAATTTGTGCTGGTTGATCCGAAGAAAGTGGAACTGACTTTGTTCCGTAAGATAGAAAGGCACTTTTTGGCCAAACTTCCTGACGAAGCCGATGCGATTATCACTGATACCAAAAAAGTTATCAATACGCTTAATTCACTTTGTATCGAAATGGACCAGCGTTATGATTTGCTGAAAGATGCACAGGTACGGAACCTGAAAGAATATAATCTGAAGTTTGTCAACCGAAAATTAATCCCGACGGAAGGCCATCGTTTCCTGCCGTTTATTGTGCTGATTGTTGATGAATTTGCAGATTTGATGATGACGGCCGGCAAGGAAGTGGAAACGCCGATTGCCCGTTTGGCGCAGCTGGCGCGTGCCGTGGGCATCCATCTGGTGATTGCTACGCAGCGTCCATCGGTGAATATTATTACGGGCACGATCAAGGCCAACTTTCCGGCGCGGCTTGCTTTCAGGGTTTTGTCTAAGATTGATTCGCGCACGATTCTGGATGCCGGTGGAGCAGATCAGCTGATTGGTCGTGGCGATATGCTGTTATCCACCGGAAATGATCTGATCCGTTTACAATGTCCGTTTGTAGATACGCCGGAAGTGGAAAAAGTTTCTGATTTTATCGGCAACCAGCGTGGCTATCCTTCTGCATTTTTATTGCCCGAGTTTGTGGGCGAAGGTGGTGAAAGCAGCGCAAAAGAATTTGATGCGAGCGATCGTGACCCGCTTTTTGAAGAAGCCGCCAAACTGATTGTGATGCACCAGCAGGGTTCAACTTCCCTTATCCAGCGGAAACTGAAATTAGGCTACAACCGTGCCGGGCGGATCATTGACCAGCTGGAAGCGGCCGGCGTAGTTGGCCCGTTTGAGGGAAGCAAAGCACGCGAGGTTTTATTGCCGGACGATTACGCGCTGGAGCAGTTTTTAAGCACCATTAATTCAAAATAAGTTTATGGGATTTTTTAAAAGATTATTTGGTGTAAAGGATGAGGAACAGACTGCTATTTTTGAGAAATCTATTCCCGATGGTAAGGATGAAGAACAAACTCCTGTTTTTAAGGAAACTATCCCAAGTAAAAAAAACTTTCACAAAATACCTTTAGATATAAAATTTGAAACTTATGAGCAGGATAATATATTCAGGATAACAGCTGTTGATACAAATTTAAGTTCTTTCGATATAAATAACATTTCTTGTAAAGTAGGAGATATACTAAACATTAATCAACAAATTAAATTTGATATTTCTTATTCTTTAATCACTTTAAAAAAAAGGTACAACTTCTTAATTCCTTTTGCCTGCGGTGTTGTTAAAGAAATTGATTTAAAGAACTTAAATGTCTCAATCGATACTAGTAACTCAGCTATTAACAACAGATTGCATGAAATAAAAAAAGCTGTATATTTTAATATTCCATCTGTTGAAGAAAATCCTTTTTCAAATTCACTAAATATAAAATGGGATTGTGTTGGTGGAATAAATAATTCCATTGATTTAGCCAAACATGGTGTCGTTACTTCCTCAGAAGATGGGTTCTTGTTAATGTTCTCATTTGTAAAAAGAAACAACAAATTCTATTTAGCCATAAATTACTTTACTGATAAATTATCAAGTCAAAATACAAGATTTAAAATTTATGAGAATGATGAAATTTCATTTTTATTTGAAGATCAAACTAAACTTAATTGCACTATTATTGACAAAACATCTAAGCCCTTAGATAAGCAAGAGCAGTATATTGGCAATCGCAAAGTTGTTGGTTTGCATGAGAATAACATTGAAATCAAAGATGAGCATATCGCGTTGTTTGCATTTAGAAGACTCGTTGCTTGGAAATTATCAATCAAAAAATTTAATTTAGAAATTATAGGTAATCGTAGTGGACATTCAAATTATAGTAGTTTTTCAGATTGCCAGTTTGTTTTGAATAATTTGGCTTTCGATTTTTTATACCTTTCCAAAGTTGGCAAGACTGATATAGAAAGATTTATAAAAGAAAAAGAGCAGTTTCTGAATTTGAATAAAGAGTTTGATGCCAGCGATCGCGACCCGCTTTTTGAAGAAGCCGCCAAACTGATTGTGATGCACCAGCAGGGTTCAACTTCCCTTATCCAGCGGAAACTGAAATTAGGCTACAACCGTGCCGGGCGGATCATTGACCAGCTGGAAGCGGCCGGCGTAGTTGGCCCGTTTGAGGGAAGCAAAGCCCGTGAAGTTTTATTGCCGGACGATTACGCGCTGGAACAGTTTTTAAGTACCATCAATTCAAAATAAAGTATGATTTTCAAAAGAATAGCTGTTTTTACGATACTTTTTTCAGTGGTAATTTCGGCAGCAAAAGCACAAAACGACCCGAAAGCCAAAGCAATTTTGGACGGTGTGAGCAAAAAGTATAAATCGTTCTCGGCCATTAAATCTGATTTTAGTTATGTGCTGGACAATCCGCAGGAAAACATCAAAAGCTACAAACAAAGCGGAATGATTTTGGCCAGTCCGAAAACCAATAAATTTCATCTGACCATTTATAGCGGTTCCGGCGCAACAAAATCGGTTGAACAGGAAATTATCAGCGATGGAAAAACGCAGTGGACTTACGAGAAAAAAGACAATGAAGTGCAGATCAATGACGCCGACAACAGTTCGCAATCCTTAAACCCGGCACAGGTTTTCACCATTTACGAAAAAGGATATAAATATTTGTTCACCGGGGAAGTTAGGCAGCAAGGCCAGGTTTACCAGCAGATTGATTTAACGCCGGTTGATAGCAAAAAGCCGTTTTTTAAAGTGCGGTTATTGATCAGCAAAGCACAAAACCGCATTTATAGCGCAAGTATTTATGATAAAAACGGCAGTCGTTACACCTATATTTTAAGTTCTCCTGCAACAAATTATACCGGTTCTGATTCGGTTTTCGGTTTCAACAAAAAAAACTATCCCGGTGCAGAAGTGGTAGATTTGCGCTGAGGTGCAGATGCTTCTTTTACCGGTATAAATTTTGCCAAAGCGGTTTTTATTAATTTCCCCAACTAATTATTTACAGTGCGTATTACTTTTTTAGGAACCGGAACTTCGCAGGGCGTACCCATGATTGCCTGTAACTGTGCGGTTTGCACCTCAAACGATCCGCATGACAAACGGTTGCGTTCTTCTGTTTTAATTGAGGAAAACGGCAAAAATGTTGTGATCGACAGCGGTCCCGATTTTCGTTACCAGATGCTCCGTGCGCAGGTAAAACATCTGGAAGCCGTGGTTTTTACACACGAACATAAAGATCATATTGCCGGTTTGGATGATATCCGCGCGTTCAACTATTTTCAAAATTCTGCCATTGATGTTTATGCTGATTTGCGGGTGCAGAATGCTTTAAAACGCGAGTTTTCTTACATTTTTACCGATTACAAATATCCGGGCATCCCGCAGATCAATTTAAAAACCATTGATTTAAAGCCATTTACAGCGGCTGGTATCCCTTTTATCCCGATAGAAGTATTGCATTATAAGTTGCCGGTGCTGGGTTTCCGCATCCATGATTTCACTTATATTACAGATGCAAAAACAGTATCTGAAGTAGAAATAGAAAAGATAAAAGGCAGTAAAATACTGGTTGTCAATGCTTTGCAGAAAGAAAAACATATCTCGCATTTTACTTTTGCAGAGGCCATAGCTTTTGCAGAAAAAACAGGCGCGGAGATGACGTATTTTACGCACATCAGTCACCGTTTAGGCAAATACCAGGATGTTTCTGCGGAGTTGCCGCCCAATATCCAACTGGCTTACGATGGTCTGCAACTGGAAATTTAAGTAGTTTTTTGTGCCCGGAAGCGGATTCGAACCGCTACATCCTTTCGGACGCCACCCCCTCAAAGTGGTGCGTCTACCAATTTCGCCACCCGGGCTTTTTTTAAAAAAGCTGAAGCCAAAGATACATGTTTTCGTATTTTTTCTGCGGATGAACAACAAAATTATATCGATAAAAACAGTATGGCAGCATTTGTTGGTTGTCAAAAACTTTCTTCAGCAAAAACAAATACTAAAGAAAATTTTCTTTCAATTTAAAATTAATCTACATTCTACCTTCTTCTTCTTTACTTCCGTTTTGGCGGTTGCGTGCTGTTTTTAGCTTGGTATTTCCAAAATTATAAGTTAATCCCAAAGTAAAACGGCGACTTTCGTATTCATTATTCCAGCGGGTATTTACGTTGTTATATTGCAAAATGCTGCGGTAACGGCTCTGAAAAAATATATCTCTTACTTTAAAACTCACATTTAATTTTTTCTCCAGCATGGTTTTGGTAATACCGGCATCAATTTGAGAAGATGATAAAACCCGCGCCAAACCATTAATAGAAGGTGAATCATATTCTCCGGTTAACTGAATTTTAAAGCTTTTTGGGAGATAAAAAGTGTTATCGCCGCTTACGCTCCAGGCCAAACGGCTGCTGCTGTACGGGTTTGCACCAACCACCGTATTTACCTTATCAAAAGAAGCAGCCAGCTGATAATTAACATTCCACCATTTTTTGATGTTGAAAGTACCGGCAGAAGTTGCTAAAAAAGATTGCGCGCTGCCGAGGTTTTGGTAAGTGGTGATGCTTTCTTTGGTTTGATCATTCTGGTTGATAACAGAACTTTGATCGCCATTAACTTTTAAATAACTCAGACTTAAAATCTGAAAGCTTTTATACGTGTAATTTAACACATAACTCTGTGAGATTGAGGGTTGCAGATACGGATTGCCTTGGATTGCCGTGTACGGATCAGTATATCGGATGGCAGAATTTAACGAACTATAACCCGGCCTGCTAATTCTCCTGCTAAAAGAAGCATTTAACTGGTTATCCGCATTAACTTTATAAGTGATAAACGCACTCGGGAAAAACTGTAAATAATTGCGTTTTACAACCTCATTTCGAGAAAGTGAATTTGCGGTAGAAACCGTTTGCTCGGCACGTAAACTGGCTTTTACATCCAGTTTTGGGCTGAAAGTTTTGTTCAGTGTGGCATAAGCCGCATTGATATTTTCCTCATAAACAAAATCATTGCTGCGCTTTGGATCGAGGATATAACCAGCTGCTTTTAACGAATCAAAAGCGATAACGGCGTGCGTATTTACCAAACTGCTTTTTACACCGGCTTCAAACTGAAACTTATTTTTGAGCGGCAAAACGTAATCTGCTTTGATAGATTTAATGTTGTAATAAATTGGTGCCGTACTTCTTAAATCTATCGAATTACCAATTATGTTACCATTTCCATTAAAATAAGTATTGGTATAATTTTCATTATTGGTTGATGCACTGTGCACATAATCGGCATCAAAACTCAATTTTTGACCGGTTGTGTCCAAAGATAAACTATAATTTAAGTTGATACTGTAAGTTCCGGTATAAGTTTTCTGCGGATTAAGGCTGGTTACAATAGCGGTTTGCTCGCCCAAATTGTTCAGCGTGTTGCTCATACTGGTAAATTGCGCATCGGTAGGGTTGTTGTAACCTTTAAACATTACACCAAACGTGCTTTTTTTACCGGCATAAAAATCGGTGCCGATGGTGTAACCCGTTGCAAGGGTTTTTGGCCGCCATAAATTATATTGATTGTATAAATCAGTACCAATCTGTCGACTTAAAGTCAGCTTGTTGTACGAACTGTAATATCCGGTATTTGAACGTGCAAAAAAACTGAATTTGCCCGAATTATAATTGAAATTAAATCCGCCGTAAGCTTTTCCGTATTTGCCGTAACCCAAATTTGCGTTGGCGCTACCGCTGTAACCTTGCAGTTTATTGTGTTTTAAAATGATATTGATCATCCCGGCCGTTCCTTCTGCATCATAATTTCCCGGCGGGTTCGGGATCAGTTCTATTTTGCTTAGCGCATTTCCGGGCATGTTTTTGAGGTAATTGCTCAGTTCGGCACCGCTCATGTACGTACGGCGGCCATCAATCAGCACCACCACACCGCCATTATTTCGGTATAAAATATTGTCGTCTTTATCCAAACGGACGCCAGGTGCTTTCTTCAAAACCTCTAAAGCATTGTCGCCGGTGGTGTTTAGTTTTTCTATATTTACCACCAGCCGGTCGCTTTTTTGCTCTAGCTGCGGTATGTTTGATGAAATGGTTACTTCTTTTAGCGTATTTTTTTTCTCAACCATGATAAAAGGCGGCAAGGTTAAATCTGATCCCGAAAATTCAAAGCTTTTGTAAATAGTAATAAAACTAATCATTACTATTTTTACTATATACTTTCCGTGTTTACTATTTTTAAAATGGAAATCACCGTTCAAGTCCGTTGACTGACCGTTAATTGTGGCAGAATCCGGCAGTTGCAGCAGCAGCACAGATGCTCCGGTTAAAGGTTGTTGTTTTTGATCAAGGATTTTGCCGGAGATCGTTCCGTTTTGGGCAAAAGCAATTCCGCAGATCAGTAAAAGTAAAAAAGTGCAAAGCGTTTTCATGTTCGTTTGGGTTGATGCCTCAAAAGTGCCATAACCAAAATCCGCCTGAAATAAATTGATACCAAAGCCCCGCAATATTATCCCAACACCAAAAAAGGTTGATAAAAGAAGCATTGTACCGGTTTTGCCGGTTCGCATAAAAAAACAAGGTGTTGGGATAAATTTTTAGTCTGAAGTACCGTTTTGGTTTACTTTTATTCCATAATGAAGAAAAAAGAAATCTATTATCATATTGGCGGCTGGATGGTTTACCTGCTATATATTGTCGTTGGTTTCTGGATTGAACCTCGTCCTTTCGGTAGTCAACTGTTTACTTATTCTTTCCAGACCGTTAAAATTGTAGAATTTTATATTTTTTATCTTTGGATATATCCGCATTTTTTAAAAAGGAATAAACTTCCGCAACTTATCGGTGGGATTCTATTTGGGATTATATTTTTTATTGCTGCCAGGTATCTTTTAGAAGAAGTTGTACTGTTCAAAATCTTTCATATCCATAATTATTATGGTTATACTGCAAAGTCATATATTGTTGACAATCTGTATTATGGAACATCTGGACTGGTGCTAAGCATGGCCGTTTACAGCAGTTTTAATGCTTTGCGAAAAGAACAGGAAAATAAATCCCTCCGCGAAGAAAAAACCCGGGCTGAACTCGCTTTTTTGAAAACCCAGATCAACCCGCATTTTTTGTATAATACACTCAATTATATTTATTCGCTGGCGTATCCGGTTTCTGATAAACTGGCCGATGCCGTGATCAAGCTTTCCAATATGATGCGTTACATGCTGACGGAAAGTGCCAGTGCAGACGGAACGGTGGATTTGCAGAAAGAAGTAGATTATATTGAAAACTATATCAGCATTTATCAACTGCGTTTTGAAGAAGGTTTTTATGTTGATTTTAAAGCCGATGGAGACATTGCCGGGAAACGTGTTGCCGCATTGTTATTAATCCCGTTTGTAGAAAATGCATTTAAACACGGCGTAGTGAACGATCCGCAACGGCCCATCCGCATCAACCTGAAAGTTACCGGCGACCGGCTGGATTTTTCGGTGAGCAATAAAATCAACCAAAGTCAGAAAGATCCTTCTACCGGCGTTGGTTTGGTTAACATCCGCAGAAGATTAGAACTGATTTATCCAAACAAAAGCGAATTATTGGTTTCGGAAAACGGGCAAACTTATAAAGCGTCGTTGGTTATCAGCATTTAGCGATCTGATTTCGGCTAAACTTTATACCTTGCAACTAAACTTATAATGTATAACTCACAACTCAAATAATGATCCGTTGCCTTGCCGTTGATGATGAAGCTTACGCCACAAAAATTATTGCTGATTACATTGGCAAAATCCCGTTTTTAGAATTGGTCGGAACCACAACAAGTGCAATCGAAGCTTTGACGAAAGTGCAGCAAGGCGATATCGACCTGGTTTTTTTGGATATCCAAATGCCGGATTTGACCGGGATCCAGTTCCTGAAATTGTGTGGCAGCAAATGCAAAGTAATTCTGACAACCGCTTATCCGGAATACGCGCTGGACGGCTACGAACATGATGTAATCGATTATCTGCTGAAACCGATTGCATTCGACCGGTTTTTGAAAGCGGCTAACAAAGCACACACTCAAATTATGCCGGTAAAAACAGCATCGGATGCAATTCCATCTATTCCAAACCAGGAAAACCCAATTGTGCAAAACAGCTCGGCAAATGATTATATGTTTATTAAAGGCGAAAGCAAAAACAAGTTTCTAAAAGTAAACTACGATGATATTTTGTATATTGAAGGTTTGAAAAACTATGTTTCATTGTTTACTTCCGGGCAGCGCATGGTTACTTATCAAACGCTGCGTGACCTGGAAACGCAGCTGCCACAGCCGCCTTTTTACCGCGTGCACAAATCGTATATTATTTCTGTGGATAAGATCAGGATGGTGGACGGCAACCAGGTTTACATCGGTGAACAACCGATCCCGATTGGCGAAACTTACCGCGACGGATTTTTAAAAATGATCAGGGAGCAGGAGTGAAGTTGTTGCCCGGATTTCAACTCAGAGAAAATGAAATACTGTTTTTACCGGTCAAAAAATTGTGGTAATTATGCTGAAATAAATCATTTTTGTTATGATTGCCAATTTAGAACAAACTTTTCGCTGGTTCGGGCCAAATGATCCCGTAAGTCTGGCTGCCATACGCCAAACCGGAGTAACAGGAATTGTGAATGCTTTGCATCACATAAAAGCCGGCGAGGAGTGGGGCCGCGAAGAAATCAGCCAGAGAAAAAAAATAATTGAAGATGCCGGGCTGTGCTGGAGCGTGGTGGAAAGCGTAAATATCCACGAAAGTATCAAAACAGCTTCTGCAGAACGGGATCAATATATCGAAAAATATATTGTTTCGCTAAAAAACCTTTCTGCAGAAAACATAAAAACGGTTTGCTATAATTTCATGCCTGTGCTTGACTGGACGCGTACCAATCTGGATTTCCGGTTGCCAAACCAAGCTTCGGCTTTGCGTTATCATGCACCGGCCGTTGCCGCATTTGATTTGTATATTTTAGAAAGGGAAGGGGCCGAAAAGGAGTTTTCTGTGGAACAACAGCAAGCGGCAAAAACTTATTTAGACGGTTTAAATGCCGATGAAAAAACACAATTGATCAACAATGTTATGGCCGGTTTGCCCGGGACCACAGACGTTTATACCATTGATGAATTTCGCGGACATCTGCAAAAATATGCGCAAACAGACGCAAATGCTTTAAGGGAAAACCTTGCTTATTTTTTGCAGGCGATTATGCCGGACGCAGAAGCAGCAGGCGTAAAAATGTGTATCCATCCGGATGACCCGCCGTTCCCGATTCTGGGTTTGCCGCGCGTGGTCTCTACCGAACAGGATTTAAAGTTTTTGATTGATGCCGCGCCTTCGCCAAGCAATGGTTTAACTTTTTGTACGGGTTCTTTAGGTGCGCGCGGCGATAATGATCTGCCCGGAATGATTGAACGTTTAGGTGCGCATATTCATTTTTTACACTTGCGGAATGTGCAGCGCGAAGCTGATGGCAGTTTTTATGAAGCCGATCATTTGGGCGGAAGTACGGATATGTTTGCGGTGATGAAAGCCATCATTTTAGAACAGCGAAAACGGGAAAGCAATGGGCGGGAAGATGTTGCCATCCCGATGCGGCCGGACCATGGGCATAAAATCCTGGATGATTTTAACTACAATACTTATCCTGGCTATTCTGTTTCGGGCAGAATGAAAGGTTTGGCGGAGTTGCGCGGTTTAGAACTCGGCATTAAGCGGAGCATTTAAACTGTTAAATTTTCAGCAAAAAAAGTATGATAAAAGAAGCATTAGCTATTTTATTAAGTTTTCACCAAAAAAAGTATGGTAAAAGAAGCATCCGCTATTTAAACGGATGCTTCTTTTATAAGGGTAAATTTGGCAGATCAGTATTTTTCCATAATTTCCAAAGCTTCTACATTGCCTTGCTGCACAGCCAAATCTGCCGCCGATAAACCGCGGTTTTCCAGAATAGTTAAATCGGCACCATGGTCCAGCATTATTTTTACCAATTTATTTCGGCCAAACATTGTGGCAAACATTAAAGCAGTGCCGCCGTTGCCATGTTGTAAATCCAGGTTTGCACCATTGGCAATCAATAATTCGGCAATTTCGGGATAACCTTTGAAACAAACGCCCATTAAGGCCGTGTTTCCGCCAAAATCCTGCGCATCAACATTGGCACCGGCCGCAATTAAAATTTTGGCGGCTTCCAACTGTTCATTATAACAGGCAATGATCAGGGGCGTGTAACCTTTATCATCCTGAAAGTTGATTTCCGCATTTTGCTTCAATAATGAGTTTATTTGTGCCAAATCACCCATACGGGCCGCATTAATGAGTTGATAATTGTTGTCCATAATTTAAAAACGATAGGAAAGAGAATAGCTTATAAAAAAAGAACTGTTTTTACCTTAATAAAAACAGTTCTTAAAATTAAAAAACAAATGCTTAATACGCTTTTGCTTCCATAGATTCTTCTATGGCTTCCTGTACAGCCTGATTGTTGTGGGAATTACCGTTACTATCACCTGAGTTTTTCATCGCTTTAAATTGCGCCAAACCTTCTAAAACGCGTTTGCCATAATCTGCATCGCACTGCGTAAACAACTCAACCATCTTATCCTGAATGTGTTGCTGCGTTGGTGCAAGCGTGCTGACCAAGTTATTGATTAAATCATTTCGCTCCCAATCTTCAAAATTCCGGTAAGTATCTCCCGCCTGTGCGAAATTGTTTTGTCGGCTGATCTTCTCTCTTACCAAAGCGGCATTGTACATTGGTGTATAATCTTTACCGGTTTTTGGTGCTTCTTTTATTCCTTGTAAAGTTGAAGGTTCGTAGTTAACATGTGGATTTATGCCCGCTGTTAAATCCTGATTATAAGCCATTTGTCCATCGCGCTGGTTGGTAACTGCTTTTTTTCGAGGGGAATTTATCGGTAATTGCAGATAATTGGTGCCTACGCGATAACGTTGTGTATCGGAGTAAGAAAAAGTGCGTCCCTGCAACATTTTGTCATCAGAGAAATCCAAACCATCAACCAAAACGCCTGTACCAAAAGCTACCTGTTCTACCTCAGCAAAATAATTTACCGGGTTGCTGTTCAACGTCATTTTACCGACCGGAAGCCATGGAAATTGCTCTTTTGGCCAGATTTTGGTATCATCTAAAGGATCAAAATCGAGTTCCGGGTGCTCATCATCGCTCAAAATCTGAACAAATAATTCCCATTGAGGAAAATCGCCTTTCTCAATCGCATCAAATAAATCCTGGGTAGCATGATTAAAGTTTTTACCCTGGATTTCTTCCGCCATTTCCTGTGTTAGGTTTCTAATGCCTTGCAGCGGCTCCCAATGATATTTTATCAAAACAGCTTTTCCATCAGCGTTGACCCATTTGTAAGTATTAACGCCAGAACCCTGCATCTGGCGGTAGTTTGCCGGGATGCCCCAGGGAGAAAACAGGAAAGTGATCATTTGCATCGCCTCAGGTGTATTGCTGATAAAATCAAAAATACGCTCGCCATCCTGACGGTTGGTCATCGGGTCTGGTTTAAATGCATGGACCAAATCCGGGAATTTCATAGAATCACGGATAAAAAACACTTTCAAATTGTTTCCTACCAAGTCCCAATTCCCGTCTTCAGTATACATTTTTACGGCAAAACCACGAGGGTCGCGCAGTGTTTCAGGAGAATTTCCGCCATGAATTACGGTAGAAAAACGTACAAAAAGCGGTGTTTCCTTACCATTTTCCTGCAAAAACTTAGCGCGGGTATAATTGGATGCCGGCTCATTGCCAACTGTTCCGTAAGCTTCAAATACACCATGAGCACCGGCACCACGTGCATGAACTACACGTTCAGGAACCCGTTCGCGATCAAAATGGGAAAGTTTTTCTAAAAAATGGTAGTTTTCTAAAGTTGCCGGTCCTCGGTTTCCAACTGTACGCAGGTTCTGGTTATCATAAACCGGATGGCCTTGCCTGGTTGTTAAAATATTGTCGCCGGAGGGTTCGTTTGTGCCGGGTTCGACAGCCGAATTTTTTTGCTGATCAATCATAGTTTGTAATTTTTAATAACAGCGAATTTAAGGTTATGAAATGTCAATATTTACATTTTATAAATTAATGTTAATTGGGATTATCTATTTTAAATAGATAAAATCTATATCTTAATAAAAGTTTATAACCAATGTATTATAAAAATTAAATGTCTTATAATTAATATTATGTTAAGTAGTAATTTCCGATGCTTCTTTTACCACATAAATTTTCAAAATAATTGTTATAAAAACCTAAATAATGATTAAACTACTTTTGGAAATTTACGATACTTCTTTTAGGCAGGTAATTTTTGTTTTGTAATTGTTTTTTAAAAAGCTTCAACCAAAACCACCAAATTTTAGGTGATAAAAGAAGCATTAGAATCCTGATGATCTTTAAATAAATTCAAAATGTTATCGAAAAACTTTAATATAAAAAAAGAAGCATATCTTTTAAATATGCTTCTTTTATGGTATAAAATTGGGCTGCCTATTTTTTAGTCAGCGCATCAATTTTCTTTTGTACTGCTGCTGCTTTTGCATCCTCTTTTTTGCCGATATAAACGGTTTTCAAATTACTTAAAGCTTCCAAAGAAGTTGGGTTTTCTTCCGTTGCTTTAACAATGTATGGTTCTGCTTTAGTAAATAAGGCATTTGATTTTGCAATGGCCGCTGTATATTCTTTTTGTTTATTGGCCGGTAGTTTATTGGCTGCATTAAAAATATCAATTGCCGGACTCATGATCACAAAACCCTGGTTCAGATTAGCTTCGTAATAGTTAGGGTCGATATCTAAAGCTTTTTGATAATACTCTCCTGCTTTTACATAATCCTTTGCAGATGAGTAAGTTAAGCCTGCATAATAATACAAGGTTTTGTTTTTTGGATCATTAGCTATTGCGGTTTCTATTTTCTGTAAAACTTCTTTTTTGTTACCGGATTGAATGTTCAGTTCGATTTCACGCTTGGCTAAATCTGCATTTTTAGGAAACTTTTTGGTTGCCTCATCCATAACTTTTAATGCAGAAGCCGTATCTTTTTTCATTAGATACAGGGAAGCCAAATCAGAATAAACGCCCATTGTTTTAGAATATTTGGTAGTTACCAGCTTTTTATAATTGCTGATGGCCGCATCATTGTTTTTGGCATTGGCAGCAGCTAAACCGGTATATAAAATGGCATTTGTATCTTCCGGAAAATACTGGCGGTAATTGTCAAAAGAAGCAAACGCTTGATCGTATTTGCCGCTTTGGTATTGTTTTACACCAGTTTGCAATTGATAATTTGCCAAAGAAATTTTGGTGTCTTCCAATAGCTTTTTGTTTTCCCCTTTTGTGTCGGCTGCCTCCGCTTTTTTGTAAGCTTCCTGCGCAGTGGTGATTAAATTATCCCTGGATTGCTGCGTGGTATCTCCGGCCAGCGAACCATAGATTGCTGCTTTTAAAGCATATGTTTGGGGCAAAGCTGCTGTTTTGTCATTAGCGGCAGCTTTATCAATAGCTTCTTTTGCGGAGTTTAAACTGGTGGACGCTATTTTGCCGGTACGTACAACGCTAAACTTGTCGTACTCTGATTTGGCATTGGCCAACTCTGATTTCTGCGCCATGGCAGCTGTAGAAACCGCGAGCGCAAATGCACTTGCTATTACATACTTTGTTTTCATGGTTAATTAATTAATGATCTGATTTAGTTGTGTACTTATTTTATTTGATTGTTCTGTGTTGCCTGTTTTATCGTAAATTAATTTTAAAGTCCTTAAAAAATCCGGATCGTTCGGGTTAAGTTGATTTGCTTTTTCCAACAGATTGATCGCTGTATTATATTTTTGTACCGATGGGTCCGGGCTGGCAAGCTCTTTTTTCATATACAAAATACCGAGGTTAAAAATCGGATCATAACTGCTTTGGTTAAGCTGAATCGCCTTTTTATAATACTTTTCTGCCTGATCTTGCTGGTTTAAATGATCATAACAAACTGCTGCCAAAAAGTTAATGTCGTAATCATCTGGACTAACTTTAATCAGCGTTTCCAGCAATTTTCTTAACGCCTCGTAATCTTTTTTGTTGTTATAAATGTTTGCTTGCTCATACAGCAGCTTTTTGTTTTCGGGGTAAATCCTCCTGCCCTTTTCAATGGCAATTAAGGCTTTAGTGGTATCGCCCAACGTTTTGTAAATTCTTTGAGCAGTTAAAATCACCTCTGCGCCCGGCCGATCATTCTCCAGCAAATGATCATAATAAGAAGCAGATTTATTCAGTTCGCCCATTTTGTTGGTTGCGTAGGCCAGATAAACCGATAAATTTTCGGCACCGGGGACAATATTCCTGGCTTTATCAAAATTGGTAATGGCAGATTGATAACTATTTTTTTGCAGATCAGCAAATCCCTTTCTGATATAAGTATTGGCCAGGTTCCGCTTAATATAAGTGACCTCTGAAGAATAGGAGAATACTTTTGGCCGTTTGAGCAAAGTATCAACATAGATATTTGTTTTACTCAAAAAGTTATCCGGCATTTTTAGCGTATTGGCAGAATCTGAAGACAGGATGGTTGTGTAAACCACCGCTCTGTAAATACTTTTGTACAAGTTTGCCGAATCAGATTTGGTTACGATAACTTTATCGATTGCTTTTTTTGCTTCAGCTAAAAATTTTAAATCATGCTTTTGGTTGTAAAAAGCCAGGTTGTTAAATACATCTTTCAGTTGCTCGGACTGCGAAAAACCGAAAGATGTAGTCCCAACCAAAAAAAGTACCGATAAAAGAAGCTTCCGGGCCATCATTAACATTTATTTTTCAAATTCGTTTTCGTCAGCATCTTCATCAAAATCATTGTCTGCTGATGTTTCATCGTCAGATTCTGTTTCCGGTTCTTCCTCTGTTTCGTTATCAAAATCTTCTTCCGGCACAATTTCATCATTTTCAGATTCGGTAGTACGCGGACCATCCATCATCGGGTTTTCTGCATCTTGCAAATGCTCGATTGCTTCTTCAATATCAGCAGTAACTTCTTCTTCCCTTTCTATGGTGGCCACAGAAGCGATGGAATCCCCTTCTTTTAAAGAAATCAGCCTTACGCCTTGCGTTGCCCTGCCCATTGAGCGCAAAGTATTCATGGCGATACGGATAATGATGCCCGAACGGTTGATGATCATTAGGTCATCTTTGTCGGTTACATCTTTTATGGACACTAATAAACCTGTTTTCTCAGTAATGTTCAGCGTTCTCACTCCTTTTCCACCACGATTGGTCACACGGTAATCTTCAATATCAGTCCGTTTACCGTACCCTTTTTCAGATACAACTAAAACCGTAGTTTCTTTATCGTCCACAGCGATCATTCCTACAACCTCATCGTTGTCCTTGTCCAAAGAAATCCCCCGGACGCCGGTTGCAGTTCTGCCCATCGGCCTGACGGTTCTTTCATTAAAACGAATGGCACGGCCGGAACGCAATGCCATTAAAATCTCACTGCTACCAGTTGTCAGGCGTGCTTCCAGTAACTGGTCGCCGTCATTGATATTGATGGCATTTATACCGTTGGAACGCACGCGGGAATAAGCTTCCAGCGATGTTTTTTTGATGATACCTTTTTTAGTACACATAATTATAAAATTGTTTTCGAGGTATTCCCGGTCTTTCAAATTGATAATTTTGATGTATGCCTTAATGTTTTCCTCTTTCGGAATATTTATGATGTTTTGGATGGCGCGGCCTTTGGAAGTACGCGTTCCTTCCGGGATTTCAAAAACACGCAGCCAGAAGCAGCGGCCTGCTTCCGTAAAAAACAACATGTAGTTATGGTTTGAGGCAATCAGCAAATGTTCGATAAAATCTTCGTCCCTGCTGTTGCTGCCTATTGCACCTTTGCCGCCACGGCCTTGCGTACGATATTCCGTTAGCGGCGTGCGTTTGATATAACCTTCGCGCGAAATCGTGATCACAACATCTTCATTCTCGATAAAATCCTCTGTCATCATTTCTGCGGAGGAATGCATGATTTCGGTTTTGCGCTTATCGCCGTACTTGTCTTTAACTTCCTGCAGTTCTGTTTTGATGATCTCCATCCGCAAACTTTCATCCGCCAAAATTGATTTCAGGTAATCGATCTGCTTCATCAGTTCGGCATATTCAGCTTTGATTTTATCGCGCTCCAATCCCGTCAAACGGCGAAGTGTCATGTCCAGGATTGCACGGGCTTGTATGTCGCTCAATTCAAACTGCGCGATCAAACCCTCGCGGGCTTCGTCCGGCGTACCAGAATTCCTGATCAACCTGATTACTTCATCCAGATGATCCAATGCAATCAGCAAACCTTCCAGGATGTGAGCGCGTTTTTGAGCATCGGCCAGTTCAAAGCGGGTGCGACGGACCACAACTTCGTGGCGGTGCTCTACAAAATAAGCAATCAAATCTTTCAGGTTCAACTGCATTGGCCGGCCTTTTACCAGCGCAATGTTGTTGACACTAAAAGAGGTTTGCAGCGAAGTATATTTGTACAGATTATTTAGAACGATGGCCGCATTTGCATCTTTTTTAATCTCATAAACAACGCGGATACCTTCTCTGTTGGATTCATCACGGATATCAGAAATGCCTTCAATTTTTTTATCATTGATCAGATCGGCTGTTGCCTTGATCATGATCGATTTGTTTACCTGATAAGGGATTTCGCTTACTATAATCCGCTCACGGTCATGGCCGTAAGTTTCAATTTCGGCTTTTGCACGAAGCACTACTCTACCACGGCCTGTTTCAAAAGCTTCGCGGATGCCTTCCACACCATAAATAATTCCGCCTGTCGGAAAATCCGGTGCTTTAACATGCTGCATCAGTTCGCTCACCTCAATGTTGTGGTTATCGATATAAGCCATTGTGGCATCAATCACCTCACTAAGATTGTGCGGTGCCATGTTGGTGGCCATACCTACTGCTATGCCGGACGCGCCATTAACTAATAAATTAGGGATACGGGCAGGTAAAACGGTTGGTTCTTCTATCGAATCGTCAAAATTAAGCTGATAATCAATCGTATCTTTATTAATATCGGCCAGCATTTCTTCTGCAATCCGCCGCAAACGGGCTTCGGTGTAGCGCATGGCAGCGGGACTGTCGCCATCAATAGAACCGTAATTCCCTTGTCCATCAACCAGCGGATAACGCAAACTCCAGTCCTGCGCCATACGCACCATCGTATCATAAACCGATGAATCACCGTGCGGATGGTATTTTCCCATTACTTCACCCACAATACGGGCAGATTTTTTATAAGGTTTGGTGGCATTTAAACCCAGATCGAGCATACCGAACAATACCCGGCGATGTACCGGTTTCAAACCGTCGCGGACATCGGGCAAAGCCCTGGAAACGATTACCGACATAGAATAATCAATGTAGGCAGAGCGCATTTCATCTTCAATATTGATCGGAATTATTCTGTCTTCCGGCTGTTGTTCGTTCCCTGTTTCTTCGGCCATTTTTGTGTTATAGGTTCTTAAAATAATACCTGGCAAACCTGCCAAATATCACGATTTTACACGCGAAATTACGAAAATATACCGATAAAAACAGTATCAAAAAGCAATTATCACAGCGGAAAAAGAAGATCAGATATTACTTTTATCGGTATAAAACCGGTGTACAAGAAAGCTGAAGAAAATCTTGAAAAATCGAGTTCGGTTTTTGGGTCGAAGCTTCTTTTATCAACCAAAAACTTGTGTAGAGAAAATCCGAAGAAAACTTTAAAAAAGCAAGTTTGGTTTTTTTGATCGATAAAAGAAGGATCTCATCAGCCTGCCCAGTCAATCCCTTTGCGCAGCAAACCTAAAGTTTTGGCTTCTTCGCTTCCGGGTTTGGGTTGATAGTTATAAACCCAGCGGGCTTGCGGTGGCAAACTCATCAGGATGGATTCGATCCGGCCATTGGTTTCCAGCCCAAATCTTGTCCCGGCATCGTAAACCAAATTAAATTCGGCATATCTGCTACGGCGCTGGTATTGCCATTCCTGCTGTTCCGGGCTAAAGGTTTTATGTCGGTTGCGGTTCACCAACTCTGCATAAATCGGGATAAAAGTGCGGCCAACAGCTTGCGAAAATTCAAATATTTCGTTCCAGCTCAGTTCTTCATTGGCGGCCAGGCGGTCAAAAAATATACCGCCAATCCCGCGCATTTCACTTCGGTGTTTGATGCAGAAATACTCATCTGCCCAGGTTTTAAAACGGGGATAAAATTCGGGGTTAAAACTATCGCAGCAATTTTTAAGCTGCCGATGGAAAAACCGTGCATCTTCCTCAACGATATAATGCGGTGTGAGGTCTATCCCGCCGCCAAACCAGCGCAACGGTTTATCGCCAAAAACAGAAGATGGCATTTCAAAATAACGGATGTTCATGTGGATGATCGGCACCAGCGGATGGTTTGGATGAATGACAATGGAAACACCGGTCGCAAAAAAATCATCCTGATCTACGTTCAGGGATTTTTTCAGGACATGGGACAACTCACCACCTACAGCCGAAAAATTTACACCACCTTTTTCAATGATGTTTCCGTTTTGCAGGATGCGTGTCCGGCCGCCGCCGCCGCCATTCCGTTCCCAAACTTCCTGCTCAAAAGTTGCGCCGCCGTCCATATGTTCTAAAGCAGCACAAATTTCATCCTGGATCAGGCGGTATCGTTCTGCAATCTGTTCTTTCGTAATCATCAGCACAAATTTTAATTATCCAAATGGAAATTTATTTAATTGATACGTTGACCGGATTGTTTGTGTTTGGATTAAGTTCATCAATTTCTAAATAATCCAAATCTTTGTCGAAACTTTCTTTCAGTTGATTAATGGAGAAAAATGCAATCACAATTAAAGCCACCATCATCATGCGTGCACTATTGATAATGCCATAATGAGCTACGATTTTTTCAAAGATATAAGTAATCGGGATCAGTGCGCCACGCACAAAATTGGGCACCGTAGTGGTAACCGTTGCCCGGATGTTGGTGCCAAACTGCTCTGAAGCAATGGTGACAAAAGTGGCCCAATATCCGCAGGAAAAACCCATACATAAACAAAGCCATATAAATTGTTGCTCGGTAATGCCTACTGTTTTTAGGTAGATAAATACGCTGACCAACGACAAAACATGGAAAAGCATCATCGTTTTTTTGCGCGACCGGGTTAGCTGTGCCAGCATACCAGCCGCCAAATCTCCGGCAGCAATGCCAAAATAAGTATATAAAATCCCGGTCCCGGCACTTAAAACTGTTGGTGATTGCAGTGCTTTACCGATCTCCGGGGCCTGGGTAACCAAAATCCCGACGACAAACCAAAGCGGCGCGCCCATCAAAATACAATACAGGTATTTAAAAAACCGTTTCCGATCGGTAAACAACATCAGCATGTTCCCTCTGCTTGCGCTGCTGTGTTCGGCTTGTTTAAACATCCCGCTTTCAAAAGTCCCCAAACGTAAAAAAAGCAGGATAACCCCTAATCCGCCGCCCACAAAATAGGCGGTTTGCCAGGTAAAATGTTTTGCAACGGTAGCCGCAACAGCAGCACCGAAAAGGCCAACTACGGCAACAATCATTGTCCCGTAACCGCGTTTATCTTTGCTGATGGTCTCGCTGACCAAAGTAATGCCGGCACCCAGTTCTCCGGCCAAACCAATACCTGCCGCAAAACGGACGATCGCGTACATTTCTACGTTTTGCACCAATCCGTTTAAAGCATTTGCAACAGAATAGAGCAGAATTGAACCGAAAAGCACTTTGATCCGGCCAAATTTATCACCAATAACGCCCCACAAAATACCGCCAAGCAAAAGGCCGCCCATTTGCATGTTCAGCACAAATTCGCCATCGGTGCGCATGTTTTCGGGTTTTACGCCGATATCTTTAAAACTTTGCAAGCGCACAATCGAAAAAATCACGAGATCATAGATATCCACAAAATAACCGAGTGCGGCAACGATGACCAAAAAGATGATGTTCCTCTTATTTGCAGATGCTGATGGCATATTAAAAGTATGATTTACAAAATTATATCGGCTGTAAATATATTTATTTCAAACGATGCCAGGCAATTGCTGTTCTGAATAAAGTATGATAAAAGAAGCAATGGCCCGCCAGCACATTTTAAAAGCAGACTTTAAATTTTCAAAATTCGGTTTATCTTAGCCTGATGGAAAATTTTACGCAGTATAATCCTACAAAAGTTATTTTCGGGCGGGAAGTTACAGATCAGCTACCTACAGAACTTTCCTGGAAAAAGGCTTTGGTGATCATTGGCGAGGATTCTGCAAAACGCAACGGTTTGTATGCCAGGGTTGTTTCATTAATGAACATGGCCGGGCTTGAACATGTTACTTATTCGGGCGTAAAAGCAAATGCCACTTATCAGGATGCGGACGCGGCTGTGCAAAAAGCAAAAGATTATCAGGCCGAAGTGGTTATTGCCATCGGTGGCTGCTCGGTAATTGATACGGCAAAAGCTGTCGCATTAGGCGTTTACAGCAAAAACTCTGTTTGGGATTTTTTCATGGTAAAAGAAGCATCGCCCGAAAAAGCCTTACCGGTTTTAAATATTTTAACAATTGCCTCCACCGGTTCGGTCATGAACAATGTTTCAGTTCTGTGCGATCAAAAATCCGGGGTAAAAAAAGAATTCAGTCATGATTTAATCTACCCGAAAACCGCTTTTCTGGATCCTTATTATTCCTTTACTGTTCCGCTGAAACAAACAACGCTGGGTGTTTCCATTACGATTGCCTATGCCGTTCAGCAGTTTTTAAACGAAGGCGATGCCCTTTTAACCGATTATATCACGGCGGATCTGATCCGTTTATCTATCCAAAACGGAAAAGAAATTACCGGCAATTTGCAGGATTACAAGCTGCGCGCCAACCTGATGTGGCTGGCAACTATCGCTTTAAACGATACGCTGAGTGCCGGCAGAAATTATACCGATAAAAGCATTACCTGCATTGCGTTTGCTTTGGATATGTGCTGCGAAATTGGCCATGGTGCATCGCTGGCCATTGTTTTATGTGCCTGGTTAAAAATGCACCAGTACCGTTATTTAAGCCGGATCAAGTTTTTGGCGAAGCAGGTTTTTGGTTTGGATGGCTTTGATTATGACGCCACGGCTACCAGTTTTATCAGAAAAATGGAAGAATTTTATCGCTACGTCCAGGTTCCGGTACGGTTATCAGAAGCTGGCGTAAATGAAACACAGAAACAGGAAATCCTGCTTAGTTTTCAACGAAATAAAATTACGGTGAGCAATTACAAAATGACGGACAAAGATTATGAAACGCTGCTTGAACTGATGTGGTGACCCGATACTGTTTTTACCGGTAAAATTTTAGTGCTGCTGTTTGGGTTTAGAGGAAGCCACATCACGGTCAAACGGATATCTTCCGCCAAAATCCTCTACCCAATAATTGTTGTAAACATAAGCACCGATTTCTTTAAAATCCGGGTTCATCAGGTTTTTGCAGTGTGCCTCACTTTTAAATAAATCCTGGTTTACCTGCCCGACGGACTGCTGCCCTTGCGCAATATTTTCGCCGATGACATAACGCTGAAAACCTGCCGTGCCGTAACCGGCTTTCTGAAAACGGTCCTGGATATGATCGCCGTTTTTACTTTCATGGCTAAAATAATGCTGATTGAACATATCCTGTGCGTGCCTGGCCGCGGCAACCGCTAATTGATCATTCCAAACTACGGGCGCAACGGGTGACATAAAATGATTGCCGCAATTGCAACCGCGAACCCTGACTGCGTTTATCCGATCCAACACTTCAGCTTTAAAACTGAAAATTTTACCGGTAAAAGAAGCATCCTCCGAAAAAGACACACAAAAAAACAAAATAAAGAGTAGGAAAAGTTTTAAACGGACTGTCATGCGCAGCATCAATTTTGAACCTTTTGGATGTCAAACGTATTAAAAAGTTTAAAGGTATTTCTAAGTTAAAGTCTGCAAACCTGTTCCCATATTTTTGGGTCAACCGGTATTCCTTCCATCAGGTTTTTGTTTCTGGTGATCAGGGTTTTTTCTCCCGGATAACGAATTTTCCCATCATTCCCATCGGTTGCACTGCTTTTTGTAAAATCTATTATTTGTTCGATCAAACTTTGATGCAGATCAGGCTGGTAAATGGCAATAAACGTTTGCGAAACGCCGGATTCTTTACCAGAAGTTGTGATTTCGCTGGTTGATTTTCCTCCGCTTAAAGCCGTTAACAACACATCAAGCATGAATGACAAGCCTGAGCCTTTCCATAAACCAATCGGCAAAGCCCGTTGTGTTTGTTTGATTTTTTGGGGATCGGTTGTCAAATTTCCTATTGTATCATAACCGCCTGCAAACGGAAGCTGTTCGTGGTTAAGTTCGTGTTCCTGCAATTTGCCGTACGAATATTGCGACATGGCCATATCCAGAACCAGATGGCCACCGGCTTTCGGCACCGCAATCACCAGCGGATTATTGCCCAAACGCGGTTCTTTTCCTCCCCAGGGCGGCATGTTGGCAATGGTATTTGTAAAACAAATCCCGATACAACCAGCGTTTGCAGCTTGCCAGCCATACGTGCCGCCGCGCATCCAGTGGTTGGTGTTTTTTATGCTGATGCAGGCAATCCCATTTATTTTGGCCATATCAATTGCCTTTTGCATGGCTATTGTTGCGTTATACATTCCGGGTGCAAAATGGCCGTCGTAATGGCACAGCGAACCATTTTCGCTCAGTAATTCCGGCTCTGCTTCCGGTATTATCAAGCCGCTTTTTATATGTTCGATAAATACCGGGAAGCGGTTTAGGCCATGCGAATACACTCCATCCAGACTGTTGTCCGCAAAAATCTTCGAACATAATGCTGCTTTTACCGCACTAAAATTGGTTTTTAAAAGTACATTTTCAAAGGTTGACTTTAATTGCTGATGAGATATCTGCATCATTTTTTGAACGGTGTTAGAGATGAATTTTCAGGCATGATCAGAGCTTGTTAAAAATTTATATCGGAAAAAATGCAATGCTTCTTTTACCCTGTAAAATTTAGTGTCCGCATCAATTTTAAATAAAACTTATCATTTTTCAGGTGATAAAAGAAGTATATAAAATACATCGGACAGTTTTGAATTGGTTCTCAATCTTCAAACCAAAAGTTCGGGCATAAAAAAAGCCTTTCAGTATAAATGAAAGACTTTTGATTTTAGGTCCAGTATATGTTTAAATCAGATTTTTTTCACGTTTACAGCCTGCAGTCCTTTTCTTCCTTCTTCAACTTCATATTCAACATTATCGTTGTCTTTAATGGCGTTCACCCCACCCAGAACATCTTTAAAATGAACGAAAAGATCTTTACCATCATCGGTAACGATAAAACCATAACCTTTTTGAGTGTTAAACCACTTTACTTTTCCAGTTTTCATAGCATTTAGGTATAATTAAATTAGTGGTTTAATTTAAAAAACTAAACTGTAAAACAAAAAATATTTAAAACAAAAAACGGATACTGTTTTTATAGGCATAAAAACAGTATTCGTTAGCAGTAATTGAAAACCTATTTATTAGGCTGTGGCGTCATCCGCAAGTATGGTTTTACTTCGGTAAAGCCTTTAGGAAACTTAGATGGAATATCTTCTGTTTTGACAGATGGCAAAACCACTACATCTTCTCCGTCTTTCCAATCGGCAGGTGTGGCAACGCTGTGATAAGCCGTTAACTGCAGTGAATCGATTACGCGCAAAATTTCCTGAAAATTTCTTCCGGTTGATGCCGGATAGCTGATGATCAATTTTACAATTTTATTCGGGTCGATGATGAACAGCGAACGGATGGTTGCATTTACAGAAGCGTTTGGGTGGATCATGTCGTAAGCTTCAGAAATTTTGCGGTCTTTATCACCAATCAGCGGGAAAGTTACTTCCACATCCTGCGTTTCATTAATGTCGTTGATCCAGCCCTGGTGCGAGTCAATATCATCTACACTCAAAGCAATCACCTTTACATTTCGCTTTTCAAATTCATCTTTTAATGCTGCCGTTTTGCCCAATTCTGTAGTACAAACCGGTGTATAATCGCCTGGGTGCGAAAACAAAACGCCCCAGCTTTTTCCTAAATACTCGTAAAAATCTATTTCCCCTAAAGAGGTTTTTGCCTGAAAATTTGGTGCCTGATCACCCAATCGTAAACTCATAATTTTTTAATTTAATGTATTAAAATACTATACTAAGTTAGTAGAGATTTATTAGTCCTGCAAATTTATAAGTCATAAAAAAAGGGAACTCATCGGAGTTCCCTTTTCAAGCTAAAGCAGCTTTAATTTACTTTATAGAATCAACTACAGCTTTGAAAGCCTCCGGATGGTTCATCGCCAGATCGGCCAAAACTTTGCGGTTCAAAGTAATTTTTGCGCCGTTCAGTTTCCCCATTAATTGAGAATAAGAAATACCGTACTGACGTGCACCTGCGTTAATACGCTGGATCCACAATCCCCTGAACTCTCTTTTTTTGGTTTTACGGTCGCGATAAGCGTACTGTAAGCCTTTTTCAACTGTATTTTTGGCAACAGTATAAACCTTGCTGCGCGAACCCCAATAACCTTTGGCGAGGTTCATTATTTTTTTTCTGCGTCTGCGGGACGCTACTGCGTTTACTGAACGTGGCATTTTGTTGTGATTTTGGTAGTGGGTGTTTCAGTTAAGTGAAAGCTTGCAGACCCGAATACCTGGTTAAAAATTTGTGTTATTTACCGATACAAAGCATCCGTTTTACGTTGCCTAAATCCGCATCAGATACTAAACTGGTGTGGCCAAGTGCACGTTTACGTTTGGTTGACATTTTAGTCAGAATATGGCTCTTGTAAGCATTTTTTCTGGTGATTTTGCCGGTTCCAGTAAGCTTAAAACGCTTTTTTGCACTGGAATTGGTTTTCATTTTTGGCATACTCTTTTTGTTAAAAATTTATTTTTTTACTGCTTTAGGCGCTAATGTCAGGAACATTCGTTTACCCTCTAATTTTGGTAATTGTTCCACTTTTCCAACTTCTTCTACGGCTTGCGCAAAACGCAGCAACAGGATTTCACCCTGCTCTTTGTACACAATTGCTCGTCCTTTAAAATGCACGTATGCCCTGACTTTTTCACCGGATTCCAGAAATTTTTGTGCGTGTTTCAGCTTAAATTCAAAATCATGGTCATCTGTGTTCGGGCCGAAGCGGATTTCTTTGATAACGGTTTGCTTGGCATTGCTCTTTATTTCTTTCAGCTTTTTCTTTTGCTCGTAAATAAACTTGTTGTAGTCTATAATCTTACAAACAGGCGGCGTAGCGTTCGGCGAAATCTCTACCAAATCCAGTTCTTGTTCTTCGGCCATGGCCAAAGCTTGCCGGGTGGTAAAAATCCCCTGTTCTACGTTGTCGCCAACTAAACGAACTTCCGGGACCCTGATAAACTGATTGATGTTGTGTTCAGCTTCTTTCTTTTTAAAAGGAGGCCGCGGACCTCTGCTGAAATTTGGTTTGTTTAATGCCAAGTTATATATTTATTTCTTTTTTTATTAATGTTTCAAAATCTTCAATCCGCATACTGCCTAAATCGCCTTCTCCGTGTTTACGCACAGAAACTGTTCCTTCTGCCGCTTCCTTTTCCCCAACGATCAACATGTACGGTATTTTTTTGACCTCAGCATCCCGGATTTTTCGTCCGATTTTCTCATCTCTCAAGTCAATAAGACCGCGAATATCGGATTTTTTTAAGGTATCTGAAAGTTTTTTTGCATAATCTTCATATTTTTCCGATATGGGTAAAATTGAATACTGCTCCGGCGTAAGCCATAACGGAAAATTACCGGCACAATGTTCAATTAAAACCGCTACAAAACGTTCCAGCGAACCAAAAGGTGCGCGATGGATCATTACCGGCCGGTGTTTCTGGTTATCGCTTCCGGTATATTCCAACTCGAAACGTTCCGGTAAATTGTAATCTACCTGGATGGTCCCCAGTTGCCATTTTCTGCCTAAAGCATCTTTTACCATAAAATCCAGCTTTGGCCCATAAAAAGCAGCTTCGCCGAATTCAATCACTGTTGGCAAACCTTTTTCGTGTGCAGCTTCAATAATTGCAGCTTCGGCTAACAACCAGTTTTCGTCAGAACCAATGTATTTAGTTTTATTTTCCGGATCGCGTAAAGAAATTTGTGCGGTATAATCGTTAAATCCCAACGCTTTAAAAACGTAAAGCACTAAGTCAATTACTTTTTTAAACTCTTCTTTTACCTGATCCGGCCTGCAAAACAAGTGTGCATCATCTTGTGTAAAACCACGAACGCGGGTCAATCCATGCAATTCGCCGCTTTGCTCGTAACGGTAAACCGTTCCGAACTCTGCAAAACGAACCGGTAAATCTTTGTAAGAACGTGGTTTGGTTTTGTAAATTTCGCAATGGTGCGGGCAGTTCATCGGTTTCAGGAAGAACTCCTCTCCTTCCTGCGGTGTTTTGATCGGTTGAAAGGAATCGGCTCCATATTTATCATAATGACCGGAAGTTACATACAAATTTTTATGTCCGATATGCGGCGTAATTACCTGCTCGTAACCGGCTTCTTCCTGTGCTTTTTGCAGAAACCTCACTAATTTTTCGCGAAGTGCTGCACCTTTTGGCAACCACAAAGGCAAACCCATTCCCACTTTTTCGGAGAAAGCAAACAATTCTAATTCCTTGCCCAACTTCCGGTGATCACGTTTTTTGGCTTCTTCCAAAAACTTTAAATATTCAGTTAGTTCGCTTTGTTTTGGATACGTAACACCATAAATACGAGTGAGTTGCTTCCTACTTTCGTCACCGCGCCAGTAAGCACCGGCCACGCTCATCAGCTTAATTGCCTTGATAAAAGAAGTATTCGGAATGTGCGGACCGCGGCATAAATCCGTAAAGTTGCCCTGAGAATAAAAAGTAATAGAACCATCCGGCAAATCCTTGATCAGATCCAATTTATACTCATCGCCTTTTTCGGTGAAGTATTCAATTGCATCTGCTTTAGAAACCGGTTTGCGGATATATTCTGATTTAGTTTTCGCCAGTTCTGCCATTTTATCTTCGATCTTTTCAAAATCATCCGAAGAAAAATCCTGGTCGCCAAAATCAACATCGTAATAAAAACCGGTTTCGATGGCCGGGCCAATGCCGAGTTTTACGCCCGGATACAAAGCTTCCAAAGCTTCAGCCATTAAATGCGCGGAAGAATGCCAGAAAGTTGCTTTTCCTTCGGCATCGTTCCAAGTCAGCAAACGGATTTTTGCATCATTTTCAATCGGGCGGCTGGCGTCCCAAACCTGGCCGTCAATTTCGGCGGCCAATACATTTCGCGCCAAACCTTCAGAAATGGACAAAGCAACCTGCATCGCAGTAATGCCTTTGTCGTACTCGCGGACAGAGCCGTCCGGCAGTGTTAAGTGAATCATCTACAACTATGATTTAGATTTTTATGTGGTAAAAACAGTATAGATCACCTACAAAGTGATTTTGGGCAAAAGTAAGGTTTTAAGAGGGATTTTTTGCAGGAAGAATTTATGCCGGTAAAAGAAGTATGGAGATTTACGCTTATATTTGAAAGTATGGAAAACTTTAAACCAGTAATGGATGCTGCTGAATTGGAACGTTTAAAAGCCAATTTGAAATTAAGTTATAAAGAACGTTTTGAAATGTGCACGCGTTTATATAAAATCCAGCAAACAATGAACCGGGCTACTATCGTTCATAAACCTTTTATCGCGAAATAACAGTTGTGGATATTTTTGATGAAGAAATATTAAATTTTTGGAAAGCGTTACAAGAACATGATGTAAAATACATTATGGTTGGTGGTTTTGCCGTTAACTTGCACGGATATCAACGTTTTACTGGAGACATAGATATTTGGATAAAAGATACGCTTGAAAATAGAAAGCAATTACGCAAAGCTTTTGTAACTTGTGAAATGAGTGATTTCCCAATGATAGAACACATGCAATTTGTGCCAGGATGGACACAATTTCATCTAAATAACAATCTAATCTTGGATATTTTAATTGATATGAAAGGTTTAGAAGGTTATAGTTTTGACGAATGTTTGGGAATGGCCTCTGTTGCTGATATTGATGAAGTAAAAGTTCCGTTCCTGCATCTTAACCAGTTGATTGCAAACAAAAAAATAGTTAACCGACCGAAAGATCAAGTCGATGTGGTTGCACTTGAGCAGATTAAAAAATTAAGGGAAGATTTTTAAAAAGTAAAATTTAATGCTTCTTCTATCCGCTAAAACTTGGTTTAATATTTTGTTAAAATTAGACAGAGCCGTCCGGCAGTGTTAAGTGAATCATCTACAACTATGATTGAGATTTTTATGTGGTAAAAACAGTATGCATCACCTACAAAGTGATTTTGGGCAAAAGTAGGATAATTTGATTACTTTTAAAGATTTTATACCTGATTTCAGAATATGAAAGAATCGATACTGGAAGATTATAAAAAGAATACAAAAACTTATCATGCTTTTCGAGAGAGAATCATCAATCTGTTAAATGATTTACTTTCTACAGAAAGGTTAGTGGTTCATCAGTTAGTTGGAAGAACTAAATCTTTGGAAAGTCTATCCAAAAAAATAGATGATAAAAATGGTAAATACAAATCAATTGATGATATCACCGATATTATTGGAATTAGAATTATAACTTATTTAGAAAGCGATATTGATCCGATTGCTGAATTAATTGGAAAAGAATTTATAAAAGATGTAGAAAATTCTATAGATAAAAGAAAATTACAAGCTGATCGATTCGGCTATAAATCTTTACATGTTGTTGTTTCTTTAAATGGTAGTAGAATAAATCTTAAAGAATATAAACGTTATAAAGATTTAAAGTGTGAAATACAAATTAGATCAATATTACAACATGCTTGGGCAGAAATTGAACACGATTTAGGTTATAAAGGAGAAATATCAATACCCGAGCAGTATAAAAGATCGTTCAATAGGGTTTCAGCTTTGCTGGAAACAGCTGACATTGAATTTGATAGATTAAAAACAGAATTGGCTAATTATGAAATTAATGTTCCAACTTTAATTAAAACAGAACCGAAATTTGTGGATATTAATCAAGCATCTATAACTTCCTTTTTAAAGACGAATCCTATTTTACAATCAGCTAAAAGTATTATTGAACAAAAAATACAACATCCATTATTGCCTCAAGAAGCGTTATCAGATACATTCATAAAAAGTATTAAATATTGTAAGTTTGATACAATCGGACAATTGGAAGATAGATTAACAGCTGAAAAAGAATCTTTTCTAAAGTTTCTAAAATTCTATGTAAATGATCGCCTTAATTCCGAATTACAACTTTTATGGAATACTCCAATTATTTATTTTTTAAATTTTTTGGTATCGAGAACACAAAATGAGGATGCAATAAAAAATTATTTTATTGAGGCAAAATTTGACTTTGGTTATTTAGATTCTTTTTTAAACCTATATAAAAAATATGAGACGTCTGAATATTATTGATTCCACCTTAAACATTTCCCCAGCCGCCAGCCAAAACATCGGCCAGGTGTACTGTTTTTAGCGGTAAATTATTCTTGTCACCTACAAAATAATTTTGGGCAAAAACAGAATAAATCCCTGGTTTTTTTACAACTCTCGATAGTAGTTCTTCTATCAACATTGGCAGAAAATGCTTCGTTGACTTTTAAAAAAATCATTATGTACAAACAATCATTTGAACATATTGCTAATGATTATTTGCCACTAATTATTTTTCGGTGTTCTATTCCCCAATCAGAAAGGTTGTCTATGATAGTCTGTAGTGTCCTGCCGTATTCCGTTAGGTTATATTTAACAATTACGGGTTGGGTGTCTAAAACAGTTCGTTTAACCAGTTGGTTCGTTTCCAGCTCCTTTAATTCTTTGCTCAGCATTTTGTTTGATATTCCGCTTACATCAATTAATATATCAGAAAACCTTCTTTCTTTGTAATAGCAAATAGAGGAAATGATCGAAATTTTCCATTTACCGCTTAGTATGTCCATCGCATCGTGAACAGCCATAATTTCTCTTTTGTGTTCTTTTTTACATTCCTGGTCAGCCATAAGTTACTTGGTTACGCAAAGGTTACTGTTACTTTTCGTTACAAAGTTACTAAAGTAAATTTTCTTTTTTAATTTTGCATTGTAACAATAAAATAATTAAACAAATGGATTTTACAAATAAAAATGTAGTCATTACCGGCGGAAGCACAGGAATTGGATTAGCAACTGCAAAAGCATTTATCAGCGCAGGAGCAAACGTTTGGATTACAAGTAGAAGTGCCGGCAATTTACAAAAAGCAGCCGCAGAAATCAGCAGCCCGAAATTGAAAACATTGGTTTCAGACACAGCAAATCTGGCCGGCATTGCAGTTTTGGAAAAAGCAGTTGCAGAAAGCGGAAACACATTAGACGTTCTTTTTCTGAATGCAGGGATAGCTATGTTTGCCCCGATTGAGCAAGTATCAGAAGCAGATTTTGATGCGCAGTTTAATACCAATGTAAAAGGGCATTTCTTCACGTTGCAAAAGCTAATTCCCCATTTAGCAAACGGAGCGGCGGTAGTGTTTACTTCCTCCGGGAACGCAACAGCTGCAAGTTTGGGATCAAGCGTGTACTCATCAACAAAAGGAGCATTAAATAAAATTGCCCAAATTGCGGCAAACGAATTGGCGGAAAGAAAAATCCGTGTAAATATAATCAGTCCTGGACCGATTGCAACAGCAGCATTAGAGAAAGCCTTGCCTGCGGAAGCCAAAGTGCATGTAGCTGCCGCTACAGCCCTGCAAAGACTGGGCGAGCCTAATGAAATTGCTAAAACAGTGCTGTTCCTGGCTTCCGACGATGCAAGTTTTATTACAGGGACAGAAATAAAAATTGATGGTGGCTACCTCAATTATGCAATGAAGTAAATCAGCAACAACAATTATCAACAGCACATAAAGCGGCAAAAGGCCGCTTTATGTGCTTGTAATAGATAAGATAGTTATGATACTTCTTTTATCGCCTAAAAATCCACCTTAAATATTCCCCCAACCACCAGCCAGAACATCGGCCAGGTGTACTGTTTTTATCGGTAAATTGTTCCTATCAATATAATCTTATAAATGAAGGAAGCATCAGTAGAAATAATATCATTAGCTTCAAAAAAGCTACACTTAAATATTTCAATATTCAATTTTGTTATTTAATTTTTATCTAATAGCTTTACGTTACTCATTACGTATCTAATATTATTAATGGAATTTTTTAATAAAGCAGGTAAAACCGCAATAGGTAGCAGACTACGAATGTTAACCGAAAAGATTACCAAAGATGCAGTTCAAATTTATAAGCTCTATCAAATTGAAATGCAGCCAAAATGGTTTCCGGTGTTTTTTGTACTCTCTCAAGGTGAGGAAAAAACAATTACGGCCATTGCAAAAGAAATTGGCCACTCCCATCCTTCTGTAAGTAAAATTATTACCGAAATGTTGAAAAACGGTTTGATTACGGAGAAGAAAGATGCTGCAGACGGTAGAAAAAACATCGTTAGCCTTTCCGAAAAAGGAATGGAAATTACTTTCAAAATTCAAGACCAATACAAAGATGTAAACAATGCTATTGAACAAATTTCTGCCCTGGCTACGCACAACCTTTGGAAAGCTATTGAAGAATGGGAATTTTTGTTAGAACAAAAAACATTGTTGCAACGGGTAAAAGACCAACAAAAACATCGCGAAAGCGATAAGGTACAGATTGTTGATTACAAGCCGAAATATGCAGAAGCATTTAAGTTGCTTAATGAAGAGTGGATTTCAAAATATTTTAAAATGGAAGAAGCCGATTACAAAGCATTGGACGACCCGGAGGGATATATTTTGAATAACGGGGGACAAATTATAGTTGCTTTATACGATCATCAACCAGTTGGTGTGTGCGCGTTGTTGAAAATGGACAGTCCTACATACGATTATGAATTAGCTAAGATGGCAGTTTCACCGAAAGCGCAGGGAAAAAACATTGGCTTTTTACTGGGACAAGCTGCTTTAAAAAAAGCCGGTGCAATGGGCGCAAAAAAAGTATATTTAGAAAGCAACACCATCTTAAAACCTGCCATTAACCTGTATCATAAACTTGGTTTTCAAAAGGTAGCTGGCCATGCTTCACCTTACGAACGTTGCAATATCCAAATGTCGGTTGATTTGAAGTAAAATATGAACTTTTTATTCATTTAAAATATGCACGAAAATAAAATTGCTTTAGTTATTTTGGCCGATTTGGCTACTTGGCAAAAATTAAATGTAACAGCTTTTTTGGCCAGTTCTATGGCTATTGCCTTTCCGGATATACATGGTGCCGCATTAGTATCTGCATCGGGAACAGCATATCTTCCATTTATGAAACAGCCCGTTTTGGTTTATGCTGCAGAAACTCAGGAACAATTACAAAGGGCTTTTAACAGGGCCAAAGAAAGGGAACTACAAATTGGCATTTACACCAAAGAGTTATTTGTAACCAAAAACGAAGAACAAAATTTGATTGAAATTGCAAAACAGAATGATGATAATTTAAACTTGGCTGGTATTTTAATTTATGGCGAAAGCAAAAAAGTAGATAAAGCTGTAGAAAAGTTAAAACTTCATCCCTAACCAAAAGGATAGAAATTGACCGATCAACAAGCCATATAAAAAAAGTATTCTGTATCGGGCAATGCTTCTTTTACCACCTAAAAATCCACCTCAAATATTCCCCCAACCGCCAGCCAGAACATCGGCCAGGTGTACTGTTTTTATGGGTAAATTTTGTTTATCGATATAACTTTGCAAATGCAGCAAACAGGAAGCATCGGTAGAAATAATATAATCGGCATCCAAAGCCATCGCCTGATCTACTTTTTGCTGGGCCATAGCGGTAGAAATCGCATCAAACTTGACGGCAAACGTACCGCCGAAACCGCAGCAGGTGCTGCTGTCGGGCAGTTCCATCAGTTCCAATCCATGTACTTTTTCTAATAATTTTCGGGGTTCTGCTTTGATCTTGCATTCGCGTAAAGCAGCACAGCTATCGTGGTAAACGGCTTTTCCTTCCAGTTCGGCACCAAAATAATCCTGCTCCATTACGTTCACCAAAAAATCCGAAAGTTCGTGGATATGGCTTTGGATCGAACGGCATTTGTTGTGCACGGCCGTGTTGGTAAACAGATCGTTGTAATAATTTTTGACCATGCCGGTGCAGGAAGCCGATGGCGAAACGATAAAATGCTGATCGCTAAAATCTTCCAGAAACTTGCTGCCCACGGCTTTGGCATCGTCCCAAAAACCGGCGTTAAAAGCAGGCTGGCCGCAGCAGGTTTGTGCAGGATTATAAATCACTTGGCAACCCACTTTTTCCAGCAATTTTATGGTGCTAAAAGCAGTATCCGGAAAAAGCTGATCGATAAAACAAGGGACAAATAGTTCAACTTTCATTTAACGTTCCGGATTTTCAAGGGCGTAAAATTCAGGATTTTGGCCGATATTTTTTTCGCCCAAGCGTAAAGAAAACAATAATATCAGCCCGACTATAAATAATATCGTTAAAAACAGTATCGAATTGCGCATGTTGCCGGTCAGTTCTTCAATAAAACCAAAACCGAATAAACCGGCAACGATGGCCACTTTTTCGGTTACATCATAAAAAGCGAAAAAGGAAGCCGTATCCGGAATGTTTTCGGGCAAAAACTTGGAATAGGTGGATCGGGAAAGCGACTGGATGCCGCCCATCACCAAACCAACAATCACCGCTAAAGCATAAAACTGAGTAGCCGTGGTGATGAAATAGGCAAAAATGCAAACCACAATCCAAAGCAAAACCACGGCCATCAGCACCGGGACGTTGCCATATTTTTCGGACAGTTTAGACATCAATGTAGCACCGCCAATGGCAACTAATTGAATAATTAAAATGATCGAAATTAAAGAAGCAGTGCCCAGATGCAGTTCCTTTTCCCCAAAATTGGCCGCCACCAGCATAATGGTTTGCACACCGATGGAATAGAAAAAAAATGCCGGTAAAAAACGTTTCAGTAACGGCATACGCTTTACTTTTTGCCAAACGTTTTTCAATTCCTGGAAACCGTTGTGCACTTTCTGCTGGTTCAGTTTATCAAAGTTCGGGCTTCCTTTTGGCAACACTTTAAACGGTATTTGGGAAAAACCAATCCACCATAAACCAACCAGCAAAAAGCTTAACCTGGCCGGAAATGTGCCATCGGTAATGCCAAAGGTTTTGGGCGATAACACAAACACAAAACAAATGATCTGCAAAAGCACGCTGCCGATGTAGCCGTAAGTAAAACCTTTGGCACTTACGCTGTCCTGCTGATCGATTGAAGCGATTTCGGGCAAATAAGAATTGTAAAAAACCTGGCCGCCGCAGTAACCGATTGCCGCAATGGCGAAGCAGATAACACCGAGTTCGAGCGTATCCAACTTAAAAAAATACAAACAGCAGCAGGCCAGCGCGCCAAGCCAGGTAAAAAACTGCATGTATATTTTTTTGTTGCCTTTATAATCGGCAACGGATGTTAAAATGGGCGTTAAAACAGCAATCACCAGGTAAGCAACCGCCAGCGCGTAGTTGGAAAGTGCCGTGTTGACAAAAGATTTTCCGAAGAAAAAAACTTTATCGCCCTGTTCTTTCGTTGTGGTAATAGCAGTATAATAGGCCGGGAAAATGGTTGAGGTGATGACTAAATTGTAAGCAGAATTTGCCCAGTCAAACATGGCCCATGCCCGGATGGTCTTTTTGTTATTTTTGATCTCCATACTGCTGCAAAATAGGTATAATTTAACACAACAAAAATTGAGTATCAAACAGGAAATAAAATGTCCGCACTGCCATGAGTGGACGTTGTGGCTCGGCCGGATGGACGACCGCTGTTTGTACTGCAACGGCTTTTTGCAGGTGGAAGATTTTACCAAATCCGTAGAGACCAAAATTAAAAAAGAAGTACAAAAGGAAGAGGATTTTTTGTTTATCCGCGAAAACGATAGCCCGTTTGTGGTAAAACTGAAAACTTTTTTACTGCCTGCCCGTCAGTTTTTTTACTATTTCCAAATTGGTTTTGTGGTTTTTATCAGCACCTTGTTGTGGTTAATCGGGATGCTGTCTGCCTGATATGAAAACGCTGCTTAATCCCTGGTTTGTTGTTTTTTGCGCGGCCTGGGCGGTTTTGTATCTGGCCAGGATCACGCATCATCCTATTTTGTATTTAAACGGACACCTGGCAGATTTTCTGGCTGTGCCCGTCATTGCAAATTTAGGTTTGTGGTTTCAGCGGATTTTTATCTATAAAAGAAGCACGTATGTTTTAAAGCGAGGCCACGTAATTTTCATCGTGCTTTATTTATCGGTGGTTTTTGAGTGGCTGCTGCCCAAATACCATCCCGAAATTTTTACCGGGGATTGGACGGATGCTTTGCTTTACGTTATCGGCGGCTGCTTTTATTTTTGGGTGATGAACAGGCCGGTTGAATAAATTGCCCGCAAACAAATCAGCTTCGGATAAGGTATATCGAAAATACAATCAGCATAAAATATTTTTCGTTTTGACAGATCAGCTTTACCAGAACATCAAAGAAAATGCAGCCGGAATTGATACAGAAGGCGCGTTCCCGGAGCAGGAATTTAAGTGGATGGCCGCGGCAGGCTTATTAGGGAATACAATCGCCGACACTGAAAAATACCCGATAAAAACAGCATCGGTTCTGAAACTACTCAAAAGGGTTGGCAATGCCAATTTATCTGTTGGAAGGATTTATGAAGGCCATATTAACGCATTGAAATTGATTGATTTATACGGAAATGAAAGCCAAAAAATACATTGGTTTAAAGAAGTAAAATCAGAAAAAAAACTGTTTAGCGTTTGGAATACACAGGCCGATAATGGTATAAAAATCCATGATCTGGGCGATGGTTTTTACCGGTTGGAAGGCTGCAAAACTTTTTGTTCCGGCGCTGGTTGGATTGACCGTCCGCTGATTACCGGCGAACTAATTTCTGCGGATAAAAAAGGCTGGCAAATGTGCATCGTCCCGACAGAAAAAGTTAAACCGATCGCTGTTGATTCCAGTTTTTGGAAACCGTTCGGGATGCGTGCTTCGGCGAGTTTTAAAATGGATTTTACCGGAGTGGAAATACAGGAAAAAGATCTATTGGGCCAGCCAGACCAGTATTACCAACAACCGTATTTTAGTGGTGGAGCCATTCGTTTTGCGGCAGTGCAATTGGGCGGTGCCGAAGCTGTTTTAAGCGAAACACAAGGGTTTCTGCGGATGCTTGGCCGAACGGACGACCCTTTTCAGCAGGCCAGGATTGCTGAAATGACTTATCTGGTTGAGAGTGGGAATTCCTGGCTGAACCAGGCAGGAAACAATACCGATAACTGGATAAAAGAATCAAATTCCGCAGAAAAAATCATGGTTTATACTGGTATGGCCCGCACGGCAATAGCCGAAATTTGTACACGCGTGATGCATTTGTCTGAGCAATGCGTTGGCGCGCGCGGCTTAATGCGGCCAAACCCGCTGGAACGCATCCATCGGGATTTAACTTTTTATTTACGGCAGCCCGCACCGGATGCAACCTTAACCGGCATTGGTGCTTATGTTTTAAACCAGGAAAAAACCGATGATCTCTGGAACTGAACGCCAAAACTGGCAGCTACAAGCGCAGGAAATCAGCCTGGTGAATTTATCAGATTTCGGAACAACCTTTGTGATTGCGCCTCATCCGGATGATGAATCTTTGGGCTGCGGCGGCACAATTGCATTGCTGCGGAAAGCCGGTTTGCCGGTTTATGTGCTTTTTGTGAGCGATGGTACGTTGTCTCACCCTAATTCTAAAAAATACCCGGCAGAAAAATTGCGGGAACTACGTGAATCAGAAGCAGTTAAAGCTTTAAATATTTTGGGGGTTGATGCTGCCAATGCTTCTTTTATGCGGATAAAAGACCGCTCCGTGCCAAATCCGGGGCAGGCTGGTTTTGAAGCTTGTGTTTTGCAAATGCTGCAGATTTTTAATAAGTTAAGGCCGGACACGATTTTGGTAACCTGGGAAAAAGACCCGCATCCGGATCATCGCGCATCATGGCAGATTTTAAACCAGGCGGTGGCTTTACTTCATCAAAAACCCCGCATCCTGCAATATTTAATCTGGATTTGGGAATTAGGAAAACAATCCGATCTGGTTGTAAATCAGCACACTGAAATTTATAGGGTAAAAACAGCATATGTTTCTCAGCAAAAAAAACAAGCAATTGCCGCGCATGTTTCCCAAGTTAGCCGATTGATCGATGATGACCCGGAAGGGTTTATTTTATCGCCCGAAATCCTGGCTCATTTTGATTATACCGACGAGCTTTTTATCGAACAAAAATAATTTGATCATGCCAGAAAAAAATTCGCTTTCTTCTGATTATTTTGATAGCGTTTATCAGCAGAATGAAGATCCCTGGGATTTTGAAAACAGTCCGTACGAACAGCAAAAGTACGAAGCAACTTTGAGCGCATTGCCAAATCCGGTTTATAAAAATGTGTTTGAGATTGGCTGCTCAATTGGGGTTTTAAGTGAAAAACTGGCATCGCGCAGCAAAAAATTATTAGCTGTGGATGTGGCAGATCTGGCACTGGCCAAAGCCAAAGTCCGTTTAAAAAATTTCCCGCAGGTACAGGTTGAAAAAATGACCGTGCCGCAAGAATTTCCTGAGGAAAATTTTGACCTGATCTTGCTTTCGGAAGTTGGTTATTACCTCAGCAAAAATGACCTTGAAAAACTGGCCGTTTTAATGATAGAACACCTGGACAACGGCGGACAATTATTGTTGGTGCACTGGACGCCTTTTGTGCCGGATTACCCGCAAACCGGCGATGAAGTGCATAATTATTTCATGGATTTATGCCTGCAAAAACAGCATCTGCAACATTTATATCATCAGCAGGAAGAAAAGTTTAGGCTGGATTTGTTTGAGAGATGTTGAGGATCGGGTTGTTTACAAACGCCCTCAGGTCTTTTATGGCAACCGAAATGTGCACCAGTTCCCAGCTTTTCCCCCATTTACCTTTACTGATTTTTTTGCGGACGTTTTCCCAAAGTTCGCCAAAATAAACATTGGTTGTGATTTCCAGGTGCAGGCATTTTGGGTCTAAGAAAAAATCTTCAGCAATCTGCTGCAGCAGTTCTTCCTCATAAAAGCCATTGGCCAAATAGGAACGCCAGCATTGACGAAGCAGGTTTTTGTTTTTAAACTTGATCAGCCAGGCTTTTGCCTGCTCCGCCTCCTGATTAAAACCATGCTCATCATAGCACGACCATTTTTTTAACTGTTCGGAAAAACCAATGGCCACCCTGCCAGACAAACGCGTGGAAGTATAAGCTTTTACCGCAGGCGTTTTACGGATGCGCGCATCCATCCGCTGCAAAGCCTGGTAAAAAGCATTGTCTTCCAAAAAAGGCACCTGCGGCAAACGGCCAACCTGATGATAAGTGCTGCAGGTTACGGCCATGCTCGCCCCAAAATACTGATAATGCCGCGGCCAGGGATCATGCGCTTCCGGGTCAAGCAAGGCTTCGGCCTGGGCCAGCAAACTTCGGTAGGCCACATCGCGCAGGTGATACAAACGTGATATACAGTGCTCTTTACGGGTTAAAATACGGCCGCCAACCGCATCGCAGCCTTTGGCAATTTCCTGTATGATATGAAAAACCCAGCAGCTATCTACCTGTGTATCACCATCTGTAGAAGCAATTATACCTTCGTGATCCGGTTTTTGGCACAACCTGCGGTAAGCTTCGTCCATCAAAAGCCTCCGCACAAAACCAATATTTGCTTTTTGCGGCGGAAGCTGGACCCGGGCTACATGCAAAGAAAAATCAGGATATTTTTGCTGGTAATTTTGTGCAGTTTCAAAAGTATCGTCTGTGCAATTGTTTGCCAAAACCAAAACTTCATAAAGCTGAGGGTTCAGCGCAAAACCGTTTTCATCCTTTTGAAGCCGCAGTGCATTCAGGGTTTTGCAGATGTTATCTGCCTCATCACGGGCCGGTACAATTACAGAAATTTTTAAACCTTCAGCAGGGTTTTTGATATGGCTGAACAAACAGTTATAATCGGTAGAAATATTTTTAACCTGAATACAGTCAGCGTACATTTGTAAATAACTCAATTTTTTGGTAGATGAAAAATCATTTTTAGGTTGCTAAAAACAGTACAGGGCAATAACCAAAATCTGTTATAATTGTTGAAATTTTACAATAAATTATTCTAATATCGCACAGCAAACCTTTACGGTAGCTGTCCGTCTCCATATTATGCCAATCACTCTTGCAAACCAGCTGAGCATCCTTAAAGGTACTGTTCGCCCCGATTTTATCTGTGAAGAAACCCTGGCCGATCTTTTTCGGCAATCGGCAAAAAAATACCCTGTAAAAACAGCATTGGTTTTTGGCGATGACAGCCTCAGTTACCAGCAGTTAGACCGCTGGACGGATGCCATTGCCGCCGATCTGGCCGCTAACGGAATCAAAAAAGGCGATCATGTGGGCATCTGGCACAAGCGCGGACTGGAGCTTCATGCAGCTATTTTGGGCGTTATAAAAGCTGGTGCAGCCTATATTCCGGTAGATCGGGAAATCCCGGCAGAACGCGTGGAAACGATTTTTACCGAAGTGGAAGCATCGGCTTATATTTCTGAGGATTTACTGAACCTTAGTTTCCCCATGCTTTCTGTTCGGCCACAACCTTCCTCAACAGAAAAAATTACAGTTCCCGAAGGCCCGGGCCCGGATAATTTAGCTTACGTTTTATACACTTCCGGCAGCACGGGCAAACCAAAAGGTATCCCAATCGGCCACCGGCAGATTTGCCATCTGGTCCGGTCTGAGCAAAGCGTGCTCAACATCAAAGAAACGGACCGCGTTTACCAGGGCTTTTCGGTTTCTTTTGATATGTGGTGCGAGGAAACCTGGGTAAGTTATTTTGCCGGGGCCACGCTTTGGGTGGCCGATAATACAACTTCTAAAGCCATTGATGAACTGAGCGATGTGCTTAACCGCGAACAAATAACTGTGCTGCACGCCGTACCAAGTTTGCTGGCCGTAATGGATGATGAAATCCCAACTTTACGTTTGGTAAATGCCGGTGGCGAAGCATGCACAGTGCAGGTTTTAAACAGATGGTCAACCCAAAACCGCATTTTTTACAACAGTTATGGCCCAACCGAAACCACGGTAAGTGCTACTTTTGCCGCCTTAAAACCAGGCGATGCCATTACCATCGGCGATCCGCTGCCCAATTACAACCTGGCCGTTGTTGATGAAAAACTAAACCCGTTGCCATTTGGCGAGCGCGGCGAACTGGTGATATCCGGGCCGGGCGTGGCACAGGGCTATATGAAGCTGCCGCAGCTTACCCAGGAAAAATTTGTGCTAAAAACAGCATCGCTGACAGATTTGCCCGGCGACCGCATTTACCGCACCGGTGATGCAGCTTTGATTAAAAGTGATGGCAGTATTGAGTTTTTGGGGCGATTTGACGATCAGATAAAACTGCGGGGTTACCGGATTGAACTGGGCGAAATCGAAACTAAGCTGGCCGGGTTGCAAAATATTTCTGCGGCAGCAGTGGCCGTAAAAAAAGATGCAGCTGAACAGGAACAACTGGTTGGTTATGTGGTAACCGATGGAGGCATTGAACTGGAAGAAAACCTGCTCCGGCTGGAACTATCCAAAGTTTTACCTTCCTACATGGTACCGGCAACCATCGTCCAGCTTCCCGAAATGCCGCGTATGCCCAGCGGAAAAGTAAACCGCAAAGCCCTGCCTACGCCAGGATCTTTACTGGAAAACACCAACACCGCCGCCGAAGAAACGCTGGACATGAACGCGCCACTGGCAATCCGATTGCTTAATCTGCTGCGGAAAACTTTCCCTAACAAAACCATTGATTTGTCGATGGATTTTTTTGATGACCTGGGCGGCCACTCGCTGCTGGCTGCCGGTTTGGTTTCGAGGCTGCGGCGCGAAGGAGGTGTGCCAAAAGCTTCATTACGCGATATTTACCTGCATCGCCCATTACAAAAACTGGCCGAAGTTTGGGAGCAGCAAACACCCGTTGATAAAAAGCCCGAACGCAAATTCCATAAAATAAAACCTTCCCGGTATTATGCCTGCTGGCTGGCGCAAACCCTTGCGCTCGGCTTTATTTATACTGTTTTTGCGGTACAAATTTTTGTGCCTTACCTCGGTTATTATTATGTTGAGCAGGCTACCGACCATTTGAGTTATGCTATTCTTACAGCACTTGTGATGTTCGCGTTTATCCCATTTCTGTTTTCCTTCGTTTCCATTGGCACCAAATGGCTTGTGCTCGGCAAAATCAAAGAAGGCGATTACCCTTTATGGGGCAGTTATTATTTCCGATGGTGGTTTGCCAAAACGGTACAACGCCTGCTCACTGTTCAGTTTTTAAATGGCACGCCTTTATATCCGGTTTACTTAAGATTGCTGGGGATGAAAGTTGCTGACGATGCCCAGCTGAGCACATTTATTGTCGGGGCCGAAGATTTAATCACAATTGGCAGCGATGTCAGCATCAGTTCCGGTGTAAACCTAAATAACGTGGTGGTAGAAGATGGTTTGATGAAAGTCCGTTCTATCACTATTGGCGATCATGCTTATATCGGCACGGGCTCTGTTGTTTCCGGCGGCGTAGTGATGGAACCTTGGACAGAACTACAGGATTTGAGCTATCTGCAGGAAAAAACAATCGTTAAAACCGGTGAAGTTTGGCGCGGCAGCCCGGCTGTTTTAAAAGAAACCAAACGTGTAGAAGATCTGCCGCAGCCACTATTTGTTTCGGGCCCAACCAGAAATAAATATAAATTGCTGTTCTCTTTGTCGCTGATTGTTTTTCCTTTCGTGATTTTGCTGCCGATTTTGCCCACCATTATTGCCATCAACAAGCTGGACAACGCCGCCGATGATTACGATTTTACTTACATGGTGCTGGTACCATCGCTGGCAGTAGTGTACATTGTGCTTTTCGCTTTGGAAACGGTTGTGCTTTCGCGCCTGCTGCAGCGTGGCATCAAGCCTGGCACCTATCCTGTTTACAGTTTGTTTTATTACCGGAAATGGTTTGCCGATCAGTTAATGTCCATCAGTTTGATTGTGCTGCATCCAATTTATGCCACGGTTTATGTTTCGGCTTTCTTTCGGATGCTGGGTGCCAAAATCGGGAAAAACACCGAAATTTCTACCGCCAGCAGTGTTACGCATCCTTTGCTAAAAATCGGCAGCGGTGCTTTTGTGGCCGATGCGGTTACTTTGGGCGAATCTGACGTGCGCGGACAGCAACTGATTTTGGATTATACCGAGATCGACAACAACAGTTTTGTAGGCAACAGTGCGCTCATCCCGCAAGGTTATCATTTGCCGGGCAACATGCTGATCGGTGTTTTGTCCATCCCGCCGGAACCAAACGAATTGGAAAAGAACCAGTCAAAAGATTGGTTTGGTTCGCCCGCTATTGCCTTGCCGCGCCGCCAGGAAAGCAATCCTTTTTCGGCAGAACTGACTTCCGATCCTTCAACTTTACGTTTTCTGGCCCGCTCAATAGTGGAATTTATCCGTATCATTTTGCCGGAAACTGCAATTATTATTTTCTCCATTCTGTTTATCGCCTACGCACATGATTTGGTAACGAAGTATCCCTGGTACAAAATCCTGCTGTATTTCCCGTTGTATTATCTGGGTTTTATGGGATTGCCTGCTTTTTTTACGACGGTAATTTTAAAGTACGCTTTGGTTTGGAAATTCAAAATCAAACAACGCCCGATGTGGACCTGGAGCGTTTGGCGGAGCGAAGCCATTACCACCACTTATGAAGCTTTATCGATCCCGTTTTTGCTGGATTACATGCGCGGTACGCCCTGGCTGCCCATTGCCATGCGTATTTTGGGTGTAAAAGTTTGCAAACGCGTTTGGATGAACACTACCGATATTACCGAGTTTGACATGGTTTCCCTGGGTGATGACGTTGCGTTGAACGAAGATTGCGGTCCGCAAACACACTTATTTGAAGACCGGGTGATGAAAGTTGGCACGGTAAAAATCGGTGCACGCAGTTCTGTTGGTGCCGGTACGATTATTTTATACGATACCGAAATTGGCACGGATTGCAAAGTAGAAGCTTTATCCTTAGTGATGAAAGGCGAAAGGCTGGCCCCCGGGACCGACTGGACCGGCAGCCCGGTGCAGCCAGCCTAAATTTATGCCGATAAAAGAAGCATGTGAATTTTCGTTTTTTAATTAAATTTTAGAAGGATTTATTGCTGTTGGATCCTGTTTAAATTTTTCCAATCTATTTTTCAATGCTTCTTTTATCCTATAAAAAACGGAAATATCCATGCTTCTTTTATCGGCCTAAAATTGAAAAGCAAGATTTATGGGCATAAAAGAAGCATGATGTTTTTTTTGACATAAATTCAAACAAGCCCTAATCATAATGTAAGAAGTACCAAAGCCAATTGATTTAATTTCAGTAATGGCGTTGACTGCGGTCAAAAGTTTTTTCAAAATCCGGTCAAAAATTTAAGGTAAGGAAAATGAAGCTTATCTTTACCAAAAACTGTATCAGATAAAGTGAGAAAAATATATATTTTATTGGGCGTACTTACGGTGTTTTCGTGCACAAATGACAAAAAGGAAAAAAGTCAAACGATAACTTCAACTTCCTCGGCGGCTTCTGGTAATGCGGAAAAAGCTACGGCCACAAGGACTGGTCCATCAGCCGTAACGGATAAAAATCCATCAACATCAAACCAAAAACAAAACCTGGTTGGCCAATGGAAAGAACATTGGGGCGTAGGTGTAGAAACCAACGTAAACTACAATGATCTGTACAAAATCCAGTTGGATGATGCCGGAAAAATCAGCGTGGTTTGCACCAATAAAAACAAGTATAAAATAGACCGGATTTTGTTTGACGGGCAGGAAATCAGTTTCCGCAAGCAAAATAAAGCTTACCCTTCAGGCAAATTTTATGTGTATTACAAGCTGAAATTGCATGATGATTTGAATTGGATGGAAGGCCCGATCACCAACACCAAAAAACAAAAAGATTATGTAAAATGGGAAAGATTGAATGCCGATAATTAACCAATGCTTCTTTTACCACACTAAAATTATACCGGTAAAAGAAGCATTGTTTAATTAAATAACTGCTGTTGTTTTTCCCTCTTCCAGGTTTCGGTGCGGCCAAAAAGCGAAACACCGATGTAGCCGCGCAGATTTAACTTAGCTTTGCCGGACATTGAAATTACAGGCTTTATTATATAAATCCGAAGCGCGTCAAATTTGTGCTTTTATCTACCTTGGAAAAAACGTTCTGATTAATTTTTCAAGCTGTTGCCGATGCTTCTTTTATCGGTAAAAAATCAGTGTAAAACCAGGATTTGTGCCTGTTTTCCGTTATAGTTAATGCCAGCCTGAACGTGACGAAAGTAATTTAACCCAACCCAGTTCTTTCAAAAAGCGTAAAAGAGACCGGAAAAATCCTTTTACTGCTTATGAAAAAATTTATTTATTTATTGGGAATTGCCGGTTTTGCGGTCGTTTCGTCTTGCAAAAAAGACCGTTCAACCGGTCAGGACGAAAGTAATATCAGCAAAATCGCCCCAAATGGTTTTAGCTTCAAAACGGCTAAAGATGTGAACCTGAATTTAAAACTGCTGACCAACAATAACCAGCCTGTTGCCGGTGCCGTTGTAAGCGTTTATGCCACTACCGGTACCACGCCCGGGGATGCCATTTATAAGGGCGTAACCGATGCAAGCGGAAACTTAAAAGCCACCTTAAACCTGGATGCTTCTTTTACACAATTAATTTTAGACCCGAACTACATCGGCCTGATGCACAACGTAAAAGTAAATATCAACAACAGTGCAGTAACGGCAACTATCGGTGGCACAACAGGTTACAGCGGAGACGTTGTACCTGATGCGGCCAATAACAGTGCCCCTTCTGCCGGTGTTTTGGGTACTTTGGGTTTTAATTCTACCGAATATGCCTATCCTTCTCCATACACAGCCACGGCAGATGCAGTGGTCAATACCTCAACTTACCCAACAAATTTGGGCCGCCCGGTTTACCTGGAAGCTACGCCGGACGTGATCGATAATTCTTTGCTGACCTATATCAATGCATCGCTGCCGGAAACCCAATCTGTAGCAAGCAAACATCCGGAATATCTGAGCAGTTCGGCCACGTCCAATATCAATGTTACCGCTACGGCAGATGTTTGGATAACCTATGTATCAGAAGGTGCCGGTTATCAAAACAGCCTGGCTTATTATACTTACAATACCAATAATCCGCCAAGTGCCACTTCCGGTGGAACCAGTAACAACGGGATCAATAAAATCACGATGGTGTTCCCGAATGCTTCCGGTGTAGGCTCCGGAGGCGGTTTAAGATCAGGTGATAAAGTTAAATTAGGGACTTTTAATGCAGGCACAACCATTGCTTTTGTAGTGCTGCAAGATGCATGGACAGGCAACGGGGTAAATCTAAACAAACAAAAATTTTACTCAGACAGCAGGTTAAACCCTGAAAGTACCGCTGCTTTAAGAAAACATTCGGTGGTTTTGTATGATGATGTGCACAAGCTTTATTTGTTTGGGTTTGAAGATACAAACCGCGAAACCCCGTCAACCAATCCAAGTAATTATAATTCTGACAATGATTTTAACGACATTGTGTTTTACGCCAGTGCCAACCCCGTTACAGCGGTATCAAACGCAGGTGTAGCGCAGATTGACAAAAATGGAGATACCGATGGCGATGGCGTTTTGGATGTTTACGATGCTTTCCCGAATGATCCGACACGGGCTTATGTGTTTTATTTTCCGTCGCAAAACGGTTTTGCCCAACTGGCCTTTGAAGATAACTGGCCAACAAAAGGCGATTATGACATGAACGATTTGGTTGTAAACTACCGCTACACGTTTATTTTAAATGCACAGGCACAGGCAGTTACCATGCAGGGGTTATATAATGTTGTGGCAGCAGGAGCTTCTTACCATAATGGTTTTGGCGTGCAGTTGCCGTTTGATGCTTCGACTGTAAAATCAGTGACTGGCCAGCGTACCATCAGCAATTACATTCAGTTTGCCGGCAATGGTGTTGAGGCAGGCCAAAGGAAAGCGGTTATTATTCCGTTTGATAACCACGAAGCCATGATCAAAAACCCCGACAACTCCTACTTTATCAACACGCTTAATGCAAAAAACAAAGTTCAGGGATCGGCGGATTCTGTGCTGGTTACCTTTGTAAACCCGGTTTCTGTTTCCGGTTTGAGCACTTCTTCCATCAACCCGTTCCTGATCAGTAATTTACGCAGAGGTTACGAAGTGCATTTGCCGGGTTACGCGCCAACAGATAAAGCCACAACCGCGTTTTTTGGTGCTGCAGACGATGCTTCCCTGATCAACGGCAGAAGCTATTACACTTCCAGGGAAAACTGGCCCTGGGCAATTAGCTTTAACGATACTTCCTTTAAATATCCTTTAGAAACCGTTAAAATAACCGATGCTTATCCGCATTTTGCCGAATGGGCAGCTTCGGGCGGAAACAGCTTTACCGATTGGTACAGCAATTTAACAAGCGGTTACCGTGTAAATTCAAACCTTTACAGCAAGTAAGTTTTAGGCCGATAAAAACAGTATATTTCAAAAACCCTTTTCAGTTTTTTCTGAAAGGGGTTTTTTTGTTGAATTAAAGCCTGTTTTAATTTACCGGATTTATCAGCCAATGCTTCTTTTATCACCTAAAAAACTGGGAAGCATAATTTGATTTTTTCAGATTAAAAAATACGAACACCAAATTTTTAGTGCTAAAAGAAGCATCGGTTTTTTACAAACGATATCGAATTGCCGCTAAAGTTATAAACTCATTTTTTTGCCGTAAAGCGGTCCATAATTTCCATTGACTCAATGGCGTTTTGGATGGTACTTGGGTTGTCCCTTCGCCCCAGAAAATACTGAACTACTTGCGCAATCATGGGTTGCTGCACGTGCTGCAATGGCTCAAAAGTCAGTTTTTCTTCCTTTCCGTTTTTGTTCAGGGTGATTTCCATCCCGAACACCGGAAAACTGATTTCGCCTTCGGAGCCGATCAGGGTACAAATATCTTTTTGCCTGCCATCAGCAACGCTGAAGCACCACGTACCGTTAAAGGCAACGCCGTTTTTAAACAAAATGTTGCCGCTGACCAGATCGTCTGCCGGATAAAACCCGCCCTGGTTCAGCCCGAAACCACATGCTTCTTTTACCGCCCCAAAAAAGTAAAGCATCAAATCAAGCTGGTGCGGTGCCAGGTCATGGAATAAACCGCCGCCGGAAATGGCCGGGTTTACGCGCCAGTTTTCTTCTGAGGGCGCAACTATTTTTGATTTGTGTGGCTGCAGCATTTTCAAATCTGCAAAACGCACCTCACCGATCGCTTTGTTGGCCAGCAATTCCTTCAGCTTTAAAAAAACCGGCTGCTGCCTGCGGTAATGCGCAACAGCAATTTTTTGCCGGTATTTTTCGGCAGCCTGCAACATTCGTTTTGCCGCATCCGCAGAAACCGAAACCGGCTTTTCTACATAAACCGGCTTTCCGGCAGCCATTGCGCGGATAGCATAATCTTCGTGCTGCAGTGGCGGCGTGGCAATGTAAATGGCATTTACTTCGGGGTCATTTATCAGTTCATCGGCATTGCTGTACCATTTTGGCACCTGGTGGCGGCGCGCATAATCTTCGGCTTTGGCGGCATCACGGCGCATTACGGCAACTAATCCGGAATCGGGCACTTTATTAAACGCCGGTCCGCTTTTTTTCTCCGTCACGTTGCCGCAGCCAATTATGCCCCAGTTTATTTTTTGCATTAGTTTTAAAATGATCAATGCTGTTTTTATCGGTATAAAATTACTTTTTCTTGGCTGATTTTTTAGGTTCCGGCACTTTTTCGCCTTCTTTACGGGCTTCAGAAAGGCCGATTGCGATGGCCTGTTTTGGGTTGGTTACTTTTTTATTGCTTTTGCCGATTTTCAGTTCGCCTTTTTTCATCTCGTGCAAAGCATCTTTCACATCTTCCTGACTTTCTTTAGAATATTTTGCCATGATAATAGTTGTTGGTTCAGCCCGATAAACCCGCCCGCTCCGGTTTTGTTTCCTGCCGAGAAAAAGTGTGGCCCTACGTTATTTTGAGCAGATCAAAATAATATATCGGATTATAAGTATTGCTTGATTTTGGTCCAAAGTTTCTGTATGCTTCTTTTACCACCCAAAATTTGGTGGAATTTAATATCTTTTTCAACCACAAAAATCAAAAATCAAAAATTAATGGCATAAAAGAAGCATTGCAAACCAGTAGCAGATACCGATGCTTCTGGATAATGATCGATCAATAACTTCACTCTTAAAAAGCCAAATGTTTATAAATTGATCAGGTTTGAAACTGCTGATGCAAAGCTTGCTATTTTTGTTGGACAGCAGTCAAAATCAACGGATTATTTATGCTTCCTTTTGTACTGAAAAGCAACTTTTATACAGAAATTACCGTACAAAACCGCAATGAAAGGCAATAACCCGGATTATCTTCTGCACAACGTTAGCGAGATAAGCAAGCGTATTGATTTAATTGCTTTAACAACTGTCGGGATTGGTTTTTTTTTGGCTACAGTTTACGCTTTGCTGGGTTTGTACCAAAACGGGCTGCTGGTATTTGCTTTTTGCTGCGGCCTGGCGTTGTTGTTTTACCTACGCACCAAAATTTTTTCCCGAAATTTTAAACTGCCGCTCGTTGCTTATGTAGGCTTGTCGCTTATTGTTTTTGCTGCCAATGAAGGGTATGGCACAGGGCAGTATTTATATTTTTTTCCGGCCATAATCTCTATCCCAATAGTTTTAGGTAACCATAAAACATTTGTAAACAGGGTGTTAATGTATTTTGTAATAAGTGCTGTTTGCTTTGTTGTTTGCATTTTGATTGGTGTTTTCCATCAGCCCTGGACGTACATTTCTGAACTGAACAGATCGCGTTTATTTTTTATAAATGCTGTTTCTTCCGTTGCGGCCACCATGTGTTTTGCCTACATCAATATTTCTTTAGAGCGAAAATACCTGCAGCAGCTGATTGATCAAAAAAACAATACCATAGATGCCCGCACCCAGTTTCTATCAACAATGGGCCACGAATTGCGCACGCCTTTAAACGGTATTATCGGGGCAGTTAACCTGCTTAAAAAAACTGATGGTTTGCCCGGCCAGCAGGAATATTTCAACATCCTGAAATATTGTTCTGATCAGATGCTTTTTCAGGTAAACGATATTTTGGATTTTAATAAAATCGAAGCCGGCAAATTGGAAATCCATCCGGTAGAAGTTAACCTGAAACAACTGCTGGATAAATCAGTGATGCCTTTTATCAATCTGTTTGAAGAAAAAAACCTGCGACTGCTGTTGGATATCGACCCGGAACTGGATCAGGTTTTGATGATCGATGATGTCCGGATTATCCAGATCCTGAACAACTTGCTGTCCAACGCAGGCAAATTTACCAACACGGGTTATGTTAAACTGGCCGCAAAAATCATCGGTAAAAACAGCAATAGCGTTGAGGTGAAAATTGGTGTTGAAGATACCGGAAATGGCATTGCAAAAGAAGATCAGCAGCGCGTGTTTGATACGTTCGGTCAGGTTTACGACCGCAAAACCCGGAAAATCACCGGTTCCGGTCTTGGCTTGACCATCTGCAACCAAATATTGCACCTGATGGACAGTAAAATGCAACTCAAAAGCGAAAAAGGTGTTGGCAGCACGTTTAGTTTCAACATCAGTTTCAGCCTGCCAGTTCATCAGGTTCTTCCCAAAAAAGCAATCGACATAAACCCGGCAACTTTAAGTGGTACCAAAATTTTATTGGTAGAAGATAATCACATCAACATGCTGATTGCCAGAAAGATGCTCGACAGTTTTGAGGCAAAAACGGTAAGTGCTTTTAACGGTGAAGAAGCCATTGCCTGTTTAACAGAAAACCCGGCCTCGTTCCATATCGTTTTGATGGATTTGGAAATGCCGGTGATGGACGGTTATGCAACAATCGAACTGATAAAAAAGCGCTGGCAACACCTGCCGGTCCTGGCTTTTACAGCAACCATGGTGGATGCGGAAACGCTTGCCCAACTACAGGCCATTGGTTTTAAAGATTGCATCATGAAACCTTTTCAGGCACCGGTTTTGCTTGATCAGATTTTAAAATACGCTTTAGTACCCGCTCTGAACCTGCAATAAAACCCATTAAGGTTTGTTAAACGTTTTTGGGTTGATACATTTGCCGACGTAAAATTTACCGGTAAAAACAGTATGCCAGCAGTCAACAAATTTTTTTACGGTACAAAAGTTTGTTGGCTACCTAAACCGTTTTTCATTTTCTTTTGTTTGTCCGCGTTTTTTTTCTGCGGAGAAAAATCTTCGGCACAAATCCTTAAAATCGAAAAAATACGTTGCAGTTTAAGTAAAGATGATACCGCATCGATCAAAAAAATAGCCCGTTACGAAGTGGCTTTTTACAATGCTGTTTTTGAAACCCAAAAAAACGACAGCCTGACCATCAACGTACGGGTTTATGGCCGAAAAAAAGATTTTTTGCAAACACCTGACGGTACAAACGCCATAAACGCTGGTGCAGACGGTTACTTTTTAGCCGGGACGCATGATGTATATGTGCTGAAAACAGAGCACGTTAACAGTGCTTTGCTGCACGAACTTAGCCACGCCATCCTTCATCAAAATATAACCGATCCACCGCAATGGTTTGATGAAGGTTTGGCCACTTATTTAGGATCATTGATTGTAGATAAAAACGAGATATTTTATACGCCGGTAACGGGCCGGATTGAACGTATTAAAGAAATGGCCGAAAAAGGCACCTTGCACCTGCCCACATTTTTAAACAACAAAACCAAATGGGCCGGTGATAAAACCACTTATTCCGACCAGTACACGATTGCTTACAGCATTATTTATTTTTTGGTCAAAACCAACCTGAATCTAATTAAAAATATCACCGACGGATTAAAAATAGGCCAGGCTCCCATCACAACTTTAAGCCGCGATTTCAACAGTTTCCAGTTTTTTCAGAGCAGATACATCAGCTTTTATAAAAATCAAAACTGAATTTAGGTCTATAAAAGAAGCATTGCCCGGATTATATGCCGCCTGATCTGCCGTTTTTTTCAAAAAATTTAATTTCTTAACTTTTTATTACCCGAATTTTCATTTGGCAATGTTATTTTTAGCAAAAAAATTAACATATTGAAAGATAAGTTGCTTTTATGAAAAAAAATTTACCAGCTTTAGTGTTCTTTTTGCTGATTTTAACCTGTCGGTCGTTATCTGCACAGATTGTACTCGGTACTTCAGGTTCTTATTTTCAAAATTTTGACGGGCTTGCCAGCGGTTTGCCTGAAGGTTTCACGGTTAGGTTCGGTGCAACGGCTTCTTCACTCGGCACACCGGCAACATTAACTACCGCCGCCACAAACTGGAGCAACACGAGCGGTGCTTTTAAAAACTTAGCTTCTGCGGATGGTTTGGGCAGCACGGCCTCGACCGTTAATCAAAGCAATGCTACAAACCGGGCTTTAGGTTTGCGGCAAACCGGTACTCTGGGCGATCCGGGAGGTGCGTTTGTAGCCCAAATTTTAAACACCACGGGGCGCACAGGTTTTAAGCTGAGTTTTAAACTGCAATCTTTGGATGCAGCCTCTCCCCGTGTGGCCACCTGGGCGGTTGAATATGGTTTTGGCACAAATCCAACTACATTTTCAGCAGGGACAACTACCGGAACACTGACTACCGGCGGAGGCAATTTCAGCAACAACACAGTTACCGTAAATTTTAACAGTGCGCTGGACAATCAGAATCAAAACGTTTGGATCAGGATTGTAACCCTGAAAACAACCGATTTTTCCGGCAACCGGCCAACATCTGCAATTGATGATTTCAGCTTAACCTGGACGGACACACCGATCGGAACGCCAACATTAAACATCAATCCTACGGCGATAAGTTTCCCGGCGCAAAACATCAACACAACATCTGCGGCACAAACTTATACGTTGAGCGGAAGTAACCTGACAGGCAACAGCACGATTACGGCAAATGCCCCTTTTACCATATCAAAAGACAATGTAACTTTTTCTGAAACAGCAACTTATACTTCCGCAGAATTATCCGCCGCAAAAACAGTATATGTAAAATTCAATCCAACAGCTACAGGTAATTTTAGCGGAACGATCACCAATTCGAGTGTAGGTTCTGCCACTTCTACCGTTAACCTGAGCGGCACGGGTGTTGACCCCAACAACCTGCTCTATAACTTTGACAACTGTACCGGCACCGCTGCACTTGCAGATGGCTGGACACAATACAGTGTGGCTGGAGCACAGGTTTGGGCATGTACTACTTTTGGCCGCGACCCGAGTGCGCCAACCGGCTCAAACGCTTTTCCATACGGTGTGCAGATCAACGGTTATGCCGGTGGCAGCAACAATACAAATGAAGACTGGCTGATCTCGCCCGCGCTTAACATGACGGGTTTTAATTATCCGCTGTTTTCTTTCTGGAGCCGTACTGCTTTTAATGGCTCTACTTTAAAGCTTCGGGTTTCTACGGATTACAGCGGAAATGGCAGCCCGGCTTTGGCCACCTGGACAGATATTGATGCACCTTTCCCCAGCCAGGCCAGCGATACTTGGACGCAAACGAGAAACATCGATTTATCTGCTTACAAAAAAGCGGGCGTTTATGTTGCTTTTGTATATAATTCGACTACTGAAGACGGTGCACGCTGGACTTTGGACGACATCAGCCTGTACAATTCTCCGATTGCGCCGCCGCCTGCAATTTTCACCAATCCAACAAGTGTTTCTTTTGCTTATCAACCACAAAATACTGCTTCAAGCCAAAGCTTTAACACTTCTTTCAGTAATTTAACGGGCAATGTTACGCTTACTGCCGACAATCCGGCCTATACTTTATCCAAAGACGGAATTACATTTGCCACCACCATAAATTATACGGTAAACGAAGCATCGGGCACTACAAAACCGGTAACCGTCCGTTTTAGCCCGACACAAGCATTGGTTAATTATACGGGAAACATCGGAATCGCTTCTCCCGGCGTGGCAAGCATCAGCATACCGCTTTCAGGCAATACTTATAACCCCGATAATACGCTGGAAGTGGTTAATTACAACATCGAGTGGTTTGGCAGCACGCAGGCCGGATTAGGCCCGACAGACAAAAACCTGCAGGAAGCAAATATCAAAACCATCCTAAGCAGTATCAAAGCTGATATTTTTGGCCTGCTGGAAGTAGTGGACATTGCACGTTTGCAGCGCATTGTTAACGCCATGCCGGGTTACAGCATGGTTGTATCTGATTTTGGTTCTTATGCAGACAATGCCAACGATCCGGATTATGGCGGGGCACAAAAGCTGGCTTTTGTTTACAAAACGGCGATGTTTCAAAACGTAAAAATTTCTGATTTTTTACGCTGTACGGAAGCGCAGAATTGTCCGGATTTCAACTACTGGTCAAGCGGCAGGTTTCCTTACGTAATGGATGCCGATGTAACTTTAAACGGCGTTACCAAGCATGTAACCTTTGTGCTGATCCATGCCAAAGCCAATACCAGCCCGACTTTAACTTCATACAACCGAAGAAAAAGCGGTGCCGATGACCTGAAAGCGGTTTTAGATGCCAATTATCCGGGCAAAAACTTTGTGGTTTTAGGTGATTTTAATGATGATTTGAATCAAACAGTTACGGCCGGTATTACCCCGCCAACAACTTCGTACAGTTCTTTTACCAATGATCCGGCAAACTATTTTCCGCTGACCTTGCCGCTCAGCATCGCTGGAAAAAAATCTACCGTAAGCTACAGCAGCGTGATTGATAACGTAATTGTATCCAAAACCATGAACACGCTGTATGTAAACGGCACGGCCGAAGTGCTGAACAGTGTGGCCGGTTTGGTAAGCAATTACAGCAATACCACAACCGATCATTATCCCATTTTAACGCGCTATGCTTTTGGCAATGTGCCGCCAACCTTAAACGCGGTAGCCAATCAAAACGTTTGCTATACCAACAGTCTGCAAACCATTACGTTAAGTGGCATTACTGCCGGGCCGGAAAGCGGGCAAACCACTACCCTTTCCATCAGCAATTCTAATCCGGGTTTGATTGATGGTGTTACTATAACGGCAGGCAGCAACGGAACGGGTACTATAAATTACCATATCGGAAGCAATACAACTGGTTTGGCAACCATTACAATTACTGTTAAAGATAATGGCGGCACGCTGTATGGCGGCAATGATACATTTACCCAAACACTTACCATTCAGGTTAATGCTTTGCCCGATGTGTTGATCAGCAGTAACCAAAGCATGGAAATATCTAAAGGCACAACGGTTAATTTAACGGCAACCGGCGGTCAGGGTTATACCTGGCCCGGTGCTACAGATGTTGTCAGCGGACAAAATACTGCCACGTTAACCGTTCGCCCAAAAACAAACACAACTTATAAAGTTACGGCCACCAATGCGGCCGGCTGCAGCAGTGCTCAAACCATAACTATTACTGTAAAAGATGATTACCAGCTGGTGGCCAATAATGTTATCACCCCAAATGGCGATGGCAAAAACGATACCTGGGTGATTAAAAACATTGATTATTACCCAAACAATATTGTGAAGGTTTTTGACAAGGCAGGCCGCTTGGTTTACCAAAAACATGGTTATACCAACGACTGGAACGGCACTTACAACAACAGTCCGCTAACTGAAGGAACCTACTACTACATAATTGATTTTGGCGCAGGCTTAGGTTTGTTTAAAGGCTATATCACCATTATCAGAGATTAGATTTATTATCCATACTAAAACCCGTCCGTGTATTTTACCAAATTTTTGTGCCATAAAAGAAGCATCCTGATTATTTTTATGACCGCTGCATCAACCTACTTTACTGCAAACGCTTCAGGCCAAACCATTCCGGCCGCAACTATCGAATTTCCGGCACAAAAAGTCAGCACCAGTTCTGCCGTGCAAACTTTTACCATCCGCGGTATGCATTTAACTGCCACGGTTACGGTAAGTACAAATCCGCCGTTTTTTATTTCAAAGGACAGTGTGGTTTTCAATTCTACAATCAGCTTTGACAGCACCGAACTGGCTTCAAAACAAAACGTTTATATCAAATTTAAACCAACCAGAATTGGCAATTATGCAGATAGTGTTGTAAACATCAGCACAGGTGCAGACAGCAAAATTGTTGTTTTAAAAGGGAAAGCCACCTCAGGCAGATTTGCCTCCTACAATAACCGCCTGGATGCCAACAATATGATTACGCCGAACGGTGATGGCCGCAACGATACCTGGATCATCAAAAACATTGAGCAGTACCCCAACAACACGGTTAAGGTGATGGACAGATCGGGCAATGTTGTTTACAGTGCAAAAAACTATAACAACGATTGGGGCGGAACTTATAACAATGGCCCGCTTGCACAAGGAACTTATTATTACGTGGTTGATTTTGGGGAAGGTGAAGACCTGGTTTTTAAAGGTTTTATCACCATCGTCCGGGATTGATCAAAAAAAGAAAAACGAGAAATGGACCACAAAAAAATATACCCTAAAAGAAGCATTGCCATCGCTGTTTTGCTGTTGATTGTAATGCTGCAAACCGATGTAAAAGCGCAGTTAAACCCGCTGGCTGCACAGTATTTTCAAAACCAGTACCTGTTTAACCCGGCAATGGCCGGCATAGATGAAGGCCTGAACATTAACTTAAACGTGCGCAAACAATGGAGCAGCATCCCCGGTGCACCGGCAACACAGGCCATTTCTGCAGATTATTTGCTTGGCCGAGCTGCGTTTGGCGTAAATGTTTATGCCGATCAGTCCGGCTTGCTCAAATCAACCCGCGCGGTGGCAACTTACGCTTACCATATCCCGTTAGGGCAAAACAACCAGAAACTGAACTTTGGTGTTTCGGCCGGGATTTTAACCCAGCGCGTACCGTTGGATCAGGTTTCCGGCGATGCGGGCGATCTGTCTATTGCCCGTTATAACGAACGGCAAAGCTACCTGGACGGGGATTTTGGCACTTCCTACACCAGCAACAACCTGAGCCTGCAGTTTGCTTTGCCCAATTTACGAAGCGTTTTTAACCAGTATAATTATTACACCGTAGATCGGTCAATCTATTTTACGGCAGCGAGTTACAAGTTTGATTTCGGAGAAACAATTAATGCAATTTCGCTCGAACCTAAAGTTGTGTTTCGTGGCGTAAAAGGTTATACCAATATTTTGGACGTCGGTGCAAACCTGATGCTGGCCAACAATCAGTTGTCTTTTCAGGGGATTTATCATTCTACAAAAAGTGCAACTTTCGGTTTCGGGTTAAATAAAAACACGTTTTCTATCCTGGCATTTTACACCACAGAAACAGCCGCCATAAACAATTATACCAATGGCAACTTTGAACTCAACCTGCGATTGCATTTATTAAACAAATAGTTTTCAGGAAATTTACCTGTGTCCGGGCTTTTTTTGATTTGTTTTAAAATTAAAAATGCCCGTTTTACTTTAACAATTTTACAAGTTCCGCTACTTCAGGCTTTCTTTCATTACCATACAAACTTTGTAACCATTTTTGATTTTTGAAAGTATAACGAAGCGCAATGCTGCTGTTATATTTATAACATTTCAGGCTGGTTCGGGGCGAAAAAATAGGTGCTAAAAACAGCATTTCTTCTTCAGGGCTTAACGTTGGTTTGTTGCCTTTGCGTGTTTGTAATTGATATGAGCAATCAAAAAAAAGCTGTTAAAAGTGTTTCCTGGGTTACTTTTTCAACTATCTTACAAACTGCGTTACAGTTTCTGCAAATCTCTATATTGGCCCGGCTATTAAGTCCAGCAGATTTTGGCATTGTTGCCATCAGCAACACGGTAATCATATTTTTCAGTTTATTTGCCAATCTTGGGTTTTCAAACGCCATCATTTCCAAACAGGAAACCAACAAAAAAACATTATCCAGCATTTTTTTCCTGGGGATATTTCTGGGCACAATTATCTTTTTACTTGTATATATTTCTTCGCCTTTAATTGTAAGTTTCTACCACGAAATCCGTTTGGCAAAAGTTATACAATTGGCTTCCTGTATTTTCCTGATCACTTCTTTTGGCACTGTATTTTCGGCAATGCTACAAAAAGAACTTAACTTTAAATCAATTGCCATAACTGATATTGCAGGCTATATAATCGGCGTATCTTTAACTATATTTTTGGCTTATCATGGCTTTAAAGAACTTTCATTAGTGTATGGTGGTCTGGCAACAGATTTTTGCAAAACCGTTTTACAAGTTATCCTCGGTAGGAAATTTTTTTGGCCAAACTTGCATTTTTCTTTTTCAGAAATCAAAGCACATTTAAGGTTCGGGGTTTTTAATTTTGGGGAAGGTATTGTCGGTTTTATCCAAAGCAACTGGGACAATATTATCATCGGCCGATTGTTGGGTGCCAAAGTTTTGGGTTATTACACGCTTGCCTACCAGCTTGCCATTTTTCCGGTGATCAAAATCAACCCGATCATCCTGCAAGTTGCCTTTCCGCTGATTGCAAGGATGAAAGAAAACCCGTCTGAACTTAAAAAATATTACCTGAAAATACTGGATTTGATCAGTTATTTTAACCTTCCTTTGCTGGCGGGTTTGTATATCACGGCCGAAAGTGTGGTGCCTTTGATTTATGGCCCGGGCTGGGCACCAACTTTTCCTCTGATTAAAATCTTTGTATTTGTAAGCGTTTTCAGTTGCCTCAGCCATCCCTTGTTTACATTGGTTTATACCAAGGGCAGGCCAAATTTACTTTTCTATTTAAACCTGATTACTTTAATTGTAAAAGTTCCACTGGTTTATTATCTGGGCAAATATTGGAACGTTACCGGCATTGCTACGGCCTTTTTGCTGGCCACAATGGTTAATACCATCTTGAATTTTTTTATTGTACAATATTTAATTGGTAATTACTTAAAAGATTTTTTAGCCAATTTTTACAAACCCGTTTTGTTTTGTGTGTTGATGGTATTGGTGGTTTATTTTTATAAAGGTTTTATAGGGTACAGCGGTTTGCTCAACACAACTGCCGAAATTGTAATCGGAGGTTTCATCTATTTGCTGCTCACGATCTTTTTTAAATATTCCATCGTTGAAATAAAAAACTTTAAGAGAACCATTTGATAAAATTATTCTGAAAAAACAGTGGTAAAAACAGCATTAAAAACCTTTTCGTTAAAACTTTTATATGTTTTTGCAGCAGCAAAGTATCCAAAAATCAGGGCTGATTTAAAATACTTTGTACGCGATAACTATTTTTGTAAAATATTGCAAATCAAATATTTATTGAAAGATTACCATCATAAAAAACCATATAAAGTAATCAGTTATCAGGGCGAGTTTGATCAGGAAATACGGTACGTGATCCCGTTTGCTTACTGGCATCATATCAACGGTACTTTGGATAAAACCATCTCCAGCAGTTACACAAAAGAACTTTATTTTTTCAGCAATAATCACGAAGAAAAATTTGAAAAAAGAATTTGGACCGAAACTTATAAACATTACAACGTGCCAAACATGACGCACAGTAACACCTATAGTTTTAAAAAATGGTTACAAGTTCCGTATAAATCTTACTATCAAAATAACCAATTTGTATATGATAAACCGCTGCTTATCATTGCAAATAAATACAACATAGAATGGGACCAGCCACCGATAAATTTTTTTGATGTCCCAACTTTAGATCAAATCATAACCAAATACAAACAGCACTATCAGATTATTTACAACCGGCCATTATCCGGACAAATAGTATTAGACAACAGTGAAATTTTAAGTTTAGATGAACATACTTTCATCAGCCAAAACCATCCTGAAGTGATACTGATGAATGATTTATATCTTCAACATCAATCTACGTTAAACAACTACAATCATTTACAATTGCAGGTTTACGCCAACTGCGATAAATTTATCTCCATACATGGCGGTACGGCCGCTTTTGCAAGTTGTTTTGGGGGTACAAACATTATTCTTTCCAACCCAAATTGGGGAATGGAAACTTTGTTTAATGAATATGAAAACTTGTTCCCCAAATTATCCAATGCAAAAATTTTACATGCAAAAGAAGCATCCGAAGTTTTTGATTACTTAGAACGTTATTACTAACTTATGGTTATTTCTAAAATCACAAGTGGCTTAGGGAACCAACTTTTTCAATATGCCGCGGCCAAAAGTCTTGCTATAAAAACCAATTCTTCTTTATATCTGGATACCCGTTATTTCGATCATCAATATACCACAGACACTTTAAGGACCTGCAAATTAAATTTTTTTAATATTGATGAACAAACCTTTGACAACAATAAATTACTTGTGTTATTATCTAAAAGTACCAAGCTTTTTCCTGGCAGAACTTGCAAGCCTTTTTTTCAATTAGTCAATGAAAAACACCATCATTTTGATAGAACTATTTTTGATGCAAAAGCAATATTTGTGTATTTGAAAGGCTTCTGGCAATCCGAAAAATATTTTACCATAATTGGCAGTATCATCAGAAAAGAACTTTCTTTTAAACCGAATTTTAAAGTTGATTTTTTAGCTTATAAAAACAGTATTCAACAAGCTGAAAATCCAATTTCAATCCATATCAGGAGAGGCGATTATGTAAACCATCCAGAGTTTAGCAAAAGTTTTGGTTTTATTGGTTTGGATTATTATTTAAAAGCAATAGATATTATAAAATCTAAATTTGATAATTATCGGTTTTTTATTTTTAGTGATGATCGGGACTGGGTTGAAAATAATTTTCCGTTTTCTTCGGATGATGTTTTTGTAAAAACCACCGGAAATGATACGGATATTGATGATTTGCAGCTGATGAGCACTTGCAAACATCATATTATGGCCAATAGTTCATACAGTTGGTGGGGCGCATGGTTAAATCCAAGTATTGAAAAATTGGTAATTGCCCCTGCCCGGTTTTACAAAAATCAGCCGGATTGGAACACAGAAGATTTGATTCCGGATACCTGGATTAAAATTTGAATATTTATAATTTACGAATACAAGCAATAAAGTAAACAACCTGAAAATGTCTGTAAAAGAATATGATATTTTTATTATAGCACAATCCAGATGGGACAATCCGTATTCATCAGTTGGATATTGTTTGGCAAAAGAATTTTCTAAAAAAAATCGTGTTTTTTATATCGATCATCCATTTTCTGCAAAAGATATAATTAAAGAATTTAAGCAGGGCAACAAAGTAAAATCACGTTTAACATCATTATTGTTTGGCAAAAAAAGCTTTCGTAAAATTGAAGGGTCACAAGACAACTTTACACTTGTTATACCCAAATTAACTTTTCCAATCAATTGGTTAAATGATAGTTGGATGTATCAGTTTTTATCCGGTTTAAATGATAAAGTTGTATTAGCTGCTTTAAAGAAAACCATTAAAAAATATCAGGTAAAAGAATACATTTTTATCAATTCTTTTGATCCTTATTTCTTTCGTAGTTTTCCGAAAGCAATTGCACCGGCCATCAGCATTTATCAAACAATAGATGACATGACCCAGGAAAAATATATTGCAAGGCACGGGGTAAGGTTGGAAAAAGAAGCCCTTAAAAAAGCCGATCTCAGCTTAGCAACTTCTACAGAATTAACCCGATTGATGTCTGCTTATACCCATAAGGTTTTTTGCTTACCCAACGCGGCAGATTTTTCGCTGTTTGCAAAAGCATTCAATGAAATTTTGCAAAAACCAAAAGAACTGGAAGGTATATCGCAGCCGGTAATTGGTTATATTGGCGTAATCGGAACCAGGATTAATTACGGTTTACTAAAGCAGGTTGCCTTGTGCCATACCGATAAATTACTGTTGATGGTTGGCCCGAAAGACAGTACTTTGTGTCAGGATTTTGGTTTGGAAAATTTGCCCAATGTTGTTTTTACCGGTCAGAAAAAAATGGAAGAACTGCCTGCTTATCTTCAAAATATCAACTGTGCAATTATTCCGTTTGAGTATAGTGTGCTGACGAAAAGCATTTATCCGCTTAAAATAAACGAATATTTAAGTGCCGGAAAACCGGTTGTGGCCACGGCTTTTTCGCAGGACATACGCGGTTTTGCCGAGGTAGCTTATATTGCAGAAACGGACGAAGAATTTTTGCAAAACATTGATCTGGCGATCAGGGAAGATTCTGAAGAAAAGAAACAGTTACGGATCAAAACAGCCGAAAAAAATACGTGGGAAGCCCGTGTTGAGCGGTTTTGGAATATTCTGGCCGAGCAGGGTTTTAAGTAAATTATAGTTAGAATTTTATATGTACCATGCTTCTTTTATCAGCATAAAATTTAGGTGATAAAAGAAGTATCTGCATAAACAAATTTTAAATACAGGCAGAAAGTTAAAGGTTGATTTTATTAAAATTTGTATCTAAACTTAGAATTGTATCATACATTTTTTGAATACAATTTTCCCAACTATGCGACCGGGCAAAAGTAACTCTTTCCTGTTGTTTGGTTATATTGTTTTCGGCCAGCGCAAGAGTAATCTTTTCTAAAAAAAGTTCTTTGTTTTCTGCCAGGTAAAGGTGTGCTAAAAACATTTCCATAGCGGGTGTTTTAACGGCAACAACGGGTTTTCCCAAGGCTAAATATTCATCTATTTTGCGCGGATAATTGCCGATTGTGGTTTCGTTAATCAGCTGCGGATTGATACAAACATCCATTGCATTGATGTAAACCGGCAAGTTGGATGCTTCTTTTAAGCCTATAAAATACACGTTTTCAAGCTGATGCAGTTCACTATGTTTGAAATTTTCATCCTCCGGCCCAATCAAAACAATGTTCCAATCAGGTTTTGCTCTGGCTACATACAATAGTATTTCTATATCCAACCTTAAACCCCAAAGCACGCCAGAGTAACCAATCATCGGTTTACCATTATCTGGCAAATCGGCAGGTTTTTCAGCAGGAAGATTTTGATACAATTCAAGATCACAACCCTGACCGATGAAGTAAGATTCAGGATTATATCTTTTACAATATTCGGTTAAATAAGTAGAATTGGACAGGCATAAATCGTTTTTTTGAATGATCTTCGGTTCGTAAATTTTCCCGTGATACTTCCAATATTCAACCTCAAGCAAATAATCCCTGGAATAATAAATACTTGTTTTTGGTTTTAGAAAATCGATCAGATACAAACTTCTGAAAACATCATTATCATTAAATAAGATGAAGTTTTCAAACCCAAGTAAAGAGATTGTTTTCTTGATTGCATTAGCATATTTTGCATTGTTCCAGCGGTTAAAAGTATCAAACAAAAAATTGTTCCTGATCCAATTGATAGATTCTAAAATACAATCAGGATACAGGTTCCACAAGTTTGGGTTGATGCGGATCAAATTAGTTTTTTCGCCCTGCATCATCTTCCGCCTTTTGATTACCCGCTCGTCAAAGCGGTCGCGGTATTGCGTAATCCTGTCTAACGGCGGGTTGACGTACAGCACACGGTTGTGTTTACTTAATTCGAGCGCAATGTTTTTGCAATTACTGCCAATTTCTACGTCCCAGGCTTGCTGGCCAACGATGATGAAATCCTGATTAATAAGTAGTTGCGGTTTCATCTGCCGGGGATTGGACAACTTGCTGATCCAGCTTTAAGCTGATGCTGATCAAAGCTGCTGCGAAGTAAAACAATATGTTGGCTGGGAACTGTACAATTGCTTCCTGCGGAAAATTGCCGATGTTCAGCACAAAAACAATAGCTGTTGCGGCCAGACAATATGCTTTTAGTTCGGGGTTTTTGATTTTGAAATAGTTGTTGATACCGGTTTTCAGGATGATAAACATCATGGAGCAGATCAGAAAAAGCCCAATATAGCCCAACTCCACCGCAACCCGAACGTAACCGCTATCCGGCGGAAAAGCGGCCAAAAAAGATTGCGGCGCAAAACGAACGCCCCAAACACCGGTTGCGCCCAGTCCGCCGCCAATCGGGTGCGACAAAATATAAGGCTGAATGCATTTCTGGTTTTTTTTGCGCACGTTGTACGAGGCATCGTCTGATGGTTTAAATGCACTTTGAAAGCGCAGCAAAGTTGGGTTTCCGGTTGGTATAAAAATCATCACGCCAATCAGCATACCGGCGATTATGCTTATCATCATCACTTTCCGGCTAAAATTAATCACCGCAATCAAAACCAAAGCCGCCGGAACCAGCACATAAGCACCGCGGGTGCCGGAGTAAAGCATATTAAGCAAAAAAAACAGTGCTAAAAACAGCATTACTATTTTTTTCCAGGTTTTGAAAGTGCCCGTCATCAGGCAAATACACAACACACTGCTGATGACCATGTTGTAGGAAAACGAAACCGGATCTGAAAAGATAGAAAACTTGCGCCAAACACCGTTGATGAACAGCAGCGACATCATCAGCGGATCATTGAGCTGTGCCTGTTCAAACGCAAAAAAACCATAATGCTCCTGCTTGTAACCATAAACTGCAGCAAAAAGCGATAAGCAAAGCCATACTTTTATGGCCAGGCGCACAAACCGGATGGTTTTGATTTGATACACAAACACAAAATAAGTAAGTGTTACAGCGGCCACAGACCGGATGGTGTATAACCAGGCCATACGGGACGATGCGGCCGGATTGAGTGCTTCGAGCAGGTTATAACCGATCCAGACGAGAATTATCAGACTGATCGGGGTTTTGATAAAACTCCAGTCGGGATTGGTTTTTTGTTTAATAAAAAACCCGATAATCAACAGTAGTTGCAAGGCGTCCATCAGCGTCCCTAACGGAAAGTTCACCCCAATCCGGATCACCCACATCACTAAATAAGCAGCAATCAGCAAAATGATGATGCCAAATTCCGGATACACAACCACGCCGTACAAAACAGGTATCCCTGTTACTGCCAGGATCAGCAAAACACCGGCAACATAACCAACCTTGGCAATTAAAAGCGGAAAAACCAGCGCGGCAAGCAACATGGCCGCTATTGCAAAAATGTTTAAACGCAGTATCGGGTTGCCGGATTTGATTCTGATTTCCGGCATCCGGTTTTTACCGCCGACAACGGTTTGGTTGGAAACCGGAACTGTTTTCATTTACGAGCCTTCTTAAATTTTACTGAACGTGATTTATATACTTCTTTTATCACCTAAAAAATGGTAAGTGTTTTATTTAAAATTGATGCTAATACTAAATTTTATACGGTAAAAGAAGCATTACGTTTTTTCTGATATGAAATTTAAACAGGTTCTAAAAAAACAGAAGTTTGAAAAAAAAAATAAACACGCTGACAAAAGCCAGGGCAACGGCCAGCATTTCGGGCAGGCTTTTCTGTGTCTGTTGGGTTTTTTTATTTGAGATTTCCGGCCTTGTCATAATTGCTTTGCACCATGTTGTCGATATCTGATCGGTAATAATGATCCGTAGCTACGGATCGATCGTTGGCCTTACGCATTTTCAGCAATGATAAAACCTGGTAAAACATAAATTTTGGTATGCCAAACAAAGCACGGTAAATGCGGTAATTGGTTTCAGAGTGCAGCAGGGCAATAAAAAAACTCAGGATAAATGCGCCCAATGCGGCCAGCCAGTACAGCGTGTATGCCGGAATGATCCAAAGGTTGGCCACAGCGCAAAAGCCAGATAAAATCAGAAAAATGAACAATGGCGGCCGTAAAAGCACTAACCCGAACAAAACCTGGTTTACACTGAAATTTTTTAATCCGAGTTTGATCAGTCCAAAACCTAATCCGGAGTATTTGAACCAACTGTTTATCCACCGAGAACGTTGTTTGACCAACTGATCCGGCTGCGTGGTTTTTTCATCATACACAATGGCTTTTTTAGCAAAGGCGATCTGCAGGCGGTATTTTACAATTTCGGCCTGCAAAACTTTATCAAAACCGGCACCACTGATATCCAGGTTTTCCAGGCAAAAGCGGTACAATTCTGTTGTAAAAGCCATCCCCGAACCAGACAAGGTAGCGGAAGAACCAGCTTTAAACAACAATTTTCCATCGTAAAAATGGTAGTAAATATCCCGGGCAGCATCCAAACAGGCATAAGTTGTGTTGAGGTTTTTGGCCGCACGCAACCCTTGCACAGCCTGATATCCTTTACTGAAAAAAATATTCATCTGGGTTAAATAATCCGGGTGGACCAGGTTGTCACTATCAATAATGGTTAACCTCGGGTGCGGCCTTACAAAGCGGCTGATGGCATAAAAATGCGATTTGGTATTGCTTCTCAGTTCTGTTTCCGGCCTCAAAACCACCACTTTCGGATGATTAAAATTGAGTGCGGAAACGTCGCACTGATCTGCAACAACGTAAATAATAAAGTTCTGATAATTTTGGTTAAGCAACGAATTGATTACTGTTGGCAAAGCATGTGTTTGCTTATAAGCGGTTACAATAATGCCATAATCCGGCTCGGTAACCCGGTTCCAGACTTTGTTGAGCTTGAACTTGTTTCTTGCGGCCGGATAAAGAAAATAAAGCAGCAGCGGAAAAACCAAGTTATACCCGATCAACAACTGCAAAGCTTGCCAGAGAAACAATATGACACGATTATCCATCAAAAAATACGTTAAATTAAACCTGTTTTATTTCTAATTCCGGGTTGGCAATTACTTTGTTCATGATCATTCCGATAAATTTCGGGCCTAAAGTTTTTAGGTAACTGATGTAAATCTTCTTGTTTTGATCGATTGTTTGATTGGCCTCAAACACGGCAATCACTTTATCGGCAAACTGGATCCACTCTTTTGCCTTGTTCATCAGGCTTAAAGGTTCTGTTTCGATAATCACCATATCAAAATTCTTTTTCAGCAGCCCGATTTTACTGCGGATGATGTTTTCGCTGCTTTTTTCAAGTAAAGACTGCTCTCCGCCGGTTGTGCCCAGCACGCTGATCAGACTGTTTCCCGGCGATTGAACGGACAGGTTGTCGTTTATTAAAAAATCTTCCAGGTAAGCCTTATCTGCCGCAGCAAGGGTTAATGATGGATTTTCAAAATTTCCATCCAGCACCAAAACCTTTTTATTGGCCATAGCATAAGCAGAAGCCAGGCTCATGGCCACCAAAGATTTTCCTTCTTTCGGGTTCAGGCTGGTTATGGCAAGCACTTTTCCTTCATGGGCTGTTTCGGATGGCTGCATTTCCTGATCAATTTCATAACGAATAGAACGCAACAGGTTTTTAAACTGCTGCAGTTCCTGCGTACTTTGCTTGCTGCTGCCTATTCGTTTAAAATCAACATTGGTTGCAGAAATAAGGTTTAGTTGCCCTAAAACAGGCGTTTGTGAGGCATTGGCCAAATCAATGGGCACCCGAATGGTTTGATCGAGCAAAAACATAATAAACAGCACTATAAAACAAAAAACCAGACTCAGCACGGCACTTAACAAAACCAGGAAAAGTTTTTTGGACGGTAACATGGCACCCGGCATGGCTGTTTCTACTTGTTTTAACGTACTTTTTACGTCAGCTTCTATAGAAGATTGGTTGTACCGGTTTTGCACGTCAATGTATTCTTTGGTGGCAACTTCAATGTCGCGCTCGTAAGATTGTATGGCCGCATCAAAAGGCACAATGCGTTGAAGCTGACCGTTTAAACTGCTGATCTGGTTATCCAGGTTGTGCAACCCGGAGCGCGACATATCGCGGCTGATTTCCATTTTTACTTTTTCCTGCACCAGGCTTTCTTTTCCGGCCAAAGGGTTAACGGCGTATTTGTCAGACACTTGGTTCAACTGTTCATCCAAAACGTTTTGTAAAGAATCAATGCTTCTTTTATACTTTAAATTAAAGTTGCTCTGTATATACTTGTTGTTTAAGGCGGCCAGGTTTTCGCGGGTTTGTGCAACTTGTCCGTTTAATTTGGATGAACTGGCTTCCAGATACCGCCTGTCGTTCGGGTTAAAACGGCTGCTGATATTGGCAATTGCGCTGTTGTACGATAAAATGTCTTTTTCTGCCTGCAAACGTTTGTCGCGGTAATCATTCAGCTGCGCGTACAAGGAAGTTGACTGGTCCTTCAAATCCAGGATCCGGTTTTTGATTTTGTAATTGCGCAAGGCGGCAACTTTAGCGTTCATGCTGTCCAGCTTCTGCACCACCAGCTTCTGCAAAAAACGGTTGGCATTTATTTTATCACTTTGCTGATCGGCCGTGTTGTAGCTGATAAATTCTTTGCACAACGTGTTCACTACAAAAGCAGAAAGCTGTGGCTGCTCCGAAGTAAAAGCTATGTGGATAAAATCACTGGTTTCTGCACGGTAAACAAGCAAATCTTTTTTGAGGCTTTCCTCATCATAACGCTGCGAAGCAATTACATTTTCCAAACCTGCCTGGTCGGGGTTATCTAAATTTAATGCTTCGTGCTGGTGGTATTTGGCTTGATATATTTTTAAAGCATGTGTCAGCGCGGCCGTATTTAACTGGTTCAACAGTTTACTTTTTGGCCGGAAGGGATGGCTGCTGGTCAAATCATGGATAATCAGGCTGTAGGAAACCTGATCCATTACTTTTTTTAATTTGATGCTGCCCAATAAGTTAGAAAACTTTTGGTTAACCTGTGCTTCCTGGATTACATTTTTTTCGTCGCTTAAAACCTGTTTAGAAGGATCGATAATGCCGGTAGAGATATCGGTTTGGGACAAATACTGATTGGGCAGGTTTTTGGTCAGGAAATAAGTTACCGCCAAAGCAATCAGTGGCACGGCAACCAAAACAAACCTGTGCCGGTAAATCAGCCGTAAAAATTTGTTCAGCTCCATTATTGTATATCCTCTAATTTTGCACCTACCAAAGCTTCCAATTCGCTTTTGGCAATAAAAAGGTTGGTTTCAGCTTGTAATTTCTGTTCTAAACGCGTAGATGAACTCAGTAAAGCAGCATTATAAACCTCAAACGTGATCTCTCCTTTTTGAAATTTATATTTGGTTTGCTTGATCGAAGTTTGCATATCCTGGTTGGCCTGGGTTTGTATTTTAACCAGGTTTTGCTGCAGCAGATAAGTAAAATATCGCCTTTTTACATCGGCCGTTAGCGTGATCAAATATTCGTTGCGCTCCTCACCTGCTATTTTTACTTCGGTTTTTGCAATTTTTATGTTGGCCGGTTTCAGCAAAAGCGTGCCCAGGTTTAATGATACCCCCAATTGTATCCCGTTAAATAAAAAGCGGTTATTATTGGTGCTTGTGCCGGAAGGAACGGTATAATTTAAAGTGTTGTTGGGCTGATAGATGTACGAAAACGTTAAAATATCAAACCACGAAAGTGCGGCTTTACCAACGCCGGATTGCGCCATATCCAAACGGTAATTTAAAGATTTTACCCTTGGATAATTAGCTTTTGCAGCAGTAATAAGTTTATCCAGATAAGGATAAGAAATATCCGGCACAATGGATTCTTGTGCGTAGCCCAATGCACTCACCCAAAAAAGTACGATAAAAACAGTATAGCGTTTGTACATGCTGTTAAACTTTTTCTTTTTGCAACAGGGCCGGGAATGTTCCCATAATAATTTTCAGATCAAACCAGAAAGAGTATTTGCGGGCATAAAAATTATCGAGTTTTTTGCGTTCGCGCTCAGACATATCTTCGCGGCCGCGTTTGCTGATCTGCCATAAACCGGTTAAGCCCGCCGGGCCCAAAAAACGCGTTGCCCATTCGTTGGAAGTAAGCTGCTCGGCCTCGTAAAGCGGCAGCGGACGGTTGCCCACAACAGACATGTCCCCTTTTAAAATATTGAACAGTTGCGGCAGTTCATCAATGCTGGTTTTACGGATAAAAGTGCCCACACGCGTTACGCGCGGATCGTTTTTTAATTTCACAAAAACAGATTTGCGGTCTTTACTGTCCGTTTGGGTATATTGGTTAAGGTTTGAAAGATCGATGAGTTGTGCATCGGCATCACTCCGCATCGAACGGAACTTGTAAAAATCAAATATTTTGTAACCGGTACCAACACGCTTGCTGCGGTAAACAATGCTCCCTCTGGACTCGATCGCAATCAATGCCGAAACAATCAAAAAAAGCGGCATCAGCACAAAAAGGCAGCTACAGGAAAAAACAATATCGAAAATGCGTTTGCTGGGCGGCATTTTGTAGGTAGGGTTTGCTTTTGCCGACAAGTTGATCAGATCCGGTTTGATGAATTTAAACCGCACCAAAAAATCAAGGCGCTCGCTCAGTTCCTCGCACGAAAACGGATAATCGTAATAATCATGTATCCGCATTTTTCTGGCTTTTTCCCTCCCTGACGGGTTTGGTTTGGCAGACAGCAGTACGATGATCAATCCTTTAAGCAAAGGGTTTTTGCGGATATTTTCGACCAATTTGAAACAGTTTCCGGCTTCATCGGCCTCCATCAAAATCACTTCGGGCAAAGAGTTTAAAGATTGTTCGGCCAGATAATCGTTAAATTGCCGGGCTGTTCCGCTGGAAAAAATCTGAAATTTATCACCCAGGTTTTCATGCACAAAATCAGTCAGCTCATTGCCGGAATAAGCAACCCGGAGCTTGTTGGTACTGTAAGCGTTCCTGTTATTATAGGTCATGCTGTTTTTATCATGTTAAATACCTGCTGGATCGTGTCTTTCAGCCCGGCCGGGTTAAACGGTTTATTGAGATAACCTTCAACCGCAAACGACATGTTTTCAACCTGTTGCCGCACATCATCAGTGCCCGAAAGCACAATTACAGGCGTGTCGCGGTAAAAACCGCTTATTTTTAGGTTTCGGATAAATGACGTACCATCAAAATAAGGCATCTCCAGGTCAGAAATAATCAGCTCCGGGTAATGGCCTTCTTCCAGCCAGGCAAAGGCTTCTATTCCGCTGGATTTCATTACCACCTCGTAATCTTTAGACAAGATAAAGTTGAGCAGTTTGAGGATGCTCAAATCGTCATCTACAACCAAAATCTGTTTTTTAAGCTGCTGCATTTTATTTGTTGACTAATGGTGATTTTTTTATTGATGTAGTTAGCTATAAAACATTAACTATTAATTACTTAACTTCTATTTATTTTGATAACATTTATCATGCCTTGCCGTATAATTCAGCATGACCGGGCTTTGGGCAATGCTGTTTTTATAACCCTTTTTTAGGTGATTGAAACATAGGACAATAAGTTTTCCTGCTGCTGCCTGCCCTTAAACTTGTACGTGTGATGCGTCAGAGGGTTATCAAAAAAAAATTGAATAAAAACTAAAACAGATTGGCAATGGGCTTCACAGATGCCGTTAAAAACAATGCTTCACTAAAAAGAATCATCCATCGGCTGCTTATCCCGGCCGGGCAGGCGCGGCCGCGTACCTGGGTAAAATGGTTTGTAAATCCCTTTCTTCACCCCAAAAAACACGGAAGCATTGTGCGCCGCCGTGTGCGCCTGGATGTATTTCCTTTCAACCGCTTTGAGATGGGAAGAAACGCCGTGATCGAAGATTTTTGCACTGTAAACAACGGCGTTGGCGATGTGCTGATCGGCAATGACGCCACCATCGGGATGAGCAACGTACTGATCGGGCCGGTACAAATCGGCAACAATGTCATCATCGCCCAAAACGTGGTCATCAGCGGCCTGAACCATAATTATGAAGATGTGAACCTGCCGATACAAGCACAAGGCGTGCGCACCGCCCCGATTATGGTTGAAGATGACTGCTGGATTGGTGCCAATGCGGTTATCACGGCCGGGATTACCGTTGGCAAGCACAGCATTATTGCCGCCGGGGCCGTGGTAACCAAAAATGTCCCGGCGTTTTGCATTGCCGCGGGCAACCCGGCGCGGATCATCAAGCGTTACGATGCCACACAAAAAGCTTGGGTTAAAGTAATTTAGGCCGAAAATCCGCAATGCTTCTTTTATCGCCTAAAAAATCATACGGCAGGTTTAAACAGAATCGTTTATTTGCTGTTGATGAATTTTACCCGATAAAAGAAGCATATGATGGAAGTTTTTGAAACAAATTTAGCAGGTACGGATGGTTTGATAGATGGCCTGGTTAGTGAAAGGACTAGTTCAGATTTTGGCCGGCATTACACATTTTCTTCTATTGATGGTTCTTTGGAGATGGAGATTTACAAAGACGAACACGGCCAATGGAAAAGGATCAGCGGCACAGAACCTTATCTTTCCGGCTGGACGGAAGAATTGGGCAGCCAGATTGATCAGCGCAATTCGCCTGCATTTTAAGCTATTTTAAAGCCGCAATCAGGTATTCCAGGCCGTTCATTTTAATTTCGAGCATCGTTTCCAGCAACATTCCCAGATTCCCTTTTGGGAAACCCTGCTGCTTAAACCACTCCAGATAATAAACCGGCAGGTCACAGATTTTTGTCCCTTTGTATTTTCCGAACGGCATTTCCACTTTTACCAAATCGGTCAATATCTTAGGGTTCATGCTGATTTTAAGGTAGATGTAAATTTTTTGATAATCAAATTTTTCGGCATCCGCTCAAAAAAATATATTTTAAGTTTGGGTTGTGCCAGGATTATTTTCAGCATAAAAAACTAAAAACTGTGCCGGATATTGTTGGATAAAGTGTGCGCAGACCAGTAACCGCTGGCCAGCAACCGGCGGATCGTGAACAAAGGTTCTGTTGGATCGCGTTTTTCCGACAATTGAAAAGCAGCTATAAAACCCCGTTTTTTCAATTCCGGGATCGCCTGCTCGTTCCACAAACCAAAAGGATAGGCAAAATACTTAATCGGTTTTCCAGTGATTTCTTCCAGCTTTTTGGTTGGCTTGTCAATTTGCGTTACCCAATCCTGGCCCTGGTATTTCTTCACATTGTGATGGTCCCAGGTGTGGCTGGCAATCACGTTTCCATTGTCAGACAGTTCTTTTACCTCATCTTTAGTCATGTAATGCGGCCTGCCCAAAGAAACTGTCATGATAAAAAACACACCTTTAAAGCCATATTTCTTCATCTGCGGGGCGGCAAGCGTATATTGGTCCAAATCTGTGTCATCAAAAGTAAGCATGATCGGTTTTGTCGGCAGTGCGGTGTTCTCGTTTAAATAAGAATACAATTCGTCTGGCAAAATGGTATGATAACCGCTGTCGGCCAGCATTTTCATCTGATCTTTAAAATCGTTTTCCTGCACAATATAATCTTTGGCAGCTTTAGAATCGGTGGGTTTCCAGTTCCGGATTTGGTGATAACACAAAACCGGGATTTGTTTTCTGCTTAAAACCACGGCTGCTGAAGCCGGTTTTATGGCTTTTGGCAATGCTTCTTTTACAACGGTTTTTTTTGCGGAATCAGGTTTTGCGCCGGTTGTCATGGCCGTTGTCCCGGATTGAAACTGACAGGCATTCAGCAAAAAACTCATTGCCAGTGCCGATGAAACAAGCAAAAATGTTTTTGAGGTTTGGCGGAAAGAATAGAAATTGTCCATATTACGTTCATACGCTGTTCTCCTTCAAAAAGATCAGCTGCTCGGCTTTAAATCAACAAAAAATTAACTAATACTATTTTTTAATCACTGATATGCCCAACCGTAGCAATCTTTCCGGATTCGTCAAAATCATAAACACGCGGTACACCTGTCAGCAGTTCAACATGCGAAATCGCCTCTGTACCGATGTTTTCCAGGTGCATCATCAGCGCGCGTAAACTGTTTCCGTGTGCCACAATCAGCACGTTTTTGCCTTGTTGCAGCAAAGGCTCAATGTGTGCATAATAATAAGGCAAAACCCGTTCCTGGGTTTGTTTCAAACTTTCGCCCCCGGGCGGCGCCACATCAAAACTCCTGCGCCATAAATGTACTTTTTCGGCACCATATTTTTCGGAAGTTTCGGCTTTGTTTAAACCTTGCAGATCACCGTAATTGCGTTCGTTCAAAGCGGCATCTTTAAAAACGGGCAACTGTTTCTGGTTGATAATATCCAAAATAATGTCCAGCGTTTCAATGGCTCGTTTTAAAACCGAAGTAAAACAATCGTCAAAGTGCATCCCGATCAATTTTCGGCCGCACATTGCTGCTTCTTCCCTGCCCTGGTTGGTCAAATCCACATCTGCAAAACCTGTAAAACGGTTTTGAAGGTTGTATTCGGATTGACCGTGGCGCACAATTGTTAACTGACTTTTCATTCTTTTAATTTGCTGCAAGTTTAATTTAAAAAGCGGTTTTTAGCGCATTTCTTTTTTTTAAATTTTTCTGCGGAGAAAATAAAGATGCTTCTTTTATCAGGTAAAAATCCAAATTCATTTTTGAACAAGAAGCCTGTTTTTTAGCAGATAAAAACAGCATCGGCAATAGTATAATCAACCCAAATCAAAAATAATTTATATAAATAAAAACCTGCCAGGCTGATTGTAACCCTGCAAAAATTGCTTCGTATAAAATATTATCCTGATTTATTTATTTTTTTAACTAATTTATAATGAAATATTTACTGTTTTATACTTTTACATTTGCTACAATACACCATGTGAACAAACGCTTTGAAAACACCAATTGGGTAAGCAGGGTTTCTAACAAATATGTATCTTCCATCAACCTGCGCGGTAACAATTATGCGGTGCGTTACAATAAAAATACATCCCAGACATTCCGGGGCAGTTACAGCGTTTCCGGCGATACACTAATTATTAAAGAAAGGGATGATTCTAAACAAATAGCGGCCTATCATCGGCTTAAATTTATATTGAAAGGCCACGAACTGCACTTATACAGCCTGGAGGAAATGACTGACCATCAATGGGTTAAAGACAAATTTGCCCCTGATGCCAATACTGTTTTTACTGAGATATAATTTTAAATCCCTGAAAAAGTAATTGTACAGAACCCAGCCAAAATTTTCCTGAAATTTACCCGGTAAAAGAAGCATCAGATTCTCTTCAGATTAATAATCAAACAAGCTGCCTGAAACCATTGTTTAACCGCAAACTAACGTTAAACATTATGGAAAAAAACAATAACCCGGTCTGGTTCATCACCGGTTGCTCTACCGGTTTTGGCAGAGAGCTGGCCAAGCTGATTTTAAAGCGTGGCTGGAATGCCGTAATTACCGCCCGAAACCCGGATCAGGTAAAAGATATTGCATCAGGTTTTGATGAAACTGCATTGGTTTTATCTTTGGATGTAACTGATAATAAGCAAGTTGCAGAAGCTGTTGAAAAAACACAAAATACTTTCGGAAAAATAGACGTGCTGGTAAACAATGCCGGTTACGGTTATTTCAGCAGTATCGAAGAAGGGGAAGACGACAAAATCCGCGCGCAGTTTGAAACCAATTTCTTCGGATTAGTGAACGTAATCCAGGCAGTTTTGCCAATAATGCGCGAACAAAAATCCGGGCATATTATCAATTTTTCTTCCATCGGCGGCTTGCGGTCTTTCGCTTCGACCGGTTTTTATCATGCTACCAAGTTCGCGCTTGAAGGCTTGTCGGAATCTTTAGCTTTAGAAGTTGCACCGCTTGGGATCAAAGTATTATTGGTAGAACCGGGGCCGTTCCGCACGGATTGGGCCGGACGGTCAACCTCCAAAACGCCGGTAAAAATTGATGATTACCAGGAAACGGTTGGCAAACGCATGGAAGTAAGCCAGAAAGCCAGCGGGAAGCAGCAAGGCGACCCGGTACGTGGCTGCGAGGCGATTATTGAAGCCGTAGAAGCAAAAGACCATCATTTACGTTTGCTTTTGGGCGAACCGGCATACAAAATGGCTTTGGAAAAATTAGAGGTGTTAAAGACTGATTTTGAGGCAAATAAGGCACTTACTTTAAGTTCGGATTTCCCGGAATCAGAAAGATAAGCCTGAAATTTACCCCATAAAAAAAGCATGGACTTTACAAAATGTCCATGCTTCTTTTATGCCTGTTTTTTTAAAAAAATCACAAACTTAACGCGTCCGATAATTCTACATGCGTAAATTTGTGCAGGTTGATGGACGGGAAAACCCTGCGCACCCGCATCGTTCCGGAGTTAAAAAAGTCGGCCGTTTCGCGCCATTGTGTTGCGCGTATGCCGCCATTATTTTCCGGGTCACCCATCACCAAAACAGATTTGGCCCGATGGATCAGCTCTCCCGCTACTTCCGCAATGATTGCATCTTTTTTGCTGATGTTATCAATTTTTCTTAGCCAATCGTTCGTCCGCAGCAAAAAATCATGTGCATACAAACCCAGCAGGCAGCGCGCCATTGGTGTGGCCGGCAGATGATCCCAGTTTAAATGCGTGTTGAAACTTTCTACCCTTCGCTTAAAACCCGGGTAAATTTCGTTCGTGTCATGGATCAGCATGGCATAATCAAACTGCCAGCGCAATGGTGCTTCATACAAAGCTGTTAACTCCCAGGCATTGTGCGTGCTATAAGCATAATCCACGCCGTCAACTACCTCATCTGCATTTTCCCTGCAACCGTTTATGACCACTTTTATTTGCGAAGGTGATATTCCTTCAGCAAGCAATTCCTGCAATAATTTTGGGATGGTTTTCCGGAAAAAAGGCAGGCACGTGGCAATTACATAAACAATGTTTTTATCACCCTTTTTTTGAGCAGTGGGCACCAGGCACAATTTCTGGGGCATTTCGGGCTCTCCGCAGTAAAAACCAATGGGCATACCGGCAAAAGTTTGCTGCCAGGTAGAACTTGGGATAAACCGATTGCCCGCCCCTACAAAAGCAAAACCTTCATCTGCCGCAACCGTGCCATATTCATAAGGCTGCCAAAAACCTTCGTTCGGGTGACTATAACCGGTAACGCGACCATCGGCCTGCATCGTCATCGTTCCGAGCGGTACAACGGTAAAACCTTCACGTGTATCACAATATCTGCAAAACAAATGCGGTCTGCCAATCAAACTGACCATATCTATGCCTAAAACCAGGCCCGGCTGTTCCTCTAAAATAAAATCCTGTTCTTTTTCCGCTTGTAAGTTTGTTAACATTTAATCAGTATAGTTTTTTATTGATGATTATCAAATATTGAAATTTACTTTCTTATTGAAATAATTATCAACCTAACAAAAATTTACGCTAACTGATTGAATGTTTCAAAACATATTTTTATTGGTAAAAAGAGCAAAAATCAGCTTAATATCACTGTAGCTGTTTTTTTTGCTTTATAATCGGTGTACGGCTGCGAAATTTTCGGCACAAAAAATAATGCGCAGAAACCGGAACCAATGCTGTTTTTACCTATATAAATTTTAGCACGGCCGTACTCAAATCGTAAACAATGCTGTTTTTAGGCAGTAAATTTTTGATTATGCTGGCACCTGCCGCGCTGCGGTAACCACCGGCGCAATGCACCACAACCGGCTTTTCCGTTGGGATTTCGTTCACTCTTTCTGTCAGTTCCGGCAGCGGGATATGGATCGAACCAGCAAATCCGGGCTGCTCTTTGCGCTCTGTATAGTTCCGGACATCTACAATCTGAAAATCATCAGGCCGCTTTTCAAACTCCGAAAGATCAAATACATCAGCTTTTAAATTGCCTTGTTTAAATACAAATGCGGCCTCAACAAAAACCTCATAACCAATTTTTGCCACGCGGTCCAGCACCTCTTTTAGCCCGTCCGCGCTTGCTGCAACCAAATAAAACGGCGTACCAGGAGCCACAATTGCGCCCATCCAGGTTTCCAGCTTTCCGCTGGTCAGCAGGTTGATCGAATTTGGCAGATGCCGGTTTCTGAACATTTCCGCAGGGCGCGTGTCCACAATCAGGGTTTTTGGGTTGAGGAAGGACAAATCATCACCGGTTTTTATCTCAATTTTTTGGATGGAACCTGCCAAAACCGGCGCACCTTTTTTGTTCAGTTCCACATCAAACGGAAAATATTTGGGCACAAACGGCTGGTCTTCCAGCAAAGTTTTTACAAAAGCTTCTTCGGATTGAGCGGCCAGACTCCAGTTGCCCTTTTTCTCGGCACCGATGCTGCTGGCGTTGGCCTCGCCTAATGATTTTCCGCATAAAGTGCCTGCACCATGCGCCGGATAAACCCAAACATCATCGGCCAAAACCATCAGTTTGTTGCGTAAAGAATGATATAGCTGTTTGGCCAAATCTTCGCGCGCGGCCGTTAAGGCACCGGCAGTTTCGCGCAAATCCGGGCGGCCGCAATCGCCGATGAACAAAGTATCGCCGGTAAAAACAGCATGATCTTTCCCGCTGTGTTCCAGCACGATACAAATACTGTCTGGCGAATGACCCGGTGTGTTCAAAGCTTTTAATTTGATTTTCCCGAAGGAAATTACATCACCATCATCAAAAGTTTGATGCGGATAAGCGGCCTGCAACAGTTTAGAACAATACAGCGCGGCCCCGGTAGCCTGATGCAGTTCCAGATGTCCGCTCACAAAATCGGCGTGCGGGTGCGTTTCGATCACACCGATGATCCTGGCTTCGTTTTTTTGGGCAAAATGCAGGTATGGCGCAATATTTCTTGACGGGTCGATCAATACAATCTCAGCCGCACATTCGCTTAAAATTGCATACGAATAATGCGATAAGTCTTTATCTTCAAATTGTTCAATCTTCATTCGGAATGCTGTTTTTATCGGGTAAAAATTAGTGTTTTGTTTAAAACCTATAAGCTGTTAATGCGGTAGTTTCTCACGGACCAAACCGTAAAACCAAGTACCGCCGACGGCACTTAAAAGCGTAACGATGACCACTATAAAACCACTGCCGATCTGGGCAAAAAGCGGTCCCGGACAAGCACCGGTGATCGCCCAGCCAAGACCGAAAATTAATCCGCCAAAAACATTGCCCCAATTAAATTTCTTATCAGGAATGATAACTTCTTCTTGATGTATTGTTTTAATGTTAAGGCGTTTGATGAGCTGGATCGAAATCATCCCAACCAAAATGGCACTGCCGATAACGCCGTACATGTGAAAAGCCTGCAGCCTGAACATTTCCTGGATGCGGAACCAGGAGATCACTTCTGATTTGACCAGCACGATGCCAAACAGCACCCCGATCAACAAATATTTTATGTTTTTCACGGCTGATTAAAGTTTGATGAGGCAAGGCAAAATAAACCAGGTGCTGATGAAACCGCCGATCATGAAACAGCAGGTTGCCACCAGCGAAGGCCATTGCAGCGACGAAATGCCCATTATTGCATGGCCGGAAGTGCATCCGCCAGCGTAACGTGTGCCAAAACCAACCAGAAAGCCGCCGACAACGATAAAGATAAATCCCCTCAGCGTAAACAATTGCTGAAAGCTGAAAATATCCTGTGGCAGCAATCCGGTAAAATCTTTTACACCTTCACGCTGCAAAAGTGCTGTTGTAGCGGGGTTGATTTGAACCGGGCCGGGAACAGAAAGCAGGTACGTGGCCAAGAATCCACCTAAAATAATCCCGGCGGCAAAAAACAGATTCCAGCTTTCCTGCTTCCAATCGTACTTAAAAAAAGAAATATTTGCAGGAAAACACGCTGCACAAACATGCCGCAGCGACGAAGAAATACCGAACATTTTGTTGCCCAAAAGCAGCAATGCCGGCACTACCAGACCGATAAGCGGGCCGGCCACATACCAGGACCAGGGTTGTTTAATTAAATCCATTTTTATGTTTTTTTAAAGTGCCGGTGCAAACAAAGATACCCATCAGAGGCAAAAATCCGCCAAATGCAGGTTTGAGTAAAGTATTTTTTAGTGATTTTTAAAAAACACAGGCTGATTTTATACCCATAAAAACAGTATCAGCCCAAATCAACCGCTGTTTGCAAAATGGCGACCAAACCACTAACGCAAGCTAAATAATTGGTGTTGCTGCCCGCAGGGTACGAAACCGTGGTTTGCTGTTTGATGGTTTTTATCCCGGATAAATCAATTGCCTGCTGCAACTGTTTTTCCAACGCTTTCATTACAATGATCACGGTTTCGGGCTGATAGCGTTTTAGTTTTTCACTCAGGCTGATGATGCCGTTCTGCCGGTTGGATTTCCGTTTTTCCATATCATGGCGTTCGGTATGTTCCAAACCCAAATGATCCAGAAAGCAGCCTGCAGCTTTAAAGAAAGCCAGAAATTCTTCCCGAGAGGAAAACCCGCCATAAAGTTCTTTAAAAGCCACAAATACAGTGCGGTACAAATTATTGTTGCCCAGGTAAAAGTTTTTATCGGCCCGGCCCGGAGCTTCGCCAATAAACAAAATTTTCACTGTTTCGGGTTTGTATTGAAGTGCTAACCGGGTGGCAGGTTCCATCAATGCATATATAAACAAATACTTTGGCCGATGCTGTTTTTAGCACCTAAAATTTGGTAAAATTTGATTTTGAGTTGAAATTTATAGTGGTAAAAGAAGCATGTACCGCTTACTTCGTTGTAAACCCATATTTTCGATAAATCGATTTCGCCGTATCACTCATCAAAAAACCCATGAAATCTTTGGCGGCCTGCAAGTGCGGCGCAGTTTTTAGCTGTCCGGCAACATAAGTAGCTGCAATATTTTCCTTTGCCGAAATCTCGATCAGTTCCGTTGGATGGCCAATCAGCTGCTGATAAAACGCTTCCGAATACCAAACCGGTGCGGCATCACTTTGATCATAAAGTATCCGCATTGGTGATTGCCGGTGATGGATTTGCGTTAGAAAAGTTGTGGAATCTTTCACTTTGTCCTCCATAATTGTTTTGCGCAGCGTTTCGCCACCGGCTTTTACGTACGCTTCTTCAATCCGTTTGCCAATTCCTTCCCAGGCCGGGTTGGGCATACTTACGCGCACATCTTTTCGACCCAAATCTTTCAACGCTTTTACCTGTTTCGGGTTACCTTTTTGAACGATCAAAGCCAAACGGTTGTACGCATAAGCTTCCGTTTTGCTAAAATATTGCGGCATCTGGTCGGTACGGGTTTTCCCGGCCGTGTAAACATCAGGTTTCAGGGTGATGCGCATGTTGCCGATCGTGATGGAGCCGCCTTCAATTTGTTTGGCCAAAATCCCCGGCGGCAACGTTTCGACAAAAATGCGCTGATACTGCGGATGTTGTTTTTTGAAAGCCGCCAGCAAATCATCAATACACATAAACTGGTTTCCTGCAAAAAACACCACCAACTGCGGGTTGTTGATGTCGCCAAACAAATCCGGTACGTTGTCCACACCAGGCACGGTAAACATCACTTTGCTTTCAGGCGGCTTGTTCCAGGGCGGATCAAAACGGTGGTCCTGCGCTTTTACAGTTGTATTTGTGGCGATGATGGTGGCAACAGTCAGAAGTTTGTTTCTCAGGATTGACATTTTGTTGTATCGAATTTTTAAAACTTGGCAAAATAGATTTAACGTTCAAAAACTGCAGGTTTGCTGATCGGCAAATGCTTCTTTTATCATACTTTTTTTCGTTTGATCAAGTCTCCGAGAGTTTTGCCGGGCAGCCGCACACAAGTGGTTATTTGTCCTGCGCCTCTGTCAATCTTCTAAAAAACAGGTGATAAAAGAAGCATTCAACTACGGGTGCACCGTTGCCCAACCTTCATATTCGCGCAAAATAATCTCGCCGTTGCCGCTGGGCACGTAAGAAATAAAATCGAACAATTCGTTTTTATCGATTTTGCGTTCATGGATGGTGTTGCTGCACTGCGCCAAAATCACGCCTTTGTCCTGCAGTTTTTTCAGCGTTTCTTCATAAGGGTTGCTTTTCATAAACACGGAAACGCCATCGCCAAAAGCAATCAGTTCTACATGCAGTTTGCCTTTTAAACGCGGGTCTTCCAGGGCATTGTCCAAGTTGCGCAGCGTGGCTTTGATCTTTTTATCATCATTGGAGTTGAGGATATACAGCGCGTTATAGCTTTTCAGCATTGGTTTTGCACCGGTAAAAACAGCATTGGTTTGTGCCGTGGCCGGTTTTGCCAGCAGCATCAGGGCAAAGGCCGCTAAAATTAAAGTGTACTTTTTCATGGTTTCTGGTTTTGGTTTTTTTATATCGATTGGTTTTTCTGTGCTTCTTTTATCGGCTTAAAAGGCCCGAACTTATGTTGTTTTTCGCTGAAATGATCGGCATAAGGCCCGAACGGAAAATCGATCGGTTTTTTGTCGGCGTCCGTCCAATCCAAATGCTGGTCCTTGTGTGGCCGTGGCCGCGAATTTACGAAAGCCGCCACATTCCATGCTTCCTCATCCGTTAACTGCGGATTTTGGTAGCTGGCACCATAAGGCATATTGTTCTTCACAAAACCGGCAAAATTGCCCAAACGGTACATACCTGCGCCATCATTATAACTGTGTTTGCCCCAAAGCGGCGGATATTGATATTCTTTTTTGTCCGCAGTCAGCAAACCTTCGCCTTCTTTTCCGTGGCAATTTTGGCATTTTTGTATGAAAACAGCTTTGCCTTTTGCCGGATCAGCAGCGACGTCCATAAAAGCCAGCTTCTCGGTAGCGTTGCCAAATAGTTTTGCTTTTTTTGGCACGCCCTGGCCAATCCACTTCATGTAAGCCAGGATAGATTGTATTTCTTTTGAGGATGTATCCGGCACTTTCCCGGCCAAACTCCGCTCAAAACATTCTGCAATACGGGCAGAAGCGGGAGACATTTTACCACTTCGGGAACTTATTTTTGGATAACTGGCGATGAAGCCGGCGTAATTGTTTCCGAAAATCCTGGTGCCTGCATCTAAATGGCAGTTCTGGCAATTCATGCCGTTTGTAATTTGGGCAATGCTTCCTTTAGGGCCAAAATATTGGGCGGTATGTGCCAGCAGTTCTTTTCCGTAACGGATCATTTCGCCTTGCTTTCCTGCGGGGATTGTTGCTGCATCCGGTGCTTTCCACACGCCCGGCGGAAGGGGTTTTTCAGTGCCCGCGGTTGTCGCATCAGCCGGAGCGGCCAATGCCGCGTGCGGCGTAGCGTTTACAGGCGACAGGTTTTGCCCGGCCGCCATTCCTCCGCGAAGCGAAAAAACATAACCGCTAAAAATCATCATGGCCAAAACCAGCAGCAGCGATACAAAAATGGTGTAACGCGTAATTTTGACAAGGGCTTTTACAACTTCTTTTTCCGGCCGGTGTTTCATGCTGTTGGTTTGACGGGGCAAAGATAAGCCGAAAAACAGGCCGATTTCCATGATTCTGCCGATCTTCTATCACCTAAGATTGTGGCCCGGCCCAAAACAAAACAGCAGCGCAAATTTATACCGGTAAAAACAGCATCGTAATTCAGCTTAAAACATAAAAATTATTTCATGCTTCTTTTACCGATGAAAAAATAGACAATGGAAACCGGAATAAAGAACAGACTGAGCCAGCTGGCATAATTCCACTCAAACTTCCAATGTTGCATTTGCAGGTTTTGGCTTGGCGATTTTGGTATCCAATGTAAACTTTCAAAAGTAACATCAACGATCAAAGCGGTAACAAAAATGCTCAAACCTAAAATACCGAGTAAATACCACATTGTTTTTTGTCCGAAATACTTGCGATAAACCAGTAGCATCGGTATCGTGATCAAATCGGAAAGGATGAACGCGACAACACCGCCGAAAGAAATGCCGCCCTGCCATAATACATTGGCCATCACAATGTTGCCTACCGAACAAACAAAGGCAAAAATGGCAATCAAAATGCCGATGAGTACATTCCAGGCCAAAACAAAAATATGCGGAACAGTGCTGTTTCCGCTTAAAAACAGTCCTTTCCAAAATGCTTGCGGCACCAAAACCATCACAATGGCCGACAGGGTGATGCCGATTAAAATATCTTTGCCAACCATCGTTACATCCATATAAAAATGGCCGCTCGCCTGCGTTAATTTTTGTTTTAAAGTGGTTTTTTCGGGCATTTTAATGGCTTGATCGTGATCCATATCCGCCATTTCGCTGCCGTGATGATGTGCATGAGGACCATCACCGGTATCATTTTGCCCGGCTTTTTCTCTGGCTTCTTTTTGGATTGATTTCGGGAAAAGCCAAACCAGCAAAGCCGCAGAAAGCAGGATGAAAATAAAGCCGCCAATAATTTCACCACCGAAAAAAGCCCAGCCCAGCAAGGTTACTATTATGATAAAAATTTCAAAAACCAGGTTGGTGCTGGATACCAAAAAAGCAACCGCGTTGGGCCATGTGGCACCTTTCATCACCAGCGTTCGGGCCATAGAGGCCGCCGCGTAAGAGCAGGATGAAGAAATGGCACCAAAAAAAGTAGCCAGTCCGATAGAACCGGCCGTGTTTTTACCTAAGCGGGAAGAAATGGTTTCTGTTGAAACAAAGGCGCGGATGAGCGAGGAAAGGATAAAGCCGAACGCCAGCCCCCAGGAAATTTCCCAGACCATCTGCAAAAACTTTAAAAATATTTGGGCGATAATATGCATAAATTAAGTTATAAAAACAGAAAAGCCCGGTTGCCCGGGCCAGAAAAAATGCTTAAATACTTTCGGATTGAAAACCGATATTTTTTAAAGCATTGGTAATTTGCTGCGGCGTTAAGCCGGGATCGGCGTTTACGGTAAGCGTTTTTTCTTTTCCGGCCGTGTCCACCTGCCAGTTGGTTACGCCGTTTAAAGCGTTTAAAACAGGCGTTACCTTGGCCACGCAGCCGCCGCAATTGATATTGGTTTTGAATTTCAGGGTTTGCATATAAAATTGATTTATTTGAAACAAATTTACCGCTTGCAACGGCTTTTGCTTTACAGGATTACCGAAATAGTTTACATAATCTTGGCAAAATTTGTTGCTTTGTGAAGCAAACCTATCGGCAAAAATCTGCTTGCTGCTGTTGTAGATTATCAATTTCAATATTTGAATTATGGATATTTCTGCCCTCTCCTTACCTGTTTTGGCTGTAATTTTTATGGCTGCTGCCGTGGCCATCTGGTTTGCGGGCATAAAAGTTTCGGATACAACGGATACACTTTCCAAGCATTTCGGTTTGGGCGAAGCATTGGGGGGAATGATTATTTTAGCGGTAGTAACCAACCTGCCCGAAATGGTTATTGTGATCACGGCCGCCCTAAAAAACGATTTGGGCCTGGCCATCGGAAATATTTTGGGTGGTATTGCCCTTCAAACTGTGGTGCTGGTGGTGCTGGATACTTTTGGTTTGGGGAAGAAGGACCCGCTGACTTACAAAGCCGTTTCGCTGGTGCTTGTGCTGGAGGGCGTGCTGGTTTTGGCTGTTTTATCTTTGGTGGTGATGGGCCATCAGTTGCCTGCAAAACTGATTTTCTGGCACATAACGCCAGGTAGTTTTTTAATTTTTGCAGTTTGGATGGCCTGTGTCAAAATCATCAGCAAAGCCAAAAAAGATTTGCCCTGGGTAACCAAAGATGCCCCCGGTCCGCAGCAAAAAACACCCGATAAAAACAGCAATAAGCAAGATCACCGGCAGCAAAAACCAATCCGCAAAACCATAATTGTTTTTATGATTGCCGCTTTAATTACGCTGGTGGCGGGCGTTGCTCTGGAAATCAGCAGCGATGCCATTGCCAAACAAATTGGTATGCAAGGTGTGCTTTTCGGTGCCACGGTTTTGGCGGCGGCCACTTCCCTGCCCGAAGTTTCTACCGGTCTGGCTTCTGTAAAACTGAAGGATTATGATTTAGCCATCAGCGATATTTTTGGAGGAAATGCTTTTTTACCCGTACTTTTTTTGATCGCAACGCTGATTTCCGGAAAAGCCATTTTGCCAACGGCCCAAAAATCTGATATTTACCTTACCGGTTTGGGCATGCTGCTCACCACAATTTATATTTACGGTTTGATCTTTCGCCCCAGAAAACAAATTTTACACATGGGCATTGATTCGTTTTTAGTGCTGATTATTTACTTTTTGGGGATTGGCGGCCTGTTTTTTATCAGTTAAAAGAAGCACTGATGCACCAGGACAATGCTGTTTTTATTCGCCAAAAACCAACAGAACAAAAGCCGACTTTTTGTCTAATTTTATGCCGATAAAAACAGCATCGCCATTGAAATCCCACCCCAGATTTTACACCGAACATTTTGCCATTTTTAAGCAGTTGTTGCGCTGGTCGGTTTTGGTTGTCCCGGTTGCCGTATTAATTGGCAGCATTGTCGCTTTCTTTTTGTGGTTTCTAAATTGGGCCGTCCATTACCGTTTTGCGCATCCCTGGCTGTTGTTTTTATTGCCTTTTTCGGGCATTTTGATCCATTTTTTATACCAATTATTTGGCAAATCATCCGAAAAAGGCAATAACTTAGTGATGGACGAAATCCACGAACCCGGCGGCGGCGTGCCCTGGCAAATGGCACCGCTGGTATTGTTCACCACGGTTCTAACACATTTATTTGGCGGTTCTGCGGGGCGCGAAGGTACGGCGGTGCAAATCGGTGGAAGCATGGCTAGCTTTTTCGGGCAGTTGTTTAAGTTGGAAAAAGCCGATCTGCAGCTGGTTTTAACAGCAGGCGTTGCCTCCGGGTTTGGTGCCGTTTTTGGTACGCCGCTTACCGGTGCCATCTTTGCACTGGAGGTTTTAAGTATCGGCCAGATTAAATACACTGCGCTTTTGCCTGCTTTAATTGCCAGTTTAATTGCAGATGTAACGGTTTCGGCCTGGAATGTCCATCATACCGCTTATCATATTGATGCACTGATTAAAGCACCTTACCTGTTTTCTGACTACCTAAATTTTGATCTGCTTTTACTGCTGAAAATCATCTTTGCTTCGGCCTTGTTCGGTTTGGCCAGTTACCTGTTTTCAATTTTAGTGCACGAGATCAAAACCTTTTTCAATAACCTTATTTCGCGCAAATGGCTGATTCCGTTTTTGGGCGGAACAATGATTATCGGCCTGACCTACCTATTGGGCAAACCGGATTATTTAAGCCTGGGCATTGATGCGCAATATCCCGGGGCTATCACTATTCCTTCTGCTTTTCATTCGGGCGGTTCTGATCATTGGAGCTGGTTTTGGAAAACGGTTTTTACCACAATAACACTCGGGACCGGTTTTAAAGGCGGCGAAGTAACACCTTTGTTTTACATCGGTGCCACGCTGGGCAACACGTTGTCGCAACTGCTCCATGCACCGGTAAGTTTGTTTGCGGCTTTGGGTTTTATCGCCGTTTTTTCCGGTGCAACCAATACACCATTAGCTTGTACTTTTATGGGGATCGAGCTTTTTGGCGGAGAACATGCCCTGCTTTTTGCCGTAGCTTGTTTTACCGCTTATTTTTTTAGCGGGCACACCGGGATTTACAGTTCGCAGCGCATCAGTGTCCCCAAAATCACCGATGCTTCTTTTACCGATGAAAAATCATTGTTGGATGCCGGGAAAAGGCGTGGATATTTTTATCAGAAATTTAATAAATATCTGTGGAAATCCAAAAATGTTTGACACGATCAGGATGACCCATAACTAATGTCGTTTTCTTTTGATTGGACAAGCGTTCAAATTATTACCGTTCGGTAACGATCAGATTGTCAAATTTAACTTTATAACAGTTGGGTTTCGCGGTTTAGTTGCTATGGCTAAATTTTGCTTGCCGTTCATTTTCGTTCACTAAAGTTCCGGTCTCGGGCACTAAAGAAAAAACAGCGTGATCTCACGTCCGCAAACTGCATTGATTCGACTGCTGAAACCCGCAGATATGATCTTTAATCCGGCACTATAAATTTGGTGGTTTGTATAAAGCAGGTTTCACCAATTTTAGGTGATAAAAGAAGCATTCAAAAACAACCCGATCAAAAATAACCAGATTTATAATATAACCCGTTGCAAGGTGTTAAAAATTATTAAGTTTACAAGCAATAATATTTTTCGGTTGGATAACCGGACAACCTAATCAATTATTGTTTCAGATGAAGATAAAAAAATACACGCTGCTATTGGTTCTGGGTTTTATCTGTATTAACCTGGCAAAAGCGCAATTACCAATTCTGAGCAAAAAAGAAATGAAGCAAGGATGGGTTTTGCTGTTTGACGGAAAAACATTTAACGGATGGCAAAAAGCCAACGGAACGCCTTTTACCGGAAAAGGCTGGAAAATAGAAAATGGCGTACTCAGCGTTAATCCGCAAGATGGCGGCGGCGGCGATATCATCACCACAAATACTTATACCGATTTCGACCTTTCGCTTGATTTTAAGTTGGAAAAAGGGACAAATAGCGGCGTGAAGTGTTTTTTGATCAAAAATACTTCTTTGGGATGCGAGTACCAGTTGATTGATGATGAAAACCATCCGGATGCAAAAATGGGCAAAAACGGAGACCGTTCTCTGGGAAGCCTTTACGATATCCTGCCACCAGCCACTGATAAAAAAGTTAATCCTTTGGGCGAATGGAACAATATACATATCATCTCCAAAGGAAAGCATGTAGAACACTGGCTGAACGGAAAGAAAATTTTGGAATATGACCGTGGCAGCGAAAAGTTTAAAAACAGGGTAGCCGATAGCAAATTTAAAACAACTGCCGGTTTTGCCGAAACTGACCGGTCACCCATACTTTTACAGGAACATGGGGAGGTAATTTATTTTAGAAATATAAAAATCAGGCAATAAATTGTTATATGGAAAAGAGACGCGATTTTATCAAAAAGGTGGCCATTACGACCGGCGGCCTTGCATTAGGAAGCAAAGCTTTTAGTTTTTCGGCATCCAGTTACAAGAGGATTATCGGTGCCAACGATCGCATCCATGTGGCCATTATCGGGCTGAATGGCCGTGGTGGCAGCATGTCGGGCACTTTTGCACATCAGCCTAACCTGATGATCAATACAGTTTGCGATGTGGATTCGAGAACAATACCCAAGGTTCAAAAGTCGGTATCGGCCATAACCGGTACAGATGCGCCAAAAGGCGAAGGGGACTGCCGTAAAGTGATGCAGGATAAAAACATCGATGCCATTTATATCGCCACGCCCGATCACTGGCACGCACCGATGACCATTATGGGCTGTCAGGCAGGAAAGCACGTGTATGTAGAAAAGCCGCTTAGTCATAACCCGCATGAAGGGGAATTGGCCATTAAGGCAGCAAGAAAGTACAACCGGGTTGTACAAATGGGGGCGCAGCGCCGCTCTTCGCCGTTGGCCATACAATGCGTGGAAGAATTGCACAACGGTGTGATCGGCAGGGTTTATCTGGCCAAAACCTGGTACACCAATAACCGTAAGGCAACTTACCTGAAGCCCGGTACAGTTCCGGACTGGTTGAACTACGACCTGTGGCAAGGCCCGGCACCGCGCAAACCTTATCAGGACGGACTGATCCACTACAACTGGCATTGGTTTTGGGACTATGGCACTGGCGAAGCACTAAATAATGGCACGCACGAAGTGGACATGGCACGCTGGGGATTAAACATGGATTTCCCGACAAGGGTAAGCTCGGTTGGTGGCAGATATCAGTTTAAAGATGATTGGCAAACACCTGATACACAAATTGTTACAATGGATTATCCCGGCCGCGTGTCCCTGATGTGGGAAAACAGAAGCTCGAACGGACGGAAGATAGAAGGTGCCGAACGGGGCATCATTTTTTATGGCGATAATGGCAGTATGGATACCGATGGCGAAGATTATACGCAATATGACCTGAGCGGCAAAATGGTTAAACAGGTAAAAAAACAAGGGCAGGCAGAAGATGCAGGCCTGCAAGGCCGTAATACCGCCAGCCCAAGTTTAGGGATGGACAGCATGCATGTGGCCAACTTTTTGGATGCGATCCGTAACAATAAACGCCCAAGTTGTGATGTTGAAATTGGCCACAAAAGCATATTGCCCATGCAATTAGGCAATATTTCGTGGCGTGTTGGCCGCGATTTGCATATCGACCCAAAAAACGGGCACATCCTGAACGACCCTCAAGCACAAAAATTCTGGAGCCGTAGCTACGAGCCTGGCTGGGAACCTAAAGTTTAAATAATTACCACCCATTTAAAAATCACTCTTTTTACTGATCGAATGTTTTGCAAGATTGAAATTCTTCGGATCAAAATTTTTTATGGAAAAGATAAACCTGTTTAAATTTATCTTATCTGTTTTCAATGCTTCTTTTATCCTATAAAAAAATGAAAAATTCCATGCTTCTTTTATCGGTATAAAATCCAAATACAAGATTTATTGGCATAAATGAAAGCACGGGATTTTTTTCGAGATAAATTTAAACAGGCTCTATTTTAATCCTAACAATGGTAAATATCAGGTTAAATTTAGGGCGATAAAAGAAGCATTGGGTCGGAATAAATTTGACCGGACCGTTTTTGCTCAATTTAAAAAATATTTCAGAAGCTGGTTCGTATGATGAACAACCCAAAACTTCAAAACACAAACTTAACCGGCAAATTAAAATGGGTAGAACGGATTGCCGGTTTGATGGACGATCAGTTTAAACTGCCGGGCAGCAATTTCCGGTTTGGTTTGGATCCGATCATCAACCTGATCCCGTTTGTAGGCGATATTTCCGGCTTTGTGGTTGGTGCCGCGCTGGTTATGGTAATGGCCAGAAACGGTGTCAGCCGCAAAGTAGTGATTTTGATGGTGCTGAATATTTGTACCGATGCTTTGATCGGCGGCATACCTTTAATCGGGAATGTGTTTGATTTCTATTACAAATCCAATTCCCGCAACATCAAACTATTAAAAGAACATTATGAAGAAGGCAAACATCAGGGCCGCGGAACAAGCGTGTTACTTGCTGTTTTTATCATACTTTTTTTGTTGTTCCTGGGGTTTTTATATTTGATTTATTTGGTTGTGGCTTGGGTTTGGAGGATGGTTTGAAGGAGGCAAAAGATTTATTTGAAAGGATTTACAATAGTAAGTTTTCCAAGTATCAGTTGGCCATTTTGTAAATCTTCAGAATAAAGCAAATTACAATTGCATTCTATAGCTGCTGCAATAATTAAACTATCATAAAAAGAAAACCCATAACGATTAATAATTTCACACGCCTGTATGATTGTAACATCAGTATTAATATGCAATTGATTATTCTGACAACATTCCTTAATTGCTGCAATTGTAACTACAATAATTTAGTTTAAGCTTGCGCATAAGTATATTACAAACTTCTTGCAAAACTTGCGTGCTTATAAAAGAATCAGCATTGGAAATAATATCTCTGGAAATCTGTTGTTTGTTCAGTTCTGTAGCCGAATAAGTGTAGATAATAATATTACTATCTAAAAATATTTTATCGTTCATTTGCTTCATCCCGGTTAAAAACGTAAGTTTTAGTATCAATAGATACAGCTTTAAAAGAAACTGATTTCTTTTGCGGTAATTCATTCATTCCTTCATCTTTTTCAAAAGCAATAATTTCTATTTGCTTTCCAATATAAGTTTCAGGGATGCTGAATGAGATTGTTTTTTCGTCTGGTATTATTGTGGTTCGTATCACTGTTAATATAATTTTTAGTTTTAATTCAGCTTTTTACTTTTAGTAAAATAAATATACGATAAAAACAGCATCCAACTCAACCCAAAAAACTTTCCACCGCCAGCCGGTAACTATCCAAACCAAAACCCAAGATCACACCTTTGCAATTGGCAGATAAGTACGAATGATGGCGGAAACTTTCGCGCTGATGGACATTGGAAATATGCACTTCTATCAAAAGAGTTTTCACCAAAAAATTATTAATCGCCTCATTTCCATTCTTCCAACTTTAACCCTTCAATTTCTAAAAAATGTTTATCAAAAGCAACAATTGGAAGATCAAATTGAATTGCAATTGCTAAAATCCAAATATCATTTTCAGGGATTGGTTTTCCTTTAATTTTTAATTTGGTTTTTATGATTGCATATACTTCTGCAGTATCAGAACCTACACGCAGTACCTCACAATTTTCAATAAACTGTTTTACTTGATCGATATGTTTTTGAGGATTAGAAGACCTGTAAACACCAAAGTACAATTCACCTAAAACAATTGAAGGAATTTTAATATTTGTTATCGTTTCAAGTTTGGAAGCAACAACTGGATTGCCTTTAAACAATTCGATTACAGCACTGGTATCAAATACAAAATCACTTCCAGTCATCCTGATTAATTTGTTCGCAGTTTTCCACAATAGCAGTTTTTATTTCCTGCGCTTCCTCATTTGACCAGATACCTAACCATGCAGCAAACGAATTTTGAGAATCAGTTTCGAGTACTAATGTTTTTTTTAGAACAACCTCTAATGCAGAAAGTATTTGTTCATTCTCAATTTTGAGCACTTCTTCAATCAAATGTAATTTACGAATCTCTGCATGTATCATCATCAAAATTTATTAGTAGTTAGGTTATTTAAACTTTATTAAATAAATATACAACAAAAACAGCATCCACCTCAACTCAAAAAACTTTCCACCGCCAGCCGGTAACTATCCAAACCAAAACCCAAGATCACACCTTTACAATTGGTAGATAAAAAAGAATGATGGCGGAAACTTTCGCGTTTGTGCACGTTGGAAATATGCACTTCCACAACTGGCGTTTTTACGGCGGCAATGGCATCTGCAATCGCAATGGAAGTGTGCGTGTAAGCACCGGCGTTCAAAATAATTCCGTCAAAATCAAAACCAACTTCCTGGATTTTGTCAATCAGTTCGCCTTCTTTGTTGCTTTGAAAGTAGCTGAATTCGATTTGAGGAAAACGCTGCTTCAACACCAAAAAATAGTCGGTAAAAGAAGTATTGCCGTAAACCGATGGTTCGCGCTTGCCCAATAAGTTTAAATTTGGGCCGTTGATAATTTGTATCTTCATCACCCAAACATAAAAATAAACTTTCAAAAAATTTTGGACTGGCCATCAACCATCAACGGTTTCCGATCTTATTTAAAGCTGGAAAAATTTTTGTCGCCCAATTCCATCGATGCGTATTTGCAGGATATGGACAAGTTGCAGCAGTTTGCCGTATCGTTACAACCGCTTCGCAAACCGGAAACCATTACCACGCCGGATTTGAAAGCGTTCATCACCTGGGTAAATGAACTGGGCATGACGCCGGCTTCGCAAGCACGGATTTTATCGGGCATTAAAGCTTTTTACAAATTTATGCTGATGGAAAACCTGATTTCTAAAGATCCGTCTGAACTGATTGAAGCTCCCCGCCTCACCAGGAAATTGCCTGATACGTTAAATATTTTGGAGATTGATGCTTTGATTGGTGCAATCGATCTCTCAAAACCCGACGGCATACGCAACAAAACCATGCTGGAAGTGCTGTATAGCTGCGGTTTACGGGTTACGGAGTTGATTACGCTAAAAATATCCAACCTGTACCTGGAAGATGATTTTGTAAAAATTTTGGGCAAAGGAAGTAAAGAACGTTTGGTGCCGATTGGCGAACAGGCCAAAAAAATGCTCCGGATTTATTTGGGCGAAGTCCGCGTGCACCTGAAAATTAAAAACGGCCAGGAAGATTTTGTTTTTTTGAGCAAGCGCGGTTCGGCCCTTTCCCGTGTGATGGTTTTTATGATTATCAAAGCACTTGCCGAAAAAACAGGTCTTAAAAAGAGCATCAGTCCGCATACTTTCCGTCATTCTTTTGCAACCCATTTAATTGAAGGTGGTGCCGATTTGCGCGCCGTACAGGATATGCTTGGCCACGAAAGCATTACCACCACGGAAATTTACACGCATTTGGACCGGGAATATTTGCGGGAAACAATCATCCAATATCATCCCAGAAACTGATTTCCAAAAAAACAGGTGTAAAAACAGTATGGCTATTTCACCAAGTCCAAATCAATAGTTGCACTCTGCAAGCCATCCGAAGAGGCCGTAAAAGTAACTTTGCCCGAATGTTCTTTTGCCTGTACAATGGCCAAAGCCAAACCATGAAAAGCTTTTCGGTAATTTACTTTGAAAGAATCATGACTGACCGGATCGCCATTATCAACACCGGCAATAAACGCTTCGCCATCAACTTTAAAATTGATTAAGTTTTCTGCATCGGGCACCACGTTTCCATCTTTATCCAAAACTTTTACAGTAATAAAAGACAAATCTTTTCCATCCGCTTTAATGGTTTTACGATCGGCAGAAAGTTCGATCTTTGCAGGTTTTCCGGCAGTTTTAATTTCACGGGACAGCACTACTTTTCCGTCTTTTCTGGAAACTGCTTTTAAAGTCCCCGGCTGATATTTTACGCGCCACATCACATGCAAATCGTCTCCGCTTTTCTTTTTTGTACCGAGTGATTTGCCGTTCAAAAATAGTTCCACTTCATCTGCATGATTATAATACGCCCAAACATCTACCGTTTTTCCGGCTTCCCAAGTCCAGTGCGGAAAAATGTGCAGCACCGTTTTGTCCGTCCACTCGCTTTGGTACATGTAATAAACGTCTTTTGGGAAACCGGCCAGATCTACAATACCAAAATAAGAACTGCGTGCAGGCCAGGAATACGGCGTTGGCTCGCCCAGATAATCAAAACCCGTCCAGATAAACATGCCCGACAAAAAATCATATTTCTTGATCACTTTCCAGGTTTCCTCATGGGTTGAGCCCCAAGGTGTAGAAACATTATCATAGGCAGAGACCCGGTATTCTGGGCCCATTTTGCCTTTTCCGTTCTTGGAGTATTCCGGCCAGCGGCGGATGCTGTCTGAAGGCATCGCATAAAATCCACGGGTTTCCAGTGCGGAGGTTGTTTCTGTACCGATAAATTTTTTGCCGGGATATCGATCATGGAAATTAGTCAAATCATTGTGGTGATAATTATATCCGATCAAATCGACCGCACCCGACTGGATGATCCTGTTGTTTTTCCCGGGATCATTATTTGCGCTGGTTATCGGCCTTGTGGTGTCCAACTGATGTATGATAGCGGCCAGGTCACGGGCAATGCCGGTTGCGCTACTGTCCGTTTGTTCCGGTATTTCATTGCCGATGCTCCACATGATTACACTTGGATGGTTGCGGTCGCGCAAAACCTGGTCTTGCAGATCTTGTTTGTGCCAATCCTTAAAATACAGATGATAATCATACTTTACTTTTTGCTTTTCCCAAACGTCAAAAGCTTCGTCCATCACCAAAAAACCCATTTTATCACAAAGGTCTAAAAGTTCGGGCGCAGGCGGATTGTGCGAAGTCCGGATGCCATTTACGCCCATTGCTTTCAAAATTTCCAATTGTCTTTCTAAAGCTCTTGTATTGATCGCGGCACCCAAACTTCCCAGATCATGATGATCGCAAACGCCCAAAATTTTCATTGATTTTCCGTTGAGGGAGAAGCATTTATCTGCGTCAAAATTGAAATAACGGATACCGATATGGGTTTCATAACTATCCGAAACCGAATGATCATTGGTAACTTTGGATACCAGCTTGTACAAGTACGGCTGTTTTACAGACCACAAGCTTGGATTATTCAGCACAAAATCCTGTGATACTTCTTTTATCGAATCTTTTACATCGATGCCGGTTGTGGTTTTTACCAATACAATTTTGCCGGCCGCATTATACAAAACCGAAGTTAATGTTGCGTTTTGCAATTTGCCAGTGTAGTTTTTAATAATTGTTTGGATGTTGATGCTGGCCGATTGACTGCTGACTTTTGGCGTGGTTACAAAAGTTCCCCAATGGTTTATTGCTAACTTTGGGGTGGTTACCAACCAAACATTGCGGTAAACGCCCGAACCGGAATACCAGCGTGAATTGGGTTGGATAGAATTGTCGGCCTTTACAACTATCACATTCTTTTTTGTGCCGTAAAACAAGTATGGCGTTAAATTATAGCGAAAAGAAATGTAACCGTTGGGGCGGAAACCAAGCAAATGCCCGTTGACCCAAACCTGGCTTTTTTGATAAATGCCATCAAAATCAACCGAAACAATTTTTCCTTTTGATGATTCCGGCAGCAAAAAAGTTTTGCGATACCAGCCAATGCCGCCGGGCAATGCGCCACCTTCGGGCATTGCGGGGTTGTCTTTTGAAAACTTTCCTTCGATGCTCCAATCATGCGGCAGGTTGAGTTTGCGCCAGCCCGAATCATCAAAACCCGGATTTTTGGCTGAAGGAACATCGCCCAGATTAAACGTCCAGCCACGGTCAAAATCCTGCCGGTTTGCGTTTTGTGCCTCGGCAGAAAAATGAGATACAAGTAAAACAACAGCTAAATATATATAAAAACTTTTCATGCAATTAAGATAGTTAATTCAGCAATAGTGTACAAAATAAATGTAATGTTTAAACCAAAAACCTGATGCTTCTTTTACCGGCTAAATTTTAAGTTGATGATTCGGGTTTAAGCCAACATTTGTAAGCTTTATAAATTGTACCGGTCAGGTAGAACTTTTTATTTGAAAAATCTTTCTTTGTTCTGGAAAACAAGTTGATGTTGATTTTACAAAAGTTCAACAAAATGCTTCTTTTATCACCTAAAATTTGTCATTCAAAAATAAAACTTAATTTGATAAAAAACTTTTATCCGTTACCTAAGGCAACAATCCGGTCAAATTCTTCCGCTTTCAAAGGCATTACAGATAATCTTCCCTGCTTTACCAAACTAATGTTCTGCAAAAATTCATCTGCTTTGATTTGTTCAAGCGTTACAACTTTATCCAAAGACTGCACAGGTTCAATATCCACAACAACCCAGTTTGGATCTGTAGTTGTCGGGTCCTGATAAAACTCTTTTATAACTTTGGCAATCCCAACCACACATTTACCTTCATTACTGTGATAAAACAGAACCAGATCTCCGGTTTTCATCTCCCGTAAATTGTTGCGTGCCTGATAGTTGCGTACACCGTCCCAATGTGTTCTGCCTTCTTTTAAAAATTTTTCCCAACTGTATTTGTGCGGTTCGGATTTGACCAGGTAATAATTCATAATAAGTTTTTATAGTTAACTTTCAAAATTAATCTAAATAAGTTTACAACAATATATTTGTCTGAATTTAAAATTCGTTAATTAGTACCAATTAATACAATTTTAAATACTTTTGTAAATTACAGATTATAATTTTGTATGATAAAAACAGTACCGTTTTTGATTATTTTCCTTGTAACTCCTTTCGTGTCGTTTTCACAAGCTGACCGGCAAAAGGCACAGTTACTTGTAAAAAGTTATATTGCAAATCATTCCAAGTTTGGCTTCAATCCGCACATTAAACTTTCTGCACCTCAGGTTTTAAAGACTTCTTATGTTGATACAAAAACTTATAAAAATTATCAGCATAAAATAGATAGTTTAAAGTTGGAAGGCAGGAAAATTGATGCGCGCATTGTAAAAATGAAAACTGATGCAGAAATAAATCAGGCTAAAAAAGACAGTAAACATTTATCCAACCAATTGGTCACAACCAGCGATGCGATGATAGATTTCATGACCAGTTTTAAAACCGCACAAACCGGCTGGCTTATCAAAGCAAACGGTTTTGATAAAAGCAGGAGCAGATATTATTATTTAGATAAAGAGCTGACGAAAGTTACTTTGATTAAATGATTGTGTTTACAATCGCTTTGAAGTTAAATTTCTAACACAATTTTACCAATATGTTCGTTGCTTTCCATTAATTGATGGGCTTTTGCAGCATCTTCCAACTTAAAAGTTCTATAAATTATTGGCTTAAATTTTCCTGCTGCAATAACCGGCCAAACATTTGCTTTTATCTCTATTGCCAGCTGCGTTTTAAAATCAGCATTGCGGTTGCGTAAAGTGCTTCCTGTGAGCGTTAAACGTTTTTTCATCAAATCAGTAACATCAATTTCTGCTTTGCCGCCTTTCATGGCATTAATGTAAACCAAACGTCCGTCCGGGTTTAAAATCCGGATGTTTTTTAAAATATAATCGCCACCAATCATATCCAAAATTACATCTGCACCAACCTTCTTCAACACAGTTTCAAAATCTTCTATTTTATAATTGATGCTTCTTTTAGCACCTAAATTTTGGCATGTTTTGCATTTTTCATCGCTTCCGGCGGTTGTATACACGTTTGCACCAAAAGCTGCTGCCAACTGGATCGCCGTGATGCCGATCCCGCTGCTTCCACCGTGAACCAGAAAGTTCTCTCCGTTTTTCAACTTTCCAAGCCTGAATACATTTTGCCAAACTGTAAAAACTGTTTCCGGCAAAGAGGCAGCTTCTACAAATGTCCAGTTGGCAGGCACCGGCAGGCAATGTCCTGCATCCGCAACTGCAAAAGCTGCATAACCGCCGCCGCCGAGCAAAGCACAAACCTGATCGCCGGTTTTCCATTGTGTCACTTCCTTGCCTATTGCCGTAATTGTTCCGGCAATTTCCAATCCGGGGATATCCTGCGGTGCATCGGCCGGCGGCGGATAATTTCCTTTGCGCTGAAAAATATCCGGCCGGTTTATGCCTGCCGCTTTTACTTCGATTAAAACTTCGTTTGGTTTAGGCAGAGGTGTTTCCCGTTCCTGTATTTTCAAAACTTCCGGTTCTCCGGGCTGTGTGATCACAACTGCTTTCATAGATGGATTTTTAAATATTAATTTTAAAAAATAACTTAGTGCGACGACAAACTACCTCTATTGTTAATCTAACAACTACCTTAAAAAAGCCAACTTGCTGATGATTTTATCTCATCATACTTTTAAAAACACAACTATTTTTTATTAGTTAAAAGAAGGAAAGCTGAGGGATTTTTGTTTCGGTATTGAAAACGGTTGGTATAATTTACAGGGATAAAAGAAGCATTATACACATTTCTGACCTGAAATTAAACAAGCCCAAACCCAAAATCAAAAGTTTAAAATTTTACTGTTTGAGTTGGTAAAATAAAAAGATGATGCTTCTTTTATCATATAAAATTTGAGATTTTTTTCATTCAAATTTATGTGACTAGTTTATAATCAGAAGAAACTATGCAAAAAGCTTTACTGATTTTAAAACCAGGATATTGTCCAAAATAACAGCCCTTATAGTTATCCAATTTCGTAAAAAAAGCCATCAGCTGTAAAAACTGATGGCTAAATGCTGATAGTTGACAGCAGTTAAGTTTATTTAAACATACCACCCAGCATTCCGCCCAGGCCGCCACTTGCGCCACCTAAAGAATTTTGGATACTATCCGCAGTAATGCTTTGATCATTAGGATCATTTGCTTTGTGTGCAAATTTTTGTAAAATACCTGGCAAAGCTGCGGCAATTGCGCCGGTTGCCATTGGTGGCAGGCCAAATTTACTGCCCAAGCTGCTTGCCAGTCCGCCTTCAATGGCACTGGTTATCGGGCTGCCGGAACCCATACTGTTTGTTAACATAGACATTAATCCGCCTACACCACCTTGTGCGGAAGCTTGATTTTGTAAACCATTGTTAATGTGTGTAGCAATTTCCTGATGAACGGCATCTTCCTGTCCTGCCGGTATTGCGTTAGACGCAGCTGAGTTTCCACCAATCTGGTCTTTAACCATCTGCAAAATTTGATCAAACATTGTTTTAAAATTTATATGTGAATTAATGAAAGGGTTTTATTAAAAGCCAATACTTCTTTTATTGCTATAAAATTCAAATCTCAAGATAGCATTGCTTATTGGTAATCAGTCGTTTACTTATAAAAATTTTCTCCTTCTTCACCGGGCAGTTTTTTTTCATCCCTAAAATTGGACGTTTCATCAGTAAAATTTTCTGTATCCACTTCTGTTTTCCGGATCGTCCCTTGTACTGTTTCTGTGTTTTCTTTTACTTCTTTTTCCAAAGAAACTTCACCGGTGACAAATGCTTCTTTGCTTACTACAGGCACTTCGGCATATTCCTTCATCTCAATTGTCCCTTCTTTAAATGAAGCCAGATCGGCTGATGTGGCCGGGCGGTTAACCGGTGTTTCTTCTACTCGCACATGCTCAGAACGCAAGTTAATGTTCTCCTGTACGTTCTCTTGCACGACGCGGCTTTTTAACCTTACGCCGCCAGTTTCCACTTGACGTTTGCCCACTTCCATTTTTTCTTCAATAATCGGAATGGCAGTTGTGCTGTTGACATTTTGCTGGCGTTTACCATAAAATTTATGATCATTGAAATTTTCATGCTGATAAAAATCAGTTTGATCTGTTGCAACGGCCGCAACAGCACCGCCTGCAAACACCGAACGTATAGTAGATTCGGTTTGAGAAGTGATATTACCTTTTTCGTAGTTGGGCAATGCTGATAATTGAGCTGCTGTTATGCCCGGTAGGATTACATCATCATCATTTTCATGAAGTTCTGCTAATCCGATCGGGACTAAAACCTTTTTATCGTCATCTAAATCAAATTCATTGTCATCTAAATCAACAATTAAGTATAGCACTTTATTGGTGTCCGGGTTGAAAATCAAGTCGTCCACATCACCAATTTGTTTTCCGTTCTCATCTTTTACGTCCCAGCCTTTAATGTTAGGCTCACCATCCACAATTTCGTAATCACTTTCGCTTAATTCTTTTAAGCTGGAAGCAGTATTGTTATCGTTTACTGACATCATTTTTTAGTTTTAAAGTTTTAAAATTATTATTGATTTCCTGAAGTTTTGGCTGGCGTGGCCACAATTGACACACTGCGGTTTTGCTGCCTTCCTTTTTCTGTTGCATTAGATGCGACCGGACTAATTTCACCAAGAGAATAGACCACTATAGAACGATCAGGCAGGTTTTCACTTTTAACCAGCCAGATACGTACAGCCTCAGCACGTTGTGCACCTAATTGTTTGTTATGCGTAGCCGTTCCCGTAGAATCTGTATGGCCATAAACGCTAAGGGTTGCTCCTTTAAAACGTTTGTTTAAAGATGCAGCAATCATTTTCAGCCGTCCTTCTGCACTGCTTTTAAGCGTACTTTGATCTTTATCAAATAAAATATCTTCGCCTAAACCATAGATTGTGTAGTTGTTGTTGCCACGTACATCAATGCTGGTATCTTTAATTTCATCATAAGAAGCTTTTGGGGAATTAAAATCAGGCTGGTCTGCCGGGGTTGTTGCAGCCAGAACTTTGGTTTTGGTATCAACGTTGGCAGCAGTAGAATCAGTTGCAGCCTGATTGACATTTTTATTATTGCATCCGCGTAAAAAGAAAAATAACAAAGCTAATGCAATCAGTAACAACAAAATCCAAAGCCACCAGGAGTTGTTTTTTTTAGGCTGTACATCTAAATCTGCCATAATTGTTTTATTAAGAAAAGGTGAATGAAAATTTTAAAAATAAAGCGCCGCCAGGTTTACTGACTGACGCTTTTTGAAAGGAAACAGTGGTTTGATTAGTTTCGATTATTTATAGAAACCACCATCTGTATTGGTCGTTCCGGTAGTTTTAGTGTCTCCGGAAGTTAATTTTGTATCTTCATCCGTAAAGTTTTCTGTATCTACTTCTGTTTTTCGTACAGTTCCTTCCACCGTTTGATTTTTTTCTTCCACTTCTTTTCCCAAAGAAACTTCACCGGTTACAAAAGCTTGTTTGCTTACTACCGGTACTTCTGCGGTTTCTTTCAATTCAATGGTTGCATCTTTAAAAGCAGCCAAATCAGCATCTGTAGCCGGACGACTAACATTAGTACGGTCAACCCGAACACGTTCTGTGCGCAAACGTACATCTTCGTGCACTGACTGCTCAACAATGCGGCTACGTAAACGCACACCACCTGTTTCTACTTCACGTTTGCCAACTTCCATTTTTTCTTCAATGATCTTGATCGAATCACCTTCTTTTGTCCTGTTTTGATTGTTGCCGGTATAAGTGCCGCTTCTGTATTGTTCTGCACGCTCATCAACATCAACCGCACCATAATTATCTAAAATTTTGGCTGCTTTTTCTGCCTCATCTGATGATTTTGCATGGACAGTTACGATTGAACCTTTACGGCCAACTTCAGCGTATTTGTCAGTGTCATCACTTGTGCCGAAGAGATTACTGAAAAAACCGCTTACACCGTCATTATTGTCGTTATCATAATCTGTAGTTCCTTCGGTTTCTGCACCGCGGGAAGAAAGGTCAATGTTATCGCGGCTAAAACCGTTGCTTGTTAAATAGCTTACGGCTTCTTGTGCCTCACTTGTGTAGTCGAAAATTCCAATTACTGTTTGTGACATGATTACTTGTTTTTAAAAGTTAATTAATTATTGTTGATTGTTGTGTTTGTTCTGAATCGATGCGATTAATTTCCACCTCATACTTGCGTAAGGTTTCATTTATGGCCGTTATTGTTTCGGTTTTGGTTTTGGTAAGATGGATTTCCTCAACCAGCATCAGGCGTTTTTCTACTACCAATACTTCTTTTACCACCGAAATTATGGTCGTATCACCTTCCACACGTGCTTCCGGAACAGTTGTTACATATTGATTAATAGGCTTGTGTTCGATCAAAACCTGCTCTGATATCACCGGGATATGGTGTGTTACTTCTTCAGAAATCACACTTTTATGAATTTGAACTGAGCCGGTTTCAACTTTTTTAAGGTCGATTTTTAACCGCTCTTCCATCAAAACGATTTTTTTTGCAGAAATTTCCTCCTGCCCGGCAATCGGTACAATAGGCAGTTTTTCAAATTCGTTCATCAGTTACAATATTTTGACCAAATGATAATAAATTTTTGCATATGTATAAGCAGTAAAGAAAAAATTTGAAAGTTTTGTTTTTTTATAAAAAATCCGTTGCAACTTCCAACTAAGAAATTTTCATTTTTAATCAATAAATACAATACAATTTCAAAGTTTATGTAGAGTTGAATGCTAAAGTAAAATACCAATGCAAGTAATTTTTGCAATAATGACAATAACGAATCAATGTTAATTTTTTAAAAACCGGATTCAATCCTGTCCGAAAAAATCTAATGCTTCTTTTATCACCTGAATTTTGCTGGTTCTGGCTTTTGGTCAAAATCATAAAAGCAAAATTTATATGCCTAAAAGAAGCATCATTACCTTATTAAAAAATAAAAACAAGCTCTCCGATAAGCAGCCTTGAAGCCTGCAATGCTTCTTTTACCGGCATAAAATTGTATCATTAAGAAACAACCTTTGTATCGATACCGAACAGTAGCAACAAAATCAATATTCGTAAACCATTGTAAATCAGACAGTAATAATCCTGGTATCAGTTTTTATAAGGATTGACAGTAATCTTAAAAAGAAATACAAATCAACAGCACACAAAAATGATCGAACTGAAAAATATTTACAAGTGGATATCTGCAGGTGCCAAGCGCACTTTTTTACTGAAAGACATTAGCCTGAACATCGCCGATGGCGAATTTATTTCGATTATGGGGCCATCCGGTTCCGGGAAATCTACTTTGCTGCACATTTTGGGCATGATTGATGAGCCATCCGAAGGCGAATATCTGTTTGACGAACAATCGGTTTTCAAGCTGAAAGAAAAACAACGCTCAGCTTTGTACAAGCAAAATATAGGTTTCGTTTTTCAGGCATATCATTTAATCGATGAACTGACGGTTTACGAAAACATCGAAACGCCGCTGATTTACCAGGACATGAAATCTTCGGACCGAAAATCCGTAGTGGCCGATATCCTGGACCGTTTTCAAATTGTGGGCAAAAAGGATTTGTTCCCGAACCAGCTTTCGGGCGGCCAGCAGCAATTGGTTGGTATTGCACGCGCACTGGCCGCCAACCCAAAAGTTATCATGGCTGATGAACCGACCGGCAACCTCAACTCGAAACAAGCCGAAGAAATTATGGAACTGTTTAAAACGCTGAACGAGCAAGGCGTTACAATTGTGCAGGTAACGCATTCGGAAAAAAATGCAGCTTACGGTTCCAGGATAATCAATTTATTGGATGGAAGGATTGAATGAAGTTTTTAGCTTTAAGCATTTGATTTTCAGCCTGTAATCTACACCAACTATTTTATTTTTATTGACTGCTGACAGCTGATTGCTGACGGCTGATAGCAAACGTTATAAATGAAACCCCTTTCCTCCTGCTTCCTGTTATGCTTCTTTTATGCCACAAAAATCTGGGCGCAGGACAGCACTTTCAACAAATCCGCTTTAACGCTGCAACAGTGCGTAGAAACGGCCATTGGCAATAATCTTGGCGTAAAACAAAGCGAACTGGCTGCACAACGGTCAGGTATCAATTACAACCAGGCAAAGCTGAATTTGCTGCCCAATTTAAGCGGCAATATTTCGCAGGGCTTAAACCAGGGCCGCAGCATTGATCCGTTTACCAACACGTATTTAAACCAGCAAATCAATTACACCAATTATTCTGTTGGAAGCAGCGTGGTACTTTTTAACGGTTTTTCACTGTGGAACACGATCAGGCAAAACCTGCTTGCTTTCCAGGCCAGTAAACTGGAGCTGCAGCAGCAAAAAGATAATTTAACGCTGAACGTGATTTTGGCTTACCTGCAAATTTTAAACAACCAGGAATTGGTCAATCAATCGCGCAATCAGGCGGCAGTTTCGCAGGAACAGGTCCGCCGTTCGGAGATTTTAAACAGAGATGGTGCTATTGCGCCTTACCAATTATCAGATTTACGCGGACAATTGAGCAACGACAGTTTGTCCATTATCAACAACCAGAACAATCTCGAAGCGGCAAAAATTGCCCTTGCGCAATTGATGAACGTGCCTTACCAAAAACAGCAAAATTTTGCGCCGCTCAATGCCGGGCAGCTTTCTACTTCCTTCAGCAACAATCCCGAAGCAATTTATGAAGCTGCTTTAGAGCAACTTTCTTTGGTTAAAGCCAGTGCTTATCGTACAAAAAGTGCGGCAAAAGGCGTAAGCTCCGCCCGCGGTTATTTGTACCCAACGCTTTCGCTGAATGCAAATTTGTACACCAACTACTCCAGCGCGGCCAGCAAAAGTGTTTTTGTGGACAGTGCCCGCGTGGCCACCGGTGATTATGTAACGCTGCAAAACGGCGGCAAATCTTACGTGATGACGAACCAGAGTGATTACCGGTCGGAAAAAATCAGTTACGGCAATCAGTTTAAAAACAATTACAGTTCGGCTGTAACATTGGGTCTGCAGGTGCCGATTTTTAGCAATTGGTTTTCGCGCAACCGCATTGCTTTGGCAAAAATCGAACTTAAAAATGCTGAACTGATAGAGCAAACCACGCGCATCCAATTGAAACAAGCGGTAGAACAAGCGTTTTTCAACACAACTGCTGCTTCCGGCCGTTACCGCACTTTGCAAAACCAGGTGGTTGCCTATTCCGAATCTTTTAAAGCAACGGAAGTAAAATTTAACGCCGGTGTAGGCAATTCGGTGGATTATACGGTGGCGAAAAATAAGCTCGACGCGGCCAATATCAACCTCATCAGCGCACGTTATGATTATATCCTGCGGATGAAAATCCTGGATTATTATCAGGGAAAACTGACTTGGTGAGGATGAGGTTTGAGGTAAGAGGTTCGGAGGTTTGGGGATAAGGCAGAACCTATAAAGACAAACCTCATACCCCAAACCTCCCACCTCATCCCCAAAATATTTTTAACTTTGAGAAGTACCAATGCTTCTTTTACCATGCAAAAATTACTGCTGATTGCTTTTTTGACTTTTATTTATGTTGAAACCAAAGCGCAAACTTCGCCTGCGCCAATGCCAAAGCTGGAACTACGCGATCCCTGGAAAGCCAACCAACTGATGGAACCGGCAGAACTTGTGGCAATTATCCAAAATCCACAGGCCAAAAAACCTTTGGTTTTGAACATTGGTGCGGTGGAAGATATTAAAGGTGCAACACACATTGGCCCGGCCAACAAACCCGAAAACCTCGAAAAACTGACTAAAACCGTTAAATCTTTGCCCAAAAACACAGCGATAGTGATTTACTGCGGCTGTTGTCCGTTTGGTAAATGCCCCAACATCCGCCCGGCTTTTACAGCTTTGCAAAACGCTGGTTTCAGCAACGTAAAACTGCTTGACCTGCCGGTTAATTTAAACACCAACTGGACAAGTAAAGGCTATCCGCTGGCCGAAAAGTAGTTTTTACATGCTGTTTTTACCGGGTATTTTTGGGTGGGCAGATCGTCTCCAACTTGCCAGTTTGAAGGGCTTCAAGGGGATGATCCAGATAAGGTTTATTTTGAACTGAAATTTCCGCTCAAATCAAGTATCTTAACAGCCCTAAACCATGCTGTTTTTACATGCTGAATTTTCGTTTTTCAAGGTTAATTTTGTTTGTGTTGATTTTGTTTTCCTGCAGGCAAAATCCGCAGAAAACCCAATCTGTTCCCGGTACAGAAACCAACGAGCAACTGATTGAGCGCACCCGCACAACTTTCAAAAACGTAATTAACATCCCCTATACCGAAGTTTACCGCAGGTTTGCCAGCGGCATTTCGTTCAACGCGCAGGGTTTTCAGCTTAAACCCTCTTGGAAAATAACTTTTTTGTCGGATACTTCGGTCAGTGTTTTTAGTCCGATAAAACTGCGTTACTACAATTTGCCGCTTGTGCTGGACCATGATTCCATGTTCAGCATGGCCGGAGCCTGGTTTAAAGCCAGAAAAATCAGCAAAGACAGTTTGCGTTTCCAGGTTTTGTCCGTAAGGAACAAAATCATCAACTGGAAAAACTCAAACGTATATGTTACTTTTTATGCGGAGGATTATCTCAAAAAACAACACGTTAACGTAGAAAAACTTCGTTCAACTACCAAAAGCGATACGGCATACATCCAAAAGCTGGCCGATGCCTCCGCACTGGATTCAACAAAAATATTTGCCGCACAACAGCCCGTCAGTCTAAAAAGCAACAGTGCCAACGTGCAGGTAACCAATGCCAAAACGAAAGCTAAAGATTTAAACAGCTATTACATTCCCGAAACACTTTTTTACCCCGAATACAACGTAACCATCAACAAAGCTTATGCAGATTTTTACCACAGTTTTGCCGTTCGGGTAGATGCCAAAGGCCGACTGCATTTTGTAGAACCGATGGAAACGATGGTTGACGACCCGGAAAATACCATCAAAGTGATAAAAGGGATCATGGACGGCTACCTCGCCCATTATCTGCAGATTACGCCCGGCAAAACGCTGGGCATCCCGCACGACAGCCTGATTTTGCTGGTGGTGCGCGGCAACAAAAACTGATGCTGTTTTTATCAGCCTAAAAAAAGTATGGTAAAAACAGCATTGCAATAATGCAATAAGTTAAAAAAAGTTAAAACGAAAAATTTCTTCTTCCAAACAAAAAAGAATTAAAATTTTAGTTATATCTTGACACCCATAAACCACTGCTTATGAAAGGCATCATTTCTACTTTAATTTTTTGTTTTACAGCCCAATTGCTTACAGCCCAAAATGTTTACCGCATTAAAGGCAGCGTAGCCGATACGGTGGCCAACAGCAAATTGCACAACACCAGTATTGTAGTTTTAAACGCGAAAGATTCGACCTTAAAAAAGTTTACGCGTGCAGCAGATGATGGTACTTTCAGCATCGGCGGACTGAACAAAGGCAAGTTTATTTTGCTGGTCTCTTACCCAAATTATGCGGATTATGTAGAAAATTTCACGTTGGATTCTTTACATAAAGAGCACGATTTTAAGCGGATTTCGATGCTGCTGAAAGCGCGTTTGCTGGCTGGCGTGATTATTAAAGGCAGCCGGGCGGCCATCAAAATAAAAGGCGATACAACAGAATATAATGCTTCCAGTTTTACCGTGCAGCCAAATGCCAAAGTAGAAGATTTGTTAAAGCAATTGCCTGGGATACAAGTAGATAAAGACGGAAAAATAACCGCGCAAGGCCAAACCGTTAGCAAGGTTTTGGTGGATGGGGAAGAGTTTTTTGGCGATGACCCAACGCTGGTGACCAAAAACATCCGCAGTGATATGGTGGACAAAGTGCAGCTTTATGATAAAAGCAGCGATCAGGCCGCATTTACCGGCGTTGATGACGGCAAGAAAACCAAAACCATTAACATCAAACTAAAAGAGGATAAAAAGAACGGTTATTTCGGTAAGATTGATGCCGGTGCGGCAACCGGCAAATATTATCAGGAACAGTTGCTGTTTAACAAATTTTGGGGCAAAAAGAAGTTTTCGGCTTACGGTACGCTGGCCAATACAGGCAAAACAGGTTTGGGCTGGGAAGACAGCAATAAATACGGTTCTTCTAACGCCAATACAGAAGTTGGTGATGATGGCAGCATCAGCATATATTTTAGCGGCGGTGATGATCTGGATTCTTTTGATGGCAGGTACAACGGTCAGGGAATACCAACGGCCCGGACCGGCGGTTTGCATTTTGACAGCAAATTTAATGGCGATAAAGAAAGCATCAACACAAATTATAAAACCGGATTTTTGAACGTAAAAGGCAACCGGGAAACCCTGACACAAAATACGTTGCCAACCGGACTAATCAAAAGCAGCAACAATCAGGATTTTGATAATTCAATTTTCAGGCAGAAGCTGGATGCGGCATATACCGTTAAGCTGGACAGTACTTCAAACTTAAAACTAACGATTGACGGCACGATCAAAAGCAGCAAAACCCGAAACAATTTTTTGGCAACCAGTTTGCGCGGAAATGATACGCTGCTGAACCGCAGCAACCGGATTTTGACCAATGACGGCGATGAGCAGATTTTGAACGCAAGCCTTTTTTACACCAAAAAATTTAAGAAAAAAGGCCGGACGTTTACGGCAAATATTACAGAAGCACTGGATCAAAACAGTACGAAAGGTTATTTAAACACCGAAATTGATTATTACAACAATTTGGGGCGATTGGACAGTACGCAGCGGGTTGATCAATATAAAACCTACAAATTGGAAAGCAGTGTGTTCAATTCTAATTTTACTTTTTCGGAGCCGTTGACCAAAACAATTACGCTGACCGGCAATTACCGGTTTGTATTGAACAACAGCAGTATCAGCCGTTTATCGTTTAACCAATCTTCGCAGGGCGAATATGACCAGGTAGATCAAACTCTCAGCAACAATTATAAACTAAACCAAAACAGCAATCAGGCCGGTGCTGTTTTTAACTACAAAAAAAACAAAACCACATTTAACTTCGGAACGAAAATAGCAGATGTAACCTACAATCAAACAGACCTTTACACTGGCGATGTGCTTAAAAGAAGCTTTGTTAACTACAATCCGCAGGCCAGTTACCAGTATCGGTTTTCCGCGCAACGTTCTGTCCGTGTTGATTACAACGGCAACAATACACAGCCAAATCTGGATCAGATCCAGCCGGTGCGCGTGAACACAGATCCGCTGAATATCACAATTGGCAACCCGGATTTACGGCCGTCTTTTACCAATCGGTTTAATGCTTATTATAATTCGTACAAGGTTTTAAGCGGGCAATCCATTTACATAGGCGGATCTTACGCGTTAACTTCAAATCCGATTATCAGCAATACGCTTACAGATTCTGCGGGAAAAAGTATTTATCAATCTACCAACCTCAGCGGAAAACAAACGGCTAATTTTTATTTATACGGAGGTTATAACCAGAAAATAAAATTCCTGAATATTGACGGCGGTTTAAATGTTAATGCCAACGGAAACACTTATTACAGTTTTACCAATAATGTATTAAATAAAACCCAGTCCAGCACTTACAGTTTGAGCGCAAGACTTTCAAAATATAAAGAAAAAAAATACGATGTGTACTTAATTGGAGGCCCAACTTTTACCAGGAGCCAGTCATCACTACTCACATCAGTAAATAATAACGGAACAGGTTTTACCTCCCGGGGAGGATTTAATTTTTACCTGCCCAAAAAATTTCAGATCAGCACAGATGGGAACTATGAATATCAAGGTAAAACAGCTTCTTTTAACCAGGATTTTCAGCGTTTTATCATCAATGCCAGCGTAAGCAAAGCTTTTTTTAAAGAGGAAAGTTTGAAGCTGATGGTTTCTGCAAACGATTTACTGAACCAGAACGTTGGTTTTAACCGCAGTGCAACAAGTACCTTTCTCACGCAAAGCACATACACCACCATCCGCCGTTATTTTATGTTCTCCATTGTGTATGATTTTAACAAAATGGGCGGTGCCGCTCAAAAATAAATAAGATGAAAAAAATTATCCTTATGGCAGTTTCGCTGTTGGTTTACGTCGAAATCAAAGCGCAAAACACGCATTTTACCACAGTTGGTTCGATTGAGTTTGAAAAAACCATCAACATGTATGCAACAATCAAAAAGCAGATCAACAAAGACAATGAAAGCTACATGCAGCAGGCTTACGATCAGTTTAAAAAAACGCAGCCGCAGTTTAAAAAGCTAAAAAGCACGCTGTATTTTTCCGGAAACAAAACCATGTTTAAGCCGGATGCAGAAGAAAATTCACAAAATGGTTTTTTCGGCAGTGCACAAACCACGCAAAACAATACTGTTTTAACCGATTTAGCGACAGGTACTTTTGTTGATCAGAAAAAAGTGTTTGAAGAAACGTTTCTGGTAAAAGACAGCGTACGCAACATCAACTGGAAAATAACGGACGAAACCCGCGATATTGCCGGTTATACCTGCCGCCGCGCAAATGCCATTGTGCTGGATTCTATTTACGTAGTTGCTTTTTATACGGATGAAATTGCTGTTTCGGGCGGACCGGAATCTTTTACCGGTTTGCCCGGCATGATTCTCGGCGTTGCTTTGCCGCATGAAAACATTACCTGGTTTGCCACCAAAGTGAACGAAGTAACCATTGATCCGAAAAACCTTAATCCTCCTACAAAAGGCAAACCGGTGAACAACAAACAGTTGCGTACAACTTTGCAGGCGGCGTTAAAAGATTGGGGCGATTATGCCAAAGAATCTTTTAAAGCTTTGTTGTTATGATTTTAGGGTGATAAAAGAAGTAGTATATTTTTTTTATCACCCTAAAAATGAAAATCGTAATGCTTCTTTTATCGGTATAAAATTCAAATACAAAAATTATAGTGCTAAAAGAAGCATTTGGATTTTTCAGATACAATTTATTTTTGATGCTTCTTTTAGCACCTAAAAAATTGAAAATCCTATACTTCTTTTATCAGCATAAATTAGGAAAACAAATTTTATGTGCATAAAAGAAGTATGATGGTTTTGGGTTGAAGCCAAAGGGACAATCCTCCAAAAACAATTTTGAAATCAAATTTAAACAGTCCTTTATTTTTCTACTTCAAACTCCGCTTTCAATTTAATGTCTTCGGAAGAACTGCCGATCATTACCTGAAATTTGCCCGGTTCAACGGTCCAGTTCATGTTTTTATCCAGTAAGGCCAAATCGTCGGGATGAAGGACAAATTTTACCGTTTTCTTTTCGCCCGGCAAGAGCGGCACGCGTTCAAATCCCCTTAAATCATATTCATAAGTCGTTACGCTGCTTACCTCGTCTTTTAAATACAACTGCACCACTTCGTCGCCTTTGATTTTGCCGGTATTGGCAACATCAACGCTAACGGTAATATCATTTTGAGTATGCATAGTTGGCCGGTCGATTTTTAAATTACTGTAGGCAAATGTGGTATAACTGAGGCCATAACCAAACGGGTACAATGCGCCCAACACACGTGTGCTGCCGTAACCGTTTGGCCCGGAACCAGGTTGTCCGGATTGCGAGGCTGGCTTAAAAGGGAAGTTCAACTCTATTTGCCCGGTAGTTTTCGGAAACGTGATGGTTAGTTTTCCTCCGGGATTGTTGTCGCCGAACAAAGTTTCTGCCACAACTTTACCAGATTCCGGACCGGGGAACCAGGCTTCCAAAATTGCCGGAACGTATTTGTTTTCCCAATTAATCGTGAGCGGCTGCCCGTTGATCATCACCATCACGACAGGTTTTCCGGTTGCCTGCAAAGCCTGGACCAATTGCAATTGCCTGCCTGGCAGGTTCAATCCTGATCTTGAAAGACTTTCGCCAACACGCTTCTCATCTTCACCGACAACGGCAATAATCACGTCTGCGTTTTTTGCTTTCGCTACGGCATCGGCAATATCGGCCTGCTCTTCGGCGGTAAGTGGCGTCGGAATGATCTCACTTTCCGGCCAGGTTGCATCAATTATATCGCAACCTTTGGCGTATTCAACGATGCTGTTTTTACCAACATAATTTCGGATCCCTTCCAAAACAGAAGTTACCGGATTGTAGGACGGGCCGTAACGGCTGGTCGCATAACTTTTTTCGGCAGCAAGCGGGCCGGTCACCAAAATATTTTTAAGCTGATGTTTGTCCAAAGGCAGCAGGTTTTTTTCATTTTTGAGCAGCACCATAGATTCGCGGTTCAATTGTAAGGCCATTTGCTCATCAGCTGGCGTGTGCACAATTTTGTCGGCCGCTTTTGGGTCGGTTACGTAAGGCCGGTCAAACAAACCAAGCTTAAACTTCACCCTTAAAACATCCGCAACGCGCGAATTAAGCGTTTCCATACTCAGTTTTCCTTCTTTCACCAATTCCCGTAAGGGCAAAATAAAGGTTTGCGGCATGGTAAAATTCGTGCGCACGTTTAAACCGGCTTCAATCGCCTGTTTTACCGCGTCCGGATAAGTTGCCGCCACGTGATGTTTGGAATAGAGAAATTCCACTGCTTCACTATCAGAAACCACATAACCCGTAAAACCAAATTTCTGGCGGAGCAGCTCCGTCAAAAAGAAGTAACTTCCGGTGATCGGTTCGCCGTTCCAGTCGTTATAACTGCTCATCACGCCGAGCGGGTGCACTTCTTTGATCACCTTTTTAAATGGATAAAGGTAAAGCTCGTACATTTCCCGCGGTGCCACATGCGGATCGGTACGCGCGTTGCCGTCTCGGCCGCCCTTTGGCACACTATAAACCGCAAAATGTTTCAGGGTCGATGCCACGCCCTGGCCTTGTATGCCCGATGCCATTTGCACGCCCAGTGCAGCGATCAAAAACGGATCTTCGCCATAACATTCTACCACACGGCCCCAACGCTGGTCGCGCGCAGGATCTAAAATCGGCGCGTAAACGTTGGTATAACCTAACGCTTTTGCTTCTTTTCCAACAGTTTTTCCGGCCTGATAAACCAGGTTTTTGTCCCAGGTGCTGCCAATTCCAATCGGCGCGGGCAGCGGCGTGGCTTTTTCATGGCACAAACCGTGGATGCCTTCGTTTGTAAAATCCACCGGAATGCCGAGGCGCGTTTGCTCCACAAACCATTTTTGAATGGTGTTGATGGCTTCGGCATGGCGGCTAAACGGATAAGCATATTTGGTGTAAGCTTTGTCCGTGTTGGATTTTAGGTTGTTCAGCTCCTCATCAATATTGGCAATCCCGTCTTTCCAGACTTCGTTTTTCCAGTTTGCTACCGGCATTTCATCTTTCAAAACCCGGCCGTAGCCGTAAAGCGTTGCCGTTTGGCAGGTTTTTTCGTCCAATGTCATCTGCGAAAGCAAGTTTTCTACCCGCTTTTCTATCGGTTCCGCAGGATCTTCAAATACATCTTTTACACCGTTTTTGTTAAAATCGATCCAGCCGTTTTTATAAATATTTTTGTTTTGGGCGGATGCAGACCTGATCGAAAAACCTAAAATAACCAGCAGCAATATCCTTTTTTGTATGATCATGGAACGAACCTTTTTTAAAACTGAGTTGATGATCAATAATAGGGATGTTAATTGTAATTTTTACAAACCGTTACAAAATCTATTTACTTTTTGTCAGAAAGCGTGTTCAAACTTATCAGAGAAAACCATTATGCTTCTTTTATGCCTATAAATCATGTTTCCGGATTTTATGCTGATAAAAGAAGCATCCGGATTTTTCGGTTTTTATGCTGATAAAAGAAGCATGATTCATCAGCGCAAGCAACAGTAATATAGCCGTTTACTTTTTGAACATTGGCGCAAAAATAAGACAATTGTAAATCTAACAGTAAGTTAAAACCCAGTGATCTTTAATTATACAAACCCTTTATCAGCGGTAAGTAAACCTTCCGCTTAATAATTATAGCTGAGTGGAAAGAAGGCTTAGTTTTGTTTAGAAAATTTAATTTTACACCGCATTCATCATTTTATTAAAACTTATGAAAAAAGTAATTTGTACCTTTTTTACGTTGCTGATTTGTTTAAGCACAATCGTTGATGCCCAAACCGCCGGACATTGGAAATACTTGTTTAACGGAAAATCAGTGGCAAACTTGCGGGGTTATAAGATGGACACTTTTCCTTTTCAGGCCTGGAAAGTAGAAAACGGAGCTTTGGTAGCCCAGCCAGATGTGCCTAATGTTGACCTTGTTACAAAAGAAACTTACACCAATTTTGATCTGACTTTTGATTGGAAAATGTCAAAAGCAGGCAATAGCGGCGTTTTTTATAACGTGCAGGAAACGGCAAGCCATCAATCAGGAAACGGAAACAGCCCTAACTGGCTGGATAATTTTGAAATGCAGCTTTTGGACGATATAGATTTTAATGACAAGGAACCGAAACGGTCTGCCGGTTCTTTGTACGATTTGATCGCCCCTGAAAATAAACATTTAAAGCCTGTTGGCGAATATAATACCGGAAGGCTGTTGGTGAAAAACGGCCATGTAGAACAGTGGCTGAACGGCGTAAAAGTAGTGCAATATGAAATTGGCTCGCAAAAGCTGAATGACTTGATCCAAAACAGTAAATACAAAGACAACCCGAAATTTGCCAAAGCCACCAGCGGCCACCTGATGTTTCAGCATCACGGGCAAAAAGTTTGGTTTAAAAACATTAGGGTAAAACTGTTATAGCTTTTATCAATAGTTCGGATCGGCAGGTTTCTGCAAAAACCTTTTCTTTAAACTATGGCTGATGCTTCTTTTATCAACTATTTTCTTGTCATTTCGACCGTGGGGAGAAATCTTCTTTTAAAATAATTTTTTTCTTGTGCGTTCTTTTGCTTGAACAAAAGAACCAAAATTCAAGAATGCCGGATCGCCTCCGGGCGGCATTCAGCCCCACGCTCCTGGGTGGCTACCGTCCGGGTTTATTACCGTTTTGGCTTTTAAATAATGAGGCTTATATATTTTGTCATCCTGAGCGTAGCGGAAGGACATTTTTAAACCAAATTTATACCGATAAAACAAGCATTTAATACTCCAGCGGCACGGTCGGTTCTTTTTTATTGGTGGACATGATGATCATCGTCTGGAAAGTTTTTACTACCGAAATCCGGCTGATTTTCTGCATAATCAGCTGCTCGTACGATTTGATGTCTTTTACGTAAACCTTCAGCAAAAAATCACATTGGCCGGTTACGTGGTGGCATTCCGTAATCTCTTTGATTTCCTGTATCTCGTCCAAAAACGTTTGGATGGTATTGTTTTTATGAAAATCCAGCGAAACCTGAATAAATGTTTTGATGCCCAAACCCAGTTTTTCTTCATCTACCAAAGCGTGGTAACTTAAAATATAGCCCAGGTTTTCCAGTTTGCGCACACGTTCCAGCGTTGGGGCGGGCGATAAGCCGATCTCATTGGACAATTGCAGATTGGTGATCCGGCCGTTTTGCTGCAGGGTTTTTAAAATCTGCAAATCAATTTTATCTAATTCTGCGGCCATGGTCAAGGGTTTGGGTCTGTCGCAAAAATATCTAAAATAAAGAAGCAAAATAAAACATATTTATCCAATCCGGATTAACCCAAACGTGCAATCAGGCTTTGCAAAACGGATGCTTTTTTTACAGGGTAAATTTAGTCAAAAGTGGTTTTCGAATCAGTAGCAAAAGCGATTGCTGTTGTGGCCAACAAAAAAACCCGGACTTTTGGTAAGCAGCGCGCTTCGTTATAAAGCTTTTAAAGATATTATCTTTGGCACCACGCTCAGTTCCGTTCGGTACAAAATTAAAGTCCGGGTTTTGATTGTGCGGTAAATTTTAGGCGATAAAAACAGTATCGGCAGAACAGAAAAGGTACAACCATGAAAGAAGAAAAAGAACAACCCATACATATCAAAAATAAACGCGCATATTTTGATTTTTTGATCGATGATAAATTTGTGGCCGGCATCAAATTGCTGGGCACGGAAATCAAATCGATCCGGCAGGGAAAAGCCAACCTTACAGATTCCTTCTGCACGTTTATCGATGGCAACCTGTACATCCGCAACCTGCACATTTCGGAATATACGCACGGCTCGTTTTACAACCACGAAGCCAAGCGCGACCGGGTTTTGCTGTTGCAGAAAAAGGAACTGAAAAAGCTGAAATCGCGTACGGAAGAGAAAGGATTTACCATTGTGCCGCTCACTATTTTTATCAGCGGCCGCGGATTTGCGAAAGTAGAAATCGGCCTCGCCCAAGGCAAAAAAACTTTTGACAAGCGCGAAACGATGAAAGAACGTGATTCTAAAATCGAAATGGACCGGGTGATGAAGAGATAGACTGAGCGATCAGCTTTCGACAATCAGCTTTCAGCGAATAGCAAATTTGTATACACTTAAAAGGAAACTGAAAGCTGATTGCTGACAGCCGAAAGCTGTTTCAGCTCCAGGCCTGATCGCCAACCAGCGGCACAAACCGGAACGTATCCAAACTCACTTTTTCAAAGTCGTTTTCGCTTACGCGAAGGATGGTTGTCATCAACTGTGATTTTTCATCACCAACCGGGATCACCAGCAAACCGCCGATTTTAAGCTGTTTCAACAAAATTTCGGGGATAAAAGGAGCACCGGCCGTCACCAGGATTTTATCGTAAGGCGCATGTTCAGGGATGCCATTAGAGCCATCCCCGCAGAAAAAATGGGCATGATAACCCAAAAACGGGAGCACTTTGCAGGTGCGTTCATACAGTTTTTCCTGCCGTTCGATGGTAAAAACCTCGGCGCCAAGCTCCAGCAAAATACAGGTTTGATAGCCCGAACCAGTGCCAATTTCCAGCACTTTATCACGCTGCCGGATGTGCAGCAGTTCGGTTTGATAAGCTACGGTATAAGGTTGCGAAATGGTTTGCCCGTCGCCAATCGGGAAAGCAATATCTTTGTAAGCCTGCGCCCAAAACGTTTCGTCGAAAAAATAATGCCGCGGCACTTTCGCCATCGCGTCCAGCACGCGTTTGTCGCCAATCTTTTTCACATCTTCCAGAAACCGCACCAACTGCTTCCTCGCCCCTTTTTCCCGGTAATTATCCACAAACTTGTACGCCATGTGCCACAAAGATATTTTTTAAGCCAGAAAATACTGATTTTTATCGAAATTTAAAATCACTTTGGTCAGCGTTGAAACTCAATTGACGTTTGTCGTTTGATTTGTATGAAAAATGAATAAAAATTTAATCAACACCGAAAAATACCTGCCAAAAACAGCATCCGTTCTGGCCTTGCTCCTGCTGCCGGTTTTTACGTTTGCCCAAAGTTTAAAAGTGGCCGCAGCCGCCAATTTACAAGGTGTGATCAAGGTTTTACAGCAGGATTTTGAACGAAAAACGAGGATCAGGATCGAACCGATTATTGGCTCGTCCGGTAACCTCACCAACCAAATCAAAAACGGTGCGCCATTTGATATTTTTCTTTCTGCGGACATGTCTTTTCCGGAGGAACTCGAAAAAACCGGCTTTACTACCTCAAAGCCAGTTGTTTATGCTTTAGGAAGTTTAATTATCTGCAGCAAACAAAACCTCGACTTAAAAAACTGGGGACAACTTTTGCAAAGCAGCTCCGTTGAAAAAATTGCGTTGGCCAACCCCGAAACCGCACCTTATGGCAAAGCGGCCAAAGAGGTGTTAAGCCAAAAAAAACTCCTCCGAAAATTGCAGCCAAAACTGGTTTACGGCGAGAGCATTTCGCAGGTAAACATCTACCTTACCACCGGCGTTGCCCAGTTTGGTTTTACTACCGAAGCTTTGATTGCAGATATTTCCGGCAAACAAAAACTTTACTGGGAAAGAATAAATCCTGCTGATTATCAGCCAATTAAACAAGGAATGGTTATCCTAAAACATGCTGAAAAAAATCCTCAGGCAGCGCAATTTTTTAAATATATGCAAAGTGCGCCAGCCAAATCTATCCTGAAAAAATATGGTTACCGATAAACAAAAATTTACCCAATAAAAGAAGCATCAATCAAAACAAAAACCAAAATTGACAGACTGGTCGCCTATATTGCTCACCCTGAAACTCGCCTTCGTCAGCACGGTAATTTTGCTGGTGCTGGGTTTGCCGCTGGCGTACTGGTTGTCCAAAGGCCATTCGTTTATAAAAGTGATTTTGGAAGCCATTTTTACTATGCCGCTGGTTTTGCCGCCATCTGTGCTGGGTTTTTATTTGTTGCTGGCCTTTAGTCCGCAGCAGGGTTTGGGGCGATGGCTGCTGCAACACTTTGATTTACAATTGGTTTTCTCTTTTGAAGGATTGGTGCTGGCTTCGGTGATCTACAGTTTGCCGTTTATGGTCAGTCCGGTAAAATCTGCCTTGCAGCAACTGCCGCCGTCTTTCGCCCATGCTTCTTTTACCATGGGAAAATCATCCGCAGAAACCTTTTTTAAAATTTTGCTGCCGAATATCCGCGCTTCTTTATCAACTGCCGCTGTAATGACTTTTGCACACACGCTGGGCGAATTTGGCGTTGTTTTAATGATCGGCGGCAACATTCCGGGCGTTACGCGTTTGGCTTCCATCGCCATTTACAACTCGGTAGAAAACATGGATTACAGCACGGCAAATAAATATTCGCTGGTTTTGCTGACGATTACTTTTGTGCTGGTGCTTGCTGTTTTTATCATCAATAAACTGGCCGCCAAACCACTTCCCGAATGATTTCGATCGACATAGAAAAAAAACTGGCGCACTACCGGGGAAAGCATATTTTAAAAGTTTCTGCGGAGATGGAAACCGGCAACCTGCTTAAAATTTTCGGGCCATCCGGAGCAGGGAAAACCACGTTTTTAAAAATCCTGGCCGGATTGATCGCGCCCGATCAGGGCAAAATTGTGGTTGATGATGTGATTTGGACGGATACTTCTGCCAAAATCAATCTTTCTCCGCAGCAACGTAAAACCGGATTTGTATTTCAGGATTACGCACTTTTCCCGAATATGAACGTGCAGCAGCAATTGGAATATGCGACCAAAGACGCAGATTTGATTAAAAATTTGCTGGCTTTCGGGAGATTGGAACCTTTTATCAAACATAAACCCGGGCAGCTTTCGGGCGGACAACAGCAACGACTGGCCATTTTGCGTGCGCTTGCCATTAAACCAAAATTATTGCTGATGGACGAACCGTTTTCTGCATTAGACCTTAAAACTAAAATCGCCTTAATCCGCGAATTCCAATTTTTACCCGATAAAAACAGCATCAGTACGATTATCGTTTCGCACAATCTGCACGAACTGGAAGCTTTGCCCGGACAAGAATTATTTATTGATGAGGAAGAAATTGATTGATCTATTGCGCCTGCGCAACTGTAATTTTACTTAAATTATGCAAATATCTTCTTCCCGTTTTAAAATCCAGCATCGAGGCCATCTGGATATTTTCGGGCAATTGTGCCGCCGTTTTACCGTTTTTTTCCATTAAAATAAAAACCTGATCGCCAACGGGCGTATTGTACAATTCATTCCAGGAATAAACCACGGCGTAACCATCCGCAGCAGAACACACAAAATATAACTGACTTAACAATTTGGGCGAACCGACTGAAAAAACGGTGTTACGTAACACATCTTTCAGCAAAACACCTTTTAAATGTTCGTCCTGATGTTTAAAATCGCCCAGATGATTGGTGATTTTAAAGCTGCCCATTTCTTTCAGCGGATATTGTTTTAAAGAATCCATTGTGATTGTAACTGCTTTGTCCACTTTTCCGCTGATGGAAAAACTGCTGGTTGGTTTCAGCACTTCCTGCGCAAACACAGGTGCCGATAAGAACATCAAAAGTAAAAATTTAAACATGTACAAATGAAGATTTTTTCTGCAGAAAAACAAAACCAAGTTTGGCAGCTGCTTTGTTCAAAAAACCGATATTTGCCTCCGCAGAAACCAAAGCTTTTATTTTGCGTTGAGGATTAAAATTGCCAGACAAAAAAAATTATCCTAAACTTGCATTATGGAAGAGACGCACCACCACGAGGAACAACATCATATCATCGGCCTGATCCCGAGCATCATTTTTTTAATTGCACTGACTATTGCGGTAGTTTGGTATTCTATTTACAGTTCAATGCCGCATTAAGCAAAATTTTATTTTATAAAAAAAGCCCTTTGCTTTAGCGTTTTGCTATAACAAAGGGCTTTTTATTTTTTAAACTGATTATTGTTTGATGTTCCGGTCTTCGTTTTCATCCTCGTCGGCTTCTTTCTGGATGTGGCGTTCTGTATCCAGGTTCAGCGTAAAAGAAGGTTCGGCTGCCTGCGTGGCATCATTGATTTTATCCAGTTCCTGGTTATCGTTTGGCGTGGTCAAGTCCAGTCCGTCATTATTGGTTTGCTGCTCGTTGTCGGGTGTGTTCATCATATTGTTTTTATCCGATATAAAGTTTAGAACAAAAGTTTTGTTTGGATAAAACATCAAACCGCTTAATCAAAACAGATTTATAAGCGGCCGGGCTGACTGGAATTATAACTGTAACAGCCGTGTTTTTGAGTTTTTTTGGATTTAGGTAGATAAAAGAAGTATTGAAACAAAAATATCCGGATGGATGCTATTTGCTTATTTTGACAATTGGCTAACGGTTTTTGCAGATTTTACTACAGCCGTGATACTGTTTTTATGCCATAAATTTGTACTTTTGCGCACGGATTAGAAACAACACTATTCTCCGGTCATCACCTGCTGGCCTGCACTTCCAAACCGGGTCAGGATTCAATTTTCCGCTGCAAAAGCTCACCGTTCTCCGCAGGAAATTAAATTTTAAAGGTATCAGGACAGCGCATTTCAGCTGCTTAATTTTCCTGTACAGGCAAACCGGACGCTTAGTTTAACACAACAAAAATATGGCAAAATCTCAGGCAACCTTTATGAAAAAACAACTGGAAAAAAACCGGTTGAAAAAACGGGAAGAAAAAGAACAGCGCAAGCAAGAACGCCAGCAAAATGCTTCCAGCGGCGATTTGGAAAGCATGATGGCTTACGTAAACGAGTTTGGCGAAATTACCTCTACCCCGCCAGCACCCAAAAAATAAGCGGTAATTGTAACGTAAAGTCCGGCTGCAAAGTGTCAAAACTTTGGCCGGGCTTATTTTTTCGGCTTGGATTTAAACCCAAGCATTTCAATAAAAACCACAATTTGCGAAGCCGAACCGGAGATTGGATTATTTGCTTTGCCATTGGCTTAACCCTGATTATGCCACGCAAAATTGAATTGCGCCAATGCTTCTTTTATCAACCCAAATTCAGGCTGATAAAAGAAGCATTGGAGTAAAACCTATTTTAGCAACAATACCGGCAATGTGGATTTTATCGTTAACCCGTTAGAAAAGCTGTTGTTCCACAAGGATCTGAAAAAGCTGTGTTTCCGGGGAAGTGAAATGATCATTTGCGCCTGGTTTTCAGTGGCAAAATCTACAATTCCCTGTATGCTGTCCGGGTGGTTGATATAAAAATATTCCGGCCGATAATCTATCATCATTTCTGCCAGTGCAGATTCTTCGGCCAGCGTTTTCGGGTCTTTTTGCTGATGCAAACCTTTTGCGTCCACATGCACCACCAGCAACTCGGCCTGCAGCATGTCCCATATTTTTTTCAATTGTTTCTGCGGAACAGCTTCTGTTACATTTTTGAAATCGCAGGCCAGCACAATTTTTTTCAACGGCTGTGCAGTTGTCCGTTCCGGAACAACCATTACCGGTGCCGGACTGATTTTTGAAATCTCGATAATATTTCGGCCAACCTGTGTATCTTCCTTCAAGTTGTTCTTGCTGCACAAAACCAGCAAATCTACAGGCGTGTTTTCCTGCACTTCCAAAATGGCGCGCAGCAAAGGCAGGCGGCTGATCATGATTTCTACTGTTGTGTTTTCATCAATCAAAGGCAACAATTCCTGACGGATACCTTCCATTTCAACCCTTTTCAGCCTGAAAGTCTCATCAATATCATGCGGCAAGAGTTGCACAAACTCGGTATTGGGCAGCACGCTTTCAAAAGTAGAAATATAATAAGCGTGCAGCAAAATCAATTTGTTAACGCCGGTTTGTGTGCTTAGCCTTGCGGCATAATGTGCAGCCGCCACCGATGACGAGGAGAAATCTGTAGGAATTAAGTAAGTTCTCATTCGGTGGGCATTAATATAACTGCAATATCGTTTGTTATCGGCACTAAAATTTTACAATGATACGTTTAAACATGTTTTGCAAAAAATAATTTTCGTGCTTCTTTTACCATTGGTTTTTTGGTGCAACCTTATTTATCTTAAATAATCTTTTATAAAAGCAATGGTTTTGCTGTATGTGTCCTGCATTTCAGGTTCGGGCCAGCCGTGTCCTTTTCCTTTGTATCTGATGAAGCTGAAGGGCACTCTTGCTTCATTTAGTTTAACGCTCAAACTGTCACTTTCGCTGATCGGCACAACCGGATCTGCCGTTCCATGAAAAATTATTGTTGGCGGACTATTTTTGCTTACATGTTGTAAAACGCCGGCATCCGCATAAACAGCAGGGATTTTTTCCGGTGTGCCCTGCATCAAAATGGCCAGTTCGTGGTGCGCCTTGTATAAATCAGCCATATCCGTTGGGCCGAATAAATCAACCACAACCTTAACATTATGGTTTGGGTCATGGTTAAATCCCTCAACCAAAGCCAGTTGTGCGCCTGCACTTTCGCCAAGTAAAATTAATTGTTTTGTGTTGATATTGTATTCCGCTGCGTGGTTTTTGATAAAAGTTACAGCCGCGTCCACATCATTTATTTGTGTTGGCCAAGCATTGGCCATTTTTTCCCGGCTGGCCAGGCGATAATTAATGGTAAAAATAGCATCGCCGGGAAAAGCCGTTTGCAAAGGTTTCAGCCAGTGCGTCATGTTGGTTTTGTCACCGCCGGTCCAGCTTCCGCCATGGATTAAAATAATGGCCGGTGTTTTGGTTTTGGTTTGCTGCGGAAGGTAAACATCAAAATTTTGCTTGTCATCATCACCGTAAGCCACATCTTTTTTAACAGTTTGTGCTGAAGTAAGTTGCCAGCCAACTATCAAAAACGGAAGGATCAATTTTAGTTTTTTCATACTTTGCTTGGATTGATAAATGGATTTTTGGTTTATCAACAGGCATTAAACGTTTATAGTTATGACAGTTTTTCAACATAGAACGCATTCAAAAATACTTCTTTTATCACCTAAAAAACCGAACAGCATATTAGGTAATTGGTTTAATTTGTGCCGATAAAAACAGCATCGCCTGTTTTTACAAGATCGTAATCAAGGCCAAAAATGCACAGTTTCCGGCTCAAAAATCGGTGCCAAATTTTATTCAGTTTTATAATGATCCTTATACGTTGTTTGAAAAAGACCTGCACCACATTTATAAATAACAGCTTTTTGAGAAATTAAACAGCGTTGGTTTTAAACTGAAAATGCTTCTTTTATCAACCCAAATTTAGGCTGATAAAAGAAGCATTAATGGTTTATAAAAAAATTTCTTCATTGATAAATCTGATCCAGGAACAAATAACGGGCCCGGTTTTGTTTTTGCTGCTGCGTTTTCAAACCAATGTTCATCTGCTGGTCATTGTTTTTGCTGATCTGGCCCCAAACCGGCAAACTTGTACCGTTAGGGCTGCCGGTTTTCACAAAATCTGCAAAATACTGCAGCATCGTAGCTGATATTTTGTAGTCCTCAGGTGTCCAGGCGTAAACCTTGTTTTTGTCCAAATTGCCCATTGCATATTCAATTTCAAAAGCGTGCGGTGCCCCAACTGCTATTGCGGCAGGTTTTACACGTGGCGGCTCGGCATTTTTGGTAATTCCGCCGGCCAAACCTGGCGTGGCATTAACAAAATCTGCTGTCATTGGTGGTTTCGCTTTAGAAAAAACATAACTGTAAGTGGGCTGGCCGCTGGTTTTGGCATGTACGTCAAGCCATTTCCAGGTGCTGTAAACAATGAAACGCGCACTGGCCAAGGCAGTTGCCGATTGGATTACTTCCGCCTGCGTTTTGCCCGGATATAACTTCATCGCTTCCTCACTTTTATCGCCATAAAGCTGTTTTAATTTATTGGCATAATTTTCCGGCGTTGGCGCATCGCTTCCCAACAAAGCCTGATAGGATACTTCGGTAGAATTCCAGCCCGCCAGCAACGGAACGTGTGCCTGCTCGCCTGCTTCAAAAATTTTGACCGGCAGTTCCGGGAAAAAATAACCGTCCACTACCGCACTCACGCTAAATGCACCCGGTTGCGATGCGGCATCCAGCAAATCATTGGCGTTCAAGGCACGCAAATCAGCCAATGATTTTGCATTTGCTTTTTGGGCGAAAGCAACACCTTTGTTTTCAGCCTGTTCCAACGTAATTGGTGCCGCAGTCGGGCTGATCATTGCACCGCTTTCGCCAATGGCACCTGCAATCAGGTTTTTGGATAAAGGAGAAGCCATCTGCGCAAAAACAGAAATAGAACCGGCCGATTCCCCGGCAATTGTGACCCGCTTCGGATCGCCGCCAAAAGCTTCTATATTTTGCTGCACCCATTTTAAAGCCGCCGTTTGGTCCATCAAGCCATAATTCCCGGAAGCATGATGCGGAGATTCTTTAGTCAGTTCCGGGTGTGCCATAAAGCCAAAAACGCCTAAACGATAATTCACCGTTAACGTAACAATGCCTTTTTTAGCCATACTTTCTCCGTCATAACGTCCTTCAGAACCATCACCGGCCACAAAACCGCCTCCAAAGAAGTAAACTAAAACAGGCAGTTTTTCTACTGAGGATTTGGCCGGCGTCCAAACGTTCAAAAACAGGCAATCTTCGCTCATGCCGGAAGAACGGAAAAGCATATCGCCAAAAATTTTCTTCTGCATTGCATTCGCCCCAAAATGATCGGCTTTGCGCAAACCGCTCCAGTTTTCGGCGGGCTGCGGTTCTTTCCAGCGCAAATCCCCAACCGGTGCTTTGGCAAACGGAATGCCTTTAAAACTGCGTACGCCGTCGGTTTCGGTGCCTTCTAAAGTTCCGTTTGTAATTTTTACCTGCGGGTTTTTATTTTGTGCGAAAATTGCAGCGGGCAGCAACTGTGCGGCCATAATCAAAATATAGATATTTTTCATAAGAAATACGGTTTTTTCAACTTAAAACTGATAAAACAAATCAATCAAATTATTCTGATAAAAGCTTAAATTGAAAGGATTGTTTCCCAAAAAAAGTATTGTAAAAGAAGCATCAGAACAACGACAATTGCACAGGTTCTGCCATGTTTTTACTGGTTGTTGTTGCCTTGAATTTACCATCGATATGATAAACCCGGGATTCATGATAGCGGGAGGCCACGATAATTGCCCTTCCGCAAGCATCGGCACTGAACAATTGCTGCACCAAATCCGGACAATTATTGTCTTTTGACAGATGCGACAACAACAAATGGCTCATAAAAACAGCACGATGATCTGTAAAAACCTGCAAAGCCTGTGCGTTGGACAAATGCCCGCGGCCGCCGCGGATCCGGTTTTTAAGGTGATGCGGATAACGGCCTTTCAGCAGCATTTCATCGTCGTAATTTGCCTCCATAAAAACAGCATGACATTGTTTGAAATGCCGGATTACGTTTTGGCAGGCCGAACCAATATCCGTAAAAACACCAACGCTGATGTTGCTGCACGAAACCACAAAACTGTGCGGATCGGCCGCATCGTGGCGTTTTAAAAATGCCTTGATCTGCAGATTGCCTATTTGCACGGTTTCTTCGCCTTGAAAAGGTTTTTGCAGATGCGTTTCCAACTGTAACCTGCTGTATAAATGCGTTTTAGGGCTGATATACACCGGCAGCTGATACTTGCGGGAAAGCACTTCCACGCCGCGGATATGATCAGAATGCTCGTGAGAAATGAAAATGGCTTTTACGTTTGACAAGGCCAAACCAAGCCGTTTCATCCGTTTTTCGGTTTCCAGGCACGAAATCCCGGCATCGACCAAAACCGCTTCCTGCGCATTGCCAACGTAATAGCAATTACCGTTGCTCCCGGAATTTAAAGAGGCGATGAATAGCGACATTGAACTGCAAAATAAGTGGTTTTTTGAGCAAAAGGTGTTTGGAAAAAGCAGATTATACTTGCGGCTGACATGCTGTTTTTATCGGGTAAATTTTGGGCACGGAAAGTTATATCGATGTCGGCTTTAAAGTGTGAAGAGAACCGTTGCACGTCTCTTTCCAGATTAATCATGCAGTAGTTTCAGTTTAAAACCTATTATCCGGCCGGCTGCTGTAAAAATATCCTGCAAAGCATTTCGTATAATTCCGGGTGTTTTTGGCGGAGCTTATCCGGTTTTTCAAAAAAATATTCGGCTACGACGGCAAAAAACTCGGCTTCATTGGTGATTGCATACGGATCAATTTCTGATTTCACGGTTTCAATTTTTTTAATTTCCTGATGGATCAGTTTGATCCAGGGCGCGGCATATTCATGTGGAATCAATTGTTCCGGCAAACCGTCTGTTGCGCCGTCTGCTTTGTCCAGCAGATGCACAAATTCGTGGATTGCCGTATTATTTTCTCCTGCAGAAGCAGAAAAACCGGCACGTAAAGCGGCCCGCGACAAAAGCATTTGTCCGTTCATAAAACCGCTGCCCACCATACCGGCAATTTCGCGCTTTCCGCCTTCAAACTGAAAATCATTGTTAAATGTGTCCGGATATAAAATCACGCTGGTAAGATTTGGATAACGCCAATCTTTAAAACCAAAAATCGGGATGATGGCACTTGCGGCAACCAATACGCGGTCTAAATCTTCCACTTCCAGCCCAACACCTTCAATGTTTGTTTCCTGCAAAAAATCCTCGGCACGCAACAAAAAATTTTGCTGTTGCGCCGGGTCAAGGTTTTGGTAGTAAGTTACCTGTTCCGTCAGCAGTTTTTTGTAAACGGATTCTTGTTCCGGATTTGCCGGTAAAGTTTTTTTTCGCTTGAAAAACAGCAGATATCCGATGATGATCAGAACAGGTATTACAGCAATCAGGTAAAACATATTGATTTTTTGGTAGATAAAAGAAGCATACGGTTAAAATGCAGCCAACTGTTAAAGGCATTTTAAATTGGTTTTGTTCGATCAATATAAGTTTAAATTTTACATAAACTGTTGTTTTAAGTTGATGCAAAACCGGTTTACTGTCATCTCATTTTAAATTAACCTTACGGAACAGGTTTTATTAATCGATCGATTAATAAAAGTGTTAGCTTTAAACCATCAATCCATTTTGAGATGAAAAAAGCGTACTTATTTTTTTTGCCCGTCATTGTTTTATTTGCCGCAGCTTGCAACCAAAGTCCGGTAAACCGGATTTCTAAAAAGAACGCAAAACGACAGCCAATCAATTATGCCAACTATGTAATTGAGGTAATTACCTATAAAGTAAAAAAAGGTGTAAAACAGGCTGATTATCTGCGCCTGGATTCTATGGTGCAAGAGCGCTACACACAAAAACAGCCGGGGTTTATCAGCAACGAAAGCGGGACAGACCAGCACGGCAACTGGCTGATGGTTTTATCCTGGGACAATACAGCCCATGCAGATGCCGATCAGAAAACATTTAATACCAACCCTTTATGGAAAAAAGTTCAGCAGATTATTGATACGGCAACCATTGAACGCCAACGTTTTTTTGTAAAGGATGATCACAGCAACTCCTTAAAAGACAAAAAACCTTATGTGATTGAGCTGGCCACATTTAAAGAAAAACCACAAGTGCAGCGCGATACTTTTGAAAAACGCGACCTTGAGGTTGAACAGGATTACATCAGCAGGCAAAACGGCTACCTTGCCCGCCGGATTGGCACTAATAGTAACGGACAACGGCTGATGATGATTTTTTGGAAAACCGTGGCCGATGCAGATGAAGGTATGAAAGAATTTATGAAAGATCAGTCTGTTGCCGATTATTACAAAATGATCGACTGGAAAACTGTGGTATTAAAACGTTTTCAGGCGGTTAACTGACACTGTTTTTATCGGTATAAAAACAGTATGCCAAACTTTAATCCAATCCAACAGCTGATCACAAATTGATCACACTGTTGGTTGTGCCATATTCATTCCAGCTTTGCTCGGTATCCGGCTCGTTTACCCAATCGGTACCATTTATCAAATATCTGAACTCTTGTTTTGAGTTATTTGGCAAAGAAACTTCTGCAGCAAAAGAACCATCTTTTTTCCTGGTCATTACAACAGGCGTCTGCCAATCGTTGTTCAAACCAAACAGCTCTACTTTTTCGGCCAAGGCACCGTTAAAGCTAAATTTTACCTTACAAACTTTTTTAGTTTTAAAATAAGTTGTTTGTATCATTATGATTAATTTTATTACAAATATAGTAGATAATCAAACAAAATATAGTAATTTTTGTAACAATCAATCAAAAAAATTGCTGATCATCAATTTAGACTTTACGCGGAGGCAAATCAAAAGCAACAGCATTATGCTCAAAATGACCTTTATGCGAACCATCACAAAACGGTTTATTGGCCGATAACCCGCAGCGGCACACAGAAACTACCGTGCGGCCCTGCAAACCATACGGGTTGCCCTGCATATCTACCATTTCAAAATCGCCTTCTATTTTTACAGAACCATTGTTGTTGATGGTTAATTTTGTTGCTGCCATGTTTTTTATATTTTTTTTGCGAAAGTAAGTATTGCTGAACGCCTCCAAGAAATTGTCTTCTATTTAAAACTGTTCTAACTACCAAAATTTTGCCTGTAAAAGAAGCATCCGTGATTTTTGGTTAAACATTTCCGGTTTATCTTTGCTTCCTCCTGAAAAAATCATCCTGATGGATATTCCGTACAGTATTTTTGAAAGCGACTTTAAAGTTAGGCCGGACGATATTGATATGTTTCGGCACGTGCACAATAGCAAATACTTTGATTATGTGCTGGCCGCGCGCTACGACCAGATGGAACGCTTTTACGAAATGCCTATGGAAACCTTTATGAGCCAGGGTTTTGGCTGGGTAGTACGTACAGCTTATGTGGACTACAAACGCGCGCTAACCATGGGCGATGAATTTACAGTGCGCACCGGCATTGAAAGTTTTGCCGATAAAGGTTGCCGCGTGCAGTTTGAGATCATCAACAAAAAAACCAAAAAAACATGCTGCGATGGCTGGTTTGATTATGTTTTGATTGAAATTACCACCGGCCGCAGCATAAAAGTTAGCGGGGAGATGATTGAGAAATATACGATTTGAAGAAAGCTTTCGGCCTGATCTAAAACGATTATATTGCTATAAAGATGCTGATTGCCAACAGCTGAGAGCTATCTGCCTATTCCTTCTTCAATCAACTTCCCATAAAACTCGCCTAAATCCATGCCGGCGGCACGAACCTGCTGCGGGATCAGGCTGTTGGCAGATTGCCCCGGCGTGGTGTTGATCTCGATAAAATAAAATTTATCCGTGGTTTCCTCCAAAATAAAATCAATCCGTGTCATCCCTTTACAATTGAGCAGTCGATATGCTTCTTTTACCACCCTTTTTATACGTTCGTTTTGGTTTGGGCTGAGGTTGGCCGGCGTAATTTCCTGCGAAATGCCGGGCGTATATTTGGCTTCGTAATCAAAAAATTCTTTGGAGCTGATGATTTCTGTGGCCGGCAAAACCGTAATTTCTCCTTCAAACTGCACAATGCCGATGCTGAATTCTCGGCCTTTGATAAATTCTTCCACCAAAACCTGCTCATCTTCGGCAAAAGCCCTTTCCAACGCTTCGGGCAATGCTTTTTTTACCAATACTTTACTCATGCCAACACTGCTGCCGCCATTGTTCGGTTTAATAAAAAGCGGAAATTTTAATCTGTAAATTTCGTTTTCAATTGATTGCCGCTGATTTTTAAAAACTTGTACCGAACCTGCAACATACAGATTTTCAATATCTTGCACCAGAGCTTTGGTATAAGCTTTGTTCATGGTGATGGCCGAAGTGGCCGCGTTGCAGTTGTTGTACGGGATGCCCAGCATATCCAGGTAACCCTGCATTTTTCCGTCTTCGCCAGGCGTGCCGTGGATGGTGATAAAAGCAGCATCAAATTTGATTTTTTCATTGTTGATGGTCAGGCTGAAATCGTTTTTGTCAACCTCGGTTTTTTTGCCGTCGGCAGAGTTATAAAACCAGCTTTCGCGATTAATCAAAATCGTATAAACCTTATATTTTTCGGTGTTTAAAGTTGATGCAATGTTGCGCGCACTATTGATCGAAACTTCATATTCCCCGGAATAACCTCCGGCAAGCAAGGCAATGTTCTTGGCAGTCATATCAGCCAAAGATAACTGAAAAAAGGTGTGTAAAAGAAGTATGGATCCGTATAAAAAGGTTTAAAATCCCGACGTCAAAAAAATACCGATAAAAGAAGCATTACCCGAAATCAACCTAAAACTTCTAAATTATGCACAAGCACAAAAACTTAAACAGCTTTTGATTATGTTTGAAATCATTTAAAAAACCAAAGCTGATGCTTGCAACGATCTGTAAATGAGTTCTTTTTTCGCATACCTTAAAAGTAAATCTTTTATTACCAATGTGTTTCTGGCGGCCGTTACGGTTTTGGTAGTGGTGCTGATCATCATTTTCAGCCTGAATTATTATACGCGCCACGGCAGCGGCATCCCCGTGCCGAAACTGATCGATATGCAAATCGGACGCGCTTCTGCCCTGCTTGACAACCAGGGTTTTGCGTACAAAATTGATTCTGTTTATCTGCCGGACAGAGAACCCGGAACGGTTGTGCAGCAAGACCCGGACCCAGGTACCAACGTTAAAGAAAACCGGACAATCTATCTTACCGTTATCACCAAGCTGGCCCCAAACATTGGTTTGCCCGATTTGGAAAATACCACTTTTCGGGAAGCAACCGCCACTATTTCTAACGCAGGTTTGAAACTGGGCGATACCACTTATCGTTCGGATATTGCTTTAAACCATGTGCTGGAAGTGCGTTTTGCCGGACAAAAAATCCAGGCTGGTGCCAAACTGCCAAAAGGTTCGCGCATTGATTTGGTTTTGGGCGATGGAAAAGGTGCCAGCGAAGTGGATATTCCGGATTTGACTAATCAGGAACTGGATGCCGCTAAATTTGCCATCAGCGGTGCCGGATTGACCGTCGGAACAATTACATATGAAGGTTCGATCACGGATTCGACCAAAGTTGTTGTAAAGTCCCAATCGCCGATGAAAACGGATTCGACCACTAAAACCAGTATCGGAACCCGGATTAATTTAACCGTTTCGCAGGGAAATTGAAGTGATGGATTCGGAAGACATTCAAGCGAAAGAGCTTCTTTTACGCCTAAAAAATCAGGAGAAAGTGAACCTGCTGGATGTGCGCGAACCGATTGAATTTGCCACTTACAATATCGGCGGAAAAAACATCCCGTTAGGAAAACTACAACCGGCCATCATCGGCCTGGATTATACTAAAAACGAAGAAATTATTGTTATTTGCAAAATGGGTTTACGCAGCGAAACCGGCACGCGAATGCTCCGGCAAAACGGTTTTACCAAAGTTCGAAACCTGGAAGGCGGTTTGCTGGCCCTGCACAAAATCCGTTAAAAATATTTGCTAAAAAATGTCTGAACAAAACACCCAAAAATCCGGTCTGCTCAAAAAGTTTTTGATTGCGCTGGGCATCCTGTTTTTATTGCTGCTGGCTTTTACCGGTTTTAATTATTATTTTAAATATTACGGGCCAAATGTTACTGATAATCAGGAGTATCTGTATATTAAAACTGGTTCTGGCTTTGCGGATGTGATGAAAACCATTGAGCAGCAAGGCATTGTAAAAGACACTACTTCTTTTATGCAGGTTGCTTACAGCGAAAAGTATGAAAACCGAGTGAAACCCGGCAAATACCGTTTGCACAAAGGCATGGGCAACAAAAAACTGATCAGGATGCTGGCTTTGGGCGAACAGGAACCGGTAAAATTAGCCTTCCAGAATGTGCGGCTGAAAGAAACTTTTGCCGGTATGGTGGGCAAAAAATTAGAAGCGGATTCTACTTCTATCATTCATCTGCTGGATTCTGCAGCTTACCTCAAACCATTTGGCTTTACGCCGGACGATGTTTATGTGATGTTTTTGCCCAACTCTTACAAAATGTACTGGAACGGTTCTGCGGAGAAATTTTTTAATCGAATGAACGATGAATACCAGAAATTTTGGACGCCGGAGCGAAAAGAGCAGGCCAAAGCAGTCGGTTTAACGCCGGTACAAGTGAGCATTTTAGCTTCCATCGTAGATGCTGAAGCTTTGTACGATAACGAAATGCCTACCATCGCCGGTTTGTATCTCAACCGCCTCAATCGCGGTATGAAACTGGAGTCTGATCCAACTGTGATTTTCGCCCTGAAAGATTTCACAATAAAAAGAGTATTGAACAAATACCTGGTTTTTAATTCGCCTTACAACACTTATCTGAATGCAGGTTTGCCGCCGGGACCAATCATGATGCCTTCTGTAAACGCCATAAAGGCGGTTTTGAACTATAAAAAACATAATTATATTTACATGTGCGCCAAAGATGATTTTTCGGGATACCATAATTTTGCCACCAATATGGCCGATCATCTGGTTAACGCACGCAAGTTCCAGCAGGCTTTAAATGATCGTAACATAAAACGCTGACATGTTTACACACACCACAAAAACCCGTGTGCGTTATGGCGAAACCGACCAGATGGGCTACATGTATTATGGTAATTACGCCGGATTTTACGAAGTCGGCCGGGTAGAAATGCTGCGCAGCCTGGGCATGACCTACAGCGGAATGGAAGCTGATGGCATTATTATGCCCGTGCTGGAAATGAAATGCAAATATCTTAAACCGGCGTTGTATGATGAAGAAATCAGCATTAAAGTAAGCATGGCAAAAATGCCCGGTATCCGCATACATTTTTTGTACGAACTTTTTAATGAGCGGCAGGAACTGATCCACATTGGCGAAACATTGCTCGTGTTCGTCAGACGGAAAACCAACCGTCCCTGCCTGCCTTCCGCGGATTTCCTGGAACGTTTAAAACCATTTTTCATATAGATTTGCGGCATGATCTGGCTGCACCGTTTTCTGCTTCGCTTTAAATTTTACGAATACTTTTTAAACTGGACCAAGGTGCTCGTACTGCCCGGTTTCCATTCATTGCCGCTTTATACCATTGGTGCTTTTTTCTTCGGGGAAATCAAAAAAGAATCACTACTAAACAAAGCCTCTGCCCTGGCCTACAACCTGATGCTGGCCATTTTCCCGGGCATAATATTTTTGTTTACGCTGATTCCGTACATCCCGATCAAACATTTTCAGGATAAATTACTGTCTGTTTTAGAAACGGTTATGCCAACCAATGCCTTCATCGCATTTCAGGGAACGATTGTGGACATCATCAAAAACCAAAACGGCAAACTGCTGTCGTTCGGCTTTATTTCAGCGATGTTTTTTGCCACAAACGGCGTAAGTAATTTGATGGCGGCTTTTAATAAATCAGCCCTGACCAAAGAAACACGCACCTGGTTCCATCGCCGCTGGATTGCATTTGTGCTTACTTTGCTGATCGTTTCGGCCTTTATCGCAGGCATTTCTTGTATGATTTTCGGGCAGTCTGTCATCAATTTTACGCGCAATCAGCTGCACGGCAGCAGCAGCGATTTTTTGTGGGTCCTGCTGATTACGGTTACCCGCTGGATCATGGTAATTTTGCTATTTTTTGTCACCGTTTCCATCCTTTATCGATATGCACCGGCGCATCAGCAAAAATGGAAATTTACAAGCACGGGTTCTATTTTAGCAACAGCTTTGGCGGTGCTTACTTCGCTGGGTTTTAGTTATTACATCAACCATTTCTCGTCTTATAATAAAATTTATGGCTCCATCGGGACTTTGATTGTAACAATGATCTGGCTTTATCTCAACTCGCTGATTATCTTGTTGGGGTTTGAACTGAACGCCAGCATTGACCTCTCTAAACAAAGCATTAAAATTGTACAGCCGGGCTTTAATTTCCTCAAACCCAAAAAAGAGGCGGTAAAAGAAGCATTGCCGCAAAACGGTATCAATTATATACGGAAGAAGTAGTTTTTGATTCTTTTTAAAGTTAGGACTAATGAAAGGTTATACCATTATCACAGATACACCATTAGGCTTTTCGATGCTTCTTTTAGCACCTAAATTTTGGCAAAAGATACATTAGGTTTTAGTTTGATGATGTGCATAAAATCGAATAAACGCATTACCTGATAACCTGCATCAAACTCAAACCATTTAATGGCATTATTGGCCCGGCCCGGAAATTTGTGATGATTGTTGTGATAAGCTTCGCCCCAAAACAAAAAATCAACCGGAAGAATGTTTTTAGAAGTGTCCGCGCCTTTATAACTTTCGTAACCAAAACGATGCGCCCACCAGTTAACGGCCAAACCTTGCAACGCGCCCATTGCAAAGGTTAGCGGAAGGAACAAAAACTGCCACCAAGCCGTAGCCAGCCAGCAATAAATAGCCAGGTAAATGGCACCCCAAACAACTCTTGCAATCCAGTTATGGGCAACTTTATCAAAGGCGTCCCAAACGGGCAGGTCTTTTTTAAATTTCTGCTTTACATCGTGTTCTCCTTTAAAAATATCGTTGTAACTGTTTCGCGTTTTAAGCAGCAACAATGCAATATTGTCAGAATAATGTGGCGAATGCGGATCGTGCTCCGTATCTGTGTGGGCGTGGTGCAGGCGGTGCATCATGCCGTAAGCGGTTGCGCTGATGTATGACGACCCCTGTGTTACAAAACAGCAAACGTAAAACACTTTTTCCCAGGTTTTGCTCATGGTAAACATACCGTGTGCGGCATAACGATGATGAAAAAAAGACTGAAAAAACAGCGAAAAATACCAGTGCAGGACAAAAAAAATCAGGATTCCCATAAGTTGAAAGGCTATATATAAAAAAAGTATGAGGCTTGTAAATAAAAATCGGAAGCGTGCGGCAGAGGTTTTAGGAATGCGGCTGAAACCAAAATAATTTTACGTACTATTTTAACGTATTGTCATGCTCACTTACGGAGATCAGAACAACAAAGTTTCGCGGTTAAAAGATTCCGTTTGTAGTTGAAAACATTTCTGTAAAATTGTGATCTGTCTGTTCAAAACTAAAAACTTCATCATGTTAAAATTATTTATAACGATACTGTTTTTATCCACCTTTTTTTGGTGTGCCCAAGCGCAAAACAAGCTGGTCAGGTTTGATGATCAGCGCATTACTTACGCTGGCCGGACTGTTTTTAAACCTAATGCCGCCGAACTTTCCTGGCCGGGCGCATCAATAAAAATCAATTTCAAAGGAACCGGGATTGGGGCGGTTTTGAAAGATCAGGACACATCTAATTACTACAACGTAATTTTGGACGGAAAAGTAATTGCTAAAATCCACCCGGACACTTCCCGAAAAAACTATGTACTGGCAGAAAATTTACCTGCGGGCAAACACACTTTAGAACTGTTTAAACGCACCGAGTGGGACAAAGGCAAAACCTGGTTTTACGGTTTTATGCCGATAAAAACAGCATCGCCCCTGCCCGCTTCCAAGCCGCAAAAACGCAAAATTGAGTTTTACGGCAACTCGATCACCTGCGGATATGCAACAGAAGACAAGTTTGGTGATTCGCCAACCGGTTATTTTGAAAACAACTATTTGAGCTACGCCGCCCTGACGGCACGCCATTTTAATGCGCAATATTCCTGTATCGCCAAAAGCGGGATTGGTGTTTTGGTGAGCTGGTTTCCGCTGATTATGCCCGAAATGTATGATCGTTTGGACGCCACCGATCCGACCAGTAAATGGGATTTTTCCAAATACACACCGGATTTGGTGGCGATCAACCTGTTTCAAAACGATGACTGGATCACCCAAAAACCGGACCACCCGGAATTTAAACATCGTTTCGGCAACACCGCACCTTCCGCGGAAACAATCGTTCTGGCTTATAAAAACTTCGTGCAAAATATTCGCAGTAAATATCCTAAAGCACAGATCATCTGCACGTTAGGCAGTATGGACGCCACGCAAAAAGGTTCGCCCTGGCCGGGATATGTGGAAAAAGCAGTGGCTGAGATGAACGATGAAAAGATTTACACGCATTTTTTCCCTTATAAAAACACGCCCGGCCATCCCAAAGTTGCTGAACAGCAGGTAATGGCCAATGATTTAATTGCTTATATTGACCAAAAAATCAAGTGGTAAAAACAGCAGATAGTCAATAGTTATCGGCAATCGCTTCAACATAAACTCAATTTATAAATCATGAACCCTATTTTTTCACGCCGGAATTTTATTAAAACAAGTACAGTTGCAAGTGTTTCTGCTTTAACTGTGACAGAAATTGTTACTTCAGCTTTTGCAGAAGCAAAGGTGAGCAAAATAGTTTTAGGCCAGGACAATACTTTTTTGTTCCAGGGCGATTCGATTACGGACGCCGGTCGGAAAAAAGACGATATGAACCCAAACAATACCAATGCTTTAGGTTTCGGCTATTCGATGATTGCCGGTTCGGAGATATTGTTTAAACACCCCGAAAAAAACCTGAAAATTTACAACAAAGGTATCAGCGGCAACAAAGTTTACCAGCTGGCCGAACGCTGGGACGCGGATTGCCTGAACCTGAAACCCGCTGTTTTAAGTATTTTAATTGGGGTGAACGATTATTGGCACAAGCACGACGGCAAGTATAACGGAACAATTTCCATTTACAAAAATGACTATAAAGCCCTGCTGGAACGCACAAAAAAAGCTCTGCCTAATGTAAAACTGATTATTGCCGAACCTTTTGCCGTGCCGGATGTGAAAGCGGTGGACAAAACCTGGTATCCCGAATTTCCCGAATATCAAAAGGCCGCGCGCGAAATAGCCCAAAACTTTGATGCTGTTTTTATCCCCTTACAATCGGTGTTTGACAAAGCCGTTAAAATGGCTCCCGGCAGTTATTGGACTGTTGATGGTGTGCACCCAACTTTGGCCGGTGCACAGTTGATGGCGCACAGCTGGATGGAAGTGTTGAAAGGTTGAGAAAGTAAAAGTTAGGTGTTATTATTGATGAACGGAATGTTTACCAGTTAATTCATCAATAATAAACTAGTAAAAACAGAATTGTTGCATTACTTTTACCTGATTACCGTAACGCTCCCCGACCTAACCACGCGCTCTTTTCGAAAAGTATCCGTTCCGTCTAAAACCCAATAATACGTACCAAGCGGGATTTTGCTGCCATTAAAAGTGCCGTCCCAAAAGTTGCTTAGTTGCTTGGTTTCAAAAACCTGCTGGCCGTAACGGTTAAAAATCTGGAAATAGTTGATTTGCAGTGCACCTTCATAACTGATGGTAAACAAATCATTGGTGCCATCGGCATTTGGGGTGAAGGTGTTCGGTGCCAGAATTTTAATTACCGGCGGCGGGTTAACCGCTATCAAAACCGGCACAATTACACTACAACCGGCTTTGGTTTGGGCTTTGATATAATACGTTCCGGTGGTTTGGATGGCCATATAATTATCTAATGCAATTGTTGCGGCAGCATCTTTCCAATAAGAATATGTCAAGCTATCCGTGCTGGCATAAGTGTTTCTTAGATTCACCGTTGCCGGAAACACAACCGGCGCAGGGTTATTCGCCCTAAAAACAGGCGGTAAAAACACTTGTACGTTTACAGGTGCCACAGCATAGCAGCCCGAAACGTTGGCAGCTTTAATATAATACGTACCAGTTTGGGTTATGGCCTGCGGTGCTGTTAAAGTTTGAGTTGCGGCAGCATTGCTGTAATAGGAAAAGAAAAGATTTGGATCGCTTCCGGTGGTAATGTTTGGCACTGTCAAATTAACAACCGAACAGCCTGAAATATTTTGAACAAGTAATTTCGGCATTTGCCCGATCACAGCAACCACTTTGGCAATATCAAAACATCCTAACGAATTGACTGCTTTAATATAATAATCGCCGGATGAATCAACCGCATTTGGAGAGGACAACGGAATGGTGGCCTTCTCATCTTTCCAATAACTATAATTAAGGGCATAGGTGGTTCCGGCAGTAATTTTGGGTTGTGTTAAATCAACTTTATCTGGATAACAAACCGGATCCGGGTTGGTGATAATAATAGAAGGCGATTGCTTCAGATCAACATAAACCGGTTTGATATCGGTACAGCCGCCCGCATTTTCTGCCTTGATGTAATACATTCCGCTGGTGGTTATACTGGTTGGGTTTGGAACAAAATTTTGGGCATCAGGATCCGTGAAATAAGTAAATTTTAAATTCGGACTGCTTCCCGCCGTCAGCTGGTCTGTTTTCAGGCTGATGCCGGATGCACAACCTTTTATGGTGTCCTGCACTTTTAATTGCAAAATATCCGGCAAAGCGTTGATGGTGGTATAAAGTGTGTCCTCGCAACCCAAATTCGGGAACGGCACTATCCGCAGCGCATAATGTGTACCATCAGGCGGTGCCGGCGAAACCGTTAGAGTATTACTGTTGCCAAGCACCTGAGAAAAATCAGCATTGTACCAGTAATATTCTTTAAAACCGGCCGGCGCACTCATTTTTAAAACTGGGTTTCCGGCACAGTACGTATTTCCGGTAATTGGTGAGGCGCAGTTTTCGTTCACATCAATATAAGCATAACCGAAATGGCCACCGCGGGTACAATCATTGGTGGTAAATTCAAGGCGCAGGGTTTTACCTGCATAACCAAATAAATTAATGGTGATTGGCGACCAGGGTTTGAAAAAAACACTTCCACCTGACGCAGATGGTTGAAAACCTGGCAAACCGGAAGAAGCTACAAACTCGAACGATCCGCAGCTTATATACTGGTTGGTGGAAACATCAAAAACACGTGCGGTAAATTTTGGCTGCTCATAATCTGCATGGTCCGGGTTTTGAAAAACCACCGCATAATTATAAATGATACTGTAGATTTGATTATTGGGCACTGTAAAGGTGTAACTTACCCGTTCGGCTTGCATCCCTGTATTGTCGTTTCCTAATTTTAAGGAATACAGGCTTCCGTTGGGGCAAGTCATGGGGAATTTGCCATAAGGATCAAGTTGATTGGCGGCATATCTGATGACAGAGTGCCTGCCGGCAACCGGTGCTGAAGGCGCAACGGTTATAATCCCGGCACGGTCAATACTGCCGATATAACATTGCCAGTTTTTTAAGGTCCCGTCTTCAAAACCGATATTTTCCGGACAGGTTTGCGCATTTACTTTGATCAGCATCAGGTAAAAACAGACCAGTAAAATGCCGTAAAATTTCATCCGGTAAAAACAGTATTAAGTGCTGATGTTAAATTGATCACCTGGCTAATAGCATTGATAAATCTAAACTTATTATCTCAAATATAAAATATCACTCAACTTAAGATAAAAAGAAGCACCATTGACTTATGCTTCTTTTATCACCTAAAATCATTGACCAATTGCAATTTCGTATTGGTACAGTGTATGAAAACAAAATTTACAGGCATAAAAGAAGCATCAGAACTTTTCATGATGGAAGTTTAAACAGGCTTTTAAAAATAAAAAAAGAAGCACCGTTAAATGATGCTTCTTTTATCGACTAAAAATTGGGGGTTTTTAGTGTTGGTTGCCTTCTTCGGGTTTGTAGTTGGCTTTCATTTCTTCCAGCTTTTTCTTGCCATACGCAAATTTGGTGATGATGACATATAAAACAGGCACGATAAAAATACCTATCAAGGTTGCGGCCAGCATCCCGCCTAAAACTGTAAAACCAATGGTTTGCCGCGATTGCGCACCTGCCCCGGATGCAAAAACCAAAGGTAAAACACCCAAAATAAAAGCCATGGAAGTCATGATGATCGGCCGTAAACGGAGCTTAACGGCTTCCAGGGTTGATTTTTCCACGTCCATCCCTTTATCAACCCGCTCTTTGGCAAATTCTACAATCAGGATGGCGTTTTTTGCGGCCAAACCAATCAGCGTGATTAATCCGATCTGTGCATAAACATTATTATCGATATGAGGAACAAACGTTAAAAACAAGATTGCCCCAAATGCCCCGATCGGAACGGCCAACAAGACTGAGAACGGCACAGACCAACTTTCGTACAATGCTGCCAGGAACAGGAACACAAACATTATGGACAAGCCGAAAATGTAGATCGTTTTGGAACCGGAAGCGAGTTCTTCCCGGCTCAGACCGGAAAATTCATAACCGTAACCTTGTGGCAGATTGGCTGCCGCAACTTCTTTCAAAGCGTTTATGGCATCACCGCTGCTATAACCCGGTGCCGCGCTGCCGTCCACTTCCGAAGAACGGAACAGGTTGTAATGCGATATTAAAGGCGCACTTTGTATGACTTTGTAAGATGTAAGTGTACTTAAAGGAACCATCCCACCGGCAGAATTTCGCACAAAATATTGGCCGAGATTCTTTATGTCCGTCCGGTAAGAAGAATCCGCTTGTTCCACAACACGGAAATTTCGCCCGTAAATGGTAAAATCATTTACATAGGAACTGCCAAGATAAGTTTGAAGCGCATTAAAAACATCAGAAACCTGAACGCCGATTTTTTTGGCTTTTTCGCGGTCAACCTCTAACTGGTAACTTGGTGTTTTGGCGGTAAAGAAAGTAAAAGCCCGTGAGATTTCCGGACGTTTATTTGCCGCAGCAACAAAATTCTGGATAACCTTTTCAAAAGCATTGATATCCGTGTTTGGTTCTGTTTGCTCGATAATGAATGAAAAACCTGCTGTATTGCCCAGGCCGGGTATGGCAGGCGGCGGGATCACCACCACTGATGCTTCTTTTATCACTGATAATTTTTGCTGTATGGTTGCAACCAGGGCCTGAAGCTGCTGCGATTTATCTTTACGCTGGTCCCACGGTTTTAATGAGCAAAAAATTGTTCCGCTGTTGGATTTACTGGCAAAAGTTACTGCATTTAATCCGCCTAAAGCAGCATAATGCCCTACTGCCGGGATGCTGTCCAGGATAGTCATCATGTGCTTTAATACACTTACTGTTCGGGTGGTTGAAGTAGCTTCGGGCAGATCAAAGGTAATGTATAAACGGCCTTCATCTTCGAGCGGAATAAAACCGGTAGGTTTATTTTTGAACAGCAAAACAGTACCGATGACGATACAAACCAGGATGATGATGACCAGTTTGGTGTGATGGATGCCTTTGTGCACACCATTGCGGTATTTGTCTGTTATCCGGCCAAACCAATTGTTAAATACATTGAAAAACCGATCCAACAAGGAAGCCTTTTTTTCTTTACCTTTTTCTGAGGGTTTTAAAATAAGCGTACATAATGCAGGTGTTAAAGACAAGGCTACAAATGCAGAGATCAGCACGGAAATGGCAATAGTTATGGCAAACTGCTGATATAACCGCCCCACAATGCCAGGTATAAAACCTACGGGCACAAAAACTGCCGCTAAAATCAAAGCAATGGCTATTACCGGCGCAGAAATATCACGCATGGCATGTGTGGTTGCATCTGCTGGCGACATGCCCTGCTCATCCATGTAATGCTGCACCGCCTCCACTACCACAATAGCGTCATCTACCACAATACCAATGGCCAGTACAAAACCAAATAACGTTAAGGTGTTGATAGTGAACCCCAAAGGGATAAAGAAAATAAATGTACCAATAATAGAAACCGGAATGGCCAGGATAGGAATCAAAGTGGCACGCCAGGTTTGCAAAAACAGATAAACCACAATTATTACCAGGAGCAATGCAATCAATAATGTTTCCACTACTTCCTTTACAGATACTTTTACAACAGAAACGGATTCAAAAGGAACAATGTAGTCCACATCGGCCGGAAACCGTTTTTTAAGTTGATCCATCATGGCGTAAACCCCTTCTGCTGTAGCCAGCGCATTGCTGCCCGGTGCCTGATAAATTAGCAGGTAAGATGCCCTTTTATTATCTACAAAAGAGTTACCGGTATAATTAAATTTACCGAGCTCTATACGGGCAACATCTTTTAAATATGTAATTGCCCCTGTTGCCGGATTGCTTTTGATGATTACCTGACCAAATTCTTCCGGTTTTACCAAGCGGCCTTTTACAAAAACCGTGTATTCGTAAACCTGCGAGTTTTTTTGCGGCGGCGCACCAACTGTTCCCGCGGCAACCTGTACGTTTTGTTCCTGCAAGGCAGCTGTTACCTGGGATGCAGAAATACCGAGCTGGGCCAACTTGTCCGGTTTCAGCCAGATACGCATACTAAAATCATCGGCACGGGTAAATACATCACCCACACCTTTCGTCCTGCCAAGGGCATCTTTAAGAAAAACGTTGGTATAATTATCCAAAAAAGTAACATTGTGCGATCCTTTTGGGGAATACAATGCAACAAGCATTAAAATGCTCGGGTTTCTTTTCCGTACTGTAATCCCGATCCGCTGTACTTCCTGAGGCACGGTAGGTGCAGCTATACTAACGCGGTTTTGCACATCTAAAGTAGCAATGTTAATATCAGTACCTACTTCAAAATTAGCCGTCATGCTCATTTGACCATTACTTGTGCTGTTACTGGTTAAATAAGTCATGCCGGGTGTACCGTTAACCTGCACTTCAATCGGCGTAGTTACCGTTTGTTCAACTGTTTGTGCATCCGCCCCGATATAATTAGCTGTAATTTGTGCTGTTGGCGGAGTAATTTCGGGATATTGGCCAATGGATAAAGAACTCATGGCCAACAAACCTACAATTACGATCACTAAAGAGATCACAATGGCGGTAACGGGCCTGCGTATAAAAGTTTCTGCGATCATGCTGATGCTTTGCTGTTTTTTCTAAAAATTTATTTGCCTGCTTGTTGTGGTTGAGGGGCTTTTGGTTGGCCCAACGTAATACGGCTGCTGTCACGAAGTCTTTGTAATCCTTCTGTAATCACTTTATCACCCACCTTCAATCCGCTGAAAATAACAATGTTCTCATTTAGCTTCGGGCCGGTTTTTACTTTCAACTGATGTGCAATCGTATCTTTTGCCACATAAACGAAGTATTCGCCCATTTGCTCAATCACCGCTTTGTTCGGGATGACAATCTGGTTGCCCGAGGCAGTGTTGAGCACGCTTAAAACACAACTCATCCCGTCTATCAACTGGTTTTTTGGGTTCGGGAAACGGATCCTGACCTTTATCGTTCCGGTTTGATCGTTTACGCCACGATCAATTACAGAAATTTTTCCCGGGTATTTATAATTTGTGCCGTCCGGAAGCTTTACTTTAAAAGTCGAATCAGCTTTTATCACTTTATCCTGAAGTTGTACAAAACGGCTGATGTTGCCTTCATCCACTACAAAATCTACCGCGATCGGATTTTCCGAAGAAATTGTATTGAGTAAAGTAGAACCGGGAACAATTTGTGTGCCCAGCCGCACTTGCGAAATCCCGATCCGCCCTGTAAAAGGCGCACGGATAATTGCAAACCCCAGATTGGTACGTGCACTGGCCACTTGCGCAGCGGCTGCTGCAACCTGGCTCTGGCTGGTTTCTGATGTGGCCAAAGCGTTGTCGTAAATCTGGCGGGCAACTGCATCTTGTTTTAACAACTGACTGTATCTGTCCACATCTTTTTGTGCGCGGTTGGCACTGGCTTTTGCACTTTGCAAATTAGCTTCTGCCTGGCGCAAAGTTGCTTCATAAAGGCGGCGGTCTATTTCATACAGAACCTTTCCTTTCGGCACTACATCACCTTCCTTAAAATAAATCCCGGTGATTAAACCCGAAACCTGTGCCCGCAACTCAACTGTGTTTACCGCCACAACTGTTCCGGCAAACTGATCGTAATATTTAGCATCCGTTTTGGTAACTTCCTGTACATTAACCGGTGTTGGCGGAACTGCATTGCTTTTTTTATTCGATTTTGAACACGATACCCAGGCCGCAGAACCTAACAGCAGGATAATTGAAAGATATTTATTTTTCATGTTGTCTATTGAGAATTAATAGTTTACCGGCAACGTACCTAAAGCCCGCTGCAAATCAACTTTACTGGAAAGTACCGTAAACAAAGCATTGTTATAATTAATTTGAGAGGTACGCAAATCCGACTGCGCCACAATTACATCCAAATATGTTTTGATCCCTTCCCGATATTGCAGAAACACAACGTTGTAAACTTCGTTGGCCAGGCCCACATTTTCTTTCTGCGCCAGCAATTCGGTATAATTGCTTTTATAATTGGCCAGAGCAGCTACATATTCAGTGTTGATGGCATTGCGGCTGTTGACCAAATCCAAATCGGCACGCTCGACCTGTAATTTCGCTTTTCTTAAATTCTGCAAACGCCTTGTCCCCTGAAAAATCGGTATGGATAAACTTAAACCGGCATAAGAGTTTGGGTAAGACTGATTATAAAGATTACCTAAATTGTTGTTCAGATAAGAAAGGTTATAATTACCAAAAGCCGATAACGAAGGCAAAAATCCGTATCTGTAATAACCAATATTCAGGTTTTGCAGGGAACGTGTACTTTCAAGCAACTGATATTCAATACGATTGCTTGGGTTTACAACGGTGTTTGTATCAACTGCAATTTCACGCGCCAAAGCAAGGCTGTCATAAACCGGATTAATAGTGCGGTTTTCCATATTGCCCATCAATTCTTTTAATGTAGCTATGTTGACTTTAATGGTTTCCTGCGTTTGTTTTCGGGCCGCAAATTCATTATTTAAAGCAATAGTGGCCTGTTTATAATCAATTTTATCTACCACGCCAGCCTGATATTGCTGGTAAGCATCTTTCAAAGCACGGCGCAGCCGCACAATATTTTCATCAATAATCTGCAATTGCTTTTGCGAAAGCAGCAGGCTGTAAAATGCCTTGCTCACGTCAGAAACTACTGTAATTTGCGTATTTTCCGTATTTCTGCGGAAATATTCCCTCGAAAACCTGGCCGCCCGTGATGCCAGCAATACATCGTTGTTATAAATCGTTTGCGTAGCGCCCAAACCCAAAACCGAAGTATTTTTGATGCCCAATTGCGTAACTACCGTGGTATTTGTGGTACTATTAAAAATAGGCGAAGAAGCCAGTTGAAAATAATGCTGATAAGTGCCCGTACCGTTGACCTGCGGAAGCCATGCCGATAATGCAATATCAATATTACGTTCATTAATGTCCTGATCGATAGCTGCTTGCTTTAATATGGGTTGATTTTTTAACGCATAATGCAAACATTCCTGCAAAGTGGCAACCGGTGGCAAAGTATCTGCACGGGTTTGCGCCTGCAAAAAAACCGGACTGCATGTTAAAAAAATCAGAATTAGTATATATTGAAAACGGCTTGAACGCATAATTTTTTCTTTGTGCTATTTCTGGCGCAAAATAACCGATATGTTTTTTAAAAATTAATCATTTGATTAACATATTAAAGTTAAATCTGATAATCAGCAGTTTATAATGAATTGTAATCTTCTTTTTACATAAAAACCGTTCTTATCGAATTTTACTTAAAAGCTGTTTAAGAATGATCAACTGATATGCCATGCTTCTTTTATCACCTAAAATATGGTGAAGCATTCATCCGTGATAACCAACAACACCTGATTTGTGGCTGTAAAAGAATCATGTAACCTCCTCAAAATCAAATCAAAAAGCTTCTCTAAGTGATTTGAACGGATACTGTTTTTACCGGGTAATTTTAGACAAATACTTCATTTGCTGCAATAAGATAAAGGTGCCGATACTGTTTTTATCGGCTAAAAAATCTTGCCCGGATTGAGAATCCCGTTGGGGTCAAAAACCTGTTTGATACCGCGCATCAGGTTTAAATGGATTTCAGAAAACCGGATCTGCATATAATCTTTTTGTACCAAACCTATGCCGTGCTCGCCCGAAATTGTGCCGCCAAGCGAAACAGTCAATTCAAAAATTTCGCGGATGCCGGGCTTCAGTTTGGTGTTCCAGTCTTCATCACTCATGTCGGCTTTGATGATGTTCACATGCAGGTTCCCATCTCCGGCATGGCCGTAGCAAATCGATTGAAAACCATATTTTGTGCCAATATCTTTGATGCCTTTTATCAGTTTGGGCAGTTCGGCACGCGGCACCACGGTATCTTCTTCCTTATAAACTGAGTTGGATTTTACCGAAACGGCCATCGTTCGTCGCAGCCGCCAAAGCTCTTCTTTTTGTGCCGATGAATCTGCAAAAAGCACATCGGTGCAATGATATTGTTCCAGTACTTCGTTAATTTTCTCGCAATCGGCAAACAAAACATCCAGGTTGTTGCCATCCACCTCAATCAGTAAAAACGAGGAAACTTCCGGCTTCAGATCAAAACTGATAGCATCGTGTTCCATCACCCACTCCACGCCTTTTCGTTCCATAAATTCTACTGCGGAAGGAACCACACCGGCACGAAAAATCGCCGAAACGGCCGCACAGGCATCTTCATCCGTAAAAAAGGACGCTAAAAGAAGCAAGTCCTGCGTTGGTTTTGGAACGAGTTTTACCACGATTTTGGTAATGATGCCCAGCGTACCTTCAGAACCGATCATCAGCTGCGTCAAATTATAGCCCGAAGCAAACTTCAGGGTATTTGCGCCCGTCCAGATAATTTCCCCGGAAGGTAAAACCACCTGCAAGTTCAAAATATATTCGCGGATGGTTCCGTATTTCACCACTCGCGGCCCGCCGGAACCGTGCGATACATTGCCGCCAATAAAACACGAACCTTTACTGGCCGGGTCAACCGGGTACAACAAACCTTTTTCGGCGGCAGCGTCCATAAAAACTTCGGTAATTACGCCCGGCTCAAGCGTTGCCTGCAAATTCCGCTCATCAATTTCCAGGATTTTATTAAACTTTTCCATCGCGATCAGCAAACCGCCGTGCACCGGCAGCGCGCCGCCGCTCAAACCTGTGCCGGCACCGCGCGGCGTAACCGGGATTTGATGCTGGTTGGCCAGCTTTATCAGTTCTGCAATTTGCTCCGGCGTTTGCGGCTTCACCAAAACCTGCGGATAAAAATGCAGGTCTTCCGTTTCATCGTGGCTGTAATCATGCAGTTCATCACGTTCTGTAAAAACTGCCGCAGCACCAACGATCAGTTTAATTTGTTCCAGCAATGCTTCGTTTATCGTATTAAAATTCATGCTTCTTTTATCCAGGTAATTTCCACAAGCGAATATCCAACTTCTCCAGGTAAAGGCGGGTTTAATTTTTTAAGGCCAACTTTAACGGTTTCCAGAAACGGAAATTTGTTTTTAAGCTGATCTATCATTTCCTGTACCAGAGTTTCCAGCAGTTTTCGGGGCTGTTGCATTTCTGCGGATAAGATAGAATACAACTCTTCATAATTTACAGTGCTTTTGATCTCATCATCAATTTTTTTCGGAACAAATCCAACTTCTACATCTACCAAATAATGGCCGCCTAAAATTTGTTCTTCAGGATAAAAACCGTGGTAAGCGTAAAACTTAACTTCGTGCAGGGCAACTTTGATCATTGGCAGTTATTTATGTTGTGTTTTTATCCGTTGTGCAATTATTTCATACATCTCCTAAGCCCGGAAAATCCACATTCAAACAATCCGGCAACATTAGCAAAAAAGGCAATGCTTTGGAATAGTCCAGTTCATTATAAAACATTCCAACTTTCGATAGATTTCTATAATATTTATCTACATGGTTATAATAATATTTTTCAGATTGAATGTACCATGCCTTTTCACCAAGTTTTTCTACCAGAAACCATTTTTCCAACAATCTTGCAATTCGTCCATTTCCATCATTAAAAGGATGAATGTTTACAAACACCAAATGGATCATGGACGCATAATAGAAAACTTCTTCCATATCCAAATTTTGTTTAATCAAATCTGCTATATCTTTCCACAATTTATTGAATTCTACTTTAACCGTATTTGCCATTGCGGCTTCAAATTGTATTCTTCCGGTGTTGTGCTCCATAATCAACATTTCAGCAGTACGCAAAACCCCTTGTTGTTTAGCAGGCAACAAATGGGCGGCAATTAATTTATGTGCCAGTAAAAAATTTTCTTTTGTTAACTTATTTTCTTTTGCAAATAAATATGCTTCATACAAATCATTAGGTTTTTCTGTAAGGTTCGGAAGATATTCTATATTCAGTATTTTGTGTTTTACATAACTATCTACATCCATTACTTCACCTTCAATTTTAGAAGAAAACATGACCGAAACTGAGGTATAAAAGGTAAAACTATGCGGTTCTAATCCCTGGTTTCGAACGGCTTCAAAATTTTCAAAAAGATTGCTTTTCAACAAATTCTTATAATCTGAAAACAATTTATTTGAAATGATTTTTAAATTTATACCTGCTTTTTCCATCATAAAAACTAATAAGTCATTTCAATTTTATGCCGATAAAAACAGTATCATTCCGTGTAAAATGATTGCACCCGGTCCCGCAAATTATACCCCGAAGCCATTACTTCGCCATAAGCTCCGGCCGTACGGATAGCAATCAAATCGCCGCGCTTGGATTCGGGCAGTGCAACATCAGTCCGGAAACAATCGGTACTTTCGCAAATCGGGCCAACAACGTCGTAGTTTGTTGCTGGTTCATTGCTGTCGGCTGCTGGCTGCTGGCCGACCATAAATTCTTCTTCGCTCCCCGCTCTTTGGTCTCCGCTTAAATTTTCAATCTGATGATAAGCCTGGTAAAGCATCGGGCGGATCAGTTCCGTCATGCCTGCATCCAAAATCAGGAAGTTTTTTTTAATGCCGTTTTTCACATATAAAACCCTGGAAATCAATGATGCGCATTGTGCAACTAAAGCCCTGCCTAATTCAAAATGGACTTCCTGTGCTTTGTTTACCTGCAGATAATCAGCAAAAACTTTAAAATAATCAGCAAAATCGGCGATATTGTTTTCGTCGGGCTGATGATAATCCACGCCCAGGCCACCGCCAACATTCAGTATTTTTACCGTAAAACCCTCCTCCTGAAACCACAACTGCATTTCGTTCACTTTCAAACATAAATTTCGGAAAACCTCCAAATCATTGATCTGCGAACCCACATGAAAATGGATGCCCAGGAACAGCAGGTTCGGGCATTCGCGAAGTTTTTGTATTACCGAACCCAATTCCCAGGTATTGATGCCGAACTTGTTTTCTTCCAGGCCGGTAGTGATAAAATGGTGCGTATGTGCATCCACGTTTGGGTTGATGCGGATGGCAATATTGGCAATTTTGTTTTTGGCCGAAGCCAGATCGTTGATAACCTGCAGTTCCTGGACAGACTCTGCATTGAAGCAAAAAATATCCCGGTCCAATGCCATATTAATCTCTTTGTCTGATTTGCCAACGCCGGCAAAAACAATTTTTTCGGCTTTAAAACCATGTTCAAGGGCTGCTTTTACTTCATTTCCGCTCACGCAATCGGCACCAAAACCAAAATCACGGATGGTATCCAGCACGCGTGGGTTAAAATTGGCTTTCATGGCATAATGCACCTGAAAATGGTGCTTAAAAGCAGCATCAGAACAAGCCTTTAAAGTGGTTTTAAGCTGATGTAAATCGTAAAAATAAAAAGGTGTTTCCAGATTGTGGAAACGGTTGATAAGCGCAGGATCAAACATATAATTTTAACCGGAACCTGATTTTTTTTTGAAGGGTTGACCGGAACGCAAAAGTAAAATTTTACCCGGTAAAAGAAGCATGTTCCGGGTTTAGAAAACCTCGCCCAGGTTTACAAAAAAACCGCGCGAACCGCCTTGGCCAATACCGTAATCTATGGCAATATTGGTGTCAGAACGCTTGTTGAATTTAATGCGCAAACCCGGCCCGTAACCCAAAGCCACTTTTTGGAAACGGTTGGCCGGATAATCTGTAAAACTTTCGCCGTTCACAAAAAACACCCCGCCCAGCAGGCCGTTTTTAGTAAAATCTACGCGATAAGCACCTTCTGCATAAAGCATGTCTGTTCCGCGGAAACGGCCTTGCACATAACCGCGTCCGGTACTTCCGTTGGTGTCCCAGCCGGTACTTGGCAAATCAAAATATGGCGGATGGCCGTTCAGCGTAAAAACGTCCAGCGTCCAGAAAGCCAAAATACTTTTGCCGGATGGTGTAAGCGGCAAATATTTCCTAATATCAAAAGTTAAGGACTGCCAGCTTTCATCACTGCCCAAAAACTGCTGGTTTACACGATAAATCAGGTTGGCATAAGTACCGTTTCGCGGGTTGATGGAACTGCGGCGGTTATCATACAAAAGGTTAAAAGTAACGCCGGAAGACAGGGATTTGGTGGTTTGGCCGTAAACCTGATAACCTGTAACGACTTGGTTTGGCGCACCGTTTTGGGTGATATTGTAATGAGCATCAAGGGCGTACCCCAAACCGCCGTAAAAATTTTTTGTCAGCTGTTTTAGCACCGTTTCGTAAAAACGCAAAAAATCGTATTTGATCGGGTTTAATGCATCTGCAGAACTGGAACTGCCTAAACCATAAGTATTTTCGGGAAATTTGTACAACCGCCAATCGCCTACAAAATTATATTTATTGTCCTTCGTCCAGATGTTTGACCCAATGCGAAAAGTGATCTGGCTGCGCTGATTATATGATAAATTTGAATTGATGGACGACAGGTTTTCGCGTTCTTTCGGCTCTGCAAAAAACGCTACGTTGGCCGTTAAACCGGCCGACAAACCCGTAGAAAGGGTGTAACCAGCAGCCGGAACGACCGAAAAAATGAACCGTTTTGGTACAGATGCTGTTTTTACCGTACTTTTTTTACTGAAAAGCTGGTGCAGCAAATCCAGAATATCTTTTTGCGTGGCCAGGCTGTCTTCTTTTTGTTGTAAAGAATCCGGCAGCGGGCTTTTTGACGGCAAAGGGTTTGTTTGTGCAAAGTTTTTTTCTGCGGAGAAAAACAAGACGAAAGCAATCAGCAGGGTAGTAACTTTTGCAGTCATCCTAAAATTTATAGTGTAAAAACAGCATCAGGTTATGACGGAGCAAAGCCGTAAAAGTTTAAGTATTTTAAAAGCCGGAAAAAAATTCTTCCAGGGAGCCAAAATAAGCGGTGTCCCAGCCTTCTGCAATATCGTCGTAATCTTCGTCCGGGATGTTGGTGTGTTTCAATTCTGCGGAAGTGCCGTGCTTATCTGCGTGCAGTTTGATGGTTACGATGGAAGTCGGTTCCTGATCGCCAAAATACCATTGTTGTACTATTTTTTTGCCTTCTTCAAATTCGAGGTTTTTGCCCTGGATGCTGCCTTCCCACAAGGAAAATTCGGTATCAGGCTCGGCCACCATTTCGGCCGGTTCGCCCGTCCAGATTTCAATGCTCACGGGGTTTGTCAGCGCCAGATAAACCTCCGCAGGCGTGGCCGGCAGCAGATAATACTTTTTGTAATCTTTCATTTCGGGGCAAAAACTTTTGGGCGAAGAAAAGCAATTATCGGCATAATTTCATCAAAACATCTCCGGATCGATGGTTTTGATCACCTCGTTCAGCTCGCGGCCACTTTCCCGCAAAAATGCAATTGCCTCGGCCAGCGTTTGGCCTGCAATGGCTTCCTGATCAATTACATTAACCAAACCCAAAATGTTGGCCAGCGGTCTGCGCGCCAGTTGGAGGTTTAAATAAGCAATTTTTTTCAAGTGCCGGTTTTGCGTTTTCAGTTCAACTTCCTCTTCCATCGCATCTTCCAGCATGGCGCGATAAAGCTTTTTTTCGGTAATATCGGTGAGCGTAAAAAGTTGTGCTTCTTTTCCTTCAAACAAAACCGGCGTTATATCTGCCTCCACAAAACCGGTTTTGCCAGCTTTGCTTATCAGTGTAAACTCTTTTTTTAATTTTTTTTGGGTAGAAGGTTTTATGTTGATGCTGGCCAGGCGTTTTTTTTTCGTTTGTAGAATGCTTTCCACAGGCTGCGGAAAATATGCTGCAAAATCGTATCCTGTTAATTTTACGGCCGCAGCATTTATTGTTAAAATAAGCGTTGCATCCTCATTTGTGAGCAGCATCGGCTGGTTGCTCAGCATAAAATAATCAAGCAGGTTTAAATCATCAAAGTTCAACATCGGCTAAAGGCTTATAAAGGTAAGTTTGCAGAAATAATCAATAGTTTAACAAAAGTAATTTTCTCGAAAAAAACTGTCGCTTGTAAAAATTGTGCGCTGCGAAAAATAGCTTTGGCCATGCTTCTTTTACCGCACATTTTTTGAGCATTGCTTTTAATAATTAAGGATTTACAATTTCCCGGCCAATTGTTTTTTTTAAAAGAATGTGGCTTTGGTTTGAAATAAAAACCTGATCTGAATAAACCGGTTAATTGTTGGCCCATCCCCAAAAAACACCGATAAAAACAGTATCTTTGCCCCGCAAATAATAACCCCAAAATTGTTTGCTATGCAACTTGACCCTGCCAAATATGTTGCCGAAGGTTTAACTTATGACGATGTGCTGCTCGTTCCGGCTTATTCCGAAGTTTTGCCTCGCGATGTGGATACCAGATCTTTCCTTACCCGAAAAATAAAACTGAACGTACCGATTGTTTCTGCCGCGATGGATACCGTTACCGAAGCCGCGCTGGCCATTGCTATTGCACAAGCCGGCGGCATCGGGATGCTGCATAAAAACCTGAGTATTGCCTTGCAGGCGGATGAAGTGCGCAAGGTAAAACGTTCGGAAAGCGGAATGATCCAGGATCCGGTTACGCTGAAAGTAGATGCCATCATTGCCGATGCAGTGAAGATGATGAGGGAATTTCGGATTGGCGGTATCCCGATTGTAGATGCTGATCATAAACTGACCGGTATCATCACCAACCGCGACCTTCGTTTTCAAAAAGACATGAATAAACCAGTCCGCGAGGTAATGACGAAGGAAAACCTGATTACCGCGCCGCTTGGCACCACGCTTACTCAGGCGGAAGAAATTTTGCAAAATTATAAAATTGAAAAGTTGCCAGTGGTTGATGCAGACGGAAAACTGACCGGTTTGATCACGTTTAAAGATATACAGAAATTTAAAAATTATCCGGCGGCTTGCAAAGATGAGCATGGCCGTTTGCGCGTGGGCGCAGCCGTTGGCGTTACTGCCGATACGCTGGAACGTGTGGATGCGCTGGTGAAAGCCGGTGTTGATGTAATTACGATTGATACGGCGCACGGCCACTCCATTTATGTAATTAACAAGCTAAAAGAAGTAAAGGCCAGATACCCTGATTTGCAGGTAATTGTAGGAAATGTGGCCACCGGCGAAGGTGCAAAAGCACTGGCCGATGCCGGTGCAGATGCGGTAAAAGTTGGTATCGGTCCGGGTTCTATCTGCACTACACGCATTATTGCCGGTGTTGGCGTGCCGCAATTATATGCTGTTTATGAATGCGCCAAGGCTTTGGAAGGGACTGGCGTTCCAGTAATTGCGGATGGTGGCATTAAGCATACGGGCGATATCCCGAAAGCAATTGCGGCCGGTGCAAGCTCGATCATGGCGGGTTCGTTGTTTGCCGGTGTAGAAGAATCGCCGGGCGAAATTATTATTTATGAAGGCCGCCGCTTTAAATCTTACCGCGGCATGGGTTCTATCGAAGCAATGGAACAAGGCTCGAAAGACCGCTATTTCCAGGATGTGGAAGATGATATTAAAAAATTAGTGCCCGAAGGGATTGTGGGCCGCGTGCCGGTAAAAGGCAGCCTGGCCGAAGTAATGTACCAATACATCGGCGGTTTGCGCGCCAGCATGGGTTATTGCGGAGCGGCCAATATTGAAGCTTTGCAAAAAGCCAAATTTGTGCGCATTACTTCTGCCGGTATCCGCGAATCACATCCGCATGATATTACGATTACCAAGGAAGCACCGAATTATACCCGATAATTGATGCTGTTTTTATCAGCATAAAAAAAGTGTACCGGGTTGATTGGTACACTTTTTTTGTGGTAAAATTAAATTTAAGAATACTATTTTTTAAAATATAATCCAATTACCATCAACGCCAAAGCCATAGATAAACCTACAAACCATTTGATCATATCGGTTTTAGCCTTGACTACGTCTTCCTTGGAAGCCAAATGAGCGGTCTTATCTACGTATATTTTATCAATCTTGGCTTCGATATAGCTCGTTGAGTTTTCACCTGTCTCCTTATCAAACTTTTCGCTCAACAAAGCATATAACTGCGTTATACTGATATTCATTTTCCGCAGATAGATTTGTAAGAAGCTGATTTAAAATAAAATTTGAATTATATTTTACAATCCTGCCAAACCTTCTTCCAAAATTGCAATCTTTGCTTCTGCATCTGCTTTTTTCTGTTGCTCGTTGGCCACAATTTCAGGTTTTGCATTTTGTACAAAACGCTCGTTAGATAATTTTGCTGTTACCGATTTCAGAAAACCTTGTAAGTAAATTAATTCTTTTTGGATACGTTCGCGCTCTGCTTCTATATTGATTTGATTTGAAAGTTTAACAAAATTTTCAGTACTTCCAGTAAAGAAACTTGTTGCCCCAGGAATTTTTTCATTGGTAGGGCTTACATTACTCAAATTACCTAATTTAAATAAAACTGGTTTATAAGATTCATAATTTACTTCAGAAGTTTTTGGATCAGATTTATAACTAAGCGGAAGAGCTTCTTTAGGCGAAATTTGGTTTATATTACGTATGTTTCTTATTCCAGAAACTACTTCTTTTACCATACTAATTTCATTAAGCAATTTTAAATTGATTTTTCCACCTTTCGGTTGTTGTGCCACTATGCAACAATCCAATTCGGCACGTTCGCCAAATAATTCATCATGCCATAATTCTTCAGTTAAAAAAGGCATGAAAGGATGGACGATCTTTAGAATATTTTCAAAAAAACCAATTGTTGACTTGTAAGTTTCCGCATCGATGGGTTGCTGATAAGCCGGTTTTACCATTTCTAAATACCAGGCGCAGAAATCGTCCCAAACCAATTTATAAGTCGCCATTAAAGCTTCTGATAAACGGTATTGTTTAAAGTTTTCTTCAATCTCCGTTAAAGCTTGGTTAAAACGGCTTTCAAACCAATCAATCAAATTTTGGTTTTGATTGGATAATTGCGGGTCCACTTCCCAGCCTTTTACCAAACGGAATGCGTTCCAAATCTTATTGGCAAAATTCCTTCCCTGCTCGCAATGGCTTTCATCAAACATTAAATCGTTTCCTGCGGGAGAAGAAAAAAGCATCCCAACACGCACGCCATCCGCGCCATATTTTTCGATCAAATCCAGCGGATCAGGTGAATTACCGAGCGATTTAGACATTTTCCGGCCTAATTTATCACGCACAATTCCCGTTAGGTAAACATTTTTAAACGGTGCTTCACCTTTAAATTCGTGCCCGGCCATAATCATCCTCGCCACCCAGAAAAACAAAATTTCGGGTGCGGTAACCAGATCATTTGTTGGATAATAATATTGCAGGTCGGAGTTGCCCATACTGTTTTTACCACCAAAAAATTGTGGGTCAAAAACAGAAATCGGCCAAAGCCAAGAGGAAAACCAAGTATCAACAACATCTTCTTCCTGATGCAAATCTTCAATCTTCAAACCTAAATATTTGGTACTTAAATGTTTTGCTTCTTCAAAAGCTTCTTCGCGGGTTTTAGCTACCACAAATTGTCCGTTTGGTAAGTACCAGGCCGGAATTTGTTGTCCCCACCACAATTGCCGGCTGATACACCAATCTTTCACATTTTCCATCCAATGTTTGTAGGTATTGGTAAATTTTTCGGGGATCAGTTTCACTTCGCTATCTAAAACATAATCCAAAGCAGGACCGGCCATTTCTTCCATCTTGCAAAACCATTGCATCGAAAGTTTGGGTTCAATGACCGCATCTGTCCGTTCGGAAAAACCAACTTGTGATTTATATTCTTCAACTTTTTCCAAACTTCCGGCTTCCTCCAGTAGTTTGGCAATTTCTTTACGTGCGGTAAATCGATCTTTTCCTATTAAAATTTCCGCTTTTTTGTTGAGCGTGCCATCGTCGTTCAAAATATCAATCACCGGCAAATTGTGTTTTATGCCGAGGTTGTAATCGTTCAAATCATGCGCAGGCGTAACTTTCAAACAACCTGTACCGAAATCCATTTCTACATAATCATCCAAGATAATCGGGATTTCGCGGTTGATTAAAGGAATCAGCACTTTTTTGCCGATAAAAGAAGCATAGCGATCATCGTTCGGGTTGATGCAAATTGCCGCATCGGCCATGATGGTTTCGGGGCGGGTGGTTGCGATGGTGAGGAATGATGAGCGAAGAGCGTGGTTTGAAGACACATCACTTTTAGATATTTGATCGTTTATACCGCTCCCCGCTCCTATCTCTTCGCTCTTCTCAACAACCTCATACCTAATATAATACAGCTTCTGGTTAACTTCCTTCCGGATCACTTCTTCATCAGAAACGGCGGTTTTGCCTTGCGGGTCCCAGTTCACCATGCGCACGCCGCGATAAATCCAGCCTTTTTTATACAAATGGATGAAAGTATCGATCACGCCTTCGCTCATTTCCGGATCCATGGTAAATTTGGTTCTGTCCCAATCGCAGCTTGCGCCCAACTTTTTTAATTGTTCTAGGATAATGCCGCCGTATTTTTCCTTCCATTCCCAGGCGTAGCTCAAAAATTCTTCGCGCGAAAGGTCTTTTTTAGCGATGCCGCGTTCCTTTAACATCGCTACAACCTTTGCTTCGGTAGCGATGGAAGCGTGATCTGTTCCCGGAACCCAGCACGCATTTTTGCCTTGCATTCGCGCGCGGCGCACCAAAACATCCTGGATGGTATTGTTGAGCATGTGGCCCATGTGTAGCACGCCGGTTACGTTTGGTGGCGGCATTACGATAGTATATGGCTCGCGGTCATCGGGCACGGATTTAAAAAAGCCATGATCGAGCCAATATTGGTACCATTTGTTCTCCGTTTCCTGAGGATTATATTTTGTAGGGATTTCCACGTTGTTTAAATCAGCATAAATAAAGCGCAAAAATAGGTTTTAAAGCTGATTTTTGATGATAACCACTTCACAAAAAAAGGTGGATAAAAGAAGCATCGCTGCGGTTTCAAAATTTCACTGCATCAACTCAAATCCTGAATCACAAAATTTTTACAATTTTAAAATAGGACATCAGATTTGGATCAGCCGGACTTTTACTTCAACTTAAAATACTAAAAATCAATAGTTTAAAATTATAATCCTGAATTTATACCGATAAAAACAGCATCGCCCCAAACCCGATGCTGTTTTTACCACCCTTTTTTTATTGCTTATATTTAACGTTTAATTAAAACAGCAATTAATTTTTTAAAGATGAAGTTGAAGTATTCTGGATTAGTGATTACGGGCGCGGTTTTGCTTTCGGCTGGTGTAATGGCCGGGAACAGCGAACCCGGAAAAGGCGGAAAACCGGTCCCGCCGAAAAAATTTATTGACCGTGCCAATATGGATTTATCTGTAAAACCAGGCAATAACTTTTTTGAATATGCCAACGGAACCTGGCTGAAAAACAATGAAATCCCGGCAAAAGAAACCCGTTGGGGAAGTTTTAACGTGCTCCGCGATTTTAATATCAATGCGGTTAAAGGTTTGCTGGCCAAAGCAGAAGCTGATAAAAATGCCGCACCGGGATCAATTGAAAAACGCGTTGGCGATTTTTATGCAGCCGCAATGGACAGCGTTACAATTGAAAAATTAGGCTATACGCCGATTAAACCGGAACTGGAAAAAATCAGCCAAATTACCGATTTAAACGGGGTATTGAATGAAGTGGCCGTGATGCGTACGAAAGGCATTGCTTCGCCGCTGTTTGGTTTTTACATCGGCCAGGATAGTAAACATGTAAACAAAATGATTGTGAATTTGAGCCAGGGCGGCACATCTTTGCCTGATCGCGATTACTACCTGAAAAGCGATGCGCGTACACAAAAAATCCAGTCGGCGTATAAAAATTATATCGTTTCCCTGTTTACGCTAACCGGAACAGACCAGGCAACGGCGCAAAAAAATGCCGAAACTATTTTTGGTATTGAAAAAGCACTGGCAACGGCACAAATGAGCCGCGTTGAAATGCGCGACCCGATCAAAACCTATAACAAATTTGCAGTTTCCGCTTTCAGCAAAACCACACCTGATTTTGACTGGATGGATTTAATGGCAAAAATGAAAGTTAAAGGCCAGGATTCCCTTTTGGTTTCTAACCCAAAATTTTTCACAGATGCCGATGCTTTATTAAAAACCACACCGGTAAACGATTGGAAAACTTACCTGCAATGGAATGTGCTTAAAGGTTCTGCCTCTTATTTAAGTTCTCCTTTTGTAAAGGCGCAATTTGCTTTTGGCCAGGTTTTGTCCGGGCAAAAAGTACAAACACCAAGATGGCAGCGGATGTCATCTTTAACTGATGGTGCGATTGGGGAATTGCTTGGCCAATTATATGTAAAGGAGTATTTTACACCCGAAGCTAAAGCACGGATGACAGAGTTGGTTGCCAATTTGCGTAAAGCTTTTGAGATTCGCATTAATAAACTGGACTGGATGAGCGATGTGACCAAGAAAAAAGCCATTGCCAAACTACATGCTTTTACGCCTAAAATTGGTTATCCCGACAAATGGAAAAACTATAGTGGCCTGGTAGTCAATAGGAATACTTTTTTTCAGAATGTGAAAAATTCCAACATCTGGGATTATAACGAGATGATTGCGAAGTTAGGAAAACCAGTTGACCGCACACTTTGGGGAATGACGCCGCCAACGGTCAACGCTTACTACAATCCGGTAATGAACGAAATCGTTTTTCCGGCAGGGATTTTACAGTTCCCTTTTTTCGACCCAAAAGCAGACGATGCCGTAAATTATGGCGGGATTGGTGCAGTGATTGGGCATGAAATGTCGCACGGTTTTGACGATCAGGGAAGCCAGTACGATAAAGACGGAACACTGCGAAACTGGTGGACTGCCGAAGACCGCAAAAAATTTGATGCTAAAACCGCAGCTTTGGCCAAGCAGTTCAGCGATTACACCATTTTGGATAGCATCCACTTAAACGGAAAACTGACTTTAGGTGAAAACATTGGCGATTTGGGTGGCCTGAACGTAGCTTATACCGCTTTTAAACTGACCAAACAAGGCCAAAGCAATGAAAAAATTGACGGCTTTACGCCGGATCAACGTTTCTTCCTTTCCTGGGCACAAGTATGGAGAGGCAAAATTTTACCGGAATCGGCTGCACAACAAGTGGTGGTTGACCCGCATTCGCCAGAGCAGTTCCGTGCCATTGGTGCGCCTGTAAACATGGATGCCTGGTATGCTGCTTTTGATGTAAAACCTGGTGACAAATTGTACAAGGCACCGGAAGATCGGATTCGGATTTGGTAGGTTTTTGAGGAATCTATAAGGGTAAAAGAAGCCCGTGATCGTAAAGGTTACGGGCTTTTTTGTTAATTTTTTCTGTATTAGAACTTAATTTGTAGATATTTATAACGCAGCGATAATTCGTAAGTATGAAAGAAAAGAAAATAACTCGTGAAGACGCAATTAAACTAGTTGAGAATGAAGAATCACATTTTTTTGACCATAAAGCTTTAGAAATCTCTGGAGCAAAAACACAGAAAATATCTACAGCATTTGCTAACGCTGATGGCGGTGAGTTTTTAATTGGAATTATAGATATAAAAGACCAACCTGAATCTAATAAAAGATGGAAGGGTGCTACAAAAATTGAAGATTTTAACTCACACCTTCAAGCTTTATCTGAAGTTGTTCCAACTTTAGATTTTAGTTGCACTTTTTTATCTTGTAATGATTTTCCTGGACTTATAATGCAAATTAGAATTGAAAAAAGTGCAAGTGTACATGAAACTGCTGCTAGGGAAATTTATGTTAGAAACGGTGCTCAATCTTTAAAAATTACAGATAAGCAAAAGGTAATAGAACTCCAATTTGCAAAAGGTGCAACGTCGTTTGAAGATTTTGTAGTTTCAACCATTCCTCCAGAATCAACATTTGAATCAGAAGAGATTAAATCTTTTTTGAGTGATTTTTCTCCACGAACCGAGCCTTTAGAATATGTTATAAGTGAAAATTTAATTGATTTAAAAACTTATGATCCGAGAGTTTCAGGTTTACTCTTATTTTCAAATAATCCTTCTGCACTTCTTCCTAGAAAATGTGCAGTAAAAGTGGTTAGGTACGAAACTAAAGAAGATGAACCCGAACGAGATTATTTAAAAGATACAATTTCTATTGAAGGTTCTAGTTATAAATTAATATATCAAACAGTCGCAACTGTTACTGAAATTATGTCAAGCATTAAAGTTTGGACACCTGAAGGATTACGAGCAATGCGATATCCGCCAGAAGCAGTATGGGAAATTATTACAAATGCTATAATACATAGAGATTACTCTATTTCTGATGATGTACAAATAATAATTTATGATAATAGAATTGAAATAATTAGCCCTGGCAGACTACCAGGTTATGTAACAGTAAACAATATATTAGATTCAAGATATGCTAGAAATCATAAAATAGTAAGAACTCTAAGCAAGTATAAAAATGCTCCTAATAAAGATATAGGTGAAGGTCTTAATACTGCTTTCGAGAAAATGAAGGAATGGAAATTAAAATCACCAGTAATTGAAGAGACTGATCGAAGTTTAAAAGTTACTATACCCCATACACCTTTGGCAAGACCAACTGAACTTATATTAGAATTTTTAAAAAATAATTCTACAATTAACAATAGACAAGCACGAGAACTAACAGGAATTAAATCAGAAAACCTAGTAAAAATTGAGTTTTATAAACTTCGTGATGAAAACATAATAGAGAGAGTGCCTGGTTTGGAAGGGCCAGCATCTGCTTGGAGATTAAAAGGGATTTAAAGTTATAAAAACTTGTATATTACATAGACTAAATTTCAATTTTTTAATTATCCATGCTCCAATTCACTCAAACTGCCGATGGCTCCAACACCATTTTCAATTCAGAAATTGGCGAAAACTATCATTCCAAACATGGTGCTTTACAGGAAAGTCGGCATGTGTTTTTGAAATCGGGCTTGCAACATTTTATATCGATAAAAGAAGCATCGGGCAATCCAATTAAAGAAGTAAAAATTTTAGAAGTTGGTTTAGGAACCGCACTAAACTTTTTATTAACTGCAGATTATTGTACGCAAAATCAAATCAAACTGGATTATGTTGGAATCGAGGCTTTTCCGCTCAACACAGATTTGATCAAACAAACCGGTTATCAGCAATATATTGATTCCAGTTTGTGGGAAAGTTTTCAGGGCATGTACCCTTCCTGCATCAATCACAAAGTAAAAATAAACGGTTTTTGCGAGCTGGAACTGGCGCATACAGAACTCCTCAACTTTGAATCGCCACAGTTATTTGATGTGCTTTATTTTGATGCTTTTGCCGCAGTTCACCAACCTGAAATGTGGGGCGAAACAGCTATTGCACACACGATTTCTTTTTTGAAAACCGGCGGCGTTTTTGTTACTTATGCCATCACCGGAAACCTGAAACGGCAGTTAAAATCTCTAAATTTCAAGGTTGAAAAAGTGCCGGGCGCGCCGGGAAAACGCGAAATGCTCCGGGCAACGCGTTTATAATACTGTTTTTATCATACAAAAGTCAACGTTCTAATTTCTTGATTTACATTAAGTGTTTAAACATGTATTTATCTTACTTTTGATTTTCAAAGTAAACAGAAAGTAAAAAATAAAAAAAATGAGCTTGTTACAAGATTTAAACTGGCGCTACGCCACCAAAAGAATGAACGGACAAAAAGTTCCGCAGGAAAAATTAGATTATATTTTAGAGGCAATCCGCTTATCTGCAACCTCTTATGGTTTACAACCATTTTCTGTTTTGGTGATTGAAAGTGAAGAACTTCGCAAAAAAATCCAGCCGGTCGCTTACAATCAACCGCAAATTTTTGAAGCTTCGCACTTGCTGGTTTTTGCTGCATGGAATGATGTAACAGAAGCACATATTACTGCTTACATAAACAATATAGCCGAAACGCGCGGTATTCCGGTTGATGCTTTGCAGGGTTTCCACAACACTATTGCCGGTACAATTGAAAGATTAACCCAGGAACAACGCTTCAACTGGTCTGCCAAACAGGCTTACATTGCTTTAGGGACAGGTTTAGCTGCCGCCGCAGAACAAAAAGTTGACGCCACGCCAATGGAAGGTTTTGATGCTTTAGGTATGGATGTTTTGCTTGATTTACAAGATAGAGGATTACGCAGCGTGGCCATTATGCCTTTAGGTTACCGCGATGAAGCGAACGACCAGCTGGCAAACGCCAAAAAAGTCCGCCGTGCGAAAAAAGACTTATTTATCGAGATGGCTTAATTGCTGTTTGTTTTGATACAAAAAACCCTGTCGTTTTTGCAACCGACAGGGTTTTTTATTTAAAATGATGCTGTTTTTATCTACCTAAAACTTGTCTGATCAAAAAAACTTTAATTTTGGTTTCAAACTAAAAATATGCCATTACCAATTCCTTCTACGCAACAAAACCCGGGTGCTGCTTTTGAAAGATTGCTTGCCGTTTTGAATGATCTGCGCGAGAACTGCCCGTGGGACCAAAAGCAAACGATGGAAACGCTGCGCCATCTAACCATCGAAGAAACTTACGAACTGGCAGATGCCATTTTGGAAGGCGATCAACCCGAAATCAAAAAGGAACTGGGCGATGTAATGATGCACCTGGTTTTTTATGCGCGGATTGCTGCTGAAAAAGGTGATTTTGATATTACCGATGTTTTGAACGGTGTTTGTGAAAAACTTATCTACCGCCACCCGCACATTTATGCGGATGCGGACGTGAACGATGAGCAGGACGTGAAACGCAACTGGGAAAAACTGAAGCTGAAAGAAGGCAACAAATCGGTTTTGGGCGGCGTTCCGGCATCGCTTCCGGCTTTGGTCAAAGCTGCGCGGATACAGGAAAAAGCGCGTGGCGTTGGCTTCGACTGGGAAAATAAAAACCAGGTTTGGGAAAAAGTGGAAGAAGAATTACAAGAATTTAAGGCTGAATTTAATACGGTAAAAGAAGCGTCTATCGATATGGAAAAAGCAGAAGGCGAGTTTGGCGATTTGCTGTTTTCGCTGATTAATTACGCACGTTTTATCAATATCAACCCTGAAAATGCCCTGGAAAAAACGAACAAAAAGTTTATCAAACGCTTCCAGTATCTTGAGCAAAAAGCCAAAGAACAAGGCAAACAATTGCAAGATATGACGCTGGCAGAAATGGATGTTTTTTGGGAGGAAGCAAAACGGGTTTGAGATAGTTTTAGATATTTTAAAACATCTAACGTATCCAAATAAATACTCTTTTTATCTTATGAAAATTGCCATCGCTTCTCCCGAAATCGTTAAATGATGGTTTGTTTTGGCTGGAAAAATTATAAGCAGAAGTGGCAAATGCCGGGCAAATATTATTTGATTCCAAACTTCTTTTACGTTCTGTTTCAGCCCGTTGTAACTTGTACAGGGTTTAAAATCGGCGGCTGCACTTCCACAAACCTCTTTTTAAGTTTTAAAAATGGCTGTTCGATTAAATAGTAGGAAAACAATGCCGCCAATAAAATGCACGCCAAATTTATGGGGAAATTGGATAAAGGGAGCGTGTTTTTTGAGAAAAAAAGTTGCTGCCACAAATAAATACTGTATGATAATTTCCCGATATAATTGATCAGTTCGTTGTTCAAAACCTTAAAATACAAATTATTACGGTGTGTGATCGAGACAATAATGATAGCTGCAATTGATAAATTGGTGATGCTGCCAAATGATCCGAAAAATACTTTTGAAATTAAACCGGCTTGTTGTGCATCCAACATAAATAAAAATTTCTTGCTGAACAGACAAAATAGCAACATTACAAATGGCAGCAGTAAAACCACAACAGGTTTTGTGTTAAAAAACGATACCGCTTTTTGATAATGCATTGCCAGCAGGCAACCCAGCATCAAAGCATCTGCCCGCGTAAACAAGTGCATTACAGAAATGTCTGTAAACAACCTTAAAGCGGGCACTACCAAGATTATAACTACTGCAAACGTTGCCCGCAATTTTTTTAAATAAACAAACACAAAAGGCCAGATCAGATAAAACTGCTCCTCGGCGCTTAAAGTCCAGATATGGCCTGTTTCCCAATCGTTTTGGCCGCGTGCAAAATAAAATTTTGTATAAGTAAGTGAGGAAAGCCAGGAACTTAAACCAATATTTAAAACCCCGCACATTTGCAGCAGGAAATAAACAAAAAGCAAGAAATAAAAAGCCGGAAAAATCCGCAGTGACCGCCTGATAAAAAAGTTTTTTAACGAAATAGTGCCATGTTCTGCTTCTTCTTTCAGCAGCAGCAAAGTGATCAGAAAGCCGGAAATCACAAAAAAAATACTTACGCCAATTTGTCCGCCGGGGCCATCTGCGCGATGAAAATTCATGATTTGGACGTGCGCGATCAAAATACCAAAAATGCTGATTGCGCGTAATCCGTTAAGGCTGGGAATGGTTTTGTTCATCTATCAGGTTCAGGAAAAGCAAAATGTACGATAAAAACAGCATCCAAATTTAAAAACAATCAAAAAAATTTGTCTGTTGCCAAACAGCGATATGTTAAAAAATCCGGGGAAGCTTATCAAAACCTTGTTCAGTTGATCCTCTATACTTCTTTTAGCACCTAAAAGTTGCCGAATATAATTTACTTTTTTGCAGAAGTACAACAAAAACCACTAAATTTTATGCGGTAAAAGAAGCATTTAAAAAGCTGTGGATTAAACCTTTAAACTGAATTTTTCGGTAAAGATTAATGGTACTTCAATCTCATCAGCATCCAGAATCTTTTTTTAAACCGGGACAGTTTTTAACAAATTTTCTATATTTGCCGCACGCTGGCAACAACCAGTCAAACATCATGAAAAAATATTTCATCTATCTGCATCATCACCATCATTCAGCCTGAGTTTGAACTGATTTTGCCCGAAATATTGAATCTTTTTTTGTTATTCAACCTCCACTCTATTGAAACCACTTAAAATAGCGATCCAAAAATCCGGTCGCCTCAACGAAAAATCGGTTGAACTGTTAAAAAACTGCGGTTTATCTTTCGAAAATTATAAAAGTTCGCTTATTTCGCCAGTTTCAAATTTCCCGTTGGAAATTTTGTTTTTGCGGGATGATGATATTCCGGAATACGTGCAGGATGGCATTGCTGATCTTGGGATTGTGGGCGAAAACGTGATCCTGGAAACCGAAGTGGAAGTAAGTTACCTGCAACGTCTCGGTTTCGGAAAGTGTACGCTAAAAATAGCATTGCCCAACAACAGCGAAGTAGAAAGTTTAAGTCAGCTGGAAGGAAAATCCATTGCTACTTCTTATCCGGTTATTTTAAATAAGTTTCTGAAAGAGAACAATATACATGCTGATATCCGAACTATTTCCGGTTCTGTAGAAATTAGTCCGGGCTTGGGTTTAAGCGATGCCATTTTCGATATTGTTTCTACCGGTGGAACGCTGAAAAGCAACGGATTGAAGCCTTTTGCAGATGTAATTTCTTCGGAAGCCGTTTTGATTGGCCGCAAAGGCGATGAAAACCACGAACATGTACAGGAACTGATTCAGCGGATCCAGTCTGTTTTGCGGGCGAAAGAAACCAAATATGTAGTGTTAAATGTACCGGAAAGTTCTTTATCAAAAGTATTAAGTTTACTGCCCGGCGTAAAAAGTCCAAGTGTAATTCCGTTGGCAGAAAGTGGCTGGGTTGCGGTGCATACGGTTATCCCGGAACGCGATTTCTGGAACAAGATCAGCGAACTAAAAGCCGCCGGTGCGCAGGGAATTGTGGTAATGCCGATTGAAAAAATCATTTTATAATACTGTTTTTACCACATAAAAATTGGTACGATGTTAAAGGTTTATAATTACAACGAACTTTCTAAAACTGATCTGGAGCAGCTCACTTTGCGCAACACAGATGCTGGAAATGAGATTCGGGAAACGGTAGAAAATATTCTTCAAAACGTAAAGCAAAACGGCGACCAGGCTTTGCGGGATTATGCTTTGAAATTCGACCAAGTAACTTTAAACCAGTTATTTGCAGATGAAAACGAAATTGCCGAATTGGATAAACAGGTTTCCGAAGAACAAAAACAAGCGATAAAAACAGCATATCAAAACATTTATAAATTCCATCAAAACCAATTTCGCACAGAAGAAAAAGTTGAAACCATGCCCGGCGTAACTTGCTGGCGCGAATTGCGGCCGATTGAGAAAGTTGGCTTGTACATTCCCGGCGGAACGGCGGTTTTGCCAAGCACATTTTTGATGCTCGGCATTCCGGCAAAAATTGCAGGTTGCCATGAGATTGTAGTTTGTTCGCCGCCGCAAAAAGACGGAAAAATCAATCCGTACATTGCTTTTGTGGCGCAACTTTTGGGCGTAAAAAAAGTATTTTTAGTTGGAGGTGCGCAAGCGATTGCGGCGATGGCTTACGGAACTAAAAGCATCCCGAAAGTGGATAAGATATTCGGACCTGGAAACCAATATGTTACCAAAGCTAAAACAATTATACAATCTACAACGGTTACGGCGATCGATATTCCTGCCGGGCCATCGGAGGTTTTGATTATTGCTGATGAAACTGCAAATCCGGTTTTTGTAGCGGCGGATTTACTGGCACAGGCCGAGCATGGCGTTGATAGTCAGTCGGTTTTGGTTTCAACTTCGCAAAAATTGATTGATGAAACAATAACCGAACTGGAAAAACAATTACCGGTTTTGCCGCGTGCAGAAATCACTAAAAAAGCAATTGCCAATTCGTATGCTGTTTTTACCGATACTTTTTCGGAAGCGATGGATTTTAGTAATCAATATGCACCGGAACATTTAATTTTGGCAACCGATAACTGGCGGCAAATCACAAATCAAATTATTAACGCAGGTTCTGTTTTCTTGGGCAATTTAACACCGGAAAGTGCTGGCGATTATGCTTCCGGAACCAATCATACCTTGCCCACAAGTGCTTATGCCAGAGCATATTCGGGTGTTTCGGTAGATTCTTTTGTGAAGAAAATCACGTTTCAGCATTTGTCTCCCGAAGGATTACAAAATATTGGCAAAACGGTGGAAATTTTGGCCGAACTGGAAGGTTTGCAGGCACATAAAAATGCAGTAACAGTACGCATGTAGGGGCGATTCAAGAATCGCCCTAAAAAAAACAAAAGCGTGCAATTCACGAATTGCCCTACCATAGTTCAGAAAGAAATATTTAGAAATGAATTTTAATCTTCAAAACCTCCTTCGGGAAAATATAAAAAACCTTAAACCTTATTCTTCCGCGCGGGATGAATTTCAGGGCGAGGCAAGTGTTTTTTTAGATGCGAACGAAAACGCTTACGGCTCGCCGCTTTCGAAAAATTTTAACCGCTATCCTGATCCGCTGCAACTGGCTGTAAAACAGAAAATTACCTCTATAAAAGGAGTACCGCCGCGTAATATTTTTTTGGGAAACGGTAGCGACGAAGCAATTGATATTTTGTTCCGAAGTTTTTGCCGACCCGGAATTGACAATGTAATTTTGGTGCCGCCAACTTACGGCATGTACCAGGTTTCGGCCAATATTAATGACATTGAAGTCCAAAATATTCCGTTAATAGCTGAATATCAGTTAAATATGGAAGGAATTGCAGAAGCGATTAACCTAAATACAAAACTCATTTTTGTATGTTCTCCCAATAATCCAACCGGAAATTCGATCAACCGCGAAGATGTGGAAACACTGCTTGCCAATTTTAACGGAATTGTGGTGGTTGATGAAGCGTATATTAATTACAGTCGGCAAAAAAGTTTCATCCAGGAATTAACTGAATATGGTAATCTGGTGGTTTTGCAAACGCTGTCAAAAGCCTGGGGATTAGCGGGTTTACGTATCGGAATGGCTTTTGCTTCCGAAGAAATTATTGAAGTTTTTAACCGTGTAAAACCGCCGTACAACATCAACGAAGCTTCGCAAAAATTAGCTTTGCAGGCTTTGGGAAACGTGGAACAGGTGAATGGCTGGATTAAAGAAACGCTTCTGGAACGCGATAAATTAGTATTAGGTTTGAAGAATTTTAGCTTTGTGCTGGAAATTTATCCATCGGACGCCAATTTTATACTGGTAAAAACAGTATCGCCACGTGAGGTTTATCAGTTTTTGGTAGAACGCGGCATCATCGTTCGCGACCGTTCAAAAGTGGAACTTTGCGAAGGCTGTTTGCGCATTACCGTTGGCACGCCAGCAGAAAACAAGCAGTTATTAACCGTTTTGGAAGGATTTTAAGCATGAAAAAAATATTATTTATCGATCGGGATGGTACGCTGATCACAGAACCTGAAGATGAGCAGATCGATTCTTTCGGCAAGCTGGAATTTTATCCAAAAATGCTGCAATATCTGCCAAAAATCGCAACCGAACTGGATTTTGAGTTTGTGATGGTAACTAATCAGGATGGTTTAGGAACAGCCGTTTATCCGGAAGATACGTTTTGGCCGGTTCAGAATTTCATTATCCAAACCCTGAAAAATGAAAAGGTTGAATTTTCGGATGTTGTGATAGACCGAACTTTTCCAAAAGAAAATTCGCCAACCCGAAAACCGGGAACGGCCCTATTGACGAAATATTTTAATGCTGAAGAATATGATCTGAAGAATTCGTTTGTCATTGGTGATCGGTTGAATGATGTAGTTTTGGCGAAAAATCTCGGTTCAAAAGCGATATGGATAAATAACCAGACTAATTTGGGCGGAAATGAGTTTGCTAATCAGGAATTAGAAGATTTAAAACCGGTAATCGCTTTGGAAACTTCGGATTGGGAAAAAATTTACGAGTTTTTAAAAGTTGGCCAGCGTAAAATTGAACATCGCCGCCAAACCAAAGAAACCGATATTTTCATCAAACTAAATTTGGACGGAAAAGGCGAAGCGAAAGTAAATACCGGTCTGCATTTTTTTGACCACATGCTGGATCAGATTGCAAAACACGGTTCTATTGATCTGGAAATCAATACAAAAGGTGATCTGCATATTGATGAACACCACACAATTGAAGATACCGGAATTGCTTTAGGCGAAGCTTTTTTACAGGTTTTAGGCGATAAAAAAGGCATTGGCCGTTATGGTTTTTTACTGCCGATGGACGATTGCCTGGCGCAAGTAGCGATAGATTTTGGCGGCCGCAACTGGATTGTTTGGGATGCTGTTTTTACCAGGGAAAAAATTGGCGAAATGCCGACAGAGATGTTTTTTCACTTTTTCAAATCCTTTTCTGATACGGCAAAATGCAACTTAAACATCAAAGCAGAAGGCGAAAACGAACATCATAAAATAGAATCTATTTTTAAAGCCTTTGCAAAAGCCATTAAAATGGCAGTAAATAGAGATGTAAATAATATGGTTTTGCCAAGTACGAAAGGGGTTTTGTAGGCAGGAGGTTCGGGGTTTGAGGTGCGAGGACATAGCAATCGCATATCATTTACTCCAAACCCCTCACCTCAAACCTTACACCCAAAAACAATGATCGGAATAATACAATATGGTGCCGGAAATATTTTCTCCCTGACTGCTGCTTTAGATCGGTTGGGGATTGAATACGGCATGATTTCTCAGGAAAGCGATTTTGGGCAATACGACCGTTACATTATTCCGGGCGTTGGCCATGCAGGTGCGGCCATGCAAAAGCTGGAAAAAACAGGCTTGGTTCCGGTTATCCGAAAAATAACGAAACCCGTTTTGGGGATCTGTGTTGGGATGCAGCTGATCACGGCGTTTTCAGAAGAAGGAAATGCTGATTTATTGAACATCATCCCGATCAAAACCTTAAAATTTAAGGAAGAAAATGGCTTAAAAATCCCACACACCGGCTGGAACCAGGTTAGTCTCAAAGAAGGTGATGATCTTTTTAAAAACATCAAAAACCAGGCTTATTTTTACTTTGTCCATTCTTATTTTATCGAACATGATAATTTATATACCTTAGCATCAACGCAATACGGCGTTCGGTTTTCGGCTTCCATTAAAAAAGATAATTTTTACGGCGTACAATTTCACCCCGAAAAATCTGGTTTGGCAGGCGAACAACTCTTGAAAAACTTTGCTCATCTTAATGCTTAAACACAAAATGTACATCATCCCCGCTATAGATATTTTAGATCAGAAAGTGGTGCGCCTGCGAGAAGGCGATTATGCACAGGTAACCAATTATGATGTTACGCTGGAAGAAATGATCGAAAAATATCAGGCCAACGGAACAGATTTCATCCATATTATTGATTTAAACGGTGCAAAAGGCGATTTTAGCAACCAGGAATATTTGTTCAACATCATCCGAAAAACGGAGATGAAAATACAATACGGTGGTGGCGTGCGTAGTATTGAGAAGGTGAAAGAGCTGATCGATGCTGGTGTTCACCGTGTAATTGTAGGCACACAGGCCATTACTAATCCAACTTTTCTGGATGAGCTAAGTACTTCTTTTATCGGGCAAAAAAACTGCGTTGATCATGTTGTGATTGCCATCGATGTGCTGGACGAAGTGATCAAGTATTCTGGCTGGATGGAAAGCTCGCCGGTAAAGCTGACGGATTATGTGGACCGTTGCCTGCGTTTGGGTTTTTTCAGGTTTTTATGTACCGATATCAACAAAGACGGAAAACTGAGCGGTGCCGGGATTGAATTGTATGGAAAACTGCTGGACCATTCCCCTTTTATCAAACTGATTGCTTCCGGTGGTATAAGTTCGATGGAAGACATTAAAAACCTGAGTGCAATCAACGTAGAATCTGTGGTGGTTGGCAAAGCGATTTACGAAAACCGGATCTCGGTAGAAGAAATACAGGAGTGGAATTTGAGAGCGATGGAGACTTTATGAACGGAGGACTTGCCAAACGCATCGTTCCTTGCCTTGACGTAAAAAACGGCCGTACGGTAAAAGGCGTCAATTTTGTGGATTTGCGCGATGCCGGTGATCCGGTAGAACTGGCCTGGCAATACTCACAGCAAGGTGCGGACGAACTGGTTTTTCTCGACATAACAGCTACGCACGAACGGCGGAAAACCATGGTCGAACTCGTTAAAGCCGTTGCACGAAATGTCAATATTCCGTTTACCATTGGTGGCGGAATCAATGAAATTGCAGATGCGGACGTACTTTTAAACTCCGGTGCAGATAAAATTTCGATCAATTCCGCAGCAGTGCGTAATCCAAAACTGATTGATGAACTGGCCAAAGCTTTCGGTGTACAATTCGTGGTAATTGCAGTTGATACAAGACACGTCGGCAACCAAAACTTGGTGCATTTGAACGGCGGTCGCATAGCTACAGAACACGAAACTTTTACCTGGATAAAAGAAGCACAGAGCCGTGGTGCAGGAGAAATCCTGTTGACATCCATGGATCATGACGGTACAAAAATCGGTTTTGATTGTGGTTTTCTGAAGCAAATTAACGATCAGATCGGTATTCCGCTGATTGCTTCCGGCGGTGCAGGCAACCAGCAGCATTTTGTAGATGTTTTTAAAGATGCCGGTGTTGATGCGGCTTTGGCGGCTTCGGTTTTTCATTATGGGGAAATTTTGATCCCGGATTTGAAGCAGACTTTAAAACAGCATAACATTGAAGTAAGGATCTGACCAAAAACAAAATGCTTCTTTTACAGCATAAAAATCAATATGAATTTCGATAAAAATACAGGCCTTTTGCCAGTTATCATACAAGACGAGCAAACCTTGGAAGTGCTGATGCTCGGATATATGAACCAGGAAGCGTTTGATAAAACTTCCGCAGAAAAAATCGTAACCTTTTTTTCACGCTCCAAAAACCGGCTTTGGACGAAAGGCGAAACCAGCGGTAATTTTTTGCATGTAAAAGAAGTATTTCTGGATTGCGACGAGGATACGATTCTGATCAAAGCAAAAGCCGACGGACCGACTTGCCACACCGGTTCGCGCAGTTGTTTTAAAACCGAGCATAATCAGAATTTTATTTTTGAACTGGAAAATATCATTGCTGATCGATATGAAAATCCGCAGGAAGGTTCGTACATCAATAAAATGCGCAAAAAAGGCTTGAACAAAATTGCCCAGAAAGTTGGGGAAGAAGGCGTGGAAACCGTAATTGCAGCCTTAGCGGAAACAGAATTTGGCCTGATAAACGAAGCATCGGATCTGGTTTTTCATTTGCTTTTTTTGTTGCGTGAGAAAAATGTCAGTTTGGAAACGATTGCCAGGAATTTGGAAGCGAGGCACAGATAAAGTAGTTGCGGGTTACCTGTTTTTAGTTTATACTAAACCTGAAATCTTAAACTTTTATTTCCGCTCAAACCGACAACACGCAACTCACAACTGATCAAATGCAAGTTGAAAAATCCGCAGAACTTTCCGGCCACCAAAATCCAATTTACGCTTTGGCCGTTTCCCAAAAACCAGGCATTATTTTTACAGGCGGAAACGATAAAGGCGTGGTAGAATGGAGCTTGCAAAACAATGCTTTTATCAAAGTAATGTTTCCGGTTCCCACTTCGGTTTACAGCATTCATTGTCCGGAAGGTTTTCCGCTTTTGTTTGCCGGATTGCGCAACGGTGATATTTTTGTGTTCGATTTTATTCAGCAAAAAATCATTTCAACCTTAAAAAATCACCAAAAACCGATTTTTGACATCAAATCTGTTCCGGGCAAAAATGAATTGTTGGTTGCATGTGAAGATGGTTCAGTTTCTGTTTGGAACCTGGAAGATTTGAACTTAGTACATTCGATCCAGGTTTCGGCAGATACGGTTCGTTGTATTGGCATTTCCCCACAAAATAAACAGGTGGCTTTTGGCTGCCGCGATAATACTGTTCGGGTGTACGATCTGGAAGATTATACGCCGGTTAAAACGTTGAACGGACATACTTTACCTGTTTTTTCGCTGGCCTACGAACCTTCCGGCAAATATTTGGTTTCCGGTTCGCGGGATGCACAATTAAAAATCTGGGATTGTAAAAGTTTTGACCTTATCCAAAACATCTCGGCGCATTTGTTTGCGGTCAACAGCATTGCCTTCCATCCTACCCAACCCTATTTTGCCACGGCAAGTATGGACAAAAGCATTAAAATCTGGGGCAGTGATGATTTTAAACTGTACAAAATCATCAGCCGGGAAAAAGGGATGCCGGTTCATCGTCTGTCTGTCAACAAAATTGCCTGGAGTTTGGATGGAAATAAATTGATTTCGGTGAGCGATGACAAGATGGTGATGAGTTGGGCTTTCCGGTTTTAAAAAACCGAAAAACACATACTTCTTTTATCGCCTAAATTTTTCCGAATTATATTTTTTTTAACTTAAACAATCTGATTATTAGTCCTGTTAGTTAAATGTAAAAACAGTTTTAAAATGAAAAAAATGAAAAAGTTAAATTTATTTATTTGTGCGGCTGCAGCAGCTTTTGCACTGCAAGCTTGCAACAGTTCTAACAAAAGCAGTACGGAAATGGCGAAAGATTCTAACGCCAACAAAGACACTTCTGCAATGACTTCATCTATGGACACAACTGCAAATGTTGCCGGTGGCGTAATGAAAGTTGACAAAGACGACGCAGACTTTGCAGTTGAAGCCGCAAATGGCGGTATGGCAGAAGTTGCGATGGGAAAACTGGCAGAACAAAAAGCCATGTCACAGTCTGTTAAAGATTTTGGTGCGAAAATGGTTAAAGATCATAGCATGATCAACGATAAAATGAAAGCTTTGGCCAAAGAAAAAAACATTACTTTGCCTGATAGTGTCGGGAATGATGCGAAGCAGAGCATGATGGATTTAAGTAAAAAATCTGGTAAGGACTTTGATAAAGCCTATGTAGATGCTATGGTAAAAGATCATGATCACGATGTAAATGCATTTGAAAAAGAAATAAAAAATGCAAAAGACCCGGCAGTAAAGTCATTTGCCGAAAATGCTTTGCCAACCTTAAAAGAGCATCAATCAATGATCAAATCTATTCAAAGCAAGATGAAATAAGGTTTGCTTTTTAAACCAAAAAAAGGGGATTGGATTTTAAAAATCCAATCCCCTTTTTTATGTGCTAAAAGAAGCGTTTGATAATGCGCAGCCGGTGCGTATATTTTTTTTGTGCTGCCGAATAAATTCCCTGATCGTCAATACGGTCTATTTTTACGCTTCCCGAAGCATGGATAATTCGCTCATTATCAAGCATAATGCCAACATGAACAATGCGCCCGGCCTCGTTATCAAAAAATGCCAGATCACCTGCTTTTGCGGCTTGCAGAAAATCTACCGGAGCACCTTGCTCTGCCTGCTGCCAGGCATCACGTTTAATTTCTACCTTAAACTGCCGGAATACCGACTGCGAAAATCCGGAGCAATCAATACCGAAATGTGTACGGCCGCCCCATAAATACGGCGTGTTTAAATAGGTTTTAGCGTAATCAACCAAGTTGTTTTGCTCAGGTTGAAGCGGGTTTTGCAGTTCAAAAACAGTATCGGCAATAATAAATTTTTGATTGGATAATTTAGGCAAACAACTTCCGGCAGGTAAAAACAGTATGGAATTCTCATCATTTCTGCGGATGATCGTTACAGGTTCATGCGTTAATTTCACAGGTTTTTGTCGGAAGTTTATGTACGCATCTTCCTCTACCAAAACACATTGAATGGCTTGAACCCAGCCTTGGTATTGATCGTTTTCAGTTTCGATCTGCAGCCATTGCCCCTGCTTTTCCAGCACTTTAAAACACTCTCCAAAAAGCAGTTGCGATACTTGCTGCGATCGATGTGCAGGCTCCTCCCGCAAAGGCACAATGGCCAGGTTTATAATTCCGTGTTGCATTTTTTACCTATAAAAAAAGGGAATACAAACTGCATTCCCTTTCAAATCTATTTAAATTAAAATTAACCTTCTACGTGCAGCCATGATTTTTTGGCCAGCAGTTCTTCCTTTGATTCGCGCACATCTTCGTCATCAACACAGCAATCAACAGGGCAAACAGCGGCACATTGCGGTTCGTCGTGAAAACCTACGCACTCTGTACATTTATCAGAAACGATATAATACACCTCATCAGAAATTGCTGCGTTCGGTTCTTCGGCATTTAAGGTAGAACCATCACCAAAATCGATCACGCCTTTTAAAGATGTCCCCTCAGAAAACTTCCAAGCCGCGCCGGCATCATAAATGGCATTATTGGGGCATTCCGGCTCGCAGGCGCCACAGTTGATACATTCGTCAGTAATTTTAATTGCCATAACTCAATCCTTAAAAAGCTAAATGATACATTTGCGATAAACAATGAAATTGCCTCTACGCAATGTTTTGCAAAGATAACAAAAATTGCATTTTCAGGTTTTAAGCTTTGCTATTTATATGTCAGAATTGATTAAGTCAACCCTTGCAGAAACTTTGTCTGCCTTAGGCGAAAAATTGTTGTTTCCTTCCGAAGAATTGCTGCAACTGATTGACCGCGAACGGCAATACAACGCCTGGTTTACGCCCGAAAACGTGCTGCAGGCCGTAAAAGCCATTGGTAAAATGCTGAACACTAATGATTTGGAACAATGGCTTCCCGAAAATGCCAATGCTGTTTTTACCGGCAAAAAAGTTGGCTTGGTGCTGGCCGGTAATATTCCGCTGGTGGGGTTCCATGATGTGCTTTGCGTGTTGGTTTCCGGTCATTTTGCCATGATAAAGGCTTCCGCAAATGATTCAGGCTTAATTAGTTACATTTTAAAACAATTAATTTTGCTTGAACCAGGGTTTGCCAGCCGTTATGAATTTACAGAACGTTTGGCAAATTTTGACGCCGTAATGGCCACCGGGAGCAACAATACTTCTCGCTATTTTGAACATTATTTTGGCAAAGTGCCCAACATTATCCGTAAAAACCGCAATAGCTTGGCAGTGCTTTCGGGTGATGAAACCGAAGCTGATCTGCAAAAAGCAGGTCATGATATTTTTGATTATTTTGGGTTGGGCTGCCGCAGCGTTTCCAAAATCCTGGTTCCGCAAGGTTATAATTTCGGGCAATTTTTTCGGGCAATCGAATCTTTTCAGCCCATCATCAATCACCATAAATACAACAATAATTACGACTACAATAAATCCATTTATCTGGTAAACCAGGACCCGCACCTGGACAACGGTTTTTTATTGCTGAAGCAGGACGAGAAAATTGCTTCTCCGCTGGCCGTGGTTTTTTATGGTTTTTATGCTGATTTGGATGATGTAAACTTCCAGCTAAACCAGCAGCAGGAAGCGGTACAATGTGTGGTTAGCAAAATGCAACTTACTGCAAATGTGAAGGTTGTGGATTTTGGTGAAAGCCAGCAACCAAAACTTTGGGATTATGCAGATGGCGTAAACACAATGGATTTCTTAAAGTCGATATAAAATTATAGGTGCTAAAAGAAGCATCGCACAAAATCAAAAATCAACCCGAAAAAACATTGTATAAATTTTAACTTTGGCGGCACATGTACATCATCAAAGTAAAAGGAGTGGCCAAAATACCGGATTATGTGCAGCTGCGTGATGAGCAGTTTACTTTGCTGGCCTACTTTCGGGTTGACCGGCCGGATAAATCATTAGATAAACTGGGTTTGGCGGATAAAGCCGGGCAAATTATGGAAATTGTAAAAGACCTGCCTTTTGGTCAAATCTTAAAACTGGAACTTTAAAATGATTGGCGACACCGTTATTCAATTGCAAAACATCGACGTTTTTCAGCAAAAACATTTGGTACTTTCTGATGTGAACCTGGAAATCAACAAAGGCGAATTTGTTTGGCTGATCGGCCAGACCGGTTCCGGGAAAAGCAGTTTGCTGAAAGTTTTGTACGGCGATTTGCACTTAACGAATGGCGACGGACACGCAGGCGGCTATAACCTTAAAACGCTGGCCAGTAAAGACGTTCCTTTTTTAAGACGCAAATTGGGCATTGTTTTTCAGGATTTTCAGTTGCTTTCGGATCGTTCAGTGGAAAAAAACCTTGAATTTGTGTTGAAAGCGACCGGCTGGAAAGACAAAACCAAGATCAGTGAGCGCATCCGGGATGTGCTTGAAAAAGTTGGTTTGCGATCAAAACTTCGGAAAATGCCACACGAAATTTCCGGCGGCGAACAGCAGCGCGTGGTTATTGCACGTGCTTTGCTAAACGAGCCGGAACTGATCCTGGCCGATGAACCTACCGGAAACCTTGACCCAAACACTTCCGAAGAAATTGTAATGCTGCTGAAACAGATCAGCCTGAGCGGAACTTCTGTACTGGTGGCCACGCACGATTATCATATTATCCGCACCTTCCCTTCCCGGATTATAAAATGCGAGAACGGCAAAGTGATGGACCACACGGAGTTTGTTTGAATTCAGGCGTTAACAAGCATCTTGTCAGGGATTACTAATAAGTTGTTTTCATTTTGTACAATACTGTTTTTATGCCGGTAAAAACAGTATCGCTCTGCCAAATTGCTGTCAGGCGTAATTTTTGAAGCGACAAAATAAAACCACATCATTTCTGGTGCCTGACAGCCTGACGGTTTTTTTTGCATGGCAGGAAACTTGTTGTCCCAAAAACTACATTATGAATTTTAATGATATCCTGAAGAAGATGAAAAAAGAAGAACCAACTTCAACAGAAAAAAACACGAACATGGACGAGATTTTTGATGAATTTCAGCAGGTAAACGAAGCACGCCAGAATCAGAAAAACGAAACAGAAGGTTCTGACAATGAAAATGTTGATACAGAATTTTCTGCTGAAGATAAACATAAAGAGGAACTGGCTTTGGCCAATGATAAATTTTTGCGTTTATATGCCGAATTTGATAATTATAAACGCCGTACATCCAAAGAACGTGTAGAGCTTTTGCAAACAGCCGGTAAAGATGTAATTGTGTCTTTGCTGCCGGTTTTGGATGATTTTGAACGTGCAAGCCGTGCCATTGAAAACGCAAAAGATGTTTCTGCCGTAAAAGAAGGCGTGAGTTTGGTTCATAACAAACTTAAAAATCTGTTAAGCCAGAAGGGTTTAAAAGAAATGTTGTCTAAAGGGCAGCCTTTTGATGCAGATATACATGAAGCGGTTACCAACATCCCGGCACCCTCTGATGATTTAAAAGGCAAAGTAGTGGATGTTTTGGAAGAAGGCTATTTGCTGAACGATAAAGTGATCCGCTTTGCAAAAGTGGTAGTAGGCGCATAAAATTTAAGAAAGGCAATGGCTTTTAGTTCAAGTAGTTTGTGTGATAATTATCTGTTAACAACCGATTGCTGACGACTAAGAGCTGATAAAAAGATGGCAAAAAGAGATTATTACGATATACTGGGCGTTGCAAAAGGTGCCGATCAGGATGAGATAAAGAAGGCTTACAGAAAGATGGCCATTAAATATCATCCTGACAAAAACCCAAACGATAAACAAGCTGAGGAAAACTTTAAAGAAGCTGCAGAAGCTTACGAGGTTTTAAGCAAGCCCGACAAACGCCAGCGGTATGATCAGTTTGGCCACGCAGCCAACGCACAATCGCCAAATGGTGGTGGTTTTGGCGGAGGCCCGGGCGGGATGAACATGGAAGATATTTTTAGCCAGTTTGGGGATATTTTCGGCGGTGGCGGCGGTAGTCCATTTGAAAGCTTTTTTGGCGGAGGCAGGCAAAGTGGTGGCGGACAACGTGTTACACGTGGGACAAACCTTCGGATCAAAGTAAAACTAACCCTAGAGGAAATTGCCAACGGTGTAGAAAAGAAAGTTAAAGTAAACAAACAAGTGCTTTGTGATACCTGTGACGGCACGGGTGCAAAGGATAAAGCATCGTTTCAAACCTGCAAAACCTGTGGTGGTTCCGGTGCGGTCCGTCGGGTAACCAACACCATTTTAGGCCAGATGCAAACCACCAGCACCTGCCCTACCTGCAACGGCGAAGGTTCCACCATTACTTCAAAATGCACAGTTTGTCATGGCGACGGAATTGTTCGGGGTGAAGAAACTATCAGCATAAACATCCCGGCCGGTGTAAGTGAAGGTATGCAACTGAGCATGAGCGGAAAAGGAAACGCTGCCCCTCGTGGCGGTGTTTCAGGGGATTTAATTATTTTAATTGAAGAAATCCCGCACGAAACTCTGAAACGCGATGGCAACAACATTATTTTCGATCTGCACGTTAATTTTGTGGATGCCGTTTTAGGAACGAGTGTGGAAGTGCCGACAATTGATGGAAAAGCAAAAATCAAGATAGATCCGGGAACACAGGGCGGAAAAATCCTTCGCTTAAAATCAAAAGGAGTACCGGAAGTAAACTCCTATCAGCGTGGTGATCAATTAGTGCACATCAACATCTGGACACCCAAAATCGTGAGTCGTGAGGAACGTGATGTTTTGGAGAAATTACAAAATTCGCCCAACTTCAAACCGAACCCGGGCAAAAACGAAAAAAGTTTTATTGAAAGGATGAAAGAATATTTTGAATAACACTGATTTTTACCCGATAAAAACAGTATGAAAAGAGCAATTGGTTTAACGGCCAATCGCTCTTGTTTTATTGATGACCTTTGTGTTCAATTTAACGCCTTCTTTAAAAATATTGTTGCCGCGATTAACGTCCGGCAATTGATGGTCAGGGTCAATCTCAATATATTGAACACGACTGGTTGACGGATATTTAAACGTCCAGCTTCCGCCGCGCTGCCAAATTTCTACCGGTAAACGAAGTATTTCTGTTTTTCCATTAGCCTGAGTAATTTTCAGATCAACCGGCATAGCGGCTTTTTCCAGGTTTTCTATCGTGATGATGGCACCATGCGAAGGTGTGCCCAAAACATATTTTACACCTGTAACGGCTTGGTCAAGCTTCCAATCGGTAAAAAACCATTGCTTCCAAAACCAGTTCAAATCTTCGCCTGCAGCATTGTTCATCGATCTGAAAAAATCGTAAGGCAGCGGATGTTTCATGGCCCAATTGTTTATGTAAACGTTAAAGGCATAATCAAAACGCTCGGGCCCCAAAACCACGTTGCGCAACATATCCAAACACAAAGATGTTTTGTTGTAATAAAGGCCGTAATCATTCAAATTCATGGCTTCGGGCGGCGTCATCAGCGGATCGGCTGCGGTTTTCATTTGCTGAGCTATAACTTTTGCAGGCCGGATTTCGGGGTGAAAATATTCGCCTTTGTTAAACTGCTGGCTGGCATATTGGTTTATAAACGTGTTAAAACCTTCATCCTGCCACATGTATTTCCGCTCGTTGGAACCAACGATCATCGGGAACCAGTTATGGCCGATCTCGTGTGTAACATCTCCCCACAAAGCTTCGTTTTTCAGGTTGTGCAAACAAAAAATAATCCCGGGATATTCCATTCCCAAAGCTACTCCGGAAATGTTTACAGCCGAATTCCAGGGATATTCTAAATAAGCTTTTGAATAGATTTCGATGCTGTTTTTAAGGTACTCAGTTGATCGCCCGAAAGCATGATCACCCGAACTTTCTACCGGATAAGCCGATTGTACAATAATTTTCCGGCCGGAAGGCAAGCTTACTTTTGCCGCGTCCCACATAAATGCTTTGGAAGCTGCCCAGGCAATATCACGGCTGTTTTTCATATTGAAATGCCAGGTAAGCGTGCCATTTTGCTTCAAATGTGTTTCAGGTTTGCCTACTTCATCTTTGCTGATAACCGTTACCGTTTGGTCGCTTTCGGATGCTTCTTTTAGGCGGTAAATTTCGTTCTTTGTCAGCACTTCTGCCGGGTTCTGCAAATCCCCCGAACCGAAAACCAGCATATCCGCAGGCGTGGTAATGTAATAATCAAAATCGCCATACTCGCAGTAAAATTCGCCTAAACCCATGTATGGCAGTGTGTTCCAACCTTCGGCATCATCGTAAACACACATCCGCGGATACCATTGTGCCATTTCGTAGATATAACCGTTACGGGTTTTTAACCTTCCCATCCGATCGGCACCATATAGCGGGATGGCAAAATCATAATCAATTTCTACCTTAACCTGGCCGCCATGTGCCTCTAAAGGTTCGCTTAACCGCAGCTGCATCCGCGAATCTGTTATCACCGGTTTTATCGTATAAGTTTTATTTTGATAAGTGATTTTTACAGAATTGATTTGATAACCGCCTCTGGCAAAACCGCTTACATCAAACCGGTCTCCGTTTACAGGTGTAGTTGCCGCGCCGCGCGAATCAGGCTTAAACAGATTTTGATCCAACTGCAGCCATAAATAATTTAACTTGTCCGGACTGTTGTTGGTGTAAATAATGCTAACGTTGCCGCTCAGGGAAGTGTCTTTTTCATTAAGCGATGCATGGATGGTATAATCGGCTTTGTTTTGCCAGTATTTTTCGCCCGGACTTCCGTTTGCTGATCGGATTTCGTTTGGCGTATATGGCCAGTTTATCGGCCCGAACAAATCCAGATGATTATATTTAGCACTATCCACCTTCTGCGCTTTACAACCGATTACAGAAAAAACAACAGATAAAACGCAGGTAAACAAATAGTTACTTTTAATAGAATACATATTTTTTATAAAGAAGGACCAGCAATTGAACAACTGTTTTAAAGTTGATGCTGTTTTTAGCACCTAAATTTTAGCTTAATGGTAAAGTAGCGTTTATTTTTCGGATATTTCCTGTTCAATTTTATGATTGATATTGTGGATAATCTCATCCAGATGCTGCGTGCAGGTGTTCATCATGCTGATGGCTTCGCTGCGTTCCGTTTCATCTTCCGTTTCATTTATCAAATTTATCAAACCTAAAATAGAAGCAACCGGCCGCCGCAATTCGTGCGAACTCATCCAGGCAATATTTTTTAAAATCTTATTTTGCCGGCTTATTTTTTCTGCCTTTTCTTTCCGGACCGTAATATCAGTGTGGATGGAAATATAACCATCAGGCTTTCCGTCTGGTGTAAAAACTGGTGTAAATTCTATATTTACCCAATATTTTTTTCCATTTTTGTTGTAGTTGATAATTTCGTAAGAGAAATTTTCCTGTTTTTTTTTGGCATCAATGATTGATTTTCCAATGCTCAAATCGGTTTCTGGCCCGAATAAGATTTCCTGCGGATACTTTCCGGCAACTTCGCATAAGGTGTAACCCGTGCAGTTTTCAAATGCTTTGTTTACCCAGCTAATCTTGTTGTTAACATCCTGGATAACAATCATGTTGTTTACTTTGGTGATGATTTCTGCCAAGCGTTTGTTTTCACCATCAAAGCGTTTTAACTGGTCAATGTCTTTAATCGCCCCGATCATCCGCATAAATTTCCCGCTGGCGTTAAATTGTAAATAACCCTGATCATACACATATTTATACTGATGGTCATTGGTTTTCACCCGATATTCTAACCCGTAATTTTCTTTTTTTTGATGGATGGCAAATTGGTAACCGCGCACAACAGAAGTTAAATCATCATCATGTATCCTGCTTTTCCACCAATCCACATTTTGCCGGTTTGGGTTTTCCCCCAGGTGCAGCAGTTCGGTAATATTATCACTGTATTCAATACTTCTGCGCCGTACATCATAATCATAAATCACATCATGCGTGGCTTTTGCCACCAAATCATAGCGTTCCAATGCTTCTTTTAGCAGTAAATCTTTCTGCTTGATACCGGTAATATCTGAAAAATATACGGCCAGGCCATCATCTGTTGGGTACGCATTTACACAAAGCCATTTTTGATTTTTGGGGAAAAACTCTTCAAACTGTAAGAAAACCCCTTCCTCTAATACTTTCTTTAAATATGTATAAAATTTGCTGTTTTCTTTGCCTGGAAATAAATCATTGTAATGCCTGCCGATCATTTGTTCCCGACTGCAATGAAGTAAGTTTTCGCAGTTGACATTAGCTTCCGTGAAAATCCAGTTGCAGTTGATCGAGCAATAGCCGTCGTTGATATTGGCCAGTGTGTTTTTAAACAGATTAGAATATTTGTTTTTTTCAATCTGTACCAGCTTTAGTTCGGTCAAATCCTGCATCGTGCCCAAAACCTTAAACATTTTGTTGTTTTGATAGTGCATTTTGCCCAACACTTTCACATATTTAATTTCCCCTTTCCCGGTGATGTAGCGGTGTTCGATATCTAAATCCCTGCCTAAAAGAAACAGGTTTTCAACAGCTTGATTGTACAATTCCAGGTCATCCGGGTAAACACCCTGCAAAACGCGCTCTTTCGTAATTTTTTCTGCCGGATCAAGATCAAAAATCTGATATAATTCATCCGTCCAGATCAGTTCTCCGCTTTCCATAAAAAATTCCCAGCCGGAAACCCTGGCCAGCTTTTCGGTTTCCTTTAGCTTTTGCCTTTCTTCCAACAAAGCATTGTTCATCTGCTTTAACTGCTGTTCATGCTTTACTTGCCCGGTTGTATCGGCAGCTAGCACCACAACCGCATTTTTTTGATTAAAAATTATTTTGTGTGAAATGATATTGACATAAATTTCTGTTTTGTCTTTCTTTATCTGCCGCCAGATACCGCTCGCAAAATAGTGATCGGTCATCGGGTTATATAAATCCGGTTTTATATTATCCTCCACCGGATGAATATCTTTTACAGACATGGCCAGAAATTCTTTTTCCGAATAGCCATAAGTTTCAACCGCTGCTTTGTTTACCAATAAAAACCTGAAAGAAACCGGATCGTAAATCCACATTGGGTTGGGATTGCCCAGATACATCTTTTGATAATCGGCTTCCCGCAGTTCAATAATTTTGTTGTTTGTTTTAATCAGTTTTATAATAAGCAAACCGCCAGCCAGCACAAAGCAGAACGGTCTGCAAAACACAATCAATTCTATAATTTCCGGACTTATTTGCCGGTTAAAAAGTATTATAAAACCTCTTGTTAAAATCAACCAGCACAAGCAAAACAACAAATACCCGATAACAAACTTTACAATACTTATTTTCATTAACCTAAATTAATGCTGAACATAAACCTGTTAAGCTTGCGCCTTAAAACCATTGCAAGTGTATATTTAGGTGTGATGCTTTTTTTGTTCATTTTAAATTTCGGATTTAGCTTGCATATTGTATTTTTTAAAGACCTTCGGTACAAAATACCAAAATGCCAGCAAAAAATATTTTAACATTAAGCCATGTACGTGTGCGCCAAACCACTTCTACGATATTTAACGAGCTAAGTTTAGAAATTAAAGCAGGCGAAAACTGGGCTTTGATCGGTAAAAGCGGATCCGGAAAAACAGCCTTGCTGCAAACTATTGCCGGTAATATGCCTGTTTCGGGCGGCCAGATCATATATCATTTTTATGAAGGTGCGAAGCAAAATTTTTTGGCCGATGCTTCTTTTACCGCACAAAAAATGATGGCGATGGTTGCATCCAAACATCAGTTTAAAACGCTGTCCAACACTAAAGATTTTTATTATCAGCAACGATATAATTCATCAGATGCTGATGATGCGCCAACGGTACAACTTTATTTAAACCAGTTGCCAAAAAGTAAAATTTTAAACCCAACCTGGAACTTTGATTATACGGTTAAAAAGTTAAACTTGGAATTTTTACTGGACAAACAACTCATCAAGTTATCCAACGGCGAAACCAAAAGATTACTGCTTGCGGCGGCATTGTTAAAACATCCAAGTTTGCTTTTGCTGGATAATCCGCTTACAGGTTTGGATGTCCAATCCCGCGCAGTTTTTAATAATTTGCTGACCGAAATCAGTCAAAGCGGGATTACAATTATAATGGCCACTTCGCCGCAGGAAATTCCGGATGCAATTACCAACATTGCAATCTTAGATCAGCAGCAGATCAAAAAAACAGTGCTAAAAGAAGCATTTGAACCTAAAAGTTTTAGGCCTGATGAAGCTTGTGTTGATACCAACGAACTGAAAGATTTACTTTCGCAAAAACCGGATGCTTCTTTTAGCACAATAATTTCGATGGAAAACGTAAACATCCGTTATGATAAAAAACAAATTTTGAACAACATTACCTGGAAGGTTTTGCCAGGCGAAAAATGGGCTTTACTTGGATCAAACGGAGCCGGAAAATCTACCTTGTTAAGTTTGATAAACGGCGACAATCCGCAGGCTTATGCCAACAACATTGTATTGTTTGATCGTAAACGCGGTAGCGGCGAAAGCATCTGGGACATAAAAAAGAAAATTGGTTTTGTATCGCCGGAATTGCATCAGTATTTTCCGGGAGAAAGTTCGTGCCTGCAAGTTATCGAATCTGGGTTTTATGATACGCTGGGTTTGTTCCGGCCGTCTAATCCGCAACAATCCAACATAGCTTTGCGCTGGATGAAACTCCTCCGGATTGAAAACAACGCCCGTAAACTTTTAAAAAATGTTACCGCAAGTACACAGCGTTTGGTTTTGCTGGCGCGCGCATTAGTCAAAAATCCGCCGTTGTTGATTTTTGATGAACCATGTCAGGGTTTGGACGAACAACAACAGCAGCATTTTAAATATCTGCTGGAAATGATCTGTAAAAACAGTAACACAACTTTAATTTATGTTACGCATTATCAGCAGGAAATCCCGAATGTGGTTAATCAGATTTTGAGATTGGAGAAAGGGAAAATGGTTGTAGGTGATAGTTACTAAACTATAGCTGATATATAATTGTTCATGTTAGATGAAATTTGTTGATTGTTTTGGAAATGTTGTTCCTCATTTGTAAATAAGCTATGAACCATTAACTATAATCCATGAACAAAACGCAAACCTTATCTTTGCCGACATGATTGCTAAAAAAGCCAGTGTTTCGCACACGATAATGAACGAGTTGATTTTGCCGAATGATACCAATATGCTGAACAACCTGATGGGCGGCCGGATGCTGCACTGGATGGATATTGCGGCTGCCATTTCGGCACAAAAGCATTGCAACTGTCTGGCTGTCACAGCTTCTGTGGATAGCGTTTCTTTTAAACATGCGGTAAAACTGGGAGATGTGATCAGCATTGAAGCGCAAGTTACGCGGGCTTTTAACACTTCGGTTGAAGTCAGGCTGGTAGTTTCGGCGCAAAACATTCCTTCGGGCACAACGATCAAAAGCAACGAAGCTTATTATACTTTTGTAGCAATTGATGCCCAAAATAAACCGGTGCAAGTGCCGGAACTGATCCCGGAAACGGAAGAAGAAATGGCACTTTTTGCCGGTGCCATGCAACGCCGGCAGTTGCGCCTGATTTTGAGCGGCAAAATGAAAATACACGACGCCACTGAACTGAAAGATTTTTTTTATGGTGCAGGCACGCATTAAACCTTTGTTGCCGCGTTATGTCTTTGCTTGTTAAATTTTGTTAAAGTGCAACTTGGGCTTATACTTTAATGGTTGCAGAAGCTTTAATTTGACCTAGTTACAAGTTTGAACAAAATGCCTTTTTATATTTAAGCTATGATCTTCCGCCGGTTGCTGTTTTTATCCATGTTTTTATTTTTTGCCGGTAAAAACAGCATCGCCCAAAAGCTTAAAACATATAAAGATGCGGCCAACCGTTTTGAAATCACCATCCCGGAAACTTGGCTGGTGACTAAATCAAACCCAAAACTAAAGTTTATTGCCATCCGTCCGCAAAGTGCTGATTTTAAATCTGTTCCGGAAAACATTAACCTGAATTTTATTGATGCGCCGAATGCAAGTTTGGACGCTGCTTTTGCCATGTCTGAAGAATCCAACAGTGCTTTGGAAGGCTTTATTGCCGTTACAAAAAAAGGTACGGCTACAAACGGCCGCTACAAATGGTATGTGGACACGCACAAAGATTTGCAAAGCGGAATTGTAATGGCTACAATTGTGTTTGTGTTTTATCAGCAGCAAAAAGCGATTTTACTTACCTGCACGGCATCCAAAGAAAACTTTGAAAAATATAATCCTGTTTTTTTCAAAATTGCAAGTTCGCTTAAATTGCATTAAACCGAATGCTTCTTTTAGCATATAAAATAAGTCGAGGATTCAAGTTTCGAAGTTGTTGCCGGTAAATTGTGAAGCCTTCGGTCATGCTTTTTTTATCTACCTAAAATTAGTGCTTTTGCTTTGTGAACCAGCCTTTAATTTTATCCATAAAAGAAGCATCGTCCTCTTTTCCATTATCTTCACTGCCGATTAAAAAGCCATAAGGTTTTAAGGGTTCGATATGATCAAAAACAATTTTGACCATGCCCAATAAAGGTATGGAAAGCACCATGCCGCCAACGCCCCAAATGGCCTCGCCCAAAATAATGACCATAATGGTAAACAGCGGGTTTACATCAACATCTTTGCCCACTACCAACGGCTGCAAAATATAACTCTGGATAAACTGCACCGAACCATAAACCGCCAGCACACCGATAACCATGCTACTGCCGCCGCCCTGCGCCAAAGCCATCAGCACAGTTAAACTGGTGCCGGTAATGTTGCCCACAAACGGAACGATCTCTAACGTGCCGCACAAAATGGCAAAAAATATGGCATTTTGTACGCCAACTATAGAAAATCCGATGGCGTACATTACCCATAAACAAGCAATCATTTTGGCCAAACCGGAGATGTATTTTTGTACAACTTCCGTGCTTTGGTCAATGATGATCAGCGCGTTGCCTTTATCTTCCGGTTTAACCAGTTTGAGAATGAACTTTTTAAAATGGCTGCGCGAATTGATAAACAGAAATATATAGATCAAAACGATGATGGCGGTGGTTAACGTGCCCAAAAACGAACCGGCCAATCCGGCAAAATAAGTGGCAATAGTGCCCGCTGTGGATGAGCCTTGTTTTTGGATGATCTGTTTTTGCTGCTGCACGGACACACCAAAACTTTGCTGCACGTAATCTTTTACTTCGTTGTAATATTTGGTGGCCTGCTGTTCAATCTGGTTAAAATTTGTTTCGATGTTGGAGACACGCCAGCTTACCAAACTAATAAAACCGACAACCACAATCAGCAAAACCAACACGCAAAGCACAGCGGCCACGGTGCGGTTCATGCCTTTCTTTTCCAGCCATTGGCCAAAAGGTAAAAACAGCATGGCCAGCACGCCTGCCAAAGCAATGGGCACCAAAAAGCTTTTGGTAAAATATAATCCGGCAAAAACCAAAAACAACAAAAACAGGGTTTGCACCGCACGAGACAATAAAGGTTGGGGTTGATTCATGCCGGGCAGACAGAAATAACTATGCCAATTGTAAACAACTGGTTACAATATTTTCTTCGCGGAAGGAAATAATACCGGTAAAAACAGCATCAGCAAAAAGGTTTAGCCAGAAAAACTATAAATTTTATGGCTAAACCAAGCTTTAAACCGTTGCTCTAAAAATCATTGATCACCCTAAAAACAAATGATTATGAAAATGCTTAAAGTAACCCTGATCGCCCTGCTGGCTTTTTTAACTTTTGATGTAAGCAGTGCTTCTGCAGCAAACTATTTTAATCGCCGCGACCGCGAAATCCGTCGCCATGAACGTTGGGAACGCCGCCATCATCGTGAACATTTTGACAGGAGGTATGACCGCGGGCCAAGAAACTATTATCACCGCGATTATGGCCGCCGATATTAAATAAGCTTTATAAAACCTGCTCAACGGCAGGTTTTTTTATTTTCGAGCCAAAATTAAAGCCGGTCCAAAATTAATTTAATAGCATGATTGATCGCCAGTTGCGGGTTTTTGCTGAATTGAAGGCTGACGCGGTTGGCCAAAATCACGTTAACGGACAAAGCCTGATGGCCCAAAACCTTTGCCAGCGCGTAAATACCGGCGGTTTCCATTTCGAGGTTGGTGATTTTTTGTTGCTGATGCTGAAATGATTGCAGCTTTTCTATAAAATTGGGAACTGCGTTTGCAGCCCGTACCTGCCTGCCCTGCGGCGCATAAAAACCGGGCGCAGTAGCGGTAATCCCCGAAGGCAAACCAAAGCCGATTTTTTGGACCAAACTTAAACTTGCCGCTGTTAAATACGATTTCGGCAAATTTATACCGGTAAAAACAGCATCCAAGTGCTGGAGCAGTTCGGCTTCCTGATCGGTGTTTTGTTTGGGATAAAAGTTCATCAAAGCATCAAAACCCAAACCATAATCCGCAATTAAAACCGAATCCAACGGAATATCTGCCTGCAATGCTCCGGAAGTGCCAAGGCGGACGATATCCAAACTAAGCAGTTTATCTTTCACCTTTCGTGTGGCAAAATCAATATTTGCCAGCGCATCCAGTTCATTCAGCACAATATCAATATTGTCTGTGCCGATGCCGGTAGAAATCACGGTAACCCTTTTTTGCCCGAGCCAGCCCGTGTGTGTCAAAAATTCACGCTTGCCTTTTTTCAAGTCGATGCGGTCAAAATACTTGCTCACCTGTGCAACCCGGTCCTGATCGCCAACGGTAATAATGGTTTCGGCCACATCTCCGGGCAGCAGGTTTAAATGATAAACGCTGCCATCGGGGTTTAAAATCAAATCAGTTTCCGGGATAGTCATCTTTCGGACAATAAAATCTTTATCATAAAACGAGGCTGAAATTTACCTGCTAAAAGAAGCATCAAAACAAAAAACCCGAAGCTTTTGCCCCGGGTTTTCAAAAAGTTTATTACAGATCAGCTTTACATTTTCATGTGATCTTCCATCGGCATCTTATCAACTTTGCCGCTCATCATCACACTTTGGCCGTCTTTCAGCATCATGGTTTTGCCGTCTTTCATTTTTACGGTTCCGTCGGCCATTACTTTTGTGCCGTTTTTCATGGTCATGGTTGAGGTAAGCGGCATGGTTTTTCCATCTTTCATACACATCATTTTGCCATCTTTCATCATCACACAGTTTTCCATTTTCATGGATTTGTGGTCCATTTTGGCCATTTTTTGTTGCGCCATTGCGCTGCAGCTTACTACTGTGGCAAATACAAAAACAAGTATCTTTTTCATAATTTTTAATTTTATCAATAATACGGAAATTATCCGTCAGCGTTTTGTTTTTAACCTGATTTTTTACAAATTTTATTAAATTTTAGGTGCTAAAAGAAGCATCGATATTTTGTTTACGGCCATTTAAAATATTGGCACACAAGCCTGTTTTTGTTGTACGGTAAACCGTATTCTTAAAATTGATATATTTGATTTTTGTAAACATCTGAAAATATGGAAACTTTAAAAAGCACTTCGCTTGATGAATTTTACGAACAGGCCGCAGAGTTTACCGGCAAAGAGATCAGCGCGCTTTTGCCGCCGGACATCAACAAAGAAATTGGCCATTTTAACGTTTTTGATATTGCCGAAACCATTGAAGAGGTAAAGCGAAAAGCGGTGATGCCGTACAACCGGCGTGCGTATTATAAAATCAGTTTGATCAGCGGAAGAAGCGTGGCCGAATATGCGGACAAAGTGATCGATACTGAAAAAAACGCCTTGCTGTTTGCCACGCCAAAAGTGCCTTACCATTGGGTGCCAAAAGACCAGGACCTTTCGGGCTGCTTTTGTGTTTTTACAGACGAATTTCTGGTAAAAAACAAAAGCGGCCTGGTGCTGGATGACTTGCCGATTTTTAAAGCAGGCGGTTATCCGGTTTTTCAAATCAATGATGTTGAAGCAGAAGAAATTACGCATATTTTCGGCAAAATCAAAAAAGAAATCATCTCCAATTATGCCTACAAGTATGATCTGATCCGTAATTACGTAACCGAACTGATCCATTACGGCCAGAAATTGCAGCCCATTACTTCCCTTTATCCCAACACCAACGCTTCTGCCCGCGTAACTTCTTTGTTTATAGAGTTGCTGGAGCGGCAGTTCCCGATTGAATCCCCACATCAAAAACTGCAGTTGCGTACCGCCAAAGATTACGCCGAAAGGCTGGCCATACATGTTAACCACCTGAACAAAGTTTTAAAAGAAAACACCGGCAAAACCACTACCGATATTATCGGGAACAGGATTATCCGGGAAGCTAAAATCCTGCTGAAACAAACCGGATGGAACATTTCTGAAATTGCCTATACGTTAGGTTTTGAAGAGGTGGCGCATTTTTCCAACTTCTTTAAAAAGCAGACTTCGGTTACGCCGCTTTCGTTCCGTTCTTAAGCCAATATTTGAATCTTGCAAGCAATGGATTGAAGTTTGCAAAACAGGTTTATCAGTAATGCTGATCTTTGTGCTGTTAATTTAAAACATAAAAACATGGCAGCAAACAGTAAAATAGCATTGGTTACCGGCGGCAGCCGCGGACTTGGAAAAAACATGGCCATCAGCATTGCCAAAAAAGGCATTGATGTGGTGCTGACTTACAACAGCAACAAAGATGAAGCAGACAAAGTTGTAGCGCAGATTGAAGCCTTAGGACAAAAAGCTTTTGCCCTGCAACTGGATACCAGCAATGTAAAAGCATTTGATGATTTTGTCGGGAAAATGACCGGCCATTTGCAAGAGAAAACAGGCAGCCCGAATTTTGATTTCCTGATCAACAACGCCGGGACAGCCTTATACGCGCCTTTTGCAGAAACCACCGAACAGCAGTTTGATTACGTAATGAACATCCACTATAAAGGCGTTTTCTTTTTAACACAAAAAGCCCTGCCGTTTTTAAACAACGGCGGCCGGATCATCAATATTTCTTCCGGTTTGGCGCGTTTTTCTTTCCCCGGTTCTTCGGCTTACGGTTCCATGAAAGGTGCAATTGAAACACTTACCCGTTATTTGGCAAAAGAATTAGGTCCGCGGGGAATTGCGGCAAATATAGTTGCGCCCGGTGCCATCGAAACTGATTTTGGCGGCGGCCACGTGCGCGATGATGAAGCAACCAACAAACAAATAGCCAGCGTAACTGCCTTAGGCCGTGTTGGTCTGCCAGATGATATTGGTGGCGTAGTTGCGTTTTTGTGTACTGAAGACGCCAAATGGATTAACGGCCAACGCATTGAAGTTTCCGGCGGAATGATGTTGTAATACGATTTAATTTTAGGTGCTAAAAGAAGCATCTTTATATTTCAGGCTGAAGAAAACGGTTTTAACAGAACTGTTTTTATCAGCCTTTTTTGTGTGATTTGTTTTAATATGAGTAATGAGTTAGAACTACAATTTTGTGCAGCCTTTCTCTGGTTTAGAGCGGAATGAGTTTTGAAAAGACATGACGTTTTCGTGTGGAGAATGAACGTTTTCCAGTGGAGAAAGAGGCTTTTCTAAACGGGAATGTCCACTTTCCTGCGTGTATTTTGCTGTTTCCTGTTTAGAAAAGCCTATTTCCTGACGAGAATCCAGGCTTTCCTGTGGAGAAAACGCTGTTTCCCCTTTAGAAAAGCCTCTTTCCTGCGGAGAATCTGGTTATTCTCCGCAGGAAACAGGGCTTTCTCCGCAGGTTAATGGCCTTTCCCGTTAGGAATTTGCTGTTTTTATCGAGGGTTTTTGCTTTGTTTATTAAAGGTTTGCCTTATGCTGACGGGATGGCTTACTAACCTATAGGTTATAACTCTTATTAAAACATGCGGTGAACAGATAAAGCACTTACATCAACTATTGTTAATACGACCAGCTGTTGCAGGTAATCAAGTAATTGATCTGCTATATCTTTTTTGGTTATCATTTTAAAGTTTTTAAGCCTCAAAACCAGGAGAATAGGATTATTTACAAATAAACCATAAATTTAAAACATGATACAAACCGTAACGATAGACATTATCAACGACAAAGCCTTAAAGCTTTTGGAGGATTTAGAGCTTTTGCAACTGATCCGTTTACACAAAGATGAAGCTAAATCTAAAGCAATAATTAATGTTGACAAATATAAGGGCAGCATGACAAAACAAACTTTGGCGGAAGTTGACAGCCAATTGAACGAATTGCGTAACGGATGGGAATAGAATATATTTGCGATACTAATACTGTTATTTACTTTTTGCAGCAACAGTTTCCACCTTCGTCTGAAAAATTTATGGACGATTTATTTCTAAACCAACAACCCATTATTTCTGCCATTACAGAAATAGAATTGCTGTGTTGGAAAACTACTAACGAAAAAGATTTAGCAGCCGTTCATAATTTTATCGACATAACTAAAGTAATAGAACTGGAACAACCAATTAAACTTAAAACCGCTGAAATACGCAAACAACATAAAGTAAAATTACCGGATGCTATTATTTCTGCAACTGCACTTATATATGATCTTACTTTGATTACACATAATGTTGGTGATTTCAAAAATATTAGAGGTTTAAAAGTTGTTGATCCTTTTAATGCATAAAATAAACTTTAACAATACTTAGATGAGTACAAAGACTTTTAATGATAATAACAAAAGAATAATCAACAATATTGAAGAATCGTTGCAAACAATTATTCAACAAAAAGATATTATCGTTAAACTTAACAGATATGAAGATGCTGCCAAGCTAAGAGATATCGAGAAATCACTTATTGAAATTCAAGAAAAATTAAAAGAATTTCGCTTACCTGCCTATTTAGATGTTTACAACATTTGACAATTAAATAGAAAGCGTATTTATAAGTTGGTAGTGTCAAAATACTCTTTTACAAAATTAGAAATATTAGTATGTCTTTCTTGAATTTCAGTTTCTTTCCATTGTGATTTTGCTCTAATTTCAGTATAACTAGACAGTGCAGTATCTTGATAAAGTTCCTTTTTATTTTCAAAGGGTTTATTATTAAACTTACTATTCTGGATATTAGTTAATAAGGATAGGTTTCCTGCTTTATGTAGATAATTATTTGTGAAGTTCTCAGAATTTTTTTCATTAGCTGGTTTTTGAGGTTGAATATGTTCAATTGTGTAATTATCGTATTGGTCTTTATCTAATAAAACCCCAGAGTTTTTTTTAATCCTTATACTGTTTTCATATTGCCATAATACAAACTTTATAACACTTCTATGATAATGATTATTCTGATTGTCAAAATGGTTTACTATTAAGTTTTTAAAATTTTCATTGTTATTCCAGTATCCTTTAAAACCATTTCCAGTTGCATTTTTAATGCTTTGATATAAGTTACTTATATTATAATTGTCACTTTTGTCAAAATATTTTTTAGAAAAATCAGGTAAATGGTCTGTCCGATAATCGCCTAATTTTAGTTTAAAACAAAGAATTTCTAAAAGTTTTAATATTCTTTTATAAGTATCTCCTGAATTTTCTTCATTTATAAAAAGTGTTAACAAGACTATTTTCCAGTTGGCTTCATTACCAACAAAGAAAAGATTTATTATTCCTAATTGATTTTTATTATTTACAATACGTTTGGCACAAAGTGTCAATTCTACAAAGTTTTCAAAAAATAATTTTATCCATCTTGTTTTGTTTTCTTCTTTACCCAAACGTTCTTTAATAGCTTCAAGATTTCCTCCAGTATTATAGAACAAGCTACAGTAGTTACTTAATAATTCATTCTCAGAAAAGTATCCTTCAACTGCTTCAATATTTCTGTATGCTTTAGAAATTAAAAATTGAATTTTATTAATATCATTATTTGCTTGATTAACATCTAAACTTTGGATATAAATTTGATGCATTAAGTAAGCTTTAATTATTTCAAAGCGTGATAACTCTTTCCCGCGATTATTTTGATATTCGAAAACTTGTGTTGCTTCAATTTTATTTGAAATGAAAAATGTACTAATTACTGCATTTTCCAATGTCCCTTGAATTAACTCTAAACTTTCTATATCAAGTTTATTTAATTTTTCTACAAAAAATTCATAGGCTTCAACGATTCTTTTTTGTGAGATTGTGTCAGTATTATCTACTTCTGGAACAAGATGTTTTTGAGTAACTTTTTTAAACAAGATTTGATCTTCATCCACCGTTTCAAACAAATCTTCTCGAAAATAAATTTGATAGATGCTATCAGTATTTGTCCCTTTCGAATATAATATTTTTGTAATAGCAGAAATAAATATAATAGTTGTTGTAAGTCTTTGTTGTCCATCTATTATGAAAAGTGTATGACCTACTTCTTCAAATAGAAATTGCCCTAAATAATAAGTTTTTCCCTTTTGTTCTAAAAGATCTTCAAGAAATTGAGAACAATGTTTTGTCTCCCAACTAAAAGCTCTTTGATAAGCTGGAATTCTGATGCTTTCAGAACTTTCAAAAAGTTGTTTTATGTTTTTAGAAGTATTTTTCTCTGTATTAGTTATCTGGTTTTCTTGCATGATTAAAACAATTTTTTGTTTTTATTAAACAAAGTTTATATAAATAAAGCAACATTTACTTACTTTACACCGCTGGACTATGATGTTTGCGGTTTGGATTTTTTGAACAAGAACTGGCCGTTAAACTTGAAATACTATAGTATTTACTTCCACAGTATTTACAAGTGTATTGTGATTTTTCACTTCCTTCATAAAAAACATGATGCTGTCCATCAGGATTTTTTGAACAGGAACTTGATGTTAAGCTCGAAACACTTGAATACTTGCTTCCGCAGCATTGACAGTAATAATTTGACATTTTTTTATTTTTATTTATTGTGTAGTGCCTACTCTATTAGGTTTTCGGCTTTCCCTTTTATCTACCGCACCTTCCAAACATTATTTCCCCGATCCACATCCGGCAACGCATGGTCAGGATCAATTTCAACTTTCATAACATCCTGCGTAACCGGCAGCTCAAAAGTGATGGCTTTGTTTTGCAGCCAGGTTTCTACCGGGAAGTGTTGACATTGCTTGCTGCCATCTTTATAAGTCAGTTCTAAAGTAAAGGGCATGGCCATTTTTTCGAGGTTTGCAATCGTAATACGGATGCTTCTTTTATCACCTGTTTTTTGATATTGTACATCGTGGATGGCCAAATCGAGTTTCCAGTTGTTATAAAACCAGCCTTTCCAAAACCAGGATAGATCTTCTCCTGCCCCGTTTTCCATCTCGCGGAAAAAATCATCCGGACGCGGGTGTTTGTACGCCCAATCGTGGATGTATTTTCGGAAAGCATAATCAAAACGCTCTTTGCCCAACACTTGTTCGCGCAGCAAAACCAAACCAAAAGCAGGTTTGAAATACGCAATCGGATGGCGATATTTTTCTTTGATCGCATCGGCAGCCGTCATGATTATTGGCGCGTCCGGGTCGATGATCGTCGGCACAATTTCATCTGCCGGAAAGCCGCCGCCGGGCGCATATTCGCCATCCCGTTTGGGTGCAAACTCACCTTTGTTGAACGCATCCGAAGCATAAACGTCAATAAACGTGTTGAAACCTTCGTCCATCCAGGCAAAACGGCGTTCGTTGCTACCCACAATCATCGGGAACCAGTTATGCCCAATCTCGTGCGCCGTTACCCAAAAAAGCTCTTTGCCTTTATCATAAATACCGTCAAAAACAATTCCCGGATATTCCATTCCGCCCGCAGTTCCGGCTTCGTTAACGGCAACCGGCCAGGGATATACAAACCATTTCTGTGAGAAATATTCGATAGAACCTTTTAAATATTCTGTGGCGCGCCCCCAGGCATCGTTGCCAGAACTTTCTATTGGATAAACAGACATGGCCATAGATTTTTTCCCGTTGGGGAGATTAACGCGCGCCGCATCCCACATATAAGCATTTGAAGCACCGAAAGCCACATCGCGCGTGTTCTTCATTAAAAAATGCCAGGTTAAAGTTCCTTTTTGCACCGGACGGGAAGCCGGATCTTTTATCTCCGCAGCAGATCGGATCATGATCGTTTTATCACTGTTACGCGCTTTTTCCAGTAAAGAGATTTGTTTCGTAGTCAATACTTCTTTCGGGTTTTGAAACTCACCGGAACCGGCCACGATCATATCCCAGGGCACATTCACTTTATAATCAATATCACCATATTCTAAATAAAATTCGCCTGCACCTAAAAATGGCAATGTGTCCCAGCCAGTAGCATCATCATAAACACACAACCGCGGAAACCACTGTGCAATCTCATAAATCTTGCCGTTTTTAGTTTGGTTATAATCCGTTCGGTTGCCAAAAGTTCCCGGAATTGTGTAATGATATTTAATCTGCAAACTAACTTTTCCGCCGTTCCCGTTTACCGCATTTGGCAAACGGATTTGCATCCGTGTATCATTAACGATGTAGTTTACGGTTTGCGCTTTACCATTGATTATAATTTCTACCGATTCAAATTCGTAACCTTTGGTGTGTTCGGTAGCTGGCCGACCGGTCACAAAATTGGAGCGTGCTGTTTTTACATAGGTATTTTGGTCAAGCTGCAGCCACAAATAAGGCAACGCGGCCGGGCTGTTGTTGGTGTAAGTAATATTTTCTGTGGCCGTTAAGGTTTTGGTTGAAGTGTCAATTTTAGCGTTTAACTGATAATCAGCCTTGTTTTGCCAGTATTTCGGTCCCGGAGAACCATCAGGAGAATGAAACCCGCTTCCCTTCTCTGTATAAAAACTGGGCGAAAACAGTTCATGCGGATTGTAGTTGGAGGCAATCGAATCATTCGGATCAACTGCGCGCCTTCGCTGTGCATAAAGGGAAGCCGTAAGCAGCATTACGCAAGAAACGGCCAGGGCAAAACCGGTAAAATACTTGTTCATGTTCGGGTGGAAAATTTGAACAGGCAATATAGTTGGTTCCGGGGGCAAATGCTTCTTTTATCGTATAAAAAACCTGCTGGAGAGTTTTGATCAGGGTTACAATCAGGAGACTTCTTTTATCGGCATAAAAATCATCAAAACCAGTATTCAATTTTAATTGGTGCTTATCGTACAAGCAGCAGCCATCCGGCCTTTTTAGGTAAGTTATCTTCCTTTAAATCAATTACATAATAATACGTACCAACTGATAACGGCTTGTAGTTATAAGTGCCGTTCCAGCCTTTTGGGTAGCCAATGCTATGGAAAACCAGATTACCGTAGCGGTTGTAAATGTTCACCTCGGCCAGCGGGTAGCTGTCTATATTGGCAATGTTCCACAAATCGTTCACACCGTCATTATTTGGGCTGAAGCTGTTCGGGATGATCAGTTTTTTAAAAACCCTGATAAAAACAGTACTGGTGCTTTCGCCGCAGCCCATTGCAGCAGCGGCGTGCAATGTATAAGTTATATCGCCGGGCGGCGTGGCAAGCGGCATTAAAGAGTTGGGGTTATCCAGATAAGATGCAGGCCCCCAGAAAGTATTGCTGCTCGTCCCGGTAATTTTTCCCTGCAAACGGACGCTTTCCCCCTCAAATATTTTTACAGGTTTCCCGGCATCCGCCACAGGTTTTTTTAATACAGTAACTGTTAACGAAGCCGTTGGTGCTACTTCCGGGCAGCCATCATTGTTTACCGAAAGCTGATAAGTAGTTGTTGCCGCCGGTGATGCAATCGGGTTTGCAATATTGGCGTTGCTCAAACCGGTTGCAGGCAACCACTTATAATGTGTTACGTTGGTACCAATCCCATTTAGCTGCACCGCATTTCCTTCGCAAATGGTTAGATCATTTAAAGGTGCTACTGATGGTGCAGGAAAAACCGAAACCTGCGTTTGCTGCGTTGTAGCGCAGCCGTGGTTAAAAACGGTTACTTGATAAGTGCCATTATCAATTATATCGGCATGGCTGGTGACCACCGGACTACTTTCGGTAGAAGTAAAATTATTAGGCCCGGTCCACAAATAACTGTCGCCACCGGTAGAACTTAAATATAAAGGCTGGCCAATGCAGGTGTTCGTTTTAGGTGAAACAGTTACAGCCGGAGGGGCATAAACATTGACAATAAGCGGATAAGAATAAATACGGCAGGATTCTGATCCGATTTGTGCCTGATTGATAATCCCGACCCGATACTCATGAGCACCGGCGGCAACATTGTTGAGGCTAACCGGTAAAGTCGGGGATTTTGCCCCGGGAATGTTTACCCAGCCATGGCCATCATTAAAATTTTGCTGCCATTGATAATCAGGATCATTGTATCCTGTTTGCTTAGAAACTAAATTATAATTCAAATTATCATGCACACAAGCACTCCTGGAAGTATTATCTGTTACCACACCAAAACCCGTCTGGATCAACTCTCCGCAGGGGCTGAAAGTAATATCGTCCATGGCAAAATCATTGCCCGCACCACCGGGCGCGTTGTTTATCATTTTGATAATCAAGTCTTCACCGCTTGTAGTGGATTTAAAAAAACCGCCGTATTGTGTAAAGACAACCGGATCGTTTTCTTTGATGGCAGGAATATCGCCTGTGTTATAACTACCCAGTAAATTACCGCTTACCGATTCTATCCGAAAGGTAATATTTGGTTTAGCATAGTTTTGGGTTTTGGGCAAATCCCGAAGGATATTCATGATATAAGCCCCGAAAAAATAGGTTGTATTTGGGCAGAGTTTGCTGCCGTCAACCTTTTTGGTGTAAAAAACGCTTGGCAGATAAGATGCGTTAACCAGCATAAAATACCCGAATTCATCTCCGGTGTGGTCATGGGCGATGTTTTGCCAGGTTGCCCCTTTACACGCCGAACCGAGGGATGTTGTGATGGTATAAGTTTCATCGTCCCCACCACAATCCGCAGCTGCATATTGCAGGTTGGTTTCGCCATTTTGAAACGCAGTGCCCAAACCATAAGTTTTACCGGCGCCAAAAGTTTCTTTAAAAGCAGGTTCGCCAAGGCTGCCCGTACAAGTTTGTGCCATTGCAGCATAACCTGATAAAATTGCCAAAAGCAGGACCGGTAAAAATCGATAAACAAAACGCATCGGGGTTTGGTAGCTGGGTTGAGTAAGCGTACCAAGTTAACATTTTATTTTATGTGATTTTTTATAGGATAAAAACAGCATTGTTGTTCAATACTGTTTTTATCACCTAAATTTCAGCAACTATTTGGGGGTTTGATAATAATAAATCGGTGCGTGTTTGCCTTCGCTGGTCGTGTAATAACCTTTTCCATCCGCGGTAAAACCGATTGCTTCGCCTTGTTTTTCGGCAGTATAAGGTAATTCTGCCGGTTTGGTTTGCATCACCTTCCACACGGACTTTCCGGGTTTGCGCTTCCAGTAATAAACTTTTTGGTAGCTTTTCAGCAGGATTTGCTTTCCATCGGCCGAAATATCCCCAGCAGTAATCCACTTCAGCAAAGGGAAACCTTTAAAATGAAGTTTGCCCAGCAGTTTCAACGAAATTGTATCGGTAAAAGAAGCATTGAGCGGCGCAGTGTAAACGCCCACAGAATCTTCGCGTTTGGTAACGATGTAAAACAGCCGGTCAACCGGGTCGATCATCAGCGTTTCGGCATCATGTTGCCCGTCTGGATATTTAAAATAATTGGTGTTGCATTTAAGGTTTTCGGTTGTTTTGTTTGAAACTACCGGCTCCCGAAACCGGTAAATTTCAATCGTTCTGCGCTGATGATGGTTATCGCCGATATCAGCCAGATAAACATAGCTTTTGCCTTTTTCCGGCCCCGGCCCAACGGCAATATCCTCGCAGTCAATGGCATCGCCTTTAAAATAAAAAGTTTCTATTAACTGTCCGTTCGGGCTGATGGCAAAAAAACGACTCGTATCGCCGCTGTCATTGTGCACATAAAAAATATTTTTGTTGATGCGGGAAGCTGCGATACCAGAAATTTCTTTCATCTCCGAACCTTGCAACGTGTTTTGATTTTGTGCCGAAACCAGTCTCACTGTAATCAAAACCACAACCCCGGCGGCCAATAAATATAAATACCGATGTTTGATTTTCATGTTGTTTAAAATTTCCTAAACCAGCCTTTCCGCCAAAAAAACACAAATTGCAACAGGGCAATCAGCAGCATTACCGCAAGTGCATAAATGTAACCGTGCGGCTTGTACAGTTCGGGCAGGTTATCGGGCAGTACGCGGTTGGTCACCGGGTCCACGCGTGCAAAGTTCATCCCGTAAATACCTGCAATAAACGTAAGCGGAATAAAAATGGACGAAATGATGGTGAGCACTTTCATGATCTCGTTCATACGGTTGCTGATGAGCGAAAGGTACATATCCACAATGCTTGAGGTGATCTCTTTATTGCTTTCGATCAAATCAATCACCTGGATGCAATGATCGTAAGCATCACGCAAGTACAGTTTATCGTTTTGATTGATAAACGGATTGTCCGTGCGGATCATATCGTTGATTTTGTCGCGCTCCGGCCAAACTGCGCGGCGCAGTACAATCATGCTGCGTTTTATCTGTTGCGATTCGTACATAACACTTCGGTCGGGGTTATCATACAAGCGGTCTTCCAGCAATTCCAGCGAATCACTTACTTTGTTCAGCAGGTCAAAATAGCGGTCAATCACTGTGTCCGTGAGTGCATAAGCCAAGTATCCTGTTCCGCCGGTGCGGATAAAACCTTTTCCGCCGGCCAGTCGCTTTTTTACGCCTTCAAAATATTCTTCATGCGTTTCCTGAAAGCTGATGATGATATTTTCCTTCACCAAAACAGAAAGCTGATAATCTTCGATCGCTTCCTGCCGGTGATAATGCAGCAAACGGCTCGTTAAAAAAACGTAACCTTCATATTGATCAAACTTGGGCCGCTGTTGTGTATGCACAATATCTTCCAGTACAAGGCGGTTAATTTCCAGTTTGCTGCCGATCTGCTCAATCAGGTTTTGGTCGCCCAAACCTTTGATCAAAATCCAGTGTGTATGATCGGTGCAAGCCTTCATCTGATCCAGGATCACCGAAATATCGGTTCCCTGATTGTCTATTATTTCCGTTTCATTGTACGAATAGATCTCGATTTTCGGTTTTAAAGCATCCCTGGAAATGGTTACCGATCCCGGCGATTCGCCAATTACATAGCTGTGTTTAGTTGCTTTTACTTTTAAACGTGTGCTATTTTTTGCCATTACAAATAATTACAGGCGTTTGGCCCCTGGTTAAACAGCAAATCAACAATGCTCAGGTTTTTCAGGAAGCCATGCCGGTCATCAAATACCTGAAAATATCGTTTCTGCTCAAAATCGTATTCCTGTTTCGGGTTGATGCTTTGCCGGAAATCCTGCCCTGAAACCACCTTTTCGTATTCTTCGGTATAATCCATTTCTACCTTCATTTTTAACAATTTAAACAGCAGTTGCAGCAGTGCTTCGTTCAGATCAAACAAAAAATCAAATTGTTTTCCTTCAAAAAAAGGTGCAAAATCAGCTTCGTAATACTCAAAATACGCCGAACTGCGGTAATAAGTTTGCAAACTCATCCATTGCTGCCGCTGCCAGTTAAAATCATAACAAATTTTAACGTCGCGTATTTTGGTGTGGTTCTTTGCGCCTTTAACCACCGGTACCACTAACGTCAGCGCGCCGTCGGGCGAATAAATCTGTGCACGGTTACGATAAGTTTGCTTTGGGAAATGCTCTTTTTGTTCGATCAAAAAACTGTTTTTATGCTGAAATAATTTTGTGAACCAGGCAACCGGCGGCAGGTAAAACATCGGGAAGATTGCAGCGTTATCGGCCATTAATGATAAGTTTGTGTCCTAAATTCAGCGAAAATAATGATAAATAAGGTGCTTACGAAAGTAGCCATTTTCTTTTTGTACCTGTTGTCGCTGCTGCCATTTTGGGTTTTGTACCTTTTATCGGATGCTGTTTTTATCATACTTTTTTATGTGGCCAAATACCGGCGCAAAGTAGTGCAGGAAAATTTGCGCAATGCTTTTCCGGAGAAAACAGCAGCAGAACGCTCACAAATTGAACGCCAATTTTACCGTTATCTGGGGGATTTACTGGTAGAATCTGTAAAAATGTTTAGCATTTCCCGTGAACAGCTCAATCAGCATTTTCACGTAGCCAACCCGGAAATGCTCAACAGTTATTTTGCCAATAAACAAAGCATTATCGGTGCGGTTGGCCATTATGGCAACTGGGAAATGGCGGCTTTGGCCTTGAGTTTATGCACCGATCATAAAAAACTAATTGTTTACAAACCCATCAAAAACAAACAAATTGAAGCGGTAACCAACCAAACGCGTGGCAAATTTGGTGCGCAATTGGTGGCCATGAAAGCAACTATGCGTACGTTAGTCAGCTTAAAAAACGAACAAATTATTACCGTTTTTGTAAGCGATCAAACTCCGGTCCGCGAAGAAACCCAATATTTCGCCAGTTTTTTAAACCAGCCAACCGCCATTTTTTTGGGTGTTGAAAAGCTGGCCAAATTAACAAACAGTGCCGTGATTTTTTGTGATATCCGCGTAGTAAAAAGAGGTTATTATTCGTGTACCTTCGTGCCTTTGATCAACGAACCCAAACGCACTGCCGAACACGAGATTACCGATCTGCATGTGCAATATCTGGAAAAAGTGATCCGTGAGGAACCGGCCTACTGGTTATGGTCGCACAGAAGATGGAAATTTAAACCGGAAGATATTCACAGATGAACATGCTGCATGAAACGGCAAAAGCACCTAAAGTTGCCGTGGTGATCCTGAATTGGAACGGTTTGAAATATCTGCAGACTTACTTGCCATCGGTTACGGCTTCCACTTATCCAAACCTGGAAATTGTGCTGGGCGATAATGGTTCTACGGATGGTTCTGTGGAATTTGTTCGCGCCAATTTTCCTATGGTAAAAACAGTATTGAACGATCAGAACTACGGCTTTACCGGCGGTTATAACAAGGTTTTGGCGCAGGTTCAGGCTGATTATTTTATCCTGCTAAATTCTGATGTAGAAGTTGTGCCGAACTGGATTGAACCGGTGATCAAGCTGATGGAAAGTGATGAACTGATTGCTGCTGCGGCACCAAAAATCCTTTCCTGGCAGCAAAAAAACAAGTTTGAACATGCCGGTGCGGCGGGTGGTTTTATTGATACGTTTGGCTATCCGTTTTGCCGCGGAAGGATTTTTTTCGAGATTGAGGAAGACCACGGCCAGTACGATCAAACTATTGAAGTGCTGTGGGCATCAGGCGCTGCTTTATTTATCAAGCAAAAATACTGGGGACTTTCTGGTGGTTTTGACGAACGTTTTTTCGCCCACATGGAAGAAATCGACTTGTGCTGGCGGTTGAAAAATATGGGTTTAAAAGTGATGTATTGTGCCGAATCTACCGTTTATCATTTTGGCGGCGGTACGCTGGACGTGGAAAACCCGTATAAAACCTATCTTAATTTTCGTAATAATTTACTGCTTTTACAGAAGAATTTGTGGCTACGCAAAAGCGTGTTCATCATCCCGATGCGCTTTTTGCTGGATTTCGTAACGCTGGCCCGTTTTCTCAGCGAAGGCAAACGCAAAGATGCCGCCGCCATCAGCAAAGCACACCGCAACTTTATCCGGCAACTTTTCACCAATTCCGGTCAGCGGCAAAAAGTACGAAGCGAACGCCATGCGGATTATAACCTGCAATCAACCGCTGGTTTTTACAAAGGCAGCGTAGTTTGGGCTTTTTTTGTGCGGAAGGTGCGCCGGTTTTCGGAGTTGAAGGGCTGGTAATTTATATTAGTATTTTGATTAAAACTATTTGAATAAACATTTAAGATGATAACCCATAACATCTCAGACATCACTGCGACTGCTCTAGAATTTGCGAAATATATTGGCTCATTTGCTATTGGAGGTATTGTTTTTTTGATTAAAGAAAAATACCAAAATAGAAAAGCAATATTTACTAAACGAGTTTGGGGTCAACAATTAGCCTTTTCGGTTCAAAGTCAAGATTGGGGCGATATTCAAATACTATATAATGGTGTGCAATCAAATAATCTTCATATCATTTCGGCAGAAATTACAAATACTAGTAGTAAAGATTTTTCAGATTTAGTTTTTGAATTTTCAGTTCCCACCAGTTCTGTTATATACCGACATCAGGGTCAACTTATATATGATGATTTAACCAAAGATTTATCTTTACAAAAAGATTTCAATGATCAATTTGAAAGAATTAGAACCAGCCATTTACTTCAATTAGAAAATGAACAAATAATTGATAATAATTTACAAAAAGAGATTTCTTTTGTAACTAGACATAGAAGGTTTGATATTCCCTTAATACAAAGTAAAACGAATGCCACATTTCACTTTTTAGTGGAAGATTATCAAAACAAACCCCATTTAAATATAAGTATTTTAAAACAGGGCTTAAGATTAGTTCCTTATCAAAATGATACAGAAAGAAAAGATTTGAAAAAAAAATGGACCGAACACGGAGGTCTTGTAATATTCTTAATAGTAGCATATCCAATATATAAATATTCTAACACTGTTTCTTTAGCTATATTTTTAATGGTAATAAATTTATTTCTCGCATCGACAATTTCGCTTGGGCTTTATTATGCGTTTTTTTGGATTAAAAAGATTTTATAAAAATATCCGTCATTGTTTACTTCTTTACCAATGAAAAAAACAATCCTCGTATTCCTACTAGTTCTCTCCACCCAAGCCAAGTCCCAAGATACCCTCTCCCATCTCAACCAGAAACGAAACGAGATTAACCAAACCGGCATGAAGGTTCTGGGCGGTTGGGCGATTGCAAATATCGCGATAGGCAGCATTGGTTTTTATAAAACTAAAGGCGCGGCGCGGTATTTTAACCAGATGAATATTTTCTGAAACATCGTAAACCTGGGTATCGCAACCGCCGGTTTTTATGGTGCAAAAACAGCATCAGAAAAGCAATTCGACCTGAAACAAAGCTTTGCAGAACAGCGCAAAACAGAACGAATTTTACTGATTAATGCCGGATTGGATTTGGCATATATCGCTGGCGGCGTTTACCTGAACCGGCGCGGCATCAGCAAAAACTCTGACCGTTTGCATGGTTACGGCAACGCGGTTATTTTGCAGGGTGCGTTTTTATTTTTGTTCGACAGCGCAATGTTTGGTATTCAACACAAGCATCAAAACTCCGGAAAATCGCTTTTCAGCAACCTGCAGCCCGATTTTAATGGCAGGCAATTTGGCGTGGTTTACAAAATTAAGTAGCTAAAAACAGTATCAACGCTGCATCAGCCGGGCCACGTATTTGCCAATCACATCGAACTCCAAATTCACTACAGAACCTTCGCGCACCTGCTGCAAATTGGTGTGCTCGTAAGTGTAAGGAATAATGGCGACCGAAAACGTGTTTTGAACAGAATTAACTACTGTCAGGCTTACGCCGTTTACACAAACCGAACCTTTTTCTACCGTTACATTTCCGGCCAAAGGATCATATTCAAAAGTGTATTCCCAGCTGCCGTCCAGCTCGCGATAAGCAATGCAAACTGCCGTTTGATCTACATGTCCCTGCACAATATGGCCGTCCAGCCGGTCGTTCATCCGCATACAACGTTCGAGATTTACCTTGTCGCCAACTTGCAAACGGCTCAAATTGGTTTTGTTCAGTGTTTCTTCAATCGCCGTAACAGTATGCAAACCATCTGCAATGGCCACCACCGTAAGGCAAATGCCATTGTGGGCGATGGATTGATCGATTTTAAGTTCGTGCGCCAGGCCGGAGTCGATGGTCAAATGCAGGTTTCCCTGTTCGCTGAACAAATCGGTAACGGTGCCTAAAGTTTCTATAATCCCGGTGAACATATTTGTAATTATTATCCTGATTTTGGGTTGATAAAAACAGTATGGCCACTTGCTTTTTATCGGTACAAAGTTTAAAAATCTATCCCGGATTTTGGTTGATAAAAACAGCATCGGCCTAAAAACTACAATTGTTAAACTATTTTTGGACAGGTTGCTTTACAAACCTGATAATTGCATCCAACTATGCGCAACCGTTATGATCTGAAAACCGAAATCTCGCTGGCCTTGCTGCCCACCACCATTATGGCAATAGTGCTGTTTTTGCTGGAGGCATACAGTAAACAGCATTTGCTTTTTGCTTCGCTGGCGTCCAGTGCGTTTTTGATTTACCTTGATCCGCAGCATCCTACCAACAATATTTACACACTGGCGATGGCTCAGGTTTCTGCTGCGCTGATCGGTATCGGAGTGCTTAAAGCGATCGGCCCTGGTTATGCCTCGGCTGTGCTGGCAATGGTTATCTCGATCCTGTTTATGATTTTGTTGAACGTGATGCACCCGCCTGCAGTAGCAACGGCCTTGACATTTGCTTTTGAAACCGGCAAAACGCTGCCTTTATTTTTTATCGCACTTGGCTTGCTGCTGTTGCTTGTTATCATCCAAAAAACTTCCGTCTGGATCATCAGCAGGAACGTAACGAAAAAACCGATTGAAAAACTATAAAAAACATGAATGCTTCTGCAGAAAATTTTACAATGAGTTTAGTGCAATGGCTGCGCCTGGGCGTAGAAATTACCGGTGCCGGTACAATTGCCATCGGTTCGGCCATTTCTTTGTACCGGTTTGTCCGCGCGCTTTTTAGCGGACAGGAAATGGATTTTAACGCTATCCGGCTTACTTTGTCGCGCTATCTGGCACTGGCTTTAGAGTTTCAGTTAGGGGCAGATATTTTATCAACCGCCGTAGCACCCAACTGGCAGGAAATCGGAAAATTAGGTGCCATTGCCGTTATCAGGACCGGTTTAAACTTCTTTTTATCGAAAGAAATGCAGGAAGAAAAGAAAGCTTCGGCCGGGGAAGCAGATGTGCAGGCAAAAATCAACACCAAAACGGTTTGATCTCTGCAACAAAAACACGTTTACTTTTTGAGTTTTATGTTGAAGTGCAATTATTTTTAACAGGTTAATAAAATTGAAGAAAACTATAACAATTACAGTCAAAAGCATTTTAATTGCTCCTAATCTTTTTTATTTTTAGCCTTTCCGGTACTCAGTCGGGAAAGAAACTAAAATATAAACTACTACAAAATGAGAAAGCTAAAATTTTTAAAACTGTTGTTGCTGGTTGGTTTCCTGTCTATCCTTTGCTCTGTTTTGCTGGGGCATTTCACCCCGATTTCAGAATCTTTAAAAGGGTTTTTGAAAGGAGCAGGCATCACATTGATTGTTGCGTATTTTTTAAAGGCCAGTGTAACCAAATCGGCCTGAATTTTGGCAAACAGCCCGGACCAATGCTGTTAAACCTGCTTCGGCAAAACATCAATTGCTGATCCGATAAAGCCATCTTCCCGGAAGATGGCTTTATTGTTTTTAACGCAACTGTATCCGGGCAAATGCGTATTTTGCTCAAAATCAAATAACCATGAAATCAACTTTATCCATGATTGCGCTTGTGGCAATCCTTTTCAGCAGTTCTGTATTTGCACAAGACACAATGAAACACAGTACGAAAACCAGGAAAGTAGTTACGCACAAAACAACCAAACACCACAGGGTTGTAAAGAAAACCAAGCCAGCTATGTAAGTGCTGTTTTTATCTGCCTTTTTTTGAAATAGGCCCTGACAATGTTTTTGTCGGGGTTTTTAATATATGTTGGTGTAATTGCTACAGAATATAAGTTTGTGTTCTTAATACAAAACACAAAAGCCTTGATAAAAATATCAAGGCTTTGTACCCAGCGCCGGAGTCGAACCGGCACGGTTTCCCACAGGTGTTTGAGACCAGCGCGTCTACCAATTCCGCCAGCTGGGCTTGTTGTTAACGGGCTGCAAACGTATTAAAACTTTCGGTAATCCGCAACAAATATTTCTTGCGGTAATAAATATCAAGCACTTTTTTAAAAGCTTCGTTTTGCCCGGCTTTATCTTTAATCTCGAAATCCCGGGTTTGCCCTGCAAGTTCCAGTTCCAAATTATCGGATGCTTCTTTTACCGATGTTTTTATCCGGTTGATCGTTGCTTCGTCATCTGCGTCCATCAATTGCTCGTTCAACTCCATCATCTCCATCAAAAAATCCGGCCCTAAAGGATATTTATCACCTTCGGACAACAGGTTATGTTGCCGTAAAATATATTCAACACGCCTGTCCGTATTGGCCAATACCTGGTAAGCTTTGTTGTTCAAAGTTGATAACTCTAAAACTTCCTGCTGCTTTTCTGCACTTTCTGAAGCATAAAAATCCGGATGGTATTTTTTGCTCAGTTCATAAAACTTCTTTTTGAGTTGTGCCGCATCAATTTTAAATGATTCCGGCAAGCCGTAAAATTCAAAGTAATCCATCTTTTTAAGTTTGGAATTATTTATTGATGACGTGGCGTAAAATATCGTTTCCATAAACAAAAACCATCAGCGCAATCAAAATACAGAAACCCACAATTTGTGCTTTTTCCATAAAACGATCGCTCAACGGTTTGCCTTTTATCATTTCAATGATCAGAAACATAGCGTGGCCGCCATCCAATGCCGGGATCGGCAGCAAGTTCATCAACGCCAAAGCCATTGATAACAGGCCAACCAGACTCCAAAATTTCGCCGCATCAAAATGGCTTCCAAACATCGTAGCCATCGTAACCGGACCTGCAAAAGCGCGGTTGGCCTTGATTTGTCCGGTTGCAACTCGGCCAATTCCTTTTGCATTATCTGTAAAAGAACTCCAGGCTTTAGAGGCACCAACCGGCAGGGAAGAAACAAAACCAAACTTCTCTTTTGCAATAACCGGCTCATCACCTTTGGCGGCAAAACCCAGCGTTCCCTGCGCATTAACGGTTGCCGGCAACTGCACCAACTGGTTGTTGCGTTTTACTTCCAGGTTGATCTGCTTGTTTTTGTTGGCCTTGATCAGGGTTTGAAACTGATCAAAAAAAGCAACCTGCTGGCCGTTTACAGCTTTGATGCTATCACCTTTTTGCAAACCTGCTTTCTGCGCATTGCTGTTTGGCACGATAGAATCCACCATAAATTTACTGCGCAACTGGATGAATTCGCCGATCCCGTAGTCAGCCACTTCGTTATAAATATTGCCCGGAACGGTAATGTTCATCATTTTGTTATCGCGATCAACCGTTAACTGTGAATTGCCCAGCAATACTTTCGAGCTGATCAATTCTTCAAAACGGACAATTTTTTTGCCGTTTACCGCCGTGATTTTGTCTCCTGCTTTCAGGCCGATATCCCTGCCGATAATGCCCGGCACGATGCCATACTTTACACTTTGGTTCGGGATATAGCTTTCGCCGTATTTGATCGTCAGCATCCAAAAAATAAAAATACCCAAAACGATGTTTACAAAAATTCCGGCCAGCATCACAATCAAGCGTTGCCATGCAGGTTTCGAGCGAAATTCCCAGGGTTGCGGCGGCCCGGCCATTTGTTCGGTGTCCATAGATTCATCGATCATACCGGCAATTTTAACGTAGCCACCCAGCGGCAGCCATCCAATGCCATATTCTACGCCTTTATAAGTGTATTTGAACAAACTGATGTTCCAGGCATCAAAAAACAGGTAAAATTTTTCAACCTTGATCCCGAAAGCGCGGGCGGCAAAAAAGTGGCCTGCTTCGTGCAAAATTACCAGGATAGACAATCCGGCAATCAGCTGGCCAATCATAATTAAAACGTTCATATCAATATTATAAATTTCTGGATGCTGTTTTTAGGCACCTTTTTTTAATAAATTTTTAGCTAAAACTCTTGTTTCCAGGTCAGTATGCAAATAATCGTCCAATCCCGGTGTTTTGTGCAGGGCAATCCGCTGCGTACATTCTTCAATCAAATCGCTCATCCTTAAAAAACTGATCTGCTCATTTAAAAAACCTTCCACTGCAATTTCATTGGCTGCATTGATGATGCATGGCATGTTTCCGCCACTATCCAAAGCGGCAAAAGCCAAAGCAAGGTTACGAAAAGTTTTCAGATCAGGTTGTTCAAACGTCAGGTTCGGAAAATCCGCGAAGCTAAAACGCGCAAAATTATTTTTTATTCTCTGCGGATAAGTCAGCGCGTATTGTATCGGCAGCTTCATGTCTGGCAAGCCCATCTGCGCTTTCACCGAGCTGTCTTTAAATTGCACCAGCGAATGGATGACCGACTGCGGATGCACAATCACCTCAATCTGACCGGCAGCCAGATCAAACAGCCATTTTGCCTCGATCACTTCCAAACCTTTGTTCATCAGCGAAGCAGAATCGATCGTAATTTTTGCGCCCATCACCCAATTTGGATGTTTTAATGCCTGATCTTTTTTTACTTTCGATAAGAAAGAAATATCTTTTCCACGAAACGGGCCGCCGGATGCCGTCAGGATTATTTTTTCTACCGATTGCGGCTCCTCTCCTGCCAAACACTGAAAAATCGCCGAATGCTCCGAATCTACCGGCAAAATGTTGACGTTATGTTTTTTGGCCAGTTCCATCACCAGTTCTCCGGCCACAACCAGCGTTTCTTTGTTGGCCAGCGCAATGTGTTTTCCGGCTTTTATGGCAGCAATTGTGGGTTGCAAGCCGGCAAAACCAACTAAAGCGGTCAAAACCAGCTCAATTTCAGGTGCAGCCACCACTTCAGCAATTGCTTCAACCCCGGCCAAAACCTTGATTTGCGTATGCTGCAATGCTTCTTTTACGGCATAAAAAAGTGCATCACGACTGATCACCACATAATCCGGCAAAAATTCCAGGGCCTGTTCAATCAATAAATCAGCGTTGGATTGCGCAGTGAGCACACAAGCGCGAAAAAGGGTCGGGTTTTCCCGGATCACCTGCAATGTTTGCGTGCCGATGCTGCCGGTGGAACCTAAGAGGGCAATACTTTTCAAAAGGGAACGAGTGTAAAGGTTTTTGTGAGACTGATGCTGTTTTTATCGTGCAAAAATCTACATTAAAATATAACTTTCCAACTCTGTGGCAATTGTACGATCATTTGACAATCGCGGGACTTTATTTTGACCGCCCAATTTGCCTTTCGTCCGCATAAAATCAATAAAAGCATTTTTTTTGAGCTGACGGATTTTTAAAGGCTGTAGGATTTTTCCGGTAATCAAATCGGCGTAATAAATATTTTTTTGCTGAAGGATGTTGTCAACTTTCAAACTAAACACTTCAAAATTTTTCGGAAGCTTTCCAAACTCGATAAACCATTCGTGAAAAGGCAGTTCACCATCCGGCGGGTTTACCTGCGGCGCAACCGTAAATTCTGTGATTTCTGCATTTTCTTCCGCAGCAACCTGCATCAACGCCTGCTCCACTTCTTCGCCGATCACGTGCTCGCCAAAAGCAGAAATAAAATGCTTGATGCGGCCGGTCACCACAATTTTATATGGATTGATCGACGTAAATTTAACCGTATCGCCCAAACTGTAGCCCCACAAACCAGCGTTGGTGTTCAAAATCAGTGCGTAATTTTTGTTCAGCTCGATTTGTTTCAGGTTGAGGCGGATTGGGTTTTCATCAAAATAAGTTTCTGTTGGGATAAACTCGAAAAACATTCCGGCATCGGCCAGCAACAATAATTCGTTGCTTTTTTGCGAATCCTGGTAAGCGATGAAGCCTTCGGAAGCCGGATAAGTTTCGATAGAATCAATTTTAAAACCGATACTTTCCTCAATTCTGGCACGATAAGGCTGATAATTTACGCCGCCGTAAACGAACAGTTTGAAATTCGGAAAAACATCTTTAATTTTTTTACCACCGGATTTTTCCGACAAACAATCAAAATACATCTGGCACCAGGGCGGGATGCCGGAAATCAGCGTCATGTTCTGGTTGATGGTTTCGTCCGCAATTGCATTTACTTTGGCTTCCCAATCTTCAATTCTATTAATTGGATCACTTGGCATCCGGTTTTTCAGCAAATATTTTGGCACGTGATGCGCTACAATTCCTGATAATCTGCCCACAAAAATCCCGGCTTTGGTTTGCAAATCCGGGCTTCCCTGCAAAAAAATCATTTTTCCATCGGTAAAAGAAGCATTGCCCGTTTCGCGAATGTAATTGAGCAAAGCATTTCGTGCCGCGCGGATATGCTCAGGCATGGAATCTTTGGAAATCGGAATATATTTTACCCCGGAAGTTGTGCCTGAAGTTTTGGCCAGATAAAGCGGTTTGCCCGGCCAAAGCACGTTTTCTTCGCCGCAAACTACGCGATCTATATAAGGTTTTAATTCTTCGTAATCGCGTATGGGGACACGCTTTTTAAAGTCTTCATAACTTTTGATTTCTGCAAAATGATGATCGCGGCCGAATGCTGTTTTTACACCTGTTTTTATCAGGTTTTGAAAGATTTTATCTTGAAATTTGACGGCATTTTTCCGCAGTTTATTAATCTGCCAGGAAACAAAAAGAGCGAACGGTTTGCTCAATGCTGTTTTTATGCCCATAAAATCAGTGCGTTTCGGCTACGTCATCGTCCACATCTATTCTGCTGAAAACCAATTTGCGGTAAGTTACGATCAGGATCACGTTAACGAAGGGAAATAAAACCAGCACGATCTTCCCGACCACAAAAAAACCGGCAGCAATCACCAGCACCATAATGCCCAGCAGCGCCAGCAAATGCAGCAGGTGATGCTTGGTCAAAATCCGGCTTTGGCGCAAAGATTCTATCGGGCCGGAGTTGTCATCCACAATAAAACAGGCGCAAAACATGTAGCGCAGTGCGGCATACAAAATCAGCATCACTTCCAGCACTTTTACGTTTTGGATCACGCTGTCGGAGTAGTTTTCCAGCCCTTTTTCTATACCGATATTGAGCGTTACAATTGCAAACGCAAGGAGCAGGCAAATGGCAATAAAACTCCAGACCATTTTCATGGTGGGCAGCATCTGGGCAAAATCTACTTCGTAATATTCGTTGTCCATCAGCGTAAAAACCAATTTGTATAAACCCAGCGTGGCGTAAGTCTGGATGATCATCAGGATCAAAAACACCAGAAACTCGGCAAAAGCATCGTTCCTGATATCTACTACGGCACTAAAAAACTGCACTGTGCCCAGCACAACCGTTACGATTGCGGCATAAATGATAATGCTGAGGAAATTTTTTTTAGTAACATCCCATGCAGTTTTAAAAGTTTCTGCAATGGAAAACGGGTGGTACATAGCTTAATGTCTGTTAAATATAATGCGTTTGCAAAAATCCTGCATAAAACCAAGCCCATAAGCGGTTAGCTGAATAAAAGCGGCAAATATGCTCAAAAATGCAACTTTTGCTGATTTATTTCTTATCCAGGAATGAAAAAATATCAACAAAATAAATATTGCCAGCAACACATTGCAGAGTTCTGAAACCGGCCAGTTGAACACGTTGGCAATCAGCGAAAAGATTAAACCAAGCGTAAAAACAGCCGGAAAAAAATGCACCGCTTTTAATCCCGAAGGAAAAAACTTGTAAATATTGATGCGTGCACGGCCGAAAAAATGAATCTGTTTGTAAAACTGCAAAAAGCTGGTGCGCCGTTTATGGTAAACTTTTGCTTCGGGAATTAACCCGGTTTTGAAACCTGATTCATGGATGCGGATACTCAGTTCAATATCTTCGCCCAAACGCGTGATGATAAAACCGCCCGTTTTTTGGTAAACTTCCCGCGATAAACCCATGTTAAAGCTGCGCGGATGAAAATCCCCGATGCGTTTTTCGCCGCCCCGGATGCCGCCGGTGGTAAAAGGCGAAGTCATGGAATAGCTGATGGCTTTTTGTATGGGCGAAAAAGAATCGTGCGACGCGTCCGGGCCTCCGTAAGCATCCAATTTTCGGGCGATGATTTCGCGGTTGACGATTGCCAGATAATCTGCCGGGATTAAACAATCCGAATCAAAAATGATAAAATAAGCACCTTTTGCACGTTCAAAACCAAAGTTTCGGCTAAAACCCTGTCCGCTGTTTTCCTTTACAAAATATTTCAGGTCGAGGCGGTCTTTAAAATCTGCAATTACCGCAGCAGCATCGAGTTGTGAACCGTCTTCAATCACCAAAACCTCAAATTGCTTATAGGTTTGCAGCACCAAAGTTTCCAGCAGTTCGCGGATTTCCTGAGGGCGGTTGTAAAGCGGGATGATGATCGAAAAAAACATAAATTTAGAACAAAGAAGTATTACTTTTTTAACTGGTTAGTCATCCCCCTAACCCCCTTTGAAGGGGGAATGTATATTGGCTACCTGTCCAAACTATAAATAACGGTTAGAAAGGCAGCGAACTTTGCTTCCCCCTTTGAAGGGGGTTAGGGGGATGACCTTTATTTTCTAAATTTATACTGATAAAAGAAGCATCAAATCCTTTTATCGATCTGATAATTATTACGTTCCGGAGAGTTGCGCGAAATCATCTCGGCCACAAAACCCGTTAAAAACAGTTGCGAACCTAAAATGACAGCCGTTAAAGCAATGTAAAACAGCGTATTATCGGTAACGTTTCGGTATTTTACGTGATTGGAAATGTCATAAAGTTTTGAACCGATCAGCCAGAAAACAATCCCAATCCCCGTTAAAAAACACAACGTGCCCAGCGTGCCGAAAAAGTGCATTGGCCGTTTAGAAAACTTGCCGACAAAAAAAATCGACAGCAAATCCAGGAAACCGTTGATAAACCGACTGAAACCAAACTTGGTTGTGCCGTATTTGCGGGCCCGATGCTCCACAACCTGCTCCGTGATTTTGGTAAACCCCGCCCATTTGGCCAGCACCGGGATGTAGCGGTGCATTTCGCCGTAAACCTCAATATTTTTGACCACTTCTTTGCGGTAAGCTTTCAGGCCGCAGTTAAAATCATGTAAGTTGTGGATGCCCGACATGCTGCGTGTGGCCGAATTAAAGAGTTTTGTGGGGATGGTTTTGCTGATCGGATCATAACGTTTTGCCTTCCAGCCGGAAACCAAGTCAAATTTTTCCTGCGTGATTTTTCGGTACAATTCCGGGATTTCCTCCGGCGAATCCTGCAGATCGGCATCCATCGTAATGATGACGTTGCCGTTCGTGGCTTCAAAACCAACGTTCAGCGCAGCAGATTTCCCATAATTCCGGCGGAATTTTATGCCGCGGATAAAGGGGTTTTGTTCATATAAACTTTCAATCACTTCCCACGAACCATCGTTGCTGCCATCATCAACCAGGATAATTTCGTACGTGTAACCATGCGTTTTCATCACCTGCCTGATCCAATCCGTCAGTTCCGGCAATGATTCCGCTTCATTAAATAAAGGCACAACTACTGAAATATCCATTTTATCAACGCAAAGCTTAACAGGCGATGCTTCTTTTATCGTACTAAATTTGGTTTTTATTTGACGGAACCCGCACTAACTCTTCGTTTTTAAACAGCGCGCCAAAAATCAGTGAAGCCAAAAACAACAGCAAAACCACGATACCGAAACTTTGCACATAACCCCACGCGCCGGATTGTTGCCGCTCGTTAAAATCTTTGCGCAACGCGGCAGTTTCTTCACGGATATGCTGCCCGCTGGTGTTTTGGTTTCTGCGGATTGCTGCTTTTACCGCCTCAATTTTGTTTTCAATGTTGATGCCCATTGCCGGATCGATCACTTTAGAATACACGATCATGCTGAAAAAAAAGATGATATAGGAAGTGAAAAACATCATAAAAACGCCTGAGGCCGCCTGCCGCAGCGTCCAGTAACCGCCAATTTTTTCGCGCAGGTGCAGGCAAAGCAAAATGGCGATAACTATTGGCAAAAGGTTGGTAAATATTAGCGGACTAAATGCTGTCATCCAAAGCGGTGTGTTTACTTTGGTCATCAGAAAATAAGAAAAAAGGTTCAGCAAAAAGATGGAAACGCCCAAAACAACTCCGTATTGAATGCCTTTTATCCTGATTTTCCGGTTCAGATCCTGCATTTTCAGCTTAGTTAAAATTCAGCATAATGGCCAAAACCGGCAGATCGAAATCCGGTTCCGCGGCGTTTTCGGCAGCCGTTTGCATGTTTTCTGCGGAGGATTTTGTATCGTAAAAGAAGCACATCAGCGGATAAAACAGTTCTTTGATCTCTTCATCGTCTGATAAGTTTTTTGCAACTTTCCCGATTTCTGCAATGCCGCTTTCCATCAAAATCTGGTTGGCAATCACCGGTTCGTAAATGCGGTGCTCGTCCTGAAACTCGTCTTCGTCAACCAGCAAAAACTCGGTCAGGTAATCGTTCAGTTCCGGCTCAATATCTTCATCTTCGCACTCGTTTAGGTACAGCAAAACGTTCAGCATTTCGGTGCCGCGGTCCAGCGTTTCTTCTTCAATTTTTTCCCATTCCGGCGAATCGAGGTAATCTTCGTCCAGTTTTTTTACATCGGCACTGAAAAAATTCACCAGCAGCAAATCAAAAAAAACTTCCCGCAGGTTTTCAATTTTAGGGTTGGAATTGAACACCTCGTCCATGCCGTTTACCTTTTGCAAAAATGGAAGGTCGGCCCCAAAAACCGACAAGATTTCACCTTTTACCGGTTCTACATAAATAGGGTTTAATGTTTTTATATTGTTGAATGCGGCGTCAATGGCCTTTTCTATTTTCGGGTCGATCATATTATGCAGATTTATAAACTTGATTATTGTTAATGGTGAGCAATACTTTTCCGGTCATTTCCTGCCCTAAAAACGGCGAGTTGAATGATTTGGACTGATTGTTTTCACCGTTATAATTCCAGTTGCTTTTTGGGTTGAACAAAACCAGGTTTGCCAGTTCCCCTTCGGCAACCGATGCTTCTTTTATACCTAAAATTTTACGCGGATTGACGGACATTTTCTGCACGATCAAACCCGCATCCAAACCGGCTTTTACCGCCAGCGAAAATGCCGTTTGCAAACCGGTCATGCCAAATTCGGCCACTTCAAACTCCACGTCTTTAAACTCAATTTCGTGCGGCGTGTGCTGCGAAACAATGGCATCAATTGTCCCGTCGTGCAAACCTGCAAGCAGCGCATCTGCATCCTGCTGCGTGCGCAACGGCGGTTTCACCTTGTACAAACTATCAAAACCCATCAAAACTTCATCCGTCAAAACCAAATTATGCGCGGCCACATCGCAGGTAATTTTCAACCCTTTTGCTTTGGCTTTTCGTATCTGCTCAACTGCCTGCGCCGTAGAAATTGTGGTAAAATGAACCCTGGAATTGGTGTATCCGGCCAAATACAAATCGCGCGACACCATCAGTTCTTCGGCCAGTGCCGGGATGCCTTTCATGCCCAGCAACGTGCTCACCACGCCTTCATGCACTTTTGCTTTTCCGGCGATGGAACTGTCTTCCGGGTACGAAAAAACCAAACCTTTAAAACCCTGCGCGTATAATAATGCGCGCTCCATCAAACCTGCATCCTGCACCGGGCGTTTGCCGTCTGTAAAAGCCAGCGCGCCAGAGCGGTACATATCGTACATTTCGGCCAGGTCTTTACCTTCGGTTTTGTAGGATATTGCGCCCAGCGGATACACATTTACAAGGTTGCCGCGGGATTGATTGATCAAATATTGCACTTCGGACTTGGAATGTACAGGCGGCAGCGTGTTTGGCATCAAAGCTACGCCGGTAAAACCACCGGCTGATGCGGCAAGCGTACCGGTTTGCATATCTTCCTTGGTTTCAAAACCCGGTTCGCCAAAATTACAGTTCAGGTCAAAGAAGCCGGGAGATAAGCTACAGCCTTGTCCGTCAAACATTTCTGCATCATTCTGAATAGCTGCTGCAATCTTTGTGATCTTGCCATCTTCGATCAAAACATCCAAAATTTGCCCGTTAAAAACAGCATTCGGATCAATAATTTTAACAGATTTGAGCAACAGGTTCATCAATATTTATGCTTTTTATGATTTTTGCGAATTAAACGGCAACCAGTTTTTGCTGCGGACTGACCTTGTAAAAACGGATCAGCAACACTTCGGCAGCCACACAAAGCAGCGCCAAAATTAGGCAAAGTTTCCATAACTGCACGCCCAAATTTATGGCTGCAATTTGTTTGGCCAGCAACAGCTTTCCGGCCGGCAAAACCGATACTGTTTTTACCGACCTAAATTCGTGCTTTAAGTCATTGTCTGTTAAATAATTAAGGTCCGATTCCTGACGGTTGTCGTTAAATGCGATTTGTGCCAGCACGCTGTCTTTCAAAACCAGTTTGTAATTGCCCGTTTCGCGGATTTGATCGGCCACATAAAGCTGCGTTTTCCCTTCCTGGCGGCGCACATCCGGGATCACCGAAATATTTCCTTTTTGCAGATGCAGCGGCTGATCGGCCTGCACAATCGGCGCAACATCCAGCAATTCGTTTTCGCCCAAGGTGTAAAACAAAGGCTGGTCATGGCCGCTCAGCAATGCCATCCGGAACAGCATCGGCACAAATAAAGCGTGGCGCGGTAAGTTGCTGAAATCTTCCTGAGCAGGCACGGCAGAAAGGTAAACTTTTCCTTTTCCAAAATTGTAAACGCTTAAAAAAGAGACTTTTCCGGGCAGTTCCATCAGGTTTTGGCGGAGGTTGCGGGAGCCGGAACTCAAGCCGAAATATTTTTTAAGCTGAGGCAGATCCGGGTTTTCGGGCATCCGCTCAAAAACATCTTTAAAAAAAGGGTTTTTAAGGTTTAAAGAAGCAACTTTGGTATTCCCAACAATTAATTTTTCAGGAAAATCCGCATTTAAGGACTGTAAAAAGTTTTGGTAAGATGTCAGGTCCGCCGCTGCAGCCGGAAAAACCACCAGCGTGCCTCCCTGCTTTACATACGCCTGCAACTGCTGCGCCAAACCGGCCGGTACTGTTTTTACATCACTAAAACAGATGACCGGATATTTGTCCAAAGCGGCATAATTTACGTTCCCGGCCGGTGAAAAATCAGCCTTAAAAAAAGCATCTGAAGCAAAAACCGCGTTGATAAAACGGTTGGGCACCTGATCTGCGATTTGCAAAACGGGCAATTGCCGCTGCACCAAAAAGGTAAAATAAAACTGATTGTCAAATGTGACCGGGTTATCGTTCAGCTCGATTTTTCCGTTTTGCCAGCCCGCTTTTAAGCCCGAGAAACGAAGCGTGTCTTGCCGGAAACTCCGCGAAGCCAGATAATAACTGCCCAAAGCTTTGGTTTCGCCATTGATGGAAAGCCTGACTGGTACTTTCTGCGCTTTTTCATCGCCGTAATTGTGCAGCCGGACAACTAATTTTTCCGTGGCGTTGGGCTGGTGCAAAGGTGAAACCAGCCACACAGAATCCACCGCGATATTGGGCTGCGCGCTGGCCGAAATCCGTACAAGATTAATTTTGGATTGACTTGAGCCGATGCTGTTTTTACCCATGTTTTTTTGGAAATCTGAAATGAGGTAAAGGTTTGGGACTGAATTTTTTTGCGTTTCCAAAAGACTCTGTTGCCGAGCGAGAATTTGCGGGAACGTGCGGCTTTGCGGACTGATTTTTACTTCATCCACGGCTTGATCAAATTCTTCGCGGTTGATAAAACGCTGCTGTTTGCCTTCAAAATCCTGCGTTATCAACTGAAATCGATCATTTAAACCATAGGCAGAAGCAATTTCTTTGGCGCGGCGTTTGGCTTCATCCAGCAGCGAACCTTCGCGGTTTAAAGTTTGCATCGAGTAGGAATTATCTACAAAAATACTTACAAAAGCCTGTTTACCAGTATTTTGCATATCCCCGGAAGGCAAAAAAGGTTTCGCAAAAGCCATCACCAGGAAAAACAAAGCCAGCATCCGGGCAGCCAAAATCAACCGGTTTTTAAGTTTGCTGCGCGAAGATTGCCGTTTTTCTACTTCCTTTAAAAACTGTACGTTGGAAAAATAAACTTTTTTATACTTCCGGAAATTGAACAGGTGGATGATGACCGGAATGGCCAGCGTAAACAAAGCAAACAGAAATGCGGGATACAGGAATGCCATGGATATTCAAAGATATAAAAAACAATCTCGCGTGTTTCGTTATTTCCGAAATGAACAATTTTTATCCGATAAAAACAGTACAAGCCTCATCCGATTTATTCATCAAATTTTCAAATTTTCCAGCTATGAAAAAATTACTACTAACACTGTTTTTAGCAGGTATTTTTGATCTGGGTTTCGGGCAATCAACGGCTAAACCTTCAACCCAAAACCCGCCCGGATTATCCCTGATAAAAGAAGCAGACCTGAAAAAAGATATTTTTGAACTGGCTGGAGATGCTTTCCGTGGAAGAAGGGCCGGAACGCTTGATGAATTGCGCGCCGCCGTTTGGGTTGCCCAAAAAGCAATGGAAGCCGGTTTGAAACCTGCCGGGGATGATGGCACGTATTTTCAGTTTTATAACCTGAAAAGAACCATCACGGCAGATAATGGCACGTTTTCCATCAACCAAAAAAAACTGGAATTGTGGAGAGAAGTGTGGCCGACGCAACCGCTTGAAACGCATTTGAACGGACCGGTTTTTTGGCTTAATTCGATGGCAGACACGACTCAAAATTTACAGGGCAAAATTGTGGCGGTAAAAATAGTACCGCCTAATCCGCTGCCGGTTTCGTGGATGAGTTTGTGGGGATTGCGCTATACTTCGCTGGCCGTGCGGCAGCAAAGTTTGGCCTTGCGCCGAAACGGTGCTGCTGCGGTAATTTTGGTGGCCGATCAGCAAACGGAAAAATCGCTGGGTTTTGTTGGCCATAACTATCAGGAAGGTTTGTACCAGTTGGAAGGCACGCCGGTTTCAAATCAAAAACAAGTTCCGGTTGTCGTAGTTTTAAGTTCTTTTGCAGCAGATTTGCAGCAGGCCAACGCAACGGTAAAAATAGATTTCCGGGCAGAAACCAATTTGTATCCATCGGTAAATGTGGTGGCAAAATCAGTTGGGACTGATCCGAAATTAAAAAATGAATACGTACTTTTCAGCGGTCACCACGACCATGATGGCGTTGGCGTACCGGTTGACCGGGATTCAATCTGGAACGGTGCGGACGATAATGCTTCGGTTACAGTTGGGATGCTGGCCATTGCCCGTGCATGGAGTGCCAAGCCCGGCAAGCGTTCGGCTTTGTTTGTATGGCATGGTGCTGAAGAACGCGGTTTGCTGGGCTCACGCTGGTACTCGGCGCATCCAACAGTGAAAAAAGAAGCAATTGTGGCAGTTTTAAACGGAGATATGATTGGCCGGAACGCACCGGACTCGGCAGCTTTGCTCGGCACAACTTCGCACAAAAACTCTACACAATTAGTGGATATGGCCATGAAAGCCAACCAAAATTTAACGCATTTTATAGTCGATTTTTCCTGGGACGATGCCAAACATCCCGAAAACTGGTATTTCCGAAGTGATCATTTGCCGTATGCGCAGGCCGGAATCCCGTCTATTTTTTTCACCACATTGCTGCATAAAGATTACCATACGCCAAAAGATGAACCGGACCGCATCGACATCAAAAAACTCGCAAAAATGAGCAAATGGATGTATGCTACCGGCTGGCTGGTTTCGCAAACGCCGCAAAAACCCGAATTGGATAAAAAATAAACATGCCTGATTTTAACCCAAAACAAATTTTTTATACGCCGGATGCTTTGAACGAGCGCGGAAAGGATTTGGCAAGCCAGTTTCCGGAAGCCGTTTTGCAGGAAGTAAAGCAGCATAACCAGTTGCCGGAAACAGATTTGAACCATTATAAAGCGAAATCTGATCTGCTGGTTTTAGGGCGGTTGAAATCGAAAGTTATCCGGGAAAGCGGCCGAAGTTCTGATTTTATTGCGCCCAGTCTGGCCAACGGTTGTTATGCCGGTTGCGCGTATTGTTATGTTGATCGGCACAAGTCTATCAACCCGATCACGATTTTTACCAACACGGATGAGATTTTGGCAGCCGTGGACAAGCACGTAACGGCGCAGCCCTGGCCAAAAACCCCAAACCAGACCGACCCGTTTTTTTACACGTATGATATTGGCTGCAACTCCGATCTGTCTGTAGATTATTCCATTTTTAGTGGCATAAAAACAGTATTGGAGTATTTCAAAAACCATCCGCGGGCCAAAGCTACTTTTGCCACCAAGTTTGTGAACACGGATTTATTGGATTTCGATCCGCAGCAAAAAGTACGGGTTCGGCTGAGTTTAATGCCTGCGGAGATCAGCAAGTTAGTTGATGTGCGAACGGACAACATCGAAAAACGCATCCAATCCATCAATGCTTTTTTTGATGCCGGTTATGAAGTGCATGTTAATTTTTCGCCGGTGATTGTTTATGACCGGATCCGAAATTCTGACCGCGACTGGCGCGAAGATTACCGCGAATTGTTCCGACAGTTAAACGCCGCCGTTCGGCCGGATGTGAAAGCGCAAATGCAATGCGAAGTGATTTTTTTAACGCACAACGAAGCGCAGCACATCACCAACCTCGGCATCAACCCAAAGGCAGAAGAATTGCTGTGGCTGCCCGAATTTCAGGAAACCAAACGCAGCATGTTTGGCGGCATCAACATCCGTTATCAGCATAAATTAAAAAGCCGGATGATTGATACTTTTGTAAACATGCTGACGGAAGAAATCCCGTGGTGCGGCATCCGGTACATTTTTTAGCATATAATTTTATGGCAGAAAAAGAGCCGGAAGTCTGGCTACGCGGTGCGCAAAACGAGTTTCCGGTTTTATTGCAGCCAATTGCTTTTGCCTTGCAGCAGGCCCGGGAAGATGTACATAAATATACCGCAAATTTCCCCAAACACCTGCTTTTTGAACGGCCGGGCGGTGCTGCTTCTTTGGCTTTTCACCTGCAGCATTTAACGGGCGTTTTGGATCGGATGTTTACTTATGCGGAGGGAAAACCATTAAATGACGAACAATTAAACTGGTTGAATGCCGAAGAAAAAACCGGCGATTTTACGGTACAGCAACTGGTCGGAATTTTTGATCGGCAGATTGAAATTTCCCTTCAAAAACTAAAAATTATCGATATAAAAACCCTGACCGAACCGCGGGGCGTAGGCCGGAAACAATTGCCTACCACCGTTTTCGGTTTGCTGATCCATGCCGCCGAACATACACAGCGGCATGTTGGCCAGCTTTTGGTTACGGTAAAGGTTTTGGTTGATGAAAAATAGGCGGTAAAAACAGCATCATTGATTATTATTCAAGCCGAAACTGTATCTTTAAAACATGTCTTTCACCCAGTTACAGCAGCCTTTTGCCAGATTTGATGCTTATAATGCCAATGATCCGAACCGGGAAATTTCCGCAGAAAAAACCTATCCAAAAGAAGTATTGTATGCCGAACGGATGACCAAAAAGCTGAACGATTATGCGCCCGATGCACCGGAATATATGCAGTTGGCCGTTCGTTGCCAGCATATTGGCCGTTGGGAAATTGCCCGGGATGCTTATCCGATGGACCGTGCCGGTTATCTGGTTTGGCGCAGTCAGCTCAAAATCCATCATACCAAAGTGGCAGGACCGATTTTGCGCGATTTGGGTTATGATGAAGAAACAATCTCGAAAGTAAAAGCACTTTTGCTGAAAAAACAACTTGGGCAAAACCCGGACACACAACTAATTGAAGATGTAATTTGCTTAGTTTTTGTGGAATTTTATTTAGATGACTTCATCAAAAAACACAGCGAAGAAAAAATGATCGATATTTTAAAAAAGACTTTGAAAAAGATTTCTTCACGCGGAATTGAGGAAGCTTTGAAAATAGAAATGACCGATGATGTAAGGGATTTGGTTTTGAAAGCGGCTTCGGTTTAAACAATTATTAAAATAAAAAAATTTTGCGGAGAACATTGTTCCGGCAAAGATCAGTTCTTTTTTTTGTTAAACTGATACTGTTTTTACAAGCTAAATTTCCGGCTTATCTTTGCGGATGATCCTTCTGCAGCAAGACGCCATTTTTTCTATCGTAAACGAAGCACAGTTTTTAGAACAGGCTTTGCAGGTTTTCTGGTTTCAGGCAGAGCATTGCGCGGTTTACAAATCGTATCTTTTCAACTTAAAAATTGATCCGCAAGAAATAAAAACACTCGAAACGATACCTTTTTTACCGATAGAATTTTTTAAAACGCAGGCCGTTCTCAGTCAAAACCAAAACCCGGAAATCACTTTTACCAGTTCGGGCACAACCGGAACAATAACCAGCCGACATTTGATCACCGATGTTTCCTGGTACCAAAACAGCTTCCGCAAAGGCTTTAAGCAATTTTATGGTGATATACAAAACTACGCTTTCCTGGCGTTGCTGCCCTCCTATCTGGAGCGTTCGGGCTCGTCGCTGATTTATATGGTGGAGGATTTGATGGCCGCGACCGAAACCCACGACAGCGGTTTTTATCTATATAATGATGAAGAATTATTATCAAAACTACTTGATCTTCAGCGAAATAACAAACCAACTATTTTAATTGGCGTTACGTTTGCGCTGCTGGATTTTATCGAAAAACACCCGCTTGATTTCCCGGAATTAATAATTATGGAAACGGGCGGAATGAAAGGCCGCCGCAAAGAAATGATCCGCGAAGAACTGCACGAAACGCTTTGCAAAGGTTTTGGCGTGCCGGCCATCCACTCAGAATATGGCATGACGGAACTGCTCTCGCAGGCGTATTCTTTGGGCGAAGGTTTGTTTAATTGTGTGCCCTGGATGAAAGTTTTGATCCGAGATACGAATGATCCGTTCACGATTTTGCCCAACGGAAAAACCGGCGGCATCAACGTGATCGATCTGGCCAATATCAATTCCTGCTCGTTTATTGCGACGCAGGACCTGGGTAAAATCCACCCAAACCAAATGTTTGAAGTTTTGGGGCGGTTTGATTTTTCGGACGTCCGCGGCTGCAATTTGCTGGTTGGCTGATGCTTCTTTTATCGGTATAAAATTGAGTTTGTCATCCTGAACTTGGTTCAGGATCTATCGTAAAAAGTAATAATCCTGTCCTGTGAGATGCCGAAACAAGTTCGGCATGACAGAAAAACCCGTACTTCTTTTATCGACTAAAAATCGGATCGAAACACTACTTTTGCGCAACAAATTTCCTTTAAAATGATTGAGCAGTTTTTAAAAGATCAGCAGGAACCCAAAGCCGTAGAAAAAGTTTATTCGCGTTTGAACGATTTGCTGAACGGCGGCGAGGAAATTATCTACATCGCCGTGCAGAAAAAACCGCTGGTGAACATTACGCCGGATTGTGTGGCGATCACCAACAAACGTATTTTCTTTTTTACGGCCGCAAACCTGGGTTTGTCGATAAAATTTATTGATTTTGTGTGGAAAGATGTGATCGAAGTAAAGCTGAAAGAAGAAATTTTAGGCGCAGTTTTCAGCATTAAAACTTTAAACGGCGCGGAAACCAGCGTTGATTTTTTGCCGAAAATCCAAGCCCGGAAATTATATCAATACGGCCAGGAACGGGAGCAGACCGAACGCGAAGAACGCCGCCAGCGCGATATGGAAGAAAAACGGGCCGCTTCAGGAACGATCCATACGGATTTGCCACGCTTTGCGCCAACTCAAATCCAACTAGAACCAGTTGCACCAAAACCAGTTGAGGAAGCCAAACCTGATGAACTAACTGCCAAGTTAAAAAAACTGAAAATGCTGTTTGACAACGGTTTGATTACGCAGGAAGAATACAATCAGAAAAAATTGGAGTTGCTGAGTGAGTTGTAGGGATTTATTTTTTGAGTATAATTTCAACTATTGCATAAATTGCCGCCAATTGGCCAAACAGAAATAGAAACATCCATTTTATAGTATCCGAACGGGAGTTCGCAATGTCTGTTTTCAATTCTATCTTTAAGTCTCCAATTTCAAGTTTCAATTCATTTCTCACATTTGAAATTTCAATCTTTAATTCAGCAATATCTTGTTTAGAAGCCAGGCCGTCTTTTTTGATTTCAAACTGTTTTTCAATTTTGGCTTCAACATATTCCGTTAGAGTTTTGGCCTGTTCTTCGCCAACCTTCTCTTTTAAAATTTGAAATAACTGAATTTCTGAAACTTGCATATCCAAACTTAAACAATTTCAACTACTCCACAACCAGTAAAAAGTAATTCTTCTTTCCTTTTTGCACCACCAAATATTTTTGGTTGATCAAATTTTGTACGGTAAAAACAGCATCCGCCAAAACCTTTTCCTTATTGATAGAAACACCGCCGCCGGTCAGCATTTTTTTAGCTTCTCCTTTTGACGGAAAAACTTTTGCTTTTTCGGCTAAAAGATCAACCACCGAAATACCTTTTTCCAGTTCGTTTTTGTTTAAGCTGAAGTTTGGTACGCCTGCAAATAAAGCTTCAACTTCTTCATTGCGCAGTTCGTTTAAAAACTCAATCCCAATGTTTCCAAACAGAAATCCGGAAGATTTGATTGCCTTTTCATATTCCGCTTCGCCATGAACACGTGTCGTAATATCCTGTGCCAAAGCTTTTTGCAGAATCCGTAAATGTGGCGCAGCATCGTGTTCGGTTTCCAAAGTTTCAATCTCATGCTGTTTTTGCAGGGTAAAAATCCGCATATAACTTTTGGCATCTTCATCGCTAGCATTTAACCAAAACTGGTAAAACTGATAAGGTGAAGTTTTTTCAGGATCCAGCCATATATTTCCGCCTTCGGATTTACCAAATTTACTGCCGTCGGCTTTTTTAATCAGTTGCGTAGTTATCGCAAAAGCTTCCCCCTGCCCTTTTCTGCGGATCAGTTCTGTGCCGGTAACCATATTTCCCCACTGGTCGGAACCACCCATTTGCAGCACGCAATTGCGGTTTTTCCACAAATAATAAAAGTCGTAACCCTGGATCAATTGGTACGAAAATTCGGTGAACGACATGCCGGTTTCGCCTTCCAAACGTTTTTTCACCGAATCTTTGGCCATCATATAATTAACAGTGATGTGCTTTCCGGCATCACGAATAAAATCCAGGAATGAAAAGTTTTTGAACCAGTCGTAATTATTTACAATCTCCGCCCGGTTTTCTCCGCTCTTAAAATCTAAAAATTTTTCTAATTGACTTTGTATTCCGTTTAAATTATGCTGCAAAACCTCCGCAGAAAGCAAATTACGCTCGGCAGATTTCCCCGAAGGATCGCCCACCATACCCGTTGCGCCGCCAACTAAAACGAAAGGTTTGTGGCCGGCCTGCTGGAAATGGATCAGCGTCATGATCTGCGCCAGACTGCCCACATGCAGAGAATCTGCCGTTGGGTCAAAACCAATATAGCCAGAAACCATGCCGTTTTGCAGTTTTTCCTCAACGCCGGGCGTGCAATCATGCAGCATTTTTCTCCAGCGCAATTCTTCCAAAAAATTCATTTCCGTAGCAATTAAAAGCGGCAAAGATAATAGAATCGGCCAAAAGCATGTTTTATAACGATGCTTCTTTTATGGGGTAAAAATTGGATTTTTTGTAATCCCGTTTTGTATATTTACAGGTGATGAACTTTTTATCGCACTTTTATTTCGATCGGAACTGCAACGATGCTTACCACGTATTGGGCTCGGTAATGCCCGATCTGTTGCGGAATGCAGATAAAGAAGCGCAGATCAAAATTGAACGTTTGCCGTCACAAAATAATCCTGCAATCACCTCAATTATAAGTGGTTGGAAAAAACATATTGAAATTGACCGGCATTTCCACTCTTCACTATTTTTCAAAACCCATGCACATCAGCTTAAATTATTGTTTGTGCCGGTTTTGACCGAATCAGAAGTGAAACCGTTTTTTCTGGGCCATATTGCGCTGGAACTGATCCTGGATAATTTGCTTTTATCAAGCCATACTGTTTTTGCAGATGATTTTTACGACCATTTAAAAAACGCAGAACCAGAAAAAATTGCTGATTTTTTGGTGCTGAACCAGATTCATCCGCAGAAATTTTTAAACTTCTATGCTTCTTTTATCCATGAAAAATACCTGTATTCGTATAGGCAGCCGGACAGTGTTGCACATGCATTGAAGGGCATTTGCAGCCGCATCTGGAAAAACGCATTTACAAAAAGCCAGGAAGCGGCTGTAACAGAAGTAGTTAAGTTTTATAGAAATATTTTAGCTCCAGAATATATGCTGATTTTTGACGAAACGGAACATTTATTGATCCAAGGCTAATTTATCAGGTCACATTGGTTTTCTACTGAATAAAATCGCTTCAAAATCAATTAAATAGCGAAAAAAGTTTTTGACTTAGCTTTAAAGTTTTTTATTTTTGCAGCCCGATCAATTTCGGGAAAAGGAGATAAATTATTTAATGGCAAAAAAACAAGAAGCAGAAAAAGAACTTCAAGCAAAACAAGCTGAACTTCAGGACGGATCAACCCGTTTTATGGAGAAAGAAAACATTGAATCAGAAGCAGATTCGACATTGATCGAATCCATCAAATCAAACATGGCACAACCGGCCGGTGATTTTGATTGGGACGCTGACGAAAAAAAATTCGGTAATTACTCTGATGAGGACCGCGAAAAAATGGAACACCTGTACGATGGTACATTTCACTCCATTACCAAAGGCGAAATCATCAGCGGTACGGTAGTTACCATCAACAGTAAAGACGTGGTATTGAACATCGGTTTTAAATCTGATGGTTTGGTTTCTGTGTCTGAATTCCGCGATATGCCTGATTTGAAAAAAGGCGATAGCGTGGATGTTTTTGTTGAATCACAGGAAGATGCCAATGGTCAGTTGGTCCTTTCCCGCAAACGTGCAAAAACACAGCGCTCTTGGGAACGCATTAATGAAGCTTTAGAAAAAGATGAAATCATTGAAGGTTATGTAAAAAGCAGGACCAAAGGTGGTTTAATTGTAGATATTATTGGTGTAGAAGCCTTTTTACCAGGTTCTCAGATCGATATTAAACCTATCCGCGACTACGATATTTACGTAGGCAAAACGATGGAGTTTAAGGTTGTTAAAATCAACCACGAATTTAAAAATGTTGTTGTTTCCCATAAAGTATTGATCGAGGATGATTTGGAAAACCAAAAAACCGAGATTGTTGCCAAGTTGGAAAAAGGACAAATTTTAGAAGGGACAGTTAAAAATATTACCGATTTCGGTGTATTTATCGATTTAGGCGGTGTGGACGGTTTGTTGCACATTACCGATATTTCCTGGGGCCGCATCGAGCATCCGCGTGAAGTGTTGTCTTTAGATCAAAAACTGAACGTTGTTGTTCTGGATTTTGATGATGAGAAAAAACGTATTGCTTTAGGATTGAAACAGTTAACGCCGCATCCTTGGCAAAGTTTGTCTGAAGAAATCCAGATCGGGTCCAAAGTTAAAGGCCGTATCGTTACGGTTGCAGATTATGGGGCTTTCCTGGAAATTATCCCGGGAGTTGAAGGTTTGATCCACGTTTCAGAAATGTCATGGTCCCAAAACCTACGTAGCCCGCAGGAATTTTTGAAAGTTGGTGATGAAGTTGAAGCCCAGGTATTGACTTTGGACCGCGATGAACGTAAAATGTCATTGGGTATCAAGCAGTTAACGCCAGATCCTTGGCAGCAGGCCTCAACCAAATATCCGGTTGGCAGCCAGCACAAGGCAACTGTTAAAAACATGACTAATTTTGGTGTGTTTGTAGAGTTGGAAGACGGAATTGATGGTTTGATCCACATTTCTGACTTGTCATGGTCTAAAAAAGTAAACCACCCGAACGAGTTTACCAAAGTTGGCGAAGTATTAGACGTTGTAGTTTTAGAACTTGACGTTGACAACCGCAAACTGAGCTTAGGCCACAAACAACTGGAAGAAAACCCATGGGATACTTTTGAAACCATTTTCAACGTAGATTCTATTCATCAGGGAACGGTAATCAAAGTAACAGATAAAGGTTCTGTTGTAGCTTTACCTTATGGAGTTGAAGGTTTTGTGCCAACAAAACATGCAATTCAGGAAGATGGCAAGCCATTAAAAACAGAAGATGTTGCTGATTTTAAAGTGATTGAATTTAACAAAGAAAACAAACGGATTGTGATCTCTCACGCCCGTATTTGGGAAGATGCCCGCGCAGAAGCCCGTATGGAAGAGTTTAACACACGCAAAAAAGAAGCAAAAGCTTCAACCGTTGCTGTTAAAAAAGTTAAAGATTCTGTAGAGAAATCAACTTTAGGTGATTTAAGTGTTTTGGCTCAGCTGAAACAACAGATGGAAGGTGCAGAAAATGATGCACGCAACACTGACAAACCAGAATAATTTATTCTCCTTTTAAATTTTAAAGCCTCTCCTATTTTTGGGAGAGGCTTTTTTTTGTGGATTTGAATTGAATGCTTCTTTTATCGGCCTAAAATTGAGATTAGTCATCCTGAACTTGTTTCAGAATCCTTCGTGCAAAGTCACAACCTTTTTAGTGAGATGCCAAAACAAGTTCGGCATGACAGCGGCCAATACTTCTTTTATCGGCATAAAATCTATTTAAGTAAACCTCAAACGGGTTCAGCTTTCTCGAATAAATTCCTACTTTTGCCCAAATCCACCCGGTAATGCAAAACCTCACCCTGCTTGACGGTCCGAAATTTCAGATCACGATACAACGTCTCTGTAGGCAATTAATAGAAAACCACAACGATTTTTCGGGTTCTGTAATTCTTGGAATCCAGCCACGTGGACCATTTTTATCCAAACGTATTGCGGTAGAATTAAAAACAATTTTGCCCGGAGCCGAAATTTTTTCCGGTGATCTGGACATTACTTTTTTCAGGGATGATTTCCGCAGAAGGGAAAGTCCACTGGTTCCCAATCAAACAAAAATCGATTTTATCATCGAAAACAAAAAAGTGATTTTGGTAGATGACGTACTTTGGACCGGCCGCACCATTCGCGCCGCCATGGATGCGATGCTGGCTTTCGGCCGCCCGCAAAAAGTAGAATTGCTGGTTTTGGTAGATCGAAGGTATTCGCGCCATCTGCCCATCGAGCCGGATTATATTGGCATCCGGGTAGATTCTGTGGCTTCGCAAAAAGTGATTGTGAGCTGGAAAGAGGCAGACGAAGCAGATAAAGTGGTTTTGTTATCAGAAAAATAAACAATGGCCGATCAGCAAAAACTCAGTTCCCGCCACCTTTTAGGCATCAAAGACCTCAACCGAAACGATATAGAACTTATATTTGAAACTGCTGCAAATTTTAAAGCGGTTTTAAACCGGCCGATCAAAAAAGTGCCTTCCCTGCGCGATATAACCATTGCCAATATTTTTTTTGAAAACTCTACCCGCACACGTTTATCTTTTGAACTTGCCCAAAAAAGGCTTTCTGCGGATACGATAAATTTTGCGGCCGCTTCCTCCTCCGTAAGCAAAGGCGAAACGCTGATTGATACCGTAAACAATATTTTGGCCATGAAAGTGGATATGGTGGTGATGCGCCATCCGTATGCAGGTGCCGGGATTTTTTTATCGAAGCACATCAAAGCACAAATTGTAAATGCAGGCGATGGCGCACACGAACATCCAACGCAAGCACTTTTAGATGCTTTTTCTATCCGGGAAAAGTACGGCGATGTCGCTGGTAAAAAAGTGGTTATTGTGGGCGATATTTTGCACTCGCGCGTGGCTTTGTCCAATATTTTGTGCCTGAAGCAGTTAGGTGCAGAAGTTATGGTTTGCGGCCCGACAACTTTAATTCCGAAATTTATCAGTTCGCTTGGTGTAAAAGTAGAACACAATTTAATTAAAGCCTTAAACTGGTGCGATGTAGCCAACATGTTGCGTATTCAATTAGAACGTCAGGACATTAAATACTTCCCTTCACTGCGCGAATACACGATGCTTTACGGCTTAGACAAAAAAATCCTGGATTCGCTGGACAAAGAAATTACCGTGATGCATCCAGGCCCGATCAATCGTGGCGTGGAAATCACCAGCGATGTGGCTGACAGCAAGCAATCAATCATTTTGGATCAGGTTGAAAATGGTGTTGCAATCAGGATGGCGGTTTTGTATTTGCTAGCCGGGCAACTATAACTTTCGGTTTCTGTTTTTGTTATAACTTAGTTAAAATGAGTTTGTTAAGGTTCCTGTTGACAGATCAGCAATGCTTCTTTTAGGGCAGAAAATTTTGCTTTTGTAATTGTTTCTGATTAAAACACTCATACAAAAAACCATCAGATTTTAGGTGGTAAAAGAAGCATAGAAAAAAACTTGTATTGTGGCGTTAAGCAGGAAGACGGGGCATTTTCGGTTTATCTAAAATAATGATACAAAACATATTAATCAGATCGAGACAAACCTTTTTAAACTTTTGCAGCACAAGCTCGTCAACCTCAGTTTCCGGTTCTGGTTCGATGCTGTTTTTAGGGCATAAAATCCCAAATCGGTTATCAAGCACATTTTTTACGCGGTTATTATCGGCAGGCTCTTTATTTTAGCGGCGCTGTTATCAAAACAACTATGACAAAAGTTCTGTACCTTGCTTCTTCACTGCTCTTTTTATCGGTTTATCAAGCCAACGCCCAACAAACTGCTTATTTTACGCTCAACAGAAATTACCAGTCAGCCGTAGAACTGCTAGACAAAGGCAAATTTGTGGCCGCTGCCGAGCAGTTCCGGCTGTTTGATAAGCCAAGAAATAAAACTTCCAACCAGCCGGTTTTTGAATCGGAAACTTCTTTGCTGCGCGAAAATGCTTTTTATTTTGAAGCCGTTTGTGCTTTAAACTTAGGAAATGATGATGCCGAAAGCATGTTCCGCCGTTTTATCAAAGAACAACCGGAAAACCCGCTGGCCAAAGTAGCTTATTTTCAGATCGGGAAATCTTACTTCAAACAGGAAAAATATCAGGACGCGCTGACCTGGTTTGACAAAGTACAACCTGCAGACCTCAGCGGAAAAGAAAACACCGAGTATAAATTTGAGAAAGGTTATTCTTATTTTGAGCTGAAAGATTATAAAAACGCACAATTGATATTTAGCGAAATCAAGGATAAAAAATCAGCTTATTCGGAAGATGCAACTTATTATTTCGCCTACATTGCTTACCTCAACAAAGATTATCACCTGGCTTTAGTCAACTTTGAGAAGCTTAAAAATTCCAAAAAATACGAGGCGAGCTATCCTTATTACATCACGGCGGTTTATTATTTGGATAAGCGTTATGATGATGTGCTGGCCTATGCCGTGCCGATCGTGAACACAACACAACAAACCAACGAAACGGAAATGCTGCGGATCATTGCCGCTTCCTATTTTGCCAAGGTTAATTATCCTGATGCCTTGAAATATTACGAGCGTTTTCAAAACCGGGACCAAAATAAAACGCAAAACAACCAGGATAGTTACCAAATGGGTTATGCTTATTTTAAAACCGGCAACAACCCGCGCGCCATCCGCGAACTGACCAAACTGATCGATAAAACCGATGCTTACAGCCAGAGCGGCAATTATACGCTGGGCAACGTTTTCCTGAAAGAGAACAACAAGCAAAGCGCGCGCAATGCTTTTCAGGTAGCTTCCAACCTGGACTTCGATCTGCAGATCAAGGAAGATGCGCTGTATGAATACGCCAAATTATCTTACGAACTGCAGTTTAACAACCAGGCGTTGGATGCCATTCGTTTGTACATCAAAAATTATCCGCGATCAACCAAAATTACCGATGCCAAAGTTTTACTGGGCGAGATTTTGCTGTCCACCAGCAATTACAAAGAAGCGGTTGATATCCTGGAATCCATCCCCAACAGAAATGGTGCGGCAAAAGAAGCGTATCAAAAAGTAACGTATTACCGAGGTTTGCAATATTATAACGAACGCGCTTTTGAGAACGCCATTGGTATCTTTTTAAGATCGTTGAAAGATCCGGTCGATGATAAAATTGAAGCACTGGCCACCTATTGGATGGCAGAATCCATGTATGAAGTGCGCAAATACGGCGAATCGGTAGAAAATTTTGAGCGTTTTGAAGATATGCCGGCCGCCAGGCAAACCACCGTTTACAATTATGCCAATTATGCTTTGGGGTATGCTGCTTTTGGCGATGAAAAATACCAGAAAGCAGCCAATAACTTCGAGCGTTTTATTAATGGCGGCGAACGCGATAAAAATACGGTAAACGATGCCGTACTGCGTTTGGGCGACAGTTATTTTTCGCTAAAAAACTACGGCCGTGCCAATGAATATTATAACCGGATTTTGGCCCAACATGCCAAAGGCGAAGATTATGCTTTGTTTCAGCGCGGGATGATCCAGGGTTTGCAAGGGCAGTTAGATACCAAAATCAGTACCCTGCAGGATTTGATGCAGAAATTCCCAACGTCGGATTATGCAGATGATGCCAGTTTTGAGATGGCTTACACTTACTTCCTTAAAAACAACGGCGATCAGGCCCGAACGGATTTAACGGCCATGATCGAGAAATATCCGCAAAGCAGTTATGTGCCCCGCGCGCTGGTGACCATCGGTTTGATCGATTATAATGCCAATCAGGACCAGGCTGCGCTGGACGCCTTTAAACGCGTGGTAAAAGATTATCCTTCTACCACAGAAGCGCAGCAATCATTAAAACAAATTGAAAAAATTTATACCGATAGCGGCGATGCTAAAACTTTTATTGACTATGCGGCCACCACACCGATTGGCAATTACAGTTCGGCACAGCAGGACAATATCATGTTCACGGCGGCAAACAATTTGTACCTGCGCGGTGATTTTAACGGCGCGGTTGGTGGTATAAATGCTTATTTTGATAAGTTTCCGAAACCGATCAATGATAAGCAAGCCCGGTTTATCCGCGCCGAAAGTTATGTAAAACTAAACCAGCCGGAACAGGCCGTTGCAGATTACAATTATATTTTAAACGATTGGACGAGTGTTTACACCGAAAAATCGCTGATCAGCATGGCCAATATTTATCTGCGGCAAAAGAAGTATAATGAAGCGGTTGTTTTTTTAAAACATCTGGAAACCAACTCTGAATACAAAGCGGATTATTCTTTTGCAATTAATAATTTGCTGTATGCTTATTCTGAAATGCAGTTGCCGGATGACGTGCTAAAATATGCGGCTTTGGTTAGGCTGAACGAAAAATCATCCGAAGAAGATAAATACCGCACCGGTTTGTATGCCGGAAAAGCTTATCTGCTGAAAGGCGATACAACCAATGCCATTAAAGAACTGAATTACGTGGTGACCAACACCAAAACCGTTGCCGCTGCCGAAGCAAAATACAACGTGGCCAACCTGGAATATCTCCGCAGAAATTATAAAGCCTCGCAAAAAACTTGTTTTGAGCTGATCAATAAGCTGGGCGATTATGATTACTGGGTGGCCAAAACTTTTATATTGCTGGCTGATGATTATGTGGCTTTGAAAGATATTTTTCAGGCCAAAAGTACGCTGCAAAGCATTATCGGCAATTATAAAGGCAATGATGAAATTTTGCCAACTGCCAAAGCCAGATTAGAACAACTGAACAATACTAACACATCGAAAGAGAACTAAGCAATGAAGTTAAATACGATCCTCCCTATTTTGTTGTCCGGACTGATGCTTCATGCGGTTCCTGCTTTTTCCCAGCAAAAACCGGTTCAGAAAAAAACAAAAAACTTGGCCAAAAAAACGGTTGCCGAAAAACCTGCAACGGTAAAAACGACAGCCAAAACCAGCCATAACACCAAAAAAAGTACGGTAAAAACAGCATCGTTAGATACAACCGGAAAAGGAAATGTACCGGCCAAAAAAGCAGAACCGCAAACGCAAAGTTTGAACGAAGAAATTGTGGTGACCAGCGTATATAAACCGGTTTTGGCCGATGCCGTGAAAATCCGCAGAAACCCGGATTTGGGCGATAAAACGGATGTAAAGCCAACGTTTACGTACAATAACCTGCTGGACAAACGGCTGAACAGCAGCGCAGGCATACAGCCGCTGGAGGCGATGCAAATCCCGAAAACGGCAAATGATACACTTTATAACAATTACGCAAAAGCCGGAATTGGCAGTTTAAGCACCACTTTTGGCGAAGTATATATCAACAATGGCCGCGATCCGGCTTTGCAGTTTGGTGGTTATGCCAAGCATTTCGCCCAAAAAGGCAGTTTGCCCGACCAGAAATCAAGCCGGCAAGAAATTGGCGTTTTCGGTAAAAGCATCGGCGAAAACAATAGCGCACGCGGTAGCATCAATTACACGCGCCGCAGCAATTATTTTTATGGTTTTGATCAGGACCATCCACCGGTCAGCCTGATCCCGGGCAAGCAGCACTTCAACACTATTTCCGGTGAAGCTGAACTGGCCAAAAACTTTAAAGACACCACAAACGACTTTGTTTATGCGGCAAAAATTAGCGGTTATTATTTTAACGATGCTTACAAAGCCAAAGAAAGCAACATTTTAGTGGATTTTTCCCTCAACCAAACCATCAAACAGTTTTATTTCGGGCTGAATGCTTCGCTGGACGCAGGAAATACCAAAGATAGTTTGTACAGCATCAGCAATAACCTGTTGCGCGCAAACCCTTATATCAAACTTCAGGGCGAAAATTACAAAATTGATGCAGGTGTAAACTTAGTTTCAGAATTTGGGTCGAAAAGCAGTTTGCGATTGTTCCCGGCAGCCAAAATCGAGTTTCAGGTCATCCCGAAATATGTCCGGATTTTTGCAGAAGCGCGCGGCGATATCAACAAAACGTTGCTTAAAAACCTGACGGAAACCAACCCGTTTTTAGGTCAGAATATTGACATTCGCAACTCGATTGACCGCTTAACGCTGAGTGCCGGATTGAAAGGGACCATTGCACCGGGATTAGGTTTTAAAGCCGCTTTCTTGCGCCAAAGTATTACCGGTTTGCCGTTGTTTGTCAATAATTTTAATTTCAGCAGAGGACAAAATAAATTTGCCGTAATTTATGATGGTGGAAAATCTACTATAACCGGTTTCAACGGAGACTTGGATTACAAGATTTCAGAAACCGTGGATATTTTCGGCAGATTGGAATACCGGAAATATAAGCTGGCCACAGAAGCCGAAGCCTGGAACTTGCCAACAGCCAAGCTCACTGCCGGAACAAACTTCCGCATCAACAAAAAAATAACGATAAACGGAGCATTGCTGATCCGTGGTGAAACAATGGACCGCTTCCAACTCATTATTACTACTGGCACAACTAATTATCGCGAAGTATCCTTGCCTTCTTTTGCAGATTTAAGCGGCGGGATTGATTATCAGCTTAATAAACGGGTTTCGATTTTTGCGCAGGCCAATAACCTTTTGAACACCAAAAATCAAATATACTTGTACTATCCTGCAAACGGATTTAATATCTTTGGCGGCTTAAGCGTTGGCTTTTAATTGATCCTGATGTTGTTGAACTTACCTTTATTGTGACCGGATGGACGTAGCGGCATATTTAAAAGAACTTTTAAATGAAGACAAGCACGTTTTTGTGCCGGGATTAGGTACTTTTTTGGTCCGGAGAAAAAATGCCGAACAGCAGCAGCACCAAATTTTACCACCTAAAAACAGCATTGATTTTGTTGCCGGCGAACGTGATGACGACGAACTTGTTAAATACATCAGCGCACAAAAAAATATTTCGCGGGAAGCATCGGGTTATTTTATTGAGAAGTTTGTTGATCAGCTTAAAACAGAAGCCGACACTAAAAATATACCGGTAAAAGAAGCATTGTTTGCCACAGATGAAAACCTGGATACTTTTTTTAACCAGGAAAACTTCGGATTGCCGCCGGTTAGTTTATCAGCCCTGAAAACAACACAACCGCTTGCAGCAGAAGAGGAAGCTTTGCCTCAAAAAGATTATGTAGAAAATTTTTATCGTGAGTTTTCCGAAAATTTGCCGCAGGAAGAAACCCGATCTAAAAAAAATACCGGTTTCTGGGCAGCAATTGTTTTGCTTTTGGCCATTTCATGCGCAGGAATTTATGCATTGTACGTATATTATCCAAATATTTTTAAAGATATTTTACCGAAAAACACACCTGAAACCAATTTGATAAAAACACCGGTTGCAGATACTTTGGCGCGCGCACCTATAACCGCGCAATTGGAAACCAGGAAAGACACAACCGCAAAAGCATTGCCCGATACACTTGTAAAATCCATTGCCCCTGCTCCGCAGAAAACAGAAAAAGATACGGTAAAAACAGCATTACCAGCAGGATCAACGGATGCGGACCTGGTGGCAAAATCGCCTTACGAAATAATCGGTGCTTCTTTTAAAACGTTAAAAGGAGCAAAAACATTTTTATCGCAATTGCAATCCAAAGGAATGCGCCATGCCAAAATCCTGAACAATACGGCCGGCAAACAAGTGCTGATTACTTTTGGTTCTTATCGGGATAAAGCAAGCGCACTGGCGGGATTAGAAAAACTCCGCACAAAAGATCCACATTCAGAAGCTTACATACAACACTACCTTAAATAAATGATGTTATTATTTTTTCAGGCAACTGCCGATACAGCCACCAGAGCCGTAGATACTTTAAACCGCGCCGTGCAGGCCACTACCGCACAACCCCACGAATTACGTTTCGGCGATTTGCTGATCAAAGGCGGATGGGTAATGGTCCCGATCGGGATTTTGGCCGTTTTAGGTTTAGTGGTATTTTTTGAACGCTTTTTCACCATCAGAAAAGCTGCTGCAAACGAAGCAACTTTATTATCACAGGTAAAATCCAACGTAAGTTCGGGCAAGCTGGATTCGGCTTTGGCCATTTGCCGCAACAGTAATTCGCCATTGGGCCGGATGCTGCAAAAAGGGTTGTCGCGCATTGGCCGTCCGATCAAAGACATTGAAAGTGCCATTGAAAACGTAGGCCGTATCGAAATTTCCAAACTGGAAAAAAACATTGGCATTTTGGGCATTGTGGCCGGTATTGCGCCGATGTTTGGTTTTTTGGGAACGATTGCCGGTGTTATCAAGATTTTTTATGATATTTCTCAAACAGACAACATCAGCATGGGCGTGATTTCAGGCGGTTTATACGTTAAAATGGTTACCTCTGCTGCCGGTTTGCTGGTTGGGATTGTGGCTTACGTGCTGTACAATATTTTGCAAATGATGATTGAAAAATTAACGTTAAAGCTGGAAACAGAATCAATCGATTTTATTGATTTGTTAGAAGAACCGAGCAAATGAATTTAAGAAAGAGAAACCTGCGCGCTGCGGCAGAAGTAAATACTTCGGCAATGAACGATATTATGTTCTTTTTGCTGTTGTTTTTCCTGATTGCTTCTACCGTTACCAACCCGAACGTAATTAAACTGATGCTGCCGAAATCATCTTCCGGGCAGGCGGTTTCCAAGAAAACAATTACGGTTTCCATCACCAAAGACCTTCGCTATTATGTAGATAAAAAAGAAGTGCCGGTTACAGATTTGGCCGCCACACTTCAATCATACACCAAAATGGCCACGGAACTGACGATTGTTTTGTATGTTGACAAAACCGTTGCCATACAGGATGTGGTGCAGGTGATGGACACGGCGCAAAAACTGAACATTAAACTTGTACTGGCCACAGAACCCAAATAATGATACCGCAGCAGGAAGAAAATAATTATCCGAAAGCATTTTTGCTGACAGGGATTGTGCTGGGCGCATTTTTACTGCTGACGTATTTTATTGTGTTTTCGATGCCGCCAAAACAGGAAGAAGGCACCGGCGGAATTATTGTAAATTACGGAACTACGGACGAAGGTACGGGCAATGATTATATGAGTGCGGAAGAACCATCTGTAGCCGAAAAAGCCAACAAAAGCAAACCAGACAAAGTTAAACCGGATGTTACGCCAACCGAAAAAATCAGTGCCGATAACAGCGATAAAAAAGTAGTGACCCAAACTACGGAAGATGCGCCGGAAGTTGCACCAAACAGTAAAAAACCAAGCAATACCGTTGCCACAAAAACCGATGTAAAAGAAGCAAAGCCGCAAATCAATCAGAATGCTTTGTATAAAGGCAAAAAAAACAACGGCACCGGCGAAGGCGACGGAACGGGAAACAAACCCGGTAACCAGGGAAAAGCTAACGGCACTACGCTCACCAATAATTATAACGGTACAGGTTCTGGCAATGGCGGGAATTTGAACATGACGCAGCGCAGCTTCCTTACCAAACCGCACGTAACCGATGACAACCACCGCGCCGGTAAAATTGTGGTTGATATCCGGGTAGATAAAAGCGGCAACGTGGTTTATGCACGCGCCGGTGCACGCGGAACCACCATCAGCGATAGTGATTTGCTGCAAAAATGTGAAAATGCCGTATTGGGCATCAAACTAAATGCTGCCGAAAACGCACCTGAAACCCAAATCGGAACGGTTGTTTTTGTGTTTAAAGTGCAGTAAGGTTTTAGGTTGAGCAATACAGGCTTGGCGTTTATTTTTGATTGAAGTGATGCTTCTTTTATCACCTAAAATTTGTTGTGCTGGTTCTCCTATCAACCATGAACCATAATCCCGTCCAATGTTTCCCATGAACTATCTGCAAACGCTTGACTATTTATATGGACAGTTGCCCATGTTTACGCGAGATGGTGCATCTGCTTTTAAAAAAGACCTGACCAATACGCTGCTACTATGCCAGAACCTGGGCAATCCGCAGCAAAAGTTCAAAAGTATTCATATTGGCGGCACCAACGGCAAAGGCTCCACTTCACACATGCTGGCCGCAGTTTTGCAGTCGGCCGGATATAAAACAGGTTTGTACACCTCGCCTCACCTTAAAGATTTCAGGGAACGGATCCGGATCAATGGCGAAATGATTGCCGAACAACAAGTTGTGGATTTTGTAGCCAGTCAGCAGGAAAATATCAATACCATCCGGCCTTCGTTTTTTGAGATGACGGTGGCAATGGCTTTTGATTATTTTGCCCGCGAAAAAGTAGATATTGCTGTGATTGAAGTTGGTTTGGGCGGAAGACTGGATTCTACAAACATCATTTCGCCCTTGATTTCTGTGACCACGAACATCGGCTGGGATCACATGAATTTGCTTGGCAACACGCTTCCGGAAATTGCCGCGGAGAAAGCCGGGATCATCAAACCAAATACGCCGGTTGTGATTGGAGAATATCAGCAGGAAGTTGCAGCAGTTTTTATCTCAAAAGCAAAACAGGAAAATGCACCAATTCGTTTTGCTTCTGAAGAATGGGACGCAGTAATTGACCCAAATGCCGAAAACCATCGTTCAGCAGCTTTTTTGAGTGTTGATGTTACCCAAAAAAATTCCGGTCAGCGGGTAAAATTTGAACTTGATCTTACAGGTTTGTATCAGCTTAAAAACTTAAAAACAGTTTTATCTGCTTTGGATGAATTACGAAAACAAGGCTTTGAGATAAAAACTGATGCTGTTTTTATCTCCCTAAAATCAGTGAAACAGTTGACGGGTTTGAACGGCAGGTGGCAGGTTTTAGGTCGAAACCCTTTGATTATTTGTGATACCGGCCATAACCCGGAAGGTATTGCCGAAGTTTTGATCAATATTTCTGCTACCAGATACCGGCATTTACATTTTGTTTTAGGCATGGTTGCGGATAAAGACAGCAGCAAAATTTTATCGTTATTGCCTCAACATGCAACTTATTATTTCTGCAAACCTAACATTCCGAGAGGTTTGTCCGCAGAAACCTTAAAGCATCAGGCAGCAGGTTTCAGCTTGCAGGGCGATGATTTTAGCAGTGTAAAAGAAGCATTGGCCGCTGCAAAAAACAATGCCAGTCCTGATGATTTGATCTTTGCGGGCGGCAGTACGTTTGTTGTGGCAGAACTGGTTTAGCCGATACTTCTTTTAGCCATGTTTTTTTTGGAAATTAATTGATTCATTATGAAAGAATTGCAGTTCAAAAAATATTTATCTATTATAAATTTGAGGGATTTATTTTGCATTACCGGTAAAATTTATACTTTTGCATCTCCAAACGGGATGTAGCGTAGCCCGGTATCGCGCCACATTTGGGATGTGGAGGCCGCAGGTTCGAATCCTGCCATCCCGACTTTTAGATTACCAGCATAAAAATCCTTTAAATCATTGTTGATTTAAAGGATTTTTTGTTTTATATAAATATCAAAACAATCAATATCAAAGGAGATGTGAATATTCAAATAATGAAATTTAAACACGTTGTTTTATTACTTGCATTTGCTTTCGCTAATTTTTATGCGGTAAAAGAAGCATCAGCCCAAGCCCCAAATTTAAAACTGATTTTTATACGCCACGGCGAAAAACCATTAAAAGGCGATAACCTGACCTGTCAGGGCTTAAACCGGGCTTTACTTTTACCAGATCTGATCAACAAAAAATTTGGCGTGCCATCCTTTCTTTTTGTTCCGGGTTTGGCTTTAGGCGAATCTACCAAACACGCCAGGATGTTTCAAACCATAACTCCGGTTGCTATCAAATATAACCTGCCGATCAACAGCAGCCACACCGAAAAAGATTCAACCGGAATCGCCCAAGACCTAAAAAGTAAAAACGGCACTGTTTTGATAGTTTGGGAGCATAAAGCCATTAAATCCATCATCCATGCTTTGGGTATTTCTGATAATTTGATTTGGCCGGATGATGATTATGATAGTATTTGGATCGTAACTTTTAAAAACGGAAAAGCAGTTTTAACAAAAGATAAAGAAGGACTAAAGCCCGCTTTAAATTGCAGATAATAAGAAACTTAACATCAGTTATACGCTTAAGGAAAGTTATATATTAAGTGAGCTGTAATTTGGCCTGTTGATCCTCCGTATTAATGTAAAATTAAATTTATTGCTGCTGTTCAGTTGCTGATCAACAGAAACGGAAGCGAAAAAATCAGTATAAACCGCTTATTCTCAATACCGGAACTTATAGAATTGGCATCAGATAAAGTATGTTCTACACGAAGGCCTACATTTATAGCTTTTTAAAGATCTTGTTTATCAAACAGTTACTAGCAATTCGGTGAGTAGGGTTATCCTTCAAAACTACTCACCGGATTACTCACCTTTTTGCAGGGAATTGGTGAATAGAATGTACGTTTTGACTAAAAAAAACAAAAGCCTGCAATCAATTGATTTGCAGGCTTTTAATATATTTTGTTATCAAAACTGGCGTTGAGGGAGGGATTCGAACCTAATTCCTAACTCATTGAATTTTAGCCAGTTAACTATCACCAGATAATCAGCCGCCACAGATGTTGCACAGTCTTTTTATCTCTGTAAATCTTATCACAAAGATAATTAATTGCTTACAAGTCAGGAGCCTATTATTGATTTTTTATCGTGCGACAAATATGAAAGCGATAGCCCAAGTATAAGTACCGCAGGTGATGTTATAATTATTTGAGCTAACTAAAAAACTGCACAACAAAAGGGAGATAATCAATGAACCATTCTGGAAGTTCCTAAATTGATGTATGATATGCTACCTGATGATTCACAGTCTTAAATAAAACTTTATGGTTAATTGCTGATGTGTTTACAATGGTTAGATCATCAATCAAGCCGTGATGTATATTCAATTTTTGCAAATTCCCATAAATTTATCCTGGAGCGTTTGCGGATCGACGTAATGGCCGCCTTCTGTTACCCGTTTCGTAACCCTGAATTGAGATAGTTCCGGGTTATTCAGCCCTAAGAAAATTAAGTGAATATGATAACCCGACCGCTTAAATTGCTTTGGCTTTTCCCAAGTTTCATTATTGGTAAAGTGAACTTCATTGGCCTAATCTTCTCCTTTAGCCAGCGCAGCTTCAATTTGCTGTTCAAACAACTCAATTACAAAGTTAAGCGCGTCCCGGCGTGCATACTTAGCAGAACGAGTTACGTTTAGAAATAGTTCGTTAAGTTTTTTTGTGTAAAGCAGATTTATCAAAAACTGAATAACTACTGTGAATTACTTTTGGGAGATACTCCGGCCCTACTGTAGATTTTCCTGCACCGTTAGAACCAGTAATGATATACAGGTTCGGCATTTACTGTAAGTTGAGCTTGCCTCTAATAGTGTTAATCTAATTTTGAGTAAGCTCAGAAACGAGATGAAATGATTTTAAATCAGAACTTACAGTTACAATCTTGATTGAACGGTCGGGATATTCGAGGTAACTTTGGTTTTTGGGTAATTCGTTTGACCAGAACAAGAAGGGTTTGCCGTTTTCCAATTTCTTCTTCCTCAACTGCCGTACTGCCAATCGCATTCAGTTCTTCAATCGTATTCATTACTTACGGTTTTAAGTTCAAATACAGCAAATTTCGGTTTAATGTTAGAGCATCGTATTGGCTCATCATTATGTGGTAGATTTCATAATTAGTCGTAAAATGCGTTTTTCAAGCTGACACTGCCTATTAAGTATTTGATGATTTAAACGAAAGCACCCTCCTATCGGCACATGATTTGAAAGTTCTACAATTGATTTCATCAAATAAATAATTATTAGCCATATTAATTAAAACTTATAAATTTTCTTTTAAAAAATAATTACCTTGTAAGCACCAAAACCTTACATGCAATTTAAAATTACGCTAACTCCTTTACAGGGCGAAACCTTTGTTCCTTTTAATTATCCTTATGCACTATCTGCGGTTATTTATAAAAAGATAGCACAAGCCGATGAAAGCTACGCAGCATTTCTGCACCAGAAAGGCTACGCGCAAAATGACTATTCCCGGCATTTTAAATTTTTTACTTTTTCAAACCTGCAAGCCAAATTTATAGTGGTAAAAGAAGCATTGAAGCTGCAAGACAATTCCGTTTCGTTTGTACTGGCCTGCCACATGCCGGAGTTTGCTGAGAACCTGGTTAAAGGCGTGTTTGCCAACCAGCAGCTTTCTATCGGAGATTATACGGCGCAGGCTGATTTTACAGTAACACAAATTGAAGCTTTGCCTGCGATTGTTGCCAACAGCAGTTTGGAAACCATACACACCGTAAACTTAAAGCTGCTTTCGCCCATTATAATAGGCCGAAAAAATAACCGTGGAAACGATGATTACCTTTCGCCGGAAGATGAAGATTTTATCGCGCTGCTGAAACAAAACCTGTGCGAAAAATTGGCTGTAGCTTATGGGCCGGAAACAGCAGAACAGGAAACCCAACAAAAGCCTTTTGAAATAAAAACCTGCGCAATAGCAAAACTAAAATCGCGGTTAATTACCATAAAAGCAGGCAAAGCCGCCGAAACTAAAGTACGCGGGTTTTTGGGTTTTGAGTTGGAGATGCAAGCTTCGGGCAAGGTTGTGGAAATGGCATTGAATGCTGGTTTGGGCGGAATGAACGGGATGGGATTTGGTTGTGTGGAAGGGGAAATCCAACTTAAAAGCCAAAAAATAAAAATTTGTCCAAGGATAGTTTTTAAATAAAAAAAATCTATCTTTGAAATAAGAAAGCCTGCCAAGGAATTGAAATAGGATAGTTTTTAAATGTAATCGCACCAACGCAGGCTTTCTTGTTTTTATAACTAGGGTATGAAGAAATTTTATTTTTTGGATGAATCTGGCGATGCGGAATTTTTTGGAAAGCGCGGCAAGAAACTTTGGGAATATGAAGGATGGCATCCTATATTAATAATGGGATTATTAGAAACAAACGACCGGAAGCGACTAAGAAAAGATGTACTGGAGTTTCAAGAGAATATCTTGAACGATGTTTATTACAACAGTATTGATTCGATGAAAGTAGAAAATCATTTTTTTCATGCAAGGTCAGATCATACTGATGTTCGTGCAGCATTTTTTCAATTTTTACGAAGCCGAAATGACTTTAAATGTTACTTTTCAATAGTGGAAAAAGAACCTGCAGAATTTATTGAGGTATTTGATAAAAAGCCAACAAGATTTTATTTTCATGTAGTAGAACAGCTATTAGACCTTCCAATTTATAATTATCAGGATGAACATTCTTTCTATTTAAGCAGGCGAAACAAAACAACCAACGACGATTTTGATCGGGTGATTAAAGCGGCACTGAATAAAGAGATGCAGCAAGAAAATATATTATATTCAGCAGATATAGTTAAAAGTTCTGAGTATCCTGAGCTTTGTGTTATTGATTATATGTTGTGGGCTTTGCAAAGGTGGATAATGAAAGGAGAAGCAAGGTTTATCAAAGCAATGGCTGATAAAATAACATATGTATCAAACAGTAAAGGTGGCTTGTTTGAAAAAACGACTGTAGAAGAATTTCTTAATAAAAAAATTTAAAAAATACAAATTCCATTAGTTCCGTGCTTAAAGCAACCCCCACATGTAGCGAGTTTTAGAGACTAAAGCAATTTGTACACTACAAACATAAAAAAAATCGCACCGAATAGGAAATGAAATTTTCATATAAATGGACACGATGTATATGAGCGAAAGAATTGATTATAACAGCAGGATTACTTTAGAACCAGGAAAAAGAAGTGGGCAACCTTGTATTAGAGGTTTACGCATTTCGGTAACAGATGTACTTAGCTATTTTGCTTCAGGGATGACAATGGAAGAAATTATTGATGATTTTCCTGAGTTATCCAGAGAGGATTTTTTAGCTTGTATATATTACGTTAATAATTAAATTAGGTTTAGATGTGAGACTGGAAATATTATCTAATGTTAGTGCCATATCAATTTTAGTATTGGAAGTATGAAAGATTACTTTAAAAACCTTATAAAAAACGAACCATATCAATATCAGTTAAAAGTAGCGGAAACCCTATTAAGTGGAAAGAATGTTATTTTGTCTGTCCCTACAGGAGCTGGTAAAACATGGGCTTCTATAATTCCTTTTTTATTTGCGCAACATAATCAACTAACTAATTTCCCTTCCAAGATGATATATAGTTTGCCATTAAGAACTTTGGCAAACTCAATTTATGAAGATGTAAAAGAAGTTTGTCCTGCTTCCATACAAACTGGTGAGTATGGGGAAGATCCATATTTTGAAAATGACATTATTTTTTCAACTATTGACCAGACGTTAAGTAACTTTCTTTGTTTCCCCTTGGCCCTTTCTCCAAGGCAAGCGAATATTAATGCAGGAGCTTTAATTGGAAGTTATTTAGTTTTTGATGAGTTCCATTTGTTAGATGAAGGTCTTTCAATGGCTACCACAATTGGAACACTTAGAATGTTAGGAAATCTTTGTAGATGTTGCATTATGACAGCAACTTTAAGTGAAGGTTTTATGAAAGATTTAAAGGAAAGCTTAACTAATTATGAAATAATAACTATAGATGATTTTGAAGAAGATAAAAGTAAGATAAATTCTCTTTTACCAGCAAAAGACAAAAAGATAATAAAGATTCAAAACAATACTCTTGATCATAATAATATTATTGAAAATCACATAAACAAAACAATAGTAATTTGTAATCGAGTAGAGAATGCACAGAAAATTTATTTTGATTTGATAGAAGAGAAAAAATTAACAGACAGTTTGATTTTTAAAAATACAGAAATAATTTGTTTGCACTCAAGATTTTTTGATAAAGACAGAAAAGAAAAAGAAAGTAAACTGAAAAAACTATTTGGAAAAGAATCGATCAATATTAATGCAATACTAATTTCAACTCAAGTAATTGAAGCCGGGATGGATATTTCATGTTCTGTTATGCACACTGAAATTTCACCAATTAGTTCGTTTTTACAAAGGGTTGGGCGATGTGCAAGGTTTGCAAATGAAACAGGGCTGATTTTTATTTATTCTTTGCATAGTATAGAAGAGAAAGAATTAATTGAATTAGAACCTGAAACAAACGAGGATAGGGATGAAATAAGAAAGCTAAAAAGTAAATATTTGCCTTACGAGGAAAGGATATGTGAACAAACTTTTGCCGAATTAAAGAAATATTTAACACTTGATGGTGATATTCCTAAACAACTAATTGCATCAATTTTAGGAGAATCCGATAGAGATATTATTAGAAAGATGCAAATTGGCCAAGACGGAGGGTTCAATCAGGATTTAATAAAAAGAAGCTGGAATGAATGCCAAAAAAACAATTATCGTATTACCATTCGAGATATTCAAAGTGTTGAAATAGTTTTAATAAACGAAAATCAAAAAGAAGAAATTGCTCAGTTCCCATTTCGATATCAATCAGTTGGAATGTACAAGTGGAGTTTGGTCGGTTGGCTCAATAAAATTGTAAAAAGTCCACTTTATGATGCTGAAGCATTAGCATGGGAATTGAAAGAAGATGATGACATATTTTTAGAAAATGATGAAGATAGAAAACTAGTCCTTAAAGAGTTAGAACAAGAAAGCTTCAAAAAAATTCTAACCAAAGTTTATGTAAATGCTGATTTTTTTGGATATGACAAAGGTTTAGGATTTAATTGGCAATATGAAAACACGTTTAGGAATTTATCCCCACAAAGTGAATTTAAAGAAAAGGAAAATGATTTTAAACCTCTCACTAAGGATACTTTTTATCAGCATAACATGGGTTTAATTGGTGCATTTAATCAAGTTTTTTTAAAAACCAACGAAATCCAAAATAATAAATTAGACTTTATTTTTAACAAATTAGCCAATTACATAGAAGAACCAGAGCTTACCAAAAAAGATTTTCTAAAATTGATACAGTGGATGATTATATTACATGATTATGGAAAGTTGAATGAGAATTGGCAAAAACCGATGCAACGATATCAAGCACTAAAAGAAGGTATAGACTTTAAGAATTTCAAAGACATTTTAGGACATACTGATTTTAATAGCAAAGACGAAAAGGATATTGAACTAAGTAAAAAATCTGGACTTAATAAGCGACCATCACACGCAGGAGTAGGTGCTTTTGCATTTCAAGAAATTATTGAAACATATTATGATAATGAATATTTGAAAAGTGGCATCTCTATGGCAATTGCCAAACACCACAGCCCCAAATTATTACATAGGGAGGACCTGACTTTTAAAATATCTGAAATCAATTATAAGATAATAGAAAAATTATTAGTTGAATTTGAATTAGATGTAACCTTGCAAAAAGATGAATTACAAGTAAGGTTAGAAGGATTTCAATATGGTGATTATAAAGAATATATTGTCTATCTATTCTTTGTAAGGATTTTAAGGCTTTGCGACCAAAAGGCAACAGAAAATTTGAATAAATTTTATAAAGAAAACTAAATGTATCAAGATTTTACAATAAAAAAACAGACAGGCACTTACTCGGAAACATTGGAAGCATTTGGCGTAGCTAATTTAATTTCAAACATATTTTCAAATAGAAATATTCAAGGTATCCAAATAAAAATTTTGGATAAAGGAACCCATTATTTAGTCACATCTAATAAGCCAATTACTGATGAAGTTTTTAATAATATAAGTTTTTTTTTAGTTATTAAATTTATTAAAAATAAAGTAGATCAAATAATTCCTAACGGTATTCCTTTAAATGGCTATTTTGATTATCCTAAAAATAAAGCAATACAAGATGAATTTAAAGAGAGATACAAGCAAATAGAAAAACTAAAACCTGATGAGGTAAAAAGTAAAGCGAAGAAAGAATTAAATGAAGAAAAGCTATCAGAGTATGGAAGAAAAATAGATGCTGAGTATGATGTTTTCAGAGAAATAATCAAAAATCCTTATGTTTCTTTTGAAAAACTATTTAATAACTTTTATGAAAATCAGGAGCATTTTCAAGCCTTGATCAAAGAAATTTTGAATTATTATACCGAGCAAAAATCACCTAAAAAGCATTTCAAATTGATTGATGAAAAACCGACTTCACAACAGTTATATAATCCAAATCAAGGAAAGGGATTAAATAAAGGAAAGGCAAATAATGCTATGATGGGTAATCTCAGTTCAAATTGGATTTCTGAAACCATGAAAACATCAGGAGCTTTAACTTTTATGGTTTGTCAATATGTAAAGGTAGGTTCATCGTACGACTTAAAAATATATGTTCCAGAATTTAATGATATTTCTTTAAACGAAGCAAACAAGGTTATTTTTAACTTTAAAAAGCATTTAAAAAGCACATCACCTGTTAGGTTAGATATTATTAATATTCTTGATTTTACTGAGAAATTTATCAAAGAAACTCCGGAATATAATAAAGGTAAAGTCAAGAATACTATTAAAGGGTTTCATTCAGTATATCAGAAAGATTTAGGACAAAATAAAGCAGTGGCGAACATTGCCTTTATCCAAACTCCTGATTTTGTAGAATACAATACTAAAGAACAAGGAATCGAATGGATAGAAATACTTAATCAGCAAAAAACAATAATATCAAATATAGAAGAATTAGGCGATTCGTTACAAGGGCTTCAATCGTATAGAAACTTTCTTGGAAGTATTGGCAGCACTGCCTTAGATCATTTTATAAAGTTTAGTTATTGGTATGCTGGATATTTGATGCAGCAATTAACAAAAAAAAACAGATTCATTAGAACATTTAAAATAGAACACTTAGATAAATTTTATAAAAATATGGAACCAACTCTTACAGAAATAACACAAAATGATGGATTTAAAGCCGTGGCAGCAGCGATAAGGAAAAGTACGGTGAATCTTCAATATACACCTAAAGATCAACGAAAATTTGAAATTCGATATGGTCTGGCGCAACAACTTCAAAATAAATCAAAGTCAAAAAACGATTTAGCAACTTTTATTGGAGAATTTATCGGAACATACAATTCTGAAACAGGAAGAAATGCTGAAAAAAATGGTGGAAAAGCATTACGAGCAAATGTAAAAGATGGAGAACTAATAAAATTTTATGAGGTTTTAGATAGAACTTCGCCTCGCTTAGTTGGAGCATTGTTAGCATCATACGGTTTCGCATTATCTTCCAAAGAAAAAGTAGAAGAAGTTGATAAAAATGAACCTGTAGAAGAAAATCAAGAAATAAGTTAACTAACCAATAAAAAATAAACAAAATGTCCGAGACAAAAAAAAGTATTGCATCAATTTCTATTAGTGGAGAAATCACCCTAAACCTGCATTCTTTAAATAATGAAGGCGGAGAGGGAAATCAAATTATCACTCGTCAAGTAACAATAGTGGACAAAGATGGTGAAACCCATACTGTAAATGCTATTTCTGGTGATATGTTTAAACATATTCATGCAGTACATTTAGCGCAACTTGCTAAAGAACAAGGTTTGGCACTAAGTAAATATGCAGCAGCATTAAACCCAAATCGTATTTCAGGAGAGGAACTGAAAAATTACACTAAAAACAATGTTGCTAAAGATAATGGTACATCTTCAGATGTAATTTCTGCCATGATTGATATTTGTACCGTTTGCGATACTCATGGTATATTAATAACAGACAAAATTGGAGAGAATAAAAACAGTTCTAATACTCCCAGAAAATCTACAGTAGAGTTTGGTTGGACAATTGGAATACCTAATAAAACTAATACTGAGAGCTATTTACATACTAAACTTGTAACAAACGCGGGCAGCACTGGAACTACAGGCAGCAATGAAGGACAAAATATTTTTCATCGACCGGCTAATCATGGTGTGTATGCTTTTATATGTAGTATTGATGTTTATCGAATTGGATTTAATGATATATCAAGGAGTTATCCTATAAATGATGATGTAAGAAGGATTCGTTATAAAGCATTAGTTCAAAGCTTGTTAAGTTCTTTTATTAATCCTAAAGGAGCAATGACAAGTACACAAAAGCCGCACATTACAGATTTTAAAGGTGTAGTAGCTATATCAAAAAAACTTACACCAGCTCCAACGATTAGTGCAATTAATGAAAACTATCAGAATGAAATAAGCAAAATTGCTGTTAGCCTAAATAAAATTGAGCCTGAAATGATAGAACTTAAAGAATTTAACGGGATGGGGGAACTTGCAGAAGTTTTTGCAGATTTAATGGATTATGAACCTTATAAAATTTCTTAAATGATATTCTCAGCGATATTTAAGCCAACTGCTTTATTTTCGTTAAAAGAGAGCAACTCAACAAATAAAGGGGCAAAGTCATTACTCTTACCTTCTCCTTATTCTATTAAAATGGCTATATTGAATCAAGCTATAACCTCAGGTGGTGAGTTGACAAAGTTAGAAATAAAAAAAAGTAAAGAATTTGAATTTATTAGAGATACAAAAATTAGTTTTTATATTTCTATAGGAACCAACTTTTGTGTAAGTAATTCTTTTATTAAAATTCAAGAACCAGTTAGAGAAGGAAGTGGATTTAAACCAACAATCTCATTTAGAGAATATGTTTATATTTCTGATAAAATCGAAATTATTTTTGAAGTACTTTCTCAACAGGCTAAAATCTATCTTCAAAAATATTTATACAGAATTAATTATTTCGGAAAAAGAGGATGCTTTTTTCAGTTTATAGAATATTCGGATACACCAAATGAAGCAAATGTGAAAACATTTAATGTACAGAATGGATTTGCCGGAATATTACAAGAGTTCGATGACTTTGATGAAAAAGCAACGTTCGATAGCGTAAATAACTTTTCGTCGACAACAAATAAGAGAGCTAAGGAAATTATGGTTTTACCAATAAAAAGTGTATCATCTTCAAAATCTTTCAGCCATTACAAAGTCTTTTAAATGATTAAATTGTAATTAGTTTTCCATGCCCTTTCAATTTAAAATCCAAATCAAAGAAATCATCAAACCACCAGTTTGGCGGCGTTTGCTGGTACCGGAAGATTTTACCTTTTACCAGTTCCACATAATTATTCAGGCAGCTTTTGGTTGGGAGAATGCGCACATGTATCAGTTTCGACCGATTGACCATCGCCTGAATCCAATCATCAGCGATAAAGAAATGTATGATGATGGTTTGGACTTTTTTGAGGAAGATGAACTGATAGACAGTAAAGAAGTTAAGTTAGCCGATATTTTTAAAGCTGAAGGACAAAAGTTTGTGTACACCTATGATTTAGGCGATAACTGGGAACACTTAATTACGCTGGAAAAAATTACTGAAGAAAAACTGCTATTTGCAGATTGTCTGGCAGGAAAAGGTAATTGTCCGCCGGAAGATTGCGGCGGTCCTTGGGGTTATGAAGAATTGAAAGATGCTCTGGCTAATCCAAAACACTCGGAACACAAAGAATTTCGAAAATGGCTCGGTTTGAAAAAGAACGAAGATTGGGATTTCAATTTTTTCAGCCTAAAACAAGCACAGGAAGCAGTACGCAATGTAGATTTCGATCAGGAAGATAATTACGAATTAGTCTGAAAGGTTATGCTCAACCTCACTGCTACCCACATCAACTATTACTTCGTTTGCCATCGGAAATTGTGGTTGTTCGCCAACGGAATACAAATGGAGCATACTTCCGAAACGGTAGCAGAAGGCAAACTAATCGGCGAAACCACTTACACCGACCGTTCGCAGCAATATACCGAAGTGGAAGTAGATGGCATCAAAATAGATTTCTATGATGCTAAAAACAGGGTAGTGCACGAGGTAAAAAAAAGCGACAAGGTTGAAAAAGCGCATATTGCACAAGTAAAATATTATATCTACAAATTAGGGCAGCAGGGCATTGAAGGCGTAACCGGACTGATCGAATACCCGAAAATGCGGCAGCGGGAAACGGTACAGTTAGAGCCCGGCGATGAGGAAATGATCCAAACCTGGGAAACGAATATCAGAGAAATGGTTGACAGCGAAATTTGTCCTCCACTTTTACGAAAACCCATCTGCAAGCAATGCAGTTATTTTGATTTCTGTTATGTAGAAGAACCTGTATAAACATACTATTCGTTCAAAAAATTACCACTAATTTTTAACTGGTAAAAGAAGCATCTGCATGAAACAAACTTACTACCTATTTAATCCCGGCCGGTTGAGCCGTAAAGACAATACTTTGAAGTTTTTACCGGTTGATGAAGACGGCATGGAAGGAACGCCGAAATATATTCCGGTAGAAGGAGTTTCCGATTTGTTCTGTTTCGGCAGTTTGGATGCCAATAGTGCATTGTACAACTTCTTGGGTAAAGCAGGAATTGCAGTCCACTTTTTTGATTATTACGAAAACTATACCGGCAGCTTTTGTCCAAAAGAATATTTGCTGGCAGGCAAAATGCAGATTTCGCAAACCAAACATTATATCGACAGCAAAAAGCGGATGATCTTAGCCCGAAAGTTTGTGAGCGGTGCTGCTTTTAACATGACAAAAACCTTGCGTTATTATTTAAACCGAGAAAAAGATGTGAGCTTTCCGCTGGAAAGTATTGAACAACTGGCTTTACAAATCGAACAAACGAAAGCCGTAGATGAACTAATGGGCATTGAAGGCAATATTCGGCAGCAATATTACCAGGCTTTTGATACGATTTTGAATGATTTCCAGATGGAAGGCCGCAGCAAACAACCGCCAGCCAATGAACTGAATGCGATGATTTCTTTCGGTAACATGATGTGTTATTCCGCTTGTTTAAACCAATTGTATCATACACAGCTTAATCCAACCATCAGCTTTTTGCATGAACCAGGTTACCGTAGGTTTTCTTTAGCACTTGATTTGGCTGAAATTTTTAAACCGGTGATGGTTGACCGTACGATTTTCCGGCTTTTAAATAAAAAGGAAATCCAATCGAAAGATTTCGACTTGAAAATGAATGGTTGTATGCTGAAAGATTCCGGCAGAAAAATATTTGTAAAAGCCTGGGAAGAACGACTGAACGAAACGTTTAAGCATCCTGTTTTAAACAGAAGTGTAAGTTACAAGCACCTGATCAAATTGGAATGTTACAAGCTGGGCAAACATGTTTTAGGCTTGGATGAGTATAAACCTTATAAAGTTAGGTGGTAGTGAGCAGTTAGCTATAAGCAATCAGCTTTCAGCGATCTGTAAATAGCTATTGTAATTTAAATGTTCAACTTGTGCTGAAAGCTAAAAGCTGACAGCTATTAGCTTTTTTAAAAATGTATGTAATTTTAGTTTATGATATTGGAGAAAAGCGCGTTGGCAAAATGCTTAAACTTTGCCGGCAATATTTAAACTGGATACAGAATTCTGTTTTTGAAGGAGAGATTACGCCTGTAAAACTGAAGGAACTGCAAGCGAAAGCCAAACTGATTATTGATGCCGATACAGACAGCATTCTGGTTTTTAAAAGTAGGGAAGAAAAGTGGCTTGAAAAAGAAGTGATTGGCGCAGAGAAAAATAAGTTGGATAATATATTGTAAGTCGTCGGTGAGGATGATTACGCTCGTTCTTTGATTTAAGAAAACACAGATAAAAAGCTAAAACCATGTTACGGCCATAAAACCAGGGTTGTCGGTCTAAGCATAGGAACCGCGTATTATACATCGACTAAATTTTATTAAGAAAAGCCTGCTAAAAACAGCGTTTAAATATATATTAGAGGCGTTTTATTAACGGCCACCAATCGCACCATGTAGGAATTGAAATATTATCATCTTACCTTATTTTACGTTACACAACCTGCCACCAATCGCACCATGTAGGAATTGAAATGTGCATTGCTTTTCCATTTGTTGAGAGAAAATAATTCCACCAATCGCACCATGTAGGAATTGAAATACCTATTTCTACTTTTTCTTCATCATTAGGCATTAGTCCACCAATCGCACCATGTAGGAATTGAAATGTAATTAAAAAATCCGTTAATTGCTGCTTGACCTCCACCAATCGCACCATGTAGGAATTGAAATTCAGGATAAAACATCTGTCTATCTTCTGGATTTGCCCACCAATCGCACCATGTAGGAATTGAAATAAATACAGCGTTAACGCGCTGATTAAAACGGATAGGTCCACCAATCGCACCATGTAGGAATTGAAATTTGCCAATCACTAAAATCTTCTTTTTCAGAATAAGAACCACCAATCGCACCATGTAGGAATTGAAATATTCAATTACTAACTGCATCCCTTTTTCTGTCAAATCCACCAATCGCACCATGTAGGAATTGAAATCGGAGTAAAATAAGCCGGTACGTTTCCTAATTCTCCTTCCACCAATCGCACCATGTAGGAATTGAAATGAAGGAATACCGTGTATAGAAGTATCGTTTTTAGGGCTCCACCAATCGCACCATGTAGGAATTGAAATGAGGACATCGCAACAAAAATAGCAACAGCGCAATCCACCAATCGCACCATGTAGGAATTGAAATTTTGAAGGATTGAGGTATGATTTAACGAATATTCAATCCACCAATCGCACCATGTAGGAATTGAAATAATAGCGAATCTGCTTCGGCGCTTTCGGAGCGTTTCCACCAATCGCACCATGTAGGAATTGAAATAGTACGATTGCTTCTGCCTTCAACTACTTTATAACCCCACCAATCGCACCATGTAGGAATTGAAATTTAATCATTTTTACTAAAGACTAATAAATGGAACCCCACCAATCGCACCATGTAGGAATTGAAATACAATAAAGGGTTCGCGGCTTGTGGGTATTCAGAGCCCACCAATCGCACCATGTAGGAATTGAAATTTAATAGAAGTTTAGGTAATTTCAGAGATCAGGTCCACCAATCGCACCATGTAGGAATTGAAATTACATTGAGCAGAATGTAGATAAATACGGCTATCGCCACCAATCGCACCATGTAGGAATTGAAATCTTAACCCCTTTGGTTACACTAATGGAGTTACTATTCCACCAATCGCACCATGTAGGAATTGAAATTGCGAACAAATGGAGACATTACAATGGTCTATTGTGACCACCAATCGCACCATGTAGGAATTGAAATCCAGTTTAAAGCTGGTGATCAGCGAACTGTCCACCCCACCAATCGCACCATGTAGGAATTGAAATAGGTCTATACCCTTGCCGAAACGCCTCACTTTAAAAACCACCAATCGCACCATGTAGGAATTGAAATTGTTTAATTATAAATTACACTACCCGGCACAAACCCCACCAATCGCACCATGTAGGAATTGAAATTTTCCCGCCATCCGCACATCTGGAAACAGGTTGCCCACCACCAATCGCACCATGTAGGAATTGAAATTCGATGAGATCAAATCAGATCTTATTTTAAATAGCCACCACCAATCGCACCATGTAGGAATTGAAATTTGGCATTGTAAGCCAGGCTGACCGGTGCTTTAAACCACCAATCGCACCATGTAGGAATTGAAATCGGATAAAACCACCGGGGAAAAACTTTATTCCGACCACCAATCGCACCATGTAGGAATTGAAATGATTATACTATTACAAAAACAGGCGTAATCATTACAGCCACCAATCGCACCATGTAGGAATTGAAATCTTAAAAACACCTGATAAAAGAAGTATCTACCAGTACCACCAATCGCACCATGTAGGAATTGAAATTTTTGTCGGCCAAGATGCTGTTTTTACCACGTGTTTCCACCAATCGCACCATGTAGGAATTGAAATTACAACTGCTTTGGCAAACCATGTATAGCCAGCAACCACCAATCGCACCATGTAGGAATTGAAATATTCGATCAGTTTTGCCGCATAGGCAGGATCTGTCCACCAATCGCACCATGTAGGAATTGAAATGCGATTTGTTTAACATAGCATAGGTAGAGGTATGGCCACCAATCGCACCATGTAGGAATTGAAATACAACTACATCCGGGTTTGGCGGTTGCACTACAAACCACCAATCGCACCATGTAGGAATTGAAATGCGATTTGTTTAACATAGCATAGGTAGAGGTATGGCCACCAATCGCACCATGTAGGAATTGAAATACAATTTTCTTAAACTGGCTATTGCACCGCCATTTCCACCAATCGCACCATGTAGGAATTGAAATCTGCAGTATCGGCCACTGGTGCTGTCACCTTAGCGTCCACCAATCGCACCATGTAGGAATTGAAATTTGTTGCTGGTTGCGTAAATGGCGGCATTAGCAAGCCACCAATCGGACCATGTAGGAATTGAAATGCAATTTTGTTACCGTGCAACGCAGTGTTGTTGCCGGCCACCAATCGCACCATGTAGGAATTGAAATGCAATTTTGTTACCGTGCAACGCAGTGTTGTTGCCGGCCACCAATCGCACCATGTAGGAATTGAAATAACTTTAACAAAAAGTATTGGCGTTTTTGCTTACAACCACCAATCGCACCATGTAGGAATTGAAATAAGTTATATTCCTGGTTTTTGCCAAAGGCAGCGCAACCCACCAATCGCACCATGTAGGAATTGAAATTTAAAAGTAAGCACTAACACAGCAGGCTCCGCAAAAACCACCAATCGCACCATGTAGGAATTGAAATAATGAAACCAACCAACCCGCCCCCGAACACTACGCCCACCAATCGCACCATGTAGGAATTGAAATTCCGAAGAAAACGAAAAGCTTTTCCAGCTTTTTAAACCACGTGTAACCCTCCCTTATTTCGGACAGGTATTTAAAGGACTAATTTATTTCAATTTATGTTTAAGTTGTTTAATCTGTTTAGAATAATCGGGTGTTAATCCGCCTAATGCTTCATGAGGCCTTTTGTAATTTTAATCTTCCATCCATTCATCGGCTAATTGCTGTACTTGGTTAATGTCTTCAAAGAGATAAGCATCCAGTATATTTTCCCTAAAAGTCCGGTTGAACCTTTCAATATAACCATTCTGCATCGGTTTTCCAGGCTGGGTATGTCTGATTGTAATTCCCTTTTGCGTACACCAATCCTTGAATTCTTTACTGATAAACTCCGGCCCGTTATCTACCCTGATGCATTTCGGTTTACCTTTTTCTTTGATAGCATATTCCAATATTTGTGTTACCCGGATAGCAGGCAGTGAATGCGCTGCTTCTACGGTAATAGCCTGCCGGTTATAATCATCTATCACGTTCAGCGTCCGGAACTTCCTTTTGTTCACCAGTACATCGCTCATAAAATCTACAGACCACATTTCACCAGCACGTTCAGGTACTGCAAGTGGTACTTTTACCCTGGCCGGTACACGTCTTTTTGTTCTTTTGCGCCTGTTCATGCCCAGCAGCAGGTAAACCCGGCGCACCCGTTTGTAATTCCACAAAAAGCCCTGCTGACGGATCCGGCTGTAATACAGGTCCTGGCCTTCGGTTGGATGCTTTTCTGAAAGCTCCAAGAGTTTGCCGATCGTCTCTGAATCATCCCGCGTGTTTTTGTAATAATACATGGATTTAGACAAATTAATTGCCTTACAAGCCCTGCTGATACTTACCTGATGGCATTCCATCAAATAAGTAACCATGTCTTTTCGCTGGCAGGGCTTTAGAACTTTTTTCCCAGAACGTCCTTTAGCATTTTGTTATCCAGCGCCAATTCGGCGTACATGTGTTTCAGCCGGCGGTTCTCTTCCTCCAATTCCTTTAACCGTTTCAGTTCCTGGCTGTCCATACCGGCATATTTCTTTCGCCAGTTATAAAAGGTGGATTTATGGATGCCTAACTCCCGGCAGATCTGCCCGTGGTCTCTACCGCCTTCGTACTCCTTGAGTGCTTTAACGATCTGCGCTTCGCTAATAATTGATTTCTTCATCTTCTGACTGTTAAATTTAAAGACTTTTCGCCTTTCAAACAGTCCGAATTTTAGAAGGGGTTACAGTTCTTCGGCCCCGGAAAGCAATTTTACTATAGCTAAAGCGGTAACCACTTTGCCCCGGTCGATCAGATGTTTCCGGGCATCGTAGGCTTTGTTCTGTAAAACGTCGAGATACTCGTTAAGTATTTTAACATCTTCTTTGTTGCTGTTTGCACGATTTCCTTTTGAATTCCATCTCGACGGTTCCCAGGAGCGTTTAACAGAAAGGTCTTTACTTACACCATCAACGGTTATCTTAAAGTAGATATACACTGGTCCGCCCTGATAATTCCTTGGCCGTCTTAAATAAAACATCAAGCCTAAACTTTTTTCCAACATGTCGAAATTCTTTAGTGAATAAATGTCGAAATTCAGAGGTAAAAGTCAATATGTTCATCGTTTGAACATCTGAAAAGCTTGTAAATCAGCTAATTAAGCCGTTTTCGTTACGCCTTTTTTTGGTTGGAAAAAGACGTAACGAATGTCGCTCATTTTTTTGCGATTTCCTGTATATTTTGACGATCTCATGGTAACAAAAAAGCCTGTAAATATATGATTTACAGGCTTTTGATGTTTTTGACTGAGTAATCAGCGGTGAGGGAGGGATTCGAACCCTCGGTACAGTTTCCCGTACGTCAGTTTAGCAAACTGATCCTTTCGGCCTCTCAGGCACCTCACCAGTGTCTCCTCGTTTAACTTTGCTTTTTTTAAGGAGTGCAAATATAGCAATTCAGCTTCCGCAGCAAAAAAAATTATCAATAATCAATGCGCACATGATAAATGCCCATCAGCATCTTTTTAAAGATCGATTTTACAGTTTCAATTTCCTTTAAAGTGATATTGCTGTTTTTAAGCTGACCTTGCTCCAGTTTATAGTTTACCAGCTTATCAACCAGGTTATTGATCGAGGTAAAGTTTGGTTCCTTCAATGCCCTGGAAGCTGCTTCAACCGAATCTGCCAGCATTAAAACACCGGTTTCTTTGGAAAAAGGGATCGGCCCCGGATATCGGAAAGTGTTTTCATCCACAATTTTTTCGGGGAAATTTTTTAAAAAAGACTGGTAAAAATAGTCCACCCGCGTATTACCGTGATGTGTCCGGATGAAATCGACGATAATTTCGGGCAGATTTTTTTTCCGTGCCAGCTCTACCCCTTTTTGTACATGACGGATAATTACACGGGCACTTTCTTCGTACGACAGCTTATCATGCGGGTTAAAACCCTGTGTTTGGTTTTCGATAAAATACTGTGGGTTTTCCATTTTGCCAATATCGTGGTACAAGGCGCCTGCCCGCACCAGCAAAGCATTGCCGCCAATGGTATAAATAGCGGTTTCGGCCAGATTGGCAACCTGCAAAGAATGCTGAAAAGTGCCCGGCGCGTTAAATGCCAGATCGCGCAGGATCGAAGAATTGGTATTGGTCAACTCGATTAAAGTGATATCCGAAGTGATGCCAAAAACCTTTTCAAAAGCATAAATCAGCGGATAAGCCAGCAAGGTTAAAGAAACACTTACGATAAACGGTAGAAAATCATTCCAGTCGATGGCACGAAAACTGCCTTCCCTGATGAAAGAAATCCCCAGAAAAGAAACTAAATAACAGCTTAAAATCAGCAGGGCCGAAATTAAAAACTGTTCCCTGCGGATCAGGTTTTTGATACTATAAATGGAAACCATGCCGGCCGTAAGTTCATAAAAAGCAAACTCAAAACTGTTCGGCACAAAAAAACCGGCAATTAAAACCACGAGCAAATGAATGTTGAGGGCAAGCCTGGTATCAAATAATATCCGGATGATAATCGGGACAATACAATACGGTATATAATACAGGTTTGGCATCTGAAAAAGTATGGCCCAGGATAAGGTGACCAGCATAGAAGTGATCACCAGTAAAATCAACCCAACCAAACGATTATCGTTATAAATATCCCTTCTGAACAAAAAAAGAAAAATCACCAACAGCGAAACCACCAAAAAAACCAGTAAAAACTGCCCCAGCAAAACCATTCTTCTATCACCGGTTACGTGGGCATTATCTTCAAAAGCTTTTTTAAAGGATTCTAATTTTTGAAAAACATCCTGGTTGATCACCGAACCTTTGGCCACAATCAGTTCCCCTTTTTGCACCATGCCCCGCGTTTGCGATATCCCTTCAACAGTTTCACTTTCCAGCTGCCGGGTTAAGGGTTGATCATAACTTACATTATATTGAATATGATCCTGCAACAAGCTGATTAAAAAGGATTTATCAATACCGGGCTGCTTGCTTAAAAACTGATCGCAATAATTTAAAGCCCGCTCTTTGGTGAATAGTGCAGCAGTATTGGTGTTTGTAGCAATTTTATTTTGCAGGACGGTGATATCATAATTTTCTGCCGAATCCTGAAATTTTTTGTTCAGCGCAACCACACCTTTTTTATAAACAGTTGCTAAAAGGTTGAGGCCAAGTTTCAGGTAAGTTTCTTTTTGCCGTTCGTTCAGGCTGTCGTTGTGCCATTTGATTTCAAAATCGTTCTTAAAATTATCGGTTTCTTGTTGCTCTGTTTGCGGTCCGAGTTGATATATCGGGCTAATACTGCGCAAAGCTGATTCTTTGTCCACATCCAGCTCGGCATTGGTTTTTAAGATGGCGAAATTGTAAGGCGAAATTAAATCTTTTTGGTTCCAGATGCGACCTTTCCCATATTCGTAACGAAACTTGGCCTGTTTGGGCAGGGTAAAAATAATCACAACAACTGCCATGAACATCATCAAAAACTTGATGTTCATGGCAAACTTACGCATTAAAGCTTTTTGCCGGGATGAGTTTAAAATTGCCATCAAAAATAGTTAACCGGCCAAATTTAGGCTTTTTTCTCTTTCATCTGTTTTTCATGTTTGCAATTCAACCTTCAGCCCAAAAAATACCCTGTAAAAACAGCATCTGCAACACCTTAATAAATAAAACTGCGTTTAAGATAATCAAATGTTTATTTTGCAGCTGATGAATCGCGCTACCTGTAGAAAATTTCAATATGTTTTATTGCTGCTTTTTTCTTTGCCGAGCTTGTCTGGTTTTGCACAATTACCATCAGCTGATCAGACGAAACTCAAGCTTTACGAAGATAGCCTCAAAACCTTGGGTAACAATGTGATAAATAATGAGAATGACCTTGAAAGGAAAAATTCCAATTATCAATTTATCAGGACTTTTGTCAACGCTTTAAAAATCCCGGGTTCTTACCATTACAAATTTGACTCGGTAAAAACAGTATCAAAACTGTACGCGCCTGATAACCAGTTCCGCATTTTTACCTGGCACGTGATGAACGAAGATGGCAGTTACCGGTATTACGGAACTATTCAGTTAAATACCAACGGTGCTTTAAAAATGTTCCCGCTAACGGATTTCACGCCGTTCATCAAAAACCCGGAAGATTCTGTTTTTACAGCACAAAAATGGCTGGGCGCGCAATATTATAAAATTATCAAAACCGGAACAGAAAAACCGTATTATGTTTTGCTCGGTTGGAAAGGAAACACGGTAAAAACCACCAAAAAAGTAATTGAGGTTTTATCCTTTAAAAACAACGCGCCTGTTTTTGGTTTGCCTGTTTTTGATGAAAATGCCAGAAGCCGTGACCGGATCGTGTTTGAATATAGCCGACAGGCATCGATGTTGCTGCGTTTTGTGCCGGATCGGGATTTGATTGTGTTCGATCACCTTGCCCCGCCTGATCCGAAAATAAAAACTGATTATAGTGTTTACGGTCCGGATTTAACTTATGACGGTTACCAACTCAAAAACAACCGCTGGAAATTTGTGCAAAACCTGGATATGCGCAACATTCCCGAAGAGCGCGATGCAACTTATATTGACCCGAAAAAGCAGCGTACAGATTCTATAGAAAATATTAGGAAACAGTCAACTCCTTCATTCCCAACCAAAAAAAATTATAAAAAAAGTTAGTTATATTGTTTTTGGGATCAGAAAGCTGTTTTTATCAGTAAAATTTCTTTAATTTAAACAAAAAATATAAGCTAAAGCATGGCGAACAGTACGTTGAAACCAAATGTTGCTTCTTTTGGATCAGATAATTCATATCCTAAAAGTATACCTTACATTATCGGAAACGAAGCCGCAGAACGTTTCAGTTTTTACGGGATGCGTTCTATACTGGCTACTTTTTTGGTTGCACAATTTTTTAACCCCACAAACAATCCGGCTTTACAAACTATAGCAGAAGCAAAAGCAAATGAAAGCACGCATTTTTTTGTTTCCCTTGCCTACGCACTTCCATTTGTTGGGGCAATCGTGGCAGATTGGTTTACCGGAAAATATAAAATCATTTTGTGGGTATCGGTCATTTACTGTTTTGGGCACTTGTTTTTGGCTCTGTTTGATACTAATTTAGAAGGTTTTCGATATGGTTTGATCCTGATTGCCATTGGTGCTGGCGGTATTAAATCTTGTGTTTCGGCAAATGTTGGCGATCAGTTTGGCCAAAACAATCAGCACTTAATGTCAAAAGTTTATGGATGGTTCTACTTTAGCATCAACGCCGGCTCTGTTGTTTCTACTATTTTGATCCCATATACTTATGCAAACTTCGGTCCTAAATGGGCGTTTGGGATTCCGGGTATTTTGATGGCTTTGGCCACAGTTATTTTTTTCTCGGGCCGAAAAAAATATGTGCGCGTCCCTCCTTCGGGCATTAAAAAAGACAATTTTGTTTTCATCTCTTTGTATGCTTTGTTTAATGCAGGAAAAAAGAAAAAAGGGGAATCTCTGCTGGACGTGGCTAAACAAAAATTTCGTCCGGAAAAAGTAGAAGGTATCAAAGCTGTTTATCGAGTAATGGCCGTGTTTGCTTTTGTGCCGATTTTCTGGGCCATGTGGGATCAGAACTTATCAGAATGGGTTTTACAGGCACAAAAGTTAGATCGTCATATATTAGGTCTTAACTTATTACCAGAGCAAGTACAAACGGTAAACCCGATCTTCCTGTTGCTGTTTATACCAATTTTTACTTATGGGATATATCCTTTTTTTGAAAATACTTTGGGTATAAAAACCACCCCTTTGCGCCGGATTGGTGCTGGCCTGGCACTTACCGGCCTGTCTTTTGTGATTATCGCGTTACTACAAACCGAAATAGATCACGGAGCGCATCCGTCAGTCTGGTGGCAAATTTTGGCGTATGTAATCTTATCAGCAGGCGAAGTTTTGGTTTCGATCACCGGTTTGGAATATGCTTATACACAGTCGCCAAAATCAATGAAAAGTACAATGAGCGCAATATGGCTTCTTACAGTTGCCATCGGCAATGTTTTTACGGCATTCGTAAACAGCAGTATTTCAAACAAAGGTTTTTTCTCAAGGTTTGAAGGGGCAAATTATTTTTGGTTATTTGTAGGGATCATGGCTGCTTTTTTAATAGTTTATCTATTTGTTTCACCAAGGTTAAAAGAAAGAAGTTATATAACTGAACCTGAAGAAGTTATGGCAGAAACAAATATGCCTTAAAAGAAGTATCATTTTTATTATATATCAGTTGTTTATAATTTTTAAAATAATTTAAGTGCCCGATAGCCTGGTTATCATACCAACATACAACGAAAAAGAAAACATCGAACGCATTTTGCACAAAGTGTTTTCTATTATGCACGATTTCCATGTGCTGGTGATCGATGATGGTTCTCCGGATGGCACGGCAGCAATCATCCGAACGCTGCAAAGCTTCTATCCGGAAACACTTTTTTTGCATGAGCGCGCCGGGAAACAAGGTTTGGGCACTGCTTACATTTTCGGTTTTAAATGGGCAACCGATCGGCATTATGATTTTATTTATGAGATGGACGCCGATTTTTCACACAACCCGGATGATCTTTTGCGCTTGCGCCAGGCTTGTGTTGACGGTGCGGATGTTGCTGTCGGTTCGCGCTATATTAATGGTGTCAACGTAATCAACTGGCCCATGAGCCGCGTAATGATGAGTTATTTTGCTTCAGTTTATGTACGCTTTGTAACCGGTATTGATGTGCAGGACGCCACCGCCGGCTTTAAATGCTACCGCCGGAAAGTTTTAGAAACCATTCCGCTCAATAAAATCCAGTTTGTAGGTTATGCTTTCCAGATTGAGATGAAGTTTACGGCCATTAAATTCGGTTTTAAAGTGGTTGAAGTACCAATCATTTTTACCGATCGCCGGCACGGGGCTTCAAAAATGTCAACCAAAATTTTTCATGAAGCGTTTTTAGGCGTGATCAAAATGAAAACCAATAGCTGGTTCCGCAAATATCCGAAACAGATCGCTTCAAAATACCATGATGTTTTGGAAAACAGTTAAGGTGATTATCTGTGCGATTAAAATTGTTTTATAACATTTCCCCGTTGAAAAATACTAATTTTGTTGGGAATGAATAAAAACCTCGACCCAAACCCGGAGCATTTATCTTCTGTTGAACAAGAGATTGAAAAAGTATTACGTCCGCAGGTTTTTGAAGATTTTACCGGCCAGGAAAAAATCCTGGAAAACCTCCGCGTATTTGTAAAAGCAGCCCGGCTGCGTGGCGAAGCGTTAGACCATGTGTTGTTGCACGGGCCTCCGGGATTGGGCAAAACCACACTTTCGCACATTATTGCCAACGAAATGGGTGCCGGGATCAAAATCACTTCCGGGCCGGTTTTAGATAAGCCCGGCGATCTGGCTGGTTTGCTCACCAACCTGGAATCAGGCGATATTTTATTTATTGATGAAATCCATCGGTTAAGTCCGCTTGTTGAAGAATATTTGTACTCAGCAATGGAAGATTATAAAATCGACATCATGCTGGAAACCGGGCCAAACGCGCGTTCGGTACAAATCTCCCTGAACCCTTTTACCCTTATTGGCGCCACTACACGTTCCGGTTTGCTTACTGCTCCTTTGCGTGCCCGTTTTGGGATTAATTCCCGTTTGCAGTATTATGATGCCAAATTGTTAACTACGATAGTGCTTCGATCTGCAGCGATTTTAAAAACGCCGATTGCCGAAGAAGGTGCCTATGAAATTGCCCGACGCAGCCGTGGTACGCCACGTATTGCCAATGCTTTGCTCCGCAGGACCCGCGATTTTGCGCAGATTAAAGGCAACGGCAGCATTGATGTGCCGATTGCGAAATACGCGCTGAATGCATTAAATGTAGATGAACACGGTTTGGACGAAATGGACAATAAAATCTTATCTACCATTATTGATAAATTTAAAGGCGGACCGGTTGGCCTGAAAACTATTGCCACAGCCGTAAGCGAAGAAGAAGGTACGATTGAAGAAGTTTATGAACCTTTTTTAATCCAGGAAGGTTACCTGATGCGTACTTCCCGCGGACGCGAGTGTACCGAAACGGCTTATAAACATTTGGGGCGGATCAAAAGTAACGGCGGCCCAACATTATTCTGAAAAATAGCTGCTAAAAGAAGCATGCTTCTTTTAGCAGCTTAAAAATCAAATCTGGTCCAAAGCTTTTCTTCCTGTTTTTTCAATTCGATATTGTGAAGGCGAAAAACCGGTCATTTTCTTAAATTGGGTTGATAAATGCGCACTGCTGCTGTAACCCATTTTGAAAGCGATTTCATTCAGGTTCAGATCGCCGTACTCCATCAGCTCTTTGATTTTTTCTACTTTTTGCCGGAAGATGTAGTGCTCAATCGTGTTATCCTCCTGTTCAGAAAAAAGATTGCTCAAATAGCTATATGTTTTTTGCAGTTTTTCTGAAAGTAACGTAGAAAAGTTAACGTTCAGTTCGCTCATGTCCGAGTGCTGAACGGTTTCAATGATGATGTTTTTGATCTGTTCGATAAGTCTTGCTTTATAATCATCAATCAATTCAAAACCAACCACTTTAAAAGCAGAAGCAATGGCAATCAATTGGTCAGGATCAGGGTCGGGCTCCGCTTCAACCCAACCCAAACCGATTGCTTTTACGTTGAAATTTAAGGCTTGCAACTGTTGCCTCACTACCAACAGGCAACGATCGCAAACCATGTTTTTTACAGCTAATTTCATCAGGAAGTTGCACTAATCCTCAGTGGAATTGCCACCCTGATTATTTGTGTGGACTTTCTTTCCATCTTCCCCGCCGGTTTCATCCTGCGAACTTTTGCCTGTTCTTTGATATTCGTACTGATCGCCGCTGGTATGGTTTTCTTCGTTTTCACCAACACCAATCGGCCGGTCGGTTTTTGAAGTGCTTTCGTGCGTATCGTTTGTGTTGGTTTGCTGCTGCTGGTTTAGCGGTGTTGAATCCTGGTTTGACATGGTTATCGTTTTTTTTTCCGGAAGCACAATGCTTCTTTTACAGGGGTAAAACTACGGATTGCCGGAAATGTTTAGCAGCCCGAAGCTACATTTGCAAATCAAGATAAATCACGCTCAAAACAATAATGGTTTTAAGGTTTTGTTTAATTTTGAATTCAACCAAAACTGGAACATCGATAAAAATGGAATATAAAGATTATTATAAAATTTTAGGCGTAAGCAAAACGGCCTCGCAGGATGAAATTAAAAAAGCTTACCGCAAACTGGCCGTAAAATATCACCCCGATAAAAACGCTGGTGATAAGGTGGCCGAAAACAAATTTAAGGAGGCAAACGAAGCAAATGAAGTTTTGAGCAAGCCGGATAAACGCAAACAGTACGATGAGTTGGGCGAAAACTGGCAAAGCTACCAGCAGGCGGGCGGTTATGCCAACCAGGGCGGCGGCAGGCCGGGCGGCAGCAGGCAGCAACGTGGCGGCGGCGGTTTTTCTACCGAGGATTTTTACGGCGGCGGTGGTCAGTTTTCAGATTTTTTTGAGAATATTTTTGGCGGAGGCTCTCCGGGTGGCGGCAGAAGCGGCAGGCGTGCATCAACAGGTGAAGATTTGCAGGCAGAAATGCACATCACGCTGGAAGAAGCTTTTCATGGTGCATCGCGGCAGGTAACCATTGGCGAGACAAAAGTGAACATGAAGCTGAAAGCAGGCGTTAGCGAAGGCCAGGTTTTGCGTTTAAAAGGTAAAGGCGAGGCTGGCCGTGGCGGCGGTGCCAACGGCGATTTGCTGATTACGATGCACATTTTGCCTAATGCCAAGTTTGAGCGTAAAGAAAATGATTTGTATTTCGATCAGCCGGTTGATGTTTACACGGCTGTTTTAGGGGGGAAAATTGCCGTGCAAAGCATTAGCAAAACGGTGAACATGACCATTGCCGCCGGAACAGACAGCAACAAAATATTACGGCTGAAAGGTTTAGGGATGCCGCATTACAAAACCCCCGAAACTTTTGGCGATGCTTATGTGCGGGTGGTTATCCAAACGCCAAAAAACTTGTCCGGACAGGAAAAAGCACTTTTTGAACAGCTTTCCGGTTTGAGGACTTCGGCCACATCGTAATTCTATCCTAAATTTTTGTTTAATAATTGCGATAAATGCACTTTACCATAACTGCCCGGCTTGTTGATATTGCTACTGAACAAATATATCCGGTTGAACTAACAGTTGACCACGGGCTGATCCAATCCATCAAAAAAGTATCGGTAAAAGAAGCATCGGCCCTGCCCTTTTTAACGCCGGGTTTTGTAGATGCGCATGTGCATATTGAAAGTTCGATGCTGGTGCCTTCAGAATTTGCACGGCTGGCCGTAGTCCATGGCACGGTTGGCACGGTGAGCGATCCGCATGAAATTGCCAACGTTTGCGGTTTGGCCGGTGTATGGTTTATGATAGAAAATGGCCATTCCGTTCCTTTTAAATTTAATTTTGGTGCGCCAAGCTGCGTACCGGCCACTGTTTTTGAAACGGCCGGTGCAGTTTTAAATGCGGCTGATGTGGATTTGCTTTTGGCCCGCAAAGAAATCAAATATTTAAGTGAAATGATGAATTTTCCGGGCGTTTTGAACCAGGACCCGGAAGTAATGGCAAAAATCACTTCAGCCCAAAAACACCAAAAACCGGTTGACGGACATGCGCCCGGTTTGCGCGGGGATTTGGCTGCACAATATATTTCGGCAGGCATCAGCACTGATCATGAATGCTTTACGGCGGAAGAAGCGTTGGAAAAGCTTCTTTTAGGTATGAAAATTTTGATCCGCGAAGGCAGTGCCGCCAAAAATTTTGAGGCTTTGGTTGGGTTGATGAATGATTACTCTGGCCAGATGATGTTCTGCAGCGATGACAAGCACCCGAACAGTTTGGTTTCCGGCCATATCAATCAGCTTTGTGCGCGTGCCGTTGCCGCTGGGGTTGCTGTTTTTAAGGTGCTAAAAACAGCATGTATCAACCCGGTTTTGCATTATGGTTTGGAAATTGGTATGCTTAAAATCGGTGATCCGGCAGATTTTATTTTGCTGGAAGATTTGCAGGATTTCAAGGTGCTTCAAACTTATATCAATGGAGAACTGGTTGCCGCGAACGGTGAAACCAGGATTAAAAGTCAGCCGGTTGATCCTATCAACAATTTTTCCTGCCTAAAAACAGTATCAGAAGATTTTGCTTTTCCGGCGGCCATTTCATCCGCAGAAAAACAAAAAGTTTTAGTGATCGAAGCTTTGGACGGACAATTGATCACCAACAAATTTAAAACAGAACTAATTGTAAAACAAGGTTTTATCCAACCGGACTTAAAGAAAGACATTTTGAAAATTTGTGTGGTAAACCGTTACCGGCAGGCACCTGTAGCAAAAGGGTTTATCAAAAATTTTGGGTTGAAAAGCGGTGCACTGGCTTCTTCCGTAGCGCACGACAGCCATAATATTGTGGTAGTTGGTGCAGATGATGAAAGCATCTGTAAAGCGGTAAACATGATTATTTCAACACAAGGCGGGATTAGCTGTGCCGGTTCTGATTTTGAAGAAATTTTGCCGCTGCCGGTTGCCGGTTTAATGAGCGTGAACGATGGTTATCAGGTAGCCGAAGCTTATACCGGTATTGATGCACGGGCCAAACAGATCGGTTCAAAACTATCTGCCCCTTTCATGACGCTGAGTTTTATGGCTTTACTGGTTATCCCTCACCTAAAACTAAGCGATTTAGGTTTGTTTGACGGTGACAAATTTGAACTGCTTGAAGCCTGAAATTATACCGGTAAAAGAAGCATCTGCAGAGGTAAAATTCAGCAAATGCCCCTTTCCTACATTTTGTCTAAGCCAGATTTCTTCCGGCATTTACAATTCCGTAAACCGTACGGACCACTAATTTATGGTACAAATTGGTTGCTTCCTCATTCAAATCCTGACTATACAACTGCTGCAAAGCATAATGCTGAATCACGACCAGCGGCAAAATAATTTTTTCGCGCAGTGCGATGGATTGCCGCTCTACCGGCGCTTCTTCCATTAAAACTTTGGTGTCTGATAATTTCAGAAGCAAAGCATTGGTCAGTTCATATTCGTTTTTCAAAATTGTCCAGAATTCGCCATATTTCGGGTCATTGGCCAGATTTGCCGTTATATTGAAGTTAGATTTCGACATCGACATCATACAATTATCAATAATCGTTTTGAAAAAGCTGGACTGGCGGTATAAATTTTTTAAATCTTCCCATTTGCCATCTTCTTCCGTTTTTTTCAACGCTGTCCCTACACCGTAAAACCCGGGGATATTTTGTTTCAGCTGGCTCCAGGCAGTCACAAAACTTATGGCACGCAAATCTTCCAGCTTGAGTTCTGCGCCAGAATTACGTTTGACCGGCCGACTGCTGATATTGATTTCGGACAATAATTTTAAAGGGCTTAAATGTTCCAGATAAGGTAAAAACAATGGATTTCCACGTAACTTCATGAAAGACTGATAACTTACTGCCGCCATATCATCAATCAGTTTACGGCCTTTTTCATTTACTGTATCACCGCTTTGCTGGTTTAGGGCAGATACAATTCCGGCATTAATCAACTGTTCCATGTTAAAACGGGCACTGTCGATCGAGCCATATTGGGTGCTGATGGTTTGGCCTTGAATTGTTAATTGGATATAATCATTGGCAATTTCGTGCCCCATAGAAGCATAAAAACGATGTGTTTTGCCGCCGCCGCGTGCTGGCGGGCCGCCGCGTCCGTCAAAAAATGCCAGATCAATACCGTACTTTCTGGATATTGCCGTCAGCTCTACTTTTGCTTTGTAGATAGACCAGTTGGCCATCAGATAACCGCCATCTTTGGTACTGTCGGAAAAGCCAAGCATAATCGTTTGCCGGTTGTTTCTCTTTTGCAGATGTGCGGTGTAAAACGGACTGGTGTACAGCTTCTCCATAACTTCTCCGGCTTCTTTCAAGTCATTCACCGTTTCAAAAAGTGGTACAAAATCAATAGTCAGGTTTTCCGCTTTCCAGCCGCTCCACAAAAACAAGTTCATCAATTGTAAAATGTCCGAAGCCTGCTGACAGTTGCTGATGATAAAACGATGGCAGGCTTTCATGCCGTTCGTTTCCTGGATTTCTTTGATATAGCGGATAGTATTTAGCGTGTCTTTTACCATGTCGTCAGCCAAATCCGGTGTATAAAAATCAGCCTCAACAAACCGGATGTTACGCAGTTTTTCTTCTTCCGTTTGATCTGCGTAATCGTTTGGCAATCTATGCCTTATCGGCGTTTCACTCAAGCAATACTGATGTGTTTTCCGTAAAATGCGGCTATCCTGCCGGATGTCCAGCGTAGCAAAATAACTGCCGAAAAGCTTCACTTTCCTAATCAGGTCATCAATCAGGTTAATAAACAAACTATCATGATCGCGCTGTAAAACCACTTTAATGGCTTCAAGATTTTCTAAAATAATAGCAGATTGATTGTTGGCCTGCAAATCTTCTGGCTTGGTTTGTTTGTTAAACTGCTTCTCCAACTCGGCCATATATTGCTCTACACCTCTAAAAGTCAGTCGTTTACGTAAGTTTTTATAATCGCGCGCGTAGCATCGGTAAATCACTTTCCGCAGCAATTCGGTTACGGCCTGGGTTGATTTCAGGTTAACGTTCGGGTTACCGTCACGGTCTCCTCCCGGCCAAAAACCCAGTTCGATGGTTTGATGTTCATCTTCCGCTAAAAAATCAAATTCGGTATCCAGTTTTTCCTTGATAGAAGAAGCAGATTGATAAAACACGTTTTCCAGAAACCAGGCCAGCGAAACCGCTTCATCTACCGGGGTTGGTTTTTGCTTGTTCAGGAAAGGTGTTTTGCCTAATTGCTGCAACAAAAGGTAAATCTCATTGATGTCATTTACTTTTAAAGCTTCTGTTAATTCGGTAATAATCCCCAAAACGCTACCCGGATAAAACTGAGTTGGGTGTGCCGTTAAAACCAAACGCAGGGAAAACTTTTGCAAAGCTTCCCGGATTTTTGCATGGTTTTCCGGCTGATTGTTTACCTGCTGTAACAGCACCTGCAAAGAGCTGCTATCATCTGTGGTTTCTAATTTTGAAAAAGCGGAATCTTCAATCGCATCAAACAAAACCACTTGACGCTCAATGTATTGTATAAACCGAAACAATAAATGGAAGCGGTCTGTATCTTTGATATACTGCTGGTATTTAGTGAAAAAGCTTTCTATAATTTCTACCGGGGAAATTTGTTGGCCGATACCTTCCTCTACATGCGATTTGAAGAAGGGAAGCAACGTACCGGTAGATTTTACCTGATAAAACGGAAGTGTTAAAAACAAACTGTTGTACAAATCAAACCTGGTAACTACCTCATTGTTAAATACAAATTCTTTCTGACTGATTTTCATGCAATTTTGTTAACATTATCTTGGGCAAAATAAAGATTTAATAACATTGTTGTATATTTTTTATCAAATTTTTATCGATAAAAGAAGCATCGTCTTCACGATCATCATACAAACTCTTTTTAAAAACCTGTATTTTTGAACTATTAACCCAAAACCTGGTTCAGAACTTAATTTTACATGTCCGAATTGCAGTTGCCTATCCGTAAAATTTACGGCTTTTTTTACAGCCAGTATTTTTCTGATGGCTTGCGTATTACACTTGGCATACTCATTCCATCACTGTTGCTGAACCATTTTGACCAGTTGGCAGCCGGTATTTCAGTTGCACTGGGCGCGCTCTGTGTGAGCGTGGTTGATTTGCCCGGGCCAATATTGCATAAGCGCAACAGCATGATTATCTGCTGTTTATTGATTTTTTTGGTTTCGATGGTAACCGGTTATGTTGTACAGAACACGTTTTTGCTGGGGGTTGAAGTGATTGTTTTTGCTTTTTTCTTTTCCATGTTTGCCGTTTACGGTACACGCGCTTCTGCCATCGGAACCTGCTCCCTGCTAATCATGATTTTTATGATCGAAAAACGCTTAGAACCCAGCGAGGTTTTGCCCTCCGGTTTGCTGATTTTGGCCGGCGGCGTGTGGTATTCGTTATTTAGTTTACTGTTTTTTCAAATCCGGCCTTACCGCGCTGCACAGCAGGCTTTGGGCGAATGCATTACTGAAGTGGCAAAATATTTAAGGTTGAAAGCTGATTTTTATGCAGAAAAAACCAATATTGATGAAAACTATAAAAGCCTGATTTCGCAGCAAATTGCCGTAAGCCAGCACCAGGATGCCGTACGCGAACTGCTGTTTAAAACCCGCTCCATCGTTAAAGAATCTACCCATACCAGCCGAATACTAATTTTAACTTTTGTTGATTTGGTGGATTTGTTCGACCAGATTACTTATACGCACCATGATTATGCAAACCTGCGGGAAACTTACCGGCAATCCGGTGTTTTAGAGGAAATTTCGGTCCTGATCCATCAAATGGCCGATGAGCTGGAGCAGGTTGGTTTTGATGTCCAATCGCAAAAAAAACATTTCCGAAAAATTAATTATCTGCCTGAACTGGAACGATTGAAAACACATATCGACCAGATCAGCGTAGCCGACCAGGGAAAAAACTCTCTGTTTTTGAAAAAGATTTTAGTCAATATCCGCAACATCAGCCAGCGTTTGGTTGATATGGGCAGTTACACCCAAAATGCACCTAAAACTTTTGCAACCAAAACTTCCCATCTGGAGTTTTCGCGTTTTGTAACACACCAGGATTATGCGCCGCGCCTGTTTTTAGAAAACCTCAGCTTTAAATCAGCTTCTTTCAAACATGCTTTACGTGTGGCTATTGTATGCGGCATTGGTTTTATCCTGGCAAAAACAGTAGCCACCGGCCACCACAGTTACTGGATTTTACTCACCATCATCGTAATCCTGAAACCAGGTTTCAGCCTCACCAAACAACGAAATTCGCAGCGTTTAACCGGTACGGTAATTGGCGGTTTGATCGGTTTTCTGATCTTGTTTCTGATCCCCGACAAAACCGTTCAGTTTTTTATCATGCTTCTTCTGATGTTGTTCACCTACAGCTTTTTACGCTTAAATTACGTCATTAGCGTTATTTTCATGACGCCTTATGTATTGATTGTTTTCAGCTTTCTGGGAGTTGATTTTGTACACACTGTTGAAGAGCGTTTACTGGATACTTTTATCGGTTCTGCGCTGGCCTTCAGTTCTGTTTTTATAATTTTCCCAAACTGGGAATCCGAACAGCTTAATCAAAGTATGGGCAAAGTAATTGCGGGCAATCAAAATTACCTTAAAATTATTGTGGAAAGGCTGGAAGGAAAAACCATGAACATGGTTGAATATAAGCTGGCGCGAAAAGATGTTTATGTAGAATCAGGCAATTTGTCCGCCTCTTTTGAGCGCATGATTTCGGAGCCGAAAAGCAGGCAGAAACACCGGCAGGAAATCCATCGGTTTATTGTTTTAAACCATATGCTTTCCTCTGCCATTGCGGCCATTGCCGCAAATTTACCCGATAAAAACAGCATCAGTCTGCTTGCACAACTTAAAACTGCCAGCCATGCGCAACTGGTTTTAAAAGAAAGCATTAAAAAATTAGGACCATCAACCGCAGCTATTGCCGACAAAACGCCTTCGGCAGAAACTGTTGCTGACCAATTTATGGCGGATGAAAAACAGGTTGACGTTGTGTTTTTAGAAGATCAGCTTCGGTTTATCCTGAAAATCAGTAAGGATATTGCCAAAACCACCGATTTGATTTTAAGCTGATGCTGTTTTTATCGGCCTAAAACTTCTCTGTTAAATGTTTTTTAAGATAAAAGTTTCCGGCATTTCTTTAAAAGATGGATTTTTCTAAGATGAAATAGTGGTAAATCAATTTTTTGAGAAGCATATTGTTGTTTTACAACCTTTTAAATTTAATACTGAAGTTTATAGGTACGTTTTATTTTCATTCAAAAGTTTTTGTATGCTTCTTTTATCACATAAAAATTGGTGATTCTGTACAGATTTTTTATCATCAACATCTACAAAATCCAAATTTACAGGCATAAAAGAAGCATCGTAAAATCGTCAACAAAAATTAAAAACAGGCGCAAATATAATTTTCCGAATTACAGATGCTTTAATATTTATATCTTCTGAAATTGAAATTTTTTTGGAAGGTATTAATCGAACTTAAGTTGATCGCAATTATCCGGCGAAAAAAACAATGTAAATGAAGCATTACGGAGAAGTTATAAAAGAAGTATTATTTTTACTTTATATTACAATCTCAGGTTAGATTTTATTTTTACATGTACCGAATATTTCTTTTGATTACTCTTGTGTTTTCATTTCACAAAACTTTTTCTAACCAGCACGATGATAGCTTATTAGTGAAATTAAATAAAACGATCGAAGAAAAAAAACACTTTGATTCCGAGAAATTAAAACGTATTGAAATCCTTCATCAGCAATTAAATTTAAGTACAAACACCAGCTTAAATGTTCGTTATGCTATTTACGATAAGCTATATAATGAGTACAAAAGTTTTAATTATCATCAGGCTTTTAACCATGTGCAAAAGCTTAGGCAGATAAGTTATGCTTTAAAAGACCCGGTAAAAGAAGCACAAAGTAAAGTTGACCTTGGTTTTATTCTTCTTTCTTCAGGAATGTTTAAAGAAGCATTTGATTCGTTTAAAACAGTTAATGTAAAAATACTGCCTGATAGTGTACGGCGGGAATATTACTATCTTACAGCCAGAACTTATTACGATCTGGCTGACTTTGACAAAGATGATTATTATACGCCTGTATATAATGCTCAAGCGGGTAAATATATTGATTCGGCAACGGCACTAACAAGCAAAAATTCTTTTGAATATTTATATTACAACGGCCTTAAATATCTGAAATTAGGAAACACCGAAAAAGCAGTTGTCAGTTTAAAAACCCTTATTAGTAGATATCGTTTAAGCCCTCACGAATTTGCTGTGACAGCATCTACGTTAAGCGATATTTATATTAGAAAAGACCGACCGGACAGTGCTATCAACCTATTAGTCAGGGCCGCTATTGCGGATGTCCGTTCTTCAACCAAAGAAGCGGCCGCGATGCTAAACCTGGCCCAGTTGCTGTATCAGCAGGGCGATGTTCAAAACGCTTATGTTTTTATAAAACAGGCAATGGACGATGCTATTTATTACGGTGCACGGCAACGCAAAATCCAGGTTGGTGCTATTTTACCGGTTATAGCAGCCAAACAATTGAATTCTGTTGAAAACCAACGGCGGATTTTGCTTTTTTATGCTTCCTCGCTAACAGTGCTGGCTATTATTATCATCATTTTTGCAACTATTATTTACAAACAGCTTAAAAAGTTGCGTATTGCGGACAAGGTTATCATTGAGACGAACCATAATTTACAACAAAGTTTAAACAAGCTAAACGAAGCCGATAAGATCAAGGAAGAATATGTTGGCTATTACTTCAATTTGATTTCGGAATATATCAGTAAGCTGGAAAAATTTAAACGGTCTGTAGATAATAAACTAACTGCCAAACGCTATGAAGATATCAGGGTATTGATCGATAACATCAACCTGAACAAAGAACGCGAAGAACTTTTCTTTAATTTTGATAAAGCATTTCTAAAAATCTTTCCAAACTTTGTTAATGGTTTTAATCTACTTTTTGCCGAGAAAAACCAGATCAAACTTTTGCCGAACCAATTGTTAAACACCGACCTTCGGATATTTGCTTTAGTGCGATTGGGCATCACCGATACTGAAAAAATCGCTAATATTTTAGAATATTCTATAAACACCATTTACAATTATAAAGCTCGGATAAAAAGTAGGGCAAACATCCCGAAAGAGGAATTTGAACATGCAATAATGGCCATCAATGCCTTTTAACATTGTTTGATAATTTGGTGTTTTACCATTTTAGTTTATATATCTGCCGAAACCTTTATAGTTTAATGAATTGAAATACAGACCATTAAAAGAAAATTTTCTATTTACTGGTTTATATTTTGTTTTAAAAACTTGCATCCGCTGAAAATAACCATTTTCTTTGATACATCAATAAACGGCTGTTTGAAGTTTGTTTGTTTTACCTGATTATAAACCTGTTTTCTTGTGCTTTTTTTGGGATGCAGATCAAAATTATGGCTTATTGCCTGAGCACTTTTTTTGATGCCTGTTAATGGTTTTGCAAACATCAGAAACATTGAGGATTGTTTAAAATTTGTACAAGATATTCTGCTATACCCGGGATTGATAACAATGCTTCTTTTAGCATGTAAAAATTAGTGCCCACATTTTCGTTGTATAATAAACACACGAAACCCACTGATTTTTTATGTGCTAAAAGAAGCATAGAAAACAATATTGAAATTTTTTAAAAACGATCAAAAACAACGCTATCATTTTTCAAAACTAATTATTAACCGATTATGAATAAAAAACAATTACTAAAATTACTTTTCTTCCCCGTATTGCTGCTGTTTTCATTTACAGCATTTGCACAAATTACCGTGAGCGGAAAAGTTACTGATGACACCGGACAACCATTGCCAGGCGTAAGTGTAATTATCAAAGCCACAGTAAAGGGTACAAATACCGGGGTAAACGGTAACTATACAATTTCTGCTTTTGCAAATGATGTATTGGTTTTTTCTTCAATCGGTTATGTTAAACAGGAAGTAACTTTAAATGGCCGTACCCAAATTGATGTGCAGCTTAAAACGGATGTACGCACTTTGAATGATGTGGTGGTGATCGGTTATGGCACACAAAGAAGAAGGGATATTACCGGTTCGGTAGGGTCAGTAAATGGCAATACGTTTAAAGACCAGCCTATTACCAATCCGATAGCTGCTTTGCAAGGCAGGGTTCCTGGTGTTAACGTAGTCACAAACTCAGGCGCACCGGATGCTACCCCGACGATTACAATCAGGGGCTTGGAGTCTTTCAACCAGCCACCACCGTTATATATTGTTGACGGGATCCGCGTACCAGATGTGAGTAGTATTAACGTACAGGATATAGCCACAATTGATGTATTAAAAGATGCAAGTTCTGCATCCATTTATGGTGCATCCGCCGCAGGTGGTGTATTGATCATTACAACTAAAAAAGGGTCTGGTACAGGCACTAAACCAACGATAAATTTTAGTGCGCGTTATGGAATAACTAATCCTAAACTGGTCAACCTGTTAGATAAAGATGGTTTTATAAAGTTATTAAACATTGTTAGCCCAACAACTTTCGCCGGGGCCAACCGCCTAGACACTTTAGCTAATACGGATTGGGTGCATACCCTTTACCGCAAAGCCTACGAGCAAAATTATAACTTGTCAATTTCTGGGTCATCACCTGTGGTTAACTATTTGTTTTCGGGCTTCTACAACGGACAAAAAGGCATATTACTCAATAATTTCTCCAATATAGGAGGAGGCCGTATCAATACAGATTACAAACTCACTAAATTTCTTCAGATTGGGGAACAGGTAGCGTTCTCTCAGCGCCAGACTGCACCGCCAATTGGCAGTCAGGCTGATTTTCATAATGCGCCTTTCAGAACGCAACCGATCATACCGGTTTTTAACAGTTCTGGTACCGGATATGGTGGTGAGCCAACCGGTTATTTAGGTTTAGCTTTTTCCGGGGCCAACCCTTATGGTGCTATCCAATCTGCCCAGGTGCAAAATTCAAAAAACAACCTTCAGACCAATGTTTACGCAGATGTTAAATTACCTTTTCACTTAAATTTTCGCACTAATATTGGGTATAATTATTATTTGGAAACGCAGGATTATTTTCAGAACAGCTATAATTTTGGTTCGGTTCAACAACCTAATAATGCTTTAAATAAATATTCTATCCAAAGCACACAATTGTTGACCAATTACCTGCTTACTTATAACCAGAATTTTGGTAAACATCATATTGATGCTCTGGCCGGTTATGAGCAGATCGTAAATAAATATAACAACATCAATGCAAACGAAACATCAGTAGGTTTACCAGGTTATGCTTTTATACAAACCAATGCTTCAGGTTTGGCTGTCAGTGGTCATTATGACCCAAATGGCTTAATTAAATCTCAATTTGGCCGTATCAATTATAATTATGCCAGCAGGTATTACTTGTCTGCCTCTATAAGGCAGGATGCTGATTTTACTAAATTTGGCCCGTCCAAACAACGTGGTGTGTTCCCTGCTGGGTCAATTGGCTGGAGTATCAGCGAAGAACCGTTTTTTGACCCGCTTAAATCAGCCGTAGGTTCACTAAAATTCCGTGCCAGCTATGGTTCATTGGGCAATAGCGCGATCCCTCCATATCTTTATACAGCGGCTTACAGGCAGTTTACCAGCACAGCAGGTGTTTCGGCAGGTGGGCAAAACTTCGCACCCGGAGCCCCGCTCACTATAGCGAACACTATACCCGGCATCCCAAACCCTAATATACACTGGGAAACCACTACAGAAACCAACTTTGGTATTGATGGAGAGGCTTTAGGCAGTAAATTATATTTCACAGCAGAATACTATAATAAAAACACGAAGGACATGCTTTATGGTTTACAGTTGCCTACAAGTTCTGGTTTTACTGCGCCTTTTGTTACCAATATAGGTAAAGCAAATAATCGTGGTTTTGAATTTTTAGTGGGCTATCGTGATAAGATAGGAAAACTTGGTTTCGACGTAAGTGCTAATGCAGGCTTTAACAAAAATAAAGTAATCAGCCTTGACGGTACGGCAACAAGTTCGGTCTCCGATGGTTATAACTTCTATAATAACGGTGATTATGGCTTTAATGCCATGCCTAACCAAACGATTACGATTACCAAAGCAGGCCTTCCTTTCGGTTCATTCTATGGTTACAAAGTGTTAGGTATATTTAATAATGACGCTACTGCTGCCAAACAATCTGTCAATGATATCAAAAACATAGCACACGCAGGTGATTTAATTTATCAGGATACAAATGGTGATGGTGTTATCAACGCTAATGACCGTCAGATAATCGGTAACCCAAACCCTAAAGTAGTTTATGGTATCAACGTACACCTTAATTACCAAGGGTTTGATCTGGCTATGTTGTTCAATGGTGTTTTAGGTGTTCAATTGTTCAATGGTGTTAAAGCTTACGAACAATATCGTTTTGCTGATGGTAATACGACCAGCCAGGTATTTAATGATTCCTTCTTGGGGAACAATGGTTTAACTTCGCAACCTCGTTTAGGGATACCTACTGCTGGTGGTTTTACTTTAGACCCTAATCAAAATTACACTTCCGTAAACAGTTATTTTGTGGAAAATGGCAGCTATCTTAAACTTAAAAACGTTCAGTTAGGATATACGATTTCAAACAACATGTTGAAAAAAGTAGCTGTTAAAAACTTACGTGTGTTTATTATGGCCAATAACCTTTTTGTTATTACTAAATACACCGGTCTTGATCCTGAATTGGGAAGTGCTTATACTCCGAGTGGTGCTGGTAATGTAACTACACGCGGGCTTGATATACCAACCAATTACCCGCAAACCAGAATTTACTCTATGGGTATTGATGTAAACTTTTAATGCTTACTACAAAAATTATAACTATGATAAAGAAACTATATATAGCACTGTTGGCCATTGGCTTGATCACCAGTTGTAAAAAAAGCCCTTCCCTGCTAAGCGCAACGGATGTGTACAGCACAAATAATTATCCTGCATCTATTAGTGATCTAAACAGCGTTTTAGCATCCAGTTATTCTGCACTTCGCGACCCTGGACTTTTCGGTTTTAATTTTTTACCGAAAGCATTATCTAACTCTATGCACAGCGTAAACTCTGTTTTTAACGGCGACCAAGGCTGGAATGAAATGGCTGCCAACAATCTCACCGTTGGCAACTCGCACTCCAGCGATGCCTGGGGAGCATTGTATTCCGGTATAAAAAATTGTAATGTACTTATTGCAGGTGCAGATCTGTATAATGCAAAATATGCCAAAGCAAGCGATACACAAAACGTTAATTATATTTTAGGCCAGGCCTACTTTTTACGTGCTTACTACTATTTTCAATTAGAATGTTTGTTCGGCGAAAAATATGTGGTAGCAGGTGGTGCTAATGATGCTGGTATGGGTGTGCCTATTATTGCAACTGTACCGCCTGATTTGGCCAGCACACAAGTTGTACGCAGTTCGGTTAAAGATGTATGGATTTTTATTGAATCAGACCTAAAACAATCCGCAACATTACTTAAAGGAAAAGTATGGACAGGAAATGATGTTGGTCGTGTTACAGAATGGTCAGCTAAAGGTTTATTAGGCAAGGCATACGTTTTTACACAGGATTGGGCTAATGCCAAAACTACTTTACTTGATGTAATCCAGAACAGCGGTAAAACTTTAATGCCTTTTTCCAAATACCAGGATGCTTTTAATGGAAACAATACCAACGAATTTAACGAAGAATCTTTATTTGAATTAAATATCGACCCTAACTCGCAAGGTGGTTATGGCATTTACAGCCCTGCAGCCAACGCCACTTCAATTGATGGCTTAATTTGGGCTCCTTTTGTATTAGGCGGAGATGGCACTGAAGGCGGTGCTTATCCAATGGGCTATGGCAATGAGTTTTTTCACGATCAGAACGTGTTGCGCTTTGGTTATCCGCTCGGCACTAATTACAGTTTGGTAGCTAACCCGAAGTATAGTGCAGCCATCGGCCCAAAATACAATAATCCAAAATTGGTTATAGACCCTGTTTATAAACAAGCGGCTCTGCAAGTTCGTGCGAACAAAACAGCTGATCCTCGTTTATTTGTAAACGCCTTGCAGCCTTGGGTTGATTCAATTAGGTTTGACGGTGTAAATTATGCCCCTGCGGCAAAGCCCAACTTTTACGCAGGCAATACCGGCGTGTATGGTTGGGGTGTAAAAAAATATGCGCCCATTACTTATAACGAAAACGTAGGTTTAAATAATAATGGTGTAGCTGATGCCTGGAATTACTACCTGTTGCGTATGGCCGATATTTATCTGCTATATGCCGAAGCCTCGATAAGCAGCGGCGATAATGTCACCGGTTTGGAATATGTCAATAAAGTTAAGCGCAGAGCTTATGGTTACGCAATAAATACAATTTCTCCGGTTGATTATAAATCGCTTTCGGATAATACCGTTGCCAAAAGTGATCCTGTTTTAGGTACTAAACCTTTATATTACGAACGTTGGGCAGAATTATTTAACGAAGGCCATTGGTGGTATGATGTATGCAGATGGCGGATTGGCCCATCCGAAGCCGCTTACTTTAAAACAGCTATCAATGTAAATGGGCCGCTCAGCTTCAACGAGGGTAAATCTTATTCTTGGCCCATTCCGATCAACGAGTTGAACAGCAACAGCAAAATCAAGCAAAACCCAGGTTATTGATAATTAACCTGGGGGCATTGAACACAAGCTTATAATTTGTTCAGGCTTTATGTTTACTTGATTAAACTTAACCCCGGAAAAAAATAATGCTTCTTTTATCGGCAAAAAATCCAGTGTTTGTACCCTGCAAACAATGCATAATTTTACCCGGTAAAAGAAGTATCAAAAATGATCAACATCAATTTGAACTGGCTTGAAACAACACACTTAAAAATCTTCCAAAAAACTTATCCGAATACAATCTGCCGATTACTTCCCAATATTATTTGAACTTCAACCCGAATAATATTGGGCAATTTAATCAACAAAAAATGAAAAAAATATTCGCCCTTTTACTCGGCCTTTTTTCCGCTAACCACATAATTGCACAAAATAGCGGTTTAAGTGCAAGTTTGGATATGGTTAAACTTGAATTTAAGCTAAACATCGGAAAACCGGAATATTTGGTTTACTACGGCAGAAAACCTGTTATCAAACCCTCTGAAATGGGTTTTAAACTTACAAACAATACTTCTTTTACCAATAGTTTTATCATTTCATCTTCCGAAACCAAAACTGTGGATACAACCCGGAGTCCGGTTTGGGGCGAAGCAAACCATATCCACAACCATTATAGGCAGCTCACCGTTCATCCGAAACAAAATAATCCTGGCAGGGCAATCGATATTGTTTTCCGTGTATTTAGTGATGGCGTTGGTTTTAGATATATATTTCTAAACCTTTTAGCTTCTAAGTTGACACTGAACTTAAATGACCCTTCCAAATTTGAAAATACTTCCTGGATCAAGCCGATGAAATTTGTTGGCGTTTGGTGGGAAATGCAAACCGGCAAAGGCACCTGGGCTTATTCCTGCTCTGATTATTTATTGGCCGATGGCAAATTGATCCCGACCGGGATTCACATTGCCAATACAGCGAATGTAATACGTTACATAAATTTTGCCGATAAAAACAGTATCAAAGGTTTTTTGGTAGCAGGCCGGAACACCGGCCGGGAATACTGGTTTGGGTTCCGGAAAGAAAATTTTTTCAGTTTTGTAACGTCTTATCCTGATTTTGACAGCAAGGAGCTTACGCGGTATCAAAAGGCGTAAAATGATCATGCACAATGAAACTTCCAGCTCCGCGACAGATTATCAACGGCAACTGGACACCGCGTTTAAATACATGAAAAAGTCTTAAATTTTAACAAGATCATGAATATCAAAAACAAATGCCTGATTATCGTTCTGGTTCTTGTCACCTCTGTTTGCTTCGCTAAAGAAAAATACGGCGCAACTATTCCCTGGACGACCTTTGAAGCAGAGCAGATGAAAACAACCGGAACAGTCCTTGGGCCAAAGTACGGGCCTTATCAAGTCGAAACAGAATCATCCGGACAAAAGTGTGTAAAGCTTAGTGCCAAAGGGCAGTTTGTAGAATTTACTTCCACTGTTATTGCAAACACAATGGTTATCAGGTATAGTCTTCCTGATAAGAAGGAAGGCAACGGCCTCAACGCTACTTTAGGTGTTTACAGAAACGGAAAGCTTGTAGGGCGGCAGCTGATTTCATCGCGTTATTCCTGGCTTTATGGCAAATATCCCTTTACTAATGATCCTTCGGCCGGAAAAGCAAGGAATTTTTATAACGAGGTCCGAATCACTAATGTTCAGATCAAAAAAGGAGATCTGATAAGGATACAAAAAGACGAAAGCCAATCAGGTGAAGCTCAATACTGCATTATTGATCTTGCTGACCTTGAAAACGTTGCACCGGCATTAAAGGCACCTGCAAATTCTTTATCCGTTACCGGTAAAAACTTTTTGGGAAGTGATTTTAAGGATGATTATACAGCAGCATTCAGAAATTGTATAGCTGAGGCTGCAAAAACCGGAAAAAGTGTTTGGATCCCGACCGGAACATTTAAAATTACCGGGGATATTGTTGTACCTGCAAATGTAACCATTCAAGGAGCCGGAATGTGGCATACAATTTTAACCGGAGACGAAACACTTTACACCGATGCAACCAAGCGGGTGCGGATAATAGGTAATGGAAATAATATCCATCTTTCTGATTTTGCGATCATTGGCAAACTAAACTACAGAAGTGACAGCGAAGCCAACGATGGCATAGTCGGCTCTTACGGCACCAACTCTACTATCTCGCGCCTTTGGGTTGAGCACACAAAAGTCGGCATGTGGATCGAAAATTCCAGTAAACTGAAAATTACCGATTGCCGGATGCGGAACACCATTGCCGACGGGATAAATTTTTGTGTCGGGATGAACCACTCCACCATAGAAAACTGTACAGCCCGGAATACAGGAGATGATTGCTTTGCCATTTGGCCAACTACCTTTATGAAGCAGGAATTTTCACCGGGATATAACCTGATAACGCATTGCACTGCCCAGCTACCTTTTTTGGCCAATGGGTCAGCAATTTACGGCGGCGACAGTAATAAAATCGAAGGTTGTTTATTTACAGATATTTCTCAAGGTTCGGCCGTTTTGATCAGTACCACCTTCCCTACCGAAAGTAAAGATAATAACATCAATAATAACTTTAGCGGAACAACGGTTATTGCAGATTGCAAAATAAAGGCCAGCGGTGGTTTTGACCACGAATGGGGCTGGCGCGCTGCAGTAGAAATTTGTGTGGATAAAAGAAGCATTTCAGGAATAGAAATCAATAACTTAACTATCACGAACAGTTTATCTAATAGCATAAGTGTGATTGCGAAAAACGAGGGCGAAAAAGTAGGCGTACTATCCAATACTGTTTTGAAAAACATCAGCGTTTCTACTTATGGAATTGCTGCAAAAGATAAACATGATTTGTTTATTTCTGCAAATGCGCATGGTAGCCTTGTCATAATAAACTCTCATTTCCCTGACCTGAAAAATGAATCTAAAAGTTTTGCTTTAAGTAGAAGATAAATTTATAAAAAACCCAAATCTCGATTGGCGGATCTTAAATCAATTTTTCATAATCATTCATTAAGAACTGTTTAAATTGATGTCGAAAAAAATCACCGTGCTTCTTTTATGGCCATAGATCTTTCTTTTCCAATTTTAGGCCAATAAAAGAAGCATGGAAATTTCCATTTTTTACAGGATAAAAAAGTATAAAAAACAGATTGGACAAAAACTTTTTAAACAGGTTTTTATCGGCCTAAAACTTCTCTGTTAAATGTTTCCAGTAACGTTTTGGCACGTGCTGCAAATGCAACTTTGTGTTTTTTCGTGCCGGTATGTTTACGTGTTTAAAATAATCTTTCCACAAGGCCTGATAAAGCGTTTCATCTTCAGAATAAGAAGAAATAATGTTTTTGCCCTGCGGCCTGCCCGAAGCAAAATCCATCTGTATAAAATCCACTTCGTGCAAATCATAATACAGGCCATAACCTCTGCGGATGTCATAAATAATCCATTTCTGGTCGGCATAACGGTTTTTAAAATGCGTCAGGATCAACGGCAAAACATTAAAATCAGGCTCAACGGAAGCATAAAAAATACCATCGGCCATTTTTTGAAACCGGATAAAAGCTTCCATCCGGTGCTTTTCACGCCGTACTTTTTTTAGCGTGTCGTTTAAACGGATCACGTATTTATTGCCGAAATCTTCCTCTACCGCTCCTTTGCTGCTAAAAGCGTAACGGATAAAACCGAGCAGATTTTCTTCCTCGCCATCCAACTCTGCTAAATGTGCGGCATACAAACGCTGCACGCCACCTGCCGAAAGTTGTTGCATCAAACCTTTGAGCACGCGGTTGGCTTTGGCCGTGTCCGAGGTAATGCTTCTTTTATCATCAAAAAAATTGGGCTGCAGTTTGCTTTCGGTACAAATTTTTACCTGAAATAATTTGTGTTCGTAAACCTCAAAAACTACCGTCAGCAAACCTTCAAATGTGCCATCGTAAACTAAAGTGGTCATCTTAAAAAAGGCTTAGCTGATTAGGCTTTTGTTTAAGGTATTTGCTCTGAGATTCGGCCAGGATAAACTGCTTGATTTTGGTGCCCGACAGTTCCCGCCGTTCAAATTCGCGACTGTTGCAGGTGATAAAATAACGCGCCCGGTTTATCGCGATACCCATTGATTTCAAATGTTCCCAGTTAAGTTTGCCAAATTTGCGGCCGCTTACAATTTTTTGTGCCGATTGAACACCAATGCCCGGAACGCGCAAAATCAGTTGCAAATCCGCTTTGTTGATATCAATCGGAAAATGCTGCAAATTGCGGATCGCCCAGCTTAGTTTCGGGTCGATGTCCAAATCCAGGTGCGGGTTTTGCCGATCAACAATTTCCTGCACGTTAAAACCGTAAAAACGCATCAGCCAATCAGCCTGGTACAAGCGGTTTTCGCGCACCATTGGCACGGCGGTACTTAAGCCCGGCAAACGGTTATCATTGCTAACCGGCACATAACCAGAGTAATAAACGCGTTTCAAGTTGAAGGAATTGTAAAAATGATTGGCCGTATATAATATCTGCCGGTCGTTTTCCGGCGTGGCACCGATCACCATTTGCGTGCTTTGGCCGGCAGGCACAAACAGCGGTGCTTTTTTAAACAGCTGTTTTTCTTCTTTGCGGAGGATGATCTCGTTTTTGATGAAATTCATCGGCTTGATCATGTCCTTCTGGTTTTTGTCTGGTGCGAGCAGTTTTAATCCGGCTTCGGTTGGCAGTTCGAGGTTTACGCTGAGCCGATCAGCATATAAACCGGCTTCCTGCATCAGTTCATCACTTGCTCCGGGAATAGATTTGAGGTGGATGTAGCCGTTAAACTTATGCTCCGTCCGCAGTTTTTTGGCGATGCGGACCAGCCGTTCCATCGTATAATCGGCATCTTTAAAAATCCCGGAACTCAAAAATAAACCTTCTATATAATTACGCCGGTAAAAGTTCATGGTCAAATCCACCACTTCCTGCACGGTAAAAGCAGCGCGCTTAATGTCGTTGCTTTTTCGGGAAACGCAGTATGCACAATCAAAAATGCAATGGTTGGTCAGCAGGATTTTCAGCAGCGAAACACATCGGCCGTCCTCGGTATAAGTATGGCAAATGCCGTTGCTGGCATCGCCCAAACCTTTATTTTCGTTTTTGCGCTTGCTTCCGCTGGAAGCACAGGAAACATCATATTTGGCGGCATCGGCCAAAATGGAAAGCTTTTCGCGGATCCGGTCATTGTTCATATGGCTAATATACTAATATTTTTAGCAATTTGTTTCGTTGATTGCAAACAAAAGTTTTGCACAATGGGTTATCCTGCAAAACAAACAAAATGGAAACATTATATACCGCAGTGGTAACTGCAAAAGGCGGCCGCGAAGGCATCGTAAAATCAAATGATGGCGTAATTGATCTGGAACTGAAAAAACCGGCAGAAATGGGCGGCGAGGCCGGTTATGCCAACCCGGAATTGTTGTTTGCCGCTGCCTGGGGAAGCTGCTATCTTGGCGCATTAGGATCGGTTGGCAAGCGGGATAATGTGGATGTGAGTGAAGCAACAGTAGATGTGCACGTAAGTTTTAACCAGGAAAGTGCTACTTCTTATGCGCTATCAGCAGCGCTGCATGTGCACATCCCGGGAATTGAAGTGGAAAAAGCACAAAAACTGGCCGATGCTGCACATAAAGGTTGCCCGTACTCTAAAGCAACACGCGGAAACGTGGACACTAAAATAATTGCAGAATAGTTGAATGCATTTTTTATGGGATAAATTTGGGGCCGATAGGTATATATCGGCTTTTTTATGGAATAAAATACGTATTAATCCTGGCGTAGTTGCGAATCTTTGCAGCGAAGGCATCGTATAAATGGTTGTTTAAAATAAATTATACTATTTGAATGACTGATATCCTTAAAAGAAACAACGTAAAAATTTATGGCAGCGGTGAACAGACGATTTTGTTTGCACATGGTTTTGGTGGCGATCAAACCGCTTGGAAATACGTTTTAAACGCTTTTACCGAAAAATACCGGGTGGTTTTGTTTGATTATGTAGGATCAGGAAACTCCGATCATTCACAATTCCGGGCAGAGTTGTACAGTTCACTTAGCGGGTTTGCACAGGATGTTTTAGCTATTTGCGAAGCGTTGGGTTTACACCAGATAATTTATGTCGGCCATTCGGTCAGCGGGATGATCGGTCTTCTGGCTGCGCTGGAAAAACCGGAATATTTCAAAAAAATGGTGTTTTTAGGCCCTTCTGCCCGTTATTTAAACGATCATGAAAATGGTTACATCGGCGGGATGGACAGAAGCGACCTTGATGCGCTGTTTGAAATGCTGGACAACAATTATTTAGGGTTTTCCAGGGCTTTGGCACCATCAATTATGGGCGAAAAAACATCGCCGGAAAACCAGGAAGAACTGGTAGAAAGCTTTTGCGCTGCAGAACCTTCCATTTCCCAAAATTTTGCCCGCGTTACCCTTTTGTCCGATACAAGGGCAATGCTATCTAAAATGACGGTCCCAAGCATCACCCTGCAATGCGCAGACGATGTGATGGCACCGGAAACTGCAGGCCGGTATATCAATCAGCACACACCCAAAAATACTTACCTGGAAATAAACACAACCGGCCATTGCCCGCATATAAGTGCGCCGGATGTAGTGATAAGAGTGATAAATGATTATATTTTGAATTGATTTTCAGCAAAAATCATGGAAATATTTGATCCCGGCCACGAAAACCTGCTCAGCAATACAACTTATTTGTACGATAACTCGCCTTGCGGCCATCTTTCTTTTTATCCAGGAAAGCACATTTTCTGCATCAACCAAACACTGCTTGATTGGATCGGATTGGATCGCGAAGAAGTTATAAACCAAAAAAGGTTTCAGGATTTGATTACCGTTGGCGGAAAAATGTATTACCAAATGGTAGTGTTGTCATTACTGAACCGCCAGGGGTTTTTAAACGAAATTAATTTTGATGTTGCCGTAAAAAACGGTGATGCGTTTCCCTGCCTTTTTAACGCTTGCGGGATTAAAGGCGAAGATGGCAAAACAGTTGCCGTACATGCTACGATTTTAAAAATAACCGATCGGAAGGAATACGAATCCGAACTTTTAAGATCGAAAAAAATGGCCGAAGAGGAACGGAAACGTTTTGAATCGTTATCAAACATTATCCCGGAAATTATCTGGACGGCACTGGCCAACGGGAACGTAAATTTTATGAACGAGCGTTTTTTTGAGTATTTTACCCATACCGATGCTGTTCCGCGAAAAACTGCCTTGCTGCATATCATCCATCAAAAACATTGCAACAAAATTTTTAGAAGCTGGGCACAATCTGTACAACGCGGCGAAAAGTTTGAAGCAGAAGTTTTATTGAAAAAACAATCAGATCAATACGAATGGTTTTTAGTCCGCGCAGTACCTTATAAAAACGATGCCGGACATATCGAAATGTGGTTTGGCTCTTGCACCAACATCAATGAACATAAAAAAAAGCAGGAACTAAAAGTGGAAAGCTTAAACAACAGCTTATCTGAAGCCGGCGAAATTATATCTACCAAAGAAAAAACGTTACACGAAATTGCCTACAGCCAATCTCACCTGGTGCGCAGGCCGCTGGCCAATATTATTGGTTTGGTAGAAATGCTGGAATATACAGAACAAGCAGATACAAACAATGCTTTAGTATCAATGCTGAAACAAAGCGCAGCAGAACTGGATGAAATGGTAAAAGATATTGTACTTAAAGTTTAGGCAGATAAAAACAGCTTTTGTGGTTTTAACAATGCTTCTTTTATCGGGTAAAATTTGGAATTGATTATTTTGTTTGATTAGGAAGGTTTAGATACGGATAATCAACTTTAGAAAGATGTAAACCCTGCGGATAAGCCAAATCCAAAATTGCTGGTGTTGTACCGCTGATTAAATAATGTTCAAATTCATCGAAACTCAAATTTCCTGTCCCGATTTTGAGTAAATTTCCTACAATTATCCGGATCATTTTACTTAAAAAACGGTTGGCCGAAACTTGTACTTGTAAATGTTTTTCACTTGCATCGAAATACAACTTTACCTCCCTGATTTTGCAAATGGTATGTTCGTACTTTGCCGGACTTGTACAAAAACCTTTATAATCATCATACAACAAAAGCAGTTGTAAGGCCTGCTGCATTTTGTCCAAGTCCGTGTTTTTTAACCGGTAAAAAGAGCTTGTATGGTTAATAAAAGGGTTTTTATAGGTATGGATAAAATAATTGTAAGTGCGTAAATAAGCATCAAAACGGGCATGTGCTTTTTCCTCTACCGGGATGATATCGAAAACAGAAATATCCGGAGGCAATGCTTTGTTTATACGGAAAAGTAATTCTTCAACAGTAGAAATTTCCAGATCAGCATGAAAGAAAAACTGACTTGCATGTACACCGGCATCCGTTCGGCCACAACCGTTAATTGCAACTTTAACTTTTAAAACCTGTGCCAGTTTGGTTTCTAAAACCTGTTGTACAGTTGTAGTGTTCGGATGTTTTTGCCAGCCACTGTAAGCCGTTCCAAGATAAGCAATATGGAAAAAATATCTCAACTTAAATTTTAAATTAAAGCTTTTGCTGCAACTTGGATTTGATGAACAAAACCTGCTTTTTAAACAACTGAAAACGCTGCTGCAAAGTAACTTTATTTTTTACAAAATTGTTATGGCTTGCATACCGGAACACTTCTGCCTGCCGCATGTATTTGGCTGATGAACTTACAATTCCGCTTTTTTCTATCGTTAAATAATTGCCGTTGGCGGCACGCAGCATCAACTTATTTTTGCTTACGTTGATCAGGTCAAAAGTTTCTTCCGGTGCAATTGCGGTGCTTTTGGCCGATAACAAACCTGCTTCACCGACAATGCTCCAATACAATTGATTGCTGGCTTTGATGGCAATTTTACCATAACCTAAATCCTGAAATTGCAGCCTGTTTTGCGGGTTTTCAGGCTGGCCGTTTGCAAACATTTGATCCTGATTGTTTAAAGAAAGATATTTGCCATTGCGGTTTTGCAGCGTGAACGAATCTTTTTGTGCCGATGCTTCTTTTACCGATGAAATTTCATCCAAACCAACAAACTGAAACCCGCGCTCCAGCAGTTGCGGGATCAGGATTTGCAGCAATTGCAAAGTTTGGTTTTTTGCTTTCACCACATCCATGTCAGCTATGTCATCGTGCATCACCACAATGCCGCGTTGTTGCTGTTCAATATCATCCAGATACCGTTTTGCCGCATCTGCAACCGGCCAGTTGTTAAACCAGTAATAGCAATCTATCCCGGCAATTTCCCAATGGATCGGGCCAACATGATTAGCGGTCAACATACTCTGGTTCAGTTCATTAGTAACTTCTTTAGACCATTTTCCGTATGGCGGCCTGAAATAAACCACATCGGCAACGTAAGGTTTAATCAATACATCTGTGCGCAAAACCTGATCGGTCACATCGCCATCAACCGACAAATAAACCGGCATGTCCGGATGATCGTAAGTATGGTTTCCGATGATATGGTTCATGGCTTTCAGTCCGGCCAAAATTTCGGGGTGATGAAAAGCATACTTTCCAACCACAAAAAATGTAGCACGGATTTGATGTTCAGCCAAAAACCTGGCAATTGGCAATGTATGCTGGCCGGGGCCGTCATCAAATGTCAAACACAATGTTTTTGCAGGAAGATCTGATCCGTTGAGTGCTGTTGAATAATACAAGTTTTTGATATTAAATTAATTGCATGTTTTACTTAAAAACCCGCCCGGAAGTTATCTTTTTAAATAGTGCTGCCAAAAAATACAAAAAAAGCAAACGCTTTAAAAATACCCAAAAAAGGTAAATGCTTCTTTTATCACCTAAAATATTGATTGTCAGCAATTTATTTTAAATAAACATAAGTAATCCCGTCTCCTCCTCTATCGGCGTGCTCATCTTCCATGTGGCTCACCTCGGCATATTTTTTCAAGTAATCGCGTATCAGTTTCCGCAAAATCCCGTCGCCTTTTCCGTGGATGATTTTCAGGCTGTTCACGCCCATCATAATTGCGCGGTCCAAATATTTTTCAATTTCGTATAATGATTCTTCACCTCGTTTTCCGCGCACATCAATCTCCGGAAAAAAACCTGCCGTATCATTTAAAGCCGAATTGTAAGATTTCCTGATCTCTTTCGGCACTTCTTTTTTGGCGATTTTCTGTACTTTTTTGCGCTTGGCAACCGTCCGCAAATCCCCGATCGCGATAATCACATTGTCGCGCGCCAACTCAATCACCTGGCCAATCGTTTCAGAATCAATTAGTTTTACCCAATCGCCAACCTGCAGGTCCGGTGCTTCTTTTACCGGTATAATTTCGGGCTTAACGGTATTTTTTTGTAATTCTTTGTTCAGGTTTTCGCGGAGGTTTCGGGTAATTTCTTTATCTGCCTGACTGCTTTTGATCTCCGAAATGGTGTTTTCCACCAAACGGTTAGCATCCTGAATAATCGTTTTCGCCTCTTTTTTGGCTTCGCGGATCAGTTCTTTTTTGTTTTCCTCCAGATATTTTTTCAGTTCTTCATTTTCCCGAAGCAAAATCCCGGCTTTCCGTTCCTGTTTTTGCAGATTAAGTTTGGTGTCCAGCACTTCTTTTTTGTCACGCTCCAGATCAACCAAAAGCGTGTCCACTTTTTTCTGGTTTACGCCGATTTTGTTTTTGGCCGAGTTGATCACGTAATGCGGCAAACCGATTTTCTGCGCAATTTCAAATGCATAGGAACTTCCGGGCTTTCCAACTTCCAGAATATACAAGGGCCGCAACTGCAGATTATCAAACAGCATCGAAGCATTTTCCAGTCCGCCGGTATCGCTCGCAAAAAGTTTCAGGTTTGAATAATGCGTGGTAATTACGCCTTTTACTTTCTTTTGGTTGAGCGATTCCAGCACTGCTTCTGCAATCGGACCACCAAATTGCGGATCGGTGCCGGTGCCGAACTCGTCAATCAAAACCAGCGTTTTACTGTCGGCAAATTCCACAAAATATTTCATTTTAGACAAATGTGCACTGTACGTGCTCAAATCGCTTTCGATAGATTGATCATCGCCAATATCCGAAAAAACCTGCCTGAAAACGCCAACTTCACTTTGCTCTGCCGCCGGGATCAATAATCCGGCCTGAACCATCAGTTGCAGCAAACCAACCGTTTTCATACAAACTGATTTTCCACCGGCATTCGGACCGGAAACCACAATAATCCGGTCGGTTTCATCAATCCTGATATTTAACGGCACCACACTTTTTTGCTCATTTTTGTATGATAAAAGAAGCAATGGATGGCTCGCATTAATCAGGTTAACACGCATTTCAGGCACCAAAACCGGCATTTCGGCTTCCAAATCCAAAGCAAACAAAGCTTTTGCACGTACAAAATCCAGTTTGGTGAGCAAACCGTGATACGAAATCAAAATCGGGACATACGGCCGCAATTCATCCGTCAGCAAAGTCAGGATTTTGATGATTTCCCGCCGCCGGTCAAATTCCAGGTCGCGTACTTTATTGTTTAGCGTAAAAACCTCTTCCGGCTCCATATAAACCGTTTGCCCGGAAGAAGATTCATCATGGATAAAACCTTTTAGTTTGCGTTTATTTTCGGCCAAAAGCGGGATACACAACCTTCCGTCGCGAACCGTTAACGATCCGTCTGCCGTCCAGCCGTTATTGCCGGCGTTTTTAAAAATTTGTTCGATGGTTTTGCGCGCCGCCTGCTCTGCCTGTGCAATGGCAGAAGTAATGTCTTGCAACTCGCGCGAGGCATTCGGCCTGATTTTTCCTTTCGTGTCTAAAATTTGGTCGATTGCTTTTAAAATATTTTTCTCGATCGGCAAATGCTCAAACAAAGCTTCCAGATTTGGGTACAACCCGGCGCGGTCATTAAAATAAGCCAGCACAGCAAAAACGGTCATCAGTGATTGCTGAACCTGGAAAAATTCATCTTCCGATAAAAACGCACCTTCCAGCCGTGCTTTTTTTGCCAGCGTTTTTAGGTCATGAAAGTTACTGATGGGCAATGCCGTATCGCCCATTAAAATACTTTTAAACTCGGCTGTTTGCCGTAAAAACTTCTGTATTTGATCGAAGTTGATCATTACCTGGATTTTATCAACCATTTCCTGGCCCATTATACTTAGGCATTTGGCTTTGATCAGTTGCTTTATCTCGGTAAAACCCAGTTTATCTTCGCTATTTTTAGGATAAATCATTCAAATTATTTGTGGTTTGCAACTGGTTTTGTAATGCTTTTTTTAGCTGCTGTTTTTTGGGCAGAATCCTGTTTAACGGCACGTTTGGCAGAATCAGTTTTGTAAGCTTTTTTTGTGGAATCTGCGGCAAGCCTGCTCCGTTGCATCTCTTCTGCGGCAAGTTTTTTGGTGATCGAATCGTTTTTGGCCGTCAGCGTTTTTAAAACTGTGGTATAAATTTCGCCCATTTGCTCCAGATGCACAGCATAATACTGATAACTTTTTCTAAATGCGGCAGAATCAACCTGATGCCTTTTAAAAACCGCTGCATACAAGCCATTTCCGCGAAAAGCAAGCGTGTCCGGCACTTGGGATTTTGTGCTTAAATAACCGTCTGCCAGATGCATGTCCACCAAAAGCGATGTAAATTGGTCCTGGTCAATCAGGTTGTCTGGTTTCGGTTCATGATTGCAGGCGGTCAAAAAAAGCAACGCTAAAGAAAACAGGTTTTTATAAAATCGCATTGTGTAGTTTTGCACCAATTTTATTCAAATTTACGCATTAATGAGCATTGCAGATAATATCAACAACTTAAAAAAAGAAATTGGCGATGGTAATGTTAAGCTGATTGCCGTTTCTAAAACCAAACCTGCAGCAGTTTTACTGGAAGCTTACAACGCCGGGCAACGGGTTTTTGGCGAGAACAATGTGCAGGAACTGGTTGAGAAATACGATCAACTGCCCAAAGATATTGAGTGGCATTTGATCGGGCACTTGCAAACCAACAAAGTAAAATACATTGCGCCTTTTATCAGCCTGATCCATTCGGTTGATAGTATCAAATTGTTGCAGGAAATTGATAAGCAGGCCGCCAAAAATAACCGGATCATAGATTGTTTGTTGCAGATTTATATTGCTGATGAAGAAACCAAGTTTGGGCTAGGTTTTGATGAAGCGATAGAATTATTGCGATCAGAAGAATTTACAAGTTTGCAACATGTGCGCATTGTCGGGTTGATGGGAATTGCCACCAATACCGAAAACCCGAAACAATTAAAAGATGAGTTTTATGAATTGCATACTTTTTTTGATGGCATAAAATTGAGTTATTTCCGCAAGGAAGATGCTTTTAAAGAACTATCCATGGGAATGTCCGGTGATTATAAAATTGCAATCGAAGAAGGCAGCACAATGATCCGGGTTGGAAGTTTGATTTTCGGGCAACGCGTTGTCCCGCATTGGAAAAACAATTAAAGTTGATGGAATTATTGATAAGAGAAGCCATAAAAACCGATTGCCCGCGCCTGCTGGAACTGATTGCAGAGTTGGCTTTGTTTGAAAAAGCACCCGAAGAAGTTACGGTAACTTTGGCAGAGTTTGAAGACGCCGGTTTTGGAAACAACCCTGTATGGAAAGCTTTTGTAGCAGAAGCAGACGGTTTTATTGTTGGCTTTGCGTTGTATTACGTGCGCTATTCTACCTGGAAAGGCTGCCGCATGTACCTGGAAGATTTAATTGTGACTGAAGCTTATCGCGGCCATAAAATCGGGACTTTGCTGATAAAAACATTGATAAAAGAAGCATTGCAAAAAGGTTTCAGTGGGATGCTTTGGCAAGTATTGGACTGGAACGAACCGGCCATCGATTTTTACAAAAAACTAAACGCAAGTTTTGACGGAAGCTGGATCAATGTTTCGCTTTCCAAAGAACAATTTTTGGGTTTTGATTTAGCAGACCTGGATCAAATCCCTTCAAAATAAAAATCCAATTTTAACCCGATAAAAACAGTATGCAGGTTTTTAAATTTGGCGGTGCTTCTGTAAAAGACGCGGCTGCCGTTCAAAATTTGGCCCAAATTGTAAAACTTTATGCCGAGGACGGATTGCTTGTTGTAGTTTCTGCAATGGGCAAAACTACCAATGCGCTCGAAAAACTAAGTTTTGCTTACATAAATCAATCTAAAGATTTACGTGTGGTTTTTACAGAAATAAAAGCTTATCACCATCAAATTTTAATAGAATTGTTTGATGCCGATCATCCAATTTTTGATGAAGTTGAAAATACTTTTGTAGAAATTGAATGGATGATCGAAGAAGAACCGCAGGATGGACAGGATTTCATTTATGATCAAATTGTATCCATCGGCGAGTTGGTTTCGTCCAGGATTGTAACCTCTTATTTAAACAAAATAAACATCAAAAGTAAATGGCTGGATGCGCGCGGATACATCCAAACAGATAATAATTACCGCGAAGCTTTGGTTGATTTTGACAAAACCTGCGCGCTTATCCGGCAGGATATTCCGATAATGTTGCAAACTGAGGTGTTGGTTACACAAGGTTTCCTGGGCGGGACTTCGGAAAATTTTACCACAACTTTGGGCCGAGAAGGTTCGGATTATTCGGCAGCAATATTTGCATCGTGCTTAAATGCACCATCAGTTACAATTTGGAAAGACGTTGCCGGTGTGTACAATGCCGATCCCAAACGCTACCAAAACATGGTAAAGTTTGATCAGCTTTCGTACGCAGAAGCGGTGGAAATGGCCTATTACGGCGCAAGTATCATTCACCCCAAAACCATTCGTCCGCTTCAAAACGCCAATATCCTGTTGTTTGTTAAACCGTTTTTAAACCCTGGCGAAAGCGGAACAGTGATCAATGCGGAAGAATCCGTGGTAAAAGTTCCGGTTATTATTGTTAAGCCCAACCAGGTTTTGGTTTCCGTTTTTGCAAAAGATCATTCTTTTGTCAGCGAAAAGCATTTAAGTGAAGTTTATAAAATCCTGGCAGGTTTGCACATCAAAGTAAACTTGATCCAAAATTCGGCTTTAAGTTTTACTTTTTGTACCGATTATCAAACCGGTAAGTTTGAAGCACTTTTGCAACAGTTGAAATTGGACTTTAATTACAAGTATAATCTGGAAACAGAACTGATCACCATTCGGCATTATGAACCTGCTTTGTTGCAGGAACTATCCGCAGGAAAAACAATTTTGCTTGAACAACTGAGCCGCAGCACGGCGCAACTTTTAATCAAAGCTGAAAGTTAAGAAATTGCAATGCTGTTTTTACCGGCATAAAAGCAGCACTGCCAATGTGGTTTTCATCAATACTGAAACTTGTGATTTCCCAGCTTTGACCGGAGTTTATCAACTGGTCCGGGTTTTGATACAAACCATCCAAGCTTGGGATTAAATCCAATTCATCGACCAAACCTTTGCCGTTTGCTTTTAATAAGGCTTCTTTACGCGTCCATAATTGATAAAAGGTTTCTACAGGAAACCGTGATTTTTGGATGTAACTTTTCTCTTCAATATCAAAACTGAAATCCAGCAAATTTTGGTAGGTAAAAGAAGCATCGATGCGTTCTAAATCAATTCCGATTGGATTTGCAGACACGGCAATCAAAATCCAATCCCCGGAATGCGAAACATTAAAATGAATTGGTTTATCACTTGCATTTTTTAAGACTGGTTTTTTATGAAGATCCAATTCAAATATAATTTCAATCGGATCAAGTGATAAATATCTTCCAAGTAAAATCCGTAAAACTGCACGACTGATAATCCTTGTTTTACGGTTGGTTGCTGATTTGTATCGAAGGATTCTTTCCGTTTCCTCCAAATTTAAGATCAGCATAAAACTTTCTGATTCAGACAAAAAATCTGAAGTTTTTATCCGCCAGATACATACTTTGTTCAAACCGGTAAAAACATTTTGATCCGGATTGAGCCAAATTGCTTCGGTTGATCGGATGTGTAAATAACCGTTGTTCATCGCTTATTTTTGGGCTTTTGCATTTTTCAAAAATATTTTCATGCTTTGTACGGAATTAATTTCTTCCAAAAAAGTCAAAAAAAATAAACTAATAAATCTAATCATTGTTAAAACAAAAAAACACAAAGCTATGAGTATCAAAAAAGATTTGTTGAAAAAGACCAAAGAGTACGCCGAACAAGCGAGAGAATATGCCAAAGACCATGCAAAGGACTATGCTGATCAGGCAAAAAGTTATGCAAAAGATCATGCGAAAGACTATGCAGGTTACGCAAAAAGTTTTGCAAAAGATAAAGCCAAAGATTATTCATCTGAAGCTAAAAAATATGCACAGGACAAGGTTGGCGGCGGACATGCAGCAGCTGTTGCCGTTGCATTAATCGGCGGTATTGTAATTGGTGCCGCTTTAGGTATTTTATTTGCGCCGGAAGCAGGAACTGAAACCCGCAGTAATTTGGGCACTTCTTTGCAAGAGTTTGGAAACACGGTTGCCGATAAAGCACAACAGGGAAAAGAAGCGATCACAAATTTGAAAGATAAAGCTGTTGATGCCGTTAAAAATAAAATGGGCGAAGGTGCCGAAGGCGAAGATGCAGATATTGATCATCCGTCTTTCAGCTAATAAAAACTTTGATTTTTATGCGATAAAAGAAGCATCTGTTGAAAAGCAGGTGCTTCTTTGTTTTAGAGCATTGTGCAGAAGTTTTTTATTGACAGGAAATTGCCAATATCATTTACTATTTATATCAGAAACCCATAGATTATTTACGCCAAATGCTGTGTTGGGCTGATCGGAAGCAACCAAAACCAATTTGCCGCCTTTTAAAATCTCCTGATGGGTGATCCAGTTTTGGTCAAGTTTTTTACCGTTCAAAAATGCTTCTTTTATGTACTTTTTATTGTTGGCGTAGTTTTCAACCTCAACCTTAAAATTTTTGTTTCCCGGCCAGTTAAAATCTATTTCCTGGAACAAAGGCAGGTTTAAATAATAAACCGCCCAACCTACACAAGCTGGGGAAAAACCACATGCCGCAAACACAAACCAGGCCGACATGGCACCAGCATCATCGTCCATTGTGCGGATGTAAGCATCAGGTTTGTTTTGATAAATAACATCAATAAAAGGATCGATCCCACGGCTATTGTCATTAAAATAATATTGTATTACGGTATCTACAGCGAGTTTGTGCATCCAATCCTGTGATTTCCATGGTGCTGCAGAAGCATTGAACATTAAAGGTGCCTGCAAATCCGGTTCGTTGGCATGATTGTAATAATCGCCTTCAAAAAAAGCAGTTAACTGATCGAGATAAGCTTTTTCACCACCCATTAAAGCCATTAAACCTTTTACATCAAAAGGCACAAACCAGCGATATTGCATAATTGTGCCCTGATAAAGCCCTCGTGCCGAAACCCGGTCGATATCCGGTTTTGACAAATCTTTAAAATCTTTGTTCCAGTATTTTTTGTATTCGAGTGCCTGGTGAAGATACTTTTCGCTCCGTTGATCCTGTCCGGTAATTTTTAAAATCTGTGACAAAGCCCAGGCATCGTAACTGGATTCTAAAGCCTTGTCCGGATGGGTGTAATCCAGATGGTCCACTTCTTTGACCAGCGAATCCTGGATGCTTTTAAAATCCACCTTGTAACCTTTCCGGTAAGCATCCAGCAAAACAACGATGGCATGTTCTGTCCGCACCGTATTGGAAGGTTCGTGCTGGGTGGCATAATCTTTTTTACCAAAGCGGTAAAGGCTGGCGATGGAATTGGCGATGTTTTGATATTTTTGAGGAAAAAGTATCGATAAAAGCGGTAATTGCGTGCGGTAATTGTCCCAAATTGCCCAACCGTTGTAAACAGAATCTTTAGTGTGCTGCAAGCTGCCGTTGGTTGCCCGGTATGTTCCGTCCGGCTCGGAAATCAAATAAGGTGATTGTACAGTGCGGTATAAAAGCGAGTAAAACAACTTGGTCCTTTCCGCATTGCCTTTAACCCGGATATGGTTTAAAACCTGGTTCCAGCCCTGCTGGCTTTTATTTTTTAACTGTTCAAAATTTTCATTTGTAAAAGAAGCATTTGCATGGTTTTCATCTACAGAAGACAAGGCAACATTTAATTGTACCTGCCCGGCGTCCGGTTTTAATTTTATTAGAAGTTTGTGATTTTGATCTTCCAAAATCTGTACCGGCTGATCAAATTTGATTTCGTAATAAATACGATAAGTGCCCACGTTGCAGGTTGTGCGCGAATCAACCCAACCGCTAACGGATGCTGTTTTTAGCACATGTTTTTCGGCAACAAAACTATTGGCCAGACTGTGGCTCAAATCAATATAAAAACCTTTTTGTGCCGCTACCGGAAACTGATATTTTTCAATCCCGCTATTTTGGCAAACAGTAAAATCGGCTTTGATCCCGTTGCTGAAACCAACCGCATAAAAACCCGGGCTTGCCTTTTCGCTTACTTTGATTAAAGTTGATTTTGCCGGGCCATCTCCCAAAAAAGGTTTGATCAAAATATTACCGCCGCTGCCCTGGCAACCCACGCCTTCAAATCGGTTGTGTGTAAAACCCAAAAATATTTTGGCCTTGTGCTCATAACCCATGTGCAAATTCGGATAAGTTTGCGGGCCGATGCTTAGCATACTGAACGGATAAGAAGCGGCAGGCGACATCTGGCCATGATCTCCGGAAGAACCTAAAAATACATTGACCAAACTTGCAGGACCAGCAGACTGGGCGAAGATTTTTGCCGGTAAAAGAAGCATTAGCAGCAGATATTTTTTCATTTTGATAAAAGTAAAACGGCGGAATTTACGCTCCCCCTTTTCAATTGTATATAATAATTTCGGAATTGTAACAAACAAAAAAAGCCTTCCACATTTAATGCAGAAGGCTTTTAAACGGGTGGACGATGGGGCTCGAACCCACGACCCTCGGCACCACAAACCAATACTCTAACCAGCTGAGCTACGCCCACCGTTTTGTTGCTACAAAAGTAAAAATCTTATGGTAAATGTCAAGTGGTTTGTGCCGAAATTTTTCATGCTGTTTTTAGCAGGTATTTTTCGGGAAGTAAAAATTACTTTTGCTGCTAAATGATCGAAATTTTTACAGACGGTGCCTCCAGCGGAAACCCCGGGCCGGGCGGCTACGGCACTATTTTGCGGTCGGGCGGCCATTATAAAGAACTTTCCGGCGGCTTCCGTAAAACCACCAACAACCGCATGGAACTGATGGCCGTGATCTCGGCTTTGGAGGCAATCAAAAAACCAAATCAAACGGTCACAATTTATTCGGATTCCAGGTACGTGATCGATGCGATCGAAAAAAAATGGGTTTACGGCTGGATCAAAAAAGGGTTTAAAGACAAGAAAAACAAGGATTTGTGGCTGCGTTTAATTAGCGTTTACAGTCAGCATCAAATCCGTTTTGTTTGGGTGAAAGGCCACGCCGGCCATCCCGAAAATGAACGCTGCGATGAGCTGGCCGTTGCCGCGGCAAAACAAGCCAACTTACCTTTAGATGTTTTTTTTGAAGCAGAAATCTTAAAAGATAAACTTTTTTAGCAGCTGCTGCTTTCCTTGAATACGGCAATGCTTCTTTTATCAACCTAAATTTAAGCTGTTTGATTGCAAGTCAAGGTTTTGCAAGTTCAATAACTTCAAGGTCAGTAATGTTTTTTTTATCGATACAAAACCGCATCAGGGTTTGCGTTTTGTGCCAGCCTTGTTTGCCTGCCGCGCCCGGGTTTAGGTGCAAACAATTGATTTTTTTATCAAACATCACTTTTAAAATATGAGAATGCCCACTAATGAACAAATTGGGCGGATTTATATAGATTTCGGGTTTAACGGCTGCATTGTATTTATCAGGATAACCGCCGATATGCGTCATCCAAACATCAACTTCCTCACAAAAAAAACGGAGGTTTTCCGGATAAACAATGCGCACATCTTTTCCATCGATGTTGCCATAAACGCCGCGCAAAGGTTTAAAGGCGGCAACTTCGTCTGCCAGCGCGATATTGCCGAAATCGCCCGCGTGCCAAATTTCGTCAACATCTGCAAAATGTTTAAAAACGGCCGGATCTAAATAACCGTGCGTATCCGAAAGGAGGCCAATTTTTGTCATGGTTTTTTGGTTAGTTGATGGTTAACAGTTCATGGTAAGTTGCGCTCAGGCCTCGCCCTTCAAACCCCGTACTTCTCAAAATATCATTAAAAAATCTTTTAATAAAGTTTGATAACCACCACTGTAAACTTTTTGATCTGCATAAATGGTAAATGGTTCGTTTTTAATTTTGATCCGATTTAAACCAAAAGAAAGTATATATCGATGCGGAATTTCATTTTTGAAAGAAGAAACAGCAATTTCGTGTTGCAAAAACAATTGGTTTGCCGCCAAAGCTTTCACAACTGATGCTGTTTTTACCGGTAAAATTATCCACAAACTTCCGTTTGCAGTTAGAAAACCAGGGACATTTTGGAGCAGGTTTTCAAAAAACTGCGGCGCGGCGTGTTTTGCCAGCGTTTTGTTTTCCTGCGGAGAAGTTAACGAATCCAGATAAAACGGCGGATTTGAAACGATCAAATCGTATTGCTGATGCTGTTTTTGCAGCCAAAAATTTTGTATTGAAGTTGGATGGATTTGAAGCCGGTTTGAAAAAGGTGAATTTTTAAAGTTTTGTCCGGCAGTTTCTGCGGAAGCAGGATCAATTTCCACCGCATCAATTTGCGCATCCGGGAACCGTTGCGCAAGCATCAGAGCAATTACGCCGGTACCGGTGCCAATGTCTAATATTTTGTCGGATTTTTCTGCGAATGCTGTTGCGCCAAGCAAAATGCCATCTGTATTGATTTTCATGGCGCAGTTGGTTTGGTCAACGGAGAATTGCTGGAAATAGAAAACAGAACTCATTTATTTTTCGTACAATTCCAGCGGCAAACCGTCCGGATCGGCAAAAAAAGTAAAACGTTTTCCGGTAAATTCATCTACCCGGACCGGTTCTGTTTGCACATTTTTATGCGATAAAAACAGTATTGCTTCATCCAAATCATCAACTGCAAAAGCCAAATGACGTAAACCTGCCGCTTCCGGCCGTGATGGACGCGGTGTTGGATCAGGAAAAGAAAACAATTCGATTTGATATTGTCCGGCAACTTTCATATCTAATTTCCAGGAATTTCTGGCTTCACGGAAAACTTCCCGTTCTACTTCAAAACCTAAAATTGCCGTGTAGAAATGTTTGGAAATTTGATAATCGGAACAGATGATGGCGATGTGGTGGACATTATTAATTTTCAGCATAATTATTTATGATTCACAGATTGTGGGAAGATTTCACAGATAACTTAATCGCCTAAAATATTGTGCAGCACATTGTCATAAATAAATGATGCTTCTTTTATCGACCCAAAATCAGTATCGTCAACTTCTAAATTTTCGGAAGTAACCGTTCCCAAAAAACTAAATTCAACTTCTGATGTAGCCATTAATTCTACCAAAGCTTCCTGGTTTTCCGGTTTGATGGAAACCACCACTCGGCCTTGTGCTTCGCCGAAAAGGAAGGCATCTTTGCGGGTTTCTACATCGCTTTCGATCTCAAAACCCAATTTATTTGGAAAAGCAGATTCCAGTAAGGCAATATATAAACCGCCATCGGCAACATCATGGGCGGAAACCAATAGTTTTTCTTTGATCAACTGCTTGATAACCTGATGCATGGCATATTCTTTTTCCAGATCAAAAAATGGCGCGGGAGAAGCAGAAACCTGGTGAAAAGAGGCCAGATATTGAGACGAAGAAATATCGTTTTTTGATTCGCCGATCAAGTAAATCAGGTCGCCTTCGTTACGGAAATCAGAACGGGTCAAATTGGAAAGATCGTCCATTACGCCCAGCATTCCGATCGTTGGCGTCGGGAAAACCGGGCCTTCATCGCTGGATTGATTGTAAAAACTCACGTTTCCGCCGGTAACCGGAGTTTCAAATTTGGTGCACGCGGCAGTCATGCCTTTAATTGCGCCAACGAACTGCCAGTAAACTTCCGGCACGTAAGGGTTGCCAAAGTTGAGGCAATTGGTAATTGCAACCGGTTCACCACCGGCGCAGGTTATGTTTCGGGCAGCTTCGGCAACGGCAATGGCGCAACCAACTTCCGGATCAGCATAAACGTATCTGGAATTGCAATCCAACGTTAAAACAATCGCTTTATCTGTGCCCTTAACTGCAACAACGGCCGCATCGCAAGGCTGGTTGGTGGTAACGGTGGAAGTGCCGACCATCGAATCGTATTGATCGGTTACCCAACGTTTGGAAGCAATATTCGGATGAGAAATCAGATGATCGGCAACGGATTTTAAATCTTCCGGTTCTGCAACCTGGTCAATATTAAACTTTTTATTCTCTGCAAAGTAAGCTGGTTCGCGGTATTCGCGTTCGTAAACCGGCGCGCCTCCACCCAAAACCAAATCATCCGCAGGCACGTCGGCCACCATTTCGCCGTGGCGATAATAAACCAGACGTTTGGTATCGGTTACTTCGCCAATTTGTACACAGTTTAAATCCCATTTATCAAAAACAGCTTGTACTTCTGCTTCGCGGCCTTTTTGCACTACGATCAGCATTCGTTCCTGCGATTCTGAAAGCAAAATCTCAAAAGGTTGCATGTTTTCCTGACGCGTAGGAACTTTATCCAGATCGATAACCATTCCATGTTCCCCTTTAGCAGACATTTCGGAATTGGAGCAGATGATCCCAGCCGCGCCCATATCCTGCATACCGATTACTGCACCGGTTTTGATCACTTCCAGAGAAGCTTCCAGCAATAATTTTTCCTGAAAAGGATCACCAACTTGTACGGCAGGCAGATCATTTACAGAATCTTCAGTGATATTTTTTGAGGCAAAAGCGGCACCGTGAATGCCGTCTTTCCCGGTGGAAGAACCTACAATATAAACCGGATTGCCCACGCCATAAGAAGTTGCAGAAACGGTTTCCCCGGCTTTTACAATTCCTGCGGAGAAGGCATTTACCAGCGGATTGACTTGGAAACATTCATCAAAAAACAACTCGCCGCCTACAGTCGGGATACCAAAAGCATTGCCATAATCGCCAATTCCTTTTACTACTCCTTTTATCAGCCATTTTGTGCGTTCGTTTTTTAAATCCCCAAAACGAAGCGAATTCAACTGTGCAACCGGCCTTGCGCCCATTGTAAAAATATCGCGGTTGATGCCGCCAACGCCCGTTGCCGCGCCCTGATAAGGTTCTAAAGCCGAAGGATGGTTGTGCGATTCGATCTTAAAAGCGCAACCGATTCCGTCGCCCAGATCCACCAGTCCGGCGTTTTCTTCCCCGGCTTTGGCCAGCATCCGCGGACCGTCTTTCGGCAGTTTTTTTAACCAGGTGATGCTGTTTTTATAGGAACAATGTTCGCTCCACATCACCGAAAAAATGGAAAGCTCGGTAAAGTTGGGCACACGGCCTAATATTTCGTTAATTCGGTCATATTCTTCAGGAAGCAGGCCTAAATCTTTAGCGGTTTGAACGTTGGTCATGTTTTGCGGCTCCAATTCGTGTGGGTTTGATGGAAGCGCAAAATTAAAAATTTAAAGGAGGTTTGCGCATGTAATTGCAATTAGCTGTTCCGCCCTGAACATAAATTTTAGGGCATAAAAGAAGCATCTGGTTGGCAGATGCTTTTTTTATGAATGCAAAACCGTATTTTGATTCGCAATTTGTACTATTGATCAAAATAATTTTCCTTGTTCTTGACTTGCAATTTTTGCTTCGTTAAAAAACTCACCAAATTTTTCTTTCCAGTAACTGTCTAAAATTTTCTTTTGAAGTTTACTTTCCGAAGAAATTTCAAATACCAGTTTTTCTAATTGCTTGGCAAATTTAAAGGTATTTTTAGCTTCATATTTTCCTTCTACCAGCATTTCTTTTAACTGTTCTACATAAACGCTAAATTCAACTTTGTTTCGCTGTGCCTTTACCCCTTTTAAACTTTGTGCTTTTTGCAAACGGGCGTTAATCAATTGGTAAGTCGCACGGTAAAGCTCAAGTAAAACTTCTTCGCGTTCTTCTTTATTTTGATAACCAATAGCTTCAAGTATTGCACTGTCTAATTTTAGCCTTTCCGGGTTTACATTTGATAAACTTTCAAGTGTTCCTAATTCATCTTTGTAGTTTTTTGTTTCAACCAGATCAACTTTTAAACTTTCTAAATCAATTTCAGGAAAAGGAAAAGCAGCTAAATCATAAGTTTCGATTTTTCCGGCACCTTCTCCTAAATTACTTCTCATAATTAGTTGTTGAATTAACCAACTAACCGTTGAATTCATGTACAACCAAATCGTTTTGGATTTTTTTTCTGAATAGATGTTGTGAAAGTTATTATTGGAAAAAGCATCAACTAAGAAAGTTTTACCAAAATCATTGATTATATAACTAAATGACATCGCAGGAACTTTTTTTGAACCTACAAAATACCATTTGTTACGAGCTGCTAAAGAAGATGCTTTGTTTATCTGCTTTTTTTCTGCATCAATAATATAACTAAATGCGTGTGGAGATTTTGATTTCAAACCATTCTTTTCCTCATCAATTATAAATACGGAATAAGGTAGCTTATTTGAATTTACGCTGTAAGTTTTTACATCTTTCGGACTTGTAAGCATTGGAAACAAAAATTGCTTTTCTATCAACCAAAGCTCATTAAAACCATTTTCAACTAAAGCAAGGTTTTCATTATGTACTTGTTTGATAGTTTTAAAGCCTTGATAATTATTGAGTACTGCTTTGAGTAACCCTTCCTTTTCTTCAGATACTTCTTTTACAATGAAGAAATCATTACAACCAGTTTTAATACCAAATTTTATTTCATCTGCTATATCTTTAACTGTAACAAACTTTTCAATTCCTTTTTCTATTATATCAAAATAAACTTGTGGTGCTTTCAAAAATTGTCCCCATTTAGTAAATTTTGATAATGTATTTTGTTGGATACAATTTAGGTGAAAAGATTCATTAGTTGCACTGTCATTCGATGCTTGTATAATAGTTTGTAATTTGTTTACGCCTTTGTATTTTTTTATTGCTTCGGCCAAAGTAGAAGTGAAATAAACAAACTTTACCATGTTTGCATTTCGTGCATCTTCATCTCTTTGTTTTCGTGCAATTACAATGGTAGTATTTACAGATGCCGACGGGAAAAAACGTTCAACTTCGCTGTCTATAATAGCAACTATTTCATAATTACGAAGCAAGTAGCGTTGCATATCAATTCCATAATCAGTATCAAGCCAACTATTCTGGCAAATAAAAGCAAGGTAACCTTTGTCTTTTAAAAACACACTTGCATGGTAAAAAAAGTAGCCGTAGATAGAAGTCCGTTGTGAAGGCTGAAAATCACATTCGGCTTTTATCAAACTTTGAATTTTGGCTTTGTTTACGGTGCCACGCATCGTTCCAATATCTTCCTGCCGTGTGTAAGGCGGATTACCAATGATGGCATCAAATTTGGGAAGTGGCCTGCTTTCTTTTTCGCCTTGTTGGTTATGGAAAGCAACTTTAGTGTTTTCGGTAATGGCAAAAAAATCTTTATTGGCAATGCGTGGGTAACTTGGCTTTCGGGTATTGCGTATGGCTAAGTTAAGCATACTTAGATAAGCAGGATAACCAGACAAGTCATTTCCATAAATTTCATTTAATAAAATTTCATGCCTTGCCCCTTTATCTTCTTCGGCACACAGCAACTTTTTACGTTCGTACGCACGGACTAAAAAAGTACCGGAACCACAGGAAGGATCAAAAATCTTATCATTACTTTTATGGATGGCAAAAGCGTTGATCAAATCAATTACATTTGGCGGAGTGAAATATTGTCCTAATTTATGGCGTTCATCTTCACGTATCAACTCTTCAAAAATCCGCCCGATAATATCAAAAGGAATATTACTAAAATTGTAATGTCCTTCTGTATCTAATACTTCTTTTACCAGGTCAATTGCGGCATCACTAACAAAAGGAATATTGAATATAATATCAGAACGTTCTCCAATAAGCAGTTCAAAGTTTCCGGTAACTTCCTTAAATGTTTCAAAATATTTCCAGATCAATTCTTCCAATTCAATAGGTGTATTTATTGAATCAGGAACTTGCATTGGATGTAAATCACTCCAGGTTTGGTTATCTACATAAGATTTATAAAAGATAAGTTTTGAAATAAGCATCAACACACTAATGTAAGTGAGGTTTTCTATTTCATCGTAAGTTGAAGGTTTGTTCCATAACTGGCTTTGCGAATAGCGTTGAATTTCTTTTTCAAAACTTTTGTCGTTTCTGTACTTTTCCCAAACTGTATTGCTGATTGGATAAGCATAAACTTCGATAAGTTTGCGGATTTTGAAAATGAAAAGTTCATCAAGCGGACTGAACTTAATTGGTTTCCGCTCTAATATTTCAATAGCACGATCAATGTAAAATTGTGCTATGGTACGCAGCCGGTTTAAAATCTCTTTACTTGGCGAGTAGCTTTGGCTTAAACGGCTAATGTCTGCAAGTGTAAAAAAGCCTTCATTAACACTTACCTTTTCGTATAACTTGTCTTTATCAAAAAAGGCACAAGCCAAAAAATTACAGTTGCCAAAATATTTGATATTGAACTTTTGAGCGCGCTCAACCTCTCTCATTAAAACGCCACTATCAAATACACTTTTCCCGTCTTTGGCCGTTGGGTCTTTAAGCTCTATAAAAAAGATCGGCTTTCCGTTTTTATTCTTTAAAGTGATATCAGCGCGGTTTTCTTCTTGCGGAGAATATGGTTCCAATCTTCCTTCTAAACCTTGTTCTTTAATAAGTTCGGTAAATACTGTGTTTAAGGTTCCTTGTAGCTGCGTTCTATCTTCATATCGATTTGTAAAGCTAAAATTTTACCTGTTAAATTATTGCATCCATAAAAGATGCACCTGCCAGATAATGCTTCTTTTACACGGTAAAAATCATTATCCTAAAACTGTATTGCTCATTTTTTATACTAACCATTTTCCAAATGGTGGGTGCGTAATAACTCCCATTCAAATTTGTAACCCGTTGTTTCACCATAAATGACAAATTTTTAGGTGATAAAAACAGCACGCGTTGAAGCCGATAAAACTCCATTGGAAAATATTTCATTAATTGATCCAGCCAAGCCCAGTCAAACGTAGATTATTTCGGATTTTTAATCTATATTGATGCTTTTTAGGATTGTTTTTAATAAAATTTAGCTTTTATTTGTGAAATTTGCCACATTTCTTGTAACTATGGACAATAATTTCGATCTAAATATTTGTTTTATACGTCGATTTACAAACTTGATAAAATCCCATAATTAATATGTCTAACATTCGTTTCCAGGCCCTTCAATCTGTTTCTACCAGAACTATTCCTGAAGTAAAACCGCCATCCAGCAGAATTTCTGATTATTTTGGCTCCAACGTTTTCGATAAAAAGAAAATGAAAGAATATCTGTCAAAAGAAGCTTACCAATCCATTATTGATTCGATTGAAAGCGGTATGACGATTGACCGGGACATTGCCGAGCATATCGCGTCCGGTTTAAAAGCTTGGGCCGTAAGTAAAGGTGTAACGCATTATACACACTGGTTTCAGCCTTTAACCGGTACAACGGCCGAAAAACATGATTCGTTTTTTGAGCCAAATGCAGATGGCAGCGGTATCGAAAAATTTAGCGGTGATGCTTTAGCGCAGCAAGAGCCGGATGCATCCAGTTTCCCAAACGGTGGCATCCGCAATACGTTTGAAGCGAGAGGTTACACTGCTTGGGACCCGTCTTCCCCGGCATTTATCATCAACCAAACGCTTTGTATCCCAACTGTATTTGTTTCTTACACCGGCGAAGCACTGGATTATAAAGTGCCTTTGCTTAAAGCGTTGGTTGCTTTGGATAAAGCTGCGGTAGATGTTTGCCATTATTTTGATAAAAGCATCGAAAAAGTAAATGCTTCGCTGGGCATTGAGCAGGAATATTTTCTGGTGGATATTGCCTTGTTTAATGCACGCCCGGATTTGTTTATGACCGGACGGACGCTGTTCGGGCACATGTCTGCAAAAAGCCAGCAGTTGGAAGATCATTATTTTGGTTCGATACCAGACCGTGTTTATGCGTATATGCAGGATTTTGAAACGGAAGCCTTGAAGTTGGGCATTCCGCTTAAAACACGCCATAATGAGGTTGCGCCTTCACAATTTGAGTGTGCCCCGATTTATGAAGAAATCAACCTGGCCATCGATCACAACCAGTTATTGATGGATTTGATGGACAAAGTTGCCTTGCGCCATCATTTCAAAGTATTATTGCACGAAAAGCCTTATGCCGGTATCAATGGTTCGGGCAAGCACAATAACTGGTCGCTGATTACCAATACGGGCAAAAACCTGTTGTCGCCGGGCAAAACGCCGAAAAATAACCTGATGTTCCTTACTTTCTTTGTGAACACCATCCGTGCCGTTTACGAACATGCAGATTTGTTGCGTGCGTCCATCGCTTCGGTCACTAATGACCATCGCTTGGGTGCGAATGAAGCTCCGCCGGCCATTATTTCCATTTTTTTAGGCAGCCAGCTAAACGAGGTTTTAGATGAAATTGATACCGCACGTATCAGCCGGATTATGAAAGATGAAAACTCTTTATGGTCAGGTATCCCGAAAATCCCGCAGATTTTAAGGGACAATACCGACCGGAACAGAACGTCGCCTTTTGCTTTTACAGGCAATAAATTTGAGCTGCGTGCGGTCGGTTCTTCGGCCAATTCATCCAGTCCGATGACGATTTTAAACCTGATTGTGGCCGACCAGCTGACCAAGTTTAAAAACGAAGTGGACAAACTCATTAAAAAAGGTGAGAAAAAAGATGTGGCTTTGATGATGGTTATCAAGCGTTACATCAAAGAATCCAAATCTATCCGCTTTGAAGGCAACGGTTATAGCGAAGAATGGGAAAAAGAAGCGGCAACACGCGGCCTGGCCAACATTAAATCAACCCCGAAAGCTTTGGATGTTCTGGTTACCGAAAAAACGGCCGAACTATTTCAGAAAACCGGCGTTTTCAGCGAACGTGAGGCACATGCGCGCCACGAAATCCTGCTGGAAAACTTCTATAAAAAACTGCAGATTGAGGCGCGCGTAATGGGCGAACTTATCAATAGTTCTATTTTACCGGCTGCAATCATCTATCAAAATAAATTAATTGACAACGTGAAAGGTTTGAAGGAAATTGGTTTGGAAGAAACTGCTTACAGTGCACAAATCGATTTGATCCGTAAAATTTCCACCCATATCAACGAAATCAAAAACAATGCAAACCAAATGCTCGAAGAACGAAAAAAAGCGAATGCCATCGAAGATATCCGCGAGAAAGCAATTGCTTATGATGAGAAGGTAAAAAGCTATTTCGACCCGATCCGTTACCATGTGGACAAACTGGAGCAATTGGTGGACGATGCCCAATGGCCGCTTCCTAAATTCAGGGAATTGTTGTTTATAAAATAAGCTGTCGGCTTTTAGTTGTCAGCAATCAGCTTCCTATCTAAGTTTATAAGCTTCGGAAAATTTCCGAAGCTTTTTTTATGTATGTAAAATTGCTAATTAGCTGTTAGCAATAAGCGATCAGCTCAAATTTATAGCGATAAAAACAGTATTAAACTTTTACGCTGATAGCTGATAGCTGGTTGCTAACTGCCTTTCCAAATTTATGCTCATAAAAACAGTATTAAACTTTTCATAAGCTGATTGCTGACAGCTGATTACTAATTGCCAAAAGCTTTTTCCTACTTTTGCCGCATGATTTCTTCCGAAAGATACGATTTGCGGGGCGTTTCTGCTTCCAAAGAAGATGTGCACCAGGCCATAAAAACCATCGATAAAGGCATTTTCCCGAAAGCTTTTTGCAAGATCATTCCTGATTTTTTAGGCCGGGATGACGCTTATTGCAACATTATGCACGCGGATGGTGCCGGTACAAAATCCGCTTTGGCGTATATGTATTGGAAAGAAACCGGCGATATTTCAGTTTGGAAAGATATTGCCCAGGATGCCGTGATCATGAACCTGGACGACCTGCTTTGCGTGGGTGCCACGGATGATATTTTGCTTTCCTCTACCATTGGCCGCAACAAAAATCTGATTCCGGGAGATGTAATTGCCGCCATCATCAACGGAACGGAAGAATTGCTGGCACAACTGCGCGAAGCTGGAATCGGCATTTATTCTACCGGTGGGGAAACGGCCGATGTAGGTGATTTGGTGCGCACGATCATTGTAGATTCCACCGTTACCTGCCGCATGAAAAGGGCTGATGTAATTGATAACAGCAATATCCGGGCTGGTGATGTGATTGTAGGTTTGGCTTCAGACGGACAGGCTTCCTACGAAAAAAACTATAACGGCGGCATGGGTTCCAACGGTTTAACTTCTGCCCGACACGATGTGTTTAACAAATCGCTGGCCGAAAAATTTCCAGAGAGTTTTGATCCCGCCGTTCCGGAAGCGTTGGTTTTTTCCGGCTCTAAAAACCTGACTGATCTGATTGAAATCGGTAACGGCAAAACTGTTACTTCCGGCAAGTTAGTCCTCTCGCCTACAAGAACTTATGCACCGGTAATTAAAGAAATATTGCAGCAACATCGTGCGCAAATACATGGTATGGTGCATTGTAGCGGCGGCGCACAAACCAAAGTTTTACATTTTGTGGATGAGCTGCATATCGTAAAAGACAACCTGTTTCCGGTTCCGCCATTGTTTAGATTGATTCAGCAGGAATCAGGCACAAGCTGGCAGGAAATGTACAAAGTCTTTAATATGGGCCATCGAATGGAATTGTATGTTCCGCAGGATTTGGCGCAGGAAATCATCAATATCGCTAATCAATACAATATCGCCGCACAGGTTGTTGGCCGGGCAGAACCATCCTCCACCAAAAAATTGACCATCCGATCTGAGTTTGGCGAGTTTGTTTATTAAGTTGATGCTTCTTTTACCGGTATAAATTCAGTAATTCAAAAACGCTGTTACCTTCTGTGCCGGTGATGTTTTTTAGCGGAATGAATACTTTTTTTATGCGCTGTTTTTTCTGTATGATGCCTGCGCGCTGAAGTATGATGCTTCTTTTGCGGGGTATTTTTTGTGGAAACAGCAGGTGCAGCAACCGTACTTTTAACCGAATCTTTTATGGCAGCAGTTTTCTGCGGATCGTTTTGCGCTATTGTTTTGACCGTAAAATTATTGCTTCGGAGGCCGTATTCTAGTATCCGTTTTTCGCCGGTTGGTTTGGCGTTGCTTCCGTTCCCGTCAAAAACCGGAAACTCGCGCATTAAGATACCTTCCTTAATATAAAAATTATCTTCACCACGATAACCTTTTCGTTGTGAGGAAGTTAACTTCGGAAAATCCAGTTTTTGCGCCTTGTTGTCTTGGTATTCAAAAGCATAAATGTGGGTGTAAGCTGTGGTATCTTTTGCCTTTACCCGGATCAGGATTTCCGGGTTGCCGTCCATGTCCATATCAGTATTGTACACATCGGTAATTGTACCATCCAAATCACCTGTTGTGGTTGTATATTTTTGAGCGGAGGAATCGGAGGCCAAAATCAGCAATGAACCGTTTTCGGCAGCACCGCGCCCCCAGCTAAAAATATCAAAACTGTTCCCGGGCGAAACTTCAATCAGTTTATGAAACCGGAAAGGCTGCATCAAAACCGGTTTTTCGGGTGCCAAAAACTTTTGCGACGGTTTTTCCTTTTCCTGGTTACAGCCTGAAAATACCGCGATAAAAACAGTAATCAGCCCAAGATAAATGCTTCTTTTATCACCTAAAAAATCCATAAAATCAATTAAATAAAATGTCTGGTGGAAGTTCTGTCTGTGGTTTTCCGGCTAAATTTAAGTAAACTCTTAATGTAGCGGTGTCCCCGGCATCAAAATATTTAATTTTTATTTTATGATAGCCCTTTTGCAGCGGCACCAAGCTGGTTTTGTTTGAAATTGCGTGTTTGCCATCGTTATCAACAACCAACTGATCGTCCAGAAATAATTGTGAACCATCATCAGAAGTGAGGCCGGTATTGTAATTGCCGTCTTGATCTATCCGCAGATAACCCTGATAAATCACCCCAAAACCTGCATTGTTTTTTTTGTAGGCCGATACGTTTATAGTTTTGTTTGTGCCCGAATCGGTAACCAAAGCACTGTCTGTTTGGGCAAGATTGACAAAATTTCCACTTAAAACTTTAAATTTTAAACCTTCGTGCAGGGTATCCAATTTTGTAATTGCCAAAAATGGTTGTCGATAGTAAATTATGGCTTTGCCAACAATGCTTTGGTTTCCGCAAGGCGTAATTTCTAAAGTTTGCAGTGTTTTAAGCTGATTTTTTTCTAAATTGATTGGTATCGGAGCTTTATAAACCAGTGATTTCTCTGTTGGAAAACTGCCGTCCAGCGTATAAAAAATCCGGCTGTCGGCAACAGAAGGTTTCAGCGCATAAGTAATGTTTGGCGTTAAAGTCAGCGAATCTTTCAAACCAAAAGGTTCTGGCACGCGGTAATTGATACCGGCCGCATCCAAACGCAGCAAATGCCGCGGCAAACGTACTTCGGCAAAATCACGATAGTTTTTATTGGCGAGCGGTGTCCAGGCAATTTCTGCCAAAGCCAGTAACCTCGGCAGCAGCATATATTCTGCTTTTGTTGTAGTGGCAATGTATTCTGTCCACAAATTGGCCTGCACACCAATGATATACTTTTGCCGGTCGGAATCCAAAACCGCCGGAACCGGGTTGTAAGAATAAGTGAGTTTTAAAGGCGCGTAGCCACCGATGGAAGCTGGTTCCTGATCGGATTTGCTTTGTGCTTTATCAAAATACAAACCATTATACTGCGAAGTCATGATGACATCGTGGTTTAGTTTTGCAGCTGCAATCCCGCCGGATTCGCCGCGCCAGCTCATCACCGTAGCGTTTGGTGCCAGTCCGCCTTGCAAAATCTCGTCCCAGCCGATGATGTTGCGGCCATGTTCATTTAAAAATTTTTCAATCCGGCCAATAAAATAACTTTGCAGGCCGTGCTCATTTCTCAGCTTCAGCTTTTTGATCAGATTTCTGCAAAAAACAGAATTATGCCAGATCCTTTTCGGCACTTCATCCCCACCGATGTGGATATATTTTGAGGGGAACAAATCCATTACTTCGGTCAAAACATCTTCCAAAAAACTAAATGTGTATTCAGACGGGCAATAAACATTATCAAAAACGCCCCAGGTTTCGGCTACTTTGTAAGCTTTTTTGGAGTTGCAACCCAGCTCCGGGTAAGCCGCCAAAGCCGCCTGCGAATGGCCTGGCATTTCTATTTCGGGGATGATGGTGATGTAACGTTCGGCAGCATATTTTACAATCTCCCGGATTTCGTCCTGTGTGTAAAAACCGCCATACGGCGTGTTGTCAAACTGTTTTGGCCGTGCATGGGCATTACCGATCAAAGTTTGTGCGCGCACACTGCCAACTTCGGTTAGTTTGGGATATTTTTTGATCTCGATACGCCAACCCTGATCATCCGTTAAATGCCAGTGAAACGTGTTGATTTTGTAGGAAGCCAGCAAATCCAAATATTGCCTGATAAAAGAAGCAGGGGAAAAATGCCGCGAAACATCCAGGTGCATACCGCGGTATTTGAAACGCGGATAATCTTCAATCTCGGCACAATTGATAGCATAAGTGCCGTTGGCTTTTGCATCGGCCAGCAACTGGATCAGCGACTGCACGCCGTAAAACAAACCTGCGTCCCGACCAATAACCGTGATTTTTTGAGGGCTGATGCTGAGGCGGTACGCTTCGGAATTTGCGGTATCAGCACCAACAGAAGTGAGCTGGATAACAGAAGTTGCCGTATCATTGCTTTGAGGGTTGTTTTGAAAGTTTTGCAGATACCTGTTCAAAAAAACAACTGCCCGGTCATCTTTTAATCCGGATTGCACAATGCTTCTTTTATGCAGTAAAAATTGGCCTGTTTTTATTTTAACAGAAACCGGCGCAGGTATCAAACCTAAATTCGGACCGGTGTTTTGGGAGAAAGTTTTTGCAGCAAAAAACAGCAGCAGGAAGAAAAACCGGCAATATTTAAAATTCATTTATCAGGATCGATCAAAAGCCAAAAAACGTTACGCTTACGGCAACCGCATGTGTTTGGGTACAAAGTGTTTACTTAAAAATCAACCCTACTTTTTTGCCCGAAAGATTTTCCAGCATCGGCTTAAAAATCAGGGCGGCATTTTGCCTGGTTTTTTGCAGTAACTGCATATCTGCGGCATTTTTTAACAAACGCTGCTCGGCAATTTTGTAAATCCCTTCCACCATGTCCTGCACATCGGCATTAAACCAGGTGCCGGAAACGTCGTAAACTTTGGATTTCTGGTGATCTAATTTTACATAACAGATTTCCGGCTGGGGCAAGGTTACCGTAACAGAATCTTCACCAACTTTTACAATATCTCTTTTTTGCACTTTCATCAAATCAATGCAGCCAGTTACCTCGCCCACGGCCACAAACAAAATGCGTTTATCCGGCAAAATTGAACGGATTTCCTTTTGCTCAATCACATCTTTCATGGAATATTTTACCAGTTCAAGCTTGCCCATCGCCGTAATTTTCTGCACCATCACATCTTCGTGAAACTCTTTTTTAGAACCGAATAATTTATCCTTTAGGAAGAAAATCCCGGCAGCAATTATCCCCGCTGCAATTATCAGCAAAAACAAATATTTAAAAATACCATTGCCGGCAAAATTTGGGTTCGTCATCATTTTTATGCTTATAAAAAAAGCTTCTGTGCTTTTGGCAGCATAGAAGCTTTGTGTGTTTTCTATCAACTATAAATCAGGCTTCAACTTCCACCTCTTTGGCGGCCAGATAACGTTCGGCTTCCAGCGCGGCCATACAACCGGTTCCGGCTGCGGTAACGGCCTGGCGAAAAACTTTGTCCTGCGCATCGCCACAGGCAAAAACACCTTCTATATTGGTTTGCGTAGTGCCGGGTTTGGTCAGGATATAGCCCACTTCATCCGTATCAATATACTGTTTAAAAATATCAGTGTTTGGGTGATGGCCAATTGCCACAAAAAAGCCGGTTATGTCCAAAGTACGCTCTTCCTGCGTTTGGTTGTTTTTGATACGCACACCTTCAACGGTTTGTCCGTTGCCTACGATTTCCTGTGTTTCAGAATTATAAATGATCTCGATATTATGCGTGTTTTGCACCCGGCTTATCATTGCTTTGGAGGCACGAAACTCTGGTTTACGCACAATCATATACACTTTGCGGCATAATTTGGCCAGATAAGTAGCTTCTTCTGCGGCGGTATCTCCGGCCCCAACAATCGCCACATCCTGATTTTTGAAGAAAAAACCATCACAAACCGCACAAGCCGAAACCCCAAAACCATTATATTTCTGCTCAGATTCCAAGCCAAGCCATTTTGCAGAAGCCCCGGTTGAAATAATCACCGTATCTGCCGTGATCGTTTTCACTTCATCAATAATTACTTTGTGCGGGCGGCTCGAAAAATCGACAGCACTTACATAGCCAAAACGGATATCGGTGCCAAAACGTTCGGCCTGTTTTTGAAACTGTTCCATCATTTCCGGCCCCTGGATGCCATCCGGATAACCTGGGAAATTTTCCACTTCTGTAGTTTGCGTCAGCTGGCCACCAGCCAGCATCCCCGTGTATAAAACAGGTTTTAAATCAGCACGAGCCGCATAAATGGCAGCCGTATAACCAGCCGGGCCAGAACCAATAATCAGGCATTGTACGTGTTCGGTATCTTGAGGCATATTGTTTTGGTGTTTGTGCAAAAATACATTTTTACGGGATATTTGGTTGAAGGCAAATGTCAGGTAAAGTTAATTTTAGGGTGATAAAAGAAGCATTGAAGTTTTTGATAAACCGGATAATAAATCAGGACAATTTGATTTCCTGAAGTTCTGATTTTGCACAGGTTTATCAAAAGGATAAGTATATAAAACCAATTTGAACTCTGCAGTTGTTTGTTTTTTATCTTAGAAGGTGTTTAAAATTTATCGTTAAAAAAGTATAATGCTTCTTTTACCCTATAAAATTTAGTGCCTGCATCAATTTAAAATAAAACCCATCATTTTTTAGGTAATAAAAGAAGCATATAAAACGTATTTAACAAATTTTAAACAGATGTTAGTCAACTTTAAACCAAAACATATTCAGAAACACAACCTGTTTCTGTTTTAAATTGAAAAGTTTTGTTTTGAGAACCGGATTTTTTGCAGGACTAAAGCAACAAGCATTGCCACTCCGCAGATAAAACCAATAACCGGTGCGGTTGTAATACTCATCCCCCAACCTGAAACATAAGCACCAATCACATCACAAAGATTTACAATCGCCATATAAGTCGTAAACTGCGACCCTTCTACCCTGGCCAGGCACAATGCCATCAACACCGGCATGGCGGCCACACTAAAAAGCGGATCGGCCATGCTGTAGATAATCACGCCGCTGGTGCTTACAGTTCGGTTTGCCCAAAAGTGCCCCAAACTGCTGAACACTAAAAAGAACGTAATCACAGCAATCATCACCAAAAATTGTAATTTACCGGCACCAATCCGGTCTGCAATAATCCCTCCGCACAGCGTGACCAGGATGGTAATCATGCTGCCCCAGGTGCCCTGCAAAACGGAAAGCTGGTTATCGTCCCAATGCAAAAAATGAATAAGCTGAAAAGTGTAAGAACGGATAAAGATGCTTAAACACAGATAAACCAGCGCAATCATCCCGAATGTTTTCAAGCTGTTTTTGTGCACGATGCCATTATATAACTGTGTAAAAAGCCATTTTAAGTTAGGGTTTTCAGTTTTTGCGCCATGATTTTTTTTATCATTTTTTAGGTTGAAGGAAGGCATGTACGAATCAGACCGGTCAATTTTGGTAAGGTAAGTGAGTACCGTAAAAACAAACAGCAAAAACGATTGGCAGGCAGCCGCATAAAAAAAACCAAACTTGTGCATCAAAGTTGAAAATCCGGCGGCACCGGCGGCAACTCCAAGCAACAAGCCCGAACGCATAAAAGCGTTGATACGGCCCTGCTCCTGCTTCGGCACCATGGCAATTGCCGCGGCATCAACACTGGCATCTTGTATGGAGGCAAAAATGCTGTGCACAAAAAATATGGCAGTAACAAGTTTCAGTTCTGCAACGGGGTTTTTAATCAGCAATAAACATAGCGTAGTGACCAGTGCCAGAAACTGCGAAAACACAATCCAGTGTTTGCGGTGGCCCATTAATGAAAACTGATACCGGTCTATCAGCGCGCCCCAGATGAACTGAAATATCCATGGAACACCGATCAATGCATCAAAACTGCCTACTGCCAACGCGGTTACGCCTTTACCGATCAAAAAATTAGCCAATGCGGTCAGGGCAAATCCTGCAGGGATGCCCTGCATGGCATATAAATAAAAAAAGGTGAAGTACCGCAAGGCGGCACTCTGTTTTAATACCGGTAAACTATAGGGCAAATTGAATGGTTTTTAAGCAGGTTAAACAGCCGTTTTTAAGCATTGTTCTTACAAATTTACCCTGGTAAAAACAGTATACGTTGTAAAATTCCGGCCGTGCTGTGTGGGTCAAATCGGTTTTTTTGCAATTTATCATTACAAAACCGAAAGTGGTTTACTTATAGATTTAATTTTTCAATCATACTTAAAGCAATTTTGTAGTATTGTAAAACCAATTGTCGATCTGCTCCGTAAACCCAAACGGTATCGATTTTATTTTTATAAAAACTTGTTGCGTGCGGTGATGAAGCGTTTTTTGTGTGCCAACAGCTTGTGTCTTAAACTGATAATACTGTTTTTATCGGTATTTATTTTGCCTTGCCAGGCACAAACCTGCAACGGCGTTTTGGGTGAACCTGTGTTTAAGGTTGATTTTGGGGCAGGCACCGACAGGGGAAACCCGCTGCCGCTTACCGAAACAGATTATATTTACACTTCTACTTACGGGCTGCTGTACAAACAATACAGTATCGTAAACAACACGGCCGGTTTTTACAGCCAGTGGTTTTCTGTGAACGACCATACCGGAAATACAAACGGCTACATGATGATTTTTAATTGTGCCGCGGTTGGGGATATCCTTTACACCAATAAAATAAGCGGACTTTGCCCCAACACCACATTTGAGTTATCTGCCTGGCTGCTTAGTTTATTGAACAAAGATTTGCTGAAAGGCATTGATGCCAACGTTACTTTATCGGTAGAAACCAGTTCCGGAACGGTGCTGAACACTTTCAATTCAGGCGATATCCCTACAACAAACACACCCGAATGGCGCAATTTCAAACTTTATTTTACCACGCCGTTACAGCAAACAGATATTGTGATCAAAATCATCAACAATGCCCCCGGTGGTGATGGCAATGATTTGGCTTTGGATGATATTACCGTACGCCCTTGCCAGCCTGATTTGAATGCTTCTTTTAGCACACAAAATTCGGCACAGACTTTAACCCTTTGCCAGGGCGATGATGCTGTATATCAATTAGGCACCAACATAGTTGCGGCGTATCAAAACCCTGCGTATCAATGGCAGGTAAATACCAGCGATGGTTCGGGCTGGAAAGATTTGGCCGGTGCCAACTCAACTTCCATACAATTAAATTTTAAAACCGACCAGCCGGGGCTTTACCAGTACAGGTTATACAGTGTGCAGGAAAAAAACAAAGATTTGGCCTGTTGTCAGGTTTTTTCTGATACGGCAAGTGTTCAAATCAATGCAAAACCAGTTCCGGCAGTAGCTGCAAATACGCCTTTGTGTGTTGGTTCTGCCTTAAATTTATCGGTTGCAAAAGCAGCATTGTACAAATGGAGCGGCCCGGCAGGTTTTACATCTTCAGCACAAAACCCGGTTATCAAAAACGTTAATGCTGCACAGGCTGGTTGGTATTATGTTATGCTTACTTCGGCAGCAGGTTGTGTTGCCACGGATTCTGTGCTGGTCACATTAAATCCGGAAATCGGTTTTGATACCGGTGCCAACGTTACCATTTGCCAGGGAAGCAGTACCGTTTTAAATGCAAGTGGTGGCGTGTCTTATCGCTGGTATCCGGCTGCGGGCTTGTCTGATAATACCATTCCCAATCCGGTTGCCAACCCTTTGATCACTACTGTTTTTAGGGTAGAAATTACCAATCAGTACGGCTGTGTGAATACCGATTCGGTAACCATAACTGTTGCCAAACCGCCCGTTGCCATTGCCGGGCCGGACAAAAAAGTAACTGCCGGGAAATCAGTCCGTTTGTCGGGGAAAATATTGGGGAACCATTACACGTATTACTGGCTGCCCGCCACCAATCTTACAAATATCAATACATTGGAGCCTTTGGCCTCGCCGACAGAAAACACCACCTACACGCTTCATGCAGTTTCTGCTTTGGGCTGCGGCGAAACGGTGGATTCTGTGAACGTAAAGGTTTATCAGGAATTAGTTGTGCCCAACACTTTTTCGCCAAATGCCGATGGCGTGAACGACACCTGGAACATTACGGCTTTAGAAGCTTTTCCGGCGAGCATCACAGAAGTTTATAACCGTTACGGACAACAGGTTTTCAGGAACATGAGCAACAATAATCCCTGGGACGGGACATATAACGGACAACCGCTGCCCGTTGGGACTTATTTCTACAAAATCTCCAACGAAAACAAAATATTGAAATCCGGCTGGGTTTTGATTGTCAGGTAAAAAAACAGGCGGTAAAAGAAGCATGGATTTTCAGCAAAAAATCAACTTGCCAAAAATCTATGCAACAATTGTTTCAAGTCAAAACCGCTTACTCTTCGTAGTTTTCGATTGTTTTTTCTGATCGCATGGCGGCACGGTTTGGGTCTTCCCCGGCATCACGGAGCGCGCGGCGCTGGCGCAGCAAATCCCAGTATTGATCCTGTTCCGGTTTGATTTTATGCAGTTCTGCAACTTCATCGTCCGTCAGTAATTCTTTACCGTACAACTGTTCCTGCCGCTCGGTAAGCGTTTTAATGTGCGCCATAATTGCGGCATCGTCCATGTTTTCCATTGTGATTTTTGTTTTTATTGATGATGTGTTAAGTGATTAAACCGGCAAAGGGTTTGCTGGCTGGATTGATTTATTTTGGCCGAAAATGTAAACTGTGCTTAAGTCCTGTTTGGATTATATTTAATGATACTGACATGCTTCTTTTATCACCTAAAATTTGGCGGTTTTTGAAGGGTTTTCCATCAGCAATTATTATAAAACAAAATTTATGGCCATAAAAGAAGCATTTTTTAACTTTCTGTTGGAAATTTGAACCGGCATCAAATTTAGCGATAAACAAAAAGGAGGAATTTCTTCCTCCTTAAAAACTTGCAAAAAGTTGTTTTTTAATAACCTGAGTTTTGATACATTTTTGCAGGGTTCAGCTTGTACTCATCAAATGGGATCGGGTAATACCGATCTTTTGCAGAAAAGTTGGTTATAACTGCAGCTCCATAATCTGCCTGCGGTTTGCTTTTAAAATAAGCAACCAGTTCATCGGTAGTAAAAAAGCGGAGCAGATCAAACCAACGATGATGTTCAAACGCCAGTTCTACACGGCGTTCGTGCAATATGGCCAGTTTTAGGGTTGAAAACTTATTGCTAAAAGAAGCATTGGCCATAGAAGCAGCATACGTTGGCATCCCGGCGCGGGTGCGCACCATGTCCAGGTATTGTATTGCGGTTGCGTTATCGCCCAAATACATATTCACTTCGGCAAGCATTAAAATCACGTCTGCATAACGGATCAGGTTCCAGTCATTCCCTCCATACCCCAAATTGCCTGCAGCCGGGCTGGCATCCCGGAATTTGGTGATAAACCAATCCTTAACAATCGGATCATTGGCAAATTTTACCGAATAAGCCATTCGCGGGTCGCCGGTTTCGTATTCGTTGATTAAATCGTGTTTCACATTACCGCCGGTCCCGGTAGAAACCAATAATGAATTAATGGTTTCGCCTTTAGCCTGATTATTGGCAGCTATGCTTGAACCGTAAGTGGCATCGCCCTGTTTGTTTACAATCTGAAAAATAAGTTCCGGACAGGTTGACTTCTTGTTCACATCAAAAACATCAGTGTAAGGAATGCTGCTTAAACTGGTAAATGTTTTCATGCTGTAAGCATTCATCAAATAGGTTTTGGCATTGTTGAGGTTAGTGGTTCGGTTGGTTTGGTCAAGCGTATTGGCCATGGTTAAATAAACCTGACCTAATAAAGCGTTTGCCGCAGCTTTAGAAACCCGGCCAATGTTAGCACCTGTTTGTAAATTGGGCAACGGACTGTTGTTGACAACATCAGTTAGATCCGCTACAATTTGGGCATAAACGGTGGCTTGTTTTTCGCGGAAAGTGCTGGCCGCAACATCATCGGCCGTAGTTAATTGGCTGGTAACCAAGGGTACATCACCCCAAAGCCGTACTAAATGGAAATACATCAGCGCGCGTAAAAACTTGGCTTCGGCAGTGTATTGCAGTTTCAGGTTCGGATCTGGAAAAGCAACCTGATCAATATTGGTTAGTACCACGTTGGCCCTTGAAATTGTTCCATACAGGGAAACCCAGTGGCTTTTTAAATAAGTATTACTCGGCAGCAATGAAAAATTATTGAACTGAAAAGGTTCGCCGGCGTTGGATTGATTATCATTCCGGCCGGTATCGTCAGAGCGTTCATCTGTCCATAATCCGCTGTTCTCACCAATATTATTGCTGCTGCGGAGGGATTGATAAATGCCGTTAACAGCCAGTGACACATCGTTTGGCGAACGGAAATCAGCACTTAAAGCAATTGCGTTCGGATCATTTTGTTCAAGGAAACTTTTTTTGCAGGATGTTGCCGTAACTAATATTAGCATTAAACATGCTGTTTTTATCGATATATTTTTCATGTAAATCTTCTGAAATAAATTATTAAAAAACCACCCTAACACCCAGATTATACGATCGAACGAGCGGATAAACACCGTAATCTATCCCGGGGGCCAGGTTTGGTGGCTGCGTATTGTTGGAAGTGCTGCTGGAATAATTGTAATCAACCTCCGGGTTGTAACCTTTGTATTTGGTGATGGTAAAAGCATTGACCACGCTTCCAAAAATGCGGGCGTTGCTTACGCTTAGTTTTTTAGATAATGAAGTTGGGACAGTGTAACCGAGCGTTAAATCTGTACATCTGATAAACGAACCATCCTGCAGATAAAAGCTGGAAAGCCGGGTACTATTGCTTTGAGTACCACCTCGCGAAGCACGATAAAAAGAGCCGTCGCCCTGGTTGGCGGCGTTACGATATCGATCTGCCACATTTGCATATTGGTTGCCAGAACCTTCTCCGTTATATAGGTAATAATCCTGCCCGTCAAGCACCTTATTGCCATAAGAGCCGTTCAAAGAAGCATTAAAATCAAACTTTTTATAAGTAGAGTTGAGGTTAAAGCCATAAGTAAATTTGGCATATGGCGTACCGATAATGGTTTTGTCCGCATCGTTTACAACACCATCACCGTTGGTATCCACAAAATACAAATCGCCTGGCTTTACCGGGTTGGTAGATGATGCCGATTTCGGGACAGAATTGATGTTTTGCGAAGTTACCATTCCGCCAACTTTAAAACCATAAAACATACCAACCGGCTGGCCTTGCTGCGTAATGTTTGTAAGGTAAGAACGCTCGGCACCATTGATAATAATCGTGTTGTTGTTGCTTAGTTTGGTAACTTTATTTCTATTGATGGAAATATTACCGGCCAGGTTAAGTTTAAAATCTTTACTGCTTATTACGCGGCCGTCCAATTGCAAATCCAAACCGTTGTTACGGATCTGGGAATCATGCAAATTGGTTAAAATAGTAGTGCTGCCGGATATGGCAGAAATAGGCTGGTTGTAAAGCAGGTTGTAAGAATAGCTTAAATAGTAATTGGCAATTAAAGATAACCTACCTTTGAGCAAACCAATATCGGCACCAAAATTATATTGCGATGTGGATTCCCAACTTAGTTTTGCATCCTGGATACCGTTTGGATAAGTAGCCGTTACAATGGTATTATTGCCAAAAACAACGCCGGTTGGGTTGGCCAATGTTTGATTGGTACGGTAATTCGGGATGTTATAGTTTCCGCTTAAACCCCAGCTTGCACGCAGTTTTATGGTTGATTGTGCGCCTAACAGATTATGGTAAAAAGGTTCTTCGGACAGCGTCCAGCCACCAGCTACAGAAGGGAAATAACCATATTTGTTCAGCGGGCCGAAACGTGAGGACCCGTCAGCCCGGAAAGAACCGGTGAAAAAATATTTTCCTGCGTAATTATAATTTACGCGGCCTAAGTAAGAAAGTAACGTATTTACGGATTTACCAGATGCATTGTTTAGGGTAAAAAAGTTGGCATCCCCTGCACCTTTGGCCGTAATTTCCGGGATATTGTCATTCTGGAAACCGCGTGCCGTAACACTTAAAATATCGCTGGTGGTTTGCTGCGCCGTATAACCGGCCAGCAAATCTAACCGGTGTTTGCCAAGTTGCTTGTTATAATTTAAGGTGAATTCGCCTAATTGATCTACCTGCGAAATGGTTTGTGCCATTGCATTTGCTGCAGCAATAGCAGCCGTTGATCCCGGCGGGTTGGCACCGCTGCTCAAAGTTGTAGGTAGATAATAATCGTACTTTTCGTTATAAGTTTGTGCACCTAAATTGGCTTTAAAAGTAAACCCGGGCAAAATCAAATAACTGGCCGTGGCATTGTAAGTGCCGCGTTGTCCTTTACGGTTTATTTTAGTCCGCTCGGCCAAAGCAACCGGGTTTTCAATAGATTGATAACCGTATGCCGCAGATTGCGAAGCAGCCGTATTGGTCGCCAAACTGCCATCTGCGTTATAAGCCGGGAAATATGGCATGTAAATCAGTGCACCCAAAATTGGTCCGTGGTCAAAACGGCCTTCCTGCACTTCCTGATTAGTGTTTTGTGTGTACGAAATATTGGCAGCAACATGCAACCGTTTGCTTACATCCCCATCTATGTTGGTGCGGAAATTGTAACGCTGCTGACCGGTGGTATGGATAATCCCAGCCTGGTTTTGATAAGCACCGCTTATAAAATATCTTACACCACTTGCGCCGCCGGAAAACGACAAGTTGTGTTTCAGGTAAAAGGCATTGTGGTAAAGTTCATCCTGCCAATCGGTGTTTACAGTCTGGTGTATCAAACCCTGTGTGGCAAAATTGTAAATATCAGCCGGGATTTGTACCGAAGAAGCATTGTTAACATTGGCCACCCTTGTGGCATTATTATCAGAATACATAGCGTCGGTCCAGCTTTTTCCGGAGTTCACCCATAAATCGTGGTAAGTGTTGTTACGGCCGTCTATTACCAGTTGCGCATAACTATCGGCATCTAATAGTTTTACCTTGTGTGCCAAATGACTAATACCTGTTTGCACATCATATTCAAACTTACCTTTGCCATCTTTGCCATGTTTGGTGGTGATAATAACCACACCGCCGGAAGCACGTGATCCGTAAATTGCTGCCGATGCCGCATCTTTTAAAATATCAACCGATTCAATATCATCCGGGTTGATAAACACATCATTTCCGGCCGGATAACCATCAATTACATACAAAGGATCAGAACTGGCATTGAACGAACCGATACCGCGGACCCGGATTTTGGTGCTTTGATATGGTGCGCCACTGGTTTGCGATACCTGTACACCGGCAACTTTTCCTACCAAAGCCTGGCCTAAAGTTGGCGCGGCCAGATTCAGTTCGCTGGCTTTTACGCTGGAAATAGCTCCCGTCACGTCGCTTTTTCTAATTGATTGATAACCAATCGCCACTACTTCGTTCAACATAGTGTTTGCCGGTAATAGTTTAATGTTGATTTGCTGCCTGTTGCCAACCACTACTTCCTGCCGGGTGTAGCCGATATAAGTAAACACCAGGCTGGAACCGGGTTCGGCAGCTAAGGTGTATTTTCCGTTTGCATCTGTTACGGTGCCGGTTGTGCTGCCTTTCACTATCACACTCACACCCGGCGCGGGTTGGTTCGTCTCATCTGTAACCGTTCCGGAAATGCGCAGCGGTACTGTTTTTACCATACTTTGCGGATAGAGCGGTGCCGCAAACACAGTAACTGCGGAAGGCAGGCAAAACGTTGTGGCCACAGTTAAAATTTTCAAACTGTTGCTTCGGAGAAAATCGGGGTAAATCTTTTTTTGCATAGATTTCTTGCGTTGATACCGCAAAATTATCGCTGCCGGTTTTAAGAAAAGGTACTGGGCGGATTATCGTTTTGTTAATATTCCGGTTAAATATCGAAAGCATTTAACCTTATGGAAACATTGTTTTAGAAAATTTCAACACCAAATTTATACCGGTAAAAGAAGCATGTTAGTTTAAACCAATGCTTCTTTTATCGGCTATAATTCTGATTGCATTAAATTAACATTATGTGTTTTGGAAGATGTAACGGCAATCCCTGTTTTTAAATTACCCAAGAAAGCAAAACCTTCCAATTCATCTGTACGATCGGTTTCTATTACTTTTACCACTGATTCTTTTCCTACTGTAATAGACTTTTGCAGATCAACAAAAGTAAACCGCCATTTTTTTCCTTCAACCTGATTCTGGATCAGCACCAAAATATTGCTGTTTTTCACCCAGAAAAGATTTTGCACCCATGGCCCACAGCTAAACTTTTTGTATAAAACACCTGGTGCAGAGGTTTTTGTACAATTTTTTAAAGCCTCCGGGTTGTACAAACGCACTTCATTTTGCTTGTTGCCATAATCTGCCGTGGCCACAAACCAATTACCTTTGTATCGCACATATTCCGGCCGAGTTCCCTGTATGCAGGCATCGTCATCAATGGTTTGGATTATGTTGCCGTCAAGCGTTGCGGTTTTTAACAGTCCGGGCCAGTTTATGCAATAAATAACCGCTTTCCATCGTGTTCCTTCGGGGTTTAAGCGGATGGAATTACCGATAAAAACCGGCGCGTCACCATGAAAAGCAATCCCGGTCGGATGATTGATTACATCTTTGCCGCCAACCGTAAATTTGTATTCTTTGTGCTGATAAACCAAGCTATTGCCAGTTATTTTAAACTTGCGCATCATGCCAACTTCCCTATCGCCATAAAAATAAATAGCTCCGTTTTGATAAGAAACGCCCTGACAGGCACCAAGGGAATCAATGGTGATTTCCTGCTTTATTTTCAGATTTGGCACTTTTTGAAAACCATTCGTCAACCCAAAACAAAACAATATACAAACAAAATATTTCATAAATTTTAATATTTAAGGGTCCAGCGGCTCATCGGCATTTATCTGCAATGCTTCTTTTACGGGGTAAAATTCCTGGTCGTTGTCACTAAGCCGTTGCCCGGTTTTGTACGGCACATAATGCAATTCTTTCAGACAGCGCGCCGCCATCTTGGTAATATAATAACTTTGGGATTTTGTGGTTGAGGTGAGAAACGGTTGATTATCAGGTATTTTATATTGATAAATCAGCCGGGCACAGTTGCGCATATTGGTAGTGGTGTGGCGGGCGTGCGGCTCCATCAAAATGGCGTTTTCGGGTATCAACAGTGTTTTTATCAGGTATTTTTTCATCTCCTCCGCCTCGCAAAACCTGGTTTTATACGGATGCACTTTGCCGCCGGAAACCATAATAAACGGTGCCATTCCTTCCAGGTAATGATGGGCGGCAATGCGGCAGCGCAGCATCCCTTCGGCACTTAAAGCTTCTTCCGGCATTTCCGGCCCGGCTCCCGGCACTAAAATCAACGTGTATTTATAGTTTTTCCAGTTGATGGTTTTAATACGGCCAACCGCTTGCTTGTTAACGGTTTCGGCCATCGGCTCAAAATCCCCTGCCTGGTCCCGGTCATTGATTTCGAGACAACGCAAAGCATAAATCAGCGAGGGCAAAAAAAACAGCTTAGTATCTTTACAATCCTGCAAAACGGAAGCCGAACAATCATACAACAAATCAGCAGCCGAATTTGTATACACCTTAAAACTGATAGAATCTATGGCCGGATAATTGGGTTTTTTACCTTCCGCATAAACATCAATCACGCGGTTAATGCCGGCGGCATCTTGTTGCCAGGCTTTTTGCAGCAGGTTTTCCGGCTTTAAACCATCATAAAAACTGTATTTACCCGAAGGGATCAATTGTTGATTGACTAATATGCCCAGGGCATTTTTAGGCTGATATAACTTTAACAGTTCATCGCCGATCAGTGTAATTTCCGCGTCTGTAAATTTAGCTTTTTCTGCAAAACACATACTGTTTTTACAGGCCAAAAGTGATTGCCGCAAGCTGTCTGTTTTGGCAGAAGCGATTTTTGAGAACACCAAATCATTTTCCAGCATTTTTTTTACCTGCGGAGATTGCTGCATCAGCGTAAGCAGAAAGTAGTTTTTAGCCTGAACATATTGCTGCCGGGTTGATAACGGTAACGGCCTTTCCAAAGTCTGGCCAAATGAAGAAAAGCCGATCAGGAGAAACAAAACCGGTACAATGCTTTTTTTAAACTGCATATTTGATAATCTAAAAACTTCGTCAGAGCTGATAAAACACATCTGAAAATCAAACGGTTACAAGCAAATTATACCTCTATTTTAATCGCCACAACCGCCAGACGCTAAAGGCAATGCAGTTAAAGTTTACGCCGATGCTTCTTTTATCACCTGTTTTTTGGCAAAAGCCTTAACTGCCAGCTTTAAACAGCAGCGTCAATCGTCATCCACATCCTTGCCTGCTAAATTGGCCGGATAAGGCTTTTTCCCTTTGGCCGAAAACCAAATAATCCGGTTCATCACATCATCGTTTCCGCCATCAATATGATCGTATTCCGGCCGGAGTGAAAGTTTGGCAAAATGCAAAGCCATCCCTTTTAATGCGGCTAATTTGGGGTTAAGCTGATCAATCGGCATCTGGTTGGCCAGGCTTTGATAGGTTTGGGCAGAAGGTTTGGCGGTAAAACATTTAAACATCGGCAAAGCGGTGGCATCCATCACGTTCATCGGCGGGATTCCCAAAATCTGCTCGATAGAGCGCACCATGCTCACCTGGTTATAATTGGTAGAGATTTTATGTTTGAAAACCGAATACGGGCTCACTACAAAACCTGTGGTCCGATAAGCCGAAACATGGTCCCAGCCCGCCTGCGAATCATCTTCAGTTACAAAAATAACCGTATTTTTCCAGAAACGGCTTTTGGTAACGGCTTCAATCATCCGCCCCAACGCCAAATCGTTATCGGCCACCATCGCTGCCGGCGTAGGGAAACCGGGCCGTGTGCCCACTGTATGATCGGAAGACAAAGCCATCACCATTAAATTCGGCAGCTGGTCGCCCGGTTTTTTTTCATACTCTTTCAATTCGCTGATAAAGGCTGTTGCCCGTAATTGCTCGTTCACCCGATGATCGTCTGATCCCGGATAATTTTGCGACAACATGGGCCGAACACGCGAAATAGTGCTTGTGTTGTAAAATTTGAATGGTTTTCCGGCTTTGTAATTTTCATAAATTGCTGTCCAGTTAAGCTTATTGTCAAAATGCGGCTGACAAGCTTCGCCGTAAATGCGTACCGTTTTGCCATGATCGGCGGCATTGTTCCAGATAAAACCATTGCTGTCGTACACCAGCGCATCTTCCTGCACGTGCGGGTAACTGCGGAACCAGGCACGCACACTTTTCTCTACGTAATCGGTCACCATTGCCGCATCCGTCCATTGGTGGCCTTCGGCAGAACATTTTCCGGAAGCATAATAATTGTCCAACAGCAAAAAATTACGCGCCAAACTGTGCTGGTTCGGGGTGATCTGGTTGCCAAAAATACAAAGCGACGCTTGGCCGTTCCCTTCCGGCATATCGCCCAAAACCTGATCGTAAGTGCGGTTTTCTTTGATGATATACAGTACATGTTTAAAAACCGAAGGTTCGCCAATACGCTCCGGCATAGGTTTCGGGGCGATGTTTTTGCGCGGAAGCAAGCGTGCAATATCCTGCCTGAAAGTTAAATTCAGTGTTTTCACCCGTTTGGTATATTGATCTAATAGTGATTGGTTTGGGATGGAAATAATCGAAACCGTGGCTTTTTGGTGATGTGAATTGTAAGCCTCAACATCTGCATCTGCCGGGACCGGGGCTGCCGCAACCGAACCTACCACAGATTTACCGGTCGGAATTGCGCCTGCGGCAACTTTTACGGCCGGTTTTGTAGCCGAGGGCACGGCACTGGTTGGTATTTCGGCCCTGGCACTTTTGCCCGTTTCACTGCTGCCCACGCGGGAACCTTCCCCTTCCAGATTGGTCACAAAAAGCGTTTGGCCGTCAACCGCCAGTCCTCCTGGATACGCTTCCGTTGGCACAAAACCCAAAACCTCACTTTTGCCCGAACCTGCCGATGCTGTTTTTACGCCTAATTTTATCATGGCCACAGCATTGTCCATTCCGTTCGCCACGAACAAAATTTTATCATCACCGCTTAAAGCCAGCGCGTTTGGCGTATCGCCGATAAAGCTGTTTTTGCCAGGCATTAATTTTACCGGGATTTCTTCCACCGTTTGCAGGTTTTGGGCAGAAATAACCGAAACCATATCACTGTTGCCATTGGCCACATAAATAAACTTACCATCGCTGCTGTTGACGATGGCATTCGGATGCAGGCCAACGGTTATTTCTTTCAAACTTTTTCCGGTTTCGGTATCAAAAACAGAAACCGTACCGCTGGCGGTTGCGCCGGTTTTTGGGTCGATATATGTTTTGCCGTAAGGCACGCCCGCCGTTTCGCGCGTGGTATCGGTTGGGACCGGGCCGCCCCAATTGCTCACAAAAATTTTATTTTGCACGATACTGATGCCGTATGGTGCCACGCCGGTAGGCTTCGTCCACACGGTTTTACTGTTTTTAAGGTTGATTTTTACCAGCTGATTATTGCCGTTCAAAACAACGTATAAAAAGTTTTCGCCATTTTCCGGGTTAATAAAAACCTCGTTGGGCAACGCTAACGGCGATGGTTTTTCGGGCTTAAAATCAAGTACGTTCACTACTTTTAACCGGCCATTTTCCCAGGAAGCCTGCAACACGCACGAACGCGACCTGGAACCGTTGGAAACCGCCGCACTCCAGAAAATATAATCAACGTTATCAATTTTACAAACTTTCAAACCTGAATACGTACTCATCAAACCGGTCAGTTTTGGGTCGTCGCTGTAGGTCCACCGGCCAACAACTTTCTGCGTTGTGGTATCAATCACTGCTATCCCGTACCGGTCCTCCACCACAATTTCGCTGCTGCCCGCAATCAGTTTCACGTCCATACTGTGGTTTTCCAAGTCCGGACTGCCAAAAGAAACCACTTTGCCTGCCGGGTCAATCAAGCGGTTATACGGCATCATCACCGGCAAAATTTTGTTGGTCAGCGTGCTGTCATCATAACTAAAGTGCATATTCTGCTCTTCATTTACTGCGTTTTTTTTGTTTTGGGGCGGATGACAGGCGGCAAGCATCAACCCAAAACAGATAACACACAGGCTGGGAAATTTTTGTTTAAACATGCTGCAAAATAAAAACAAATCTGTTATGCTTTAAGGTTTTCTGCGGAGAAACCAGGTTTTATTTTTCAAGGCAATACTGTTTTTACCGCCTGATTTTCCTACTGAAAAAAGGTTAGTAAAAGAAGCATCACTTCACCTCAAACCTTCTCCCAAAAAGTAAAGTTCATGCTTCTATTATCGCCCTTGATTATGGTTTCAAAACCTGGTTTAAACGAAAATATTTTTGTTAAAAAGCGGATCATACTTTACCGTTTTTTAGGTGATAAAAGAAGCATTGCAAATATAAATCTGAACAAGACCAAACTGCTACCTATGATTTTAACCGGCAGTTTAAACCTACCTCAATGTAAGTTTTTCAAATACAAAACCATGTCTGTGCCCAACTTTATATTCCAGGCAGAAAGCTTTTTCAGGTAAAAACCTTTCAAATCATCCCAGGTATAAAACGGGAAATTTTTTGTGGCCAAACCAGTAATAGGTATTTCTTTCTCGTTCAGCAATACTTTTATCAGGCAATTTTTAGAACCTTTTTTTCGGTACAAAACCCACTGAATGTTACTGCTTAACGGTGCAATGTTTTCGGGCCGCCAAAACTGGCTCAGCTTACTTAAATCGGCTACCGTTTTATCGGCAGAACTGATGTCCAGGATTGCGGCGAAAGGCAAAATGGTTTCTGCATGTGCAAAACGCAACTGCGCATTGTATTTTCCGGTAGCTATAAATTCATCTGTTGTTTTAATAAAATTGATCAGCAGCGGCACCGCAATTTTTACCTGGATACCGTTCAGGTTATTTGCAGGTCCTTTTTTTAAATAATCTTCCGCTGCCCCGACCGAGCCCAAATGCCCTAATTCTTCGCAGGTAAAAATAGTGCTGAAATTTAACTCTGCGGTGGAAAACCCGGCCCGGGCAATTTCATTTTGCAGTGAATAAACAATTGTTGCAAAGCCAAAAATTTCGGCAGTAAACTTTTCGGTTTCATCTGCACTAAGTTTTTCTGCAAAAAGCGGTTTAAAAATATTTTTGGCTATTCTATTGTCAATCAGATTGATCCGTTCTTGCTTTTGCAGCAGTTTCAGGTTTTTTTTAACTGCATCACTTTTTTTATACACATCGTAAGCTGGCGAAAAATCGTAAAAGCGCAAGTTGGTATCGTCCGTAATTTTAGTGATCAGCGGTTTGTTTGAGGTTGATGAATTTATACCGGTAAAAAAAGCATCGGCACTTTGCGCCGTCCGGATTTCTTTGGTAACAGAAAGTTTAATGTTTAACGGTTCCTCAAAAACAGTAGGATATTGGTGCACCATCCGCCCGGCAATGCCATGCAACTCCGCCCGGCCTTCTGCAGAGATAAATTTGGTATTTCCTTGCTCAACTTTTTCCAGCTTCAAAACCATTTGTTTCAGCTCCTGCCCTTTTTCCGTTAAACCATGCAAGCTATCTGCCCGAAACAAAAGCTGATAAGCGTAATTGGTTTTTATATTTTTGGTGAGGTGCCGCGCGCCGTGCCGACCAACATAATTGATAAAAACCGGTAAATAACCGGCCGGAGCGGCAGCACTTGGATTCTCCGGTTTTTGGTATAAGGTTTTGGTACCCAAAAATTCAACTTTGCAATTTTGGGCGGCAACAGTTTGTGCCGTGTTAAAAATAAATATTGGTATAAAAATCAGTTTAAGTAATTTCATTTTTTAAGTTGAAGGAAATGTGTCTCGGGTTGATCTGAAAGGTTTACATGCTTCTTTTATCGCATAAAATTAGTCAGCTATAACGGTTTTTTGTCATCAATGTAAACCGATAAAATTTATACCGATAAAAGAAGCACCGGTAAAAACAATTGCTTAATGCAGATTGCCATTTCCGCCTTCCTGATAAGCACCGATATCTTTTCCGGGAAGCGTAACGTCTGCACCGAAACTGCCGGTTGTGGTTACTGCTTTTAGCGGAGAAAAATCTGTTTTGGCTTTGTTGATCCCGGGCGAAGCTGTCTGTAGATTAAAATTAGCTGCACCAACCGCAAGTAAATTATAAGGTTGCAGATTGGCTGTTACCGGCCCCGGATTAGTTGTAAAGTTATACTTGTTTACATCATAACCGTAAAACATCGGGCTATTTTGTTGTGGTATGGCTGAAATAACATCAGTTGATTTTGAAACGCCGACACCTTTACCAATGCCATCGCTTGCATAAAACTGACCAACAATTGCTGCCGAGTAACCATAAAAAAACTGGTTGCCGTAAACCACATTTGCCACATCGGCATCGTTGGTAATACGCACACCAAAGCGGCAGTTAACAATCAGGTTGTTGTAAACTAAACCTCTGGCACCGGCTTCGTAATCAATACTGCCGCCGCGGCCGGTTTTGGTTTGCCGGTAACCACCGTTTACAATGGTGTTGTTGTACATGTTTACGTTGCATTGCGTTCCGGATGTGCCCGAATCAGAAGCTTTTAAAGCATTTGTGGCCGAGCCGATACACATGTTAAAAGCCAGATCGCCAACGGTGCCGCTTTTCATGTTCACAAACTCGCCGCCTGCGCCGCCGCAAAGTTCAAACGTGTTGCGCATGATGCTGATTTTGCCGCCAACCACCCGGATATTGTCATCTTTGGCCCCAAAAAACCAGGAATCTTCTACAATAAAATTCTTTTTGATGTTGCCAAAATAGATATTATAGCGCGGATCGCCCTGTTTGTAAACGGCAGTTTCATTATTGGCACCGGCGGGAGAACCTGCAAACTCTATATGTGTCCACTTGATAATCACATCACCACCAGCTGGCGTTGGGTTGGCTGCAGTTGGCGCGGCGGGCGTACAAACCATGCCGCCCCACCAACCCTGGAAAACATTGGTGTAGTTTTGAGCTGCGGCCTGCGTGTGCAGATCGGCAGCGTTTTTTACGGTGATATAATTGGGCTGCCCCTTTGTCCCCAAGCTGATAAATGTACCATGGTTAAAAATTTCGGGTGCGGTTGCGGCCGTTTTGCCATCGCCCAGGGCAATCAGCTTAACACCGCTTTGCATCAGCAAAGTATCACCATCGTTTATGGTAATGTCGGAATTAAAATAATAGGTTTTGCCACTTAGCATTGTACCTTTTACACTGCCTTTCAGCGTATCAGATTTAATGGTATTTCCGGCCTGCACCACCGGAACAGAAATATCCACCAGCTCTGCTTTGTGGCAGGCGTTCAACAGCAGCATTAATCCGCCGGCCAAAAGCAAATATTTTAATTTTTGATTCATAGTGATGGAATTATAGTTTATAGCGCAATCCGATCAGGTAATGTTGCTGATAAAGGTCTTTTCGTACAAAAGTATTTTGTCCGGCAGTTTGCAGTTCAACAGCTTGTGCCGATGTTGGATATGGCCGCCTGATTTCCAGTTCGTAAGGCGTGTTCAGCAAATTGGTTGCTTTGGCATAACCGTACATTTTGTTGAACAGGCGTTTTTCGATGGATAAATCCAGCGTGACAAAACCTTTCTGCCAAACATCATTTTGGTAATAGGTAGAAACCGTATTAATACGCGCGCCGGTGTAAACCACTGAAACCTGGGCATCAAAACCGTTTTCAGGCTGCTTATACAAAAAAGAAAGGTTACCGATGTTTTTGGATTGCCCTTGCAACGGCCGGCTTTGCAGTACCGTACGATTAGTTAAAAAGCCTTGCGCATCGCGGTAATCCTGTATTTTGGTGGTTGTAATTTGCGAATTTGTAAAAGTATAATTTGCCCGGATACCAAAGTTGCGCAGGTATTTGGTTATATCCAGTTCGAAACCATAATTGTAACCTGTACCAAAATTATCAGCTTTTAAAACGTAATTTAAACCAGATTTTTCCAGCGTGTATTCAATTGGGTTGTTGATGCGTTTGTAAAAAATACCTGCCAGAAACTGGTCTAATGCTTTCGGAAAAAATTCATACCGCAAATCAAAGTTTTCCGCAGTTACACGTTTTAAATAAGGATTGCCAACTTCCTGATAATCGGCATCCGGATCTCCGCCGGTATGCGGGATCAGCTCATAAAAGCCGGGTCTGCTGATGGCCGAATAATAAGTCAGTCTTAAATTCTGCCGCTTGTTCAGCATGTATTTAAAATTTAAACTCGGCAGTAGATCAAAATATTTGATAGAACCGGTTTTGCCAACCTGTGTATTTGGTATTGCACTAAACCAGTTTTGGTTGGTATGTTCGTAACGCAAACCACCCAAGGTTTGCAATTTGCCAATGATAAATTTAAACTGACCATATCCGGCACCTACATTTTCGGTAAAATTATAGTTCAACGCATCGTTGGATGTTCCCTGAACGGTAGAAACCACAACCTTGTTCTCATCAATATTTCCGTTGTAAGTTTGGGTTGAATTAGAAACCGGCAATGCTAAGGTATAGTTATCATAAGTGCTGTTCCGGGTTTTGTTGCGGTACATGCCACCGGCACTAAACTCTACTTTTGTTCCAAAAATCCGGGGGGCGTAAATAAAGTTTAAATAACCGCTTTTATCCTGATCGGAATTGTAACCAAAAATCCGGGTTTGCCCTTTTAAAGCATCCACAGTAACTGGCTGTTGTAAGGCAGAACCATCTGTTTGCAAAACACGGCCGGTAATTAGGGCAACAGAAGAGCGGTTATCATTTGCCGTAGCTTTAGAATACACTGCCGACCAATTGATCCAAAAGTTTTTTGCTGCCTCGTGGTTTCCCTGCAAATTAAAATTATACACCTGCTGGATCGTGCGCACCGTTCTGGGAACTTGGGTAACCCGACCGTAACCAATGCCGGTGCGGCCCAAAGTTAAGCTGGTATCCGAGTTAAAACGATACTGGTTTTGGGTGAGGTTGATGTAAGATGCGTTTAAAGTGAGGTTGTTTTCTTTGTTAAATCTATAATCAAACTTGGTAATTACCGCACTTCTCGCCTGCTGTGTGCTGTAGTTTCTGCGGGAAATACTTTGTACGGCCGGTTCGTTGGTTGCCGGGGCAACCTGCGTATCAAAAAAAACGCTGTTGGTGTTTTTATACTGGTTTTGATAACTGAAGGCTGCAATCGCCCCAAACTTTTTATCATTTGTCCGGCCGCCTAAACTTAAATTTAATAACGTAGCCAGCGGTGCTTTTATATTACCAAAATGCTGCGGTATGTTCGGGAAATCTTTTAATGTGGCAATGTAATTGTCTCCGTTACTGATGCGTGGTGAACGGCCGGAACCGGTGCTTTGGTCAAATTTAGTGAAACCGTTTGCCGCGATACTTTGCGCATAGGCCGTGCCCAGATTGGCCTGTACGGTAAAAACATCGGGTGCATTTTTTAGCACTAAATTTACCACGCCGCCAATTGCATCACCTTCCATATTTGGGGTGAGGGATTTATAAACTTCCAGACGGTCAATAATATCTGCCGGGAAAATATCCAGCGGTACATAACGGTTTTTGTTATCCGGACTTGATATTTTGATGCCGTTTACCAGCGTAGAAATGTAGCGTTTTTCCATCCCGCGGATAATCGGATACTGCGCTTCGCCGTTGTTGCTGCGCTCTACAGAAACTCCGGAAACACGCTGCATCACGTTGGCCACCGTAATATCTGGCGAAACCTCAATCGTTCTGGCTGAAACCGCGTTTAAAACCTGGTCTGACCGCTGCTCGATCCGCCTTGCTGCCTGATCTGTGCCGCCGCCGGTTTTGCCTGCAATCGTTACTTCTTTCAGGCTGGTGTTTTTGGCCTCCAACTCGAGGTTGGCGGTTTTTACTTCACCTTCTGCAACGGTAAATATTATTTCGGTATCCGAATAAGAAATAAATTTTCCTTCCAGCTCATAACTTCCTGCCGAAACATTTTTAAATAGGTAACTGCCGTCCAAACCTGTAGCAGTAGCAGTTTTACCGCCTGTTTTAGTATTTTTAAGGGTGATTACCGCGCCAATCATGGGTTCGCGGCTGCGCTTATCAGTAATCGTACCTTTTACAATGGCAGTACCGGCAGCAAAAGCAATTGTAGAATAAATAAAGAGCAGCAAAAGAAGCAGGTATTTTTTCACAGGTGCGTGTTTGCTGCAAAAAAACATTTTTGATGTGAGAAGCATGTAAACATATCATTAACTTATCGTTATCATACTTCATTTGCCAGTAAAGAATAAGGTACTGTTGATTTTTGCTCAGCCAGGTTAATTATACTTCTTTTAAGCGTGTAAATTTTGCTTAAATAATTCTTACTGATCAAAAATCAGTATAAAACCACCAAAAAACAGGCAGTAAAAGAAGTATATAATATTTCTGAATAGATTAGCTCAGCGTTTAAAATAAAAAATTGTACTGGTTTAAAATGACTGGTATGGCCTAAAAACTTTCATTTTTGCCACAGCCCTGAACTTTTCCTGATGAAAACACAAAACATTGTACCAATGCTGCGTCAACAAAAAAGGCCACATGTTTTTGAACATATAACCTTTTAATTTTAAGTGTGGTACCAGCTGGAATCGAACCAGCGACACAAGGATTTTCAGTCCTTTGCTCTACCAACTGAGCTATGGTACCCCCTGTTTAGGGTTGCAAATGTAGTGTGTTTTTTGATTTTTTAAAATCTTTTTCAAAAAAATACTTTGAAGCCGGTTTTCATTTAAAAAGCAACGCATTATAAAGCCAAATCCCTAATTTAGGATTTTGATGAGGTAAAAACAGCATGGCTCAAATTTTATTTATACTGCTTGCCACAGCGGCAATTGCACTTTTTATGCGCAACTTGCTCAAAATCAGGCGCAACATCCGGTTAGGGCAGGCACTCAATCGCTCCGATCATCCTGCAAAACGCTGGAAAACGATGCTCAAAGTTGCGCTCGGCCAATCTAAAATGGGCAAACGCCCCGTTGCCGCCCTGCTGCATTTATTGGTTTATGCCGGTTTCGTTATTATCAATATTGAAGTTTTGGAAATTGCAATCGATGGCATCTTCGGAACGCACCGCATTTTTGCCGGATTGGGAAGCTTGTACAACTTTCTGATCGGCAGTTTTGAAATCCTGGCCTTACTGGTTTTGGTTAGTTGTATAATTTTTTTGGTACGAAGGAATATCCTCAAATTAAAACGGTTTTCGGGCCGGGAAATGGCGGCCTGGCCAAAATCTGATGCAAATTATATTTTATTGGTGGAGATTTTGCTGATGACCGCTTTTTTGACCATGAATGCTGCAGACCATCAATTACAGCTGCAAAACAATCTGCATTATATCCGCGCAGGTGCTTTCCCGGTAAGTGGTTTTTTTAGTCCGGTGCTTCTTTTATCCACCAAAAATTTGATTTTGCTGGAGCGTTTTTGCTGGTGGTTCCACATCGTCGGTATTTTTGCTTTCCTTAATTATCTGCCCTACTCCAAACATTTTCATATTTTGCTGGCTTTCCCGAACACGTATTTTTCCAACCTCAGCCCGCAGGGAAAATTCAACAATATGGCTTCGGTAACGCCCGAAGTCATGGCGATGCTTGATCCGGGTTTTGTTCCTCCGGAAACAGAAAACATTGCCCGTTTTGGGGCGAAAGATGCAACCGATCTCACTTGGAAAAACTTAATGGACGCTTACACTTGCACCGAATGCGGCCGTTGTACCGCGGTCTGCCCGGCCAATATCACCGGAAAACTGCTTTCCCCGCGGAAAATAATGATGGACACGCGCGACCGGATTACGGAGATCGGCCACAATATCGATCAGCACGATGCTTCTTTTACCGATGAAAAAACCTTGCTGGACGATTACATCAGCCGCGAAGAAATTTGGGCCTGCATCAGTTGTAATGCTTGTGTAGAAGCTTGTCCGGTAAACATCAATCCTTTAGAGATCATCACCGAATTGCGAAGGTTTGCGGTGATGGAAGAATCCAAAGCACCGCAAAGTTTAAACAATATGTTTGCAAACCTGGAAAATAACGGTGCGCCCTGGAAATATCCGCCTTCTGATCGTTTAAATTGGGTGACAGAAAACTGATTATCAGCCAGTTGTTGATAAAATTTTAAGCTGAACTTTTTACAGATAAAAATGAATCCGATACAAACCATGGCCGAAATGGCCGCCAAGAACCAGCAGCCTGAAATATTATTTTGGGTTGGCTGCGCCGGAAGTTTTGATGCACGGGCACAAAATATCACGCGTTCCATCTGCAAAATTTTACAGCACGCGGGCATCAGTTTTGCGGTTTTGGGGGAAGAAGAAAGCTGCACCGGCGACCCGGCCAAACGCGCCGGAAACGAGTTTTTGTTCCAGATGCAGGCGATGATGAACATTCAGGTTTTGGATGGTTATCAGATCAAAAAAATCGTGACCGGCTGTCCGCATTGTTTCAACACCATCAAAAACGAATACCCAAACCTGGGCGGAAATTACGAAGTGCTTCATCATACACAACTCATTCAGCAACTGATAGATAGCGGAAAATTAAGAACGGAAGACGGTGCTTCTTTTACCGGCAAAAAAATCACTTATCATGATCCTTGTTACTTAGGCCGCGGCAATCAAGTTTACGAAGCACCACGAAAAGCTTTGGAAATTTTGGATGCCGAACTGGTGGAAATGAAACGCTGCAAAAGCAATGGTTTGTGCTGCGGGGCGGGCGGCGCGCAGCTTTTTAAAGAAGCTGAAAAAGGAAGTAAAGAAATCAATACAGAACGTGTGGAAGAAGCAGTTGCCACCAAAGCCAATATTGTAGCGGCTGCCTGTCCGTTTTGTATGACAATGCTGAACGATGGCGTAAAACAGCTTCAAAAAGAACAGGAAATTGAAGTGCTGGACATTGCCGAAATTACGGTCCGGGCAAATGGTTTGTAATTGTTTATCCATTTAAGTTGAAAAAAACTTTGACCGAAAACAAAAAATTACAACTATAAAACAAGCATTCGGTTAAATTTGCATTATGGAATTTTCACCCAATTCAAAAGTTTGGATTTATCAGTCTGATCGGGAATTTACAAGTTCAGAAACGGCCAGGCTTGAAACCTCACTTCAGCAATTTGCACAAACCTGGACGGCACACAACCAGCAGTTAAAGGCATCGGCACAAGTTGTTTTTAACCGTTTTGTTATTTTGCTGGTTGATGAAAGCCAGGCCGGGGCAAGCGGTTGTTCTATTGATAAATCCGTCCGTTTTCTAAAAGAAGTGGAAACTGCGTTCAACGTCAATCTTTTTGACCGTTTTCAAACGGCTTATTTTGAAGATGGACAAATCAAATCTGCCAATCGGGAAGAACTGGAAGTTTTATTGCGCGAAGGGAAAGTAAATGCCGGAACAATTGTGTTTAACAATATGGCTTCAAACTTAGCAGATTTACAAACCAAGTGGCAGGTTCCGTTCAAAAACAGCTGGCACAATCGTGTGTTTGGAAGTTTGGTTCAAGCCTGATTCATTTTGTTATTTCAGCCAAAGGGAGAAATCTTCATTAAAAAACGATGCTTCTTTTACAGGTGTAAATTCATGTTGATTTACTGAAAAACCGTTTCTATTGATGGAGTAACAAATGCTTCTTTTATCACCTAAAAATCAAGCGGACCCAATCTTGCCATGTTTTTCATGATAAGATAACTGCGGTGCCGAATATATCTGGTTGGTTTTGCCGGCGACCATTTCAGCGGATTTGGGAAAACGCCCGCAATCAATGAAGCTTGTTTTTTGGTAAGAGCTGAAGCCTTGCAATCAAAATATTCCTGCGAAGCGGCTTCAATCCCGTAAATTCCATCACCCATTTCAATTACATTCAAATATACTTCCATAATGCGTTCTTTGCTCCATAAAGCTTCAATCAGCATCGTAAAATAAGCTTCAAAAGCCTTGCGCACATAAGAACGGCCGGGCCACAAAAAAACATTTTTTGCCGTTTGCTGAGAAATTGTACTTCCACCAATCAACTTTTTACTGTGCTGATTTTTCTCGATTGCAAGTTCCATTGCTTTTAAATCAAACCCATGGTGTTCAAAAAACAATTGATCTTCGGCAGCAACTGCAGCTTTTTTTATATTGATGGACATCTGGTCAAACGGAACCCAGGTTTTATCGATTTTCCAGGTTTTTCCGGCTGATTTTCGTTCAAAACCACGGTCGATCATCAGCAATGTTATCGGTGGATTGACAAAACGGTACAGCAAAACCCAAAGAATTGTTGTGCCGAAAAAGCCAATCAAAATTAATTTCAGCAGATATTTAAACAAACGCATTTGGTTTCAAATATAAATAAGAAAGGTGCCCGATTGCTCAGACACCTTTTTTATTTTGGCTAATTTTAAGTGATAAAAGAAGCATCTTAAAATTAACCAAGATACCAGATTTATCAAATTTAAAAGCTTACTCTGCTACAACCGTAAACGGAACTTTTACTTTTACTTCTTTGTGAAGGTTTAAGTTTGCAGTGTAATCACCAACAAATTTTGGCTCGCTGTCAAAAGTAATTTTCCGGCGATCAACCTCAAAACCTTGTTTTTTCAACGCATCAGAAATCTGGATGGTATTGATTGCACCGAAAATTTTGCCGCTTTCGCCGGCTTTTGCACCAATTGTAAGCGTTACGCCTTCCAACCTGGCCGCAATGGCATCAGCATCTTTGCGGATTTTTTCTTGTTTAAAAGCAGCTTGTTTCAGGTTTTCGGCCAAAACTTTGCGTGCAGATCCGGTGGCCATACTTGCAAACCCTTTCGGGATCAAATAGTTGCGACCGTAACCCGGTTTTACGTTTACTACATCATCTTTCTCGCCGAGGTTCTTGATGTCTTGTTTTAATATAACTTCCATTTCGTATCCTCCTATTTTAACGAGTCTGCAACGTAAGGCAACAAACCAATATGGCGTGCGCGTTTTACCGCCTGGGCCACTTTACGCTGAAATTTTAATGAAGTGCCGGTTAAACGACGCGGCAGTAATTTGCCCTGATCGTTAATAAACTTGAATAAAAAGTTGGCGTCTTTATAATCAATGTACTTGATCCCGTTCTTTTTGAAACGGCAATATTTTTTACGGTTGTCCTCTACTTTAGGGGCGGTAACGTATTTAATCTGATCGTTTGCCATTATCTTGCTGCGGCCTCCTCAGTTTTAGGTTTGCGCTGATTAAAGGCACCGCTACGTTTTTTCTCATTATAAGCGATGGCATGTTTATCCAGCGAAATAGTTAAAAAACGAAGCACGCGCTCATCACGGCGAAACTCGGTTTCCAGTTTATTAATTAGTTCACCCGGGGCCTTGTATTCAGTTAGGTGATAGTAACCTGTCGTTTTCTTTTGTACAGGGTACGCTAATTTTCTCAAACCCCAATTATCCTCCTGGACAATTTCGGCTCCGTTATCAGTAAGGATTTTAGTGAATTTGGCAATGGCCTCTTTCGCTACTTCTACAGATAACAACGGGGTAAGAACGATTACTGTTTCGTACTGTTGCATTCTTTGCTGTTGATATTTAATGATTTATCCGCCAAAAAGCGGAGCGCAAATGTAGGAAGAAAAACGGATTTATCAAATCCAAACCCGCCAATTTTTAGGCGATAAAAGAAGCACTGATTTAAAGCCGTGTTTTATTACTTTTTGAAATAACGGTAAAACGGATCGGTTGCCAACGCCAGCATTTCACGGTCGCCTTTACTGTCGCCATAAACATAAATCTTTGTAAAAGAAGTTAAGTTTAAAACTTCTTTTTCGATACGGTTTACCTTTTCCTCTCCATAACAATTTGGTGTTGAAAACTTTCCGGTAAGCACTGCATTTTCAATATCCAATTTTGTAGAAATTAATTTAATAGATTGTTCTGTTGCAAATTGCCGTACGATTAAATCAAAGTTGGCTGTTACAATATAAACTTGGTGCATACTGTTTTTATGCCATAAAATTTGGGTTAGCGCATCTTTTTTCAATCTAAACCTCAACTCCGTTTCGTAGTATTTTTGTATAGTGCTTTTGAAAAACTCTATCGGTTCATCTTTAAAAAGCTGACTAAAAATCAATTGTTTGGCTTTTTCATTGTTCAAAACTTTAATCAGATACAACGCAAAATACGGGGAACTGTAAATTATTTTTTTGGGCGATAAACCGGTTTTTAAACGGTAAAAAAGATAATCCCAAAAAATATCACGGTTGGTTATCGTTCCGTCAAAATCAAAAAAAGCAATGGCTTTACTTTCGTTCATAAACCGCCGTTTGAAACCAGGGATAAGTATTGCCCAAAGGTATTTTCCAAAATTTTGGGTGCTTTTTAATGAAATTGTTTTCAATTAGTTTGAACCCGGTTTCCGGTTTTGGTTCGTTGGATCCGGAATACAATTGCTGCACAATTTCATATTGCACATTTGTGTCCAGGTTGTTCATCGTAATGTTTTTATATTCATCCAAGCAATACGGCCAAAGCGAAAATGAAATTGCAATCTTTTTGTTTTTTGGGTTGAGCTGATAAATTTTGATAAACTCTTTACGAAAATCCGCACCGGAAACCTGCTGATCTTGTGTGCTGAAATACAATAATGTTTTCCGGATAAAACCTGTAGAATTTACAAACAAAGTTAAAACCAATATTGAAGTTGTGGTTTTCAAAAAAAGGTTTGAGAAATTCCGTCTGGACATTTCTGCATAAATCACAAACAAGATAAAGAAAAATAATGGCGATAAAACAAGCATGTTGTAATTCATCGGCATATCTTTAAATGAAAAATAAGAAACCAGAATTGTTAAAATCAGCAACAATCCAAGTACAATAAATTTATTTTTTTTGACCAAAAGATATCCAACATAAAAAATTGACAACAAAAAATTAATAATTAGAAATGGCGCATAAGCATAAGTGATATAAAACTGAACAAAGTTTTTAAAACCGCCGGTGCTCACCCGGTTCAAGATCACATTTTGCGAATGCTTTTGCAAACTATGGATCAATTCCGAAATATGATATGGATACAAAATAGTAAAAACACTTAACACAATTGCAAAACCAATTAAGGTTTGTACAATAGGTTTGAATTTGAAATTATTGTGATAAACTAATAATCCAACCGTAATGATCATCAGATAAAAAGTGGAAATTGGCGAAGTGATCAGATTTAAACCAACTAACAACCCATTGTTAAAATTACAGGATTTTTTACTTTGATAAATATTGTTCAACAAAAAACAGGAAATAAAAAACTTGCAAAGCACTTCCGGCCGCCCTTCCTGAACGCCATAAAATGAGAACAATGCAACCAGCCAAAGTATTGTAAAAAGATATAGGTTGCCGGAAAGTTTGATACTGTTTTTACGGACAAAAATTGCAATACTTGATAAAAGTACATGCAAACTCAGGTTATCTATCAATGTTAAACTTACGGCCATGTTATGATAAAACCCTGGCATTAAGTGGTTTATAAATGCAATTACATAAGGGAACAAAGGCGGATAAAACAAAAACCGGTGCTGAATTGGATCCAAACCTGCATCATACAACGGATTGATCAGTTGATGAAAATGATTGATAAAATATGCCGTTGGTAAAAAACATGTTGAATCCTGGATAAAACCCGGATAACCATTAAAAGCAAATAAAAAAGTTAAAAAAATATAAAATACCAGCAGGAAAACTATTATTGTTTTGGGTACAGTATTCATTTCAAATAAATTAACAAGGCAAAAGTAAGCAGCCAGCAAAAAATACTTAATTGAACAAACCGGTCTTTCGTTAAAATTTTAACCGGCGAACCACTTTCTTTTTTTACAAATGTGAGTTGCAGGTAACGCAATAACCCAAGTAAAACAAATAAAGTTGTAAAGTAGGAATATTCCCCAAGCCGGGCAATTATTTCCGGTGAGATGATATACATGATATAGCAAACCAACATTACACCGGTTAACATAGACAACACAATTTGCAAAAATTCTATGCTATAACCGTGGATAGAGCGCCTCACCTGTTTATTTACATCTTTTGCCATCAGAAATAAATCGTCCATCCTTTTGGATAATGCCTGAAACATGGACAACAAAAAAACCATAATCATCAGCCATTTACTTACTACAATTGCACAAGCTAAACCACCGGCAATTACTCTTAAATTAAAACCGATACTGATAATTGTTACATCTATTAAAGCAAAGTTTTTAAGTTTTACAGAATAAAAAACGTTCAAAACAAAATAACACAAAACTACACAACCAACCTGTAAAGAACTGCCAAATGCAATTGCCAAAGCACTGATTACAAGGATGACAGATAAAAAATAAGCTTCTGTTTTTGTTATTTTTCCGGATGGGATTGGCCGGTTTTTTTTAATCGGATGCTGCCTGTCGAAATCAATGTCCATCAAATCATTAAAAATATAAATGGAACTTGCAACCAGGCAAAAAGCCAGAAACACCGGCAAAGATTTGACAAACTTGGATCGATCAAACAATTCCCCGGAGAAAAAAAGCGGTAAAAATATGTAACAATTTTTGAGGTAATGCGATACGCGAAAAAGAGGCAGGTATTTTTTAAGCATTCATGTAATACGTTGAAAAGGTTGCAAAGTAGCGGATCAAATTTACAAAGTTGGTTTGATCAAAATCCAATCCTGTTTTCAGCTTTGGATGGCGAATTATTTTGAATTGATGGCCAGCCTTCTTCGTTATAAATTACTTTATCCATACACATTTTACGCTTAAAAACTGTTGTGTTTTTTATATATCGGTCTTGCGTATCTACCGCATGATAAATGATCCAATCCTGACCATCCTGATCTGTTAAAATACAATTTTGGCCCGGCGAGTCCCAGTTTTTATCTGGTTTTAAAACCAAATGATCTGCAGGAATCGGTTCAAAAGTTTTCTGCGGGTCATCACTCCAAAAAATACTTACGGCATAACCGTTTTCAGCCCAGGTATTATCACCGGAAACCCATAAAAAATAACGGTCAAACCTGGGCTGATAAGTTACAAAAGCACCTTCGCGCAATGTTTCAAATTTTACACCGGGATTTGGTTGTAAAACAGCTATTGGTTTACTGATGAACGAAAATCCGTCATCAGCCAGTTCCACTACGCTGATTGGCTCGTGTGCAGAGCCGTAATACAGCAGGTTTTTGCCGGATTTTGTATCATAAAAAAAGCATGGATCAATCATTTTATAGGTAGAACCGGGCACTTGCGCCAACGGCTTGCCAATATCTATAAAACCATGCGGTTCGTTGGAAACGGCCAAAGCCAGGCACATGCCATCTTTGGTATCCGGCTCGGCAGCATAATATAAACGGTACTGATTGCCAACTTTTACTACTTGCGGTGCCCAAAATTTATTGCAGGTTTTGGCCCAGTTTGGCGGTTCGGTCAATGCACCAACCGGTTCTGTCCAAGTAATTAAATCTTCAGACTTGGATAATTGTATATTGTTGACCGTTTGCGAAAATTCATCATGCGTGGCAAAGGCATAATATCCTTCGCCAGGAACATGGATGACAGAAGGATCCGGAAAATCAGCATTGATAATTGGATTGGTATAAATAGTTTGTTTTGGTCCGCTCATTTATTTTTGTTTTGGATATCGATAAAAACGGATACTGTTTTTATGCATGTAAAAACAGTATCGGTAAAATTAATTGTTTGTTCCGTCAGAGCGGTCGGCAAAAACTTCATCCAAATTTAAAGCAAAGTTTGGTAAAATCGGACTGGTAACTTCATCGCCAAAAGTCAGTAAATTAGTAGGCTGAAAATTTCCAGCTTCATCCAAAACATATTTAAAAAACGTTTTTTCCTGCGGATGGATGATCCAATATTCTTTTACACCTGCTTCTTCATAAACCTCAAACTTGTTTTTCAACTCCTTTTTGTTGTTGCCGGGAGAAAGGATTTCCACAACAATATCAGGCGCGCCGAGACAACCGCGGTCATCAATTTTACCTGTATCACAGATTACACAAATATCAGGTTGCAAAACCGTGGTGATCTCTTGGTCTTTTTTGAATCTGTGGATCAACCTAATATCAAAAGGGGCTGAGTAAACTGCACAAGGTTTGTTTGTTAGATATATATGTAATTTGACAAATACTTTCCCAAAAACCCGCTGATGAATTTCTGCCGGAGCTGGGCTCATGGGGAATATTTTCCCTTTGATCAACTCCAGCCGCTCATCAAAAGTCCATTTTAAGTAATCGGCGTAGGTGTAAGTTTTGGTCAGGTCGAGATCAGAAAACTGCATCGTGATAACATCTTTAATTCCAAAAATACAATAATTCGGATTGGTTTTTTGCTAATAATGCTTATGATAACCCAGGCCAAGAACCAAACCAATTGCTACATAACTGTATTTTGATGCATTGCCCGAAATTTTCAGCCCAAAACTCCTGCCAAAACCTGTGGGTTTTCCAACCGGAAACACATAATATACACGATATCGGCTTTTGTTTTTTTTAAATAGTTTAAAGTTCAATTCAAAAGGTAAGCCCGCGTAAGAATCACTTTTTTTTGTAAGATTGTAGCTATTGTCGTATGTTTTTTCGACATGATAATTGTAAGATACACCAACAGAAAAGCTAACCGAATACCCACTTTTGATGTGCCTTAAACCATATAAAAGATCAAGTTCGTTAGTATAATTTCGATTTGTAATAATTGGGATCGGGATGATCGGGGCAAGTATATTTATATCAAGGTTAGAGAGGTTTGATGCCCGAAATGTCAGCAAACTGTTTTTAAATTGATAATTTAAACTTCCGCCTGTTTCTAAACCTGTTAATCCCGCCACCGCGCCACCGAAGTATAATTCAGCAAAAATAATCGGGTTTGTTTTCACAGAGTCTTGTGCGAAAATTGGCTTAACCGAAAATCTAACCACACAAAGTATAATCAGTAATTGCTTCATAAAATTTAGGTTGAAAGAGGGACACTAACTTATAAAATAATATTGGTGGATTTTATACCGGTAAAAACAGCATCACAACGCGTTTGCACAAACCCGGCGTTCTGTTTAACTTCGTGCTGATGGATAATTTTGTTGTTTCTGCCCGTAAATATCGCCCGGTTACGTTTGAAAGTGTTGTGGGCCAGCGGCATATCACCGGAACGCTTAAAAACGCGATCAAAAACAATCAGCTGGCGCAGGCATTTTTATTTTGCGGACCGCGCGGCGTGGGCAAAACCACTTGCGCGCGCATTTTGGCCAAAACCATTAACTGCACCAATCTGCAGCCCGATATTGAAGCTTGCGGCGTTTGCGGTTCGTGCCGGGCTTTTCAAAACGGAAATTCTTTTAATGTGCACGAACTGGATGCGGCCTCCAACAATTCAGTGGACGATATCCGGAACTTGATTGAACAAGTGCGCATCCCGCCACAAGCCGGGAAATACAAAGTTTATATTATTGATGAGGTGCACATGCTTTCTCAGGCCGCTTTCAACGCTTTTTTGAAAACGCTTGAAGAACCCCCGCCCTACGCCATTTTTATCCTCGCCACAACAGAAAAACATAAAATTTTGCCAACCATTTTATCGCGTTGCCAGATTTTTGATTTCAACCGGATTCAGGTGGACGATATGACGAAACACCTCGAATTTATCGCCCAAAAAGAAAACATCAATTATGAAGAAGACGGCCTGCATATCATCGCCCAAAAAGCGGACGGCGGTTTGCGTGATGCCTTGTCGATGTTTGACCAAATTGTCAGTTTTTCTGGCGGAAAAGAGATCACGTACAAATTGGTAATCGATAACCTGAACATCCTGGATTATGATTATTATTTCAGGCTGACCGATTGTATTTTGCAGGAAAACACGCCGCAAAGTCTGCTGATTTTGAACGAAATCCTGGCGAACGGTTTTGATGGTTATCATTTTATAACCGGCCTGGCCAGTCATTTCCGTAACTTATTGGTTGGCAAAGATATAGCGACATTAAAACTGCTGGAAGTAAGCGAAAGCATCCGCAAAAAATACGAGCAGCAGGCACAAATTGTGTCGGCATCGTTCTTGGTTTCGGCCTTAAACCTGGCCAATCAATGCGATCTGCAATATAAAATCAGCAAAAACCAGCGTTTGCAGGTAGAACTTGCTTTGATCAAAATGTGCCATATCAATGCTGCTTTTAACCTGGTAAAAGAAGCATCAGGTTTGGGGCGAAACACGGAGACAGAAAAAAAAAAGCCTGAGCCGATAATTGTTCCTCCGCAGAAAACTTTGGAGAACCCAACGACTGAAATCAGTGTAAAAATTGATCAAACACTGGCCGAACCTGCCATCAAAATCCATGATGAACCAAAAGTTACAGTTTCTGAATTGGATGAAAAACCTGCCGAAAAAACACCGGTAAAAACAGTATCGCCAGAAATCACTCAACCTAAAACAGAACTCAATCCCACTGAAAAAACACTCGTAAAAACAGCATCGGCAGAGTTTGTCCCGGAGAAGCAAACGGTATTTATCCCAAACCTCAACCTCACTTCCGCTTCCGTAAAAATCCCTTCTTTAAAAGATTTGGGGAAAACAGTTTTAGAGGAAAAAACGGATGATGACCCTTACTTGAAAGGTACTGATACAGAGGATTTTACACAGGAAGAGTTTTTTAAATTATGGTCTGAATATGCCTTAAAAGCAAAATCAGAAGATAAAAGTATGACGCTGCTTACTGTTTTTAACAACCAAAAACCCGTGATGCTGCAGCCTTACGTTTTTGAGCTGGTGCTTGAAAACAAATCGCAGGAAAGTGTTTTTAGGGACGATAAACCTGGTTTAATGAATTTTTTACGTTCAAACTTGAAAAATTTTAACCTGGAAATACAAACCCGGATTGAAGAACAATCCGGGTCGAGAAAACCGTATTCGCCGATAGAAAAGTTTCAGTTTATGGCGGCTAAAAACCCGGAACTGGCTGAGTTGAAAAAGCGTTTTAACCTGGAGATTGATTAGCTTTTCAAGCCCTCACTTTTGAGCGGGTTTGGGTGAGGCTCTTATTTAAAAAGCTTGTCATCGTCATCGCCGGCATCTTTGGTTGGATAACCTTCGGCATCAATCCCGCGGTCGTTTTTTGGATAACCTTCTTCGTCCAGGTCATCGCGGTTGTCTTCTGGTGTTCTCGCCAGTATTTCATCAATCGGGTCTAACTCAATGTCCTGGCCTTCGTCAATGTGCATTCCTAAATTATCCAAGCTGTTGACATCGGTTTCAAGCGTTTGGCCGGGAATGTATTCATCTACAGCTTCCGGGTTAGATTCGTCATAGGTCGAGTTAAAATCTTCTCCGTTTGGCGCAGCCGTATTGTACGGATAATCATGCTGATAATCAGGGTTATCACTTTTTACATCCAGCTCATAACTATTTTTTTCGGTGTTATAAGCTAAATCGTTTTTATCAATGGTATTGCCCATTTCTTTCAGCTTTTTATCGCGGTCGAGGTTTTCATCGTTGCCGGGCACTAATGGATTCGGATTGTTCATGATCTTTTTTTTTATCTAATATAAAGGAATTTTTGAGCCGGAAGTTTGCCGCCGGGTTCAATTATCATGATTTTTACAGGAAATCCGGGTTGCCGTTCTATCATTTTTATATATTTGAAACACTAAAAAATCATTGATAAAAAACGTATGCCACAGAAAATTAAGGTAGCCAATCCGGTTGTAGAACTGGATGGCGATGAGATGACCCGCATCATCTGGAAATTTATTAAAGATAAACTGATCCTGTCCTACCTGGATTTGGACATTCAATATTTTGATTTAGGTATCGAATACCGCGACGAAACCGACGACCAGGTTACCATAGATGCCGCCAATGCAATTTTAGAATGCGGCGTTGGTATTAAATGTGCCACCATTACGCCAGATGAAGCCCGCGTGGATGAATTTGGGTTGAAACAAATGTGGAAATCGCCAAACGGAACGATCCGGAATATTTTAGACGGAACGGTTTTCCGCGAACCGATTGTGATGAGCAACGTGCCGCGTTTGGTACCGAACTGGACGGCCCCGATCTGCATTGGCCGCCATGCTTTTGGCGATCAATACCGTGCAACCGATTTTGTAACCAAAGGAAAAGGTAAACTGACCATCACTTTTACACCGGAAGACGGTGGAAAAGAGCAATCTTATGAAGTGTATAATTTTAAAGGTGATGGCGTTGCGCTGGCTATGTACAATACCGACGAATCGATCCGCGGTTTTGCCCACGCGTGTTTTAATCAGGCTTTGATGAAAGGGTGGCCGCTGTATTTATCGACCAAAAACACAATTTTGAAGAAATACGACGGCCGTTTCAAAGATATTTTTGAAGAAATCTATCAGCAGGACTACAAAACCAAGTTTAAAGAAGCAGGCATTGTTTACGAGCACCGTTTGATTGATGACATGGTTGCATCAGCCTTAAAATGGAACGGTAACTTTGTTTGGGCTTGTAAAAACTACGATGGCGACGTACAGTCTGACACGGTTGCGCAAGGTTTTGGTTCTTTAGGTTTGATGACTTCCACATTAGTTACCCCGGATGGCAAAACGATGGAAGCCGAAGCAGCACACGGAACTGTTACGCGCCATTACCGCGATCATCAAAACGGAAAACCAACTTCTACCAACCCGATTGCATCGATTTTTGCATGGACGAGAGGTTTAGAGTTCCGCGGAATTTTGGACGGGAACCAGGAACTGATCGATTTCTGCAAAACGCTGGAACAGGTTTGTATCGATACGGTAGAAAGCGGCAAAATGACCAAAGATTTAGCGGTTTGCATCCACGGAAACAAAGTAGAACATGGCCGGGATTATCTTTATACTGAAGAATTTCTGGAAGCCATTGATAAAAATTTAAAAGCAAAACTCGGTTATTAAATACAAATTTTATACCGATAAAAGAAGCACGTTTACTTTTGCAAACGTGCTTCTTTGTTATATTTGATTTATGGAATATCTCGAACAGGTAAAATCTATCTTAAAACAACTTAAACCGAGGTTGATGTCTAAATACGGCGTTGATACTTTGGGTCTTTTTGGCTCAATTGTGCGCGATGATTTTACCGATCAGAGCGATATTGATATTGTGGTAAGTTTTAGCAAACCGATTGATATTGACTTTTTTGATTTGGCAGACGAGTTGGAAGAAAAACTGAACAGAAAAGTTGATTTGGTTTCAAGGAACGGGATCAAACCCAAGTATTATGAAGTAATTGAACCAGAAATATTATATGTCTGAACGCGAGCCGGATTTATTATTTAAGGATATGTTAGATAGTGCTGAAAAAATAATCAGGTACACTTCTAAACATACCAAAGAAGACTTCTTAAACGATCAAAAAACAATTGATGCAGTCATCAGAAATTTTGAAATTATAGGTGAAGCAGCCAACAGGCTTCCGGAAGCCTCCAAAACTAAGATCCCAAATTTAGAATGGAACAAGTTAAGAGGTTTTAGAAACAGGCTTGTTCATGATTATATCGGTATTGATTATGATTTGGTCTGGACAACCAAAAACAAAATACTACCCGAACTAATTTTGTCCATAATAAACCTATTAAACATAACAGAATAAATTATTACCATGTCTCAACTATATCCCTTAAAATTCAAAACCATTTTCAAAGATAAAATCTGGGGTGGCGAAAAAATAAAAACTGTTTTAGGAAAAGATTTTTCTCCCTTGCCAAATTGTGGCGAAACCTGGGAAGTTTCGGGCGTTAAAGGAAATATTTCTGTTGTTGCCGAAGGCGAATTGGAAGGAAAGTCTTTAACAGATTTATTAGATGAACATAAAGGCGATCTGGCCGGAAATAAAATCTATGAAAAGTTTGGGTCAGAGTTTCCATTGCTGATCAAATTTATCGATGCCAACGATGATCTTTCTATCCAGGTGCACCCGGACGATGAACTTGGCAAAAAGCGTCATAACTCATTTGGTAAAACCGAAATGTGGTATGTGATGCAGGCGGATGCAGGCTCAACTTTGATTTCCGGTTTTAATCAGGCCGTTGATGAAAAGGTTTACGTTGAAAAACTGGAATCCGGCCAAATCATGGATATTTTAAACAAAGAAGATGTATCTCAAGGTGATATTTTCTTTTTGCCCGCCGGCCGCGTACACACGATTGGCAAAGGTTTGCTGATTGCAGAAATCCAGCAAACTTCAGATATTACGTACCGGATTTATGATTTTGACCGTGTGGACGACAAAGGGAACAAACGCGAACTGCATACTCAGGAAGCCTTGGCTGCACTGGATTACAAGGTTTACCCGGAGTACAAATCCCTTTATCCGCATACCAAAAATGAGGCGGTAAAAGCAGTATCGTGTCAGTATTTTACAACTAATATTTTGGATTTTACTGAAAACACCTCACGTAGTTATGCTGATTTGGATTCGTTTGTGATTCATGTTTGTGTGGAAGGAAGTTATGATTTGGTCAGCAATCAGCAAAAAACCGCTGTTAAAAAAGGAGATTGTGTATTGATTCCGAATGCGATCAATAACATCCAACTGGAAACTGCTACAGGTTTCAAAATCTTGGAGACTTTTGTGGCTTAAAACCAAAAAACATGCTGTAAAAGAAGCATCGTATTAACAAACGATGCTTCTTTTATGAGGTAAAATTCAGGCTTGTTTTGCCAGCTTTACTTCAATCTGACCATTCATCAACCGGACATCAAATTTTGGCTGAGGCTCTGTTGCCGGTCCGGAAACAACGCTGCCATCTTTTAAAGAAAATTGAGAATGGTGCCACGGACAAACCACACTGCAATCTTCTTTTAATTCGCCATCGCAAAGCGGCCCGCCCAAATGCGAACAAGTATTGGCAATTGCAAAAATTTCGCCTTTTTGTTTAACAATCAATACGGCAATTTTTCCGGCTTTTGCTACAGCCATTTGGTTTTCTTTTAAATTCTTTTCCGGGAAAACAGCAACAAAATCTTCAGGATATTCGGCAGAAACCTGTGTATGGTCCACGCCTACCTGTTCGCCATAAACCAAATGGCCGCCCAGATAAGCCGCCAAACCGGTTATGCCATAACCCAGCATTGCCAGTGCAATGGCCGTTGCCCGGTCTTTTTTCTTTTTCCGCAGAAAATAGGACGTAGTATAAAGTGCGGTTGCGCCCAGGTTTAACATGCCGTGCATCAAACCGATTTTTTGCTTGTTTTTAGTCGTGCCGCTCCAGTCCGTAAGGCCGGTTATGGCCGAACCAGCAGCACCTAATAGGCCAATAGCGATGGCAGCATCTGCCCCGCTTTTATATTTTTTTTGTCCTGAAAGTTCCAAAACGTCCAATACGGCAGAAGCTGTCCAGGAACCGATTGGTACATCGGTAATCAACGGGTGCAACGGATGGCCAAGCCAGGTGCCGTGTAAAAAATTCTTGATCTCTGTGCCTGCTTTTCCGCCGGATTTGAACGCCCCGATTACAGCCGGGCGAAGTTTTCCGCCAATTTCGCCCAGCCATTCCTGCGCTGTTATTGCATTGATAAATTTATTTTCTGCCATGATAAATTTTTAAGTATAGCATTATAACCTGCGGAAACAACAACTGTTTTACTTTGATAAATTTGGCAGATGCTTCTTTTATCGGCATAAAATCATTGTCCGAAAACCTCAAACTTTTCCCAGAAACCATCTTTGGGCAACGGTGCCAGGATGTCTGTCGGTTCTTTTTTTACGGGATGGATAAATTGCAAGCGGCGGGCGTGCAAACAAATGCTTTTTTTCAAACTGCCGCGCGGATAACCATATTTGTTATCGCCCACAATGGGGCAACCCAAAGTAGAAAGTTGTACTCGGATTTGATGCGGACGGCCGGTGATCGGGTCAACTTCAATCAGATAAAAACCATTCAGTTCGCCAATTAATTTATAGTTCAGTTCGGCACGCAAACTGCCTTTTACTTCGGTTTTGTGCGGCGTGGTTACGTTTTTCTGCTGATTTTTGACCAGCCAATGCACTAAATTTCCGCTTTCCGGAACTGGTTTTTGCCGGACAACAGCCCAGTAGGTTTTGTGCATTTCACGGCTTTTAAACATTTCGTTCATCCGCTCCAAAGCTTTGCTGGTTTTGGCAAACATAATTACGCCGCTCACCGGCCGGTCCAAACGGTGCATCACACCCAAAAAAACCGCTCCGGGCTTGTTGTATTTTTGGGCGATGTAACGTTTTATTTTTTCATCCAGCGGCTCGTCTCCGGTTTCATCAACTTGCACGATATCCCCGGCGCGTTTGTTTATGGCGATGAGGTGGTTATCTTCATACAGAATATCTTTTTCGGTGATATCAGCAGGTGTTGGAATATATTGTGATTGGCGCATGATGATTTTAGTTAGTGAAAATGGTGCCGATTATCTGTTTCGGATTGATTGTTCTCATTCCATAAACTTACAATCAACAACTAGAACTGGCAACCCGCAACTGAAATCAATATTGCTCCTTTTCCCCCGGGAAATCTTTTGATTTCACATCCGCGATGTAATTTTTTACGGCACCACTCATTTCTTCAAACAGGTTTAAATACTGGCGTAAAAACCTCGGCTTAAAACCTTTATTCAGCCCAAGCATATCATGGATCACCAACACCTGACCGTCGCAACCGCTGCCTGCACCAATGCCGATGGTTGGAATCGTTAGCGAATCAGTAACTTGCCGAGCCAGTTTTGCCGGGATTTTTTCCAATACGATACCAAAACAACCTGCTTCCTGCAAAGCCAAAGCATCCGTTTTTAATTTGTTGGCTTCGGCTTCTTCCCTTGCCCGAACGGTGTAAGTGCCAAATTTATAGATAGATTGCGGCGTTAAACCCAAATGGCCCATCACCGGGATGCCTGCCGCCAGGATGCGCGTAACCGATTCTACAATCTCCGTTCCGCCTTCCATTTTTACAGCGTGGGCACCGGCTTCTTTCATGATCCGGATAGAAGAATACAAAGCTTCCTTGGAATTGCCCTGGTAAGAACCAAAAGGCAGATCAACCACCACCAACGCTTTTTTGGCCGCCCGGACAACGGACGAGGCATGATAAATCATCTGGTCCAGCGTGATCGGCAGTGTCGTTTCGTGTCCGGCCATCACGTTGGAGGCCGAATCGCCTACCAAAATCACGTCCATCCCGGCATCTTCCACCACCGCCGCCATTGAAAAATCATAGGCCGTAAGCATGGCAATCCGCTCGCCGCGCTGTTTCATTTCCTGCAAAGTGTTGGTTGTGATGCGCTTAACTTCTTTATTTACAGACATTTGATACTGTTTTTACTTACCTTTTTTCAAGCCGTAAATGTAGGACAACCAATTGTAAATTCATCAAAACATCCTTTATAAAATCGGGCAGAAAATTTACCTTTGTCTCCTGTGAATACAGAAACCCCGCTTTTGCTTTTTAACGCAAATTTCACCTATAGTTTTCCTTCGGGAGATGCTTCTTTTATCCACCTTTTTTCAGAATCAACATGACTAACTTCACCAAATTACCGGCCATTTTATTACTGGCCGACGGAACGGTTTACCACGGGAAAGCGGCCGGAAAGATCGGTACAACTGTTGGCGAAATCTGCTTTAATACCGGCATGACGGGCTATCAGGAAATCTTTACCGATCCTTCTTATTTCGGCCAGATTATGGTAACCACCAACGCGCACATCGGCAATTACGGCATCCATCATGATGAAACCGAATCCGGACAAATCCAAATTGCGGGTTTGGTTTGCAAAAATTATAACATACAATATAGCCGTAAAGAAGCCGATCTGTCCATTCAGGATTATTTTCAGGAACAAAATATTGTTTCCATTTCGGATATTGATACGCGGGAACTGGTGCGCCACATTCGGGATAAAGGTGCGATGAATGCCATTATTTCTTCGGAAATTTTGGATTTGGACGAGTTAAAAGCAAGGCTAAAAGAAGTACCATCCATGGACGGTTTAGAGCTTTCTTCGCAGGTTTCTACCAATGAAACGTATGATATTGGCGATGAAAACTCACAATATCGCGTTGCCGTTTTGGATCTGGGCGTGAAGAAAAATATCCTGCGCAATTTTTCCGAGCGTGGTGTTTTTGCCCGCGTTTTTCCTTCGTACACTACTTTTGAGGAAATGCAGGAATTTAAACCGACCGGCTATTTTATTTCCAACGGTCCCGGCGATCCGGCGGCAATGGATTACGCCATCAACACGGTAAAAAAAGTATTGGAAGCCGATAAACCGATGTTCGGCATTTGTTTGGGCCACCAATTACTGGCTTTGGCGAATGATATCCCGACCGAAAAAATGTTTAACGGACATCGCGGCATCAACCATCCGGTCAAAAATATTATCAAAAACCATTGCGAAGTAACTTCCCAAAACCACGGTTTTGGCGTGGTGCAGGATGCGGTTAAAAATTCTGATAAAGTAGAAATTACGCACATCAACTTAAATGACAATTCGATTGAAGGCATCCGTGTAAAAGGTAAAAACGCTTTTTCGGTTCAATATCACCCGGAAGCTTCTCCCGGCCCGCATGATTCCAGGTATTTGTTTGATGATTTTGTGGCGATGATGGGGAAATCTGAAGAAAAGTAATTAACTTTTAAAGTTTAATAGAAAAGCTACCTTTAAATGGTGTCCTTTTTTTTGATGTTGTTTTTATCGTGTAAAAGTTATTGTAGTAATGCTATATTTAGCAACCATAAGATTAGCATGTTATGAATATAGCAGATTTTATTTCTCATTATAAAAATCATCCTGTTTTATTTATTGGAACTGGGTTTAGCCTTAGATACTTAGAAAATTCCTATACTTGGGATGGATTACTAAGTAAAATTGCTTTTGATTTAAAAGATAACAGCGAATATTACTTAGATATCAAGGCACAATGCGAAGAAGACGGCAAATATCAATTTGATAAAATTGCAACTTTACTTGAGGAAGAATTTAACAAAGATTTGACCGCAGACCGTTATGGTAGATTTAAGAATGTTAATGATATGTTTTATGAAAACATGGCTAAGAGCATCAAACTAAGTAGGTTCAAAATTTATATTGCTAAGATTTTTTCGACAACGGAATTAAGAAGAAGTAAAACAGAAGAGTTAGCAGAATTAAAAAAAATCAGAAAAAATATAGGATCTATTATCACTACAAATTATGATAATTTAATTGAAGAAACGTTTGAATTTAATAAACTTATAGGCAATGACATTTTATTAAGTAATCCATATGGATCAGTTTATAAAATTCATGGATGTACTACTGACGCAGGAAAAATGATAATAACTGCTGATGACTATATTAGATTTTCTGAAAAATATGAATTAATAAGAGCGCAATTACTCTCATTGTTTATTCATAATCCAATTATATTTATTGGCTATCGTATTGGAGATGAAAATATAAAAAGTATCCTTAAAACAATTTTCACATATATAGAACCAAATTCAGATCAGGCAAAAAAAATTCGGGAAAATTTTTTGTTAGTCGAGTATGAAGCTGATTCAAATTCAGAAGAAATTACTGAACATGACATTGATATGGAAGGTTTTTCAACAATTAGAATAAACAAAATTAAGACGGATAATTTTACAGCAATTTACCAAGCACTATCTAATCTACATTTATCAATTTCTGCTTTAGATATAAGAAAGGTACAAACTATTGTTAAAGAAATATATTCAGGTGGAAATATTGCAGTTAAAATAACTGAAGACTTAGATTCAATTAAGAATTCAGAACGTATATTAGCTATTGGTACAGACAAAACTATCCAATACCAGTATTTAACAAGCTCAGAAACTATTTCCAATTATTTTAAAATTATTGATGAATCGAATTCTCAAGTACTTTCATTAATTGATCGTTATACAATTTCAAGCACTCAATATTTTCCAATATATGGTTTTAGCCTTGTAAATACAACTCTACTAAGTATAAATCGTCTTAAGGTAAATCAAAAAGCAAAACTTGACAATGCAATGAGTTCAATTTCAAATATATGTAAAACCTTGCATTCGCGTATTCAAGAAATTAATGATGACACCAATATTTCCAACAGTTCAAAAGAAAATGCTATCTTTTGGTCGATAATGGAAGGTAAAATAGTTATGGATGAAGTTGAAGTATATTTAAGGAACTACACCGATAAAAAGTTATCCAATTATAAAAAAATGTTATGTGCATATGATTTTAAAAAGTATCATAATTAATCTTATTGTCTAAGATTACTTGTTCTTTAGGATTTACAATACAGTTCTTGTAACTTTCAAACCATGATTGTTTCTTTTAAAATAGTCCGTTTAACCATATTTGCTCAAATAGTCACATTACAAAACCCACCGTATCCCCAACTATTACTTTCTATTGGTTACAATTTTTAATCTTGAGCTTTAAGCTTTAAATTTATAACCTTTATAATAACAATTGTATTAACCTGTTTAAATAATTCACTTACATAAAAACCAACTTTCACCCTACTAAAAAAGCATCAACCATAAAAACCGATGCTTCTTTTATCGATCTAAAATCCTTCTTCTTCCCAGGAAACCGATAAGAAGTAACCGAATTAAAAGTTTCCCCAGGTTTTAAAGTTGTATTTGGAAATTGCGGATGGTTTGGCGAATCCGGGAAATGCTGGGTTTCCAAACATAAAGCGGTACGATCTTCGTAAGCTTTTCCATTTTTGCCTTTATCGCTGCCTTCCAAAAAGTTGCCGCCGTAAAATTGGATGCCAGGCTGGTCGGTGTAAACTTTTATTTTGATACCAAATTTATCGCAAGCAGCTGTTATCAACAAATGCTATCCTTTATCTTTCTTTTTGATACTTCTTTTATCGCCTGAAAATCATAATTACACTTGTGCTTTTTTAGATTTTAAACCTGATTTCAATTTTAGTTTAAATGCACAAAATCATTCAAACTCTTTAAATTTTTGATCGCATCGCCCATCGTATTGTTAAAATAAACGTAAACAGATTTCCCGTCGCGTTGCCAATCTTTGATGTATTGTGCGTATTCATACAAAAAACCATCATCATAACTTCCTTTGTAATTACCGCCGGGGCCATGAAAACGCAAGTAAACAAAATCCGTTTTCGGTTCTAACAAAGGTGAAGCCGCAGCAGATTTATCATGCAAAACTATTCCCATGTTATAATTGTTCAGCAGGTCATAAGTTTCTTCAACGTACCAAGACCGGTCTCTAAACTCCAATGCTATTTTCCAATCTTGCGCTGCATCGGCACCTTGTAATGCAAGCATCAGTTTTTCCAATTGATGCAAACTTGCAATTTTCAAACTTGGCGGAAACTGAACCAGCAAACAGCCTTTTTTACTTCCAACTTGGGCGATCACTTGCATAAAGTGGTTTACATCTTCCGCCTTAAAATCAAGTTTTTTATTGTGGCTGATGCCTTTCCAGAGTTTAAAGGTAAACATGAAATTTTCGGGAACGCTTTCTGCCCATTTTTGGACAGTTGGAGCCATCGGGACTTTATAAAATGAGCTGTTGATTTCTACACTGTTAAACAGGGAAGCATAATAAGTCAGCCTGCTTTTATCCTGAAATTCCGGCGGAAAAGATAGTTTGTTGGGCACGGGAAGTACCACGCCACTTGTGCCGGAATAAAATTTTTCATCGGGCTGATTTACCATTATCTAAACTTTTGTGCTCCCAAATATAAAAGCTTGGCTTCAAAATTTTCTTCTAAATTTAATTAAGTGCGCGTTCAAGTCTGCATCGGAAAAAATTCTAATGCTTCTTTTATCCATATAAATTTTATAAGTAGCAATGCGGTTTTCTAAAAAATTGATTTCATTTATGCCAGAACGGTTTCAAATCTTAGTTTTTGCAAATCCGGACTTTACATCCAACTCAAAACAAGTAAAATACAAAGTGAATATGTTCCTGTCAAAACATAACTGCGTCCGGCTTTCATTTTACCATTTCTTGTATGCAATTTTTATCGGCATAAACTTGACGTACTATTTTTTTGCCCGTAAAAACAGTATGTTTGATTATATTTACTGTTGATTAAAACCTGCAAACTACAGAATATTTTTATGATGTTGTGCGGATAAATCCTGACTTGCAAAACGTTAACTTGTAAATTTAGCGGGCCGCAAACTTTCTGCAAATCTCAAATTATGAAACAAATTATTTTTTTGGCCGCACTTTTTTTGTTTGGAAACTTTTCTTTCGGACAGGCTAACAAACAGCAAAAAATTACTTCTCAAGTTTTGCAAAAGATAAACTCAGAAGTTGAAAAAGAAGTTCCGATTTTTAAGAAACAACTCGAAAAAAAACAATTGACACATGATCAGATTGAGTTTTCTTTAGATACTTTTCGGATAAGTCAAATGGTATCAAAACGAATGAATATCGATTATTCAACAATTGGCATGAACACAACAATTGATGCAAAAACAACCGCGTATGACAAATTGCTGAACAGGTATTACAATAAACTTCTGGCAGTTTTAAAACCCGAAGACAAAAAAGTTCTTATTACAGCACAAAGAGCTTGGCTTATTTTCCGTGATGCTGAAACAAAACTTATTGGCACCATGACAAAAGAAGAATATTCTGGCGGTGGCACAATTCAATCAAACATTGCAACAATCGCCTATTCTGATCTGGTTATAAAAAGGACAATTGATCTGTTTGACTACTATAATCATGTTGTAAAACACAAGTAAGCTTGTAACTTTGGTTTGGCAAAACCTGTCGGCAGAACAAAATTTATACCGATAAAAGAAGTATCAAAAGTTGATCATAAATCTGATTCGGTTAGGGCAAACGGATTTCTGATTTCAGTTTTTTGTTACAGAAAGATATTGCTTACCAGCATGTTAGACAGTAAAATAAACATAAATATGCATACAACCGGACAAATCGAAATCCCTCTAAGTAAATCAAAGATGACATTGATGTTCATCGGTTCACTTGCATTTGTAGTAACCGGATTTTTACTTGTATTTAGTCCTGGTATAACCATAGGTGGAAAGTTTTATAATTCAACCATAATTTTTATTACAGGAATAGTTGCAATTTTATTTTTTGGGGCTTGTGCTATTATGATTTTCAATAAACTCAGGGACAATAAAGCGGGTTTAATTATAAACAAAACAGGAATTATCGATAATTCAAGCGGTATTTCAGCAGGGCACATTCCGTGGACAGACATCATAGAAATTACAACTTTGGATATTGTAAACCAGAGATTTTTAATGATCGTTATTGATAATCCAAACCATTATATCCAACGGCAGAAAAATCCATTAAAACGCAAGGCGGCAGAAATAAATTTTAAAAACTACGGCTCTCCGATTAGCATTTCTGCAAACGCTTTGAAATTAAATTTTAACGAATTGGAAATTCTTCTGCAAACACAACTCAGCAATAACAAGCTGCAATAAAAGAAGTGAGATCTATTTTTACAGCCAGATTGTTCAAAAAACATACGATAAAAACAGCATGTGTGCAATTACAGGGTTTCGGTTCCGGCCGAATCAATATTTGCCTATGATCACTTTGGTAAAATCTTCCCAGTTAAAATATTTGTTGGCCAAATCTTTTAACTGTTCCGGGCTGATTTGCTGCACGGTTTTGGTGTATTGCGCATAATAATCGTAGTCCAAACCCGAAAAATACAGGTTTTTGAACTTATCTGCATGAGAAAAAACGTTCTCTAAACTGCCCAGCAAAGAGCCCATCATGTAGTTGCGCACCAGCGAAAGTTCACTGTCGGGGATTGATACTGTTTTTAGCAGGTAAATTTCGTTCTCTATTTCTGTTAATGCCTGCCTGCAAACTTCCGTACCAACTTCTGTGGCGATAAAAAACGTCCCGGTTTTTTTTAAGGAAGCCAATGCCGAGCCAATGCCGTACGTGTAACCCTTGTCTTCCCGGATATTCGCCATCAGCCTCGAACCGAAATAGCCGCCCAAAACAGTGTTAAGTACTTGGAAACCAGCAAAATCAGGATGTGTGCGGTTGATGGTGGAGCAGCCCAGCCGGATGGCGGATTGGAGGGCGTCAGGTTTTTCAATGAATAAAAACCGGCCGTCGGCCTTTTCTACTTCTGGACGCATAAAATCTGCTGTAATCCGGTTTTGCCAGTCAGAAAACTCTTCCAAAATGATGTTCAACGTGTTTGCATCTACCTTGCCTGCAACCACCAAAGTACAATTTGCCGGCTGATATTGCTGCTCAAAATGCAGTTTCAGATCCTCTTGTTTTAATTGCGCAAAATCTTCTGCTTCCGGTGCAAAACCGTAAATCGAACCCGGATATAACGCATTATTGAAAACCCGGCGGCAAAGCACATCGTTTTTTTGCAAACTTACCTGCAACTTTTGCTGCTGGTTGCGGATGTAGGTTTGTAATTCTTTTGCCGGGAAAGCAGCGTTGGTAAGCAAATCTTTTATTACAGGCAACGTAGCGTTTAAGTGCTTGTTCAAGGTATAAAGTGTAACCTGCGAATGGTCTGTACCGAATTCTACCTGCAAAAAGGCACCGTAAAAATCAATTTCATCTGCAATTTCTGCGGCCGTTCGGTTAGTTGTGCCTTCGGTAAGCAGCGTATTCACGGCCGGGTTGGCCAATGGTTTTGCCGTGTTAAAACGCAGGTTGCTGAAAATCCATTCTAACCGGACCAGTTCTTGGCCGCCGGAGTCAAAGGAAAATATAGTACATCCGTTTTCTAATTTAATCTCGTTTGGTTTGATCAATGCCAAATCGTTGATACCGCGAAATTCCGGCACAATAGTTCTGTTTAACATGCTTCTTTTATAGTGATAAATATACCGTTTCGGCCGCTTCTTCGGCCAGATAAACCAGGGTTGACAGGTTTTCCCTGCGGAAAATTTTTTGCGCCTGGTCCCGGATTTCTTCCGAAGTGATGGCCAAATATTTTTCGGTTTCGTGATTGAGGTTTTCGGCATCGCCCATCAACTCAAAATAGGCCAGGTTCATTGCTTTTTCCAGTAAAGACATCTCTGCAAAAACCATCGTTGATTCGGTTTTATTTTTTACTTTCATCAGTTCTGCTTCCGGCACCGGTTCGTTTTTCAGCTTGTCCAATTCTTCCCAAACGGCGGCTTCTGCTTGTTCTATGCCGATGTTTTCGGTCGGTTTTCCTTCGATAATCAACATTCCTGCATCCAAACTTCCGGATAAGTGCGCATGGATTTCGCTGAACAACTGCTTCTCTTTCAGCAAAGTTTTGTAAATACGGGAGGAGTTGCCGCGCGATAAAATATCCACCAGCAACTCGGCCGGATAACTGTCCGCTTCTGTCCTGCCTGGCGCATGAAAAGCCATATACAAACTGTTTAAAGGCACTTTTGCCACAACAGTTTCACGGCGTTCTTCCGATTGTTCCGGTTCTTGCGGCAGGTTGCGAAGGTATTTTTCCCCAGCCGGGATCGGGCCAAACCACTTTTCTACCTGCGCTATAACTTCTTGTGTATCAACATCCCCGCCCACTACTAATATTGCGTTTTGCGGATTGTAATGTTTTTTAAAGAAAGCCTTTACATCTTCAATTTTGGCATTTTCGATATGCGAAAGTGCTTTGCCAATGGTTGCCCATTGGTACGGATGCTTTTTGTAAACCAACGGACGAAGTTTTAACCATACATCGCCGTAAGGCTGGTTTAAATAACGTTGTTTAAATTCTTCGGAAACCACATTACGCTGCACATCCAAGCTTTTTTCGCTGAAAGCCAGGTTCAGCATCCGGTCGCTCTCCAGCCAAAAAGCAGTTTCTATGTTGATGGCCGGCAGCGTAATATAGTAATTGGTGATATCGTTGCTGGTGAAAGCATTGTTTTCGCCGCCAACGCGCTGCAACGGCTCATCATAAACAGGTATATTTTCTGATCCGCCAAACATCAAATGCTCAAATAAATGGGCAAAACCGGTTTGCTCCGGGTGTTCATCGCGCGCTCCAACATCGTACAAAACATTTACAACGGCCATCGGTGTGGTTTTATCTTCGTGTATCAACACTTTCAGGCCATTGGAAAGTGTGAACCTATTAAATCTGACCATGCTGAGATTTTTATCCTTATTTTTTAAAAATAACTGCAAACTTACCTTTTTTTCAACCTAAAAGAAGTTTAGACAGCATTATAATCGGTTCGTTTCCTAATTTTTTTGGCATAAAAAAAGCAGGTTTCAACAACCTGCCTGTTATAACACGTGTTATTTATTCTTCAGGAAGGCGACGGAACAACCGGCATTCCGGTCATGTTGTCATCTATCATATCATCATTGTCTTCCTCACCGTGATGGATGCCTTCGTAAGGTTCATCATCTTCATTTTCAGTAATTTCCAAATCCTGATTATCTAAATTTTCATCGGGTGAAAGCTGATCGGTGGGTTCGCCGGTTATGGTTGCCGGCATTTCTGCTTCACTCTGATTATTGTTTTTGGTTGCCATATTTACTTGGGTTGATGAATTTAAAAAGAAGATTTTACCCATATTGTTTTGCGGATTTTTATCCGATAAAAACACTATCTGATTATTATTTCAGCAGCAGCAATTACATCTGGCAAAAAGAAAAATCTTTGGTTACGGGCTTTTTGCCCATGCTTCTTTTACCGGTGTTTTTTTAGGCTGAAGGTGTATTGCAACTGCTGTCGATCAGGTTTTTGGGCCGATAATCCTGCAAGGCTTTCATCCGCTCAAATGCGGCATTGTTTACAGATTCGTTGGCCAGCGGATTTTTACAAATCGGCCTCAGGTAATTCGGCAACAGGCTAAACGGGAATTTTTTGGAGTTGTATAATTCGCCCTCAGCATTGGGCCTGATCGTGTTTTCGATGTACTGTTTTTCAAAACCCAAACCGGTGGCTTTTGCTTTTTCAATCATCCAGTTTAAGGTAATATCGCTTAAACCCGGATCCGGATAGCCTCCGCCGATGTTAGAATGTACGCCCGGAAACCACACCTGCTGCACCAATTGCCCCACCTCGCCGCTCATAACTTTATCGCTCATTTGCCAAAGCGTGGGCGTAAAATTAGATCGTTTTTCATCAATTGCCAATGCCTGATAAGCATAATCGGTAATACTGCTGAGCGTGGTATCATGAAACTGATATTTGTTGTTGTTGTACCACTGAAACCAGCGCGACGGAATGCCAAGCGAGCCAACCGTGTCCCACACACCGATAAATTTAATGCGCAGGTTTTCGTAGTAACTGTGTGCCTTTTTAAAAGCCATCGCTTCCTCGCCTTTCGGGTTGGTAATGGGGTTGCGGGCGCGGTAAATCCGGTATGCTTCTTTTATCAGGGATAAATCATTGTTTTTGAGGATACCGCAATTACGGATCAAACCGGCCAGGCTGCGCGCCGTGTAAGCTCCGCGGCTAAAACCAAACAAATACAACTCATCGCCCGGCTCATAATTCCACAAAATAAATTTGTAGGCACTTAAAATATTTTCGTCAATGCCTTTTCCTGTTGCGCCGTCAACCCAGCGGTTCAGCCAGTTGCCTTCTGCCCCAACACCTTCATCATAAAATTTTATTTGCTGCATTTGCCCGTCATCACTGTTGCAAATGGCCTCAAAAATGCGCTGCACATTGGTGCTAACGGGTTTATTTTTATAAAGCTGGTTTGGCTTGTTCCAAGTACCGTCAGAACAGGTGATGATCCGTTTCATTGCGCCTCGTTTATCAGAAAATAACTTGCATCGGTTTGTACAAAATTGTATTGGGCCTGTTTAAGCCCGGAAAAATCATCTTGTGAAAAAGCAGCACTATTAGGGGCAGGTTTTGAAACATGCGCTTTTGGTTTCTGTTGTTTTTCTGTAATGGATTGTATTTTGACCGGGCTTTTATCCATTGACAAAACCAAATATCTTACCAGTATGCACAGCAAAACCATACTGATCAAAACAACGTGTTTGGCTGTTTTAAACTGTTTTAATTTTGATAATAATATTTTATAATAATGACCGACAAAAGAAGCATCGGAAATTGCATGTTCTACTGGTTTCATATCGATACAAAATACTAATGTTATAATATGAGCAATAAAAAGCACCTCACCGCAAGCACAAAACCCGCATTATTTACTATGCAAGTAATTGATTTAAAGCTACATTTATAATTTAAGAAATGCAATTGCCCGCAAAAAGTATTTTATGGCAATTTTAGCTTGTTTATAATTGGTTATTGCGGAAAGCTTTTTTGCCTGCCTGCAACTATCTACGTTTTTATTGCCGCAATAAGTTTTGGCCGGTTAAATAAATTTCTAAACTGAGACAAAACACCACAAATTAGTTTTTTGATTATTTTGGCCGATACTGTTTTTATCGACCTAAATTCGTCATAAAGAAAAGTTTGTGGTAAACCCAACCCGGATGCGTTTTTGCAGGCCGTTGTTCAGGTTTTGCGTATCAAACAAATTTACCGCCTGCACCACAAAACCAAGCACCGGGTTGCGGATGCCGCTTTTATCCTGCCGCGACAGAAAAATAATTGCACCACCATCCGTTTTGTTTAAGTAAGATGAAAACTGGTTTTTTACAAACAACGTGTAGCCGATTCTTAATTTAGATGCATCCGCAGACCCTTCGGCATCGGTTTTTGTTGCCCGTGTAAAAGATACAATCTGCGGGAAAGCATTATACTCCATAAAATTGCCTTGCGCTGCCGTAGTGGTACTGGTAATTTGCCGTGTAGTGTTGGTGTTTGTGGCAGAAGTTATATCGGTAATATCAACCTGACCTAAGTTGGGATAGTTGTTTTGTCTCGAGTAGCCTGCTTTCAAGTTCAAAATAAACTTGCTGCCCAGCAACAAATTGTAACTTAAATTTGCACGGAAACTATGCGAAGTTTTGCCATAAATTTGGTTGCTAAAAACAGCATTCGGCTGGTAAAGTGTGTACTGGTCAAAGCTGTAACCTAAATCCAAACTTGCCCAATCCACCGTTTTGGTCAGGGTTGATCGGTTAAAAGGATTGACAAAAGTTAAACCATAATTGGCTTTAATCCCCGGCGAAAATTGCCCGTTCCTGAAAACCGCCGCATACCCGGCCGTTGGCGCAGCTTTCAGCCCGAATTCCTGCACGGCATACTTGGCCGGATCGTGCAAGGCCGAGGAAATAAAATAACTGAAACCGAGGGATTGATCACCGGTGTTGAGTTTTATCAGCGATAACCGGCCAATATCGGGCGTTAAAACCGCACTGTAATTAACAACTTTTTCACCGTCTTTATCTTCCAGCAACACCTGCGCAGATGCTGTTTTTACCAGCAAAAAAATGCCGAGGGACACGTATAAATTTTTCATACAATCGGATAATCTGTTTTGGCATATTCTGTTTCTTCCACTTTTGAAATCAGCTTTTGCGGCTGGCTTTCACCGTTGATCAGCACTTCGCAAACAACCGTTCCGCCGATAATGCCTTGGCAGCCGGCAAAAACGGAAAGCACATCGTCCGAAATTGCATAATCCGGCAGTTTTTTGTAACGGTAATCATCCGCCTGCATCCAATCGCGCAGCCTTTGGTTGTGGTTTGTCGAATCTTCCAGCAAAATTTCCCAGGTAATAACCGAACCAAAAGTTTTTACCCGCAATTCGAGATCAAATGTTTTCATGGTATTTTAGGTTGAAAAGAAGTTGTTTTTAGATCATCAGAAAAACAAAAATACTAATAATTTTAGTATTAATAAACAATGTTGATAAATTTATACCGATAAAAGAAGCATTAAATTTACTTTAAATTAAGGCATTTTCATCATGCTAATTTTTAAATAATGATCGTCTGAACTTGCCGAAGCTTATCTTTGCAAAATCGTATGATCAACAACAAATCCGCCTACAGCCAACTGATTAAAGCAGAAGCAGAAAAGCTGGGTTTTTTGTTTTGCGGGATTGCAAAAGCCGGGTTTTTGGAGGAGGAAGCACCACGGTTGGAAAGCTGGCTGCAAAAAAAATTTCATGGCGAAATGGCTTATATGGAAACCCATTTTGACAAACGGCTGGATCCGCGTTTGCTGGTTGACGGTGCCAAATCCATAATTTCCATGGGTTTAAATTATTATTCTGATCAGCAGCAACTTGATCCAAATGCACCAAAAATTTCGCGTTATGCTTTTGGTGCCGATTATCACGACGTAATCAAACAAAAACTGTTTCAGCTTTTGGCTTTTATCCGCGAAAACATTGGCGAAGTTGGCGGTCGTGCTTTTGTGGATTCGGCACCGGTTTTAGATCGTGCCTGGGCAAAAAAAGCCGGTTTGGGCTGGATCGGGAAAAACGGAAACCTGATCAGCAAACAAAAAGGCTCTTTCTTTTTTCTGGCCGAACTGATTGTTGACCTGGAACTGGAATACGACATCGAACCAACCAAAGACCATTGCGGCACTTGCACGCGCTGCCTTGATGCCTGCCCAACCGAAGCCATTGTTGCGCCTGCGGTGGTGGACGGCAGCCGATGTATTTCCTATCTCACCATCGAACTTAAAAACGAAATCCCGCAGAAGTTTAAAGGCAAAACCGACAATTGGATGTTTGGCTGCGATATTTGTCAGGACGTTTGCCCCTGGAACCGGTTTTCCGTTTTACACAACGAACCTGCCTTTCAACCGCCCAAAGAATTGTTGCAAATGACCAAAGCCGATTGGGAAGAAATTACGGAAGATACGTTCAAAAAAGTTTTCAAAAATTCCGCCGTCAAACGGACGAAGTTTGCAGGTTTAAAAAGAAATATTTCGTTTTTGAAGAATGTTTAAATGCTTCTTTTATCGGTATAAAATTGGTGATTTTTGGACAGGTTGTGAATATTTCTTGTATTTTAATTTCCTTCAGATCAAATTTCAACAATCAACAACAGCTTGTTTAAAATTTATTTGTACGAGATATTTCCATGCTTCTTTTACCACCTAAAAACCATTGGCCAGTTGTACTTTTTAAATTGCAACAACAATCAAAAACCAAATTTATAGCCATAAAAGAAGCATTGGAAATTGTGTTGACAAAAATTTAAACAAGCTGTTATTAATAAGCAATTGTCATTTGGCTTTTGTCATTTTTAAATGTAAAAGTTTTTGCTTGTTGTCCTTCGGCAGCATTGGCAGATCCCTGCGGATCAAAAGTAGAAACCGGATTTAAAAAGGAAACAAATTCATTATTGAGCCTGGAAGACGAACCGTTGATTTTTAAAGATGAAGTTGCATCAAAACCATGCAATACTACTTTTATCGTATTAAATTTTGATTGAAATGGCCCTTCTGCTTTATCAAAAACAATGCTTCTTTTAGCAGGTAAAAATTCAATGTTCCTTTTGTAAAAGTTACCGCTTTCGTTGGCAAAGCTTTCGCCGTCATCTTCATAATAAACAAAATGATTGTTTACATCGCCTTTGTAAATATGTACCACTAAAGTATCGGTTGGTTTTTGGGCCGTAGTTTGAATTAAAGATTGCATCGGCACAATGCTGCTTTCTTTTACAAAAACAGGCAATTTTTGTAAGGAAAGCTGGATGATTTTTTCCTGGTTTCCGTTTTGCACCTGATCAGAATACAAATCATACCATTTGCCTTTCGGAAAATACATTTTGCCAAAGTCTTTGCCTGATTCAAAAGGCGCAACCAAAAAAGCATTGCCGAACAAATATTGGTTTTGAAATTGTGTATCGTAAATTTTAGGGTCGAAAGTATAATCAATCGCAAGCGAACGGTTTACCGGATGGCCGTTTTGTGTCGCTTCGTAGAAAGTTGAATATAGATAAGGCAACAATTTATAACGAAGATTGATGTAGTTCCGGGAGATTTCTGTTACTTCCTCACCAAAAGTCCAAGGCTCGGAAGATTTGGTGTTGATTGCCGTATGGTTACGGAAATAAGGACAAAAAGCACCAATCTGGATCCAGCGGGCATATAACGCAGCTGTTGGGTTTCCGGTAAAGCCGCCAATGTCCATCCCGGTAAAAGCAACGCCGCTCAAGCCTAAGCTGTTCAACAAGCGTACGCCGGCCAGCATGTGCTCGTCTTCCGCCCGGTTATCGCCCGTCCACATCGCCGAATAACGCTGAAAACCTGCGTAACCGGCGCGGGTTAGTACAAACGGACGCTTGTTCATGGTTTTACGTGCGCCTTCGTAACTTGCCCTTACCATTTCCAAAGCATAAACATTGTGTGCTTTGAGGTGAGATGCCGTAGTGCCTTCATAATTGAACAAAATATTGTCCGGTAATAGCGGTAAATACATCAACCGTACCGGTAAGCCTGTCGTTCAGGAAACCGAAATCCACACCGGCGTTTGCCTGCTTTTTGGTTTCCCATTTTAAGTTCGGGTTTGCATTTTGGGTAGCGGCATAATTTGGGATAACTGTACCGCCAAAATAGGCTGTACCTGCCTGCCCAACTAATGCAATCGAGTTTTGCGGCCCAATTCCCTGTTGGTTACCGGTAATACCGTAGCCAACACGCAATTTAAGATTACTTAAAACATGCTGGTTTTTCATGAAATCTTCCTGGTCAACGCGCCAGGCGAGGGATGCGGAAGGAAAATTACCCCATTTATTGTTAACCCCAAACACCGTTGAACCATCACGCCGGAAACTTGCGGTAAGCAGGTAACGGTCATTGTAGGAATAATTAATCCTGCCTAATAACGAAACTAAACGCCTGTCGTTTTTATAGGAAGTAATATCGTTCTGCAAAACTTTGGAAACATCACCTAATTGTAAGGCGTTGTAACTGGCAAGATCGTTCACAAAACCCCTTCCCTGTACAAAACTTCCGTTGTAGGTTTGCGCCTGCCACTCATATACGGCGGTTGCATCCAGGTGATTTTTTCCAAAATCATGCTTGTAACTTAAATTAATGTCCATTAATTTCTCGTCTGTATGATTGTTGCTGATGTTTCCGATCCCTTTATTATCAATAGCGGTTTGAACCGTTGAGGAAGAAGGCAAATAATAACCGGAATTAAAGTCAACTTTCCTCCAGCTGCCAAACCAGCCAGCAGATAACCCTTTATAAATATCCAGGTCTCCCCTCAAACTACTGAAAAGGTTATTGGTGGCTCCATTATTTTGAACGGTTTTAGCAACTGCATAAGGGTTGGTGTAATGAAAAACATTCGGATCACGGTAATAAGTTCCGTCCGTGTTAAACACCGGGTCGGTTGGCCTTGCTACATTGGCTTGATTGATCAGGATTGAACTAAAAGCATCATTTCCAACACCGGTAGGGCTGTAATTAGCAGTGTTAATACCACTGTTTACGTTCATGGTAATGGTCAGTTTATCATCCAGCGCTTTTTGCGTAGCAGTGATCCGGCCGATATAATTTTGATATTTTGAATTGATAACCACGCCGGTTTGGCCAATAGCGGTTACGGATGCGCGGTAATTAAACGAATTGGCACCACCGCCAATAGCCAGGGTATGGTTTTGGGTAAAACCGTTTTGGGTAAGCAGGTTATACCAATCGGTGTTTGAGCCGTGGTTTGCGGAAATATTTACACCTAATAAGTTGGCTTGATTTGACCACTCCTCCGCATTTAATACATGCAATTTCTTAGGAATTACATCCAGAGAACTGTTTTCGGTATATTCTACAGTTGTTTTGCCGGCAGCAGTTTTTTTGGTGGTGATAATAATAACGCCTGGCGCGCCGCGGGAACCGTAAATCGCGGTGGCAGAAGCATCTTTTAATATATCTACCGTTGCAATTTCGCTTGGCGGCACCTGGTTTAACAAGTCCATATTGCCCTGTATACCATCAACAACAACCAAAGGGTCATTGCCGCCCTGAAGCGAAGTAATACCGCGGATACGTATGGATGGTGCCGAGCCAGGCTCGCTGCCAACCTGAGAAATATTAACGCCCGCAGCTTTACCGGCAATCTGTTGTAACGGGTTGGTAATCGGCCCAGGGTTTAAATCCTTGCTCCCAAGATTGGTCACTGCGCCGGTAACGTCTGATTTTCTGACCGTTCCGTAACCAACAACCACTACTTCACTTAACGATTGTGCTGTAGGGTTCAGCTGGAAATTAGCCTGAGCATTTGCACTTCCGCTAACCGATACAGATTTTTTGATCGGCGTATAACCCACAAACTGGGCAGTTAAGCTATAAGTGCCGGGTTGTACACCGTTTATCCGATAGTTGCCGTCCGCATCTGTTGTAGCACCTAAAGTAGTGCCGTCAATAGTTATGCTGGCACCAGGCAACGACAGGTTTTTTTCATCCAGGACTTTCCCTGTAATTGAAGCAGTCTGTGCAAAAGTTTTAAAAGCACTGATTAAAAACAGCATGGGAAAACCATACTTAAAAAAGTAGATTCTCTTCATTCTCATTAGGTTTTAATAATTGGTAAACTTCGCTATCTGCCTTTAGCAAGTGATAGCAGGATCAAAGTAAATGAGGTTTACAGATTATAACAACCGAAATTGCCCTCAATATTAAAAAAAGGCAACCAGTTTAAATATAACTTATTGAAAATCAAAAAGATAATAATTAAAATCAGAGGAAGTTATATAGATAATTAATAAGCGAAAAGGACAGCCAATACTGTTTTGGGGCGAAGGAATGTATATGTTTGGCAGGTTTTGTTTCTGATGCTTCTTTTATGGCATAAAAAACTTTTAAACTTTTTCGGGACTATTTAAAATAATTGATATGAACTCATAATTTTAGGTGATAAAAGAAGCATTGGTAATTTTTTGCAAAGATCCGCAACTAACCCTTAAAATCAAATAAAGCCTAAAATCAAAAACCAGAGGTTTGCTTATTCTTTAACGGCTTTTATGGCGATGATCTTATCTTCAAACTTATTCTAATTACTTAACAGGTTGAAGTTTTTTAAAGTTTTGTTACAATAAAACGAACTAAAGCTGAAAAATTTGTCTAAACTTATAAAACCTTTTGTCCTATTATTAAAAATACTTTTTGTCTATGAGTTACAAAGTAATTTTAAAAAGGTTATTAATTGTAATACTTTGTACGATAAATTTACTGTTTTCACACTTAAATTCATACGCACAACTTAAAATCACTTTACAACAAGCCATTGATTCTACCCTAAACCGGAACCTGCAAATCAAACAAGCACAGTTTAATGCTGCTTTTACAGAAGAAAACTTAAAGCAGTTCAGGTACAATCAATTGCCAAGCATTAGTGCCAGTCCGCAATCCTCTTTTAACTGGGGCCGTACCTTGGACGTATCTACTTATAACTACATCAACCAGCGGGTGTTCCAGGTTAATGGAAGCTTGGGTGCACAAGTAGCTTTATTTCAGGGCGGACAATTACGCAGGCAGATTGTACAAAACAAGTTGCTGCTGCAAGCCGACCAAAGCAACATCACTAAAATCAAAAACGACTTAATATTAGCTGTAGCCACTACTTTTTTGCAGGTTATGGCTAGTGGAGATTTATTAAAAGCCTCCCGTCAGCAAGTAAAGGTGGCCAAACTAAGCGTAGAAAAGGCACAAAAAAATTTTAATGCCGGTAATAAATCCCTGGCCGACCTGGCACAAGCCCAAGCACAACAGGCTACTACTGAATTGGACGAAACCAATATTCATAATACTTTGGAAGCCAATCTGCTTGCTTTAAAGCAATTAATGGAAATGCCATCTGCGACACTCGAATTGGTTAAACCCGATATTGGCAAACTAACTGACGAAAACAAAAAATTAGACACAACAGCATTATGGAAGGAAGTTTTAGCCGTAAACCCTGATATTCATTTGGCCAACCTGCAAAAAGATGCAGCTTACCAAGCTATTAAAGTCGCCAAAAGCAGTTTGTATCCCAGCCTGTTTTTATTTGGTTCCGCAGGCACTAACTTTTCTGATGCCCGTTCCTTAATTACCGGCACAAAGCAAGTGGGCTTTGATACCATCGGTTTTGTAAACGGCACCAACCAGCGTGTGCTGGAGCCTGCCTATCGTTCAACGGTTAAAAACTACCCTTTTGTCAGGCAGTTCTCCGATAATTTTTATCAATCGGCAGGTATAACCCTGCAAATTCCCTTGTTTAACCATTTTGCCAGCCAGGTCAATATACGCAAGGCAAAAATCAGCTATCAAAATGCAGAGGTAACTGCACAAATAGCTATAAACAACCTATACAAAGTATTTAACCAAGCATTGGCAGATTTAAACGCGGCAAACAAACGCCTGGCGGCAAACCAAAGCAATTACCAGGCTACCAAACAGGTGCTTTATGTAAGCGAAAAGCGTTACCAGGCCGGGCTGCTCAATTCTGTGGATTATAATATTGCGCAGACTAACTTTAATAAGGCTGAATTTGATCTGATCCAAGCCCGATACGACTTGATTTTCAGGAATAAAGTAATTGATTACTATTTGGTTAAACCTTTAACGCTTGATGTAAAATGGCAGTAAATCTGTTTAAATATTTGTTATTAACTAATTATTCATTTACAGGTATTATTGAAAGACACACCCCTAACTCCTCTCGAGAGGGGAAGCATCATTTGCTACTTTTCTAAGGTTTAGAAAGGCACCGTTTGCAGGTTCCCCTCTTGAGAGGGGCAAGGGGTGTGTCCTTTCATTTTTATGCCATAAAAGAAGCATTTACTGAGAAAATCAAGTTTAAACAATTTCATTAACCACCGAACGATTATTATCTTTTAGTTAAGTTTTTATTAAATTTTACTTAAAAAAGATTTATTTTTTAAAAACTCTTTTTTGTAAATAAAGTATGTTGACATTAGAGAAAATTCTTTTGGTATGATCTCTTTTACCAAACAACCTAATTTAGATGAGACTTTAATAAATTTATTAAAGCATTCCGGCATTTCTGTTGATGCAGAAACAGTCACAAACGAGCTGAACACGCATCCGGATTATCCCAGTTTGTTGGCTATAACTGATGTAGCTGCAAATTTTGGGTTATCTTGTGTGGGTTATCGTATTTCAAAAGAAGATTTACTGAAAGTCCCTTGCCCTTTTATAGCAAATATGGACAAGGACGGCAGCGAATTTATGTTTGTTACCGGTGTAACAACAGAATCTGTCTCTGTTAACAACAATAGAAAGTTAAGTTTTAAAGAGTTTGCAGCTGATTTTACCGGTGTGGTACTGGCTGTTGATCCCAAAAACTCTGGCACTAAAACTACCACTACTGACAGTTTATTTAAAACAATAAGTTCTTATCGTTATTTACTGGCACCTTTTCTTCTTGTCTTAGCCCTGTTATGCGGTTTGCTCTTGCATTTTAATAATTTGATCGCCATCACCTGGCCTTATGCTTTATTGCTGCTGTTTAAAAGTGCCGGTGTTATCACCAGTATCTTATTATTGGTGCAAAGTATTGACCAGAACAATCCGTTGATCCAAAAACTATGTGGTGGCGGCGACAAGACTAATTGCAATGCCATATTATCTTCAAAAGCAGCAACTGTTTTTAAAGGGCTGAGCTGGAGCGAAGTTGGTTTCTTTTATTTTACCGGCACCTGGCTGGCAATTTTGTTTGGCGGCGGTTCAACAACAATGCTTCAGGCATTAGCGCTGTTCAATATAGTAAGCCTGCCCTATACTTTTTACTCCATTTATTACCAGTATAAAGTAGCCAAACAATGGTGTACGTTATGTTGCACCGTGCAAGCCCTGCTTTGGCTTGAGTTTGCAGCATTGGTTTCCTTTTCGCCGGGCTTGTATAATTTAAATACGCTAAAATTCCCTGCTTTCCCATCGTTATTGACCCTATTTATCTGTTTAAGCTTGCCCGTGGCTTTGTGGCTTTTGTTAAAACCTTTGTTACTAGAAGTGCAACAAGTAAGGCCTTTAAAAAGCCAATTGCGGAAGCTTAAATATAATAAAGAGTTTTTTGACAGTTTGCTACATGCTCAACCCAAGTATGCTATACCAGGAGAAGACTGGAGTATTGTACTGGGCAATGCCGAAGCAGAAAATATTATTACGATGGTGAGCAACCCTTACTGCCCGCCTTGTGCCAAGACCCATCAAATACTGGATGAATGGCTCAATACCCGTAACGATTTACAGGTACGTTTTGTATTTACTGCAAACAATACAGAGGCTGACCGCAAAACCCCTGTTACCAGGCATTTAATGGCTTTAAATGACAAGCAGGAAAAAGGGATGGTAAAAAAAGCATTGCACGACTGGTACGAACAAAAGCAAAAAAACTATGAAGACTGGGCAAAAATTTACCCAATACAATTAGACGAAAAAGAGTATGGCAAGTTGGATAGGCAATTGGCCTGGTGCAGTTTGGCAGAAATAAAAGCCACGCCCACTTTTCTGGTAAACGGTTACCGTTTGCCGGAAACTTACCAATTAAAAGATATTAAATACCTGCTTAATTAGCAGCAACAAGATACTTTGGCCAAAAGTAAAGGAGTATGCACTTTTAAAATGTATGCAGCTTGAATTGCCCGGGCGTGGTTACGGCAAAATTAGTTAAAACTTTTTATTAATATTTTTATGAAAGATTTTCAATCAATCCCAAAAAGCCAAATTTTTACTAGGGAACAACTTAAAGCTATTAGAGGTGGCGATGATACTACTTATTATGGCGATGGTAATAAGTGCGATACAGGTTGTGTAACTAATATCGACTGCACAGGCACAAAGTGTACCACGTGTGATAATGTGGCAAATGGTCGTCATGACAGTAAAGGGAATATCCTTTATGATAGGGTATGTGTCGAATAACATAGCTTAATAATTAATGGAGTAGAGCTTTTATATGTAACTCATCTTTTATTTCTCTCGATAAATTGCATAAACTGCTTACTCTATTAATTTTCTAAATAGATCGTCTAATATTAATACAGATAATACCGAATAGAAGTAGTCTGCATAGGCTTGATAAAATTATTCTTTATAGCTCTTAAATTAACTTACACAAAATGCGACACTTTATTTTTAGCCTCGTTTTTTTTTCTATTGTTAATATTTGTTATGCAAAGGAAAAAAGTAAACGTTTTACAGTAGAGGGTAAGTTTGAAGGAGAGCATACAAAAACGGTTACATTTACTTACAACGATGCCGATTCTGGCTATGTTATCAAAAAGTGTACTATCTTAAACCAGCGTTTTTCTTTTTCGGGTGCAGTAAATGAGCCTACATTAGTATATGTTAAAAGTGATATTGCTGCTAATTCTGTAGATGATGTTAATTATGGCGAATTTTTTATTGAGCCAGGATACATAACAGTTTCTTTACGTGAAGGTCATTTTAAATTAATGAATGTTTCCGGATCAAAAACACAGGACGAAAACTATAAACTTGAGATGAGTAAGGCGAACATTTACAAACTTCTACGCCCAAATGATTCTTTGCTGTCTGTATATAATAAAATGCTGGTTAAAATTCCGAAGAAGGATAGCGCCCAATCTAATTTAGTGGCTACTAGACGAATGGCCATCATTACTGAATCCCAAAAACATTTAACCCAAGCAAGGTTATTAGATAGAAAATTTATTTCTTCGCATCCAGCTTCATTCTTAAGCCCTTATTTACTATACCTGCAGTTTCATACACAAACACTAAAGATAGATTCAACAAAAATATATTTTGGTAAACTTTCTCCTGTTGTACAAAATAGTTATTGGGGAATAGAGTTATCAAGGCGCTTAGAATTGCTTAAGATCAATGAAACATTACCAAACATAAAAGGAAGAAGTATTGAAAGTAAGCGGGTAGCAACGGCAGAGCTTAGCAAAGCTGGTTATACTTTGGTTGTAGTTTGGGCAAGTTGGTGTGTACCGTGCAGAGAGAATATGCCAAAATTAATGAAAATTTATAATAAATACCACCCCAAAGGGTTGCAGGTGATCGCGATAACTGCAGACGAATCAAAGCGGAATTGGTTGGCGGCAATAAAAAATGACAAGTTATTTGCATGGCAACATATACAGCCCGATCAAAAGGCTGGCATAATACCTACATTGGGACTGTATGGAATACCGGCAGAAATCCTACTTAATAAAGGTGTTATTATTGAGAAATATTCTGGAGCCAGTAACGAAGATACAAGAATAGAATATCTGGAAAAAAAATTAGATCAAATATTTACTACTAACTAAAGATATAACCTTAATTTTTATGGACTTTTTCATTCCATTAATATTTTTAAAAGGTTTGTAAATTCAAATTAACTTATGAACTACAGTTACAAAAAAATAGTTATAATAGGTTGAAGAATTAATTTTTTCAATAAAATTCAATAGTACTATTAAAATTTGTTTAAATTTCATTCAACTTATTTTATATGCTTCTTTTACCTCACAAAAATCGTTAGTTTCTTTATCGCTATAACATGCAAAATACAGAATTTATAACCTTAAGGAAGTATTATAAATTTTTATTAATTGAAATTTGAACAGGTTCATAGCTTAATGTTATAATGGCATTTCCTTTATACAAGCAACCCGACCAAATGGATTGCGGCCCAACGTGCCTGCGCATGGTTGCAAAGCATTTTGGCCGCAATTATAAAACACAAACATTACGGCAGCTTTGTGAAATCAATAAAGATGGGGTATCGCTTTTGGGCATCAGCGATGCTGCCGAAAAAATAGGGTTTAGAAGTTTAGGCGATAAGTTAAGCACAGACCAATTAGCAGAAGCAGAATTACCCTGTATCCTGCATTGGCGGCAAAACCACTTTGTGGTTTTATATAAAATAAAAAAAGGGAAATTCTTTCTGGCAGATCCTGCTAAAGGGTTGGTTACTTTAACCGAATCTGAATTCAACAAAAACTGGTTATCGGATTTAGAAAACAGTGAAGGCATCGCTTTATTATTAAGCCCTACACCAACTTTTTATGAACAGGAGAACGAAAAAGGGACAGAAGTAAGCTGGAGTTTTTTGTTGCGGTATTTAACAAGGTACAAGCAGTTGGTTCTACAACTACTGTTTGGGCTGGGCATTGGCAGCCTGTTGCAATTGATTGTGCCCTTCCTCACCCAATCGGTCGTGGATATTGGCATCAATACGCGTAACCTTAATTTCGTTTATATCATCCTCATTGCCCAGGCGATGTTGATTATTGGCCGGGTAAGTGTTGACTTTATCCGTTCCTGGATTCTGCTGCATATCAGCACACGGGTCAATGTTTCCATCCTCACAGACTTTCTGATCAAGCTGATGAAGCTGCCCATGAACTTCTTTGATACCAAGATGACCGGCGACATTATGCAACGAATGAACGACCAGAAACGTATTGAAAGCTTTTTGACCGGTTCAACATTGAGTACGCTGTTTTCCCTGTTTAACCTGCTTGTTTTTTCGGTGGTGTTGGCTTATTACAATGCCACCATCTTTTTTGTGTTTGTGGTAAGCAGTGCGCTGTACATTGTTTGGATTGTTGCCTTTTTAAAAACCCGGCGTTCTTTGGATTATAAACGTTTTGATATTTCGGCCAAAAACCAAAGCAGTATTGTGCAATTGGTGGGCGGCATGCAGGAAATCAAACTAAACAATTGTGAACAGCAAAAACGCTGGGAATGGGAACATTTACAGGCAAGGCTGTTTAAGTTCAATGTTAAAAGTTTGGCATTAAACCAATACCAGCAGGGCGGCTCAACTTTCATCAATGAATCCACCAACCTGCTGATTACCTTTTTAAGCGCCAAAGCTGTAATAGAAGGCAACCTGACTTTGGGCGGGATGATGGCCGTGCAATACATCATCGGGCAACTCAACAGCCCGGTACAACAATTTCTGGGCTTTATACAAGGTTTCCAAGATGCCAGGATCAGCTTAGAGCGTTTAAACGAGATACACCAATTAGACGATGAAGAACCGGTCAATAAAGAATTTAATTATGCCTTGCCGGAAGATAAAAGTTTAGCTTTTAACAATCTGACTTTCCGCTATCCCGGTGCAGGCAACGAGCCGGTATTAAAAGCGATAAACCTTTCCATCCCACAAGGAAAAACAACGGCAATTGTTGGAATGAGTGGCAGCGGGAAAACTACCATTTTAAAGTTATTGCTAAGGTTTTATGAGCCTGAAAAGGGTGAAATTACCGTCGGCCAACAAAGCTTAAATACAATAGGTTTTAAAACGTGGCGGAGTGAGTGTGGCGTAGTAATGCAGGATGGCTTTATCTTTTCGGACACGATTGCCCGTAACATTGCTGTTGGCGATGAATACCCGGACAAGAAAAAATTAAACCATGCCATTAAAGTGGCCAACATCCAGGATCTGATTGCAGGTTTACCCTTAGGAATCAATACCAAAATTGGTGCAGAAGGAAACGGGATCAGCCAAGGCCAACGCCAACGTATTTTGATTGCCCGCGCCGTTTATAAAAATCCGCAATATATCTTTTTTGACGAAGCCACCAATTCGCTGGATGCCAATAATGAAAAAACGATCATGGAAAACCTGCAAGGGTTTTTTAAAGGCCGTACCGTTATTGTTGTAGCGCACCGGTTAAGCACGGTAAGCCATGCCGATAACATTGTGGTGCTGGACAAAGGCTGTATCATTGAACAAGGGACACATGAGCTATTGACTTCATTGAAAGGCGACTATTACCGTTTAGTGAAAAACCAGTTAGAATTAGGGAACTAAATTCGGTTATCAGCCTTGCTGCATTGTATTTTAAAGTAAATAGCTGAGATTTTAACACCAGCCAGATAGCAAGCCATGCTTCCCCCTTTTGAAGGGTAACTACATACCAGTTGGGACAAAGATAAAAATTAAATAAATTTTAGGTAAGTCTAATATTTAATTTAAAGGTTCCTAAATTATTGATATATAAAATCTGAATGTGTATTTTTACTTTAGAAATAAATAGATAGTGATAATGCTACTCATCAGTCCTATTATTATAACAATCCATTCAAATAGTGACATTGCCGGTTTTTGCTGTGCTGTATTGTTGTTTATATTTTGCTTGTCTCGACTGCTATCTATGGTTAAACGTGATTCTTGAATGTTGCCACCAAAATAATTTTCAGCAGTTATATTATGCGGCAGTATCTGTTTAGGTTTAATCCATTCTTCATAAGTCATACCACTTTCAGCAAACTCATACCCTTCTTTAGTTAGCTGTCTTAAATATGTTGTGCCAAATTGGTTTATAAGTCCTCTAATTTTTAGTTCATCTATTGTATTTTTATACAAAGAGCCAAATCCATCTTTATCTCGGATTGTATTTTTGCCATTACGTAATTGATCAATTATATTAGCAACACATTCATTTTTTGTCATAAAAAAAGAGGCTTTTGGCCTCTCAATATCTGGATTTTAAATGTTTATTCTATCATAAATGCCGCGGCCTTTTTTACCTGATCTCTGTTTTTGTCAGTAAACAAAGCCTTATCTTCTAAATCCAAGCCTGCATCATCTTTAAAACCAACCCTGATAACGCTAATTGTATGGCTGCTTAATGTTTGCAACTGTGCGTTAGTAATTTCCGATCCTATCGATAAAATGCTTGTATTTCCAAAATTGGTAATTTTAGATGTTGCTGAATCGGCTTTAAACTTTAAAATACTGTTATCATCCAGTTTAAAAAGGAGTGCCATATCCGTTACTTTCATGGTATTAAAAGCACCGAAATTCCCGGATGGGTTAGGCCACGTGAAGTACACGTATGTTTTTTGATTAATTACACCAAAACCCATTGTCATGCCGGTTGCAGCAAAGATTTTGCCCATGTTGATGACGGCTCCTTTAATTTCTTTTCCGGTAAATTGATCTTTTTGTTTTATCAATTGCTGTGCTTTGGTAGAAAGCAATGCAGTTGACAGTAGGGCGGTTAAATAAATTTTCTTCATTATGTGGTAATTTAGGATTAAAAACGGCGTGACTAACATATCTCTTGCTATCCAGGGCTTACCACAGCCACGCACGCAAAAAGATACAGCCACGCCTTATCGGCGTACTTATATCTCGGTTGCGTGCTATAAATTTGTGGTAATTTAGGATAGCACAACGAAATCAGTACAGAATTATTTGCCCTGTTTTTTCAGCGGTGTCTTTATCGCAATGTTTATCATTTGCTCTAAAGTCCCCTCAAACTTGACTTTTTGTTCGTATTTTTCTTCTCTTTTTTTTGGTGGTTTTTTCTCTTTATCCATAAGAAATACTATTTGATAAGTTGAGCGTAAGTTAATCTTTTTTTATTACAAAGTTTTACAGTTTCTGAAAAACGGAAAGTATCTAATTGTTTACGAGTATTGTACTTATAACCAAATTCGTGCGCATAACGGTGTAAATGTTTCGGGCTTACTTGGTGATAGATACCGATAATACCACGTTTTAGCTGGCTCCAAAAACCTTCAATAGTATTAGTATGAAAACCTTTTTCACTTACGTATTCGTTTTGGTGGTGATTAACAACTTCGTGAGTATAGGTTTTATCTAATCCTTTGTATGCACCGAAACCGTCAGTAATAACAGTAGAGCCTGGTGCAACGTGTTTGTAAATAAAAGGCTTAATAGTTTCACCGTTAGCAATAGGGGAAACAACGGTTACGATGTTACCATCTCTCTGTAACATTGCAACAATAGGTGTTTTATTAACATAACCCGTACCATCTTTCAACTTAGCACGTACGCTTTTGTGTTTGTTAATTTTCTTTCCTCCTACGTAAGTTTCATCAACTTCAACCGTTCCGGTTAATGGTTCTGAATTGTTGATAGCTAACATTTCACGAATGCGGTGCAAAAGAAACCATGCTGTTTTTTGAGTAATGTTCAGATCACGACTTAACTGTAAAGAAGAAATTCCTTTTTTGTGTGCTGTGCACAGATACATTGCAGCAAACCATAAGCGCAAAGAAATTTTTGTGTTTTCAAAAGTTGTACCTGTAATTACGGTAAACTTTTTGCCACACTCTTTTGCTTTACACTTATATCCGCGATTGGTTGTATAAGCACTAACGTTTCCGCAATGCGGGCAAGACGGCGTAGCACCCCAGCGTTGTTGAGCTAAGTAATCGATACAAGTTTTTTCTTCTTTGAAGAAATCTAATACTTGTAAAAGGGATTTGAAGTTAGTTGTCATTGCTTTACCGTTTTGCTATACAAATATAGCATTAATAACTTAATGGGACAAATTTATTTGAAAATAATTTGTAGGTTGCAAAATGGATAAAGCAGACTTTGTAGCGGCCTATGCTTCCAAAGCAAGGGGAACTATAATTAATCAAATTATATTTTTAGAACGCGTTATTGATGAATTTCTGTCTGGATATTTTTGTGATAATCTTATAAAAAAGCGAGAATTGATGGAGTTACATTTAGGAGACAAATTACCATTTGAGGTAAAAAGAAATATTTTCTCAATTTTACTTAAAGATCATTATCCGGATTTTTTGATAAAACATCCAAAATTGATAAAAGATATAATCAGTGTTATAGAACATCGAAATATTTTCGCTCATTATCTTTTAGACACAGGAGAAGAGGCTTTAACTATTTTAGATGACGAAATTCCTAAAATTGGATTTATACGGTATAAGAAAAACACAGAAACAATATGGTACACAAGCGAAAAAATAAACGAAATAGTTGCCCAAATTAATAGATGTGTATATGCAGTAATTGAGCTTCTGCCTGAAGAATAATTTAGCTGCATCCCCTCGCTACTTTGTTCCGTTTGCAACCGTACTAATTTCGGTCATCAGGGATCAACCACTTTAAAGATACAAGTTTTAGATCATACTAAAAAATAACTTAGATAAATAAAATCTTGTCCCAACTCGTATATAGTTACCTTTTGAAGGGGGTTAGGGGGATGAGCTAAAGTTTTTACTTGATAATTATAGTAATTCAAAACGTCATATTTTATGCCTGAACTATTTATCAACGAAAGAGGGGAAATCCGCCACACGGACGATATGCAGGACATTATTACGGCACCGCCGGGCTGGCTGCTGCGCTGGGGAATTACTTTGTTTTTTGGCATTTTGGTGATGATCGTTGGCTTGTCTGCTTTCATTAAATATCCAGACATCGTTAAAACACAATTAAAGGTAAGTTCTATGGATGCCCCAAAATCCATCGTAACTAAAATCCCAGGCAAGTTGAGCAGGTTGCTGGTGCAGGATAACCAATCAGTTGTTACAGGCCAGCCGCTGGCCTATTTAGAAAGTACGGCCAACCACCAGGATGTGCTGCTGTTGCTTAAACAATTGCATGGGCTGCAGCAACAATTATCAAATAGCCAATCAATAAGTAATACTGTTTTTAGCACGCAAAATTTTAATAACATTGGGGAACTGCAACCTGCTTTTCAAACTTTTAGCCAAAGTTTGCTTACTTATCAATCTTCGTTAAATAATGGTTTTTATGCAAAGAAAAAAGGTTTTTTACAGCGTGATTTAATCAACTTAAACAAACAAAAAAGCCAGCTGACCACACAGAAGTCTTTACAGCAGCGTGATTTTAAACTGGCCGGGGAAGAATACGAGATGAACAAAAAGCTGGAGCAGGAAAAAGCTGAAACACCGGCAGAACTTCGGGCTGCGGAAAGTAAATATTTGTCAAAGCAGGCACCATTGGTACAAACCGATGCTTCCCTGATCACTTCCAGCAGTAATTATGATGCGAAACAAAAAGAAATACTGGAACTGGACAACCAGATGATGGAGGAAAAAGCCAAATTTATCCAAGCGTTGAACAGTTTGATCAGTCAGGCGGAAGATTGGAAAAGCAAATATGTATTGAGTGCTTCCCAGAACGGTAAACTGTCTTTTGCGGGTATCGTTCAGCAAAACCAGGTGTTGCAGGCCGGGCAGGACGTGTTTTACATCAACCCCGGCAATAACAACTATCTTGGGGAAATGGCCATCCCGCAAGCGAACATGGGAAAAGTAAAAGAAAACCAGGAAGTGCTGGTCAAGCTCCGCAGCTACCCTTTTGAGGAATACGGAATGATCCGGGGCAGGATCAGCAACATCAATGATGTGCCTTATAAGGATAGTGTATTTTTATCGAAAGTAAATTTCAACCTTAAAAACACAACCGATTTAAAACGACCGGTACATTTAAAACAGGGTATGCTGGCCGATGCCGAAATTGTTACGGAAGATGCTACTATTTTACAGCGCATCACCAGAAACTTGTTTAAATTGATTGGTAGTAAATGATATAATTTGTAACCTAATAAATATAATTATATGCTTCCTAAAATTATACATCATGTAGTTGGTCCAAAAACCAATGAGGTTGTGGACCGCTGTCTGGCATCCTGGCAGGTATTACAAGCAGAAGGTTACGAGTTTATGATCTGGAAAGATCCGGATATTGAAGTGTTTCTGACTGAAAATTACCCTCAGGTTTACAATGCTTTTGCCAATGCACGTAACCATGGCGAGGCTGCGGACATTGCCAGATATATCTTGGTTTATCATTATGGCGGCCATTATATAGATTGGGACATTCATCTGATAAACCCTCATGAGTTTTTGACCTTATGTGAAAATAACCCAAGCGGATATTTGTTATGTGATTTTAACGACCGCGATAGTCTTGCTTCCGAATGTTTTGCCGCCGAAAAAAATGAACCTTTTTTGTTGGCTGTGATAAAAGAGATTGTGGATTTGTATGAAAACGGTTCGTTCAAAGATTACCATACGTTATGGTACACAGGCCCCTTCAGGTTAAGGGACACTTTGAAAAATACCAAATCCAATCAAAGTATTTTAAAAGTAAAAGATGCTTTTGTTTATGATTATGCAGAGATCAAAGAAATGCCGGAAAGGGATTTTACACAACCGATGATCCATTACTGGCTACATTCCTGGCTGGAAAAGAAAGAAGAAAATGTTTGAAATGTAACTGATGGCCTGGTTAGAAGTTGTTCAAACTATTTCTGAATGCTTCTTTTATCGCCTGAAATTTAATGATTTTTTGGGGTTTTTCGATCAGTAGCAATTACCAAAGCAAAATTTATGGCATAAAAGAAGCATTGTAAATTTTTATGTTAGAAACTAAGCTCATGTTCAATATTTGTTAACCTAAATTCATCACCCTTTAAATCCATCCCTTTCTATGATTATTGAATAATCAGTAGTAAGGTTAAAATTGCAATTTCATAATTTTTGCACTACATATAGTAAAGCAGAGGAAAGGAGCTACCTACTAAAGTGGTAACAATTAAATATTATTTAACATTTTTATTAAAAAACTAATTGCTACTGTTCTCAAATGCGTGATGACTATATCCACCAGTAATTTTACTCTAAAACAGCAGACCTGTTTAGCTGTGAAAGTTGAAAATAATTTATTCTGATTGATCGGTTTTTTCAGTTAAAATTAATCTACCAAATATTCAGAAACACAACCTAAATTTTATATACACTTGATTCATTTTACAACATTTGAAACTATTGTTTGCTTTAAAGCTACGCGCTCAAACCTGCAAAACGGCACGAAAAACAATACACAAAAAGGTGCTTTCCTTTAGGTATAAGGCTGTTTACTTGAAGTATTTTGCGGTTTCTTTAAAGGATCATGGCTTTTCCTTCAAGTAATTTGAGCTTTCCTTATGATATTTGAGGTTTTCATTTTAGGTTTCCGGCCTTTCTTTGCAGGTTTTTGGCGGTTAGTTTTGGTTTTACTAACTGCTTCGTCCACCCTTATCTACGGACTGACTGCTGCCAACCTTATCTTTAACAAGTTTTTTTGTATGCTTTGGGTTTGTACTGCTCACCTGCTTTCCCAATTCCGCAGCTTTAAAAAATCAGGCAAACAAAAAACGCCCTTTGGTATAGTAAAACGGCATTGGTGATCAGCGGTGGAAATCGGCGCAATTACAGTTTGAATGGGCAAACGGTTGCTCGTGGCTTGCATGGTGTTCATAGCAAAGACGACACATGTTTAATTACTTTATCCACGTACGTTGTGCAATCATGCGAAAGTGCTGAGCAACAAACGGTTTCGCGTTGCTGCGCGTAAGCATTAGCAGGTGCCGACAGGTAATAACGAGTAAAGTTTGATAACGGGCTGCATAACCTTGGCATTTTAAATCAACCCAAAAACTTTGAAGTAAACCTTAGCCCCGCTTTATTCTTTAACGGCTTTTATGGCGATGACCCGGTCTTCAAACTCGTCATTCGGCAAAAAAAGACCTGTTTTTTACTTTGGTTTTGTACGTATAGATGGTGTTGACGGAGTAATTTAAAATTTTGGCTATCGTTTCATTGTCATCAATGCCCAGCCTGATCAGGGCAAAAATGCGCAGTTCTGTATTAAGCAGTTGGTTATCGTGTAAATGGACCTGGTGTTCTGCATCAAAAAAAGCATTAAAATCTTCAATAAAATTGGGGAACAGGTTAAGAAAAACATGGTCAAAACTGTTAGACAAACTTTCCCGTTCTAAACCGATGTTCAATTTGTTCAAAAACAGCAGCACCTCATCATAGCGTTTTTCTTTTACAACTTTTTCAATAGAACGCTTTAACCGGTCGATCTTTTCAATATAGCTGGAGTGCACGTTAAAAAAATAACCGATATATTCATCTTTGATCATGTTGGCCTCATCCAATTTGCTGTTTATATTGGATAAAGACCGGTTTGCAATGTCCAACGCCTGATTTGCCTTAGTAAGGGCTTCGTTTGTGGCGTTTAAATGAACATTTTTATCAAAGATCACCTGATCTCCAATCCGAAGTTTTTTAAGCTGCTTCAAGGTGATGATCGAAAAAACAATCACCACTACAACCAAGAAACTAATGATAGACGCAAAAATAATTAAGGATTGCTTTTGTTTCTCAACATCATTGATCCTTTCACTTTCTATTACGGGCAATATATTGCTGATTTTTGCCTCGCGGTGCCTGGCACCATAAAAATTAGCATCAGCTATGGCATTGTTGATATAATTATAGGCAAGCTTGGTGTTGCCTTGTTCAAAATAGTAAGCAGCAAGATCGGTCAGCGCAACTGATTCTTCTGTTGAATGTACATTATCTACAATAGCAGCATTTATCAATGCCGTCAGTCCGGGTTGTTTTTGGTCAAGCCTGAAACAGGTATAACTTAAACTGCTTAAGTTAATGGCACTATCCTGATAAGATTGATTGATTTTAAGTATTTGATGATATGCTGTTAAAGCCGTTTTAAAATTTGCTGTACGTATAGACTTTAGGCCTGTTGCAGACAAAGATTCATAAGAACCTGCCGGATTTTGCCTGATTATCGTATCACAATATTTAAGCCCGGTAGCATTATACCTGTCGTAGTAATCATTGATCCTGTAAAAATCTGCCATGTCAAAATAATTTCTTGCATTTAAAAACAGATACTCAAATTGCTGGTGTGTTTAAATACTTACGGTTGATTGTGCTTAAAGTATCTAACCCTTCTCTAAATAAACCGGCCGATATCAAAACAAAACCCATTTGCACTTTAGAATAGTTTATCTTATTGGGGTTTTTTAACAAATAATCGCATTCGTTCAGTTTTTTGCAGTACACATAGGCGGAATCATGAATGAAAGATTTATAGGCGTTGAACAGTTTTTCGTAGTTATTATACCTGTTGTTTAATGAAGAAAAATTGTCGGCAAGTTCTTTTTTTATTTTTTTTATCTCGTTGGACCTTTTCTGATCGTATATCGGCTTATTTCTCAGCTCCTGATTCAATATTTGCTGCAAACTGTCGGTTCTGGTAAAAACTGTTCTGGCCACTATAATTTGTGGAAAAATCATGATCAGGCATAAAAATACAATACCTTTAAAATGACGACCAGTGTTTTTGGGCATGAATCAAGCTATAAAAAATTCAGGTAATGGTATAAGCGCAAGTTTAATTTTTTTCAACAATTGTCCATACTTCTTTTACCACATAAAATCTTTAAAATCCGGTACTTTTTATATCGGATCGGTGTACAATTAAAATTTATAGGCATAAAAGAAGCATTATAAATGTTTATGATCTAACCTGAACAAACCTAAATACCGTCCAAAAAAATACAGCAGCAACAGTTCTTAAACCGATGAGCATGAAATTGTACCGATAAAAACAGTATGGCTCACTTCCCAAACTTCAGCTTTAACTGCGCCAGCATATCGTCGTTGATCGGTTCGGCGGGTTTGTCTTCGCGGCGTGGCTGCTGCGGATAGCTGGGTTTATGCTGCGGTTTCTGCTGTTGGTTATGCTGATGCTTTGGTTGGTTTTCCGCCTGTACAGGTTTAACAAAAGGTTTGGGCTGATGCTGGTTTTCAGGCTTCGGCTGCATAGGTTTTGGTTGTTCCTGCTTTGGTTGCTCCTGCTTGTTTGGTACTTCCGGCTTGGGCTGCGGCTGCGGTTTGGCCAGGTTTTTTTTGGCTGTCCAGCGTTTGTAGATTGCATCCAACCGGCGTTTGGTATAAAGTGGAAAATCGCCGTGCATCATCCACGCATAATAACTTGGCTCGATCTGAAAAACATCTTCTACCCTTTTGCCTTTGTGCTTGCCAAAGTTAAAAGTCTCTTCCCCGGCTTCGTTAAAAACCATGCGTCCGGCAAAATCAACCGGCTTGGAAAGGTTGGTAAACTGATGCAACGCTTCCACATCGTTCAACACCGGTACTGTTTTTACGCCCTTTTTATTCTCCCATTCCACGCCTTCGTATTTATCCAATTGAGATAACAAAACTTCCATTGTGGCGCGCGTATCGGCTTCGGCAGAGTGTGCGTTGACGATGTCTTTTCCGCAGTAAAACTGATACGCCGCGCGCAAAGTCCGCTGCTCCATCTGGTGGAAAATGTTCTGCACATCTACAAAATTTCTGTTTTCCAGGTCCAAATCCACTTCGGCGCGCAGAAATTCTTCCATCAGCATCGGGATGTCAAACTTGTTGGAATTGTATCCCGCCAAATCACTTTCGCCCAAAAACGCGGCAACCTCGGCAGCAATGGCTTTAAAAACGGGTTCATCTTTAATATCTTCATCATAAATGCCATGTACCAGCGAAGATTCCAGCGGGATTGGCATTGCGGGATTTACGCGCCAGGTTTTTACTTCTTCGGTTTGGTCCGGGTTGATTTTGATGACCGACATTTCTACAATCCGGTCGTTGCCAATGTGTACGCCGGTGGTTTCCAGGTCGAAAAATGCCAGCGGACGTTTTAAGTTTAATTTCATGTGTTTGATAAAGTGCAAAGGTGGTAAAAAGCATTTTAACCGAAAAACGGACAGGGTTGTTTAAGTTGAAGAATGCTTCTTTTATCGGTAAAAAATTGACTTAGATCAGCCAAAAATCAAAATACCGGCGATGATCCCGACCACCATAATTACGTAAAGCAAAATTTCTGTGCCGGCAAAACGTTTGTATTTCGTCCAGAAGGAATAATCTTCTTTTGGTTTTGGCATGATAAATCAGCAATTTCAGGTTTACAAAAATGCTTCTTTTATCGGTATAAATTTGGGCTGATGCTGTTTTTATCAACCTAAATTTATTCTGACACAACTGATCCGCAGCGAGAAAAATATTTGTACATCGCCGGGTCGTGCAGTTTTACCAGCATAATCCCTTTTTTGGTGCTGGCATGTACCACGTAATCGTTTTGCAGATAAACGCCTACGTGACTAAACTTTTTGCCATCGAAATCAAAAAAAACCAGATCACCTTCCTGCAATTGCTCTTCGTATTTTCGTTTGATAACGGTTACCTGCTGGCTGGTCATCCGCGGCAAATTGATGCCGTAAACCTGCTGTTCCAACAATAAGGCAAAACCGGAACAATCTATGCCATCCTTGTCCAAACCGCCGAAACGGTAAGGCGTGCCCAGCCACTGATCGATAAAAGTGTACAATCTTCCGTTGCTGATCTGGCTTTCATCAACGCCCATCATTGTAGAATATTTTTGGCTGATGGATGCTGCGGGCTGTACAATTTCGCCGGGTTCTCCTTTTAAAACATGCTTGCGCGATTTGCAGGCCGAAAAAAGTATCGGTAAAAGAAGTATGTACAAAAAGGTTTTGGGAACACGCATCGCTGTAAAGATAATTAATTGCAAGTCTGATTTTTACGGCTAAAAACAGCATGTGTTTAAAATAAAAAACCTCCGGTTATTAGCCGGAGGTCCTATCTTGAAGCACTTGGTTTTAGTTAAACCGGTATCGCAAACCAAACTGCATGTAATAAGTAGAATTTAGCGTAACATCGTCTCTAAAAGTTGATGAAACTAAAGCACCTCTATCAGCAGCCAACCTAAAAGTTGGTTTAACTGTACCGCCAGCTACCAAAGCAGTGGTATTGGTAGGCGTTAAAATAGCACTTGCGTTAACTAATTTATGTACTCCCCAACGATTATTTAAGAAGTTGCCAATATTAAATACATCCCAGGTAAACTCTAATGTATTGCGCTTTCCGCCAACATTGGTAAATAATTGCTGGATAAATTTAAAATCAAACTGACTTCTCCATGGGTAAGTAGCACCATTTCTGGTAGTATATTCTCCCATATGTTTACTTAAATACTTATCCTGAGCGATGTAGGCAAAGAAGGCATCACTTTGTTGTTGCGGTGTATAGGTTATACCATTGATCGTGTTGGATACAAAGGTAATTTCTGAAGGGTTTTTTGGAATATAAATCAAATCATTAGTTTGACCATCCCGGTTGAAATCAGCACCATAGTAATAAGTGTAACGGCCATCTATAGAACCTTCATAAAATAAAGATAATGTAGTAGCCAGGTGCTTTAAATATTCTCTGCGATAAGAAAAATTAGCCACAATACGATCAGGAACCACGTAACTTGCAGTTGACAAACCAGGGTTATTGGCATTACCTGATACATAATTTGTAGTCCAGGTATTCAACAGCTGATCTCCGCTTCCATCAAACAGATTTTTGGCCTCACTGTGAATGTAAGCTATGGATCCGCTAAAACCTTTTTGGAAGGTTTTCTGTAATCTGGCTGTTATTGAATAGTAGTAACCGCCTTTACCGTTGGTTAAAATTACCGGATTAAATGCCTGTGTTCCGGTTGTAGTACCGGTGGGTACCGCTAAACCGGCAGAAGTTAAGGGGTAAATAAACTTTGTTGAGTTGGTTGCAGGATAAACTAAACGGCTGTCCGGGTAGCCGGCAACGTTCAGGTTACTTGGGTTTACCAGATTAGGGTTAATTCCTCTTACCGGGTTGATATCTTTGTTATAAATACCTTCTAAAGTACCTACAATCCCGAAAGGTAATTTACCGTCAACAGCTAATGTACTTTTCCAGGCCTGCGGGAATTTCAGGTTAGGGTCCATCACACTAATTGTACTAGGTATGGTTGTTCCTGCAGCCGGAGGTGTTGCAGGGAGATATGCTCTTGGGTCAGGATTAAACGGCCCGGGAGTGCTATTTACTCCTGAGTAGGTTTTAGTAAACTGCAACAAACCGGAATCTCCGGATTGAGCTACGATCCACACATAAGGAATTGTACCGGTAAAAATACCTGTACCGCCACGAATTTGTAAAGACCTGTCTCCAAAAATATCATAGTTGAAACCGATTCTGGGAGAAACCATTATACGTGTTTTTGGCAATTCACCGGTATTGATAGTTGTACCGTTAAAATTAAGGGCAGCTACCAAAGGATGTGTACGGATTTCATCTACGCCCGGATAAGTCGGTAAATCGAACCTGATTCCGGGTGATATTCTGAATTTATCAGAAAAAGTAATGTCATCCTGGCCATAAACAGAATACTGTGCAAACTTAAAGCTGGGGAATACCTGATGATAATCAGAATTAATTGGGTAAGTAATTGCATAGTCGGTCGGATTTTTTCCGCCAATAAACGAATCCCACGAATCAAAAGTATAATAACCCGTTCCGAAACGCTGAAAACCATTTTTGATTTTACTGAATTCTGCCTGTCCGCCAACAGTCCAGGAATGGATGCCGGTTGTCCAGTTTAAATAATCATAAAAAGAATAAGTTCTTACATCCCGAAGGTTACCATAAGTAAAAGGCTCGTAACCAAAAGAAGTATAAGGATAAGTTCCGCCTGGCGTAACGCTTGTTGTATTGTTTAAAATATCTACAAACGGAAATACCTGACTGTCTGAACTGCGCGGATCATTTTGATGATCAAAAGTTCCTCTCAAGGTGTTTGCTAATTTGGTATTGAACAGATTGAAGCTGGAATTTAACTCTGCAGATAAAGAGTATAAATTCTGATCCTGGTAATAATTAGAGTTAGCAAATTGCAGCGCATACTGGCTGGTGCGGGTTTGTGTAAAACTAGGCAGCGGACTTCTGGATGTACTTACAAAGCTTGGTGTCCGGCTTTCTACCTGGCTATAACGTACATTAAAATGGTTATTATCGTTGATGTTCCAATCTAACTTACCTAAAAATTTTGTGTTGGTTGATTTGAAGCCATAACCCTGATATGCACCCGGATCGTAACCATATTTAGATATTAAAGTTTGACGGTAGCCATCTAAAACAGAAGCCATAGGTCTTTTAACAGTAGTAGAAGTTGCTGAATAAGGATTATCAGGTGTTGATGCAGTAAATTGCTGGCCCGGATATTCATTTTTGTAGGTTTCAAAATTACCGAAGAAAAATAATTTATTCTTAATAATTGGCCCGCCTATTGCAAAGCCATAAGTATTTTGTTGGGTTGCCTGTTTAACAAATGAAGAACGGTTTACTAAATTTCCCTGCAGGCTTTGATTTCTGAAAAACGTATAGGCAGTCCCCCTAAACTCGTTTGTACCGGATTTTGTAACGGCGTTTAACGCACTCCCGATGAAACCGGATTGTTTAACATCAAAAGGAGAAACGTTAACAGATATTTCTTCTAACGCATCAATAGAAATTGGAGCCCCATTGGCTGGCAAATTACTACCGATACCAAATTGATTATTGAAATTAGAACCATCAACCGTGATGTTGTTCTGGCGATAGTTACCACCGCCGATTGCACCGTTGCTGGTAGATGTTGCCTGAGGGGTTAAACGCGACAATTCATTGATATTACGGCCGATAGTTGGCAGGTTACCAATATCTCTTGAACTAATATTTGTGGTGGAACCTTCATGGCTGGAGTTGAGCAGCCTTGATGTTGTTGCAACAACTGTAACTTCCTTTAACTCTGTACTGCTTTGTAATACACTGTTTAAAACATAATTCTGACCTAATGTTAAAACTATATCGTTTTCTGTTTTGGCCTGATAACCAATGTAGCTTATAGTTACCGAATAAGGACCGCCAACGCGCATGTTAGGGATAGCGTACCTTCCATCTGCGTTTGTGGCTGTGCCATATCTTGTACCGCTGGGCAAGTGGGTAGCCTGAATGGTAGCTCCGATCAAAGCTACACCCTTCGAGTCTTTAATTACACCGTTTAAACTGCTTGTTGTAACCTGCGCAAAGGCAAAATTTACCGCAAATAGTGAAAAGAACAAGAGAAGTAAGTGTTTTCTCATACTTGTTTGTTGTTTTTGTTTAATAGTTTTTAGATAAACCTGTTTTTTGGCAAATATAACCAATCACTTTCTCAACAAGGTTAATTTAATATTAACAATTAGCAAAGATTTTCAACATTGATTAACCAAACATTCAGAAAAATATTAATTAATCAGCATTATGTGTCTTTTTTTAAAAAATCGAATCAAAAAAACAAACCTGTTAAAGCTTTGGCAATACTGTTTTTACCATGTTTTTTTCAGGCTTTTTATTTAATTTCGGCCATAAATATTAAAAGGAATTTCTGATATGAATTACGATGTCATCGTTATTGGCACTGGCCCGGGCGGTTATGTAGCTGCCATCCGTGCGGCACAGTTGGGTTTAAAAACTGCCGTCATCGAAAAAGAATCTTTAGGTGGCATCTGCCTTAACTGGGGCTGTATCCCTACAAAAGCTTTGTTAAAAAGTGCACAGGTTTTTGAATATATCAACCATGCAGAAGAATACGGTTTAAAGGTAAACGGCAGCGAAGTTGATTTCGGCAGCATCATCAAACGCAGCCGCGGTGTGGCCGATGGCATGAGCAAAGGCATCCAGTTTTTGATGAAAAAAAACAAGATCGATGTCATCATGGGTACCGGTAAATTAAAAGGAAAAGGTGCCGTAGAAGTGAAAGCTGCCGACGGTCCGGCCAAAGAATATACCGCTAAAAACATCATCCTGGCAACCGGCAGCCGCTCGCGCGAATTGCCTAACTTGAAACAGGACGGCGTAAAAGTGATCGGTTACCGCCAGGCCATGAACCTGCCGAAACAGCCGCAAAGTATGGTTGTAGTAGGTTCCGGGGCAATCGGTGTAGAATTCGCATATTTTTATAATTCCATCGGCACAAAAGTTACGGTGGTTGAATATCTGGACAATATTGTTCCGGTAGAAGATGAAGACGTTTCCAAGCAACTGGCACGTTCGTTCAAAAAAATCGGTATCAATATCATGACGGGCTGCACGGTAGAATCTGTTGACAGCTCTGCCGAAAAATGTAAAGTAAACATCAAAACCCCAAAAGGCAACGAGGTGATTGAGGCAGATATCGTGCTATCTGCGGTTGGCGTGCAAACTAACCTGGAAAATTTGGGCTTGGAAGAACTGGGCATCAAAACCGAAAAAGGCAAAATTTTGGTTGATAATTTTTACAAAACCAATGTAGAAGGCGTTTTTGCCATTGGTGATATTGTGATGGGCCAGGCGTTGGCGCACGTTGCTTCTGCGGAAGGGATTATTTGTGTGGAGAAAATTGCCGGGAAAAACCCGGAACCTTTAAATTACAACAACATTCCGGGCTGTACCTATTGCTCCCCGGAAATTGCTTCCGTTGGATATACCGAAAAAGCGGCACGAGAAGCTGGTTTTGATATCAAAGTTGGTAAATTTCCATTCTCAGCTTCAGGAAAAGCAAGTGCATCCGGTGCCAAAGATGGTTTTGTAAAAGTGATCTTTGATGCCAAGTACGGCGAATTTTTGGGTGCGCACATGATCGGAAACAACGTAACCGAAATGATTGCCGAAGTAGTTACCGCACGAAAACTGGAAGCAACCGGGCACGAAATCATTACTTCTGTACATCCGCACCCAACCATGAGCGAAGCCGTGATGGAAGCCGCCGCCGATGCTTATGGCGAAGTGATCCATTTATAATTTGGCTGTTTTAGTGTTCAATCAATACTTCTTTTATCATACAAAAACCTGTGGCAGCGCAGGTTTTTGTGTTTGCAGAAAAAATGGTTGGCAATGCTTCTTTTATCTGCATAAATCAACAATCCTGTATGGCCTGGTTCTATCTTATTTTGGGCGGTTTGTTTGAAGTTGGTTTTACCACCTGCCTCAAGTTTTCCAACAATTTCAGCAATTTAAAATGGAGTATTGCTTTTTTTATCTGCATAATTTTAAGCTTTTTGCTGATGAACAAAGCTATCCAGACTTTGCCCATCGGTACTGCTTATGCCGTTTGGACAGGTATCGGGGCAGCGGGTTCTGTTTTGATCGGCATTTTCATTTTTAAAGAACCGGCAGATTTTTGGCGGTTGTTTTTTATTTTTATGCTGATTGCTTCTATCTTAGGTTTAAAACTGGTAACGAAGGATTAAGGATAAAGTTGGTATTACATTAATTCTTATTTTTGTTTAAATGCCTGAATTTTTAGAGATTAACGGATAAAATTTAGTTTTTACGGTGATAAAATCAGCATTGAATGATGCTTTGCATCAATTGCAAAACAATTTCAAATCCAAACTTCCAATTACTTAAATAGTTTGTGCTTCATACTTCCTATTAAGTTAATCCGATAAATTTTCCATGCAACTCCATACCATCAACACCGGATTGTTTAAATTAGACGGCGGTGCCATGTTTGGCGTAGTGCCCAAAACAATCTGGCAAAAAACCAATCCGGCAGATGAGCAAAATTTGTGCACGCTGGCCATGCGCTGCCTGCTGATCAGGCACGAAAACCGCCTGATTTTGATCGATACCGGCATCGGCGATAAACAAAGCGAAAAGTTTTTAAGTTATTATCATTTGCACGGCGATGGTTCGTTAACAAAATCGCTCCGGGAAAAAGGTTTTTCTGCCGATGACATTACCGACGTTTTTCTTACACATTTACACCTCGATCATGTTGGCGGCGCGGTAATCTCAGAAAACGCTCAGCTTAAACCAGCTTTCAAAAATGCAACTTACTGGAGCAACCAAAAACACTGGGACTGGGCAATCAACCCGAACGATCGCGAAAAAGCTTCTTTTTTGAAGGAGAACATTTTGCCTTTGCAGCAAAGCGGGCAATTGCAATTTATCAATCCGGCCGATGCTTCTTTTACCGATATTTTTTTGGTGAGATTTGTTTCCGGCCACACCGAAGCGATGATGCTGCCGCAAATCCACTACAAAAACCAAACGCTGGTTTACGTGGCCGATCTGATCCCGACTGCCGGACACATTCCGCTGCCATATATCCCAGCTTATGATATGTTTCCGTTGCAAACTTTGAAAGAGAAAAAAGCATTTCTGGAAGAAGCCGCCACGAAAAACTACATCCTGTTTTTTGAGCACGATGCAGAAAACGAATGCTGTACCGTAAAAAAAACTGAAAAAGGTATCCGCTTAGATCAAACCTTCAAATTAGCTGATATTTAGGTGGATAAAAGAAGCATCGGCATTGTTTTCAAGCAAACAATTTCCGCGATACCATTAAATGTTTATTCTGTTTTACACATTCGTATTTTTTTACAGATATTTTTTATTTTTGGATACTTTAACCCGGATAAATCAGATAAGGCAGCATTTATAAATGAGACAACTCAAAATAACCCAATCCATAACCAATCGTGAGTCGCAATCATTGGACAAATACCTTCACGAGATTGGGAAAGTTGATTTAATTACCGCAGAAGAGGAAGTAATATTAGCACAAAAAATCCGGGAAGGCGATCAGGCAGCGTTGGAAAGACTGACAAAAACCAATCTCCGATTTGTGGTTTCGGTAGCAAAACAATATCAAAATCAAGGACTTACGCTGGGTGATTTGATCAACGAAGGAAACCTGGGTTTAATTAAAGCGGCCAAACGTTTTGACGAAACCAAAGGCTTCAAATTTATTTCCTACGCCGTTTGGTGGATCCGTCAATCCATTTTGCAAGCCATTGCCGAGCAATCGCGGATTGTGCGTTTGCCGCTTAATCAGGTAGGTTCGTTGAGCAAAATCAGCAAGGCTTTTTCCAAATTAGAGCAGGAATACGAGCGCGAACCTTCTCCGGAAGAACTGGCCGATACGCTGGAAACGACCGTTGATAAGATTTCTGACACGCTGAGCAACTCCGGCCGCCACGTTTCGATGGACGCGCCATTTGTTACCGGCGAAGAAAATACGTTGCTGGATGTGCTGGGCAACAAGGAACCGAATACCGATTCGATGCTGATTGATGAATCTTTGGCAGAAGAAATCAGGCGTTCTTTATCTTCATTAACGGAACGAGAACGCGAAATTTTAATATTATTTTTTGGTTTAGGCGGAAACAGTCCGTTTTCATTAGAAGAAATCGGCGAAAAATTCAGCTTAACGCGCGAACGTGTCCGACAGATTAAAGACAAAGCTTTGCAGCGTTTGCGCCATACTTCGCGCAGCAAAATATTGAAATCTTATTTGGGATAGGTTTCCCGGCACATACTTTAAAAAGTTTTTGGCAATGAAGCTTTTTTTATGACTTAATTTCTGATTACAGCGGTTTAAGCAGCCGCGCCACAAACATCGTATCAGATTTTCGCTCATAACCTTTCAACAATTCCGAAGCTACTAAAATCAGCTTTGCTTCTTTTACAAGGTAATTTACAACTTCCTCATTTTCTTCGCGGAAGGCAGAACAAGTGATGTAAATCAGCGGTTTTCCAGGCTTTAAATATTTCAGCACGTTCAGGCCGATCGTTTTTTGTAACTGCTGGAAAAACGCAATCCGCGAAACCGAAAACTGACTGATCATTTCCGGCGTCCTGCCCCAGGTGCCAGAGCCGGTGCAGGGCGCATCCAAGATAATCCCGTCAAAAGCATAATCATGTAAAACAGAATCAAAGTTTTGGGTCAGGTCAATTACTTTTTTCTGATATTTTTTGATCCCGGCCAACATAAAACGCTCGTCCAGGTTATCCAAAACCGATTCTCGGATATCCGAAACCACTAATTTTAAGTCCGGCTCCAACGCATGTAAAAGCAACGTTTTTCCGCCCGAAGCAGCGCAGGCATCCCACCAGTTTTCCCATTTTTTGGGTTGAAAATAGTGCGCGGTCATCTGCGAAGATTCGTCCTGCACTTCAAAAAAACGCTGCGCCGGAAAAATTTGATCCAGTTTTGTTCCGTTGGGAAGTGACAGACATTGTCCGTCTTTCGTTTTTAAAATTAGGCCAGCATCGGTCAGGATTCTTTTCACGGCTGATTCATGCCCCTTCTGGACTCGTATAAACAAATCCGGCTGCAAAAAAAAGGACGGTAAAAACAGCATTGGGTCGATCCCTGCGGATAAATGTCCTGCAAACGGAAAAACATCTTCCAGCCTGAAATCCGGATACTGTTTTTGCAGGATCAAAATTTTATCGGCAACCGGCAAGGCAATCTGTGCGGCCAGTTCAGGTTTAAAAAAACCTAAAAACGAGTTTTCCTGGTTGTTGCATAAAAATTCGGCAGCAAACAAACGTTCTTCCGGCGGATAGTTTTTCAACGCTTTTCCTAACCGGAAGTAATTGTAAATCAGCCTCGAAGCAATCCTCCGGTCTGTAGAACCCATTTTTTTGTTCAGCCTGAAATAGCCCGGCAAAAACTTGTACAATGGCGTTTCTGCCGGATAATTTTCCAGTAAAATCAAAAACGTCCGCAGCTGATTTTCTGCCCTCATTGCACTGGTTTCAGCGTATAATTATCGTATTTCAGCACCTGCACGTTTGTATTGATCCAGCCGTAGCCTTTTTTCAGTACAAAATCATAATTGCTTTGCACATCGGCAGGTGCGTTTTGCAAATATTTGAAATCAAAACCGGGAATGGCAGCAAGCCTGGCAAAATACATTCCCGTATCAAAACCTTTAAGCGCATATTCGCTCGGTTCGGTATGATAAACTTTACGGAAATTTCGGATCAGATTGATCGTTTCTGCGGATTTATAATCAATTTGCGCTGCGGAAGTGATGCAGGTATGCAGTTTTTCCAGCAATTCGGGCTGTAAAAAAGTAGCTTTGCCCCAGTTTGGATGACCGAAAAGCTGCACCGGGTATGTATCCGCTAAAGCACCCAAAGCATTTAGGGTAACGCTTAAAAAAGCACGATCTGTTGCGGCAATTACAAAAACGTTTTCCGAAGTTTTAGAAAGTTTTGGCAGCAATGGCGTAAAATTACCTTTCGAAACAACCACATCAACTATTTTGATCTGCTTGTGGCTTAAACTGTCGATGCTGTTTTTAAAGGGTAAAATATATTTATTTTCTTCGGAAAAACCCGAACGCAAAATATATACTGTTTTTGGATGGATATTTTCCTGAATGTATTTGGCCGCGCGCCAGGCATGAAACTCCAGCGGCGGCGTTAAAGTAATCAGATTAGGGTTGTTGTAATTTTCCGGGGAAGCCGCCGAAAGCGGGGAAACCAGCGGTTTGTGCAAACTGTTTATATCGGCCGAAAACGCCTGTACACCAGCCGGAAAAACCGGGCCAACAATTAAATCACTGGTGCGGATGGCCGGGGTTTGAGAAAATTTTTGCGCCTGGCTCACTTCATCTTTTGTATCAAAAACCGTTAATTTAAAGCTTTGCCCGCTGCCGGAAAGCGAATCCAATGCCAGCTTAAAACCCTCATAAAAATCAACCGCAATGTTGGTTTTCAGCAGATTTTTGGTAGAAGTGTTGTTGCTGAAATCAATATTGTCCAGGTTAAAAGGCAAAAGTAAGGCGATAGCAGGAATGCGGTTTGGCTTAACCACTTTCGGCGTTTCTGCCGGTTTTGCCGCAGCTTTTTCTGCTTGTGCTTTTTCCTGATCGATTTGCCCCTGCGTTTTGGGCCGAGGCTGCGGCTGTACTACCGGCCGGATTTTGGGCGAACAAGCAGCCAAAAAAAATACCGATAAAAACAGTATTGCCCTACTCCCACTCAATTGTTGCCGGTGGTTTTGAACTGATATCGTACACAACGCGGTTAATTCCTTTAACATTATTGATAATTTCGTTTGATATTTTCCCAAGCAAGTTGAAAGACAAATGGCAAAAATCGGCCGTCATCCCGTCCAGCGATTCTACGGCGCGCAGGCAAATCACATTTTCATATGTGCGCTCGTCACCCATCACCCCAACCGATTGCACGGGTAAAAAAATGGCTCCGGCCTGCCAAACCTGGTCATAAACGCCTGCGGCTTTCAAATTATTGATGTAGATGGCATCAGCTTCCTGCAAAATGGCGATTTTTTCGGGCGTTACTTCACCTAAAATCCGGATAGCCAAACCCGGGCCCGGGAAGGGATGTCGGCCTAAAATGTCCGGATCAATTTCCAAAGCTTTACCCACTTTACGCACTTCGTCTTTAAACAATGTATTTAAAGGTTCTACTACTTTTAGCTTCATAAAATCCGGCAAACCGCCTACGTTGTGGTGCGATTTGATAGTTGCCGATGGCCCTTTCACCGAAACAGATTCGATTACGTCCGGATAAATTGTGCCTTGCCCCAGCCATTTTACGTTTTCGATACGATGTGCTTCATCGTCAAAAACCTCGATAAAAATACGGCCAATGGCTTTTCGTTTTTGCTCCGGATCAGACAAGCCCTGCAGCGCATCGTAAAAACGCTGTTTGGCATTTACACCTTTTACGTTCAGCCCCATGTGCTGGTACGAATCCAGAACGGATTGAAATTCATCCTTCCGCAGCAATCCGTTGTCCACAAAAATGCAATGCAGGTTTGGGCCGATGGCATGGTGCAGCAAAACCGCCGCAACCGATGAATCAACGCCGCCGGAAAGGCCCAAAACCACCCGGTCATCGCCCAGTTTTTCTTTAAGCCCGGCTATGGTTGTTTCTACAAAAGAATCGGCCGTCCAATCCTGCCGACATCCGCAGATATCTACCAGAAAATTTTGCAATAACTGCTTGCCATCAATGCTGTGTGTTACTTCCGGGTGAAACTGGATACCATAAGTTTGTGTGCCTTTAATTTGATAAGCGGCGACTTTTACAGAATCTGTGCTGGCAATAATTTCAAAATCATCCGCAATTGAAGAAATCGTATCACCGTGCGACATCCAAACCTGCGAATTGCCCGGAATTTGTTTGAACAGCGGGTTTTCTGGGTTGATGTACTGCAGGTGCGCACGGCCATATTCGCGTGTGCTGGAGGCCAAAACCTCGCCTCCGTTGTGGTGCGCCAGAAATTGCGCGCCATAGCAAACGCCCAAAACCGGCAGCTTGCCATGAAACAATTTGAACTCGAAACTTGGTGCATCAATCTGCCGTACTGAATACGGGCTGCCGGACAAAATAACTCCTTTTACAGATTCATCAAACTCGGGAAGATGGTTGAAGGGATGGATTTCGCAGTAAATGCTGAGTTCGCGGACGCGGCGGGCAATAAGCTGGGTAAACTGCGAGCCGAAATCAAGAATGATAATTTTTTCTTGCATCCGCGAAGATACAGAATCTGCCGAAACGGTAAAATTGGATTTTTGGGCGATAAAAACAGTATGCGATTTAAGCAAACCTGCGGTTGCTTGCTGTTACGTTCTTTTGTCTTGAAACAAAAGAACCAAAAGTTCAAGCAATGCGGATCGCCTCCGGGCGGCATTCGGCCCGGCGCGCCTGCGTGGTTACCTTAAAGGTGCCGATCTTGCAAACGATCCTTTATAGCCATGATTTATAGCGTTGTTTTATTTTTGTTCGATGCTTCTTTTATCACCTATTTTTTACCTTTTGCAGTTTTGAAGTTTGCAGAGGCGCAGGACAAGTAACCACCCAGGTGCGGCTGCCCGGCAAAACGCCCGGAGGCGATCGGGTTTGCCTTGATTTTTTGTTTCTTTTTCATCAAGGAAAAAGAAAGAGAAGAGGGAACGCAGTTCCTGATCAAATACAAAAAATTAGTTGATAAAAGAAGCATGGTTGATTAAGCAAACCTTCGGTTGCCTGGTTTTACGTTCTTTTGTCTTGAAACAAAAGAACCAAAAGTTCAAGAATGCCGTATCGCCTCCGGGCGGCATTCAAGCCCTCGCTCCTGGGTGGCGATCTTGCAAACGGCTCTTAATGGCGATGATTTATAGCGTTTATTATTTGTGCTGAATGCTTCTTTTATCAACCTAATTTCAACGGATTACTGTATCGGGTTCTGCGCTACTTTCTTCAACAAAAGTTTTGGTTTCCAGCACTTCCGGTTCTAAAACCTCATCACCCAAAAGCAGGCCCCAGGGTTGCAGACTTTCTACCCGGTCAAAAATTATTTTCAGGATCGCGATCACCGGAATGGACAAAAACATGCCCGGGATCCCCCAAAGCATTTCGCCCAAAACCACGCCGAGAATGGTGATCAAAGCATTGATACGTACTTTAGAACCCACGATCACCGGCAGTAAAACGTTGCTGTCTATCAGGTGCATGGCCACCGTGGTGGCCATGACCAGGAATATTTTACCGGCTTCCGCACCGCTGCTTAACGTTACCAACGTACTGATCAGTAATGCAGTAGCAATGCCAACATAAGGTATAATATTGAACAAACCGGTGATTAAACCGAGCAGCAAAGCGTATTTTAAGCCACCGATCAAAAATACGGTACAGCAAACGGCCGATACGATGGTCATCTCCAGCAGTAAGCCCAAAATGTATTTGGAAATGATGTACTTAACGCGTTCTACCACCTCGTAAACGGCAATGGCATTTTCTTTTTTAAATACGGCAACTAAAAACTGCAGCAGCAAACGCCGGTACAAAAGCAGGAAAAACGTATCCACAATTACAAAAACCCAAAACAACATAATTGCCGAAGCAGTGACCAGCGTTACACCGATTGCCGCCGTGCCGCCGCCAATATTATTGGTTGCGCTGTGTACCAAACTGATTTGGCGGCTGGCGTTCACGTGGTAATTCGCTTTCACCCAATCTAAAATTTGGTAATAAGTTGCGTTCAGCTGCACTTTCATTTGCGGCCAATCATCAAGTAAATCAGCAACTTGCGAGCCAACCAGATATAAAATAAGTGTGATAAAAGCCAGCATCAGCATAACCGATAACATGGAGGCAAGGCTTCGTTTCAGACCAAATTTTTCTTCCAGATATTTGCTTACGGGCAGCAGCAGCAGCGAAAACAAAACGGAAAACACCAGCGGACAAAGGATCTGCTTACCTGATGTAATTAAAAAACCCAATGCAAGCAGGATAAACAAAACGTAAGCCCAGCGGGCATAAAGTGGTCTGTTTTTTTTCAATTCAAGATGATTTAAAGTAGAGGCGGCAATTAAAACTTTGTTAACGGATGTTGTATTTTTTTGTTCAGCTTCTTTTTAGGATGAACTTTTTTACCAAATTTATACCGATAAAAGAAGCATCGCCAAAACGCTTGCTGATGCTTCTTTTATCAACCTAAAATCGGCAGCAGTTGCACCAATATTATAAAATTTAACAGACAAAAAATTTTGGACGTTTGAATTTGTATTTTTGGACAAATTTGTATCATCAAATGAAAGCATTTTACGGGGATTTAAAGCTGGGGATTTTAGGCGGCGGACAGTTGGGGCGGATGCTGATCCAGCAGGCCATTAATTACAATGTAAATGTGAAAGTACTTGATCCTGACCGCAATGCGCCCTGCCGCAAGCTTTGCGACGAGTTTGTGGTGGGTGCTCTGAGCGATTATGATACAGTTTATAATTTTGGCAAACAGGTGGACCTGCTTACCATCGAAATTGAAAAAGTGAATGTAGATGCGCTTGCACAATTAGAAACCGAAGGCGTGCTGGTTTACCCGCAATCGCGCATTATCCGCCTTATCCAGGACAAAGGTTTGCAAAAACAGTTTTTTAAAGAAAATGATATTCCGACGGCCGCCTTCAAAATTATTTCTTCTGCAGAGGAACTGAAAGAGAGCCCGATCCCGTTTCCTTTCATCCAAAAACTGCGGAAAGACGGTTATGATGGCCGCGGCGTTTATAAAATGGTGGATGAATCTTCCCTTGCCGGTGCTTTTACAGAGCCGAGTTTGATTGAAGAATGGATTGATTTTGAAAAAGAAATAGCCGTGATTGTGGCTTGCAACGGTAAAGGCGAAATGAAAGCTTTTCCGCTGGTGGAAATGGAATTCAACCCAAAATCAAACCTGGTGGAATTCTTGATTTCGCCTTCCCTGCTCAGCTTTGACATTCAGCAAAAAGCACAGCAAATTGCCATGCAAATTGCAGAAAAACTGAATATTACAGGTTTGCTGGCGGTAGAAATGTTTTTGGACAAACAAGGCAATATTTTGGTGAACGAACTGGCACCCCGCCCGCACAACAGCGGCCATCAAACGATTGAAGGAAATGTGGTTTCGCAGTTTGAACAGCATTTGCGTGCCATTTTTAACCTGCCTTTGGGCGATACGGCCAATTTACACAACGCCATAATGGTTAATATTTTAGGCGAAGCAGACCACGAAGGACCAGCCATTTACGATTGCCTGGAAGACGTTTTGAAGCTGGAAGGCGTTTACGTGCACCTTTATGGCAAAGCATTGACCAAACCCATGCGCAAAATGGGTCATGTTACGGTGGTAGATGCCGACCGCGAAAAAGCGATTGAAAAAGCGAGGTTTGTACAGAATACTTTGAAAGTGGTAAGTTAGAGTACAAACGAACCGTTATATTTATATTTTCAAAAACCTATTAATGTTCAAGCCATGATTAAATCAAAATTCTTCTGGATTGGAGCTATTTTATTAGCAACTACGCCATTATTGTTGATAGATGTTACCAAACATGCCCTAAGTTGGAAAACTGAAGTACACGATGAAATGATTTATGCTGTTCAAAATACATACAATTTTACTGTACAACAAAAAGCAGATATTTTAGACAGAATATTAGAAAGTAACAAAACATTGATGGCTGCTATGTGTATCAAGAGTTTTATCAGTATAATATTCTTTGTTTTAAGCTTGTATTTTTTTAGGTTATTTGCAAAAACCGAAAAGACAAACTTTATGAAACCTTTAATTACATGTATTGCTTTAGTTGTTTGTTTTGTTTTAGTAAAAGTCCTTTTGCTTCCCAAGCTTTATCAAGATGAAAAAGTTAAATTCGTAGAGCTACAACATGATGAAGATAATCTCAATAATTTATATCATACCAATTTTAATGGCAAAGTAGTATATGTAGATTTTTGGGGTACAACTTGCGGGCCATGTTTAGAAGAGTTTAGAAACTTTACAAAACCTTTAAAGGATAAATATAAATTAAAAAATGATATTGCTTATTTATACGTATCGCAAGGAAATAGGTATTTATGGAAACAGCAAATTGAAAGGTATAATATCGAAGGCACCCATTTATTTTTAAATAATAATCAATATGATAAGCTTTATAAACAAAGCATACGTAATAATAAAGCTGTAGTTTTTATGCCTAGATATTTAATTATTGACAAACATGGTAAAATCGTTGAAACAAGAGCTCCTCAACCAAGTAATGTAGATTCGATTTCTACCATTTTAAATAAATACTTAGCAGCAAACTAAACTAAAAATTCTCATGAACCAACCTGTTAAAATCGGCATCATCATGGGCAGCAAATCCGATTTGCCGGTGATGCAGGATGCTGCCGATGTTTTAAAAGAACTGGGCGTTGCATTTGAACTTACCATTGTTTCGGCACACCGCACGCCGGAACGCATGTTCAGTTATGCCAAATCTGCTGCAGAACGTGGCCTGAAAGTGATTATTGCCGGTGCTGGCGGTGCGGCACATTTGCCCGGAATGGTGGCTTCGTTAACGCATTTGCCGGTTATTGGCGTGCCGATCAAATCCAGCAATTCTATTGATGGCTGGGATTCGGTGTTGTCTATTTTGCAGATGCCAAACGGGATTCCGGTGGCTACGGTTGCTTTAAACGCCGCTAAAAATGCCGGTATTTTAGCTGCCCAAATTTTAGCTGTTGGAGATGAAAGCTTGGTTCAAAACCTCATTCAATATAAAAATGAGCTGGCCAGAAAAGTAGAAGAATCTGCTGCGGAAATGAAGCAGGAAGGTTTTAATTGTGATTTTTAGGTGATAAAAAAAGCATGTTGTTTTAGCATTCCAAACCCGTTTCAGAACCTTCTTTCAATTATGAAATCTTTTTTTGGAAGACACTTAAAATTACCGCATAAAAGAAGCATCAACCTTAATTCAGTTGTGGGTCAGTAGGGAAATTGACGATATGTGCATACCGCTCGCCCAGGTTTGTAACCGCATCTTTCCACAAATTTTCTTCTTCATCATTAAAAATCAAATCAGGATTAAATTTATCGGATACAATCCAGCTGTTCAGTTCCAGTTCACGGTTCAGCTGCCCGGTGCCCCAGCCGGAGTAGCCCAAAAAAAACTTGATTTCATGATTGCCAATCAAATTGAGCTGGAACATAGTTTTAACGGCTTCAAAATCTCCGCCCCAAAAAATACCGTTGCCAACTTCCAATCCGCCTGAAATCTTATCCGGGCAACGGTGCAAAAAATGCAACCGTTCATTGTTGCACGGGCCGCCGGTAAATAGTTTGGCATCCGTTTCGGGGAAATCAATCACGCCATCGTTCACGTACAAACCGGAAGCGTGGTTCAGCACAAAACCAACTACTCCGTCGGTTGCATATTCGGTAATCAAAATCACAGAGCGTTTAAATTCCGGGTCTGACATAAAAGGTTCTGCAATAAGCAATCGGCCGGTTGCCGGTTTCATGGTATTTAACATCGTGTTTTCCTTTAGTTGTGCCACAAATTTGCAGATTTTTATAATATGCTTCTTTTATCGGCCTAAAAAAATTACGCAAAACTTTGAGAGCCTGTTTAAATTTTGTTCGATACATTTTCTATGCTTCTTTTATCACCCTAAAAATGGCAAACACTTGGTTTTCGATTGGTTAAAATTGATGCAGATACCAATTTTTATAGGGTAAAAGAAGCATAAGGTTTTTTCGAAAATAAATTTTAAACAGGCTCTGAAAAGTTGAGGTTGAATATATTTTTTGTGCCGGATCAAGCTTCAACCTTATCCCCAAAAAACACCGGTAAAAACAGTATTTGTTTATTTTTGCTGAAAATTTACGTTGGGTACAGGCGAGGGCTAAACTGCATTTTTGTAAGTTTGTGGCAGATGGAACAGGAAATTATAGAAAATTTGAGACGGGATTATCGCGCCGCCACATTATCTGAAGCGGACGTAAACGCCAGCCCGATCAGGCAGTTTGACAAATGGTTCAACGATGCCATAAACGCCAAATTGTACGAACCCAATGCCATGACTTTGGCCACGGCAACCACCGATGGCCGACCTTCGGCACGCATCGTTTTGCTGAAAGGTTTTAGCGAGGAAGGCTTTAAATTTTACACCAATTACTTGAGCCGGAAAGGAAAAGAACTGACCAAAAACCCTTTGGCCAGCCTGATTTTTTACTGGCCGGAAATGGAACGGCAAATTCGGATTGAAGGAACAATAGAGAAACTGAGCAAAGAATATTCGACCACTTATTTCCATTCCCGGCCGAAAGGCAGCCAGATTGGTGCGGTGGTATCGCCTCAAAGTCAGGAGATTAGCAGCCATCAGGAACTGGAAACCAGATGGCAGCAACTCGAAAATGAATACGAAAACAAAGAAGTGCCCAAGCCCGCGCATTGGGGCGGTTATATTTTAAAGCCGCGCTGGATTGAATTTTGGCAAGGCCGGTCCAGCCGTTTGCACGACCGGATTTTGTATAAAAAAGCAGATCAGCAGCACTGGAAAATCGTTCGTTTGGCACCATGATTTTTGAAGGACTCAAGCTTCTTTTATCGGCACAATTTGGCGAAGGTTTGATTTTGGGCGAGGAAACAAATGGTTTACAACCGGCCTTACTGATCAACCCAAAACAAATTGCCGAAGTATGCTTGTTTTTGCGCGATTGCCCCAAAACTTATTTCGATTTTCTGGCGTGTTTGACAGGCATTGATTATCATTCGGAAAACCGTTTTGGTGTGGTTTATCATTTGTCGTCGCACCCTTTTCAAACGCAGCTGACACTCAAAGTCAGCATCGAAAAACCGGCTGACCCGGAGCAGCTTCCCTCCTTCCCAACATTGGTAAACGTTTATCGCACAGCCGATTGGCACGAACGTGAAGCGTATGATTTGCTGGGGATCGATTTTGAAGGGCATCCGGATTTGCGCCGTATTTTGCTACCTGATGATTGGGAAGGTTTCCCGCTGCGGGCAGATTATAAAAGTGCCGAATACTACAAAGGCATCAAAATAGATTAAAGCTTCTTTTATGGCAACAAATTTAGCATGGTAAACGAAGCATTCAAAAAATATCAGCAGCGCATCCAAAACCTGAGTGCCGAAGAACTGGTGCTCAACATGGGGCCTCAGCATCCTTCTACGCACGGCGTTTTGCGGCTGGAGCTGATTACCGACGGCGAGATCGTGAACGAGGTGATCCCGCATTTGGGTTACCTGCACCGCTGCTTTGAAAAACATGCACAATCGATGTCGTACCAGCAAACCATTCCGTTTACCGATCGCCTTGATTATCTGGCCTCGATGAATAATAGCCACGCGTTTGTGATGGGCGTAGAACGGATGCTGGGCATTGACAAAGAAATACCGAAACGGGTGGAATACATCCGCGTTTTGGTGTGCGAATTGAACCGGATTGGCGCGCATTTGATTGCGCTGGGCACTTACGGCATCGATATTGGTGCTTTTACGCCGTTTTTGTGGTGTTTCCGCGATCGCGAGCACATTATGGGTTTGCTGGAATGGGCTTCGGGCGCGCGGATGTTGTACAATTATATTTGGGTTGGCGGTTTGTTTTATGATTTGCCGGTTGGTTTTGAAGAACGTTGCCAGGAATTTGTGGAATACTTCAAACCAAAAATGACGGAATTAAACGAACTGCTGACCAACAACCAGATTTTTATCAACAGAACAGCAAATGTTGGCGTTTTGCCTTTGGATGTCGCGATCAATTATGGCTGCTCCGGGCCGATGCTGCGTGGTTCCGGCCTGAAATGGGATTTGCGCCGTGTAGATGGATACTCGGCTTACCCTGAACTGGATTTTGAAATCCCGGTTGGCAAAGGCGAAATGGGAACTTTGGGCGATTGCTGGGACCGGTTTAAAGTGAGGATTGATGAAATTGGCGAATCTTTAAAAATGATCGAACAATGTATTGAACGCTTGCAAAAAGAACTGAAACGTACACTAGATTTTGATCCGCGAGGCAAGCTTCCCAGAAAAATCATCCCAAAAGCGCAAGATTATTATATGCGTGCCGAAAACCCGAAAGGCGAACTGGGTTTTTATTATCAGGCCGATGGCAAAACCGAAATCCCGAAACGTATTAAGGCGCGCGGGCCGAGTTTTAATAATTTATCCGTTTTGCCAGCGATTAGTAAAGGTGTGATGATCGCAGATTTGGTGGCGATTATCGGCTCAATCGATATTGTTTTGGGCGAGGTTGACCGTTAACAAAAAAAGCCCCTTAAAAGAAGCTTTCCAAATTTATACCGATAAAAGAAGCATTTTAATTATACACTTTCACCATAAAAACGTAGTTCTGCAATTTTTTAAATTGCTGTTCCCGGTTCAATTTTGATAGCGTATTTTTACTGTTGAGGTAGATTTTTTTACCGGAAGAATCTGCAGGAATAGCCTGTATAGCTTTCATCAGATAAGTGGATTTAGTAGCAAAAGCGGCACCATCAGCCTGTGTTTGTTTCCCTTTGATGATACCAATAATGTTACCATAACTATCCAGCAGAGGACTACCGCTATTGCCCTGGTTTACCGGAACGGCAACCTGATAAGCCAAAGAATCATTGTCAAAACCGGTAAACGAGCTTAAATAACCCTTGCCAATCACCACAGAATCTTTTGGATAACCCAGCGTGATCACATCTTCGCCTAAATCGGCTTTTGTTCTTTTGAAGGCATAAGGCAGTGCGCTCAGGTGTTTAAAAGTTGTATCCGTGATGTGCAGAACGGCCAAATCATAATCTTTATTAGTATAAATAGCCGTGGCTTTATAAGATTCGCCGTTAGAGTTTTGCACATAAACAGAATCAGCGCCTTCAATCACATGATAATTGGTAATAATATCGCCACTGGTGGTGAGGGCAAAACCTGTACCGCCGAAATTGCCCGGGTTCGGGTTTGTTTTGCGCACTGATTTGCCGGTAATATCACGGATCAATGCGTTTTGAGAGCGTTTTACCTTGTCCAGATCACGGCGCAGGGCATTGTAATGCGATTGCTGGTTTTGAAAATAACCGGTAAAAAACAGTGTCATCATTACCGTAAAAATTGCAATGGAAGCAGCCACAGAAATCTTAGAATGGTGGTTACGCCATAAAGTAATGATTTTGTTTTCGCGGATGCCCAATGCTTCTTTTACCGCATCAATATTGATCTCTTCGTGGATGGCGTTCAGCTTGGTTTCAAAATCCAGCCGCTGCTGCCAGTCGGCCATGGTTTTGATCAACTGCTGATGTTCTGCGATCCGGTTGTTCAGGCCCGGGTCGCTTTTCCGCAACAAATCAAACTCCATACTTTCCTGTTCAGAAAGCTGGTGTTTCAGGTATCTTTCAATCAAATCCGGCAATAGCGGCTCGTTCATTTCAATCAGTTTTATAGCTGAAAAAACAGCTTTTTTAAACGTTGCAGGCATTTATATTTTTGCGTTTTGGCATTTTCCGGATTGGTATAGCCAAACTTGTCACAAATCTCCTGCATAGATTTGTTCTGCATATAAAAATCACGGATGATGGTTTGGCAGGGTTCGCCAAGCATCAGCATTGATTCTTCCATTTTACTAAACTGCAGATCGCGCGTTTCGTGCATTTCCAGATCATTTTCTACCGGCAAAAAATCGTGCACATCTTTCAACTCTGTTATTTTATTGTTGGCGCGGCTCAGTTTTTTTAGCCAGATGCGCCTGCAGACCGAGTAGATATACGTTTTAAGCTTGCTGGTCAGTTCAAATTCACCGGTTTTAACTTTGTTGTACAAAACAATAACCCCTTCCTGAAAAACATCTTTTGCGTCCGCATCATTTCCATTGTTGTTCAAGATCATCTGGAGCACCATCGGAAAATGAGCTTTATAAATACGCTTTAAAGTATCAGGGGAATCATTTAAAATCCCTAAAATATCTTCGCTGTCTGTTGGTACAGAACCTTTTATTTTTAAACTCACTAATTAATACAGTTTGTACAAAAATGTAACCCATTTACCGAAAAAAAAATATTTTATTATTTATCGGGTTACCTTTTCAATTTTATGGTATTAAGCTGAAAATTCACCGCTCAAAAAAATATTAAAAACAAAATGAAAAATTCTTTCAAATTAGGCTTTTTAGCTTTGGCAATCACTATGTCTGTTGCTGCTTGCAACTCTAACAAAACTGCAACCACTGCTGATTCTACTTCTGTATCTTCTACTACAGACACTACATCTAAAATGATGGACACTACAAAAGCTGCAATGGATACAGCCGGTAAAGCTATGGGAACAACTGGTAGCGCAATGGGCACAGCCATGGATTCAACCAAAAAAATGTAATTAATCAAACCTTAAACAGGATTTTAGGCTGATAAACATCTAAAATCCTGTTTAACCTTTTATTTTCTAAGACCACAAACATGAAAAATATATTCAAATTAGGCTTTTTAGCTTTCGCAATTTCTTTGTCAGTTGCTGCCTGCAGTTCAGATAAAAAAGCAATGGGCACTTCAGATTCTACCAAGATTGATTCTGCGGCTTCTACCGGTACAACTACAACTGATACCACTGCTAAAATGGATTCTACTAAAAAAATGTAACCTGCCTGTGCAGGTTATTTTTAATACTTTGGGTTACCTTTTTTTGTAATCCGTATAAACATTAAACTATATCACAATTTAAAATAATTTATTATGAAAAAATCATTCAAATTTGGCTTTTTAGCTTTAGCAATCTCTTTATCTGTTGCTGCCTGCAACTCTAACAAAACTGCTGGTGAAGGTTCTGATACAACTAAAACCGCTAATGGCATGTCTGTAACCGATACTTCAAAAGTTGATACAATTGTTAAAGACAGTACTGTTAAAGACACAACTTTAAAAACAAAAACAACTACTACCGAAACTAAAAAAATGTAAGTTTTAATTTTCGACATAAAAAAGGCCATACAGAAATGTATGGCCTTTTTTGTTTTTAGCAGATTTAGGTTGATAAAAACAGTACGGCACCAAATTTATACCGATAAAAGAAGCATCCGTTTAATAAAAATTTTATGGAAATATCTGATTTTATACCGATAAAAGAAGCATTGCAGCATTATATTTAAACCCAACAAAGTTTGGCGTAATTTTTACTTTTGCAGCCTGATCTAAAATCTGCTGCCATGCCTTTGTCACCGCTTTCTGCCATTTCGCCTATTGATGGCCGGTATTACCAAATCACCAACCAATTAAGTCCGTATTTTTCGGAAGCGGCTTTAATCAAATTTCGGGTTTATGTTGAGGTAGAATACTTCATCCGCCTTTGTGAACTACCTTTGCCGCAGTTAAAAAACTTCGACCCAAATTATTTTTCGGCTTTAAGAAAAATTTATGCCGATTTTTCGGAGCAGGATGCACAAGCGGTCAAAGAGATCGAAAAAACCACCAACCACGATGTAAAAGCAGTAGAATATTTGCTGAAAGAACGTTTTGATAATTTGGGTTTAAGCGGATATAAAGAGTTCATCCACATTGGTTTAACCTCTCAGGACATCAACAATACGGCCGTTCCGCATTCATTTAAACTGGCTTTGAACGAGCAATACCGGCCGGCCATTATTTCCCTGATTGATCGGCTGAAACAGTTTGCAGATGATTGGAAAGCTGTGCCGATGCTGGCACGCACGCACGGTCAGCCTGCCTCGCCAACGCGTTTAGGCAAAGAAATCCTGGTTTTTGCAGAACGGCTGGACGAGCAAATGCAGCTTTTGGGCCAAATCCCTTTTGCCGCAAAATTTGGTGGTGCAACCGGAAATTTTAACGCACATCATGTGGCTTATCCAAACGAAAACTGGCGGGATTTCGGGAACAGTTTTGTAAACGATGTTTTGGGTTTAAGCCGATCGCAGTTTACCACGCAGATAGAACATTACGATCATTTTGCGGCACACTGCGATTGTTTAAAACGCATCAACACAATCCTGATCGATCTGAACCGCGACATCTGGACGTATATTTCCATCAACTACTTCAAACAAAAAATAAAAGCCGGCGAAGTTGGTTCTTCCGCCATGCCGCACAAAGTAAACCCGATCGATTTTGAAAATTCGGAAGGAAACCTGGGTTTGGCCAACGCTTTATTTGAACATTTATCGGCCAAACTGCCTGTTTCGCGTTTGCAGCGCGATTTAACCGATTCTACCGTGCTGCGCAACATTGGCGTTCCGTTTGCGCATACCATCATCGCCATCCAATCAACCTTAAAAGGCTTAAATAAATTAGTTTTAAACGAAGCGGCTATCCGCGCCGATCTGAAAGATAACTGGGTTGTGGTGGCCGAAGCGATCCAAACGGTTTTGCGGCGGGAAGCTTATCCAAACCCATACGAAGCTTTGAAAGAACTGACACGTGTGAGCGGGAAAGTTGATGCCGGTACGATTGCTGACTTTGTAAATCAGTTAAATATTTCTGCGGAACTGAAGGCAGAACTGGGCCAAATCACACCGTTTAATTACACCGGGATTTAGTTGGAAGGGATAAGTCAGCAAGTCGTAAAAAAGTACCGATAAAAGAAGCATTGAACACCAACTGACCGAAATTTTGTAGTTTTATAAAAAAGAGAAAATCATGAACATCAACGTATATACCGAAAGCACGCCAAACCCGGCCACAATGAAGTTTATTGTGAACAAGCTGTTGATCAACGGCAGCGTGGATTACCCGACCGTAGAAAGTGCCGAAAAATCTGCTTTTGCCAAAGAACTGTTCAAGTTTTCTTTCGTGAACGGTGTGTTTTTCGCCAGCAACTTCGTAACGATCACTAAAACAGAAGGTTCTGACTGGAACGATTTGGAGCCGATTTTGAAAGAATTTGTAAAAGGTGCGGTAGAATCTGAATTAACGGTTCAGGAAAAAGAGCAGGAAGTGGTGGCTTTTGAAGGTGACGATGCAGAAATCAAAATCCAGCAAATTTTGCACGATTACGTTCGCCCGGCCGTGGAACAGGATGGCGGCGCGATTACTTATAAATCATTTAACGAAGGTGTGGTAACGGTTGAACTGCGTGGTTCTTGCAGCGGCTGCCCATCTTCCACGATCACTTTAAAATCCGGTATAGAAAGTTTGCTGAAACGCATGGTGCCGGAAGTTACGGAAGTGGTTTCGGAGGCTTTGTAAGAAAAATTTTCAGCAAAATTATAGCTGTAAAAGAAGCATGCTGGCCTGTTCAGCATGCTTTTTTATTGGTAAATAATTTGGACTTGTTCAAACTCAATTTTTGGTTGGTAACTTGTACAGAAGTAGAACACACCCCTAACCCCTCTCGAGAGGGGAAGCACAGTTTGCTACTTGTATTGTTTAGAAAGTTCTGCGAGCGATTTCCCCTCTTGAGAGGGGTTAGGGGTGTGTCTTGTTATTAACAAATTGATGTTCATTTTTTTAAAGAAATAAATAACTTCGTTATACTGTGAATTAATCAGAAGTTTAGGTAAGCTTTACCAACAGGTTGTTTTTATATTTATATCCCAATTCAACCTGATTATGCTTGCTGTAAAATACCTTCTCATTATTTTGTTTGCACTGAACTTTACAAATACCGCTGCCCAAAATAACTTAATTGTTACTTCGCCTGATAAAAATATAAGTTTCAAATTGCATGTTGATCCGGCCGGATTGCATTATCAGGTTGTTTATAAAGGAACATTATTGGTTGATGATTCGCATTTAAACATCAGCTTTCAAAACGGAGGTGCGTTTACCCACAATTTAGAATTGGAGAAACACACGCTGCGGCATCTCGAAGAAGATTATGATCTGATTGTGGGCAAAACAAGTAAGGTACATAGCGCATGTAACCAGTTGCTGGTTCAGGTTTCAGAAAAAAACAACCTTAAACGCCAGCTTAGTTTAGAAATAAAAATTTTTAACGATGGTGCAGCTTTTCGCTACCAAATCCCTGACCAGCACCAATGGAAAAGCATAAATATTACGGAAGAGAACAATACGTTCAATTTGACACAAAACCCGGTTGTACTCACGCTTTTTCGCGAAAATTATACCACTTCCCACGAAGGGATTTACAACAAACTCAATTTAAGTGAAATTAAAGCAGACACGTTGATGGATTTGCCAGCGCTGTTTTCTTTTCCGAAAGGTGTTTTTATGGCGATAACAGAAGCTAACCTGCGGGATTATGGCGGCATGTATCTAACTAAGCATCAAGGAGTTTTGCAAAGCTGTATTTCTCCGCTGCCAAATCAAACGGAAATTAAAGTAAAGGCAAAACTCCCTCATGCAAGTCCGTGGCGGGTGATGATGATTAGTGACCGTTTAGGGGCTTTAATCGAATCAAACCTGCTGACAAACCTGTGCGGCCCATCTAAAATCAAGGATATTTCCTGGATAAAGCCCGGCAAAACTACTTTCCCTTGGTGGAATGGTAATGTTACACCGGACACTTCGTTTGCACCGGGCAACAATTATGAAACCAACATGTATTATGTAAATTTCTGTGCCAAAAACAGTATTGCCTATCACACCGTGGTAGAGTACGGTTTGCACGAATGGTACGTAAGCGACGGCGTAAATTTTCAGCCTGGGCCACATACAGATCCGTCAAAAGCTGTTCCGGGGCTGGATATGCAAAAACTGTGTGATTCTGCAAAAAAAGCAGGCGTGGGTATCAGGGTTTGGGTTCATTTTTATGCTTTATACCCTAAGCTGGAAGAAACATTTACGCAGTATGAAAAATGGGGGGTTAAAGGGCTGATGTGCGATTTTATGGATCGGGACGATCAGGAAATGGTGAATATGCAGGAAGAAATCTTACAAAGTGCGGCGCGGCATCATCTGCACATCCAGTTTCATGGTACTTACAAACCAACAGGTTTAAACCGCACTTATCCAAATGAGTTTACACGGGAAGCCACGCTAAATTATGAAAACGACAAATGGAACGACATCGTTACGCCCGACGCGGACATTAATATCCCGTTTACACGCGGGCTGGCCGGTTCCACGGATTACCATTTGGGCGGTTTTCGTGCGGCAAACCCCTCCACTTTTAAAGTACATTACACTGCGCCGATGGTTTTGGGCACGCGCTGCCACATGCTGGCCATGTATGTAGTGCTGGAAAATGAACAAGGCATGGTTTGCGATTTTCCAGATGCGTATATCGGGCAGCCCGGATTTGAGTTTATAAAAGAAGTACCTCTTAGCTGGGACGAAACCAAAGCTGTCAGCACAAAATTAAGCGAATGGGTAACGATCGCCAGGCGCAAAGACAGCGATTGGTATCTCGGGACGATCAACAGTAATGATGCAAGAAATTTGACTACGCCATTATCTTTTTTACCAAAAGGAAACTATACTGCAGAAATTTACAGCGATGCGCCGGATGCCAATATCAACCCAAACCATTTAACAAAAGTGACACAGCAGGTAACCAGCCAAACTATTTTGAACACTGCTTTGGCTGCTGGCGGCGGCCAGGTTGTACATTTGTATAAAAGTGGTTGGTAAAAGCTATTTGTTGTAAAGCAATTTTTAAGATTTGTAAAAATCGCTGTTTTATAAATTTTATAAGGTAAAAGAAGTATGGTGCTTCTTTTACCTTATGTTTTTTAACGGGTATTTATTTGGTAGAACTTTTATCATTCCAAAGTCTGAGTTTTATCTTTATTTCTTTCTTAGAGTCTGTTTAAATTTATGTCAAAAAAATCACTATGCTTCTTTTATGCCCATAAATCTTGCTTTTCAATTTTAGGCCGATAAAAGAAGCATGGTGATTTCCGTTTTTTATACGATAAAAGAAGCATGAAAAATAGACTGGATAAATTTAAACATGCTCTTAAAATTGCTTCAATACGATAGTTAAGCGATATGCTACGGGAACCTTCAAAACAAATGACAAAATAAGAATGGAAGATAAAAAATGGTTGACTTATTGGAAGAAAAGCCTGTCCGACTCCCTAAAGTCAGACATAGATATTGAGAAACTTCAACATTTTGAAATTGAAAACTTCAGGATGGAAAGTCAAGTGATTTCTGAACTTGAAAAAGTCAACAAACTTATAGACTTTGAAGAAAGTCGTATAAACAAAAAGAAAGGAATACCGAACAAAGAAAGTGAAAATTGGATTCCGTTAAACGAAATTCAAATTACAATTTCCCCAATAAAAATCAAACCAACTGCAGAAAATTTAATCTTTTTGAAAGATAAAAAACCAAAGTTTCCCTTCTGGTTTTTTGCACAAATTGACAGAAAGGGGAAACTACAAATCCCTGAAGAAACTTTCCCGGTTTTTCAAAGAAAATATTTAGAACCTCTGGCTGATGAAAGAACAGAGTTTATTTTTGGTTCAGTAGAAAATATAGATAAGGCGACTGCAATTGGAAAAGAACATTATGAAAATTATTTAGGGTATGTAAAGTATCTGAAAGATGTATTTAAAAAAGCTATAAATCAAGAACTTACAAGCTATTCAAATCAAGGATATGAAACTGTTAATAATGCGATAATATTATTACCTAATGAAGATATAACTGCGGCAATTGGGATAATTCATCTTTATGAAAAGATATTGAAAGAAAAAACTATCCCAGAACTTTTAAAGTCATTTATTACTTTAAAAAACGAAAATCAAAAAAATCCATTAGGTGTACCTAATTTAATAAGTTCAAATTCATTGCATTTAGGGCAAATGGGATTTTATTTTCCTATTTCAATTTCACAAAGGAAAAGCCTGTACACCTACTTACAATCAAATGAAAAAATCTTTACAGTAAATGGCCCTCCCGGCACAGGAAAAACCACTTTATTACAAAGTATTGTTGCAAACAAATTTGTTGAAAGTGCACTAAATGGAAACAATGCACCAATAATACTTGCGTGTTCAACAAATAATCAAGCTGTAACTAATATAATCGATAGTTTCTCTAAGTCAAATACTAAAACAGGAAAATTGCAAGGACGGTGGTTGCCCGATATTGAAGGTTTTGCAACTTATTTAGCTTCAATATCGACAAACAAAGAACAAAAAATTAAAGAATGGAAAAATAATAAATGGAATTTCAGAGATAAAGATAATACTGTAGGAATTTTTAAAGACATTGAGAATTATGATTTTTTACGAAATGCAAAACTATTTTTCACAGAAAAAAGTGAAGCCTATTTTGGAACACAGAATATAAACATAAAAGAAGCTACAAGAAAGTTGCAAAATGGAATTGTTCAAATTCAATCAATTTTAAAAAATGCTACCGTAAATTGGATCGAATATATAGAAGCAGAAAAAATATTTATAACAGCGTATTTATCACTAAATTCAAAAACCAAAAATTATTATGGCAGCAACATTTTAAAGGAAGATTCATTTAAATCTGATATTCAAAACTTAAATAATATTGAAGAAAAAATCATTTATTATTTTAATAATGAGCCATTCTTTAGGAAGCTGCTTTGTTTTTTCGGTTTGAAATCTTCCCTAAACTATAGAGCATCTGAAATTAAAATAGTTTTAAGAGATTCTCTAATTAAAGTTTCAAGTGATTTCAATTTTGAAAAAAATAATATCCTTGAAAAAGTTGATACTAAAATTAAAACAGCAAAAACAATAATTGAGAAAATTATTAATTGGAAAAATTGGAAAACCCAAAATTCAATAAGGGGGAATCCGCCAAAAACAGAAAAAGAATATTGGGATTTTGAGTTATTGAAAATTAAAAATAATTCAGAACCCAACTGTTTTTACGACGAATTGGATGTTACATTCAGGCATAAGGCTTTTCAATTAGCATTACATTATTGGGAAGGAGAATATTTAATAAAACTTGAAAATGATTTATCAGATGTAAATTTTGACAAAAAAGGTTTAGATGCAACAAAAAATAGATGGCAAAGGCAGGCAATGATAACTCCTTGCTTTGTTAGCACTTTTTACATGGCTCCGAAATTTTTCAGTTTTTTTAAATTTTTAAAGAAAGGTGAAGATGGAAAAAATATTTTTGATAATCCTCCTCTTTTTGACTTCATAGATTTGTTAATTGTAGATGAAGCAGGACAAGTTTCACCAGAGGTTGGTATAGCAACTTTTGCACTTGCAAAACAAGCAGTTATTGTTGGTGACGTTAAACAAATTGAGCCTGTTTGGAATGTGTCATATAAAATCGACATTGGCAATTTAAAGAAATGTGAACTGATTAACAGCTATGAGGATTTGATTTATGAAAAAGAATTTGACCCAAAAGGTTTTCTTTCTTCATCAGGCAGCATAATGAAAATGGCTCAAAATGCTTGCAACTTTAAAGAAAAAGAAAATGTAGAAAAAGGAGTCACATTAGTCGAACATAGAAGATGTTATGATGAAATTATTAACTATTGTAACGTTTTGGCATATAATGGACAGCTCATTTCACTTAAAGGTAAGGCAAAAAATGATTTGCTTTTTCCACCTATGTATTGTATTCATATTGATGGAAACTCAACAACTTCAAACGCAAGTCGACACAATCAAGATGAAGTAAAAGGAATTGTAAATTGGCTTTTAATAAACAGAAAAAGAATTGAAGATAAATATGGTAAACTCGAAAATGCAATTGGAATAATAACTCCTTTTGTTGGACAAAAAAATAGTTTAAGATATGCTTTAAAGAATGCAGGTTTTGAAACTGATATTTTAAAATTAGGTACAGTTCATGCCTTACAAGGAGCAGAAAAACCAATTATTATATTTTCGATGGTTTATGGCAAAGGAGATTCAAGCACAATGTTTTTTGACAGGGACAATAAACCAAATATGCTAAATGTTGCAGTTTCAAGGGCAAAAGACAATTTTATAGTTTTCGCAAACACGGGGATTTTAGATAAAAAAGCAAAAACACCATCAGGAATATTATCGAATCATTTGATATACGAAAGAGAAAGTACAATTGCCTAACAAGGATTTGTCAATATCGGGGTAGAAGTGCTAAATAAAACGCTTGGAATTTTATTGAGTTTAGGCGCTGAATTGAACATTTGGATTTGGGTCTTCTCACCTCCGCAAAATCCAAAATGTTAGTTGAAATTAAAATGAATCTTTTAATCCAATAAAAGAAAACAGATAGCTAAACAAGAATATTACTTTTGAAATATATCTGTTTTTGACAGACAAAATTGCAACTATTTTTTAGTGAAGGAATTTTTTAATATTAATTACTCTCTCTAAAATGGACGAAAGAAATTGTATGGTAAAAGAAGCATCAGTTCTTTACAGCGGTTACCGAGTTCCAGTTTTACCTCGTCCAAATAGTTATTGAGCGTTTTGATCTGTTCACGATTTACTTTTAGATGCCAATGTTGGCCTCCCGGTCATTCAGGTCGATGCTCTACTTGAGTCCGATCAGGTATTTACTGAGGTTGACAGCTACATAGAGCGGCACTTTAACATCTTTGGTTAAATAGACAATACGAAGTGGATTCTAAACGATTGTGCAGTTTTATAAAAAACAGTTTCAAATTTAATCTTCTGTTAAGTCATCTTGGACTTGCAACAAATAAGTGGACAATGAGTTAAGCTGCGATAATTTGTTTGTTTAGTTGTTTTTCAAAATCCTGCGGGGACATGTAACCAAGGGCAGAATGTAACCGTTTACGGTTGTACCAGATTTCGATGTATTCAAACACGATTAGTGTTGCCTGCTGCTTGGTTTCAAAATTATTTTGATAAACACATTCAGTTTTCAGGGTTTTAAAGAAGCTTTCTGCCACTGCGTTGTCCCAGCAGTTTCCTTTTCTGCTCATACTTCTGGTAATTAAGGCATTCTTTCCCAACAAATCCCTGAATTCGTTACAGGCATACTGCACGCCACGGTCAGAATGAAAAAGTAGGTCATTCGTGATGGGCCTGTTCTTTTGTGCCATTTTAAAAGTCGGAATCACTGTTTCTGTTGCCTTCATACCAGAACTCAATGCCCAGCCGATTACTTTACGGTCACCCAGATCAATTACGGTAGTCAGATACAGCCAGCCTTGCCCCGTTTTGATGTAAGTAATGTCCGATACCCAAACCGTACCGGTCGTGCCGGGCTTGAAATTCCGCTCCAACATGTTTTCCGGTATAGTATACTGGTGTTCAGAATCCGTAGTGGCCTTAAACTTTTTCTTAATAAGGCTCCTGATGTTTTCTTTTTTCATCAGCCGGGCCACCTTTTGCCTGGATAATATAATATTGCGTTGACCAAGTGCGCGGGATATTCTTGGGCCTCCATATGTTCGTTTGCTCTAGTGTCATGTCATAAATATTTTGACGGTTAAATATAGTTTTTTTGTAGTTTTACAAAAAACTATGGCAAAGTACAAGGTTACATTAACCCAAAAGGAAAGAGAAGAACTGCTGTCCATTACTAAAGGCGGGACCTATACATCCAAAAAAGTAATCCATGCATTGATATTGCTTAATTGTGACGAGGGAGGGTTTTCTGATAAGATAAAAAATGACGATATAGTCAAAGTTCTTAAAATCGGCGAGAGGACAATAGACCGGTTGAAAAAGAAATTTGTAGAAGAAGGCTATGCTGCTGCACTGGAAAACAGGCCTACCACCAGGGTATATGGTCGCAAGGCAGATGGTGATGTTGAAGCACATCTGGTGGCATTAAGTTGTAGCAAAGCACCGGAAGGTTTTTCAAGGTGGTCATTAAGGTTACTTGCCGATAAGATGGTAGAACTACAATATGTTGATGGGATTTCTTATGAAACAGTGCGAAGGGTTCTAAAAAAAACGAATTACGTCCCTGGAAAGTAAAAGAATGGATTATACCACCACTGCAGAACAGTGATTTTGTTGCCCAAATGGAGCGGGTCTTAGATAGCTATAAACGGCCATACGATGAGGCCTTACCAATAATATGCATGGATGAATCACCCAAACAACTGATCAAAGAAACCCGGCTGCCGATACAGATGAAGCCCGGCCAGGAAGCGAAGGGGGATTTTGAATACGAACGGTGCGGGGTAGCCAATATATTTTTGGCATCAGAACCATTAAGAGGCAAAAGATATGTAGAGGTGACAGAGCGGAAAACAAAAAAAGATTGGGCTAAGTTTATCAAACAAATAGCCGACGACTGGCATAAGGATGCACCCAAAATAACGCTTGTAATGGATAATTTGAGCACTCATAAACCATCAGCATTATATGAGGTGAGCCAAAGGAAGCAAAACGAATATGGGACAGGTTTGAGTTTGTCTATACGCCCAAACATGGCAGTTGGTTAAACATGGCGGAAATAGAATTGAACGTATTAATAGGGCAATGTCTAAACCGCCAAATTTAATAACATCGAAACGATGAAAAAGGAAGTGAAAGCATGGCAAACACATCGGAATAATAAGGAGGCTAAAATAAAATGGCAGTTTACCTGTGACGATGCAAGGATGAAATTATTGAAACTTTATCCGTCAATTAATGAGTGACTTGACACTAGTCTTAATAAGAAGTTTTTTTACTGTTTTTAAGCAGATTCTAAGCGTTTAATTAAGTGACAGAACCCTGTTTCTAACTAATAAACACGCACCTACGATCCCGGCATCTACACCTAATTTTGACATTTTTAACTGTGTATCGTTGATCACCAGGCTTAAAGAGTATTTATTCAACGCACTTTTGATCGGCAGCCGGATATATTCTTCGGTTGTCGATAGTCGGCCTCCAAGTATCAATAGTTCAGGGTTAAAAACATTAATTAAAGAAGCAATCCCCCTGCCCAGTTTTTCGCCAATTCGGGCAATCAGTTCAATCGCTAAAACATCATCGTTAATGGCCGCCTCAATAATATCATCTAAAATAATATCTTCTAATTTTTTTTTGATTACGGTTGACGATCCTTTTGCCAGTTCCTCTTTAAATATCCTTACCAATGCCCGTCCGGAAGCTTCAGTTTCCAGGCAGCCTTTTTTTCCGCAATGGCAGATAATTTCATTGTTAAAAAAAGGCATGTGGCCAACCTCTCCTGCATAACCGGATTTGCCGTAGTAAAGCTGGCTGTTGATCATGATGCCCATGCCCAAACCATAATCTATATTAAGGAACAGTACGTTTTTCTCATCCTTGATAACGCCCGAGCAAAATTCGCCGTACGCCATTGCCCTTGAATCGTTTTCTAAAAAAACCCGGATCCCGATATGGTTTTCTATAATCTTGCTCAAGGGTTCTTCATCAAAGTGAAAAAAACTGTAACTGTATCCGGTGGCATAATTTATTCGTCCGGATAAGTTGACACCGATCCCCAAAATCTTGTCTTTTGTGCAGGGAAGTTCTTTTATACAATCATTGATCAACGCACAAAGTGCTTCTAACGATCCTTTATCGTTTGTTAAAGTATAAGGAATTTTATAGGAAACATACACCAGTTTTTTTTGAAAATCTGACAAGCCAATATTGATATAAGTTTGTTTTACATCAACACCTAAAAAAAAACCGGAATCTGACACCAATCCGTATAGATTGGGTTTTCTTCCGCTAGAAGAATCTACCTTGCCGAAGTCTTGCACCAAACCATCACTGATCAGATCGTTAAGCAAGGTGTTGATTTTAGGCGCACTTAAATAAAGTTCTTTACAAAGTTCAGCAATAGTTGCACTGCCTGAATTGGCCAGGTAAGATAAAATAAACTTCTTCAGATTTACATTTTTATAGGCAACACCGCTTGTATTATCTGTATTTAATTCCTCAAAAAAAGTTTTTCGCATTAAATTTTATATTTTTTAAAGTTAAACAGCCAGTTTTTAGAAGCTTAATACTTATCTGAAAAATGACAATAAAACATACTTAACAAACTCCATGCCTTCTAAAACCAGACTAATTAACTTTCATAACCAATATAAAACTTACTTTAATTAACAGTAAGTTTAAATTTTATTCCGATAGCAATCACCATGCTTCTTTTATGCACATAAATCTTGTTTTCTAAATTTATGCTGATAAAAGAGGCATGGGATTTTCTTCATTTTTAGGTGATAAAAGAAGCACAGAAAATGTATTGGATAAATTTTAAACAGGTGCTAAAATATGATAAATATGAAGTCGGTTTTAGCTTTGGTGTTTAATAACCCGAACCATTTATGCTGATTGTTTCTGCCCCTTTTTTCTGATCTTCTGCTGTGGCCACAATTTTAAAATAACGCGGGTCGGGGCATCTCATATCTGTAAGCCTTTTGCTATGCATGGGAACAGAAACTACCTTGTCTTGATACATTCTATAAAGGTTTGTTTCTTTCCAAACAGCATTCTCTACACGTGTTTTTGTATTTTGAACGGGTTTTCCTTCATTGCTTACCTGATCTATGGCATTAACACGCTTAAATTCCCCGGAACCGTTCAGACTGTAACCATCGCAGTCGAAATCTGTTTCGTACCTTTTGCCGGCACCTTCTACAATAAACTTAATCTTTTTGTCTGCAACGATTTGGATAGACATCATCACTTCTTCGCCGGGATACCAATAATATGGGCTACTCGCCGGTGCATTTAAATAAGCTGCAGTTTGACCACTTTTTTGCGATGTACGGCGAAGAAACGGACGAAAAGCCTTTCTGTCAGGCGATACGTTGCCTTTTTCATCTTTAATTACTTCCCAGGTTAACCCAATGTCTGTTTCTTGTGCGCCCATATTGCCACCTAAATAAACAGATGGATTATCTAAATACTGGCCAGGTTTTGCAGGATTAGTACGCGCCGGATCGAAAATTATTGTTGGTAGCACAACCCTTCCGTTGATGCCCAGCCACTTATCTGTACTCGAAACAATCTTTCTATAATAAGCACCGTTAAAACATGTTGCAGAAGGTGCTGGTTTAACTTCCCCAGGAAAAAAAGTGCTGAATGGATCTGAATCGTTAACCGTTACATCAGGTGTTGTTTTGTCTTTATGACAAGCAATTAAAATTAGTAAAAGAAAGGCCGGAAGCAGGAAAATCTTTACGTTGTTTGTTTTCATGGTTAGAGAGATTATTTGATCTGAAATTGGTTTTTAATAAACGTATTTGTGCCCGGTGCTCATTCTGTTTGAAGCAACAGATGTGAATGTGCAGACAAAGAAGATTTTTAAAATTACCGGTAAAAGATATTTCCTACTAAAGGTTTAAGGTTTAATGTCTTGTGTCAATTTTGTACGGTTTATTTTCAATGCTTCTTTTATCACCTAAAAAACATGCAGTTTTTCTTGTTCTTACACTGTAAAATAAAGCAACAAATTTATATGGCTAAAAGAAGTACTGGGTAATCTTGCTCAATTAAAGGTATTTTTTATAAATTTAACCAAGCTTAAGTTTATGTCAAATATGTTAAAATAAATTAAAAACAAAAAATGTTATTAAAATAATTTAATATATATTTATGAAATAATTTAAGCAATACATCTCTCAACTTTATAATAAGCAAACATTATGGTTACGCCCTTTATGTTATATTATACATAAACAGTTGATGATCTAAGTAATAAGGCAATATTTTTTTAGTTTATAGCAAGTGCGTTTTTTATGAATATGTTAAATCAAATCAATTTTCCTTTTTTGCCTGATTTACGAATAAAATTCATCAATAAATATTATTAAATTTTTTTAAAAATGTATTGATATGATAAATTTTATTTTCTTTATTTGTTATATCAATTATTAACCGAAAAGTTATATTCTCAAAATAGCCCGACATAGATTTACAATCATGAAAAATTTGTGTGTGTAATTATTAATCCTAAAACTATTATATATGTTCAAACTATTTACTCAACATCAAAAGCTTTTAAAAATCGGGTTGGTACTTCTCATTTTTTTAAGTATGCAGCATTATGTCCTTGGACAAAACCGGCAATTAACCGGTACAGTTACAGATCAAAAAGGCGAGACACTTCCGGGCGTGTCTGTAATAATTAAAGGCACAACTAAAGGTATCAGTACGGATAATAACGGTCAGTTTAAACTGCAGATTCAATCCAATCAGTCTGTATTGGTGTTTAGCTTAATTGGTTTTCAATCCCGTGAAGTAGCTGCACCCAAAAACAATACGTTAAATGTAGTACTAAGCGCAACAACTTCTACCTTAAATGAAGTTGTGGTAGTAGGTTACGGCACTCAGAAAAAAGTTAATTTAACAGGTGCTATATCTGTAATACAAGGTGCTGAAATGGCAAAAAGGCCCGTTGCTTCAACTTCACTTGCTTTGCAAGGCATTGCCCCTGGTGTTACCGTAACCCAGCAGTCTGGATTGCCAGGAAATGATGCCGGTACAATTCGTATCCGCGGTATCGGTTCTTACCAGGCCGGCCAGGATCCTTTGGTATTGGTAGATAACGTGGAGATGAGCCTTGATGCGATCGATGCCAATAATATCCAAAGTATTTCGGTATTAAAAGATGCGGCAGCGGCGGCTATTTATGGTTCGAGGGCAGCAAACGGTGTTATATTGATAACCACAAAGCGGGGATCTGCAAAAGGGACTTCAGTTCAATACAATGGTTACACGGGCTTTCAACAGGCTACAAATTTGCCCAACAAGGTAGACGCGCTTGATCACATGACTTATTATGATATAGCCCGGATAAATGTTGGACAAACTGCTGCTTTTACCCAACAAATTGCAGATTATAAAACTTTGGGCCCAGATAATTTTGCCCGTTTTAATACCGACTGGGAGAAGCAGGTTTTAACCCAAAACGGATTTATGCAGAGCCATAATTTAAGTGTTTCATCTGGCACCGATAAAATTAAAATATTTGCTTCCGGAAGTTATTTGAAACAAAACGGACTTACAGCAAACACAAACCTGGAGCGCAAAGACCTTCGTTTTAATACAGATGTGGCAGTTGCTAAAAATTTGCAGGCGTCTATGGATTTGACGCTTAACCAGCGCAACCGGATGTGGCCGGGCGGTGCTTCTCCTTACTTTATTATTTTACAGGCTATTGGTTTACCGGCCAACGTTGCAGGTAAGTTTAATACGGGCGAATACGGTGAGGCATGGATTAACCGGAATCCGATTGCTCAAATATATGATTCTGGTTTTGACAACAGCATCACAAATAGCCGTATTATAGCCGGTACGTTAACTTATAAACCAATTGCCGGCCTTGATTTATTAGCTACTTACAGCTCAAATACTTATACGGTCCACAATCGTAACCTGATAAAACAATACCAGGTGTACACGCCAGACCTGGTTAATAAAGTTTTGGTCCCAACGGTGCTTTATCCTTCAACCAACTCATTGAGTGATGGCATTGCAGAGTTTACCCAAAACATTTTCCGCGTTCAGGCTACTTACAATAAAAGTATAGCAAAACATAATTTTTCTGTTTTGGGAGGTTTTAGCACCGAGCAATTTAATACGGACAATGTTTCCGGCTTCAGGCCAAACCTGCTTGATCCAAATAAATCCTACCTAAGTGCAGGTGACGCAGCCGGACAAACTGTGAACGGAAATGCAAGTGCTTATACGATGGCATCAGCCTTTGGCCGGATTACTTATAATTATGATGAAAAATATTTATTGGAAGTAAACGGAAGATGGGATGCTTCTTCCCGTTTTAAACAAGAAAACTGGTGGCAGTTATTCCCTTCGGTATCCGGCGGATGGCGCATGTCTCAGGAAAATTTCTGGGAACCGATCCGTAAAGTGATCAACGATTCTAAACTGAGGGTATCATACGGTTCTTTAGGAAATCAAAACGTAGGAAGTTATTACCCTTCATTCTCCACATTCTCAACCGGTTATAACTACTATTTTAATAACACGCTAAATACCGGTTATGCTCTAACGCAAGGTGCCAATACAAACATCAAATGGGAAACTTCAACCCAGTTTGATGCGGGCTTGGATATGAGCTTTTTTGACAGCCATGTAACACTTACCGCTGATGTTTATCAACGCGATATTAAAAATATGCTGCAAACCATTCCGGTACCTACTTATTTGGGTTTATCTGCACCTTTTGTAAATGCTGGTTCTATGCGCAACAGAGGTTGGGAGTTGGCTGTAGGACTTAATAATAACATCAGGGATTTTAAATACCAGGTGCAATTAGCCTTATCGGATGTTAAAAATGTGGTTACCAATCTTAATGGTCAAGAATATGTAAGCGGTTATTTGATCACCAAAAAAGGTTATGCGATTAACTCTTATTATGGTTATCAGGCCCAGGGTTTGTTTCAAAGTGCCGACGAAATAAAAAATTCGCCTTTCCAGTTTGCCAACACAGTTCCGGGAGATATTAAATACAAAGACATCAGTGGCCCTAATGGTCAACCAGATGGTAAAATTGATAATTACGACAGGGTGGTATTGGGCAGTAACCAGCCACGTTATACCTATAGTTTAAATCTGGCCTCTCAATGGAAAGGTTTTGATGTAACAGTATTTTTTCAGGGTGTGGGCAAAAACGACAATTACATTTCCGGTATGGGTTCACAGCCGTTCTTTTCAGCACAGTTCCAGGGAACAATGTATGATTTTCAAAAGGACTACTGGAGTCCCACAAATACAGACGCTGCTTACCCGCGTTTAACCATTAATTCAGATAATAATTATAAAGCCTCTTCTTACTGGATAAAATCAGGTGCTTATTTGCGCTTAAAAAACACAGTACTGGGGTACACTTTACCAAAAACATTTACTTCAAAAGCAAAAATATCTTCCATAAGGTTTTATGTAAGCGGACAAAATTTGTTTACACGTGATAAATTTTATCCTGGTTTTGATCCTGAAATTTCCAATACCGATGGTCAATTCTATCCGATCATGAAAACATATACTTTTGGTTTAAATGTTAAATTTTAAGATCATGAAAAAGAAAATATTTTATATAACAGCACTTTTAATTGTCGTAATTAGTTTCACGGCATGTAAGAAGTTCCTAACCGAAGTCCCTTTAGATTCCCCAACAACAGGTAATTTCTTTAATAGCCAGGGCGAAATGAATGTTGCGCTTACCGGCGTATATGCTTCTATCAATTGGGACAGCGGCTCATTAATTCCCTGGCAGATATTGTTCGATCAATGGACGGACATTGGTGTTGAACGTACTGCAGGGCTGGCAGAAGGGACTTATGATGTAAATAACGGCAATGTTTCCAATGTTTGGACGTTCGCCTACACAACTATCCAGCGTTCCAACACCCTTATTTCCGGCATGGAAAAAGGAAAAGCCAATGTTGCCGCGAATGCTTATAACACAATTCAATCGGAAGCCCGGGTATTGCGTGCTTTTGCCTATTATCATCTTGTGTTTATGTTTGGTGATGTCCCTTTAATCACAAAACCATTGGATATACCTGATTATTATACACAATCACGCGCACCTAAAGCGGATATTATCAAGTTTTTGTACAAGGAGCTGGATGAATCTGCAGCAAATTTAGCTTGGGTTTCATCAGATCGCGGCCGTATTGGCAAGGCTGTTGCTTTAGGTTTAAAAGCACGTATTGCATTAACCAACGGCGATTATGACCTGGCTGCCACAACTGCCAAACAGGTAATGGACAATGCAGGTTTAGGCTTGAATCCAAATTATCAGGATTTGTTTACCCGTGCCGGCCAAACGACTAATGCCGGTAAAGAAATCATGTTTGAACTGCTGTATTCCGAAACTTTTGTGAACTCACGTAATTTTATTCCGCTTGGGCAAGGTTCCCGTAATTTAGGCGGCCAGTCGGGCCGGTTTCCTACCCAGCGTTTGGTAGATATTTATGAGGCTACCGATGGCAAAAGAATTGATGAATCTGCTGTGTATGATCCTGCAAAACCATCAAAAAACCGTGATAAAAGATTGAAATATACCGTGATTATGCAAGGCGATACCATTACCCAAAACCGTGCTACAGCGGTATATGAAATCTATAATACGGCCACTTATTTTTTAGATGCCGCGACAAATAAATATGTACTAAAAACCAATAATGATTTTTCTAACGCTTTTGGCCCGGTAAAAAACGGGGTAGGTTATTTATGGGCTAAATATACTTTTACTTTCGAGGATATCAACACACCACGCGTCAGCTGGCTATTTATGCGTTATGCGGAAGTTTTACTTACTTATGCAGAAGCAAAAATTGAATCAGGTCAGATTGACGGAACAGTTATCAACGCCATAAACCTGCTACGCAAAAGGGCCGGCCTGCCTAATGTTGATCCGCTGGTTGCTGCAGATCAGAATAAAATGCGCCAATTAATCCGGCGAGAACGTACAGCAGAATTAGGCGGCGAAGGTTTCCGTTGGTTTGATATCCGCAGATGGAAAATTGCCGAACTGGTAATGCCGGGCAAAGTATATGGCGCTGCCAAAAGTGCAAATACAGTAGCTGCTACACCCAATTTTAAAACATCAGCTATTACTAACCTGAATGGAATACCTGATTATTCCGCATCGGCCAGCCAAAGGTTTAGCCGTGATATGCGATATTTTATGGATAAACATTATCTATTCCCTGTGCCGCAAAGAGAACGTGACCTTGATAAAAATTTAACACAAAACCCAGGTTGGTAATAATTAAAAAGCAAATCACAATTATTAAAAAAACCTGGATTAAAGCCACATAATTCAATTCAGGTTATTAATTTCTAATGCTTCTTTTATCGTATAAAAATTAGTGCTTGTAGCCTCACAGCCCTCTTCACATAAGAGGGAATAAATACCAATTTTTATGCGCTAAAAGAAGCATCTGTATTTATGAAAAACACATTTACGGTATTTATATTTTTTTTGATGTTCGGCCCGGCAGCCAATGCGCAGCAATCCGCTCCGGTTGACAGCACTTATGCCAACAGCTATTACAAAGAGCGGCTTAAATTTTTCAGGGCAATGCCCGACCGCAAAAATGAAATTGTTTTTTTGGGAAATAGCTTGACCGAAGCAGGTGAATGGCAAGAGCTTGTACCAAACCAAAACGTAATCAACCGCGGTATCAGCGGCGATGTTTCCTTTGGGATTATTGCCCGGTTGGACGAAGTTTTGTCTTCAAAACCTAAAAAGATTTTTCTCCTTACGGGCACCAATGATTTGAAAAGAGGTTTTCCTACGGCCTTGATGATCAGAAATTATGAGACCATCATCAACAGGATAAAAAAAGCATCACCTAAAACTACGCTTATTATAGAAAGCATTTTCCCAATAAATGAATCGATGATAGCACCCGAATATAAACGGATTACCAACGCCAGGATAAAAGAAGTAAACAGCCAGCTTAAACTGTTGTCCGAAAATCATCAGCTCAGTTATGTAGATCTGCATCCTTTATTGGAAGACAGCGAAGGGCAGATGAACAAAAACTATACAACGGATGGCATCCATATCAAAACCACGACCTACATTTTATGGGTTAATTACTTAAAAGACAAGGGTTTACTATAATAGCGTAATCATTGGTTCCGGGCAATCAACAATCAACAAAGACATATTATTTATGAAACAATATACAGCACTATACAAAAAAGAACTACTGGAAAACGTTATCCCATTTTGGTTAAAACATTCTAAAGATGAAGCGGACGGCGGGTTTTTTACCAGTCTCGATCAATTTGGAAATGTGTTTGATACCGACAAGATGATGTGGTTGCAAGGCCGTGAAGTCTGGATGTTTTCTATGCTTTACAACAAAGTTGAAAAAAGAAAGGAATGGCTGGATATGGCGCAGCACGGTGCTGATTTTATGATCAAAAACGGCAGGGATGAAAATGGCAATTGGTATTTTTCTTTAAATAAACAAGGCAAACCTTTAACACAGCCTTATAATATTTTTTCGGATTGCTTTGCCGCGATGGGTTTTGGTGCGCTTTACACGGCAAGCGGTAATGAAACGTATGCCGAAATCGCCCGTACAACCTTCCACAATATTTTAAAACGAAGGAATAATCCTAAAAATAAATACAACAAAGCTTTCCCCGGTACACGGGATTTAAAAAACTTTGCCTTGCCCATGATCCTGTGCAACCTTGCATTAGAACTGGAGCATTTGCTGGAGGAAAAAGCTGTAAACGATTTGATTGCCGAAGCATTACACGAAGTGATGGATGTGTTTTATCAAGAAGAAAAAGGCGTTATTTTAGAAAATGTTTTTGCTGATGGCAGTTTTTCGGATTCTTATGAAGGCCGTTTACTTAATCCCGGGCATAGCATTGAAGCCATGTGGTTTACGATGGATTTGGGCTTGCGTTTAAATGACAATGCCTTAATCGAGAAATCAGTTAAAATAGCTTTGCAAATGCTGGAGTACGGCTGGGATAAACAGTACGGCGGCATATTTTATTTTTTAGATATCAAAGGTTATCCTACGCAGCAATTGGAGTGGGACCAGAAACTTTGGTGGGTGCATGTAGAAGCATTGGTTTGTATGGCCAAAGGCTATTTGCTGACCGGAAATGACGATTGCCTGCAATGGTTTGAAAAACTGCACAACTACACCTGGGAACACTTTAAAGATGAGCAATACGGCGAATGGTTTGGTTATTTAAACCGCCGGGGCGAAGTATTGCTTTCGCTGAAAGGCGGTAAATGGAAAGGCTGTTTCCATGTTCCGCGCGGCTTGTACCAGGTATGGAAAATGCTGGAGGACGGGCCCGAAGCAATGCTGGTCAAAAAGAATAAAATAGTTTCTCAACTTTAAACAGGTTTAGGGTCATCATAAAATCAGATGCTTCTTTTAGCACCTAAAAATTGGTGAGTTTGTTTGTAGCTAATGGTTTATAGTTGATGGCTTAACCGCCATTTTTTAGGGCATAAAAGAAGCATCAACACATGCTGAATAAACTTAAACAAATCTTTTAAAAATCAATTCCATCATGAAAATTACAGGAACATTTTTAGACGAGATCAGTCACGATATTCCTCACCAAAACTGGGGAAGGGCAGAGTGGGACGCCGATTTTTCGCACATGAAAGCAGTAGGCATTGATACTGTTTTTTTGATTAGGAGCGGTTTCCAGCGATGGCTGACTTATCCTTCTGTCGTGTTGATGCAGGAAGAACAATGTTATGAACCGCCGGTAGATCTGGTAAAAATGTTCCTGGAACTATCTGATAAACACAACATGAGTTTTTATTTCGGGTTATACGATTCGGGAAAATACTGGTGGAAAGGGGAATTTCAAAAGGAAGTTGACCTGAACAGGAAAGTGATTGATGAAGTTTGGAAAAAATACGGGCACCACAAATCGTTCAAAGGTTGGTACCTTACGCAGGAAGTAAGCGGCAGGACCAGAAAAGTAGCCGGGTTATACGCACAATTGGGCAAGCACTGTAAAGAAATATCTGGCAATTTGCCTACGTTTATTTCTCCCTGGATTGATGGCAAAAAAGCGGTAATGTCTGCTTCATCCACAATTTCTAAACAAGATGGTATCACCGTAAAAGAGCACGAAGAAGCCTGGAACGAAATATTTGATGCGATACACCAAAGTGTTGATGCCGTGGCTTTTCAGGATGGGCATGTGGAATTTTACGAATTGCCCGCCTTTTTTGAGATCAATAAAAAGCTGGCCGATAAATATGGCATGGAGTGCTGGACAAATGCCGAATCGTTTGACCGGGACATGCCGATCAAATTCCTTCCTATTAAATTTGAAAAACTCCGGCTTAAATTGGAAGCTGCACGCAAAGCCGGATACGATAAAGCGATTACATTTGAGTTTTCACACTTTATGAGCCCGCAATCTGCCTACTTGCAGGCAGGGCATTTGTATGACAGATATAAAGAATACATCAAAATGATTTAAAGCCGGTTTAATTACAATGCTTCTTTTATCACCTAAAATTTGGTGGTTTTTTAAATGGATTTCCCAATTGGCAACCATTACAAAAAACGCAAATTTAAAGGCATAAAAGAAGCATCGTAAGTTTTACTAATACAAATTTATACAGGCTTTTAGTACTTCAAAAAATTTTGGTAAAATGAAAAGAAGATCATTTTTAAAGAATACAGCTTTTGTATCTGCGCCTTTGCTGTTGCCCGGCGTGTTTAAATCTTTTCAAAACCCGGATCAAATTAAATCCAAACGTAAATTAGTATTGATCCATTTAAACGGCGGCAATGATGGTTACAATACCATCGTTCCTTATGCTGATCCCACTTATTATAACCACCGCCCAACTATTGCAATTCCATTGAATGAGGTAATTAAACTAAACAATGATTTTGGTTTTAATCCGGCATTAAAAAGTTTAAAACCTCATTTTGATGCTGGGAACATGCTGATTATCAACAATATAAGTTGTGCAGGTTTGGATTATTCGCACTACACTTCCTGTAAAATTTGGGAAACTGGTTTGATAAACAATCCTAATGCTGTTTCATGGATAGATCGTTGTGCAAATAATAAAGCAACACAAAGTTTCATTATAGAAACAACAGCAGATGATTTTGCAGCTGGTTTAAAAACTATTGCAGCGCAGATTGACAAAGAAAATGCAAATAGCTGTTACCGTATCAGTTTGGATGGTTTTGATACGCACCAATTCCAAAAATACAAACATGACCGTTTGTTGGAAACTTACGCACAAGGATTAGATACTTTTTTTGCCGACTTAAAAGCAAGCGGAAAACTGGATGATACATTGATTATAACTTGGTCTGAGTTTGGTCGGCGGTTGAAAGAAAACAACAAGCGCGGCACCGAACACGGACAAGCTAACAGCCTGTTAATTTACGGCAACCAGTTAAAAGAGAAAGGAATTTGGGAAGGATCAAATCAGCATCAAACACAATTTATTGATTTCAGGAATATTTATGCAACAGTATTAGCGCGTTGGTTTAATATGCCCCATGCCTCAATTTTAGACTCTAAATTTGAAGTGATGAACTGGATTTAAAACCATCCTGACTTAAACCACTTAGAAAGGTTGGATTTTAATTATACCCTTACGTATATTTTTCGTTTATCCATGTACCATACAATTCCCCAGCAAAAAAACACAAAGCAAAGTGCAAAAAGCAACGAACCAATGGGGCCAGGCACAAGTTTTTGAAAAATTACAATATTGATCCATTCATAAACAGACGTATTCTGATTTACCCTGATCCGGTTTAAAATGATCCTGACTACAGCAGATACAATATAAATGAACAAAGGGTTTTTGCCAAAAGCCACGAAGAAATCAACCCATTTACGGGTATGGCCAGGTTTAATTTCTATAAAATAAATTAAGGCCCCGATTACAGCGAGGTCTATTCCGGTGGTAACCAGTACAAACGGACTTGTCCACAAGCTTTTATTAATCGGAAAAACCATGTTCCAGCAAAGTGCCGTAAAAACAAATAAAGCCCCGGTTAAAAGCAATTTAGCCACGCTTTCGTACCCTTTGCCTTTTTCCTGTATAAATTTACCGGCAAAAAAACCGATGATCACATTTACAATAGCGGGAAGTGTTCCTAAAATACCTTCAGGATCAAAAGCTACGCCATTTTCGTGATATAAACGTGCTTCATTAAATACAAACTTGTCTAAATACAGGCAAGCATTTCCCGTCAAACTAAACGGATCTTGCCGGTCGCCAAAAACCAATAATATTGCCCAGTAGCCGATCAAAATCAATAAACTGATAAAAATTACTTTTTTAGCTGACAAGTATCTAAGGAGCAGCGAAGCAAAAAGGTAGCAAAGTGCGATGCGTTGTAAAACACCCATAATCCGGGTTTGACTGATCGGGAATGAAGTGATGTGGCCATCATCGGTTAGTTTAAAAAACGGGAACCAATACAGCAAATAGCCTAACATGAAAATCAAAAATGCACGTTTTAATATTTTTATCAACGCCGTTTGGTGTGGCAAATCGATATATTTTTGGTGCGAAAAACTCATCGCATTTCCGACAGCAAATAAAAAGGAAGGAAATACCAAATCGGTAGGCGTAAATCCGTTCCAGGTTGCGTGCATTAACGGGGCAAATGGTGTTGCGCCGCTTCCGGGCGTATTTACAATGATCATAAAGCAAATGGTCATTCCCCGAAATACATCCAGCGATAAAAAACGATTGTGTAATTTTTTTACCATCAGTTTGAGTATAAGTGTTTAGATATAACTTGATTTATTTCTGAAAAAAACAGTAATACTTCTTTTATCACCTAAAATTTGGTGCTTTACTTAAGCTATAATATTTGCGATAAACTATTATCAATCAAACATTGACTAAATAAAAAACTCAAAACGCTCACCACCTTTTAGGCGATAAAAGAAGCATCGCATTAATTAAATAAACATTAAACAGAATAAGAATTATCCTTCCGGCCAATGGGTTTCGATACCTTGAGAACGTACAAAATCCTGAAATTCTGTGAGCATTTCTTTTCTTTCCCTTACGTCACGCGGAATTACTTTTTTATCTGATGCAAATTTTACTAATAAACCTACCGCTTCGCCAATGCTCCATTCAACCGGGTGCAAGCGATAGCAGCCGTTGGTGATGTGTGTGGTACCGATATTTTTATTGGCCGGCAACAGATTTTTAATTTTACGGGGCAGCAGCGCACCCAAAGGTATCTGGAATGGCATCGATTCAAAATCAACATAATTATTACCGCCGGTTGTTGGGTGCAGATCAACGTGATAATAACCTACGCCAACACTGTCGTAAAAATTAGCAGCACTGTTTCCGGTTTCTTTACCGGTGATCAAAGCCCTGTTTTTTACACCGATATGCTCTTCCAGAATGGTAAAAACAGCTTTAATGCGGCGCGATTCGCGGATGTACGGATATTTTGCCATACCGTCTTCTGTCCCCATAATATCTTCGCGCAACCGAATGCCCGGCCAGCCGTGGCCGCCATCAGGCCGCGGAACTTCTGTTTGCAGCCAATACAATAAGGAAAGGCTGAGCTGCTTTGCCCTGTTTACATGAGTTTTAAATTCTTGCGGCGTTGCACCAATTAGGTTGGCCAAAAAATAATCATTTTGAGGCCAGTTGACTATCGTAATGTCACCGGCAAAAGTTCCTGGAATAAAATTATCCTTGTTGATGATCCGGCGGTAATCCCAAAGGTTCATCGGTTTCCCGGTATTAGGGCTTAGCGGGTCAAATGCAAGCGTTTTCGGAATAAGTGTGGCAGGAGTGGAATAAGCTAAGTTGAGTAGTTTTCCAGACCATGCAGGCTTCATAGAAGGTGTAAAATTCTTCCAGAATTCATACTCGTCCGGTTTTTCAATAGTGTAATTTGTCCCTTTGATATAATCCATAGCAAAAGAAACAGTAAAAGCCTGGTTGTTTAACGGGTTCCCTTTTTCCGGGGCATGTAATTCTTTTGTTTCCTCACGGGATTCTGTACCCGTTACATACTCGGTTCCGGTTAAAGGCAGCAGATCGCCCAGTTCGGTGGCATCAACAAAATAAGGTGCTTTCAGCATGATCTTTTTACCTGTTTTTTGATCAAGTGCTTCCAGAGATCGAACCTCATCATTTATTACCCGGGCTGAAATAATATGATGTTCTAATAAAATAGTAAGCTTTTTTGAACTCTGATAGGGTGCCAACAAACTTTGCAGCACCGCTAATGCTACACGCGGCTCGTGGCATAACTCGGATACCACACCATCTCCCGGATTTAAATATTGACGTTTACGGGCTTGATCTGTTAGCGGATAATTCATCAGATAATATTCACGGACACCTTTACGAAAATCGCGATACAATTGTGTTGCGCCGTGGGTTTCAATCCAGGGATGCTCGTCTGGAGGAACGCCTTGCTGGGTTAATTGCCCTCCGATCCAATCTGTTTGTTCGGTTAAAATCACCGTAAGGTTATTGCGCAATGCAGCAAGCGCGGCGGCACATCCACCCAACCCGCCGCCTGCAACAACCAAATCAGCAGTAAGTATTTTTTCGTGAACTGAAGAAGGTCTTTGTAATGCAGCCGATGGAGTTAAGGGATTTGCCAAAACCGGACTAACAGCCGCAATACTGCCACCTACTGTTAAAATTTCTATAAAATTACGTCGCTTCATAATAGTTTAGTAAGTTGGATTATTTACTAATAATAGCAAATTAGCTATCGTGTAAACAGGTTCAATAATTTAGATTGATAGAAAAGTATATTTCAAGCCTATTTAAATTTGGTTAAAATACAACATGCTTCTTTTAACAGGATAAAAACTGTTAAACTTTATCAATTCTTTTTTTGATGATAAAATCCGCAGACACTAATTTTTACAGACTAAAAGAAGCATTGCTTTTCTTCGGATATAAATCTAAATAAAACCTTCTATTTTTAAAATTTATTTTTTATTAACCTCGATATTTTAATTTTTTTTATCATTATTGTACTCCGCTGTTTTAAACCTAATTATATGAAATATTTCTATACACTTCTGGCATTAGTGTTTGCTTTGTCTTCCAATGCACAAAAGACATTCGTAGCGAATACAAAAATTTTACTAATTCCGCTTGATGACCGGCCGCCTTGTTTGCAGTTCACACAAAAAATGGGTTTAATAGGAAATGCGCAAGTAATAGCACCGCCAAAAGATTTATTAGGAAATTTTATCACTCCCGGCCAGTCAGATAAGATCATCAACTGGCTGCAAACGCAGGACTTAAAATCATTTGATGCCGCGGTTATTTCTATTGATATGATAGCATACGGCGGCTTAGTTGCATCGCGGGTGTACAACGTAAAATATGAAGAAGCATTAAGGCGCATGTCAATCATGCAAACCATACGAAAAATGGCCCCAAAACTTCCGGTATATGCCCAAAGCGTTATCATGCGTTTGGCACCAACCGGCGATGGCAAAAATGAGTCTTACAGGGCAAATTTGGCGGATTGGGCAGAAATTTCTGTGGCTACGGATGAAGAATCCAAATTGAAAACCGCTAAATTAGTACAACAAATACCTGCAGAAGCTTTATCAAATTATAAACAGTCCCGCCAGCGTAATCTGGCTATCAATTTAAAAGCGGTTGATTTTGTAAAAAGCGGCGTTATCAATTACCTGATCCTTTCACAAGATGATGCCAAACCAAAAGGCATACACGTGGCCGACAGGGAAAAGCTGATTGCAACGGTTAAACAACTTGAGCTGACCGATAAAATTTTGGTACAGCCCGGCGCGGATGAAATATCTATGTTGTTATTATCACGCGTCTTAAATAAACGGTACAACTATTCCCCTAAAATAAAAGCAGTTTATTCTTCGGAAGAATTAAGCAATAAAGCCATGCCTTTTGAAGACCGGCCATTGAGGCAAACGGTTAGTTATGACATTGAAGCTGTGGGTGCTAAAGAAGTGGAGAATATTGAACAGGCAGACCTGCTTTTTTATGTTTATGCCTCCCGGTTTGAAGCTGGCCGTGCCAAAACTTTTGCAGATGAAATTGAAACTAAAATCAATAAGGGCAAAGCTGTTTTGGTTGCAGATATTGATCCCCGCGGTGATGTACAAGGCGGAGACACTGCTTTTTCGATGGAACTTTTACATAGAAATCTTTTTCCCAGGTTATACAGTTATGCCTCCTGGAATACGGCTGGCAACACAATAGGCACTACGCTTCCGCAAGGCGTTATTTTTGCTTTGTCTCAAGCTAAATTTTCCAAATCCCCGCAAAAGCTAAAAAATAATATTCGGCTGGCAGAAGAATGGTTTACTTTTCACCGTGTGCTGGATGATTATTATTACCATAACCTCGTCCGGGCAAAAGCAAAAAACTTTATCGTACAAAATGGTTGGGAGCCGAACTATTTAAGTGATGAAGCCACCAAAAAAGTAGAAGCTTATTGTACAGCTTTACTCAGCAATTATTTTAAAGAGATAAGCAGCTATTTTTCAGATAAATCAAATGCAGGTTTCAAACCATCGAACCTGACTTTTATTTTGCCCTGGCACCGCACTTTTGAAGCAGAAATAAATTTTGATGCACACAACAACCACTAAAAAATACCTTGTAAAAGAAGCATTAACCAACTCATTATGGCAAACATACCCATAGCAGGCGCGGTACTGTCAGAACCTTCAAATCATAAAAATACCAATTATACAACAGCCCTTACTACGCTGGCGGTATTGTATTTTATGAATGGTTTTATCACTTGCTTAAACGATACGCTTGTGCCTTTTTTTAAAAGCGGGTTTACGTTAAGCTATTCGGAATCTTCCCTGGTGCAATTTTACTTTTTTCTAACTTACGGGATCATGTCTTTTCCGGCAGGTAAAATAGTGGAGCGCATCGGTTATAAAAACGGAATGGTGCTTGGCTTTTTTGTATCGGCGTTTGGGGCGATGTTGTTTGTGCCTGCTTCTATCATGCACCAGTATTATATATTTCTGGCTGCCTTGTTTGTGCTGGCAATAGGTGTGGTTTTGTTACAGGTAGCGGCAAATCCGTACATCACCATTTTAGGGCCGTCAAAAACAGCATCGTCAAGATTAACGCTTATACAAGCTGTCGGTTCTATCGGAACAACTGTTGCCCCGATATTTGGTGCTCATTTTATTTTATCACGGTTGCAGGAAGCGCATTCCTCCAGTGATGCGGTAAAATATCCATACATCGGGATTGCGGTAATGCTAATTGTGATTGCTTTGGTGGTTTTAGCGTTAAAATTACCGGATTTGAAACCAGGTAAAAATACGAATGCTTCTTTTACCGGTCAAAATAAGTCATTGTTTTCTTTCAGGAATTTGAATCTGGGTGCCATCGGGATATTTGTTTATGTCGGTGCCGAAGTATCATTGGGTACTTTTTTAACAAATTATATTGCTGATACTTTGCAAATTCCGGTTAACCAGGCCAATACTTTTGTGGCTTATTATTGGGGAAGTATGCTGATCGGACGATTAATTGGTTCATTTATCCTTAAAAAAACCAAGCCCTCAATTGTATTGTCTGTTTGTGCTGCATTCGCTATCCTGCTGATTGCCGTTTCCATCAACTCTGGCGGATACCTTGCCGTTTGGAGCATGATTGCTGTTGGCTTATGTAATTCAGTCATGTTTGCCATTATATTTTCGCTTTCGGTAAAAGGCGTTGGCAAATATACTACTCAGGCTTCGGGCATCTTATCTACCGCAATAGCCGGAGGCGCAATTGTTTCTTTTTCACAAGGATTACTTAAAGACCATTCTACCTGGTTTTTTGCTTTTCTGATCCCGATGGCCTGCTATTTTTATATTATGTTTTACGGTATCAACGGATACAAATCAAAATCAGAAAACGATGAATTATAAAAAACTATCTTTTTTAGTGATGATGGCTATTTCTACCCATCTATGTTTTGGGCAAGTAAGCGGATCAGACCCGGAAATACCGCCTCCGGTATCCAACCCTTGTTTTCCGGGTGCTTACTATCGTAAAGCGGTCAGCAGTTTTGATGATTGGACCGGTATTTCAGGCGTGGTAAAATTAGGTTATCCTAAAGTTGATGAAAACCGCCTGGGTGCAAAAACAAACCAGCCGCTTGATAATTTTTCTGTTTATATGGGCGGCAATGCCGATGGTAAACACGAGCTGGACGCCGGGCTGACCTGGGAATTTTCAACAGATGCCACCGGTAAAAGAAGCAGCAGGCGCAACTCCTGGCGGCCATTTTGGAGGGCCGGAAGTTGGAACAGCGCACCGGACAAACCTGAATTTACCTGGAAACCGGGCGACAAAGTACAAATGTCGGTGAAAATGATTGCTCCCGAAAAATTGCGCATGACGATTGCGGACGTAAACCATCCCGAAAAAAAGTTTGAAGTAGATTATGACGTTCCTGGTTTTACTTATCAGGTAAAACGGCAGTTTAAGCGTGTTAATGCCATAGACCAGGTGCACAATGAAGGAAAGCCGGTACAAGCAACAACAGCCAAAGTTACAGGTGCCGAATGGTTTAGCACTACTTTATTCCGTGGCGTAAATGCAAAAACACTGCCCATGAACAAAAGCCGGTTTACAGATATGCGTTGCAGCGATGCCTCTCACATTAAAGTAACTGAAACAAACAACGAAATTGGTGCTGAAAAAATAGATATTTTGGGTAATCCATAAATTTAAGAGCTTGTAGAAATTTACATCAGGACAACTTAACATGCTTCTTTTATCGATATAAATCTCGTTGTCAAAATTTATATCGATAAAAGAAGCATAAGCTTTTCCGTTTTTTTAGTCGATAAAAGAAGCATCGAAAATAAATTCAATAAAATTTAACAGGAAGAATTAAAAGCACTATTGGAAAGATTTGAGTTTGAGGCTTTTTGTTGAAGTTATTGATAAATAATTATGCATCGGGCAACTTCGGCCTACCAGCCTGAATGATCAAACTCAGCATATCCAATTTTAAAATAATTAACAAAACCTTCAAATGTCCAACTCAAATTCCTTTTTCACAGGACAAGCCAATTCATTACTGCCTTACAAATTTCCGCTGGCTGCTGTAATCGTAGCGTCCTTAGGTTATTTTGTAGATATTTATGATTTACTGCTTTTCAGTATCGTACGCATACCCAGTTTAAAATCTTTAGGTTTGGTTGGAAATGCATTGACAAACAGCGGCATTTTGCTGTTGAATGTTCAAATGATTGGCTTGCTGGTAGGCGGGATTTTTTGGGGGATTTTGGGAGACAAAAAAGGCCGGCTTTCCGTTCTGTTCGGATCAATACTTGTGTACTCCATAGCTAATTTGGCCAACGGCTGGGTAGATAGCGTGCATTGGTACGCAATATGGCGTTTTGTGGCCGGCTTCGGTTTAGCCGGCGAACTTGGGGCCGGTATTACGCTGGTGGCAGAACTGATGCCTAAAGAAAAACGCGGCTATGCTACTACAATCGTAGCCGCTATTGGTGTAAGCGGTGCAGTGGCAGCTTATGTTATTGCACAACATTTTGACTGGCGGACTTCTTTTTTTATTGGAGGCGGTTTGGGCTTAACATTGTTGCTCCTGCGCATTGGCGTTGCCGAATCCGGAATTTTTGGTAAGTCAAAGGAAAAATCGGTTAGCAGAGGTAACTTTTTTGCTTTATTTTCCAGATGGCCTCGTTTGGTACGTTATGTACGATGCATTTTAATTGGGGTGCCTTTGTGGTTCGTAGTGGGTATTTTAATTACTTTTTCGCCAGAATTTGGAAAAGTTTTGGGCATAAAAGGTGTTGTTAACGCCGGTGCTGCGGTAGCGTTTTGTTATGGAGGCCTGGTTTTGGGCGATATCGTGAGCGGCTTGTTAAGTCAGCTATTGAAAAACCGTTTGAAGGTTGTGGGCATCTATCTGTTATTATCTGTAATTTCAATCTCCTGCTATTTTCTATTCAAGGATATTTCCCTTCAGCTGTTTTATATTATTTGCGCATTTATGGGTTTTTCAGTAGGCTATTGGGTTATTTTTATGACTATTGCGACAGAACAGTTTGGCACAAATATCAGGGCAACCGTAACCACAACTGTGCCTAATTTTGTACGTGGCGCGGTTGTGCCGCTTACTTTGCTGTTTCAATATCTGCGGCATTTGCTGGATAATTCCCTTATCTATGCAGGCATTGCGGTTGGTTCTTTGTGCCTTTTACTGGCATTCTGGTCGCTCAGTTATATGATAGATACATTTGGGAAAGACCTGGATTTTCAGGAAGATATCTAAAAACCAGCAGTTTGCCGGATCGAATATTTGTTTTAATCGATACAGATTAAAACCTGTATCGATTGAATTGATTTACGATACTTCTTTTATCACCTAAAAAACAGGAAACCATATATCTTTTATATAATGAAAAAATTTATAAAAACGAAAATTATAGGCATAAAAGAAGCATCCTAATTTCCCTGATATAAATCCAAACAGGCTTTTATAATTTAGGATATGTATTTATTTAATAACTTATTTAACATCTGATGAAATGAAAATTAAAATGATAATGCTGTTTTTGATAATTTGTACCAGTGCTGGCCGTATAGCTGCCCAAAATCCGGAAACAAAGCTCAACTGGAAACTGGCTGCGCAAGCTTACACCTTTAAGCGCTTTACATTTTTTGAAGCGGTAGATAAAACTGATAGCTGTGGTTTAAACTATATAGAAGCTTTTAGAGGCCAGGAGCTCGGCGGAGGGTTAGCGGGTACCATGGATTTCCATATGGATACTGCAAAGCGTATGCAAATTTTAGAAAAGCTAAAAAAGAAAGGCATCAAAATGGTGTCGTTCGGGGTAATTAACGGTACCGATGAAGCAGATTGGCGCAAATTGTTTGAATTTGCAAAAGCCATGCAAATCGAAAATATTGTATCTGAACCCAAGGAAGAAGAACTTGGAATGCTGTCGGGACTTTGTGATGAATTTAAAATCAACCTGGCTATTCATAACCATACCGATCCGTCGCATTATTGGAACCCAGATATATTATTAAAGGCAATAAAAGGCAAAAGCAGCCGAATTGGGGCCTGTGCTGATATTGGTCATTGGATCCGCTCAGGGTTAGATCCGTTAACGTGTTTAAAAAAGTTAAAAGGACATATCAAAGAATTACATTTTAAAGATTTGAACGAAAAAAGCAAGTATGCGCATGATGTTCATTGGGGAACTGGTGTTTCTAATGTTGATGCATTGATAGCAGAACTAAAGAAACAGCGTTTTAAAGGTATCATCGCTGCTGAATATGAATATAATTGGTACAATAATGTACCGGATGTAACCGCCAGCATCAAATACTTCAGACAAGCGTTATCAAAATAATATTTGTCTTACAAGCTGTTTGAACTTCCATCGCAGACAAGCAGATGCTTCTTTTATGCCAGTAAATTTGTGTCTTTCCGGTTATTTGCTAATCAAAAAAACGCGTCAAAAACCACCATATTTTAGGTGATAAAAGAAGCATGGCAACTACGTTCAATTGTTTTTTTAAACAGTTTGTAAGACAAATGGACTCTTTTATGCATTAATACCTAAAAAACTCATTTTCAATATAAAACACGAGAAATTCCCTCCAGTCTCTACTATTTATTTTTTTGGAGATGCCCTCAAATTCAGGTCTTCAACAGATATGGTAATCATACGGCCGATTGGTTTAGTGCCCCGGTAAGTAATCATACGCAACTGGGTCGCCTCTTTAGGAACCCCGAGTGGTGATGTGTATTTGGGATAAAACCAGTCTGGAAATGAATTATCGAAAGTGTAGTAAATATCTAATCCGGGCACTTCGGTAGTGAGGGAAACTTTTACAGTATTGTCATTCATCATCATCGTGTTTATAATTGGATCATATACACTTGGTGCATACTTTATTTGAGCTACATCGAACCTTTCAAATTGCTTTTCTACGCGTGCAAAAAAGTACGGCCAGTTTTTTTTCGCCTTTGGAGACCACAGTATTTCGGAAATAGCGAAACCACGCGGCCAAGTCATGTATTCTGCATGGCGTATATTATATACATTCTCGGTCCATAAATTAGCCTGTCCGCCCTTAACATAGCGTGAGTCGATGCTATCCGGCACTGGCTCAAACTGGTAAGCTTTATTTAAACGCAGGGTTGCATAAATGCGGGGTTCGATGGCTGGGTCGCCCTGCATATAGTCTAAATAGGCAAACGTATTTGGGCTCATGACTACATCGTGGTGCATTTGTGCCGCCTTAATGCCGCCCTGCATCCCGTGCCAACTCATAACCATAGCGTTTGGGGCAATGCCTCCTTCCAGGATCTCGTCCCAGCCCATAAACTTTTTGCCTTTTGATTCCACTAATTTTTCCACGCGCTTTTCAAAATAAGACTGCACTTCATTCATGTCCTTTAGGTTTTCACGCTTCATCAGGTCTTTAATGGCATCACTTTTCTCCCAGAAATTCTTGGCAGCTTCATCGCCGCCCATGTGTATGTATTCAAAAGGGAATAAAGCTGCCACTTCGGTAATCACCTTATCCAGAAACTCATATACATTTTCATTGGCCGGGCACAAGTTATTGTCAATGATTGCAGAAAATTTAGAACCATCCAGTTGCATAATACGTTCGCCCGAGCGTACCGAATAAGTGTTGGCATCCGGCGTGCAAGACAGTTCGGGGTAAGCAACTATAGCAGCAAGGCTATGGCCGGGTACATCAATCTCGGGCAATATGTTAACATAGCGGTCTTGCGCATATTTTATAATTTCTTTAAGGTCTTCTTGTGTATAAAAGCCGCCATAATCGCGTGGTTCTTCGGGTTTTGGCGGCGCAAATGTGCCATAATATCCTACCCTTTTAACCGCCCAAGCTCCCACAGAAGTAAGTTTCGGTAGGCTTTTAATCTCTATGCGCCACCCTTCATTATCTGTGAGGTGCATGTGTAACACATTGTATTTATAACGCACCATGTTATCTATGTATCGCTTTACTTCTGTTTTAGTAAAAAAGTGACGGGCAACATCTAACATCAAACCCCTCCACTGAAACCTGGGATAATCGGTAATACTTACGCAAGGGGCAATCCATTTTACACCTTTAATCAACGCAGGGCTTTCAATTTCTTTAGGTAGTAACTGCAAAAGGGTTTGAACACCATAAAATAGCCCGGCGGGTTTATTTGCGTTGATACTAATACCAGCAGGCTTTACAATTAGCTGATAACCCTCGTTGCCTATGACCTCATTCTTAACATTATTTAGTATCAATGATATTGTTGAATTATGTATATTCCCCATCCTAATATTGGCACCTGTTGAGGTGCTGATATGCAGTTTAAGAAAATCAATTACCGGCACAACCTCAGCTGTAGCATTTGTTCGGATAGAAATATTTTTAGGCATAATAAATTGCCCTGCTTTACGGATAATCGTGACCGGTTCAGGTATCACAGCAATGTTGGTTTTGTTGGTTTGGGCTGATACTGTGATGGTTAAGCAACAGAACAAAGTATAGAATAAATTCCTCATAGGTTTCAAAAATAGTGCTTTGTAAGGCATACAGTATAACAAATTCTCAAATAAGAATATTTTTATTTGTATAAGAGCCTATTTAAATTTTGTCCAACTTCTTTCAGATGCTTCTTTTATTACCCTAAAAACAGGAAATATCAATGCTTCTTTTATCGGTATAATATTCAAAAAATATTACAGGCATAAAAGAAGTACCACTATTTTTGGTAGTGTAAAATGAACTGTCGTACGTTTACTGAAGTAAAAAACGTATGGATCAAGGCCGATGAACTGTTGGTAATAAATACCGTCTGGCACGTTCTGTCCCCATTCGTTTTTACATCTCAAAACTGAATAGTTCGTTAGGCAACAAGCCTGTGTTTACGACGATAGTTCACGAGGTGTAATTATTGTTTATCTAAACCTAAAGTCATGAAGTTTGTTGGAATCGACATCGCAAAAGGCACCTTTGTGGCTGCTTGTCCTGTACAAAACGGCTACCAGACAAAAAGCTGTCCCAATGATGCCAAAGGGGTAAAAAAATTCATCGGCTCTATTTCAAATGCAGACTATCATTGTGTTTTAGAGGCTACTGGAAATTATGGGACTTTACTACTTTATATGCTTAGCGAGCAAGAGATAGCCGTAAGCCTAGTCAATCCCAAACAGATCAAGTATTTTGCCAGAATGATGATGGTCGTGACCAAAACTTACTTTGTAGATGCTAAACTAATTGCATTGTACGGAGAAAAAATGCAGCCACCGATCTATGAAATGCCTACAGCAGCAATTTTATTTACAATCCTTACTGATAACCCAGCTACAGATTTAGCATAATTTTTTTTGAGCATGAATTGGTCGCAAAGCTGGGCAAACAATGTTTCAATACGTTTTCTGACTTTTCTAAAAACAGGAGCAATGACTTTTTTATTTTCCTGATTACTACGCAGAGGTGTTTTTAGTTCGATTTTTGCTAAGCTAAATAAGTCTATTTGATGCGTCTTTGACAAGTACCCTTTATCACCAACAAGAATACAGTTATTTAATCCTGAATGCTTTACATCATTAAGATAGCAGCTATCATGAACGCTTGCTTTGCTGAGGTCCATAGCGTGAAATACGCCGTTAACCGAAGTAATCATGTGTAGCTTATAGCCGTAGTAATAAGCTTTATTGACTGCTGAATAACCCTTGTCCGGAGCTGTTTCAAAATCCCCCCTGCAGATCTTTGAGGATTTTTCACGGGCAATTTTGCAAACAGGTACAGGGATAGAGTTTATAATAAATACATTCTCGCCCTCATTCATGCTGTCTGCCAGGAACTGGTTTAATCGTTGTAAATGGTGGGCAAGTGCTTTTTAACGAAGGTTAAAATTACTGCGGTGGATCAGTTGCGGAAACTGCTCAAAATAATCCTTTTTTAGCTTTCCGAATAAATAAGTTTCTGAATCAATCTCGATAGGTTCTGCCGAGAGCGCCAATGCAAGTATATCGCAATCAGAAAGCTTGGGCTTTCTTGGATAAAACTTAAAGTTATCATCAGTATTAATGGATGACTTGAAAACAGATTTGATAATGTCTAAAAAAATCATGAAATTGCTCGAAAGGTTGTGCATAAAGAATAGTTTACTTGGTCGTAATCCTTCTTTAAGATACTGTTTTACAACGTATTGTACAACATTTTCTTATATTTTTATCTCCCGTTTTTAATCGCACTACACGTTAGTATATTTTAAGTTTAACACATCCACGTAAGTTAAACCGGTATAGCAGCAAAAAACAAATACGTCCCTGACTATTTCCAGCCGCTCTACAGCTAATTGCTTTTTATGAATTTTATCCAATTCCGTCTTGGTTAAAAACTCCTTTTCTACCTTTTGATGCCTGATTTTAAAATTCTTGAACGTATCATTTGGTAACCAGTCCAGCCTAATGGCAAAATTCGTCATTTTACGCAGACGGATGAGGTGTTTCATCACACCGTTGTTGTTCATTGGCTTTTGATGGTCCAATGGCTTATGTGATTGCAAATAAATCTCAAAGTCTGCAATAAATTTATAGTTGATCTCGTGCAGGAGCACGTCCTTTTTCCGGAACCGCTTTTCCATAAATTTTACAAGGTAGCGCTGGGTAACATAATAGTGTTTTAAAGTGCTCCAGGTGAGCTCGTGTTTTGCCTGTTCGTTGTGGTATTCAACCAACCTGCTTAAAGTATTGAGTTCGGTACTTTCTGTACCGAAAAAGCATCCCTGATTGCGTCAGGTGTTATTAGTTTACCCTTCTACCTGTAACTCCTGGTAGCAGTTACTCAAAGCAAGCCGTACCTGATCTAAACCGTTATTAATATATTTAGCGGCCTCAACCTTTCCTTTACTAGAACCGCGGCTCGTATCCCAAATGGCTAGATCGACCCATTGTTTTAGTGCAAAATGGACAATTTCACCATTTACAGTGATCCTGGCATAGATAGGTGCCTTGTCGTTTTTAATTTTATCCTGCCTGATAATGAACTGGATACCAAATGTATTGCTCGTTTTCATGTCCCTTTTCTCCTTTATTTTAATAAAATTTGTTTCAATTTTGGAATTGAACCCTCCGGTTTTAGGTATCAAAAAGGGGCAAAAAAGACAATGTTTTATGGCACATTTAGATTTGTAAATTACTGATATACAGTTTTTTAGACCACTTTTCAATACCTCGAAAGTAAAAATTGAAAACAGGTTACGGAATAGGTATTGTAAACCTTGAGAAAGTTTGACCTGATTTGATATGGTTAAAAACATAAAAGCCTGTAAATCAATTAATTTACAGGCTTTTTAAAACCATTTAAGGTGCTTTTTGTGCGCCCACCTGGGCTCGAACCAGGGACCAAAAGATTATGAGTCTTCTACTCTAACCAACTGAGCTATAGGCGCGGTTATTTATGCTGCAATTTTACAAAATAGTAATCAGATTCTGAATACCTCAGTCAAAAAATAATCGATATCGATTGATACGTGATTATAATTTTAAAATATATTTTAATAAATAATATTATGAATATATATTAGTAAAATTATTAAATGAATTTAACCATTTATTACTAACCTATTATTGTTAAACCCAACACTTTGGGCTTTGGAAATTTATTATTTACTGGCTATTGCTGTTGATTCTTTTACTGGATATAATTTTTATATGAAAAAACCTTACTTAGATAATCATACCAAGTTAGATGAACCAGCCTTACAAAGGGCTTTTATTTACAACCTTAACAAAATCCATCCTCTTTTGATAAAGTTTAAAAATCAGCTTAGCTATTTAGCTGATGAAAGTTGTTATGGTGATTTAGAAAATGCAATCCAGGAGCTTTCTGCAGAAGTTGAGTCACATGTTGCCCGTATCGATATTATTTTTAATACCCTGCACAAAAACCCCGACATGCAACATAGCACCTCTACGCAAAGTATTTTAAGCGTTTTGGTACCGGATGAAAACAGCTACTTACAAGATAATTTATCAAAAGATTTAAGCTTAGTCTTTTATATTCAAAAAATATTAAGCGTTAAAAAATTTTATTATTCAACTTTGAAATCAATTGCCGGTTCGTTAAATAATATCGATATCAAACAGTATTTGCAATATAGTTATGATGAATGTGAATCTAATCAAACCATGTTTAAACTGATTGCCAAAGAATATATGGAAAGTTCTATCAATCCATTTTTATGCTGAAATCTTATTATAAGAAAAAATAGGTCGTAAAAACAGTATTCCCGGATGTTAAACTAAAAAAAGCTGTTATTTACATAACAGCTTTTTTTTAACTATGCTTTTTTTGCCTACTAATTTTCGGTATGCAGCCTACTGCTTACAATTTCTGAGGGGTAATTTCCGCAGGTGTTAAACGGGCTTTTCCGTTGGTGAAAATGGCGTGGTTTCTTGGCCCAAATCCAGTTCTTTCTTCAGATGAAGATTCTTCCGCTTTGTGCTCGGATTCTTCTGTGCCAATTTTTGAGTAAGAATCCGTTTTTCTGTATTTAGAACTAAAACTACTTGAGCCAAAATGGTAAGTTACACTTAAAGCTCCAAATAAATTACCCTTCAAAATGTTTTTAATGGTTTCGCCGCTGATTAGTTTTTTACCATTGATAGGAACTGTATAAATATTATAAGATCCGCCCATTGCCTTAAATTGAAAGTGGTTTTTTTGTAACCCAACAGTTATAGCTGCATAACTGCTTGACGCATAGGTGGATTTAACATCACCATTGATAATCATGCTATTTGCAATGCCAGCATTGAACACACCGCCGGGATGCGCCCTGTTGTAATCCCGAACCCATTCATCATTACCGGTTTGCACGGCACTGCTGTTTGCAAAAGTGCGATTTTTGATACCGGAGTTGTTGGTTTCACCGGTATATTCTGCATCTATTGTAAGATGACTGCCGCCACCTTCAGCAATTTTTCCCAGCCCAAAATTGATTAGATGAGCTAATACGGTGTACCGGTAATAAGTAGAACCTTGCGAAAGATCGAAAAATCTTTTATTTGGGTTGGTCTCTTCATCTGTTGACAGATAAGTGGCATCGGTAGCGAGCAAAATTGGCCCTACATTTAAACCTAAGTGTGCGCCCCAGTTAAAATAAGTATTCTTAAATTGTGGAACTGCCCCTAAAGGGCCGGGGGTTGTATTATTGTCATATCCGACTTTACGCTGGCCGCCGCCTAAAATTATCCCAAATTCTGGAAATATAACCGGCTTTACCCCTTTTTCAATAATGTTTAAGGAGTTGGTAAAATACAAATCAGACTCTACCCTTAGCTCAAACCCGTTTTGTGTGATACGGGAACCTTTCTGGTTCAAATATACACCGTTCAAAAACTCCGGAACAAAATCTACTGCATCAAAAGCAGCACGATATTCTGTGTGCCTGCTGCCTAAACTAATGCGTGGGTTAAACATCACTACATTTTTGGTTTCACTGGTTTCTGTAGTGTTATAATAATTTGCAATGGTACTGCCAACATTCCGCAGTGATAAATAGGCATCCGGTCTGATAACCACAGGTGCATCCGGTGCAGCAACAGCCAGCAATACCAAATCCGAAGTGGACATGTTATCTACCTTAGCTTCACCAAAACCCAATGATTTTAATTTTTCTGTGCCATGATTGATCAATTGGCCCAAACGTACAGGTGTAAATTCATTAGTTTGCCGTGCAGGTACAGTCCCTTTTCCGTTTACCAAACTTCTCAACAATTTCACGGCGTCCCGTTCACCGTAATGCAAAGCTGTTAAAGTCATGATCTCCAATGCCTTATCTTGCGGGTGCATTTGTACTTTATCTGCATTAAGTACAGAATCTTCAGTCAATAATACCGGACCGGCATTTCCCGGAACGTTGGCATCAAAAAAGTGATTGTTTTTTAATGCATTAACTACGTTGCTCGATTTTCCTTTTTGCAGATCGGCCGCTAAAACATCAACAAACTTTTTTGTTTCCGGATGTCGGTTAATGTCCCCTTCCTGTAAATCAATCAGATCAAATAAAGCACGTTTATAATTTTCATTAGCGGTTTCTTTGGAGATTTTCTCACTTGGGAAGGTATGCTCACGAAAATTCAAAACGGCTTGTTTTTCAGCCTGATATTTATTGGCGTTTTTTGCCTGATATCGGGCTAAAATTTTACCAATTGTAATTGATTGTCCGTTAAAATCAATAATCTCCAAACCCGGCGTTTCGCGTATTTCGCGCGTGGCAGATGTAATGGTAATGGTATTGCTTAATTTAGTTGCATAATCCCGGGCCATATAAGCCAGGTATATGTTTTCTTTCCACTGCTGCGGATTGTTTAGGGCAGAACCCGGTTTGGCCGCGATCATTGCCCGCAGATTACTCAAAACCAATGGGTTGCTCCCGGTTGTAACTTCTGATTGTCCTTCCGTTCTGAAAGTTATGGTTTGCCCTTTAGGAAGATGCTGGTTGACCAAATCAAACAAAACCGCAACACCCTGAGTGCCTTGCTTCACTACATATTGCAAATCTTCTTTACTAAACAACTGATCAATGGCAACGCCTTTCTTTGGGTCATACTTAGTGGTATCGGATAAAATTTCTGCCGCTTTAACTGCCGCACCCACAAAACGCGAATCCGGCTTGTAAGGCTGAGTAGTAGTTTGATAGGTTGTTAAAGGCGCGTTTGGGGCATGTTTGATTTTTGCAGTGTCCTGAGGTGCTTTGTATTGAGCATTTGCCTGGTTACTAAGCATAACATAACTGCATGAAATGGCAATACAGAGAACAAGCTTAGGTTTAAAATAATTTTTGGTAAGGAAAATTCTTTTCATAAAGGTTTCTATAATGATGGTGTAATATTAGTGTAATTAAATTTATTTCGGTAATATGTTTATAATTTATTTAGTGTAAAACTGATTCCTGCTTTCAAGCGCATAGCTTTGCTGCTAAAACGATTATGTAAGCCTGTTGGTTTCATCTATTTTTCTTGTACCAAACAGTTAAGCAGGCATTTACAGAACAAACAAACACTTAAATCCACTGTAAACACAAACTATACCATTGTAATTCTGGCTTGAAAAAATTGATGTTATCTTATCATAAACAACATTTGGGGAATTATTGCCCTGCTTTGAAAAACCGGGACAGAACTGATTTTGAGTTTAGCAAAAACTCTGATCCAAAAACCTAAAAACAATAAATATTTTTCAATTTACTTTCGATGCTTCTTTTATCGGCTAAAAATCAGTGGGTTGTATTTATGAATGATATAAGCTACCAATTTTATAGTGCTAAAAGAAGCATCAGTTCTTCTAAGTAAGATTTTAAAAGGCTTAAAACACAATCGACTTAAAACAGCTTTGGCACAATTACATAATACTGTTTTTATCATACATTTTTCAGGATTTTCTCAAAATGATCCTTTAGCTTCACCAGGCACAATCTGGTTTAAATTTGAAACCACATCTTCCCCTTTAAAGCCAAACAAATATTGTTCTTTGATAATTGCGGCCACTGCGGGCGGTACAAAACCTTCCCAACCGAGTATGTCCTGCTTAATCATTTGTAAAACATTGTCCGTTTGCACATGCAGGTTGCTTTCGTTAAAATCTTTAATGTCTTCAATTTTATCGTTTACAATCAGGTAGTCAAACAAATCAACCAGATGTGCAGGAGGAGAAAACTTCAAGCAGTTTTGTATTTCACCATTACTTAAAGTTGGATAAATGAGCAACTTTACTTTCCTGCTGAACAGCGTGGCAAATGATTCTAAAATCCCGCCCGGCAAATTAACATAATGCTCTTCTGAAAAAATATATTCCAGATTTGGATAACCCAAGACCACGCCAATTTTAAGTTTGGTAATTTTTGAAAGATAAGCCACCAGTTTATAATATTCGTGGAAATTGGAAATCAAAACCGTTTGCCCGAGCGAACATAAAATATCTACCCGGTCCAGGAAATCTTTTTCATCAATCTCTGCATCCGGATCGGCGTTACGCTCTTTTAAAGATTGCAAAGTCAGCTCTGTAATCACTACAACTTTGGTGGCATCAACATCAGGTTCCTGCTTAAACTGCTCTACGCCACGGGTTAGCATATCCAGATGCACGTTGAGCAGCGGCCGGAAACGCCCGCGCATAACCACAATATGCTTTTTATACAATACTTCGGTGGGCTGCAGGTTTTTTCCGTCAGGACCGAAAACTGCAGCATCCGAAAAACCAAATTTCACCAGGTGCAAACTCATCAGCCGGTTATCAATTTTACTGAAACCCGGGCCTTCAAACCGAATCATATCAATTTGAATACGGTCTGTCGTAAGGTTATCGATCAAAGATTTCAAAAAAACCGGCGGCATTTCATTATAATAAAAACAGGCATAAAGGAGGTTTACGCCCAAAACCCCGACCGCCTGCTGCTGCAAAACGTTATCATTGTCCAGCAACTTTACATGCACGATCACGTTATGCTCCGGCCCGTTCGGCTCCAACTGAAAACGAACGCCCATCCAGCCGTGGCCATCATTGGTTTTCAGGTAATTTAAAGCAGAAAAAGTTCCGGCAAAAGCAAAAAACGTAGAATTGTCGCCGCGTTGTGAAGCCAAACGCTCCAGCAGCAAACAGTACTCATGGTCCAGCATAGAGTTTAACCGCTGCTCGCTTACATAACGTTTGGTTTGCTGCACGCCATAAATCGCGTCAGAAAAAGTCATGTCATAAGCAGACATCGTTTTGGCAATTGTGCCAGCCGCGGCACCGGCTTTAAAAAAATGTGCCGCAACATCCTGCCCTGCCCCGATTTCTGCAAAAGAGCCGTAAACTTTAGGATCAAGGTTAACGGCCAGTGCTTTTTGAGTGGTGCTGAGATCTTTATTATAAACATTCATAATATAATAATATTTGTAAACTGAATACCTAACAGACTGATAGCCAGATGATTCTTTTATCACCTAAAATTTTGTCAGCGCAATAAATAACAATCAGCTTGATTTTTTAGGGCTAAAAGAAGCATCGGATGCTTTTAAAACCCGTTAATTTTAGTTCTTTATCGATTATACAAAAATAAATTTAATTTGCATATATCTTTAAAGCTAATCCGCAGGTTTTAGGCTGAATGAAATATAACAACAAAAAAAACAGGCATAAAAAAAGCCCTTCGTTTCCAAAGGGCTTTCCTATTCAATGTTGAAAAACTATTACTGTGCATTTTCCGGTTTTGGCGGACGAGGCAATAAAGCTTTACGCGATAATTTTAGCTTTCCTTGTTTGTCCACTTCCAGCAATTTCACTTTTACTATTTCGCCTACTTCAAAAATACCATCCATCGTTTCATAACGTTTCCAGTCGATTTCAGAAATGTGCAGCAAACCATCTTTACCTGGCATAATTTCTACGAAAGCACCAAAAGGCATAATCGTTTTCACTTTACCTTCGTAAGTTTCGCCAACTTCCGGTTTGGCAACAATATTTCGGATGCGCGAAACGGCAGCATCAATTGCAGCTTTGTTGTCTGCAAAAATCTCGATGATGCCTTTATTATCCACTTCTTCAATAGCAATGGTAGCACCTGTTTCGCGCTGCATTTCCTGGATGATTTTTCCGCCCGGCCCAATAATCGCACCGATAAATTCTTTGTCGATCGTCATGCTCACAATACGCGGTGCATGTGGTTTGTAATCTTCGCGAGGTGCAGCGATCGTTTTCTTCATCTCGTTTAAGATGTGCAAACGGCCTTCTTTCGCCTGATCTAAAGCTTTTATTAAAACTTCGTTGGATAAACCATTGATTTTTAAGTCCATCTGGCAAGCTACAATACCTTTTTCTGTACCGGTAACTTTAAAATCCATATCGCCCAAGTGATCTTCATCACCCAAAATGTCAGACAAAATAGCGTATTTACCAGTTGTTTCGTCAGTAATCAAACCCATGGCAATCCCCGAAACCGGAGCAGTTAATTTAATACCGGCATCCATCAATGCCAAAGTTCCGGCACAAACCGTTGCCATGGAAGATGAACCGTTGGATTCCAAAATATCAGAAACGATACGAATGGTGTAAGGGTTTTGTTCCAAACCGGGCAATACTTTTTTCAAAGAACGCATGGCCAGGTTACCGTGGCCGATTTCGCGGCGTCCGGCACCACGGTTTGGGCGAACCTCTCCGGTTGAAAATCCCGGGAAATTATAGTGCAACAAAAATTTGCTGTAACCATTTATGAACGCGCCGTCAATCATCTGCTCATCGGTTTTGGAACCTAAGGTAACAGAAGTTAAAGCTTGTGTTTCGCCGCGGGTAAAAACGGCAGAGCCATGGGCAGCGGGCAAATAACCAACTTCACTCCAGATCGGGCGGATTTCAGTTGTTTTCCGGCCATCCAAACGTTTGCCTTCGTTTAAAACCAGATTCCGCACAGCATCATACTGAACGTCGTGGAAATATTTTTTAGCTAAACCAACTTGAATCGGATCAGGGTTTTCGCCCATGGAAGCGATGAACTCATCACGGATTTGTTTAAAATCTGCGCTGCGGTCATCTTTTCCTGATGCAGAAGCGGCAACAGCATAAGCCTTATCATAAGTGGCCGCAAAAACCACTTCTTTTAGCTCTAAATTGCTGTGCTCGTGATTGTAAACACGTTTATCGGTTTTACCAACTTCTTCAGCAAGCTCAACCTGCACGGCAACTTGTATTTTGATGGCTTCGTGTGCAAAAGCAATGGCTTCAACCATTTCGGCTTCAGCAATTTCATCGGCTTCACCTTCTACCATTACAATATCGGTAGCAGAACCGGCAACCATAAATTCTAAAGTTGCTTTTTGCAGATCAGATAAAGTTGGGTTGATCACTAATTTGCCATCTACTTTTGCTACGCGGACTTCAGAAATCGGTCCGTTAAAAGGAATATCAGAAACCGAAATCGCAGCCGAAGCAGCCAGACCGGCCAGGCAATCCGGCATAATGTTTTTATCGGCAGAAATTAAGGAAATCATCACCTGCGTATCGGCATGATAATCTTCTGGGAAAAGCGGACGAAGTGCACGGTCCACCAAACGCGAAATTAACACTTCATAATCCGATAAACGGGCTTCGCGGCGCAAAAACCCGCCTGGAATCCGTCCGGTTGACGCATACTTTTCCTGATAATCAACTGAAAGCGGCAAAAAATCAACGCCTTCTTTTGCTTCTTTAGAGGAGACTACCGTTGCCAGCAACATCGTATCTCCCATTTTTACCACCACCGAACCATCGGCCTGTTTGGCCAATTTCCCGGTTTCGATCTCGATGGTGCGGCCATCGCCCAGATCAATTTGTTTTTTTATTACGTTCATTTTGTTGTTGTATCGGCACGTTTTTCATCTTTAGAACGCACCTTGTTTATAGAAATTTTATTTTTAACAGGACCTGTTTAAAATTTGTTGAATAGTTTTTATATACTTCTTTTATCCCCTAAAAAATGGTAAGTTTTTTTATTTAAAACCAATGTAGGCACTAAATTTTATACGGTAAAAGAAGCATTGCATTTTTTTTTGACATAATTTTAAACAGGCTTAAAGTAAAAAAGCCACCTACAATTGAGATGGCTTTTTTGCGGAAATTACTCCAGGTTATTTGATAATATCCCTAAGTTCCAATGCCTTGATAATGGCACGGTAACGGTTAATATCCTTTTTAAACAAATAGCCCAGCAAGGCCCGACGTTTACCAACCAATTTCTGTAAGGATAATTGGGTAGAAAAATCTTTTTTGTTTTTTTTCAAATGTCCGGTCAAATGGGCAATCCGGGTGGTGAACAACGCTACCTGGCCTTCGGCAGAACCGGTGTCAGTTGCACTTTGTCCGTGTTTGGCAAAAATCTCAGCTTTTGCGTCTTTACTTAAATACATTACCTGAATAATATTAAAGCGTGAATAATTTGTGTGAATTGTGGCGCGAAGATAAGCGGAATTTTTTCAGGAAACAAGGGTTTACAATGCTTCTTTTATCGGGTAAAAATTGGTGTATGACCAGATCAGGCAACAGCCATTTCCCGCAAAGCCTCGATAAATTTCGGCGAATCATTTAAACTTTCTACCAGTTGGATTTTTTCTCCGCCCAAAGCTTTAAATTCTTCACCATATTCAACCGAAACTTCGTAAACCGTTTCCAGACAATCGGCCACAAAAGCCGGACAAAATACCAGCATCCGTTTTTTGCCTTGTTTGGCCAGTTCTGCCACTACTTCAACTGTATAAGGTTTTACCCAAGGATCATTGCCCAAGCGTGATTGGAAGCAAATGGTATATTTTTCTTTGCTGAGGTTTAGCTTCTCCGCAATTAAACGCGCCGTATCGTGGCATTGGGCAGAATAGCAAAATTTATTGGCATCCGTTAAAGTAGCGCAGCAATCTGCTGTTTTTAGGCAATGTTTTTGGGTCGGATCGGATTTTATGAGTTGCCGTTGCGGCAATCCGTGGAAACTGAACAAAATATGATCATAAGTTTCCGGCTGATGCTTGGCACCGTTCTCCGCAAAATTCTCGATCATTAATTCATTGTTGTGAAAGGAATTCACAAAAGATAAATCCGGGATCGTCAACCACTTGCTTACCAGTTCCATCACTTTTTGGTAAACAGAACCGCTGCTGGCCGAAGCATATTGTGGGAAAAGCGCGATCACTTTCAAACTATCTACATTAGCAGCTTTTAGTTTGTTCAAAGCCGATTCGATGGAAGGGTTTTGGTAGCGCATCGCCAGTTCTACCTGGTAATCATCGCCCAACTTTTCCTGCAACAATTCGGCTTGCTTGATGCTGTAATATAAAAGCGGTGAACCGTTTTCGGGCGACCAAATTTCCTTATATAATTTAGCCGATTTTGGCGACCGAAAAGGGACAATTGCACCTTTGACCAGCAAAGCACGCAAAGCAGGATTGATGTCGATCACGCGGCCGTCCATCAAAAATTCCCCTAAATATTTGCGTACATCTGCTGTTTTCGGACTATCGGGCGTGCCCAAATTCACCAATAAAACTCCTTTTTTTCCCATAAACTAATTGCGGCAATGCTTCTTTTATCGTGCAAAAATAGGTTTTATTGGATTGAAGTGATTATGAAAAAGAGTAATTGAAGTCAATTTTACCAGGTAATAACATATTGTTTTCGGATTGTTGACTCAGGTTTAGAACTTCATTTCAATCCTTTTTAACCGAAACTTTACCGCTACCAAAGCCAATAAGCCCGTTCATGTTGCTTCCCTCTGCAATAATTGTATAATTGCCTGTCCGGTCTGAGGTAAAGAATTTAAGTATTGCCTCGCCTTTTGCGTCTGTTATTACGTCCGGTTCCCAATGTATCGTCGGCCTGAAATTTGTTTTTACCTGCGTTTCCCTGCTTGTATATTTTGGCGTATAAAAATCTTTTTCAAGAGCCGGCATCAGCGGCCTGTACAAATAAAAGCCGTTTTTAGAATTGATTAAAGGCCCTCTGCCTGAATTTGTTGTGATTTCGATGTAGGCATAGTCGCGGTCATTTACAGGACTGATAAAACCAGCTAACTCACCAGAAGATATTTTTGCATTATATATGTTGTTGTATTTACCACTATACAGCACTTCTATTCCTTTTATATCTTCTGCAGTAAACTGTTCAATTATTCCATTCAAATAAATCAGTCTATCATATTTTGATTCGTCATCTGGCTGAAAATAGAGTTCAGCATTAATACCATCAAAAATGAATTTTACACGATTGGCTTTTATCATATAACAAAACTTAGAACCGGGACTAATCCTTACCGGAAACATTCCTTCATGAAAACCTTTGATCTTGCTGTTCAAAAAATCCATCAATGGCGTTTTTGCAGCTTTGAGCATGTCTTTTTCGTCCAATATCTGGTCTGCATTGCCTGGCCCATTCAGGTTTTTTGAGCCTTTTACCACCCTTTTGCCTTTGATAACCACCTCTTTCAAAACATTCTTGCCAAACAAGACTTCTTCGGTTTGCCTTTTTGCCTCAACATTGTTTTTTATCACAACAAGCGAGGTGCTGTCTGCAAAATAGTTACGGGGGTATTTTTTGGCTTTTGCAAGGGCGGGCAAAGGCAAAGGCTCTTCGTCCTGCATCTCAAAACCAACGTTCCTGCTTTTGCCTTTCTTGTTCAGGGCCTGTAGCAGGAAATTGCCGGTATCAATCAATGGCAAATTTCTGAACGTGAACTCACCGCTTTGGTTGCTGATCGTATCCATTGTAAAAAACGGGTGCCTGGAAAACAGCTTGACAGGGACGTTTGGAACGCCTTTGTTAAGCAGGTTGGTCAATTTCCCTTTTACAGCAAATTCAGGCTGTGCCGCATATTTTACTTGCGGAATTTTAAAGTTTTTGTCCCAATGATAACCAACCCAGCCTTGGGTGAGCAGCAGGTTTTCCAGGGCTGTCCAATTCTCTGCCTTTGAAATTAAATAATATGCTGGATTTTCAACCGTGCCTTTTAAATCGCTTGTTAAAAATAAACGTGTAAAAATATTGCTTGCCGTATCAGCTGCAACAAGGCCATCGTCTGTAACCGCAACGCCAAAACTTCCCTGTATCGGCATACTGTTTTTATCGGCTACTTTTAGGTGTAGGGTTACGCTGTCGCGGGTCTGGTAATTTTCCTGGGCTGTTTTTAGGCGAATGTTCAATCCGTCCTGATGGTTTACAAAAGTAAGGCGTTCATTAACGGGGTTTAGGTTTTCATCAAACAAAGTAATGCGGACAATGCCGGTTGGAAATTTATCTTTTTGTATCACAGAGTTCACTTCCTTATTTGTAAATTTTGCAATCGCACCATAGCAAACCACGCCGCGGGATTGTGCTATGAGATAATACAAAGCTGTTTTAGAAATCGTTTCAGAACAAACCATGTTGATCTTCAACACATCACTTTCAAGATCATTGGTAATTTTCAAAGCAACCCCTGATGCTTCCGTTTTTGGTAGAGCGTAGGTTTTAGGTTCCATTCCTGCAGTAATAATATTTGCAACATAAGTTTCACCGGCCTTTGGGATAAAATCAAAAGAGCCCATTCCTGCATGTGTTGTTTTAAAGCTTGCTACTTCCTGCTTTTTACTGTTGTAAATCTTCCCGGAAACATCTTTGCCCAAGCCGTTTGCTGCAATTGCTTTAAAACCGACCTTTGATTGCAGTCCGTTAACCAGGTTTCCGCCTTCCGGCATAAATTGTAGGTCAATATCTTCTGTCCTGTTTGATTGATTGGCAGTATTGCCGTTGGACTTGTTGAAATTTAACGCATTGCCTGAGTTATTGACAAGAGAAGCTGGCGTTGTGTTGATGTAGAAAAGCTTTTTAGTAAAAACATAATCAGTGCCCCAGTTCCTCATCCAGTTGGTGTAGGCCCGCAAAGTAAAATCACCGGCACGCAGTTCATTGTCTAATGCGATTGAACCGCGGAACAAGCCATCTTCAACCTGAAAAAGCATACGCTTGATGATTTGGTTGTCTTTGTCGATAACTTCTATATAAACAAGGCCGCTTTTGATGGACGGGGTTAAATTTTTGGCATCAAACAAATAACCTTTAAACCACAAAGTATCTCCGGAGTTATAAATTGGTTTGTTTGTTTGCAAGTAAAGTTTTTCTACAGGAAGGGTTTTTGCCAGGCTATCCGCAAACGAGTTTATTCTCCGGATGGCGTTTGTTTGCTGCCCGTAACAGCTTACCGTTATGGAGAGCAAAACACATAAACCAGCTACTAACCATCTTACATTTAGTTGTTTAATAAGCAAAGCCAACATATCGATTAATTTTTTCTAATATACCAACTTGCCACTAATTGAAATTGGTTTGATTGATGGTAAGCTGCTGTTCAAATTTATTCCTAAAAAACAATCATGCTTCTTTTAGCACTAAAAAATTGGTGCTGAAAGAAGCATGAAAATTAATTGAACAATAATTTAAACAGGTTTCAATAAACTTTGAAAAAATAAGCCCTGTCTTTTTCATAAGTACTAAGAGTTCCATTAGGATTCCAAGCACTAAAGTAATTTAAATGTTGAGACGTATTAATCATTGTAATATTAAAACTTGCTTTTTCGCAGCTATTACTTTTATTTCTTCCATTGCTTAAACCATTACCTACCCCTAAATAGTAAACACCTTTTTCCATTGGAATTATTCCAATTTTAAGTTTGTAATTGTCATTGACCTCATCATATTTTAGTTGCTGAATTTTATCAGGACTGGGAATACTTTTATCATTATAAACACTTCCTGTCACATTAGAGTATTTGAAGCTATTAACAGCATCTTTTCCTGGGTAACTACCGTTAACCAATTTTACTAAACCTAACGTACTACCAATACCCATAGAGTTACTATAATCGACAACAGTTTTAGTATAATCGTCAACTAATTTTTTGGGAAAAGATGAAGTAAGGTAAAGTGTATCCCCTAACCGAATACTATCTAAATCGGGACTAATTTGTGAATTTACAGCAAATGAATAATTAGTTTTAATACACGATGACTTTGGACATCCGCTATTTAGTATCACAATACAAAATAAACTAATGGCTACCACAAAGTTTTTCATAACAATTTTAATAATGGTATTGGAAAAATAGATTAGGAACAAAACCAGACGTGGGGTTAGTAGTACTTTGCAATAGTTTAATTCGATAATCCTGCAAATTGGTGATGTTTGATTGAAAAGCATTAAACATCTGTTGGTTTGTGTAACCTGAAACTTGATCTGTTACAGGAAAATTAGTTTCATTTGCCGGATCCTTCAAATCATAAAACAACCCCTGCGGTATCCAATTAAAAGGGTCGCCTTGCAAGTTTGGATCAAAGGCTTCCAAAACATCTAAGTGCGGGTTGCGAGTATTGTTAGCATTACAATAATAGCCACCGCCAATCTGTTCATTTTGGCATCCTGCAATCCTGCCATATTCTTTATCGGCCAAATAATGCCCCATATAATAGGCCCAGCTTTCGCCCAAAGCTATAATATTATGATATGAACTTGTGCTTCTTCCATAAGGGACATATGCCTTATCAGAAAAATAGGTTGCATTTAGCGCACTAAGTTCAGCATCAACAAAAGGGCCATACCAACCATTGCCTAAAGCAGCATAATGCGCAGCATGGGTAAGTTCGTGATAGATTGTTTCTTTAAGTTCATCAGATGTAGGGTATTTGTAACTTACAGCAATATCTATTTGATGCTTGAGGACAATGATTAACGCATCAATTATACCTGTTACTACTGTAGCAGAAGCTAAGTAAGTATATACAAACTCTTTTGGTAGATTGTTGATTGTTCGTTTGTTCCACATAGGTGAAGCTCCACTGGGAATATTATTTGTTAATAATATTTTTAATCCTGTTGGAGGTAAACCAATCCCTTCAACAGGGGCGTAATCCCGATAATCCTGAACAGCATTATTTGTTGTTGCCCCTGCCCAGTATCTATTTCCTTTTGAGTTTGGATTAGTATATGTAGCAAAAGTATAGCTAATATTACTTTTGTCTCCACTGAAAAGACCTATTGCTTTTTTAAGCGGAAAAAGCATCTGCCATAAGCGAACACCTCTTAAACCCCGAACTTCTGCATCGCCGTTTTTAAATTTAACCAATACGCGAACATTATTTTTAAAGCGTTTTGTTAACTGGTAATGTCCATTGTTATCGGTAAAACCCCGTTCAATTTTAAACCATCGCCTAGCTACAATAGTTGCCTTTTTTACAGGCCGGTTAGTATTCGTTTGTGTATCATACACCAATATCCCACCTCCTGGTACCGAAGCGTCTACAGCCGGTGCTGGCGGCTGAGACGTGGGAGGAGGAGTATTTGGTTGACAACTTGTTCCGTTCCAATAATAGTCTATAGGGCAATCATTGGGGACACAGGTGTGGGCAGCGTAATCCCAATGATTGTCAATATCACATTGAGGCACGTTTGGCTGAGGCCTTACAGAATTGGGTTGGTTGGTTGAAGATGCTGCCAGTCTTTCAGCTTCGGTTTCTACCGCAGTGTAATTATCACCCGGGATATGTATTTGTGCCAAAGTTTCATATTGTATGCCTGATGGAAACTGAAAGTTAGGCGGCACTACAGCGTACTGCCAGGTTATCTGTTCCTGTGGTATAGAAGGGTCTTGATAGTAATCCCCTTCATAGGTTACATCATAATCCACCGGCGTATCAAACACTTCTAAGTTTTGTGCTTCCATCGCAGTGGTCAAAACATCCAATTGGTCTACACTGGAAGGTTTAAAACGGACATACAAATTAGTAACATTAACAGGCACATTTGTGATACTCAAGTTCCTATAAGCTTGCTGCATATTAGGAATTAGATAAGGATTGGTAAGCTGGTTGCCTAAAATGGTTACCCTTTCTATAGAATCATCGTCATGGTTTTCAAAAACAGATGTAGCTAAACTGTTCAACATCATTGAAGAAGACAAGCCTTTTAAATTTAAAGCAGCCGAATCTTTCCCTTTACTCAAGGCTTTGTCTATTTCTGATTCGTTCTTTTTGCAGGAAACGGATAATAGTAAAAGAACCACAAATCCGTACTGGTAGAGATTTCTTTTCATAATGGTCTGAATTAAGTTTAAAAAAGAGAAGTAATATTTTACTAAGCTAATTAAAGTAATTACAATGCAACTAAAATGTTACAATAATTTAATAGCCAATTTTTTTATACAATTATAATCTACAATGCTTATTTTATCACTTAAAAATTGGTGTTGACATTCAGCTTTATAAATCAATTGCTTACCAATTTTTAGGTGATAAAAGAAGCATCAGAAACATACTGAATAAACTTAAACAGATTTAAATTTTGACCGGATAGAAGAGATAAGTTTAAAAAAGAGAAATATAGTAAACCCTCAAACACCTTTCACCTTCCACAACAACCACCACGGTGTTCCAGGAGAATCATGGTGTTCATAATGATAACCGAAAAAATAGCAGGTAAAAAAAGCAACGAAATGGTTTTTTTTCTGTGAGGTAGAATGATGATGGTTATCGTGTTCGCCTTTGTGCGGCAAATACGTACCGAAATAAAAAAGTTGTAAAGTACTCATCAGCGAGGGCAAAACCCAAAATAAAATCAGGTTCGGCTGCGGAATCCAGATTTTTAAAACGTTGAACAAAACCGCCATAAAAACAACTTGCCAGATACTATAGTAATTGCGGAAAAAACGAAGAAACCAACTCGAAAAACTGCCATTGTGGTAATCCGGATCATGCTCGGTATGCACATGGCTGTGGTGCAAATGATGTTTGGTATATAATTTCGGATACCAAAACGCAGCGTAAAAAAATGTGCAGATTTGCCCTACAACTTTATTAACGGTTTGATTTGGGGAAACAGTGCCGTGCATGGCATCGTGTGCCGTAATAAACAAACCTGTGTACAAATGCATCTGTACCAAAATCATCACATATAGTAACGGATTGGAAAAGCTAAAATGCCAGCGCATCAGCAAAATGATGGATGCAATCCAGGTAAAAATAACTAAACTTGCAAACAACAAACCAAGTCCGGAAGCTGTATATTTTTTGATGTTTATATCGGTAGCCATAATTTTAATAGGTTTCTAAAACGCCTTTTACCTCTTTCATCAGCCACATTGGCGTAGAAGTTGCACCGCAGATACCAATTGTATCGTACTGGGAAAACATGGAAATTTCCAGCTCGTCCGAAGCGGAAATAAAGTAAGTGTTAGGGTTATATTTCCGGCAAACTTCATATAAAACCTTTCCGTTAGAGGATTTTTTACCCGATACAAAAATGATTTTGTTGAACTGCCTCACAAATTCCGGCAAATCTTTATCCCGGTTGGAAACCTGTCTGCAAATCGTATCATTGGCAATTACTTCATGGCCGCGGTTAATTAGTTCATCTTTTATGTGATAAAACTTTTCCATGCTTTTGGTAGTCTGGCTGTACAACGTGAATTTCTGCGGAAGTTCTAGCCCGTCAAGCTCTTTCAGATCCTGGAAAACCAAAGCTTCATCGTTTGTTTGCCCTTGTAAACCAATTACTTCGGCGTGACCATGTTTACCAAAAATCAATATTTTTTCGTCCTGATCATGGGAAGTTTTGATGCGGTTTTGCAGTTTTAAAACCACTGGGCAGGAAGCATCAATTAAATTAATATTGTTTTGAAGGGCAACTTTGTAAGTTTCCGGTGCTTCGCCATGGGCACGGATCAGCACTTTTTCGTGTTGCAGGTTTGGCAAATCCTGGTGGGAAATGATACGTAAACCCTTCTTTTTCAAGCGTTCCACTTCTTCATCATTGTGCACAATATCGCCCAAACAATACAAATAACCATCCTCGGCTAAAATTTCTTCTGCCATGTCAATGGCATAAACAACGCCAAAACAAAAGCCGGAATCCTGATCTATTGTTACCTGCAACTGGTAGTTTCCCATATCGCAAATTTAACGTTAAATGCCGGATTTAAGTTCTTTAATTATCAGGCAAAATTCAAAACCATAAAAAATATAAACTGAACGATCAGCAGCGTTGGTGCAACCCAGTTTTGCGTCCTGAAATTAAAAACCCGAAAGAAATAGACAAAAACAGCACTCAGCAAAAACCAGCAGATATAATTTTTAAGCGGGATGCCGGTGCCAAACCAATGCCAGTAATGGAAATGAATGGCAACCGGCTCGATCAGCAGATCAAGCAAAACCAGGATGCCTGCGCCCGAAATTATTTTAAGCCATGCTGTTTTTACCGGTAGTTTTTGGGTGAGCACACTAACTGAATAAACTAATAAAAACCAGTTTACGCCAATCATCAGCGGGATTTCACTCAACTTAAAACCCAGCGTTGTATCATAAATATAGTGCCCGAAAAGCCATTGCTTGTGCACGCCAACCCATTCCGCAGAAAACCCTAAAATACTGATGATCAGAAAGAAAAGTATCAACTTTAAAATCCGGCCATGATGATTTATGAATAGTAAAAACAGCATCAGCAGCAAATGGGCAGGCACAATCTGCAAAAAAAGAGGCTGTAAAAAAGGTATTAAAAAACCCGTTAAACCAACTAAATGGAAGATGATGACCAGGATAATGGAAATATTGGTTTTGCTGAATTTCAAACTTTTCTCCCTTTCCAGGTTACGGTTTTGGTGAGGTGTTTCCTGACGGACAAATACGCCACAATTACTAAATTGAACATTTGCAAAGGGTGCAAAAGTACGTTATAAAATGCGTTTTGGCCGGATGACAGCGAAATCATGATCCGGGTAAGCACAATTAACGAAACCATCATCATCAGTAGTTGCAAAGGTAAAACCAGCGCAATTAATATCGGCCCGCAGATGATAAAAATCAAATACAATAAAAATGTTAAAACGCTGTAATTAAACGGTGCCAGAAAGTTTTTACTGAAACCGTAAATGGCTTCCTGATAATTATTGTACATGCGGCACCGGATCAAACCGTTGGCCAGCAAACCTTCGCCTTTCAGTTTTTGCTGTTTTACGCATTTCATAATTTCCACATCTTCAACTACCTGATCTTTAACCTTTTCGTGCCACTGGTGCTGATGATACTTCTCGGCATCAAAAAACATAAACTGTCCGCTGGCAGCCGCAAAAGCCGGATTTTCGGAAAGATAAATCAGGCGCAGCGGCAGCAAATTGAGCAAAATAAAGTGCATCAGCGGAACTACTGATTTTTCGCCAAAACTGACCATTACCTGGTCGGTAAACAAACTGAGCAACGATAAGCGGCGCGTTTTTGTACGATATATGGCACTGTTTATCAAGCCTTTGTAAACTTCTTCATCGGCATCTAAAAACAAAAGATATTTGCCTTTTGCCTGCTGCGCCAGCTGATGACAGGCAAAGTTTTTGCCCAGCCAGCCCGACGGCAGTTGTTTCCCTTTTATAACGCTGAAAGAAGTGTTTTCGGAAGCAAAACCGCTACAGATATTATAAGTACCGTCGCTGGAGTGATCATCTAAAATAAGCACTTCAATATTTTTATAATCCTGATTTTTAAGTGATTGCAGCAGCGTTAAAATATTTTTTTCTTCATCGCGCGCCGGGATCAAAACCGAAACCAGATCATGGTATTGATGCGAAACTTTAGTGATTTTTGGGTTGGAAATAAAATTGAAAAGCGTAACGCAGAAACGCAGGATCAGGAAAAAAAAAATCAGGTAACAAAACAGGATGGCCATTATTTAACTATTGCAATTTGCACTGATTTTGATTGCCGGTAGTGCTTTTGATATGCCGACTGAACAGCCGTAAGACCTGCAAAGTTTGCCGCCGGCTGTTTTTTCAGGTAGATAAAAACAGTAGGTTTCGGTTCAGAAAAACCCTCGGTAAAAGAAGCAGCAAAAACATAATCAAAATTTTGGCTGCTGTAATTAATTATCCGTTCCAAACCTTTTTCAAACTTAACCTCGTCCACAAAATTAGAATATAACTTTCCCTGCGGAAAAATCACGAGCAGATTTTCAGGGTCATCCAGCAAATTACCGGCATATTTTAGCGTTTCCAGCATACTGCGCGAAGTTTTAGAAACAGAAAACGAGCCAACGTATTTTAAAAAGCCATGTTTGATGATCGTTTCCTCCAAAATCATGATGTGAAATTTTTTTTTAAAAAGCAGTTTATTGAGATGAAAAAGCAAAAAACCATCCCACCAACTATAATGGTTGGCAATCAGTAAAATGGCTTTCTGCGGATCGGTTTTAACCTGGTCAAAATCAATTTTATGATAATGCCGCTTCACGCTCCTGCTGATATAACGGGAAAAAAAACCCGATTTCAACCAGTTATCTTTGTTTTTGATCATACTGTTTTTATCGGTATTTTTTTAGTGTTTGATGTTGATTTGATTTTGCAGGGCTTTAAGCTGAAAATTATTGATTTGGTTTTGAAGCTTCTCAAACTCAAAATTGTGGTTGGTGCCGCAATCCAGCAGATGAAAATAGGCCGTTGGTTTAAAACTTTCAAAATAATCAATCAAAACCGAAGCATAGATCAGCTGGCAATCGCCTTTTATGTTTTTGATGAGATAACTGATGCCGCGTTCCAGTTTTATTTCCCGGCAATGATTGGATTGTAATGATCCCTGCGGAAAAACAACCACCGCATTATTTGCGTCATCTAACTGACTGGCAGCATATTGCATCGAAACAAGCATGTCCCGAGAGGTACGGTTAATAGAAAAAGAACCCAACCGTGCAAGCCACTTCCGGTGCTGCAACTGGTCTTCCTGTATCATCATAAAAGCCTTTTTTTTAAAAATATAATGCACCAGATAAGCCGTTAAAAAGCCATCCCACCAACTAAAATGATTGCATAAAAGCAGTATGGAATGATTGGGTTTCAGTTCAATCTGGTTGCACAAAACCAGTTTCCGGAAGCTGCGCAACAGCCGCCAATGCATAAACGGCAAAAACAGTTTATAAAATAAATGATGGCGCTTACTCGTGATCATCCGTTTGTTTGGCTATGTAATCGTCCAGTTCCGGCGTAACCAGCCAGTGCCCGGCGGGCAAAATATGTATTTCGGGCCGCAGCAGCAAACCAAGCAGTTTTTCGGCGTTTTTTGGCGGAAAAAGATTGTCGTATTTTCCAAAATACAAGCGGCAACGGATGTGGTTTTGATTGATCAAAGCCGCAAGCTGATGAATGTCCGCAGAAAAATTTTTATAAAAATGCACGGTAAAAAAACCGTTTTGTCGCTTTTCCGGCGTTTCGGTTTCGTGACTGGCAATGCTGTACAAATTTGTATCAATCACCCGGAAATGTTTTAAAGTTTTTAAAGCGGCAGCCATCATCCAATTGCTGTAAGTAAGTTTCCGGTACAGTTTTTTACCGATAAAAGAAGCACGGAAAAACCGAAAACCTTTGTGCTTCACTAAACCATCTGGTGCCATCAAAATCAGTTCATCTACCTGACTGGCAAACTGTTGCGCCAAATACAAAGCCAAATTGGCACCGATGGAATAGCCTATCAAAGAAAACCTTTGTCCGGGCTTTTGGCCGAGCCATTTGTACAAATATCTTTTTAAAATTTCGGGCTGCATCCCGGTTAAAACCAATGCTTCTTTTACCACATATAATTTTGACGTTTCCTGAAAAAACAGATCAAAAGCGATGATTTTATACTGTCGCATCAATGATTTTTGCAACACTGAAAACTGCCTGCCCGACATGCCATAACCCGGAAAAGCAAACAGCAGTTTCGTCCCGCTGCCATATTCGTGGTAATGTACGCTGCCCAAACCTTCAATTTCCAACCAAGCCATAAAAAGCAATTATACCAATTTTTAGGTTTGAAAAACACCGGATTTATTTTTTGCTTTGCTGCCGATCAAAACCAAATTTTACCCGATAAAAACAGCATGGGCATAAAACTGATTTGTACCGACGTGGACGGAACGCTTTTGAACAAACAGCGCGAAGTTGATAATTACACCCTAAAAGTTGTTGGGAAACTTGATCCTGAAATCAGGTTTGTGCTGGCTTCTTCGCGGATGCCGAAAGCACTTTATCATCTTCAAAACACGTTGAATATCAGCCGGATGCCGCTAATTTGTTACAACGGCGCGCTGATCCTGACTTCGGGAAACGGGTTTGATCCGCAGAAAATAATTTCCTCTGTCACAATCTCCGCAGAAAATATAAATGCGATTATGAACCTGGCCAATCAGCATCAAGTACACATTAGTTTGTACCAGAATAATACTTGGCTGGTTTCCGAAACTGATTTTTATGCACAGCGCGAAATCAACAACACACGCGTAAAACCAGATGGTTTATTGAGCGGTTTTTCTGCGGAGGAATTGCAAAATTTTATCCAAAACGGCGCACACAAAATTATGCTGATGGGCGAACCGAAACTGCTGGATTTGATTGAAGCAAATGTGCGTAGAAATTTAAAAGTTGCCGTTTGGCGGTCAAAAGATATTTATTTAGAAATTACGCCTTTTACCAATAAAAATGAAGGTTTGCAAGTACTTTTGAACTCGTTTCCGGAAAATGCAAAAGTAAATTTAGGCGAAGTGATGGCGTTTGGCGATGGTTACAACGACCTGGAAATGGTGACAAATGCCGGAATTGGCGTAGCCGTTGGAAATGCCGTTCCGGAATTAAAACAGGCTGCTTTTGCCGTTACCAAACCGAATATTGAGCATGGCGTGGCTTGTTATCTGGAGGGATACTTTCATCAATAACAATTGAACAATGCTGTTTTTACCAGGTGATTTTCAACTTAAAATGCTTCTTTTATCAGCCAAAATTTTAGCTGGTAAAAGAAGCATCAACCGATAAAAAGTTTTAAGCACCAGTTTCTGTTGCTGCCATAACAGGCGTAATTTTTTGTTTTTTGGCCGAAGTATTTACCTGCTGCGGCACTTTTACATAATAACCGCTGCCGTCGTAAACGCGTTTTCTGGGATGAGATTTGCATCCGGCAGAGCAGCAGCCATCCAATTCCTCACCGCAAGCCGCGCATTGGGTAAAATGCCCGTTGCATTCCGGGTTGGCACAATTGATCATTTTCAGCGTTTCTTTTCCGCAGTTCAGGCAGCGCGAAATCACCATCGGATTTACAGAATTTACATCCACCGAAAGCCGGTTATCAAACACATAGCATTTGCCGTCAAAATCTTTTCCGCCGGCCTCTTTTCCGTATTTGATGATGCCGCCGTGCAATTGGTAAACGTTTTCAAACCCTTCGTGCAGCAGCAAAGCCGAAGCTTTTTCGCACTTGATGCCGCCGGTGCAGTAAGTCAGTATTTTTTTATCTTTAAAAGAAGCAAGTTTATTGATCATCTCCGGGAAATCACGAAAATTCTCGATATCAAATGTTACCGCATTTTTAAATTTGCCCAAATTATGCTCGTAATTAGAGCGCACATCCAGCACAACCACATCGTCGCGGTCTTTCATCGCCATAAATTCCAGCGGTTCTAAATGGATGCCGGTTTGTTGATTTGGGTCGATGATTTTCGGGTCGCGCAGGCCGGAATGTACAATTTCTGATTTGAACCGAACGTGCATTTTGATAAAAGAAGGCTCATCAACCGCATCAACTTTGAAATCGGTTTTGGCAAAACGCGGATCTTCGTGAAGCGTTTTTATGTAAGTTTCACATGCTTCTTTTAAGCCCGAAATTGTTCCGTTCAAACCTTCATCGGCCACGATAACACGGCCAACCAGGTTCAGGCTTTTGCAAAACTTTAAATGATCTGCGGCAAATTGTTCTGCGTTTTCGATCGGCGAGTAGCAGTAATATAAAAGTGTATTGTATTTCATAACAACATTGATACTGGTGCAAACAGCGTAAAATGAAGCGCAAATTTAGGAAAAAGTTGTGATTTGCAGGTTTTTAGTTGTAGGTTATCAACTGAAAACCGGCAGCTGAAAATCCACAGTTAAAATCCATAATATATCCGGAAGCCCTGGTGTACTTTTTTCTCGGCATTATAGGCGATTCCATAATCCACTCGGAAAATCAGCCGCTGCAAACCGATGTAAAATTCGCTGTAACTGGTGTAGGCTTTGGTGATGCTGCCCGCAACCGGCGATTGGGTGAGGTACGATGCACCGGCAATTTCCTCCAGTTTAAACCGGCGTATAAACGGTACTTTGTTCAGCAGAAAACCAGAAAAATTATGCTCGTAATGGCCTTCCAGATACCCGGTATTGGTGCTGTACGGATAATAATCCAGGAAGTGGAACGAACCGATTTGCGGGTTAAAAGTCAAACTTTGGTTCCCCAAAAAGTGCCTGTAGTCCGGGTAATAAATTTCTTTTTTGCTGAAAAATTTTCCGGCCGAGATCAGGAAAGAAGAATAACCGTACAAACCCAAACGTATCCGGTTTTGAAACACATTGACCGAGCCATAATCAAAGCTTTCATCACCGCCCAAAACACTAAAAGCCTTTCGGTAATTAAGCTTTACCTGCGGATATTTTGATGGTTCGTAAAAGCGGCCGTCTGGCCGGGTGGTATATTGCTGATTGAACGTAAACAAGGCCGAACCGCTAAAAATGAGTGATTGATATTTCGGGAACAACTGCGTTTCGGCAGCCGGGTTTAACGGATTGTTGGATGTCAGGTCATTGTCCTGGTTGATCTTGTTCAGCAACGCCGTGTTGTACAACTGCCGATGACTGGCATATTCCAGCTGGCCGGTCAACAAAATCCCGCGGGCAACTTCGCGCTGTGCACCAAACATGGCGACTTCCGAGCGATACAGTTTCAGGTAGTTTTGATCGTACAAAAGCGTCCCGAGCGAGTTGATGAGCAAACTTTGTGTGCCCAGATTGTTCAAATCCAGCACATCCGAACCGATCTTGCCAAAAATCCTGCCCTGATTAATCGGGTCGTATCGATAACTGGCTTCTGCATTCAGGCTCAAAAGTTTGTTGGCAAAACCATAACGGATGTTTGGGGTGATGGAAAATGCCTGCCGATATTCGTTGCTCTTGGTATAAGTAGCTTTTAAATTCACTGCAAAACCTTCTACGGTGTTGTAATGGATTTGCCTGTACAAAGCCGGAAAACTGATTGAAGCGTAATTGTAACGGTCTCTTTTGGTATATCCGGCAATTAAAAACGGCAAAATTTTAAAGTGGTTGTTGGCTTTTTCTACCGAATCCAGATAGGGTTTGCTTTGTTTGCGGCCCGATGTATCATCTTTAAATTTATAATTGTATTTTTCTTCGGCCGAAAGCGGCACCGGGCGGTTTTGGTTCCAGTAAACAGAATCTTTTTTGTTCACTTCTTTGGTGATTTTCATCACTTCGCCATTAAAAAAGTTTTTGGGGAAATTGGGTTTCACATCATAATTTTTATAAATGCCGATGAAATAACCATCAAACTTAAAGCCGAAAACTTTGCCCCTGAAACTGTATTGCACAAACGCCGGCTGCCATATTTTTGGCGTTACCGGGATATATTGCTGGCTCAGGTTCAGCGTGTCCACAAAGTTGATCTGCGAGTTTTTGGTCAGGCGCAAATCAACGCTGTAAATACGCCAGGACCCGTCCACAATGTAAATATTTCCGCGGAAAACCGGGTCAAATTCACGCCGCGGAATCACCTGGATTTTATCAACTGTTTGCCCGTTCACCACATCTGTGCCCAGCAGTTTATAGCGGTAATAAAACAAAGCGTTGTCCGCAATCGGCGAAATGAAACCACGGTTGCTCAGCCCGTCAAACACGATCAGATCTTTATAAAAAGTTAATTGCAGATCAGAAGCCCGGTTGAAACTGAACGCATTGTTGCGGCCGGCAATTTTGGAGGAAACCATTACTTCCTTCACTTTATCAGGTGCTTCAAAATTGAAATGTGATTCGGATTCCGACAGATAAATAATGCCTTTGCGGTTAGAATCCAGCTGCAAAACCTTTTGCACATCACGGCCCAAAATCTTTTTTGGCGCACTCAGCAGTTTCTGCACACCTTTGATGTACACATCACACGAATATGCTTTCAGTTCATTCAAATATTGCTTGCGTTTGCCAATGGCTTTGCGGATAATGGCATACGCCGGATCTTCTCCGCTGCCGCTGATCGATACTTCTTTTAGCTGGTAAATTTCTTTGTCCAAAACCACATCGTGCTGCAAATTGCTATTGCCAACAACCAAGTGTTCTACTTTTTCCTTGAAACCTACGTAGCGGTAAATCACATCATATGTGCCCGGATTTACCCGAAATTCATACAAACCGCGATCATTGGCAGAAGTGCCTTTAGTAGTGTTTTTAAGGTAGATGGAAGTAAACGGCACCGGCTTTCCCTGCTCATCGGTAATTTTTCCGGAGATCGAAAATTGCTGGCCAAAAGCAGCATTTAAAATAGTAAACGGTAACAGCAGCAGTAAAAGTTTTTTCATGTTGATTTTATGTTGAAACAGCAATAGCTGCAACATGGTAATTTGGCGCGAATCTCGTGATTTTTTAATACCATACTGTTTTTATCGGTATAATTTTAGGATGGGTTTTACAAACTGTAAACATATCTGAAACCCTGGTAAATTTTGCTGTGCCCGTCAAACGCAAAACCATAATCAAAACGGACCAGCAGTTTTTTTATACCGAAATAAAACTCGTGGTAATTATCGCGGATGCGCTGCGTTAAAAATGATCCGCCAACAATTTCTTCCAAACGTAATTTCCGGATAAAAGGCATCCGGTTCAAAAAATACCCGCCAAAATTATGCTCATAATGGCCTTCCAGGTAACTGCGGTTGGTGCTGTACACGTAATAATTAAGGTAATGGAAACTGCCCAGTGTAGAATCAAACACAAAAGGCTGGCCGCCCCTAAACTGTTTATAATCAGGATAATATAAATTTTTATGGTTGAGAAAAGTACCGCCAGAAAAAAAGTACGACGAGTAGCCGTAAATGCCCATGTGCACCCGGTCCTGAAAAACATCCACAGAAGTAAAATCATAGTTTACATCCGAACCCAAAACCGGGAAACCTTTGCGGTAATTAATCCGGACGCGCGGATAAGGTGAAGGTTCGATATACTTGCCGTCTGGCCGCTGCGTATATTGCTGATTGAAAGTAAAAGTTGCCGAACCGCTGAAAGAAAGCGACCGGTAACGCGGAAAGAGCGGCACATCACTGCCCGGATCAAGCGGATTATTTGAAGCTTCGGGCATCCCGTTCCTCAATATAACAGGTGAAATCTGTGTACTGTCTTTTCCGAATGCGTTGACATAGTTTTTTAAACTGCGGCGATCGGCATATTCCATAAAACCATTTAGCAAAATACCGTTTTCCACTTCTCCCTGTGTACCGGCCTGCACAAATTTGGATTGATAAAATTTTAATAGATTATGTTCTGTAAATAAAAAACTCAAAGTGTTCAAAAATAAGCTCACATTGCCCGAATTGTTCAAATCTAAAAAGTCAGTACCGATCTTACCATAGAAACTGGCCTGCTTGGTGGGGTTGTACCTGTAAGAAGCGTAAACGTTGGCGTTAAGCAGTTGGCGGGCAAAACTGTAACGCAAAACCGGCCGCACATCAAGCGTTTTCCCGTTTGGTTCAAACCGTTTGTAGCGCGGTGCAAGGTTGATCCCCCAGCGTTCTACCGAGTTGTAAAAAACAATATCTTTTGGTGATTGAATGTTGTACTGAATTTTGCCGTCTTTACTTTTGATCTTGTATCCGTTTAAAACCCAGGGCACAAACAAAAAATGGTTGTTTATTTTTTGTGCCGAATCCAGGTATTGGTTTGATTGCCTTTTGCGGCCCAGACTATCTTTGTTAAAATAATAGATTTCTTCCTGCCGGGTTAATGGCACGGGACGGTTTGCGTTCAGGTAAAGTGTGTCTTCTCGGTAAGTCTGCTTCGGGATTTCCATCACCTGGTTGTTAAAAAAACCGGGCGCAAAATCAGGTTTTAAGTTATAATCAGCATAAATACCTTCATAATAGCCGCTAAAAACAAAGCCAAGCACTTTGCCGCGGTAATTAAAACGGGTTGACGAGGGCATCCAGATACTATCTGTAACCGGGATAAACTGCTGCGTAATTTGCAAAGAATCCACAAAGCTGATGTTGGCCAGTTTAAAAAGTTGCAGGTTGAGGCTGTGTATGCGCCAGGCCTTATCTTCTAAAAAAATAAAGCCGTTAAAAGAAGGGTCGCTTTTGCGTTTGGCAATCACTTCTATTTTATGGATCAGATGGCCGTTTTCCAAAAAATCACCCCTAAACTTATAACGGTAAAAACCCATGGCATTGGCTGCAATCGGCGAAACAAAAGAACGGTTGCTCAGCGCGTCCCAGTGCAGTAAATTATTGTAAAAATTGGTTTGAATGTCCAATGCGCGGTTAAAACCGAGTGCAGGATGATCCCCGGCAGCACGCGACCCATGCAAAACTTCCTTTATTTTTCGCGGCCCACCGTAATTAAACCTGGAGTTGGCTTCGGTTTCGTACAAAATACTGCTGCCATTTTTATTTAAACTCAGGGCTTTGACCACGGCATCATTTAAGTAACGTTTGGGGCCGCTAACCAATTTTTGCATCCCTTTTAAATATACATCACACGCATAATCAGCTACTTGTTTACGGTAATACCGGCGTTTGGCCATGGCCTGGCGGATCATGCCGTAAGCCGGATCTATGCCCGAAACCCTTGCTTCTTTTAGCCGGTAAATTTCGGGCTGCAGCACGATGTTCAGCATGGTATCTTTTTGCAGGTTGATTTTTACGGTGGCCTGCCGCTGCCCGATCAGCCGGTAAACAACCGTATAATTGCCCGGTTTTAAAGATAAATGATAAATGCCGTGCTCGTTGCTAAGCGTGCCTAAGGTAGTGTTTGCTGCATAAACAGCTGTAAACGGAAGGTGCCTGCCGCCCTGATCGGTAATGGTGCCACTGATTTCCGGCTGCTGCGCGAAAGCAAACATCGGAAAAAGCATCACCCATATACAGCAGAAAATTTTTAGCATCTAAACCCGAAAATTATAAGAGCAGACCGGTTGTAAAAAGTTTGGTTGCAAAATACATTTAACCTGACACAAAACCAGACCAAAATTTATACGGTAAAAACAGTATGTTGCCGCTTTTAAGTATCCGGCAGATGACTTTTTCTATCCGTCAGCTGCATTAAAAACACGCATTTCGGCCAAAAAATCTGCAAATCCGTTAATAACGTGTATTTTTACGGTTCAATACCACGCAGGATTCCGTTTAATATGATACAGGACCAAATCAACATATATACTTCCGAAATAAATAATTTTCAACCTGTCGATGCGGCCGGACTGGAAACTTTCCGGATCCGCTTTCTGGGCACAAAAGGTTTGATCAAAGATATGTTTGATCAGTTTAAAACCGTTTCTGCAGAAGAAAAACGCAGCATGGGCAAAGGCCTGAACGAGTTTAAACAACTGGCCGAAGCCAAATATCAAAGCCTGAAAGAACAGCTGGAAACGCAGCCCGAAAAAGTGGTTTCAAAAGATGACCTGACTTTGCCGGGAACCGGTTTTCAGTTAGGTTCGCGCCATCCGCTTTCGCTGGTGCGGAATGAAATTATTGATATTTTTAAAAGATTAGGTTTTGTAGTGGCCGAAGGGCCGGAAATTGAAGACGACTGGCATAATTTCTCTGCCTTAAACTTCCCCGAAGAACACCCGGCGCGAGACATGCAGGATACTTTTTTTATCAGCAAAAAAAGCCCCGCTGATTCTGGCGAAACTGTAGGTGATATTGCCCTGCGCACACATACTTCTTCTGTACAAGTTCGGATGATGGAAGCCGGAAAACCGCCGTTCCGCGCCATTATGCCGGGCCGCGTTTACCGTAACGAAGCCATTTCTGCACGGGCGCACTGCTTTTTTCATCAGGTGGAAGGGCTTTACGTGGATGAAAACGTTTCTTTTGCCGATCTGAAGCAAACGCTTTATCATTTTGTGCAGGAATTGTATGGCGAAGGCACCAAAGTGCGTTTCCGTCCCTCCTATTTCCCTTTTACAGAACCTTCTGCAGAAATGGACGTATCGTGCAGTATTTGCAAAGGTGCAGGCTGCCAGATGTGCAAATACAGCGGCTGGGTAGAGATTTTAGGTTGCGGTATGGTGGACCCGAACGTGCTGGAAAACTGTGGTATAGACTCAGAAAAATACACCGGTTTTGCGTTTGGCATGGGCATTGAAAGGATCACTAACTTAAAGTACCAGATCCGCGACTTACGTTTGTTTTCCGAAAACGATGTCCGCTTTTTAAAACAGTTTCAAACCGAAATCAGTTGATCAAAAAATTTACAACCATACTTCTTTTATCACTGTTTTTTTTGTCGTGCGGAAAAACCAACGAAAATGCCATACCTTATGTGCTGGTCAATTTTAGTGCACCACTTTCTGATCCGCGATTAAGCCGATTATCTGCAATTGGCGGTGCAGTTACCATTGAAGGCTATGGCGTAAGCGGATTGATTATCTACAGAAGCCCGACAAACGGTTATGTGGCTTATGACCGCTGCAGCAGTTATCAGCCCGAAAACCGCTGTGCGATTACTTTGGATAGCCCAACTTTAACGGCAACAGATCCGTGCAGCGGTTCTAAATTCTCTTTAAATGATGGCTCGCCGGTAAAAGCACCGGCAACGCGTTATTTACGCGCTTATTCTGTCAACGTTAGTTTGAACCAAATTTTTGTAACTAATTAATGGTAACCGATACAACTACCGAAAGCATCAAACAGGCCGCGCGCGAGCTGTACCGTAAGTTTGGTTACCACAAAACCAGCGTAAATGAAATTGCCAAGCGCGCCAAAGTTGCCAAAGCCACTATTTACAAATATTTTGACAGTAAAGAAGCTATTTTACAGGTTTTGCTGATGGATTATATCCGCCAAAGTGTTGATGACCTGATCCAAAACAGCGCGACAGATATTGATGAGGAAAAACATCTGACCAACCTCATTATGAAAACCAGCCGCTTGTCTTACACTGTTTGCAACGAATTTATCGGCTGGGATTTTATCCGCGAATCGGCCAATGCGCAGGATTTCCTGAAAAAACTTTCCAACGAACTGGAAGAACTGCTTTACAAATCTTTTACCGGCGTAAGCGAACTGCACATCAACGATACCTTTCCGGCACGGTTACGTTTCCTCATCAAATCCAGCAAAAGTATCGTGTTTAGTTTTGCTTTTACTTCGGTGAGTGATTCGGATGTGCGGAAGAATTTTGTGAGCTTTCAGAAAGAGATTTTGCCGTATTTGGTTAAGGCGGCGTTGAAGTAGAAGAATTGATTTCTAAGCTTATATTCACTTAACAACAAATAAAATCAAAATGAAAAAATGTATTCTAACATGGATATTGGCAATGGTATTTTTTGCATCTAAAAGTCAAAACATGCAGCCACCTATTGATAGCACCACACATAAAATTACTTATCAAAATATTATTCATTTAGCTGATAAAAAGGATGTATTATATGATAAGGGCTTAAACTGGTTTGCAATAGCCTTTAAAAGCTCAAATGACGTAATTCAAATAAAAGATAAAGAAAATGGGAAAATAGTTGGGAAATATCTTTTACAACCTTACGAGCCAAAATTTGGCTTTGTTTCTGCAACCGTTACTTTATTATTTAAAGAAAACAAATATAAATATATTATCACCGACCTAAACTACCAAGGTTCTACGGTATTTTCTCCATGGACTTTAGAGGAAGATCCAAAACCGGGTAAAGTCGGAATGACAAAATGGGGTCAACAAAAAGTCAAAGAGAATACTTATATTCAAATAGAAAAATTAATAGAAAATCTAAAAATATACATGAACTCAAAGAATCAAGAAAGTAATTTTTAAACAAGCAAAAATTCTTTGGTTTTTTAGAAATTGTACTGAACGGGCTGTCTTAAAATTATAAATACTTCTTTTACCACCTAAAATCTTCTCTCCAACCCCATTTCCTAAAACTAAAATTACCGCTAAATTTGCGGCGCATGAGAAGAACATCCGTCCGCCAAAAAACCGTAGTAGAAAACGTTGCCATTTTTGATATTGCCGAAGAAGGAAAAGGCGTTGGCCGCGACGGCGAGCTGGTGGTTTTTGTGGAAAAAGCGATTCCGGGAGATGTGGCCGATGTAGAAATTTACCGCAAAAAAAAGAACTTTGCTGAAGCCAAAATTATTGCCCTAAAAACAGCATCCGATTTGCGGACAGAACCTTTTTGCCAGCATTTTGGCGATTGCGGCGGCTGCAAATGGCAACACCTAACCTACGAAGCGCAGCTGCATTATAAGCAAAAAGCGTTGACAGACGCGCTGGAACGTATCGCAAAAATTGATGTAAGCAGTTTGCTGCCAATTTTGCCTTCGCCTGAAACACGTTTTTACCGCAACAAACTGGAGTTTACTTTTTCGGACAGAAGATGGCTCACCAACGCCGAGATCAGCAGTGGCGAAACGTTTGCTACCGATGCGCTGGGTTTCCATGTGCCGTTGTATTTCGACCGGATATTGGATATACAAAAATGCCATTTGCAATCTGATTTTTCCAACGATATCCGTAACGCTGTCCGAAATTTTGCCATTAAAAACAGCATCAGTTTTTACAATCTCAGAAATCATGAAGGTGCGTTGCGGAATTTAATCGTGCGCAGTTCTTCAACCCAAGAATTAATGGTGATTGTGGTTTTTGCTTATGCAGAACCCAACCAGGTTGACAGTTTGATGGAATTCCTGAAAGCCGGTTTCCCGCAAATCACTTCGCTTTTGTACATCCTCAACCAAAAGAAAAACGATACAATTTTTGACCAGGAAGTTTTGACTTACCACGGCCGCGATTTTATTTATGAAGAAATGCACACTGATTTTACCGGCATAAAAACAGTACGTTTTCAAATCGGGCCGAAATCTTTTTATCAAACCAACTCGCAGCAGGCCACCAGATTGTATGAAGTTGCGCGCGATTTTGCCGGTTTTAAAGGCGACGAATTGGTTTACGATCTGTACACCGGCGCGGGCACAATTGCCAATTTTATTGCCGGAAAAGTAAAGCAGGTTGTCGGGATTGAATATGTGGAAAGTGCCATAGAGGATGCAAAAGTGAATTCGCAAATCAACAATATTACCAATACTAAATTTTTTGCAGGCGATATGCGCGAAGTTTTGGATGCTTCTTTTATGGGACAAAATGGCCGGCCTGATGTGATCATTACCGATCCGCCGCGCGCCGGTATGCACCCGGACGTGGTGCAGCGTTTGATGGAAATTTCTGCAGAAAAAATTATATATGTAAGCTGCAATGTGGCCACGCAAGCGCGCGATTTGCTGGTATTGAAAGAAAAATATGAAGTAACAAAAATACAGCCGGTTGATATGTTCCCACATACGCAACATGTTGAAAATGTGCTTCTTTTACAACTCAAAAAATAACGAAATGAACCCGGAAGATTTATTGCAGGAAGGCAGCGAAGAAGACAAAAAGAAAAAAGCAAGTCCGCTGGAAAGTTTGGAAACCGATTTAAAATTTTTAAGCGAATCTATAAAAGAAACCGCTATTGAAATTATGGTGGAAGGATTGTCCAAGTATCCGATTTTTGTCGCACATCAGCATGAAGTAAGTTTGGGCGAAATGATTTTTGACCGCCACGAAATGAACCTGGACTGGACGATACAAGCTTCAACTTTGGAAGAATTTATCGAAAAAAAAGTGATCAAAAAAGAATTGGAAGAACGCTTTATCGACACTTACAAAAACCCAAACAAGTACATGTGCGTGTTTGCAATTGTGCCCGAAGGTGCCAACTTTGTGTTTTTTCCGTATGCAAAAGATTGAGGGGAATTGTTGATAGGTTGTTGGATGATTTTTTATCTGCTAAAAATATTGTTATCTCCCCTAACCTCCTTTAAAGGGGGAAGCATAGTTTGTTATTTTTATGGTTAAAAAAGGTCTGCAAGCGATTTCCCCCTTTGAAGGGTTTTAGGAGGATGAACTTAACACAATTGTAGAAAAGCAACTTGACAAATTTTAATAATTTAATGCTTCTTTTATCGACCTAAATATGAGCTTAGAAAAAAAAATACTTGTTTTGAACAGTCGGCAAATCCAGCAAAAAATAGACCGGATTGCGTACCAGATACTGGAAGACAATCCGGAAGAAACTGAAATTTTGCTGGCCGGATTGTTGTCGCGCGGGTTTAGGCTGGCCCGCAGATTAAAAATTATCCTGGATGAAATTGCGCCTTTTAAAGTTACGCTGGTAAGTATTGATCTGGATAAATACAGTTCCAACCTGAATGGTTCTTTGAATGTTCCGGTGGCGGATTGCAGCAACAAAGCCATAATTTTGGTGGATGATGTGCTGAACTCCGGCAAGGCCATGGCTTATGCTTTTGGTATTTTTATCGATATCCCGCTTAAAAAAATACGTACCGTTGTCCTGGTTGACCGTAACCATAAAAGTTTCCCGATTGCAACAGATTTTACCGGGCTGGCACTCTCTACCGTTTTAAAAGAACACGTTGATGTTGTTTTGGACGAAAACGGCGAAGAAGATGCGGTTTATCTACGCTGAAAAAACACCGATAAAAACAGTGTCCGGCAGTATAATTTTATTTTGATGCGGGATATATTTGTTCAATCTGTACTTTTCCTGCGTTATCATTGATATACACGGTTGATCGATTGTGATACTAAATGGTTTTTATCATTTACCACCTGTTTTTTTGGTATTTGATCAGGAACTGCGTTCCTTTTTCTCTTTCTTTTTCCTTGATGAAAAAGAAACAAAAAATCAAGGTAAACCCGATCGCCTCCGGGCGTTTTGCCGGGCAGCCGCACCTGGGTGGTTATCTGTCCTGCGGCCTTGTATAGTTTTTAAAAAAGCTAAAAAATAGGTGGTAAAAGAAGCATCGAACAAAAATAAAACAACGCTATAAATCATGGTTATAAAGGATCGTTTGCAAGATCAGCCCTTTTAAGGTAGCCACCCAGGCGCGCTGGGCCGAATGCCGCCCGGAGGCGATCCGGCATTCTTGAATTTTTGGTTCTTTTTGTTCAAGCAAAAAGAACGTAAAACCAAGCAACCGAAGGTTTGCTTAATCAACCATGCTTCTTTTATCAACTAATTTTTTGTATTCGATCAGGAACTGCGTTCCCGCTTCTCTTTCTTTTTCCTTGATGAAAAAGAAACAAAAAATCAAGGCAAACCCAATCGCCTCCGGGCGTTTTGCCGGGCAGCCGCACCTGGGTGGCTATCTGTCCTGCGGCCTTGCAAACTTCATAATTGTAAAATCAAAAAATAGGTAATAAAAGAAGTATTTAACAAATATTAATAACCGTCCTAAAAGCCGTTTGCAAGATCGGCACCTTTAAGATAGCCACCCAGGCGCGCTGGCCTGAATGCCGCCCGGAGGCGATCCGGCATTCTTGAACTTTTGGTTCTTTTGTTTCAAGACAAAAGAACGTAAAGCCAGCAACCGAAGGTTTGCTTTACTATAATGTACTCAGTTATCCTCTAATTTTAAATTATCTCCTAATAATAATTTAATAATTAATTATATTTACTTTTTGTTAAATATGCGAGGATTAAACAAAGTAACCCTGATTGGCAATTTGGGCAAAGACCCGGAATTGCAGCAACTCGAAATGAACATTTGTGTGGCCAGGTTCGCTTTGGCCACAACAGAAGTTTTTAAAGATGCAAAAGGGCAAAAAACAACACTTACCGAATGGCATACCGTTGTAGTGTGGAGGAGTTTGGCAGAACTGGCAGCAAAATATCTGCATAAAGGAAGCTTGGTTTATGTAGAGGGGAAACTGAAAACCAGGAAATATGACGACCGGGAAGGCAAAACGCATTATACCACAGAAGTTGTTGCCGATCAGTTGATTATGCTGGACAAAAAAAACATGGAAAATGCCGGTGGCTGAACTTCAAAAACTAACCGGAAACATCCGGCCGCTGGTGCGTTTTGAACCGGCGGAACATCAGCATAAAGCCGTGATTTTTATTTGTTTTGAATATCACCCGCCAACAAACCAAAAAGTTAAACAGCTGGCCGGTGCACGATGGAGCCACACCAAAAAAGCCTGGTATGTGAGCGATAACCAGTTTTACCGGGAAAAATTCGGACTGCCGGCAAAGCCGGCAGGCAAAGAAGTGCTGGCGCAAATACAACCCGAAAACCAGCCGGCCTTTAAAATCTACATAGAAACGCTGCAATTAAAAGCCTATAGCGGAAGCACCATCAGAACATACCGCAACGAATTTGCACAGTTGCTGTACCTGCTTAAAACCGTACCGGTGGCCACACTTAACAGTGAAAAACTACGCAGCTATTTTTTGTATTGCACCAATACTTTAAAATTATCCGAAAACACGCTGCATAGCCGCATTAATGCCGTAAAATTTTATTTTGAACAGGTACTGCACCGTGAGAAAGTGTTTTTTGAAATTCCGCGGCCAAAAAAGCAGGCGCAGCTGCCAAAAGTAATTTCGCAGGCCGAGATCAAAAAACTGTTTGAAGTAACCAAAAACCTGAAACACAACCTGATGTTAAAATTATGTTATGGCATGGGCCTGCGGGTGAGCGAGATTGTGAACCTGAAGGTTACCGATATTGACAGTAAAACCATGCAGGTTTTTATAGAACGCGCCAAAGGCAAAAAAGACCGCTACGCCAACCTGCCGCTGAGTATTTTAGAAAATTTGCGCAGCTATTACAAAGCTTACAAACCGGTTAAATATTTATTTGAAGGACAATATACGGCGCAGTACAGCGTCCGGAGCGTGCAACAGGTTTTTTACAACGGTATGCGCAAAGCAAAAATCAACAAAACAATAGGGATACACGGTTTGCGGCACAGCTTTGCCACGCATTTGCTTGAAAACGGTACGAGTATTAATTTTATACAACAACTGCTTGGCCATAACGATATTAAAACTACCTTGCGCTATACGCATGTGAGCCAGCAAAGCTTAAAAAAGATAAAAAGCCCTTTGGACGAGATAGGATAGTATTGCGCATTTTGTATTGTTTGCCATTAAACAATTTACAAATGCGCAATGCGTATTTTGTATTGTTTAACAGAATAAAAAATTGCCAATTGTGTATAAAAGAACTTATAACCAAATGATTATAAACGGCTTATATAATTTAATACTTTTGAACCGTAAAGTTTCAACAATATTTTTAATTTTACGTAGAACTCAAGGGACTTGCGTCTATTTATGAGTTGCACGCCATTTAGCCGAACAAAGTGCCGACACATGTGGCCGACTTTTAACAATCGCCGACTAATTACGCTGACTTTTTCCAATGCTGTTTTTATCGGTATAAAATTAGCGGACAAACCTTTTGCTGGTAAAAACAGTATGTTCGGCGGACTTTTTAAATTGCCGGATGTGACTTGAAAGTTTTTAAAACGACAAATCAAAATTGTGGCGTTGGCGCAGACAAAAATAATCGTCGGACTTTAAATTGGACGACTTTGTAGTTTAAATATTTTGCTTGTTTGCGGAAAAATGACGAGTTTTAAAAGTTCAAATTTATATTTCCGTTTTTTAAAATAAACGTCGTGCAACATTGGTTTGGCAAAAAACTGGCGGACGGAATAAACATCAACTTTTATTTTGCTATTTTACTTCAGTTTCGGCGGAAGGATTAAAATTTAGCCGATAAAAGAAGCATCAACATTTGAACATTAATTTAACTTTGGTTCGGGCTGAAGGGTTTCAAATTCCAGTTCTTCGCCAAGCCCTTGAACGTTGGCTGTAATTTTACAAGACTTCAAACTTATAATATAGATTTAAAACTTAACGAACATGAAAGCAGATGTATCTTATAACGACTTTAAAGGCAGTGTTGCAGCAGACATTTCTGATGCACTTAGTAGATATGCTGGTGACACTTTAAAGAGTATTGGCAGATATTTTAAGCTTGACGAAAATAGGTTTGATATTATTGGCTTATCTATTTATGGCACAGAAGAATTTAGTATATCATTGCTTTGCATTGATAAGAAAAAAAGTAAAGACGGAGATGAACATATTGTTAGTATGATGTATGATATTGGCGACGATAAAAAAAATCTTGCCATACTCTTCAAACGACTTGATATTGTTTTACACGAACGGTTTGACGAAAAGTATCCTGACCGTAACTACAACGAAGAAGTAAGGTTTAGTGATTTTCATGAAACAAGAGAAGATGAAACTAAGAACTACGAGGAAGAATAAAACTACAGCCAACATTGGTTTGGCAAAAAACTGGCTGACGAATTAAACTTTGGCTTTTGTTTTACTATTTTGCTTCAGTTTCAGCCGAAGGAACAAAATTTAGCTGATAAAAGAAGCATCAACATTTGTTTATTAATTTAACTTTGGTTTCGGCGGAAGGAATTCTATTTCCAGTTCTTCGCCAAGCCTTTTCCGTTAGCGGCAAGCCCGAAGAACCGAACTAAAACCTAAACTAAGAGATGAGCAATTTTTATACAACTGAATTTGATGAACTATTCAAATCTGATATTTTCCATTTAAGTAATTATCCTGAAATGCTTCCTTTTGTTGGCATAAATTGGATGCAATCAAAAAAGATTCTTTTAATTGGTGAAAGTCACTGGTTGCCTTATGACGAAATCAAAACCTATTCAGGATTAGATTATTTCACTAATTGGTATGACTTTAATTCTAAAGGATTAAATGAAAATCACAAGAACTATATTACAACACGTAATAATTTGGTAACGGTAGAATTTGGTAAGCATGAAAGACCATTAACATTATATTTTAACTTAAAAAAAGCACTATTAGAAGTTTCACATTTCAGTAATTCCAAATTAATATTTGATAAATTTAGTTTCTATAATTATTTCCAAAAGCCTGCGTTTGTACAGCAAATAAAAAAAGAAGATCGTTCTATCAAACCTACAACTGACGATAAAAAAATCGCTTTTGATACTTTTGAAAAGATCATCAATATAATCAAACCAGAAAGTATAATATTTATAAGTAAAAAAGCATTTGATTCTTTTAATGAGGTAAAATTAAAAAGGAATATTTCATTTGAAATGAAAATTGATTTCGTTCCTCATGCTGGTCGACAATGGTGGAATAAGAATTCAAAATCTTATGGTAATCGAACTGGAAAACAAAAGTTTATAGATATCATTAAACTTTCTTATTAAGATTAGGCCAGCCGCTAACATTGGTTTGGCAAAAAACTGGCGGACGGAATTAATATCAACTTTTTGTTTTGCTATTTTACTTTAGTTCCGGCCGACGGAATAAAATTTAGCTATTAAAAACAGTATTGAACTTTTTATTATAAATTTAGCTTTGGTTTCGGCTGACGAGTTTCAAATACCAGTTCTTCGCCAAGCCTTTTCCGTTGCAAGTAATTTAGCCGAACAAAGTGCTAAACATTTAGCTGAATCCGACAAACGCCGAAAATTTCGCTGACTTTTTTTCAATGCTGTTTTTATCGACATAAAATTGGAATTTAAACTTTTGGTTTGTAAAAACAGTATGGTTTCAGCGAATTTAAAGTTTCACGAATGCAATTAACAAGTTTAAAACACAAATCAATTTTGCCGAACTTGGCGCAGAAATACAATTGACAAACTTCAAATGTCGAACTAAATTTTTAATATTTAAATGTTTAAAAACGTTTCGCCGACAAACGTTAAATTTTATAAAAGTTTATATTCAAAGCAGAAGTTTTCAGAAATAAACTACTTGCAACATTGGTTTGGCAAAAAACTGGCTGACGAGATTTATTGAACTTCTATTTTGCTATTTTGCATCAGTTTCGGCAGAAGGAACAAAACTTAGCTGATAAAAACAGTATTGAACTTTGGAACTTTAATTTAACTTTGGTTTCGGCTGACGAGTTTCAAATTCCAGTTCTTCGCCAAGCCTTTTCCGTTGCAAGTAATTTAACCGAACTAAGTGCTGAAACATTGAGCTGAATCCGACAAACGTCGTAACTCGCGCTGACTTTTTCCAATGCTGTTTTTATCGGCATAAAATTGGAATTCAAATTTTTGGGCGGTAAAAACAGCCTGGTTTTGGTGAATTTTAAGTTTCGGAAACGCGATTAATAAGTTTAAAAACACAAATCATTTTTGCCGAACTGGGCGCAGAATTACAATTGCCAAACTTTAAAAACGTCAAGTTGAATTTCGAAATGTTTAAATGTTTAAAATGTGTTTCGCTGGCAAACGACAAATTTTCAAAATTAAAATACAAATCTCAAGTTTTTAGAAATAAACTACTTGCAACATTGGTTTGGCAAAAACTGGCTGAAGGAAGTAATTGAACATTTGTAATTCTTTTTTATCTTTAGTTCTGGTTTGAGCGGAAGGAATTCTATTGCCAGTTCTTCGCCAAGCCTTTTCCGTTAGCGGTCATGCGAAAAGACACATCCAAAGAATACAAATTATTATTTCTAATTTTATTATTGACCCGAAATCCTTTGACATTCAAAAATAATTACAATGGGACTTTTTAGTAAAATCTTCAATAAACCTACATTCGACAAAAACCTTGAAGGAGTTTGGATAAGTGATATCAAAGACGAAGCAACTATAAGCAATATTGGAAATGTTTTAATGACGTTTACTAATAATGGTAAACTCATTTACGAAATTATGGATGGTGACAAGCTACAAAGAATAAATATGGTTTATTGGACAAGCGGAGACACTTTATATTCTGACCAACCTTCAAGTCCGAAACAGGAAAGCACAAAATATATGTTTGACAACGAAGACACTCTTGTTTTAGAATTTGGAGGAGACAAAACAAAATTTAAAAGACAGTAAAATAGCGGTTAACAGACCAGCACGAACCGCTAACAATGGTTTGGCAAAAAACTGGCAGACGGAATAAACATCAACTTTTATTTTACTATTTTGCTTCAGTTTCGGCAGACGGAACAAAATTTAGCTGGTAAAAGAAGCATCAGCATTTGATTATAAATTTAGCTTTGGTTCGGGCTGACGGGTTTTAAATACCAGTTCTTCGCCAAGCCTTGAACGTTAGCGGTAATTAAGAATGACTAAAATTTTAGACTTACTTCTTTATGGAATGATTAAAATGTCTGAAAAAGTAGGAACACGATTTGCTTTTAGACTTTTTGCATTTCTATTATTTCTAAATATAACTGGGCTTTTATTATTTATCAATCGCGAACTTTTAAAAAGGCGACTTAATTCGATAAGTGACGACGGTTATTTGTTTTTAACAGGAAGTTTACTTTCTGTTTTGTTAACCTTTATTTTCTATAAAAGAAGAAATCAAATTATAGAAAATTATCAATATAAAGATAAAAGCAGCTTAATAGTACCGGTGCTTTGTTATTCCGGTTTAAGCCTTTTATTCTTTGTAATAATTGCAACAAGACAAATTTAACTACCGCTAACATTGGTTTGGCAAAAAACTGGCTGATGAATTAAACATCAACTTTTATTTTGCTATTTTGCTTCAGTATCGGCAGACGGAACAAAATTTAGCCGGTAAAAGAAGCATCAACAATTGAACATTTATTTAACTTTGGTTTCGGCTGACGGGTTTCAAATTCCAGTTCTTCGCCAAGCCCTTTCCGTTGGCTGCCATTATTGCGGACCTAAAACTAAATCAATAAATAACGAGAAGCATATTACTTAGTAATTTTAAGAAACATTGGCAATGATACTTTTGGATGTTACGATTTCGACCGGTTGGCTAATTACAATTGGTATCGTAATTTTAATATTGCTTTATAATCTTTTCGAAACTTCCAGAGATAGTGATAAGGCTAAGCAAATGTTACGGGAAATGGATCTTAAAATGAAAGCTAAAGAAGCTGAGTTAAAAGTTTCATATCAAAATTGGGCTATTGAAGAGTTGGACAGATTCAAACAAGCGGAAATCGAAAAAGTTCAAAAACATGCTGAACAGCAATATCGAGAAGCTGCTTTAGTACTTTTGCAAAAATGGAAAATTGAAGAAGAGGCAAAAATCAGGCAAGATGCCATAAACAGAAGTTATTCTGTTAATCTTGGAAAAATCACAGAACATCTTGTACCTTTTCATTCAAGTTTTCTTTCTCAATTCAATCCAAAAGATGCAAGGTTTATAGGCAGTCCTATCGACCTAATCGTATTTGACGGTTATGCAGATAAAAAAGATGACATAATAATTTACATTGTTGAAGTAAAAACTGGGAATTCACGACTGACAGAAATACAGCAGAAAATTAAAGCCGCTGTGTTAAAAGGTGAAATTCGTTGGGCTGAAATAAATCCTGACAATTCATCATTTATACAGGTATCAACGTCTAACATTACTGATAAAATAACAAATCAACTACCTCTTAAACTTTAATCCTACTTCGATAAGAATATAACGTCAGCCAACATTGGTTTGGCAAAAAACTGGCTGACGGATTAAATATCAACTTTTGTTTTGCTATTTTGCTTCAATTCTATCCGACGGAATAAAATTTAGCTGGTAAAAGAAGCATCAACATTTGAACATTAATTTAACTTTGGTTTGGGCTGACGAGTTTCAAATTCCAGTTCTTCGCCAAGCCTTTTCCGTTAGCGGTAATTTTAAACAAACGATGGCAGACAACGAAACAAGTCTTGACAAATCAATTGGAGGACTTTTTATGATGATAATTTTCACAGTCATTTGGACAATTTTAGCCGAATATTACTTTAATAATTATGATTATAGAATTGCAGGTGTCGTACTTGGATTCGGAGTCTCCTATTTAATATATAACTATTGGATATTTAACAAGAAAAAAACGAGCTTACCTAAAACTGAACAAGTTAAAAATCCTAAAAAAGAGAGATTATTTTGGATAATATTTGCAATAGAAGGAATTGCAATCTTTTTAACTATAAATTTCTTGATCAATTTTAAAAAAGAAAACTTATTGATTTCATGTTTAGCATTAATTGTTGGATTACATTTTATTCCTTTAGCCAAAGTATTTGATAGAAAATTTCATTTCTATATCGGGATTTGGACAATATTTGTTGCTGTATTAGCTTTGTTTTTAATTGTTCAAAACTCATACAATTACAAAGTTGTCAATGCATTTCTATGCTGTGCCTGCGCAATTTCTACAACATTATGTGGACAGCATATGATAAATAATGGAAAGAAAATATTAAGCATAATACGTGAATAAAAACTACCGCTAACATTGGTTTGGCAAAAAACTGGCTGACGGAAGTTGTTGAACTTTCATTTTGCTATTTTGCTTCAGTTTCAGCAGAAGGAACAAAATTTAGCTAATAAAAGAAGCATCAACATTTGTTTATAAATTTAACTTTGGTTCTGGCTGAAGGGTTTCAAATGCCAGTTCTTCGCCAAGCCTTTTCCGTTGTGTGTAATGCGTCGACAAACTTCACTTATGAAATCACTTCCCGGTTGGACAACAGAAATAGAAGAAATTTCGAGCGGAGTTTTTAAAGTTACATTAATTGACAGTTTTGGACATAATGCAGAGTTGATTGGTAAAGCGACTGACGACACAATTAAGAAAGCTTATGCTCATGCTTTTGAAATTGAAAAACATGTGTCAAAAAACTGGAATAAATTTCTTTACGACTTTTGTATTTCTGAACTACATGATTCTAATATTACAGCCCAAGACTATAATGACAAAGTATTTGGTTCCTGGTTAGTGGAAGTTGGCAACAACCGTCTTGTTTATATGGGAAAAGACCGTTGGTTAGTTGGACAATTAAGGAAAGACAATGAGTGGTTTGATAAAACTATTTTAAATAAGGACGAGTTGACTTTTCCAATTTTTCTGGCAGTTATAAATTCAACAAAATAAGCACTACACACAACATTGGTTTGGCAAAAAACTGGCTGACAAGTTTAACATCAACTTTTGTTTTGCAATTTTGCTTAAGTTTCGGCAGAAGGAATAAAATTTAGCCGGTAAAAAAAGCATCAGCATTTGTTTATTAATTTAACTTTGGTTTCGGCTGACGGGTTTCAAATTCCAGTTCTTCGCCAAGCCTTGAACGTTAGGTGCAACTTAAGACTTGCATTTCGCCGACTGACTTGCAAGCCAGACTTTTAACGATTACAAATTTGACTTTTAATTTTCGCTGACTTTTTCCCATGCTGTTTTTAGCAGACTTTTTTAGCGGACTATTTCCAGCAAGCTAAATTTTACCTGGTAAAAACAGCATTGTTTGCTGGCTTCTTTTTAAATCAAAAAGTAAAACTTGTAAAACAAATGCTTACAACTTTTTGTGCAGACAAAACGTACGACTTGAAAAATTGTGATTATATTGTTTGCCCAGCAAGTTTGGTTTGGCGCAATAATTTGCAAAAACGCAAAGTCTGATTTTTGATGGTTAAAAAATTAAGCTGCACCTAACATTGGTTTGGCAAAAAACTGGCCGACGGAAGTTATTGAACTTTTCTTTTGCTATTTTGCTTTAGTTCCGGCAGACGGAACAAAAATTTAGCTGGTAAAAGAAGCATCAACTTTTTGTTTATTAATTTAACTTTGGTTTTGGGCCGAAGGATTTCAATTTCCAGTTCTTCGCCAAGCCCGGAACGTTGTGCGTAATTAGCTACACTAACGGTAATTCAAATTTCGTATCTAAATGACTTGAGATTGAATCAACAAATTATTGACAGCAGAACTGGCGACATTATGTTGACAGACGGATTTATTATTTCACAACAAACAACGCCCGAAGAAATTATTTCCTACTTTAAAAAGGCAAATTTGGAAATTAGAGATATCAATAATGGGTGGAAACATTATTCTATAAGAAATTTTAAAGTAAAAGATACTTATATCTCTATGATGTTTTTTTTCAATATCGACAACCTAAACTCGATTGGGTTTATCGTTGACGATAAAATTACTACATCTTCTTGGGACGACTGGAGTTTAGAAAAAGAACTGAATAAAAAAGATTATTACGAAGATTGGTTAATAAATCAAATAGGAAAAGTTAGACAGTTTGCATGGGGAAGAATTGACGCTTCTTACGACAATAAAAGTGCAAGTTCAAGTATATACTTAAAATACAAATAATATAGTTTACTAAAATTAACTACGCACAACATTGGTTTGGCAAAAAACTGGCGGACGGAACAAACATCAGCTTTTATTTTGCTATTTTACTTTAGTTTCGGCTGACGAATCAAAAATTTAACTGGTAAAAGAAGCATCAACATTTGATTATAAATTTAACTTCGGTTTGGGCTGACGGGTTTCAAATTCCAGTCCTTCGCCAAGCCTTGAACGTTAGCGGTCATTGTACAACGCCACCCTACAAACATTGAACAGACAAAATGCAAGAAACAAAAGGACTACTTTACGATATAAAACAACACGACAAATTGACGATTAGAGTTAGTTCAAATGCTAATGGAAATTTGCCAGCAGACGTTTTAAAAAAATTGCTTCAACCTCATAGAACAGCTTATTATTTTTTTGTATTTGTGGACAGCGGTTCTACAACTCATAAAGTGGACTTGCAAACATTATCAATTTCAAGTGGAGAATTGCTTTATATTTTACCAAACCAAATTCATACGCCACAGCCAAAAACAAACGACCTTGAATATTTTAAATTGAGTTTTGACCAAAACTGTTTGGCTTTACTTCCTCAACAGTTTTCATTTCTAATAAATCCGTTAAACACTCAAACCATATCTTTTGATAATTCTTCTAAACAAAGGGTAAAGACACTTTTTGAAATACTAAATCAATTATTACAATCAGACAATAACCAAAAAGACGGAGAAATAATTTTAGCCCATTTGAATTCACTTTTAACTGAATTCAACAATGCATATTTTAAAAATATCGGACAAGAAAACTCTTCAAACCCGAAACTTTCAAAATTCATTGAGTTTAAAATTAATATTGAAACTCATTTGACAGAACAACATTCCATAAACACAATTGCCGAAAATCTTGCCGTAACTACAAACAATCTTTACAACATTGTAAAAGAGTTTTCAGGTTTCTCGCCAAAAGAATTTATAACCAATCGTTTGATGTTAGAAGCACAAAGAAAATTACATTATTCAAAACCATCAATCAAAGAATTGGCTTATGAACTTGGTTTTAATGACCCAGATTATTTCTCACGGCTTTTCAAAAAAAGCACAGGAAAAAGTATCAGTAAATATTTAGCAGACCTTCAAGAATTATCAAGTAATTAAAGTGATTAGTCCTGCCGTATCAAATATATCGAACCGACTTTTGCAATTCATCAAAATATAAAAAAATGAAATCAGCATTAGTAACAGGAGCAAACAAAGGCATCGGTTTTGAAACCGCTAAACAATTGGCACAACTTGGGTATTTCGTTTACACTGGTAGTCGAAACAAAACCAAAGGATTGGAAGCAATCGAAAAATTAAAAGTATTAGGTTATGCAAATGTGGATTGCATAGAATTGGATGTAACAGACATTAATTCCATAAAATCGGCAAGGCAAGAATTGGAAGTTAAAACCCAACATTTAGACATTTTAATCAACAATGCAGGAATTCGTGGCGAAGTTCCGCAACCTGCATCAAAAGTGCCAATTGAAAGGTTAAGACTTGTTTTTGAAACCAATTTTTTTGGAGCAATTCAAACAACGCAAGAGTTTATGGACTTGCTTAAAAAAGCAGACCAACCACGAATTGTAAATGTAACAAGCGACTTGGCTTCGTTGACAAATCACAACGACCCAACTTGGAAATTTTATCCTTTTAAATCAGCGGCGTACAGTCCATCAAAGACAGCGTTGAACGCCTATACAATTATGTTGGCATTTGAATTAAAAGACACCAATTTTAAAGTGAATTGCGTTAATCCAGGACACACGGCAACGGACTTTAATAATTACAAAGGCGAAAAAACAGTGGAACAAGGTGCAAGTGTTATAGTAAAATATGCAACGCTTGACAAAGACGGTGCGACAGGGAAATTTTTCAGCGAAGAAGGAGAAACAGCTTGGTAATAAGAGACAACATAACGACAGAAGAAAAACAACGAACCGCTAACATCGGTTTGGCAAAAAACTGGCGACGAATTGAACATCAACTTTTATTTTGCTGTTTTGCTTCAGTTTCGGCAGAAGGAATAAAATTTAGCTGGTAAAAGAAGCATCAACATTTGAATATTAATTTAACTTTGGTTTGGGCGGACGGGTTTCAAATACCAGTTCTTCGCCAAGCCTTTTCCGTTGTAGGCAACCTTGCATGACGCATAGAACCAACTTATAGAATTATAGACATCATAATAAATGAGAATTATTCTGACAATTTTTATTTTTCTTATTTCAAGCGGAACTTTATTTTCTCAATTGATATATAAGTTTGACATTGCTGCTGACGTTTCCGGCTGTTCAAATGTTTCACTTCAAAAAATATCAAAAAATAGACAATACGAACTTATAATCGAAATCAATCACATTGACAGCTTGCCAATATCTAAAGAATTTGACTTAGCAAAATATTCAAATTGTGTGAGTATATATTTAAACAAATATCCTAAAGGAAACAAATACATTCGCCAAATTTGTGATGATGTATTAATCATTAATAAGAAAGTTTACAAGCCGGACAGATTTATTGCAAAAGAAGGTAAAATAATTATCAGCCAATGGAACGGTAAAGACTTTGTTATATCTCTTTCCATAAATAATGCAAGTTTAAAAGACAAGTTAGGAAAACAACTAAAATTGCCTTTTGAACAGTTCAGGCAAATAACAGTTGGATGGGAAGGAGGATAATAAATCAAGACAAAAAGGCTACCTACAACATTGGTTTGGCAAAAAACTGGCTGAAGGATTAAACTTTAGCTTTTGTTTTGTTATTTTGCTTCAGTTTCGGCAGACGGAATAAAATTTAGCTGGTAAAAGAAGCATCAACATTTGATTGTTAATTTAACTTTGGTTTTGGCTGACGAGTTTCAAATTCCAGTTCTTCGCCAAGCCTTGAACGTTGGCTGTAATTTTTCGACGACCTAAATACAGATGATCTATTTTTTATTCTTATTTACTTTTTTGGGACTTCCTATTATTGGAATTGTAATTGCAAATAATTTTGACCATGTTTGGCTTTTTAAGTATAAGAAATTCGTTATAGCATTTTTTGCTATTTATAACTTACTACTTTATTTTAAAGTCTCGTTAAAAGGCGACTTTGCTGACTATATTATTTTATCAATCGAATATTTTGTAATTTGCTTGTTTATCTTCTCACCTAAAAAACATAAAGAATTTTGGATTAAACTTCTGAGAGTTGTAGCAATTACGGGGATTTGTATAGGAACCATTGTTGGTGGAATTGGCATTTTTTTATTCCCAATAATTTCTCAAGACTATACAACTGACAAAATATTTTATTTTGAACATAGTGACAAATTATATGAAACAAGACGATACAGATTTGGAACAATAGGTTCAGTTGATACAAGATATACATTTAATACTTACAGAATCTTTAGTATATTACCATTTGAATACAAAATTGATAAAACAGATTTTTCTGATTTAAAAACTAATTTAAACATTAGCGACCCGAACTTGAAAATTGACATTATAAGAAATATTAACAAAGACAAGATTAAGTTTAGTTCGACAGACGGAAAGGAATTTACTAAATCAATAAATTAAAACTACAGCCAACATTGGTTTGGCAAAAAACTGGCTGACAGAATAAACATCAACTTTTATTTTACCATTTTGCTTCAGTTTCGGCAGAAGGAATCAAATTTCGCAGGTAAAAGAAGCATCAACATTTGTTTATAAATTTAACTTTGGTTTGGGCTGACGAGTTTCAAATTCCAGTTCTTCGCCAAGCCTTTTCCGTTGCCTGCAATGGTAAATCGACTACCTAACAATGACAAATGAATTGACTTTTACGACTAACTCACTTTTTGAAAACGTAACACTTGACAAGTATGCGGAAAATTGGACTTTTTCCTTCGCTAACAACGTTCATGTAAGTTCAACAGGATTTTGGCGATTATTAGTAAATAACAAAATTGTTTTTGTTTCTATCGACAATGGACATCAGTTTGGCTTACCATCACCACTTGACTTAGTTGAAGAACTTATAAAAGAATTAGCAGGTAAAATATTGACAAAAATCGAAGTTATTAAAGACACTTTTGACTTGACATTAACTTTAACCGACGAACTTAAACTTGATATTTACATTTCTTCATCAGGCTATGAGACTTATGATTTTTCGATTAACAACAAAAGATATATTGGCTTAGGTTCGGGCGACATTGCAATATTTGACAGCTAATAAAACCACAGCAGGCAACATTGGTTTGGCAAAAAACTGGCTGACGGAAGTTACTGAACTTTTATTTTACTATTTTGCTTCAGTTTCAGCTGAAGGAATAAAATTTAGCCATTAAAAGAAGCATCAACATTTGATTATAAATTTAACTTTGGTTTTGGTCGGACGGATTCAAATTCCAGTTCTTCGCCAAGCCCGCAACGTTAGCGGCAACCCGACAGACCGACGACAACTATGAAGTATCAGCTTAAAGATTTTAATAGAAATATTCCAGATAATGAGTTACTAGAAGACATAAAGCGTGTAGCGACTAAACTTGGGACAAATTCAATTTCGTCAAGAGACTATAACGATAATGGCGGAAAATATACCGCAGGAACAGTCGCAGCAAGATTTAGTAGTTGGAATAATGCTCTATTAAATGCTGGTTTACAATTGGTTCATCAACGTGATGTTTCCAAAGAAAAACTGTTTGGAAATCTTGAACAAGTTTGGATTACCATCGGTAGGCAGCCAACATTTAGAGATATAAAACAACCAGCCTCAAAATATTCTACTCATCAATATGTAACCAAATTCGGAAATTGGAGAAGTGCTTTAGAAGCGTTTGTTGACTATATCAATTTAGAAGATGGAGTTGAAGCCAAAGAATCCGAACTATCTATTACGCCAGAATTAAATGAACAACCGACTTTTAAACATAAGACAAAACGATTTCCAAGCGAAAGATTAAAGGTGCAAGTTTTAATGAGAGATGGAAATAAATGCAGACTTTGTGGTATTATCGTTACTGGCGACAACATAAATTTTGACCATATAAAGCCTTGGTCAAAAGACGGAGAAACAGTGTTGGAAAATTTACAGGTTCTATGTGACACTCATAATCTTGCAAAAGGCAATTTAGACTATGATCCAGAATTGGGCAGCCGCTAACATTGGTTTGGCAAAAAACTGGCTGACGGAATAAACATCAACTTTTATTTTGCTATTTTGCTTCAGTTCCAGCGGAAGGAACAAAATTTAACTGGTAAAAGAAGCATCAACATTTTGTTATAAATTTAACTTTGGTTTCGGCTGACGGGTTTCAAATTCCAGTTCTTCGCCAAGCCTTTTCCGTTGGCCGCCATTTTTGGACAAGACCACTAATGAAACTACAATGAAATTCGGATTTAGGACACCATCACTAAAGAAAAAAATTGCTGCGAGGACTTCGGTTAAAAGATATGTTAGACATTCCTCAGGAGTAAAAGCACCAAAAGGATATGGTTGGCTGACAAATCCCAAAAAAGCAGCTTACAATAAAGTTTACAACAAGACTTCAAAAGGTTGTATGTTGACACTTTTAATGTTGACGGCGTTTACATTTTCATTAATTTTTTTAATTATAATTCTTAACACTTAAAACTATATCTGCCTTTGCTACAAGGCTGATCTTGTTGGAAGATTACGAAAGTAACGGCGGCCAACATTGGTTTGGCAAAAAACTGGCTGACGGAATTTATTGAACATTTGTTTCACTATTTTGCTCCAGTTTTGGCAGAAGGAACAGAAATTTAGCTGATAAAAGAAGTATCAACATTTGAAAATTAATTTAACTTTGGTTCCGGCTGACGAGTTTCAAATTCCAGTTCTTCGCCAAGCCTTTTCCGTTGGCTGCTATTTTTTCAGACACCTTAAACAAACAGACAAACAATGGCATATATAATGGTTGACATTGAAAGCGATGGACCAATTCCTGGTGACTTTTCAATGATTTCTTTTGGAGCAGTTTTAGTTGACGACCAACTTGACAAAACATTTTATGGAAAACTTAAACCAATTTCTGACAAATTTATTCAAGAAGCATTAGCTGTTTCAGGACATTCAAGAGACGAAGTTTTGACCTTTGACGACCCTGAAAAAGTTATGGCTGACTTTGCAAATTGGATTAAAGAAACTTGCAAGGACAGACCAATTTTCATAAGTGACAATAATGGGTTTGACTGGATGTTTATTTGCTGGTATTTTCATCACTTCACTGGGAAAAATCCTTTTGGATTTAGTTCTCAAAATTTAGGAAGTTTATACAAAGGAATAGAGAAAGACACCTTCAAGACTTTTAAACATTTGAGAAAGACAAAACACACTCATAATCCTGTGGACGATGCAAAAGGAAATGCAGAAGCTTTGCTGACAATGAAAAAAGAATTTGGACTAAAAATTAAGTTTTGACACAACTCGTCTGACATAAAACAGCAGCCAACATTAGGTTTGGCGTTATTGGGGCTTGACGAAAATAGCCTCAACATTTGTTCTTTATTGTGCTTTAGTTCGGTCTCGACTTTATAAATTTGGCTTATGAATAAAACATCAGCAATATTGCAATTATCAACTTCGGTTATCGGCTGACGGAATTCTAATTCCCCAACAACGCCAAGCCCTGACCGTTAGCTGCAAATTCTGGTGACACTCAAGCAAGACAGGTTTCCATAGATATATTTTAAAATTGACAGACATCTATTTAACAATTGAATTTATATTATGTGGTTAAAAATTATCGTGGGATTTTTTTTGGCAATTGCAGGCTTATTTATTTACGGGTATTTAAAACAAAAATATATTCAATCAAGACAAAATGAGGACTTTTTAAAAATATTTGGAGACTATAATTCACTGCCGACACTGGAGTTTGGTTCAAGTTATAGTTGGTCGACTTTTAAAGTGATATTTCAAAACAAAACTGATTTAGATTTTGCAACAAAAAATAAACTAACAGACGACTTTAAAAATTGTATCAAATCCTACTATGGTCCAAAATTTGACGTTGACCTTGCTGTTAATTTTATGCATACTGATAGTTGAATTTCTTAGACTACAGTATTATAAATCTGCAGCCAACATTGGTTTGGCAAAAAACTGGCTGACGGATTAAACATCAACTTTTGTTTTGCTATTTTGCTTGGGTTTCAGCGGAAGGAATAAAATTTAGCTGGTAAAAGAAGCATCAGCATTTGATTATTAATTTAACTTTGGTTTCGGCTAACGAATTTCAAATACCAGTTCTTCGCCAAGCCTTGAACGTTGTACGTAATTTTTAATAACTCCGCAGACATGAAATTTATCTTTAAAATCCTAACCATTAGTTTAACGACTTGTATTGTATTCATCAACTCGACATTTTCTCAAAATCAAATTCTAGATAAAAAACGTGGATTTAAAAATTTCACTTTAGGTGATAGTAAAGCAAAGTACCAAGCAGCTCTTACATATTACATGACAGCAAAGGATGGCAGTATTGGATACACTTATGATACAAAGAATGTCTTAGAAACATATGTGTTTGATTATAAGCTAAGCAAGATTATTTTATTCTTCGATAAGGCTCAAAAACTATCAGTTATTAATTTAGAAAAGGATTATGATAGTGAGTCTTACTCGAAATCTTTAGAAGATTTAAAAAATATCATAAATGACTTGACAGGATATTTTGGTGATTACTCGCAGAAATATCGTGATGACGAGCAATCTAAAATCGGAGCTACTTGGGCAGGAAACGAAGTGCTTTTAACATGTACAAATCTGTATCTTGGATTTAAGACTGGCTCACAGATTAACATATTAATTTCAAAATATAATAAAAATGACGCATCAGGATTTTAACATTTACAATCATTAATTATCATAAAATGACGCTTGACAAAGCCCTTTTTTATCTATTTATTTTAGAGATTGAGAAAAAAAATTTAAGTAATATAAAACTTAATGATTTATCAATATCAATTTTTGGAACAATAGTTCAACCTATTTCAAAGGATATTCTAAAAGCGGAAGTAATAAGAATTATAAAAGAAAAAAAAGATTTTTTAAAATCAGTATATGAAATAAAATTAGACAGAGACGTTTCAGAAAAGATAAATCCATCTCTTATCGGAAAGATACTGATATTTGAAATAGAAAACTTAGAGCATAGTTTTATAATCAATAGTATTTCAGAAAAATCAACAAATATAAATCAGTTAAATAACAAAATTTTAATCACGAAATAAAACTACGTACAACATTGGTTTGGCAAAAAACTGGCGAACGGAAGTTGTTGAACTTTTGCTTTGCTATTTTGCTTCAGTTCCGGCTGACCGATGGAAATTTAGCTTTTTAATTATTATTGAACTTTTTGTTATAAATTTAGCTTTGGTTTTGGCTGACGGGTTTCAAATTCCAGTCCTTCGCCAAGCCTTTTCCGTTGGTGGCAAGCTTAACCGACACACCCTAACACTATGACGGAACAACAATTTTATCAACTTTTACATAGACGACTTTCACAGATTGCTATCGGTGCCTCTGCAATTCGGAATCAAGGTTCAGGCGGACTTATAAAAATTTTGCGACAGTATTTTGAAACAAAAGTTGACCTTGAACATTTCACAAAATCATTGATTGACGAAACTCAATACAAAGTTTTTTTAAACGGACACACAGCAAACATTTTGACGCTTTTCCCGAACACAGCTCAAAGTTGGGGAGCAGCAAGGAAAGGCTTGAATTTGTTTCTAAGAGAAATTATTTACAGTAAATTTTTTTCTCATCGTTTTTCATTGCCAGACAATTTTGACGAATTTAATCAGTTAGTAAAGTTTATGGAAGTTCCACTTGACAAAGAAGTTGCTCATGGGCTAATTGCTGACTCAAATGAACACCTACCAAAATGGATAAACATAAAACATTTGACAGCAACATTAAGTGAGACATACCAAAGCCAGGCTTTTATTATTGCGACACAAGAAAACGTTGCACGAGTAAATCTTGACTTGAAATATTGGCGTTCCGTCTGACAGACAAGCCTGCCACCAACATGGGGTTTGCTACTATGCTGGCTGACGAATAAATCCTCATCTTTTTGTTCGCTATTAGCAGTGGTTCGGTCAGACGGAATTCTATTAAGCTTTTGTTCTTATCTTCAACATCAGTAATTCTATTGGGCTTCAGTTCCGGGCTGGACGTTATAAAATGCCAGCACAGCAGCAAGCCCTGAGCGTTGGCTGTAATTTTTCCGCCGACCTTACTTGCAAACCGAAATGGACTATGTGGATTTTTGCGATAATAATATTTTTAGTAATTTCCCTTGTCGTTGGACTTTTAGGACAAGGTTTGTATCTTTTATATTTGCCAATTCAGAAAAGGCTATTGAAAAGTGGAAAGTTGACAAAAAACATAAGTCGACAGATTAATATTACTTACGCTATTACTCTCTTTCTATTTTCAGCATATCAAACATTTAACGGTTTTTTTCCAAGTAAAAGTTTTTACGAACAGGAGTTTAAGACAGTAACACTTAGAGAAATTCCAAAATCAGCAGAGTTTATAGAAAAAACTTCTTCATATCCCGACTTTCACGGCGATTATTGTTCAAGTTCTCAAATAAAACTGTCAAAATCGGATTATCAAGAACTTTTAATTGAACTTGAAAATGATAAACGAATAACAAAAAATGGAGAACAAATTGGTTCCGAAGAATTTAACAAAACTTTAGGCAACAAAAAAACGAGTAAACTTATTCACGAATTTACTAGAAAAATAAAAGGCGAAGAAGACCATTATCTTTACATCGCATTTTACGATGATAAAGAAACTATTTTTGTAAACATCTGCGTAACATAAAACTACAGCCAACATTGGTTTGGCAAAAAACTGGCTGACGAATTAAACATCAACTTTTATTTTACTATTTCGCTTCAGTTCCGGCGGAAGGAACAAAATTTAGCTGGTAAAAGAAGCATCAACATTTGAACTTTTATTTAACTTTGGCTTTCAGCTGACGAGTTTCAAATTCCAGTTCTTCGCCAAGCCCTTTCCGTTGTGCGTCACTTTATCCATCCACTTTCATAAACAAACAAAAATCACAGCCATGACCAGAAACTGCATTTGCATCCTGACACTACTAATTTTTAGTAGTTTGTTGTTTTGTGCTTGTAACGGTTCAGACACAAAAGCAACCGCTAAAAAAATTGACAGCTTGATAGTGAATGAACCAAAATTATCTGTACAGCCGACAGACGATATAATAACTGGTTCATCTGTTGAAACAATTGAAGACCCCGAACATCATGGGACAAAAACAACTGAAAGACATAAACTTACCAGTCAGTTTGAGAAAATTGTTGCTTTTGACCCTAACGTTGGTTCTTTATATCCTGGAGCTTTAGTACAAGGAAAAGGATTGATAGACGGAATTTTAATTCCAGTTAAAACATCAAGAAATCCACTTACTATAACGATAAGTGATTTTTATCAAAAAGGAAATTTTTCGGTTAGTAGAATAGTAAAAGAACCCAATAAGGCTAATGTCAATGACAGTATTCAGAAAATATTGAAGCAAGAAACTAATTCTGCAATGGGAGCTGATATTACGTATTCATTGAGGCAAGTCTATAGCATGGACCAAGCTTTTTTGAAATTTAACGCATCTTATAAATGGGCAACTGGTGCAATAAATGGTGCTCTCTCCGTAAGTCAAAACGAAACATACTCAAAATTTTTAGTTCGCTTGGTTGAAAAATATTTTACTGTTTCTTGCGAAGAACCTCATTATCCAACATCTTACATAAAAGAAGATGGCTACAAAGATTTATTGAACTACATAGACAGTAATTCGCACAATACTACTCCTAATCCATTATGTTACGTAAGCTCTGTTTCCTATGGAAGGGAGTTATGGGTTTTAATAGAAAGTAAAGAAAGCGCATCTGATGTTGAAGCATCGCTTAACGCTTCATTTGGAGGTTTAAATACTGGAGGCAAGGTTGAGATGAGTGACGAGACAAAAAAAATATTGAATGAGGCTTTTATCCAAAGTTATATTATTGGCGGCTCACGTTATAAAGCAACCGATTATTTAGGCGGTGATAAAATAACAGGATTAACAAACTTTATAAAGGCAAAAGATACGTTTGATATATTGAATGACCCACCGAGACCTATTAGTTACACGGTAGCTTATTTAAGCGACAACTCACCTGCAAGAGTTTCATCAACTACAGACTATACAGTCAACACAGAAAATATCAAAATCACATCTCCTTTACTTTCTGCAACGGTTCACTTTGGTAATGGTGATGACGGGAAAGACCAATCTACCGGCTTAAGGGTTTATTTATTTGATAATAGAACATTAGGTGTGAATTACATAGCTGCACTTAATAAAGCAAATCCAGATATAGCACCAGTTGCATATGCCGACCTGTATGACAACACCGACCAAGGTCAAGCCTTTCCTGATAACTCTTCAATTGATTTTCCTTTAGGTTTAAGAGGAGCGACTGATAACGAAAAGCTGCAAGACGGAGTAATATTCATTTGGATGTTTCCTCACGGCCATGATAGGTGGCAATTTACACCTACACTTCATCTAAAATTTAAAGACCCAAAAGTTAATAGAGATATTCCATTAGCGTCGGCGGATATAAATCAGAGTAATGGATACATAGCCATTCCGTTCACTTTACGTCGTTGAGTTAAAGTACGGACAAAGAAAAGCGAACGCACAACATGGGGTTTGCTGCTATGGCGGGGCGACGAACAAGCCATCAACATTTTGTTCGCTAATCATCTTCAGTTCCTGCAGACGGAACGCAGATGAGCAGCAGTAGTAAACATCAACATTTGTAACTTTACTCAGCAGCGATTCGGGGCTGGACGTTCAATGAATGCCGCCACAGCAGCAAGCCCTGTTCGTTAGCGGTCATTGTAAAAGACACCTTGCAAACTTTGAGATGAATAAAAATATTTACTTTCTAATATTGGCTTTTTCACTTTCAGCAAGTTGTTTGACCAGTAAGAAAATGGTAAGTAACCAGACGTACGCCTTCAAGTTGGACACTTTGACTTTGTTTGACCAATCAAGAGACAGAAAAATTCCTATTGCACTTTATAAACCTAAAATTGACAATCCTAAAATTGTTGTTTTCAGTCATGGTTATGGACAGAACAAAGGCGGCGATTATTTGGCTTATTCTTACTTAACAAACTATTTAGCTTCAAAAGGATATTTTGTAGTAAGTATTCAACATGAACTTCCTACAGACAGATTAATGCCGACAACAGGAATTCCACAAATTGTTAGACGACCTTTTTGGGAGCGTGGTGCGAACAATATTTTATTCGTAATAAACGAATTGAAAAAATCAAATCCTGAATTGGACTTTAAACATATTACTCTCATTGGACACTCAAATGGTGCGGACATGACAGCACTATTTCCTCAAAAGTATCCAGGCATAGTTGACAAGATTATTACATTAGACAATAGAAGAATGGCTTTGCCAAAAGCAGCCAATATAAAAGTATATTCTTTACGCTCTAGCGACCAGCCAGCAGACGAAGGAGTTTTACCAACAGAAAAAGAACAAAAAAAATATAGAATAACAATTGTAAAACTTGCTAACACAAAACACAATGACATGGACGACAACGGAAATGAGAATCAGCACAAAGAAATAAATTATGATGTTTTAAAGTTTTTATCTGAAAGATAAACTAAGTTCTTTGTGAAAAAATAAACAACGCACCGCTAACAAAAGGTTTGGCAAAAAACTGGCTGACACTTCACAGCATCAACTTTTGTATTTCTATTTAGCTTATGTTCCAGCTTGACATTATAAATTTGGCGACAGAAATAACAATGAACTTTTTTATCTTTACTTGAGCAGCAGTTCGGGCGGACGAGTTTTAAATTCCAGTTCTTCGCCAAGCCCCCGACGTTGGTGGCAAGCTTATCGGACAGCACTAACTTCGACACAATATTAAGACAATAATAATTTTATGGTAAGAGTAATAATTGCAGGTGGAACATCAGGAATGGGACTTGCGACAGCAAAACTATTGGCGCAAAAAAACTTTGAGGTAATTATTTTAGGAAGAAATCAAGAAAAACTAAATCAGGCATTAGCAGAAATTGGACAAACCGCAAAGGGCAAAAGTGTTGACGCTACAAATTTGGAAACACTTAAACAGACATTTGCTGACATAGGAAAAATTGACCACCTTGTAATTGCTCTTAGCGGAGGAAAGGGTATTGGGCTTTTTCGTGAATTAGATTTAGACGATTTGAAGAATGGATTTGAAGGAAAGTTTTTTCCACAATTGCGGACTGCACAAGCTGCACTGCCATACATAACAGCAACAGGCAGCATTACTTTTATAACATCTATTAGTTCACAATCAAAAGCAATTGGTACAGCAGGTTTGGGAGCTATCAACGGAGCAATAGAAATTATGATACCAACGATTGCGAAAGAATTGAAACCGATAAGAGTAAACGCAGTAGCACCAGGTGTTGTAAATACTACATGGTGGGACTTTTTACCACCCGAAAAAAAACAGGAAACTTTTGAGAAATACGCTGAAACAATTCCGCTTGGTAGAATTGGAGAGCCTGAAGATATTGCAAAAATGATTCTTACATTTATTGATAACGATTATATAACCGGACAGATTATCGCAGTAGATGGCGGACTTAGTTTAGGACAGTAATCCTAAAACAAGCCAGCCACCAACAAGCGGTTTTGTGCAAGCGGGTCAGACGTAGTAGCAATCAGCACTGGTGCAGCATTCAGCCACAGTTCCATCTGACGTAACTCTGTTGAGCAATAGAAATAACAATGAACTTTTTACTATAAATTTGGCTATGGTTCCGGCAGACGAATATCTATTATCCCGCCTGCACAAAGCCGTATCGTTGGGCGTAACTTACCGAGCAAACGTCGACTCGCGCGCCAGACAAACTTTTGTCGCAAAACTGGTTTGTAAAGCGGACTTTCTAAATGCTTCTTTTATCGGACTAAAATCTTGCGGGCTAATTTTTGCATAGTAAAAACAGCATTTCCAGCGGACTTTTTGGTTTAAAGTTTATAATCTGCAAGTTTGTAAAACGACAAATCAAATTTTGAGACTTTAGCTAAACAAACTTCCGGCGGACTTGAAAACCGCAGTTTAGGTTTTATTGTTCAAAGTTTCCCGCTGACAAGCTTGGTTTTTTATCGTTAAAAACAGTATTCCAGGTTTTTAAAAAAAGCTACGCCCAACATTGGTTTGGCAAAAAACTGGCGGAAGTAAGTTATTGAACTTTTGTTTTGCTATTTTGCTTCAGTTCCGGCAGAAGGATTAAAATTTAGCTGTTAAAAACAGTATTGAACTTTGGGATTTTTATTTAGCTTTGGTTTCGGCTGACGGGTTTTAAATTCCAGTTCTTCGCCAAGCCCGGAACGTTGTGCGTCATGCTTCGACGACCGTCCAATCTTCGCAGTTAGAGAAAAAATAGCTTAATCATTGACAAGAACTAAAAAGTAAAAATGATCAAATCTAAATACATATTGGACATTTTAGACTTGTTGCTTGACGGAGACATTGAAGGCGTTGCTGTTAGACCTCAATTACAATTTTTGACCGACACCGAATACGATTATACTTGTAGTGGACTGTTCGTAAAATTCTCTCATTTGGATGAAATTATTAAATACAAATATTACATGGACAACCTTGTTCTTCTTGGTGTCATAATCACAACGAGTGAATATCCGATTGAGGCAGATGGAACTTTGTTTTTAAAAAACGGAATTATTGACTATTTAGAAATATGGTGCTATAAAGGCGACTATCCTAAAAAAGACTTAACAAAATACACTTTGATTCAAGCTTGGAATAATTCACCTGCCAAACAAATCACAACTGAATAATAAGATTTTATTCAAAAGTATTTGACGAAATTTATGAACAAAAGAGCACGAACGCACAACATTGGTTTGGCAAAAAACTGGCGGATGGATTAAATATCAACTTTTGTTTTGCTATTTTGCTTTAGTTTCAGCTGAAGGAATAAAATTTAGCTTGTAAAAACAGTATTGAACTTTTTGTTATAAATTTAACTTTGGTTTTGGCCGACGAGTTTCAAATTCCAGTTCTTCGCCAAGCCTTTTCCGTTAGGTGTAATACCAACCGACAACACTCAAAACACAAATGACAAAATCAAAATTTGATTCGATAATGAATTCAATTGTCTTTGACTTTTGTATTATTTGCTGCATAGAAATAATTGGACTCATTGAATATGGATCTAGTCGAGAAAACGACTACTTCAATGCTGGGTCTGTGTATGTTTTACTTTTTATCCCAGTCATTCTTGTTGCTTTAGGACTTATTCAATTTGTCAAATCGTTTGTAAGAAATGAACATATCTGGCTGTCTTCGCTGGCTCCTACTCTGCTCGGAATAGTTGCAATTTGGTTAAATTCGACTTTTCGATACATCCTTTTAAGTTGTCTATTATTGGTAATAATTTATGATATTTCAAAGCGTTTTTTACGTTTAAAGTCTTAACAAAAAAATGAATAGAGGTACTACACCTAACATTGGTTTGGCAAAAAACTGGCCGACGGATTAAACATCAACTTTTATTTTGTTATTTTGCTTCAGTTTCAGCAGAAGGAACATAAATTTAGCCGATAAAAGAAGCATCAACATTTAATTATAAATTTAACTTTGGTTTTGGGGCTGACGGGTTTCAAATTCCAGTTCTTCGCCAAGCCTTGAACGTTGGGCGTCATGCTTACCTGCACAGTTCCAGATGCGACAAATTTCTTATCTTTGGACTTATAAATATTTTAATTACTATGCGAACACTGAACATTGATATATCCGATTTAGAATATGAAAAGTTCGGAATGAAAAATGACCGATTTTCTTTTACAGACTTTATAGATTTGATTAGCAGCGAGATAAGTCGACAGAATCTTAAGAAATCTATCGAATTAGCAGAGCGTTACGGATTATCTATTATGACTATGGATGAGATTTCCGCAGAAGTAAAAATCATAAGAAATCATGCGGCTAATTCTTGACACTAATGTTCTTGTATCAGCATTGATCCAAAAAAGCTTTCCATACTTTATTGTTGATAATATCTTAGCAAATAAAAGTTTACAACTTTGCATTTCTAATCAACTTTTTGCTGAATATATAAACGTGTTAAACCGTGAAAAATTTAGCAGGTTTCCAAGTTTTCATGCACGGGCACAAACTTTACTTGCAGATATAGAAAGCCGTTCGTTAAAATTTGAACCAACCAGAACAGTTGACATAATAAGCGACGAAGCCGACAATAGACTTTTAGAACTTGCCGAAACGTGTAATGCAAATTATCTTGTTACAGGCAATACCAACGATTTTACAATGACTGATTACAAAGAAACAAAAATCATATCACCGAAAAATTTCTTTGAACTTATTTACAAATAGCACGAACGCCCAACACCGGTTTGGCAAAAAACTGGCTGACGGAAGTTATTGAACTTTTATTTGCTATTTTGCTTCAGTTTCGGCAGAAGAAATAAAATTTAGCCGGTAAAAGAAGCATCAACATTTGATTATTAATTTAACTTTGGTTTTCAGTGGAAGGATTTCAAGTTCCAGTCCTTCGCCAAGCCTTTTCCGTTAGCGGTAACTTTATGACGACACGTAAACTTATAGCTTTAATAATCTTGACCTTGTTACTTGGTTGTAGAAACAACAACCAAATAATTAGACAAAATAATATTCAACGGATTGTATTTGCAACAGGCGGCTGCTATGGGAAATGTCCTTTCCAAGTTATTGACATTGATAGTTCATTAACTGTTAAGTATAATGGCGTAAAATATACTGATCATATTGGTTTTTATGTATCGACAATCAACTCTAATTTTTGGGACACTTTAAATATTAAATTTGAGAACATTAAGTACAAAGGGCTTAACAACTCCTACGAACATTCAATTGATGATCTTTCAACCGAAATTTATATCTACTATAACGGCAATAAGGTAAAACATATTCTGGGACAATCTGCAAGTTTGCCCGATAGCGTAATGACTGTTTACGAGTGGTTGTTACATTCAATTAAACAAATGAACTTTAAACAAACTGATAGAAAATTGACTTTCCCGACACATTATCAAAAACCAATAATAGTAGACGTAGTAGGCAGTATTATGTTTCTTCCACCAAGTAAAAAGAAAAGCTACCGCTAACATTGGTTTGGCAAAAAACTGGCCGACGGATTAAACATCAACTTTTGTTTTGCTATTTTACTTCAGCTTCGGCAGACGGAACAAAAATTTAGCCGATAAAAGAAGCATCAACAATTGAATATTAATTTAACTTTGGTTTGGGCTGACGGGTTTTAAATTCCAGTTCTTCGCCAAGCCTTTTCCGTTAGCAGTAAGTTTAGCAGACACACTAAATGACAATATCGAAACCGTATTTGACACTAATTGTGAGTTTGACTTTAGCCACTTTGGGTTCTATAATAGCTTATTTAACAAATTTGATTATTATTATTCCGCTTGTGTTTGGACTTGGTATTCCGTTGGTAAATATTGATAAACCATTGAGACAAAAAATAGGTTTTACACTCGTAATTACATTTATCTCGTTCATTGTCTTCATATTGACAGTAATAACGGCTATCAGTTTCAACTTTGACAAATATGTATTTCCTGGACTATTAGTAGGAATAGCAGGAATATTAATTTTGGGAATCAATGGGCTGTTAATAGAAACAATAAAACTTAACTTAAAGACAATTGCTTTGACATTTGTCCTTTCAGGTTTATCATTACCAGTTTGGATAATTTTAACAGAAAATGTTTTGCCAACAACAATGACGAAAATTGAACTTGTGCGACAATTTGGAGTGATGCTTTTTTGGATGACAATGACAACAATTGGAATTTGCTTTGCAATTAAAAAGAATAAATTAACTTTATAAACTGTTGAAACACGAAAATAAACAAGAAAGAAGAAAACCTACTGCTAACATTGGTTTGGCAAAAAACTGGCTGACGGATTAATCATCAACTTTTGTTTTGCTATTTTGCTTCAGTTTCGGCAGAAGGAACAAAATTTAGCTGGTAAAAGAAGCATCAACATTTGAACATTTATTTAACTTTGGTTTGGGCGGACGGGTTTCAAATGCCAGTTCTTCGCCAAGCCTTTTCCGTTAGCGGTAAGCATAAAAGACATGATCTACTTCCTAAAAATATACTTTCGAAACGAATTAGAGAAACAACAAACAGACGTTGCTTTAAGAAAATTCGCGATTAAAAAACATACTTCATTAGACATTCAATCAGCAACAAATAATGCTGGAGCCAATAACTCCTTTTTAGGACTTGAAGGAACCAAAGACATTAAATTCACTCGGATAAGAACTTCTTTCGAGCGAGTGTTACCAAAACTAATTATTAGTCTTCCTAAAGATGATCTACTTTTTTATAAAATAAGATTATCAATATTTTCAACATTGGTTTTTTTCGCATTATCTTTCGGTTTAATTTTGAATCTGACGTTTTTGATTCTTGGTAAAACGACTATTTATAATTTTATTACCATAGGGGTTTTTTACATATTCTATATTTTGCTGTTTTTTATTGAATTTCAATTAACAAAGTCAAGAATTAAAAATGCAATTAACGTTACTTCAACAATAACTGCGGAAAAATATGACGTACAAAATAATGCCTACCGCTAACATTGGTTTGGCAAAAAACTGGCTGACGAATTAAACATCAGCTTTTATTTTACAATTTTACTTCAATTTCGGCCGACGAATAAAAATTTAGCTGATAAAAGAAGCATCAGCATTGGAACATTTATTTAACTTTGGTTTCGGCGGACGGGTTTCAAATTCCAGTTCTTCGCCAAGCCTTTTCCGTTGGCTGTAATGTTCGACGACAACTTTCGACATGAAACTTCTTTTAAAATAACACCACTAATTTCTTTTCTGTTTTTTCTAAGCAGTTGCGAATGCTTTCCGGTAGCAAAAGGTATTGTTGTTGACGAAGTAACGCATATGCCAATTAAAAATGCTCAAATACAATTAGGAGAATCCAAAGCTCTGTCAAATGATTCTGGACGATTTGAAATATCTACTGGTGGTTGCAATGTAAAGTTGACTATCGCAAAATATGGTTATAAAAATTTTGTAGAAAAAGTAATAAGTAAAAACAACAAAATAAATATTGAACTGGACAACGAGATAACCTTTAAAGATCTTGACAAACCAAAATATTTAAATTCAGATAGTAGTTCTTCTTTAGTTGCACAAGCTGAAAACATGAATTCGACTCACTTTGAATATTTTGGAAGAGCTGACAGTATCAAGGTTTACTTAACCAAATTCTTTAAATAATATTATCTAAAAAACACTAGAGCCAACATTGGTTTGGCAAAAAACTGGCTGACGAATTACACATCAACTTCTATTTTGCTATTTCGCTTCAGTTCCGGCTGACGGACTATTATTTAGCTGATAAAAATAGTATTGAACTTTGGAAATTTATTTAACTTCGGTTCCGGCCGACGAGTTCCAAATTCCGGTTCTTCGCCAAGCCTGAGCCGTTGTGCGTAATTAGAAAAACATGAACTATCGAAAAATTTCATTAACAGTAATGCTTCTTTTATCGACAATAGTTTCTTGTAAAAAAGACGATAACCATAAAATCAAGTTTGGTTGGACGAAGAATGGAAGCGTATATTTTTATGATCAATACAAAGGCTCAAGTGTTACAAAAGACTACTTAAAGCTGGCGATATATGATGATGAGTTCTTCCAAAATGATGTTGCTGCTTCTACGTACATGGATATATTGGACAGGCATTTCGTGGTTAAAAAAGGAGGACTTTTTGGATTGGCTTGTGAAGAATGCAATTTTGGTTTTTTTAGCTGTTCAAGAAAATTTGAGTTTCTTTACACTCCAAATGCACCTTCACTAAATCAAGAATTGCCTCAATATGGATGTGGTAGAACACCAGACTATAATACTCGTATAATAAAAATTGACACAATCATTTCTGTACCTTATGGCACTTTCAATACATATATTATGAAACACCGTAATGGTGACAAATCTTACTGGAATGCCGACAGTGGTATAATAATGTATGAAAAAGTAGATTTTAAAGACAGCCGAACAGTTGTAGAAACTTTTAAGTTATCTAGAAAGCAAATATAATTACGCCCAACATTGGTTTGGCAGAAAACTGGCTGACGGATTAAGCATCAACTTTTATTTTGCTATTTTGCTTCAGTTTCAGCGGAAGAAATAAAATTTAGCCGGTAAAAGAAGTATCAACTTTGGAACTTTTATTCAGCTTTGGTTTTAGCTGACGAGTTCCAAATTCCAGTTCTTCGCCAAGCCTCGAACGTTGGGTGTCACCTGCCGACATAGTTCAATATCCGACAAAACTTCTTAAATTTGGATATGCAAGCACAGATAGAAATAGCATTTGAGCAATTGGTTCAGTTAGCCAAACACTTGCCGGAAAATCAATGGATAAAACTTAAAAAGGAAGTAGATAAAGAAAAAGTATTCGATAAAGAAGTATCTGACCTCGAAGCTTTTTTGCTGACAGCACCTACTTTTACCAAAAAGCAATTTGACGAGATTGCCAAAACCAGAAAAGCTATAAATCAATGGCGGACAAAATAGTTCTGGTGGACACATCTATTCTTATTGACCTTTTCCGTAAAACGGACAAAGTAAATTCAGCTTTGGTATCGTTGGTAAGACAAGGTTATACTTATTATATTTCGGTTGTAACAGAATATGAAATTTATACCGGCGCAACTTTAGGTCAGGTTGATTTTTGGGACAACTTCCTTCAGAAGACAGAAGTATTGCCTTTTGACAGATCAATTGCCAAGGTAGCAGTTGACCTGAACAAAGCACTGAAACGGAAACGAAAACTCATTGACACTGCTGATCTTTTTATCGCAGCGACTGCCCTTGCGAATAATTTGCCTTTTGCAACTTTAAACAAAAAGCATTTCGACCGTATTGATGAACTGAACATCGTAGAATAAGGCGAACGCACAACATTGGTTTGGCAAAAAACCGGCTGACGGATTAAACATCAACTTTTGTTTTGCTATTTTACTTTAGTTTCGGCAGATGGAACAAAATTTAGCCGGTAAAAGAAGCATCAACATTTGTTATAAATTTAGCTTTGGTTCGGGCTGACGGGTTTTAAATACCAGTTCTTCGCCAAGCCGGTGAACGTTAGCAGCAACGCTACCATCAACCTGTACAAACAATCAACAGTCAGGCAAAAAATGAATAACGACGACATAAAACGACTTTCACGACTGGTTGCAATTTTAACCCAATTGCAAACGAAACGACTTTTGACATCCACAAACCTGGCCGAAAACTTTGGTGTTAGTGTTCGGACAATTTATAGAGATATAAAAGCATTAGAACAAGCAGGGGTTCCGATATTGAGCGAAGAGGGAAAAGGATATTCACTGATGAAAGGATATAAAATTCCACCAATCATGTTTTCCGAAAACGAAGCAAATGCCCTTATTACAGTTGAACAGTTGGTGTTAAAAAACAGGGACAGTTCACTGATCAAAGCATATAAAGAAGCTATAAATAAAGTAAAAGCCGTTTTGTTGTATGCAACAAAGGAAAAGGTTGAATTATTATCAAAAAGAATTGCTGTCAGTCCGGTTTTGTTAGAGACAAATCCAAGTAATTCACTCACACTAATCCAAAACGCACTCACTTCTTTTAAAGTTCTGGAAATTACCTATCACTCAGAACACAAAGACGAAAAAACAGAACGAACGATAGAACCATTTGCCTTGTATTACAGCTTGCAGGAGAGTTGGACATTGATTGCTTATTGCAGGTTAAGAAAGGATTACAGAATGTTCCGTTTAGACAGGATTATAAAAATTAAACAAAGCGGCTTAGATTTTATTCCACATAAACTGACACTTCAGAAATATTTAGCCGAAAAAGAAAAGAAATTTAATACCCCTGACATACTGTTGTCATAGTGCCAAATTAGTTTTGCGACTTAATTTAAAGTATTAAAAAAATGGACTTATTATCAATTCGCATCATTACTGCCAACTTTGATGGATTAGTAAAATTTTATGAGCAAGTAACTGGATTACCTGTGGTAAAATACACCCCCGACTTTGGTGAATTAAAAACCCCAACTGCAACAATTGCAATTGGAAGTACAAATACATTACAACCTTTTGGTGGGGACGAAGTGGCCCAGCCTGCCCAAAACCGTAGTGTTATAATAGAATTTAAAGTAGATGATGTGGAGAAAGATTATGAAAGATTAGCCGGTTATCTTGAAAACAATATAGTACAAAAACCAACAATAATGCCCTGGGGCAATAAATCGCTTTTATTTCGTGACCCTGATGGCAACCTTGTAAACTTGTTTACACCTGTTATGCCAGAAGCGATAGAGAAGTTTGCAGAGACAAAATAAGCACTAACGCTAACAATTGGTTTGGCAAAATACTGGCTGACGAATTAAACATCAACTTTTGTTTTGCTATTTTGCTTTAGTTCCGGCGAAAGGAACAAAATTTAGCTGGTAAAAGAAGCATCAACATTTGAATATTAATTTAACTTTGGTTTTGGCAGATAAATTTCTATTTCCAGTTCTTTGTCAAGCCTTTTCCGTTAGCGGTTATTATAGCGCAACACCAACCGATAAAAGCCAGTCAAGCAACTTGCAAATGGATCACAATGCATTTAAAAGTATTATCAATGCGATCAACAACTTCTGCGCAGCAAGTGAGCCGCAAATGGCAGAGATCGCATCGTTTTTTCGGTGGTGCATCTCCAAAAAAGATGAATTCTTTTTAAAAGAAGGACAAGAACGTAAAAATATCGGTTTTTTTAAATACAGGTTTGATCAGGCATTATTATGCTACTGACAATAATGAGGTTACCCGCTGGATGTCGTTGCCAAATGATTTTACAACTTCTTTGCTAAGTTTTATTTTAAAAATACCCAGTATTGAAAATTTGCAAGCCATTACTGATTGTGAACTAATCGTACTCGACAGAAAAGCTTTTGATTATTTAATCGAAAAAGAATGAAGCTTTTAAAAACTTTTATATTAAAGCATTAGAGTACAACTATATTACACTTGAAGACCGTGTATTTAGCCTGATAGAAAAATCCGCGGAAGAGCGTTTTCAATGGATGGCAAAAACTAGATCAGGTTTATTCAGCAGGTGCCTGTAATGTACACCGCTTCCATGCTCGGTATTACACCAAGACATTTAAGCAGGTTGCGAAAAAAACATACGATTTAGAGCCTATTAAATTTCTATCATAAGAATTTATAATGCTTCTTTTATCACCCTAAAAATGGTAAATATTTATTTTGATTTATTTAAATTGATAAGGACACCAATTTTTATACGGTAAAAGAAGCATCGGCATCAATTCCGGGCATATCAAAGGATCCCGGATAAATTTAAACAGGCTAATAATCTCCTTTTCCATTTTTCGGACAAATGTCCTTCTCCGCTGATTTCAACCTGTTTACCTTTGTTTTATAAAAATTAAAGGTTATGAAAGATCATAAAACAATCGTTATTACAGGTGCTTCTTCCGGCATAGGAAAAGCAACTGCCATCTATTTTGCCCAGCAAGGCTGGAACGTGGCCGCAACAATGCGAAGTATAGAGAATGTCAGCGATTTTGCTGCGCATCCTTCTATTGTTCCTTTTAAACTTGACGTTACAAATCAGGAAAGTATAAAAAATGCAATATCCCAAATATTGCAAACGTTTCCGAATATTGATGTTTTGTACAACAATGCCGGTTATGCCCTTGCCGGTGCATTTGAAGCAACCACGGATGAGCAGGTAAGAAAACAGTTTGAAACAAATTTGTTTGGTGTGATGAATGTTACACGTGCTTTCCTGCCCCACTTCCGCAGTAAAAGAAAAGGAATTATTTTAAACACAACATCTTCAGGCGGCATTCTAACCTTTCCGTTATACAGCATATACAATAGTTCAAAGTGGGCATTGGAAGGATTTATGGAAGCCCTTCAATTTGAACTGAAACCTTTTAATATCAGTATAAAAAACATCGAACCTGGAACTGTAAAAAGCGAGTTTACAGAAAACATATCATTTGTTTCCAATCCGGACTACGATAGCTATGCAAAAAAAGTACAGCACAATACATTAGCCGGTTACAAAAATGCGCCAACGCCGGATGTTGTTGCCAAGGTTGTTTTTAAAGCAGCCACAGATAATCGTTCTAAACTCCGGTATCCGGCAACATCGCAGGCTAAATCTGCTTTCTTTTTCAGATGGCTGATGCCTTTAAATGTGTTTAATAAAATGGTATCTGATCCGGTAGAAAAAGAAATTGTAATAAATGAAAAATCTTTTAAGGTTAATTTGGCGGTGTAAGCATTGAAGAAATAAGCAACCTTTATGAAAGCCTGTTTAAATTATATAAGAAAAAATGCCAATGCTTCTTTTACCTTATAAGAATTGGTGCCCGTATCAATTTTTATAATTCAAAAACCAGGTGTTTACCAAATTTTAGCTGATAAAAGAAGCATCAGTCTCAAAAAAGAAAACCAGAAAAAAGGTTTAAACATGTTTAATATTAAAAGACAAAAACCCAATATAACAGAAATAATTTGAAGCTTACCGTTCTGGTATTTTTGGCAAAATAAACCCTACAATATATGCTTTAGCAGATGCAGCCCAGGCGTATGTATATGTGGAAGCACGTAAAACCACAGGTGCAATCATTTTTCATCCTTAAATTAAAATGTTTCCTTGCTCTCTTTTTTCTATCTTGATGCAAGCATTGGGCTGACAAGCATTGATTACCCCCCTACAACGCCAATGCTATCTGTTAGCGGCAAGTGTAGGGCAGGTAGCCGAAACTTTTACTGACTTGTTTTGCCATTTTCCTCCAGTAACCGCCATCTGCAATAACGGTCTTGATGCCACAAATAAAACCCTTGAGCATACTCATCAAAAGTAACGCTGCCTTACTGCCGTGCACACCGGCAACCGTTACCATAACGGCCAGCAGGAAACCGTTCTTGTCTGTTACCACATGTCATTTGACCCCTTTTACCTTTTTTCTTCCCGTCATAGCTGTTCAAAGCCCGGTTGTTGCCCCATCTCACACTCTGGCTGTCCATAATCCCTAAACTAAGCTGCCTGGTTTGACCTGTTTTTAACCGCAATTTTCCCCTTGGTTTTGACAGCAATAGATCAAAGCGGTCCAGCTCTGACCATTTCTTTTAATAGTAATAGACCAATTGCCATTCAGTAAAGCCCACAGGAAGCATCCGCCACTGGCAGCCTGTCTTGACCAGGTAGTTGATCGCGTTCCAGATAGAGCACAAATTATACTTCCTTTTTCTGCCGCCCAACTGTAAAATATTTTTTATAAATTGCCACTGGGTTTCTGATAGGATCGGCCCTATGTACATCTTTTCAAGGTTTCGTCACCACAAAAAGAACAACCCTGACCGGTCTATCCAAACTTTTAACATTCATTTTGTTTGAATTTTAAACAGGCCCTAAAAATGAAAAACCAATCAAATATCAACATGAAAAAAGGAGATGACGTTAGCTGGAAATTTGGCAAAGGCCAAGCAGAAGGTAAAGTAAAAGAAGTTTTTACCGAGCCGGTGGAAAAGAAAATTAAAAGTGTTACCGTAAAACGAAACGCAAGCAAAGAAAAACCCGCGGTTTTGGTAAAGCAAAAAAACGGAAATGAAGCACTAAAATCAGAAAGCGAGCTAACAAAAGGGAAAAAGAAGTAGTTGTTTTTAGGAGAAAAAGCAATGCTTCTTTTATCGGACTAAAATTAAAAAACCCGGCCCTGTTTAATCAGGGCCGGGTTTTGTGTTGATATATTGAAATCGAAATTATGGGGCAATTGTATCTGTTCCGCCATCTTCTGAAGGCACGCCAACTACTTTGTAAATCCGCGTGTCTCCAGAGTTATCTTCCTGATAATAAACACCATCCGGAGAAACGAAAAGCTTTTCGCCATTGATTTTTACTTTGCGGCTATCAGCAGGAATAGCATTGACCACATCGCCAACACGCGGCAAATTATTGTATTGTTGCTGTGGATACTGATTGTTGGTTTGCGGCGCGCTGTTGTATTGTGGGTCGTTTTGCTGGCCGTCATCGGTATTCAGCACGCCGTCTTTACCGGCAACCTGATATACTTTTTTACCATCCTGATTGATGATCGGTAAATAATAAATCCCGTCTTTTTCAAAATATTGCCTGCCATCAATGGTAATATCCTGCGCACCTCTTGGCAAGCGCGGCACTTCGGCACCAACCGGCGGCGCAACTACCTGATAACCATCATTATATTGCTGATAAAACAAACCTTCGTTGTAATAATACGGATATCCGCCGTAAGAAAACGGATAATATCCAAAAGGCAATGTATTGATATAGAAACCGATATGCGGGAAATAACTTCGGCGATAAGCACCGTATCCGCCGTAAAACCCGCTTCTGTAATATGGATAAGATCGGCCGTAATGATAACCGCCATGATAGTTAAAGTTAAGGTTCAATCCGCCACGGATGCCGCCATAATATCTGCCCGGTGCAAAACGAGGGTTGGCAGCAATCCGGTTGCCGCCACCAAATCCACCATGTAACGAAAATGAATTGACACGGGAACCGCCGCCAAAACTATGGCCGCCGCCAAAACTACCTCTGCTTCCGCCTCTTCCACCGCCGCCACGCTGAGCATCAGCAACAGAAAATGAAGCCAAAGTAATTAAGCCTGCCAAAAACAGTTGTTTGGTAAGCTTGTGTATATAATTAAATTTTTTCACTTTGATCGTTTTAAATTATTTATAGTGATGAGACTGTACGGTGTTTTAAAAGTTTAGAACCTGATTAAATTTCTGCTGACGAATTTGTAATGCTTCTTTTATCACCTAAATTTTGCTTTTTATAATTATCGTTGATTAAAAATTCGATATAAAACCACCAGATTTTATGGTTTAAAAGAAGCATTTTGAATTTTTTTTTGAAATTTAAATATGCTTTTTATTTTATTCTGATAATTACTTTGGCGTTATCCTGAACAAAACCCGAATCAATTAGAATATAATTTTTAGATAGGGAAAGAAATAATTGCTGAGTTTAGGTGGATAAAAACAGCATCAGGTATTTTTCGGTCAATTAACAAAAACTTTAGATTGAAAAAAAGCCTGTTTACCTTCAAAAAAATTGTAACTATAAAGTTATATAGCAATCAGCTTAAATTAAATTAAATTTTGATGGAAAGCACTAATTTTATCAGCCTAAAAACAGCATTTATGAAGAAAATTTTTACAACTGTATTGTTTGCCGCAGGATTTGCCTCGATGCTTACTGCACAAACCCGCCCGGCAGATTCTACCCGGCGAACGGTATTGCCATCTGGTTTTGCCGGAGCTGTAACGCGTGCCCAGCCCAAACCCTACAAATCGGTTATCACCGAAAAAGCCGTAACGCGCCGCGGTTTGTTTAAAACCCATAAGGTTGATGATAAGTATTATTTCGAGATTGGCGATAGCTTATTAAACCGCGAAATTTTGGTAGTCAGCCGGATTTCCCGTGCCGGTGCCGAAGTGCGCGAAGCTGGCGGCTATGCCGGAGACCAAATTGGCAGCAGCGTGGTCCGCTTTGAAAAAGGACCGAGTAACCGCATTTTTATGCGCAAAATCTCTTATCGTACTTACAGTCCGGATAGTACCAAGTCCATGTATCAGGCCGTTCAGCGGTCTAATATTCAGGCAATTGCGGCTGCATTTAATGTGGCTGCCTATTCTCCGGACAGCAAAGGCAGCGTGATTGATGTTACCGATTATATCAACGGGGACAATGATGTGTTTTTTTTCAGTTCTGCCAACGCAAAACAGCGTTTTCGTTTGGGTAACTTGCTGTCAGACAGAAGCTATATTGCCAACATCCGTAGTTTTTCCAACAACATCGAAATCAGCACCGTAAAAACGTATAGTTTGGCAGCGGCCCCTTCTCCGTTTGGGCGTGCCGCTGTGCCTGCCGGAGGAGGTGCAAATGCTTCTTCCGGATCAGAAACGGTTGAATTAAATACTTCATTGCTGGTTTTGCCACGAGTGCCGATGCAGCCACGTTTTTTTGATCCGCGGATTGGTTATTTCACTACCGGTTATACCGATTTTGATGTAAACCCACAAGGCGTAAAAGAAGTGCAGCTGATTGCCCGCTGGCGTTTAGAGCCCAAACCGCAGGACATGGCCAAATACAAGCGCGGTGAACTGGTGGAACCTAAAAAACAAATTATCTATTACATCGATCCGGCAACGCCAAAAAAATGGCAGCCTTATTTAATTGCCGGTGTTAATGATTGGCAGAAAGCGTTTGAAAAAGCAGGTTTTAAAAATGCCATCGTGGCCAAAATTGCCCCAACTTCCCGGCAGGATTCTACCTGGAGTTTGGATGATGCCAACCACTCGGTCATCGTTTACAAGCCTTCTGAGACAGAAAATGCCAGCGGTCCGCACATTTCTGATCCGCGCAGCGGCGAGATTTTGGAAACGCACATCAACTGGTTTCATAATGTGCAAAAATTAGTGCACGACTGGTATATGATCCAGGCCGCGGCCATTGACCCAAGAGCGCGCAAAATGGTTTTTAGTGATGAGCTGATGGGAGAACTGATCCGTTTTGTGTCATCTCACGAAGTTGGCCATACACTTGGTTTGCGCCATAATTTTGGTTCGAGTTCTACCGTTCCAACCGAAATGCTTCGGAACAAAGCTTTTGTAGAGGCGAATGGCCATACGCCTTCTATTATGGATTATGCCCGTTTTAATTATGTGGCACAGCCGGAAGACAACATCAAACCGGCCGGCATTTACCCCAGAATTGGCGATTATGACAAATGGGCAATTGAGTGGGGCTATAAACTGATGCCGGAATATAAAAGTGCAGAAGCAGAAGTTTCAGCTTTAAACAAAATAACTGTTGCGCGTTTAAAAGATCGGCGATTATTTTTCGGAACAGAATCTAACCCGGACGACCCGCATTCCCAAAGCGAAGATTTAAGTGATAACGCCATGAAAGCCAGCACTTACGGTATCAAAAACCTGCAGCGCATTTTAGTGAAATTGCCGGAATGGACCAGGGAAAAAAACGAAGGTTATGATAACTTGGAAAACATGTACAACCAACTGACTACACAATTTGGCCGCTACATGGGCCACGTAAGTAAAAACATTGGTGGCATTTACGAAAACCCAAAAACCATAGAGCAAAGCGGGGTTGTTTATGAATATGTGCCTGCATCAACCCAAAAAGAAGCAATGCTGTTTTTAGACAAGCAATTATTTACCACGCCAACCTGGATGCTGGACAAAGAGATCATGAGCAATATTGGCCAAAATCCGGTGCAGGTGGTATATCGTTTGCAAAACAGCGTGCTTGACCGTGTGATTACCAACCACAACTTATATAAAATGATTTCTGCGGAGGCGGCCAACGGAGCAAGTGCTTACAAGATCACTGATTTTTTTGGTGATATGCAGAACATAATTTTTAAAGAACTCAAAACCAGCCAGCCCATTGATGTTTACCGCCGCAACTTACAAAAAATGTATGTGGCAAAGTTGATCGAGTTGATCAAACCAAACCAAACTTCAACGGCTGTTTTGTTTGCACAAGGCGGCAGGAGAGGCCCGGGCAACGCCCCTGATCCGGAGAAAGAAGATACCGATGTATTGTCTGTTGCCAAAGGCCAGCTCCGCAGTATCGAAACGATGATAAAAACCGCTTTGCCCACAACTTCAGACAATTTGAGCAATTACCATTTGGTGGATTTGAGCGAGCGGATCAACCTGGCTTTGAACCCGAAAAGTTAAGTTTTAATTTCAAATCAACATAAATATAAAAAAGGCAGGCCGCATGGTTTGCCTTTTTTTATGGGATAAAAACAGTATTTGTTTTTGTCCTACCCCCTTTCAAAGGAGGAAGCAACCAAAGAAATTTATAGTTTTTTTTGCCCCATCCCAAACCATACTTTTTCCCTGAGCTTTGCCAGTAATAAATCAAAGCAGTCCAGCACCACCATTTGTTGTAGTAGTAATAAACCAACTGCCATTTGGCAAAGTTAGCGGGCAACATCCGCCACTGGCACCCTGTTTTGACCACATATAACACTGTATTCCAGATAGAACGTAGGCTATGCTCCCTTTTTCTATCGTTTGACTGTAAAGTTTTCTCAATAAATTGCCACTGGGTTTTTGATAGGATCGGCCCCAGGGTACAGCTTTTCAAGGTTTCGTCACCACAAAAAGAACAACCCTGACCGGTCTATCCAAACCTTTAACATTCCTTTTGTTTGAATTTTAAACAGGCCCTAAAAACATTACGGTAAAAAAAATTTAGGAAAACTAATACTTCTTTTATCAATACTTTTTTGGGCTGATGCTGTAACAATGATTTTCTATAACCGTCAAAAAGTATTTCTCACCCAAAACCCAAAACCAATGAACTGGAAATTCAGCACTAAAAAGCCCGAAAATCAACCCAAAAAAAGCAAAGCGCGCGAATGGTTTGATGCCATTTTGTTTGCCGTGGTGGTTTCTACTATTTTCCGCGGATTGCTGTTTTCTGCGTATGCAATTCCGTCCGGCTCGATGGAACGCTCGCTTTTGGTTGGCGATTATTTGTTTGTGAGCAAAATCAGTTATGGTGCGCGGATGCCTTTTACGCCAATTGCCGTGCCGTTTTTGGAATCAACCCTGACTACCGACAGTGTCAAAACCTATTGGGACGGCGTTAAATTGCCTTATTTCCGGCTGCCCGGTTTATCGGAAGTCAAAAAAGGCGATGTAGTGGTTTTTAACAAACCCGAAGAAGTGGACAAGCCAATTGACGTGCGCACGCTGCTGATTAAACGCTGCCAGGCCACGCCGGGCGACAAGCTGACGATTATGAACGGACAGGTTTTTATCAATGGCAAGGCCAGCCCAAACGCTGCTGCGGCACAAACTTCTTACCTGGTTACAACGGATGGCCGCGATATTAACCCGGATATTTTTCAGGATCTGCACATTGAAATCCGGCAGCAAATGGCCGCAAATGTTTTTGAAATGATTATCCCAACCGAAAACCTCTCCATTTTAAAAAGTTATTCTAACGTGAAATCCGTTGTGCCGGTTTATCAGCCGAAAGGTGAATTTGATTTACAGGTTTTTCCGCACAATGCTCGTTTTAAATGGAACGAAGACAATTTTGGTCCGCTGGTTTTGCCAAAAAAAGGGATGACAATCGCATTGAACGATTCGACCATGATTTTATACAAACGTGCCATCGAATTTTACGAAAACAACAAAGTTGCGCAAAAAGGCAATGCTGTTTTTATCAATGGAAAATTGGCAAAAAGCTATACTTTCAAACAAAATTATTACTGGATGATGGGCGATAACCGTCATAATTCGCTGGATTCGCGCTTTTGGGGTTACGTGCCCGAAGACCATATAATCGGCAAAGCGATGATAACCTGGATGAGTGTGGACAGTTCTGCTTCTTTAATCAATAAAATCCGCTGGGACCGGATTGGGAGGTTGATCAGGTAATCCACACAAATTTTCCCTATAAAAAAAGCTTCCTTATTTTGAGGAAGCTTTTTTTATGCACTAAATTTTTAGTGGATTTAGTGTTTCAACGTATCTTTTAATCCATTAGTACTGTCTTTCATCGAACCGGTTTTTGTTCCGACAGTGTCAGAATTGCCGGGTTTTGCCCGGTCGCCGTTAGAACTGTTGCAGGCTTCTATGCTACCCGTTGCAGCAAAAATCAGGATAAATAAAATAAATTTTTTCATAATGCCGTTTTCAAATAAAGAGGTTTACTTCGGAGATTTTTGTGTGCTTTTTTGATAAACAGAATCAGCACCGGTCATGCCTTGTGCGGTAACGGTTTGGTTGGCATTTGTGTTTCCGCTGGCCGCACTTCCTCTGTGCGCAGCTACGCCGCCAACTTCTTCGCGGCGGTTATCTGTTGTATGGGAAGTATCATTTCCGGCAGTTTGTGATTGCTGAGCTGGCATTGCAGTTTGCGAATCTTTGTTAGCCTTATCACCACTGCCGTTACAGGCCGAAAAAGTGAAAGCGGCCATCGCGGTAAAAATAGCCAGCGTTATTTTTTTAGTTTTCATGTTGATTGGTTTAATATGCGGACAACATTACTCAGCAAAATTAGTTTAATTGATTTCGTAATAAATCAGCCTCAAAACAATGCTTTAAAGCATTTTGTTCCAACTTCATGGAAACTAAACAAACATTTGCAGAAATTATCAAGGGCGATAAACCCGTTTTGGTTGATTTTTTTGCCACCTGGTGCGGCCCATGCAAAACCCAGGCCCCTATTTTAGATGGTTTAAAAAACACTTTGCATGACGAAGTTACTATCCTGAAAATTGATGTGGACAAAAACCCGAAAGCGGCCGCAGTTTACCAGGTACAAGGCGTGCCAACGTTGATTTTATTTAAAAGCGGACAGGTTAAGTGGCGGCAATCCGGTGTGGTTAGCGGCGCACAGCTGCAGGAGATAATAAAAAATGTACGGTAAAAACAGTATCAAAAACTATCGTTTAGCTGTTCGTTTAGTTTGTTGCTGAGGAAACGGCTGTGTTCATAAAAATACCGTTTCCGGTTAAAGCCCAAAACCCATTGGATGCCGCGGGTGGCATTGGTCAGAAAAACTTCTTCCGCTTCGTTCAATATCTGCGGATTGATTTGCGCCTCTGTAACCTGGATGCTGTTTTTAAGGGCTAAATCCATCACTGCCTGCCGCATTACGCCACGGATGCAGCCTTCACTTAAAGCCGGCGTGTATAAAATATTATTGTATTTGATAAAGATATTGGAACTGATGGATTCGCACAAAAAACCATGCTGATTCAAAATAAAAGCATCGTTTAGCCGGTGTTTTTGCTTGAAAATCCCGGCCAGCACGTATGTCAGAGAGTTGCAGGTTTTAAGGTTGGCCAGCATGTTTACAGGTTTTTGCATTTCCTCATAAACATTCATGATCAAGCCTTTGGTATTTAATGTATATTGCTGGTCTTCCAACGTTTCCCACTCAATACTGTAACCAAATTTCTGCTCTTCAGGCGTGTATAACCCATCCGAATCCCGGAAAACAGTTAAGCGCAAACGGCCATTTTTAGCTTTGTTCCGGTTAGCTAATTCTTTTGCCTTTTCCACCAAAAAAACGGCATCTAAAACGCTGTAATGATCAAACTTTAAAGCCCTCATGCCCATTTGCAGGCGTTTGGCGTGCAAACCGGCAAACTGCAGGTTTCCGCGGATCATGCGCATACTTTCAAACAAACCGTCGCCGTAATGAAACGAACGGTTATTGAGCCGAAGCACCTGCTGATCTGCCGTGACAATAGAACCGTTATAATTGTTAAATACTAAAGACATCGCAAACTAAAACAACCCAACTTCAGTTCCATTGCTTCCGTAAGCAACATATTTTTGCCATTTTTCTAAAGCCAGCCGAAAATCATCCGGTAATTCAGCTTCAAAATGAACGTATTTTCGGGTTTCTGGATGAACAAAACCCAGCGTTTGCGCGTGCAAAGCCTGGCGCGGCAACAGCTCAAAACAGTTTTCTACAAATTGCTTGTATTTGGTAAAAACTGTGCCTTTCAAAATTTTATCCCCGCCATAAACCGCATCATTAAACAGCGGATGGCCAATATGTTTTAAATGCGCACGGATTTGGTGTGTGCGGCCGGTTTCCAGCTGGCATTCAATCAGGGTAACATAGTTTAAACGCTGCAAAACCTTGTAATGCGTTACGGCCCATTTGCCTTTTTCCTCATCATCATAAATAGACATTACACGCCGGTCTTTTAAACTACGGCCAATATAGCCGGTTATTGTCCCGTCTTTTTCCAGATCGCCCCAAACCAAAGCCAGGTATTTGCGGGTGATGGAATGATCAAAAAACTGCCGCGCCAGCCAGGCCATCGCCCTTTCGTTTTTACTGATCACGAGCAGGCCTGAAGTATCTTTATCAATCCGGTGCACCAAACCCGGCCGGCCCGAATTACCCGGCAATTCCGGCAATTGGTTAAAATGATAAACCAGGCCATTTACCAGCGTTCCTTCATAATTGTTAAAACCCGGATGCACTACCATACCGGCTTGTTTGTTGATGATCAGCAAATCATCATCTTCATATAGGATGTTGAGCGGCAGGTTTTCCGGATAAACTTCGGTATCGCGCGGCGGATGCGGCAAAACCACCGAAATTACATCGTGTGGTTTTACTTTGTAGCTGGCTTTGATCGGTTTTTCATTCACCAAAACATTGCCCAGTTCGATACCGTTTTGAATGCGGTTCCGGGTAACGTTTTCTATCCGGTTCATCAAAAACTTATCAATGCGCAGCAAAGCCTGGCCTTTGTCCACCACAATCCGCAGGTGCTCAAAAAGTTCTTGTTCGGCTTCTTGTTCGTACAGTATTTCCTCGTCCATCAGCCACAAAAATAGGTTTTTTTGGGAAGAACCATTTTCGGCACAAACCGTAAAAACCGGCATGAAAAAAATGTACAAATCACTGGTTTTTGGGTTGATGCTTCTTTTATCGGCTAAAATTCAGGCACAGGATTATATTTCTGCGTTGGTAAAATCCGGCCCGGGCGATGCCACCAAACTGGCCAATGCTTACCTGCAGCCGCTTTTTAAAGGTTTCGGAAACGGCATTAACAACGGCTGGAACAACACGGCAAAAACCAAAACTTTGCTTGGTTTTGATCTGCGTGTAGGCTCGTCTTTGGTGATTATCCCGGCTTCGGATAAAACTTTTGACGTTACCCAAATCGATTTGTCAAACAACGTTAGACCGGTGGATGCCAGCAAAACCATTGCACCAACCATCGCCGGGAACATGGCCGCGCCACAAATTGCAGTTTATGACGACAACGGCCGGAAGCTGGAAACGTTATCGCTACCAGCAGGTGTACTTTCTGTTGTTCCAGCACCGCAAATACAGCTTACGGCGGGTTTGGTTTATCATACCGAAGCTTCTTTACGTTACATGCCGACTATCAATTTTGGTGGTAATATTGGTTCTGTTTCCATGTTTGGTATTGGGCTGAAGCACAACATTTTGCAGGATTTTGTTGGAAAAACTATCGATAAGGTTATCCCGCTTGATCTGGCAGTTAGTGCTGGTTTTACCCGGTTAAAATACCATTTGGCTGTTAACGTAAAACCCGATCAGGGCGCGCAACCTAAAGATAATCAGCAGAATACAGATTTTGGCAATCAGCGTGTGGAAGGCAAATTTAACGGTTTCAATGCCGAATTGATCGTTTCCAAACAAATCCTGTTTTTTACGCCTTTTGCTTCGGTTGGTTATTTATCGGCCAATACAAACGTAGGTTTGCTGGGCAATTATCCCATCACCACCGGCATCAACAATATCGTGCAGCAGCAGCCAACTTATACTACTTTTACCAACCCGATTTCGATCAAAGAAAACAGCGTGAGCAATTTAAAAGCAAGTTTGGGTTTTCAGTTAAACCTTGCTTTTTTCCGTTTTTATGCTTCGTACACGGCTTCGCAATATCAGTCGGTCAACGCAGGTATTGGTTTCGGTTTATAAATTGATTTCCTTTACGGGATGGATTTTCAGTTCAACAGTCCCGTTCAAAAAATTGAGGATGCTGTTTTTAGCGACCAAAATTTGGAGTTTTACCTCAAGCGCGACGACCTGATCCATCCGCTGATTTCGGGCAATAAATGGCGCAAATTAAAATACGTTTTACAGGAAGCCCGTCATCAGCAAAAAACGCATTTGGTAACTTTTGGCGGTGCATTTTCCAACCATTTGCTGGCAACAGCGGCGGCCGGAGCAACATTTGGTTTTAAAACTACCGGTTTTGTCCGGGGTGATAAAGTGCATAATGATACGCTATTTATGTGCCGTTTATTGGGCATGAAGCTGATTTTTACCGATCGGGAAAGTTATCAGCATAAACCGGAATTGTTCGCCGCATATTTTCAAAACGATCCGGAAGCATTTTTTATTGATGAAGGCGGCGCATCCGCCCTGGCGGCAAAAGGCTGCAGTGAACTGGTAAACGAACTGCCCGAAAAATATGATCATCTTTTTTGTCCCTGCGGAACCGGAACCACAGCCGCCGGAATTATCAACGGCTTGAACAACAACCATTTATCAACCCAGTTTCATGCAGTCCCGGTTTTAAAAAATGCCGGCTGGATGCAACAGGAGATCGAAAAATACCTGCTAAAAGAAGCATCGTTCATCAACCAAACTAATTACGCTTTTGGCGGATATGCCAAAACCACGCCAGCACTGTTGGCTTTTATAAAGCAGTTCATTGCAAAAACCGGCATCCTGATTGATCCTGTTTATACCGGAAAAATGCTGTTTGCAATTTACGATCTGGCCAAAAAAAATTATTTCAGCCCAAATTCAAAAATTTTGGCCATTCATACCGGCGGCACATTTGGTTTAATGGGGATGAAAGACCGATTTGGTTTGTTTTAAGTTCTTCTGAATTAAAAAAATCGCCTGAAAGTAAAATTCTTAAAGTCGGTCCATTTTTTCAGTTGAAGAATTTAATTATATTTGGAAATAGTTTATACCGCTGATAATATGTCCGAACTCCTTGAAGATCATTTGTTTAATCAATCCACAGAACCACTTATTTTAATTAAACCCGATAGCCCGTATTTTACTATTGTTAAATATAATGCCGCTTTTGAGGCAGTCAGCCGCACGGCAGGCATGGATATTATCGGTAAAAGTGTGACCGAAATATATAAATGGAACAGCAAAAACGAGGACAGTGCACTGCTGATCCATGATATGCTGAACGAAGCCATCACCAAAAAAGAAACAGTCCATCTGCCGGCCGTGCAGTATGATTTGACCGATGAAAAAGGCAACATCATCCATCCAAGCTGGTGGCAGGCCATTTATGAACCGATTTTTTCTGCAGATGGCGAAGTGGAATTTATACTTTGCACCACCAGAAACATCACCGATAAGATGCCGGGCAAAAAAAACCGCAAGAAAAAAGCGTAAGTCGTTTAACTGATGTTTAAAATTGATTTTAGTTTGATCAGATTAGCTTTTTCAGGCTGCCGATCAGTTTTTTCAAGCTGCAAGATCAAAGCGGCCAGGGCAGCATCAAAAGCTTTTTCTGCGCCGCTTCGGGTTTCGTGTTTTACGCTGAGCAGCAATTCCGGCAAACTGATTTCGTAAAAATTGTTTTTTACAAAAACCGTAGCCGAAAGCTGCCTGTTGAATGTATATTTTTTACCTTTTGCAACCGCCTTTTGCAGTTGATAAGGATATAAATCGTGCTTTGGGTTTTCCTTAATCAGTACCTTTTCATACTTGGGCCTTTTGCCAAACAGGTCATTTTCTTCGCCGGTTTTGATGTATTGGTAATAAGTTTCAACAGGTTCTTTTGTTAATTTAACGGCCTCCGGTACCAAACTGCTTTTTAAAGATAAATCTGCCCACTGCCAAAATAAATGTAAACTGCTGGCAGCTTTGCCAAAATACAAGTGCAATTGTGGCCGTTCTGTTAAATCTGCAAAAGGTTTAAATATTTCGATGCGTTGTTTGGCATTGTACCGGGCTGATAACTTCCTGATAACATCCGGGTTGAAAATTTCCGGGCTAAAAACAGTATCAACAAACAACGTAAACAGTTCTTCTTTTAAAAGTGCGGCATTTTTAAGCAACCGGTATTGTCCGTTCAGCGCGTTGATGCCAACTGAAAGTGTCAAACCCTGATCAACCAGTTTTAGATCATGTATCGGTAAACTGCATTCGGCCGCAAAAACATTGATTTCTTTTTTTATGGAAGCTTTTACTTCGCTGTTCCTGAAATACAACTCTGCCAAAATAAAACTGTGGAAAGATAAATTCAGGGCAGACAAAACCCAGGCTAAAACTTTTGTGTCAGGCCCGGTATCAGGTTCAATCCGCAGATAAAGCAAATTTCCCGGAGGCGTTGAAGCTGGTTGTTGATGCAAATGACAAAAATTAATAAACTATGATTTCTGTTGAAATAAACTGCTCCATTCAAAATCAAAAAACCCAAACACGCTTAAATTGTGTCGGGTTTTTTGCTGAATTGAATTGCGTTTAAGAAATAAATGAATCAACTTCCCAAATTATCCCACTGAAAAACAGTCGATAAAAGAAGCATCGCACAAATCATCACACTGAAAATAAGGTGATAAAAGAAGCATTGGCTGAAAATACAATCAGCTACAACACAATCCGTTTGCCCGTTGCGGCCGATCTTTTGGCGGCATCCAAAATTTCCATCACAATCATGTTGTATTTCAGGGAAGACAAATCGTCCGTTCCCGGGATTTTGTTCCGCAAAACAGCCGTCAGGTAATTAATGGGCGAACTAATATCTGCGGCCAAAGGTTCAGCGGTTTTGGCACCTTTTTTATTTTCACGCATTCTGGTCACCAGGTGGTTATTATCAAGCGCATGTATGTAACCCCTCTGCCCAAAAACCTCCATATCTTTAATCGAAAACGGCCAGTTCCAGGAAGCCTCGATCAAACCGGTAGCTTCGGGATATTCTACAATAATGGTGGCATCATCATCCACTTTCGGATAGATTTCGGGCTTGTAATGGCGCGTAACGGCGGTAACGGCAATGGGTTTGCGGCCTTTCATCAGCCAGGTCATCAAATCGGCACCATAGCAGCCAAAATCGTTTAAAGCTCCTGCCCCGTTCAAAACCGGGTCTGTCAGCCAGCTTAAAAATTCAGGACTACAATTGATTTCTTTCGGTCCCTGATGCCCGTCATGGACAACCATTTTTCTAATTATACCGATACTGTCCTGATCCACCATATCATAAACCGTTTTATTGGCCGGGTACCAGGTGGTTTCAAAATTAGTGAGCACTTTGATATGATATTGATTGGCCAGCTTTTCAATCTGTTTGGCCTGTGCAAGTGTGGCGGCCAGCGGTTTTTCCACCATCACAGGTATGCCAAAAGGCGCGCAAGTTTCCACCACTTCCAAGTGCTTCCCTACCGCGTTATAACCCAAAACAGCATCCGGTTTTTGGTGGGCTAAGGCCGTTTTTAAATCATCATAAAACAAATTTTCGGGCAGATGATAAAGCCTGGCAAATTTTTGCTGCAGCTGTTTGTTGGGTTCGGCAATAGCAATGATGGCTACGTTACCTTTATTATACTGGCTTAAAATGCCATGGATATGATCGTGATTCAAACCTGCAACCACAACTTTTAACGGGTTTTGAGCCAAAGTTATGCCTGATAAAAACAGCATCGCCGCTGCTGCTAAATATTTTTTTATGCTGATCATAAACTAGGAATTAAATGATAAGATATAATTGAATGCACAATTATACTTTATTACAATGAAAATATTTTAACAAGCAATAATTACAATTGTAACAATTGCAGCGAAGTAAGCTTGAATTTTGAATTGAAAAATGTAATAATTCATTGGTTCGCAATTTCACCCGGCATTTGCAATATTTGAAAATTTGCCCATAAAAAAGCCAACGGCAGATTTTGGCATTCTGAAAAAAAGTATCATAAAAACAGCAAAAAGTAGCACCGATAGCGGCAAATCATAATTTACATTTGAAACTGACATGCTGAGGTATTTTTGTTTGGTATTAACCCGTTCAAACCAATAATTTCGGCCTGTGGCAACTGCACCAATTATAGATAAATTGATCATCCGGCTTTTTTTAATCTCTTTTTTAACGATGTTGGCAGGAAACGAAACGGTAAATGCCCAAGCTGACCATAAGGTTTGCGCGCAAAGCCTGGCAGTGCTTAAACACGCGGTTAAAAATGGTGAAACGTTTTTTATAAAAGTACACGCAGCCGAAAACCTAATCCGGGTAGGGCAAACCGCCGGGCTGGAAGCAGAATTTATACTGCTAAAAGAAGCATCGCCAGATAATCTGATTGGTGCAACAAGGGTTTTGGCGAGATTGAATGTACATCAGCATGAAAAATATCGGCATTATATTGATGAGCTTTTTAATCAGTTTAAAAGCGGGGCAGACCGAAAAACACAGTTGACAGCTTTAGAAAGCTTAGGTAAGCTGGGTTTTAAAGAACCGCTTCCGGAAATAAAATTACTTGCTGATACCGGCACCAACGGCTTTAAAGGCATGGCGAGATGGGTGCTGTCAAACAGTAATAAAGAAACTGATGAAAACCGATTATCAGAACTTTTACTATCTAAAGATGAAACGGATTACCGTTACGCTGCTTATGCATTACGTTTTAAACCTAAAGTTAACGCTTTAACAATAAAGCGTTTAGGTCAGTGTTTACAAAATTTAAAACAGGATGATCCGGCAAGGATTTATGTTTTAAGCAGTTTTTTTGTACATGATCAATCACCCGAAAAAACACCGGTAAAAACAGCATTGCTTACTTATTTGACCGGCGAAACCGGCCAGCGTTATGAGCTTGCCGAAGCTTTGGGTTTAGGCGGAAATAAAAACGATTTACAGGTTTTACAAAAGTTGTTAAACGATGAAAACACGGATGTGCAGGTTGCCGCGGCCAATGCCATTTTGCGGGTAATGCACTGCGGGGATTGAAGGTTTTGTTGATGCTGTTTTTATCGCCTAAAAAATTATAAATCATGCAAATGAGGGAAAGTAAAGTATTGAGAAAACTGCGCGCCGGCGAAACGGCCAGTTGTTTTAAAGTGAATATTGCGGATGCGGTGTCCACAGAAATTGCTGCCATGAGCGGTTTCGATTGTGTTTGGGTGGATCAGGAACATCTGGCGCAAAACTGGTCGGTTTACAGCGCGCACGTTTGGGCCAGCAAAACACATGATACCGATTTGATGGTGCGCATTCCGCGGGGCAGTTACAGCGATTATGTAAAACCGCTGGAACTGGATGCCACCGGCATTTTGGTGCCGCACGTAATGAGCGTTGCAGATGCCCAAAAAATTATCGAAATAACGCGCTTTTATCCAACCGGCCGCCGCGCAATGGACGGCGGCAGCGCAGATGGCGCTTACACCAATATGGACTTCCAAGAATATCTGAAACAGGCCAACCGCCAACGTTTTGTGGTTTTCCAAATTGAAGATATCGAAGCAATGGACGAGCTGGAAGAAATTGCAAAACTTGATGGTTTTGACATGCTGTTTTTTGGTCCCGGAGATTTTAGCCAGAGTATTGGCGCACCTGGCGACTGGAACAATCCATTATTGCTCGATGCGCGCAAAAAAGTAGCAGAAGTAGCCAAAAAACACGGCAAATTTGCGGCAACTACCGGCGGGATCGGTATGCTGGATGAATTTATAAGTATGGGCTACCAGTTTATAAATGTTGGTGCAGATGTGGTTGGCCTGTCTGCCTATTGCAATAGTTTGATCAGCACTTTTAATCAATCCAAACCGGCAAAGGGCTCTGATTTAGAAGCTTATAAATAATTATGATAAAAAGAGCATTAGGCAAAACCGGCCTGCAGGTATCAGAAGTTGCATTTGGCTGCGCAGAGATTGGTATGCCTTACGGTATAGGCGTGCATTCGGCCAGCGATATGCTTTCTGAAACAGAAGCCATCCGTTTACTACAAACTGCTTTTGCAAAAGGAATCAACTTTTTTGATACGGCCCGCGTTTATGGTTGCAGTGAAAACATCATTGGCAAAGCTTTCAAAGGAAGTCGGCACCAGGTTATTATCGCAACAAAATGCAGCCACTTTTTAGATGCCGACAATAAAATCCCGTCTTGTCAAAAATTAAAAATCAATATTGAATCTTCTTTACGGGAAAGCCTGACCGCGCTGCAAACCGATTATGTGGATATTTTTATGCTGCATCAAGCTGATCCGGAGTTATTAAAACATGATGATGTAAAATCGGTGTTTTCAGAACTAAAATCATCGGGAAAAATCCGTGCGACCGGCGTATCAACTTATACCAATCATCAAACAGCAGCTGCCATAGATGCCCGTTGTTGGGATGTGATACAAATCCCTTTTAATTTGATGGACCAGCGGCAGGCAGAACTGTTTGATCAAGCGCAAAAAAACGGTGTCGGGTTGATCGTGCGTTCGGTTTTATTAAAAGGTTTATTAAGTGATAAAGGCCAAAACCTGCATCCGGCCTTGCGCAAAGTTGAAGAACATTTGCAAAATTATCAGCCTTTGATGCAACAGCTCAAGATTGATCTGGCCACGTTGGCAACCCGTTTTGCATTGTCTTTTCCGCAGGTTTCCGGTGTTTTGATTGGTATCGATCATCCAAAATATTTAAAACAGGCTTTAGAAATTGCCGCAGTAAATTACCTGTCTAAAACAGAACTGCAACAGGCACAGGCGTTGGCTTACCCCGAACCGGAGTTTTTAAATTTGCCAAACTGGGACAAACAAGGCTGGCTCACCTGAATTTTTATACGGTAAAAACAGCATTGCCCAAGCTGGTTTCGGCTGCCGCATACTGTTTTTATCACCCTAAATTTATGTTGATAAAAGAAGCATCAAATAAAACCAAATGATAAAAATTGGCATACTCGGCATGAGTACCGGCAATGCGCATCCGTATTCCTGGTCGGCCATCATAAACGGGCAGTTTGACGCCGCCGAAATCTCCCGCGTTGGTTATCCGGCCGTGGCCGCTTATTTGCAGGCTAACCAAGATACCTTGGGCTTGCCAAATGCCTGTGTTACATGTGTTTGGACGCAGGAACAGGAAGTTTCCAAAAGTATTGCCAAAACTACGGGCATCAAAAATATCGTGCAAACCGCCGAAGAAATGATTGGCCAGGTTGATGCGGTCATCCTTTCGCGCGATGACCCGGAAAACCATGTGGCGATGGCAAAATCTTTTATCGATGCCAATATTCCGATTTTTATTGATAAACCACTGGCGGCAGATCAGGCGGATTTAGATTATTTTTCGCAGGAAAATGCCAAAGGAAAGCTAATTATGTCCTGCTCTTCCATGCGTTATTCGGTTGAGGCACGCAATACGAAGATTGAATTTCCGGCTTTAGGAAAACTGGAACTGATTACCGCGACCGGCAAAAAAGACTGGATAAAATACGGCGTGCACCTGCTGGAAGGTGTCTTTATGTTGCTGGACGATGCCAAACCGATCACCGTAAAACACATTGGCGAAAGCGGGAAAGATATTGTCCACATCACTTTTGAAGGAGGTTTGCAAGTGATCGTAAACCTTTTTATGGAGATTTCGGGCACTTTCCAAATTTCAATTTTTGGGCAGCAAGGCTGGCGGCTGATCGAAATTAAAAACTCATACGCCATGTTCCGCGACAATATCATTGAGTTTGTACGCTCTGTTGAGCAAGGTAAATCCAGGCTTGATTTTTTTAAAACAGAAAATATCATCCGCACGCTGATTGCCGCCAAAGAGAGTTTGCAGCAAGGCGGAAAAACAATCCGGTTATATCATTAACACACTTCGACCTGAAAAAAAATGAATGTAAAAGAACTGTTCAGCCTAAAAAACAAAGTGGTTTTGGTGAGCGGCGGTGCCGGCAATTACGGTAAATGTATCGTGGAAGGCTTGGCCGAAGCAGACGGCAAAGTGATTATCGCTTCGCGAAACCTGAAGAACGCAGAACAGGTTGCAGAAAATTTTCGGGCAAAAGATTTGGACGTACACGCTTTGGGATTAGATCAGGGAGACCATCAATCCGTGTTAAACCTAAAAAAAACAGTTCTCGAAAAATTTGGCAAGCTGGATGTTTTTATCAACAATGCCGTTTCCAGGCCGATGAAAAGTTATGATGATGATATTGCCAGTTTTGCCGAATCCATGCAAGTAAACGCGACCGGTTCGGTGGATATTACGCGGGAATTGGCCGATCTGATTGTGCAAAACGGCGGCGGGAGCATCATCAATATCGGTTCGATGATGGGCATGTTCGGCCCGGACCTTTCCAATTACGAAGGCACCGATATGGGCATTCCGCCGCCGGATTATTTTTTTCATAACGCCGGGCTGATGAATTTCACCAAATATCTGGCGCAGGTGCTGGCCGGTAAAAACGTCCGGGTAAATTGTATTAGTCCGGGTGGGTTGTTCAACAATCAGCCCGAAGCTTTTCTTCAAAATTACTGCAAAAAAGTCCCGCTTAAAAGAATGGCCAATCAGGATGATATCAAAGGTTTGGTAGTGCTGCTTGCTTCGGAAGCGGGAGCTTACATCAACGGGGAAAATATTTTAATGGACGGCGGGTTAAACGCCTAAAAAAGCAATCAAATTGGAAAATTCAGCACAAATTTTAAGTTTAACAGGCAAGCGAATCTGGGTTTTTGGCGGTGCCGGTTATCTCGGCCAGGCAACTATCAATTTACTCATTTCGGCAGGTGCAAAAGTGCTTTGCATCGATATGGAAGATAAAGCAGCGCAATTTATAGCTGCCCAAAACTTGGCAGGTCATGTTCATGCGGCAACTTTAAACGTGCACGATACAGACCTGATCCCGGAATTTATCTCAGCAGAAATTAAAAAATACGGCGTACCGCAAGGTTTGGTCAACCTAACTTATGCTTCAACCGCAAAAAAATTGGAAGATTTGACCGGGGCAGATTTCGATACCGTTAGCCACGGCAGCCTGACTTCGTGTTTTTTGATTTCCAGGGAAGTGGCCACGCACATGGCGGCAAACGGAGGCGGAAGCATGGTTTTGTTTTCGAGCATGTATGGTTCGTTGTCGCCTTACCCGGATGCTTACGAACCGCCGATGACGAAAAACCCGATCGAATATGGCGTTACTAAAGCCGGGATTATCCAGATGGTGCGCTATCTGGCCGTGCATTACGGCAAAAGCAACGTCCGGTTCAACAGTATTTCGCCAGGGCCGTTTCCAAATCCGGCAGTACAAAAAGCTAACCCTGATTTTGTTGAAAGGCTGAACAAAAAAAGCCCGATGGGCAGGGTTGGCAACTCACCGGAAATTGCTGGTTCGGTGGCATTTTTATTGTCGGACGCGGCATCTTACATTACCGGCCAAAACCTGAATGTCGATGGCGGCTGGAACTGCTGGTGAGTGAATAAAAGTATTATAAATGCAAACAAAAGTTGTGAATAAATAAACTTGCGGAAACTACTTTTGAGTATAAGTATAACCGGATTTTTAAAGTTTATGCTGTTTTTATGATACAAAAAGTAAAGGTTGCGCACCCGGACCGTGATCCGGCTTTTGAAACTGGCGCGTATTCGGATGGCGTTTTGATAGATGGTTTTTTATATGTAAGCGGGCAGGCGGCCGTTGATTTTAAAACTTCCAAGTTTGTTTTAGGTACGATTGAAGAAGAAACGCACCGAACCTTAAACAACATCAAAGCCATTGTAACAGCCGCAGGCGGATCAATGGAAAACACCTTAAAATGCACCGTTCATCTGGCTGATATTAACGAGTTTGACCGATATAATGAAGTTTACGCTACTTATTTTCCAGGCATAAAACCAGCACGCACAACAGTGCAATCAGTTTTGGGCGAAGGCATTAAGGTAGAAATCGATTGCATCGTAAAAATCTGATTATGCCTCTACCGGAGCAGTTAAATCCCGCTGAAATAAACGTTGGCGTTGTGGGCTTAGGCTTGATGGGCAGCAGTATTGCTGTTGCCCTGCTGATTGCAGGCCATCCGGTCAAAGCCATTGCACCACTCCCGGAAGAACTGGCCGAAGCCCCAACACGTATTTTAGAACAATTACTACATTGTGAAAAAGCAGGTTTGTTGAAAAATCCCCTTGGATATTACTTAGATCAGTTAACGGTTTCTGCTGATTACAACAACTTGGAAAACTGCATCTTGGTGCTGGAATGTGTAACTGAGCAAGCCGAAATCAAAAAAGAAGTTTACACAAAAATCGCTGCTGCGGTGGCTGATGATACGATTATAGCCAGCAATACTTCGGCAATCCCGATCAGCATTTTGCAAAACTTTGTGCCGCACCCGCAGCGTTTCCTGGGCATCCACTGGGCGGAACCTGCTTTTATGACGCGTTTTCTGGAGATCACCTGCGGGGAACAGACAGACATTAATTTTGCCAACCGTGCTTTTGACCTGGCACATTACTGGGGAAAAGAGCCAACCCTGTTAAAAAAAGACATTCGAGGTTTTGTGACCAACCGTCTGATGTATGCCGTTTACCGGGAAGGGTTAAACCTGGCCGACCAGGGAATAGCCACGATTGAAGATATGGACAAGGCTTTCCGGTATGATGCCGGTTCGTGGATGACTTTGATGGGCATTTTCCGGCGATTGGATTACCTCGGTTTAGAAGACATGGAAACACTGCTTCAAAACATTTTACCTCAATTAAATAATACCGACAGCGTACCGAAAACCATGCAGAAAATGATCGATTTAAAAGCCAAAGGCACACAAAATTCCCATGGTTTTTATAATTATAAAGATGATGAAGCCAAAGAATGGGAGGCCGCTTTTGCAGAATTTAATAAAGATATAGACCGGTTGGCGGCTTTGTACCCATCACAAAACAATACGCACAAAAATAGCTGATACTGTTTTTACCGGTACTTTTTTGCAGGGCCGTCCTCAACCTAAACACAAAAAACATAAATGGAAAACACTGACTATTCCAAGTCGGCAGCCTTGCTGGAACGCGCCAGAAAAGTTATGGCCGGAGGCGTTTCTTCCGAGTTCCGGAAAATGAATTATCCGCACGCCATGTTTTATACGCATGGTAAAGGAAGCCGTATTTATGATGCTGACGGCAACGAATACCTGGATTTCACTCTTAGCCAGGGACCGCTGATTTTAGGCCATTCACATCCTGCTGTTGCAGAAGCGGTTACGGCTTATTCTGCTCAGGGACAGTTGTTTGCCGGGCAGCATATCCGGGAAATTGAACTGGCCGAAAAATTAAATGAACTGATCCCTTCGGCAGAACTGTTGCGTTTTTGTTTGGACGGATCGGAAGCGGTGCACACCGCTTTCCGGGTAGCGCGGGCAAAAACCGGCCGTAAAAAGTTTCTGCGTTTTGAAGGGCATTTCCATGGTTGGCTGGACAATGTTTCCTGGGGTTTGTCCACACCTTCGGCAGAAGCATTGGGCGATAGGGAAAATCCAAATGTTTATCCCTGGAGTGCCGGGTTGCCTGAAAGTACGCGGGAAGAATTTATGATTTTGCCCTGGAACGATTTAGAGCTGGTAAAAACTGTAGTCGCCAGGCATCATCAGGATCTGGCGGCCGTTATTACAGAACCTGTTATGTGTAACAACGGATGTATTTTACCGGCTGAAGGATTTTTACAGGGATTGCGGGAAATTTGCACACAATATAATATTGCCTTGATTTTTGACGAAGTAATTACCGGTTTCCGGCTAGGTTTGGGCGGCGCGCAGGCTTATTTTGGCATCCGCCCAGACATTTCCATATTTGCCAAAGCACTGGCCAGCGGCTACCCGATAAGTGCAATTGTAGGTAAAAAAGATTGGATGGATGTGATCGAACAATCTAAAGTGATTCATGCCGGAACCATGAATTCGAGTAATGCCACCATTGCCGCAGCGTTGACCACCATAAAAGTTTTACAACAGGAAAACCCGTATCCGCGCATGTTTAACTTGGGACAGAAATTGATGCAAGGTTTGCGGGAAGCCGCCGGAAAACATCACCATAAAATGCTGGTACAAGGCCCCGGACCGATGTTTACTATCGCTTTTACAGAACAAACAGAAATTAAAGATTACCGCGATACGTTGATCCCCGATAAACAACTTTTAGGAAAGTTTATAGCCGGAATGCACCGCAAAGGCATCCGGATTATTGGCCGCGGTTTGTGGTATATCAGTGCGGTACATACCGAAGACGACATAAAACAGGCGATAAAAACAGCATCGGAAGTTTTAGCAGAACTGTAAATTATCTATTAAACCAACACCTGATCAGCATAGATTTTGTTTATGGATTTAAACCACAAAAATCAACATATTTTAGTAGCAGGCGATCATCCAACAGCCTTTAGCCTTTGCGTTTGTTTATTGCAGGCCGGCCATTTGGTAACGCTTTTATGTACCTCTAAAGCCGATGCGTTAAAAAAGATCAACCTGCATATCAGCGATTCAAATAAAAACGAAGGCAGGCTGATCACTACAGGAAATTTGAACATAACAAGCATAATTGGCAATGCTGTTGCTTTTGACATCGCCATCGCCATCACCGCTGAAAATATAGTGGTAAAAGAAGCATTGATCCGGGAACTGGAAAGCAAGCTGCCCGATGATACGCTGATTGCCATCAACACAGAAAGTTTTACGCTGAGTGCTTTACAGCAACACGCCCAACATCCGGAAAGATTGATCGGTGCCAACTGGACAGAACCTGCCCACACTACTTTTTTCCTCGAAATCATTACCAATTCTTTTACAGATATTAAACTGGCACATCAGTTTTATCAAACTGCAAAATTATGCTGGCAAAAAGATCCATATATTTTAAAAAGAAACCGCGGCATCCGCTCTAAAATGATGATGGCTTTAATGAGGGAGGCTTTCTATTTAATTGAAAATGAATATGTTACCATAGAAGATATTGACCGCGCCTGCCGTAACGATGCCGGTTATTATTTGCCTTTTGCAGGTAATTTCAGGTATATGGATTTAATGGGGACTTATATGTACGGCATTGTGATGCAGGATTTGAACCCCGAACTTTCAAAAGATACGCATATCCCGCAATTTTGCCTGGACATTGTCTATCAGGCTGAAAAAGGAATGAAAACCGGTAAAGGATTTTACGATTATACGCCTGAAGAAGCAGCCGGATGGGAAGCAGCTTTTCGGAAATTCAGTTATCAGATCAGGGAAATCATCAGTAAATATCCATTTAACCATCAACCCAAAACCAAAGCGGTTATTCCTGTAGTTTTGCCATGAAAAAACCATTCCTAATTGATGCGCACCTGGATTTGGCCATGAACGCCATCGAATGGAACCGCGATTTAACCCGGCCGTTGAGCGAAATCCGATTGCAGGAAATGCACTTGAAAGACAAAAACGACCGTGGCCGCGGTACCGTTTGCCTGCCCGAATTACGTAAAGGCCGCGTCGGACTGGTCATTGCCACACAACTTTCCCGCTGTACTTCTTTTGGCATGTCTATATCCGGATGGAATTCGCCGCAGCAGGCCTGGGCCATGACGCAGGCACAATTGGCCTGGTACCGCGAAATGGAAGCATTGAGCGAAATGGTACAGATTACCACAGGAATTGGTTTAGACAATCATCTGGCTTTGTGGGAAAACGCCGAAATTTCGGACGAGGACAAGCCGATTGGTTATATTTTAAGTTTGGAAGGCGCAGATTCCTTAGTCAATATTTCTTACCTCGAAAAAGCATACAACTACGGCTTGCGCGCGGTAGGATTATCACATTTCGGGGCGGGCAGATACGCGCCGGGAACCAAAATGGAAGGCCCGATTTTGCCATCGGGGTTTGAACTGCTAAAAGAAATGGACAGCTTGAATATGGTGCTTGATGTTACCCATTTAACAGACGAAGGTTTTATCCAAGCTTTAAATACGTTTAAAGGCCCGGTTTGGGCAAGCCACCACAACGTGCGTAAAATTGCGCCAACCCAACGCCAATTAACGGATGAAAACATTAAAATGCTGATTGAACGCGATGCCGTGATCGGCGGTATGCTGGATTGCTGGGCGATGGACACGCGTTTTATCGATGCCGTTTCCGACCCATGGCAGCTAAATATCCGCATGGAAAACCTGGTTGATCACTGGGACCATATTTGCCAGCTTGCCGGCAACAGTTTACATGTAGCCATCGGAAGTGATCTGGACGGAAATTTCGGCACGGAACAATCGCCCTGGGATTTAGATTCGATTGCGGACCTGCAAACATATCAGCAGATTTTGACTAAACGCGGTTATACCGAACAGGATATCGAAAATATTTTTAGTAAAAACTGGCTTCGGCTTTTCAGGAAAGTTTTAAACTGATAAATAACCGATGCGTTTTTATATTTTCAGGGAGAAAATAACATGCTTCTTTTATCAACTAAAAATTGGTATTCGCATTCAGTTTTTATCAATCCAAAACTAAACCTTTACCATTTTTTTGGTGATAAAAGAAGCATTGCAAACGCATCAGATAAAAATTAAACAGGCCCGAAAATTATATTTCTTTTATGCAGGAAAAAATCAAAGCCGGAGCTTCAAAAGTAAATATCACCCCTCCGCTGGGCACATTGATCAACGGGGATTTTATCACCCATTATGCTACCGATATTCACGATAACCTTTTTGCAAAAGCATTGGTTTTGCAAAGCGGAAATATCACTGTTGCTATTTGTGTGGTGGATATTTGTGCGATGCGGCGTGAGTTTTTGGATGAAGTGAAACAATTGGTACAGCGGCAAACCGGTATTTTGCCGCAAAATATGTTGATTTCCAGCACACATACACATGCTTCAGGTTCGATAGAAAGCTTGCTGCTGGGCAATGCAGATTTGCCTTATCGCGAAAAATTACCTGCGTTGATTGTTCAGGCAATTGTGCAGGCGTGGCAAAACCTGGTCAACGCAAAAATCGGTTTCGGCAGCGTTGATGTACCTGAATATGTTTTGTGCCGCCGTTACCGGATGAAAGATGGTTACGAAGCTAAAAATCCGGTCACCGACGGTTTGGACCAGGTTAAAACAAATCCTTTTGGTGCTGAAGGTCAGATCATTGCGCCGGTATCGAAACCGGATGCGCAATTGTGCTACCTTGCTGTTAAAAACGAAAATGACGTATGGCTGGGCATCCTCGGAAATTATTCCATGCATTATGTGGGCGATTGGCAAAGCGGTACGATCAGTTCGGACTATTTTGGTGAATTTTCCGATCAGCTTAAAGAAAAACTTAAAGCTGGTGACAGTTTTGTGGGAATGCTGAGCAACGGCACCAGCGGCGACGCCAACATTTGGGATTTTTTGAACAGCAATCGCTTCCCAAAAGAAAACTTTGAAAAAAGCCGTTTGATAGGCGGAAATCTGGCCGAAAAAGTTTTTCAATCGGTTCAGCAGATCAACTGGCAAACGGAGCTTCTTTTATTGGTACAATATGAAGATGTGCCGATCAGGACCCGCAAACCGGACGCGGCAATGCTTGCTTCGGCCAAAAAAATTGTGGCAAATAGCAATTATGAACAGCTGCAGGGGATTGATTACGAAACCATGCGAAAAGTTTATGCCCGCGAACTGGTTTTGCTGAACGAATTTCCGGATACAATTATGTTTCCGGTACAAGCTTTTAAGATCGGGGACGTGGTGATCGGTGGCCTGGGCGGAGAGTTTTTTGCCGAAACCGGTTTGACTTTAAAAGATAAAAACCAGCACTATTTTACCATCACTTTGGCCAATGGATATGTTGGTTATGTTTGCCCTGAACACGAAATTGAACGTGGCGGTTACGAAACCTGGTTGTGCCGGACCAGTTGTTTAGAAGTTGCCGCCGAGGAAATCATCCAAAAACAGTTGTCAGAATTGATCGGCAAGTTTTAACTACTTGTTTAAATTTTAGTCGACAAATTTACAATGCTTCTTTTATGCCATAAATTTTGGTTTTTCAATGGTCATCAACAGAAAAACACATTCAAAAAAACCACCAAATTTTAGGTGATAAAAGAAGCATTTACAAATCTTTTCGATAAAAATCAAATAGGCTTTGAGCCGATGCTGTTTTTATCGGCATAAAAACAGCATCGCAGCTCTGCTTTTAAATCAATCGTTCAAATGTTCGGTGTGCAACAGTTTGCGGTAATCGCTCGGTGTAGTGTTTTTGATCTTTTTGAACTGGCGGTTAAAATTGGCCAGGTTGTTAAAACCGCACTCGTAAGCCACTTCTACAATGTTGTTTTTGTCATCGGCCAGTAATTTGCACGCGTGGCCAATGCGCACCGTGTTTAAATATTCCACAAAAGTTAGCCGGAACTGGTCTTTAAAATAATTGCAAAAAGCCGTTAAACCCATGTTGGCCACAGATGCAGCATCGGGCAGGTTGATGTCTTTATTAAAGTTTTGCATGATGTATTCCGTGATTTTTTTGAACCTTCCCGGGGATTCGTACTGAAAACTTTGGATAAACTGCGGGCTGGCCAGCAACTCGTATTCGGAAGTGTAAGACAGGATTTCAAAGATGCCAAGCAATGCCGATAACCGCTGGATCCCGTTCATGGGCAGCATGTCCTGCATCAGCCGGATAATTTTTTTTCTGGTATTTCCTTTCAGCACCATGCCCCTTTCCGAAGTTTTTAGAAAGCGGCGGAAGTTGCCCAGTTCCGGGATATCCAAAAATTTATCCCCTAAAAAGTGTTCTACAAACTGGATCACAATCGCATCGGCGGGGTAATTGGCCTCTCCTTTTAAAAACATCTGATCGTTTACCCAAACATGCGGCAGGCGCGAACCCATAAACACCAGGTCATCCTCTTCAAAATAACCGATATGATCGCCAACCATGCGCCTGCCGGTACTTTTGTTTACCAGCACCAGCTCATATTCGGGGTGATAATGCCACGGGGCCGGAAAAAATTTTCCTTTTTCCTGAAAAACAATGAATGATTTGTCGAACTCCTGCGGCAACCGGGCTTCAATAATTTTCATGCCCTCAATTTACAATTAAAAAAATATTATAGAATAAGCAGCACATTCAAATTTGAAAAATAGTATCACAAATACAAACAAAAATAGCAACATATTGAATTTTGCCCAACTACATTTGGTACACCGGGCACGCGATGCTTTTGGCCGTACCGCATTATCAATCACACTTTTAATCGTTTGCATATGATCTCTGAAATTTTACGCTTTCAAATTTTTAGGAAAAAACTGCCGCTGCTTATGGTGATGCTGTTTTTATCGGGTATTTTATCTGCACAGGAACTGATTAGGGTTTCCGGTACAGTGCGGGACAAGCAGGACCAGCCGCTTATTGGTGTAACCGTAAAAGTTAAAGGCGGAACCACCGGCGTTGTAACTGATACGGACGGGAAATACAGTATTTCTGCCGGCAGCAATGCAATTTTAGTTTACAGCTATATTGGTTTTAAACCGATTGAGCAAGCCATAAACGGCCGTACTGTTATTAATTTGACCCTGGATGATGATGCAACCAAGCTTTCTGAAGTGGTTGTGGTAGGTTATGGTTCGCAATCCAGGGCAACGGTAACAACCTCTATTGCTAAATTAGATAACAAAGTGTTGGAAAATATTCCTTACGCCAACGTAACAACCGCCATGCAAGGTACATTGTCCGGTGTGCGGGTACAAACCACAACCGGCCAGCCGGGCGCAGCGGCACGCGTTATTATCCGTGGCGGAACATCCATCAACAACCCTAATTCCGGCGGCCCTTTGTATGTGGTAGATGGTATCCAGCGGTACGACATCAACGACATCAGTTCTGAAGATATTGAGAGTTTACAGGTGTTAAAAGATGCAGCAGCAACGTCGATTTACGGTTCGCGGGCATCCAACGGTGTGGTAATTGTAACTACCAAAACCGGCAAATCCGGCAGAACAAGTATTGCTTATAACTATGATTTAACTGTTGGTGATGTAAATAAAACCTATAATATGGCCAATGCAAGTAGCTATTTATATTATGGCCGCTTGGGTTTGCAGCAGGCATTGACCAATGGTTACATCACCCAGGCAACATTTAACGCACGTGCAAACGGGGCCACCAGTTTGGGCATTGGTAATGATTTAACAAATAATACCGCGTTTTCAACCCAGCTTTTAACAGATGCCAACCGCTATAAATTAAACCAAGGCTGGCAAAGTATGCAGGATCCGTTGGATGCGTCCAGAACACTGCTTTACAGCCAAACCAACTGGAACGATGTGTTGTATCAAACAGCTGTTTCTAACAACCACCATGTTAATTTTTCCGGCGGAAGCGATAAAGCAACTTTTAACGCCGGTATCGGTTACATGAACAGTAACGGTACGGTTATCACTACAAAATACGACCGCTTATCGTTTAATTTGAACGGATCTTACCAGATTAAAGATAATATCAATGTTTTTGGCCGGGTTTATTATACCAACTCTACCAGTAATACGGCCTATCTGGCAGATCAGTTGGTGTTTTTACGTTATGCCGGATTACCGGCCACTGCAAAATACACTTTTGAAGACGGCACGTTAGCACCAGGGCAGCAACAAGGCGTTGGCAACCCGGCTTATCAATTGCCAAATCAGGTTAACAAGTTTGGCAATGAAACTTCAAATTATAGTTTTGGCGGAAAATGGACTATTATAGATGGTTTATCTTTTGACCCGCTGATTTCACTTTACAGGGTCAACAACTCCGGCCGTACTTTCCAGCCATCGTACCAAAACGGCCCGGGCCCGGCCGCATTGATTACCACACGCGTTGCCAGTAATTCTACCATCAGAACAGACCAGTATCAGGTTGATGCACTTCTGAATTATATAAAAGCGATTGGCAATCATCATTTTGAAGCCAAAACCGGTTTATCTTATTACACCAGGACAATAAACAATTTTGCTGTGACCGGCCAGGGTGCCTCAACAGATTTAATCCCTACATTAAACGCTTCTTCAACATTTACCAACGTAACAAATACGATAACCAGATTAAACTTGCCGGGTTACATCGGTAGGATAAATTATGATTATGGCCAGAAATACCTGCTGACTTTTAACGGCCGTTATGACGGGTCTTCTAACCTGGGGACTAATTATCGCTGGGGATTTTTTCCGGGAATATCAGCCGGTTGGGTGATTAACAAAGAAAAATTCTGGGATGCGTTGCCGGCGGATTTATTAAGTGTCAAACTCCGCGCAAGCTATGGTGTAAATGGCAATATCGGTGCCAACGGATTGCTGTCTGACTACCAGGCACAGGGGGAATACGCCGTGCCTACCACAACCGGCCAGCAAAGATATAACGGTACAGTTGGCATTGTGCCCACAACCATACCTAATGCAGAACTGAAATGGGAACGTACCAGGACTGTGGATGTAGGCGCAGATATTGGGTTGATCAAGAACAGGGTTTCCTTTTTGTTCGATTATTACCGCAAAGTAACGGATGACCTGATCACTACCCTTACGCCGCCGCAATCTACAGGATATTCTGCCATTTTAACTAATTTGGGCAGCCTTGAAAACAAAGGGTTTGAGTTTGAGGTAAACGCCAATATTTTGCCTTCCACATCAAAAGTTACCTGGAATGCTTCTTTTAATGCCTCAAAAAATGCTTACAAAATTTTGCGCTTGCCGCCAACAGGTGTTCCCGGAAACAGACAAGGTGGCCTGCAGGTTTACGATCCGCAATCAAAATCTTACATTTATGTAGCCGCAAACAATGGTTTAATTGAAGGTGGCCGTGTAGGGGATATTTACGGTTATAAAGCTTTGGGCATTTACCAAACCGATGCTGATGCAGCAAAAGCCCCTACCGACAACGTAATCGGGGCCGTAAAAACCAAACATGCCGGAGATGTGATCTGGCAGGATACCGATGGCAACGGCATTATTGATACGCGCGACAAAGTTTACCTCGGCAACCCGTTCCCGAAATGGACCGGCGGTTTTGCCAATACCATAAGCTACAAAAATTTAAGTCTTTATTGCAGGTTAGACTTTAGTACCGGATACAGTATTTTTAATTATTCCAGGGCATTTTTAGACGGAAATTATGGAGGCGACATCGCCCCAACCCAGGATTATCTGAACCAAAGCTGGAAACAGACCGGAGACAATACCAACATCCCGAAATACAACCCTTCTGATGCTTCTTCTGCCCAGAATATTTTAAGAGGAAATGCAGTGACCGGCATCAGCAGCCAATATGTAGAAAAAGGTGATTATCTGGCCATTCGGGAACTTACTTTAAGCTATTCCATACCGGCTTCGCTATTGAAAAAAATAAAAATCAGCGGCTTGAGGTTTAATGTTTCCGGCAACAACCTGCATTATTTTACCAACTATAAAGGCTTAAACCCGGAAGATGGCGGTTTTACCACCAGTTCCAGTTTACGCGGTGATTATGGCCGCTATCCGGTTGCCCGCAGTATTATTTTTGGTGCAAACGTTACCTTTTAATCCTTACAATCATGAACAAACTGTATAAAAAACTATATCCGGTACTGGCCGCAATCATCACTTTAACTTCTTGCAACAAAACGTTGGACACGGCACCGATCAGCAGTATTTCCAGCGCATCTTTCCTTAAAACAGAAAACGATGTAAAGGCTGCAAATACCGGCATGTATATTTTGCTGCGCAACGAAACAAGCTTCAACAGCTTTGCTTTAGGCGAGTTAAGAGGGGAAACCGTGGCTCAGGGGCTGGCCGGAACAGGTGGCTACGACCGCTACTACAACAATACGCTCACGCCTGATATTGCCACGCCGCAAATTACCTGGGTCAACTATTTTAGGGTGATAAACGAAGCAAACCTCATCATCAAGTATGCACCGTCGGCCACGTTTACAACCGAAGCCAGCCGCAATGATTACCTGGCACAGGCATACACTATGCGGGCATACGTTTATTTTTTAATGACCAGGACCTGGGGCGATTTGCCCATCAGAACATTGGGTTTAGAATCTTACGATTACAACACCGTGCAAATTGCAAAATCCCCGCAAACGGATGTTGTTGCCTTGATCAAAGCGGACATCAACAAAGCCGTGACCCTTTTTTCGGCAAATACTTTTCAAACGGGCAGAAACCTGTGGTCTAAACCTGCAGCCAACGCCTTAAAAGCAAATATTTATCTGTGGACTTCCAAACGCATGAACGGCGGAACGGCCGACGCGCAAACAGCACTTGATGCCTGCAACGCCGCCCAAACTGCTGATGTATCTTTGTTGCCCTCTTTTCCAAGCATTTTTGATTATGCAAATAAGGGCAACAAGGAAGTGCTGATGGCCGTAAACTATAATTATACAGAATCGGTTGACAACTACTTTTTTAACGGTTATTTGCCGGTAACCACTGCTTTTGCCGCCAATGTAGATCCGGCTGCAAAAGCGGCTGTCGGGCAATTGGGCGGCAACAATATCTGGTCGCCTTCGGCATTAGTCCGTAACCAGTTCACCACGGACGACCAACGCCGTGCAGCCACTTTTATCGAAATAAACAACATTAACGCAACAACCGGTGCCAAAACATTTTATGCTGCCGTGATCAACAAAAACGTTGGCACCGTGGTAAGTGGCACGCGTTATTTTGCGGGCGATATTATCCTTTACCGGTATGCTGATGTGTTGCTGATGAAAGCGGAAGCCGAAAACGCGTTAGGCCAAAACCCGTCGGCAGAAATTAACTTAGTACGCCAGCGTGCTTATGGCGCGGCATACAACACACACATTTTTGTGAACGGGACAAAAGAAACCAATGACAATGCCATTTTAAAAGAGCGTTTGTTTGAGCTGGCTTATGAAGGTAAACGCTGGTTTGACTTGGTACGTTTCGGCAAAGCGTTTGATTTGGTGCCTTCTTTACAAGCTAAAAAAGGCCAGGATTATTTGTTGCTGCACCCAATCAACGTCCTTACTTTGAGTTTGGAACCGATGGTCACGCAAAATCCGGGTTATTAAATTTTATGCAGTTGTGATTATTTATAATTGATGCTTCTTTTATTAGCCTAAATTTATCCTGGTAAAAGAAGCATACATCAACTCAAAATGAATTTGAACAACCACATCAAGCCTGTAATATTGTTACTATTGGTTTTGATGAACCATTCGGCCTTCGCCCAAAAGCAAACGAACTTTAAATGGTGGAATCCTGCCAAAAGCAACGTTTATACAATCGAAGGGCAAGCATGGCCAAAGGAAGTTGCAGCACCTTATGACCGCTTGCCGGCCCGTGCAGAAAAAACAATAAGCCCGGAAGTCTGGAAGTTGTCAAAGCAATCGGCAGGCTTGGTTGTCCGGTTCAAAACCAATGCCTCCTCCATCACTGTCCGTTATCAGGTTGATGGTGCTTTGGCTCTGCCGCACATGCCTGCAACTGGCGTAAGCGGAGTTGATTTGTACGGCGTTGACAATAGCGGAAACTATTTGTGGTGCGCCGGTAAATATGCTTTTAAAGATACCATCGAATACAAGTTTACCGACCTTGAACCCCAAAAAAAGGACGCTAAAAACAGTATCGGATACCGGCTTTACCTGCCGCTTTACAACAGTGTAAAATGGCTGGAAATTGGCGTACCGGACAGTAACCTGATTGAGACGTTTGCCCCGGGAAAAGTTAAACCGGTAGTGGTTTACGGCACTTCTATTGCCCAGGGTGCCTGTGCCTCACGGCCGGGCATGTGCTGGACTTCCATCCTTTCGCGCAAACTTGCCCTGCCGTTGATCAACCTGGGTTTTTCGGGAACCGGCCGCCTGGAAAAAGAAGTCTTGAACCTGGTAAATGAGGTTGATGCCAGCGTTTACGTACTTGATTGTTTGCCGAATCTGATCGGTGGAAAAAACATGTTTACACAATCCGAAATTTATGATCGGTTGGTTAACGCCGTCAAGCAAATCCGTGTAAAACACCCAAATACACCGATTATTTTGACAGATCATTTTGGTTATACTGATGGCCTGATCAACCCTGTAAAACGTGCCGCTTACCTGGCTGTCAATCAAACCAACCACCGCGCTTTTAAGGATTTACAAACACTGGGCATCAAAAATTTAAACCTGTTGCCGATGGAAAACCTGCAGCAGGACATGGACACCTCGGTTGATGGCATACACCCGACGGATTTGGGCATGATGCGTTATGCCGAAGCTTATCAACAACTGCTAAGCAAAATCTTACCTAAAAAACATCGATAAAAACAGCATCGCCATAAAAATTGAACAGCACAAAAATGAGTTTGGTCATCGAAACAAAAGTTGGTTTATTGCAGGTAAAAGTGTTTGCTTCACGTGCAGAAATGGGCGAAGCGGCAGGCAAAGCCGTTTCTGATTGCATCAAAACGTTGTTCGATCAGCAGGAAATTGTACGCATTATTTTTGCCGCGGCACCATCACAAAATGAAGTTTTGGCTTATCTGGCAAAAGACAAAAACATTGACTGGCAGCGCATTGATGTTTTTCACATGGATGAATATATTGGTTTGCCGGAAGCTGCGCCACAACGCTTTTCGTCGTTTTTGGTTGATCGTCTTTTTGCAGAAGTGAAACCGCGCACCATTAATTTAATTGATGATGCAAACGGAATAGAAAGTGCAGTTTTTACGTATTCCGGATTGATTGAGGAAGCCGCAATCGATATCGTTTGTTTGGGTATCGGCGAAAACGGGCACATCGCTTTCAACGATCCGCCGGTGGCTGATTTTGCTGATCCGAAACTTGTCAAACAAGTTATTTTGGATGAGGCGTGCCGGCAGCAACAGGTCAACGATGGCTGTTTCCCCAATTTTAATGCCGTGCCTGAAAGTGCTTTGACCTTAACCATTCCTGCACTCATGTCCGGAAAATATTTGTATTGCACAGTTCCCGGAAAAACCAAAAAACAGGCGGTAAAAGAAGTATTGACCGGAGAAATTACCGCCGCCTGCCCGGCCAGTATTTTGCGCAATCACCAAAACTGTACTTTATTTACCGATACAGATGCTTATACTTTAGGTTGATGGAAATGCAGGTCAAAGGCATACATTATCAAACGCTGCAACCGGTTTTGGTCGAGGTGGAAAATGGCTTCGTCAAAAAGATCCGGATTTTGCAGGAAGAAGCCGAAAACCTTCCTTTTATCGCGCCGGGACTGGTTGATCTGCAGGTAAACGGTTATAACGGCATCGATTTCAACAACAAAAATTTAACGGTAAAAGAAGTAGTCAACATAACGAAGCAGCTGCTTGCCCAGGGCGTAACTACCTATTTCCCAACGGTGATTACCAATAGCCGGGAGCATATTTTAAACGCTTTAAGTATGATAGCGCAGGCTTGTTCTGAATCCGAATTGGTGGATAGTTGCATTGGCGGCATACACCTGGAAGGGCCATTTATTTCTTCGGAAGAAGGACCGCTTGGCGCACACAACCTGCAATATGTTTGTGCGCCGGACTGGGGTTTGTTTCAGGAATTTTATCAGGCATCAGCAGAAAAAATTAAAATAATAACGCTTTCGCCGGAGTGGCCGGAAGCGGTAGCATTTACCAAAAAATGTGTAGCAAAAGGTGTGTTAGTTGCGATTGGCCATACCGCTGCCAACAGCGCACAAATTGCGGCCGTGGTTGATGCCGGTGCAAAAATGTCGACGCATTTGGGCAATGGCAGTCACCAGGTTTTGCCGCGCCATCCTAATTATATCTGGGACCAGCTGGCGGACGAGCGGCTTTCGGCCTGTATCATTGGTGATGGTTTTCATCTACCCAAATCGGTTATCAAAGTAATTGAAAAAGTAAAAGGCGATCAAACCATTTTGGTAAGCGATAGCGTAAGCCTGGCTGGTTTGCCAGCAGGTAATTACGATACACCCGTTGGCGGCCGTGTGGTTTTAACGCCGGAAGGCAAGCTGCACCTGGCCGGAAAACCTGGTGTTTTAGCCGGTTCTGCACAAACATTGCTGCAAGCGGTTACGAATTTATATCGGCAAAAACAGTATAGCCTGGCCGATGCCTGGAAAATGGCATCCGTTAATCCGGCGCGTTTACTCAAAACCCAGGTACAAAATGGCTTGCAGGAAGGTGCTCCGGCAGACCTGGTCTTGTTCCGTCAACATAATGAAAAACTGCATGTGATAACAACTTATAAAAACGGTTCCGGGTTATTTAATGCCGGTCAACATTTAAACTAAATGAGCACAACCGCAACCATTCCCAAGCGCAACAGCAGCACTTCTTTGCTCACCATTGGCGTGATGTTTTTTGTTTTTGGTTTTGTAACCTGGCTCAATTCTATCCTGATTCCGTATTTTAAAATTGCCTGCGAGCTTAACAATCTGCAGTCCTATCTGGTTGCTTTTGCCTTTTACATTGCTTACCTGGTCATGTCGTTGCCGGCCGCTTACCTCCTTGAAAAAACAGGCTTTAAAAAAGGCATGATGATCGGTTTTTTTGTGATGGCTGCCGGCGCAATGCTTTTTGTACCGGCAGCTTTAAGCCGTACTTATTTAATTTTTTTGGCTGGGTTGTTTACGCTCGGCACGGGTTTGGCGATTTTACAAACCGCTGCAAATCCGTATGTTACATTACTTGGCCCGATCGAAAGTGCCGCCCGTCGCATCAGCATAATGGGCATTTGCAATAAAGCAGCAGGCGTAATGGCACCGCTGTTGTTTGCGGCCGTAGTGCTAAAAGTTACCGATAATGATTTGTTCAGGCAACTGCCGCTCATGTCTGCCGGTGCCAAAAACATTGCTTTGGATGAACTGATCCGCCGCGTGGTTTTACCTTACGCAATCCTCAGCCTAATCCTTTTTTGCCTGGGGATATTTGTCCGCTTTTCCAAACTTCCAGAAATTGAGGCTGAACAAGACGAAGCAGAGATTAAGGCAGGTAAAAACAGCATCTTGCAATTTCCGCACTTGATTTTAGGTGCCATTGCCATATTTTTACACGTTGGCTCGCAGGTTATCGCAGTGGATACTGTCATCAATTACGCAGGATCGATGGGCATAACTTTGCCGGAAGCTAAAGTGTTTCCATCTTATATTTTATTTGCTACCATCTGCGGCTATTTAATCGGTATCGTTACCATTCCAAAACTCATTAGTCAGGTCAATGCGTTAAGAACCTGTACGGTTTTAGGTTTAACTTTCAGCTTTTGCCTGATTTTCATGCATGGCAGCGTAAGCGTTTTTGGCCATCACACCGATTTATCAATCTGGTTTTTGGTAGCTTTGGGTTTGCCCAATTCCCTGATTTGGGCAGGTATATGGCCATTAGCTTTGTCCGGTTTGGGCAGATATACCAAAAAAGGTTCTTCATTTTTGATTATGGGTTTATGCGGTAATGCTATTTTACCTTTGTGCTACGGCTATTTGGCCGATCGTTTTACGCTAAAAACCGGTTATTGGGTTTTGGTTCCATGCTATTTTTACCTGGTGTTTTTTGCTGCTTACGGACATAAGATCCGCAGGGGACAAATTTTTTCCAGGCTTTCAACCCTCAAATAAAAAATGAAAAAAACACTGCTCCTTTTCGGCTGCTGCTTACTGTTTTTACAAGTAGTTTTTGCCCAAACAGAAACGAAAAACTTTAAGGTAAAAGGGTATCATATAGATTTACGGCTACAGGTTATCAAAATGCCTGCACTTAAAAATTTTGTTCAAAAACTTAAAAATAACGGCATCAACACTTTGATTATGGAGTGGGAGGCAACTTATCCTTTTCACAAATATCCGCTGATTGCCAACCGATATGCTTATACACAAGATGAAATAAGCTCTTTTATGAAATTTTGCGACAGTTTACACATTGACGTAATCCCGCTGCAGCAAAGTTTCGGCCACGTAGAATATATTTTGAGGAATTTCCGTTTTGCCAATTTACGCGAAGATCAGCGTGATTTTTCTCAGGTCTGCCCATCCGAAGAAGCGGGCGATAAGGCTCTTTTTACCGATCTTTTTTCGGAGTTGGCTAAAACACACAAATCAAAATATTTCCATATCGGCGGCGATGAAACTTACCTACTGGGCCATTGCGAAAAGTGTCAGAAAAAAGTAGCCGAAGAAGGTTTGTCCAAATTATATATCGATCACATCCGGATGCTGTGCGATATCGTGATCAAGCTTGGCAAAATCCCCGTTCTGTGGGCAGATATCGCTTTAAAACATCCTGAAGATATTAAATTGTTGCCAAAAGAAACTGTTTTTATCGATTGGAATTATGGTTGGGATTTAAACCAGTTTGGCAACCTGGACAACCTTTTAAAAAATGGTTACGAAGTTTGGGGTGCGCCGGCAATCCGTTCTGGCCCGGATAATTATTTCTTCTCGGATTGGCAATTGCATTTTAACAATTTGCACAATTTTATTCCTGCCGCCCGGAAATTAGGTTATACGGGCATGGTGCTGACTTCATGGTCAACCACCGGTCTTTTTAATCCGATTTTTAATAGTGGTTTTGATATTATCGAAGATTATCCGCGCGGCCACCGTTATCCGTTTACCGGTTATAATATGTTGCTTGAGGCTTTTTTTGAAAGTGTAAACAAGCCCGTACCGTTAAATATTGCTGCGTTTATTGATAAATATGCGCGGCAAACTTTTGATTTTAACCCGGCGCAGGCAGCATTGATGTGGAAAGCCATTGGTGCCTGCCCGTACGAAGTTCGGCAGGGAAAAGTCATGACTGCCAATCCGCCAACGATCAAACAAATGCTGGACAGCACGATTTGGGCTGCCAAAACTTTACAGCAGTTAAAACCGCTCAAGGGCGCAGAAGAGTTTGCACATTTGCAACTGATGACCGATATCCGGGTACAATATCTGCAATGCTACGAAATAGAATCTATGCTAAATGCCGATACTTTTAACAATGCACAATATCCGGCAATTGCCACAAAATTAGATTCCGTTTTGGCTAAATCACCAGAATTGGACAAGCGTTTTATCGCTTTAAATAAAAATACTTTTTACCTCGCAGAATTACAGGCCGAAAACAAAATCAGGAACGAACATATACAAGTCCTTCACGATCGGGTCGCTAAAATAAGATCAAGCCCAAATAATATAAATGCTTCAAAATGATATTTTAATCCCTGATAAAACTTGCAGTGCCAGGCGGTTGCAACTGCAAAATGTTTTTGATTTTGATGAAGTTGACGAGTTGATAAACCGATCAGAAAAGCAGCATATCAATGAAGTTTGCTGGGGAAAATCGACGATAATTTCAACTGTCGGTTTTGTCGCAGCTTATTGTCCGCAGGCTTTAATTATTAAATTTTATATTGATGAAAGCAGCCATCAAGCCATTTATCAACATCCCAACGATCCGGTTTTTAAAGATAGTTGTGTAGAATTTTTTATTGCTGTTGATGGTTCCGGCAATTATTATAATTTTGAATTCAACAGTTTAAGTACTTGTTTGGCATCCTACGGCAAAAACCGGCACAACCGTGAAAAGCTGGATTTAGCGCAAATCCAAACCATTAAAAGCAAAATAAACTGGATCGAAAAACCGCCTTCTGCCAAAACTTATAGATGGGAAATTACGATTGTTTTAGCACCGGAAATTTTTTGCTTCAATGATATAAAAAACTTTAAACCAGGCAGTTATAAAGTTAATTTTTACAAATGCGGAGATGATTTAGAGCCATTGCATTATTTGGCCTGGAATAAAATAACAAGTCCGGAGCCGGATTTTCATCAACCCAAATACTTCGGTATATTGCAATTGGTATAATCAAATTTTCAGTTTTATTTTTTATTTGATGCTTCTTTTATCGACCTAAATTTTATACCGGTAAAAGAAGCATCGGCAATTGTCGTATCTGAAAAAAAGTATTATAAAAACAGCAAAAAGTAGTACAAAGCACTTGCGCCTGCTTTTATATTTGGATAATCCACATCCTGACAGCTATGTGGAAAAGATGCCTTTGATTTATAATTTTTTTCTAGTTCGGCCTCATGGAAAGCAATAAAACTGAAATTTTAAAAACTGGTTTTGACCGCGATGGATATGTATTTATCCCGGGCTTTTTTTCGACGGAAGAAGTTGCAGCAATTCTCAAAGAGCTTAGGGACTGTATTAAAAATATTGTGCCTTCTATGTCTGCAAAACAGGTTTTTTACGAAGATCAGCAGCATCCGGAAACGCTGAAACAGTTGCAGGATTTACAGTTATACAGTCCGTTTTTTAATGATTTGATGACCGACAGTAGATTGCAAAGGCTGGCCGAAGTTGTTTTAGATGAAAAAGTGATCGGCAGAAACGTAGAATATTTCAACAAGCCGCCCAAAATCGGCAAAGCTACGCCGCCTCACCAGGATGCTTATTATTTCAACCTAAATCCGGCACAGGCAGTTACCATGTGGCTTGCGCTGGAAGATGCCGATGAGGAGAACGGCTGTGTAAGTTATGTAACTGGCTCGCACTTAAAGGGGATGCGCGCGCATGGCCGCACACAAACTTTAGGGTTTTCACAATCAATTTTAGATTTTGGCACAGATGACGACCGGGCAGCTTGCCGTTCATTTCCGGCAAAACCCGGCGATTTACTGATCCATCATTCCATGACCGTTCACGCAGCGGGTGCAAACGCAACCAACCGCTCCCGCAAGGCTTTAGGTTTGATTTATTTCGGAATATCGGCACAGCCCGATCTGGCAGCAAAAGAAGCTTACCTGAAAGCTTTAAACACAACAACCACCTAATTTTACCCCATAAAAACAGCATTTCACATCGAATAAAACCCGTTATCAACCTAAATAAATGTTAGCTACACAAGCCGTTCCTGTAACCAACACTACGCCCAAGCTTTTGTCAAAAGCCTGGCTTACGGTTGGATTGCTTTGTGTGGTCGGCTGTTTAAATTACTTAGACCGAACGATGATCACAACCATGCGCGAGTCGGTTGTAAAAGCCATCCCCATGACGAATGCACAATTCGGGCTGCTTACGTCTGTTTTTTTATGGGTTTACGGCTTTTTAAGCCCGGCCGCTGGTTTTCTGGCAGATCGTTTTAACCGCAGCCGGGTGATTATCAGTAGTCTGCTGGTTTGGTCGATCATCACTTTGGCAACTTCTTATGTAAAAACTTACGAACAACTGTTGATTACCCGCGCTTTAATGGGCATCAGCGAAGCCTGTTATATTCCGGCCGCGCTGGCTTTAATTGTAGATTATCACAAAGGTTCAACCCGTTCTTTGGCCACCGGAATCCATATTGCCGGGATTACTTTAGGCTCCAGTTTAGGTTTTTTGGGCGGATGGATTGCCGAAAACCACAATTGGACAACCGCTTTCGGCTTATTCGGGATCATTGGCGTTTCCTATTCGGTAATACTTTTATTCACACTGCGCGATGCACCAAAAGCAGAACTGAACATCGAAAATTACCCGATAAAAACAGCATCCGTTCAATTTGGCGCAGCTTTAAAAAATATTTTCAGCAGCCGTTCTTACATCCTCACCCTAATTTATTTTGGTTTACTTGGCATTGTCGGCTGGATGATTTTAGGATGGCTACCAACTTATTACAAAGAACATTTTAAAGTTACGCAGGCGGCGGCAGGTTTATATGCCACAGGTTATATCTATCCGGCATCGTTGGTTGGTGTAATTACAGGCGGGTTTTTGGCTGATAAATGGCACAAATCCAACAAAAAAGCCAGGATTTTGCTGCCGGTGATCGGTTTGGTGATTGCTGCGCCTTTTATTTTTATGGCCAGTTATACCAATGTCCTGTTAGTTGCCATTATTTGCTTTATGGTTTTTGTGTTTATGCGGAGTTTTACCGATGCCAATTTAATGCCCGTTTTATGCCTGATTATCGATACGCGTTATTTGGCAACTGCTTACGGCATTTTAAATTTATGCGCCTGCGTAATCGGTGGATTAGGTATTTATGCCGCAGGTTTGCTGCGCGATTCGCAAATCAACCTGAGCGTGGCTTTTCAGTTTGCGGCTTTGATTATGCTGATCAGTGCCGTTTTACTTTATAATGTTAAACCTAAACCGGCAGTTTTTGCCTCGCCAGCCGAATTGTAATGAAAAATAAACTGTTTGTTTTCTGCTGTTTGCTATTGGCCGGGTGCAGTTCGGTCAAGCCTAAATTTAGTGGCATAAAAACAGCATCGATTTATCAGGAAAAACAAAATCGTTCCGTTGCGCAAATTGAGTTTGGGATCCCGGCAATACAACAGTCGGCTTTTCATTATCAACGCAAAAACAGAACTATCTTCAACCTAAAATTTGGCAAACCGCAAATTGTTGCCGTTGCCGATAAACCCGAAGGCTGGGGATATTACCAGTTCCCAACCATTTCTTATCTATCAAACGGTAATCTTCATGCACAATGGAGTATGCACGCGGATGACATCCGTTCTTATGGTACGCCTTCCATCGGTTCAAAAACCGCTGCAGACGGCGGAAAAACATGGCAAACGGCCATGCCGGATTCTTCTCTGATAACCGGATATACATTACCAAACGGTGATCAGTTGCGCGTGGTTGACCCGAAACCGGTTAATCTTGCACTTTTAAAAATGCCGCCGGCAATTGGCAAAACCAACTTTCGGTACCGCAAAACAAATTTTACTTTCTACCGGCTGAAAGATATGCCTTCTGGCGTTAATGGTGTGTATATCAATCGCTTATCCTCAGGTCAAAACAAATGGAAACTCGAACAGGAAACCATTAATGATCCGGCAGCGGTACGTTACAGCTCTAAAGATTTGGTGCCTGTAGTTTGGTGGGGAGATATGCGCACCATGACTGATGGCTCCTTGGTTGCAGGTGTTTATCCGGGATATTATTTAAAAGACAACGGCGAAATAGACAAGCAGATGGGCGTTGTTTTTTACCGGTCCACAGATAACGGGCATTCCTGGAAAATACAAGGCCGCATACCTTTTTTAGCCGATAAAAACTTGGATCCGGTTGCTGCCGACCGGATTGGTTTTTCGGAGCCTGCTTATGATGTTTTAGCGGATGGTAGCCTGATTTGCATCATCCGTTCTGCAGATGGCGATGGCGTAACCAACGGTGTGGGCAACGGCCCTATGTATGCCAGCCGATCAACAGATATGGGCAAAACCTGGACAAAGCCGGAAGTAATCGCAGCCGCGGGCGTGTTGCCAAGATTGCTAAAACTCAAAAATGGTGTTGAGGTATTGTCGTCCGGCAGGCCCGGCGTGCAGTTGCGGTTTTCAAAAAGCGGTTTGCCCGATAGTTGGACGGACGCTTTTGAAATGCTGCCTTACGATAGCAAAAGCATGGAAGTGCAGTACGCGGTTTCCTGCGGTTATACCGGAATGGTTGCCACCGGCGATAATCGTTTTTTGTTGATTTATGCTGATTTTAAATATAAAAATGCGGCAGGCGAAGAGCGGAAAGCCATTAAAATCCGTGAAGTAATTGTTGATCCAACGTAGAATTTATGCCGATGTTTAAAAGATACCTTGCTGTTTTTATCACTGTTTTTTCGGTCTTCCAAGCGGATGCCCAGGTATTGTTCAACCATCATACTTATCAGGATTTTATCAAAGGCAAAGTTTCTGATTCCGGCGGAAACCTGTATGTCTCCAAAAATGGCAAAATCCAGTTTGTAAACCTGTTTGATTTTAATGCAGATGGTTATCCGGAAATAGTTGTAAACAACGATCACAACGGTTATGACACGCCCGACGCTTTAGTTTATCACAACACAGCTTCCGGGCTTCGTTCGCTAACTTTCCCCTTTGCGCAGGACGCAGCAGCTTTCCAAAACTTTGAATACACGTTGGAAAGCCTGAAAAACATTACCCGTTTGCCGGCGGCTGGTGGCGGAAAAGCTGTTGTTGCTGATATCAATCTGGATGGTTATAAAGACTTGGTTTTTGCCAATATTATCCACGGTTCTACGCTCCTCGAAATGCCTTCCTATATTTATTGGGGCGGTGCCGATGGTTTTAACCCTTTGCGGCGGTCGATTTTGCCCGGAGACCGCGCAATTGGTGTAACCGTTGGCGATGTTACCGGCGATGGCTTGCCGGATATCGTTGTGGCCAATGTTGGCCGCGAACACCTATATGGCGAAACGCCGGATTATAGTTACGCTACTTTAGGCAAACGTGCCGGTGATCGCGAAAAAACGTCGTATCTATACAAACAAACAGAGCCGGGTTTTGCAGCAGATGCCAAGATTAACATTCCTACGCAGTTTGCAGTTGATGTGAAAATTGCTGATTTTAAGAATAACGGACAAAAATCGTTGGTATTTTTAGAATTAGGGCAGCCCGGCGGATTGCGCATTATTCCCATGGAAAAGGGTAAAATCGGTAAACCGCAGTTATTGCCGGTTTTAAATATCCGGTTTTCGCCAAGTTGGGGCAAAAGGCTGGCACCGGAATTATTGATTAAAGATTTAAATAACGATGGTTTTGCAGATATTTTCGTTCCCTCGACCGGAAATAAATCTGAAATCTTTTGGAGTAACAAAGGGACATTTTCAGCAAACAACAAAACGGTTTTAGATACGGAAAACGCTTTTGCTGCTGATGCCGCCGATCTTAATAAAGATGGTTTTACAGATCTGGTTGTGGCCAACTTTTATGCTTTTGATGGCAAAGACAACAAATACAGCAAGGACAACTACAACTTTGAAACAAATTCTTACATCTGGTGGGGCAGCAAATCGGGTTTCAGCAATACACAAAAAACAGCTTTGCCTACTTCAGGTGCCATTAATGTAAAACTGGCAGACGTAAACCATACCGGTTTTACCGATATTTTATTTGCACAGCACCGCAACAACCAAACGGTGGATGTGAACAGCTGTATTTACCATAATAAAAACGGTGTTTTTGATAAAGCAGACCGCACGGACCTGCAAAGTTTTGGCGCAGCCGATATTTTGGCAGAAGATTTATCCGGAACCGGCCGCAAAGACGTTATCCTGATCAATGGCTTGAGCGGTACGGCGCGCCACGCCGGTTTGAACGATGGTCCGGGAAATGAAAACGTTACGGCGGCCGGTTTGCCGATGTATATTTACAAAGGCAACGCAGCCGGCAAATATGGAACGGAAAACCTGATCCGAGTACCCGAAGCTTCGCAGGAAACCAATATTGCTTTTGCGGATATGGAAGATAATGGCCATGCCGATCTGGTTTACATGCGCGGCAACGGTTATCGCGTGGCCATCCGTTACAATATTTATAATTATCCGCAGGAAAAAGAAATTACCGAAATCGAAATACCGTTTCGCGGAAACACCGTTAACATGGCCGATTTTAACAAAGACGGAATTCTCGACATTTTGGTTACGCCCATTAGCGGCGGAAAAGGTGCGTTACTGTTTGGTTTAGGCAACCGAAAATATAAAACCGAACTGTTTGATTTTGATCACATGGCTTATTCTGCTGTTGTTGGCGATGTAAATAACGATGGTTTGCTGGATGCGGTTACCTGCGGCTACAGTCAGATTTGTATTTCGCTGGGCAGCAACAGCGGCGGCGGTTTTCATCTGCAAAAACCAATTGTACTTAAATCGCCTGATTTTATAACGCGTGTTTGCCTGGCGGATTTCAACAATGATGGCTGGCTGGATATTTTATCGCACAACTTCCAAAACTTCGACACCAAAGTTTATAATATCGAATCCTGCGTTTTGATCAACAACAAAGGCACTTTTTCCTTCAATAATAAACGCAGTTTCCACACTTTCGGTGCCAACGGCGGCAGTGTGGCGCAGCTTTATGGCGACGGCAAAATGGAATTTATCAACACCAATTATCACGCAGATGAATCACGCCGCATCGCCACATTTATTTTAGGTATTGATAAAGATGGTTTCCCAACCGATGAAGGTAAAATACGCTTGCCCTCTTACTCCGGCGGTGCAGATTTGGTGATGGATTTTAATGGTGATGGCTACCAGGATATTTTGATTTACAACCACACCGGCGCAATGGTTTACGAAGGCGGTCTCAATCCAACGGGCGGTATCCACGGTATTGGTTCGGTAATTTATTGGGGAAATAAAGAAGGTACTTTTAGTTTAAACAGAACCAGCAATGTGCAAAGTTTTGGTCCGCATGATCGTATTGCTGCAGATGCGGGAAGTTTGGGCAGGCGTAATGGTTATGAGGTTTATACTTCGCCGGTTATGGCCAATACAACCTCCGCAGAAAATTTTAAACTAACGGTAACCGGCCGTTTTAACGCCAGGCAGTTTGTATCGGCACAACTTATTTTAGATGATAAAAGAAGCATTCCGCAGCAGCAAACAATTACGGCAACACTTCAATCTCAAACGGAAACAGCGGCAACTTTCAATATAAAAATTCCGCGCAATAAAAGTTTCAAGTACGAATTGAAACTAAACGGCTCTAATACAGGTGCCGGTCCGATCGTTTCCGGCGTGATGATGGAAGTGCAATAAATCGGATGCTGTTTTTATCAACCTAAAATTAAGGTGATAAAAACAGCATCCGATCGATATAAAACCAATTATAAATCTAAATATTATGAACCACCAGTTATCCGAAGAACAAATCCGGTATTACCAAGAAAACGGATTTGTGGTTATTGAAAATTTTCTTTCTGCCGATGAACTGGAACATTGGCGCACAACTGTAACAAATGCCATTAAAGAACGCGCCGGGTTAAAAATGCCTGGTAAAAACATTAAGCTGGGTGAAGATGACGGCATAAACGAGGACGCTGCTTATTACAGTAAAGTGTTTGATCAGATGCTGAACCTGTGGCAAACGGATGCTGGCATGAAAGAACTTATGTGCGATCCGCGCATTGGCGAGATGACGGCCAAGCTGGCCGGTGTGGATGGTATCCGCATCTGGCATGACCAGGCTTTGTTCAAACGACCTTGGGCAAACCCAACGGCGTGGCATTTGGATACTCCTTTTTGGTCTTTCGCAGATCGGAAAGCACTTTCCATCTGGATTGCTTTGGATGATGCCACGCTGGAAAATGGTTGTTTGTATTTTATTCCGGGTTCGTTTAAAGAAACTACTTTTGAAAACAAAGGTATCGGCAAAAATATGGATAGCATTTTCGAAGTGTATCCGCAATTTATAAAGGTAAATGCTGTGGCTGCGCCGATGAAAGCCGGTAGTTGCTCGTTCCACAACGGATTAACAATTCATGGTGCCGGTGCCAACATGACGAGCGGTTACCGCCGCGCCATGACCTGTGCTTATATGCCTGATAACAATGTATTTAATGGCCAGGCTAATATCCTTCCTGATGAATATTTACACACGTTAACTGTTGGCGATGTACTTAATAATAATGTACAGAATCCGCTTATTTACAATCGCTCGGCAGTTGAGGCATCATCATGAAAATTGATTTTTTTTGTCCGCGATGGGGTTTTGAACATATCAATTGGGATGCGTTTTTATCCCGTGTAAAAACAGTAGGTTACGTTGGCGTAGAATGGTTTCCGTACAGTGAAGCAATTGATTTTGCTGAAGTATTGCATCAGTTAAAAGCGTATAATTTACAATTGTGTATCGTGATGACCGTTATCAAGCAAAATTTAACCTTTGATGATTATCTGCAACAATTAAAACAGGATTTGCTGGATTTAAGCCTGCTTAACCCTTTATTTATTACGGCGCAAACCGGTCGGGAATACTTCAGCCCAAAGCAAATTGAACAGTGTTTGGCTTGTTGTGCAGAAGTAAGCCGGGAAACCGGTATCCCGATTTACCAGGAAACGCACCGGAACAAATGGGCTTTTGCAGCACATCAGGTTTATCCGGTTTTGCAGAATAACCCAGATTTTATGCTGACGATGGATGTTTCGCACTGGTTTTGCGTTTCCGAAAGTTACCTGGAAGACCAGCAGGATGCGGTTGATCTGGCTATCCGCAGAACCAAACATCTACATGCACGGATTGGCCATACGCAAAGTTCGCAGGTTGCTGATCCGAAAGCTCCGGAGTATGGGCAGGCTTTACAGGAACACTTAAAAATCTGGGATAAGTACGTGGCTTTGCAACGCGCCAACCATACCGAGGCCGTTACGATTACACCGGAGTTTGGCCCACCTCCTTATTTAACCGTGATGGATAAAAACATACCGGCAGACGAAACACAGTGGCGTTATAACCTGTGGATGAAGGATTTATTAAACGAACGGTATCAGCCACAACAAGCCTGACCGGATGCTTCTTTTAGCATACAAAAATTTAGGTGGTAAAAGAAGCATGGCGTTTTTATCGCTCAAAGCAAAAACGCTTAAAACCAGAATGAGATGAAAAGAAGACGTTTTTTAGCACAAACATCTGCAACGGTTACCAGCCTGGCCGTGATGAATGCGTTGCCTGCAACTGCCCGGAATATATTAAACAACCAGCCGGTAAATGACGGTTTGTACAACTTGTTTAAAAATCCTGCCATGCAATATCGGCCCTTTGTGCGCTGGTGGTGGAATGGCGATAAAGTTGAAAAAACAGAACTGACGCGCGAATTAAAGTTGCTAAAAGAAGCAGGTATCGGCGGTGTGGAAATCAACCCGATCCAGTTTCCCTCGGTAACCGATGACCTGGGTAAACCTTCTTTGCAGTGGCTAAGCCCGGCCTGGATTGATATGCTCGAACATACTTTTACAGAAGCAAAAAAGCTGGGGCTGACATGCGATTTGATTGTAGGTTCCGGCTGGCCGTTCGGTGCCGAATACCTGGAAGGCGAAGAACGCTCGCAGGTAGTGGTTATCGGCACAAAACGGCTGGAAGGGCCAATGGATTATGAAATTTCATTGTTTGATTTGTTTAAAGAAGCCGACCCGAAATTCAGCTCTGCTTTTCCCGGCAGGCAGATGGAAATGTTATCGGTAAAATTAGTGCCTGAGCAGTTAAACAGCCTGGAGGAAGTGGTAGAGTTATCGGACCAGATCAACACCAAAACCATTAAATTTAAAGTACCGCACGGCAAATACATCCTTTATGGTACGGTAAAAATTTTAGGTTCGATGGAAGTGATCAACGGTGCGCCGGGAGCCAACGGGCCGGTTTTAAATCATTATAACGAAGCGGCCGTTAAAAAATATTTGTATCACATGTCTGACACGATACAGCAAAAAATTGGGCCGCTTTCCAACCATATCCGTGCTTTTTTTACCGATAGTTTGGAGATTGAAGGTGCCAACTGGTGTGCCGATATGGCTGCCGAATTTCAAAATCGCCGGGGTTACGACCTGATGCCTTACCTGCCCTTTACCATGTACAAAATCGGCTCGATGGGAAATACCTGGGATTATAAATATGGTGCGGATTTAGGGCCGGATCTGAACGAGACCGTTGAGCGCGTACGGTATGATTTTGACGTGACCAAATCCGAACTGATCCGAGAACGTTTTATCAAAACCTTTACCGACTGGTGCAAAGCCAACAAAGTAAAATCAAGGTCGCAAGCTTATGGCCGCGGTTATTATCCGCTGGAAGGTTCTTTCGACATTGATATCCCGGAATGCGAAACCTGGATCAAATATGGTATCGGCAAAGAACTGAGCGAGGCGGATTACCGTTTGGGCCGAGCATATTCCATGGTGAACAAATATGTTTCATCGGCTGCGCATTTAAAAGGGAAAAGGTTGATCAGCTGCGAAGAACTGACCAATACAGACATGGTTTTCAATGCTACTTTGGAAATTTTGAAAATAGCAGGAGACCAAAGCATGATTTCCGGTGTCACACATCCGGTGTTTCACGGGTTTAATTATTCTCCGCCGGAAGCACCTTTTCCGGGTTGGGTGCGCTATGGTACTTTTTTAAATGAACGCAATACATTCTGGCCGCAGTTCCGGCAGTTTACAGATTATAAAGCCAGATATTCTGCTTTGCTGCAACAGGCGGACATGTTTGCGGATATTGCTGTTTTGCCGCCCGTTGCAGATATGTGGAGCATTTTTGGTGCGCAAAACGAGCCGTTCCCGTCGTTCAGTTACCCAACTTATTTAACGCTGATCTGGGAATCCATCCACCAAAATGGCAATGCCTGCGATTATGTTTCCGATAGTGTGATTGAAGGCTCAGTAATGAAAAACGGGCAGTTGCATTATGGTCCGCGTAAATATCACACCTTGTTTATGGTTGATGTGCAGCGGATGCAGCCAGCAACTTTGGAGAAATTATATGCCTTTGCTTCGTCCGGCGGCCGTATTTTTTGTATCGAAAACGAACCTGAAAAATCCTTGGGCAAAAATAACCGGCAACAAAACAATCAGCAAGTACAGAACTGGATAACGAGGCTGAAAGCTTTGCCAAAAAACTTTATTTTGCTGCCCAAACCCGAAAGCAATGTTTTAGAGTGGTACCAAAACTTACAGCAGAAATATGGCCTAACACCTTATGTAAAAATTGATAGCCCAAACAGTTTTGTAACACAGGTGAGATATCAAACTGCCGGAACAGAAATATTGTTGTTCATCAATTCTGACGCGCAAACGGCCCATCCCATAAAAATAGCGGTAAACAAAGCATTGTATGCGGGCAAACAGGCCTGGATTTGGGAGGCAGACACGGGCAACCGATATAAATTAGACAGCCATAACGGAATGATCGAACTGAACCTCGGCCCTGCAGATTCGCGTTTGGTTGTTTTTGATCAGCATGAAAATGGTTCGCCATGGCTGCCGAATGCCGTTGCCGGAACGCAAACTGTAACGCCCGCAAACTGGACAATCGAATTTAAGCATATCGACGGAACAATAAAAAGAGCCGCTTTGGTTGAGTTGAAAGATTTAAAAGATTTACCTGATTTTGTAAATATGGCTGGCCATGCGGTTTATCGCACTCAGTTTAATGTTACCGATGCCGGAAAGGTAAAATACGTCAATTTGGGTCAGGTTTACGGTTTATCAGAAGTTAGTATTAACGGCGTATCAATGGGCACAAAATGGTACGGCCGAAGAATTTACCCGGTAAAAGAAGCATTGAAAACCGGCTTGAACACCATTGAAATTAAGGTAACTACTTCCATGGGAAACTATATGAAAACCTTGGTGGATAACCCGATCGCTCAAAAATGGACCAACAATCCGCGGCGGCCGCAACCGGTACAATCGATGGGTTTGGTTGGGCCCGTTACACTTTATTAACCGATAAAAACAGCATCATGAAACTGATCAAATACTTTTTAATTACCTGCTTATGTTTGCAATCGCCCCAAATTTTTGCTAAAGATTATTTGGCCACGCTTTTTGGTATACATTCGGACGGGATCGGGATGAACACCAAAACCATCCAGTTTGCCATTGATTACATCAGCAAAAATGGTGGCGGTCGGCTGGTTTTTCATGTGGGGAGATATTTAACGGGTTCGATTTACCTCAAATCGAACGTAACCATTCAGTTGGAAGAAGGCGCTGTATTGCTTGGTTCCTTAAACCCTTTTGATTATGATCAGCACGAATTAACAGCACTTATATTTGCCATCGATCAGCAAAATATCGGTATTACAGGTAAAGGGATGATCGACGGGCAGGGAAAAGCAGTTGCCCGAAACGTGATCGATATGATCGACAAAGGTTTGATCAAAGATAAATTCCGCAGCGGAAGGCCGGAAGTGGAAACCCGCGCCATGAACATTAGTTTTTTGCGCTGCCGGGATATTTTGATCAAAGGCATCACCCTGAAAAATTCGGCCAGTTGGAACCAGACGTATGATCTGTGCAAAAACCTGAAAATGGACAGCATTTATGTGGACAATAAAGATTACTGGAACGAAGATGGCGTGGATTTGGTTGATTGTGAGGATGTTAGCGTTACCAATTCTTTTTTTGACGCTGCCGATGATTGCATCTGCCTGAAATCCCATCATGCAAATGCTTCTTGCAAAAATATTTTGATCCAGAACAATACCGTCCGCAGCAGCGCAAACGGGATTAAGTTCGGCACGGTTTCGCGCGGCGGTTTTAGTGACATCCGCATCATCAACAACAAAGTTTACGATACTTACCGTTCTGCTTTGGCTTTGGAAGCTGTAGATGGCGGTTTTATCGAAAATATTTTGGTGGACGGACTGCAATCTTACAATACCGGCAACGTGATATTTTTGCGTACGGGCGAGCGTTTTGCCAAAGGAAGCCGGTTTGAGAATGTAACGATCAAAAACGTTTATGCAGAGATACCGGCCGGGAAACCGGATGCCGGGTATGAATATGAAGGACCGATAGAAGATATGCCGCGCAACGTTTCACCGGGGATTATCATCACCGGCGTGCCAAACCTGATCATCAAAAACGTACAACTATCCAATATTGAAATTAAACATCCCGGAGGCGGAAACCGTTTTTTTGCTGATGTTCCTTTGGATAAATTGAACTCAATACCCGAGAAATCAAATAAATATCCTGATTTCTCGATGTTTAAAGAGTTGCCTGCCTGGGGGATTTATGTTCGGCACGCAACAGGGTTGGTTTTCAGCAATATTAAGATGAGTTCCGAAAAAAAAGACTACCGCTTACCCGTTGTGCTGGATGATGTACACGATGCAAAATTTATCAACATAAAATTTAACGGGATGGACAAGAAGCAGGATGTTTTCCAGCATAATTCTTCCGGAGTTACTTTTAAATAAATTTCTGTTTAAGTTAATTTCAAAGTTTCAGGTGCTTCTTTTATCACCTAAATTTTGGTGGCTTTACAGACGATCATCTGCAACAATTGCAAACCCCAAATTTTATGGCATAAAAGAAGCATTACAGAATTTTGGACTGAATTTAACAGTCTTTAAATGAGGACTTTACATTGTATATCATTTGTTTATTTTTTTGGCAACCCATTACGCGCTTATTTTATATCCGCGCTAAATTCGTTGCTCGTCCTGTTTCCGGGTGTAACGATAATGTATCTTAAAGTTAGCGGACGGCCACCTGTAAAAGGCGTAATTATCGGGCCGGAATATAACTCGCCAGTATTGTCTGCTTTGTGCCCATCGATTGTGTAATATATTTTACTTCCTGCCACAAGCGGAGTAAGCGTTATCTTTTTTCTTCCTGTTTGCGCAGCGTTTTCGATTACGACATCAGCTTCCGGAACCCGGTAATTGATGCCGGATTTTTCCAGATTAAGCAAAACCTTTGGCAGACGCTTTTTACTAAAATCATCAAAATTTTTGTTTTCGGGCCTCGTCCATCCAACTTCGGCCACAGCCACCAGTCTTGGAAAAACCATATATTCTACTTTTTTATTTGTCGGGATATATTCCGTCCATAGGTTTGCCTGTACACCAAGAATGTATTTTTGCTGCTCTGGTGTTAACACTTCCGGTACGGGGTGATAGTTATACACGGTATTTAAGGGCAAAAATCCCCCGATTGATAAAGGTTCTGTTTTGTTGTCTTTTGCCTGCGCTTTGTCAATGTACATATAAGGTCCGGGAGTCATGATGACATGATGGCTTTCTTTTGCAGCCTGAATGCCGCCTTGTTCGCCGCGCCAGCTCATTACCGTGGCGTTTGGTGCCAATCCGCCTTCCAGTATTTCATCCCAGCCAATTAAATTACGCCCGTTCTGGTTTAAAAATTTTTCGATTTTATTGATGAACCAGCTTTGCAGCGCATCCTCATCCTTTAAATGGTTATCGGCAATAATTTTTTGCGCTAACGCGGAAGTTTTCCATTCATCTTTTGGCACTTCATCGCCTCCGATATGAATGTATTTACTTGGGAAAATAGCCATAACTTCCTTTAATACATTTTCCAAAAATTCAAAAGTAGGTGCACCCGGATTGTAAATCGTATGGAGCACTCCCCAATAACCCGCTACATGGTAAGGGCCGCTTCCATTGCCCAGTTCCGGATAAGCGGCCAGTACCGCCGTGCAATGGCCGGGCATCTCAATTTCGGGTATCACTACAATATTTCTTTCCGCAGCGTATTTTACAATGTCCCGTGCCTGGTCTTGCGTATAAAAGCCGCCGGTTTTTTTGCCATCGTATATAAATGGCTTAAAATCGTTGTAGCCGCCAATGATGCTCGAATCGCGCCAGGCACTGATTGTTGTTAATTTTGGATATTTTTTGATCTCTAAACGCCAGCCCTGATCGTCTGTCAAATGCCAGTGGAACCTGTTTAGTTTGAGATATGCCATTACATCCAGGATCTTTTTAAGCTCATCTACCTCGAAAAAATGACGGCTCACGTCAAGCATCAACCCGCGGTAAGCAAAATTTGGCTGGTCGCGGATGGTCATTGCCGGAACCGTAAGATGGTTTTTGGTACCATCGATCAATTGCAACAAAGATTGTACGCCATAAAAAACGCCGCTGCGTTCCCCCGAAATATTTATACCGTTGTTGGTGATTTTAAGCTGATAACTTTCCGGCAAAAACTTCGATGTGGGCGAAGTATCCAAAACAATAGCCCCGGGTGTTGTATTGTTGCCCACTTTTAACATGAAACCGTACTTTTTATTCAGAAAATAATTGAACAGTCCGGCTACTTTTTTGGCATCGTTGCTTTTTGCTATAATTTTTGTGTTTTTATTGATGGTAAATGCACCTGTACCTTTTTCTGCAAAAGCAGGTTTAGGGATAATAGATACATCGTTGGCAAGCTGGGCATTTGCCATACTTCCAAAAAAGACTAATAAAACAAGCGGGAGAAAATTTTTCATAAGTATGGATTATAATTTATTTGATCTGGTTATGTCGTTTTTTGTTTGATCCAATGTGATGCTTCTTTTATCGACATAAAATTGGACACTTGTTTTTTGCCTGTAAAAGAAGTATGGCCGGACACCAATTTTTGTATGGTAAAAGAAGCATCGGCAGTATTAGGCAAAATTAAATATATGCGTAAGTTTATCATTTTTTATTGTTGATGGCAAATATCTTTAGCAGACAGCTTTTTAAAAATCAAGGCTGTTTATACAATCCAAATGTGGAGATGGTAGGGTTTAGCCTTGCCGATTCAATTTTTAACCTCACCTGATTGGTTGTTACCGCAGGAAAACGCAACAAGCGTTTGTAGCCGATAGTTGTGCCTGCTGCCGCTTCCTTCCATTGCTTATCGCTCCAGTATTCCAGTACAAATTTTTCTACACGCTGGCCAATGCTGATGTTTTCCTGCAAAAGCAATACATCAAAAGTTTCCGGACTTTTTAATTTGAAGGTGATGACGGACGAGGTATCTTTATTTTTAGTGATGAAATAAGTTTGGTAATCATCATCTAAAACCGACTTTAGATTCAGGCCGTTAGCACAGGAAACTTCAGCCCCTTTGGCCAGGTTAACGGCAAAGGTTTCATCGCGAAGCCTTTTCCAGCCCTGCAAACTTTCGATATCGCTTTTGTTGATCAAACCATCTTTATCCGGCGGGATATTCAACAGCAAAACACTGTTTTTACCGACAGAATTATAGTAAATATCAAGCAGTTTTTCGGGCGATTTTACCTTGTCGTTTTCTTCGGGATGATAAAACCAGCCCGGCCGGATGGAAACGTCCGTTTCTGCAGGATACCAAACCAAAGCTTTGGCATTTTTTATTTTATCGCGGCCGCCTAAATCATTTCCCCGCATATCGCCTTGCGGTTTAAAGCTTACCTCCTGCTGCGAATTTCCGGTTATCGCAGCTGCGTCTAAATTATTTGCCGGCACCACACTCCATTCTGTATCCCGGCCATAACCGGTTTCTGTGCCTACCCAACGCACGTCCGGCCCCATTATCGCGATAGTTGCCGTTGGCTGCAGTTTGCGGATGAGCTTGTACCAACGGTCAAAATCATATACCTGCTTTTTACCATTTGGCCCTTCGCCGTTGGCACCGTCAAACCATACTTCGTCAATGCGGCCGTATTGTGTCAGCAGTTCCGTTAGCTGATCTGCAAAAAAACCGTTGTAAGCATCCGTACCGTACAAGGCCGAATTTCTGTCCCAAGGGGAAAGATAGATGCCAAAACCCATTTTGTATTCTTTGCAGGCTTCAGCAACTTCTTTAACCACATCGCCGTTCCCGTTTTTCCAGGGACTGCTTTTTACAGAATGTGGAGTGGTTTTAGTTGGCCACAAACAAAAGCCATCATGGTGTTTTGCAGTGAGGATCACCTGTTTAAAACCAGCTTCTTTAGCCGTGCGCACCCATTGCCGGGCATCCAATTCAACGGGGTTAAATACTTTTGGGTCTTCTTTTCCCGTCCCCCATTCATTGCCGGTAAAAGTGTTTGGCCCGAAATGAAAAAAAGCGGTAAGCTCCAATTCTTGCCAGCGCAATTGCCGGGGCGAAGGCGTAAGGGTTGCGGCTTTGTAAATTATATCTGCAAGTTTGTCTGTAGGTTTTATAATGACGAAGTTGTTCTTTTCTTTTAAAACCTGCGCTTTTGCAATTGAAAAACCAAACAAGAGAAAGAGGCAAATTGGGATAGGAATAATACAGCTTTTTGATTTCATAGCAGCTTAAATAAATCGGTATTTATGGGATGAGGAACAGGTTTGAACCGTGTGTTTAATCTTATTGATATTGGATGCTTCTTTTATCACCTAAAAAACATTACCTTTTTATCTTTTTGTAGAGATCAAAAACACACCATTTTATAGGTGATAAAAGAAGCATGCTGTTTTTACTGCCTAAAAATTGGATTATTTTTGGATGCCAGTTATCAGAATCCACTATCATTCAATGCAAAATTATTTTTACGTTCTTTCCATTTGCCTTTGGTGAAATCCGGGAATTCCTGCGGTTTGTTGCCTTCGGCGATGGATGCCTCCGACAGCGGCGTGATCACACTCATGGTCACCGAGTCGTAAACATCTATCGGCGTTTGTTTCTTTTGTTTAACCGACTGGACGAAAGCATTGAACACGAACCAGTCCATCCCGCCATGCCCTGCGCCTTCCGCTTTGTCGGCATATTTTTTCCACAGCGGATGGTCATATTTTTCAAACCATTCAGAAGCAGGGTCCCATACATCGTCTTTTTTAGATTGATGTTCGATATAAACGCTTTTGTTCACGTCCATCCAGATGCCTTTGGTGCCTTGCACGCGGAAACCCAAAGAATACGGGCGCGGCAAATGCGTATCGTGACTTAGCAAAACCGTTTCGCCGTTTGCACAGTTGATCATCGTCGTGATCACATCGCCGTTTTTATAATTGATCTTTGCATTTTTATTGCCGGGTGCAAGTTCTTCTACATAAGCAGCCAGCCCTTTCGCTTTGGAACTGAAGGAAACCAGGTTGGTGAAACGGTTCCCCCGGTTGATATCGATATACTGCATGGCCGGCCCGGCACCGTGCGTTGGATAAATATCCGCATTCCGGTCGATATTAAACTGCGTGCGCCATTGTGCCTCGCTGTATGCAGCCGGGCCGAATTCTACACCTCCGCCGTAAGGCTGCTTCCCATTATTAAACAACACGTTTCTGAGGTTATGCTGATAACCGCCTTCCACATGAACAAGCTCGCCGAAAAGACCTTGCCGTACCATATTTAATGCGGCAAGTACGTCACGGCGATAGCAAACGTTTTCGAGCGTCATGTAAGGAACCCCGGTTTTTTCAGAGGTGCGGACAATGTCCCAGTGATCCTCCAAACTTAAACCTGCCACTACTTCGCAACCTACATATTTTCCGGCATTCATCGCGTCAATAGCCTGTGGATGATGAAACTGCCAGGGCGTGGCGATAATCACGGCCTGAATATCTTTTCTTTCGAGCAGCTTTTTATAAGCATTGATCCCGCCGGTATATTCCTGCGGAAGTTTTTTGCCGGCTTTTTTAAATTGTTCCCGGCAATGCTGCAATGAATCTTCCTGGGTATCGCAAATAGCAACAATTTCTACATCATCGCGTAGCAAACCTTCTGCAATATGGTTCCGGCCGCGCTCGCCTACACCGATATAACCCAGTTTAACTACGTCTTTTACATTTGCGAAAACCGTATCCGAAGACAAGATGCTGAAACCGGCTGCAGCAATCGCCCCCTGTTTAATAAATTCCCTTCTTTCCATCATCAAAATTGTTTTATGTATGATTTATTAAAATTATGAAATATTTTACTGTTGCATAAATTATCCCCATAAAAAAAGCACGTATTCTGCCTTTAAGTTATCAGTCGTATGAACCTGTCCTCTTGCTGGTTGTACAGCCGCAGCAGTTCAAACTGATTGCCTGCCCTCACCAGGTTTTGCCCCGGATAAGTGATATGATAATAGGGATCTCCCTTTAAAAAATCTGTCAGAAACCTTAAGGCTTGCATGTAGATCATCATTTTGCCTGAATAGATGAAAAGCGTTTTTTCTTTCGGCGTCAATACTTCTCCCATTTCCTTCATATATCCGCGGTAAATGGCTATAAAAAAATCTTCCCTGACCCGGATTTTAGAGAAGTCACGTTCTTCTTCACCGGCGGGCGAAAGGCAGGTACGCAGCATGTCGCCCACGTCACTGAGATAGAAACCGGGCATAACCGTGTCCAGGTCTATCACACAAAGGCCTTTTCCGCTCTCATCAAAAAGTACATTGTTGATCTTGGTGTCGTGATGCGTAACCCTCAACGGAATTTCGCCTTTACCGGTCATTTGCTCATAAGTTTCTGCAATACCAATATTTGAAAAAGCAGCCTCAACTGCTTCATTTGCCATGTCAATCTTGCTTTGGCCTGCCTGTGCATGGGCCGCTTTAAATTCTTTCAGGCGCAAATTCAGGTTATGGAAATCCCGGAGCGTATATTTCAAGCCATCGATGTCAAAATCTTTTAACAGCCTGGTAAATTTCCCAAATTGTACCGCTGCTTCATAAGCCTGCTCCTGATGTTGAAGGTAATCTATCGTATGAGAACCTTGTATAAAAGGCGACAACCGATAAAACGCGCCGTCTGCCGACCGAACAAGGTATTTGCCAGATAACGCAGGAAGTGGTGCCACAAAAAGATATTCCGGAACAGTGTTTTGCAAAAATACTTGCAGCTTTCTGATATTGTCTGCAATGTCTTCAGGACATTTAAAAATTGTATCGTTGATTTTTTGCAGGATGAAAGAACTTTCACCGGCACTTACTTTCCAGGTATAATTGATCAGGCCAGAACCGAATTTTTTCAACTGGCAATCGTCCCGATTCAAGCCAAATTGTGTTAAAACACCGGCTATATTATTTTTTTCAATTGCTTCGTACTCCATTTTTTAATTACCGAATCAATATTTTAGGTGATAAAAGAAGCATCGCAAAAACGTTTGAAACAACTTCATGATAAATATCGGTTAGCCTTTTTTGCATAACAGGTTTCTGTACAAAAGTATAATAACAATTTTTTAGGTGATAAAAGAAGCATTGCCTACTTCCGTTATCAGGATAAATTAACAGTAAGGCAAGATTCCCGTTAGAAAACCTTGCCTTACTGATGATTATATTTTGAACCAGTTTAAATTTTTGACAACAATTTTATGATGCTTCTTTTATGCCACTAAATTTAGTTTTTTATAATTTATCGTGATCCAAAACCTGTAAACATCACCAAATTTTAGGCGATAAAAGAAGCATGTAAGAATTCAGGGCGAGATTTACACAAGCCCTGAATTTATCAATATGTTGATTAACTACTTCATATCCCACCAAATCCTGCCTTTGGTATCCAAAGTACTTATTCCATAAGCCGGGTCTTTGGCAATCATATTTTTGATGGCCAGAGAATAGTTTGCAGAGTTTTGATTAGAACCTGAGCTTAAATCCAGCGAATTTCTGCGGGGGATCAGCAGGTTTTGGCTGCCGTCCCACAGGCCTTCTAAATACGCAATACTGGACCCATCTCCGATTGCCCCGTTGTTTCCTGCCCTTACATCTGTAAATTGCGGATAGCCGGTACGTTTCCACATGGCCCAGGCTTCGTCAGGCTCTGTTAAAAAGTTTACCCAGGCTTGAGAGTAGATGCTTGGCAGGCCTTTGTAAGGAAGTGTTGTGGCAAAATTACCGATCACCACATTAGTTGCGTTCGGAACATTGATCGAAATGGCAGCGGCTTTATATTGATCAAATGATGCCTGCACACCAGCATAAAACCATTGTGAAGCGGATTTGCCCAAGCCGTTGCCGCCTTTTTCGGCTATTTCGGCCATCATAAAACAGGTTTCGGCATAGTTTAAATATGGTGTCCTCATTTTTATCGTGCCCGGATCTGATGCGTAAATTTCATCCGTGTGCATTAAATTCGGGGAAGAACGGGCATCAAAACCGCCAAAACCACCGTTTTTAACAAAAAAACGACTTTGTATGGCCGACAGCAAGCCTAAATTTTGAGTACCAGTACTACCAATTGTAAAGGTTTTTATACTTGTACCTCCGGTAAAACCGTAAGTAGAACTAACAGATGCCGGAAATACGTGCTTTCCCCAGTAACGGACCATGTTCTCTGTCTGTAACAACGCAGCTTTAGCCGCAGCATTGCCGTTTTGCTGAACGTTTGTATAACCAGCGTAATTTGCCCCGAAATCATTCTCACGCACCATAAACTTAATGCGTGGGTCGTTGGTTGATTTTAAGAACTCTACAAACGGAAACGCAGCATCATAATTGAACAAAATAACATTGATATCATCCACATTGTTGTTCCAGTTGCGGGTTTGATCGTAACCGAACGAACCTGCATTTGAAGAGATGATGTTGCCGGAAAAGTTTGTGGCAATATCGTTCAACACACCTGTTAGGTTCGGTGCGTCGCGTTTTTCATAACGCTGGGCAATTTTGATCCGTAACGTATTTGCAAACGCCAGCCATTTTGTATAATCACCGCCAAAAAAGAAATCCTGATTGCCAAGGGCAAACTGTCCGCTTGTATTATTTTTTAATAATGTTGCGGCATCTTTCAATTGCTTGTCATACACTTTATACAAGGTATAATCATAATCATACACCGGCAACGGGTATTGTACATCATTAAATGCCTGTAAATAAGGCATTGCCCCAAAAACATCTACAACCCGCCAGGCAAGATATGTATCTACAATGGAACTTATGGCTTTCAGTCCCTGATAAGTTGCCTGCTGATCTGCAGGCAAAGAATTGATCTTATCCATAATACGGTGCATGTCCCTGCCCATGCCGGTATAATAATCATTATAATAGGGGAAGCCCGGATTTGGCCCTGTTGTTTTAGTCGGGTTCCAATAGGCGTTGGCAAGCCCTGCCCCATCAGCCCCATCAGCCACGATATATTGCATATACGTCATGGTAGTCCCATATTTCTTGGAAGTATTGTTGCGGCCGGTTAAACCAAAATCTGCCGTGGCACCTGTAAAAAGGATTTCAGGGCTCACATCGCTTAATTTATTCGGATTGGTGTTCAGGCTGATCAGGTCTTTTTTACAGGATGGATTGGCTAATGCGAAAGCAACCAATCCTAATATATATATCTTTTTCATCTGTTTAAATTATTGTTAATGTTTAAATGCTATGTGTGCGTTGCCGTACATCAAGCTTCAATTTTGTAATAAGCTGTTACAAGGTTATGTTTAATGAAACCGCGTAGTTACGATAAAAAGGCACGCCACCGGTAATATAAGGTCTGAACGGATCGTTACTTTGTAAGGATTCTGGGTTTTGATCAGCAGATAATGTTTTATATAAGTAACCGACATTACGTGCGGTAAGGTTTAGCCTTGCCCCTCTTAACCCTACTTTGCTTACTAAGCTTACCGGCAATCTGTACCCAAGGGTTATTTCGCGCAGCATGATCCAGCTATTTTTAGATACTGATTCATTGGCATTCAGATTAGTACCATAACCATAAAAGGTATTGTAATAAACAGAAGCCTTTATTGGCTCAACCAAGCCCTGGTTATAAGCGTCCCTAAAAGTCATTCCTGCTATGCTGGTGCCCGGTTTAAGCGGGCTCATTTGTCCTGCATCAAAAACTGCATTCGGAACTACACCATCATACCTGGTTTGTCCGGTATAAGAATCGATACGGGCAACGCCGCCATGCTCCTGATCGCGAAACTGTAGGGTTTGTGCCAATGTACCCTGGCCCATTGCATAGTTGTAAGCTTCAGAATACACATCGCCGCCAAAACGACCGTCAACCTGGGTAAATAAGCTAAAGCTTTTATACCGAAGCGTGCTGCTGATACCGCCTACAAAGTTAGGCTCGATGTTGCCAATGTTGATCCTTTTTTGGGTGTTGGAATATACCGGGTTTACCAAATTGTAGTTTGCCAGGTCATACTTTAAGTTTGGATCTGTATTGGTTATCCTGCTGCCTACCTGAAGTAATGGAAAACCGGTTGCAGGGTCAATTTTAGAAGAAGAACCTACATCAGCAGTAAGTACACCGAAAGCACCGCCTTCATAAGCATAAACATTGGCCCCATCGTAACCGCCGCTTAATTCCCATTCTGTGATCCCGTTGCCCAGGGACTTGATCTTGCTATGATTGACCGCACCGTTTATGGCAAAATCCAAATGCCAGTCTTTTGATCTGACCGGTGATACATTTACCAAAAATTCAAGCCCCTGGTTCTGGATATTGCCTGCATTGATGAACAGTTTGCTGTAACCGGTTTCGATAACGGCCGGTAAATTTAATAATTGATTAAAGGTATTGGATTTGTACCAGGCAAAATCAACGTTGACCAACTCATTGAACAACCCGAAATTTGTACCCAATTCAATAGAACGCTGTCTTTGCGGTTTTAAGTTGAGGTTTGGTTTTACATCGCCGTTAAACTGCGTGGCCGAAGGCACAACCTGGTTGTTATTGTTTATAATACTACCGGCATTATAACCGTTTCCGGTGCTATACGGACCGGCAACACCGGCATTACCCACATAAGCCAAAGAAGCCCTTAACCTGCCGGATGATAACCAGTTTGGCATTTGTGCTTTAAATTGATCGTAAAAAGAGTAAGAAAGGTTAGCTGAAGGATAGAAAACAGAATAGTTGTTTGCCCCGGGCACAGTAGTCGGGTACGTTAAAGTTGACAGCCAGTCATTACGGCCGGTCAGTTCCAGGTTTACAAATTCCTTATAGTTTAAGTTCAGGTCCCCTGCTAAACCAATTGTACGGGTTGAAGGTTTTGTAATTCCATAACCAATATAGTTATTATCGTTATTGTAGGCCTTAACATTGTTGATGGAATTTGCCAGGAAGAATTGATTTGGCACTTTTAAACCTCCATCAGTGCTGGCATTGGCCTGTTCGCCCATCATGTCGCCATAAATTTCATTAATCAAACGAAAATCTATGTTCAGATCCTTGTTCATTACTTTTTTAGAAGCATGGGCCATAAACAAAAGGTTGTAATTAGTAGTGTTAGAACCACTGACTGCATAAGAACCGCCTGTGTTATTGATCAGGTTGCCCATGTTTTTGGTTTCACTAAAAATTTTATAAAAGTTGATATTGCCTTTACCGGAAAAATCCAGCCAAGGCGTAACCTGTGCTTTTAACTGCACATAGCCCAAAAATGAATTTTCCTGTCTGGTGAAGTTGTTTTTATCAAAAATGGAAAAAGCACTCACCACGCTGTTTAAATTGCCATAAATACTGCTGTTGTCGATGGTATTGTCCGGTTTACGATATTGTGCATACCAGGCCGCGTAATCTAAATTCCGGGGTAAATAATAAGTATTAAAGGCAAGGTTTTGTCCTCCGCCGTAATTATATCTGCCTTGTGCATAATAATTTTTACTAACCGTATTGGAATAAGATACACCAACTTCGGTAGAAAACACTTTATTTAAAGTAGCCCCACCTTTAAAATCAAACGAGTTTCTGTTTAAACCATTGTTGGGCAGCATCCCTTTGCTGGAGTTGTTGGTATATGATAACCGGTAATTGTATTTATCACCGCCCCCGCTGAAAGCTATGTTATTGTTAACATAGTTACCATTTTGATAAAAGGTTTTCCAGTTGTCCGGCTGCGGAGAATATGGGACTAATTTGGTCCTGTCGTAAATTGCAGGGTGCAAACTTCCGTCCATCCTCGGCCCCCAGCTGCCTACCGTATTGGCCTGAGTACCATCAGGTGCAAAATTACCTTCCCGGGTTGCAAAACTGCCCCGTCCATAAACATTTTGAAAGGCAATAGGGCTTTTGTAAATAGTTTGAGTTTGATAGGTAGAATTAAATTCGATACCTAAACCCTGGCCTGCTTTCCCGGTTTTGGTGGTGATAACAATGGCACCGTTCAATCCCCTGGAACCATAAATGGCCGTGGCCGCTGCTCCCTTTAATACGGTTATGGACTGATAATCGTCAGGGTTTAAGTTTTTCAGCTGCGAACCGGCGTCGGCATCATCTGCATTCTGCAGATTATTTTGCAGGATGTTTCCGTCAACCACAAAAATCGGCTGGTTATTTGCCTGGCCGGGCTGGTTGCCCAATACTTTTGCACCCCTTATCTGGATATAAGGAGAAGTTTGCACACCGGCAGCCGACATAACATTGATAGTAACACCTGCAACTTTACCTTGCAAAGCCGCAATCGGATTAACCGTGTTTGTCCTTTCAATCTCATCGCCCCTAATTGTACTAACGGCATAACCCAGGTTTTTATCTTCTTTTTTAATACCTAAAGCGGTTTCGGTTATGTTTACCTCATTCAGTGCATTGGCAGCTGATGCAAGGCTGACCGAAAGGTAACTGTTTGCGCCAACCGTAACCTCTTTGGTACTAAAACCGATAAAGCTAACAACCAAAACATCATCACTTTTTGCCGATATCGAAAACTTGCCGTTGATATCTGTACTAGTTGCTGTTTTAGTGCCCTTGATGGTTACACTGGCCGTAGGCAACGGCTGTCCCGTATCATCTTTCACAATGCCGGTAACTTGTTTTTGCTGTGCAGAAGCCAAGGCAACAAAAAAGCTTAGCAACATACAGAGCAATAAGTGTTTGGTAAACATTCTTCTCATTTTGTTTTTGATTTAATTGATTAATAATTGAAGTATTTGATTTGATGGTTTTAAAGCTTGTTTAGATTAATATCTGAAACATTTATAATGCTTCTTTTATGCCTGTAAATTCCTTTTTTAAAAAGATTATATCGATACAAAAGCAACATTTACCGGTTTTTGTGTGGTAAAAGAAGCATGGAAATTAACTTGAATGAAATTTAAAGAAGTTTTTAGTAAAAATGTAAATATCATATGTGATTTTTTATTTTGTTCAAAATTTATCTGTCATAATTTTCCATGACCAAGGCCGCGGCACCAATAATTTCTGCCTCATGGCCAAGTGTCGAAACTTCTATTGCTGTTTTTTCAGCTATTTTCGGGATGCAGTGTTCATTGATGGCCTGCTGCACAGGAGCGAGCCATAATTTTCCTGCCAACGAACCTCTTCCACTCAACACGATCAACTCCGGATTGAACAAATGGATCAGGATAGCCGCACCCCGGCCAATATTATATCCTATGCCAGACAGTAGTTCCACAGCAAACTGATCTCCGTTTAAGGCAGCCTTAATAATTGCCGTTGTTGTTTCGTCAACATGATCTGTAGTCAAATCTTTCAAAACCGATTGTCTCCCCTGCTTCAACCCGGCTAACGCCTGTGCAACCATTACCAAAAGGGAAGTTTCTGTTTCCATACAGCCCATTTTTCCGCAACTGCACAATTTGTCATTTACAAACATGGGTATATGGCTAAATTCCCCGCCGAGGCCATTGCTTCCCCTAAACATGTTTCCGTTAAGAAGCATCCCCAGGCCAACCCCCCAGCCAATATTGATCACCATTACGTCGTGCTTCCCACGGGCAGCCCCAAACTTAAGTTCTGCCAAAGCAATAAGGCTGGAATCATTGTCGATAAAAACCGGCAACCCTATTGCATCACCCACCAAAACCCTGATGTCTTTTCCTTCGGTATCTAAAAAAGAATGGTTAACGCCTTCTTTCAAATCCACAAAACCCGGCATCCCGATCCCTATACCTGCAATTTTATCGTTTGGAAGCCCGGAATTTTTTATTGTCTGTGAAATTGAATTTACCAATACAGAAAGTGTTTCGGGGTTTTTTGACAACGGAAGTTCAAGCGTTTTAACCGGCACGATAAACCGGTTTTGCATATCCATAACGGCTATGCGCGTTATAAACTGATCCATAGCCACCGATACCACATACAGCATATCCGGTTTAAGGGAGTACATAATGGGGCGGCGGCCGCCGGTTGAAGCTGCGTAGCCTGTTTCCACCACAAAACCTTCTTTAATTTGCTCGTTTAAAATTTTGGTTGTTAAGGGCAGGCTTTTGCGGATGTTACGGCTCAACTGTGCACACGAAAGCATCTGCCCAAAATAAAGCTGCCTGATTATATTTTTTCTGTGGCCCGCCGTTTTCTCCACCTTAATTTTCCTTTGACATCAAACGTTTCATCATAAGATCAGCTATTCAGGTACTTCTTTTATCCTTTAAAAAATAGAAGGATTTGATTGGTTTACGAGAAGGGTTTTTCATCTTTAATTTTCTAAACGCAAAAAATAAAATGAAATCTTCTGGTTATATATTGATATTATAATACGAAGATATATTACTTTTTAAAATAAACAAAAAAGTTTTATAAAATATTTAAAAAGTCTTTTTGTGAAATTTTATAGTAGTTTTTTTTAGTACAAAATAGTAAATCAGCAATTTAGATTGTAAACCTGAAAGCTTTATACATTTTCAACAGCATAATTTAAGTACAACATGTATCAGGTTTTCAGAAAAATGCAATGCTTCTTTTATCAACCTAAAATCAGTTTTAATTTTTGTACCGATAAAAACAGGCGGATTTTTAGGTGGTAAAAGAAGTATCGAAGCTTGTTTGAACTTTGCCGAAAAAATCTATAATGCTTCTTTTATGGCTGTAATTCTTGTTTTGAATTTTATTCCGATAAAAGAAGCATCGGTTTTAATGTTTTTTAGGTGATAAAAAAAGGACAGCAAACAGCTAAAACAAAATCCAAACAAGATCTGCTATTCAGAAAAGGCCGCATTCGTACTGGGGTTTATTTTAAACCGCCTTCTCCTTTATAAAGATCAACCGGCCCATCTAATTCTACGGCCAGAACAGACATATAATCGTCTTGCACCGATGTGGGCACATGGATATAAACCAGACCAGGCACCGGGCTAAATGAAACTTTTCCTACTATTTTATAAGAAAGCGTTTGCGCTGTGCCCACAACCCTGATCTGTTTTATTTTATTCTTTAAACCTTTGATCACTACATCACCGTTAACTTTTCCGGGCAGGAACAAATATAAGGTTGCGCTATCTTTTGATAAAGTGGTCGGACCGTAAAAATGGCCCGGCGACAAGCCTGCCAGGGTGTTAAAAATTGCTTCTACGTGCTTTTTGTTCCACTTGCCCAGCTCTTTTAAAACGTGTACTTCCTGCGGCGGAATGGTTCCGTCTTCTTTTGGACCGATATCCAGCAGCAGGTTGCCGCCGTTGCTAATGGCGTCGGCAAAAATGGTAATGACCTGGTAAGGTGTTTTCCAGACAGTGTCCTGCGGCTGGTAGCCCCAGTTATTGTTGATCGTCATGCAAAGTTCCCACCAGTTGAATTTTGGCCTGGTTACGGGAAAATTTTGTTCAGGCGTATCATAATCGCCATAGCCCTGCAAACGCCCGTTAATAATTGCGGTAGGTTTGATCTTTAATATATTTTTGCGGACCGATGCAGCCTGCCACTCATCGGCAGAATGTTCCCAATCACCGTCAAACCACCATAAATCGGGTTTATAGGCAGTGTTAACTTCGTTGATCTGTGCCTGGAAAAACTTCTGGAACCGTTGCCAGCGCTGCGGGTCATTGCTGATTTTGTAGCGGCTGCTGTCTTTGGTAAAACCAGGATAATCGGGATAACTCCAGTCGATCAAAGAAAAATAAGCACCTTTTTTAATACCGCGTTCATCCAGTGCAGCATAAAACGGTGCCAGCAGGTCGCGTTTTGCGGGCGTGTTTTTAACAACATTGTAATGCTTTTCTTTTGTTGGCCAAAGGGCAACGCCGTCATGATGTTTGGTGGTGATCACCGCATAGCGCGCGCCGCTTTCTTTAATCAGCGAAGCCCATTGCTCCGGATCATATTTTGAAGCCGTAAAGCCTTTTAACTGCTTCATATAATCCGCGTAGCTGATCTTTTTGTTATAAAAACTCCAGCTTTCGTCAATCCCGTTAACGGCATAAATGCCCCAGTGGATAAAAATCCCCAGCTTGGCATCGGCAAACCACTGCATCTTTTTCCGGATAGAATCAGGGTTTACTTTTGATTGTGCAAAAGCTGAGGCAGATATGGCGATTGCAATTGCTACGGCAAATGCTGTTTTTATCATTGTTTTTTTTGTCATGATCTGTTTTGGATGATTAACAATGCTTCTTTTAGCACCTAAAAATTGGTGTGCCTGTTTACTCCTTTAATCGGATACGTTTCTTAAATTTCTCTGTCCCGTTCACCAGTACTTTCAAATAAAAACGGCCTTTGGGGAAACGGCTCAGGTCATACGTAAATAGGCCTTCTTTTAGCTGCGGATAATCATGTTCTTCCACCATTTTATCTCCCGGGTCGGTGATGATCTGCACTTTTACGTCTTCGGGAAAATTAGCATAATAGTCAAAAGTGGTTTTATCGTTGGTACGCGTTGGGTAAAGGCCGAACGAAGTTTGTGCCGTAACTGGCGCAACCGGCCCGCCTACTTCAAAAGCGTATTGTACAGAATTACCAAAATCAGAGTCGAAATCTTTGATCATGGCGCCGTTTTTATTCAGCAGGCGCACTTTTCCGCGTCCGCCTTTGGGGTTGGCCCAAAATTCCAGTCCGTTGCCTGCCGTATCCCTCAGCATAAACTGATATTGGCCTTTCGGGAGATGCAAGGTATCGCGGTAAACCGTGTTTGCCGTTAACGAACCTAAAGCCCGTTCTTTTACGGTTTCCCCTTTTTCATTTACAATTGCATAACTGTTTTGCGCTGGCTGGTTATTGGTGAGCAGATAAACGACCAGCACACTGTCCTGCTTCGGAACCGCTTCAAATGCACCAATGATTTTGTTATCGGCCAGGTAAGCGTCCTGTTTCCCATTCGGCAACATCAACTCAACCTCAAATGCGTTTATTCCGGTTTTAGCATCAACAGTGCCGGGCAGCTTAATTACAGCAGTTGCGGCAGGTTTGATAATCCCTTTCCAATCCGTAACTTTTTGGGGGAAACCTTTTGTACCGTATCGGATGTGCAGTTTTTTGATCGCCGCAGAACCCATGTTTTTTACCAAAATTTGCGGCTTAATGCTGGATGGGTTTTCGCGCCGATAAGCATCTTTTAAAGAAGGCGTAATCACATCTTCCATGGCGATATCGTTTTTTACAGCTGCTTTTTTATACTGGATCAAATACGCGCTGATCACCTCCGTGGCACTGGGTTTGGAGGAAATATAGTTTTGCATATTGATGTCGATGGTGTGCTGTTTGCGTGATTCTATGTTCAGGTCATAAATATCAGGCTGCATCAAAGTGCCCGGGCACCAGTTGGCGCGGTTATAGATCCAGGTTCCGGCCTGCGGGTACAGCGGGTTATCGCCGCAGGTTTTCCAGATGCTTCTTTTATCGATCATTTTTCCGTCATACCAAAGCTCCCGGTATTTGCTGCAAAACTCGCCGCAACCGTCCGGTGTATCCATTCCGTGGCCGGTTTGCACGACACGCAAACGCGCAAAACCCGCCTGTTTTTGGGTATCGAAAACAACCGGTTTCAGTGCTTTTTCGATGCTGTTGCTGCTGTCGCCATAACTAAAGGAACCGTCATAAATCTTTTGGATGGCAACGGGTTCCCAGGCAGGTTTTCCTTTCACAATTTCAAAATCCAGGGTAATGCTCCAGCCGCGGTCTTTGTTCGGTTCGTATCCGGTATGGTTGTATTCAATCTCCACACTATCGCGCAGCAGCATACTAAAATCGGTCACGTCAACTTCCCACTCAAAAGTCCAGTCTTTGCCAAAAGCACCGCCATAAGGGGTCAGCATCCGGCCAATTTCGTAATCCTGTGAAGCACCTCTTTTACCGCCTTTTCTTCGGATGGTAATGTGGTCGTCATAATCCCAATCGGCACAGCGCATGCTGTCCGGACAGCCGAATTTGACTTTCAACTTGATCTGGCGCACAGGTATATTGGCCGAAGGAAATTTGCCCCAGGCTTTGTAAAGTTTAGACCCTTTTGCCGGATCGGTTACAACGGTAACGCGCTTGTGGGTGATCACATGAAGCGTATCGGCCGCATTGCCGTTTTGCGCCAGGGCAAGGAAGATTGCGCAAAAGCAGTAGAAAAATTTTTTGCAGAAGAAAAACCCCATTCTGTATGATTTAAAAATTTGAACCATAAATTAACCAAATGCTTCTTTTACCACCTAAAATTTGTTTTTATTTTCTGCGGAAAAAAACAAAAGCAAATACGGATTTTTAGTTGGTAAAAGAAGCATCTATCATTCATAAAATGATTTCTGTGTAGTTACATACCCGGTCGGCCTTACAACCGTTCCGTTAAAAACACTGTCGACTTTAAAATTTACTTTTCGGCCGGGCTTGATTTCGGGAAACTCGTTTGCTCTGTAATTTTTACCATGATAACATATCCTTTAAGAGAAATAATTCATTCAAATAGCAGGTTTACTGAGGCTGCAACATAAGTTAAGGTATATATTTGAAAACCTGAAAATTAACTTTAACTAACATTTATGAACCTAAACACCAAATTGCAGTTGGCACTGTTACTGGTCATCTTATTTTACATTTCGAACTCAATTTTGTATGCCCAGCAGAAAAAGCCACCGATTATGGGTTGGAGCAGCTGGAACAATTTCCGTATCAATATCGACGAAAAAATGATACGCGGACAGGCCGACGCGATGATTGCTTCGGGATTATATAAAGCCGGCTATCGTTTTATCAATATTGATGACGGTTACTCTGGCGGCAGGGATGCTTCGGGAAAACTGTTTGCAGATCAAGCAAAATTCCCTTCCGGCATGAAATCTTTGACCAATTATATCCATGGCAAAAACCTGAAAGCAGGCATTTATACCGATGCGGGCATCAATACCTGTGGTTCTATTTACGATCATGACAAAAACGGAGTAGGTATCGGTATTTATGGCCATATTCAACAGGATTGCAACCTGTTTTTTAAAGAATGGGGTTTCGACTTTTTAAAAGTGGACTGGTGCGGCGCGGAAAAGATGAAGCTGGACGAGGAAACCACTTACATACCAATCATCAACGCGGTCAAGGGAATCGACAGCAACATCGTTTTTAACGTTTGCCGCTGGCAGTTTCCCGGAACCTGGGTGATCAAAAAAGCAGATTCATGGCGCATTTCTGGTGATATCAGTGCCGATTTTGGTTCTATTTTGAAAATTATCGACCTTGATGTTAATTTGTCGAAATATGCATCCGCCGGACATTATAATGATATGGACATGCTGCAAGTGGGCAGAGGAATGAGCTATGATGAAGATAAAACGCATTTTTCGATGTGGTGCATGTTAAATTCGCCATTACTGGCCGGTAACGATTTACGCAGCATGTCAAAACAAACCATTGACATTTTGACCAATAAAGAAGTGATCGCTTTGAATCAGGATCGCGGCTTTAAACAGGCAAACAAAGTTTTAACTGATAACCACGTTGAAGTTTGGGTTAAACCATTAAGTGCGGGCAATGGCAAATCAAAAGCGATCGCCCTAATGAACCGGGGCGAAAAAGAAGTGGTTTTTAGCTTTAATGCCGGGAAATTAGGTATTGATGCAAACAGCAATTTAAGGGATTTATGGCTTCATAAAAAACTTGGAAAGGCAGGAAAAATTAAACAATTTACGTTGCCTAAACATGGCATTGTTGTGCTAAAAGTTGATTAGTGATCCGCAATTTGAAGAATTGCCATTGCTTTGAACATAAATCTGAGATGCGCCGACGGATTCGTTTTTTAGTTTTTAAATGCAACTTCATCTCAGCTTATCGATAATGTTTTATGCTGATGCGATCTTTGCCAGCTCATTTTTGATGCTTCTTTTATCACCTGAAAATTGGTGGTTTTGATGAATTTTTAGTGCTAAAAGAAGCATCGCCATTTCAAATTTTAATTTAGCGGACAGTAAAAACATGATCGCAGAATTGTATGGTCAGAAAAGACAGTCAATAGATATTTAGATTTCATTTTTCCAGGTCATATCTCATCTATTTTTCCAGTTAACTACCCGAAATACAATTTCCCGATAATTATCTTTTTCATATAAAATACCAATGCTTGAATTGGATAATTTAACCAAATCAGAATACGCGCTAAAATCACCTTTGTAACCTTCCGGACTTTTGGCGATAACTTTGTTTATTGGCCAGGTTTTGCCTTCATCCAAACTGATACGCATCGTTAAATTATCGCGCCTGGTTGTATCGGCATCATTAGAAAAGGCCAAAATGCTTTTTCCTTTTATTTGTCCGATGGCGAGGATACTGCCCTGGCAAACCGGATCGGGAAGCTGACGGTCGAAATAGGTCGTGTCCCAGCTTTTACCGCCATTGCTGCTTACGGCCACTATCCTTGCTTTGACATTGCCTAACTGATTACGGATGTTCAGCATCAGTTTATTTCCGGAGAGTACCGCTGCCATAGATTCATTGCCACCAGGCGTAATAACATCATCACTTAATTTAAAGGTTTTGCCATGATCGTCTGTATAAAAGCCATGTGCCCTTCCATCGGCATAATGCGGTTTTGGTTCGCCTGTGGAATGGTTGGCCGCAACATAAATCCGTCCTTTATATTTCCCAAAAGGAAATTGTACGGCGTGCCCCGGCCCGTTGGCATAACTCCGCCAATCTTCCGGGAAATTATAGGCAGGGTTAACCTTCGGCTGCTTTGGCTTATGCACCTGCAAAGTGATATTTACGGGGTTCGACCAAGTAATACCGCCATCCGCAGAGGTTTTATACCAAACTTCCCGTAAACCTAAACCCTGGCGGACTTTGTTCTCGGGCATATTGCCGGTATTGTAAAACAGAAAAATTCGCCCTTTAGGAAAAACCGGATCGGTACCATCTACCACAGGCGAAGCATTGCCTGCCTGCAAAGTATCGTTTGATACCACAACTTTTAACGCGCCCCAGGTTTTCCCGTTGTCGGTACTTCTTTTAAGCACTATTTTTACGTTTCCAAAATCACCGGAACCGTTAACGCGGCCTTCGCAAAATGCAAGCAAGTTTCCGTTTGGCAGTTTGGTTATGGCAGGGATACGGAAACTTTTAAAGCCATCTGTTCCTGAGGTAAAAACAGGTATATCCTGGGCTTGCAGTTTGGTATAACCCGTTAAAATAATAAGCAATAAAATTGCCAGTAAGTTTAAATTTTTCATGCGGATAGTTCTTTTAAAAGTTGTAAACAATACCATTCCTGCCGTGGCAAATGAAATGGGCCTTTAAATAAATTGCCTTTAGCAGTTTGGGCGATGCTTCCGTCGCGGTGTAAATAGCCAAACCATTCACCATGCTTTTTATCGTGGAAATGACTGTAAGCATAATCGTGCACTATTTGATGCCATTTTGCATATTTGCTGTTGCCGGTTAGGGTATAAGCCAAAAGTGTTGCAATAATTGCCTCGTTGTGCGGCCACCAAAATTTCATGTCCTGCCAATACTCCTGCACAGGTTTCCCATAAACATCCCTGAAATAAAATATGCCACCATGCACTTTGTCCCAGCCCCTTTCCCACATATAATCCAGCATTTTGCATCCTAATTCAATCAAATGAGGGTCATTGTTCCGATATTTGGCTTCGTGCAAAATAAACCAGGCTCCTTCAATGGCATGGCCTGGATTGAGCGTGCGTCCGTCGATATGATCGATGATACTGCCATCAGGTGCCACCTGTTCCATCACACATTGTATATCGTGCTTTACAAAATCCCGTTCAATTTCATCAATCCATTTAATGATATAATCGTCGCAGCGTTCATCACCAATCGTTTCCCTTAACTGCTGGGCAGTATTGATCATAATCATCGGTGTACCAATACCTTTTGCCGGACGTGTGGGCATAAATTTCGGTGGAAGCAAACCCGGCACTGTTGCATACTCAATACATTTGCCAAACAAATCCCGGGCTTTTTGTGCGATATCCTGATCGCCGCTGGCTTTTGCATAAGCAGCCATGGCAATAACAGCAAAAGTTTCGGAGAAGAAATAACGGCGTTTCCGGATAGGCTGTCCATCGCGGGTCACGTGGAAAAACATTTGCCCGTCGGTATCAAAGCAATGTTTCAACAAAAAATCGATGCCAGATTTTGCGCCGTCCAGCCATTCCTGTTTTTGTTCAATTGTGCTGTATAAGGTAGATAAAAGCCATGCAGTACGTCCCTGGATCCAGACGGCTTTATCATCATCCAGCAGCGTTCCTTCCTGATCGCGCATCAATAAATAACCTCCGTATTCCTGATCGATAGACCGCGGGAACCAAAACGGAATGGAATCGTTCAGCAGCTGACCCTCATAAAACGCTTTTAGTTTTTCTATTTCTGTTGGAGTGTAACTCATGGTAATTTAATTAGGATTAGTAGGTTGATGCTTCTTTTAGCATGTAAAATTAGCCTCACCCCGGCCCTCTCCACAGGAGAGGGAGCTGTTTCTGGAAAAGCCTTGAAAGCTTGATGATTTTTAGGTGATAAAAGAAGCATCCGGAACAAACCGAATAGAAAACTACGCATCTGCAAAATCATTTTGTTTCGGGTTTAAAAAATACAATTGAACGGCGAGGGCAATTAAAACAATCCCGGCGAGCACGGCAAAATCCTTCCCTAAATGCCCGGCATCGCTGGATTTCCCTAACAAATCTGTAATAAAAGCACCGAAGAAAACGCCCGTCATGTTCATGATGCCGTAAGCAGTTGCCCTGTATTTTGCAGAAACAAACTGACAGAGGATCGGCATATTGTTCGCATCAAACATGCCGTAGCCTAACCCAAAACAAAGCGCAGCACCAACGACGTGGAAAAGTGAATGGCCAAAACCGATGAGCAGTAAGGAAGGTATGGTTAAGGCCAAGCCGATGGCGCTGGTGTAAATCCTTCCTTTGATGTTTTTCTGGACCCACCTGTCGGATAAAATCCCTCCAAACAAAACGCCTAAAAACGACGAGGCCGCAATTGTTATGGTGGATAACGGCCCGGCCTGCGACATAGGAATGTTTAAGTTTTGCGCAAAAAGTGTTGGCAGCCAGTTTTTGGTTGCCCAGCCCGGCAGGCTCGGAACGGCGAAATAGAAAAGGATGATCCAGAACGAGATATTGGTAAACAACAAAGCCAATCCTTTAAACAAAGGCGTTTTTTCTTTGGTGATCAATTGATCTGACGATGCTGTTTTTACCGTACTTTTTTTCTCCTTTAAAAATATGATCAGGACCAGGGAGTACAAAATACCGACTATCCCAAAAGAATGAAAAGTGGCCTGCCAGGAAAATGTTGCCGCCACGGTTGCACCAAAACCGCCCAGTGCCTGTCCCATGTAAAGCCCGGTCATGTGGATGCCGATCGCCAGCGATCTGGTTTTAGAAGAATGATAATCAGCAATCAACGACAGTCCGGCCGGAATATACAAGGCTTCGCTAACGCCCATGATGGCCCTAAGCCAGTAGATCTGGTTAAAAGTGTGGGCAAAACCCATGGCAAAAGTAACGGCAGACCAAACGAACAAACTGAAAACAATCAGCCATTTGCGGTTAAATTTGTCGGCAATAACACCGGAAACCGGACTTACAAAACCGTAGATCCACAGAAAAACGGCCATTAAATAACCAAAGTTCGTGGCCGACCTTAACTCGGCAATATCGATTTGCATGGCAGGCCGCATGGTAGCCAGCATTTGCCTGTCCATATAATTTAACAAGGCCACGCCCCAAAGCAGGCCTACCACGATCCAGGGATAATTTTTTGAATATTTCATCATTTAAATTCCCCCCGAACCACATTTGCTGTACGCACACCTGGTTTTATTTCTCCACAGGGAATAAAAATATCCTGGTCCCATAATACGGCAGTAGTGGTAACTTGTCCGTAAAAAGGCAGTTCGCCGATTTTCTTCCAGGTATCTTTTATAGTATTGTACTGGTAAACATCCTTGCTAAAACCCTGGTGGTTGTTCAGCAGCTCCAGTTTTTCGTTTTGCAGCTTTTGCTTTTCTGTTTGATTTTGGGCCTTTGCTATCTCGGCGTTGTAGGTTTCAATTTGATGAAAAACATTTCCCTTATCGCCGCCGATCAGGGTGATATCAGCATTTCCATAAGCAATTCCCGTTGCAGCAGACAGATTGGTTATGTTTTCCCCGTCGCCCACATTTTTCAGCCTGAGCCATTTTTTTAAAATCGGATCATAACAAAATGTTGTACTGTGCAGGTTACTGATCCCTGACGGTGTGCCGCTCCTGCCGCCGATCACATAAATGCAGGTATGTTTACCGTTGGATTGGGCAACGGCAACCGAGTGCGACATGGCAACTGGCAGGTCTGGCAAAGGTTGCCATTGCGGATTTGCAGCCGATAAATCGAGTAGGAAGCATTTGGCCGATGGCTTTCCATTACTTTCCCCGCCAATTAAGTAAATCTCTTTGCCAATATTGGACATACTTGCATTGGCCACCGGAATCGGCAGGGACGGCATTTCTTTAAACAACACTTCGCGTTTTGAGGCATCCCAATTCATCATAAAAACTTCCCTGCTGCTGTTTGCTTCGTCTGTTTCGCCGCCGGCACAAATTACACCTACCGGCAGGGTAACGCTGGCGCCATAAGCTACTTTTTGTTTGAGGTGCGCGGGTTGAGGGTTAAGCCAGGTGAATTTGTTTTCTGCCTCTTTTTTCATTACATAAATATCGTCTTGATGGAGTTTTTTGCCTCCCTGCCAGGGTTTTGCGCCGTCTGCAAAGTTGGAACCACCGGCAATTAACAATACATCGTTGCTAACGCCGGTAAATACGCCTGCCACACCCAATTGCTTTTGCATCCCGGCAAGAACGGGCAGTTTTGCTACAGTGGCCCAAGTGATTTTATTGTCTTTTGTATTGTCAACAGGATTGCAGGAAACCAGGACTGTATAGATTGAAATCATTAGAAACGCTTTATTTTTCATTTTTGGAAGCTATTTGAATTTGTAGCGGATTATTTTTCATGCTTCTTTTAGGGGGTAAAATATGACTGAAATTACTTTGATAACCAAATAAACAAGGTCATCCCCCTAACCCCCTTCAAAGGGGGAAGCATGGCGGCTACCTTTCCGCCTTTTATCTTTCCTTTTCCCAGCCTTCACCTTTCATTTTTCCACCTTAGGTTACAAACACTAATTTTTATAGGGTAAAAGAAGCATGACCAGTATCCAATTGAACAACTTCTCTTATAAATTTACAGCTCTTGCTTCAGTCCTCGATTTAAAATTTTCAAAACCCAATTCTTGTACGTCTGCTTTAAAACTTTCAAATTGCTCAGCGCTCATGTTTACAACCGGAAGCCTGAATTCGCCGCAATCGATATTTACCAGCTTCATATAGGCTTTACCGACAGAAATACCGCCGTATTTGCCCAGCAAACGGATCATATCGATTGCTTTTTGCTGAAGCTGGCGGGCTTTTTTCAGATCATTATTGTTAAAAGCTTCGATCAATTCGTAATAAAGCGGTGCCGCATAATTAAATGTACTGCCAACCGCTCCTTTTGCGCCCAAAACCAATGCTGAAAGCATGTTTTCATCGCGGCCCCAAAGCATGTCGTATTTGCCGTTCTGAAAAGTCATGCAGCTTTGGAAGTCCATAAAATCCTCGTGCGTGTATTTTACCCCGGCAAAGTTGGGCAGTTTGCCGTCTATTTCTTTTAAAAGGTCAAACATAGAAAACCCCACACCCGTCAACACAGGAATATGGTAGTAATAAAAAGGCATTTCAGGTACAGCTTTGGCCACTTCCATGCAAGCTTTGGCAAGCATTTTAACATTTGCCGGTTTAAAATAAAACGGACTCGTAAACGATACCGCGTATAAGCCGATCTCCTGCGCGTGTTTGGCCAGCTCTATACAATCAGCCAGACAAGTGCCACCCAAAAAAGCCATCACCTTAAATTTCGGGTCGTGATTAGAGCAAGCCGCCCAAGCTTCGGCAATCTTCTTTTTTTCGTTTAGGGTGAGGGACACGCCTTCGCCGCTTGAGCCGTTGATAAAAGCCCCGGTGATGCCGTTCTGCTTTAAAAAAGTATAATATGCGGGAACAAGTTCTACATCAACTTCTCCTTTTTTATTTAGCGGACTAAAAGGAGCTGCTAACAATCCCTGTAAATGTTCAAAATTCATTTAAATCGATAGGTTGGTTTGAGGACTTTTTACTTGTCCGGATTGATAATATAACGTGTTTTATTTTATAAGAGCGCATGCTTCTTTTATCGGTATAAAATTAGCCTTACCCCCCGCCCTCTCCAGAGGAGAGGGAGCTGTAGCTGCAAAAAGCATAGGAAGCTTGATGATTTTTAGGTGATAAAAGAAGCATCGAAAAAACCTGATCTTAAAAATTTTTTCATTAGTTAATGATCCATTAAAACTGTGCGTATCCAGGGTTTTGCACTAATGATCTATTGTTGGTAAGCGAACCTCTGTCTATTGGCCATAACAGCGCATAAGCCTGCGACGGCAGCAAAGTGGTGTGCGCATAAACATAACTGTCGCCGGCCCTTCTCAGGTCGTACCAGCGTTTTCCTTCAAAAATAAACTCGTAAAAACGTTCCTGCAGAATGGCTTCGCGCGGGTTGGCATCAATAGGCTGGTTAGGGAAACCTAATGTGACAGCGTTATAATTTGTACCGTACGCCCTTGCCCGTACTAAATTAATTTCGGTTGAAGGATCCTGGCCTAAAGCTACTTTTGCTTCTGCCATCATCAAAAGCAGATCGGCGTAACGGTAGATTGGAAAATCATTGGTGATATATCTTGAACCGGTATTCTGTTCGCCCTGATATTTATCTGCAAAGCAGCCTGCAATCTTGTAAGTGCCATTGCTTAATTTTGAATAGGCCGGTTGAATGCTGGACAATGCCCGGGTATCGGTACTTTTAAACTGGCGGAAAGTAGAAATCTTTACCGGAGCGCGCAAAAAACCACCCCAATTATCAGCGGTAGCATTAAACTGACGGTTGGCCAGCGAATCGTAAAAATTGACGATCAAGCCGTTTTGCGGCACGAAACTGGTTTGCACGAAACCCATCGTGGCCTCGTTCAACTGGTAATGGCTTGCAAAGATGATCTCGTTGTTTCCCTTACTGGTTGTGGCAAATACATCACTAAACTTGGTTAACAATTGCAATGACGGAACGTTGGTTTGAATATCTGTTAAAGCAGCTTTTGCTATGGTAACATCTGCTGTGCCGCCGCTCCTGTTTCCTGTCCATAAATAGACATCAGCCTTGAGCATCAAAGTTGCTGATTTTGACCAGTATCCTTTCAAGTTCCGGAAGGAATAATCGGTAACAAAACTGGTCGTAGATTTGTCGATGTCCGCTTTGATCAAAGCCATTACCGCATCAGCAGGCGAGGCCGCTTTTGCCAGTGCAGAAATATCCAAAGTTGACCCTGAGGTTGGCTCTGTTTGGATGATGACCGAACCCCAGGAACGGTATAATTGATAATAGTAAAACGCCCTCATACCGTACGCTATCCCCAAGTAATAATTTTTATTGGCCGTTGTAACAACCGAAGTTGCATTTAATTTAGATATGAGTAAGTTAAGCTGATTAATATTATAGTAAAATCCACCAAAATTACTTACGCCTGGATTGTCCAAATTCAAGTTCTGTGTCCATAAACGTTCCAATCCTTGCGTGGCCTCGCCGGTAAAACTACCGTTGGTGCCCGGATCAGTGGCAAAAATATCTGCACGCATTTCGCCCAAAATCTGGAAGGCTGAGTTGTTTGACCTAAACTGCGTATGCACACCAGCAATAAAGGCGTCAAACTGATCTGCAGTTTGCCAGAAATTGGCATCTGATACGCTGCTGACCGGTGCCAGGTCTAATTGCTTCCTGCATGAACTGGTCAATACCAGGATACATAATCCTGATAAAACTAAACTTATATATTTTTTCATGTAATGCTTTTTTTAAATGGTTAAAAAGACGCCTGGATACCGAATATGAAGCTTTTGGGCGTTGGATAAGTTCCCTGATAAACGCCGCCAACTAATCCTGTACTTGTGTCAATCGGGGCTTCTGGTGTTGGGCCGCTGAATTTTTTCATATAAAACAAGTTGTTGCCGCTGGCATAAATCCTGGCTCCCGACAGAAATTTGGTTTTGCTTAAAAGATTTTTGGCAAAATCATAAGACAAAGTAATTTCCCGGCAGGCCAGATAATTGCCGCTCTCGTAAAAATTAGAGTTATTGCCGTTTAAAACAGCGTTGCCGTTATTCCCCCGCGTATAATTTTGCTTTGAACCCACTACCTGATCGGCATAATACACTTTTGGTATATCGGTAACGGTATTGGTAGGAGACCATGCGTTTTTAATCAGGTCGATATAATTAAAAGTACCCTGGTAATTTCCTAAAGTACGGGCAACTAAATCATTATAAATGGTATTGCCGGTATTGTACTGGAAACGGGTGTATAAAGAAAGGGCTTTGTAAGCAACGTTGATATTGAAACCGCCCTGCCATCTCGGGTTAATATTGCCTAAGTAAACCTGGTCCCTGGAATCAATGGTATCGTTTTTATCCACATCCAGCCAGTTCACATCACCTGGTGTAATGTGGCCGCCTTTTCCCGCAGGCAAATTAGGGCCGGTAATATTGGCCACGTTATCAATCCGGTTGCCTGCAACGGCTGCCACATCTGCTGCATCTTTAAAAATTGACACTTGTTTGTAACCGTAAATCTGGCCGGGTTCCTGGCCTTCCTGCAAACCGCCAACATAAATCACTTGCCCAGATTTAGGATCATAAACCTGCAGGCCGCCCTGCCTGTTGTTTACGTTTCCGTTATAAGGCAGTTTCAAAACCTTGTTCCTTACATAAGATGCCGTTATGCCAGCACTCAAACGAAAACCTTTTGGGTTATTGAGGATATTGCCGTTCACCGTAAATTCAACGCCTTTGTTTTGCAGCGTACCTAAGTTGGTTTTGATGGTAGAAAAACCGGTATAGCTTGGCAACGACAGGTTAGTTAACAAATCGCTGGTTACGCGGTCATAATAATCAAAAATCAAACTGAGCCTGTCTTTAAAAAAGCCAATATCGGCACCAACGTCCGTAGTCCTGCTTTTTTCCCAAACCAAATTATTGTTGGTTAAACCGGTATTTAAGAAAGTGCCCAAACCATTGTACAAAGTTTGAGAAGCATAAACGCCCTGCACATCATAATTGCCCAAACCGGCGATATTGCCGTTCGTGCCATAACTCACGCGTGGTTTCAAGGTGGAAACAACTTTGCTGATACCAGAATTTTCAAAAAAACCTTCCCTTACGATATCCCAACCTGCAGATATGCCCGGAAAAAAACCAAGCCTTTTTTGAAACGCCAGTTGGGAAACACCGTCTTCCCTCAACACAAAATTGAAAAGATATTTTCGGTCGTAATCATATCCAATCCGGGTAAAAGAGGATATAATACGGTTTTCTGAATTGGAACTGGTATTTACACCTGCGTTGAATGCTGTTGACGCATTTGCTGTTGGAATAGCGTCTGTTGGCGCATTGATCCCATCAACTTGTATCGTTAAATATCTCTGGTCATAATATTCCGCGCCAAGCAAGGCGTTGATATGATGTTTGCCAAAATCTTTTGTATAGTTTAAAATGGCATCATACGTTTGTTGGAAAGTTTTGTAATACTGATTATAAGATTCCCGGTTGGTGTTAAATGCAGGCACAGCGGCAAAAAGTTGTGTATAGGTTTGCGTGGCTTGCTGGAAAGACTGGTTTACCGTTTGGTACAAATAACCGCTGCCAGATACCCGCAGGTACAAATCCGGGCGGATATCCCATTTAACTGCTGCATTGGCGGTTATCCGGTCAACTTCATTGCTTCTTTTAAATTTGTTCAGCCAATATAAAGGATTGCCATCTGTAACACCATTGCCCGGGTTAGGCTGAGTTTTGGCAGCATCTAACCAGGGATTGAAAGTTGGCCACAAAGTTAAATTTCGGTAAAGTGAGTTGATTTCAGAATTACCTACTACACCTAATTGAGACGAGGTACTAAACGTGGCACCAGATGACACCTCAACATTCGGTTTTACTTTATAAGAGCCATTGAGCGTGCCTGAGTAACGGTTATAATTGGAACCTATAATCACACCATCCTCGTTATAATAATCAAGGCTGGTAAAATATTTGCCTTTATCATTGCCGCCGGTTGCGCTTAAATAATGGTCCTGCGTGTGTGAATTACGGAACAATAAGTTTTGGATCTGCTGGCCATGGTCTTTGAAAATGATTTTACTCCCCGGATTTGCCGGATCGTCTATATCCTGCCATCCCTGCTGTAAAAGTCCGGTATTTGCTGGTGTTTCTGCCTTGATATCAAAAGAAGCGGCATTAGCGGCATCAGTTAATAAGCCATAACCCCTGCTGGAGTTGATCTGGGCCAATGTCCTGCCGGAATTGACGTTGCCCAGGCGGTTATAATAAATAAAATTGCCCGCATCCAGATAATGATAATTGTCCCTTTGTCTGTTGTAGCCTTCCGTAAATTTGTAGGAAATCTGAGAAACGCCTGATTTGCCTTGTTTGGTAGTGATCAAAATTACGCCATTATTCGCCCTTGCGCCATAAATAGCTGTTGCGGCCGCATCTTTTAATACATCGATGGACGCAACATCTTCAGACGGAATATCATTATAAGACCTGATGATGCCATCGACCACTACCAACGGAGCAGTTGAACTGCTGATCGAAGCGCCGCCACGCAAAGTAATCAGCGGAGATGCACCCGGCGAACCGCTGGAATTAACTACTTGTACACCTGCAATAGTTCCCTGCAAAGCACTGCCAATGTTTGCACGCGGGGCGGTGGCCAGCACTTTGTTATCCAGTTTAGCAACAGAACTGGTTACCGTACTGCGCGATTGCGTGCCGTAACCCACCACTACCACTTCGTTTAAAGTGTTGGAACTTTCTGCCAGAGCCACTTGGATGTTGGTGGAATTTCCTACGGTTACCTGTTTGGTTACAAAACCAATCGAAGTAAAAACCAGCACATCCCCTTTTGCGGCTTTGATTTTAAAGACGCCATTTAAGTCTGTTTGTGTGCCCACGGTTGTCCCCTTTACCACCACAGAAACAGCCGGAAGGGTTATTTTGTCTTTTTCTGCGATAACCGTACCGGAAACCGTTCCCGTTTGGGCATGTAAAACGGTATAGAGCATTACCCATAACACCGTTAAAAATGTTTTTAAAAAAGTAAATTTTAGGTTCATAATAAAAATTGGTTATTTAATTATGTCATACATAAAGCAATATTAAGAAATTAAAATTAGTATGTGCAAGAAATTAGATTAATTTTTTTATGCTGATTATCAGGAAGTTATATAAAATCAGATGGAAATGAAACAGAACAGTATTAGCAATGCGTGATGGTTTAGCATTTTTGTTGTAATAGATCCCAGGAAAAACCTGATGCTTCTTTTACCACATAAAAATTGGTATTTGCCACTTTACCGTTCATCCAAAATTTAATAACTACTGATTTTTAGGTGATAAAAGAAGCATCGCCAACAAAGAAAATAGCGTTCAAACCGCTTCTTTAAAAAAACAGTTAAAAGGGTGAAATCCCGATTTTTAAGGTTTGTATAATGATTAGCGTTCCGCCGTTTTCAATGCATTAACCGGATGTGCGTTTGGCCGTTTCTGATATTTAAGTTCCTTTTCATTTTTAAATTTATATCAGCAAAAATCCTGATGCTTCTTTTAGCACTATAAAATTGGTGTCTGCCACTTTACTGCTTATCCAAAATCAAACGAGCATTGATTTTAAGGTGATAAAAGAAGCATCAGATAATTTAAACAAAATTTAAACAGCAGGTTTGTTCCGGTTAAAAAATGAACCGTTCAAGAGTTGCAATTAAATTTCCGGTGATGTGCATGGTAGTTGATGTATAAATAGATTGGGTGTATATCCTTGCGTATCCGTATAAAATTGCATCCCCTAAACTTTGTACAATATCAATATAGGATGATTTGGTATTTAAATAAGTAAAATGATGTAACAACACAAAAATGCAGGCTTGTACAAAATTTGCCAAATGCAGGTTTTTAAACCATTTAATCATTAAATCCAGGATCCGGGCCCTGAAAAGCAATTCTTCAACTATTGGCCCTAAAATTACTGCACCCGTTATCAGTATAACAGAAGGCTAGCGGGGCATGGTGCCATTTATCAATTTCCAGGTTGCCCATTTTGTCCAAAATGATATCTGTAGCAACTGAGTAGATTAAAAAACCTGCAACCCAAATAAAATAGGTGAAAAAAGAAACAGGCTTACGCAAATAAAAAGCCTGCAAACTTGTTTTTTTGTTTCGGATGAGTACTGTAATAACAACAAGTACAATTACAAACGGTAATATCCTGACAATAGCAGATCTGATTTCTTCGTTGATCACTTCGTTAAATTGTTATTTGGGTTAACGTAAGCTGTAAACCAAATATTCCTGTAACAAATTGTTCAGGTAAAAGTACAATTCTACCTGTATAAATATTTCAATTTGAAATGAACTGTCGGGAACGGGCTTCAAGAGATAATCCGATCTATATTTTTAGGTGATAAAAGAAGCATGCTTAGTACATACTCAATCACTTAATCAGCTAATCTAATCGAACAAACGCGAAAAATGATTTTCGAGGTGGTTACGCATACCGTTCCGCAGCAATTCTGCAGAACCTTTTTCAATCAGTTCCACCAGCCCTTTATGAGAAACAAAGTTTTTTAAAGCCACATGCTTTTTAAGCAATCCGCTGTGATGAACATAATCAAAAACCGGCAGCAACATTTTCTGGAAATTTTTAAGGGTTTGGTTTCCGGTAATATCATATAATTTCCCATGAAACTTGATCTCTTGTTCGATCTGGAACAAATGGTTCTGCGGTTTCTTAGGTTCTGATGCTACAATTGATTTTAATTCTGCTAGGTCTTCAGGCGTTACCCGTTCTATAATAAAATCGGCCATTCCTATTTCCAGCGAAAGGCGCATTTCAAATATTTCCCGCAAAGTATCGTCGTCCATGATCTGCGGTTTCAGGCTCTTTTGCAGGATAGAAGTAAGGTCGGGACTGGTTATGACGGAGCCCCGGTGTTTTTTTGATTCTATTAATCCGATCATCCGCAAACGTAAAAGTGCTTCTCGGATCACGGTGCGGCTCACGCCCATCGCTTCTGTTAGTTCAAGCTCTTTCGGGATAGAATCCCCGACTTTAAAATTTTTTTCTATAAAAAGTTCAAGGAGTTGTTTTTCAACTTTATCCACGAGCGAGCTGGTATCAATATTTCTTAAGCTTTCTATCAAATCCTTATTTTTCATATATACCATATCGTTTTTAACACTATAATTTATTACCCTTACATGCATAAAAGTAATAGCTGTATTTATAATGTATAAACCTGCAAAAATATAGATAATAAATTATAGAGCATGTACTACATAATACAGCCAAATTTTTTTGGTATTTTTTAATTTAGCAAAATGATGTAAGGTTTTAAACTAAAACAAAAAAGCCTACAATCCAATGACTTGCAGGCTTTTAATACATTTTGTTATCAAAATTTGCGGAGAGCTAGGGATTCGAACCCCAGGAACCTTTCACAGTTCAACAGTTTTCAAGACTGCCGCAATCGACCACTCTGCCAGCTCTCCGGGGACAAAAGTACAAATCCGAGAGGAATTGCCAAATTTGATTTTTAATTTTATTTAATCCTCTATTTACCTAATTGTCAGATATTTAAGTTTGAAAAAACAATTGATGCTTCTTTTATGCTCATAAAAAGAGCATGTAAACAATTGCTTACATGCTCTTTTCTCAATATTGAGCCAGATTATTTTACTGATAATTCCACACTCCGCTGTATAAAATTAGTCAGTTCGGCACCATTCAACATGCCTTGAGAAAGTAAAGCCAAGTCGTATGCCTGTTTTGCCAGTTCTTTTTTTACATTTTCATCTCCAGCATTCAGTATTTTTCCAATCAGCGGATGGTTTGAATTAACCGTCACACTTAGCATTTCCGGCATGTTGCCCATAAAAGACATGCCGCCGCCGCCCATCGCCTGCATGTCTTTCATCCGGCGCATAAATTCCGGCTGTGTAATGTTTACCGGCAACTCCTGCGGAGACATGGCTTCTAAAGTAACCTTACGATCTTTATTGTTGATGGCACTTTCAAAAACTTCCTGCACTGCTTTTTCGTTTTCGGCACTCAGCAGGCTTTCCGTTTTGGTGTCTTTTTCAATCAGTTTATCGGCCGTGTCCGCATCTACTCTTTTCAGCGTAAATTTCTCCACTTTACTTTCCAGCATTTGGATGAAATGGCTGTCTATCGGATGATCAAACACCAAAACATCATAATCCTTGCGCTTGGCCGATTGAATATAGGTATCCTGCTTGTTCAAATCCGTGGTATATAAAGCAATCAGGTTGCCGTCTTTATCCTGCTGGTTTACCTGGATGTGTTCTTTATAAGCATCTAAAGTATAATATTTGTTATCAGTGTTTTTATACAGACAAAAATCTTTGGCTTTGTCATAAAATTTTTCATTGCTGATCATGCCGTATTTTACAAACAAACCGATGTCGTTCCATTTATCGGCAAAAGCGGCTTCGTCCTGTTTGTGTAAATCTGACAGCTTGTCGGCCACTTTTTTGGTGATGTATGAGTCAATTTTCTTCACGTTTCCATCTGCCTGCAAAAAGCTGCGGGAAACGTTTAGCGGAATGTCCGGCGAATCGATCACACCTTGCAGCAGCATCAAAAACTCCGGCACAATGTCTTTTACTTCATCCGTAATAAAAACCTGGCGGGAATACAACTGGATTTTATTTCTCTGGACTTCAAAATCGTTTTTCAGTTTCGGAAAATATAAAATACCAGTTAAATTGAACGGGTAATCTACGTTCAGGTGGATCCAAAACAACGGATCTTCGGAAAAAGGATATAAATCTTTGTAAAAACTGATATAATCTTCATCTTTCAGTTCTGATGGGGATTTCGTCCAGGCCGGCACGGTTTGATTGATCACTTCGCCATCAAACTCAATTTCTACCGGTAAAAATTTACAATATTTTTTAAGGATGGTTTGGATGCGGGATTTTTCTAAAAACTCTTTAGAATCTTCTGCAATGTGCAAAATAACATCTGTTCCGCGTTCTGCTTTTTCGGTGCTGGAAAGCTCAAATTCGGTGCTGCCGTCGCAATCCCACAATACGGCTTCACTGTCTGGTTTATACGATAAAGATTTGATTTCCACGTTGGTAGAAACCATAAAAGCCGAGTAAAAACCCAAACCAAAATGGCCGATGATTTCCTTGTCATCACCTTTGTCCTTATATTTTTCTACAAATTCTGTAGCTCCGGAAAAGGCAATCTGGTTGATGTATTTTTTAATTTCCTCGCCTGTCATGCCCAAACCGCGATCGGCAATGGTAATGGTTTGGTCTGCTTCGTTTATCGATACTTTTATTTTTGTGTCGCCCAGTTCGCCGTTAAATTCGCCCATGCTGGCCAGTCTTTTCAGCTTTTGCGTGGCATCCACGGCGTTGGAAACCAGTTCGCGCAAAAAAATCTCATGGTCTGAATAGAGAAATTTTTTGATGATTGGAAAAATATTTTCGGTGTGTATGGAGATAGAACCCTTTTCCTGCATGGCTTTTTTAATTTATGTTTTGAAAAGGGCTGGTCAACAATGGTTCCAAACAAAACCTTCCGACAAAAAAATGACAGTTTGACAGTTTGCCGATGCTTCTTTTATCGGGTAAAAATTGGTGCTTATGGCAAATCTTTCTGTTTCTGTTCTTTTTGTTTTGTGTTTAGATCTTCTTCTTTAATATCCAATCGGAGCAAACGGAACAAACTCATATAAATATTGGCAATCCAAACCAAACTGAAACCGGAAATTAAATAACCGCGCCAGCCATCAAAAACCAAAGTATAATGAGTAATGATCAGCATTAAAATGGTAATGTAATGGCTGAAACAGTATTCGCAGGTGAACAAATAAAAAAACTTGCGTGCGGCAAGTGTTTTTTGTTGGTGGCTGTTTTTGATGCAAAAATCACGGATTTCTTTAAAAACTTCCTCATGTGTAACTGTCCAGGAAATGCAGGCAATCGGGATCGCCAATAAAAAAAGCACCGAAACGGATTGGCTCATAAGGAAGATTTTAAGGAAGTTTGTTTAGTTATTAACCATTTTCATGGAAGCTTCATAATAACGCTCGCCAACATTTGGATATGTTTTCAGGATTTCTTCTATTTCCTGTAAATCCTCTTTTGATAAATTTACATCTGCCGCACCGGCGTTTTCTTCCAGGTATTTACGCTTTTTGGTTCCGGGGATCGGGATGATGTTTTCACTTTGCGCCAAAACCCAGGCCAAAGCCAATTGCGAAGGTGTTATTTGTTTGGAAGATGCAAAATCCTTTAAGGCCGAAGCCAGATTTTGGTTGTTTTTAAGGTATTTCTCTTCCTTAAACCGAGGTAAAGTATTACGGAAATCACCATCTTTCAATGCTGCTTTGCTGACCGAAGTTTCGGTAAATAAGCCTCTGGAAAGCGGGCTAAAAGGCACAAAAGAAATAGAAAGCTCTCGGCATAAAGGCAAAATTTCTTTTTCCGGATCGCGGGTGATGAAAGAATATTCTGACTGCAGGGCCGAAATTGGGTGTTCTGCATTTGCCTTGCGGACAGATTCCGACGATGCTTCAGACAAACCCAAAAACCGCACTTTTCCGGCCTGAACCAGCTCGCCCATTGCGCCAACCATTTCTTCTACCGGTACGTTCGGGTCAATCCGGTGTGCATAATATAAGTCTATTTCATCCACGCCCAAACGCTTTAAACTGGCCTCGCAGGCTTTTTTAAGGTAAGCCGGGGAACCATCAAAAACGCCGCCTTCTTTAAAACCGAATTTAGTGGCGATAAAAACTTTTTTACGGTTGGGCACCAGCACTTTTGCAATCAGTTCTTCGTTGGTGTGCGGGCCGTAAACATCTGCCGTATCCCAAAAATTGATGCCTAAATCCAAAGCTAAATTTAAGGTAGCAATAGATTCTTCATCATTTATGCTGCCATATGCATGGCTCATGCCCATGCAGCCCAAACCGATCACAGATAACTTTTCGCTGGTGTTTCCCAGATTTTTATATTTCATGGTACTTATTTATATCAGCCAAACCAATATTTCTACAGGCTGTTTTATAAATTTTTGGCATAAAAAAAGCGTTCCGGTTTACAGAACGCTTCTTTTATAAGAAAATAACTTAATCGTTGCCCAACTGTTTTACCAGTTTGTTGTAAATGCCCAGCAGTAAAAACGGTGCTGCCCACTGGCCTACAAACAAGGCGTTATGACGGCTGCCTTTAACTTTTAAAGCCAAAGAAAGACCGATAGAGCCTAAAGCTGCCCACAAAAAAATATCTGAAGGGATTTTTGCCGTTTGATTTTCAATTGCGGTTGCAACTGGCCCTTCTTTAAGTTCCGGATTTGGATTTGCCATAATAATGTTTTTTAATTTGTTAATTTAGTTGATACCCTATAAAGTGCAAAACGGCCGCAAAGTTTTAACAAAAAAAAATTTAATCGTTAATTCAAGTCTGATGCAATTGTTTCTATATTTTGCTTCAAATCATATAAAGTTATTTTTTACCGATGCTGTTTTTATCGGTATAAAAACAGCAAATAATTTTAAAAATCTGGGAACCTGTTTAAGTTTTACCGGATGTATTTTCAATGCTTCTTTTATCACCTAAAAAACAGTGGTTTTCCATGCTTCTTTTATCGGCTTAAATTTGAAAAACAAAATTTATGGGCATAAAAGAAGCATGATGTTTTTTTTCGACATAAATTTAAACAGGCCATGTGCCGGACACGATTTCTTTTTTAAACAAAAAACTATTTTTTTCCTGGATTGCTTTAAGTAAAATTTAACCTTGATATCATGACACAAAACCAAGCCACCGTAGAAACGCTGAACGATTTAATCGAAATCAACAATGACCGTATTGTAGGATACGACCGTGCGATCAAAGAATCAACAGCAGAAAATGCCGATTTAACCGATCTTTTTAAACACATGATAGATGAAAGCCATACTTGCAAAATGGCCTTGAGCACGGAAGTTTTGGTGATGAAAGGCGAAACGGCCGAAGGGACAACCGTTCGCGGCAAAATTTATCGCGCCTGGATGGATGTACGCGCTACTTTTACCGGCCATGACCGTTATTCCATTTTGGCTAACTGCGAACGCGGCGAAGATGCGGCACAATCTGCCTATAAAAGTGCTTTGGCCGAAGAAGATGTTCCGAAATACATTCACGATATGATTGCCGAACAGCAATCAAAACTGAAACTTTCCCACGATAAAATCAAAATGCTGCGCGATATGCAGAAAAAAGATTAATCGTCCCATTTTTTTTAAAAAGCCTTCTGAAGTTTTTCGGGAGGCTTTTTTGTTTACCTGCAGATGCTGTTTTTACCGGTATAAAAACAGCATCTGCAGGTCATAAATCAAAATCAGGCAAATACGCCGGAAGTTCTATTGCCGCAAACAACTATATTTGCGTAGCTGCCCAACCAAAAAACCTGTCGGGCATGGATAATATGGCTGTAAAAGTGATCATGAATGATGATGCTTTTTTAAAAAAAGGATACCTGATTTCTACCGATAAAACCTTGCTGGATATCAACGTTATCCATCAATTTCTGGATCAGCTTTCTTATTGGGGCAAAGGCATCAGCCTGGAAATGGTTCAAACCTCTGTTCAAAATTCGATGTGTTTTGGCGTTTATCATCAGCAAAATCAAATTGGTTTTGCCCGCGTAATTACCGATGCAGCTACTTTTGCATACGTTTGCGATGTGTTTATCTTACCCGATCACCGCAAATCAGGCTTATCAAAATGGCTGGTCCAAACAGTCCGCAATCATCCAAAACTTAAAGATTTGCGCAGGCTGGTTTTAGCCACTGCCGATGCGCAGGGCTTGTACGGGCAGTTTGGTTTCGCACAAATTAAAAACCATGATCGCTGGATGGAAATTTTCCAGCCCAGACAACAGGAGCCGGCATGAACATCAAACGCATGATTATTGAAGGCGAAGGCGTTACCCTCGACTTTAAAAAAACCATTACCAGCTGCGAAAAAATTGCCAAAACGCTGGTTGCTTTTGCCAATAATAAAGGTGGCCGATTGCTGATCGGTGTTTTGGACGATGGCACTATTAAAGGCGTAAAATCCGAAGAGGAAGAAAAATACATGATTACCCGCGCGGCAACTTTTTTTTGCCGCCCTGCATTAGAACCTTTTTTTGAGGAAATTTATGTAGATGACCGCTTGGTTTTGGTAGCCGAAATCAAAACTAGCGATCTGAAACCGCATTACAGTTTGGACGAAGACGGCAAATGGTGGGTTTATATCCGCACCAATGACAAAAGTATGCTGGCGAGCAAAATTGTGGTGGATGTTTTAAAACGTTCCAACAACGATAACGGCGTGTTGATTGAATATTCATCCAAGGAAAAAGCGTTGCTGGAATATCTGCAGACCAACGAACGCATCACCGTAAAAGAATACTGCGGTTTGCTGAACCTGAGCCGCCGCCGCGCACAACGGATTTTGGTTAATCTGGTACTTTCGGGCGTAATTATCGTGCATACCAAAGAAAAAGAAGAATATTACACGGCCGCCTGATTTTAGGTGTTAAGTTAAAAATTCACCATTTTTCAACTTAAAACCGATGCTCCTTTTATCACCAAAAATATGGCGCAGCTCCATCCAAAACCTGTTAATTATTCCCGATGAAAAAATTTTACGCTTTTTACAAACCTTTTTATCAGGCAAATCTGCAACTGGCTTTTCCGGTGATTATTTCGCAATTGGGTCAGGTTTTGGTGCAAACTTCAGACAGTATTATTGTTGGTCAGTTTGCCGGCACTACCTCGCTGGCGGCGGTTTCGCTGGTCAACAGTATTTTTCTTCTGATTTTAGTGACCGGGATTGGCATCGCTTACGGCCTCACACCTTTAATTGCGCAGGAAAACGGCCGTAAAAACGATGTGGCCTGCGGAAAACTGCTGGCCGAAAGCTTGGGCATTAACCTGGTTTCCGGCCTGATACTGTTTTTACTGATCTACTTTGGCTCTGTTTTATTGCTGAACCATCTAGATCAATCACCGGAAGTAGTGCTGCTGGCCAAACCGTTTTTGATATTGATGGGGTTTTCTATCATTCCGCTGATGATTTTCAACACTTTTAAACAGTTTGCGGAAGGTTTGGGCTTTACCAAACAAGCCATGATGATTTCCATCTGGGGCAACGTACTGAACATTTGCCTGGGGATTGTTTTTGTAAAAGGTTTGTTTGGCGTTGCGCCAATGGGCATCCGCGGCGTAGGTTTCAGCACGCTGATAGACCGTTTGGTGATGGCCGTCGTTATGTCGGTTTACGTTTTTCGCTCCAAACATTTCAAAAAATACCTTACTGAGTTTTCTCTGTATAAAATCAGCAGTAGTTTCTGCAAAAAAATCCTGGCAATTGGCGCACCGGTTGCCGTACAGTACAGTTGCGAAGTGAGCGCGTTCAGCGGTGCGGCAATTTTGATCGGCACAATGGGCGATGTACAACTGGCCGCACATCAGGTTGCCATCAATCTGGCTTCGTTAACTTTTATGATGGCGAGCGGGATTGGTGCTGCGGCAGCCATCAAATCCGGAAATTTTTTTGGCGCAAAAAACTTTTTACACCTCCGGCAATCTGCCCTGGCCAGCTACCATGTGGTTTTGTTGTTTATGAGTTTTACGGCACTTGTTTTCCTGCTTGGCAATCATCTTATCCCCTGGATTTATACTTCGGACGAAAACGTGATCAGCCTGACTGCACAATTACTGCTTATCGCCGCCATGTTTCAATTATTTGATGGCACACAAGTGGTTGGATTAGGCATTTTGCGCGGGATTGGTGATGTAAAAATCCCCACAATTATTACTTTTATAGCCTATTGGCTGATCGGTTTGCCCGTTGGATATGTGCTTGGCATTCACCTAAAACTGGGTGCTTCCGGCATTTGGTACGGCTTAACGGCCGGATTAATGGCGGCTTCGCTCCTGCTCTATTTTCGCTTCAATTATTTCAGTAAAAAACTGCAGACCGGTACAATTTAAAAGCCCTTTTACTGATTTATGCGGCCTGAATGTTCATGTTGGTAAACTTTGAACCACTTTTTTTACTCATCGTATTTTGTCTTTTAAAATCTTTTACACATTTCAAAACGGCTTCTTCTGTTGAAACATTATAATCCAACATTGCCTGTTCAATACTTAATAAACCTTTGGTGATTTGGATGGCCATTTTTCGCATTTCCTGTTCTCTGATCTGCACGGCCATCATATATAAATTTTGCATTTTTTTAGTATTTAATATAAAACTTTGTTAACGAATTAAACCTTTATACGTTAAATCCGCAACAAAGTTAGTGTTTATTTTAAAAAAATGAATTTTAGTTTGCTGTGTCAGTTTAACATGATAAGTTATTAAAACTGATTTTAAGGTTGGTCACAAATTGTTAAAAATACAATTCAACCGCAGTTTTATAGGTGTTGCAATGCGCATCCACAATATCTTTGATATTTGGCGAATAACCGCCGCCCATGCTCACCTGCACTGGAATGCTGTTTTTATGACATAAATTTAGCACAAACGCATCACGCGCTTTGCAGCCCTCTTTGCTTAGGGCAAGTTTGCCCAATTTATCTGTCAGCAAGACATCCGCGCCAGCCAGATAAAAAACAAAATCAGGTTTTTGCTGGTCGATCAATTTGGGCAATGCTTCTTTTAGCAGGGAAAAATAAGTGTCATCTTCCGTTCCGTCCGGCAGCGGAATGTCCAGGTCAGATTTCTCTTTCCGATAAGGAAAATTATTGGCACCATGCATTGAAAATGTAAACACATCAGGCTGATGCTCAAATATTTCCGCCGTTCCGTTTCCCTGGTGCACGTCCAGGTCCACAATCAAAACCGATTTGGCCAATGCTGTTTTTAGCAGGTAATTTGCGGCAATCGCCTGATCGTTCAGCATACAAAAACCTTCGCCCCAATCGCTGCCTGCATGATGCGTTCCGCCGGCAACGTTGAACGCAATGCCGTTCTCGAAAGCGTAATGACAACCATCAATTGTCCCCTGTGCAATCCGGATTTCGCGTTCAACCAACTGCTTTGTTAACGGAAAACCAATTCGTCGCTGTTCTTTTGCCGATAAAGTCAGATCGCGCAATTGCTGCCAGTAATTTTCGTCGTGCGTCCACAAAATTACTTCTTCTGCCACTGGTTTTGGGGAGAAGATATTTTCTGCAGAAATCACACCTTCATGCAGCAATTGCGCCGGGATCAGTTCATATTTCAGCATCGGGAAACGATGACCTTCGGGCAGCGGATGCGCGTAAATCGGATCGAAAGCAATTTTCAACATAAAAAATAATTACAGCTATATTATCGCACAATAGGTAAATGCTTGAAAACAAATAAAACACGTATTAAATTTTGATCGTAAAATTACTTGCAAATAATTTTGTAGTTTTGATTTATCAATAATTATTCAAATACACAAGTATGCAAAGCACAGGAACAATTATTTCAGCTATCATAGTTGTCTTATCAGCTATTGTTGCTATTTGGACGATAATTACATTTTATTTAAAGGTCAGAAATTCTAAAAATATCACTTTTACCAAAAAAGACAATGGTGAAAAAATTACTATCTCTCAAAACTACAACCGGGAAGATAGCCAAAGGTTAATGGAGTTTATGAAATGAGCGATACGCCTTCGGGTGATATAGTTTCTAAAAATCCTAAAACCACCTTACTAACCACTTTTACTGCAATATTAGAAACAGCCATACAACATATTAGAAATGATGATTACAGGCAAATTGCCGTACCTGTTGCTCCTTTTGTTGCACTTGTCATTATCATCATTTTAAAAACGCTTTACAAAAACTATAAGAGTAAACGTACTATTAAAATGCACTATGCCTGGATTGCAAGTTTAGAGTCAGAACTACATAATACCAATACTTCAGCAGGAAGAAAAAAAGAAATTTTGAAAGAAATAGCTGGTTATCAAGTAGAAATAAAGAAAATAGAAAAGGATTCTATCGGGATAGATTTTAGTTGATGCTTCTTTTACCACATAAAAAAAGGTGAACAGACCGTCCACCTTTTAAATCATAAAAAAAATATATTTTACAACTCAATTTTACCGTGATCATCTTTTCCGTAAGGTTTGCCGGTAACTGCCGCTTTGATCATCTGGAAAGCAACTACCATTTTGCTGGAGTTGCTGTCCCAATATTCGGCTTCCTCGGTTTCCACTTTCATCAAAGTCAGTTTCGGATCATCAATTCCTTTTGGGAAAAACGCTTTGATCACCGGGTTCCAGTATTCTTCCATTTTGGCGCGGTCATCCACCAAAGAAGCCGTGCCTTTAATGCATAAATATGTGCTGTTGTTTGAATCTGAATACGTTACAACCACTTTGTTTTCGTGCGAAATCTCATCCACTTTGGATGAATATTCGTTGGTGAAAAACCAGATATTGCCTTCTACGTCCACATGCGCCGTGCCCATTGGGCGGCTATGGATTTCGTGGTTTGCATTTACCGTTACCAGCATGGCAATCCGCACATCTTCAATTTTATCTTTTAAATACTTTACCTGCTCTGATTTTGACTGTTCGCTCATGATATTTTTAATTAGAATATTTTTAATTAGATAAAGGCTTAACCCCAAAAACCGGATTTTGATTTAACGATTATCTGTTTGGCTTGCTCACAAACGGGTTTCCTTTCACATAAAACCGGTAAGGCAGCAGCGCATCTTCCCGGGCATAAGCTACACCAACACGCGGAACGGCGGCGATTTCTTCATTTTGAAACGATAATCCGCAGTCTTCTATCCAAATTTCATCACCCAAAAAACTCAAGCCGTTCATCGTCCGGTTTACGCCCAAAGCTTTCGCTACAGAACCCGGGCCAGCGGTTATGTTATTTTTTAAGCTGATCATTTTGCGGCGTTCCAGCATCAAATTTAAACCTGTTGTTGGGTTGATGGCCCGGATCAAAACCGCATGTGGCTCGCCTTCTTCCGAAGTAACCACATTTAGCATTTCGTGTATGCCGTAACACAAATAAACGTAGGCCACGCCGCCGGCCGCGTACATGGTTTTGGTGCGATTAGTTTGCCGGTTGCCGTAAGCGTGCGAAGCTTTATCAATAATGCCATTATAGGCTTCGGTTTCTACAATATATCCGCCGCTGATTTCGCCGTTGATATTGGTAAACAGATACTTGCCCAGCAAATTTCGGGCAATGGCAACTACTTCTCTTGATTGATAAAAACTGATGGGCAGCTTCAAAACGTAATCAGTTTAACAATTTTTTGCAGATATTGGGCATCGATTTCATCAAATCCATTCAGCCTGGAACTATCAACATCCAGCACGCCAACCACATTTTCAGCTTGAAAAATAGGCAATACAATTTCTGATCTGGATAAAGAACTACAGGCAATATGGCCCGGAAATGCTTCCACATCAGGCACAATCAGCGTTTCCGCTTTTGCCCAGGAAGTGCCGCAAACGCCACGTCCTTTCCGGATGCGCGTACAGGCAACCGGCCCCTGAAACGGGCCCAAAACCAATTGTGCTTCTTTTAACAGGTAAAATCCAACCCAAAACCAGCCAAACTGCTCTTTTAAAGCAGCGGCAACATTGGCTAAGTTGGCCACCAAATCGGTTTCGCCTTCCAGCAAAGCTTTGATCTGAGGGACCAAAGTTTCGTATTTTTCCTGCTTTGTGCCTTTGCTGATTGTTAAATCTTCTGCCATGGCGCAAATTTACAGATTGGGCGGTCATCGCGAAGTCTGATTTTTAAACCGGACAAAAACAAACCGCAATTTTAGCTTTATTTTGTGCTGATGATCGTCAGTTTAACCCTTGTCCGCTACCCGAAATACAATATTCCGTTTGCTTTAATGGCGATGGGCATACTTCGTTTACCGATGTTTTTTCAGCGTAAATGTTCTTTTTTTAAACTGATGGGAACGGGCAAAAACGGCACTTTTGATTTGCACCCCGACTGGCAGCAATGGGCAATGCTGGCTGTTTGGGCAGATGAGGAAAGCTTCAGTCATTTCAGCCAAAAATCTTTTGCCGCAAAATGGTGGAAAATTTTTGCGGCCGAGAAATGGACGGTTTTACTACAGCCCATGCAAAGCCATGGCAAATGGACAGGCAAAGAACCTTTTGAAAATCCGCAGAAAACTGATTATCAAGGAGTTGTTGCCGTATTAACGCGCGCCACGCTAAACCTGAACCGATTGAAACCTTTCTGGCAAAATGCCGCTAAAATTGCAAAAATCATGACTTCCGCGCCGGGTTACCTCACCTCCTTTGGTGTGGGCGAAGATCCGTTTATGCACCAGGCCACCATTTCGTTTTGGCAGGATATGGAAGCCGTGAAAGATTTCGCCTACCGCTCGCCGGAACATGTGGAAGTGATTAAAAAAACACGCAGCGAAAATTGGTACAGCGAAGAACTTTTTGCCCGGTTTATCCCGGTAAAATCATGGGGGACATTACACGGAAAAAACCCCTTAGAAGGTTTTACAGATTAGTTAGCTTTGCGGCCGATACTGTTTTTATCGATATAATTTCATCAATATGCGTGTAGTTGCCGAGTTGCCTCACCCCGAATTTAAAATTTCCATCTTTCAGTTCAGCGGAAAACTGATTGCCAAATTTGAGCAGGGAGCCTTAGAACAAAGCTATAAAATCTCTGAAATGGACATTTTGGATGGCGTAAACAGCGTTTTTGAAATGCTGGACGAAACTTTTTTAAAAACCGTTTCCGCCCGTTTTGCCGAAATGCGCAAAGATTTTAAAGAAAGTTATAACCGGTATAATTATTAACTACATTTGACCATTAAACCGCTTGTTATGAATAACTTGAATTATTCAAATCCGCAATATTGGAAATGGGGAATATTTTACAATAACCTGAACGATGACCGTTTGATTGTAAAAAAACTTTCTGGTTTGGGCTGGACGTTTAATTTCGCCCACAAAAACGCTTACTGGTTTATGACCGTGTTGGCAGTTATTGTTTTGCTGGGAATTTACTTTGTCAGGTAGGCTGATCTTTTATTTTTCCTTCAGCAAAGCCTTGCAAATCCGTTTCACCAAACCCGGGCCTTCATAAATAAATCCGGTGTATAATTGGATTAAAGAAGCACCGGCATCTAATTTTTCCAACGCATCTTTGGCAGAATGAATGCCGCCCACACCAATGATCGGAAAAGCATTTGCCGATTTTCGCGACAAATAACGTATCAATTCTGTAGAACGGCCAGTCAACGGTTTTCCGCTTAAACCGCCGGTCTCATTTTTGTTTTTTGCAGAAGTTAAACCTTCCCTGCTGATGGTTGTATTGGTGGCAATTACGCCTGCAATGCCGCTTTGCTGCACAATTTCGATGATATCATCCAACTGTTCGTTGCTCAAATCAGGTGCAATTTTTAACAAAATCGGCCGAGAAATCCCGTTTTTATGGTTCCGTTGCTGCAGCGTTTGTAACAGGATTTTTAAGGGTTCTTTTTCCTGTAATTCGCGCAAACCGGGCGTATTTGGCGAACTTACATTTACTACAAAATAATCTACCACATCAAAAAGCCGGTCAAAACATTTTACATAATCACTTGCCGCATCTTCGTTTGGGGTGATTTTATTTTTGCCGATGTTGCCGCCGATCAGGAGGTTTGGGGTTTGAGGTTTGGGGTACGAGGTTTCAGGCTTGAAGTTTGAGGTTGAAGTTTGCCGGTAACGTTTTATCCGTTCTGCCACCACATCCATACCTAAGTTATTGAAACCCATCCGGTTAATCAATGCCTGATCTTTTTTCAGCCTGAACATGCGCGGTTTTAGGTTTCCGGGCTGCGGCAAAGGCGTTACCGTGCCAATCTCTACAAAACCAAAACCGAGACTGGCCATTTCGCCCATCATTTCGGCATTTTTATCAAAACCGGCGGCCAAACCAACCGGGTTTTTAAAATTCAGGCCAAAAACTTCCCTTTCCAATCCCGGATTTTCTATGGTAAAAACAGCATGGCCAAGCTTTTTTCCGCCCGGGATTCGGTTAAAATACCGCAGACCCTGGGTTACAAAATGATGGATTTTTTCCGGGTCAAAAGCAAAAAAAAGCGGACGGATTAGTTTGTACATATTTGCAGATGCTGTTTTTAGCAGGTATTTTTCAGTGCAGTATTTTGTAAATCAGTTCTTTCATCAGTTCGCCATGATCTGCAGTATTGTCCACGCCTTTACTTTTCACGTCATATTCCCGCAAGTAACTGATAATCTGCATAGTTTTGTTAAAATTGAACGTTTTGCCAGCCTGTTCAAAATTAGCTACCTGATAGGGGCCGATGCCTAATTCTTTAGCCACATTTTGGGGCGATTTAACTGCCAGATAATGGTATTTTAATACTTTTACAAAATAAAAATACAAGTTGCCCAGTACCAACACAAAAGGGTTTGATTTCGGGTTTGCCTCAAAATAATTGATGATCCGGTTCGCCCGCAGCACATCGCGCTTGGCCAACGCATTTTGCAGTTCAAAAACATTGTATTCTTTACTAATGCCAATGTTGTCCTGAATGTGCTGCGAAGTGATTTCTTGTCCGGCGGCAACGTTCAGCATCAGTTTTTCCAGTTCATTGGCAATTTTAGAAAGATCATTGCCCAGATATTCGGCCAGCAAAGCCGAAGCCTGCGGCTGTATTTTATAGTTTTTTGCATCGACGAAACTTTCTACAAAAGCCGGGATTTTATTATCGTACAAGGGCGAAGATTCAAAAATCAGCCCGTTTTTTTCAATTGCCTTGTAAGCTTTTTTGCGCTTATCAAATTTGCCGTACTTATAACAAAAAACCAGCACGGTACTTTTGAGCGGGTTTTCCAGGTAAGCCAGAAACGGGTTGAGGTATTTTTTGCCCTCATCATCGCTGCCCCATTTCATGTCCTGTGCTTCTTTTACCAGCACAATTTGGTAATCGGCCATCATCGGATAACGTTTGGCAGCATTTAAAACGGCCATCGTTTCGGTATCTTTTCCGTAAAAAACGGTTTGGTTAAAACCTCTTTCGGCATCGTTCAGCAAATCATGTTCTATGTAATTGCTGATCTCATCGATAAAAAAAGGTTCTTCGCCATGCAGCAGATACAGCGGTTTCAGCTTGCGGTTTTTAAGGTCTTTCAGGATTTCGGCAGCAGTCATTCAGGCCGTAAAATTACACATTCCGTTTAGGTTTGCTGCAGTTTTATGCTGATTTTAGCCCGATGGAATTGCTTTGTCCGCTTAATTTGCCGCCTTATCCTTTTAAAATCACTGAGCAAAACGGGCAGTATTTTCTGTTTGACGACCTCCGGAAAAAAACCATTTTAATTACGCACGAAGAATGGGTCCGACAACATTTTATACAATATTTAACTGCACAAAAACAGTATCCCAAAACCCTGATTCAGCTGGAAGGCGGTTTAAAGCTGCATGGTTTGGCCAAACGAACGGATATTTTGGTTTACAATTCGTCCGCAGAAAAAATTTTATTGGTTGAATGCAAAGCCCCGTCAGTAAAAATCACCCAAAAAGTTTTTGATCAGATTGCGCGTTACAACATGGTGCACAGAGTGCCGCTTTTGGCCGTGACCAACGGTTTGCAGCATTTTTTTTGCAGGATAGATTTTACTTCCCAAAAATATTTTTTCCTGGATAAACTACCTGATTATGAAGAGTTAAGGTGAATTTTTTTGAAACATTTGCCGCTTGAGTTTCCGTATAAGATAAAAATCCGCAGCTTGTATGACCAATCAACTCAACATCAACCCACAAAACCATTATTTAAACTGGGCAAAGCTTTGGCTGTACAGCAAAATTTTCCTGGTTTGTTTGTTTGTCAGCACACTTTTATCGGCTGTGGCAAGCACAAGTCCGGCAGTTTATCTGGTCAATATTGTTTTTCTGATGCTTCTTTTATCAGGGTTATTTTTGTTGAAATTGAAGAAAAGCCAAACTCCTTTTATTTATGTTGAAGGCGGACAACTGCATTATTTTTGCCGGACAAAAAAAGAAAACATCAGTATCCCGGTCCGGGAAATTGTAAAAGTCACGAGCCAGTTCTGCGAGCTTCAAATCCACACCGACAACCATACTTATTGCTTAAACCTCAACAACATCCGGCACGAAAAACAACGCTGGGAAATTAAAGAAATGATTAAAAAACTGGCCCCGGCGGAGACAAACAAAGTGGTTAATTTTTGATGGGATTTAGAGTTTCAGGTTGTAGGGAAGGTTGTATTTTAACTTAACCTGATCGCAGATACTATCGCAGCAACGGGTTTTTCTCTTTTGCAAAAACCTCATAAACTTTTTTGTCCAGCCAAGCCGGAACCAGTTTGTTCAGCAAAACAGTTAATTTTCCCTGACCGGTCATCACTAAAATCCGTTCGCGTTTTTCAATCCCGACGGCGATAATTTTGGCCACTTCTTCGGCCGTCATCATTTTTTCTTCTTCCATTGAGGTTTCGCCGTGTGCCGTGCCATCGTTGGACAACGCCGTGCTGCGGATGTTGGAAGCGGTAAAACCCGGGCAGGCAGTCATCACGTGCACACCGGTTTTCAGGTTTTCCACGCGCAAACTATCCAAAAAACCGTTCATGGCAAACTTGGACGCCGAGTAGCCCGTTCGGCCCGGCAAACCTTTAAAACCGGCAATAGAAGAAACGCCAACAATGCTGCCTTTTGATTTCAAGATGGCTTCCATGGCGTATTTGGTGCAGTAAACGGTGCCCCAGAAGTTTACGTCCATCAGGTTTTTGAGTACAACCAAATCCAAATCTTTAAACAAAGCGCGCATGGAAATCCCGGCATTGTTGATCAGCACATCAATTTCATTAAAAGTGTTAATTGCCTGGTTGATAAGCACTTTGCAATCTTGTTCTTTGCTCACATCACATTGCACCGCTACTGCTTTTATGCCATATTTTTTTTCGAGATTTTGGCTGATTTCACACAAAGTTACAAACTGCCGCGCTGCCAAAACCAGGTTTGCACCACGGGCAGCCATTTCGTTTGCCAAAGCTTCGCCAATGCCGGAAGAAGCACCGGTTATCACAACTGTTTTTCCTTTAAAATTCATTTAAAAATATGGCTGTTGAAGGTTGATTGTTAAATAGTTATAATTAGTTCTTTAGGATTTTTATTTTAAGATAGAGAGATGAACTTATTCAATTTCGATACTGTTTTTATCGGTATAATTTTGGTCAGTCTGATAAAATCCTTTGGCTGCCTTCAGCAAAACGACAAAAAAACACCGGTAAAAACAGCATTTATCGCAAAGAGTTTTCATATAAAACCCGCGTCGCGATTGATCGGCCCAGCGTAATCTCATCTACATATTCCAACTCTCCGCCAAAAGCAATCCCGCGGGCAATGGTTGATATTTTCAACGTAAATTCTTTCAGTTTTTTGTGCAGATAAAAAATGGTCGTGTCGCCTTCCATAGTGGCACTTACGGCAAAAATCACTTCGTTTACATCGGTATTTTTGATACGTTCCACCAGCGAACTTATTTTCAAATCACCTGGCCCGATCCCGTCCATCGGCGAAATCAATCCGCCCAAAACATGGTACAAACCGTTGTACTGGCTGGTGTTTTCTATCGCCATCACATCGCGCGTATCTTCCACTACACAAATCAATTGATGGTTTCTTTTTGGGGAAGCACAAATCTCGCAAAGGGCCGCATCAGAAATGTTATGACAAACCCCGCAAAACTGAACTTCATTGCGCAATTTACTGATGGATCCGGCAAAACGTTCCACTTCTTCTTTGTCCTGATTTAATAAATTGAGCACCAAACGAAGCGCCGTTTTTTGTCCGATCCCGGGAAGTTTGGCAAATTCGGCCACTGCGGTTTCCAGTAGCTTAGAAGAAAAATTCATGGCACAAAGTTAATGAGAAAGTGCTAAGTTTTCAGTGATAAGTTGTAAGTTCAGCCTGCAACATTTAGCTTAGCCAAACTTAAAACCTAAAACTTAATACTTACCACAAAAATCCATGGCACCCGGCATTCTCCTTACTTTTATCATCGGCTATTTTTTAGTGCTGATCCTGATTTCCTGGCTCACTTCGCGCAATTCTGGTGGCGACAATGATACTTTTTTTGTGGCCAACCGCAACTCAAAATGGTATCTGGTGGCCTTCGGGATGATCGGCACGGCTTTAAGCGGCGTAACATTTATTTCCGTACCGGGAAAAGTTGGCGCGCCCGGCGGCGATCAGTTTGCTTACTTCCAGTTTGTGCTGGGCAATGCGGTTGGTTTTATCATCATTGCCACGGTGTTGCTGCCCTTGTATTACCGACTAAAACTAACTTCAATTTATAGTTACATTGAAGAAACTTTAGGCCATTGGAGTTATAAAACGGCTGCCGGGATTTTCCTGATCAGCCGCGTAATCGGTTCAGCTTTCCGTTTGTATCTCGTGGTGATCGTGCTGCAGAAATTTATTTTCGACAGTTACCATATCCCGTTTGCCGTTACGGTTTTAATTTGTTTAATCCTGATCTGGAGTTACACATTTAAAGGCGGATTAAAAACCATCATCATCACCGATAGCCTGCAAACACTTTTTTTGGTGAGTTCGGTGTTTTTATCGATCTTTTTTATCTGCCAAAGCCTGCACCTGAACATTTTTGAAGCTGCCGAAACTATCAAAAACAGCAGTTATTCCAAGATATTTTTCTGGAACGATTTTTTGTCCAGCAGACTTCATTTTACCAAGCAGTTTCTGGGCGGGATATTTATCACGATTGCCATGGTGGGCCTGGACCAGGATTTAATGCAGAAAAACCTCAGCTGCAAAAACATTGGCGAAGCGCAAAAAAACATGTTCAGCTTTACGGCAGTTTTCGTGCTGATCAATATTTTCTTTTTAAGTGTTGGCGCGCTCCTCTATATTTATGCCGCTAAAAACAGCATCAGCGTAGCCAAAACCGATTATTTATATCCAACAATCGCTTTAAATTATCTGGGCGTTTTGCCCGCAATCGTGTTTATGCTGGGCTTAACGGCCGCCACTTTCGCCACAACGGATTCCGCCTTAACTGCCTTGACTACATCGTTTTGTATCGATTTTTTAAACTTCGACAAAAAGGAAAACACCAACTCCGGCCAGATGGTGAAATTGCGGCATTGGGTGCACATTGGTTTTTCGGTGATGCTGTTTTTAACCATCATAATTTTCAACAGCATCAATAACGAGGCCGTGGTAAGTGCCATTTTTAAAGTGGCCAGCTATACTTATGGCCCGCTGTTGGGCTTGTACAGTTTCGGTTTGTTTATGAAAAACCAACAGGTAAATGATCGTTTGGTGCCGTTTATCTGCCTGGTCAGCCCCGCGATCTGTTATTTTTTAAGCACCGAATCTAAAACTATTTTAGGCGGATACGTTTTTGATAATGAACTGATTATTATCAACGGACTAATTACTTTTTTTGGTCTGCTGATCACTTCCCGCAGGAAATCCGTATCAGTAACAACTATTTAATTTTATTTTGACATTATGACGAGCGACGAGAAAATAAGACACGCTTTTGAGAACCGCAACTGGCACGAGATCAAGGTAACCGATTCCTGGCAGATATTTAAGATCATGGCCGAATTTGTGGACGGATTTGAGAAACTGGCAAAAATCGGCCCTTGTGTTTCCATCTTCGGTTCAGCCAGGACACATCACGAAAACCCATATTATTTGCTGGCCGAACAATGTGCCCGTTTGTTAAGCGAAGCAGGTTACGGTGTGATTTCCGGCGGCGGCCCGGGCGTAATGGAAGCGGCCAACAAAGGTGCTTACGAAGCTGGCGGAAAATCTGTTGGGTTGAATATTGAGCTTCCTTTTGAGCAGTTCCACAATAAATATATTGACCGCGATAAACTGCTGGAATTTGATTATTTTTTTATCCGCAAGGTAATGTTTATGAAGTATTCGCAGGGATTTATTGTTTTGCCGGGCGGTTTCGGTACGATGGACGAATCTTTTGAAGCGATCACGCTCATCCAAACCGGTAAAATTGCCCGTTTCCCGATTGTTTTTGTGGGAAAAGATTATTGGGGCGGATTATTTGCCTGGGTTGAAGAAAAAATGCTTGGACAGGAAAAAAACATCAGTCCGGACGATTTGAATTTGTACCGTTTGGTTGATACCCCGGAAGAAGCGGTGGAACACATTTTCCGTTTCTACAATAAATATGTGTTGAAACCGAATTTTTAATACAAAATTTTAGCCCATAAAAGAAGCATCCAGATTCTGTCTGGATGCTTCTTTTATCACCTAAAAATAAGTGCTTATTTCAGCATCGTTACTTTTTCGCCTTTTGCAGAATCAGGATTAGCTGCCATTTCGATCATTGCAGAAACTTCATCTTTAATACTTTCGGCAGTTCCTTCAAAACCTACTTTTTTAAAGCGGATGTTTCCGTTTTTATCCAATATGAACTTAGTCGGGATACCTTCTACACCAAAAGCACTGACCACTTTTGACTGGCGGCCGTCTGCCCCTTTTTCATCCATCAAAACATGGAAAGTATATTTATTGTCTGTTATAAATTTTTCCACGCCCGGCAAATAATTGTCGCCGTTTTCCCAGGTATCGATAAACAAAAACTGCACATTTGGATCGTCCTTAAATTTGTTTACGGCCATTTGCATTCCTGGGAAAGATGCTTTACAAGGGCCGCACCAGGTAGCCCAAAAATCAACCACTACAACTTTGCCTTTTAAATCCGCCAGCGAAACTACTTTGCCGCTGGTATCTTTCAGGGTGAAAAGCGGCGCGGGTTTATTGATCATTTCTTTAGCCAGCTTTGCTTTAGCGGCTGCATCTGATACATTTTTTAATGATGTAAAATAAGTGTCGTATCCGGTTGCAGAGCCCTTGGCTTTGGTATAATTATCTTTTAAAGCTGCTTCGATCTGTTCCGAACTTGTTCCATTTTTGATTGCGGCTTCCAGTACTTCTTTCATTTTTTGATCTTGGCCTAATGCCTTTAAGATCAAAGCATAATGATAATTAATATCGGCATTGTGCCTGTTTTCATAAACCGGTTCCTGATAGTTAAGTGCTTCTTTGTATTTTCCCTGCTGGTACAAAATGTAAGCATACGTATCAGCATACATGTAATAAGCAGATTGATAATCCCTTTTTACAGCAGCAGGTGACGTAAAAGGCCGAGCACCGGGATTGTTGATTTTTTGCATTGTCAAATCCAGGGATTCTTTAGATAAAGTAGCCGCAGTATTCAGGTTTATACCAGCTTTTGCCCATTCCCAAGCTACGGTGTTTAACGTGCCGGCTAAATCTGATTTATCTTTAATTGTATTTTTTATCCGAAGAAAATCTTCTGTTTTGTTTGCTTGCAGATATGCGTTTGCCAACTGCATTCTGAAATTTTCCTGAGTGCTATTTTTCTCCGTTGGGCTTACAGGATATTTCTTGGTATAATCATTGTAAATAGCCTCCTTTTTAACCGGATCCCTTTCCATATAAAAAGCCATGGTAGTTTCATTTTTTTTAAGAAGGCCGTCTGGAAATTTTGATTTGATAACTGTTGTTAAAGAGTCAGCTTGTGCAGTTTTCTTTGTCTGCCGGTATATATTACTTGCCAGGATTAAGTCCTTTTCATCATTACTTTTGGTCAATACATTTAATTGCTGCTTTAATAAAGCTGCATCTTCAGCGTTTTTACTACTAGCAAGCAACATATTATAATTAGGTTGATATTCTTTTCTGCTTTGCGGATAATTTTGAAATTCCTGTTTGTACAAAACCATAGCTTCATTCGGATCAGTTTTTATTTTAGCAAATGACCTTCCTACGCCACTAATCAAAATAAAAGCTTTTGAAGCATAAGCACCTGCAACCGGCTTTTTGTCTTTATAGATTAGGTATAAATAACCTTGCCCGTTGTTGTCATCCACTGCATCATCTTTACCGATCTTTACAAAAAAAGCTTTAGCGGAATCAGGAATTGTAAAATCGCCTTTTAAAAGCTTTCCATCAGGCTTTAGGTTGATATCTGCTGCCGGATAATTTTTGTTGTCAATAAAATAAACAACCGCATCCAAATCAGTTTTACCATCAACTGATGTTCCTGTTGAATTGTAAGTAACCGTTATCTTTTCACCTGCTTTTGGATAAACATCCGAAAGGTTTAGGTGTGCACCGTTTTGTGCAAACCCGTTTTGCATCGCCAGGATTCCTGAAAATGCAAGCATAAGTTTCAGTTTTTTCATAACAACTAATTTTTTAGGAAAAGTAAACATTTTAGGTTTAGAAACAAAAATAATACTTCTTTTATCGATAAAAAATTTACCCCAGTTGGCTCACACCGCCCGAAACCACAAATTTCATCATCTCCGAAGCACTTTTATCTATCGGTTTAACACGCGTTGCCGGAAGGATAACTAACTGACCTGTAAACGAATAAGAAAATGGAAAATAAACGGCCACATCATCAGGCAAACCTAAAATGGTTAAATCTTTGTGCGTTACAAAACCGATCCTTTTTAACCCGAACTCGTCCATAGTTACCAAAACCGGTTCGTTAAATTTTTTTTCATCGCCCACAAAAGCTTCCGTTAAATCTTTAACCGAAGTGTAAACAAAATTAAACAGCGGCAAACGGTGAAACAGGCGCGAAAACCAGTTGTAAATCGGCGCAGTGATGAGATTTGTTACGATTACGCCGGTAAGCATAATCACGACTAAAATGGTTAAAATGCCTAAACCCGGAATGTATATTGGCCGCCCTTTGGTATCTGTAATAATCAATGCACTTAAATTTAGGGCGTTGTCAATTTCTGTAAATATCCACAGGATCAAAAAAACAGCAGCACCAATGGGCACCACTACCAGCATACCTTTTATAAAATAATTTACCAGGACTCTTAAAATCCGGTTCATGCCAATGCTGTTTTTACTCATAAAAATATACCCGTTTTACACGCTGTGAAATGTTGGTCAGGATTTCGTAAGGAATAGTATCTGCCTGATCTGCAAGTGTTTCGATCCTCAAGTTTTCATTAAAAACAATCACTTCATCTTCCTCGTTTACTTCAATTTCGCTCACATCCAGCATACACATATCCATCGAAATATGGCCGATTGTTGGTACTAACTTATTTTTAATCAGCATTTTACCATTGCCGTTACCAAAAATCCTGAGATAACCATCTGCATAACCAATCCGCACGGTGGCAATTACGCCGTCTTTTTCCATCCGGTCGTTCCGGCTATAGCCAACCGTTTCTCCGGCTTTCACTTTTTTAAGCTGGGAGATACTGGTTTTGAGCGCGGCAACGGGCTGTAAAAGTTTTTTGCCCGGATTTTCGGCCGAATCAATCCCGTACAAACCGATGCCCAAACGCACCATGCCCAACTGCATTTCGGGCCAGCGGCTGATTGCAGAAGTGTTGGAAATATGCCTGATGAACGGATGGCCAAGCGATGTCTGAAGTAACGCACAAGTATTTTGAAAGGTATTGAATTGCTGCCAGGTAAATTCATCATGTTCGGCAGAACCGCTCCCGGCAAGATGCGAAAATACCGATTTTACCTGCAATTGCGGATGGTTTTGCAGCACCAAACAAAGTTGCGCCGTTTCTTCAAATTCAAAACCCAAACGGTGCATCCCGGTATCAATTTTTAAATGAACCGGAAATTTGTCTGCTGATTTTCCAGTGATAAAAACAGCATATTTTTCCAGCAAACTAAAGCTGTAGATTTCGGGTTCCAACTGATAATCAAACAGTTCCTGAAAAGCAGAAACTTCCGGGTTTAAAACCATGATCGGCAACGTAATTCCGGCTTTCCGCAGCGAAACGCCTTCATCCGCATAAGCCACGGCCAGGTAATCCACCTTGTTAAACTGTAAAATCCCGGCAATTTCAAAACTTCCGCTTCCGTAAGAAAAAGCCTTGACCATCGCCATCAGTTTTACGCCCGGTTGCAGGATGGATTTGTAATGGTTCAGGTTGTTTTGAAGTGCGTTCAGGTTGATTTCAAGTACCGTTTCATGCGTTTTTTGCGATAAAACGCGGCTGATTTTTTCAAATTCAAAAAGCCTCGAACCTTTCAACAAAATGGTTTCATCCCGAAAATGCAGTTTGTGTATCTTTTTTAAAAGACTTTCTGTATCCGGGAAAAACTGTTTTTCCGGTGTTAAAAACAGCATTTGGTTTTTGGAGATTTCCGGGCCGACACCGATCAGATTATCAACGTTTTTTTGCCGCGTCAGTTCTGCCACTTGCTGATACAAAACTTCGCTTTTTAATCCGGTTTGATAAATATCCGACAAGATCAATGTTTTCTTCGGATGCTGTTTTTGCAGGTCTAAAAAGTTCAGCGCAATCTCCAGCGAATTGATGTCAGAATTGTAAGAATCATCAATAACCGAACAATTATTGAGGCCGTTTTTCAATTCCAGCCGCATACTGACCGGGTTTAACAGGGCAATCCGGCGACTGATTATGTTTGGGGAAATACCCAAAGCAAGCAAAGTTCCGCAGCAAAGCAGTGCGTTTTCCACCGATGCTTCATCTGCAAAAGGAATTGTAAACGCCAATTTTTCACCCCTAAAAACAGCATTGACCCTGGTTTTGCCGGATGCGTTTTCTTCGCTAAAAACAAACAAACCTGCTTCAGGTGATTTTTTGCTGATGGTAAAAGTTTTCAAGCCATGCAAATCGTTTTGAACGGTCAGTGGCACTGGATCTTCATTATAAATCAGGCAGTTAACATTTTTAAACAACTTTAATTTTTCCTGTAATTTTTGGTTTCTGCTGCTAAACCCTTCATCATGCGCGGCGGCAAAATGCGTTAGCACGCCAATGGCAGGTTTGATCATGTTTTCCAGCTTTTCCATCTCGCCAGGCACAGAAATCCCGGCTTCGATGATGGCCAGTTCATGCTGCGCGTCCATCTGCCATAAAGAAAGTGCCACTCCGGTTTGCGAATTATAACTTTTCGGACTACGGACCACATTTTTATCCGGCGAAAGCAACTGGTACAACCATTCTTTTACCACCGTTTTTCCGTTGCTGCCTGTAATAGCAACTACATCATAATCAAACTGTTGCCGATGATAAGCAGCCAGCTTTTGCAGTGCCGACAATACTTCTTTTACCCATAAAAAGTTGGCATCGATCATTTCCGGCGGGATTTGATAATCATCCTTCACCACAAAATTAAAAACACCGGCAGCATATAATTCCGGGATGAAATCGTGTCCGTTCCGGGTTCCGTTCAAAGCAAAAAACAAGGTGGTTTCGGCTTTGCTGATTTTGCGGCTGTCTGTCAGTAAATGTCCGATTTCGATTTCGTGCCGGATGCTGTTTTTAGCACCTAAAATTTTGCTGATCTGTGTGATTTGATAATGGCCGGGCATGTTGCTAAATTGAAGATATTTCCGGCAATAGAAGAATTTTAACGATTTTTGGGCCAATGGATTTTGAAGAACGAAAACCGAAAATTACCGACCCGAAAATAGGTTTGCAGAAAGCAGAAAAATACTGTGTTTACCAAGAGCGTTCGCAGCAGGAAGTACGCCAGAAACTGTTTGATCTGGGTTTGTACCCGCGGGATGTGGAGCAGATTATTTCGGAGCTGATTGGTAACAATTTTTTGAACGAAGAGCGCTTTGCCAACGCGTATGCTTTGGGCAAATTCAGGATAAAAGGCTGGGGCAAAATCAAAATCAAGCAGGCTTTGAAGCTAAAACGGGTGCCCGACGGAATGATCAAAAAAGCATTACAACAGATAGATTTAGACGATTATTTAACAAAGCTGAAAGAAATATTACAAAAAAAAGCTGCTTTGCTGAAAGAGAAAGAGCCGTATAAACGTCGCCATCAGCTCAAAACTTATGCTTTTGGCAAAGGCTATGAAGGCGATTTGGTAGCTGAGATTTTGAAAGACAGCGACTTATAAAAATTTTGAAAAAATATGCGGCAAAAAGCTTGTGTTTTTTTTGAATCTGTATATATTTGCAACCGCAATGCGAAAGTAGCTCAGTTGGTAGAGCGCAACCTTGCCAAGGTTGAGGTCGCGAGTTCGAACCTCGTCTTTCGCTCTTAGTTTTACAAGCCTCACCCTAAATCCCTCTCCATTGGAGAGGGACTTTTTTTAAAGAGGAATTTTAAAGCTAATATGGTTAATCACCTGCTCGGGTGGTGGAACTGGTAGACACGCAGGACTTAAAATCCTGTTCCCGTTAAAGGAGTGCGGGTTCGATTCCCGCCCCGAGTACTGCACGGGAAAGACGTAATGAATAACGTTCTTTCCCGTTTTTTTTTGGCTTTAACACGCTGTTAATCTGAAATATAAGAAGTGCTGCTTCATTCATTCGCTGGGTTCGATATTCGTTCCCGTCAAATCTCATTTTTTCACGGTATATCGAACCCAGTATTGCCCTTTTAGTTAAAACGTCTCCCTCTCCATACAATGTTTCGAGTCTTGAAAGTACCTCAATTGCTTTTAAAACCATATTATCTACACTGATAGTGTTAGATTTTAGTACCCTCGCCTCTGAAAGCGTATCTTCAAGCTTTTTTATTTTTTGCTCACAATCTTTTTTCATTATTGCATAATCATCCGCCTCTAGTTTTCCGTCAAAAAGTAGGTCCCTTGCGTTCGCTAATTTAATGTTGAGCTTTGCAATTTGTTCTGCTATTTCACGCCTTTGGTCAACAGTATTTCCTTTATGAGTTTTATAGATGTCAAGTACAACTGTTTTGTATAATTCAGACATGCCTGGCAAGGGTACAAATTTTAAAAGTTCTTCTTGAACAGCTTTATTGACATGATCTGCCTTATATCGACAACCGCACCCATAAATTGATTGAGCGTGATAATAATAGTAATAACCTCCTTTTTTCCCTTTTGATGCACTTCCGGTAAGTTGTTTATTACAAGTTGCGCATTCCAAAAAGCTTTGTAGCGGTAAGCCTTCATTGATTTTTACAGCATTTAAACGCATTGCTTTTGTACGACCATTCAAAATATCCTGCACTTTATGAAATAAAATCTCTGTAATTAATGGCTCATGTAAGCCATTTACCCATTGTTCTTCTTCATCTTTAAAAGCCTTTACGACTATCTTTCCACAGTAGACGGGGTTTCTAATCTCACGATAGAAATTCATTCGGCTTATCATAAATCCTCTGACGTTAGCCATCTTTCTAATTTGATCAGGCGCAAATACCCCTTCAGCAATAGTTTCAAATATCCATTTCATCTGTGGCGCTTCTATTGGATTAAACGCAATATATTTACTACCATCTTCTCTTATTTTATTATCATATCCTATTGGAGCAACGCCCATATATCTGCCCTCTTTTCTTGCCCGCCGCATTCCTTGTTTTACGTTTAAAGCTCGTCGGTCATTTTCTACCTCCGGTGCAGCTAAATAAAATGCCAACATAATTTTGTTTTCTGGGATTTCTAAATTAAGAGGTTGTTCGACTGCCTGGGGTTCAATTCCCAATCTCGTTAATGTAGAAATCATTTGATAAGCATCTCCTGCATTACGGCTAAACCTATCCCACTTTGTAAAAAGAACTAAGTCAGCACCCCTTCCTTTATTTTTACGAATCTCAGTCAAATACTTATTCCACTCCGGACGATTAAAGGTTTTTGCAGAATGATCTTCAAATAATACCTTTCGTACTTTGATACCATTAATTTTACAGTATTTCTGTAACCGCTCATTCTGGTCTCTTTGAGAATAACCTTTGTCTGCCTGTTCGTCTGTTGATACCCTAATGTATAAATCTGCAATTTTCATCATTTTAAATTCTATAGCTTCACGTATTGTTTTACTGACAATTTACCAAGTTTGTACATAAAGTCCAAGATTAATTTTGCTTCTTCTATAGTGACAATAGTCCCATGCTTTTTCAGAATTTCTACAGCTTTTTCCGGTGTAAGCGATCTTTTTTCAGGTAACATATCTGGTTTCCTTTGCTTTTTTTAAAAAGCAAAACTGGGGGAAGCTTATTTAAGTAATTGTATATCGAAGACCAAGCACAATTTTTACACCTAATCTTCTTATTCTTAGTAGCTTATTGTAAATTTCTTTTTGAAATTAAGTTATTTATAAGTCTCTCTTTTACTTTTTATTCAGCTAAACTATAGTAATTCAAGTAACTTCTATCAATCCTTGTCCCATAACCTATACTCACCAATACCTGTCAGTATTTGTATCAGATTGGCTTGTCAAAACCAATAGTCATGATATCAAAAACTATAATCAGAAAACACACTATTACTTGCACCAGGGTTAGAAAATCCGACAGGGATACGGCAAATAGAACCGCGTAAATCTATAACTGAAGCATTAATCAAATCATAGAACCTAACAACTGACCACGGGCTTTAAGAGGCGTTTTACAATCACGCGCGTGCCTGGCAAGATGTACTTTTGTATACACAAAAGATCGTGCCCCTCCTTTTAGTCCCGGGAGAAGTGCCCGCTGCGGAGCTTGCGGTCACTGATGATTTATCATGTATTTATTACCATATGGAACTACCATGGGCAGGACAAAATATAAAGCTGCGGAAGAGCTGTTAAACCATCCGATCATTCTAAGGGTCAATGAAACCGTTTTCAAACGGCTTGAAAAACTGGTCACAGAAAGTAGCTGCCAGTCGGTAGGCGAAGTGGCAAGAAAGATATTGTCAAGGGAAAAGATACTTTGCTTTTACAAGGACGTTACCATGAACGCACCGATGGAGGAACTGACCAGGATCCGAAAAGAACTCAAATCCATAGGCATCAATATTAACCAGCTCACCAAAGGATATAACAGTGCGAAGGAAGAAGCCCACAAGGCTTTTTATACCTTAAAAGTTATGGAGCAGTACCGGCCAGTCGAAGCGAAAGTGGACAGGCTGCTTTTGTTGGTATCAGCCTTAGCCGAAAAATGGTTGCAAAAATAGTTACAGGCAAAAGCATCCGGGGACTGCTGAACTATAATGAAAACAAGGTAAAGGCAGGGGCAGCAGAGCTAATTATGGCAAGCCTGTTTGGCAGGGAACTGGACAAACTTACTTTCTCCGATAAGTTTAACCGTTTCGGCCAACTAACGGACCTAAACAGTCATGTAAAAACCAATTCGCTGCATATCATGCTCAACTTTGATGTGAAAGAGAAGCCCGACCACTTTCAGCTGCAACAAATTGCTACTGCCTATATGGAGAAGATTGGTTTCGGTGACCAGCCTTATTTGGTTTACAAGCACGAAGATGCGGCGCATCCCCATATCCATATCGTTACCACAAACATTCGGGAAGACGGTGCAAGGATTGGCCTGCACGACATCGGAAAAAGGCTGTCTGAACCGGCAAGAAAAGAACTGGAGCGTGAGTTTGGCCTGATTAAGGCCGAAGGAAAGGAACTGAAAGAAGCCGTAGCGATCAAACCAGTAAACATAGAAAAAGCAGAATACGGCAAAACGCCAACCAAACGTGCTATCACTAATGTGGTAACTGCCGTTACCCGCGACTATAAATACACTTCTCTTGCAGAACTCAATGCTATTTTGAAACAGTTTAACGTGGTCGCAGACCGTGGCAAAGAGGACACGCAGATGTTCCGGAAGAAAGGCCTCATCTATTCAATTATTGATGAAAAGGGCAACAAAATTGGTATCCCTTTCAAGGCAAGCAGTTTGAATGGTAAACCGACGTTAACAAATCTCGAAAGCAAGTTTATCCAAAACGAAGAAAAACGAAAGCCTTATAAGGAAACCTTAAAAACCAGTATTGATAAAGTTTTCAGCAGTTACAACGAAATCACCAAAGACACCTTTTTAAGTGAGCTTAAAAAACAAAACATCAATGCAATTTTCCGGCAGAACGACGCGGGCCTTACCTACGGGATAACTATCGTCGACAACAAAAACAAAACCGTTTTTAATGGCAGCGACCTGGGCAAAGCTTATAGCGCGAAAGCAATCAGCGACAGGTTTAGCAATCAGGATAAACCTATTGAACAGCAGCAAAGCAAATCAGACCAGCGGGCCTCCACATCTTACACATCTTATCTCAAGTCCAAACAACAGACCAGTTACCTGAAACCACAAAAAGAAACAGACTACCTAAAAACCGCACAAAAGGAACAGGAAAAAACCTACCTCAAACCGAACCTGCCGGAAAAGCTACTGGAAAACCTGCTGGGCAAAACGGACGAAGACAGCCTGCCTACCATTCCCGAGGACAAAAAGAAGAAAAAAAGGGAACTGCATTTATAAATAAATCATCATAAATAAAAACTATGCAATCAGGAGAAGACCTGCAAGGGCTTAGAAAGATTATTGATTTTACCAGGCTCATCAGCCTTTTTATTTTATCCGTACGTTTTTGATCAAAGCCGCTAAAACCAGTAAAGCTGTTTGAACCAACGGCTTGAATTCAATTATCCAGGCTTTTTTAATTATATAATCGAAAGAAGCTTTTATAAGGGGAAATTTAACTACAGATGGCAAAATCCGTTTCCTCCATTCCGCACAGCTCCATTCCGTAAACCGCTTTTGCCTTTGCAAGGGGCAGGCGCAAGGCTCCTCCGTCGCCCCGCACCCTTTATCCGCGTTTTTTTCCAACTGCGATAAGCTATCCTTCAACTGCGGCAGACTTTCTTTTAAATGCCAATCAATACCTGCAAAACGCAGGTAGGCGGCATTTTGAGTAGCCACTGGCCTTTTACTACAGCAAATTTCCGATGTGCAGGCCATATGGTCAAGGTCGGGCCCTGCGGGTTTTGAAAAAATAATCTTCCTCTCCTTTTTTCATCGGTGCCCTTCGGGCGGTGCACCGTGGGAGAGCGTATTTTTTTTCCAAAAACCTTGCCCATATGCCCTGCCCGATCAGGTGCGGTGCTTAATAAAAAGCCAGCGAACTTGTGCGAGCGGACTTAAAAACAAAGCACAAAAAACAAAAGACCACCGAACCATGAAACTACCAAAAAACAGGGCGCCACCGAGGCTGGAAAGCGGATCACGGCCACAGACCGACCGATCACAAAAAGCAAAACCAATCACTATTTAAAAATCAAATTCAAATTCATTTTAAAACATAAAAACCATGGAAACCAAAGTAAAAGAAAACGGCGCAGCAGTAAATAACGGAAAGCCAGCCGGAAAAGAGGCAGCATTTACTAATGGCAACCCTGTAAACAAAGAAGCCGTGAAACCGGAAGAAGCAAAAGCCGGAGAAGTGAAAAAGGACGGACAGCAGGAACAAACCGGGCAGCCGCTACCACCGAAAGCAGAAAGCGGACAACCGGGGGCAGAACAGCCTAAGTCAGCGGAACAACAACCAAAAGCAGAGACAGCAAAACCAGAAACCAAACCGGCGAAACCTGCACTTAACTTGGAGAGCACTTTAAAATTAGTGGAAGAACTGCACCGCCGGAAAATACAAAGGGACAAGTTGCTTGATACGATTAACACTTTGGAAGCTTTTGAGGTGGCACAAATTGAAGATGGCGACGAGACGGACAATAACCACTTTCATGGCTGCACTTTAATGATCGAAGATGACAGCCGGAGAAAGTTTATCACCAAAAACCCGGTTATCATTTGGTCAGTAAGCCAGTATGTGAACAGCCTTTGTGTTGAAAAGCTATCAGAAATAGAAGCTGGCATTACCATACCGGCGTAAGGGAAAGGGTAATAAACAAAACTGTTCCCTTGTACTACCAGTACGGGGAACAGTTTAAAGCAGCAACCAATTTAATAAACAACTATAAAAACCAATAGCCGCCATGTTAGAACTATTTATAGAACTGACCGACCAAATCTTTTGGGAAGGTTACTCGCAGCAGTTGGCTACAGAAAGCCCTGCAAGTTTCCAGCAAGAGCTAAACGAGTTTATCGATTCCTATAACAATTAATCAGCAGTTAACAAACAACGTCAACAACCAAGCAAATGAAAGACACGATTTTTTTATTCTTTAAGGTAGTGATCCAGACCAGCCACACCGCTATCCGCGATGCAGTAAAAGAACTGGAAACAGAAGCGACCTATTTTATAGGAAACACTAAAAACGTGCAGGTACTCGAAACAGAGATCATCAAACTTAATACCGACCATTTAGGCGACGGCGAACTAAACTAAGCGGACAGGGGAAAATTAAAAAACGAATATCATCAGTATTACCAACCCAAATCAAAAACAAAACAATCATGGCACATAATATCAATTACAATGAAAAGACAGGCAAGCACAGTTTCTTCTCCGTTAAAGAAAAAGCCTGGCACGGATTAGGACAAATCCTCAGTGATTACCCGACAAGCGCAGAAGCGATCATACATGCGGGGTTAAACTACGAGGTAGAAAAACGCCATTTGTTTACATATGATACGGCAAACAATATCTATCAATAGCAATCAAAACGGCAGTAACCGGAACAGCAACAGTATCCCAAACAGCAACAGCCAAAACAGCAACACAAAATCAATCATTCCTGAAATTGAAGTCCCTGCTTATTTCGCTACCATTCGCAGCGATACCGAGCAGGTCTTGGGCGTAGTAGGCAATGATTACGAGATAGTACAGAATGTAAACGCTTTTTCGTTTTTCGATGCTATCGTAGCAAGCAGAAAAGGCATCTTATACGAAACGGCAGGCGCATTAGGTAAAGGGGAACGTATTTTTATTACGGCAAAACTGCCTGATTATATTAAAGTTGGCAGGGACGATTTGATCGAGCAGTATTTGCTGCTGACCACTTCGCATGACGGTTCAGGTAGTATCACCATCGCTTTTACACCTGTCCGCGTTGTTTGCCAGAACACGCTCAATGCAGCGTTAAAAAACAGCAGCAACACGATTAAGATACGGCATACGGCAAGTGCTGCCGAAAAGCTGAAAGGGGCGCAGCAGATACTGGGCAGCTCCATGCTACAATCGGTAGAACTGGAAGCCGTGTTTAACCGCTGGGCAAGGGTCAAAATAACAGACCGGGAAGTAAAGCAGTTAATACAATTGGCCATGGCAGCAAACAAGGAAGTATTAGAAAACATCCAAAACGAAAGACAGGAGGAACTATCCGCCACTTATAACAATACGGTCAGTTCTGTGATGGAATATGCTTTAAGCAGCCCGAGCCAGCAGGAGCAAACCACGAAAGGCACTTTGTTTGGCGCTTACAATGCCGTTACCGGCTACTTTCAGAATGTAAGGAATTACAAGGACGGGGAAGCCAAGTTTAAATCCGTCATGTACGGCGCAGGAATGCAGAAATCACAGGCTGCTTTTGATCTGTGTACAGGTTTTGCAAAACATGGCAGTAGCTCGTTGTTGCTAAATTAATACTAACTAATACTGATTAACAGGGGGGAGGTAATTACTCCCCTAAAATTTTCTTTTTAAGTGCTGGTTAAGCCTAATAAAATCTTTTTAAGTTCTTTTTTAAGGTTAGGTTATTCTTATAAAAACAGGCTTTTGTTAGCAAGAAAGAGATTTTATATAGGAGTCTAAAATATTATCAGTTAAACCAAAGTTAGCAAGCCATATTGTGGAGGCACAGCTAGTAGTTACTTGTATAATATAAAAAGTATAAATGAAAGGTAGTGTAAGCTGAACTGTGTCAGTGTTGTTGTTCAGTTGTTTTGTAGGTGCAGTTTTATTCGGTCTTCAAACATAATAAAAAGCTGTGATAGTGTTAGGTTCCAGTTATGGAGCGGCATTGTCCATTTCTCGGAGATGTTCTGAACGACCAGATAGACAAGCTTTAGTAAGGCATTGTCCGAGGTAAAAGCACCTTTGGTTTTGGTTACTTTTCTAACCTGTCTGTGAAACCCTTCGACGGAATTGGTCGTGTAAATTACCTTTCTGATGTGGGCATCAAACTTAAAGAAGGTAGACAGATTTTCCCAATTGTTGTACCAGGAAGAAATTGGAACGGGATATTTCTTGCCCCATTTTTCGTCCAAGGCGATCAGGTTTTCATAACCCTGTTCTTTGGAAACAGCCTGGTAAACGGGTTTCAGATCAGCCATAAAAGTCTTTTTGTCCTTTTCAGCAATATAGCGCAGGCTATTGCGGATCTGGTGCACCACACAAGTCTGCACCTCGGTTTTCGGGAAGATGGCAGCAATCGCCTCGGGAAACCCTTTTAGCCCATCCACGCAGGCAATCAGCATGTCCTGCATCCCGCGGTTTTTCAGGTCAGTCAAAACGGCCAACCAGAACTTTGCCCCTTCGCTTTCGGACAGGTACATGCCCAGCAACTCTTTCTTTCCTTCGAGTGAAACGCCCAGGATATTGTAAACAGCACGGGTAATCACGCTATTTCCTTCGCGGACTTTGTAGTGCATACAGTCCAGGTACACAAAGGCATAGACCGAATCCAGTGAACGCGCCCGCCACTCGTTCATCGCCGGAACAACTTTATCGGTGATGGATGACAGCGTGCTGGCCGAAATATCCATCTGGTACAGTTCCTTGATGTGCTTAGAAATATCACGCGTGCTCAGTCCCAATCCGTAAAGGCCGATCACTTTTTCTTCCAGTTCTTCGGTGATAATGACCTGGCGTTTGGGTAAAACTAATGGCTCAAAGCTGCCTGCGCGGTCACGGCTGCTCTCCAGCTCAAACTCCCCCGAAATACTTTTTATCTTTTTGCTGGCCTTACCGTTACGGCGGTTGGCTATACCGGCTGCTTTTTCTTCCTGCAGGTGCGCGTCCAGCTCGCCCTCTAATGCCGATTCTAAAAAGTGCTTCAGCAAAGGCGCGAAGATCCCTTTTTCACCGTTCAGCGGTTTACCCGCATACATCCCTTTGATCGCTTCCGCCTTGAAGCTCTCAAAGTCAAATCCATTTTGCTCGTTCATGTTACCGTGTCTTAAAGTTAAAAATCATCATTAATTCTTAACTGACACAGTTCATTTTACACTCTCAAATGAAAACACCACTCTACCGATCGATACAAGTGATCGTACATAAGTCATTAAACTTTATTAAGCTAAATTTTCTCCCTCTTTTTCTTCTGTGTTATATGATTTAATACGGCTAAACCATGAATTCTTGAAAGCGGCCTGAGAGGGGTTTTTTGCAATTATTTCGTCATATCTTTGTTCTCGGAGTTCGTTAATCTTTTCGAATAAAGATGTTGAATGGATTTTATTAGCAGCCGCTAAGGTTATTTGTCCTATCTTTTCATCGATAACAATAGAATTGCCCGGGAAAGTATTGACTGCTTCCTGAAAAATCTTTGCAGCAGTACCTGTTCCCATATTCACAGAGATATCAAACAAAGAGTTTGCAGTTTCCTGATCATTTAATCCAGAAAGGCAGATAACGTCCCAAAATTCAGTTTTGTAGAAAGAAAGCACCAACTTCTCTAACTCTAAATTTTTTGATAAAGCGACATTTAAATTCGCCGGATGTTGAGCTTTGATAGTATCCACAATTGGCCAACCCAGCCAATGTAGCCAAAAGTTTCGTGCAATGCCCCTCCAGGTTTCGCCTCCGTGATCCAAGGGATTATTTGCGTAACCACCTTCATTGTTCATCGTTATTCTATAAGCTTGATTAAAGTCTGTCATGGTTTTTAAATTTTGATAGTTTTGTATTTAATATTTATTGGATTATCGCTGAATTTGGCTACAACCCGCCAAAAAGATTTTTATTGGGGTCATTAAGGCCATCCACATTTTCTCATAAATTTCATTTTTGGGTTTATTTTTTCATATTCAACCATTTTGTTTAAAGTGGTTTGAATGCTGTTGCGTCTGCTTGATGGCTGGAGAATTTATCTGTAGCCGTTCCCATGATATTTAATGCATCTACGTTAAGAGAAATTGTTTGGGTGTAGGCATACTGGCCAAATTGCGCCATGGTTGCGCAGCCTGTAAAGCAAATTAGTAAAGCCGGAATACGAAAAACTTCTGCTATTTTTAAAATCTGTTTTTTCATTTGTTCATTTCTAAATATTTATTTAAAAATTTAAGCATAAAACTTCTAATCCCCAGGTGGCAGGGCTTTTTGAAATGTCAAAAAAGACGATTTTGCTAAGGAAAATTATTAAGCAGTCAGTCGAAATATATTTGTTGTAAAGAAGTATATTTCAGGTAAGATGCCCTGATTGAATTTGCCTTTTATTTTTATATCTAAAGAATCACTATGGTCAATTTAATTTCCTAAACCGTTAGAGGGCAAAAATACTTGATGTTTCGGGCCACCTATATAGCTTAAACTAGCCATTTTTTAAATAACTTTTAAGCCATATTCAAACATGGTTTTTCTGCAAAGCTGTAGCTACCGCTTCTGATACGTTATGGGCTTGCATTTTACTGTAGATATTTTTAGTATGGTTATTAACGGTAAAGGGGGAGATAAAAAATTCTGTGGCAATCATTTTTTGGCTAAAACCTTTAACTAAAAGAGCGAGCATATTCAGTTCTCGCTTTGATAAATAAATGTGTTCTGCCTTGCTTTACTGTTTTTATTGCCTATATATTCAAGTACTCTTTTGGCAATTCCCGGAGACATGGGTGCTCCGCCATTTACCACTTCAATAATTCCTTCTATTAACTTTTCATTTGTCGTTTTTTTTAACATGTAGCCATATGCACCAGCAAGCAAGCTGTTAAATAAGCTCTCATCATCTTCAAAAATTGTTTGTATAATGATATTGGTTTGAGGATAATGTTTTTGCAGCAGCTTCACCCCATCAATTCCATCTACTCCCGGCATATGAATGTCCATTAGAGCTACATCTGGCGAATTTTTGCGAAGATTTTCAACCAAGTTATTACAGTCTTCAAAATCTCCGACACATCCTATGTCCTTCTGATCGCTGCTATTGAAAACGGCCATCTGAGAGCAGAAATCGAATACGCGCATTTAGGGTAATATATTTACGAAGTCCTATAAAAAGTAGCACTAATGAGAATTTAACCTGCTCAAGTAAAAGTGCCTAAGAAGGATGAAAGCTAAGGATGATTTCGGTACCGCTGCCAACGTTTGATATCACACTTAAGCTGCCATGAAGCACTGCTGCTCGTTGCCGCATGTTAGTAAGCCCATTACCTCCTTTTCTAACATTGGCAGGATCAAAACCTTTTCCATCATCTCTGATTTCTAAAATAATTCTTTTATGACTTGTTGAAAAACTGATCCAAACATTTTGAGCGTCGGCATATTTGGCAATGTTGTTTAACGCTTCTTTATAAATTAAATAAAATTCGCGTCGTCGTTCCATACTTATCTTTAAGCGTAAAATATTGTCGTCAACATTAAAATGCATTTGACAGCTCCTGGTTGAAAACAACTGAAACGCATGTTCCCTCATATGGGCGATGATGTCTTCGAAAGCATCGTTTTTAGTATTGATGCTCCACACAATTTCATTCATAGAACCCATGATCTCCATTGCGAAATCGTTGATCTTTTTTAGTAGAGGTGCTTTGTCAAAATCAAGGCTGTCCATTTGCTCCTGCATAATTTTGGAATAAATGGCAATAGTGCTAATGGACGAACCTACTTCATCATGCAAATCTGCGGCTATACGATTACGTAAAGCTTCTAATTTCTTAAGCTGATAAAGCCGGAACCGGTAAAGTCCATAAACTGCTCCACTTATTACAACCGTTATACTTAAGTAAAACCACCAGGTTTGATACCAGGGTGTAATTATAAATAGTTCAATAGAAGAACTTTTTATGTTCCAGGCACCGTTTTCAAAGCTTGCCTGAACGATAAATTTATATGTGCCAGGATCCAGATTGGTATAAGTAGCTTCGTGGGCAGCTCCTGAATAAGTCCAGCCTTTATCAAAACCTTCCATGCGGTAGCGATAGCGCATATTGCCTTTTTTACGGTAATCTGGGGCAGTAAACTGGAAAGTTATTACATTCTGCTCATAGTACAGGGGAATATAGTGGGTATATTCAATAGATTTGGCCAATGGAGAATTATGCCCTGGTTTTACAGAATGGTTAAATAACCTGAAATCGGTGAATACAACCTCTGGCGGATCAAGCGGTCTTACTTCATCGGAACGGAAATAGTTTAGGCCATTTAAGCCACCAAAAATCATATTGCCTTCTGAGGTCCTTAGGTAAGCGTAACGATTGAACTCATTGCTTTGCAAGCCATCACTAACGTCAAAATTGCGGAAGTGCTTCGATCCTATATTAAATACGGATAAGCCTTTGTTAGTGCTTAGCCAGAGGTTGCCTTCATAATCTGGGAGAATACCATAAATCACATTATTAGCGAGTCCTTGTGCCGTACTAAAATGGATAAATTTACCCGTTAATTTATCAAGCCTGTTAAGTCCGCCGCCTTTTGTTCCTATCCATAGATATCTTTCCGGTTGCTCCACATCTGCACAAAAAGAAAGGGCAATATTATTAGAAATTGAGTTGTTGTCTTTTTCATCATTCAAATAAGTATGTATCATTTTTTCCTGCTTGGTGTCGAAGCAAAACAATCCATTGATAGAACCCAGCCATATCAGATCTTCGTCCTGATAAATACTTTGCAGAAAGTCGTAATCGTACTGGACGAATTTTGTGGGGTAGTCATACTTTAAAAAAAAATTGTTCACCCAGTCATATTTTACCAGATACCTATTATAGCCCATCCATATATTATTCGTTTTGTCACCCAAAAGGGGAAATGGAGCTGTAGTATGATCGGTAAAAGGAACTTTAAACCGTTGCACGCTATGGGTAGCTGGTTTGTACTGTAGTAATGAACCATTACGTGCAAACCAAAAATTTCCCGCTGTATCCTTGGTAAAAGACATATTGAACTTATCGCTGACCGCAGGCGCATTTATAAAGTGCGGAATATTCTGAGCAGAATCTTCTGTGATCCGCAAGGCATTCAGATTGTTGGTAACGATTTTCCCCTCTTTATCTTCTACAACCTGATACACGTTATACCCTCGCAAAATGTGGTGAAAACCGACTGTAGCAGGATCGTATTTTATAAGTCCATAGCCACCCGAGCCTATCCACACTACACCTGTACGGTCAGTATAAAATACAGTTGCTGTTTGAAGTGCTCGCATCGATTCCGGCTCATCCGCAATTATTTCCCGCAAACCTTTGTTCCGGATATTAACCTGTTTTATACTTCCTTTGCCCATAAGCCACAAGTTGTGACTTTTGTCCATTGTCCAGCGAACGTCCTGGCCTTCATACGAGGCAATTATTCTTGCATTACCAAAATTGTAGTCCGGAAATTTCCAGATAAGAGTACTACTATTTAGGTAAAGGCAGTGGTTTAATGTGTCTTCCATTAATGTGCCTGTAAAAAAAGGTATTTTAGGCGTGAAGCGGAATCGCTCCACTAATTTATAGGTCCGCAAGCTTTCATTAAAAAATAACTCATTAACAGTTGTATTATTCGTAATAAACTTACGGTTACGGCTGTCAATAAGAAGACTACCGATTTCTGATCTGTTTTGTGGCGTTGAGTTAATAGCTGATTTGAAAGGAACAAAGACCGGAAAATCTTTTCTAAACTCTAAATAGTCAAGTCCTTCTCGCGATCTAATCCAATAATTACCTGACTTATCTTCAGTTATATTTAATACAAAGTCTGACTGTAGCCCTCTGGTTGACGCCCGTCGTATATGCCGAAAGCTGTTGAGCATCGGATCGTAAATGTCAATACCTTTTCCCCTGAACCCAATCCATAAGCGCTGATGAGAGTCTTCAAAAAGACAACTGATATCATCACCTGCCGGTGAATTCAAATTTAATGGATCATGTCGAAAGACAGTGAAGGAATAGCCATCGTATCTGTTAAGACCGTCATTTGTTCCAAACCACATAAAGCCTTGCTTATCCTGTAAAATGGAGGTGATAAAGCCTTGGGAAAGCCCATTGTCAATTGTAAAAGATTCAAAATGCAGCGGAATAGGAGCTTGAGCAGAAACATTAGCCACAAGCAATACTGCCCACAACAGGACAGCGTAATATTTGTAGCCAAGTAATCTGTCAAAATGCAAGTAGTTATCTGTATTCGGACTAAATTAGTTAGATTACAGATAACTGTGCTAATAAATGTTACTTAGAGCCTGTTTAAATTTTGTTCAATATATTTTCTATGCTTCTTTTACCACATAAAAATCATCGGCCCATTGTACTTTTTGTATTGGAACAGCTTCTAAAAACAGGATTTACAGGCATAAAAGAAGCATTATAAATTTTAATATTAGAAATTCAAGTAGGCTCTTAGTTTAATGTATTTGATTATTACTGATTATGATCCGCTTTAATCCAGGACAAAAACTGAAACACATTCTTTGCATAGTTTTCCGCCCTTGTCCCGCTGCCGTTATAGGCTTTTACTGAATTGAACAAATCGCCGGTGTGGACATGCCATTTTTCTTGTAGCTCGCTGACTACTTTGCCAAGGCATGCATCCATACTATACCACTCCTTTTTTTTAAAAAAATCAGGATCTGTAACAATTGCCTGAATGTCATGTTGAAAGATACCGTAACCTGCATACACCCATTGTTTAGGTTCCCAACCGTGTAATGCCCTGGATGCGTTAGCTTCCGCAATTAGCATATCGGCAATGTCTTGCCCAAACTTTTCTATAAAAGCCGTCGTGTTTTTAGGGAATGCTTCGCGGGTACCATTCACATCGCCGGAAGCATCAAAAACACAACGTGCTAGTATATCTTCAGGTGTATGATCATTGATCCAGTGACACCAGTAAATAGCTGTTTCCTGACAGGCAATGGCATAAAGCAACTCCTTTTCAAAAGGGGTACCGGCTACCGCAGCCGCCGTCGCCTTGCCAAAGTGCGTATCCAGCCAAGAAGCGCAGGAAATGCACTGGGTATGGGTGACAGGTAGCTCCAATTGGCTGGCGTTAAACGCGGGTGGCATAACATCGGCACCTGGTGTCGCGTACGGTACAGTATCGGACAAGATCATTAATCCCTTGCCCCAATAAAAGTTATTGTCACGGTCGACATACCAGTTACCGAGCGTGTTTGTTCCCGCTGCCGTGCCTTCAAAGCTATAATCTTTGAAAACAATACCACTGATATTATTATTATCAGGCAAGCTTGCCGGTATCTGCCGCCGTTTATTTAGTTTGTCGGTAATTACTTTAAATTTTGCCATAAATTCTACAGGTTTTTATGGTGAATAAATCAAAAACAGTAATACAAATAACCTTTCAGGGCTATTGCTTCGCTGCTATCAATAATGAATTTGAAATGGTTGATACGGGTGTATAAATGTTGTACGGGTCGTTGATATAACCGGCTCAGTGAATTGGTAAGATATTCCGGTAGGGCAAGGCACTGTTGCCACTTTTTTAGCAAATCAGTATGTTCCTTACTTATAAGTTGATTTTTGCATAGGGTTTGTTGCAAAAAAGCAATAGGGGCGTTATCAAAAATTTCGATGCCAATACGGTCTTCCACATCGTTTTTAAAATCAACTCCCACCACCAGCTTTTGTTCCTTTTTTAAATAAGTTGTAACCCTCTGCAAGCTTTGGTAATTTCCTTTCCATGCCAATTTTTCAAGGGTATCTTTTAGCCGAGCTGGTTGAATGCCGTGAATAGTAAGGCGTATGGAACCGGTATCCCTTGAAAACATCAAACCATAATAAACCACTTGTAAACCTGCTTGCTTAATTTGATTTAAAAATTGAAGCAATCTTCCACCAATCTGCCATTCGAAACTATCTGTAATTTTTTGCACACTCCTGTAAGCAGATTGGGGGCAAAAAGAAGCACTTCTGTCAATATCAAAAAAGATAGCTGGCGAGCAGAGGAAAGGTGCATCATATTCTATCCAGATATTTTCTATTCCATAATTAAATCCATTTCTTTCTGGTTTAATAAGCCTAAGCAAATCTTCGTTTATAAAAGGCAGGTTGTAGTAATTATGGTTTATTTTTCTCAATACAACCCTATCAAAATCTTTATTCACCCTGGTAGCAAAATCAACGGTATTCTTACCAAAATGCAGTTCTAATATATTGCCGGATGATGCAGGAATATGCCTGGCAAAAGGAATAATAGATTGTAAATCTATTGCAGTTGTGGCATTGATGGTATGTTGAACAAAATGCAGTAGGGCTGCTGCATTTGGAACAGTCGTTTTCAACGGATCAAGAAATCTTGTTTCATGCCATATGTCTCCAAGCATATTCTGATGTTGATTTTTTAAAATCATCTATTATTATTTATTCTGCAGTTTGGTGAATAGAAAATCAAGCTGTATTAAGTATTACCAAATAGCAGTAAAAAATGATAACCGTTTTGTTTGTATTTACAATCCAAAAATGCCTTTGGCTATTTGCCCTGGCAATAGCTTAAATACGCTATTTATTAAATAGTCTATATTAAGAAGGTAGCTTGGATTATACTTTATTGTAAGCAGTATTATCTAATTCGGAACTGGGAGATAAGGGATGATCTAAGTTGTAGATGATGGATAAACACATCGTTAAAAGACAAAAAACGACAGATACAATCTTTGCATCTTTATAGACGATACATCGAAAAAACAATAAAAAATTACCAACACTACCTCTAATATAATTCATACTGATGATGGCAGTTGCGAATGAATATGACTTAGAAACTTGCGGTGCATATCGCTGATCGCACTTATTTATTTAGAAGCTGTTTAGACTTATATCTATTGAATTTGTAATGCTTCTTTTATGCCTGTAAATTTTGTCTTCACTTGTTGTACTAATACAAGAAAGTATGAATTTTTTGGGTTTTTAAGTTGATAAAAGAAGCATGGAAAATTAACGGGCAAAATTTAAACAGCTTCTTAAACTAATTGCTATCTCCTATCAAATTAAGGAATTCGCTGACTTTTCGACGTTGACAGCAGCATCAAAAGCAGAAATTTCCTAACCATTTGTACCTTAATTGTGATAATTGCTTTTAATATTTTAAACAAAAAGGCCAGCTTTATCGCTGACCTTATGTTATATCTAAATATTTTTTACTACCAATGTGAAGGATTGAAAACATTTTCAATATCTCCCCACGCCTTATCTGCAAAGGATTTAAAATCACCGCCCAGGCTTTAAAAAGCATTCTTTACGTCATCGTCAGCTTAACCTGCCTGCTTCATTGCATCGGCTACCGCATTTACCGATCTGTTGAATGCACTTTGCAATGCCGAAGCAACGTCATTGGCAGCATAGCCTGCCTGCTTAAGAACAGAGGCAGCTTCATCAATGGTTACATTGTACACCGTCTTTATGGCGTTTGTGGTATCCTGTGCTACAATTCCGATAGCTTTAAGTGCATTGGCAACATCCTGCGAAGTAGCGTTAAAGGCACTGTTTAAAGCGCTGCAAATATCGTTGGCCAAGTAGCCTGCCGCTTTCATGACCCGTGCAACATCTTTTTGTGCACACTCCCACACGTCTTTGATGGCGGTCGCCACTTCGGCCAACGTATAGCCGGCATCTTTTAACGCAGCGGTTACCTCATCAGCCGTTGCGTTGTAGGCGGTTTTCAGCCCATTCGCCACGTCATTGGTTACGTAGCCTGCCGCTTTCATAACCCGTGCAACATCTTTTTGTGCACACTCCCATACGTCTTTGATGGCAGTCGCTACTTCGGCCAACGTATAGCCGGCATCTTTTAGCGCAGCCGTTACCTCATCAGCCGTTGCGTTGTAGGCGGTTTTCAGCCCATTCGCCACGTCATTGGTTACGTAGCCTGCCGCTTTCATCACCCGGGCAACATCTTTTTGCGCACACTCCCATACGTCTTTGATGGCGGTCGCTACCTCGGTGAATGCATAGCCGGCAGCTTTTAGCGCAGCGGTTACCTCATCGGCCGTTGCGTTGTAGGCGGTTTTCAGCCCGTTCGCCACGTCATTGGTCACGTAGCCTGCCGCTTTCATGGCACTGGCAACACTCTCTATGGTAACGTTGTAAGTATCCTTTAGGCTCCTGGCTATATCGTCAGCAGTGCTTCCGGCAGCCTTCATTGAATTAATTTCCTTAAGCATATTTTCTTCGGAAATCTGTTTTACTTCAGTGATAATAGTTGACATAATAATTAATTGTTTTGATTGTATTTGTTTGGGAAAATCTGTTTTACAATAGAAGAAAGGCGGTACTACCAGTTAGAAGGATTCAGGTAATGTTTGGCGTCTCCCAATACACTATCCGCAAAACTTTTAAAATCGCCGCCCAGGCTCTCAAAAGCATTCTTTACATCATCTGCCGCATAGCCTACCTGTTTCATTGCATCGGCTACCGCATTAACCGAGGTGTTGAATGCACTTTGCAATGCCGAAGCAACGTCATTGGCAGCATAGCCTGCCTGCTTAAGAACAGAGGCAGCTTCATCAATGGTTACATTGTACACCGTCTTTATGGCATTGGCGGTATCTTGTGCTATAATTCCGGCTGCTTTAAATGCATTGCCTACATCCTGCGCAGTAGAATTAAACGCACTTTTAAATGCAGTGCAAATATCATTGGCCACGTAGCCTACTTCTTTCATGACCCGTGCCACGTCTTTTAGCTCACACTCCCACACGTCTTTGATGGCGGTCGCTACTTCGGTCAGCGTATAGCCGGCAGCTTTTAATGCAGCAGTTACGTCATCAGCCGTTGCATTATAGGCGCTTTTCAGCCCATTCGCTACGTCATTAGCCACATAGCCTGCTTCTTTCATAACCCGTGCCACGTCTTTTTGTGCACAATCCCATACGTCTTTGATGGCAGTCGCTACTTCGGCCAACGTATAGCCGGCAGCTTTTAATGCAGCAGTTACGTCATCAGCCGTTGCATTATAGGCGCTTTTCAGCCCATTCGCCACGTCATTGGTTACGTAGCCTGCCGCTTTCATCACCCGGGCAACATCTTTTTGCGCACACTCCCATACGTCTTTGATGGCGGTCGCTACCTCGGTGAATGCATAGCCGGCAGCTTTTAATGCAGCAGTTACCTCATCAGCCGTTGCGTTGTAGGCGCTTTTCAGCCCGTTCGCCACGTCATTGGTCACGTAGCCTGCTTCTTTCATGGCACTGGCAATATCGTTTTTCGATGCGTTGTACCCATTCTTCAACGCGCTTACAACGTCATTCACCGCAAAGCCAGCCGCTTTCAGAATGGTGACCGCCTCCTCTTTTGACTTTCCGTAAGCATTTTTCATTACGTTTCCTGCATCGTCAAACCCGGTGATGATGCCTTTACCCGCAGCTACTGCCCAATGTTCCGCAGTGTCGGTTAACTGGTTGAAAATGGTTTTTGCTTCATCTTTAATATATTGAATGATAGCACCTACAAAATCTGATATTTTGCTGATATTAATATCGGCGGAGAAATCTCCAAATGTAAAGTGATACCCCTCAAAGTCAAACTGGCCACCAACACTGATTACAATATCGGAAAGAGAAGATGTAATCGTTATGTGCACATTTGTATCTGCTTTGAGCGGTATTGAACCTACACTTACACCGTTTATAGCTGTAAGGGGAATAGATTTATCAATGTAATAGCCAAACTCGCCATAGAGATTGTGAAAATCAGAAAGGTTACACACCATTTTTTCAGTTAGAATGGTTCCGAAATCAAGTTCGAATTTGATGCCGTCCTTATTGATGTCTGCAGTAACATCGCATTCCAGTAAATCAAATAGGCTAACCTTTGCACTGACGTGCAGTATGGGCATGCTTAAGGTATTAATGATAAGATTAGCACCACCGGATGGTATAATCTGCCTGCTTGTAGCATTGGCTAACGCATCTTTCTCGGCCTGGGTAGTGGGCATAAAGTTGTTGGGTATTGGATTACCGTTAGCATCTAATTTTAGGCTGTAACCCTTGCCATCACCGGTAAATTTCAACACATTGTGCCAGATAATAGGAGAAAATTCCATATTGGCTGTTAAACCAGAGTTGATATCAAGATTAGCCTGACCATAAAAGCCAAAAGAAAAAATCTGTGCATAGGCGCTGAAGCCGTAACCGCCGGGCGATAAACTGCCATCCGGCAAAACCACGCTATCCATCAAACCATCTGACCAGTGAAAAGACAGGTCAGAAAACTCAACAGGAACATCGATTTTCGGATTGGCGTTCGTAAACAGTTCAACAACCGTGTTCAGGTCGAGCTTTGGGACAGAAAAAGCTAAATATTTAGGCTTGACTGCTTCACCCACATATTCACAAACAACAGCAAACGTGTCGTCGTTGAGGCTGATAACATTACCGCCATTCGGCTCGCCAATGTGAAATTTACCCTGAACGCCCAGGGCAAAACCAGGTGGCTTGAAAAAAATGGCCATACCTACGCCAAACTCATCAAAATGCAATCCTTTCAGGCCGGAAGGTGCCGGGAAAGAAGTATTATCACCATCAATGGTCACACCCACAGCAGCTTCATCATTATCCACTGCCAAGGAAATATTGGCATCAAAGGCCTTGCTGAAGAGATTAAAAGGGATGACGCCTTGGAGGTTAAACAACACGAATTTGAACAAAGGGTTAATATCAATGGTCAGCGTAGGATTATTCACTTTGATCTGATCCGAACCGGCAGGAATGGTAAAGTTCTCGAAGGCCAGCTTCAGCCGGGTACCGAAAATTCCCAGACTCATGGCATAGTTGAAGATAAATTCGGCCTTTACCGTGGTATTAACAAACAACGATCTGACGTTGTCGCGAATGGCATCGCTTTTAAAAGGTAAATTGCTGATATCGATGGTACCTTTAATGTCGAGCACATTGTCTTTGGTAGAGCATACGATATTGGAAATGGTGATATCCGCCATGCCTTCGTGCCAGCTACCTCCCAGGCACTCTACCAGTGTACTCAGCGAATAGATGGCCTGGGCAGGTGGTTTGGATTTGGTGTCCGGATGCTGGGCTGCATAAACGAGCCCCATCATGTAATTAGGAAAGGTGCAGGTAGCATAGTCAGGATACTGCTGAAAGAAAGCTTCCATGGCAGGCTTCAGGTCATCACCATTTTGCTGCACCATGGTGTTAAAGGCCTTGGTAATGGAATCGTTTGGATTATCCAGGGTGAAGTTAATGAACTTCAGTGCCGTAGTTATAGCATCCTCATCGGCCTGATTGACCGTAAAGGAGGTGATTTTGGAAAGCGGAGCTAAAATACACCGTTTTACAGGTTTGAAGAGGGAGGCATTTTCAATAACAAAAGCCGAACCGGGCTGCAGGGGCATAATGTTAGAGGAGGAATTAGCCGTAACTGTACCTAGTGAGGTGAGCAGTCCCAGGTAGTTGTTTTCTGCATCGCTGGGATTATCTGGATTGGACGAGTCATACACGACTAGGTCGTACGGCATATCATTGATGAAGGAAATAGCTTTGAGAGACATTTTTTTAGATTCTTTAAAATGTGAACAATAAAATTATAGATAGCTTATAGCACAATGGAAGGAGAGGCTGTAACATACTGTGGAGCAGCCTCTCCCTATTAAAACTTCATTCGGCGTGGGGGATTTTATTCAAAAATACCGGGCTGAAATTCATGGGGCTTGAAGTCGAGGTCTTCAGGTACTTCACCATTTTCATTGTTCGTTTTATTTTCTTCAATTTTGCTTCCCGTTTCTTCCGCATTGGCGGCGCTCTCCTGTGCATTACTCATCGCATCCCGAACCTCCTGAGCAATACTGCCCTCCATTACCCGTTGTACTTCATTATTGAAGTTAACGTTGATGACATTTGTAATGTGGTAGGTGATATCCGGAAGCCGGAAAGCAAGTTCTTCGGTCGGTAAATTATCGAGTGTGTCATAGGTTTTATCGATATCAGTGCTGACTTTTTTCATGCTTGGCGGGTTGCCGTATTCCAGCATACGTCCCGCCGCATCGCTTTGGTTCACGAGGCCGTCTTCCAGGTTACTCCGCTGATCCTCGTTCAATTGGTCGGTTACTTTGTTCTGAAAGTCGTCCATTTTGGCCGACAGATCTTCAGCCATTTCCAATTGCTTATCCATTTTGTCGAGTAGTTCCTGATAGTCCCCCTTCTTGGCTGTCTTATCTGATTTGACATCGGTGCGTATTTGTTCCAATTCGATTTCATTCGGGTCTGACTGGTCGGTGTTGGAATTGCGCTTCTTAAACAACCGGTCTTTCAAACCTTCCAGCCCTCTGTAAACCATCTCCAATCCCATAAATAAACCTGTGGCCGTCATAAACAGAGACATCCAACCCATCGCATCTTTCGGGTGCAGCAGTGTATATAGCCCCGACCAGTTGCCATCTTTATCCTGATTCTGTTTCTGGTCATAGCCCAAAACGGAAACGCCATTCACGGTGCCGGATAAGATGGAAATCATGGCGGTATCGGTAGCCACCTTGGTGAGGGTGCTTTTCGCCACAAAAGTCCCTGACAAACAAACAGTGGGAATATCCTTGGCTTTATCATCAACAAACTGTCCGCCCACGTAGTACAGTGGTTTTGACTTGTTGTCTGCATCCGTAAAGGTGAGGGTGAAATAGGGTAGATCCTTGTCGGTGCGGGCCGGAAGCACCTGGTCTACCTTGATCTGTACTGATCCCTGATAGGTTACCGTGTCCCCGTCGCTGCCATATAAATAATACGTTTTGCTGCCCTGGTAACCTCCCCACACGTAAGGGTACTGGCTGTAATACGTGGATATTGCCGTAATCATGCTTAGGGTTACATTCTTATACTCTTTGGTGGTAGCAAAAAAGCTGTTGACTGCTGTGTCAATGTCTTCAATGGTACCAGAACTGTCGGTAGCCCCAGACATAGCATTCTGATAACTTTTAGACAGGGTGGACGAAGGATAGGCCATAAGGGTTTGCTGAAACTGCTCAGCAAGCTTCATGTTATCAAAGTCTGCCTGGGCAATGATAATTGGATCGTACGTATGTGGCTTGGGTCTTAAATTGTAATGTGCATGGGTCATTTTAACCGGATACAGGCAATCAAGGGTGGCCAGAATGAACTGATAGTTCGTACTGTACTGCTGCGTTTTGTCTTCATCAGTGTACCAATCGTTCAGTATATAGGTTAAGGTTTTTCCGGTGTCAAGGGATTGATATCCATCGCTGCTGGCCATAGAGTTTAGGTTTTGTTCATACCCTATCTGCATGGGAACGACATCGTCGCCTTGCGCATCCAGTACAAGGACTGCTATGGAAGTATTATTGGTGATGACACAGCTTTTGTTTACGTTGGCATCACTAGCCGGAGTGTCTGATACAGCTCCTGAAGTTGTTGTTTGTTGTGACATGATTGTTTTTGTTTTGAATTTTTGTGATTAATATATTTTTAAATACTGAATTGAAAAGAGTATAAGAATGGCTTACTCTTCTATTTCCGGAAATTCGGGGATTTCCTCTTCTATGCTATTTCTGATCTCTTCATTTTTGTTGATCACTTGTGCTATTTCGGTAATCCTGTTATTACTTTCTTCAAATGCCGCATTGTGATCCCGTACTGCCCCTTTGACCTGATTATAGTTAAAGGCTAAATCTCTCGTAGTCTCGCTTAGTTTAGTAAGCGTATCTTTCAACCAGGTACCCCTGCCCAGTTCCCTGGCATCTATTGTATCTATCTCGCCTTTAACTACCTCTATAGTTGCTTTAATCCTGCTCATGCTTGTGGGATTTGCCCAGTCGTCGATTATATTACACATTACTTCCTGCTGTGCTATTGTGTCGCTTAACTTGAGTTTGTTGTCATTAAGAAGCACGTTATCGGCCCCTTCTTTGATTTGAACCAGGGTTGTTCTGGCATCTTCAGGCAAGTTAATGTGTACTTCGCCAAGCTTATCTATGGCAGCCTGACGGTTCAACCGGTTCCGTTCTCTGATTTCCAGGTTTTTTGCCCCAATCTCCGCTGGGGTCATTTTCGGCGCCTTTTTCAAATACTTGAACAAAAGGCGGACACCTACTCCAAGCAATGCCAAGCCTACTACACCAGCCACGATTACTCCCAATACGGAGAACCATTCTTTAGTGACTTCCGGATGCACCAGTACATCCAAATATTTGTAAATCCCCTCTTTGCTGCGTTCCTGCTTCTGATCATAGCCAAACACATCCCTCCCATTAACGGTGCCTTTCAGGATGAGGATGATCTGATTGTCTTCCTCCTTTTTGGTAATATCACTGCGCAGCATGAACAAGCCTTGCAGACAGTAATCCGGCCTGTCGCTGTCCACATCATCCACCAGCTGTCCGTCCTGATAATAGAGGGTGGTGTAATCAGCTTCATTGGTGGTAATATACCTGGCTGAAAAACTATCCGTGGCTTTGTCCATGCTGGTGAATGCAGCCGCCTGGTTTTCAAGCGCGACTGACCCTGCATACTTGTTTTTGGTTCCATCAGAGGTGTAGAGATAGTAAGTCTTGGCAGCGGTGTAATCAGTCAAAAAGAAAGGAAAGCGATTGTAGTAAGTCTGCACAGCCACCACCATGTCCAATGTGAGATTTTTGTAATTAACAGTCCCGGCAAAAAAAGCTGCTATAGCGTCTGGGTCGCCCGTTTGCAGTGCCGTGGCAAAATCAACAGCCAGCGAAGTAGAGGGAAAAGCAATAATGGTTTTTGTAAATGCTTCGGCTTGTTTGCTAATTGTTACATCTAGAGCTGTTACACCAGTAGCAGGAAAGCTTTGATGATTAGCCGCTACGGAAAGTTCTACTACTTTTAGAGGGAATAAGGTTTGCGCATTGGCAACAATGATTGTATAATCCTGCGGCCGGTTATGCTCATCCAGATGGACAGTCGGTAAGGCGATCGTTTTGGCAGCGTCCTGCGTAAGGGCAATCTGATGGTCGGCAGTTTTGACAAACGCTAGGGTTTGCTCATAGAGTTGCTCTAAAGCAGAATCTTCAGCAGAGAACGCATCAATCAGGACGACATCCTGTCCGCTATTATTGGTAAACTGCCATGTTGCTGAATTTATGACATCAGTGACAGCGTATTCATTTTGACGTGTTTCTTGTTTGTATCCCTTTTTAGATAAGTTGTTTGTTGTACTTGACATATGTTTTTGTTTTATGTTTTGTGAAGAAATAATATAATTTTGAGGGCATGCAATATCGTTTCGCATAACACGCTTGTTTGCGATTACTTGGTCTACTCTGTTTGGCGGAAAACCTTATTTGAAAAGTGAACTGGTTAGGTAGACAGATTTAAAGCGTAAGTCTATTGCTTCAAATGTTGGTTCCTGTCTTTGTTTCTTATGCCATAGGTTCATTTTGTATTTACAGGTGCATAGTTATTATCTATTAAACACCTTGTCAATAGCGTAAATACCTCATTCTATCATCCTATTGCTGCGGTAGCATCGCGTGCAGCTACGTGGTTCACAGGCATTCCATTTACTTGTGTATTATTTATAACGGGATTGTTGCTGTTTTCCTGCTGTGCTTCCTTTACTGTTGGATCGTTCTCCTTGCCTTTTAACACCAGGTAAGTTACATTGCTGATGCCCGTTAAAGCAAGTAACGTATCACTCAGTTCAGGCAATTGGCAGCCGGTGGTCACTTGTGAGATTTTGTAGAGATAAACCGTAACGGCGATCATTGTCCACGCTAAGTTTTGAAAGCGGTGCAGGCTGATGCCGTTATCATCGGATAATATATCAATAAAGAAACCTTGTGACGGCATGTTTTGGTGCCTTGGCCGGTTATCGGCCATTTCGTTTTTGTCAATGACCGATGAGGCTACTGCCGTACCTGCAAATATGCCCATAAGTACCAACGCCGTTTTGTTAATGTCCGTTTCGGAGCAATCTCCTTTACATAAGGCAAGATAGATGTAAGCAGAAGAAATAATAACCGTCCATAATCCGAACTGCACATTAGTCAAACTGAAAGGCGCTGATTTATCAACCAGTTTCCATCTGCTTTTCTGTTGTAGTTGCTTAGCATTGGCTTCAAATTCCTCACAATTACTGATTTCATCTCTCAGTATGTTGCTATATACGGCAAGTACGATAAAAAGCGTACAGATCAAGAGAATCACTATACCTGCCATTGTGGCCTGGGTGTTATAATGCACATTGGTTTTGCAACCAGCTAAAATAATAGAAGAGATGATTGTTAAGATGTAAATAAACTTTTTCATTATTATGTGTTTTACAGTTAAAAAAAATTAGTCGGCTGTTGTTGTATAGGCACACTTATTATTTAATCGCGGTGTGAGCACCGGGATATAACTTTTAAGCTCCTGTTGCACATTGCGGTAAGGCTGATTGTCAATTCCGTCCTGGCCATCAAAAGGATGGTCGAGGCTATAGACCAAAAACATGCAGATGGAAACACTCACTACTGTGAAAGTGAGATATACTCGTTTTAATCTGTCGGAAGGAACATGAAAAAAATAGGTAAACACAATTAGTATTATCGTACCTGCTTTTAATATTTGCCATATCAGTGGCGGCATTTGTGTGTGCGTATGGGATAACCGTTCGCGATGCAAATCACTAATGCTGCTTAGGTCTTTGTCTACCGCATCAAATACACGCTCCTGTATTTGGCTTTCAGGTTGGATGTTAAGCAGTTCCTGGCGCAGTACAGGTATCGCACTAGGGTACTCTATTCTCGTTTTTTGCATTCGCCATTCCTGGTTCACTACCTGGTCACAATAATCATAAATGGATTTACCAACAATCGCTTTAAGTTTATCAGGGAGGTTACTGGTATGTGCCAATATACTGTTAAGCCTGTCCGTTTCTGTTTCAATCGTTTTATCCAAATTGTTGTAATCATCCCAAACGGCTACGATCACAAACGCCAGCATCAATGAGTATATTAGTCCTATGGCACCAAATATAATCCCGGTTACTTCGTTGTTTTGTTCCAGCCCGGCCTGCCATCCAAGCTTGTTAAACAACCACAGGCCTACCTGTGCAATTATTACCATTCCTATAACAAAAAGAATACATGTTACCCATTGAGGAACGGATATGCTGCTGTCTCCGGGTAGATCGATGGTCATAATATAATTTTTCTTGGTTATACTTTGATAAGACTTGCAACAGCCCCGGTAATTACATTAGTGATTCCAAGCCTGAACTCATCTATGCGTATAGCAGCAAGGCCAGCTTCTTTTAATGCAGCCATTTCGGTAACTGCGGCTGCTTCTTTCAATAAGTATTTCAAATCTTCCAGCGTGAGTGCGCCTTCTTCGACTTCTAACTTCCACTGCTGCAAATACTCCTTCATGCCATCTACTGTAGTTTGTCCGTCGGATTTTGCCTGGGTCGCGTAATCATGCAGGGTCGATTTTGCAAGTGATTCGACGCCGCTTTCTATGTTCTGATAAAACTGGTCAAGACTTATATTGCTCATGGTTTGTGTACTTTACTGATTATCGTGATAAGTGATGATTAGTTGGTTTGGGAAGGTTTTATCTTACCGCTTTCCAGTTGTGATATATTGTCAAAAGACTTGCCTACAAGGTTTTGCGAAATCCTGATAAATGCAGTGTCCAGAGTACCCTCTTTTTGCCACCTTTTTATGAACCCGCCATAGAGATTGCCGGATGAATCGGCAAGCACAGACCACATTTTTTCGGTGATAGCATTCTTAGGGCGATTCTTTTCGTATTCATACATTTTGCTCAGTGAAGTTTGTACTTGTTGTACTTCCTGCCGGTGCATTGGATAGCTTTCATTAGCATGCCCCATGACAGATAATGCGTCTACCTTGAGCGACGTAGCTTGCGTGTACGCATACTGGTCAAACTTTGAAATAGTGGAACAGGCGGTAAACAGTATGCCTAATCCAAATAGTGCTTTACGTGTTTGTCTGCTGGTAAAAAATGGTGTCATGGTTGGTCGTTTTTTGTTGAATTTAATATGTTATTTGTGGCATAGCTTCGCCCTACGAAGTCGCTTTCGTTCTTTTGCAATATGTTTCTAATAGGAAAAAAAAGGACCTTGCTACAACTGTAGTGATACTGCGGGATTAAGCAATGAATATAGTCACCCGTTATAGCACCCTCTTGAAATCTTTGTACTACTTTATTATAACCTTCATACTATCTATGTAAATAGTGCAAACCTTCATCTTTTCAATTCGGCTGCAATAAATAAATGTTGTTTTGGTTATTTTATTTACGATAAAGGTAACATCCTCACCTGGCATGGGTCAATAGCGTAAATAAGCTATTTTTTTAAAAAATCAAACAATCCCTTTTTGTAATGCGGTAGCGACAGCTTCTGAGACGTTATGCACCTGCAACTTCTGGTAAATGTTCTTGATATGATTGTTGACAGTATGCCTGGACAGATATAGCTCAGTAGCCACCATCTTTTGGCTATATCCTTTTACCAGCCATCCCAGTATTTCTACCTCACGTATGGATAAATTAAATTCTTCTTTGTTGCTTGCTGGCCTTTTACTAAAGTAGGCGAGCACTCTTCTTGCAATCGAAGGAGTCATCGGTGCCCCACCGTTTACCACTTCCAATATGCTTTCAACTATTTTATCGGTTGGCGTATTTTTAAGCAAATAACCATGCGCGCCCGCCAGAAGGGAGTTGAACAGGTTATCATCATCATCAAAGACCGTTTGCATAATGATGCAGGTTTTAAGAAAATGCTTCTGTAGCAACTTAACTCCTTCGATGCCATTTATACCAGGCATATAAATATCCATTAACACTACGTCCGGCGGTTTGTTACAAAGGTTAGCAACGAGATTACTACAATCTTCATAATCACCTATGCATTCTAAGTCTTTGTTCAAACTAATCATTAGCTTCAATGCTTCACGCCGGTGCTTATGGTCATCAAATATTACGATCTTGATCATTCACAATATTTTTGATATTTGGCATTTTACTTCTGTTTTTGTAACAGCCGTTATTATTTGATTCAAAGGTACCACGGCAGCAAGAGCGTTACAATAGCGTAAATAAGCTATCTGATTTACATCGGCGTTTTAAAGAAGGCTTGATCGGCTTTATTTAATCGAAAGTCGATTGGGAAGCGTTAAGTTCAGGATTTAATAGTTATTGATAGCCTAACCACCCTTCCTTGATTACACGTGTTATATTACACTTAATTCTGGCTTTAAGGTTTAAATGTAAAAGTTGGCCAATTTGGAAATTAACGATCAAAACAAACAGAACAAGAAATATTCACTAACGAGCATCAAATAAACCATAGAATGACGACCTGCAGGAAGATGCAGTAAAAAGGCAACACTACAATAAACTATGCTTTTAAAAAGAAAGCAGCACAGTATCGAAGAGAACGGGACGAATTGTACGACCGCCTCAGTAATATTATACAAAGCAAATAGCAACGGTTTGATATACTTCCCTCCCACTTTTTACAAATATCTGTTCTACGCAAGTAAGCGTACTAAAATTCCAAGATCTTCGAGAAAATGGTTTGATAATTGTACCTTCGGGAGTACTTGCAAATGGAAAAACTTTTTTGGTTTTTCCATTTTTTATTTCTAAAAACCCACCATTTGTCAATTGCTGTTTAAGCACTTTTTAAATTTTAGGAGAATTTTTATATGCTTCTTTTGTCACCTAAAAATTGGTGGTTTTTGTTTGGATTTGTTTATCTGCAACAATTGCAAAAAGCAAAATTTACAGCCGTAAAAGAAGCATTGCAAAAACTTGCGATAAAAATCTGTACAACCTCTAAACGTTTTGCCGCAATACAGCTCTTATCAAAGATTTTTTTATATTTGATTTGAAAAGCACCTAAATTACTTTAAAAAAATATATTATTGATAATTTATATTTTTGCAGATATTTCTCAAAATATAATAATTATTTGGTAACAAAAGCATCAAAAAATAGTATAAATCAACTTAAAATCATTGCATATTATATAGCATTGATTCAAAACCAAAGCAAATTTGCAACCGTATGAAAACTACTTATTATTGCCTCAAGTTTATTTATTACGTAATAGATGCAAAGTTTACTGAAATTATGGACAGGCGGGAAAAATACTTGTTGGATCAAGTGAGCAAAGGTTGATTCAAGTATCGTTATTGAAAAATTAAAATTTATTTTCCTGATTTTATAAGCTCAGGAGCTTTACTGTAATTGTTTTGAGGAACAGCATTATACGTACTTCTTTTATCTGCTCAAATTTGATCCGACAGATAATCCATCAATAACTATTGGTTTTTAATTTTTACCGATGCTGTTTTTACCGACTAAAAATTGGTCTGCTAAATCAAGCGATCAACAAAAGACGGTAACTCTATGTTGAGGCAATATGAAAATTTATCAGCAAGCCCTTCAGCTTAAAGCCAGAACCCGCGGTTTCCATATCATCACTTCTGAAATTGTTTATGCGATACCCGGGATTACCGAAATCAAAACCGGGATGATGCAGGTTTTTATCCAGCATACTTCAGCTTCGTTGACCATAAATGAAAATGCCGACCCGACCGTGCGTAAGGATTTTGAACTATTTTTCAACCAAAACGTGCCGGAAAATGATCCCGGTTATTTGCACAATGACGAAGGTGCCGATGATATGCCGGCACACTTAAAAGCAGCCATGCTGGGCAGTTCTGTGATGATACCGATACGCAACGGAAGGCCGGGTTTAGGCACCTGGCAGGGCATTTACTTGTGCGAACACCGTAACCACGGCGGCCCCAGGAACTTAATAATTACGGCTTGGGGCGAATAATTGCCAATGCTGTTTTTATCCCTATAAAACCAGTTCCTGAAAAAGTTTTGATAAGGTTTCATCAGCATTGACACACAAACCCGGATGCACTTTGGAAGTTTGCAAAACGGTGCTGCGCGTGGCCGTGAGCCAGCGGAAACGGGAAGCCTGATCCAATTTGCCAATTGCATCGGAATGCTGTGCAGCCATACAAATGCGTTCAAAAGATTTAAGATGTTCTTGTAGTTCCGGTATATCCAAACCTGCGGAAAATGTATGTAATTTTATCTCATCCAAGTTGAACAAAACCTGTAAGAATTTTTGTTTGGAACAATACAAAATCACTCCAACATTGATAAATTCTTCCCTTTCTACCTTCGGCATTACGCGGATTACAGCGTACTCAAATACGTGCTGCATGTTGTGCTTCTTTTACAAATATTTCAGAATTGGCAATCCGCAACATTAAAAACTGGATATAAACTTGCCGCATTTCTTCTGCTGAACTTGGATTACTTTCATTATCCAACCATTCATCGGGAATTAAAGAAACGATTGCTTGTATTTTTTCTAAAGTTAAAATTGATCGGAATTCTGCATCCACCAAATCCAACTCTGTGGCAAAAGGCAGCAACACATGGTCTTTTACTTGTATAAAAGGCCGTGTGGCCTGCTCCTGCCAATTATCCCACGAATGATGAAAGTACAAGGCCGCACCATGATCGATCAGCCATAATTCTTTGTGCCAAACCAGCATGTTGGTATTGCGCGGCGTGCGGTCAACATTGGTCAATAAACAATCCAGCCAAACAATTTTGGAAGCCAATACCGGATCAACAACCGTAACCGTTGCATCAAAAGTGATGGCACCGCTGAGGTAATGCAAGGCCAGATTTAAACCAACACTAAATTTTAACAAATCCTGGATTTCTTCATCGGCTTCTGTGCGGCCAAAAGCCGGATCAAGCGTGGCAAAAACCAGTTCCGGGATTTTTAAACCGAGTAACCGGGCCATTTCGCCGCCAATCAACTCGGCAATCAAAGCTTTTACGCCCTGGCCTGCACCGCGAAATTTTAACACATATAAAAATCCGTCGTCAGCTTCGGCAATGGCTGGCAGGGAACCGCCTTCACGCAAGGGCGTAACGTACCGGACCACGTTTACGGTTCTTAAAGCCTGTATATTTTCGCTCATAAAAGAAGCATCCGGCCTTGTTTCTCAGCCCAAAAAATAAGGCATAAAAACAGTATGCAGATGCCTGGAAAATTAAGGTATTTTTTTGAAAGGAAGTAATTGATTGTAAACTGCCGTTTGAGTTGCAGCCAGTTTAAGGCTTGTTCAAACTTTTTTCAACAAGTTTATGATGCTTCTTTTATGCATGTAAATTTATCCCAAGAAAACCGCTAAATTTTATGCCGTAAAAGAAGCATCCGGAAATACAAAGGATGAAATTAAAACCGGCTACAAAACCTTTTCCAAAACGGGCAAAGCAACCAGTACCTGAAACTTGATCACAATTATTTCAAGTTTGTATTTTTTAATTTGTTCTTCATCAAAATAACTGCGGGTTTGTATTTTGCCTTCCACATACATCAAATCGCCTTTTTTTAATTGGTGATTAGTGGTTGAAGCAATGGCTTTAGGTATTTTTAAGTTGTGCCATTCGGTCAGTTCAAAATCTTCACCGTTTTTTTTGATCGTTTCGGTGGTGATCAGCGGAAAACATAAAACTTCCTGCTGATCCTGAAAATCATGTATTTTTGGTTCTTTGCCAATATTGCCTACCAGAAAAACCTTGTTGATACCGGAATTATTAAACATTTTTTGAATAGCTAAATTTGGTGTAAACGGTGTAATTGCGTGGCTGTAATTTAAAATCAATTACTTGCCCGGCATAATGTGTTAATACCCTATTACTTATAGATTAATACGCATTTTCAATTGGTTTTCTGATAAGTTTTTGATCAGATCGATCATCTCGGTCAAATCAAAAGGTTTCGGCACAAAAGCATCACAACCATAAAAACCTAATGATTGCAGCACTTTGGTATAAGCCGAAAATATTACTACCGGCGTATGTGCGGTTGTAATTGTGGTTTTGATTTTTTTGCAGAGTTCTCCGCCGTTGATCCCTTTTAAAATATAATCGGTGATAAATACATCAGGCTGATATCGTTTTATATCCGAAATAATATCGTTTGTTCCTTCCATCGTTTTCACGTTAAAACCTTCGTAACATAAAGCTTCTTCCATCACCTCCAGTATCCCTAAATCATTATCCAGGATCAAAACTTTTTTTAACATGGTTTTTTGGTTTTTATTTGCTATAATTTTCAAATCTCTCCGCACGTTTAGCATCAAGTTCAACTAAAATTTCGGTATCGTTCATCCTGGCCCCCATTTGTACCAATCCGTGGATAATGTTGTGGTAAGCATTAAAAGGCTGCGGTAATTTTTGCAGTAAAGGATGCTTTTTTACAGGTTTTAAGGTAATGCAAACACGAACACTTTCCTGATCGGTACGAGTAGTTTGCGATAAGAAATACTTGTATTCGTTTTTGATCAGGAAACCTAATAAACGTGGGGTCAGCTCCGTTTTCATATGTTTCTGATTAACCTTATAAAGTTCAGGAAAACCTTTTCTACTTTTAACAGTAGTTATACCTGATTTATGCTGAATAAATACCTGATTACAGGATAAAATCTGCAAAAACAAAAAATTTTGGGTTAGGATCACATAAACAGGGCAATTTCTGAAAAGGGATTTTCAAAAATTTGCATTTCCCAAAATTGATGGCAAACGCATTTAGGAAAGGTTATTAGCCCCGAAAGTTTTAATTTATTAAACCGTTCACTATTGCATAACGGATCAAATCGGCTGTGTTGCGGGTGCTTGTTTTATCAATCAAATTTTGGCGGTGGCCTTCGATGGTACGTTTACTGGTAAATAATTTATCTGCAATCTCCTGGTTGGTAAAACCCTGTGCAAGTAAAACCAACACTTCCATTTCACGTTTTGATAAATCGTTTTCAGGTGTTAAGGTTGTCAACACTATTTCGGTGCGGTGCAAAAGCTTATCCAGCATGCGCAAGGAAAGTTCGCTGCAAATGTACCGTTCATCATTATTGCAGATGTGTTTGATGGCAAAAACCAACTCATCTGTAGTTATATTTTTTAAGATGTAAGCACTTGCACCGGCTTTAAAGGCTTCCAGGATGTAATTTTCATGATCCAGCATGGATAAAACAATCACCTTAATTTTGGGGTATTTAACTTTTACTTCCAACGTCAGCTCAATGCCGTTCATTTCCGGCATGTTCAGATCGGCCAAAATAATATCAACCGTAATACCTTCTTCCAGTAAATCAAGCGCGTGCCTGCCGTTGGTGGCTTCGGCAGTTATATGCAGGTTATCTTCCTTTTCGAGTAAAGATCTGATGCCGTTTCTAACAACGTTATGATCTTCTGTAAGTAATACTTTTATCATGCTGGAAATTATCCCTGATTAAAAAATTCGACAAACAGGAAGTTGGGTTTAGGTGCGTAATCATAACAAGTGTAAGCATTTGGTTTTGTTTTATTTTAATAAACAATTCCGCTTAAAAACAAAACCCGAAACCTGCCTTATAATAAACAGATTCAGGGTTTTGCAGATGCTGTTTTTGCCGGTATAAATTAAGGAATTGGGTTACTGTTACTGATGAAGGCAATGCGTTTGCTATCCGGAGACCAGGAAGGCGTGTTGATAGAACCCTGGCCGCCGTAAAAATAAGCCAGCACTTTTGGTGTTCCCTGTCCGCTGATTGGCAACATCCTGATATACACGTGTTTATATGGCGGATGAATGCCCGGCTCAACTTCCGTTTTTAAAAAAGACAAAAACACCATGGATTTTCCGTCCGGAGAAATGTGTGCAAACCAATTGTTAAAATCATCGCTGGTTACCTGCTCCTGCCCGCTGCCATCGGGTTTCATGCGCCAAATTTGCATCAACCCGGAACGTACGGAATTAAAGTAGATATATTTTCCGTCTGGCGTGTATTCCGGCCCGTCGTCCAACCCTTTGGTGGTGGTCAGCCGGATTTCCTTCCCGCCGGAAGCAGGGATTTTATATACATCAAACTCGCCGCCCCGGTCTCCACAGAAAACCAGACTTTTACCGTCCGGCGACCAACCGTGCATGTACGACGGCCCTTTTGGGGTGATTTGCTTAGGCGGACCACCTGTAACCGGCATGGTATAAACTATAGAACCGCCCAAATCTTTTACCCAGCTGCTAAGGCCGATCATTTTGCCATCAAAAGAAATCACATGATCGTTGTTGTTGCTTTTAACGTCGCCTGTGTTTAATAATTGAGGCTGGCGGCTGGCCATATCAAAATTATACATCGAGCCTTTGCTATCGTTATAAATCAGGCTTTTGCCGTCTTTTGTCCAGTTTGGGGCTTGTATCGAGTTTGGTACGGTGTAAATAACTTCCCGGTTTCCGGTGGCCACTTCCAGCAATTCCAGGCGGCTGCCCAAGTTCATTTGTGTAGTTTGATCTGCAATACCTTTAAACGGAACGGTTATTTGCACATCTTTAAAAATACCGGTTTCCGTTACGTCCGCGTTGTGCGAACCTACAAACAAACCCACGTAAACATCATCGCCTAAATCTATATTACTGATTGTTTCGATAACAAAAGGTTCGCCGTACCTGGCCACGCGCATGGTGTAGGTGTTTCCGGTACGTTCTAATTGAATAATGTTGGCATGGTCAGTTTTAGCTTTGATTTCTTCGGTAACGGCACCTGCAGTACGCCTAAACTGCAGCGAAGTTAAGCCATCGCCATGTTCAACTGCATTAATTTGGGGCGAGTTGCCGTCCAGGGTTTTACGCACCATCCAGCCAACTTTGCGGTGTTCTTCCATGCCTTTCCAACCGGCAAATTCGGCTTTGGCATATAAAATAAAATCGCCTTTCATCTTTTTCCACACAAAATGAAATTCGTCATGATCGCCCCAAATATTGGCACCGGCACCGGAAACAACATATTGCCGCGTTTGCGGGATAAAAGTTGCCGAGCCGGTTTTTACATTTTTGCCTATATCGGTCTGCCCGTCAAAAATCCCGATTTTTTGTGCCGAGGCTTTTTGAAAAAATGAAACGCAGACAAACAAGGCCGCAGGCAGTAAAAATTTTGTTTCCATACTGTTTTTATCGATAAAAAAAAGGTGCCCCACTAATACAAATTGTGGCAGGGCACCTTTTTTTAAGTTGAAAAGATTAAATTAAACCAGGTTTTTTTTGATGTAGGCAATACTCTGGCTGATACTGTTGAAAGGATCGCCGGGCGTTTTGTCCTGTTCCACAAAGAAATATTTTAAACCGGCCTTGTCCGCATACTTAAATATTTTCTTGAAATCGATCGAACCATTGCCTACTTCCGTAAAACCGTGTTCGGGCGTTTTGTCCATATCTTTTATATGCCAAAGCGGGAAACGGCCGGGGTTTGCATTAATCAGCACAATCGGATCCTGCCCTGCTTTGTTTACCCAGTATAAATCCATCTCCATTTTTACTAAGTTTTTGTCTGTGTTCTCCAGCAGCACTTCATACATAAACTTTCCGTTTTCCTGCTTAAACTCAAAGTCGTGGTTGTGGTAACACAACTGGATCCCGGCTTTTTTACAGGTTTCACCGGCTTTGTTAAACTGCTCGGCAATGTGTTTGTAACGGTCTGTCCCGCCACGCTCTGATTCCGATAAATAAGCGCAAACCATATATTTTAAGCCAACCGTTGCCGCATCGTCCACCGCTTTGCCCCAATCTTGCATAATGGTGCCTCTTGGCATTTCGCCGTTTGTTTTTTCATCGCCCAAACGGTAATGGCTGCTCGGCATAATCAAACCGTTGCGTTTCAACAAGCGCGAAAACTCGGCAGGATCCATACCGTAAAACTTTTCCGTGCCGGTGTAAGTTGCACCTTCTACCGAATTATAACCTAATTTTGATACTTTGGCCAGGGTAGATGCCGGATCTTTTGCCATTGCGTCCCGCACGGTATAAAGCTGTAAGCCAATGTATTTATGGTTGTAATTGAGTAATGATGGGGCCATCAACAGGCCGGCAGAGTAAACAGCCGAGGATTTGATAAATGAACGTCTTGTTGTCATAATTTTAGTTTTTAATAGGTTTGTTTAGCTGTGGGAAATGCTTTTCAATATTAGAAATTTAAACCGACAAATTGCAAAACCGTTTAATGCCGATGCTATTTTTATGCCGATAAAAACAGTATGGCGGTTAAATTTGCGAGTATGCCGTTGGGTTTAGAAACGTAGAAGTAATGCGCGACACGATTTTATCAGGATATTCCGGCAGACTGCTCAGCCTTTTCCAATCAGGGTCGTTGCCAAACGCTTTCCATTTGGCTTCATGATCTTCCATACTGTCAAACGTGATCATATAAGTCAGGTTCGGCCGCATCGCCCCGATCAAAGTTTCTGCAAAAAATACCGGACGAAAACCTAAATCTTTAAAAATTTTGGTTTCGTTGCCTTCATTAAACATTTGGATCTTCCTTTTGCCGAATACTTCGCTGCCGCTTTCATATCTGCGCAACTCAAAAAAACGTTGTTTTTTTTCGGGCAACATTATTTTTGGCGCGGTGCTAAATGCCTGTAACAAAGAGCTTTCGATCCGCTCATAAGCAGGTTCTGCCAACGGTGCCTGAAGATAGGCTGCGCCCGCTTGTGTGTACGTTTCATCTTTCATCAGGTTGTCATGCACTTTTTGAAACGCATTCAAATCAGCATAAGGTAGCAGCACAAAAATTTTGGTTTGCGCTGTTTCGGGTTTCAATTCTGTAAAAACACCAATGTACTTGCTGCCCAAACGGTTTAAAGCCGGAATAGCCGCCTGCTGCAGATAATCTTCCACCAGTTTTTGCTGCTGTGTGTTTTTTAAACTGTAAACCTGTAGTTCGTAAATTTCCTGATGCTGTTTTTGCATCCTATTTTTCGGTGCTTTTGCCAACGTACCGCCAGCAGAAGTTGCTGTGGCTGCAATCATTGCTGTTTTTATAAAGGATTTTCTGTTCATGCTGATCAATTGTTTCCGTGTTAAACAAGTTTACAAAAGGTTATTAGGTTTTATATTGATAAAACTTTTGCAATAATAGTACGTAGAACCCTATTTTAAATTAAAAAAACTTTAATTAAAGTAATTGTTTACAGGCTTTTAAAGATAGTTCGTAATTAGTTTGTTACTTATTAAAAAGTTTATATTTTTGACTTCGGAATATAATCATAAACCTGCTTTTTAAATTTTTTTTGATGACAAATCCACAAAAGGTTTGCTGTTTCTTCACTTTAGTTTTCTATGTGGGAGGCGTAGTCAATCCGTTTTAGTTTTTTGTGCGGTATAGTTCTGCACACTATTTTTTACAATTTATCTTTTAAATCAATTATTTACAAATTTTATCTTATGCGCAACAGTTTACTTATTAAAAAAATGAAATTGTATTTAATGCTCTTTGGGGTATTTTCTACATTAATTGTTTCAGCCCAAACCAGGATTACCGGCAAAGTAACCGGTGCTGATGACAAACAGCCGATCATCGGTGCATCGGTAAAAGTTCAGGGAACCACCACCGGTGCAGTAACCGATGCAAACGGAAATTTTGCCGTTTCAGCTTCACCTGGCAATACTTTGGTAATCAGCTATCTTGGCTATAACAACAGAAACGTCGTTGTAGGCAGCAGCACAACAATCAATGTATCTTTACAACCCGGAACAAATGCTTTAAACGAAGTTGTAGTAACGGGTTACACCAGCCAGCGCAAACAGGACATTTCTGGTGCCGTGGCAACAGTGAATGTTACCGCCGCCAAACAATTGGCCACAACAAGTTCAGACCAGTTATTGCAAGGCCAGGCTTCCGGTGTAACTGTGGTAACTCAAGGTACGCCGGGTGCTACGTCACAGGTTTACGTTCGTGGTATAAGCAACTTTGGTAACTCACAGCCATTGTATGTAATAGATGGTGTTCAGACAAACAGTATGAATGATGTGAACCCAAATGATATCGAATCCATATCCGTTTTAAAAGATGCCGGTGCTGCTGCAATTTACGGTGTGGCAGGTGGTAATGGGGTTGTTGTGGTAACTACTAAAAGAGGTAGGGGCAAATCGACTATCACTTATGATGGTTATTACGGAACGCAACGCCCGTTAAGTGGCAATCCGTTTAATTTATTGGGTGCTGATGACTATGGAACATTAGTTTCAAGAGTTGATCCGGATAACCCATTATTGATTGGTGGTAAACTTGCCGATTATGGTTATCAAGGCTCCGCAGCTAAAGGCGTTGCCAATGCAGGTGCAGCAGCAATCAACCCGTCATTATATCGGTTTGATGCCACAAATCCTGGAAACGATTACCTGATCCAACAATTTGTAAAAGGTTCTGGTACAGATTGGTTCCACACTTTGTTCAAACCTGCGGCTATCCAACAACATACGATCAGTGCCAGTGGTGCAAACGAGAAAAATAATTATTTTCTTTCTTTTGGTTATACTAATCAGGAAGGCACATTGCACAACACTTATTATAAAAGGTACCAGGGACGTGTAAATACAAACTTTAACATTAAAGATCATATCCGTGTTGGGGAAAGCGCACAGTTCTATTATACTGAAACACCGGGCGGACTCCCTGGGGGTAACCTTGCTGAAGGCAATGCTATTTCTTATATTTATCGTATACAACCACAAATACCAGTTTATGACATTGGCGGAAATTATGGTGGTACTTATGCTGGCCCTACCCAATTGGGAAATGCCAATAACCCATTTGCAATACAAGACAGAACAATAAATAATTATAGCAAAGGCTGGAATCTGATCGGTACAGCTTACGCAGAAGCTGATCTTACCAAGCATTTGGTTGCACGTACTGCCTTCAGTGCGCAAGTGAACAATTACTATTACAATACATACAATACCAATCCTTACGAAAGCGGGGAAAATCACGCAGTTCCAAACAGTGCTTATGAGGGTGGAGGGTTTTATACTAATTACAACTGGACAAATACCTTAAACTATTCCCAGATTTTTGGCAAACATAATGTAAAGTTTCTGGCAGGCTATGAGATGAAGGATAATTATAACCGTCAGATCAGCGGCCAGGGTACTAATCTGTTTTCTACCAATCCAAATTTTGTTAACTTATCTAACACACAGCTTGCAGGAAGGATAGTCAATAGTGGCGTTAACGGGACACCAACCTCAACACTTTCCTATTTTGCCCGTTTAGACTATCAGTATAACGACAAGTATATTTTAGGTGCTACAGTTCGGCGTGATGGATTTTCTGCTTTTGCTGACGGACGTAAATATGGCACATTCCCATCTGTATCGTTGGCTTGGAGAATATCCCAAGAGGAGTTCCTAAAGTCCCAGACCTGGATAACAGATTTAAAGCTTAGGGGAAGTTATGGTGCCGCTGGTTTTGCGGGCAACGTTGGTGGTGCAAACGCCTTTACTCTATTTGGCCAGGGAGCAGGTAACTCGTATTATCCAATTAATGGTTCTTACAACACGCCAACCTTGGGATTTTATAATACAAGCATTGGTAATACACAGACAACATGGGAAACTGACAAGATTGCAAATGGAGGTTTTGATGCCACTTTGTTTGACAGCAAGTTAGAACTAAGTGCGGAATACTTTGTTAAAAACTCTTCAAACCTCCTGTTCCAGGTAACTTTGCCTGCAACTGTTGGGGGTGCAGCCCCTCCTGCCGTTAACGTTGGTGCGGTGCGTAACAAAGGGTTTGACTTAAACGCTACTTACCATATTCGCCCTGCAAAAGATTTAAGCTTTGATATAGGGGCAAGCATAACAACTTTCAAAAACACGATTACGAAACTAAATAATGATTTCTTTACTGCAGGATCACGTATTGGCAACATTGTGTATGAATCGGTGGGACATCCTATCGGATCTTTCTATGGTTATAAACAAATAGGTTATTTCAACAGTGCCGCAGATGTGGCAGCTTCTCCAACTCAGGACGGGGCTGCACCAGGGGCGTTTAAATTCGCCGACTTAAATGGCGACGGAAAAATAACAACTGCAGACCGTACCTTTTTAGGCAATCCAAACCCGAACATTACTTACGGCATTAATTTGAGCGGCAAGTACAAAAACGTTGATCTTTTGGCCGTGTTTTATGGTTCACAAGGCAATAAAAATTTGAACTATATCAAGTACTGGACAGAGTTTTATACCTCTTTGACCGGTAATAAAAGCAGGGACTTGGTTTATGATTCCTGGTCTCCAACCAACTTAAACCCTAAAACAGTTGACCCAGGCTTAAAAAGTAGTTTTAGCACAGATCAAACAGTAAGTTCTTACTATGTTGAAAATGGTTCGTTCTTAAAATTGAAGACTTTGCAAATCGGTTATACTTTTAATCCTGATTTAGTCAAACGTGTTGGTGTTGACAGGCTGCGGATTTACGTACAAGGTGCAAACTTGTTCACGATCACGAAATATTCAGGTTTAGATCCAGAAATTCAGCCTTCCGGCTCAAATGGCAATGGTAACAATGGTGGTATTGACTATGGTAACTATCCAAACAACGAACGTAGGTATATACTTGGTTTAAACCTTAGTTTTTAATCTGTAAATAATTTCAAAATGAAGAATTTAAAATATAAAATTATTATTCCAGGAACTTTTGCAGTGATTGCATTAACGATTTCCTGCAAAAAATTCCTTGAAAAAACACCTCCAGGCACTTTAAACCAAAGTGTGCTGGCAAGCAAAGCTGGTGTAGACGGCTTGCTAATTGGTGCTTACTCATTAGTTGATGGGGTTTTGCAGGATGGACCAGCTGACCCTTGGACTTCAGGGACCAACAACTGGATTTATGGTGGTGTTGCTGCCGATGATGCGCATAAAGGCTCTACCCCTGGAGACCAGCCTGGTGCCGCACAAATCGAAAGTTATACAGCTACTTCGGTAAATAATTATCTGGATCCAAAATGGCGGGTAATGTATAATGGTATTCAACGTGCAAACGATGTAATTCGTGAATTGCCATTAGTTACTGATGGGTCTGTAAGTGCAGATTACGCAAAAGAAGTTACAGCAGAAGCACGTTTTTTACGCGGTTTTTACCACTTTGAATTAGCAAAAATATGGAGAAACGTACCTTATGCTGATGAGAAAGTAACTTATAACAACAATAACTTTAATATAGGTAACCCCGGCCCAATTTGGGATAAAATTGAAGCAGATTTTGCTGCTGCAGCTGCTGATTTGCCTGCATCACAACCACAGATTGGTCGTGCAAATAAATATGCCGCTGAAGCCTTTTTAGCAAAAGCATATATGTTTGACCATAAATACACACAGGCAAAACCAATATTGGCAGATATTATTGCAAATGGTGTCAATTCATCCGGAGTAAAATATGCTTTAGAACCTTTTGCAAACAATTTCAATCCAGCAACCCGTAACGGCCCGGAAGGTATTTTTGTGGTACAAACATCGGTTGGAGACAACGCACTGGGATTTAATGGTAATGGTGGCGATGTGCTAAATTTTCCATCAGGCGGCCCTGCTACCTGCTGTGGTTTTTATCAGCCTTCATTTAGCTTTGTAAATGCATTTAAAGTTGATGCTACTACTGGTTTACCTTTGTTTAATACATACAACAACAGTGATTTGAAAAATGACCAGGGTGTTGTTGCCGGCGATATAACTTATTTTCCGGATCAAACTACTCCTGTTGATCCAAGGTTAGATTATACAGTTGGCCGCAGAGGAATCCCTTATTTAGATTGGGGCATCCATCCGGGTGCATCCTGGGCACGCGATCAGGCAGATGGTGGCCCTTACAGCCCAATCAAAAATGTTTATTACAAAGCCAATCAAACTACTAATAGTGATACTTACGGTGGCTGGGCACCAAATCAATCAACTGCAAATGCGTATAATGCTATTCGTTATGCAGATGTAATACTTTGGGCTGCTGAGGTTGAAGTTGAAGTTGGGAGTTTAGCTCAGGCAGAAGTATATGTTAATATGGTTCGTGCCCGTGCAGCTACAACATCAAACTGGGTTAAAGGCAGAGTTACAGGCTATACGGCCGGAGATGCAACAAAACCGATCGTAGATAACTCTCAATATGCAGCAAATTATAAAGTTGGTTTGTACACCGGACAATTTACGGCTAACGGACAGGCATATGCACGTGAAGCTGTACATTTTGAACGTAGATTAGAGTTAGGTATGGAAGGACATCGCTTCTTTGATTTACAAAGATGGGACGGCATTTATGGCGGTTCGTCTGGTAATGGCTACATGGCAGGTATATTGAACAGTTATCTTGCACACGAAAACGGTATTGCAAGTTTTCCGCAAACTTTGTTAAAAGGTGCTAAATTTACAGCCGGAAAGAATGAATTGTACCCGATACCACAGGCACAAATTGATATAACGCAAGGAAATATCAAACAAAACCCTGGTTATTAATTAATTTAAAATATTTAAAAGAGGTGAAGATTAATTTCTTCACCTCTTTTTTATTAAAAGCATATTACGTTATTTTATAAAATGCGATACTTCTTTTACCTGCTTATTTTTGCTGCGCTTTGCCCTTTTTTATCCTGTAAAAGAAGCACGTTGTTTGAGCAGATACCTGCTTCCCATTCGGGTGTTCATTTCAACAACCGTATCATCGAAAATGATTCCATCAACCCGCTTGATGTGGTTAATATCTACAATGGCGGCGGTGTAGGTATCGGCGATTTTAACAATGATGGGTTGCCGGATATTTACTTCACCGGTAATATGGTTTCCAACAAGTTGTACCTCAACAAAGGCGATTTTAAGTTTGAAGATGTTACCGATCAGTCTGGTGTGGGCGGTGCCGGCCGCTGGGGGCGCGGTGTTGCCATTATCGATATAAATAACGACGGCTTGCCCGATATTTACGTTTGCAATACATTGCTTAAGGATTCGCTCAAAAGGCGCAATTTGCTTTATATCAACCAGGGAAATAACAAAAATGGCATTCCCCGATTCAAAGAAATGGCCAAAGAATATGGCCTGGATATTCACCTGCAATCTACTATGTCCAGTTTTTTTGATATGGACAATGATGGCGATCTGGACATGTACCTCACCGTAAATGAAGCTTCGGCAAACGATAACCCAAACCGCTTTCGCCCGATTATCAAAGACGGCACACACAGAAGTACAGGCAAATTATTCAGAAACGACAGTAATCCTTCCGCTGGTCATCCTGTTTTTCATGATGTATCGATGCAGGCCGGGATTAAAACCGAAGGTTACGGACACGCTACCACCATTGTTGATCTAAACCAGGATGGATGGAAAGATATTTACGTTACCGATGATTTTTTATCAAACAACATCCTTTATATCAACAACCATGATGGCACTTTTACCGATCGGGCAAAACAATACTTCAAACATACTTCTGCCAATGCCATGGGCCAGGATATTCAGGATATTAATAATGACGGCTTAGCTGATGTTTTTGAGCTGGACATGAACCCGGAAGACAACTACCGGAAAAAGATGATGATGAGTGCCAACAGCTATCAAACCTATCAAAATTTTGATGCTTACGGATATCAATATCAGTATGTAAGGAACACATTGCAGCTTAACCGCGGGCCAAAGCTTGGCCAAAACGATTCTATTGGCAATCCGGCTTTTAGTGAGATCAGTTTTATGAGCGGCATTGCGCAAACGGATTGGAGCTGGTGCCCGCTGATTACCGATTTTAACAATGATGGTTTCCGCGATATTGTCATCACCAACGGTTATCCGAAAGATGTAACCGACCATGATTTTATAACCTACCGGAACGAAGCTTTCCAGATTGCGGCAAAAACAGACATCCTGAACAAAATACCTGAAGTGAAACTGCACAACTACGCTTTTCAAAACAAGGGTGATTTAACTTTTAGTGATGAAAGTAAAGACTGGGGACTTGCTACGCCAACTTTTTCTAATGGTGCGGTTTATGCTGATTTGAACAATGATGGCGCGATGGACATGGTCATCAATAATATCAATGATGAAGCGATGATCTATAAAAATACTTCGCGCGCAAAAAACCCGGGGAAAACACATTTTTTACAGGTCAAATTTAAAGGCAACAGTCACAACATCAATGGTTTAGGTGCTTTTGTAAATATTTATTATAACCACGGGCAGCAGCAGGTTTATGAGAACAATCCTTACCGCGGTTATTTGTCGTCCGTTCAAAACATGGCACACTTTGGTTTGGGAAGTGTCAACTTGATCGATTCGGCTGTAGTTAAATGGCCGAATGGTAAAAAACAGGTGCTAAAAGAAGTAAAGGCCGATCAGGTTTTGAAAGTAAACATCAGTAATGCGCACCAAAATTACTCCTGGCAGCAACCGGCAATCGCCAAAAATGCTTTGTTTAAGGAAGTGACTGATTCTGTTGGCATCAAGTACAAACATTTAGAAAGTGATTTTATAGATTTTAACATACAAAAATTATTACCGCACAAATTATCAGAATATACACCGGCTTTGGCGGTTGGCGATGTGGACGGAAACGGATTTGAGGATATTATTATCGGCGGAAATGCCCAAAATCCGGCTCAAATTTTCTTACAACAACACAGCGGCAAATTTGTACAACGCCAACTTTTCCCTGGTAAAAACAGTATTGGCCTCAGTTTTAAAGATGAAGGCTTGCTGCTTTTTGATGCCAATGGTGATAACAAACCGGATTTATATGTGGCCAGCGGCGGCTATGCCAATGCACCGCAAAGCCCGGCTTATCAAGACAGGTTGTACCTGAACGATGGAAAAGGCAACTTTACTTTGGCAGTAAATACGTTACCAAAAAACCTGACGAGCAAGTTTTGCGTACGCGCTTTGGATTACAACCGCGATGGCAAGCTGGATTTATTTGTGTCTGGCCGGGTTGATCCCTGGAATTACCCAAAACCGGTTTCGAGCTTTATATTCCGGAATGACAGCCAGAACGGTTTGGCAAAATTTACCGATGTGACCAATCAGGTTGCGCCCGGCTTAAAAAATATTGGATTGGTTTGCGATGCTTTGTTTACCGATTACAATAATGATGGCTGGCCGGATTTAGTGGTGGCCGGAGAATGGATGCCCATTACCTTTCTGAAAAATGAGCATGGCATATTTAAAAACGAAACCACAACAACCGGCTTAAAAAACGATCTGGGCTGGTGGAACACAATTGCAGCCGGGGATTTCAGGCATACCGGCCGTATGGATTATATTGTCGGGAATGTTGGGCTGAACACTTTATATCAGGCCAGCGATAAATATCCGGTTTATATAACGGCAAAAGATTTTGATAAGAATGGCAGTTATGCAGCTATTCCTTCGCTGTTTTTACCAGATCAAAATGGGGACAAAAAAGAATTTCCGGCGCAAATCCGGGATGACCTTTTGAAGCAGATGATCAGCATGAAAAAGAAATTTACCAATTATAAATCCTTCGCCACGGCAACAATGGACGATATTTTATCGCCTGAACAAAGAAAAGACGCTTTAAGACTAAAGGCAAACATGCTGCAATCCTGCTACGTAAGAAACGATGGCAATGGTAAGTTTACTTTGATCCCACTGCCAAAAGAAGCACAAATATCTGTTTTAAACGGTATTGTGGTTGATGATTTTGACGGAGACGGAAACCTGGATGTGGCTATTAATGGTAATGATTATGGTACTGATGTTTCTACCGGCCGTTATGATGCTTTTAATGGTTTGATTTTAAAAGGCGATGGCAAAGGCAACTTTAAACCTTTGTCTATTTTGCAAAGTGGTATTTATCTTCCCGGAAATGGCAAAGCATTGGTAAAACTGCAAAGCAGCAACGGAAAGTATTTAATGGCCGCCAGCCAAAACCGTGACAATTTGAAAATCTTTCAACTTAATAAAAACGATGGCTCGATAATGTTACAGCCTGCAGACATCAGCGCAAAAATAACCTATAAAAACAGTATGGTAAGCAAACAAGAGTTTTATTATGGTGCAACCTTTTTATCACAATCGGGTCGCTTTTTAAAGGTGGATAAAACAATGAAAAACGTTAAGATCACAGATACTAACGGCCATACCAGAACCGTTGATTTAAATTGATTACTGTATGAAAACAAATCCGATCCTGTTGCTTGTTTTTTCAGCTTGTTGTTTGTTCACTGCCTGCAAACAAAATAACAAAGCAATCCATAAACTTAGCAATACCGATATTTTGAATCAAAACGAAGATCAGTTAACGCAACTGATTATTTATGATGTTTTTACGCCGCCGGTTGCCAGCAGGATTTATGCTTACTCGGCACTGGCATCTTACGAAGCCCTTCGAAATGCCGATCCTAAGTACGTTTCTATCACTAACCAGTTAAATGGTTTTGATCCGGTGCCAAGCCCGCAGCAAGGCAAAAAATACAATTATACGCTGGCAGCTACCAAAGCCTTTTTTACGGTTGTGCACAAGTTGACTTTTTCGGTAGATTCGGTTAAAAAATACGAAGATCAGGTTTACGGACAGTTTAAAGCGGAAATGGATTCGATCACTTATAACCGCTCTGTTGCATTTGGCGAGTCGATCGGGAATAACGTTTTGAAACGGGCCATGGTTGATAATTACGTGCAAACACGCGGTAAGCCCAAGTTTTTAGGTAGTAATGACCCCGGAAAATGGCGTCCTACTGCGCCTGATTATATGGATGGCGTGGAGTATTGCTGGGGAACGATGAAAACTTTTGTGCTCAATTCATCCGATCAGTTCACACCCGTGCCTCCCCCCCCATTTAGTACCGATAAAAACAGTATCTATTTTAAACAAAACCTAGATGTTTACAATCAAAGCAAAAACCTTACTCAGGAACAAAAAGACATCGCCCGTTATTGGGATGATAACCCTTTTGTGGTAGAACATGCCGGCCACATGATGTTTGCCAATAAAAAAATCACCCCTGGTGGCCACTGGATTGGCATTACGGCCATTGCCTGCAAAAAATCCCATGCTGATGCAGTAAAAACGGCTCAGGCATATGCCCTTACTTCTGTGGCAATGTTTGATTCTTTTATCTGTTGCTGGCAGGAAAAATACAAAAGCAATTACATCCGGCCGGTCACGGTTATCAATGATAAAATTGACCCGAACTGGCTGCCACGCTTACAAACACCTCCTTTTCCGGAATATCCAAGCGGCCACAGTACCATCACCCGCTCAGCAGCAGTAATATTAACGCGTTTGTTTGGCGATAATTTCGCTTTTCAGGACACCAGTGATTTGCACTATATTGGTATGCAGCGGCATTATAATTCTTTCGTCCAGGCAGCAGATGAAGCATCCGTTAGTCGGTATTATGGTGGCATACATTATTTAAACAGTGTGAATGTGGGTGCCGATCAGGGTAAAAAAGTTAGTGATTATATTATTAAAAAATTAAAAATTTAGCTTCGATTTTGCGCCTACTTTTAGGCTGAGAAATTATAATAAACGCTGTACTGCTGATTATATTTTAGTAATCACGCAGGATCCGGTTTCCACAAATTGCCAATACTTCTTTTATCAATAGAATTTTAGTAAGAGTTTACTGCTCCAATTTATACCGATAAAAGAAGCATCGGAATAAATTTAAAACCTTTCACCATATATTAATGAAGTCATATAGAAAAAACATTACTAATTGCGTACTGATTTTGTTGATGCTGGGTTTTTGCAGTTGCCATCAATCTCCGCCTACTGCTGCAGAACAAGCAGAACAGGATGTGGCAGATGGCGGGGTTTTAGCGCAAAAGTATTGCAAAAGCTGCCATCAATATCCTACACCAGATTTAATTGATAAAAATACCTGGGTAAAAGGCGTATTGCCCGCTATGGCAAAACAATTGGGCTTAGAAGCATACATGGGCCAAACGTATGCCGTTAGCAGTTCTAAAATTTCCATTTCGGATTGGACTAAAATTGTAACTTATTACAAAACATTAGCCCCCGAAAAACTTAAACTTCCGGAACCAGATAAAAATACCAAAACAGACTGGGCTATTTTCAGCTTAAAAAAACCTGTTTGGACGGATCAAAAGAACATTGCCTTAACCACCTTTGTCGGCTTCAACCCAAATGATCAAAAAATATACAGTGCAGACGCGGCTAATAACCTGTATCGCTGGAACAAATTGTTGCAGCCTAAATTATTCACTACGCTTTCTTCACCGGCAACCGGCATTATTTGGGGTGATAAAAACAGCAATGAGGCAATCGTTACGTGTATTGGCACCTTGCCACCAACTGACGCGTTGAACGGACAAGTGCTTCAATACAACCTAAATAAAAAGGAAAAGCCAGTGGTTTATGCAGATAGTTTGCCGCGTGCCGTGCAATCAGTCCGGGCAGATTTTGATAAAGACGGCCTGATGGATTATGCCGTTTGCGGTTTTGGGCATGACCGGGGCGGCTTATATTTACTGAAGCAACAGCCCGGACATCACTTCAAAAAGTTACCGATCCGTTTAGTTCCGGGTGCTACGCAGTTGGTTTCCGATGATTTTAACCATGACGGCTGGCCGGATCTGATGTGTTTATTTGCGCAGGCTGATGAAGGGATCTGGTTGTTTTTAAATGATCATAAAGGAGGGTTCAGCACAAAAAACGTATTACATTTTCCTCCGATTTATGGTTCGAGCAGTTTTCAGCTGGCCGATTTTAATCACGATGGTCGTCCGGATATTCTTTATACTGCTGGTGATAACAGTGATTATTCCAAAGTTTTAAAGCCCTATCATGGTGTTTACATTTTTATCAACCAAGGTAATTTTAGCTTCAAAAAACAGTTTTTTTATCATATTGATGGCTGTACGAAAGCCATTGCGGCAGATTTTAAGAACAATGGCAAATTAGATATTGCCGTAATTTCTTTTTTTGCTGATTTTAAAAATGATCCTTCGGAAGGCTTTGAATATCTGGAACAAACCGGGAACCTGCAATTTACGCCTTACAAAATCCCAGTCAGCAATCAGGGAAGATGGCTCACTATGGATACTTGCGATTATAATCAGGACGGTTTTACGGATTTGATTTTAGGAAACTTTTCAATGGGCGGAAGTTTGATCAACCAAAAAGATTTTAAACCGGACTGGAACATGAACCAGCCGATTATTGTACTTGAGAACACAGGAAAAAACAGGCCATAAAAAAAGCAATCCGGTTAAAAATTGCTTTGTAATATGCTGTTTTTATCAGCATAAATTTCGGTTTACAGTCTCATAATATTTCAACCTTACTCATAAGTATATACCTTATAATGTGATACAATCAAACTCATTTAAAACGCTGATTATAAATCCCTGATCCAGATATTTCTAAAACTATCAGGTTCACTTTTATCACCGTGTGCCTGTAATTTTATTGGTGCGCCTCCAGAGTAAGCTTTATATTTTGGCTGCCCTACATATAGCGTTTCACCTTTTAAAGTGACATGATTTTGTACCAGCACGCCATTAAATAAAACAGTAACTGTGGCAGGTGTGTTAACAGTTCCGTCTGAATTGAAGGTGGGTTCCTGCCAGATTACATCATAAGATTGCCACTCACCAGGTTTTTTATTGGCATTTACCAATGGAATAAATTGTTTGTAAATGCTGCCCGCTTGTCCGTTTACATACGTTTTGTTATTGTAATTATCTAAAATCTGCAATTCATAACCAGAATCGCCTTTGCCGGTAGAAGCTAAAAACAATCCGCTGTTGCCTCTGGCTTGTCCTTCACCCGTAATATTAGCCGGGATCCGCCACTCCATATGCAACTGGTAATTTTTGAATTTGCGTTTGGTTTCAATATTACCTGTACCTTTTTTAACAGTAAAATAATCGCCGCTTACCGTCCATTGTGCCGGCTTACTATTATCGTCTGTAGTAACCCATTGATTAAGGTTATTACCATTAAACAATATTATTGCATCAGAAGGAGGTTCGGAATTGGTTTTACCGGGTGTAACTACAGGAGGAACAGGTTCATAAAACTCAGTATCTTCATGTTTCGCTGTTTGTTGTGCATTGGCCATAAAAAAACCTCCTGTTAAAGCAACGGTCAATAAAAATAATTTACGCATAATTTGGGTTGATAAAAGAAGTATTCTAAATAAACAGAATCAATTAAAGCAATATGGTTTTAATATAATGGGCACTTTGGGCAATACTTTTATAAGGATCGATATTGGTGAAATTTTCCTGTTCCATAAAAATATGTTTCAAACCAGCTTTTTTTGCTTTTGTAAAAATCTTTTTAAAATCAATACTTCCGCTGCCCACTTCGGTATTTAACTCCGGCTTGTTTTTATCCATATCCTTAATGTGCCACATGTGAAAACGGCCAGGATGCTGGTCAATCAACTGTACCGGATCCTGCCCTGCCCGAACCACCCAGTAAATGTCCATTTCAAAACTTACCAATTTAGGTTCTGTCTCTTTCAATAAAACATCATAGAGCATTGTTCCGTCAATTGGTTTAAATTCAAAATCATGGTTGTGATAAGCCAGCTTTAATCCTGACTTTTTGCATATCTCTGCTGCTGAATTCATTTTTTCGGCAAGATTTTTAAAATCATCTTTTGTTTTACGCAATTCTGCACCGATATACGGGATGGTTATATAATCCTGACCAGCATTTTTTGCCACATCAATATATACTTTTAAAACTTCTTGATTTGCTGTCCCTAAATAAGAATCAAGGCCATAATGTCCGCTCGGCGTAGTCATACCATTTGCGGCCAATGTTTCTTTTAGCTCTTTTGGCTTCAAACCGAAAAAACCTTTGTTCGGATCATAACCGAAAGTTTCTAACTCCTGATAACCTGCTTTGGCCGCTTTGGCAATTACGCCTTTAATATCGTTACCAATCTGATCACGTAAACTATATAGTTGCAGGCCTATTTTATACTTAGGCTTTGCAAACAGTGCATTTGGTAACAGCAGAGCTGCGGCTGAGGCCAAACCGGTTTGGGTTATAAATTTTTTTCTGGTAATCATAATTTTGGCTGATAAAAGAAGTATACTATTTTTACCCCATATTTTTAAACATCACAAATTTCGATTGCTTTTTTTAACGATACTAATTTGTCTTTTTGCTTCGGGATAAATTCTTGTGCAACATATCCTTTAAAACCGGTTTTTACAATGGCCCGCATGATTGCCGGATAGTACAACTCCTGTGTGTCGTCAATTTCGTTCCGGCCAGGTACGCCGCCGGTATGGTAATGGGCAATATATTGATTATAATCACGGATATTTTGAATGATGTCACCTTCATCAATTTGCATGTGATAAATATCAAACAATAATTTAAAATTTTCTGACCCTAATCTTTTACAAAGTTCTGCCCCCCACGAAGTGCGGTCGCATTGATAATCTTTATGGTCGCGTTTGCTGTTCAGCAGTTCCATTACCAAAACAACTTTATGCTTCTCGGCCAGCCCAATTACTTTTTTTAAACCTTCTACACAATTGTTCCAGCCAGTTTCATTGTCCATCCCGGCCCGGCTTCCGCTGAAACAAATCAGGTTGGTATAACCAGCTTTTGCAACCAGCGGGATTATTTCAGCATAGTTTTTAACTAAAATTTCATGGTATTTTTTGTTGTTAAAACCTTCTGTTAAACTGATTTCGGCACCGTTACACATCGGCGAATCCATGCCATGATTTTTCAAAATCGGCCACTCTTTCGGTCCGATCAGATCGATTCCTTTGATGCCGATTTTTTTGGCCTGAATACACAATTCATCTAAAGAAAACTCATTGTAAGGCCATCTGCAAACAGAATGATTGATATTACCTTTCAACGCCAAATTAGCAGATTCCATTTTTGAGGTTGTAAAAGAAGCAAGGCTGCCTGCTGCAGCAACAGTTGCCGTTCCTGCTAAAATATTTTTCAGGGCAGCACGACGGTTTTGGTTAGATAACATCAGCGATTTTTATTTCTGATTTAGATTTATCATTGAACAAAAAAGCAAATAATAAAAATACTACAGCAGCAATTCCGGCAGGAATAATCCAAACCATTTTCCAATCAATTGTACCATCTGCTACTTTGTAAGTATCTGTTATCATACCTGCCACAGCAAAGCCAATTAGCATACCAACTCCATAGGTTGCAAGCGTAATTAAACCCTGGGCAGAACTTTTGTATTTTTCTCCAGCTTTAGAATCAGTATAAATCTGACCGGATACAAAGAAGAAATCATAACAAACTCCATGCAGCGCAATGCCAATAATCAACATAAAACTGAGATTGGTGGAATTTCCATAAGCAAATAAAGCATAACGGATTGCCCAGGCAAGCATACCCACCAAAATGGTTTTTTTAAACCCGAATCTGGAAAAGAAGACCGGAATAAACAACAGGAACAATACTTCGGAAACCTGCCCGATCGTCATTTTACCGGTAGGATTATCCACACCAATGTTTGAAAGAAACAGGTTCGCATTCTGGTAATAAAATGCCAGCGGAATGCAGATCAGAATTGAAGAAATAAAGAAGATCAGGAAGTTTTTGTCTTTCAGTAAACGTAATGCGTCTAAACCTAAAACATCACTAATCGTTACTTTTTCAGATGAATCTATTTTGGGTGGAGTTTTTGGAAGTGTAAAACTGAACAAGCCTAAAACTAACGACGCAATACCAGCCATCAGAAAAGTGTTTTTAAGCAAACCGTTCTCCGTATCTTGTTTAGAATCCCAATGGAAAATATAACTTATTAATAAACCGGCAGCAATCCAGCCAATTGTACCCCAAATGCGAATGGACGAAAACTCTTTTTCAGGATCTCCGATCTGGTTAAAAGACACTGAATTAACTAATGCTAAAGTTGGCATAAACAAAATCATGTAACCTAACACATAAGGATAAAATACGCTGATGTTAGCAGCATTATACAGCTGATACATCAAAAGTGCACCAGCAATATGCAGAATCCCAAGTATTTTTTCTGCATTAAAATAACGGTCGGCGATCAAACCAACAATAAACGGTGCAACAATTGCGCCCCAGGATTGAGTTGAAAAAACCGCCCCGCTCTCGGCTCCCGATGCCTTTAAATTACTTCCCAAAAATGTTCCAAGCGTTACAAACCAAGATCCCCAGATAAAAAATTCCAGAAACATCATTGCTGATAACTTGGTACGAATGGCAGCCGTCATATATAATTGGTTTTAGGTTTAGATTGAAGGATTAATTGAGCGATAAGATGTATTTGACCATTTCTTTGGCATCATTTAAAGCTAAATTTGGATGCGGCGTCATCGGCACTTCACCCCAAACACCACTTCCGCCAGAGATAACTTTTTTGGCCAGTTTATCAATATTTCCTTCTGTTGGCGGATATTTGGCCGCAACATCTTTGTAAGCCGGACCAACTAATTTTTCCTGTTCTTTATGGCAGCCTAAACAATCTGAAGAAGCAATAAGCTGTGCACCTTTAGAATTGGCATTGCTCAATCCTGTTGTACCTGTGCTGCTTGCGTTGGTGTTGGTTGCGGTTTCTGCTGATTTTGCAGTCTGATCTGCAGGAGCAGTAGTTTCGTTACTTACATTCTGGTCTGATTTATTATTGCTGCAGGCAGCGATAACGCCACACAGGCTCAAGATGATAAATGTCTTTTTCATAGATATTTGTATTAATTATATTCCTAATAAAGTACGGTTAAAAGAAGCATCTGCTCCCGAAGCCGCAAAATCATCAAAAGCTTTTTCAGTTACTTTGATGATGTGATTTTTGATAAATTCTGCACCTTCACGCGCCCCGTCTTCCTGATTTTTGATGGCACATTCCCACTCTAAAACAGCCCAGCCTTTATAATCATAAGCGGCCAATTTGCTGAAAATCGCTTTGAAATCAACCTGACCGTCACCCAGCGAACGGAAACGGCCTGCACGATCTATCCAGTTTTGATAACCACCATAAACGCCTTGTTTTCCGGTTGGGTTAAACTCTGCATCTTTTACGTGGAACATTTTGATGCGCTCATGGTAGATATCGATATATGTTAAATAATCCAGGCATTGCAGCACAAAATGCGAAGGGTCATATAGCAAACAGGCACGCGGGTGATTGTTCACTTTTTCAAGGAACATTTCATAAGTTATACCATCATGCAAATCTTCCCCGGGATGTATTTCATAACACAGATCGATTCCGCAAGCATCAAACTCATTTAAAACCGGCAGCCAGCGATTGGCCAATTCTGTAAAACCTTCCTCAACCAAACCGGCAGGACGTTGCGGCCAGGGATAAACCATTGGCCATAACAATGCACCGCTAAAAGTAGCATGTGCTTTCAGACCTAAGTTTTGAGAAGCTTTTGCGGCATATTTTAATTGCTGAACGGCCCATTCTGTTCGTGCTTTGGGGTTGTTTTTGTACTGAGCCGGTGCAAATGCATCAAACAAAGTATCATAAGCCGGATTTACAGCTATCAATTGTCCTTGCAAATGCGTTGAAAGTTCGGTGATCTGCAAGCCATAACTGTTTACTTTCCCTTTTAGATCATCGGCATAAGTCTGACTTTCTGCCGCCAGTTTTAGGTCGATAAAAGAAGCATTGTTGGTAGGCATCTGTATCCCTGCAAAACCTAAATCCGCGGCCCATTTGCAAATCCCGTCCAATGTGTTAAATGGGGCCTGATCTCCGATAAATTGTGCTAAAAATATACCAGGACCTAATAAAGTAGTCATATTATTTATTTGTTTAGACGCTGAAGTCAATCCATTTTTCTGTAGATTTTCCCGAAGCAATTACATTTTCGATAAAAGCCATTCCGCGTACACCTTCTTCAATTCCCGGAAAGTCCAGGTTTTCTAAGGATGCTGTACGGCCTTCAATTTTAGCTTTTACTGTTAAAGCGAAGTTTTTATAAAGATTGGCAAAAGCCTCCAGATATCCTTCGGGATGACCGGCCGGCGTACGTGTGTTTTGCTGTGCGAAAGAACTGGTATACCCACCGCCTGTTCGCCATATTTCTACCGGTTGATCCAGCTGCATGACTTTTAGCGTGTTAGCATCGGCCTGTTGCCATTCAATACCGCCATTTTCACCATAAACCCTGATTTTAACGTTGTTTTCTTCTCCAGCAGCAACCTGAGTAGCTATTAAAACACCGCTTGCACCATTGTTAAATTTTAATAAAACAGCACCGTCATCGTCTAATTGCCGACCTTCTACCACAATATTTATATCTGCACAAAGCTTTGTAATCTCTAAACCAGAAACATATTCGCATAGGTTAAAAGCATGTGTACCAATATCGCCCATGGCACCGGCAATACCGCTCTTGGTTGGATCAGTACGCCAGGAGGCCTGCTTATTCTCGCTACCTTCTTCAAATTTACTTAACCAGCCTTGCGGATATTCAACATAAATTTTTCTTATTTTACCAATTTTGCCTGATTTTACAAGTTGCTTTGCTTCTTTTACCATTGGATAACCGGTATAGGTATGTGTTAAACAAAGCAGATTATCGGTTTGATCGATAATCTGCTGTAGTTCTTTTGCTTCTTGCAGAGAAAAAGTCGCAGGCTTGTCCAGTATCACGTGAAAACCGTTTTGCAATGCTGTTTTTGCAGGTGCAAAATGGACATGGTTTGGCGTAACAATACTAATTACCTGCACTCGTTCTGATTCGGGCAGCTGCTTTTCCTGTTCAATTAGTTCCTGCCAGGAGTTGTAAATCCTGTTTTCCTTAATATCTAACAATAAACCGCTGGCTTTTGACTTTTCAGGATCACTGCTGAATGCGCCGCAAACCAAATCATATTGATTATCCATCCGGGCGGCAATACGATGAATAGCACCGATAAATGCACCTTGCCCGCCGCCAATCATTCCTAATTTCAACTTCATGTACCTATTGTCTTAAGAAAGTGCCCAGGCTTTATCACCTTTTTTGTAGGGATAATTGCCGTCGTATTTTCCCGGAACAGGCAGATAGCGTAAGGCTTTTGTGGCACCTACTTCGGAAGTGAAATAACCCAGCATTGTCAGCTCTTTCATCATCCGGAAATAATGATTGGGATCTTCTTTCTTTTTATTGGTTTGATAAGCTTTTTGCTCTTTATCCAGATCAATCAAAACAGCGGTGCGTTGTTTCGGGTCGCATTCCATGAACTTTTTACCGTTTTTCTTTTTGCTGGCATCATCTAATTTGGTTATGCCTTCTGTAAAAATTTTTTGATCTTCCGGCTTATAACAATCTCTTACCATAACCGCCATAAACTTGCCTACACCAGCAGCTTTTGCCCCGGGAGTTGAAGTGGCCGGCAAAATTGTCTCGCCAATTTCGTCCATAAACGAAATATCATCTTGACCAAATAATTCTTTTACTTTGTCTGTGCCGGATTTACATCCGCTGATAAAAAATTCGGCACCCAAAACTGTACCGCCCAGTAATAAAGCGACTTTAGAAATAGCTTCTCTTCTATCCATATTTTTAGGTTGTAAAAACAGTATTAAGATTTAGAAATTATGCGTTTAAACTCCAACCCTCACGATAGTTACGCTTAACATATTGATTCACCGGATCAAAGTTTGTGATACGCATATCTTTATTGTCCCAAAGCATTTTAATGTGTCCGCCTTTCAACTCGTGCCCACGCACAGCTAAATTCGCCATCAGCAAAGCTTCTGTTAAAGGCCCGGCCACTTCAAACGGAGAACTGACTTCATTTTTGCCATAACCAGCCAAACAAGCTTCAACCCATTGCGCGTAATGCCCATTAGCCTGACCCGGGACGCGGGCAAAAGTTTGCTTAACATTTACTTCTTTAGTACGTGAGGTTGGCAGCAACAAAGGGTTTTCTGAATAAGTGCTGGCCATCATTTTACCTTTTGTGCCGATAAACAAGATGCCGTTTCCATCATCACCAAACTTTTCATTGGCACCTAATTCTTCCGGACGCTCGGGCTGAATGCCACCATCCATCCAATGCAAGGTAATTTCACCTTTGGTTTTTTTCGTTTTAGGAAAGGTTAGCGTAATATGACTTGATGGCGGGCAACTATCCGGGAAAATACCGCGTTTAAATTCATCCACGTAAACACTGCCTACGCTGGCCTGTACATCTTTAGCATACTGTAATCCCAACACTCTAAAAGGAGCTTCGACCAAATGGCAGCCCATATCACCTAATGCACCGGTACCGTAATCCCACCAGCCACGCCAGTTGAACGGAACTAACTTATCCACGTAATCTTTGTATGGAGCAGTGCCGAGCCATAAATCCCAGCTTAATTCCTTAGGGATTTCAGGTTTGGCAGATGGCCAGGCAATTCCTTGTGGCCAAACCGGGCGGTCTGTCCAACAATAAACTGTATGTACATCTCCGATTATCCCATTATCGTACCATTCAGCCAACAAACGTGTACCATCATTAGAAGCACCTTGATTACCCATTTGTGTAACCACTTTATATTTTTTGGCAGCTTCTGTAAGCATCCTTGCTTCATAAATATCATGCGATAAAGGCTTTTGCACATACACATGTTTATGTCGCTGCATGGCTGCCAATGCAATTATAGCGTGATTATGATCCGGGGTAGAAACCGAAACGGCGTCAAAGTTTTTAGCTTCTTTATCCATCAATTCGCGCCAGTCTTTATAATATTTTGCTTTCGGGAAGTTGGCTCTGGTTCTCGCTGAACGCCTATCGTCCACATCACACAAAAACCCAATTTCAGCTTTGCCGCTTTTGTAAAAATTGGCAATATCACTTTCACCTTTTCCGCCCGCACCAACACCGGCAACAATTAATTTATCACTTGGCGCCGTGTAACCTTTTCCGCCTAAAACAAACCGCGGAACAATGGTAAATGCCGCCGCTGCAATTGCTGAGTTTTTTATAAAGCTTCTCCTAGAACCTGGGGAAAGTTTTGAATCCTGATTTTCCATATGTTTAATTTAAAAATTGGTTGATTTTATACTGATAAAAACAGCATATTTAGATATTCATTTTTTTCAATTCGCTAACGGCATAATCTGCTGCACGGGCTGTGAGTGCCATATAAGTAAGCGATGGGTTTTGGCAGGCAGTTGAAGTCATGGCAGCACCATCAGTTACAAAAACATTTTTAGCGTCCCAAACCTGGTTCCACTCATTTAACACAGAAGTTTTAGGATCGCGGCCCATTCTTGCCGTTCCCATTTCGTGGATTCCCTTCCCTAATACTGCTTCCTGATTGTAGGTTTGAACATTTTTTGCACCTCCGGCTTCCAGGATTTCTTTAGCATCCTGCATCATATCCGCGCGCATTTTCTTTTCATTGTCACGAATTACGGCATCAATAGCAACAACTGGCAAGCCCCAGGCATCTTTTGTGTTTTTGTCCAACGTCATTTTGTTATCGTGATAAGGTAACGTTTCGCCAAAGCCCCCCATACCGATCGACCAGCCTCCGGGTTCTGACAGGGCATCTTTAAAATCACCTCCAATGTTCATTTCGGCAATATCCCGGCTCCAACCCTGTCTGCTTGCACCACCCTGATAACCAAAACCACGAATATAATCTCGTTTTTCACCATTTGTATTTCGGAAACGGGGGATGTAAAAACCGTTTGCACGTCGGCCGAAATAGTATTTATCCTCGTACCCTTCTACCTCACCTGAAGCACCAACATTCAAGTGATGGTCCATCAGATTGTGGCCCAATTCGCCGCTGCTGCTGCCTAATCCGTCAGGCCAGACATCCGTGGCCGAATTCATTAATACCCAGGCCGAATTAATAGTTGAAGCGTTTACAAAGATGATTTTAGCCTTGTACTCATATGTTTGCTTGGTTTCTGCATCAATGATTTCAACACCGGTTGCTTTTTTGGTGTCTTTATCATACAAAATCCGGGTAACAATAGAAAACGGGCGAACCGTTAAATTACCAGTTGCCATAGCTGCTGGCAAAGTGGAAGATTGGGTGCTGAAATAAGCACCAAACGGACAACCTAACCAGCATTTATTACGGTACTGACAGTTGGTGCGGTTGTTGTGCGGTACTGTAATATTTGCGGTACGGCCAATAATCATCGGGCGCATACCTTTATAGTGTTGCTTTAAACGGGCAGCCACATCTTTTTCCACCACATTTAATTCCATCGGAGGCATAAAATCCCCGTCTGGCAAGATGGCCAAACCATCCCGGCTACCGGAAATACCTGCAAAGCGCTCGGCATAACCGTACCATTTTTCTAAATCTTTATAACGGATCGGCCAATCTACTGCAATGCCATCACGCATATTAGCTTCAAAATCAGAATCGGCCCAGCGGTAAGACTGTCTGCCCCACATCAGCGAACGCCCGCCAACATGGTAGCCGCGAAACCAGTCAAATGGCTTGACTTCTACATAAGGGCTTTCTTTTTCGTTTGTCCAGTAACTTAGGTTTGTTTCGTTCAGTGTATAATCCCTGTTCAAAACCGGATAATCCTTGATCATTTCCTGCGTTTTGCCGCCGCGGTGCGGAAATTCCCAGGGTGCCTTGTTTGCATTTACATAATCTTTGATGTGCTCAATATTTCTTCCGCGCTCTAATACGATCGTTTTTAAACCTTTTTCAGTCAATTCTTTTGCGGCCCATCCGCCAGAAATACCCGAACCAATTACAATCGCGTCATATACATTGCTTGCCATAAATCAGAAAAAATTAAGTTTAGAAATGGTTGTGAAGGCTAAAGTAGAAATTAGTTTGCAATATTGTTCAAAATCGCACAAAAGTTTCAAATTATTCTGTTTGATCCATCGCATGTATTTTGATCCTGATTCAATTATATTTATAAGTTTTTTTAAATCGATTGCCATGAAATACTTTTTTTGACAAGCTGTTTAGATTTTTTGTGATAAGACTACAATGCTTCTTTTATGCCTGTAAATTTTGCTTTTGTAATTAATAGCTATAGAAAAACCGCCAAATTTTATGTGATAAAAGAAGCATTTAGCAATTTAAGCAGGTTTTGAATAATAAAGGGATCACCGTCTTTTTCCTCATCAGCCCAAAAATCATTTTTATGCCGGTAAAAGAAGCATCCGTGTTTTATCTTTAGTTGCAAATTATAGTATTACCTAAACCTGACCGGCAAAGCTGCTACATTTCAATGCGATCATTTACCTTTGTGCTTTATTTTAAAAATGAGCAAGCACGGAAGAATTTTGGTAGCCATGAGCGGCGGTGTTGATAGTTCTGTTGCGGCAGTGATGCTGCATGAACAAGGTTATGAAGTAATCGGCCTGACCATGAAAACCTGGGACTATGCATCATCCGGCTCCAGCTCCAAAGAAACCGGTTGTTGCAGCTTGGATAGCATAAACGATGCACGTGCCCTGGCGGTTGGTTACGGTTTTCCGCATTATATTTTAGATATCCGCAGCGAATTTGGTGGTTCGGTCATAAACAATTTTGTGGATGAATACCTGGCCGGCCGCACGCCAAACCCTTGTGTGCTTTGCAATACGCACATCAAATGGGAAGCTTTGCTTAAACGGGCCGATAAACTGGATTGTGAATTTATTGCAACCGGCCATTACGCCAACATCCGCCGGCAGGAAAACGGGCGTTACCTAATTTCTAAAGGCCGCGATGAACATAAAGATCAATCGTATGTTTTGTGGGGCGTTTCGCAAAAAAACCTTGCCCGTACGCATTTTCCGTTAGGCTCTTTCGCTAAAACAGAAATTAAACAGATGGCCGTAGAAATGGGCCAGTTAGAGTTGGCCAGCAAAAGCGAAAGCTATGAAATTTGTTTTGTACCAGACAATGATTACCGCGCATTTTTAAAACATCAGGTTGCAGATTTGGAAGAACGCGTGGCAGGCGGCAATTTTGTTTTGCGCGATGGAACGGTTGTTGGCAAACATCAGGGTTATCCTTTTTATACCATCGGCCAGCGGAAAGGCCTGGGCGTTGCGTTTGGCAAGCCAATGTTTGTCACCAAAATCGACCCAAAAACCAATACGGTAGTTTTGGGTGAACAGGAAGATTTGGAAAGCGGCGAAGCTTGGGTTCGGGATTTTAACCTGATTAAATATGATAACCTTCAGGACGGAATTGAAGCCGTAACCAAAATCCGTTATAAAGATCAGGGCAGTTTAAGCACGGTTACGCAGATGAACGATCATCTGAAAATAAATTTCCATCATCAGGTTTCGGGCATTGCACCAGGCCAGTCGGCTGTGTTTTATGAAGGCAATGATTTGCTGGGCGGCGGTTTTTTAATTTAGCAATTTCTAAAATAATACATACTTCTTTTAGCAGTATATTTTTGTGTTAATGCCTGTTTTAAACTTATATCAGCAAAAATACAATGCTTCTTTTATCGTATAAATTTTAGTTTTTGCAGCAATTCTAAATAAAACACTTACCATTTTTTAGGTGATAAAAGAAGTATCCAAAACAGGTTGCACAAATTTTGAACAGGCCCTAAATGTTTGGATGCTATTTTTTATAGTAAACAAACATTGTATATTTAGTATTCTTTGTGTTTTCTTTGCAGAAACTAAGCGATTTTAATGGCAAAAAATTTATTGATTGTAGAATCACCGGCAAAAGCCAAAACAATTGAAGGTTATTTAGGAAAGGATTTTACGGTGAAATCAAGCTACGGACATATCCGCGATTTGGTAAAATCTGATGATGCGATTGATGTTGCCAATGGCTTTGTTCAAAAATATGAAGTCCCGGCCGATAAAAAGCAGGTAGTAAGCGAGCTGAAAAAGCTGGCAAAAGAAGCAGACATTGTTTGGCTTGCATCAGATGAAGACCGTGAAGGTGAAGCCATTTCCTGGCATTTGTTTGAAACTTTAGGTTTAAAAGATGCCAGTACACGCCGCATTGTTTTTCACGAAATTACAAAACCAGCTATTTTAAAAGCGATAGAGACACCGCGAAAAATAGATTATAATTTAGTCAACGCCCAGCAGGCGCGCCGCGTTTTAGACCGTTTGGTGGGGTTTGAACTTTCCCCTGTTTTGTGGAAAAAAATAAAACCTTCCCTTTCTGCCGGCCGGGTACAATCTGTTGCCGTTCGGTTAATTGTTGAGCGCGAACGCGAAATCAACAAATTTAAACCTGAAGCTGCTTACCGCACTGTTGCTGTTTTTACCACCGGAAAAAACAAAGAAATTTTTAAGGCCGAATTGCCAAACCGCTTTATCCGGCAAAGTGATGCGGAAAGTTTTTTAAACGATTGTGCCGATGCGGTTTTCAAGATAAGCAGTCTGGAAACCCGGCCATCCAAACGTTCACCGGCAGCACCTTTTACCACTTCTACTTTACAGCAGGAAGCAAGCCGAAAATTAAGTTTTTCCGTTTCCCGAACAATGGCTTTAGCGCAGCGTTTGTATGAAGCCGGAAAGATCACTTATATGCGTACCGATTCTGTTAATCTTTCGGATACGGCTTTGGATGCGGCTTCCAAAGAAATCACATCTGCTTACGGAGGTAACTATTATCAGTTCAGAAAATACAAAACCAAATCTGCCGGTGCGCAGGAAGCACACGAAGCCATTCGTCCAACCTATTTTAACCAACATACTACCGATGGTGATCCGGCAGAGATCCGTTTGTATGAACTGATCTGGAAACGTGCCATTGCCTCGCAAATGAGTGAGGCTTTATTTGAAAAAACAACTGCCAAAATCAGTGTCTCTACCCGGAAAGAAGAATTAGTGGCCAACGGTGAAGTGCTGCGTTTTGATGGTTTTCTAAAAGTTTATTTAGAATCTTCTGATGATGAAGAAGAAAACAAACTGGACGACAGCAGCGACAATGCCATTTTGCCGCCGTTAACAAAAGGCCAGCAATTGAACCTGCGGGATTTGAACGCAACCGAGCGTTTCAGCCGTCCGCCAGCCAGAAATACCGAAGCCAGTTTGGTGAAGAAACTGGAAGAACTTGGCATTGGCCGTCCTTCAACCTACGCCCCTACTATTTCTACCATACAAAATCGCGGCTATGTGATAAAGGAAGACCGGGAAGGAAAACCGCGTAATTATACCGTGCTTACGTTGCAGGACAAAACAGTAGTCAAAGAACAAAAATCAGAGATTACGGGCGCAGAAAAAAGCAAGTTGTTCCCAACGGATATTGGTGCCGTGGTAAACGATTTTCTGGTTCAGCATTTTAACGGGATCGTGGATTTTCATTTTACGGCCGGGGTGGAAAAGCAGTTTGACGAAATTGCGCAGGGCTTGGAAGACTGGACGAAAATGCTCAAGAAGTTTTACGATCCTTTTCATCAGGAAGTAGAAGAAACCATCAAAACAGCAGACAGGGCCAGCGGTGAGCGGGAATTAGGCATCGACCCAAAAAGTGGTAAAAAAATAACTGTGCGCATCGGTCGTTACGGCCCATTTGTACAAATCGGCGAAGCTGCGGAAGGCGAAGAAAAACCAGCTTATGCCAGCCTGCGCTCCGGCCAGATGATTGAAACCATTACACTGGAAGAAGCTTTGGAGCTTTTTAAACTTCCGAAAAAAATCGGTGTTTTTGAAGATGAAGTTATGACGGTTGCCATCGGTAAATTTGGCCCGTATATCCGCCACAACGGTGCATTCTATTCACTTCCGAAAGATATTGACCCTTTGGATGCCGATGAAAAAATTGGGATCGAAATTATTGAAAACAAGCGCAAAGCGGATGCAGAAAAATTGATCAAATCTTTTGCAGAAGATGAAGCCATGCGCATTGAAAACGGCCGCTGGGGACCGTATATTAAGTATGGAAAGCTCAATGTAAAAATCCCGAAAGGAAAAGAACCGGAAGAACTTACTTATGCAGATTGCAAAGCTTTAGCCGAAATTGCTGAAAAGGAACCAAAGAAATTTTCTAAGAAATTTGCAAAAACGGCTGAAAAAGAACCTAAAAAGCCTGCTAAAAAATCTGTTAAAGAATCCAAGAAGCCAGTCAAAAAATTCGCCAGGAAAAAATAATATCAACTTGTTTTATAGTTCAATATAACAATTAATGCTGAAAGACCTACCGCAAAATAAAGTTGAGGACATTGCCGTTGCTGTTGCTTTGGAAAGTGAAAATCCTGAAAGCCGGGTTTGGTATGTTTATCTGATCAACTTAAAAAACAAGGAAATTGATAACGTGCTGATTACTTCGAAAGGTTATGGTTTTAAAGATGGCGAAGATGTAAAAACTTCTACTTTACGCCACGCTTTCCCAAAAGTTGAAGGCCAGGGTTTTGTTTTGATAGAACCGATTGACGAACAGACTTTTGGCTTGACCAATGAATACTGGCTAAGTTATTATGTTGATAATCAGATTTTTGATAAAAAGTTTATCTTCCTGCCGGAAAGCATTGTCGAATCCAATTTCATAAAAACCCCCATTCTTAACAAACCTGGCGTAATGATCAGGTAATGCTTCTTTTATCACCTAAATTTCAGGCAAAAACCGGCTTGTGATTAGTTTGTTGCTTTTTGGGTTCACCATTTACACTCCAATGTAAGTTTCCGTTGTTTGAAAATAAATTAAGGCACATCTGCTTATATTTGTTGCATGAACACTGCAGAACTGTTAGATCGTGCGCTTCAGTTTGATTTTTTGTCAATTGAAGAAGGCCTTTTTCTCTACAACCATGCTTCTACTGCCGAACTGATGTTTACGGCCAACGAATTGCGTAAAATCCAGGTTCCGCATGGCAAAGTTACCTGGCAGATCGACCGGAACGTAAACACAACCAATGTTTGTATCGCCAATTGCAAGTTTTGTAATTTTTTCCGCCGACCGGGACATGAAGACAGTTACATTACCGATATTGAAACGTACAAACAAAAAATTGAAGAAACTTTTCGTTTAGGCGGAGATCAATTGCTGCTTCAGGGCGGCCATCATCCCGATTTAGGTCTGCAGTTTTATGTTGATCTTTTTTCTAAACTGAAACAACTTTATCCGGATTTGAAACTCCATTCTTTAGGTCCGCCGGAAATCGCACACATTGCTAAGTTGGATAAGTTAAGTCATCATGAAGTTTTATCGGCTTTAAAAACAGCAGGCCTGGATTCCTTGCCTGGTGCAGGTGCAGAAATTTTGAATGATCGTGTCCGCCGCCTTATTTCTAAAGGAAAATGTGGCGGAAAAGAATGGCTGGATGTGATGCGGGCTGCACACCAATTAAATTTGCCAACTTCTGCAACCATGATGTTTGGCCATGTGGAAACGTTGGAAGAGCGTTTTGAACATTTAGTCTGGATCCGCGAAGTACAAGCTGAAAAACCTGCTGAAGCTTATGGTTTTGTGGCTTTCATTCCTTGGCCATTTCAGGACGACGGTACATTACTGCGAAAAGTAAGAGGCATAACCAATAATGTAAGCGGGAATGAATATATCCGGATGATTGCTTTAAGCCGGATCATGCTGCCCAATATCAAAAACATCCAGGCATCGTGGTTAACAGTTGGAAAGCAGGTTGCACAATTGTGTTTACAAGCCGGGGCGAATGATTTTGGTTCAATTATGATTGAAGAAAACGTAGTTTCTGCAGCCGGGGCACCGCATCGTTTCACTGCAAAAGGAATCCAGGAAGCTATTAGAGAAGCCGGGTTTGAACCGCAGTTACGCAATCAGAAATACCAGTGGCGCGAGGTTCCGGAAGCATTGGAAGAGCAGGTTATTAATTACTAATGCTTCTTTTATCACCCTAAATTTAGGCTGATAAAAGAAGCATCATTAATAATCCAGTTTATACTGACTTAAATCCTAAGCATTTTTTTCTGCTGATTGAGCTGTAGTCTGTTTCAGATTTCAATCAAAAATCCTGAATGCTTCTTTTACCTACCCGAATTTTTGCTGTTACTATTGCACTGATGAAAATCTGCATCACAAACCACCAAATTATTGGTGATAAAAGAAGCATACAAATGTTTAACAAATTCAGAACAGTTTGTAAACTTAAGCAACAAAAAAAGTCCTGAAAGCTATTAGCAATCAGGACTTTTAAATTTAAAATATCTAATAACGAAAAGAATCTCTTAGTTAAAAAATGGTTTTACAATCCCAACAACTGTAGGCATGTCCAAAGGTTCGTCAAAGGCTTGAGTTGCACTCGTAGCAGCATTTGCACCAGCGATGGTATTATAAGCTGGCAAACCTGTTGCAACATTTACACCACCCTGCATAACATTGTCTTCCCCTGCATAAGATCCATCTACTGCTGCACCAATACCTGTATCATTTGCACCGGTAATCCATGGACGAATAGCAGCAGTTACAGACATGCCGGAAGCAATCATCCTTGCCCTGCGCAGCATACGCAAATGTGAAGCATGACGGGCTTCCACAGAATGAATATCTAAGGCGGCCGTTAACACCGTTTTGTTACGTAAAATTGCACCTGCCTGGCCTTTGTAAGCCCTTACACCTGTATCTTCAAATGTTTCTGCAACTGCTAAAAATGTATTGCTGTTGGTAAAAACATCACGAAAATTACCTTTTGCAGTAAAATCATAGCCTGTTGTAGGTACGGTATATGGTGTACCGCCAAGAGATGTAATTACACCTTGTAAAAAAGTAACATGGTGCATTTCATCAGTGGTAATCAAGTTTAAACCAGCAAGTTCTGACTGGCTCATTGTACCTTTCAAAATCGTACTCATAGAACCATTTAAACCCGTGTTATAAAAATTATATTCTAAAAACTCTAAAGTTAAAGCATAGTTTAAAACACCTACAATTGCACTGGAGGATTGTTGTGCGTAAGCTTTTTTAAACAAAGAGCCAACTGCAAATGGTAAAGCAGCAACAGCTACTTTAGAACCAAAACTGGTTATATTTTTTATAGCTGCACGGCGCGGACTGATTTTGTCCTGAAATTCCGGGTCAACCTTTTCAATTTCTTCAATGATATTTAGTAAATCCATGATTTTAATTTTTTAAGAAGTTGGTAAATCGTCTGCGTTAATTGGTGTGGTGATGTAGGCACTGGCTTTTCCTAAAACATATTGTGGTGTTTTATCATATTCCAGACCATTTCCGGCAACATTAACTACATCCTGCCCAACAAAGGTATTTGGTGTCATCAAATCCCTGAAATAAGCTGCATGTCGTGCCTCAACCGAAACAATTTTACCTGCAATCAGTAAGTAATCAGCACTTTTAATTAAATATCCGGCACCATTGTAAGCAGAGACACCTAAATCTTCAAAAGCCATTGCAGCACCAATTACACTTGCACGGTTTGCAAAGTTAATAGCACTGAAATTTACAGTTAAATTTGGGATTGCGTTTCCGCCCAGGGCAGCTTTAAAAAATTCCCGGTGCAAAACTTCGTGATTTCTGACTTCTGTGATCAAAGTCTGTTCATCAGCATTGAATTGTGTTGTAAAAGCAGCATTTGATACAACTTGTACATAAAAAGCTGCTTCCAGTTGCTCTAAAGCATAAGCATAATTTAAGATACCGATGTCCCCGCTTCCAAGATACACACCTGTGTAAGAGTTTCTGTCCTTTTTACAAGCTTCTGCGGCAAACAAACCTACTGCTGCTGTACCTACACCAGCGTACCGCAGGAATTGTCTCCTTTGCATTCCTTTTGATGACTCTGCTTCTAAAGAAGAAATGAGCTGGTCATCATTTTTTGAAAAAATTTCCATGATTGAATTGATTAGTTTTTACAGTTGATTTTGATTTGATATACGATTAATGTTATATGGCAGTTTTATTTAATTTAAGTTATTTTAAAGTAAAATTTAGGATCGGAAGGGTTATCATAAAAACTTGTCAGTGTTCAAATCCTGGTTTATGTTGCTTTAACGGTGCCGTTACTTGATTTGTTTGGATTTAAAATATTATTTTGCACGTAAAAAATAAAAAATACTGTTTTTATCGGTATATTTTTGATAAAGATGTTAAGCTTTAAATTCCTGTGCATATAATTAACATGGTTCTGCTAAAAAATAAGCACGCTGGTTATACGTTTTTTTATATTTGAAGCTTTTAATATCAAATCATGGTTGTTACGGAAGTAGTTGATAAAAAAAGCAAAAAGGCATTTTTGCAAACAGCAAAATTGATTTACAAAAACGATCCGAATTGGATTTGTCCGCTTGATGAAAATGTGGAAGCTGTTTTTGATCCGGAAAAAAACAATTTTTTTAAACACGGCAAATGCACCCGATGGATTGTTAAAGACGAGAACGGAAAGTTAGCTGGCCGTATTGCTGCTTTTATTAATGATAAAAAAGCTTACCAAAACGAGCAGCCAACCGGCGGAATTGGTTTTTTTGAAAGTATTGAAGATGAATCTGTTGCTTTTCTGCTGTTTGATACCGCAAAAAATTGGTTGAAAGAAAACGGGATGCAGGCTATGGACGGCCCGATAAACTTTGGCGAAACGGATAATTTTTGGGGTTTGTTGATCGAAGGTTTTAGCACACCGTCTTATGGTATGAACTACCATCATCCTTATTACAAAGCCTTTTTTGACCATTATGGTTTTTATGTACTGTTTGAGCAAATAACCAACCATCTTGATGTTTACAAACCTTTTCCTGATCGGTTTACGCAAATTGCAAACTGGGTTGCCAAAAAACCCGGTTATGTGTTTAAAAGCTTGGACCCAAAAAAAATAAAAACTTTTGCAGAAGATTTCCGGGAAATATATAATGACGCCTGGCAGGATTTTACCAATTTTACACCGATCCATCCCAAAACAATTTTGGAAACTTTCGAGAAAATGAAAGTAGTTATGGACCCAAAATTGATTTGGTTTGTTTACATTAATAACGAGCCGGCAGCATTTATTATAATATTACCGGATGCAAATCAATTGATCAAAGGTTTTAACGGCAAACTAACCTGGATCAACAAATTAAAGTTTTTGTACCGCAAATGGCGCGGTGTAAGCCGAATGCGTGCCGTTGTAATGGGCACGAAGCAAAAGTTTCAAAAACATGGTCTTGAATCGGCCATATTTATCAAGCTAAAAGAATATGTTTTGCCATTAAATAAATACAAAGAACTTGAACTTTCGTGGGTTGGGGATTTCAACAACAAAATGCTTTCTTTGCATGATGCCATGAATGTTGAGTTTGCAAAAAAGCATGTAACAATGCGTTATCTTTTTAAATAGAGACAAGTTTGATTACTTGTGTCATTACATTAGATAAATTAAGCAATTGCTTTTGGCCTTCTTAGCTCTTCATACAATTCAATAACCTTTTTTTGCAAGTCAATCAGTTCAGCTTCTCTTTCCACTAATTTTTTCTGAACAGATTCAATTTCAGAAGCTGATTTTTGTTCTTGCTCAATATCGTTAAAAGTTAATAATTGTACAACTGTCATTTCATACAACTTAGAAATCTGCTCCAACCTTGAAAGATTGATATCTGTTATACCCGTTTCAATTTTAGAAAACGCAGGTATCGATATATCCAATTGTTTGGCAACATCTTCCTGGCTCCAACCTTTTTGATGACGTAACAACCTGATTTTTTTTCCTAATGACTTCATGGTGCTTAATTAATAGTTTAAAGCAATTTATAATAGTTACAATTTATACGACTGCTTTGGTAATTAGTTATTTGTTTTTGAAAATTTTAATTGATTTATAAAATTGTTTCTGCAAACCCGGTCAAATCCGTACCGGCAAAAGTGCCCGAACTCATCAGCAGTAAGTTTGTATTTTTGTAGTTCAAATTTTTAAGGTGTGCAAACAAATCTTCTGCCTGGTCAAAAAATATTATATCTTCATTATTAAATGCCTCTTTTACTTGTTGCGCAGAATAAGGTTCCATATTTTTTTGCACTAAAACATGATTGTCAATAAATACAATTGCCTGATCTGCATCGTCCATTGTACTTTTATATTCTTGTAAAAACGTTTTGTTCAAACTGCTGAATGTGTGCAGCTCAATACAAGCGATCAGCTTTCTGTTTGGGAACTGCTGTTTCACGGCATTTATTGTAGCACTAAGCTTGGATGGCGAATGGGCAAAATCTTTATAAACGTTAGTTTGCAAGTTACTACCGATCAATTCCAATCTTTTGGCCGCACCTTTAAATGTAGCCATCGCTTTATAAAAATTTTCTTCTTCAATCCCTAAAGATTTGCATACTGTTTTTGCGGCTTCCATATTTAGTAAATTGTGGCCGCCAAATACTTTCAAAGGATATTTTTTTTGCTGATATATTATACTTGTAACCCCATTATCGATTGTGTACTCCGGAGAACTATAAGCAATTTTTTGAACATTGGATGTATTGTCTGTCACCAGTTTTTTTAATATCCTATCCTGTTCACAATAGATCAATTCCCCGTTTGCTATAATTGTATCGATAAAAACAGCAAATTGCTGCAAGTAACTTTCAAAAGTTGGAAACACATTGATATGGTCCCAGGCAATGCCACTGATCAACCCAATATTGGCTTGATATAAATGAAACTTTGGCCGTCTGTCGATCGGTGAAGCCAGGTATTCGTCGCCTTCAATTACAATTAATGGTGCATCGGTTAATTGTACCATCGTATCAAAACCTTCCAACTGTGCACCCACTAAATAATCAAATTTAAAAGATGCTTCTTTTAGCACATGTAAAATCATGGAAGTGATGGTGGTTTTACCATGACTTCCACCAATCACAATCCGTTTTTTATCTTTAGATTGTTCATAAACATACTCCGGGTAAGAATATATTTTTATACCTTTTTGCTGCGCTTCCAGCAATTCCGGGTTGTCCTGTTTGGCGTGCATCCCTAAAATCACGGCATCCAATCCTGATATAATTTTTTCTGGAAACCAACCGGACAAAACAGGCAGTAAGCCAAATTTATCCAATCTTGATTTGGAAGGTTCTGTAAAAACATCATCAGAACCAGTAACCTCAAAACCTTTTTTATGTAACGCTATGGCCAAATTGTGCATTGCACTTCCGCCCATAGCTATAAAATGTACTTTCATACAAAAAACAATATTAATTTTTAGTTATAAAAATAAATCAAATAAATTTATTCTTACGTTGAGGAAATAAAACGATCGTTTAACGAATAAATTTTGCCGAAACCCAGCTTTGACTATTTTTATGCTGCTGATAGCCAAGCTGAAGTTTTGCCGCAGCTGATTTTATGATTTCCAAATCAGGGACTTCATAAAAACCGCTTAAAAAAAGCAGACCGCCGGATTTAAGTTTTTGGGCGTAAGTTTCAAGCTGATCAAGCAGGATGTTGCGGTTGATATTGGCCAGGATTATATCAAAAGTTTCGTTAGGGATTACTTCTTTTGATCCGCACAAAACCCGTATCCCGTCAGCGTGGTTTAAAGCTGCATTTTCAAGTGTACTTTCGCAACAAACCGGGTCATAATCAATTGCCGTAATTGCTGTGGCACCTTTTTGAAAAGCCAAAATGGCCAGGATTCCGGTTCCGCAACCCATGTCCAACACTTTTTTGCCCGTAAAAACAGTATCCAGCATAAAATCCAGCATCATGGCCGTGGTTTGATGATGGCCGGTGCCGAAAGCCATTTTCGGATCGATCACAATTTCAAACGGGTATTGCGGTTGCGGCTCATGAAATGTTGCCCGAACCCAAACCTGATCTTTAATTTGTATCGGGTTAAAATTGCTTTCCCAAACCGCATTCCAGTTTTGCTGCGGGATGAGGTTCACTTCATAAGAAAAACTTAAAATTTGATGAAAAGGCTCAAGCCGCTTATCTAAGTCTGCTTTACTAAAATCAGTGGAAGGAATGTAAGCTTTAAAACCGAAATCAACTTCTTCAAAAGTATCACAACCGGCTTCTGCCAATTCGTTTATTAGCAAATCCTGCTGGTAATCTTCCTGAAAAAGCGTGGTAAACAGCAGCTCGATGTAATTCATATTTCAATATCCGAAGTAAGTATCTGGAAGCAGGCAGAACTGAAGTTTTGATTTATGTCCTGGTTTCTGTTCCTGAAAGACAATTCAAATTGTTGTTATGCTTGTTTTCCCGATGCTTCTTTTACCACCTAAAAAACAGTGGAACATAGTTTGATTTTTTTATAAAGACGAACACAGCCACCAACTTTTAGGTGATAAAAGAAGCATTAAAAAAATCTGAACGAAATTGCAACAGGCTTTTGATATATGTTACTTTTTAAAATGCTTTGATAATATCCACAAAATCACGGGATTTCAGGGAAGCGCCACCGATCAAACCGCCGTCAATATCTGCCTGAGAAAATAACTCTTTTGCATTTTTGGTATTGCAGCTTCCTCCGTACAAAATGGTAGTGTCATCAGCTGTTTCCTGTCCGTATTTAGCGGCAATTTCCTGTCGGATAAACGCATGGATTTCCTGTGCCTGCGCTGCCGAAGCCGTTTTGCCCGTACCGATGGCCCAAACCGGCTCGTAAGCAACAACAACCTGTGCAAACTGTGTATCGGTAAGATGAAATAAACCTTCACTCAGCTGGGTTTTTATTAGCTCAAAAAAGCGGTCATTTTCGCGCTCTTCCATAGTTTCGCCGATACAAAAAATAGGTTTTAAGGAGTTACCCAAAACCACATCTGTTTTTTTGGCCAGCAATTCATTTTTTTCACCAAAATATTGCCGGCGTTCAGAATGGCCTAAAATCACATATTGTGCGCCAACAGAACGGATCATTTTTGCCGATATTTCGCCGGTAAAAGCACCTGCTTCCTCCTGATGGCAATTTTGTGCGCCCACCGAAATCTGCGAATGTCCTTTGACCAACTGCGCCAAACTATGCAAATAAGTGTACGGGCAGCAAACAATGGCCGTTTGCGCACCGGTAACTTCATCGTTGACCATGTTGATCACTTCAGAAAAAATGGATAAACCTTCGTTGTATCCTAGATTCATTTTCCAGTTTCCGGCAACAATTTTTTGTCTCATCGTGTTATTTTAGTTTTGGGTTGAATTGAATAGGTGTGTCAAAATGTTGGATTCTATCTCATTAAATTCGCGGCCTTTGCGTTCAAAAACGCGTTTTGCGGTTTTCAATGCTTCTTTTAAGGCATAAATTTCATTGTTGGAAATCCCTCCCCACGAAAAATCCGGGATAAATTTTGGCGGATAACCTGCACCAAAAACGTTACTGCCCACGCCAACTACCGTTCCGGTGTTAAACATGGTGTTGATGCCGCATTTGGCATGATCGGCCATAATTAAACCGCAAAACTGCAGCCCGGTGTCCCGCAGGTTTTGGGTCGGATAATCCCAGAGTTTTACCTGGCCATAAGTGTTTTTAAGGTTGGAATTATTAGAATCTGCACCAATATTGCACCACTCGCCCAAAACCGAATTGCCCAGATAACCTTCATGCCCTTTGGAGGTAAAACTACCAATTACCGCATTTTTAATTTCGCCCCCAACCATACAATGCGGCCCAACTGTTGTTCCGCCATAAATTTTGGCACCCATTTTTACCTGCGAACTTTCGCCCAAAAAAAAACTCCCGCGGATGTGGGCACCTTCAAAAACTTCGGCATTTTTGCTGAGGTAAACCGGCCCGATTTTGGTGTTAAAAGTTGCACATTCTGCCGAAGCACCTGCTTCTGCAAAAAAATCATCACCTAAAATTGTATTGGTCTGGCTGATGGCCGCGCTCGTTTTTCCTTTTGTCAGCAAAGCAAAATCTTTACGCAACTCGCTGTCGTTCAGCATAAAAATATCTTCCGGATATGTTATCCTGACAAAATCCCGTACATAATTTATGCCGGTAAAAGAAGTAACAACGGTTTCCCAGTCTTTAATATCAGCAGCAGAAATTTTAGCTGCGATCAAAAAATCCTGCTGTTTTAAAGCTTCGCCTTCTTTTAAATTGTTGATGGCCTGAAGCAAGGCATCGTCCGGACAAACAGAGCCGTTGATCAATAAATTTTGCCCGGAAATTTTTAAAGGAAATTTATGCCGCAGATAATTTAGGGTGATAAAAGAAGCATCCTGCCGGAGATGTTTCTGCCACTTTTCGGCAATTGTGAGCATCCCGATCCGCAAATCGGCAACAGGCCGCGTAAAAGTTAACGGCAGTAAAGTTTGCTGTGCAGCATCGGCAAAAAAAACAATTCCCATCAAACAAAAATAAAAAAAGTCCCGGCTGTGTTGACCGGGACTTTTTATTATCCTAAAAAAAAGCTTATTTTTTGTTGTAACGCGTACGGAATTTATCGATACGGCCTGCGGTATCAACCAACTTCATTTTGCCGGTATAAAATGGGTGCGAAGTATGGGAAATCTCCAATTTGATCAACGGATATTCCTGACCGTCTTCCCATTGTACGGTTTCTTTTGAATCTATGCAGGATTTTGTGATGAAAGAATAGTCGTTAGACATATCTTTAAAAACAACTAACCTATAATTTGACGGGTGGATTTCTTTTTTCATGTTGATAACGTTCTTTTCAAAAACAGGCGCAAATATACTGTTTTTATCAGTATAAAAAACTGCTTCTTAAAATTTATAAAATCTGTTGGATCAGTTGGATTTTGCCTGAAACCAGAATTTTAAAATTGCAAGTTAATGACTGTAAAACCCTGTTTCTACACCTGAATTTGGAATTTTAACCTAAAAGATTTAGTATATTTGCACCAACATCAATACTTAATTTATTTAAGACTATGGAGCTTCCGATTTATTTAGATAATAACGCAACAACGCCGATGGACCCACGGGTACTTGAGGCAATGATACCTTATTTTGTACAGAAATTTGGCAATTCTGCCAGCCGTAATCACGCTTTTGGCTGGGTTGCAGAAGAAGCTGTTGATTATGCCCGCGAACAGGTAGCACAGTTGATTGGTGCAAACGAAAAAGAGATCATTTTTACTTCCGGGGCAACTGAATCTGACAACCTGGCACTGAAAGGTGTTTTTGAGATGTATAAGGAAAAAGGGAATCACATCATTACCATGACGACTGAGCACAAAGCCGTTTTGGATGCGTGCAAGCATATTGAAAAATTAGGCGGACGTGTTACTTATTTATCACCAAAGCCTGATGGATTAATTGATTTGGAAGAATTGGTTGCAGCTATGACCCAGGAAACGATCCTGGTTTCCATTATGTATGGCAATAACGAGATCGGTGTCATCCAGCCGATCAAGGAAATTGCTAAAATCGCACATCAGTTTGGTGCCTTATTTATGACGGACGCGACACAAGCTGTTGGGAAAATCCCGGTAAACGTGATTGAAGACGGTATCGATTTACTGGCTTTATCTGCACACAAAATGTACGGCCCGAAAGGTGTCGGTGCTTTATATGTCCGCCGTAAAAATCCTCGGGTTAAAGTTACGGCACAAATGGACGGCGGCGGACACGAGCGTGGAATGCGTTCAGGTACTTTGAACGTTCCGGGGATTGTTGGTTTGGGCAAAGCTTGTGAACTTGGCCGTTTGGAAATGCAGCAAGATGCAGTAAGGCTTTCTGCTTTGCGCGATAAACTGGAAAATGCCCTGACACAACTGGAAGAATCTTATGTGAACGGAAATGTAAACCATCGCTTGCCGCACACCGCCAATATTTCTTTTAAATATGTAGAAGGGGAAGGCTTGATGATGGCGATGAAAGATTTGGCCGTTTCTTCCGGTTCTGCCTGTACATCAGCTTCGTTAGAACCTTCTTATGTGCTGAAAAGCTTAGGCTTGTCTGATGATTTGGCACATTCTTCCATCCGTTTTGGTTTGGGCAGGTTTACTACAGAGGAAGAAGTTGACCGCGCTATCGAAGTTACCCGAAATGCCGTTACGCATCTTCGCGAACTTTCCCCGCTTTGGGAAATGTTCAAAGAAGGCATCGACCTGGATTCTATTGAGTGGGCAGAACACTAAAATTCACCTTGTAAAAACAGCATTGTCAAACTGCTTGTTATCTTTGCAACAATAATATTCAACATTAAACTAAAAATAAAAAGCTATGGCTTATTCAGATAAAGTAATCGATCATTATTCAAACCCACGCAACGTTGGTACTTTGGACAAAAGCAGCAACAAAGTTGGAACCGGCTTGGTTGGCGCGCCAGAATGTGGCGACGTGATGCGTTTGCAAATTGAAGTTGATGAATTTAACGTGATCAAAGACGCAAAATTTAAAACTTTTGGCTGCGGTTCTGCTATCGCATCTTCTTCTTTGGCAACCGAATGGCTGAAAGGAAAAAGTATTGATGATGCCATGAAAATCGACAATATGGACATTGTGGAAGAACTGGCTTTGCCGCCGGTGAAAATCCATTGTTCCGTTTTGGCAGAAGATGCGATCAAAGCAGCCATTAATGATTTCCGTGTAAAAAACGGTTTGGCACCAATTGAATCTGAAAAGGTTCATCATTAATTTGAATTGTAAGTTTTTAAGTTTTAGGTTGTAAGTTTTAAAAACTTCAGTCTTAAAATTTTTTGATACTGTTTTTAGCATACTTTTTTTAGGTATTGCCGATCAACATAAAACTTATAATTTAATGTTAAACTTTATATAAAATGATTACGGTAACCGATAAAGCAAAAAGCAAAGTTGAAGAGTTGATCCAGGCATCCAACCTGAATGAATCTTATTTTCTGCGTGTTTCTGTTGCTGGCGGAGGCTGTTCAGGTTTATCTTATAAACTTGATTTCGACAATGAAATAAAACCCGGAGACCAGTTTTTTGAAGATAAAGGAATCAGGATTTCTTTAGATATGAAATCTTTTTTATATCTGGCCGGTACTGAGCTGGATTTTTCTGACGGATTAAACGGAAAAGGCTTTAACTTTCATAACCCGAACGCCAGCCGTACCTGCGGTTGTGGCGACAGTTTTTCTGTATAAAACTTTTTACAACATACACCAAAAAAGGGATGCTAAAAACAGCGTCCCTTTTTTGTTTTAGCACGTAAATAAATTTAAGTTTGGCTTGCCAAAATTTACTTTATAAACTTGCTTTTCATGAATCCGGTAACAGAATATTCCACCGTTCCCAGTCTTTTACAAAATATTATCCATCGCATCCATCCCGATAGTGCTGTTTTTATGACCCATAAAGTGGAGGAAGTTTGGGAAGAAATTACCTATAAACAAGCTTTAGAAAAGATCAATGCCATTTCTGCCTATTTTTTAAATATGGGGATTAAGAAAAATGATCGCTTGGCATTAATTCTGGATAACGGTCCGGATTACGTGTATTACGATCAGGCGTTGCAGCAAATTGGCGCAGTAAATACTTCCATTTATCCTACCCTTTCGGAAATAGAAATAGAATATATATTGAATGATTCCGGTGCGAAAACTTTACTGATTGGCAGTCCGTTCCTCCTCAAAAAAATACTCAAAATAGCCAACAGTTGCAAAGAACTCATTCGCATTATTCCGGTTTTTGATGATTATCAGAAATACACTGAAAAAGCTAAATTTAATGCTGGCATCATCTCCTTTTCCGCTTTAATTGCAGAAGGAAACCAAGTATTAGATGCTTATCAGTCAACGATAAACAGTTCCCGCGAAAGCATTTTAACATCTGATGTTTCTACCCTGATTTACACATCCGGCACAACTGGTACGCCAAAAGGTGTGATGCTAACCCATTATAACTTAACACAAAATGTGCGCGCCAGCTTGGATCAAATTACAGTAATCACCAAAGATGATGTGTTTTTATCCTTTTTGCCGCTTTCGCACGTTTTTGAACGTACGGCAACTTATCATGTTTGTATGGCAACCGGTGCTAAAATTGCTTTTGCACAAAGTTTGGAGTTGCTGGCCAAAAACATGGCAGAAATTAAGCCAACCGTAGTAAGTTGCGTACCGAGATTGCTGGAACGCATTCACGATCGGGCAATGAAAAGCGGACAAGCTTCTGGAGGAATTAAAACCAAACTGTTTTTATGGTCGTTGGAGAAAGGCCGGAAATTTAGGTTGATAAAAGAAGCAGGCAAAAATCCGGGATTGATTTTATCCGCAGAAAATAAACTGGCAGACAAACTGGTTTTCAGCAAAATCAAAGAAAAAACTGGCGGACGGTTAAAATTCATGCTTTCCGGCGGAGGCGCACTGCCAAAAAATGTAGGCGAGTTTTTTGGTGATTTAGGTATCAGAATTTTAGAAGGATTTGGGTTGACAGAAACCTCGCCCGTAATGTCTGTTACCGAATACGACCGTCAGATTTATGGTACAGTTGGAAGGATAATTCCGCGCATAGAAGTGGCCATCCAAAACATCGACACGCGTAAAATTTATACCATACAAACGCACAACACTTTTAAACCCGACTTTGAATCGGAAGAAGGCGAAATTATCACTCGTGGCCATTGTGTGATGAAAGGTTACTGGAACAAACCCGAAGAAACCCGCAATGTAATTGATGAAGATGGCTGGTTTCATACCGGCGACATTGGCCGTTTTTACAAAGGAAATTTGCAAATTACTGATCGCCTAAAAAACATGCTGGTCAATTCTTTTGGTAAAAATGTTTATCCAACACCCGTTGAAAACACTTATTTAAAAAGCCCGAAAATTGAAGGTGTTTTTTTAATTGGCGACAAACGCGAATATGTTACTGCGTTCATCATTCCTTCCAAAGAATTGTTGCAGGAAACATTTAAATTGGATGAAGCTTTTTTTGAGCAAGATGCTGTTTTTATCGATGAAAAAAACATCATCGATTGGATTAATACGGACATTAAAAAACTATCCAACGAACTGGCCAAGTTCGAACGGATCAAAAACTTCAAAGTAAAACGCAACCCTTTCAGCATGGAAGAAGGCGAAATTACGCCAACTTTAAAAGCCAAAAGAAAAGTGATTGAGAAGAAATATGCGGAAGCTATTGATCAATTGTATTTGCAGGAAATTGATATGATTTGAGGAGATTGTAGGGGTAAAAGAAGTATTTTAAATAGTTGGGTATCATAAGATACGGACATATTATATACGAATGAATCAACAAGAATTACTTCAATTAATATCTAAGTATTTTGCAAGATTTAGCGAACAAATAGACATTTTAAATAAAAACAGTGAATTCAGCATTAACATACATGCCGAAAATGTTCTGGTAAAAATTTTAAATACAATATTTGACTGTGATTTTGAGAATGTGAATTACGTTGAAGGTAAAAATTATAATAGTATAGATTTAAGGGACAAAGGCGGAAAATTATCTGTTCAAGTTACAGCTACATCTAGTATTAAAAAGATAAAAGATACTTTAGAGGGCTACACAAAAAATCAACATTTTAAACATTATGAAAGCTTGAAAATACTGGTTCTTACTGGAAGACAAAGAAGTTATAGTCAAAAAGCTCTCAGTAAAATAACTCAAGCTTTTTATCATTTTGATGATAGTTCTGACATATTAGACTTTTCTACTTTGTATTTTCTGTTGAATAAGCAGAATGACATAGCAAAAATTCTTTCAGTAAAGGAATTGTTAGAATTACAATTTAGTGATATTAACACAAAAATTAGATTACCAATTATCCTAACTTTTAAAGATTTGTGTACTGTTCTAAAACCATATTTTGATGAAAACGGTCATGTTTTTAAAATGTTTGGTCCTAATTCCGGTGCAAATGGATTAGGTCTACTAAGATGGGATTTAACATTGTGGGAAAAGTCGAAGCGAGACAAAATCTTACCCAACAACCGTGATATCTCTGCATTGATAACTGAGTACAAAAAATTTATCCCAGACGAGAACAAAGAATTATTTGAATCTTTTCTGGCTCATTCCTATGCTTTTGAAAAGCACTGCGAAGATTCAAATTTTGATTATACACTGTATCAATTTCCTAACCCAATTGTTCATGTCATTAACAAATTTGCTAATGGATAAGCTTTCAATAATAGAGATTTGGTTGAGGAAAGCATTTATTCAACATAAGTGTTTAAATGAAATTTACATCATTGGTTCAATATTATCGAACCCATATTCTAATGCAAATGATGTTGATGTTATACAAATAATTTCCTTTTTTGAAGGAAGTGAAATGGCTGGTTACATTGAAAATTTAAATGCAATAAAAAATGATTTTTATAAAGATTTTTTAAAACCTCTCCACATAACAACTTTTACCCAAAATGAATTGACAGACTTTGATCAATTTATATCTTTAAATATTCATCTAAAAATTATTTAAATGGGAAAAGACCTTCATCCAACTATACTTCCCTTTATAAAAGATAAAATAGAATTCCATCAAGATGTGATTTCTGTTACAGATATTTCAACTAATGAACATTACATGTTTCGTATTACAAGAAGAAATGGAATGCGCGACATTGTAGTTCTTTTAGATGATGGCTACCATTTTAGTGAGTTTGATTACTATTCAAAGCCATCAGATCTAAATGAGGGCGGCTTTATACTTATTGCACGTCCCGAGTCAACAATTTCTGATTATTTACGACAACATGAACCAGCTGATAAAATTATTATTGGCAAATTGGGAATATTACTTGGAGCTTTAAGGAAGGACGAATTTTGGACGTATGAGAAGCCTATACCAAAGGCTAAAGATTCAAGATAAGTTTAGCCAACAGATTTAAAGAATAAAATTTTTCATATCTGAAATTTAAGAGTTAAAAGAAGCATCTAAAACAAAATCTGTTATTTAAATTATATTTGTTATTGATTTTGAAGTTATAAAACAACTAAGAAGATTATGCTGGACCTACATCCACAATATATTAAAGATGCTAATGGCGAAAAATCATTAGTGGTACTTTCTGCCAAGGAGTTTAAAACCATTATCGAAGAACTGGAAGATTTAGAAGATGTTAAACTTTATGATGAAGCTAAAATTGAAGATAGTGGCGAAAGGATTCTATTTTCAGATTACCTGAAAAACAGAAAACAGAACAATGTCTGAATATACAGTTGTATTATCTAAAAAAGCTCAAAAACAATTAGATAAACTTTCTGATAATATTGCCGAGCCTATCCTTGATGCCATTATAGGTTTAGAAAAAAATCCCAAACCTTTTGGGTATAAAAAATTAAAAGGCAGAGAAGGATATAGAATAAGAGCCGGCAATTATCGTATTATCTACGATATAATCGATACCGAACTTATTATTGATATTATTGCTCTAGGCCATAGGAAAGATATTTACGAGTAAAACAGTTTTTACAAAAAGTATCTCCTAATTTTTTATGTTCACATTAATACTTCTTTTACCACCAAAATTTAGCATTAAAACCTATTTTTGCCGTTTCCAATCATTGGTGAAAATACATGAGTACAAATTTATCAGAACAGGAGTTTTTACGCCGTGAGGCACTTCAGAACATACGTAATTTAGGTATCAACCCTTATCCTGCCGAAGCTTACGGGGTTACTGCAACAGCGGAGGAAATATTACGGGAATTCCCCAATCAGCCAGAAAAATACCAGGAAGTACAAATTGCTGGCCGCATTATGGGCCGCCGCATTATGGGTAGTGCTTCTTTTATAGAGTTGCAGGATTCGACCGGACGCATCCAAGTTTATATCAAACGCGACGATATTTCTCCTGGTGAAGACAAAACGCTGTACAACACGGTTTTTAAAAAGCTGTTGGATATTGGTGATTTTGTTGGTGTAAAAGGATTTGTCTTTACCACTCAAACCGGTGAAATTTCGGTGCATGTGCAGGAGTTGACCATTTTATCCAAATCTTTAAAACCGCTTCCAATTGTTAAGCGTGATGAAGAAGGTAACATTTACGACAGCTTTACAGATCCGGAAATGCGTTATCGTCAGCGTTATGTTGATTTAACAGTAAACCCGGATTTTAAGGAAATTTTCATCAATCGCTCCAAAGTGGTCAAAACCATGCGCAACTATTTCGACAGTTGTGGCTGGATGGAAGTTGAAACGCCAATTTTACAATCTGTACACGGCGGCGCGGCTGCACGTCCGTTCAAAACACATCATAATGCGCTGGATGTTCCCCTTTTTCTTCGGATTGCCAATGAATTATACCTCAAAAAGCTGATTGTTGCCGGTTTTGATGGCGTTTATGAGTTCGGAAAAATGTTCCGGAATGAAGGCATGGACCGCACGCATAACCCGGAATTTACCGGATTGGAAATCTATGTAGCTTATCAGGATTACATCTGGATGATGGGCATGGTGGAAGAATGTCTGGAAAAAGTTGCAGTTGCTATTCAGGGGAAAACCAAGATTAAAGTTGGTCAAAATGAAATTGAATTTGCCGGTCCTTATGAAAAGCTGTCGATGTATGATTCTATTTTGAAATTTACCGGAATAGATGTATCAGCAATGGATGAAGCAGCTTTGCGCGAAACTTGTAAAAGTTTACAAATTGAAATTGCTCCATCTATGGGAAAAGGAAAACTGATCGATGAGATTTTTAGCGAAAAAGTAGAAGCAAATTTAATCCAGCCAACCTACATTACGGATTATCCAATTGAGATGACGCCACTCGCCAAAAAACACCGCACAAAAGAAGGTTTAGTAGAACGTTTTGAATTGTTTGTAAATGGAAAGGAAATTGCAAACGCATATTCTGAACTAAACGATCCGATTGATCAGCGCGAACGTTTTGAAGAGCAGTTGCTGCTGGCCAGCCGCGGCGATGAAGAGGCAATGGTTGTGGATGAAGATTTTTTACGCGCTTTGGAATATGGAATGCCGCCAACTGCTGGTTTAGGAATTGGGATTGACCGTTTGGTAATGCTGATGACTAACCAAAGCACTATTCAGGAAGTATTGTTTTTTCCGCAGATGCGGCCCGAAAAGAAAGCTGTGGTTGCTAACACGGAAGATTTTATGGCGATTGGCGTGCCGGAAGAATGGGTTCCGGTGATCCAAAAAATGGGGTTTAATACCGTTGACGATCTTAAAAAATCAGTGCCAAACAAAGTATTCAATGATCTGGGCGGAATGCGAAAGAAGCTAAAACTTGACCTTGTCATCCCTTCCAAAGAAACTGTGATGAAATGGTTTGACTAAAGCGTTGGTCATCAATATTTAACATAAAATTAAAGACCGGTTAATAACAATTGCCGGTCTTTGTTTTGTATTATAATTTTAAATAAAGATGATGAACTCCAGTTTTGAAATAAAGGACAATGAATATCAGATCAAATTCAGCAAAACACAATTTGATTTAGATTTTGTAAAAAGTATCCTGGCATTTATCAACCAAAAACTATCGGTAAAAGAAGCATTGACAGCCGAAAATATAAAAGATATTTATGTAGAAAAAGGTTATGATCAAGAAGATTATTTCAGTCACCTTGACGAAAAATAACCGCTAGAACTGCTGCCTGAAACCACCGCGCACAACCTGCTGCTTGTCCATTTGCGCCATTTGGCCTTTCATCATTTTGATCTGCTCGGCCAACAACTTGTTTTTATCTGCTTTTTGCGCTTCTTTCAGGTACATTTCGGCTTCGCGTTTGTTGCGTTTTGACATGGAAATTCCGGCCAGGCTTAGTTTTGCCAAGGCAATATTGTGCGACATCGACATGCCGAGCGACAATGATTTCTTAAAAAACTTCTCTGATTTCAGCGGAGATTTGTTGGATTCGATCAAACCCAGCAACAAATTGTAATAACCATGCTGGTTGCGGATCAATTGCTTTTCGTAATCGGTGATCCTCGCCAAAAAACCTTCTGCTTTCGGCATGTTTTCCTTCCGCATAAAATATTGGGCCAGCAGCATGTTTTCATTGAAAAAGAACGTCAGCAGCACAATTCCGCCGATCAGGAAAACCAAAACCGCCCACCACCAGAAACCAAAAGCGGCCAGCGTAACCGCTGCACCCAAAATTACACAAGCTATAATTAACCGAACAATATTTCGCATTTGATGTATTTAAATTTGGATAGCAAATATCCGCTAATTTGTACGTTAAATCAATTTTTAGAAATATTTTATGTCGATTGCATTAGAGCCTTCCTGGCTGGAAATTTTAAAGCCTGAGTTTGAAAAAGATTACATGCTGAAACTAAAAGCTTTTTTGCAGGAAGAAAAACAAACCGGACATGTTGTTTACCCGAAAAGCAAGGATATTTTTAATGCTTTTGCCCAAACACCTTTTGATGATGTAAAAGTGGTAATCATCGGTCAGGATCCGTATCATGGTGCAAATCAGGCACATGGCTTGTCTTTTTCGGTTCAAAAAGGCATAGCTGTCCCACCGTCTTTACAAAATATTTTTAAAGAACTGCAGCAGGAATATCCGGAATACGTGATCCCGAAAAACGGCGATTTGACACATTGGGCACAGCAGGGCGTTTTAATGCTGAACGCCACTTTGACCGTGCGTGCCAATCAGGCCGGTTCTCACCAAAAACATGGCTGGGAAATTTTTACGGACAAAGTGATAACCGAAATCTCCAACCGAAAAGAAAACGTTGTTTTTTTACTTTGGGGGAAATTTGCACAAGCCAAAAGTGCGTTGATCGATCCGGCAAAACACCATTTGCTGGAAGCGGCGCACCCTTCGCCGTTTGCCGCGCACAATGGTTTTTTTGGTTGCGATCATTTTTTGGAAGCGAACGTAATTTTGGAAGAAAACAGCATCGAACCGATTGACTGGCAAATTAATTGATACTGTTTTTATCGGTGTTTTTTTAGGATCCTTTTTGCACTTTGTGATTTTTATCCAAAAACGTTACAGGCAACAATCCTATTTCAATTCATCCAAAACTTTAAACATTTTAGCTTTAATAGCCGAAGTTTTTCCGCTGTAATTATTTACGATGATGGAAAAGCACAGATCCCTTCCGTTGTTGATTTGATAACCGGCATAGGCCAAAACGCTGTTGATGCTGCCGCTTTTCATCGTCATTTCATTATAAATTGGCAAACTTTTTAAAAAATCCGGGAACCAGCTTTCCTTTTTTGCCGAAGCCAGGATTTTAGCTATGGTTAATGTAGTTACCCGGTCGCCGGGCGATAAACCGCTTCCATCAAAAATGTTCAACGTATTCGGGTCGATGCCTTTTGTCTTCCAAAAGTCCTGCAAAACTGCCACACCGTTTGCTGTGGTAGCTGGTTTACCGGCTTTCCGGGCGATGGTTTTTAACAGTTGCTCTGCATATAAATTGATGCTTTTTTTATTCAGCCAAAATATGATTTCGCTTAATTTTGGTGATGCAATATTGGCTATAACCTGATCGGCTTGCGGCATTTGTCTTTTTAAAGACGCAAAAGTTTCTGTTGATTCCGGCATTCCAATGGCAACAATTTTCAATTTGTATAAAGTATCGGTCAAACGAAAAGCAGCATCATAAGCCGGATCAGGAAGGGCTGCAGAAATAGTGCGTTTGGTCAAATCTTCCGCATAAGTACCACGCAAATACATGATGCTGTTTTTATCGGGCAAATATGCGTAAGCCTGATCGCCGGAACCCGGAGCACCGGTCAGCAATTCATTGTTAAAGTGAAGGTAAGGCATTGCCGGGACCTGCCTTAAAATTTTTACCGGATTTCCAACTTGTGTTTGCTGTAATTTTATGTCGAACTGGTTTTCGCGCCAGCACAAACCCGAAGTTCCGGCACCATAATAATTGCCCAGGTCCTGCCAAATCCAGCCATCCGGGATTTTTTGTGTGCCAAAAACAGTATCATCACCAATGATTGATCCTGTAATCTTTTTGATCCCGGCTTTTTGGACCGCTTCAACCCAAGTTTTCAAAACCGTGTTTTCTTTGGAGGAACCATAACGCCAGCTGCCAAGTGTTGGGTCGCCGCCGCCTTTAATAATTAAATCGCCGTTCAAAGTTCCATCCGCAGCAATTATTCCGCGGTAACCCAAAGTGGTTTGGTATTGAAAATCCTTCCCCAGCAAATTAAAAGCGGTTATAGAAGTAATGGTTTTTAAAGTTGAGGCCGTTGCCAAACCCATGTCCGGGCGGGCCAAAAAAACGGTTTCGCCTGTTTTCGCATCCAAAACCGTAAGCGAAACCGAGGCATATTTGCATTGTGTATCCTGCTCTAAACGGGCAAAAGCGGTTTGTAATTTTAAGTTGAGGCTTTGCGCGTGCAACAATCCACAGCAAAAAAACAGGGCTAAAAACAGTATGCTTCTTTTATCAGGCATTTTTCAGGTTGAGGGAAAACAGATCAATTGACAATTTAATTTTCCGAAACTATTTGTTTTTGAGGAAAATTGCCAAAAATTTTATAAAACAGTTTACTTTTTAAAGAAAGACCGAACCACAAAACTATTATTTTGCACCGGTTTTTAAATTTGACCTGTAATAAAACCAAAGCAAAAAGATTTGACCAATTTTTAGCCGATAAAAGAAGCATCAGGCCGGATACATTTCTTTTTTCTCAGTAAAAATAATTACGTTTGGAATTGCAGAACATATCAATTATCTATATAAACAAAACTACATGAGTTTATTTTTAAAAAAGCCAATCAGCCAGTTGATGGCAGAATCAGCAGAATCTGAAAAAAGCCTGAAGCGTACGCTTACGGCCGGTTCTTTAATTGCGTTGGGCATCGGGGCAATTATCGGGGCGGGTTTGTTTGTTCGTACGGCAGCGGCAGCAGCACAAAACGCCGGTCCATCAGTAACTTACGGTTTTATTGTTGCTGCCATCGGTTGTGCACTTGCTGGACTTTGTTATGCAGAATTATCGTCCTCTATCCCAATTGCAGGCAGTGCTTATACTTATACTTACGCAACTATGGGCGAACTGATGGCCTGGATTATCGGCTGGGATTTAATTTTAGAATACGCAGTTGGTGCCGCAACGGTCGGCATTGCCTGGAGTGAATATTTAAACAGATTATTGGGTGATGTTTTGGGCGTTAGCGAAATACCCTATCAATGGTGCCACTCGCCTTTTCAACATGCAGGGGACGTACACGGAATCATCAACTTACCTGCATTGTTTATTGTCATAATTTTAACCATGCTACTGATCCGCGGCACACAGGAATCAGCTTTGGTCAATGGTATAATCGTAATCACTAAAGTTTCCATTGTAGTTTTAATTATTGTTTTAGGTTGGAAATTCATCAACCCGGCAAATCATACACCTTACATTCCTGCAGCAACTACTTATATTGACCCTGATGGTTTACCACATAATTTTGGCGGTTTCTGGGGGATTATCGGTGCGGCCGGAGTTGTATTTTTTGCTTTTATCGGCTTTGATGCCGTAAGCACAACCGCTCAGGAAGCCGTTAACCCAAAACGTGATATGCCGATTGGCATTTTGGGTTCGCTTGCCATTTGTACCGTTTTGTATATTCTTTTTGCACATGTACTGACCGGAATTGCAACCGTAGAAGATTTCAGGACTTCCGGTAAAGAAGCTTCCGTAGTATTCGTAATCAATAAATATATGATCGGCTACGGCTGGTTAAGCAAACTGGTAACTGTAGCAATTTTGGCCGGGTTTTCATCCGTAATTTTGGTAATGCTTTTAGGCCAGTCGCGCGTGTTTTATTCCATGAGCCGCGATGGTTTGTTGCCAAAAGTTTTTAGCGATATCCACCCAAAATATAAAACGCCTTACAAAGCAAGCTGGTTTATTTTGATACTGGTAGGTTTGTTTGCAGCTTTTGTACCCGGGGATATTGTAGGCGATATGACCAGTATCGGAACTTTGTTTGCCTTCATCCTGGTTTGTATTGCGGTAATTGTATTGCGTAAAACCAATCCGGAATTGAAACGCGAATTTAAAACACCATGGGTTCCTTTAGTGCCTATTTTAGGCGCACTTGTTTGTGGTTTGATGATTTTGGGCTTAGGCTGGCCAAACTGGCTGCGTTTAATTGTCTGGCTATTAATCGGTTTTGTAATTTATTTTACATATAGCAAAAAGCATTCTGTACTGCAAAATAAAGGTATTGTTGTAGAACCCATTGATCCTCCAAAACCTAATTTTATAGATTAGTATTTAAAACATACTTACAAAAAAGGTTCTGCCACGCAGAACCTTTTTTAATTTTAATACTTTCCTTAGCTGTTAATTATATCTGATGAAAAACAACAAAAACTTATGGGTGCTGGTTTTTATTTGTGTCATCAATTCCCTGGGTTTTGGCATTATCGTCCCGCTCATTTATCCGTACGGTAAGCAGTTTGGCATCACCGAGCAAACACTTGGCTTGCTGACCGCTTCTTTTTCTATCGCACAATTTTTTGCCACACCGGTTTTAGGCTCATTGTCTGATAAATACGGCCGCAAACCGATTTTGATCATCAGCCTGATCGGCACCTGCATTTCTTTTGTTCTCTTTGCAGAAGCACGCAGTATAGTCATGCTTTTTGGAGCCCGGATTTTGGACGGTATCACCGGCGGCAACATTTCTGTGGCCCAGGCAATGGTTTCAGATTCCTCTACGCCCGAAGACCGCGCCAAAAACTTCGGCATCATTGGTTCGGCTTTTGGCTTTGGTTTCGTTATCGGCCCTGCAATCGGTGGCGTTTTAAGTAAAATCAGTTTGCAGGCACCGTTTTGGTTTTCCGCCGGGATCGCGCTGACCGGTGTGCTTTGCTGTTACTTCTTTTTAAAAGAAACCAATCAGGAACATAAGCGTAAAAGCGGCAGTAAGTTCAGTTTCAAATCGTTGATCACCATACTGAAAAAACCGGTTGTGGGAAGTGCTGTTTTTATCGGCTTTTTATTGACCACGGCACAATTTGCCATGATCATTGGCTTCCAGACATTTACGGCAGATACGCTTAAAATAACACCATTCCAGATTGGCGTTTTCTTTGCCGGCTTTGGCATTTCCGGTATTTTAATGCAGCTCGCCGTTCCTTATATCAACAAAATTTTTACTTCCAAATCTTTCATACTTCTTTTATCACTTGTTTTTTGTTTTGTGGCGATGCTGCTTTCCGGCTTTACCAATCAGCTTATATTTTTTGCAGGATGTATGTGTGTTTACGGTTTGTTCAACGGATTGCGGAACCCGATGCTGAACGCAGTTATTTCCGAACGTGTAGCAGAAAACGAACAAGGCCAAACGCTTGGGATCAATCAATCTTATGCTTCGATCGGCCAGATATTAGGCCCGATCAGTGCCGGTTTGATTTCAGGTTTTTCCGTGCATTTTGTTTTCTTTTTGTCCGCTTTATTCATTTTAGCCGGATTTTTATATACCTTGATTTTACGCTCAAAAGAAAAAACCAACCCGATATGATGCTGAAATTCAACCCCAGGGAAATCCTTTCCGTTACGATGATCCTTTTTGCCATTATTGATATTATCGGCACCATCCCGATCATCATTGATATGCGCCAGAAATCCGGAAAAATCGAATCCGAAAAAGCATCCTTAACAGTTTTTATACTGATGGTGATTTTCCTTTTCGTGGGCGATCAGCTCCTGGCCATCATCAACATTGATGTCGCCTCGTTTGCCATTGCCGGTTCGCTGGTCATTTTTGTGATTGCGGTCGAACTGATTTTGGGCGTTCGTTTGTTCAAGGAAGAAGAAATCTCCTCAACCGCTTCCATCGTTCCGCTCGCCTTTCCGCTGATTGCCGGTGCCGGAACCATGACCACTTTACTTTCTTTAAAATCAGAATACCAAACCCAAAACATCCTGGTCGGCATCACGCTAAACACTATTTTTGTTTATCTGGTGCTTAAAAATGTGCAGGTTTTAGAAAAGTTGCTCGGCAAAACCGGTTTAAACGTTTTGCGCAAAGCCTTCGGGATCATCCTGCTGGCCATTTCCATCAAACTTTTCAGGAGCAATACGCATTTGTAAAACTGCATTCAAAACAAACCCATCAAAACGCTTTCTGCGGAGGTTGTTTTAAGCTTACCGATTAACCAAATCCGCACCCGAAATTTAGGTGATAAAAACAGCATGCAATTGGGTTTATTTTAAAAAACATGATAAGCATTTGTTTAAATTTTACCCACTCTGTTTTCAATGCTTCTTTTATCCCATAAAAAACGGAAATTTCCATGCTTCTTTTATCGGCCTAAAATTGGAAAACAAGATTTACGGGCATAAAAGAAGCACAATGATTTTCCGACAAAAACTTTAAACAAGTCCCTGAATGATTTTAAAAATTTACCAGGCCGATGCCTTTACCGATCAGCTTTTTGGCGGAAACCCGGCGGCTGTTTGTCCGCTGCAAGAATGGTTGCCGGATGAAATGATGCAGAAAATCGCTTTGGAAAATAACCTGGCAGAAACAGCATTTTTCGTTCCGGATGCTGATGGTTTTATGCTGAGATGGTTTACGCCGGAACTGGAAATTGACCTGTGCGGACATGCAACTTTGGCTTCGGCACACATCATTTTTACAGAATTGGGTTTTGCAGAAAAACAAATCAGCTTTAAAACTAAAGTTGCCGGAACATTGGTGGTTTCCAAAACAAACAATATTTATACTTTGGATTTCCCAGCCCGGCCGCCGCAAAACTGCGAAGTGCCGGATATTTTGCTTGAAGCTTTGGGCGGAAATGCCACGCCTTCCATCATCCAGAAATCACGTGATTATTTTTTGGTTTACGAATCCGAAGCAGCTATCATCAACCTGAAACCTGATTTTAGTTTGCTTGCAAAAATTGATGTCATCGGCATTATCGTAACCGCTCCGGGCGAAGAAGTTGATTTTGTTTCCCGGTTTTTTGCGCCGTCGTGCAGCGTGCCTGAAGATCCGGTTACTGGTTCGGCGCATTGCACTTTGATCCCGTATTGGGCAAAAAGGCTGGATAAAAACAGTATGCACGTTTACCAGTTATCGGCACGAAAAGGTGAATTGTGGTGCGAAAACAAAGGCGGCCGGGTGCTCATTTCCGGCAAAGCGGTTACTTATCTGCGCGGGGAAATTTTCGTTCCGTAACTTCGTGGCATCTTTCAAACGAAAGTTAACAGCTTTAAAAGAAAAAATATTAGCATTGCTGTTGTTTTTTCTTTTTTAAAATGCTGTTTTTACCACATAAAAAACTACTGAGATGAACACAAACCCTTTCCGCTCTTTTTGGATGGCGGGTTATGAATGTACAGACCAAATGAATTATTACGGCGACCGGGTTGATCTGCTGACCCTGACCGGACATTATCAGCTGATCGACCAGGATTATAAAGATCTGGCACCATTTAATATCAAAACCGTACGTGAAGGCATCCGCTGGAGCAAGGTAGAAAAACGACCTTACGAATACGATTGGACGGCTGTAGCCCACATGATCCAAAGCGGAAAAGCCAACGGCATACAGCAGTTATGGGATATTTGCCATTTCGGTTATGCAGATGATCTATCACCTTTACACCCGAAATTTGCCGATCGGTTTGAAGCATTGTGCCGTGCTTTCGTTACGTTTTACCGCTCGGTCAATCCGGATGAAACCCTGATTGTTACACCAATAAATGAGGTAAGTTTTATTTCGTGGCTGGGCGGCGATGAAGGTGCAACAACGCCGTACGCACACAGACAAGGCTGGGACGTAAAATATGCTTTGATGCGCGCCTACATCCGCGGGATTGTGGCGATGCGGGAAGTTGACCCGTCTGTCAGGATCATGACGACCGAGCCTTTGGTGCAGATTGTGCCCGAATTTGATGCTACCGAAGAGGAAATTATCGATGCAAAAAACGCACATGAAAGCCAGTACCAGGCGGTGGATATTCTGGCTGGCAGGCTTTGCCCCGAACTGGGCGGCTCGCCGGATTATTTGGATATTTTGGGCTTTAACTATTATTACAATAACCAGTGGACACGGAAAAACCATCATTTTATGATGTGGATTGATGAACCATTAGATGTCCGTTTCCGGCCGTTCAGCAGTTTGATGACAGAGGCTTATCATCGTTATCAGCGGCCCGTGGTGTTATCAGAAACCAGCCATCCGGCAGAAGACCGGCCAAAATGGATCAAATATGTGGCTGATGAATCGGCCATCTTGCTGCAAAACAACATTCCGTTTTGGGGCGTTTGCATCTACCCGATCATTGACCGGCCGGATTGGGACCATCCAACGGTTTGGCATCATTCGGGTTTGTGGGATGCCGAATTTTACCCGGACGAACTGCCGCGCCGCGTACTTTACCGGGAATATGCCGATGCGCTTTTGGCCGGACAGGCAAAAGTTGCTGCAGCTTCAAATGATGCGGATTATCAATAAAAATTTGGGGTATTGGAAAGCTGTTTAAGTTATAATGCTTCTTTTATCGCCTAAAAAACCGTGAATTTTTTGCTTTTGATAAAGATCAAAAAATATAGGCTAAAAGAAGCATTGAGGTCTTCTAAAAATAATAGTTAACCGGCCACAAGATTTTGCAAAGCCGTTCGGATTTAAACACCGAACGGCTTTCTCTTTTCAAAATTAGAAAAAAAGTGCTTTTACAAAAATAAAAATTAAAAGTTTTGGTTTATTTGCCAATGCTTCTTTTACCGGTATAAATTTAGTGAATCCAATCTTCGCACCTCTCCCATTCAAAAACATCAAATATTTAAGGGCGAACAACAAGCGGATTTTGTTTTTTGATCCTGAAATTGTATATCAAACACAACCTGTAAATATTTACAAACGCATACAGGCCAGCCTGGAATTTGCAAAAATGTTTCCTCCAAAGCCAAACAACACTTGTGCCTGCGGATGCGGTGAAACTTTAACCGGAAGAAGAACGCGCTGGGCAACCAAAGCCTGTACTGTTTTTGCCACCCAAATTTGGGAAATTATTGATGGCCGGCAAGCTACCATTAAAAAATTTATTACATTATATACCGGCGGTTGGAAATGTATAAATTGCAATTCATCCAAACATGTAAAATTGGACCATATCATTCCGGTAAAATTGGGCGGCGGCGGTTGCTGGCTCAATAATTATCAATTGCTTTGCCACAATTGCCACGTACAAAAAACTAACTTGGATTTTGGCTGGAAGCAATCTGCTGAATCTAAATAACCTAAAACAAAGCTCCTGAAAGTTGGATTAAAAGATATTTAATCGTAAAAAATATTTAATTCAGATAACTTCCTTTCAATATAAGATATAATTGGCAAGCTTTGTAAACCCGTATTATACTTTATATTTATGCTGATGTAATAATTATGTTTGATGAAAACATGGATAACCAAACAAAATTTACAGTCATAAAAGCAACATTATGATCCTGCAATAAAAGTTTGAACAAAGCTTTTCCAAAAAAATAAAAAACGCTTGTTATATACGTTAAATTTGCAGAACATTGATTTTGCAAAAATGACCGATTTCCGCTTCTCCGCTACTGATAAAACCAACATATTTTTATGCATCTGTTTTTGCCTGATGTTGAATGTGCATCAGGCATTTTCGCAGGAAAAAACACCGGTAAAAACAGCATCAGATACACTTGTTAAAACCCCGGACACCTTACTTTTCCGGATTGAACGTGCAGAAAATGCAATCAGTCAGATCAATTCGCACAACAAAAACGGTTACAATCTCAGCCAAATACGTACAGATTTGCCTGAAATAAAAGCCAATGTTGCCGAAGTTAAAGAAGATGTTTCGGGCACATCGCGCATCATCGAGATCAAAACGTTGTTGAGTTATCGGTCTATTTTAAAAGACGCACAAGTACAGCTTTCGGAATGGCGCAAAACGTTGTCGGATTACAACAACAACCTGCGCCAAATGTCCGGTCAGATCATCAGTTTCAGTACCGATACGCTGCTGTCTGCATCAAAATTGGATACCACAGCAAAACAACTTTATGGTGCGCAACTTACAAGTTTACAGCAAAAATTACAGCAAACCGGCCAAACTACCACCAATACTTTGGATAGTGTTGGTACTTTGCTGGCCGATGTTTCCAAGCTTTATTTTGAAGTAAATGATTTGCAAACCACAATCTCCGAACATTTAAAAATATCCGGCCAAAATGCGTTCAGCAAAGAATCACCATACTTGTGGTCTGCGCCACTGGTTACAACCACTACAAACATTGCAAAACTTTTTCGCACTTCGTATTCAGGCCAAAACCGGATATTGTCCTACTTTTTCAACAATACCTGGGATAATCGTGTACTTTTAATTGTATTCGGCACGTTATTTTTTCTTTGGGTTTTCCGTAATTTTAAACTGATAAACAAAGCACCGGTCAACCCAAAGCTGGCTGCTTTAAAACTGAATTATATCAGCCGTTTTCCTTTACTGGTTACATTGATTGTAGTTTTGAATTTAACTCCGTTATTTGAACCGGGTTCGCCGCCTTCCTACATTCAACTGATCCAACTTGCACTGCTGTTTTTACTGACTATTTTTTTCAGAAATAAAATAAAACCGGCACAATTCAAATTCTGGCTGCTCTTAGTTGCCTTATACATAATTGTTTCTGTAACCGTTGCAGTTATCAATTACGGCTTGATTTTGAGGAGTTTACTGATCTTTTTTAATCTGGCCTGTATGTATGCCGGGTTGGTTTTCTATAAGAAAACAGACCGCCGGACCATACGCAAAAAATACCTGAAACTGATGATGGGCATCTACCTGCTGCTGAACGGGCTAGCGATTTTGTTAAATATACTTGGGCGCATCAGCTTGGCCAAAGTGTTTAGCCAAACTGCAATCACCAGCCTTATACAAGTTGTTGGTTTGGCGGTACTTGTACATATTTTATCAGAGGCTTTAGAATTACAGATCAGGATCAGTGCCTGCTCGGAAGGTTTATTTTCAAGGATTAATCTAACAAAAGTCCGTCGCAGTTTTCGTAAAGTATTATCTGTACTTGCAGTTTTATTATGGTTACTTGTATTTTTTATCAACTTGAATTTTTCGGGTACTTTGTTCAAATTAACAGAATTAGTGTTGACCAAACCACGCAACCTTGGAAGCATTAACTATACCCTGGGCAACATTTTACTTTTTGGGCTGATCATTTATATTTCACTTTGGTTGCAAAAAAACATAGGTATTATATTGGGCGAGAACAGTTCTGACTATGCAAGTAAAACTGAACAAAAAAGTTCTAAACTTGCACTTATCCGGCTCATCGTTATCATCGTTGGTTTTTTTATCGCGATCAATGCTTCCGGTTTCCCAATAGATAAAATCACGGTTGTTTTGGGTGCTTTGAGTGTGGGTATTGGCCTGGGTATGCAAAATATTGTAAACAATTTTGTTTCGGGTATTATCTTGATTTTTGAAAAGCCTTTTCAGATTGGGGATTTTATAGAACTGGCCGATAAAAAAGGCAAAGTGCTGGACATTGGCATTCGGGCTAGCCGGATGCTTACGCTACAAGGATCTGAAGTGATTGTGCCAAACGGAGATTTGCTTTCCGGCCGGTTGGTAAACTGGACGTTGAGCAACAATTATTTAAAAACAGAATTTTTATTGAAAGTAAGCAGCGAAACAGACTTTACAGCTGCAAAAAAAATAATCGAAGAAGAAGTTTTAAAAGTAGAAAACAGCATTAAAAACTATCCGGTAGAAGTTTTGTTCAACACAATTACTGCGGATAGTATTGAATTAAAAGTTGGGGTTTGGATAGACAGCATTTACAACGAAACCAGCTTTAAAGGCAAAATTTTAGAACAGCTTTTTGCCAGGTTCAAAGAACAAGGTATCAAAATGATGTAACTGTTATTAATTTGATATTTTTACAATTTAAGATCCGTTCAAGGCTTTCAATTGTATTTTTCTGAAAAATGAGTTTGCATTATTTTTAACAGGTTTTTGATAAAACCCCGGCTTCGTTGTATTTCATATTTTAGATTATCAGGGTCTGCCAGTTCCAAATCAAACAGGATTGATTTTAAAACACTGATATAATTTAGATAACCATCAAAGTTTTCAAATTGAATGATAAAACCCGAACTATTGCTGTATAACGGAACCGGTATTCCGCATATTTTAAATTCTTCAAAATAATTTTGCTTTAGTTCTATGCCTAAAAAATCATTTCTTAAATTTTTCATGTCTAAATAATTTAGTCTAGGTTCAAATCAAATCAACAGCTATTTGGTAAGGTAAGTAATGATATGGAAGCTATGTTTTTATTAAAACGCCTTTGTTAAAAAGGATGTTGCAAAGATAAGCATATCCTAATTTTTATAATTAGTATAAACACTTAATTATCAATCGTATTTATACTGTTTTTTATCAGATAAGAGCCTGTTTAAATTTTGTCCGGTATGTATTCTATGCTTCTTTTACCGCATAAAAAACAAAAAAAAACATGCTTCTTTTATCAGTATAAAAACCGAACATGAAATTTATAAGCTAAAAGAAGCATATCAATCTTTGATATAAAATTAAACATTCTCTAAATCTTCATACATTATTGTTGTTGAAACAGTTGTGCTAAATCTGTCATTCAGGTTGTTATTTCAAATCCGGATCAAGAGCTATTGCAGGCTCAAACTCTTCAATTTTCCAGTAGGGAATATAGCCATTGTTGTTTGCGATTTTTATTGCTGCCCGGATACCATCAGGCTGACTAAAATCCAATCTTATAAATTTTACACTATCGCCAATTGTTAAAGTTTGGATGGATTTGTTATCTTCATCCAACACATCCAAATCCTGGTAAGCATCTGATTTTTGATCCCAGGTACTGATCCTTACTTTTTTATCGGCATAACGATATTCCAATTTGCGTAAAACTTTAACAAGTTTAGTATCATATTCACGGTTGTTGTGATGCAGGATGCTTCTTTTACAAGATAAAAATCCGGCAGTTAATAAAAATATCATTACTAAAATATAACCAAACTTTTGCTTTATAACTTTTAGTTTCACAATCAAATTATTAATATTTGGATTGATATTTACAATCTAAATCACACCAACATATTTTGCCAGCCCATCAATTGCACCACTTCTGAAAATTCATTTTGCAGCGGTGCTTTTATAACAATTAAATTGCCATAAACAGGATGTACAAACGATAATTCTGCCGCGTGAAGCATCATGGTTTCCATTTGCCATCGTTCTTTAAACATCCGGTTTTGCTTGTTGCAGCCATGTGTCCGATCGCCAATAATTGGATGAAAGATATGGCTGAAATGTTTCCGCAACTGGTGCATACGGCCGGTTGTAGGTTTTGCTTCTACCAAAGAATACCTGGATGTTGGATGTGCGCCTAAAGGAATATCCAATTCGGCCCGCTGCAAAGTTTTAAAAGCGGTAAAAGCATCCTGCAAAGCACCGTTTTCTTTGTGCAAAGGATAATCAATTTCCTGATAATCAAGTGTATGCCCGCGCAAAATGGCCAGATACTTCTTTTGCACCTCATTTTTTGCAAAAGCAGTTTGCATCAGTTTTTCGGTTTGTTTATCCAGGGCGAAAAGCAAAACCCCGGCGGTTTTCCGGTCGATGCGATGTGTGGGGTTAACCCACTTGCCGATTTGGTTTTTTAAGAGCTGCAAAGCAAATTCATGCACATCCCTGGCTAGGGCAGAACGGTGCACAAGCAAACCATGCGGCTTGTTGATGGCTATAAGATGCTCATCCTGATATAAAATTTCTAAAAGCAAACGGTGTAAAATTAAATGTTGATCGGCACAAATTTAGGGCAATAAAAGAAGTATTGGCCTAACCAATTTATTATTTTAATTTCAACGGTCAGATCCCGGAAAAAAAGTTTTATGCACAAAACACGTTTAGAAGCTTTCAGTGATGGTGTAATTGCAATCATCATTACCATCATGGTTTTAGAACTTAAAGTTCCGCATGGTGATAACTTAACTGCAATTGTTGCGCTGCTGCCCATATTTTTAAGTTATGTTTTAAGCTTTGTTTATGTTGGGATTTACTGGAACAACCATCATCACATGTTTTTTGCTGTTGATAAAATAAATGGTAAAGTGCTTTGGGCAAACCTGCATTTGCTGTTTTGGCTGTCTTTAATCCCGTTTGGTACGGAGTGGATGGGCGAAAATAATTTTACCAAATGGCCGGTTGTTGTTTACGGTTTTTTGTTGATGATGAATGGCGTTGCTTATAGCATTTTAGCTTCTGTATTAATGAAACAAGCCGGTAAAGAATCTAAATTAACCAAAGCTTTTGGTAAAGACCGGAAAGGTAAAGTTTCGGTTTTAATTTATCTGCTGGCCATTGGCCTGGCTTTTCTCAACCCAAAACTGAGTTTGGTTTTGTACGGAACTGTTGCAGTTTTGTGGTTTATCCCCGACCCAAGAATTGAACGGACTTTACTTGGGCACGGACAAATTTAGCAGGTCAGTAATCAAATTCTCCTTTTTAAAGTTAACAAAACTTTGGCAATACTCTGGTCGCGCATCACTTCGAGCAGCAAGGTACGGTCGTTTTTAGACCTGAAAATTTCGTCGATTTCCTGCAACGTCATGTGGCCAACTTTTTTAAAATTAATGGCCAGGATTTCGTCGTTCTTCTCTATTCCGGTCAAATCTGCGGCCGAACCGGGCTCCACACGGCAAACAATAATCCTGCTGAAATTATTTCCGACGGCATAATATTCAATCCCGCTCATATCATGCTCAAAAGGTTGCTTGATGTTGCTGTTTGGTTTAAGGTAGATAAAGCCTTGCCGGTAATCAAACCAAATAACAAACCGTTTTAACAAATCCGTACCGATGCTGCCGTCGCGGCTGATATTGGCCATTTTGTCCATCGCACTGCTGGAATCCGGAAAAGCCGTGACCACTTTGGCAAACTGATAGCTGCCGATTTCCATTGCCTGCACCCTGCCCATAAAACCATTGATCGGCCCGCTCAAACCCACGCCAAGGTTTGCTGCCGCAATAAACTTATCCGGTTTTTCGCCGCAATTGTTCCATCCGTTTTCGAGCGATAAAGGATGGCCGGCACCTAAATCAACCAGTAGTTTTTCGGTAGATGCAGGCCGGTCATCAAAATTAACCTGCGCCTGCAAGTAGGGTTTTTTATCTTCCACCAACAGCGGGATTTTTGTTGTCCGTTTATAAGAAGGGCTTTTTCTAAGGTTAAAAGCAGTAAGCGTACTGTCTGCAAAATTGATTTTGACCGGGAAACTATTGAAAAAATCATAACCGATCAAACCATGGATAGGCATACCGGCGTAGGATGACAGGTCAAAAACATCTTTAGCTAAAATTGCCGCCGAAATCTGATTGTTTTCTACGCCTTTAAGCTGCAGTTTTAAACCCGGCACCAGCCAGGCATCCAGATCATTGCCTTCGCCCAAACCCAAAACTTTGATCTTTTTTTTGTATTTCAGGCTGAGGGAATCCAGCAGTTTCGGATCAGTGATGATCATTAACCCGCAACCGGTGTCCAAAATAAAATTATATGGCCCATGCTGATTGATCTGCAGCTGGACAACAACCATATTTCTGACCAAGCGAAACGGGATAACCGCTTTACAATGATTCCCGGTTACGGTAAAATCCTGCGCACAAACAGGCAAAGTGTTCCACATCAGCCAAAAAACGGCCAATAATAAAACGCGCCTGCTTAGGTAATGCTGCACAAAATAAAACCGCACGGTGTTGATTTTTAGGTTGATTAAAGTTACGGAAATAAATATCAATACTGTTTTTATTGATATAAATTTTGTATGCGGTTGTTTTGGTTCAAAGCTGCCCGAACGATGCTTCTTTTATCGGTAAAATTTTGACATGATCAATTTTATCATGGCCGAAAACTATTGATAAACACATCCATGGCTTGCGTGTTAGGGTAATAAACAGAATCATGAAAAAACATAATTTAGGGTCGTCCGACATCGAGGTGCCATCTTTTGCTTTTGGCGGAAATGTTTTCGGCTGGACGATCGACGAAAATACTTCCTTCCGGTTATTAGACGGACTGATGGATGCCGGATTAAATTTTATCGACACGGCAGATGTTTACTCTAAATGGGTACCGGGAAACAAGGGCGGCGAATCTGAAACCATTATCGGCAACTGGCTGAAAAAAACCGGCGGCCGGGACAAAGTGATCATCGCCACAAAAGTTGGGATGGAAATGGCCCACGATAAAACAGGATTGTCAAAAACCTGGATCAAACAAGCGGTCGAAGATTCTTTGCAGCGTTTGCAAACGGATTATATCGATCTGTACCAATCACACAAAGATGATGCAGACACGCCGATGGAAGAAACCCTGTCGGCTTATCAGGAGTTGGTTAATGAAGGCAAAGTGCGTATCATCGGCACTTCCAACATGAGCGCACAACGCATTGCCGTGGCTTTAAAAACCAGTAAAGAGCATGGCTTTCCGGCATATCAAACCCTGCAGCCCGAGTATAATTTGTACAACCGGGAAGGTTACGAAAAAGAACTGGAGCCGTTTTGCCACGAAAATAACCTGGGCGTGATCAGTTATTCTTCTTTAGCGAGCGGGTTTTTGACCGGCAAATATCGTTCGGAGGCAGATCTGTCAAAAAGCCAGCGCGGCAAAGGCATAAACAAATATTTGGACGATCGGGGTTTTAAAATTTTAAAAGCTTTGGATGAAGTTTCAAACCAGTTAAACACTACACCAGCTTCGGTTTCCCTGGCTTGGCTGATGAATCGGCCGGGCCTCACCGCGCCCATCGCCAGTGCAACCAGTTTAGAACAGTTGCAAGATATCATTAAGGCAACAGAACTGGATTTGGATTCAGATTCGATCCATTTGCTAAACGAAGCCAGTGCCTGGGAATAAGCAAAATTTAGTGTTCAAAAAAGCTGCCTCTAAACCGGGGCAGCTTTTTTTTGTGCTGTCCGGGTTGATTGATAAAATCCTGATTATCAAAAAAATAATAAGTTTTTTAATTTTTGAAGATGATATTTCCCGAGGACAATACTTCTTTTAGCCACTAAATTTTGTACTCCGGTAAATCTGCGAAATAACAAAGCCGCGGTAAAACGTTTTTTCGGACAACAGCCTGTAATTTTCTGCCCTAAAAAAAGCATCCATGCAAATCAGTTTCCGGGTTTCTACACTGCAAAGCCAGCCAAAAAACCAGTACATGGTTTGCAAAATGATTTTTTGCCATATACCTGCAAAGTTTTCCTCCACCTGAAAATCGCAAAGCAGCCACAAACCATTTGGTTTTAAGCTGAGGTGCAGCTGCCGGAAAACTGATCGGACACGCGTTTCAGCAAAATTGTCGAACAAAAAAGGCGTTAAAATCACGTCAAACGATTGTTCGATTTGATAATCCCCAATCCCGGCATGTACAAACTTAACTTCGTTTCCGCCGCAATTTCTTTGTTTGGACAAGTGCAGCATTTTTGCTGAAATCTCTACATAAACAAGCTGCAAACCGGACGGACAAACGGCGGCAATTTCCTCCAAAATCCAGCCTGTGCCGCCGCCCACAATCAATATTTTTTTTCCTGCGGAGATATGTTTCACCAAAAAACGCTGCGCATTGATCAGTGCTTTCCCAAAAACCAGTTGTGCCAGCCCATCATAAAACCAGGCCGCAGCATCGTAATTATTTGGCATATTTGCGGTTTATGGGCATGGACTGTTTGATTAAATAGAATGCTTCTTTTACCTACTAAAAATCATCAAAACCAACCGTTTGTTTAAACTTATGCCGATAAATTTTAAAAACGATACGCCCTGGCTGCTGGTTTTATTTTTGGCGATTAGCGTTCAGTTGTCGGGCATAAACGTAGCGTTTTTTACAGACGATCCGGGTTTATATGCCGCAATTTCCAAAAATATGGTGCTGCGCGGCAATTACTGGGAGCTGGTTTCTTATGGAAAAAACTGGCTTGACAAACCGCATTTCCCCTTTTGGATGGTTGCTTTAAGTTTCAAAATTTTCGGTTTTGCCAGCTGGACTTACAAATTGCCGGCCTTGCTTTTTTTCTTGTTGTCGGTATTTTACACGTATTTGTTCGCAAAAAAAAATTACGGGAAAAAAACGGCCATTGCTGCGGCTTTGATTTTGGCCACGGCGCAGCACATTTTCATGTCAAACACAGATGTCCGGGCCGAACCTTATTTAATGGCTTTGATCATCGGCAGCGTTTATCATTTTTATCAGCTTGAAAAACGTTTGGGTCGGAAGGATTTGCTGCTTGGTGCTTTGTTTGCCGCTTGCGCCGTGATGACGAAAGGCGTTTTTGCGCTGATCCCGATTGGTGCGGCCGTGCTGGGCAATTTGCTTTTAAAAAGGCGTTATCAGGAAATTTTTCGCTGGAAATGGCTGTTGGCCATCGTTTTAACCGCCGTTTTTATCCTGCCCGAAATCTATGGTTTATATATTCAGTTTGATGCGCAGCCCGAAAAATCAGTTATCGGAAGCAGGCATATTTCCGGCATCCGCTGGTTTTTGTGGGATAGCCAGTTTGGCCGTTTCATCAATTCCGGACCGATCACCCGGCCTCAGGGAAGCAAGTTTTTTTACGTCCACACGCTTATCTGGGCCTTTGCGCCCTGGTTTTTCATGCTGCTTTATGCTGTTTTTATCACCTTAAAAAAAGCATGGCAAAAACAGCATTGGTCCGAATATTACAGCATTTGCGCTGCGCTGGGCATGTGGCTTATTTTCTCGTTTTCGGGTTTCCAGCTGCCATTTTACACCAACATTATTTTTCCGTTTTTTGCCATCATTACGGCGGCAGTTTGGGTTGAGGTTGTTTCCAAAAAACTGATTTTATACTTCAAAATCCTGCAATATCTGCAAATCGGGATTTTGGTTTGTGCAATTTTCGCTTTCAATTATTTCCTCCGTTCCGGCCAAACTGTTTTATTTTGGGCCGAAATAATTGCTTTTTTACTGCTGGTTTTCTATTTGTACAAAAAAACATTTGGCTTTTCACTGGTGTTTTTGCTTTCCTGCTGCACGCTGATTTTCGTCAACTTTTATCTCAACAGCATTTTTTATCCTTTGTTAACTTCTTACAAATCAGATATATCCGCGGCAAAATATCTTAACCAAAACCTGCCGCAACAACGTGTTTTTGTGTTGGATAGTTTAAATAATCCTTTTCAGTTTTACACTAATCAGCCTGTAAAACTTTTGTCCAAAACTGATCTAAAGCAGCAACCGCTCCCTGCAAAAATTATTTATATTGATGCAAGCAGCCTGGAAAACTTGCGGCAAAAACACCATTTCAAAATTTTAAAATCTTTTGAAAATTATCCCGAAGAAAAAATACTGAAAAATTTTATCTGGTTTAAAAAACGGCCGGAAACGCTGGATAAACGTTACCTGATTTTATTTTGAACAATGCTGTTTTTACCGGTATAATTTCAGTTTCTCCAACGGATCAGCAAACTATTGGTTACTACCGAAACCGAACTCAAAGCCATTGCCGCACCGGCAAACATCGGGTTTAAATGAATGCCCCAAAACGGGATCAGCACGCCGGCCGCCACCGGAACCATCACCAGATTGTAGATAAATGCCCAAAAAAGGTTTTGGCGGATGGTGCGGATGGTTTGTTTTGACAGGCTGAAAATTTCCGGCAGCAACGCAAAATTAGACGAAACCAGCGTGACCCGTGCCGTTTCCATCGCAATATCAGAACCCAAACCCATCGCCACCGAAACATCTGCTGTGGCCAGTGCTTCGGCATCGTTAACGCCGTCGCCAGCCATCGCCACAACTTTGCCTTGATGTTGTAATTCTTTGATTTTCTGTGCTTTACCAGAAGGGGACAAACCCGAAACTACATTTTTTATACCAGCTTTTTCAGCTATGTAACCGGCGGTTGCGGCCGCATCTCCGGTCAGCATCCAAACTTCTTTTCCTGCTTTTTTAAGCTGCGAAACGGTATCAGCGGCATCAGCACGTATTTCATCGGCAACCGTTAAAGTGGCCAGTAATTCCCGGTTTCGGGCAAAATAAATTAAGGTTTCTGCGGAGTTTTGATCGGCAGGTTTTCCGTTTGCTGCGGAACTCAAACCGGCCATGGCTACCACCCAATCTGGTTTGCCAATCCAGTATTTTTGGTTTTTGAAGGAGACAGAAATCCCGGAACCGGTACTGCTTTCAAAACCTGAAACCGTTTGTGCCGATGCTTCTTTTAGCACTAAAAAATTGGTGACGGCACCGGCCAGCGGATGTTCGGATTGTTGTTCGGCGGCCAGTAATATCCCCGAAAAAGTATTTATATTATTGTCTGTCAGATCATTACACCAGTTTAAATCCGTTAATTTTGGTTTTCCTTCGGTGATGGTCCCGGTTTTGTCCAGCACTATCACATCAACCAGATCGGCCCGTTCCAGCGTTTCGGCATCACGGATCAAAATCCCTTTTTCGGCACCTTTGCCCACACCAACTATAATAGCTGTTGGCGTGGCCAGGCCCAACGCACATGGGCAAGCCACCACAAGTACCGTAATGAAGCTCAACAAACCCTGAAAAAACGACTGATGTCCGCCAAAAACCCACCAGGCAGCAGCACTTAACAATGCAATCAAAATTATTACGGGCACAAAAACCGCCGAAATTTTGTCGGCCAGTTTTTGCATTTTAGCTTTCGAGCCTTGCGCATTTTGTACCGCTTTGATCATTTTGGCCAGCAAAGTTTCGTTGCCGGTTTTTAAAGTTCTCAGCACAAAACTGCCTTTCTGGTTAATAGTCCCGGCAAAAACCTCGTCGCCGGTTTTGCGCGGAACGGCCATTGGTTCCCCCGTCATCAAAGATTCATCGATAAAAGAAGCACCGCCTACAATTTCGCCGTCCACCGGGATCCTGGCCCCGGGCTTGATCCGAAGTAAATCGCCCACCGAAACCAGATTGACGGCCGTTTCGATTTCTGTATTGTTTTTGATCAGCCAAACCGTTTTTTCCTGCAAACCCATCAGCTTTTTGATCGAAGCAGAAGTGCCGGATTTGGCCCGTTCTTCCAGCAATTTTCCGATCAAAATAAACATGATGACCACGGCCGCCGCTTCAAAATAAACATGCGGAACAATACCGTTTTTCAGCCAAAACCCGGGCAAAACCGTATTAAAAAAGCTGAACAAATAAGCCACACCGGTGCTGATGGCCACCAGTGAATCCATGTTGGCGCGACCATGAATGGCTTGTTTCCAGGCATTTACAAAAAACCTTCGGCCAAAAACAAACAAAATTATAGTGGTTAAAAACAGCATAATCCAGTTGGCCGGTTTCCAATCCATCCAGATCATAGCAATTGCCACTACCGGAATGCTTAGCAAAACGGCTCCTAAAGTTTGTTTTTTAAGCAGAGATAAAGCTTTTTGCTGCTGCTGTTCCTGCTGATCGAAGGCGTTGTCTTCATCAACCAGCAAACCAAAACCCACATTTTCTATCGCCTGCCGGATTTGGTTTTGATCAGTTTGCGTTGGGTTGAAATAAATATCCAGTGCCTGCGTGGCAAAATTAACACTGGCCTGCTGCACGCCCGGCACCGTTGTGGCAATACTTTCCACGCTCATGGCGCAGGAAGCACAGCTCATGCCGGTTACAGGATATATTTTATGAATGATGTTTTCCAAAATGCTTCTTTTATCGGGCAAAATTAAGCATTGGTTTTGGCGGAAGTTTACAGGATTTCGGGTTGTTTTTATGAGATTCCGGGCTGAGAAAATATGTTGAATAAGATTACCTCCGATTCTTCCTAATTTCTCCTATCTTCAAACCCGAAATTCCGCTGTCCGCATATGGCATTAAATTACGTTTGGGTTGCTTTTTTTATCATTGCTTTTTTTATCGCGCTGTGCAAGCTCATTTTTTTGGGCGATACCGAAGTTTTTAAACTGCTGGTGGATGGCATTTTTGATTCCACCAAATCCTCGGTGATGGATATTGCACTGCCGCTGATCGGCAACATGGCTTTCTGGCTGGGCATCATGAACATTGGCGAAAAGGCCGGTGCAATCAACTTTTTATCGCGGATCGTAGCCCCGTTTTTTCATCGGCTGTTCCCGGAAATCCCCAAAAACCATCCCGCAAACGGCGCAATGATGATGAATTTTTCGGCCAATTTATTAGGTTTGGACAACGCCGCCACGCCACTTGGTTTAAAAGCGATGGAAAGTCTGCATGAACTTAATCCCGAAAAAGATACCGCCAGCAATGCAGAAATCATGTTTTTGGTGCTGCACGCTTCCGGCTTAACCATTTTGCCGATTTCCATTATTGCGCAGCGGGCAATTATGGGCGCACATGACCCGACGGACATTTTCATCCCTTGTATTATCGCTACTTATGTGGCCGCGCTGACCGGTTTGCTGGTGGTTGCTTTCAAACAAAAACTAAAACTTTGGAATGTTGTGGTAATTGGCTGGCTGGGCGGGATAACGCTGGTTTTAAGTGCTTTAGTTTTTTATTTTAAGTTTTTTTTGGATAAACATCAGATTAGCGAAGTGTCCAAAGTGGCCAGTAATTTGATTTTGCTGGCCATCCCGGTACTGTTTATCTTGGGTGCGCTGCGTAAAAAAGTAAACGTTTTCGAGGTTTTTATTGAAGGTGCCAAAGGCGGACTGGAAACTTCCTTCCGCATTATCCCTTATCTGGTGGCCATGCTGGCGGCCATCAGTGTTTTCCGGGCTTCGGGCGCGCTTGATTATCTGGTGGATGTTTTCAAATTCGGCTTTAAGGGGTTGCATATCGATACGCGGTTTACCGAAGTGTTGCCCATCGGGTTTATGCGCCCGTTAAGCGGTGCCGGTTCTCGGGCGATGATGCTGGACAACATGAAACATTTTGGCACAGATAGTTTTATCGGCCATTTATCCAGCGTTTTGTATGGTTCTGCGGATACCACTTTTTACATTGTGGCCTTGTATTTTGGTTCTGTTGGCATTAAAAAAACACGTTACGCCATTCCGGCCGGTTTGATTTCGGATTTTGCCGGCGTAGTGGCGGCCATCCTGCTTTCGTATTTGTTTTTTGGCTGAGATGCTGTTTTTATGTGGATAAAAGCCGGGTAACTATTCCGTTTTTCTGCCGTAAAAATTCGGGTTAACCTTTTAGCAGGTTTGTACCTCAGCGGGGAAAATGAAAAGATCAGGCATACTTCTTTTACTGTGTATTTTTTTACTTCAACATAAAAGCAATGCGCAGGATCACATGTATTCGCAGTTTTTCAATTCGCCGCTGTACCTTAACCCTGCTTTAAACGGACAATTTCCGGCGGATTTACGCATGAACCTGATTTACAGGAACCAATGGGCATCACTTCCCGGAACACTAAATTATCTTACGGCTTCGGTTGATTACAATGTGCCCCGTTTTGGCGGTGGTTTAGGGCTGATGGTTACGCGCTCTTCCGAAGGTTCTGCTTATCTCACCAAAACCAATTTTTCAGGTTTGTATTCTTACAGCGTCGGCTCGGATGAATATGTGCTATCGTTTGGTTTGCAGGGCGGCATGACCAACCGCAAAATCGACTGGAGCAAGCTTATTTTTGATGATCAGATCGATCAGACGATTGGGATCATCCCCGGCCAAACTTCCTCCGCAGAACTTCCTGCTTTTAACAACAAATATTATTTTGATTCGGGCGCGGGCGTTTCCCTCACCCTAAACCGGCTGCTGGTTGGCGGCGCGCTGCAACACATCAACAAGCCAAATGAAACGCTTACCGGCTCTAAAGCAACTTTGCCCATGCGATCGGTTTTTCATATCAGTTACCGCCTGCCGCTGGATAGTTATGGCGGCGGGGATGATGAAGACGGTTCGTATATCATCCCTTCAATTGTGGCTTATAATCAGGCAAAAGTAACAGCCATTAATGCAGGCTTACAATATAAAAACCGCGGTGTAAATGCCGGTTTATGGTATCGGTCCAGCGGAAATACCGGCCAGGAAGCGTTTGTGCTGACGTTTATTTTTGATCTGTTCATCAACCGCGATGGCGGCGAAAAGCTGCGTTTGGGAGTTGGCCATGATGCCAATTTTTCTAAAGTTAACTACACCAACTCTACCGGCAGCACCGAAGGCAGTCTGGGCTACGAAACTACATTGCCCAAGCGCGATAACGAAGCCAAAAAATTTCCGGGTGCGCGCCGTTGTTTTGATTTTTACTGAGTTTCGCCTCACCCAAACCCTCTCCAAAAGAAAAGGAGTAACTGCGCTGATATAGTATTGACTTAAATGCTTCTTTTATCAGTGTTTTTTTAGGATGATGGATATTCAATTCCAGAACAAAAAACACCCGGTAAAAACAGTATCACTTTAATCCCCAACCAATTCCTTCATACTAAATTAACCTGCATCTAACCACAGCTTAACGTAAGTGTAACACGGAGTTAATGTTGTACAGCAACCTTTGTGTCCAAAATCAAGACACAATGAAGAACTTGTACCTGTTTGTATTTTCCTGTTTTATCCTTTTATCCGCAGGAAAACTGCAAGCCCAGATTACCAGCGCACAAATCAGCGGCAAGGTAAGCGACGCAAAAGGCGTAACGCTTCCCGGCGTATCGGTAATTGCCGTAAACACCAGCACCGGTACACGTTATGGCACGCAAACCAATGTAGATGGCCGCTATACGCTGCCTAACCTAAACGCCGGCGGCCCTTATACCATCACCCTGACTTACATCGGTTTTAAAAAAACAGAGCGGGACAATGTTACGCTGAGTTTGGGCAATTCTACCTATAATTTTGTAATGGAGGATGAATTTACCACGCTAAAAGAAGTAACCGTGCGCGCGGTAGCAGGTGCGCCAAAAACCGGTGCCGGCACACGCATCGGCCAAAACCAAATCCGTACGCTGCCAACCGTTTCGCGCAGCTTGCAGGATTTAACGCGCACCACGCCGCAAAGCAGCAACAACTCTTTTCAGGGCACCAATTTTCGGTACAACAACGTAACCATCGATGGTGCGATCAATAACGATGCAATTGGTTTCAGTCCTTCTACCGGCGGGCAAACCAATCAATCCGGACAGGTTGGAAGTTCTACCCGCACCAATCCGGTTTCTATAGATGCGATCCAGGACATACAGGTTTACGTGGCGCCTTATGATATAAAAATAGGCAATGTTTTGGGCGGAAGTATCAACGCCGTAACCCGCAGCGGAACGAATAAAGTAACCGGCTCGGTTTACGGTTTCGGGCGGAATGCTTCTTTAATCGGTAAAAATAATATCCCGGCCAATGTAGGCGGCGACGGCGCAAAAGAACCATCGGATTTCCATGAATATCAAACCGGTTTTCGTGTCGGTTTCCCGATCATCAAAAACAAGCTGTTTTTCTTTACCAATGAGGAAATTACGCGCCGCCAGGACCCGGTTATTTTTGGTGCCGGAAGCAACGGTTCGTCCAATATTTTGTCTTTGCAGGATGCGCAGAACTTAACGGCCGCTTTTCAGAAATATACCGGCAACATCAGTCCCGGAACGTACGACAACACTTCCATCTACTCCCGTTCCAATAAGTTTTTTAACCGTTTGGATTGGAACATCAACGACAACAATCAGTTAACCATCCGCAACAATTATATTACTTCGGTAGCAACCAATTTAGAGCGCGATAATTTTAATTTTCGTTTTGGCGGGATTGATTACACCTCGCACAACAACTCTTCTTCTACTGTTGGCGAGTTGAAATCCAAGTTTTCCAACAATGTAAACAATAGTTTGGTGGTCGGTTATTCTAATGTGCACGATTACCGCGACCCGAACACCAACCCTGCTTTGCCCCAAATTGAGATCACCGGAAATTCGCCCGGTTCTACCATTTTTATGGGGACAGACCGGGAAGCTGCTATTTTTGACATGCACCAGAAAACAACCGAATTTACCGATAATTTAACACTAACTTCCGGCAGGAACACTTTTACCGTTGGTACGCACAACGAGTTTTACAATATCACTTACAACTTTGTGAACGCCTGGAACGGCCGCGACAGTTACAGCAGCATCGCGAATTTTTTAAATAATCAGCCAAGCCGCGTCCGTAATAATTATAACTACACTGATAACACCCGCGATTATATTTTAAGCAATCCTTCAGCTCAGTTTAAAGTTAATCTGATGAGTTTATACGGCCAGGATGAAATTACGCTGGGTGATAACTTCCGCTTAACGGCCGGTGTTCGTTTGGATTATGCCAACGTTCCTGACAAACAACCGATCAGCAGCAAAACCACCAATGCGCCGGTTGATGCTTATTATGGTTCAACTTATACTTACACCAAGCCGAGAGACATCAGAAACAGCTACCTGAACAATGTAGAAGTAAACCCGCGGGTGTCTTTTAATTACGATATCAACGGCGATCAAAGCGTGGTTTTGCGCGGCGGCAGCGGTACGTTTACCGGCCGTATCCCGTTCGCCTGGTTTGGTTATGCTTTTTACAATAACGGTGTTACTTACGGTGCTTTTGACCGGAACAATATCGGCACAACTAACTCTATCACTCCGGGATCAAACCCTGTTCAGGCTCCGTCAAATGGCGGTTTGGGTTTTGTAAACCAGCAATCCGGTGTAAATACTTCTGCTTCCGGCCCAACGCAAGTAGATTTGATCGACAATAATTTTAAAATGCCGCAGGTTTGGAGAAGCAGCCTGGCTTTAGACGTAAAAACACAGGATCAATGGAAATTTACGCTGGAAGGAATTTACACCAAAGTAATTTATGACCTGCAGTTTAAGCAGGTAAATATTGTTGATAACGTGGCTTATTATCCGTACGATACGCAAAAACAACAGCCAATTTTCAGCAACCGGCCAATCAATGCTTCTTATACCAACGCTTACGAATTATCAAATACTAAACAGGGTTATCGTTACAGTTTAACCGGCCAGATCGAAAAAGCATTGCCTTTCGGGTTAACTGTAAATGCTGCTTATACTTACGGAAAATCCAAAGATGTGACCAACGGGATCCGCAACTCCATGGAATCCAACTGGCAGTTAAACCAGGCATTAAACCCCAACAATCCGCAGGCCGCTTATTCTAATTTTGATATCCGGCACCGCATTGTTTCTACGGTCAATTATCATTTTGTTTCGCCGTCTAAAACTTTTGCTTCCAACTTCGCCATTTTCTTCAGTGCGGCTTCCGGCACACCATACACTTTTGGTTTCTATAACACGGCAATTAACGGGACCGGTCAGCAAGTTAACCTGGCTTACATCCCAACTTCTGCGGAGATGATCAAATTTTTCAGCACTACGCCAACAGCACCAACTGCGGCACAACAAACGCAGGCCACAGCTTTTGATAATTACATCAGCGGAAATGAATATCTGAATTCCCGCCGAGGAAACTTTACCGAGCGTAACGCCGCCCGCACACCATGGAACACGCAGGCAGATTTCCGTTTTGCACAGGATTTTAATTTCGGCCCGGAAAAACACCGCCAAACAATCACGCTGACTTACGACATCATTAACCTGACGGCATTATTGAACAAAAAATGGGGACATTATTATTTCTCCCCAAACACGTTCAACTCCACTTCCAGCATTGGTTTAAGCAAGGCAACCACACCAAATTTTGCAACGGCAGCCACCACTTTTCCAACTTATACTTTTAAAGATCCGGGCTTGCCTTACGCGGTCGATCCTTTTGCTTCCAGATGGCAAATGCAGTTTGGTTTGCGTTACAGTTTTTGATGCTGTTTTTACCCTATAAATTTTGGTGCTTCTTTTAGCATATAAAAAACCGGCAGGTTCAGTTCTGCCGGTTTTTTTGTTTCAGGTTGAAGGGATGCTTTTTTTATCGGATAAAAATCAGTAATGACCGCGGATGGCACCCTGAATTTCCTCATCATAAAGCCTCCTTAGTTTTTTGTGCGTTGCTGCGGATAAAGGCTGCAAACCCGAAGCTGCTACATTACTTTTTACCTGCGAAACTTTTGATGCGCCCGGGATAACGGTTGTTACCTGCGGATGATCCAAAACCCAGCGGATTGCCCATTGCGCCATCCGGTCATCCGGCAGCAGGTTTTGTATTTCTTTGGAAAACCGGATTCCCTGCTTAAACTCAATCCCCGAAAACGTTTCGCCTGCATTAAAAGCTTCGCCGTCCGCATTAAAATTACGGTGGTCTTTTTCGCCGAAAGCGGTATTTTCATCAAACTTGCCTGTAAGCAAACCGCTGGCCAGCGGCACACGTACAATCAGCGCGACCCCTTTTGCAGCGGCTTTTTCAAAAATTTCATCTGCAACGTGCTGGCGGAAAAGGTTAAAAATGATTTGTAACGAAGCCAAACCCTCCTGACCCAAACAAATCAACGCTTCTTCGGAAGTTTCCACACTTGCGCCCCAGTTTGATAGCAAACCTTCATCTTTTAGATGGCGTAAATTGTTAAACACTTTGCCGTTTTTCATTTCTTCCGTTGGGATGCAATGCAACTGCTCTAAAAACAAACGCGATTGGCCCAGATGATACAGCGAATCTTCCACCTGTTTCCGCATCAGATCATAGGTAAAATTTTGCGGCCAGCCATTTGGCGCATCAGACCGGCGGCCTAATTTTGTGGCCACAAACAACGGCTTGGTCTGCAGTTTTAAAAACCTGCCAATAATCTTTTCGCTGATGCCCATGCCGTAAACATCGGCCGTATCAATAAAATTTCCACCGGCATCAACGTAAGTTTGCAAAATTTGCAGGGCTACATCTTCATCCACATTTCCCCAATCGGCACCGCCCAACTGCCATGTCCCGAGGCCAACTTCGGCAATTTCCTTATTTTTAAAATTTCTGTAGTTCATATTATTCAGCTTGATTTTCAGGTGATAAAAGAAGCAGTTTCACCCCAACCCTCTTCAAAAGAGAGGGAGCAGGCAATGCTTCTTTTATAAGGTATTTTTTGGGTTGATCAATCTGTTTTCTGGTAAAGCAAAAAATGCTGTATCGGCAAAAACTCTTTCCGGTCAATCAGTTTGAATCCGTTTGCGGCCATTTCCTTGTTCACCTGCGCAACAGTCATTTTATGCAGTTCTTTGATGGCAATTGCCGGATCTTCGGCCCGGTATTCCAGCAAAAGCAATTTTCCGTCTGGCTTCAAAGCTTTCCGCAGCGATTGTAAAACCTCGTGCGGGTATAAAAGCTCGTGGTAAACATCCACCATAAAAGCCAGGTCAACCGTATTTTCGGGCAAATCGGGCGACGTTTCCGTACCTTTTATCACCTGCACATTCTGCGCGTTCAGTTCTTTTTTCTTTTGGTTGAGGTAAGTGATAAATTCGTGCTGCACATCTACCGCAAAAACCTTCCCCTGCGGTACTTTTGCGGCAATCCGGAAAGTATAATAACCGGTTCCGGCACCAATATCGGCCACTACCGAATTACTTTTTAAAGGCATTTTATTGATTGCCAGTTCCGTATTTTCTTCCTGATTACGGTTGTTGCGCTCCAGCCAGTCTGCACCGGCCGCACCCATTACAGTCGCTATTTCGCGGCCAAAATACACTTTGCCCGTACCATCTGCATCAGCTGTTTTTTGTGTGTAACCCTGGTTTTGCGCTGCAGGTTTTGGTTGGGCGCAGGCCGTTAAAACCATCAGCAACGGAAACAGGAATGCTTCTTTTATCAGTGTTTTTTTCAACATAAAGCTTCAACACAAAGCATAAAAATTTGTGATGCCGTTTTGCGAAATAAATTTTAACGTTGGGTTAATTTCAAAATATTTTAAAAATCAAGGTTTTAATCTTTAAAAATTATATGATTTTCAATAAAAGTTAAGATAGAATCTAAATTTCTCATTAAAACCGTTTTTATTTTTCAAAAATTAAAATAAATGTTTGAATTATTATAGATTGCGGCACAAAAATCTACTAAAATTTATAATGAAAAAAACAGTACCGTTTATCCTGCTGCTGATTGTGATGATTATTGCCCTTATTGGCAGTTCTGTGCATTTAACCAATGTAAAAGATGCAAAAATTGATACCGGAGACACGGCTTGGATGTTGATATCTACCGCACTTGTTTTGGTGATGACACCCGGACTGGCCTTTTTTTACGGTGGCATGGTGCGCAAAAAAAATGTGATTTCTACTATGCTGCAAAGCTTGTCGTGTATGGGTTTAATTACCGTTATCTGGGTAGTTTTTGGTTTTAGCCTGGCTTTTGGTGAGGATTTTCATGGGATTGTTGGTAATCCCGCAACGTATTTTTTAATGAAGGGCACGCTTGGGAACAGCAGCTGGGGCCTGATGCCAACCATTCCGCTGATTTTGTTCGCTATGTTCCAGCTCAAGTTTGCGGTAATTACACCGGCATTAATCACCGGGGCTTTCGCAGAACGGATCCGGTTTAACTCTTACCTTATTTTTATCACGCTTTTTATCATCTTTATTTACGCACCGCTTGCACACGCCACCTGGCATCCGGACGGCATTATGTTTAAAGCAGGAGTGCTTGATTTTGCCGGCGGAACCGTTGTGCACATGTCGGCCGGCTGGGCAGCCTTGGCTTCTGCCATGTATTTAAAACAGCGCAACCAGCCCGATCATACACCAGCCAGGATCAGCTACGTAATTTTAGGGACCGGTTTGCTGTGGTTTGGCTGGTTTGGGTTTAATGCAGGTTCTGCCGGCGGCGCAAATGCTTTGGCTGCAACCGCTTTGGCAACCACAACAACCGCTTCTGCCGCGGCAGCCATGTCGTGGATATTTTTTGATATGTCGCGCGGGAAAAAACCGTCTGCCATGGGTGCCTGTATCGGTGCCGTTGTAGGTTTGGTGGCCATTACGCCTGCTGCGGGCTATGTTACCGTGGCACATTCTTTAGTGATCGGGATCGTGGCCGCCGTGGTAAGCAACCTGGTCGTGATCTGGCGTTCCAGAACAAATATTGATGATACACTGGATGTTTTCCCCTGTCATGGTGTTGGCGGTATGGTGGGCATGGTACTTACCGGCGTGTTTGCCAACAAAGCTGTCAACCCGGGCAACACCACCGGAAACGGCCTGTTTTATGGTGAAACACACCTTTTTATGGTTCACCTGCTGGCTTTGATCGGTGTTTCTGTTTTTGCTTTTTTTGGCTCGGTAATATTGCTGCGCGTTACCAATGCTATTACACCGTTACGGGTTTGTTTGGATGATGAACTGATTGGTTTGGATCAAAGCCAGCACGATGAAGAGCTTTAGGCCTGAATGCTTCTTTTACCGGATAAATTTGACAAAAAATGGATTTGGGGTTTTCGTTTTCTTAAGATTTAATCAAAATAACATAATTTCAAATTAAAAAATCGTTAAAAAAGGTAGCTAAATAATTTTTTAAACAAGGTTTTTTAAACAAAAAGTACACTTTTATAAAAAGTTTCTTAAAAATTTAATTCATTCTCAATATTAATTTTATATTATATTGTAAGATACTAAATTTGATTTTGAAATTACACCGATAAAAACAGTATTAATCAAAATGGCGGCAAAATTAGAATACATTTGGCTCGATGGCTACAAACCAACACAAAGCCTTCGCAGCAAAACCAAAATCGAAAAAGATTTTAGTGGAAAATTAGAAGATTGTGCCATGTGGAGTTTTGATGGCTCATCTACCGAACAAGCTCCGGGCGGTTCGTCTGATTGTTTGTTGAAACCGGTTTTCATTTGCAAAGACCCGGAAAGACGTGAAGCTTACTTAGTGATGTGTGAAGTTTTAACGGCTGACGGTAAAGCGCATCCATCAAACGGACGTGCTTTAATTGATGACGACGACAACGATTTCTGGTTTGGTTTTGAACAGGAATATTTTTTGTGGAACCCGGAAACTAACAAACCGCTTGGTTTCCCGGTCAATGGTTATCCTACCCCGCAAGGTCAATATTACTGCTCTGTTGGCGCGCAAAATGCTTTCGGCAGAGACATAGTAGAGGAACATTTGGACATCTGTCTGGATGCCGGCTTAAATGTGGAAGGGATTAATGCAGAAGTAGCGGCCGGGCAATGGGAGTTCCAGATTTTTGCAAAAGGTGCCAAAGAAGCCGGAGACCAGATTTGGATTGCCCGGTACTTGCTGGAAAGATTAGGTGAAAAATCCGGCGTTGCCATCAACTGGCATTGCAAACCGCTGGGCACTTTGGATTGGAACGGTTCCGGGATGCACGCCAATTTTTCTAACACGGCTTTGCGGACTGCCGGAAAAAAAGATGTTTACGATAATATCTGCGAAGCTTTCCGCCCGGTCGTAAAAGAACATATTGAGGTTTATGGTGCTGATAATGAGCAGCGTTTGACCGGAAAACACGAAACCGCTTCTATCTACGATTTCAGTTATGGGATTTCTGATCGTGGCGCATCAATCCGGATCCCGCTGGCAACGGTAGAACGTGGCTGGTACGGCTACCTGGAAGACCGTCGTCCGAATTCTGCCGCAGATCCTTACAAAGTAGCTGCACGGATTGTAAAAACAGTAAAATCTGCAGACAAAACTGTTGAAGATCAGGTTGCAGCTTTTGCAGAATCTGAATTTGCTTAATAAAATTACTTCTTTTATCTACCTAAAAATGGCGCAGACGATGGTTTGCGCTATTTTTGTTCCATTCAAAGTTTTTTTGAGGTTTCTTTATAAAAAGATGCGGAAACAATTCTTAAAGCCTGTTTAGAATTAAAATCCAAAAAAATGTAATGCTTCTTTTACCCTATAAAATTTAACGTTTGCGTCAATTTTATTTAAAAACTTGCCATTTTTTACATAAGTAAAAGAAGTATCTACCCATATTAAACAAATCTTAAACAGGCCATAAGCAAAAAAAGAAAACCGAAATCCTTACAGGAGAAGATTTTGGTTATAGAGACTAACCCGACAAATAATCAGGTACTGATCGGACATTATAAAGCTACAAGTCGATATAAAAACAGATTTATTTTCTTGTTATGAAAATCTGAACCAGTTGCCCAGTTTTTACCCCCTAAAAACAGCATCGCCCAAAACATAAAAATTGTTAATTTAAACACGCTTATGCCGATGCCTGGCGTTAATAGTTATATTTAGCCTTCTTTTTTAAACATTAACTCAACTATGCGCTTGGCCAGGTTTTTACTATTTACCCTAATTTGCTGCTCTTTTTCCGGTCATTTTCTTTTTGCCCAGGATACCGTTAGCTTAAACGCCATTATCACCAAAACGGCCAAGTTTACAGATGGTCATCCGATAGAAAAAGTATATCTCCATTTTGACAAACCTTATTATGCCGTTGGCGATACCATTTGGTTTAAAGCTTATGTTACAGCAGGTTTGCACGAACCTTCCCCGCTTAGCAAAATTGTTTATGTAGATGTTTATACCAGCCGGGACTCGTTGGTGGAAAGCATAAAATTACCGGTCATAAACAGTACGGCTTCCGGCGATATTACCGTGCAGCCGCTGGTTTACAAACAGGGCAATTATCATGTCCGCGCGTACACAAACTACATGCGCAACTATGACCCGGACTATTTTTTCAATAAAAACATTGCCATCGGCGATTTGGTGGACAATACAGTACTTACCAAAATTTCTTTTTCGGGCGCAACAAAAGATCAGGCCAAAGCCAACGCCGGTATTTATTACAAAGACGGAAACGGTGCCCCTTATGCCAATAAAAAAGTAAGCTGGCATGTAGAAGTAGATTACGAAACCGTTGCAAAAGGCAAAGGCACTACCGATCAAAACGGTTTCCTGCCGATTAGCATCAGCAGCAAATCCGGAACGGCACTTGCGGCCGGAACTTTGTTCACGGAAATCACGAATGATAAAAAATCCGTTACCAGCACTTTTTCTTTACGCACGGCAACGGCAACACCCGATGTTCAGTTTTTTCCGGAAGGCGGTGAACTCATTACCGGCATCAATACAAAAATAGCTTTTAAAGCACTGGCTGGCAATGGTTTGGGTATTGGTGCAAAAGGAAGCGTGGTTGATAATGACAATAAAACCGTGGCCGAATTATCCGCATCAGGCTTAGGGATGGGCACTTTTATGCTGATACCGGAAGCAGGGAAAACTTATCGTGCCAATCTTGTTTTTGCAGATGGCTCAAAAGCAGCGTTCAACCTGCCAAAAGCAGCAACCGAAGGCATCAGCATCAGTGTGAACAATGCCGATGAAAACAACATTTTACTGCGGATTTTGGCCAATGATGCTTTCTTTAAAAAAAATCAAAACAAAGGTTTTTACATTATTGCGCGAAGTGGCGGCATCATTTGTTATGCGGCCAAAACAGGTTTGCAGGCTTTGGTTTACAGTGCTTCAATCCCGAAAACTAAGTTCCCGACGGGCATCGTTCAGCTAACTTTGTTTTCTGCGGATGGCCATCCCGTTGCCGAGCGTATTGCTTTTATCCAGCATCATGATCAGTTGGGCATCAATTTAAGTTCGGTAAAAACAGCATACGTTACGCGTGAGAAAGTAAAAATCAACGTAAGTGCCAAAAATAAAGAAGTGCCTTCGGAAGCCAATATATCCGTTGCGGTTATTGATGAAAGCAAAATCCCGTTTGATGAAAATGCGGAAACCACCATTTTGACCGATCTTTTGCTCACTTCCGATTTGAAAGGTTATATCGAGAAACCGAATTATTACTTTAAAAACCCCAATGAAAAAACCGCTGCCGATCTGGATGTGCTGATGCTGACGCAGGGTTATCGCCGTTTTAATTATCAAATGATCCTGGCCGGCACTTCGCCCCAAATTACTTTTTATCCGGAAGCAGGCATTGACATCACCGGGACACTTCGGGATTTGACCGGTTTGCCGCTGGCCCGAGGCGTGGTTAAGCTGCAGGTGCCTGACCATAATTTCAGCACACAGGTGGTTACCGGCGCGGATGGTGTTTTTAATTTCCCGAAGTTGCTGGTCCGGGATTCTTCCAAAGTGATCCTGACTGCTGGCGGAAGCTCGGGAAACCGGAACATGATGATTACTTTAAGCGGAACAGCAGCGCAGGCCGTTAACAAAAACCCGCAGCAGCCTGATGAAATTTTAAATATCGACAGTACGCTGAACGTGTATCTGCAAAATGGCAAAAAGCAATATTTTAACGGCCGTACGTTAAAAGAAGTGGTGATTAAAGGTGTGGTTGAGGCCAAAAAGCCAAGCCACATTGATTATCCGGCCTTAACCGGTTTGAGCACGGTCCCTGATCAGTTGATTCCCGGCAGCCGTTTGATGGATTGCGCGCTGTTTTTAACGTGCTTGCAAGGCAGTCTGTTAGGTTTAACTTATGTAGATAACAATTTGTATGTGCGCCGGGATTATCAGGCCGGAAACAAAACGCCGGTGCAGGTTTTTGTTGGCGGGATGCCGGTTGATGTTTCTTACCTGAACAGTCTGCAATCGGCTGAAATAGAATCTATTGAAGTATTTTTGAAGGATGATTTAAGCGGGATCAACCGTACGTACAACACCAACGGCGTTTTGGTGGTGAACATGAAAAAAGTAGTGCACAAAAAAGTGTCCATGAAAGATATTCAGGACCTGATCCCAAACCCCGGAAAAGTCACTTTTGTGCCAAAAGGTTATACCACCAGCCGGGTTTTTTATTCGCCCAAATATGAAGCTACCCGCAGCACGATGCAAGGCGTAGATTACCGCAGCACGATTTACTGGAACCCGCGCGTGCTGACAGACGAGAAAGGCAATGCTTCTTTTAATTACTATAATTCGGACGGGAAAGGAACTTACCGCGTGATTGCCGAAGGGATTGATAAAGACGGCAACATCGGCCGCATGAATTATCGTTACAAAGTGCAGTAAAGCGATTTTCAGTCTAAATTAAATTGGTTTAAACTTTATGGTTTGTGCCGGGTTTTAGTTTGAAAACTACTTTTTATGGCCTATTCTGAAGAAAACAAAAAAGAAGCTTACGATAAGTTTGAGGATTTGGTGAACATGTCGGCTTCGGAAATTGAAAAATGGCTGAAAACCGATGAATCAAAAGCAGTTGGGCAAGACAGCGGTGATGGCGAATCGATCGGCCGGAAATCTGCAAAACATATTGTACAAATCCTGAAAATGAAAAAACAGGATTTGAACGAAGATGATTTTCATCACATCCACAAAGTAATTTCATACATCAGCAGGCACAGCGCGCAACGGCCGCACGGCGATGTAAGCAAAACAGACTGGCTGTATTCGTTAAAAAACTGGGGCCACGATCCGCAGAAAAAATAATTTTATAATGCTGTTTTTATGCCGATGCTTCTTTTATCGGCATGAAATCAGTGGTTTCGAGCAAATTCCATGGACCGTTTAGATATTCGAAAACATTCAGCCCTAAACCCTCAACTTCAAAAGGTTCAAAACCGGCACTCAACTTTTGCTGTAACCCGATGGCAACTTCCCGTTTTACTTTATTTTGAATGGTGATGTGCGGCCAAATTGCCTGCCTGTCCTGCGGCGTTAGCCATTGCTGCCATTGCTGCTGCATGTTTTTATGCAATTTTTTTAACGCTTCACACTCCAGTTTAAAAGCAACGCCCGCACCAATGCTTACCACTTGCGCAACTTGCAGCATCATCGGCCGGGTTTGTGCAGATACTGTTTTTATCCACTCAAAAACTGCAGGCTGGTTGCCCGGCAAATGATGGAACAAAGTTAAATGTGCATCCAGGTAATTGCGTTCGGCCGGGAAGTTTTGCCGACGTAAATCTGTAAAATAAGCTGCGGCTTCCGCATTGATTTTTAAGGTGAGGATAACCGGATTTTCGGTGAACATGGATTTTTCTGATCTAAAGTGATATGGTCAAAACAATTTTTCCCGGAGATCTGATTTCAAATTCGCATTCCATTCCTCCTTCAAAATACTCAAAATGATCGTGTTGCGCCTGCCGCCATACGGCAAAGGCGCGTGGCTCCGCAACACGCCTTCTATCGTGCAACCCAGGCTTTGCATGGCCGCAATGCTTCTTTTATTGGCATAATCTGCCCTAAATTCTACCCGTTCTGTTTTCAGTTGGTCAAAAGCAAAATTTAGCATCAGAAATTTGCAATGCTTGTTCAAGCCCGTTCCCTGAAAAGCTTTGCCGTACCAGGTATAGCCCAATTGCAGGGTTTGGTTTTGCAGTTGCATATCGTAAAAACGGGTACAGCCGGCATATTTTTGCTGCCTTTTATCAAAAACAATAAAAGCATATTCTTTCTTTTCCTCACGCGCTTTTAATGCAGCGGCAATATAAGTTTGCAGGTTTTCTGCCCCGGCTATTTTAACCAGGGAAAACTTCCATAAATCAGGTTCATCCAGCGCAAACGGAAGTAAAAATGCGTAATCGTTTTCGGTGAGCGGACGAAGGGTTACAGCATCATCTTCAAGGAAATAATCAGCAGAAAAATCAAAAATATATTCCATACAACGTTAAGTTTTGTGTCGGGCAACGAACATGCTTCTTTTATCACCTAAAATTCATCGGCTTGCATTTGGATAACCGATCAAATAAGCAACCTGCAGCCCCAATTTGTTTTTTACATGTCCGGCTTTCCAGGTGTAATTTTCTGCGGAAACAGAATTGGCCATCTGCAAAAATTCTTGCGGACGGTATAGCCTTAACAGCGAAATGCAGCCATCCCAAACGGTACAAAACGGGATCACCGGGACCAAATAAGTAAGCATCAAACGTGAGATTTTGAACGGACGAAAAAACGGTGTTAAAGCAAATAACAACAAAGGGGGAAAAACAATCGCGCCTAAAAACATCCAAACACTTTTGCTGCCGCCGTCAAATAAACAAATCCCTTTTTCCGCAGCAACCGCAGCAGCCAGGATTTGAGTCAGTTGTTGCGGTTTAAAATGATGTGCTGCCGAAAACAACGTGCGCACACCGTTCAAACAGGCAGGAACATGGTTAGCATCAACCGGCTTTGCATAAAAACCAATGGCATTATTTGTTTTTTGCCGAATATGTTGCCAGGCGGCCAGGTTCGGGAATTTATCAGTTAAAGTAACCGTAATTTTTTGGGGCGATTGTAAACTCAGGCTTTGATGGATGTGCCCGATCGCGCCGCCTCCGCCAGAACCTAAATCTATCAGATGGTTTTGTTTTGTTTGGTGCAAAACTTCCAGCAGCAAAGACGTAACCGGCTGATAAACATTTAGATAACGGATGAGGTAACGCAAATAATCTGTCATGCCGGAACGGATCACGTTTGGGAACCAGGTTTGATCTTCAAATTCAAAAAAACGTATTTTGCGGATGCTGTTCATTCCAGATTATGATGAAAATACAATCTTTTAAAAATTTTTATTGTACTTTTCCAACAGTCCAAGGCTTGTATGCTGGATTTTTTTAAGCCTTTTATTATCCGTCCGCCGGAAGCTGCTTTCCAATACTTAACCATAACCTGCAACTTTTAGTGAGGTTTTATACTGCTGCGTAAACCGGTCATTTCTTTCAGCTTAAACAATTGCTTTTTTAATTTCCGAAGCCAGCCATCCGGGCACTTCTATCGGACTTAAATGCCCCACACCTTTTGTGGTAACCAACTTAGCGTCAGGAAGATTAGGAATTGCTTCCTGCAAAATACTTTTGAAACTGATGGCCGGATCATCTTGTGAAGCAATAACCGTTATGGGCAAAAAAAGATGTGCCGCATCATCTGCAATCGAGTGTTTTGTGCCTTTTAAACACCACCAATCCCAGGTTTTGTTATCAGTTTGCAGGTTGTTTTGGATGATTAAATCCCGCTGATCTTCAGTTATCGGCTTAATGGTGATGCTTTTGACCGTGTTTTCTGCCTGCCCCAAATTGGGGTGATTAAGCATTTTTTGCAGTTCTTCATCCGAAATATGCTCTATTGTTGGTGGCGAAGGTGCTATCAAAATCAATTGTTTGATGGCAAAATTCGGATCATTGGCCGCCATATCTACCGCAATTTTCCCGCTCATCGAATGGCCGACCAGCACATAAGATTCTATGTTCATCGCCTCTAATTTTTGTCTGGTAAAAGAAGTAAGTGCGCCGATAGATGGATCGCTTAAAGGTGGTTCTGCACCGAAGCCGGGCAAATCCAGTGCGATACAGTTAAAATCGTTTTCCAAAAACGGAATCAGCCATTGCCAGCTTGCTGCTGATCCGCCAAAATAATGCAGTAAAACCAGGTTTTGCTTTGGGTTGATTGCTGCAGAAATTATATTGTTGCTTGCCATTTTTTGCGTTTGATTGAGGCTGAGGCTTCAACATTTAACCGGAAGGTTTGTGTGGAAACTATTTTGTGCGTTTTTTTAGCGCTTCAATCCGTGCTTCAAATTGAATTTTTAAGTTATTGATTATAAAATCAGTATCATTATTGCTGTTGTACAAATTGTAAATTTCACTTGCTTTTATTTGCTGCAAATCCTGCCTTAATTGCTGCTTTTGCTGCTGTAAAAAACGGACGGTCAAACGCCAGTTATTTTCTTTTTCAAAACTATCTGCAACCGGTTTTTTGCTGGTGATATCGTGATGCAAGCGGTTCAGTTCTTCGAGGTTGCCGCTGTTGTAAAACCCGTTGAGCTGGGCCGTAAGCGCAGTTGCCAGTTGGTGTAAAGCTTCGTCTGCATCGGTCAGTTTATCGGGATGAACCTGCAAAATGGCTTCTTTGTACAATCGTTTTATCTCCTGCCGTTCATCGGCCGAAACCAAATTTTCGGTGGTAAAAGAAGCATCGGTCCGCTTTAAACCAACCGGCTGTTTGTAGTTTTTGCCGCGTTTTCTCTGCTCCATCCGTTTTTGTTTTTTGGCTTTTTTCCGGTTTTTATAAATGTCCGTCAATTCCCGAAAAAGCAAAATTTGTGCAGCCAGTTCCAGCCGGATTTCGGATTGAAAATTTGCAATAGCTGTTTCAAGCAAATTCAGTTCAGCTTCCAGCAAAGCCGTTTCATTTTTTAACGAAACGATTTCTTTGTGTTCTGCATCATAAAATTTATCCGGTAAAAGAAGCATCTGCAAAAGCTTATTTAAAACGAATGGCTTTTACCGGTGAAATAGAACTCACCAGCATCGAAGGGACGAGCAGCACCAAAACACAAACCACCAGCGTGCCCAGGTTTAACCACAAAACGTCTTGCAGTTCAAGCTGGATCGGTACAAAATTCATGTAATACGATGCCTGATCGAGCTTGAAAAAGTGCGTATGGTTTTGAAAAAAACTCAGCCCGACACCAAATAAATTGCCCAGCAACAAGCCAGCAGCAATTAAATACAGCGCGTTGAGCAAAAACATCTGCTGGATGCTCCAGTTGCTGGCACCCAATGCTTTGAGCATCCCGATCATGCCGGTACGTTCTAAAATCATGATCAGTAAAGCAGAAATCATGTTGATAACGGCCACCACAAGCATCAAAATCAGGATCACGCGCGTGTTTACGTCCAGCAAATCCAGCCACTCAAAAATAGTTGGGTAAAACTGCTGCACCGTAAAAAATTTCAGTTCTACCGGCAAAATATCGCTTAGCGCGTTGGTGGATGCCTGCAAGTTATTAAAATCCGGCACGCTTAATTCGTAGCCGCCAACTTCGTTTTTCTGCCAGTTGTTTAAATGCCGGATCAAGGGCAACGAACCGATCACATACGTTTTATCTACCTCTTCTACCCCGATATTAAAAATCCCGACGATCTTAAACTTGCGTTTGCGCAGCGGCTGCTGCACAAAATACATCAGGAAATCATTGCCAACCTTCAGGTTCAAACGGTTGGCGGTATATTGCGAAATCATGATCTGCGCTTGTGCCGATACCGAATCTTTAAAATCAATTACACGGCCGGAAGCCATGTTTTTCCGGAAAAAGGAAAGATCATAGTTTTGGTCAACTCCTTTCAAAACCACGCCTTCAATTGCATCATGCGCTTTAATAATGGCCGGTTTGGTGGCAAATGGCTGGATGTGTTTAAAGTTCGGGTTGGCTGCAATTTGCTGAACCAGAACCGGATCGGCCGAAAACGGGGAATTTTCGTAGGAAGCATTGAGATCGTATTTCACAATCTGGATATCGCCCGAAAAACCTCTTACTTTTTCGCGGATTTCCTGCTTAAAACCTTTTACAATGGCCAAACTCAAAATCATCACGCCCAAACCAAGCATAATACCGGTGATGGCGATGCGCACGATCATTTTGGAAAACGTGCGCTTGCTGCGGAAGGAAATGCGGCCGGCAATAAAAGTGGCGATGTTCAAAATTCGGTCCCTGATTTTTTTATATCAGCGCAAAGATGCAGTTTTAGGCTGAAAATGTATCAACCATTAGTTTCGGGAAAGAACAATCCTTTAGTTTTGGTTCGATCGATCCTGATTTTTACCCGATAAAAGAAGCATCCACATCAAATGAAAAAAAAACCAAACCTGATCATAAGCCACAACCCAGTTTTTGTATGCATTGCGATGCTGTTTTTATCGCCCTTTTTTTGTGCTGCGCAATCATCCAAAATCAAAACGGGTGCCGATCAAACCGAATTGTACGTGCCGCTTTTGCGCGGTAAAAATATTGCAATGGTGGTCAACCAAACTTCCGTCATCGGGAAAAACTTAACACCAAGCGCGGATAGTTTGTTAAAGCTGAACATCCGCATCAGCAAAATTTTTGGTCCGGAACACGGTTTTCGGGGAAATGCCAGCAACGGTGCCAAAGTAACAGACGAAGTGGACGCGAAAACCGGTATCCCGATTATTTCGCTGTACGGCCGGAAAAGAAAACCTTCTAAAACAGACCTGGATTCGGTTGATTTATTGGTTTTTGACATCCAGGATGTGGGCTGCCGTTTTTACACCAACATCAACACACTGGCCGATGTGATGGAAGCCTGCGCCGAAAACAACAAACCGCTGATTATCCTGGACCGCCCGAACCCGAATGATTATGTTGACGGCCCGGTACTGGACATGAAGCTGAAATCCGGAATCGGCCGCTTTCCGGTCCCGGTGACGCACGGCATGACGATTGGCGAATTTGCACAAATGATCAACGGCGAAGGATGGCTGCCCAACAATCTGCACTGCAATATTAAAATTATCCCCGTAAAAAACTACGCGCATGGCATGGCTTACACGCTGCCGGTCAACCCTTCGCCCAATTTGAATACGCCGCAATCGGTTTTGTTGTACCCGTCTTTGTGTTTGTTTGAAGGCACAACGGTTAGCCAGGGCCGCGGCACCTACATGCCATTTACGGTTTTGGGAAGCCCGGATTTGAAGGGTTTATATGATTTTTCTTTTACGCCGGTGAGTATTCCGGGAAAATCTGAAACACCGCTGCACCAGAACGAAACTTGTTTTGGTTTAGATCTGCGGGATTACAACACAGAAAAACTTCGCCGGAACGGAAAACTTAACCTGAAATGGATGATGGATTTGTACAAAGCTTATCCGGACAAAAGCAGGTTTTTTGACCGCAGCCAAAGCAAACAGATCGGCAATATTGATTATCTGGCGGGGGTTGCTGCTTTTAAACAACAAATTTTGGCAGGTGCAAGTGAAAAAGAAATCCGTAAAAGTTGGGAACCGGGTCTGAGCAATTATAAGGCGATGCGCCCAAAATATACTTTATACAAATAGCATGAAAATAGTTTTTATGGGCACGCCGGAGTTTGCCGTAGCTTCGCTGGATGCCCTGGTTAAAGCCGGAATGAACGTGGTTGCCGTAGTTACCGCTCCAGACAAACCTTCCGGCCGAGGCCAGCAGCTTTCAGAATCCGCAGTTAAAAAATATGCCGTTAAAAACAGTATCAAAGTCCTTCAACCCGAAAAATTAAAAAATGAGGGTTTTATTACTGAATTGAAAGGGCTACAGGCTGATTTACAACTGGTTGTAGCTTTCAGGATGTTGCCGGAAGTGGTTTGGAATATGCCGCCAAAAGGCACAATAAACCTGCACGCTTCGCTGCTGCCGCAATATCGTGGTGCGGCCCCGATTAATTGGTCTGTTATCAATGGTGAAAAAGAAACCGGTGTTACCACGTTCTTTTTGAAGCAGGAAATTGACACAGGCGACGTGATTTTGACCGATAAAACAAGCATTTTGGAAACAGATACGGCCGGTGATGTGCACGACAAGTTGATGACAATTGGTGCTGCACTGTTGCTAAAAACGGTTGAACTGGTTTCTGAAAATCAATACAAAGAAGTTCCGCAGCAGGAATTGATCGGCCAAAATCAAAACACCCGACTGAAACCGGCACCAAAAATTTTTAAAAATGATTGTCTGATCAACTGGCAGCAGCCAACCGCGCAGGTTTATGATTTTATCCGCGGAATGAGCCCGCACCCAACTGCTTTCACGTTTTTGAACGATAAAGTTTTTAAAGTTTTCCGGGCAGAAAAAGAATTGATCGATCCTGAAACAGAGGCCGGGAAATTTGTCACCGATCAAAAAACATATTTAAAATTTGCCTGCAATGATGGTTTTATATCGATAAAAGAAGCACAGCTGGAAGGCAAAAAACGGATGAACATTGAAGATTTTTTGCGAGGTGTAAAATTTTAGTTGCAAAGTATAATCTTCAAAAATAATCAAAACTAAAAGCAGATAGCAGTAGTTCTAACAGTAACAAAACAATAATATTATGAAAAAGATAAGTTTAGCAATGCTGGTTGGTTTATTCGCTTGGGGAGTGCAAAACGCATCAGCTCAAACCACCCAAACCGGAACAAACGGTACAGTTGGAACCCATACCGGAACCACCCATAATGGTACAATGAGAACGGGTACTGCCACAAACGGCAAAATGGGCACCAACACAGAAACTGAAACAATGCAAGATCATGGCACGATGCGTAGTAAAGGAACGATGCATGATAAAGGTACGATGGAAAACGGCAAAATGAAAAGTGGCAAAATGGAAAACGGTAAAATGAAAAGTACCGGTAGAATGCACAGAAATCACATGTCTGACCGCAAGTCAGGAAAAGGTACAGCTGGTATGCAGACCAACGGTACAACCGGAACCGGCACTAGTACAACGCCTTCAACCTCACCAAAAAGATAATTTAGATGTATTTTGGAAGGTTTGATTAAAACCACAAAAGGTTGCTCCAAAAAATGAAGCAACCTTTTTTATTGGATTTTTTAATAGCCTGTTTATGTTTTATTGTTTTTCAGAATGCTTCTTTTACCACCTAAAATTTGGTAAAAACTAAATTTTTAGCACTATTAATACAAGCCGCTTAATTTATAGTGCTAAAAGAAGCATCCGGTTTTTTTCAAATACATCTGAACAGGATGATATTTTTTAAAAAAATAGTTTTGGAAATTATACGATAACCTCTGTTAACTGCGCCATTACCAGTTCAAATTTTGGTGTTTTAGTCCAATCAATTGTGCGGTGTTTGGTTTGATTTAAAGGCGACCAGCGTTCCGGCTCTCCGTGTAAACTGATTACCACACTCGGCGTGCCGAAAGCCGCGGCAATGTGTGATACTCCTGTACAGTTAGAGATCAGCGCAAAAGCATCTTTAATCAAAACAGCAACTGCGCCCAAAGTAGTTTTCCCAACCATGTTATATCCTTCGTGTTTCATGTGCTGCATCACTTCTGCTGCCAAATGTGCTTCGTCTTTTGTGCCGGTAATGATGACATCAAAGCCTTGTTCCTGACAATAATCGGCCAGTTGTGCAAAATAAACAGGCGGCCATTGCCTTGCCAAACTCCGCGAGCCGGGATGGATGCAAATATATTTTTGCGGGATGATTTGCAGGTTTAACTGATCAAATGCATCACGATCAAAACTATTGATCGGAAACTCCAGTTCTGTACCCACAGAAGGGATTCCTAAGTGGTTCATCAGTAACAAATGGCGTTCAATTTCCGGAATACCTTCAGGATATTTCAAAAATAATGGGTTGGGGCGATAATCTTCTTCAAGATAAAAACCGGCTGTATAAAAAGCCCCAAATAGTTCTGCCAAAGGGTTTACAATGGAGCCGTTGCCTTGCATTTGTAAAGCTAGGTCAAATTTCTCAACCTGCACCTGCTGTAAAAAAGCAGTTGTTTTCTGCGGGTCGATTTCCTGTTCGGGCAAACCCGGATAACCCGGAAAAGCAATAAAAGCATCAAAATAATCCGGAAAGCGGGTCAACAAGCTTTCTGCCCAGGGTAAACCAACTAACGTGATTTTTGCTTCCGGATAAGTGGTGCGCAATGCCCGGAAAGCAGGTATCGAGCACAACAAATCGCCTAATTGTAAGGCGCGGAAAATTACAATTTTTTGTATGGGATGAGCAGTAAGCATCAGGTTTGCGTTTGCTTTGTTAACTGCTGATGCTGAAATTATGTTTTGCTATAATAGTTTTCGATACTGTTTTTATCGGCATAAAAACAGTATCGAAATTAATTTTATTGTTTCAGCTTGCCTTTGTAAGTTTTTTTAAATTTCTCAAAACGTTGTTCCGATACATTTTGGATATACGGATTATCGCCATTGTGTTTTGCATAATTTTGGTGATATTCTTCGGCACGGTAAAAATCTTTCAGCGGTGATATTTCTGTAACGATGGCACGCTGGAACATACCTGATTTTAAGGCATTGGTTTTAGCTGTTTCTGCCAATGATTTTTCAGTTGGATTGGCATAAAAAATAACCGAACGATATTGTGTGCCCATATCCGGCCCTTGTCCGTTTACAGTTGTTGCATCATGCGAAGCGTAAAAAACTTTTAACAATTCCGGGTAAGAAACTTTTTTCGGATCATAATAAACCAGCACTGATTCTGCATAACCGGTTGTGCCGGTACTTACTTTTTCGTAAGTCGGATTTTGTGTGTGGCCGCCGGAATAACCGGAAATCACAGAATCCACGCCTGCCACATCTTCAAAAATTTCTTCAGAACACCAGAAACAGCCTTCTGCAAAAGCGGCAACGGCTTTGCCTTTTGGTGCCGTAACGGATATTTTTCGTACGGCATCTTTTCCTGGCCCTTCAGCAGAAGTTAAATTATTGGAAGATGCCTGTCCGCACGCGGCAAAAAATAATGAGGCAACGATCAGATTATACATTTTCGGATTGATTAACATAAATTTTGTTTGTGATTATCAACCAAGATACGTAATTACAAATCTTTCAGAAGACTGCTGCAGCAAAACTGACACTGCTTTTACAAGCTAATTTACCAGTTCTTTTAAACGTGCCGTTTCATGGTCGGCCAGTTTTTGCAGCGGTGTTTTGGCCAGCATTTTCATCATCATGTTCATATCTGCAGAAATGGTAAACATAACTTCAGTTTGTGCCGATGCTTCTTTTAACGCCCATTTTAATTCAAGCGGAAAAGGCGGATTTTCAATGGCATTGATCAGGATTTCGTCTGGGTTCCGGCTGCTGACTTTTAAAACCAGTTTTGCCATATTTTGGATTTGGAAACGCGCTTCATCCCGGGTTGATGTCCAGCCGATAATGTTTTCCGGCATCAGTTGCTGGTGATTGTTTAGATCGTCCAAAAAATTATATACAGACGCTTCTGGTGCATCAATCAAAACTTTACTTTCGATAACAGTCATAAAAAAAACAATTATTTGCCCCAAACTGCCGGGTTTGCGCGCCATTGCTGCAAAACTTCCCACTGGTTTTCGTTGATATATTGATGTCCTGCAGCATATTTCAGCAGTGCCGCATAATTAGAAAGCGTGGCAAAACGACAGCGGGCATTTTTAAAATTTTCTGTTGCCGCATCAAATCCGTACGTAAAAATAGCTGCCATACCGGCAACGTCCCCACCGGCCGCACGCAAAGCTTCTACTGCCTGGATGCTGCTTTTACCGGTAGAAATTAAGTCTTCCACAACTACAATCCGCTGGCCGCGGTGCAATTCGCCTTCCACTAAATTGCCTGTTCCGTGCTCTTTTGGCTTAGAGCGGACGTATAAAAACGGCATACCTAATTCCTGCGCCACTAAAACACCTTGCGGAATCCCGGCGGTTGCCACACCGGCGATACAACTTACCGCCCCAAATTCTTCCTGAACCAATGCCACCAGTTGCTGGCGGATATAAGTACGGATGGCAGGGTGCGACAGCGTTAACCGGTTGTCACAATAAATGGGTGATTTCCAGCCCGAAGCCCAGGTAAAAGGTTTATCTGGTTCTAATTTAATGGCTTTGATCTGCAATAAAAATTCGGCAACCTGCTGCTCAACTTCCAGTTTATCAAACATAATTTTAACTTAAAATCGGGTAATGGCAGGTTTAAATTGATCAATATTTATGGCAATGGACAAAGCCGGTTTCCGAATGGAAGATATAATCATAACTATTTAACGGGCCACTGTTTTTTTAAAAGGCCTGAATTGTTGTTTACAGCCCGGCAAAGATAAAATTCTTTACCCGGTTTTGCAGAAATAGTATGTATAAATAACATCCAATTGTTTGTCGGCTTGTTTAAAATTTTTTCTGAAAAACCCTGATGCTTCTTTTAGCACGATAAATTTGGTTGCCTGTGTGCGCCTGCTTGAAAAAGCAAATTAGGTTTTACCAATTTTTATTCGGTAAAAGAAGCATCATAAATAAATCAATAAAATATAAACAGGCACTATCCTTAAAAATAAAAAAAACGAACCTTGATAAACGCCACCGCGTACAAGGCATAACCAAAAGTGTTTTTAAAAATGGAAATTCAGAATTTATTAAAAAAGTTAAGCCTGGACATTGAAGAAAAAAACAACCTGCTTAGCACTGCCGAAGCCGGGCACCGTGATACTTTTAAAGTAAAAATGGAGTTGGAAATTGCTATCGAAAACTACAGCACCATTTTTAGTGCCTTGCCAATGCTGATGTAAATCAGCAATATTATTTGCCGTATTGAGGGTTTGTTTTTGTCGGAAATCTCCGGCATGGCAAACCTTTTTTATTGTTTCAAGATTTTTTTTAACGATAAAGATAATTCCGTTATTTAGTGATTGGTTTTGAAATGGAATGCTTCTTTTATCACCTAAAAATCAGTGAAAGATTTGCAGGAAATAAAAACCGGACCCGGCTTAAAAATATCATCCCGTAGAATATGCAAAACAGTGTTTACAGTATTTATTTTGACGAAAAGCAACTGATTGTCGCTGAAAATTTGCCAGAAGAACTAACTGATTATCAGGATATCAGCCTGGAAGATGCTGACTTGAAACTGATTTATAACCTGATCAAAAACTCAGCCCGTACACAATTTTTGTTTCTGTGCAAAAACGCAAAATCAACCTTAAAAAAACTCTCTAAAAGCATTAAACTGATTGAAGCTGCCGGCGGTTTGGTGCGCAACGAACGCAAGGAATGCCTGGTGATTTTTAGGAATGGCGTTTGGGACTTGCCAAAAGGGAAAATTGAAGAAGGCGAAAAAACACGCAAAGCAGCCATACGCGAAGTGGAGGAAGAATGCGGCATTAAAGTAAAAAAAGCCGGCAAAAAAATTTGTAAAACTTTCCATGTTTACCTAATGCGCAACCAGGAACTGGCCTTAAAAAAAACACACTGGTACCGCATGAAAGCCGAAGGACAGGATAAATTAAAGCCGCAGAAAGAAGAAGGCATCACCAAAGCCCGCTGGTTTACCAAAGAAAAACTGGCTATTTTAACACAAAACACTTATCCTTCCATCATTGATGTTTTGGATAATATGGGTTTACTTGCCGATAAAACAGAAGTTTTTTAAAGAAACGCCAATGCTTCTTTCGGGATAAACTGACTTACATCACCGTTGTATTTAATAATTTCGCGTACAATGGTAGAACTGATGGACGAATAACCTGGCTTGCTAACAATAAAAATGCTTTCTATTTCGGGTTCCAGCGCATGGTTCATCTGGGCAATCGCTTTTTCATATTCAAAATCCGAAACGGTACGGATGCCGCGGATCATATAATTTGCGCCGATTTGTTTGCAAAAACCTACCGTTAAACCTTCATACACAACTACTTCAATCTTTGGTTCATCTGCAAAAACCGCTTTTAACATTTGCTCACGTTTTTCCGGGCTGATAAATGGTTTTTTGGTGCTGTTTAAGCCAATACCGATATAAATTTTATCAAATAAACTGATAGATCGTATTAAAATATCAACATGTGCTTTGGTAACCGGATCAAAAGAACCTGGAAAAAGAGCGATTTTCATACAGTAAAAGTATTAAATCCTCCGGTTTTGGGCATTACTTTTCTATTGATTTTAAAGCAGGGTTTTTAAAAAACGAAAAGGCCGTATTCCCGTAAACACGTTTTTCAGAAAAATTAGACTGATTGTTCAGGTTTTGGTAAGATGGGTGTTCCACGATCAGCAAACCGCCGGCCACCAATAAATCATGGGTAAAAACAGCATTTGGCAGCTGCGGGATTTTGTCCAGATCATATGGCGGATCAGCAAAAATCAAATCGTACTGCTCGGTTTCCATCTCCAGAAACTTAAAAACATCGGCCTTAAAAGTAGTGATTTCAGGCAGTTTATGTTTTGTGGCCATCTCTTTCAAGTAGAAAATACATTGTGCCGCCCGATCTACCGCCACCACTTTTTCGGCTTGCCGCGAGGCAAATTCCAGTGAAATGTTGCCCGTTCCGCTGAATAAATCCAGCACTTTTAAACCTTCAAAATCCAGCAGATTGTTCAAGATGTTGAACAAAGCTTCTTTGGCCAGATCGGTTGTGGGCCGCACCGGCAAATTATTTGGCGGGTTGATGCGCAAGCCTTTTAATCGTCCTCCGATAATCCGCATCAGTTTAAACCTAAAAATTGTATGACCTGATGATAATGTAATTCGTTTTTTTGGTCGAAATCATTTTTGCCAAATAATTTCACTTCCTTAAAAAACTCCTGTAAACGAAGCATTTCCCGGGATTGATCTGCAACGTTTCCACAAATCAGCAAACTGGTTTCTTCCGGTTTTAGGTTGAGCTGATCTGCAACCAAAGCTGTAAAATAAACCAATTCATCGGTTGTACTGATCGCAAACTGGTTATAAAAACGGATGCTTTCCTGATCCGCAAACAGGATTTTGATGCTCTTTTCCTCTAAAAACAAGTATAAATTTTGGCCCGGAACCTTCTCCTCAAGAACCGTTTTTATCCAGCTTTTTGGGGCGAACTGGATTTTTGCCGATGGATATTTTAATTGAACCTGCTCAACCAAATTTTCTGGCAAAGTGAGAATGACTATATTTTTGCCATTTTCAATTTGATCCGTTAAAATCAAATCTGCTTCTTTTACCGATAAAAAAACGGCAAAATCCGCCAAATTTTCAGGGGTAAAAACAGCATCCGGGATTAAACAAAAACTATTGGTGTCCGAAGCAATAATAACATTTTCATAGTTGGAAGCCGCAAACAGCGCGTTTTGCTGCTGGTCAAAAAGCTGGTTGTGCAAATGGCCTGTGCTTAGCCGGACCAGACGATGCGTGGCCGGATGACGGACGGCATAACTAAAAGTTGTTGTATTTAATAAAATAACCAACTCAAAATCAGCCGTGTAAGCAGGATTAAATCCGGGACCGGAAAAGTTTATCGGGACAAAGTGCATCGGTAAACAAAAGTAAAAAATTTTGTGAAATAGGATTTAGCGTTTTTATCGTGAATTTTGCGGCACATGAACGAAGAACTCATCCGCAAAGCTTTCCCGCATACGCCAACTTTGCAGCAAATGGAACTGTTTGGTTTGCTGCACCGGTTTTTGATCAGCACTGATGAAGATGCCTGTTTCATTTTAAAAGGTTACGCCGGAACCGGGAAAACAACCGTGCTGGCCGCGCTGGTCAAGCTGCTGAAAAACTATAACTTCCAGTCGTTTTTGATGGCGCCAACCGGCCGCGCCGCTAAAGTGATGAGCAACTATTCCGGCCGCAAAGCACTGACCATCCACAAAAAAATATACCGTAAAAAGAGTGCCGTTACGCCTGACATGAATTTTTCTGCTTCAGATAACCTGCACGAAGACACGCTTTTTATTGTGGATGAAGCTTCCATGATTTCGGGCGAAAGCGGCGGCCGCAACAATAGCTTACTGCACGATTTGATTGAATATGTGTACAACGGCCGTAATTGCAAACTGCTTTTGATTGGTGATACGGCACAGTTGCCGCCGGTTGGTTCGGAACAAAGCATTGCCTTGGAACCCAAGATTTTAAATGATTTGTTCCGGTTACGGATTTTCAGTTTTGAGCTGACGGAAGTGATGCGGCAGGAAAAAAATTCGGGTATTTTAGAAAACGTTACGGCCATGCGGAACCTGATCAGGCAGGAGGAAGCCGAATATCCGCAGGTAATCACCAAAGGTTTTAAAGACATTTACCGCATGACCGGCGAACGGCTGGAAGAAGGTTTGAACTATGCTTACCAAAAATATGGCATGGAAAACACGCTGCTGATTTGCCGCTCCAACAAAAACGCCAACACTTACAACCAGCAGGTACGCGCCCGGATTTTGTACCGCGAAGAAGAACTTACCGGCGGCGATTTTGTGATGGTGGTGCGCAACAATTATTTCTGGATGAAAGATCAGGAAGGGGCGAGTACGGATTTTATTGCAAACGGCGATATTGGCCAGATCAAACGCGTGCGCAATATCCGCGAAATGTATGGTTTTCAGTTTGCGGACGTGCAGATCGAATTTACAGATTATGCAGATGGTTTAACGCTGGACTGCACGGTGATGCTGAACACGCTTTACACCGAAACGTCAAGTTTATCGCAGGCAGATAGTCAGCGTTTTTTTGAGGAAGTGATGAAAGATTACGAACACATCGCCAGCAGGCAAAAAAAAATGGAAGAGCTCAAAGCCAACCCTTATTTCAATGCTTTACAGATCAAATTTGCTTACGCCGTTACCTGCCACAAAGCGCAGGGCGGACAGTGGGACGCGGTTTTTGTAGATCAGGGTTATTTAACGGATGAAATGCTGAACACTGATTTTTTGCGATGGTTTTATACGGCCTGTACACGCGCTTCCAAAGAGCTTTTTCTGATTAATTTCAGTCAGAATTTTTATCGGGACAAATTGCCGGAATGATCTTTAGGTGATAAAAGAAGCATCGGTCAAAAATCCAACTTCAACTTAAAACCTGCCTGAAATAAGCAACAGATTTTGTGCGATAAAAGAAGCATCGGCCAAGATCAAGACTGACTTTTTGTCTTATCAATCTAAAATCAACCGACAAATTTTCCATTTTTCAACATAAAACAATTTTGGTAACGGATTTGCCAATCATCAGTAATGAACTTAAACAACTATACGATAAAAGCCCAGGAAGCGATTCAGAAAGCTTCTGAGATCACTTCCGGTAACCAGCAGCAGGCAATTGAAAATGCACATTTGCTCAAAGGGATGTTGCTGGTGGATGAAAACGTTGTTAACTATCTGCTCAAAAAACTCAACGTAAATATCAGCCGACTAAATACTTCTTTGGATGAACAGATTGCTTCGTACCCTAAAGTAAGCGGCAGTAACGTTTATCTTTCGTCGGACGCAAATTCAGTTTTACAAAAAGCATTATCTTATGTGAAAGAATTTAAGGACGAGTTTGTGTCCGTAGAGCATCTTTTACTGGCTATTTTAGCAGGAAAAGACAAAACTGCCGGTTTACTCAAAGATTTTGGCGCGACAGAAAAAGACCTTAAAAAAGCAATTTTAGAGCTGCGCGGAAACAGTAAAGTAACCGATCAAAACGCGGAAGCGACATATAATTCGCTGAACAAATACGCCCGGAACCTGAACGAATATGCAGAATCCGGAAAATTAGACCCGGTAATTGGCCGCGACGAGGAAATCCGCCGTGTGATCCAGATATTGTCCCGCAGGACAAAAAATAACCCGATTTTAGTCGGCGAACCCGGCGTTGGCAAAACTGCCATTGCAGAAGGGATTGCCTTCCGGATTATCAAAGGCGACGTGCCGGAAAATTTAAAAACCAAAACTGTTTTTTCATTGGATATGGGCGCGCTGATCGCAGGTGCCAAATACAAAGGCGAGTTTGAAGAACGCTTAAAAGCAGTGATAAAAGAAGTAACGCAGGCAGACGGCGAAATCATTATGTTTATCGATGAAATCCATACGCTGGTTGGTGCGGGCGGCGGCGAAGGTGCGATGGACGCTGCAAATATTTTAAAACCTGCTTTGGCACGCGGCGAATTGCGTGCAATCGGTGCAACAACTTTGAACGAATACCAGAAATATTTTGAAAAGGATAAAGCGTTGGAACGCCGTTTCCAAAAGGTAAATGTAGATGAACCGGACACGGCGGACGCGATTTCCATTCTCCGCGGAATAAAAGAAAAATATGAAACGCACCACAAAGTGCGGATCAAAGACGAGGCAATTATTGCTTCGGTAGAAATGTCGCAACGTTATATTTCTGATCGTTTTTTGCCGGATAAAGCCATTGATTTGATGGACGAGGCCGCTTCTAAATTGCGTTTGGAAATGGATTCTGTGCCTGAAGTTGTGGATGAACTGGAACGGCGCATCATGCAATTAGAAATTGAGCGCGAAGCCATCAAACGGGAAAATGATGAAAAACGCGTGAAAGAATTGAGCGAAGAAATTGCCAATCTTTCTAACGAACGCGATTCTGTGCGTGCAAAATGGCAGGGCGAAAAGGATTTGGTGGATAATGTGAACAACAAGATCGAGCAGATCGAAAACTATAAATTAGAAGCCGAACAAGCCGAACGTGCGGGTGATTATGGCAAAGTTGCCGAGTTGCGTTACGGCAAAATCAAGGAAACCGAAGCCGAAGTTGATCTTTTGAAAAAACAAATCGAAGATGAACAAGGCGACGGCCGGATGTTGAAAGAGGAAGTTACCGCCGACGATATTGCAGGTGTTGTGGCGCGTTGGACGGGCATTCCGGTTTCTAAAATGATCCAGAGCGAGCGTGAAAAATTGCTGAACCTGGAAGACGAACTACATAAACGCGTTGCAGGTCAGGAGGAAGCAATTGAAGCGATTTCTGATGCCATCCGCCGTAGCCGCGCCGGTTTGCAGGACCCGCGAAAACCGATTGGTTCTTTTATTTTCTTGGGGACAACGGGCGTTGGGAAAACTGAATTGGCCAAAGCTTTGGCCGAATATCTGTTTAACGACGAAGCCGCTTTGGTGCGGATTGATATGAGCGAATATCAGGAACGACATGCGGTTTCGAGGTTGATCGGCGCGCCGCCGGGATATGTTGGTTATGATGAAGGCGGGCAATTGACGGAAGCCGTGCGCCGCAAACCTTACAGCGTGGTTTTGCTGGACGAGATTGAAAAAGCGCATCCGGACGTGTTCAATATTTTATTGCAGGTTTTGGACGATGGCAGGCTGACAGACAATAAAGGCCGCGTGGTCAATTTTAAAAACACGATCATCATCATGACATCCAATATTGGCGCAAACGTTATCCAGGAAAATTTTAGCGATCTAAACGATGAAAACCACGATGAAGTTGTTGCCAAAACCAAAAATGAACTGTTCGAGTTGTTGCGCCGTACGATCCGGCCGGAGTTTTTAAACCGGATTGACGAAATTATTATGTTTACGCCGTTGAGCCGAAATGAAATTGGTTCAATTGTTAAGTTGCAATTTAATCAATTAAAGAATACTTTGCAAGATATGGGCATCAACATCGAAGCATCAGATGCTGCTTTGGATTGGCTTGGCCAGTTGGGTTACGACCCGCAGTTTGGAGCAAGGCCGTTAAAAAGGGTGATCCAGAAAAAGGTTTTGAACGAACTTTCCAAACAGATTTTATCCGGCAAAATCAACAAAGACAGCAACATTAAATTGGATGAATTTGATCACAACTTTGTTTTCTTAAATTCTTAATAATGAAAAATAGCTGGTAAAAGAAGCATTCAAAACAAAAGGGGTTTCCGTTGAATTGGAAACCTCCTTTTTTGTTTAGATTTAAAGCCACAATGTTTTGGTTTTTCTGATATGATTGTTTATTTCAAACCGTAACCTAATATGCTTGTTGACAGTCTTACCGGTATAATGATCAATTTAACTTTGTATTTTTATCACTTTTACAACTAAATCAAATGAAAATGAAAAAAACAATTATTGTGGCCCTTTTGCTTATTGGTGGCATTGGTGTTGCCTTATCTACTATTGTGGATCTGACTGGCAATTGGACAGGCGTTTTAAACAGCCCAGATGGCAATACTTCGCAATTAGATTATACATTTAAAGCTGATGGCACGAGGCTTACCGGTACTTTCGAGAGCGTTTATGGTAAAGGAATGATTGAAAATGGTAAAGTTACCGACAAAGAAATCACTTTTACCGTTAATTTAAATGGCTTGGATTTGCCGCACAAAGGCACAGTGTTCACTGATTCTATTTCATTGGATATTGATTATAAAGGCAGTCCTTTACATGTTAACCTGAAGCGCAAAGTTAAATAATTGTGGTTTGTTTTTACAATTTAAAGTTAACTGTTTTCGAATTGGAATTTATACTTTTACGACTTTAGCTGACAAGCTAAACATAGACAGCAACATTAAACTGAATGAATTTTACCACAACTTTATTTTCTTAAATTCCTAATCTTTGAAAAACAGGAGCTAAAAGAAGCATTCAAAATAAAAGGGCTTTCCAATTAAATGGAAAGCCCTTTTTTGTTGAAGAAAATTATTCTGAATGTTTTCGGTACTTCTTTTAGCATATTTATTTTAGAAAGTTTATAGATTTTAGGTGATAAAAGAAGCATTTAAAATTAAATTGTCAATAGGATCAAAAGTCTTTTCTCGTTGGCTTAAAGACCAAAAAAGGAAACAGCTTGTTTAGGCGTATCAAAGCTCTTAAAAGTTTTGCCCATCAACCTTGGAAACCTAAAGTTTTGTTGCGGGATTACATGTCCGCCACCGTAAACAGTGTAAAGTTCAACGAAAGTTTGCCCTGCTTTTATCCATGTTTGGCGTTCTGTATAACTTTCATTGTCTCTTTTAAAATTTTTTTCTTTTAAATCCGGCACTTTTTCTATTAGAGGCTTAATTGTGGCACCATTCCGTTCAGCCAAACTTTGCGCGGATCCTGGGCAGAAACCACTGTCCCAATCTTTTTCAAGCCAAACAGCGTTACTTCGCCACCATTGTAGGGATTGATCGGGTCTTTGGTCCCGGCTACTAGCATGACCCTTGATGTTTGTCCTTCCAAAACACAGGAACAAGTGGCCGGCGTTTGAAGATTGGCGCTAACGGCGGAAACAGCAGCTACTAAATTCGGCACTTCCATGGCAAGGCGCAAAGCCATTTGTCCGCCATTTGAAAATCCGAACACATATACTTTGCCCGGGTCAATTCCATAGTCTTTACTAAAATTTTCGATCAGGCTCCGGATAAAACCAACATCATCTATATTTTCTTTTTTTGCCGGAAAAGGCGCATCGCTTCGGCAGTCGTTCCAATTGCCTTTGTAGCCGTTTGGATAAATCACTGCAAACCCTTTTTGATCCGCCAACTGGTCAAACTCATAGGCTGTCCATTGCCGCATTTTATCTGCATTCATTCCGGTTCCGTGCAAAGCAATAATTAATGCAGGTTTAGGGCTTAGCTTTTTCGGGATGTAGTACAAATAACTTCTCGTTTGATTATTCACTTGGATTGTGGCTTGTTCAATTTTCGCGCTAAGCTGAGGTTCGTTTGGAACGAGCGCATAAGCAAAATAAAAATAAGCAATTACTACAAGGAGCAGCAGGACGCCAACAATAATTATGGTCCGGTTCATTTTATTTTAGCTTGTTTAACAATCCGTTTGTTCAGCATTTTTAAAAAAAATTTAAAATTTCTGTTTCAAATGTAGGTACATTAGCTTATCAAATATCAGTAGTAAACAAAAGGTTAGCAGTAACCTTTAGGTTAGTAGATTTTTAATAAATGGAACTTTGTAAACTAAGCAGTAATGCTTCTGACGAACAATGTGCGGCAATGCTTCAGGCAGTTGGCGATGCATTGTATGCGATGGGCGGCAAATGGAAACTAAGGATAATTATTGCTTTGTTTAATGGCAATAAAAGATTTAATCAACTGCAGCGGACTATAACCGGAATTTCAGCCAGGGTATTGTCCAACGAACTGAAAGACTTGGAAATGAATGGTTTTGTAAAACGAAATGTAAATGCTGTGGCGACACCGGTTACAGTTGATTACCAACTTACCGAATACAGCAACACTTTAGAAGATGTAGTGCGTTCTTTGAGCAATTGGGGCACTATGCACCGGAAAAACATCAAACATCAAATTGGAAAAAAGTAAAATATATTTTCCTGTTTGTTTAAGTTAGAAATCTTGTGGTGATTTTTTTTAACTTGTACTTGGGGTTTACAAGTTTCCAAATATGCGATGCTTCTTTTATGCCATAAAAATTGGTATAGTTGTCCAAGTTTGAAAAGATAAATTTTTAGGTGATAAAAGAAGCATCTGAAATCAGGTTATAAAATTAATGGTTTTCCAATATTCAATACATCCAATTTTGCTTCCAGTTTAAGCTTCTTTGCCGCTACTTGCAGATCTTTTAAAGGCTGGCTTAGCGGCTCGTCCGAAAGGTCAAAAGTACCGTAATGCATCGGTATAAAACGGGTGGAGTTCAATTCTGTAAAACCTTTTAACGCATCTGCCGGAGATTGATGATTGGCACTCATAAACCAAACAGGTTCATAAGCACCAATCCCTAAAATGGCATAATCAAAGCTGCCAAAAACCGATGCCAATTCTTTGTAATGCGTATCATAACCGCTGTCGCCGCCGAATAAAATACGCTTGCTTGCCGTTTCTATCACAAACCCTCCCCAAAGCCGTTGGTTGGTATCAAACAAACCGCGTGTTGACCAATGCCTGGAAGGAATGAACGTGATTTTTACCGGGCCGCTTCCGGTATTATACTGCTGATACCAGCCTGCTTCTTCAATGCTAGTTGAACCGGTGAAACTATGTACTATTTCTTTCATGCCTAACCCTGACAAATATTTAACATTTGGATTTTGCTTGGATAAAAGTTTCAAACTTTTATCATCCAAGTGGTCACGGTGATCATGCGACAGCAAAATATAATCAAGAATTGTTAAAAGATGTGGATCAACAGGAAATCCAGACCGCCGTTTAACCGAAAGAATATCACCAAATACAGGGTCCGTGAGTATTCTGACCCCAGCCAAACGGATATAAAAAGTACTGTGCCCAAGCCAAACAATCATATCATTACTTTCATACAACCAGGAATTGTCCTTGTAAACAATTGGGTCCCAAACTTCTGCTTTTTTTTCTTTTTTGAAAGGGCTGGCTTCCAACTTCCAACGAAATACATCCGCCCAATTTGGGACAAAAGGATGGTTCAAGTTTAGAAATCTACCTTTTTGATCAACAGGTGTCCCTTGCCATCCTTGCGGTGCTTTTGGTGTTTGCAATTGCGGATTGTTCTGGTATGCTTTTATGTTGTTGTTTGTCATTGTATAAATTATATAGCACAAATAAAGGCAACTCTATTTGAATTGCCTTTTTATTTATTTGATATTTAACGCTACATTTTTTTAGCTGTTACATATTTATTATTAAACTAATTGAACAGAAGTTTCATTCTGTTTTATGCCAAGCAGGTCAATTGTTGATGTCCATAAAATATCTTGATATTCTTTATTGTATGAATCTGCGGAAGATTTGATTTCTTTTTCGCCTTCAAAATATTTTCCTTTAAAATTTTTGTATTGGTCAGCATAAGCAAGGTTTGCTAAACGTTTGCCCGATACCTGCGCTGTGTTAACGTTATGCACAAAGTATCTAAGCACGGGCAATATATGGTCGGATATGAAGCGCAAGAAAGGCGGATAGTTTCTGGCCAGGCCTGTTCCAGGCACAAATCCCGGATCAAAGGCGTTTACCCTGATATTGGTTTTTGATAACTTTCTTTGCAATTCGTAGGTGGTCAGGACATTGCATAATTTTGAAGTTGTATATCTGCGTTGCCCTACGGTCATTGGTTTTTCATTTGTTTCGGTTGGATATACCAATTCCTTTGCACTTTTAAATATGGGCGGTTCCATTCCCGTCTTTTGTTTTGGGTCGTGTGTGCCACTTGCCGTAAACGTTATACTTGCATTACTGTCCATAAACGGCAAAAGCAATAAAGTAAGGTAAGTAGAAGCCAAATGATTTACACCAATAGTAACTTCAAAACCATCTTTTGTGTATTGAGTTTCCGCAACATTTTGGATGCCTGCATTGTTTATCAACGCAATTATTTTATTGTTGGGTTGCTTTGAAAATTGTACTGTAAACTCTCGTACAGATTGTAAAGATCCCAAATTCAATGGCATACAAATTAAATTTTTATGTCCTGTTTTTTGTTTAATGTTTTGAATTACTTTATCGCCTGACTTTTGATTTCGGCAAGCAAGTATAATTTGCTCGTTAGGTGCAATTCTGGCCATTTGCATAGCACATTCAAAGCCAATACCACTTGTTGCGCCTGTAAGGATGATTAATTCCATTTTTATCTTTTTTTAAATTATAACCCAAATTTCATCAATAGAAAAATGAAACCATTTGCCATTTGGCAAAAAGCAATTTAGCCGCTGATGTTTTTTCTGATCCGGCTTAAAGACGATTGTGTAATACCCAGATAAGAAGCTAAATACGACAACGGGATCCGGTTTGCAAGTTTAGGGAACTTTTGAAAGAAGTTAAGATAACGTTCAGTTGCATCTTCTGCCATCATAGAACTAATCTTGTTTACCTTATCAGCAAATCCTTTTGCCGTAATTTTACTGATAATATTGTCCCAACCAATGATCGTCATTGATAGTTCCTGCATTGCTTCTTTAGAAAAAAAAATGAATTTGCAATCTGTAATCGTTTGTGCATATTCTGAAGATGGAATGTTTTGATTGTAACTATTGATGTCGACCACAAAGTTATTTTCATCGATAAAGTATTTGGTAATTTCCTCTCCTTTGTTGTTATAATAACAAATCCTAAAAATCCCTTCAGTCAAAAAAATGACTTCACGCGGTATGTTTCCAGCTTCGGCATAATACTCGTCTTTTTTTAATTCTTTTAAAACCCCTTTGCTTTTTACCAGGTCAATTTGCTGCTGGTTCAAATGGCCGAATTGCAATAAATAATTGATGAGTGCTTCCATTTGTGCAAGTTACCGGATATACATTGGTTTGCATTTGCCATTTGGCAAAAAGCGCAAGACTAATTGAAAGCTTATACCTAAAGATAAATATGAAATGATGCTTCTTTTAGGGCATAAAAATCATCAAACTTTTATTTGATTTTTATGATATCAATAAAACCAAAACCAGTTTTTATAAGGATAAAAGAAGCATCATCTTAAAATAGGTTTTTTAATCTTCCATATCTTCCGCCTTAATTTTTTTGATAACCCCATTTTTAGAAAAAACAAAACTACCTCCTGTTTGACGTTTAGATTTTACTAGTTTTTTAAAAGTCAGATCCAAACCTTTTTCAATTTTCTGAACTAATTCTTTATGTTTTAAATCAACTTTTTCCATCTGCTAAATTTAAAATTTGCATCCAACTTCTTCTGTTTTTAATTTCAATACTTAAATTATTTTTACCATTGGCAACAACGTAATATGGATCATATGAATTATTAATGACTATCCAATCATCACATAATTTTGTAAAAACATTAATCAAATTAAAAATTCCTTTATAATAACGTCGAATAATTACCTCTTTTGGAATATTGTGCCCGCCTTCTGCAACTCTCATTTTTACCCTTTCGATAGCTAAGTTTACATCATTCAGCCAGAAGAATATCAAAGTAACACGATAACCTTTACTTTTTGCAACGGCAATTGTTTTTTGATAAGAAAGCGTTGTTAAAGTTGTTTCAATTGCAAAATCTATCTGCTGTTCCAACAATTCATTTATCCTTTCCAACATAATTCTTCCGGCTAAAAAAGAAACGGTTTCAGGTTGAAATGGTGAAATCCCTTTTGCAATTTCATCTGCATTTATAAATTCTTTGCAATCCAACATTTCAGGCAAAATTGTGAAAGATGCGGTTGTTTTTCCAGCTCAGTTGCAACCTGCAATAATGTATAAATTTAGCAATTGTGATTCGGTTAATATTCTTAAAAGTACAAACAATAATCAATTCTAAAACACCAGCAAAAAAGCCGTCCCCTCACCTTCCACAGATTGTACTGAAATATGCGCTTTATGTAACAGCATAATCTGCTTGCATAAACTTAAACCAATACCGCTTCCGGTTTTTTTGGTGCTAAAAAATGGCACAAAAATCTGTTCCTGCACATCTTCGGGCATACCGGTGCCGTTATCTGCTATTTTCAGCATGGTTTTTTTATCGTTTAAAACAGAAGCAGAAAGTACAATTTGCGGTTCCGGCCGGTCTTTCACGGCTTCAATGGCATTCACCAATAAATTAATTAAAACCTGTTCGATCAGGTTCGGGTCCACCTCAATGGTTACAGCCGGATCTTTTAAAATGATGTCCAGCTCAATTTTTTTCTGATTTAAAGTTGGTTCCATTAAAGTGTTCAGGCTTTCAAAAAGATCGCGCACCAATACTTTTTTCACACTTAAAGTATTGATTTTATTGAGGTTACGGTAGGTTTCAGCAAATTTTAACAAACCTTCACTTCGCCGCTGAATGGTATCGATGCCAAGTTCCAGGTCTTCCAGCAAAACCGATCCGTTTTTTTCAGGCATAAAAGAAGCATTGGCTTCCTGCAAACGGTTTTTTAACGTGTGCGCCAATGATGAAATCGGTGCGATAGAATTCATGATTTCATGCGTCATCACGCCCAATAATTTTTGCCAGGCTCGGGATTCGGTCTCGTCCAAAGCTTCGTCCACATTCTGGAATGCAATCAGCCTGAAAACTTTGCCTTCCGTTTGAAAAGCCGTTGCCGAAAGCAGCATTTTAAACGTGGCTTTTTCGGTCCGGGCCGTTGCAATCCTGGTTTCGCTGCTTTTTAAGCTGATGATTTCCAGGTACAAATCCTCGTCCCGTTTTTGCAGCGAATGGATAGTGCGGAGGTAAGGCAATTGCAGCATATTTTTCAGCGACTCGTTCATCCACTGTACGTTACCAGTCAATGCTTCGTACGAAATTATGCCCGTTCCAACCAGTTCCAAAATTTTTTGCAGGTACTGATATTGCGTTTCTTTTTCGCGCGAGATCATTTTAAACGTGCTGTTGATCTCGTTAAAACCCTGGCGCAAAATCTGCAAATTGGCTGATGTATGTTTATCGTCAAAATGCCTAGAAAAATCCCGGTAATGGATGGCTTCTACAAACTGCTGCAACTCTTTGTGGGTTTTATGCTGAAAATAATACAGGTTGCCCAGCTGCCAAAAAAACACCGGTAAAAACAGCATCGCGTAGTGGAAACCGAAATGAAAAGCCACATAAGCCGCCGCCGCAAAAGTAAGCGGTAAAAGCAGTATCCGCCACAAAATATGCCATTGGTAAGGTTTCATCGGCAAAACCGGCTGGTTAAAGGTTAAAGGTTAAAGGTTAAAGGTTAAAGGTAGAATTTGGAACCGGGATTTGTGTTTTAAATTACAACGGAAAAATCAAATCCGGTTTTGATGTTATTTTATTGAAATCCAATCGCTTACAATTTTTGCAGATAACAAAGCTAACGGAATGCCGCCGCCGGGATGTACGCTACCACCGCAAAAATACAGGTTTTTAACTTTGGAGGATTTGTTGGAATGCCGCAAAAAAGCCGCAAACTGACTGTTAGAACTCGTGCCATAAAGCGAACCCTGATAAGAAGATGTTTTGCTTTCGATGCTGCGCGGATCTAAAATGCTTTCGCAGGTAATCAGTTTGGCAATGTCTTCGCCTAAAGCTTTGGATAATTTTTGAATAATGTTTTGCCTTGCCGATGCAATCAGTTTGTCCCAGTCCTGATCTTGGTTTGAAGGAACATTGATCATTGTAAACCAGTTTTCGCAACCATTCGGTGCATCATCTGGTTTATATTTTGAGCTGATGTTGAGGTATATCGTCGGATCATCGGTTATATCTTTTTTTTGCCAGATGTGTTCAAATTCAGCCTGATAATCTGCACTGAAAAAAATATTATGCAAATCCAATTGCGGAAACTGTTTTTTGATCCCCCAATAAAATATCAATGCCGAACTGCTCCGTTCCTGTTTTAAAATCCGTTTCGGCAGCAGCTTCGGATGATCGGCCAGTAACTTTTTGTATGTAAAATACACATCCATGTTAGAGATCACCACATCAGCCGTTATAAATTCGCCATCCCGTTCCTTATTTTGCATTCGCTCTCCGCTCCTTTTTATCCATACTCCTTTTACCTTACTTTTTTCGATAACAACCTGTTCAACAGGAGATTGATAATGAAATTTCACCCCTAACCTTTCCGCCAAGGCAACTAAAGAAAGCGTAATTTGATAGATGCCGCCATCCGGAAAATAAGCGCCAAAATGCTGCTCCAAATGCGGGATCACATTTAAAGTTGCCGGTGCTTTGTACGGGTTAGAACCGTTGTATGTGGCAAACCGATCCGCATATTGCACCATTTTTGGGTCGGTAAAAAAAGCATTGTTGGCGCGGTGCATCGATCGGAAAGCATCAATCTGCGGAAACCTCAAAACGGATTTCAGCGTTTGCCAGCTCAGGTAAGTTTTCAATCGGTGCAAAGATTTTTCCAAAAAAACGTGATTGGTGATCTGATAAATTCGCCTACTGTTTTTAAGGTACTTTTTTATGGATTCCGGTTGATCTTTGGTTTTTGTGGCAATTTCATCCGCAAAATTCTCCAGGTTTGTTGAAGCATTAAGTTCTGTTCCATCGGGATAAAAATATTTACAAACCAAATCCAATTTTTGGTAAGTAAAAGAAGCATCCGGTTTTTCGCCGGCCAGCTTAAAAAGCTCATCCACATATTGCGGCATGGTAAACAAACTTGGGCCGGTATCAAACCGAAAACCATTTTGCACAACTTCCGCCAGTTTGCCGCCGGGATAAGCGTTGGCTTCAAAAACAGCTACCTCAAAACCTTTTACAGCCAAACGGATGGCGGTTGCAATCCCGGCAATTCCGGCACCGATAATGAGGGCTTTTTTCATTCTAGTTATTAGTTTTCAGCTGTCGGCAATCAGCTAAAGCCAATTTGATACACGTAACTGCAAATTTAATCATTCTTTGATTTTTCAGGGTTTTGCTGATAGCTAAATGCTAATCGTTTCCAGCTTCTCCAACAAAAAAAGCAGAACCGTTTTTGATCCTGCTTTTTTGATACTGTTTTTATCGGTATAAAATCAGATTTTCTGACCCGGGGAATGATGCACTTCCGGTACATTGTGCCGGCCTTCCATAATTTCTTCGATCATTTTTTTGTTGAAAGCCGGTAAATCTTTTGGCGTACGGCTGGTTACCAACCCTTTATCTGCCACAACTTCTTCGTCAACCCAATTTACACCGGCATTTTTCAAATCTGTTTTTAAGGATGGATAAGAAGTCATTTGCCGACCGCTGATCATGCCCGTTTCGATCAACGTTTGCGGCCCATGACAAATCGCGGCCACCGGTTTTCCTTCATCCAAAAATGCAGAAACAAAAGCGACCGCGTCTTTGTCCTGGCGCAATTTGTCCGGGTTCAACACGCCGCCGGGCAAAACCAACGCATCGTAATCATCCGGACTAACTTCGCTCAGTTTTTTGTCTGCTGTGATGGTGATCCCCCAATCCGTCTGGTCCCACGCTTTAATTTCGCCACCTTCCGGGGAAATCACATCAACCGTTGCACCTGCATCTTTTAAAGCTTGCTGCGGACTGGTCAGTTCTACCTGTTCAAAACCTTTTTCGGTCAATATCGCTACTTTTTTATTACTTAAATCAGCCATTGTGTTTTATTTTGATACCAACTGGTTTATCCGGTTGGCCAATTTAAAACAGCAGCTTTTGGGCTTGGTTTTGAAAAATTTTAAAAAATGACGATGCTGTTTTTAGCACATAAAAAAAGGTGTTGACCTATGCAAACACCTTTCTTTGTAAAATGGCCGGGTTACCTAAACTGCTTCAACCGCTTGCCCGATCAAATGGTTTTCCATCAGATATTCGGCAATTTGCACGGCGTTGGTAGCTGCACCTTTGCGCAGGTTATCAGAAACAATCCAGCAGTTTAACGTATTGGCCTGTGTTTCGTCCCGGCGGATCCTTCCCACAAAAACCTCGTCTTTTCCGTGTGCGTCCAGCGGCATCGGATATTTCAGGTTGGCCACATCATCAATCACGATTATACCGGGTGCTTTTTCAAGAATGTTTCTTACTTCGGATAGATCAAAATCATGTTCAAATTCCACGTTAACCGATTCTGAATGGCCGCCCATCACGGGGATACGCACCGTTGTGGCCGTTACTTTTATATTTTCATCACCCATGATTTTTTGAGTTTCCCTGATCATTTTCATCTCCTCTTTGGTGTAACCGTTATCGGTAAATACATCAATTTGGGGCAACACGTTCAGGTCGATTTTATACGGATAAGCCATTGGCCCGTCAATTCCTTTGCGCTCGTTCATCAATTGCACAACGGCTTTTACGCCAGTTCCGGTTACGGATTGATAGGTAGATACCACCACACGCTTGATTTTGTAAGCATCGTGCAACGGTTTTAACGCCACCACCATTTGTATGGTAGAACAATTTGGGTTGGCGATGATCTTGTCTTCCGCAGTTAAAACATCGGCATTCACTTCTGGCACAACCAACTTTTTTGTCGGGTCCATACGCCAGGCAGATGAATTATCGATAACCGTAATTCCGGCTGCAGCAAAAAGTGGCGCTTGTTCTGTTGAAGTGCTTCCTCCGGCCGAAAACAAAGCAATATCCGGTTTTTGGTTGATAGCTGTTTCCGCAGAAACTACTTTATAGGCTTTCCCCTTAAACTCAACTTCCTTGCCGATGCTCTTTTCGGAAGCTACGGGAATCAACTCTGTTACGGGAAAGTTGCGTTCTGCCAGAACCTGCAACATTTTCGTACCAACCAAACCGGTGGCGCCTACTACTGCTACTTTCATTTTTTGTTTAAGCAATTAATTTGAATTTCTAATTATTCAAATATGCGAAAGATTTTGGTTTTGTGGAGAAAGAACCTTTCAAACACCAATTTTTAGTGCATAAAAGAAGCATCTACCTGTAACCAAACTTCAAACGTTTAAATCAATTTTTTAACTTTGAAGCTGATTGCCGGAAACTGATTGCTGTCGGCACAAAACGATAATCTATCAACAAAAAATATAAATGGGAAGAGCATTTGAATTCCGTAAAGAACGGAAATTTAAAAGATGGGCCAAAATGGCCGTGCAATTTACGCGTTTGGGCAAGGAGATTGTAATGGCGGTTAAAGCCGGTGGCGGCAGTCCGGATACCAATTCAAGGTTACGCACGGCCATGCAAAACGCCAAAGCGGTAAACATGCCGAAAGACCGTGTTGAAGCGGCCATCAAGCGGGCAACCAGCAAAGATGAAGGTAATTACGACGAAATTGTTTATGAAGGTTACGCGCCGCATGGTGTTGCCGTTTTGGTAGAAACCGCTACCGATAATACCAACAGAACGGTGGCCAATGTGCGCAGTTATTTCACCAAAACCAATGGTTCTTTAGGCAAAACGGGTTCGCTGGACTTTATTTTCAGCCGTAAATCAGTTTTTACTTTTGAGCCGAAAGAATTAGATCTTGATGAACTGGAACTGGAACTGATCGATGCCGGACTGGAAGATTTATTTGTGGAAACCGATGAAGAAGGAAACGATTTGGCCGTAATCCACACCGCCTACGAAGACTTTGGCAAGATGCAAAAAGCGTTGGAAGAACAAGGCATCGAAACCAAAAGTGCCAAACTGGAACGTGTTGCACAATCGTACCATGAAGTTACCGAAGAACAGGTTGCCGATGTGATGAAACTGATTGACAAGCTGGAAGAAGACGATGATGTGCAGGCCGTTTACCACAACATGGCGGAGTAATTGACGGTTTTTTGTGTGGTAAAAGAAGTATCTTGGTGAAATAAATTTAGGGTTATGGCTGATAAAGATTTGCTTGAAATAATTGCGGACATGCTAAAAAAGCTGGATCAGCATTCTGAAATGTTGAACAAACATTCTGAAACGCTGGAGTTGCAAAACAAAAGCCTTCAAACACAAGGAGAAGTGTTAACCGCTTTTATGGAAGTGGCACTTAAACAGTTCGATCAACAGCTTATTGTGAACGAAAAAATTGTTAGCCGATTAGATAATTTAGAATCAAAGTTTAATCAAAACTGACTATTGATTCGATTATAATCACCTTACGATTATTTTACTCAGCTTCTTTTCAATGCTAACTTTCGAAGATTTTTTCAAAAAAAAGAAAATAGACCTACATCAACTGCAACAGGCCGAACCTGCTGTATATGCTGAGTTTAACCGGGAATATCCTTTAATGGGTGAGAAAAGTTTTGATCACTCCAAAAAATATTGGTTTAATAATTTGCGCCGCACTTATCCTTTACCAGAAATTGTTAAACCACATCCGGTTTTAGCCGAAGCTATTTCTGATATAGCCGTGCAGGGCATTGCTGTTGCTGCCGCACAAAATTTGGACACAGGTATTGAAAAACCCAAATTTAAAGAAGATGAATTAGTGGCCTTGTCTGCTCCGGACGTTGCAGAAAATGATATTTCTTTAGCAGAAGCAGAACAGGATATCCTTCAATCTCAGCAAGGAACTACAGTTATAAAACCAGCTTTCAAACCGAGGTTTAATTCAAAAAATCTTCCCAACACTAAAAATCAGCTTGAGGAAGAAACAACGGAAGCTTCACCGAAGCCTGCTAAACCGGAGAGTGAAACAACAAAACCGGCTTTTAAACCCCGGTTCAACATGCAGAACATTAAAAAAGATACGGTAAAAACAGTATCGGAGCCTGTTGTACCAAATGTTGAAACTATTCCTGATCATAACGGCGCAGATACAAGTACAGCACCGGAAGAAACTCTCCCAAAACCGGCTTATGTACCACGCTTTAACTTTAAAAACCTTCCGAAACCAATTGCTGAACAAACGCAGGAGGAATCAGCATCAGCAGAAAACGAGCAGCAACCCGAAATTAAACCGTACAAGCCGACTTATAAACCCCGTTTTCAAATGAAAAACCCAAACAAGCCTACGCAACCCGATTGAAAAATATTTTGTTACATGGTTGTTTTTTCAACACGTTGCTGTCTGCAAGTTTTTATTTTCCTAAAATACTTTACAATCAAAGTTTGTTTAAAATTTATATCCGAAAAAAATGTAATGCTTCTTTTACCCTATAAAATTTAGTGTCCGCTTCAATCCTAAATAAAAAACCACCATTTTTTAGCTGATAAAAGAAGTATCTAAAACTTATTCAATAAATTTTAAACAGGCTCTTACAATTTAGCAAAAATCGCTTCTGCAAAATATATGTCAAATTTTACAAAATCCTCCCATTTCAATTCTATGTTTTTTAAAAGGTTCGAGATTTATAGCTTTTTACTGCAATTAGTTTTATTTTTTAGAATCTAATTTCTAAAGTTTAACGTACATACATTGTATAACAAATCAAAAATTTTCTGTAAAAGTAAAAATTCAGGAATTATATATAGAATATACTGAAATGGATCAGATTTTAAGTAATTATGTGGGCTATGATCTATTTTCCAGATCATTGGATGATTTGCCGAAGCTGCCAAAGTTAGTTGTCAACACAATTAATCAATACTCATTTTGCTTGGCTGAGAAGGACAACGAGTTTAAAAATTCTTTGTTACGATCTGATGTTTTGTTGCCAGACGGGGTTGGCATTGTTGCGGCAATCCGGTTGCAATCCGGACAAAAAATAAAAAAAATCTCCGGTTCTAATCTTCACATACATTTGTTAAACAAGCTTAACAAAGAGTATGGCAGTTGCTTTTATTTGGGTTCTTCCGAGAAAACCTTAAAAAAAATAAAAGCCAAATTAGCTATTGAGTTTCCGCATGTTCGTGTTGGGTTTTACTCCCCTCCGTTCAAACCTGCATTTTCAGAAACTGATAACAACAGGATGATTATAGAAGTAAATCAGTTTAAACCTGATGTTTTATTTGTTGGGATGACCGCACCAAAACAAGAAAAATGGGCTGTTGCACATCGCGAAAAGTTGGACACAAAAATTATCGGATCGATCGGTGCAGTTTTTGATTTTTATGCCGAAACCATGAACAGGCCAAGTAACTTTTGGATAAATATGGGTTTTGAGTGGTTTGGGAGATTGATAAACGAACCGAAGCGAATGTGGAAACGTTACTTGTATTATGGCCCTGTTTTCCTTTTTACTTTAATTAAATATAAAATTAAATACAAGCCTGTGTTATCGCATTAGATTACACTTTCCACTTAGATAGTTTAATTGGATGAATGTATAATTTGTCTTCCGGGAAATTGGCCATCAATTCTGCTAAGTTTTGATGATAAGGTTTCATATCTTCTTCGTATTTTTCTATTTCCGGCTTGGTGTACAGCCAATAAATGATGCCTCTTTTACCAATATTTTTTTCTGTTATAACCTGATCTGCTGCTAATAATAAGGCCGTAGGAATTGCAAATTCCACAAAAAGTTTATTGGTTGCAAATACACCGCAATAATGACAAAACTTAGTTATTGCTTGTTTAGAAACAATTACAATATCAGAATAAGAACCAACTACAGGATAAGCTAATTTAAACTCTTTAAAATAAGATTTTAAATGCAAGGCGTACTTTAAAGTTGCAGAAGTAAGCGGTAACACATCACCGTGCAAATCTTTGTAAGAAACGGATTGTACATCGTAACCATGTTTTTTTATGATTGCCGCAGCTTCCTGATCAGACGGCATTTCATTTGTATTTTCTACACCATATGCTTTGTGGCCATAATCCTGCACCAAATCTTTGATCTTGCACCAATACCATTGCTTTTTTCCTATTATACTTTTGACCGGCAAAAAACGCAAAGTATCGTTATTTGTTAAGTTGTGCAAAGAATGTACCTCCGGAATATAGCACGAATCTTCCGATAAATGAAAATACTGCTTGTAATTAGTTTCATTTATGGCCGGGTTCAAGATCAAATCATCACCGATGAAAAAATAATGTTCATAATTCTCCTGAAAATATTTTTTGTAACCTTGTGCCAGATAACCCTGAAAATACTGAGAACTTTCGTAAACAGAAATCACATTTTTTTTGTCCCCATCATAAAATGGGACTAAGTGATAAATATTAGAAAAACGATCTTTGTACAAGTTTTCTAAAATATCTATATTTCGATCATACTTGTGATTGAAAACAAATATCAGGGCAACCTTTCCTTCCATATCCGAAAAATAAACAATATTAGTTTAAAATAATAATTTGTCAGCCAGTTACTTCATTATAAACCTGCAGCAATTGTTCTAAATTTTTACTGCTGATATAATTAGCATCAAAGGCTTTTAAAGTATTTATCCGGTATAAATTCTTTTCTTCAATGCTTAAATTCATCCAATCACTCAACTTATTTTTAAAATCAGTTTCGTTATTGACTTCAAAATGCAAGCCGTTATAACCTGGGGTAATCATCGTTTCCATTGCACCAATTTTAGACGAAACAACAGGCGTGCCACAAGCAAAAGCTTCAATAATGATCAAAGGCATTCCTTCAAACCAAACCGAAGGGAAAACAAGTGCTGTGCATTGCTGTAAAAATTTAAAAACTTCTGTCTTTTGTAAACTACCTACAAATTCTATGTTCGGATAATTGGAATCATATTTAATAACTTCATCTTTCAACGGCCCGTCACCGGCAATTATAATTTTATACGGACAAGAAGAAAACACCGATAAAAGAAGCATGATACCTTTTTCTTCGGATAACCTTCCAACATACAAAAAATAATCTTCCCGTACCTGTTCCTGCAAACTTGGTACAGAACTAAAATTTGGTTTTACAACTAACTGATTTTCAGATAAGTTTAATTTAGAATGAAGAAACAATTGTCGCGCATGTTCACTCAATACAATATACTTGTTACAATTTTTCCAAGTACCTAATTTGTTGTGAATGTACATTGATAAACCAAGCCAAAAAGTAATCAGCTTTGATTTCTTATAAACCCCAAGTTGTACAGCTTTCCATGGGAAATTTTGATGCAATGAATCTAAAAAAAGCTTTCCGTTATTAAATAGGATACCAGATGGGCACAACAAACGAAAGTTGTGCAAAGTGGTTACAAACGGAATTTTACTTCTTTTAATGGCATAAATTACAGCAGGCGAACCGCCAAAATGTAAATTATGAATATGCACAACATCAGGTTTAAACGTTGCCAGCTTTTGTTTTGTTGTGTAGTAAGATTGGATGTTAAAAGGTAGCTGTATAAGTTTTAGCAGGGCATTTTTATCATTATTAAATTCCAACAATTCAACTTGGATGCCCGCTTGCTGTAATAGTTTTATTTCTTCGGATACAACTGTATCTTCTCCTCCTCTATACTTGTACGTTGTATGAATTACTAATACTTTCAAAATTATTAAAATTAGGATTCAGAAAGTTTTTTGTTCAAATCCATTGCTGCTTCAATTGCTTTATCCATATTGTAATATTCCCACTCGGCAAATCTCCCCAAAAGGTAAATATTGTATTTGGCTAAATGTTGTTTTAAGTTAACAATTTTATGCCTGGTTTCTTTATGTTGAATTATGTATGAATTCGGTTCATAATTGAATGCCAGCGGTTTCAAATTTCCGGGAAGTTTTTTCAATTCTTCCAGCATTATTTCCTGCTCCTGTTTTCCGGAAAATTCTACCACGCAGGTTTTTCTGTTGCTGCCTTCGTTATTGGTATCGCTAAAATTTCCAGTATAAATAATACGGTGCGCTTTAAACTGATCTTCAGGCAGATATAACCACGAAATATCATTTTCATCTGTTTCGCACAGCACATTTGACGTTCCGTTAGATGGTAAATCTGCTACACTTTCTAAAGCATTTTTCAATTCGGCATCATCAATTTTAACAATGTTGTGCAACTGGCGTACATCACCGCAATACACAATTATATCTGTAAAGATTTGGTTATTATTAATAGACAACAAACCATTTACATCGATAGCAATGTTAGAGACGGTAAACGATAATTGGATGTTTTGATCTTTTGCAAGCCGGTCAACAATAAACTGCGAACCATCAACTTTCGGGTAATAAAAAGAAGCATGCACCATGTTGCTTTCTTCTTTTTTTACAATGTTACTAATGATGACTTCTTTGATTTGCGGCATCGGCAGTTTTCCATCCAGCCATTCCAGCGGTACTTTGCCAATATCAGTATGCCAGATTTTAGAATTGTACGGACCGAAATAAAGCCGGTACAAATTCTCTCCAAAGTTACCAATCAAAAAATCCTTAAAATTATCATAATGCGCCGTTTTATCTTTTTCGTTCACCAGCATTTGGATCAGTTCCTCCACAATTGCACGGGTTTCATGTTCCGGCAATTGGTAGAGATAATTTTCCAAAGGATAACCGATCAGCTTTCCGCCAAGTAAAATTTTAGCGTTACGGATTGCTTTTAAAAATTCTTCATCACGGTTGAAATGTTTCCAAAACCAATCCAAAACAGCCTGATCTTTGCTGTTGAAAACATGACCGCCAACCCGATGAAAAAGATTTCCGTCAATCCGGTCGCACTTGATCAATCCGCCGGCTTTTTCCGATCTTTCTAAAATCCGGACTTCGTAACGATCAGACAACATGGCGGATATGCTCAAACCGGAAATACCGGAACCGATTACAATAGCTTTTTTCATTTTATACAGAAATATTTTATGGGATGCTTCTTTTATCACCTAAAATTTAGGCAGGTAAAAGAAGCATCGACCTAATTGTTTTTTTTAAATTTTGACCCGAATTTGATCAGATCGTTCATAATTTTCCTCTTGGCCAAAACCGGTAAGCTGTAAGGTTTTTTCAATTGCTTTTGCAAATTTGGTTCGATTACATCAACCGGGCAAAACTTAAAAGTTCTTTTTGTGCCCAAGTCTTGCGGCGTTTGCAAATAATCAACTCCGAAAGTATTGGTTGATTCTTCATCGAAACCAATATTTGTTCCTTTAGAAATGATCGGGTAAACTACCTGATACCGGTTTTCGGAAACATGAACCTGCATTTGGATGTCCCAGGTAGAAATCGTGCCATTAATTTCTTTCAAAACCATCCGGTACAAATCCATCCCTTCCTGATTTAAGCGGTTTTTGAAATTGGGTGAAGTTTGCACGATTTTTTGCAAACCTGCTTTGTCCCAAACTACGTTTTTTACTCTATCGCCCCAGCTTCCCCAGCCATAAGAACAAAAGCGGTTGGCCATAATTGTATCAAAAGGATAATTGCCAATTTCCAGCGGAAAAGCGAAACCGGTTACACAAAAAACAGATTTTTCATTCTTGTAAAAAGCTAAAGCATCCAGCAGATATTTAATGTAATTTGGCGTAACCACCAAATCATCTTCTACAATTATAAACTGGTCGTAATTGTTGGAAAGATAACTTAAACCTGTATGAAAATTTGGCCCGGTACTGAAATTTTTATCCCGATAATGCTTGTAAATGTTTTTAAAACCTGTTAGCTGATTGATGTAGGCACGTGTTTCCAGTACGCCTTGTTTGTCTTTTTCGCCTTTGTAACCATCCGCAAAAAAAATAATGTCCATTTCAGCGCATTCCGGGTTTTTTAGCAAAGCCTCCACAGCAGCTTTTAATTTAGAAGCCCGTTTATAGCAAAAAACACCAATAATTGTTTTTTCCATTATTTATGTTTGAATTTGTCCCAAATTACCGGGAATAATGTTTTTAACCACAATTTAACAAAAACAGCCGGATAAGATTTAGGGAAATGTTCTTTAATAAAACCCAAAAATTCGTGATAAGCCAAACCTTTCGGACTTTTTAAATATGCCAGCCGTTCTTTTAAAGTTGTATTGGCAGATTTCCAGTTGTTGCCATGGTCATCAATACAAGTCCCTAAAAAACCGGGCGCAACCAGTAAACCAAAACCGGCTTTTTTGGCTTTTAAGGTGTAATCGTAATCTGCTAAACCATGTGTAAAAGTGGTGGATAAAATCCCGATTTCTTTTACAACTTCCGCCGGAACCAGCAAAATATTGGCGTTGGCTACATCACAGTTTAAAAATTCTGTTTCACTGTAAACCAAAAAACCTTCGCCCCAACTGTTTTTATCGGCTAATTTTCTGCCTCCATATGATATTTTTCCGGTTTCATCGTCTGCCGTGCTGCCTACACAAACCGCCGGTTTATTGCCTTTGCTTTTTGCATAACCACTGCATTTTAAAAGTGATGCAACAGCTACTTGGGTTAACAAAGTGTCATCGTTTAACAATAAATAAAACTCAGGATTTGCGGCCAAAGCTTTTTGCCAGGTGTTGCGCATTCCGCCAGCCCAAAATAAGGAGCCACTTCCGTTGAAAACCTGCACTTCCGGGAAATGTGTTTTTACCGCATCAGAAGTTCCGTCAGCAGAATTGTCGTCTGTTAAAAACACTTTTAAATGCACATCTTCCGGCAATTGCTGCTGATAGAGGCTTTGCAAACAAGCTAGTGTTTTTTGTTTTCGGTTGAAGGTGGTAAGCAATACGGCAATCGTCATAAAAAAATGATTTATTTAGATAGTTTCTTAACGACGGGCAGTTTTTTAAACCGTTTTTTCAGTGCTTTATAATAACTTACTGCAAAATATTTTAACCTCATCCTGAAAGACAAACGCGGAACGCTAACCGCTTTCTGCACTAAATTTATATACTTTTGATCGTTTATACTGAGGCCGTAATTTGTTGATTTATGGAAAAACAAATTATACAATGTTTTAATCCCAAAGGTTTTTTCTGAAGGTAAGTGCCACAAAATCAATTCCTTATCAGCTATTCTTACTTCGCGGTAAAAAACCGGGTTCGTCCAAATTCTCCTCATAAAAGAAGCATCGGTGCTGGCGCGAAACCCGTTTTTAAAATACAGGTAGCTCAGCGTATGTGCTTCTTCATTAAACTTCATCAAACCTTTATCGTTCCGTTCCAGCAACTGCGGCCAGAGCTGTTCGAAATCAGCATAAATTTTTTGGATGTTGGCTACACTGCAAAGTAAAAATTCGCCTAAATGATAAGATGGGATTTCGTTAATTTCTGTGCCGAGCAATTCCTGATAAATGGTTTTCAGGTCATTTCTGCTCAAACCGTTGATCACATAATCAGGCTTGACCGGATCTTCAAAAGAAATAAAACCAAGAGGTAATGCGGCATTAAATAAATGCCGGGCAGGTTTGATAAAAATACAATCCGAATCAACAATCAGGTAATTATCTGTTTCGTGACGGTTGTTTTTGCTGATGTATTCTAAAATTGAAAATTCGTAAAACTGGTTTTGAAAAGAGCCAAAATAACCATTTGGTGTTTTATATTTGAAATCTGTATGGATAACCTCCACCTCCAAATCCGTCAAAACAGCTTTAACATTGATACCATCTACAACTGGTAACTGCTGCACGTTGGTAAACAATAAATGCTTTTCCTGCTTGTTAAAACGTTTGCTGGTAACATAAAACAGCAGGATGCAACGCCAGTAAATATTTTGATGCTTTTGAGAAGATGAAACTTCGCCGGTTTGAAAAAATACGCTTTCTTCTCCTTTTTTATCTGCACAAAGCCAGGTACATATGTAATTCATACAAAATATTTTCGTTAACGGGCATCTAATTCAAGCACTTTTCTGCCTTTAAAAAGCTGCTTTGGCAATGGATCATGCTCAAAATCATCTTCCGGCAATTCATTATTATGCTGTTTTAAATCATCTTTTTCAAGATAATACAAGCACAGGCCAACATGTCCCCAAAATATTATCTGCGGAACATAACTAAGTGAAAATAGCAATCCGGACAAACAAAAAGCCATCAGCACAACGGTTTCTTCTGAAAGTTTACGACTGAAAGCGCGGAAACCGATATAAAATATAAATGAATATTTAAACAACAACCCGACAATACCGTGGTAGAAGAGAACTTCCATAAAACCTTCGTGAAAATGTTGTCCGGTTTTTTCGGGCCACCAATCTACTAATGGATTGGGCATTTCAAAGCCTTCAAAATTCCAGCCGAAAATTGGCCTTTGTAAAAAGAGCGTGCCGTAAACTTCGCGTTGTTCAATCCGGAAACGGCCGGTACTTTCCAGCTGATTAGGATCAAAAATTTCGCTGAACCGCTCACCTAAAAAATCTGTCAACTCCGGGAACATGGTTGAAACAAAGAAATATACGAAAAACAAGGCAATTATACTACCAACGGCCAAGCTCCAAATCTTCGGAATGTTTTCTTTGTTCACCCGCATACTGATGCCCAGGTAAATAAACAATGCTGCAATACAACTGCTCCAAACCGAGCGGTGCTGATGGATCAGGATTGCGATAAAACATATAGCCAGCGGGATCATATCCATCGCTTTTTTGGTTTTGATGAATTTGTTGAGATACCATAAAAACGGCAAAATCAGCATAAAAACAGAAGTAGCGTGAATGATCCGGCCATCTCCGGAAAACACACCTAAATCTTGCAGATCTAAACCTTCCAGACTAAAAGAAAAACCGCGGCCGTAAATGGCCATGAAAATCAAGTAAGTGTACAAATAAAACTTGGCCATAAATTCAAGCAGGTCAAAATCGTAAGTGCGGCAAAGGTTTTTGATGAACAATGAATATACGGCCGGAAACAGCACATAATACATTGTTAGCTGCTGAAAAAAGGTATTGTAAACGTATAAAGATTCTAATACCAATCGAACTAAAATCAGGGCAAAAATACCCATAAACAGCTGCTCGTTAGGTTTATACTGTTTGATATTGATGAGCATATAACCATATATCACAAAACCAAAAATTTTTTGATAAGGCTGAATGATGGCTGATGTGGGCGCAAAAAGCCAGGAAAATATCTGCTCCATAAACAGATACCCGAAAAACAGGATTAAGAATTCTTTTACCGTAAACCTGTAATTAAAAATCTTGATGATATGATTCATCTTTTATGCAATTTTGGGTTCTCCTGATTTTTTGAATGCTGTTTTTATCAACCTAAAAACCTTGTTAAAAGCCCTTGGCAGTAATGTTGTTAACCGGACGCAGGAAAGATACCAGTTTAATTTCCGCACTTTCAAACTACTTCTTTTATCTACCCATTTTATCTTTTTTTCATCTCGCAAGTACATTTCCTGAAAAGTTTCCTCTTTTTCCGGGATGATAGCCCGATAGATATCTGCTTTTTTATCAACGATTGCCTTGTTGATGTAACCCAAATGTTTTATCCTGAAATCTGTATTGATTTGCAGGCCGCTGATGCCTTTCACCATGGGCGAATCAATGATAAAATCTTCAAAATAACCGCTTGGCGATTCACGCCAGAGCACACGATCATGCCCGGCAGAGTAATGCAAACGTGCTTTAGAACCCGCAAAATGTTCTCGATCTATAAAATGAAAACGGCGGAAGCGATATTTATTGACAAATTTCCGCTGCATTAACCTGTCAAAATCAGCACGTGTCAATTCGGGCTCAAACAATTCATCTACATCAATCCACAGGCACCAATCCGGGTTACGTTTTCTGGCCATGGCATAAACCAGGTTTTTATCGCGGCCTTCATTAAATCCTTCAGTTCGGGCAATATCAACAACTTTTGGACGGGCTTGCAGGATTTCAAAAGTTCCGTCTGTAGAGCCATTGTCAACCACTACAATCTCGTCAACTAATTTTTCTACATTGTCCAGCCACTCCTGAACGAAAAATATTCCGTCCTTAATCCGAAGTAATAAAACCAGTTTTGGCATGGGTTGAATTTTAGTACCTTTTAAATTAAACCTGTTCAACAGTTGATCCTGATTTTTTGAATTTGTAAAAAGGGCCAATTAAAAATTTACTTTTCAAATCGTTAAAAATATCCCGCATTTGTTTATCAAACAATAGCACAACCAGGCAAAAGAAAACTGTGAAAATTGATCCGCTGACCAACAACTTGAACAGATAGATATTTGGGGCAAACAGGTGATTGGTCAATAAATTGCAGCCCCATCCAGCCAGCAAACAGAGTGGCACAATGATGATCCAGATTCCAAAAATATTTTTAATTACCGCTGATTTAAGAAACCCGAGTTTAAACAGCCGGTAAGAGAAGTAGAATATATCTGTAAAAGAACCAATAAACAGAAATACACACAGTGTACCGATGATACCATATTTTTGAGCAACAAAGTACATGGTTACGCCCAGTAATGCCCCTTTTACCATATTAATTAAGCTGTTGTTTTTGATGTCGCCCAAAGCGTAACACATGTTGGACATGAAATAACCGATCAGTCCTAAAAAGAAGTTGGCAATCAGAAAGTACAAAATTGTATCGCCGGCGAATTTTGAACTTCCCGTCCAGGCAGAGATCAGGTTTTTGTAAGTAAGCCAAAACAGTAACGCCGCCATCAAAACGGCATAAGAATAAATTTTAAACTGACTTCCGATAAATTTAACCACATTCTCTTCATCGCCCATACCTTTTCCGTGGGAAACCAAAGGCATCAGGGCTACAGAATGGCGGCCGATTAAACCTGACGTCATGTTGATTGGGCGTTTGTTGATTTCGTAAACCGTAATCATACTTGGCGGTATAAAGCGGGCAAGCATAATCATATCGATACTGCCCGACAGCCCTGTGATGATCCTGGAGATAGAAGTAAAAGAAAATATCTTGATAAACTTTTTGAAGAAGGGAAAGTTAAACTGCATTTTGAGCTGCTCCAGCTTCATCACTTTCAGCATCGAAACAAAGTTGTAAATATTTATAAAAACAGACCTTGTCAGATTAGCAAAAGCAATAGAAATTACCCCAAAACCTTTGTATAATAAGATGACATTGATGATCAGGAATAAAACATTGGCCAGTATGGTAGCAATTGCAACATCGGCAGAATTTTGCAAACCCTGGTTGATGCCCGACATGCTGAAAGAAACCAAAGACATGCCGATAGCAATGATGGACAGCATTAATGCAGTTTGAAGATGCGGGTAAATGGAAACATCTTTATTGATGATCGTGCCTAAAAGAAAATAAAATATAAAACCAACAATGATGGAAAAAAACAGGATTATTGAGGATGCAAACAGGCCGGCACCAATAGTTAAACCAACTTCCTGTTTTAGATTTTTACCTTTTAGTTCGGCAATTTTTTGCTGAAGGACATCGCCAACTCCAGGATCAGTAAGCGTAATCCAATTGAGTACATTACCGGTTGCCAGCCAAATACCTAAAGTTGCAGAATCAATATGTTTAACATAAAGCGGAAGTAAAATAATTGAATTAAATATATTGGTTAAAACATATCCATATTGAAAGACAAAATTCCACTTTAAAACTTTTTTATCCATGTAAAGAAAGTAAACGCTGCAAAACTAACGATAATAATAAATGGTGGTTAAATGTTATACGGTTATCAGATCATTTAGAATTATAAAAATCAAAATTTTTGCATCACTAAAATGTATTATTGTTTTTGATAAATTTTGCAAAAGGCATAAATTTTAACTCGGTTGATTCTTTACAAAAACTAAAATAAATGCTTCTTTTAGCGTATAAAATCTGACTAAAATTTATGCCATAAAAGAAGCATCGGTTTGAACAAAGTTAGCGGTGTTGGTTTTACAATTAACTGAAACGAAATGCTTCTTTTAGCATATAAAATTTGACGAAAATTTAGGGTACAAAAGAAGCATCAGTTTGAAAAAAGATGACATTTACCCTTTAAAACCGGTAAGAAATTTTTTACTTTTCTTTTCTTCATAGGTGTAACCGTAGCCGTATCCGTAACCATACCCGTAACCATATTTGCTACCGATCCCTCTGCCGGAAACACCATTGAAAACAATTGCGGCATTGGTCAATTTATTTAAGCGGTTGTTTTCGTCAATACGTTCAATAAATACTTTTGGCGTGTAACCATGCCTTACAATATATAATGTGGCATCGCAAAACGGAGATACAATATACGCATCAGAAACCGGCCCAACCGGCGCAATATCAATTACAATATAGTCAAACAGGCCATCGAGATAATTTAATAAATCCTCTGCTTTGCCATTCATAATTAATTCCGAAGGATTTTTGGGCAATTTACCGGTTGAGATAAACGAAAGGTTTTCATCTACTTCAGTCTGCCTGATGATTTTGTCCGGAGTAGCTGTCCCCTGCAAAAATTCTGTAACACCAACATGTTCAGGGTCGATGTTCAGCTTACCGGCCAGCGAAGGATTGTTCAGATCAAAATCCACCAATGCCACTTTTTTACCGGTTAATGCTAAACTAATGGCCAGATTTGGCGGCAACAAAACTCTTGCCTTCACCGGAAATTGCAGAAGTTATCAGGATACGTTTTTGCTTGGCACCAATACCCAGATAATTCAGCGTTGTCCTCAGCTTTCTGAATTGTTCTGCAATCAATGTTTTTTGATTGTTACCGATCACGATGGCATTTTTGGATTTTTCAGCAGTGATCTCGCCAATTACCGGCAACTGGGTCAACTCTTCAATTTCCTTTTGGAACATGACTTTGCTGCGCAAACTTTCTTTTCCGACCACCACACCAAAACCGGTAATTAATGCTAATAAAAATGCACTTAAATACACAAACTTCTTTTTAGGGCTTACCGGATTTTCACCGGACTCTGCCGGATCGATAATTTTATTTCCCATGATATTAGAAACATAGGATAATTCGGTTTCCTCTTTTTTGTTCAGCAAAAACGTGTATAGATTGCTTTTTTCGGTTTGTTCCCGGTTAATGTCAACCAATTGTCGCTGCGTTTCAGGCAATCCCTGCAAAACAGAACTATATGAGCTGTTGGTAGCTGATAAATTACTCCTGCTTGCTTCCAGACTTTTTCTTTGGTTGCGCACGTTTTCTAAAATCTGCGGCCGGATTTTATTGATCTGATCAGTATATGAAACTGTTAAAGGATTGTTTTCGCCTGTTGTTTTTCTCAAACTTTCTGATTGAATTTCTAAATCATACAAGTTTTTAACCATTTGCGTTAAGCTCGGGTCATCAACACCGGCCATTGAAGGTACTATTCCGCCGGACAAATCCCGGGAGCGGACAGAACTTTCTACCTGGTTTAAAACAGAAAGTTTGGTATTGATCTCACTGACTTTCTGATCGTTAGTGCTTACGTTTTCTAAAAATAATTTTCCCTGGGTATCAACATCAACGGCTCCTTTGTTTGCTTTGTAAGCTTGTTGCCTGTGTTCAATTTTTATCAGATCATCCCCCACCTGGGCCAAACGTTCTTCAATGAACTTAGAAGTATTCCGGGCCAATGTGTTTTTATCATCAATGATCGATTCGTTATAAACCCTAATCAGTTCATTTACAATATCTTCCCCTCTCACCGGGCTTTCGTCGGTAAAACTAATGTTGATAATACTTGACAATTTGTTGGCTGCAGTGATTTTTACCCGAGATGCCAGGGAAGTAACAACTTTTTTGGGGTCAACCAAAGAAAAGTACAGTTTTTTATCAGGTTCTAAATCAGAATGATACTTATTGGTTTTGAATTTTAGCCGGCCAAAAGGAGTATCAACCCATTCATTAAGCAAATAAGTATTTTTGCCAATTTTTATATGCGAACTATCGGTTGTAAAGTAAACCTTATTGGCCCTTTTGGTATTGGTGGTATCTGTTACGATGGTTATCGGCGAACTTGCATAAGCAGAAATACTGTTGAAACGTTTTTCTTCGGATACCGGAGCAGCCAAATTAAGGTTTTTAACTACCTGGTTTAACAATGTTTTGGATTGAATAACTTCCATTTCATTGTCTATGATTTTTTTGGGCGAGATCAAATCCAAGGATTCTAATGTTTTAGAATCTTCTGAACCTTTTTTTTCATCTTTAATCAAAATCCGCGCATTTGTTTCATAAACCGGAACGGCCATCTTTAGGTAAAACCAGCCTCCGATCATTGCCACAATAATCAGCAATAAAAACAGCGGCCAGTAGGGTAAATACCGAAAGATGAAAGTGCTGCTAAAATCAGATTCTTTATTTTCAGAAATTTTTCTGTTCATTTTCTTTAGATCACTTAAATTTTATATTAGTCAGTATAATGGCGAGAAAAGACAATCCGCTCAAAATAATCGGCAAAATAACCACCGTACGGCCAGAACTTGATATTTTGGCCTTATTTGCCTCAACATAAACAATATCGTTGGATTTGAGGTAATAATAATTTGAGTTAAATAGTTGATTGGTATTAAGATTCAGCCTTTTAAAAGTTTTTTTACCTTGCTCTTCCCGAATAATCAGTACGTTGTCTTTTCGTCCGTAAACCGTAATATCGCCAGCCAAACCTAAAGCTTCTAACAAAGATATTTTTTCGCTGGGCACGTTCAATACCGTTGGACGGGCAACTTCGCCCAAAACACTTACTTTAAAATTCAGTTGCCTTACTACCACAACCGGGTCAACCAGTAATTTTCTGTCCAACAAATTTTTGGTGATCAAATCTTTCAGTTGTGTAGTTGTTAAACCGGAAACTTTAAGGTTACCGATTACCGGGAACTGTATATTTCCATCTGTATTGACCAGATAGCCAGGCGACTGCAAATTGATCCCTGAAGCGGACGAAGAACTTACATAAGAATTGTTTGGGGAATTAAAAATTGCTGTTGCCGCTGGGTTTAAACTGCTTACTGCAATGCTTAATAAATCATTGGCCTGGATGTATGTTAACGGTGCCTCATTTTTTGAAGCCAGCGTTGTGTCCCGCTGATTGGCGAAATAGATTGTTTTTTTTACGTCAACACAGGAAGAGAGTGTTAACTGGTATAAAAAAAATAAGAAAATCAGGCTGGTGTTTAATTTCATTTTTTAATTGTGTTAAGCATTAAGTAAGGTAGCAGATATACAAAATTAGTTTAAAAATTTGATAAAATAAATGCGGGTTTGTTTAAAATCTGATCGGTATATATACCAACTCCTGATAAAGTATCAATTTATCAGGAGTTGGGAAAAAATATTTGTCGCTCAAAACCGTAAATACAGGGTTTGTGTTTATGATTTTGAATCAGGTTCTGGTCAACAAAAACTTCTAAATACTGCATAATGAAATTTATACGGTAAAAGAAGCATTATAGTTTTTTATTCTGATGACACTACTAATGGCCAGGATCAAGATTTGATACTATTTATTAATTTCTTTTAGTTTTATTTCAACCCTTCTGTTGCGCTGCCTGCCTTCGGCGGTTTTGTTAGTGGCAATCGGGATGGTGCTGCCATATGGAATGGCCACAATCCTTTCCTTTTTAACACCTTTACTAATCAGGTAATCTTTTACTTCAACCGCCCTTTTTTCAGACAAAACCCAGTTCGGTTTGTATTGTCCGATTGAATCGGCATGGCCACGCAGCGATACTACATACTCGTCTTCAACCATCAGCTTTGCCAGCTTGTTCAAATTTGCATCATACGTTTTCCGTACAGAAGCTTTGGCAAAATCATATTCAATATTTTTGGTTACTTCGGCGATCAGGGCACTTTTGTCTATAATGCTTCTTTTAGCCACCATTTTTTTGTTTGTGTGAAAATCGAAAGCCTTAACGCCTGCAAAAATCATCACCACTGCACAAATTGTAAAAAATAATACTTTGGTTTTCATAATATATTGGTTTTAGTTATTAATGCGAAATATACATATTTTAATAATATTTGTTTCGGGAGCAAAACATTATTATTACTTACGAAATTATTTCGTTTATGATTTTTTGACTGACTTACATTCTTCAAAAATGAACTTTTAGTTAAACATTCTTGCCAAATTCTAATTTCAAAATTTTATTTAACTCAGCCTGATGCTTCTTTTAGCACCATAATTTCGGATTTATAATTCACCTCTGAAAAAAACGAACTAAAATTGACTGATTTTTAGGCAATAAAAGAAGCATTGTAAAATAAATTCAATAAAATTCAAACAGGCCGTAAAACATGGTTTCAAAAACCATTATTTGCATAATAATATATTTTATCAGATTTGACACAGTTAAATTTTTAAATTGCAGTGCACCAATAAAATCTGGTTAGTAAAAGGACAACTTTTTAAGTTTAAAAACCGTTACAAGAAATCAAAACATCAGTTGTTACAGTATTTTATGCTATTAAATAGGCTATAACATCAACAAATAACAGGTTTAAACAAATTAAAATCCAAATATTGCATGTCCGTTTATTCTTTTGTTAAGAAAGTATTTTGTTTCTGTTTGTTATTACTTTCCTTTAATATTATCCGGGCACAACAGGTTAAAAAAGTTGACTGTTGTGGCGATATTAATACAAAGGCCACCATTATTATCAATGATAATGCTTCAAATGCAGCCACCCTCACATCTCCAGGTACAGTCAACACCAGCTTTAACTTTAAACTCAGCAGTTCTGCAAATACTTCTGCCGGTGTTTATAACACCGATGGCAGCCTGATCCGAACTTTGTGGAGCGGTGTACGGTATGATGCCGGTTGTTACGTTGGCCAATGGGACGGCTTACTGGATGATGGCACACAGGCGGCTTATGGTAGTTATAATATAAAGCTTCTAAGTAACAACATTAATTCAACCTGGTGCACCGGTGTAATAGGGAATACATCTACAGATTTGACCGGTGATGGCGTGATCAACGCTGCGCCTGTTAACATGTGTTTTTCTGTGGCAAAAGGATATGCAACAAATGGTTATAGCGAACATGGTGCCGTTTTGAAATCTTTTGATTTAGCTGACCCAAACAAGTACACTAACCTGCGCTATAATATGACCACGCAATCCACAAACCAGATGTGGACAGACGGAAATATTATCTATTGTGGGGGCGGCGTCCAGTTAGGGTATGACGCCAATATGAACATTAACCAAAACAACTGGGTATATGCCCAGTACACTTCTGCAAATGGTGATCCGAACACTGGCATTGTCGCGTTTCCTTCAGGCGTTGTAGAAGACAGCAATAATAGCGGTTCCGGCAATGTACATTATGACCATGCTTTGTCTGTAACAAAAACCGATTACAAAGGCGTTATATCCGCAATGGAAGGACAGCAGTCCGGTAATTTTTTGTTTGTTGCCCGAAACCTGAAAAATGAACTACAGGTAATTGACCGCAGGGCCTCTTCAGGTGCTTTATTACAAACTTTGACTTACCCGGATATTAAAGGGATAGGATGTGATGCTTCAACCTTTATTTATATCGTTTACAATAATGCCGTGCATAAATTGACCATAAACAGTGATGGTACATTAACAGATACGGGCATAAACTTTACGGGCATTACAACCCCTGGTTGCTTGGCCGTTTCCCCAGACGGCAGCAAGATCGCGGTGGCCGATGACGATACCAAACAGGTAAAATTTTATGGCCCTGCAGGAGGCGCGGCAGTTTATGTTTTGGGGGCGGCAGGCGGTTATGGCACATCACCACTTGCCGGCGAAGCACGTTTTTTTTCAATAAATTATATCAAATTTCAAAAAGACGGGTCTTTTTGGGTTGGCGATGTGCCTTATGACAATGACCACAACCTGTCCAACAACCGGGCAGTACATTTCAATGCTGATTATTCCTACAAAGAATCAAGCCAGCACATCCCCTCCTTCAGAAGTGCCCATATCGACCTGAACAACCCCACACGTTATTTTGCCAACTTTTTAGAGTTTAGGCGGGATTACTCAAAACCTTTGGACAATGGCAAAAACGGAAGTTGGAAATTTTACGCCAACTGGGGGGACAAGATCCAGGGGTACGATATTTTTCAACGCTTTGGTCAGGTTGTGACATTGGGCAATGGCCGTACTTATGCTTACGCCGGGGGACAAATCTATGAACTGGACGAGGCCGCCGGTGCAAGGGCAACGGGTGTGTACTTAAGTAACAATCAAAAGTTAGGAAAAGACGGATCACTGTTTACAATAAATAGTATTGATAATGCGCAAGATCAGGTAACTGTCCAAACAATATCTTTTGATGCCAGTAATAACCCTGTTTTTTCCTCACCTACGGTTTTTGTAACCTCACCCTACAACAACAACCATAATTTTGGGCAAGTACCGGCCACCCCTTATGATTTCGGGGTTGGCTTTAGCGCAACTTCACCAAGATATATATTTTATAACGGAAGTTCCCCGTGGTCCCAAACGAAGGACGATCCGACCATAAACTGGCATTTAGGTTCAGTTTTAAAAGGCCAAAATAAATATGAATGGGTTACTGCACGGGGCACGGCAACTGATTATGTGGGCGATTACCCTGCCAATGGCGACATAGATATTGGCAATGGTTACCCGACCGCACACGCTGGTGGCAATTTAATGATGGTAGGAAGGTTTGCAATAATCCAGATCGCCAGTGAGTTCTGGAAAAATTATACCGGAGGGGCGTTTCAAAACAACCTTCATAATATATACTATGATAACGGATTGTTCTTGGTCCAGGGCGGTTCAACAGGTCAAAAATCAAATTTACTGGGCAGTCCTGCACCAATGGCGGCAGGCAATGCTTTTGCCACAGATGCTGTTTTAGGCCCCAACGGGAACATCACGCTTGCTTATTGTGATGAAGGGCAACACGGTGGTATAGGGACTTTTGAAATTTCTGGCCTGGAAACCATAAAAGAAACTGTTGTGCCCATGACCATTAAGGCACCTATCACCCTTACAGAAGACAAAACAAACCTGATGCGGGGCCTGCCTTTCCGCTCACAAAACTTTACCGGTGGCAATGGCTGGAGTTTAAACAGGCAACCTGATGCCAACTTTAATGTAAAAACATCTGTGTTGACCTATAAGCCTGACAACATAGATGTTTTTGTGACCGGCACAAGTAATTCTGAAAGCTATGTATTGAGGTCATTGGAAGACCAGGGTGCAAACAACACAAACAATTATTTATTGACGGGAAAAATGTGCTGGTTTACGGGAAAAAGCTACCCGGGTTATGAGGGCGTAAGGTATCAGGTACTGGACGTAAACGGTAAAGTATTGATCGATTTTAACGTTCTGATGGATTCCGGCAATGGGTACCTGCAAAGCGTTAAGATCAACGGTATTACTGTGCAGTCAGGGTTTGAATATTTGCCGTTTGCAAGCTTTATTCAAATACCGCAAAACTTTTCTGTCAAAAACATAAACGGGTTATTGACGGTCAGTTATGCCGGTTATTCAACAACTGTAAATACGCCTTTTGAATCGGGAGGGGATTTGAACAAACCTTCCAACTTTAAGGTTCGTGTTTCTGGCAATGCACAGTTAGGGATTTCGGAATTAAAGTTCGTAAAATAAATGCCTTTTCATAATATTAAAGAATAGTAATAACCATGTTGTCTTGCCAAGTACATGATGAATTAATTTTAACTGTAAAAACCGATCAATCAGAATAAATTATTTTCAATTTTACAACCAAACAGGTCTGCTGTATTTAGAGTAAAACTACTGGTAAATATAGCTATCACAAGTTTTAGAACAGAACCAATAATCAATACATTAAGAAAGCTTTTTACGAACAACATTAGAATTATGGTTGGAGTACTTCTTAGGATTCATTTGACGCCATTTTTTCTGTAATCTGTCAATCAAAAACCCCAATTTACTGAGATGGTTTTCATTATACTCTAATTCAATGTGGTTAAAATTAGTCGATTTACTTTTTTGTGAAAAATCTCTTTCCAATACATTATAAATATTGGTTCTTAAGGATGATACTAAGTGTATTGCAATTGTCTCTGAAGTTATATTATCTTGAATAGGGTACTTCATAACTTGTTGTGCCATCATAATTTGATTATTATTGAAATAGCATATTGCTTTTGATTTACCAGATAAAAATGCCCATATAGTTTGCTCTGACCAGTATAATTTTTTAGCTAAAGCATTTTTGAATGCATTTTTAATAACCGGCTTGTTTAGTAACTCCTCAATATAATTTAGATTGTAAAGTTCTTTTGGAAAATAAAAAAAACCTGAATTTATATAAGGATATATTGGAAACTTGATCTGAATAAACTCTAACGGTTGAAATGAGTATGCATTGAATGTATCAGACATAAAAATTGGCAAATTAGCAAACTTAGGCAAAGTAAAGTTTTTAATGAAGTATATATCACTATCTATATAAAAAGTATCTTCATCTTTATAAAGCATTATGTCAAATAATTTTATCCCATATATAGTACTGTTTCTGTAGGCCAAACAGGCAGGATAATTAGACAATTTTTCTTCAACTTGTTTGTCAATATCCGCTTTATCTATTACAGAACTGCCTTTTAAAGATGTTTTTAGTAATAGCTTGTCTTCATTACTTAAAGTTCCGTCTTCAAAAATCTGTAAATGAATTTCATTTTCTGAGTTTTCAATAAATGTTTTTAAACAGGATATTGAAAAGTCAAGTCCCTTATGACCTAACAAAGTTTTACAGTTTATCATTAAATTATAGTTGCTGTTTTATTAGTAAAATCTTAACAACGCAATTTATAAATATTATTTGAAACTGTTTAAACTTTTTACTACATGTTACATGCTTCTTTTATGATTATGTTTTTAATTTATGATTATTGATGATTAGAAAATTTATATATCTGCCAAATTTTAGTTATTAAAAGAAGCTTATAAAAAACCCTTGGTTGAAAGTTAAATAGACTTTTAGTTGCTCTATCATTTTTTTATCATATTTTAGCTTTCAATTTAATCGCAAATGGAATTAACAGAAAAAATAACAGTTGTTGTGGCTTCGGACAATTTTTATGCAATACTGGCAACTGCACTTATAAAATCAATCGAATTAAATCACAAAACAAAAGAACTGATTGATTTTATAATTATTGATGACGGCATCTCTAAAACGAACAAAGAAAAAATAATAAATTCTGTTAATCCTGAAATGACTACAATCTCCTGGGTTAAGATAAAGGATATTGTTCCGCCTGGTGTTACTATTCCTCTTGAAGTTTCACATTACCCTATAACAGCCTACCTACGTTTATTTGCCCCTGCTGCTGCCGGAGTAGAATGTAAAAAACTTATCTATTTAGATGTAGATATGATACTTTATGATGATATTTCACTTTTATATCATACCAATATTGGTGATAACATTGTTGGCGCAGTACAAGATTATCAGATGATAGTAAGTTCACCTACTGCAATACGAAATTACAAGGAACTGGGGCTTCCTGCAAATATGAAGTATTTCAATTCAGGTTTGCTTTTAATGAATACGGAAAAGTGGATTCAGGAAGATATTGCTAATAAAGTAATCCAATGCCTCTACGATAATAAAAAATATATATTGTATCCTGATCAATATGGTTTAAATGTAGTTTTACGTAACGATTGGTATGAAATAGGTCGAATTTGGAACCATAGTGATCTATTTGAATATCCAGACGATGTAAAACTGGTTCATTTTATTGATATAAAACCAATATTCAAGTCTTGCTTTTCAAAAGAACAGCACAAAAGAGAGTTTTATAGAATTTTGAGTTACACAGCCTATAAAGATTTTAAACCAATTCCTGAATATAGAAGATTATTTAATAAAGGCTTTTCAAAAATAAAAAATAAAATTACTAAAGCATAATTATAAAGGCTATACTGGTTAAATTTCTGCCTATTTTGAAATATAGTTGTAAGTGGATTATAAAAAATCCTGATTTATTTATTGCATCATTTAGCAATTTGGTATTTAATACTAATTATGCGATTATAGATTACTAAATTAAAAATGCTTTTTTTATGTCTAAAATAACTAAAAATACAAAGTTTAATTTTTATTTGGTTAAGGCACAAAACACAAATTTATAGTACTAAAATAATGTTTAAAGTTTTTAGAATCTGTTTAAAGTTTATCTAATCTATTTTCTATGCTTCTTTTACCACATAAAAAACGGAACTATCTATGATTCTTTTATCGGCCTAAAATTGAAAAAAGCAAGATTTACAGGCATAAAAGAAGCACGATGTTTTTTTCGGCATAAATTTAAACAGGCTCTTATAAATGTAGTTTAAACAAGCTCCTGATAATTGAGATAGATATCTTATAATTTGAAAAAAGCATTAAATGAAAAATTCAAGCATCAACCTTGATAAACTTTTTGAACATTATTGTAATGCTTCTTTTACAACCTTAAATTTGATGATTGTAATATACATGTGAATCATCATCAGCTGCAAAACTAAATTTGAAGGCATAAAAGAAACATCTAGCTTGTTTGCATAAACCTGAAAAAGAGTTTTATATTGGCAGGGCTCAATATTTTCATCTAAACAAAAAAATATTAATATAACTTAGCCTAACAGCAACCGTAGAAGAGCACTTATTGTGTAGCTGTACCGGACAGCAGTTTTTTGAATATTTACTTTATACTTCTATATTAGCCACAAAAATTCCTTTATGATTAAAAATTTGCTTTATAGCATATTAGTTGCTATTGTTTTCACGTCCTGCGCAACCAACAAAGATCTTGCGTACTTTCAAGATGTCAGCAGAACTTCGGTTACTTCGGAAAAAGCAGAACCCTACATACCGGTCACAATTCAACCGTTAGATATAATAGCCTTAAATATAAGCAGCCTTAACCCGGATGCATCTGCAGTTTATAATCATGGAGTGGTTAGCAATAATGCAACAACGGTTACCGGCGCAACAGATGCAACTGCGGCTTCAACAGGTTATCTGGTTGATAATGCCGGCAACATTCAACTGCCGATTTTGGGTTCTATAAAAGTGTCCGGCCAAACCATCCCCGAATTTAAAAAATCCTTGACAGCCTTACTTCAAAAATATTTAAAAGAGCCTTACGTAACCGCAAGCATCAGTAATTTTAAAGTAACTGTGATGGGCGATGTGGGCAGCCCAAGAGTGTTAAGGGTACAGAATGAGAGAATCAATGTTACCGATGCATTAACATTGGCTGGAGATTTGAACGTTTCAGCCGATAGGAGTACAATACTTCTGATCAGGGAACAAAACGGAAAAAGGGATTACATACCAATTAATTTAAACTCAAAAGATATTTTCAACTCGCCGTATTATTACCTTAAAAGTAATGATATTATTTATGTTACTCCGGGCAAATATAAAAATACTCTGGCTTTAGATCGTGCCAACAGAAACATTGGTATCATCACAACAATAATTTCTTTAGGAATTACTATCGTTTATTTTATTACCAGAAAATAAATATGGATACAGAACAAATGCAATACCCGGTAAACGAAGAAACTGATAATTTCAACGCTTTAAAATACTTTTTATCCCGTTGTGTTTATCACTGGCCATTGTTTTTAATTGGTGTGTTGATCACAACTGGTATTGCCTATTACAGTCTTAAAAAACAAAAACCTTTGTTTGAATCTGATGCTAAAGTTTTAGTCAATGATGGAAAATCTGCCGGGGCTAATACAGCATTAGAAAAATTGAACGTAGGTGAAGTTTCAAAAGGAATTGATAATGAAATAGAAATTTTAAGGTCAAGGCCACTGGTTTTGGAGGCAGTTAAAGACCTTAATTTATGGATACAATATCAGGAAATAGGGAAATATTATCAAAAAGATGTGTATAGCACAGCTCCTGTCCGGTTTAAAATAATAAATAAAACTAAACCTGTCGGAAATTTATATTTTGATATTATTGTTTTGGCAGACAATCATTTTGTACTGTTAAAGTCGGATGGTTCAACCCTTAATACTTCTTTCAATACCGTTTTAAAAAATAGTTTTGGTGAATGGATGCTTACCGCTACAAAGTTTACACCTGATTATATTGGTAAAAAAATCAGGATCAATTTAAGTAACCCTGATGTAGTAGCCAGTGCTTATCAAAACAATGTTAAAGTTTTAGCTTCCTCGACCGGTTCAAACCTTTTAAATTTAAGTGTTAGCGATGAAGTTCCGGAAAGAGGTAAAAACTTTTTAAAAGCCTTGATTGACAATTATATTGTCAAAACAAAGGAAAACAAAAATTTAGCTCAGGCTAATTCTCTTAAGTTTCTTAATAAACGTATTGCAGAGACTACCCAAGAACTTAATGATGCTGAAAGGAAAACAGCAGGTTATAAAAGCAGTAATCAATTTACCGATATTTCTGCAAAAGGGGGTGCTTATCTGGGAAATGTACAAAACAATGATGCAAAACTTGCTGAACTAAAAATCCAGTTGGATATTTTGTCCAGTATAGAAAACTTTGTAAATTCTTCTCGGAATGACAATAATGTTCCGGTTACAACTGGTATTACGGATGGAACCCTTGCCGGATTGGTCAATCAGTTGTCAATTGTGTTACAACAAAGAAATAAGCTGCTGGCAACAACGCCCGAAAGCAACCCTATTTTTGAGCCAATCAATAAACAAATCAAATCCATAAAAGATGCCATAAAAGAAGCATTGCGTGGTGTCCGGTCATCTTTAATGATCACAAAAAGAGAGCTGGAATCAAACAATTCGCGTTTTGAGTCTTCTTTTAAAGAAGTTCCGGCCCAGGAAAAAGAGTTTGTTGGTTTGACTCGGCAAAAAACGTTAAAAGAAGATCAGTATTTGTATTTGTCTCAACAGCGCGAAACGATTGCCTTAAACTATGCTTCAACCTTGTCTGATGTACAAATTGTTGATGCGCCGCATGAAGCGGGTATGACCCCTTCTAAAGCACCGCTGGTATTAACAACTGCTTTCATTTTAGGATTACTGCTGCCTGCAGGGTTTGTTTATGGCAGAACTGCTTTAAAAAATCAGATCATTGATAAACGCGAAATCGAAAGCAGTACCAAAGTACCTGTGGTATCTGAAATCAATTATGAAGAAAGTAATTCACTGAAATCTATCACCAGCAGAAATGGAAATATTTTTGGCGAGCAGATCAGAGAATTGCGGACAAAGTTGCTTCACCTGCATCAAAATAAAGCAAAAGGAAGGGTAACTTTGTTTACTTCCAGCACTTCCGCTGAAGGAAAGAGTTTTATCGCCAGTAGCTTAGGGTTAGCAATTGCGGCATCAGGAAGAAAAACTGTAATTTTAGAATTGGATTTAAGAAAGCCCAAAATCTCTCAGAATTATGGTTTAAGCCCAGAGCATTTAGGTATCAGTGATTATCTATCCGGTAAGGTCACAGACTTACAGAAAATCCTTCAGCCTTCATTAATCAGACCAGAATTGTACATTATTGGTGCTGGCACAATTCCTGAAAATCCATCAGAGCTACTCGAAAATTACAGGATGCAAGGAATGCTCGATGAATTGAAAACACAGTTTGATGATATTTTGCTGGATACCCCACCCATTCATTTAGTTACCGATGCGATGATTGTTGCAGATTTGAGTGAGGTAACACTATACATCATCAGACAGGGATATACCTCTAAAGAAGAATTGGATTTCATCAAGCGCATTTCAAAAGAACGGCGCTTACCTAAACTAAACATTGTTTTCAACGGTGTTCAGAATCAAAAATATGGCAATGGTTATCATTATGATAACAGCTACTATACACAAAACGTTGAAAAAAAATCCTTAAAATCTAAATTCAAAGATTTTTTTTCCCGGTTTTAATCGGTTCCAAGGCATATGTTTATTTATTATGCCTGCTGCTTAAACTACCAGTTACCCAAGTTTAGTTTTTTATGATTGGGAATTGTCATCATTAAAAATTATTTAGTAACTAATGGGACTGAAAAGGCGAAGCCGTTTAAGTACAATAGTCAAAAAAAATGAAAATTTATTAATGGAGTATAAGTTTTATTATAATTACATTTGCAAAATGATTAAACGGATACAAATCTTTCATTTATAACTTTTAAAAATTATCTATTGAGTTTTTGTATTACTGCTTTAAAAATTTCAAATAACTATTAGAACATGGCAAAATTAGTTTAAGGCTTTTATTTACATGCTTCTTTTAGCACACAAAATTTGCTCTATTACACCAGTTTTTTATCAGCAATAATCACAGAAGCAAAATTTACTGGCATAAAAGAAGCATCATCAATTTATAACAAAAAGAATTAGTATCTAACTCTACGCATTTTAAACTTCATTCTTGTATCGTATATATGGACAAAAACTTAACTGCTGATCAACATCAGGTTTGGGACCTGGAAATCAAACCGCAAAACAGTGCATTTGATTTGCATTTAAAAGATGTTTGGAAGTATCGGGATTTATTGGGTTTGCTTGTACGCAGGGATTTTGTGTCTTTTTATAAGCAGACTATTTTAGGTCCGATTTGGTTTTTTGTCCAGCCTTTGGTCACCACGATCATGTTCACTTTTGTGTTTGGAACCTTGGCAAAAATACCTACTGATGGTTTGCCTCAGCCGTTGTTTTATATGGCTGGGATAACCGCATGGAATTATTTTGCGGATTGCCTGACAAAAACTTCCACTGTGTTTAAAGACAATGCGGACATCTTTGGAAAAGTTTATTTTCCAAGACTGATTATGCCTTTAAGTATTGTTTTGAGCAATCTGGTGCGCTTTGGCGTTCAATTTCTCTTATTTATAATGGTGATGATATTTTATGCCGTAAAAGGGGCACACTTTCATCTCACCTGGGCAATTACATTGTTTCCTTTAGTTGTGGTTTTGATGGCATCAATGGGTTTGGGTTTGGGCATGATTATTTCTGCCATGACAACCAAATATCGTGACCTAGCCTTTTTGATCACTTTTGGCATTCAGCTACTGATGTATGCAACACCGATTATCTATCCCCTATCTGCTGCGCCTGCAAAATATATATGGCTGATTTCATTAAACCCAATGTCTGAACTGATCGAAATTTTCCGGTACGGCTTTCTTGGCAGGGGAAGTTTCAGTTGGGGTGCTTTAGGTTACTCCACTATCATGACGGTCGCTTTTTTGATGTTGGGAACAGTCATTTTTAACAAAGTAGAAAAAAGTTTTGTTGATACTGTTTAGATGTAACAAATAAAATATGGCCGGTATGATTAGCTCGAACCCTTTAGAAATATTAAATACCTATTTCGACAAAATAATTTTGTTGACAATTGAAAGAAATGTATCAAGATTAGAAACCATTAAAAAAGTTTTAAACGGGCTTAATTATGAGGTTTTTTTAGGTGTTGATGGAGCTACTTTAGATTTAAAAAAGATGATCGGGTTAGGAGAAGTTTCTCCCGATATCGAAGAAATCTACAAACAAACCAATATGGATTATATGAATATGGTTTCTACAAAACCTATCCATATTAATCAAATAGCTTGTGCCCTTTCTCACATAAAAATATACGAATACATTAGTAATAATACGGATGATAAAGTATTGATATTAGAAGATGATGTAATCCCTGTAGAAGAAAACTTACAATATTTGGCTGAAACACTAAATCAAGCTCCAAAAAACTGGGAAGTTTTGTATTTAGGCCATGTTATTAATAATAATTTTAGCTTGTTTGGTAAAATAAAATATTACTATTTAACGCATTTTCTTTATAAAATTGGAATTAAAACAAAAGCAGTTGTACGTAAGAAAAAAACTTATCCTGCCCCGTTCTCTTCACTTTTGAAAAAGCAAGGTGCCCATATTGGCACACACGCTTATGCCGTACGTTGCAATGCTGTTAAAAAACTGATTAAATTACAAACGCCATTAGCACAAGTAGCCCCTGACCTGTTATTAATGGATGCAATCGCAAAAAATATAGTTACTTCCTACACTTCAAAATATATTTTTTTTAAACAAAACGATAAAATCCATTCTTCTATATGGGGAAAATAGAACATAATAACTATGAACTACAGTTTATATAATATTTTTAATTTACCAAGATTAAAACATTTAGCTTGTCACTAAAAAAATCTAATAAAACTAACCTCATTGGATTTAAATAAATTAAAACTATATACCGATCTTGACCTACTAAAAATAGATCAGCCTGTAGTTGATTTATTAGTCCCTTTTTGTGGCCAGGACAGTAAAGAAAGAAACCCCGAATTGAATATCACCATCGGGAGGTTTGACAAGTATGAAAAAGAAGGTAAAGGGTTTATTGAACTCACTTCTATCGAAGAAAGCGACGCTTTTTTGCTTCCCATTAGATATACTCAAAAAGAAAACGATGTCAAGTTTGAGCAGGAGATTAAAATTTTTGCTGAACTCGCTGAAAAAAGCGGAAAAAAAACATTTGTATTTTTAGGATCTGACATTGATTATTTTGATGTTAAAATAAAAAATGCCATAATCTTTTGCAATACCTTGTATCAATCCAGAAGAAAAAACAATGAATTTGCCTTCACATTTTTCTTTGAGGATTTTATTGAAAAATATCTATAATAACCAATTACCGTTACGCGAAAAATCAACTGTTCCAACCATTGGTTTTTGCGGATATGCGCCGCCGATGGCACAAAAATTCGGATTTTATAAGCTAAAAGAGGCATTAAGGCTGGGTATAAACTATCTTGGTTTTATTAAAAAATTTCCTTCTTATTCTGCCCATTCATATCGTGTCAGGGCTTTATTATCTGTATTGCGAAGTAAAAAAGTTAAAAATAATTTTATCATCCGGTCTAACTTTGGTTTTGGTGGTCCGGTGGGTGGTCTATACCCCGGAGGCGTAAAGGAATTGAATGCTTCCTTTAGGGAAGGCTATGTAAAAAATATTATTGATAGTGATTATACTTTGTGTGTAAGAGGCTATGGTAATAATTCTATCCGGTTTTTTGAAGCCTTGTGCTGCGGCCGGATACCAGTATTTGTAAATACCGATTGTGTATTGCCCTTCGATTTTATAATCGATTGGAAGAAATACTGTGTTTGGATAGAAGAAGATGAAATAGGGAACATACCGGAAAAAGTATTGGCATTTCATCAACAAAAAACACCTGATGAATTTAAAAATTTACAGATTGAAATCCGAAACATCTGGAAAGAATATTTTACACCAGAAGGGTTTTATAAAAATCTGCATTTGCATCTGAATGCTTAATCATATTATATACGATTGCTAAAAATAGTATAGCAACTATTAATTATACAATTATGTCAACAGCTATTAAAGTTGAAAACCTCTCCAAAGCATATCAGTTAGGTACTATCGGTACCGGTACACTTTCCCGGGATTTAGAACGCTGGATTGCCCGGGTCCGCGGTAAAGAAGATCCGTTTATGACTATCGGAGAAGCCAATGACCGTTCGGTAAAAGGCAGCAGTGATGTGGTATTGAGTTTAAATAACATCAGTTTCGATATACAGCAAGGCGATGCTGTAGGGATTATTGGCCGTAATGGTGCTGGTAAAAGTACCTTGTTAAAACTGCTTAGCCGGGTTACCTCCCCTACTACAGGTACTATAAAAGTTAAGGGCCGTATTGCCAGCTTGCTGGAAGTGGGGACCGGTTTCCACCCGGAACTGACTGGCCGTGAAAACATTTTCCTGAATGGTGCAATCCTCGGTATGCGCAAGCGTGAAATTGCCCGCAAGTTTGATCAGATTGTAGATTTCGCCGGTGTAGAAAGGTACATTGACACACCTGTAAAACGCTATTCTTCCGGTATGTATGTGCGTTTGGCTTTTGCAGTAGCTGCACACTTGGAATCAGAAATTTTAATTGTAGATGAAGTATTAGCAGTTGGTGATGCGGAATTCCAAAAAAAGTGTCTGGGCAAAATGGGGGAAGTAAGTAAAGGTGAAGGACGAACAGTTTTGTTTGTAAGTCATAATATGAGTTCAATTGCCACACTTTGCACCAAAGGCATATTATTAAACAAAGGATCGGTAGAGATTAATGGTTCTGCTACAGAATGCGTAGCGGCTTATTTAGCAGAATATAAATCGAAAGAACTTAAAACCTTATGGTTTAATAAAGATAAAAAATTCCAAGATAAAAGTTTCAACCTAACTAAAGTAGCTTTATTAAATAATAATTTACAAGATATTACAAGTACAGTAGTTGATAGCGAGGAAGTTTTAAATTTATTGATTGAAGGTAATATTACTGAATATGATCCTGCTTTAAAAATTGGATATGAATTAATCGATGGAAACGAAAGGGTGTTATTCACTTCATTAACAACAGATTCACAACAATCGGCATGGCCGGAATTAAAGGAGGGTAAAAACAGCATCATTACCCAGATTCCTACTAAAATACTAATGCCTGGAAAATATATAATCAATATTCATATTAGTTTACATCACCAAAAATGGATTTGTAATGCTGAAGAATCACAACTAACTTTAAATTTTCAATTAGTCAAATCAAATATAGAATCTCCATATTGGTCAGAAGGCTCAGGATTAATTGACATCCAAAATAAGTTTGTTTTACAATGATATCAAATAGCTTACTATAGTATACAATTAATGATTTCAATCGTCCTTCCTAATTTAAATACTCCTATTGACTTTTTAAAAAAAAGGCTTGAAACTATTAAGAATCAAACATCTGTAAATTGGGAATGTATCGTAATTGACGGGTTTTCAACAAACGGGTCTTGGGAATATTTAAAATCCCAAACAGAAAAGGAAGTTAGATTTAGGCTATATCAGCTTCCAAAAAAAGGTATTTATAACGCTTGGAATGAAGGAATATATAGAGCGAATGGGGAATTCATATACATTGCAACGAGCGATGATACAATGTCTAATGAATTAATTGAAAAAATGCAGAATGCATTAATTAAAAATCCAGATTGTAGTATTGCTCATTGCGGTTTAACAATAATTGATGGAAATGATAACCCGGTTGATCATTCATGGGAGAAATACTGGACGAGTCAATATTTTGGAACTTTATTACAACAATCCCACAAGCGTTTAGCTCCACATGATGGAATACTTCATATGTCTGTACAAACGGTATATACTTCAATAACTCAGCTTTTAATAAAAGAATCTGTATTTAGAGAAGTAGGTGTATTTTTAACTGATGTTGGGCCAATTGCGGATTTTGAATGGGGAATGCGGGTTGCACTATTAGAAAACATTATTTACGTTCCGGAAAAACTTGCGACGTGGAGATTGCATTCAGATCAAGCTACAGATTCTAATTATAATAACACCGCCGCACATCGAAAAAAAATAGTCCAACTGGCAAATCATGCTTTCAATTTTTCTAACCAGACAATTAATATTAAAAATAAGCATGATTTAAATGCATTGTTTTTTGTATTTGATACTGATAGGTTCAGGTTTTTGCTGAGGGAAGAAAAATCCTTAATAAAAAAAATCACTATAGCGTTTTACTGGAGTTTCAAACATTTCAATATTGTTTATAATTACTTATTAGTTAAGCTTAATCTTAAATCGAATAATTTTGATCGTGTTCAATTTATTAGAAATTATATAATTAGTAAAAATCTAAACAAAAATATAATTATACTTTCTTGATTAATTTATTATTTATCACTCCTTATATACCTTTTCCATTAACAGAAGGCGGCAAAATATCTCAATTTGCAATGATTGATTATTTAAGAAATGATCATAATATAACGCTGGTATTACTTGCTGATAGGATTGAAAAGTTAAACGACATTGATTCTTTAAAAGCACTTTGGCCAAATGTGGAGTTTGAAATTATCACAACTTATGATTTAAATTTTCCTAAAAAGACTTTAAGTCAAGTAATTATAGAACAAATAAAATTAATTAAAGGTTACATTAATAAAGAACCGCTTTTTTCTATCCCAAAATCTGATTTCGATCAACCTAATATTTTTAATTTAACTTACTTAAAAAGTAAAAGTTTCATTAGTCAGTTAACTAAAATTGCAAACAAAAAAACATATGATTTGGTTCAAATAGATCTATTAGATTTTATTGACTTGTCTAATATTATACCAAAACATACAAAAAAAATCTTTGTTCACCATGAAATAAGATTTGCACGATTACTGACTGGGTTTGATAACACGGATGCTATTTATCAAAATTATATAATAAATCATGTAAAAGCATTAGAGGTAAAAATGCTTAGCTTTTATGATGCAATTGTTGTTTTCAGTAATGATGATAAAAAAAAATTAGAAGTTTTTCCAGAGTTGAAAGGGAAAGTGTTTACCTCACCTTTTCCAATTTTAAATGCTGATTTTGTTAATATAACCAACAGCAATGAAACTATTGATAAATTAACTTTTATTGGTGGCGATTCGCATTTTCCTAACTTAGACGCAGTACAGTGGTTTACAAATGAGATTATACCATTGTTGCCATCTTCATTACAACTACACGTTATTGGCAAGTGGAGTAAAGAAAATATGGATCAGATTTTAAAAAAATGCAACAACCAAATTATCTTTTCCGGCTTTGTAGATGATCTTATAACATATTGTAAAAACAGTATCATGGTTGTGCCACTAAGGTTAGGAAGTGGGATTAGAACTAAAATTTTGTATGCTATGGCACATGGCACTCCAATTATATCAACATCAATCGGATGTGAAGGGCTTGGGATTACTCATTTGAAAGAAATTATTATATCGAATTCTAATGTTGAATTTGCAAAATCCATTATCAATTTAGTTAAAAACACGTCATTACGAGAAAAGTTAGCAGTAAATGCACAAAATTTGGCAAAATCAAAATTTAGCCAAAATGCGGCTGGTGCTGTCAGATTAGAATTAATAAAAAATATTATTGCAAACTGATATGGTTTCTGTAATAATCCCTAACTACAATCACGCAATTTATCTTCAGGAACGCATTGATTCTGTTTTGAATCAAACATACCAAGATTTTGAAATAATTATTCTGGATGACAAATCAACAGACAATAGCAAAAAAGTTATTGAACAATACCGAAGCCATCCAAAAGTATCACAAATTGTTTATAATGAAGTTAATAGCGGCACTACTTTTAAACAGTGGAATAAAGGTATCCGTTTAGCAAAAGGTGAACTGATCTGGTTTGCCGAAAGTGATGATGCTGCTGCCAATACTTTTTTAGAGGAATTAATCAAACCATTTGAACAGAATCCTAAGTTAGGTATCGTTTACTGCGATTCGTATTATATGGATGAGTATGGCGAAAAACTAAAATGTACCCATCTCTGGAAAAACGAGAGATTTTCTACCCAACGCTGGGAAGCTGATTATACAAATTTAGGAATTGACGAAGTGAACAATTACCTGCTTTTTCATAATATAATTGATAATGCAAGTTCGGCGTTATTTAGCAAAAGATATATTGTTAAAGCAGGTATGGCTAACGAAAAATTTAGATATGCCGGCGACATGTTGTTGTATATTAAAATTTTAATGTTATCTGATATTTATTATATATCCAAGCCCCTAAACTATTTTAGAGATCATGCTATAAATACTAGTAAAGAATCATTTGGAAACGGCTTAAAATATTATGAATTAGTACTTGCCCATGCTTTAATTATCAAAAATAAATTAGTTTCTCAAGAAGCAAAGAATAGAAGTTACGGTGCTGAATTAAAAAATTTTAAAGATTTTGCCTATCTTTCGTTAAAAAGAAATAAAAAAATTTCGCTCTTTTTAAACAAACAGCTAAGCTTAATTATGGCAAATCCTAAGTTTGCAGCTAAGCTATTATCCGATCAATTTTATCACAAAAGTTCAATTATTTAACAGATATGGCTGATTCTAACCCTTTGGTATCCATTATAACTCCTTGTTATAATTACGGAAGATACTTAGGTGAAACTTTACAAAGCTTGATAAATCAAACATATCAAAATTGGGAATGTATTGTAGTAAACGACGGATCATCAGACAATACAGAGGAAGTTGCAAATGCATTTGCACGAAGCGATAATCGATTCATTTATATCAGTCAATCAAATAAAGGTTTACCTGGCGCCCGTAATACTGCATTAGCCAGATCTGCGGGGAAATATATTCAGTTACTTGATGCAGATGATTTTTTAGAAGTTGATAAATTACGATTGCAAGTTGAATTACTCGAAGCAAATAAAAGTATCGACTTTGTATATAGCGAAATGCTAATTTTTTCAAGCGAAGCTAAGGAAAGAGTTTTTCTACTTTTCAAATTACCGAACGACCTTGGGGTATCTGGGAGAAACGAGTTAGTAATCAACGCTCTTATTATAGATACATTTTTTCTGCCCGGCTGCGTGATATTTCGAAGACTTATCTACGAAACCATTGGCGGATTTAACGAAACACTATATGGTCTGGAGGATTGGGAATATTGGTCTCGCACAGCATTATCTGGATTTTACTTTCATTTTGATGATCGTCCGGGCACGCATTTATTGGTTCGCGATCATGATTCAAACATGTCTAAAGTGAGGGATAAAATGTTGTTGTCCAGAATTGTTGCGAGAAATAGTATAATTGATTTTATAGCGCTTTGTATAACGTGTGATAGTAGCTTTGTAAACAATTCTTATATTACTAAGCTGTTGAGCATGCACAGAATACTATTAAGTAAAGAGATATATGAATATAATATTCATTATGGTGACAAAGTATTAGCAATAAAAGAATTAATTAAATACTCTATCAAAAGTAGAAAACCTTTCTATCCTATATATAAAGTTATAAGGATTATCCAATCCAGATTATTTAAGAGTGATATTAATTAATAAATTACAAAATTACCTTATCAAAAAAATATTTTTTTATTTTAACGAACTTAAAATTAAACATCATAAAAGCCGTTAGCAAAAAGTGGCGCAATCTTAGGTGATTTTTTATATTTAAACTACATCATTATTTAGAGTAATATTCAATGATAATATAAATTTGGTGAAATCATTGAACCATAAATATATTTACCATAAATAAAAAAGAGTATTGGAAAATCCACTTGTAAGCATCATAATCCCTGCATACAATGCAGCCGAGTATATTGAAGAGACTATAAATAGTTGTTTAAGCCAAACATATGATAATATTGAAATTATTTTACAGGATGATCGATCTACGGACGGAACTTGGGAATTAGTTAATCAACTATACGGCGATAATACAAAAGTTAGATTATGTAGAAATGATACAAACTTGGGTATTGGGGATAATTGGAATGCAGCTTATGATAAAGTTAATGGGGAATATGTTATAATCTTTAACGCTGATGATTTGCTGAATCGTAATTTAGTTCTTAGTTTTTTGAATAGATTTGATTCTGATCCTTCCCTTGATATTATTACTGGAAAGTTTGAAATATTAATTTCTGAAACCGGAGAAACTTATTTATATCCGGATCATGTTGAGGAAAAAGGAGGAATGGTTACCAGTTTGTGGGATAAACTTTACTTTAGGGGTTCTTATCACTGGAATTATACTTTAATAAAAAATTCGTTGTTACAAAAAGTTAAATTGGATAACGGTAAACTTTTTTTAAAGACACAAGCTTGCGACGCTGAATTATGGTATAGGTGTTCGCTTGTTAATCCCAAAGTATATTTTGATAACACAGCTATCTGGGGATATTACAGGAAACATGACAGTAATAACTCCTATATTCCAAATGGTGAACTAAAAAGTTTTTTAAAGGATTTTTTGTATTACCATCGTAAATCTATTAGAAAAAGAGCAGGTTTTGACTATGTAGTAAAACTAACAAGAGGCTTTATAACGTACTGCAATCTTTTTAAAAGATGGAAAAGCTTTGAAATTAGCCTTTGTTTGCTATATTTTAAAAGAATCGTTCAAGGAATATTTTAATGCTACACGATCTAAAAGTTTATATATGTAATTTTATCATTGGAATTGTCCCATTTCATTTCATCAGGTTATCTTATTATAGATATATTATGAAATTTAAAATTGGTAAAGGGAGCAGTATCCATTTAGGCTGCAAATTTACAGCTGTTACAAATTTTGCAATGGGAATTAACAGCACGATAAATCAATACTGCCGTATTGATAACCGCGGTGGTGTTTTTATTGGTAATGATGTTTCTATTTCCCCATCCGTTAGTTTAATTACTGCTGATCACGACATCCAAACTACTAACTGTACCGGTCGACAAAAAGAAATCTTAATCAAAGATCACGTTTTCATCGGGTCTGATGCTATGATTTTACCTGGGGTAGTAATGGGAACTGCATCTGTTTTAGGTGCTAAATCATTACTTACAAAATCTACGGTTAGTTATGGTATATATAATGGCGTGCCCGCAAAATTTAAATCTGAAAGAATCAAAGATTTAAATTATAATGCTTCTTATATCAGATGGTTTCATTAAAATTTATAAACATATACAATGTTTGATTTATCAATTGGAATACCAACTTATCAGCGGCCAGATTTATTAAAAAGATTATTGAAATCCATTATCACCCAAAAAGATATTACCCAATACTTTATCGAAATTTTAATAGGTGATGATTCGAAAGTCAACAACGAAGGCTCTTTGAATGAAGTAATAGTAACCCTCCCATCTAACATAGTCATAAGATATGAGCATCATCAGCCAGCAAAAGGACAAAATGCCAATGTTGGGTCATTAATCTCCAGGGCTACCGGAAAATGTTTTTGTCTCATGCACGATGATGACTTCTTTTTAGATGGATCGATTAATAGGTTACTGGATAAAGCTACAGAAAACGAGAACTACATCGTTTTTGGAAAACAGGTTACCTATAATAATAACTTTGATTATCCCAACTCTGACAGTGTAAATACTGATTTCAAAAGAAATGCTTCTTTTGAAGGAAAACAAAAAGATAGTATTGCAATGGCTATGCTGCAGCAATGCCCGAATGATGGGTATATCTTATTAACTGAACATGCAAAAGCGATTGGTTCAAGATTAGAAGAAGAAATAGGTACTGCATGTGATTTTGATTTTGCTTTACGTGCTACGGTAGAATATCATTTAGGCTTTTATTTTATTAATGAATATACAACCGCCTACAATATTTCGGATGATTCTGTAACTTCAAGCTTTCAAAATAACGCAGGCGAAAGAAAACTGAAAATCTTATATGAGTTTAAAACTAATATTACTCATCCGAACGTGTTTCATCAGGTGTTAAAAACAGATTTATCTATGGTGATCAGTCATTATATCATTGTTAAAGATTATAATGCTGCAAAAAAGTATCTGTTCTCTTTTAATAACTTTTTCAAATACTTATGGTATAAACCTGCCACCTATTTACAGATTGGGAAAATAGCTTTTTTTTCATAAAATAAAACAGTGTTAGTTCACCGTATCGGTTTTTATCTACGCTTCAAATTTGCTAATGGGTTTATAAACTCATCAAGAAAATTGTGGTTTCAACTTTGGGGCATGAAGATCGAACCGGATGTCAACTTGTCAAAAATGTTTGTTTCCTGGCCACACCAAGTTTCAATCGGAAGTAAATCTATTTTAGAAAGAAACATCAATTTTAAATATGATGGCCCCTGGCTTCCCGGCCCACGGATTGTGATTGGCAATACTGTTTTTATCGGTACAAATTGCGAATTTAATATTAATGAAGGAATTAAAATTGGAGATGATTGCTTAATCGCTTCGGGTTGTAAATTCATAGACCATGACCACGGCATCGAAATGAATCAGTTGATGCTTAGCCAATATGGTGCACGTATCAAAATAATTATTGGTAACGATGTGTGGCTGGGTTGCAACGTGATTGTTTTGAAAGGCGTAAACATAGGAGATGGTGCAATAGTAGCTGCCGGAGCAGTAGTTACAAAATCTATACCTGCTTATGAAATTTGGGGTGGTGTACCGGCAAAAAAAATTGGACAAAGAAATTAAGTTATTTAAACATATACATGTCTACAGCCATAAAGGTTGAAAATCTTTCAAAAGCATACCAGTTAGGGCAAATAGGTACAGGAACCATTTCCAGGGATTTAGAACGCTGGTTTGCAAGGATAAGAGGTAAAGAAGACCCTTTCTTAAAAATTGGGGAAACCAATGATCGTACCAGCAAAGATACCAGTGGCGTGGTATGGAGTTTGAAAGACCTTAATTTTAACATCAACCAAGGCGATGCAATTGGTATTATTGGCCGAAACGGTGCAGGCAAAAGTACATTATTGAAATTACTGAGCCGGGTTACCGCCCCTACAACCGGCAATATTAAAGTTAAAGGCCGGATTGCAAGTTTACTGGAAGTTGGCACTGGCTTCCATCCGGAGCTGAGCGGCCGGGAAAATATTTATCTGAATGGTGCCATCCTGGGAATGCGTAAACGCGAAATCGCTTCTAAGTTTGATGAAATTGTTGATTTTGCAGGGGTGGAACGCTATGTAGATACGCCTGTAAAACGCTATTCCTCAGGCATGTACGTGCGCTTGGCTTTTGCAGTGGCAGCACACCTGGAATCTGAAATTTTGATTGTGGACGAAGTGCTGGCCGTAGGTGATGCCGAATTTCAAAAAAAATGTTTGGGCAAAATGGGCGAAGTGAGCCAGGGCGAAGGCCGTACGGTTTTATTTGTTAGCCATAACATGGCTTCGGTAAAACAGTTGTGTAAAAGAGGCATTGTACTGGACAAAGGCTCCATCGGTTACAACGGATTAGTGGAAGGGGCAATCACTTTTTACAAGGAACAGGGAATAGTTAAAGAAGACAAAAATTTAACCCAGCTAATTAAAGTCAAACACGCTGCATTAACTATTGACCGGATTTTAATTAACAATAGTACAGACGCTACTTTGGAAATCGGAACTGATGATAATAGGTTAGATATTGAAATTGATGGTTATACCTCAGAAAACCTTCAGTTTAACATAGAAATTAAAGTTTATACTTTGGAAGGTGTATTGGTTTCATTTTATAGTCCGGCACACATGGATGCCGAGATTTTATCCTTTCCCGCTGGCAAGTTTGTGTTTAAAGATAATTTGCATCTTCCTTCCAACTTGGTAAATGGCGAATATTACTTAAATATCGAATTGAGTTATCCAAACATTGAGAAATACCTGGGTATTGACGGTGTGAACATGATTAAACACGGACGCACAACAGCCTCTGGTAAATACTTGACTTACAATGAAATTGGTTTCTTTTTAATCAACAGGAATGAAAACTGAAACCTGGATTGACAACTATAACAAACTGAATAATTCTTTCAGTAAAACTTTAGTGTTCAGGGTTGGTATTTCGGCAGGTTTTTTTTCAGAGATCAACCACATGCTGATGGCCGTTTTGTACTGTCTTCAACATAAAATCAAATTTGTTTTGTCTTCTAAAGAAAACAACTTTGCATATCAAAAAGGCTGGGAAGATTATTTTTTGCCTTTTTGTGAAGAAAGCCAAAGTAATCTTCATTTAAAATATAATGCCCGCAGCCATCAAATTAGCTATTCCCTAACCAATATCGTTAAATTAAAATTTATCCGTAAAAGTTTAGGTGTGGCATATTTAACACAGGATATTTGGCCTTATATTAAAGATGCTAAATTTTATAATGAAAGTTTTAAGTTCCAGGAATTAGAAATAAAAGGTGATTTTTTATCAGCCATGCACGTGCTGGTAAAACATATTTGGCGTTATCAACCTAATGTCCAAGCAATTATTGAAAGCGAAATCGATAGTTTAAACTTGCCACCCTCCTACCTGGGCGTGCACATCAGAAGTGGTGATATTGAGAAAAAAAATTATGCCATTCAGTCCTATATCAATCTTATAACCTCGCTATCTACAGATAAAAACTTGTTTGTTGCAACTGATAATTACAGCAGTATTGCAAAAATTAAGTCAGAATATTCTGAATACAACATTTACACATTTTGCAAACAAACCGAAACCGGGTTTGATGAAGGTGCATACAATAGTCAAAGTAAAGCATCCAAAAAAGAAACTTTAATCAATCTACTTGCAGATACTGAAGCTTTATACCGGTCTGAAATATTTATCGGTACGATCAGTTCTAACGTTGGTAGTTTTGTTGGGATGCGGCGAAAAGCAAAAGCATGGCATGGAATTGATGCTCAGGAATGGCGGATTTTTTAAAAAACTGCATACTGTTTTTATCCTATATTTTTTGTTGTAGGAACTTAGAGCCTGTTTAAAATTTGTTGGATCGATTTTGAATACTTCTTTTATCACCTAAAACATGGTAAGTTTCTTATTTAAAGTTGATACGGACACTAAAATTTATATGGTAAAAGAAGCATTCCATTTATTCTGATACAAATTTTAAATAGGCTCTTAAATTTTAACGCAGCATGTTTAAGTTTTTAAAAACATTATTAGTTATTTTAAAAAACAGCCGGAACACAATCACCCTAAATTCAGATTTATCTACGGATATTAAAGTTGGGGTAAATAATAAGATTGATCGTTCAACAATCCACTATACAAGTTTGGCCAATAATTGTGTGATAAAAAAAGCATCTGTATTTTCTTCTGAAATTGGTAGCGAGGTAACCCTGTTGCCTGAAGTTATTTTGTTTTCCGCCAAACTTGCGAACCATATTCATGTTGGCAACCGGACTGCAATTTCCAACAGCAGCATCGGAAGTTATACTTATCTGGCCGGAAACAACCGGGTTTTCAACACTATAATCGGAGCTTTTTGTTCAATTGCAGAAAATGCAACTATTGGCCATGCAGAACATCTCTATACGCAATTTTCAACTTCGCCTGTGTTTTATAAAAAGGAAAATCCGTTCAATACAAATAAATTTTTTCAGAAAGAAATCAAAGAATTTGCTACCACAACTATTGGGAACGATGTTTGGATTGGTTACAATGCCTATATTCGTTCGGGAATTACCATTGGCAACGGCAGCGTAATTGGTGCCGGAGCTGTGGTTACCAAAAATGTTGAGCCTTATAGCATTGTGGCAGGTGTGCCGGCAAAAAAGATTAAAGATAGATTTACAGCCGGGACAATACGACAGTTAGAACAAGATGAATGGTGGAATCTGGCGGATGAAGAGTTGATCAGTTACGCCCGTAAAAAATTTTCAGCTTTTGATGATTCTAAAAATGTATAAACTTTATGTTGGAAATGGCTATCCGCAAAAGTATGGTACAGAAGAAATTATTGAACAATTAGCAATTCATTCCACAATAGTATCGCAACCGCAGCTGGCAGATTTTTTTCTGTTTCCGGTATCTTATGAAAAGCTTTATGGTTACACAGAACATGAGTACAATCACTTTAATTATACAAAAAACGAAATACAAACTTTAAGAAAAGATTTTGATTTGATGGCAGAAATGGCATCTGATTGCAAAAAGAAAATCATCTTGTTTTATTATTATGATCCGGTAAAAAAACTTGATATATCGAATGCAATTGTGTTCAGGACTTCATTGCTGAAAACGAAAAAAGACAATAACGAATTTGCTATGCCGGCTTATGGTGATGACCTCAGGACCAAGAAGCCAATAACTGAGGCTGATTTTTACCTGATAAAAACAGCATCGCCAAGTGTAGGTTTTCGCGGGCAATCTGCACCGTTGCAACTGCCGGTTAAACTGCAAATCAAAAGAAAGCTGAACCAACTTTTTAAATTTTCCGGCATACAAAAGCAGCTTAACTTGCATTACAACTTTGGGTATCTGGCCCGGCGGGATGCAATTGGTTCTTGCATCCAAAATAAAAATATTAAAACCGATATCAGCTTTACCACAATAGAACAAAGCTGGGACCCAATTAATGGCAAATTACCTTTTGTAAATAATGTATTTAACAACCAATACAATATCTGTGTAAGCGGCCATGGCAATTATTCTTTCAGATTGTATGAAATTTTAAGTGCAGGCCGCATCCCGGTTTTTATTAATACAGATTGTGTTTTACCTTTTGAAGAGTTTATAAATTGGAAAAACCATGTTGTTTGGGTTGAAGAAAAAGATGCAAGTAAAGCCGGGCAGTATATATTAAATTTTCATCAGTCAAAATCACCCGAACAATTTATAGAATTGCAACAAAGCAATAGAAAACTATGGGAGCAATATTTTAGTAAAAATGGGTTCTACAAAAATATAAATCGATATTTTCCTTTAATTGATAAGTTGTAAGCAAAAGTTTTTTGTAATGTATATTAGTAAATTTCCAACTTCAGCTTCATGCAAAAACCATTACTAACTATTGGTATCCCTACTTATAACCGGGCGAAATACTTGGATCGTTGTTTAAATTCAATATTGATGCAATTTGATGGTGTTGAAAAAGATATAGAGTTGATTATTGCAAACAATGCTTCTACAGATCATACCAAAAATATAATTGATCAGTATTCATCAAAAATGAAAATTGATTATTATGAAAGAGAAACCAATTTGGGACCTGATTCTACATCATCGCTATGTTTTGAAAAAGCAAATGGCAAGTATGTCTGGGTTTTGGGTGATGATGAATACCTGATTGCCGGAAGTTTAAATATCATTATCAATTTATTAAAAAACAAAGATTTCGGAGATGTTTACATGCATTGCATTCCATTTCACAACGAAGCAGAGGTTGACGAAACACCTGTAAAAGAAGCACAAACAATTATTTACAATCAGCCTGTTGAATTTGTAAAAAGTATTCATTACTATGCTACTTTTATCAGTGGAAATATTATAAACAAGGAAATTTTACAAGGTGACACGAGCTATAAAAAATACATGCACACCAACATTGTACAAATTGGCTGGACGATGAAAGCTATTTTTGCAGCACAGGAAAATCTTTTTATACAAACACCCTTGTTTGCGGCAAAACAAAACAACTCCGGAAGCTATCAGTTTGTAACTACTTTTGCTAAAAACTATAATTATATTTTAAAATCTTTAGTGAAAGAAGGTTATGACAAAAGGATAATTGATATTACAAATGTCAATTTGATCAAAAGTTATTTTCCGGCAAATATCATCAAGTTACTTTATTACGAAAACCGTTTTGATACCGAAAAACATTTCTCGGTATTATTAAATTCTTTCTGGAAATACAAAAGTTTCTGGACTGATCTTTTTCCAATTTACGGCAAATACTGGGTTAAAAAACTATCCGGAAAAAAGATTGTCAAGTATCAAAACAACACCAATTAAATGAAAATTTTATTGTTTGGCGATGCCCCGATGGCTTTAAATGAAGGTGGCATCAATCAAACCTTATACAACTTGTTTTCCTTTATTGATCCCAAAGATTTTATGGGAATTACTGAAGTTGACAAAAAAACTTTACAAAAATTGGGTTCTGTTGAACCTTATACAAATCGTTATAAAAGTTATAAACTTAACTTAATCAATTTTCCGGTAAATCGTTTTACAAAGTTTTTATTACCTTTTGTTAACCAAATCAATTTTTACATTTTTCAGCAAAATCAATATAATAAGCTAAAGCAGGAAATCTTAATGTTTGCGCCCGATGTTGTTATCTCCTGCTCCAATACTTCATCAGGTATATTGATGCATGACAAACTGTTTAACAACAATGATCTTTTTGCACCGATAATTCCATACTTTATGGATGATTGGATGTATAAAAATAAACAAGACAAAGTCGGAAAACTGGTTCACAACATTATTCAAAAAATGTTGCAAAAAAACAAATATTGGATGATGATTGGCGAAGAACTTGGAAACCTGCTGGCAGAACGCTATCAGGCAAAACCGGAAAAGATTTTATACATTAGGAACCCGGTTGATTTAAGTGATGCACCACAAGACAGTATTCCTGTTAAACACAACCCATTTAAAATTGCTTATGCCGGTGCATTGTGGCCTATGCACTTTGATAGTTTTTTGGCATTTGCAAAAGCTTTAAAGTTGCTTCCTGTTCAACTTAAAGCACAACTGATACTTTATACGCAAGAAAGTCAATGGAAATGGCGCAAAGCTGAATTGGAACCTTTAGGTGTTGTTTACGGTGGACATCTGCCTTATAATCAAGTCCATCAGAAACTGAACGAAGCGGATGCACTTTTGATCACTGCTTCTTTTAGTTCGGAAAATTATACCCATTCTACCGGATCACTTCAAACTAAAGTTACAGATTATTGTAAATCAAAGCGCTTGATTATTAGTTGTGCACCAAGTTATGCAGCCAACAATAAGTTTATAAAAAATAATAATTGCGGCATTTGTATTGAAACTAATAACGAGCGTGATATTGCAAAAGAAGTTGTGGAAATTATCAACAATTTTAGTGCTTACCAAAATTTGGTGACCAACGCCTGGAACACTTTACAGGATTTTTCAAAAGAAGCTGTTCATCAAAAAATAAAAGAATTTTTGCAATTAAGTTTACAATAAATTACTCTGAACTATACACAACTTAATCGATAGAAATAATAATTGGTAGTTACAAAGTTAGTTAGTGGTTTAGGGAATCAATTGTTGCAATATGCAATGGGCAGGCAATTATCCCTGCTAAAAGAAGTACCGTTATTGTTAGACATTTCTTTTTTTAGAGATCAAAACCTCCGAAGTTATAAATTAGATCATTTTAACATTGCTGCTGAAGTTGCAACTGAATCTCAACTACTTCCATTTGAAAAAGAAATCAATCGTTACAATAACCTGCATCAGCAAACTTCGTTCTACGCAAAAGTATATCGCAACTTAGAACCTGTCTTGTTTCCGAAACATACTAAAATTTATTTTAAAGAAGCTACCTGGTGGATATTGGAACCCGAAGTTTATAAAACACCAAACGAAGTTTACATAGAAGGGTACTGGCAGCATTATAAATATTACGAATGTTTGCAACCGGAAATTTTCGAGGAATTGACTTTAAAAGATCATCCGGTGTTAGATGTAAATAATTGGCTAAGAAAAATCAAAAATGATCCGTTTGCAGTTGCCGTTCATATCCGCCGTGGTGACTATGTAACCGATCCTGGGGCCAATTATCTAATGGGCGTTTTGCCGATTGAATATTACAACAAAGCTATTCAGCACATCAAGGAAAATATTGCTGAACCTAACTTTTACTTTTTTTCTGATGATCTGGAATGGGTAAAATCTAATATAAAAACCGGTACTACAAACTTTTATGTTAATGGCAATCCGGATTATATTGATTTAGATTTGATGCGGCACTGCAAACATCAAATTATTGCCAACAGCACTTTTAGCTGGTGGGGCGCAGTTTTAAACCGTAACTTAGATAAGATTGTAATTGCACCGCATCAATGGTCGCCAAGAGAAGATGTTAATCAAAACATACATTTACAATTTCCGGATTGGATCAAGTTTTGAAATTTACCCGATAAAAGAAGTATCCAAATTGTTGATAAATTTTAATGGTTGATTTAATTTCTGTTATTATCCCGAATTATAATCATGCCAAATATTTAAAACAGCGTATTGATTCTGTGCTTGATCAATCTTACCAAAACTTTGAAGTTGTAATTTTGGATGATTGTTCTAAAGACGAAAGCCGAACAGTTATTGAACAATACAGAAATCATCCGAAAGTTAGTCATGCTGTTTTTAACGAACAAAATTCCGGAAGCACCTTTTTACAATGGGAAAAAGGAATTAAATTAGCAAAAGGCAATTACATTTGGATTGCAGAAAGTGATGATTATGCAGATAATCAATTTTTGTCATCATTGGTCAATATCATCAACAAAAACAATAATCTTGGATTGGTATTTTGCGGCTCTAACACCGTTGATGCGTCTGGAGATAAAGTTGGAAGTTTAATACATGATGTATCAAACAACAAAGATAATTACTACCTAAACAATGGTTTTGATGAATGCAGAAACACTTTCTTTTTCCATCCAATTGTACCAAACGCAAGTGCCGTAGTTTTTAAAAAAGACAATTTTTATAACGTTGATGCTTCTTTTAAGCAATATAAAATTTGTGGCGACTGGCAGTTTTGGATAGACATTTGTTTTGACAATTACATTGCTTACTTACCGCAATGTTTAAATTATTTCAGGCAATCCGATACTTCGGTCAGCAGATCAGATCATTACCAAAAAGACACTTACAAGATATTTTTGTTGGAAAAACTGAAAGTAAGTTTGTATGCTTATGAAAAAGTAAAACATCAAATTTCATTAAGGCAAAAACTAAGATACTTTGATGTTTATTTGTTCAGTGTTTTGTTGGAAACATCCCGAAAAAGAATTTTCTTAAAAAAAGCTGAAACGATATTTATTATAAAATCCTTATGGCAGATTTCCCCAACTTGGATACTTGTATCTTTCAAATCAATGACTGACGTTTTATTGTTTGGGTTTAGAAAAGTGATCAGAACGTTCACCAAAAAAACAGGCATAAAAACAGTATGAACGTTTTTATAATTTGTACTGGTTTAGGCCATATCAACCGCGGTTATGAATCGTTTACCCGAGAATGTTTTGATGCTTTAAAAGATACGCAGGAATTTAACTTGTACTTGATTAAAGGTGGCGGAAAAAGTACAGACCGGGAAATTGTATTACCAAACTTACCACGCAGAAAAAAACCAGCACAATTATTAGCAAAAATCCTTCCTTTTGATGCTTACACAATTGAACAAATTACTTTCTGTTTATCATTATTACCTATTATCATTACCAAAAAACCAGTCGTAATTTATTATAGTGATTTTACATTGGGCACTTACTTGTGGCATTTAAGAAAATATCTAAAGTTTAAATATAAGTTACTATTTTCAAATGGTGCACCAAACGGACCGCCTTTTAAAACGGAAGATCATGTGCAGCAGCTTTTACCGGTTTATTTAGAGCAGGCCATTTTACAGGGTGCACCTGCATCTATACAAACTTTGCTGCCTTATGGTTTCAATATAAATGTTGAGGAAAGATTATCTGCAATAGAACAAAAAGATGCAATCAGAAAAAGTTTAGGTTTCTCAAAAGATCAAAAAATAATCCTTTCTGTTGGAACAGTAAACAAGCATCATAAAAGGATGGATTACTTGATTGAAGAAGTTGCTAAACTTGGAAATGAGTTTTTCCTGATTATATTAGGCCAGTTTGAAACTGAAACGCCAGCTATCATCAGATTAGCAGAAGAAAAACTGGCAGGCAGGTTTGTCATTACAAGTGTTCCGTTGGGGGAAGTAAAAAACTATTATGTTGCTGCTGATTACTTCGTTCTGGCATCGTTAAACGAAGGTTTTGGCCGTGTTTTGATTGAAGCGCTGAGTTATGGTTTGCCTTGTGTTGTTCATGATTATATTAATGCAAAGCAGGTTCTCAATAATTACGGAACTTATATCAACATGGCCAAGGCAGGGGAATTGGCAAAATGTTTATCACATATTATTCCTGATTTTGACCGGTATGAAATCATTGAGGCTGCTGATCAGCTTTACTCCTGGAAGGTTTTGAAAGATAGCTATTTGAAGATGATTACTGAACTTGTTGAAATTACATAATGGCTATGAAAGTTGCTTATATAATTCTTGCACACAAAAATCCACTACAAGTTTCCAGATTGATAAGCAGATTAAATTATGAAGATTCACTTTTTGTAATCCATGTTGATTTAAACACAGATATATATCCTTTTAAAAATGAACTTTCAAAATACTCTAACTTATATTTTACAACTAAAAGATATAAAACTAATTGGGGAGGATTTAATACTGTTAAAGCTACAATAGAATTATTAAAACTTGCAGTTGAAAATGAAACAGAAACTATTGTATTTATAAGTGGGCAGGATTATCCAATTATGAGTAATAATAGTTTAAAACAGTATTTGAATAACTACAACGGTAAGGCTTTAATTGAATATGAAACGGGTAGTTTGAATAAGACTTTACCAAATAGAACTAACAGATATTACTTTGCAGATTATTTTAAATACAATAAAACAGGCGTTTTTGATTATAAAAAAGTTCCAATAATTCCGAGAATTTTAACAAAAATTCTACCAAAAAGAAATTTTTTAAAAGGATTTGTTCCGTTTGTGGGTAGGGTGTGGTTCATCTTACCTTTAAATATTGCTAAATACTTTGTAGAAAAATATAATTCGAATACAACCTTCAATAACTTTTATAAATTTACCATAAGTTCTGATGAAATGTATTTTCAGACTTTGCTTTTGAATTCACATTTTGCAGAAAATACAATAAATCTACAAACCACATATGCAGATTATAATGCCCCAAACCCAGTTATATGGAAATCAAAAGATTTAGAATTGTTAAAGAAGCAAACTACACCTTTTGCCAGAAAATTTGATACAAATATTGATGAAAAAATACTTGATTTAATTGATAAAGAAATATTAAATGCTTAGAAACTATTTAAATCTACAGCAAACAAAATTTAGATGCCTCTTTTATGCCTGTGAATTTTGTTTTAAGGTGATGGTTGATCAAAACTTCCACCATATTTTAGGTGATAAAAGAAGCATAACAATAATTTTCATCAGATCTAAACAGCTTCTTAAACATTAGGGTTAATCTATATTTAAAAATCTATTTTACTTCTACTTTGTTTTCAGTCATAATCCCAACTTATAACCGTAACGATTTATTAGGCAAATGTTTAGAATGCCTCACGCCATTTTTTCAGGAATTTGATGAAAACAGTTATGAAGTAATTGTTACTGATGACAGCAGGCAACATTCGGCTAAACCATTTGTACAAGCTAATTTTAATTGGGTCAAATGGATTGCCGGGCCACAACGCGGACCAGCGGCAAACAGAAATTACGCTGCCAAACAGGCAAATGGCGAATGGTTAATTTTTATAGACGATGATTGTTTACCAGACAAAAATCTGCTTAAGAATTATCAAGACGGACTTTTGAAGAATAAAGAAATCAGGGTCTTTGAAGGTTGTATCAAAGCTGATCGGGAACAGCGCAGTTTTGCAGAAGAATCCCCGGTTAATGAAACGGGAGGTTTTTTGTGGTCATGCAATTTCATGATTAGTAAAAACCTTTTTTTGAATACTTTAGATGGTTTTGATGAACATTTTCCTTTTGCCGCAATGGAAGATGTAGAATTAAATTATCGTTTAAACAAGTTGCTCATAGCCAAAGTATTCTTAAAAAATGCTTACGTCATCCATCCTTGGCGCATCCAGAAAAATATGTGGAAAGTTACCTTAAACAGGTTTAAATCAACACTTTATTTTTTAAAAAAACATCCGGAAAAAAAGCAAGAGATCAACAGTCGGTATTATTTAGTGGCATTTTACAACTCGCTCATCAAAAATACTTTTAAAAATTCCGTTCACTTTAGGTTTAGAGGTTTTGCCGAAAAATTAATGTATGATGCTTTGCAATTATATTTTTCTTTATATACTTTAATTTTCAAGCATTAAACATTACTAAATTTTATAATATTTATAGATTAAAATAATATTTTTGCACAATTCCGCATAAAGAAATTTTTACATAAACCTTTTAGTAAAATTGTTCGTAGGCAGATCAAAAACCAGATAACAGTAGAAAACGATTGAGATTGGTGATAAAGTTTCCTCTTAAAAAAGAATTTAATTCAAATTTTGTCAAGAACAAGTTTAGGCCGATTCTTTTAAAACTATATTGGATAAAATCTTCACTTATAAAATTACTGAACACACAGGTAATTCATCATTTTAAATTAAATTCAAATAATATTGGCGGGCCAAAAGATGCATTGCTGACTTTTGCAGAAATTGACCGATATGTTGATAGTAAAAAAGCAAAGGGCTTAAGCTATTTTTACTGGCATTTTTTTGAAGATGAAATAACAATTAAAGACCCTGAATATACGATTGGAAAAGCTGTGCCCGGCGCAGAAGTTGTTTCCTACTGCATAGACAGAACAGAGTATGTGTACTCGATGCCAAACGTCAGGGTTTATAGCAAATATTTTTTTACGTTAACAGAAGACAATTATTTACTGGCACCGGTTTCTAATGTTTACGGTGATGAACGGAAGTCTCACCCGGCTTTTGGGGCTTTGTTTTTGCCAAAATGTAAAACCTTGAAAGGCAGATCTATCATTGTTAGGGGTGGTGCATACTGGCATAAAATGCAGGATGGTTTACCGGCTTTATATCTGGCAGAATTGGCAGGGTTTGATTTTGACAAAATAGATCATTTCATCATTCAGGATCAGGACATAAGCGCAACAAGCCTTTTCACGCGCGTAGGTATTCCGCTCGAAAAACAGGTTCGTTTGTTTGATGAAACGGAAAGTTATCGCTGTGAAGAACTGGTGTTTTCGTCCTGGTACAATCGTAAAGGAAACTGGTACATTGATTATCTTAATCGTATTATCCGACCCAAAACTGTAACCAAAACTTTCCCGCAAAAAATTTATCTAAGCAGATCAAGGGTCAAAACCCGAAAAGTTTTAAACGAAGATGAAATTGTTGCTTTTTTGAAGCGCTATGGTTTTGAATGTGTCCACAATGAAGATTTATCAACTGATGAACAGATTGCCTTGTTTAAAAATGCAACACATATTATTTCCTGCCACGGTTCGCAGCTTACCAATATAATTTTTTGTAGGCCGGGAACAAAGGTTTGTGAAATCAGACATGTTACCCACAACATACATTATAGAAAAGCATTTCACGATCTTTCCAACGGCTTTGGGTTAGATTATTTTTTACTTTATACAGCACTCGGAGAAAAATATTATGATGAAAACAACAATGTTATTGAAACCGATACACACATGTACATAAGTTTTGCAGATATGCAATTGATGCTGGAGAAAATGAATTTAAAAGAAATCAATTAACACATGCCTGCACCGTTGGTTTCTGTTATTATCCCTACCTATAATTACACTAATTATATATTAGAAGCTATTAACAGTGTTTTAGAGCAAACTTATCCGCAGGATAAAATTGAAATTATTGTGGTAGATGATGGTTCTACTGACAGGACGCATGATACTTTAAAAAAACTGATCGATCAAAATACGATAAAGTACTTTTATCAGGAGAACAAAGGAAAAGCCAATGCTACTTTTAATGCCATAAAAAAATGTACCGGCAAATACATTTTTAACTTGGATGCCGATGATTACTTTTTTAAAGATAAAATTGCAGCATACGTTAAAGTTTTTGAAAATGATGACGAAATTGTGCATGTTGGAACTGCCGCAAAAGTATTGTACCAAAACAAAAATTTACTGGTAACAGAAAAACTCCCGAAAGATATTTTAGGAAAACCCTTGCACGGGAAATGGCTTCTGCACCGTTTTTACAGCAGTAATATGTTTTTTGGCGGTGGTACAACTTACGCCGCAAAAGCATCAGCTTTAAAAACGATTGTAATACCGGATGCAGTTGATATGTACATAGATGAATTTTTACTGCTTGCGGTATTGCCTTTAGGGAAAAGCTATTTCTTAGATGAACCTCTGTCTGTGTGGCGGATGCATAAAGATAATTTTTCTGTTTATGCAGCATTAAAAGAAAACCAGATTAAAAAAGATGAACGACTGCTCCGGTCGTCTGCTGCTGTTTTGAAATATTTGATAGAAAATAATTTTGATGATTATTTGGTAAAAATCTATCAGCTGCAGGATGCAACCCGGCAAATTGCTTTCAAGGAAATTTCCAACAGCAAATCTGTGAATGATATTTACAACTACGCCATAAAAGTTTTTTTCAATTTAAAACCAGGCTTAAAGTTAATCAGCAAATATCACGTTATCAATCGTTTAGTACCTTTAACTGTTTTAAAGCTGATTAAAAAAACACAGCATCACAACAGTGTCAGTAATATTAAAGCTACTGTTTGATTACTAACTTTAGTATTTAATTAAATTTTAAAGGTTTTTGTATGCTTCTTTTATCACCTAAAACTTAGTGTTTCTTTAAAAACTTACCCATCAGCAACAATTATAAAATCCAAATTTACCGGCATAAAAGAAGCATTGGAAATTGAGTAACATAAGTTTAAACAAGTTCTCAGCTTTAGCTAAAAAAACACGATCGGGCAATAAAACCAGATGAAAACCACTTACCTTTTAACGCCTAATTTTCCGCCTGATATTTGTGGTATCGGAGATTACAGTGATTACCTGCACCGAAATTTAGAAGAAAACAATTTTGATAACCAGATCATAACTTTTTCTGACAACAAATCTTCGGACAATAAAATAAATTGCATAAAAATAGCCGATAAAAAAAGCATCAAAGCCTGGTTAAATTGCTTAAAACCGGTGCAGGAAGTTAATGCAATTATTATCCAATATGAGCCATATTCGTTCAGCAAAATCGGCATACCTTTATATTTAATTTACATTTTCGGGATTTTAAAATTCAAAGGATACAAAGTTTCAATCATGTTCCATGAAGTTGCAACCCGATTGTACATTGCCAATCCTAAAAAGATTGCCGTCAGTTTCTTACAATTGTCAATCGCATATTTCTTAACGGCCATCTCCTCGGTACGCACAACATCAACGCGTTTTAATGCCAAACAATTAATTCCTTTTAAGTTTAATCTACTTCCGATTTCAAGTAATTTTACCAGGAAGACCGTACAAACTTCCAACAGCAACCAATTAGTTATTGGTTGTTTTGCCAATCGGGTTGATGGTTTTTTTGCCGAAGTGATCGATAAAATTTTAGAGAAAAGCACGGGCGTTGTATATCTCATCGGCAAACAGAACAAGGCCAACAATCCGGTTTGGGAAAAGCACAATTTTTATCAGAACAAAAGGCTTTTTCTGACCGGGACGTTATCTGCCCAAGAAATACAACAGGTTTTTGACCAGCTCACGATTTTTGCACACATGGAAAAAATCGATCTTAAAGGCAGAGGCGGCGCATCTTTAAAAAACGGCACGCTGGCAGCTGCATTAAACTGGGGTTTGCCGGTTGTTACCTCCAAAGGCGATATGACGGATGAGACTTTCCTTCAACACCAGCATAATATATTTTTTGTAAACAACCCTTTCTCTGCGGATGACTGGGCGGATTCCATAATAAAACTATCTGCCAATGTTACTTTAAGCAATACCATCAGCCAAAATGCAGCCCGGTTTTACAAAGAAGTTTTGAGCTGGGAAACCATCACTAAAAAATACATTTCCCTGTATAATCCTGTTAAAATGTAAATTAACCAAGCCTTGCTGATGAATTAGTATTATTTTTGCCGAATAATTAAATTCAGTATTTGTAATTAATTTCTTGAAAATACTTTTTTTATCCCATAATTTTTACCCATTTATTGGTGGCATAGAAGCTAATTCTGATATTTTATCAAGGGCTTTCTTTGCAGCTGGGCATGAAATTCAGGTACTGACGTGGACGCCAGACCCCAGCCCTAATATTTATCCCTTCAATATCATCCGCAACCCTTCTGTTTTCACTTTGTTTAAAGCGCATAAGTGGGCAGATTTGGTTTTTGAAAATAACCCTTGTCTGCGTTTGGCCTGGCCGAACTTATTTTTTAACCATCCGTATGTAATCGCACTCAACACCTGGGTTTCAAGGATTGATAATACCATTGGGCTTCATGGCAAAATCGGGATCCAGGACCGGATTAAATTTTTATGGTTTAAAAAAGCAAGTAAAGTTATAGCTGTTAGCGATGCCATCAGGAAGCACAGTTTTAAACCGGCAATTGTTATTGGCAATCCGTATAATGCAGAAGTTTTCAGAGTGATCCCGGAAATCACCAAAACAAAAGCATTTGTATTTTTAGGCCGTTTAGTGCCAAACAAAGGTGTTGATCAAGCCATAATAGCTTTTAAAAAACTATTGATAAAAGAAGCACAACATCAGTTTTTAACTATCAAACCTGAACTTACTATTATTGGTGAAGGCCCGCAAAAACAGAAATTAGAAAACCTGGTATCAGAACTTGGTTTACAGGAACAGGTAACATTTACCGGTTCTGTTTCCGGGGAAAAGTTAGCCAGGTTATTAAATCAGCACCGGTATATGCTGGTTCCGTCTTTGTGGGAAGAACCTTTTGGCAATGTAGTTTTAGAAGGTATGGCTTGCGGCTGTGTGCCTGTTGTATCTGATGGCGGAGGTTTGCCCGATGCAATTGGAAATGCAGGCATAAGTTATAAAAGAGGTGACGTGGATGCATTGGTTGATGCATTGATTAACCTGATTGCCCATCCTGATTTAGAGATAAAGTTACGGAGTGCGGCACCAGCACATTTGCATAAACACCAGCCGGATATTGTGTCAAAAAAGTATTTAGAAGTTGTGGAAGCTGCTGTTGCAAAATCAACTAAAATAAACCCATGAAAGTAGTTATAGCCCACCCAACGGGTAATGCATTTTTCAGAGCTGCTGCAAACGGACTTTACGAAGCAAACATGCTTTCCGGATTAAGGACAACTGTTGCTACTTTTCCGGGGAACATTTTTGACAAACTTAGTACTTATAACGCTTTTGCAGAGTTTAGCAGGCGCAAATACAATCCGCAACTGCAAAAACTCACCAAAGCGTGGCCGTTTTATGAATTGGGCAGAATTGCGGCATCAAAAGCAGGTCTTAAAAACTTAATTAAACAGGAAACCGGGATTTTTAGTGTAGATGGCGTATATCGAAACCTGGACAAACACGTGGCTGCCGGTTTAAAAGCAATGCAATCAACCGGCACCGATGCAGTTTATGCTTATGAAGACGGGGCATTACATTCTTTCAGAGAAGCCAAAATGCTGAATATGCAATGCCTGTACGATTTGCCGATTGGCTATTGGCGTACGGCAAAACGTTTGCTGGAACTTGAATATGAACGCTGGCCGGAATGGCGGCCAACGTTGTTAAGTTTTGGTGACTCTGAAACTAAACTGGCCCGAAAAGATGAAGAGCTTCTTTTAGCAGACAAAATATTTGTTGCCAGCCAGTTTACGGCAAGCACTCTAAAAGATTATCCTGGGAAGTTAGCACCGATTGTAGTTGTTCCTTATGCTTTTCCTCCTGTTGCTGCTGATCGAAATTATACTTCTGCAGCAGTTACAAAACCGCTTAAACTGTTGTTTGTGGGCGGATTGTCCCAAAGAAAAGGAATAGCCGATTTATTTGCTGCCGTAGAAAACCTTAAAAAGCATGTAGAACTTACGGTGGTTGGGAAAAAAGTTAGCGATCAGCCCTGCCCTGCCCTGGATGCAGCTTTAGCCAAACACCGCTGGATTCCAAGTTTACCGCATGATGAAGTATTGAAACTAATGCACCAACACGATATATTGGTTTTTCCTTCCTTGTTTGAAGGATTTGGTTTGGTTATTACAGAAGCCATGTCGCAGGGTACGCCCGTAATAACCACAGATCGTACAGCAGGCCCGGATTTAATCACGCATGGGAAAAACGGCTGGCTGGTAGAAGCCGGCTCTACAACTGCCCTGCAAAATGCAATAGAAGAATTGATTTCACATCCGCAACATATTGCAGAAGTTGGCCGTGAAGCCATGCGTAGTGCCAGTAAAAGGCCATGGAGTGTTTATGGTGAGGAATTAGTGGATGCTATAAGGGGAAAAACATCCGATAGTTAATTGCTAATGCTTTAGAAGCTGTTTAAATTTACGGCAAACAAAGATTTATATGCTTCTTTTATGCCTGTAAATTTTGTTTTTGCGGTGATGGTTGTTCAAAACTTCCACCATATTTTAGGTGATAAAAGAAGCATTGGTTTTTTGTTCGGTAAAAAAGCATAGAAAATAAATTGAACTAAATTTAAACAGGCTTCAAAATTAGCAGATTCTTATGGTCAATATTGAAAACATAAATCACACAATTTCTGATTCCGATAAGCCTTATTCGTCAACTAAAAAAGTTGAGGCCAATAAGGATCTGAAAACAGGAATTTGGATATATTTTTTGTTACTAATCTTTGAAGGTGCTTTACGTAAATGGTTTTTACCCAGCCTTGCAACACCTCTACTAATCATACGTGATCCTGTTGCAATATGGCTTGTAATCAAATGCTGGCAGAGAGGATTATTTCCGGCATCCATATACCTAAACGGAATGATTATCATAGGTATAATAAGTACTTTTATAGCAATATTTTTAGGACATGGAAATTTGTTTGTTGCATTGTATGGGGCCAGAATACTTGTATTTCATTTTCCTTTAATATTTGTAATCGGGCAAGTATTTAATAGAGATGATGTTATTAAAATTGGAATAGCGACCCTATGGATAACAATCCCAATGGCCATATTGATAACACTACAATTTTATAGTCCACAATCTGCCTGGGTAAATCGTGGGATTGGTGGCGATATGGCTGGAGCAGGATATAGCGGTGCTAATGGTTTTTTTCGTCCACCTGCTACTTTCTCATTTACTACAGGCACCACATCTTATTTTTCTTACGCCGCTTGTTTTGTGTTTTATTTTTGGTTTGATTTAAAAAAAATAAATAAATTAGTTTTACTGGGTGCTACATTGGGTTTGTTTGCTTCTATTCCTTTATCTATAAGCAGAGGTTTATTTTTTCAAATTGGAGTTACTTTAATATTTCTTGTATTGGCAGTTTCCAGAAAACCAAAATACGTTGGTAAACTCCTAATTGCAATTATCGGTGGTGGAATAATTTTAATAGCATTAAGCCAACTTAGTCTATTCAACACTGCAACGGATGCTTTCGTTTCTAGGTTTACTACTGCAAGTGGAACCGAAGGAGGTTTACAGGGAACATTAGGGAACCGGGCTGTTGGTGGTTCAATTTCGTCTTTAACCAGTTCTGTTGATCAGCCTATCTTGGGTTACGGAATAGGAATGGGAACAAACGTAGGTAGTATGCTCTTGGCTGGCAGTAAAACATTCTTAATTGCTGAAGGAGAATGGGGAAGAGAAGTTGGCGAGCTTGGCCCAATTTTAGGCTTATCTGTTATATTTATCCGTATTGGATTAGCAATTAAAATTGCACTTGCCTGCTACAGAAAACTCTCTGTTAATGATATATTACCATGGTTACTACTTAGTTTTGGATTGCAAACCTTAGCACAAGGCAATTGGGCACAGCCAACATATTTAGGATTCTGTATAATAATAAGTGGATTAATGCTGGCTGCACTTAATTCAAAACCCAATCACACTCCTTCATTTAGAAAATAAACCTATATTGCACCTCGTCCTCCTTACCCACCCTAGTTTTTTAGGCCATAAAAGTATGCCCCGCTTTGCCAATATGCTGGCTGATGGTTTGCGGCAACGAGGACATCGGGTTGATACTTGGTCACCAAAACCTTATTTTTCCAAGCTTCCTTTGCCTGTTTTTTTAAAAAAGTGGCTGGGCTATATTGATCAGTATATAGTTTTTCCGGCACAGGTGAAAAAAAGATTAAAATCATCAGACCCAAATACTTTATTTGTTTTAACAGATCATGCTTTGGGCCCGTGGTTGCCTTTGTTTGCTGATAAATCCCATGTGGTTCACTGCCATGATTTTATTGCACAGCAATCCGCTCTGGGACAGATTTCAGAAAATCCGGTATCATGGACGGGCAAAAAATACCAGGAGTTTATCCGTCGGGGATTTGTGAAAGGAAAAAACTTTATCTCTGTTTCTAAAAAAACCCAGACAGATCTGCACCAGTTTATCAACCCAAAACTTATTCGGTCAGAAGTAGTTTACAATGGCTTAAACCAATCTTTCAGCAAAATAGACACCACATTAGCAAGGATCAAAATCGGTAAAAAAACCGGTTTAAATTTAGTCAATGGTTACATTCTGCACATTGGCGGCAACCAGTTTTACAAAAACCGTTTTGGGGTGATAGAAATTTATGATGCCTGGAGAAGCAACACTAACCTTCAATTGCCTTTAATTTTGATCGGGGAAAAACCCGACGAACGGTTGTCCAACAGAATAAACGCATCCGCCTACAAATCCTCCATTCATATTGACAGCAATATTGAAGATAACCTGATCAGCGCAGCCTACTCCGGTGCTTTGGTGTTTCTTTTCCCATCTTTAACAGAAGGTTTTGGCTGGCCGATTGCAGAGGCCATGGCTTGTGGCTGTCCGGTTATTACAACCGATGAGGCACCAATGACGGAGGTTGCAGGCGATGCCGGGTTTTTAATTCCTAAACAACCTGTTGATGATAGTAAAACTAAAGCCTGGGCAATAAATGCAGCAAAAACACTCGATAAAATCGTTTCATTTTCTGCTGCCGAACGTGAACAGGCTGCAAACAACAGCCTTAAAAATGCGAAACGTTTTGATACAAACCTTGCATTAAACCGAATTGAAGAAATCTACCAAAGCATTCTTTTAACCGATCAACATTGATGAAACTGCTTCATATCACAGCCAGTATGAACCCAAAACTGGGCGGCGTTTGCCAGGCTTTAAAAACCATGATCAAAGGTTTAAAGATTTATAAAAGCATTGATAATGAAGTGCTTAGCTTTGATGATCCTGATGCTTCTTTTATCGATAAAAATTTGGTCAAAATAAATGCTTTGGGCGAAGGCAAAGGTCCGTGGTTTTATAATGCCGATTATTACAACTGGTTATCTACCCACCTGCCAGCGTTTGATGTAGTGATTTTGCATGGTTTATGGAACTATCAGGGTTATGGCCTGGTTAAAGCTTTACGGTTGTTAAAAAGCGAAAATGCTTCTTTTAGCACCAAATTTTTTGTGATGCCGCATGGGATGCTGGACCCTTATTTTCAAAAAGCCGAAGGAAGAAAACTGAAAGCGGCACGTAATTGGTTTTACTGGAAGCTGATCGAAAAAAACGTTATTAACCAAGCCGACGGACTGCTTTTTACCTGCGAAGCCGAACTACTTTTGGCCCGACAAACATTTTCACCTTATTTGCCCAAAAAAGAATTGGTGGTTGGTTTAGGCGTTGAAGAACCGCCAGTAAATTCGCCGGCCATACAGGAAGCGTTTTTAAGTAATTTTGAAGCGTTGAAATCAAAACCTTACTTTCTTTTTATTGGCCGGATCCATGAAAAGAAAGGTGTGGATTTGTTGATGGGCGCTTACCGGAATTATACTCAAATCCTGAAAGGTCAGAATCCTACGAAAACAAACGCCGATGCTTCTTTTATCGAACAAAATTCAGGAATACTTCCTTTGGTTATTGCCGGTCCGGGTTTAGAAACGCCTTACGGACAAAAAATCAGTATTGAAGCAGAACAACTCAATCAACCGGGGAAAACCGTTTTCTTTCCGGGAATGCTGACCGGTGATGCAAAATGGGCTGCATTTTACAACTGCGAAGCTTTTGTTTTGCCAAGTCATCAGGAAAATTTTGGGATCGCCGTTGTAGAGGCTTTGGCTTGCGGCAAACCGGTTTTGATCTCTGACCAAATTAACATTCATACAGAAATAAGTAAAGCAAACGCAGGGCTGATTTTTGATGATACGCTGTCAGGGACAAGGCAGTTATTACTAAAATGGAATTATATGCATAATGACGAAAAACTGGAAATGAGCCAAAATGCCCGAAATTGTTATGAGATTTTTTTTGCTGTTGAGCCAGCTACCAAAGCCCTGATCAATGCTATTTTTGAAGGAAAAACGATTGATTAAAACTTTATAAAATAAATTTAAACAAAGCAGTTTTATCCCTTAAAATAGTCAACAGATCGTATTTAGTTAAAAATCTAAGCTTATAATTGCTATTTTTACGCAGTTATAAGCTTTTTCTATGTATAATTAATAATTATTATTAATTGAAAATTAGTTTAACCTTTAACCCGAAAAAACAGGTATAAAAGAAGTATGGTTATTTTTGATGCAAACTGATCTGTCGAAATTTACAATTGGTAATTATACCGCCGGTCCAAAATGGAAAGTTTTTGTATGGCATTTTGTTAATTACCTGATATTTAACAGTTCTTTTCCCTGGCCGTATTCGTTTAAAAGCTATTTGCTCGGGTTGTTTGGCGCAAAAATTGGTAAAGGGTTAGTTATCAAAACAAATGTCAGGATCAAAAACCCATGGCGGTTGGTTGTTGGGGAGAATTGCTGGATTGGGGAATCTGTTTGGATTGATAATTTAGAAAATGTTTTTATGGGAAACAATGTTTGTTTATCACAAGGTGCCATGTTGCTGACAGGCAATCACGATTATACATTAAGTGATTTCCCATATCGCTTAGGAAAAATAACTTTAGAAGATGGTGTCTGGATTGGTGCACAATCAGTTGTTTGCCCGGGTATTACCTGCAGGTCACATGCTATATTAACAGTTAATTCTGTTGCGACCAAAGAATTACTGCCTTGGACGATTAATTCCGGAAATCCGGCAGTTTACATTCGCGAACGCAAATCTGCGGGTTAATTTTATCATTGTTAATGGCGCAGAAAAGAATTTTACTCATTGGCGGAAATTTTTATCCTGAACTTACCGGCATTGGGAAGTACAACGGTGAAATGATGGATTGGCTGGCCGAAGACGGCAATATATGTACCGTGGTTACTACATATCCTTATTATCCAGACTGGAAAATAAAAGAACCTTACTACAAAAAATCTTTCTGGTTCAGCAGATCATATAAAGCAACTCAATCCGGTGCAGGCAACAACATTAAAATTTATCGGTGCCCGCATTTTGTTCCTGCCAACCCATCCGGCTTAACACGCATTTTGTCTGATGTTTCTTTCTGCCTTTCTTGTACCGCTATGGTGTTTTTAGCCTTGTTTAAAAAAAAATACGATTATATTATTACAGTTTCGCCTCCGTTTTTGACCGGAGTTTTAGCAGTAATTTATAAAAAAATTAAAGGTGCCAGGTTTTTTTATCATGTTCAGGATTTGCAGATCGATGCGGCTGCAGATTTACAAATGATCAAATCCCGTACGCTAATCAAATTTCTTTTTCTAATAGAGAAATTTATTATGCGTCAGGCAGATATGGTAAGCAGCATTTCTGAAGGGATGATTGCCCGGATCAGGGAGAAATCAAACCAACCGAAAATCTGTTTTTTCCCGAATTGGGTTGATACAAACACTTTTTATCCGATTGCTGAAAAAAAGGTGCTAAAAGAAGCATTCGGTTTTAAGGCCGAGGATAAAATCATACTATATTCTGGTGCGATTGGCGAAAAGCAGGGTTTAGAAGCAATTTTGCATACCGCAGCTTATTTAAAAAATATTTCTGGTTTAAAGTTTATCATTTGTGGCTCTGGCCCGTATAAAAAGAAGCTGGAAGATTTGAATGTTTTGCTGGCATTGAACAATGTGATTTTCATGCCTTTGCAACCGGCAGACCAATTGAACAACTTTTTGAATATGGCCGATATTCATTTAGTTATACAAAAAACGAATGCTAGTGATTTGGTTATGCCATCAAAACTTACTGCAATATTAGCAGTTGGTGGTTTGGCCGTGATAACCGCACCTGTTCATTCAAGTTTGTATAAAATTGTTGATCAAAATAAAATGGGGATCCTGGCCGAACCGGAAAACCAAAATGCATTAACGCAAGCCATAGAATTGGCCTTAAACCAACAGGAAGAAACAATCCGGTACAATGCAAGAAATTACGCAAAAAAGTATTTGTCAATCAATGAAATATTAAAAAAATACAGTGCTGATATGGCTGCTGCATAATTCAACTATCCACATAAAAATTAAAATAGTTTAATTTATTAATACATTTTGGTTTACTATTTATAAAAATACATCCGATTAATTAAATTATTACGTATATTTTAAAACATTTATTATAAATTTAACATTTTACAAACCTTATATAAGGTTGTTGCCCCAAATATGGAAAACCGTTATATATTTTTTTTAATTGTTTTACTCTTTCTGGGTGATCTGATTGCAATCAATTGTTCTTTCATGATTGCTTATTTTTGGGCTAACCAAACCAATGTTTTCCTGCAATCTTCCCACTACAACCTTGATTTATTGATATTTAACGCAACCTGGATTGCATCGGCTTTTTTTATGCAGCTTTACCACCGGGAAACTGCCCAAAGAACAGAATTTATTTTTCAGAAAAGCTGGAGAGCAGTTGTACTTCATGCGTTAACTTTTAATGTGGTTATTTTATTGACCAATTATGCTTTGTATTCAAAAAATTTCCTGGTATTCATTTTTGTATTTGAAATAGTCGGCTTTCTAATCAGCCGTTTCGTGATTACGGCCTTTGAGCAATATCACATTAAAAGAGTAAGGCATAAGAAAAAAATTGCCATCATAGGTTACAACGAAACAGCAAAAAGACTGGCAGATTATTTTATTAAAAACCAGATGTCATATAACTTTTCTGGTTTTTTTGACCATACTGAGAAAAGTTATGTTGATAAATCCAACCAGGAATTGATCAGACCGATCAACAGCCTGATGGAATTTGCCGCCCAAAATGAAGTTGCAGAAGTTTATTCAACTTTGTTTCCGGAAGATTATCACAGCATGAATGATTTGTTATCTGTAGCAGAGCAAAATTGCGTGCGCTTTAAGTTTATACCAGATGTTACCAAAATCATCAATTCTGATTATGCTATTGACACCTATTTTGATGAAATACCAGTTTTAAGTACCCGTTCAGAGCCGTTGGAGCATATTGCCAACCGTGTTTTAAAACGCTCTTTTGATATCATTTTCAGCTTAGGGGTGATCGTTTTTTTACTATCTTGGCTTATTCCAATCCTGAGTATCATTATTAAAATGCAATCCAAAGGCCCGGTGTTTTTTATGCAGCTTCGTTCAGGCCGGGACAACAAACCTTTTTGGTGCTACAAGTTCCGGAGCATGACCTTAAACAGTGATACCGAACACATCCAGGCAACAAAAAATGATTCCCGGGTAACCAAAATTGGTTCTTTTATGAGAAAAACCAGTATTGATGAACTACCACAATTTTTTAACGTATTAATGGGCAACATGAGTATTGTTGGCCCGCGCCCGCATATGTTAAAACATACAGACGAATACAAAGCGATTGTGCATCAGTACATGGTCAGGCAATTGTTAAAACCCGGTATTACCGGTTGGGCACAGGTTAGCGGTTATCGTGGCGAAACTAAAGATCATAAACAGATGGTAAAACGCGTGGAGCATGATATCTGGTATATCGAAAACTGGTCTATCATGCTGGATATCAAGGTTATATTTTTAACGATTATTAACACTGCTAAGGGAGAAGAAAATGCTTATTGATTTTAAATCTGCTGTTTTTACCCTATATTTTTAAGAAGAATAAATTTTAACGCGATTATCAACAAATCATTTACATATGAAAAAGAAAGCCTTGGTTACAGGGATTACCGGGCAAGATGGCGCCTATCTTGCAGAATTATTATTAGCTAAAGATTATGAAGTGCATGGCATTAAACGCCGTAGCTCTTCTTTCAACACTGATCGAATCGACCACCTTTATCAGGATCCGCATGATGAAAACGTGAGTTTTTTTATGCACTACGGAGATTTATCTGATTCAACAAACCTGATTAGGATTATCCAGCAAATCCAGCCAGACGAAATTTATAACCTGGGTGCCATGTCTCATGTAAAAGTGAGTTTTGACACTCCTGAATATACCGCAAATGCAGATGGTATAGGTACGTTAAGGATTTTAGAAGCCGTACGTTTACTGGGTTTAACTAAAAAAACAAGGATTTACCAAGCTTCAACTTCCGAGTTATATGGTTTAGTACAAGCTGTTCCGCAATCAGAAACAACACCTTTTTATCCGCGTTCGCCGTATGCCGTAGCCAAACTATATGCTTACTGGATCACTGTTAATTATCGTGAAGCTTACGATATGTTTGCCTGCAACGGTATCCTTTTTAACCACGAAAGCCCGCTGCGCGGAGAAACTTTTGTAACCCGTAAAATTACCCGTGGTGCAGCAAAAATTGCCTTAGGTTTGCAGAAAAAACTGTATTTGGGCAATTTAGATGCACGCCGTGACTGGGGCCATGCTAAAGATTACGTTGAAGCCATGTGGTTGATTTTACAGCAGGAAAAGCCGGAAGATTTTGTGATTGCAACCGGTGTTACTACAACGGTGCGTGATTTTGTAAAAATGGCTTTTAAAGAAGCAGGCGTTGAACTGGAATTTAAAGGCGAAGGCGCAGATGAAAGAGGTTATGTTGTGGCTTGCAATAACCCGGAGTATCAAATAGAAATAGGAAAAGAAGTTGTTGCTGTGGATAAAGCTTACTTCCGCCCTACTGAAGTTGAATTATTGATCGGAGATCCAACCAAATCTATCGAAAAATTAGGTTGGAAAATTAAATATGACCTGCCGATGCTGGTTCAGGATATGATGAATTCAGACTTAAAACTTTTCAAAAAAGAACGCTCTTTAAAAGAATTGGGCTATACTATCAAAAATCAATACGAATAGATAAACAAACACCACTTTATTTTAAAACCTAAAACAAAACTATTGGAAAAAAATGCCAAAATATATATAGCAGGCCATAACGGTATGGTGGGTTCTGCTATATTCCGAAAATTAACGGAAAAGGGCTTTGAGAATATCATCACCCGGCCTTCTAAGGAACTGGATTTAAGAAATCAGCAGGCAGTTGAGGGTTTTTTCGCTGCTGAAAAACCTGAGTATGTTTTTTTGGCGGCCGCAAAAGTAGGCGGTATTGTTGCCAACAACACCTACCGGGCAGATTTTATTTATGAAAACCTTGCCATTCAGAACAATATCATTCATCAATCATACTTAACCGGTGTTAAAAAATTATTGTTTTTAGGTTCGAGCTGCATCTACCCGAAACTGGCCCCACAACCAATTCATGAAGATGACCTACTAACCGGACCTTTAGAGGAAACCAACGAACCGTATGCCATTGCAAAAATTGCAGGTATCAAAATGTGCGATGCTTACCGCGCGCAATACGGCTGTAATTACATTTCTGTAATGCCAACAAATTTGTACGGTTATAATGATAATTACCATCCGCAAAACTCTCATGTGTTGCCGGCCATGATCCGCAGGTTTCATGAAGCAAAGTTGAATAATTTAGATACGGTTGTAATTTGGGGGACAGGAACACCGAGAAGGGAATTTTTATTTGCAGATGACTTGGCAGAAGCCTGTTTTTATCTTATCAATAATTATAATGAACCTGCCCCAATCAATGCCGGAACTGGTGTAGATATCAGTATTGCAGAACTGGCCGGATTGGTAAAAAAGATTATTGGTTTTGAAGGGAAAATTGAGTACGATCACTCTAAACCGGATGGCGCACCACGTAAATTAATGGACGTAAGCAGATTGCATAATGCCGGTTGGAAACACAGCATCGATATAGAAGAAGGTATTGGCCTGGCTTACGCTGATTTTTTGGCAAAAGCAGAAAATGTAGCATTCAGGTAAAACAACTTAGCTTAAAATGCTTCTTTTATCGGATAAATTTTTACCTGATAAAAGAAGCATTTTTTTGTAGAATCCCTTTCACAATTTTTGCATCTGCAGGCGTGTTGGCATTAATTAAAGCATCAGGGTTTGGTGCTTTAATCATTTTTGCATGGTGTTGAATAAGGAGTTTCCTTAAAGATAAATGCTTTTGCTGGTGTGCCGACAAAAGTAATCCGTAGCTTTCAGCTTCCCAAATAGCAACCAACGGTTCAGGCAAATTATTTACAGGATTCAAAAACGCAGTTGCAATTTTAGTTACGTCCCTTTGTTCAACCAAAAATTTTAATATTGCTTCATCAAGCAGCGGCAAATCACAAGCTAAAATCAGCCAGGCGCAATCCAAACGCTTATTAAATGCCGTTAAAATCGCTTCTATCGGTCCGGAACCTTCAAATAAATCCGGTAAAACCTGATAATCCGGATCAATCTCCTGCTGCTGATCGGTACGGCAGGAAATAAAAACTTCTTCGCAAAAAAAGCCCAGCAAATCTGCCAGATAATATTGCTGCTGCTTTTTATGCCAGCAAATTTCGGCTTTGTTCACGCCCATCCGGACACTTCGCCCTCCAACCAAAACCAACCCGTTTAACGCTTTTTGCATCTATTTTTGAAATTATTTTTAACGGATTTTGCTTACAATTACTTCACACAAAACCTGAAAAATAGTACGGTTGTTAAACATACCAACAAGTTCCGTAGAAACATTGGGCAATTCCAGGCTGATTGTGTGCTGTAAGGTTCCCGCAGTGGCAATCAAAAAAACAGGTGCTAAAAGAAGTATGAACGGGTTTGTGTTCAGGAAAAACTTTTTCATGTGATAATAATTGTGTTGAAATTCGGGCTTTGATTTTGGATAAATTACTTAGGCTGCGTTCTTAATTGTTTCAAAGTGCTTCCGCCTAAACTAACGTTGGCACTATCTGAAATATTGAAATTTGTTTTTTCGATTTTAGGATTTTCAATAACCAACTGGTTTTTACCCAAAACATTAATATTTGCGTTTCCAATCTGATTGTTTGATGCAATAAAAAGATAAGCATGTGTGGAAGAATTGGTGCCAACTATAGCATTTAGATTTTCAATTTTAGTTTTCTCCAAGTTCAAATGTGTAGATTCATTAACTATTAAGCTGAGGTTTTGCTGATTAAATCCAGATAAGTTGGTTGTTGCATCAGAAGGATAAATTTCCTGATTTTCTTTAACCAGCAATAATGGTTGCATAACAACTTCATTTATCGAAGGACAAATAATAGTAACACTATTGCTGTACGGAATAATCTTCGGACTATTTCTATCTATCACATCGATAATCAGCTGGTCTCCAATTTTTGAAATTTTGATCCGGTCTTTTAGGTTTTTATCTATCCAAACCCCAAAATGATCGCCGCGCTCAACTGTAATTGGTAAATAATTTGCTGCACGGTTATCAATTGATTTGAATCCATTAAACCCAAGCTTTTCTTTTTCATAAAACCTGCTTTTGTATTCGCCTTTCAAATATTCTGCACGCAAAGCAAAATCATAAGCAACCATTGATAAGATGATAATCAATATTGCAGCGATAAATAGTTTGTTACTTGTTTTCATGATGCTGTTTTTATGCCTGATAATTTTGTGTCTTAAACTCCTGATAACGTTTTTCAATCTCATCCAAACCAATCTCCAACAGAAAGATATTTTTGAAAAACTCCGGTAATTCTTGTTGTAAAAAACGTTCTTTACGATAACTTTTAACTTTCGTTTTCGCATCAGAACTTACAAAATAACCGATGCCGCGCTTATTGAAAATCACTTCCTGGTTTTGCAGAAAATCATAAGTGCGAGCAACCGTGTTTGGGTTTACTTGTAATTCAACTGCCAAATCCCGTACAGAAGGTATTTTTTCTTCCGCAGTCCACTTTTCCAGCGTTATATTTTCGCTTACGTACGCTGCAATTTGCAGGTAAATAGCTTCGTTGTCCCTAAAATCCATAATTAAACTTCCTTTTCTTTTAGCCTGTAATAAGCACTTATCCATAAAATCAACACCACTAAACCAAGGACGATCGCGCCAGAATAATCGGGCATAGAAACAGCATGTACCGACCAGTATTGTTTCCCATCTGTAAAAGATATCGGGCTAAAAAATGTAGTGCCGTCAATTTTTTCATTGATCATCGCACCTATAATTGGCTTGTTGATCAACCCAAAAGCAAAAGCTGCGATAAAAAATGCAAAACCAGTTTTAATGAAGTGGAGTTTCTCAAAATAAATAGCCCCCCAAATAGTTAATGAATGCAAAAATGTATAGATGATAAAAGTGTAATATGGATGCGGTTTAAAATCATTGGTAAATATATTAATCACAGAATTAGGATGTTGCAATGTGCCTGGCTGACCCATTTGCACAACAACAGTTGCAATAAGATAATATATGCCCACATATAAAACCTGAAAAATCAGGAAAGAATACAACCAGCCAACTAAATATTTTTCAAAATGTGAAGCTGGTAAAGTAAGTGCCGGGATAGCTTTCTTTTTATCGCCCATTTCACTAAAAATCATGCTGGTAAAAATGCAACCGGCAAGCAACAAAAAGGCCATAAAAATCCCGAATTGAAAACCCTGGGGCAAATAACCTTCGGTGTTGTAGGATGTAACGCCCATTACCAAAAGCAGCAAGCCGGCCAAAACCGCTACCGACATTAAGTAAGTTTTATAGTTTTCTATTGTATGCTTTTTAAAAAGCATTCCAAATCTGGTGAAATCAAAAGTTTGGTTCATGGCAGTTAGTTTAAAATTTCGGTTACCGTTTGGTTGTCAGCGATGATGGCGTTAAAAAGCAGTTCCATATCAACTTTGCTGTAACTGCCGATGCTGTTTTTAGTGATGGTATTTATGCCGCGAATACTTTCTTCGGCATATAAAACATCGGCTCCGGAGGTAGGAGTTGTGCTGAAGTTTAAGCGTTCAGAAATCTCATCCAGACTTTTGTTCAATACAATTTGCTGGTTATGAACTACGATCAAACTATCGATCAAATTATCCAGATCCCGGACCTGATGTGTGGAGATCACAATACAACGAGATTCCGTTAAAGCCGAAGCAATGATTTTGCGGAACTGACTTTTGGAAGGAATATCCAAACCATTCGTTGGCTCGTCCATAATTAAAAGCGAAGTATTGGTAGAAAGCCCGAAGGCAATCATTACTTTTTTTTGCTGGCCGAAAGAAAGTTTACTGAGTAAACTTTCATTTGGAACATCAAATTCGGCCAACATCCGGTCAAACTGATTTTCATTAAAAGAAGGATAAAAATGGCCTGTACTTTTTACAAATTGTGTGGCCGTTAAAGCTGGCATGTAAACTTCTTCCGGAATAAAAAACAAATCCTGCAAAAATGCCGGTAAACGTTTGGAAGCATCAAAACCGTTTACTACGCAAGTTCCCTTTTGCGGAAAAACCAAACCGGCAATGTTTTTTAACAGAGTTGATTTGCCTGCGCCGTTTTTACCGAGCAAACCGTAGATGTGCCCGGTTTGCATTGTCAGGTTCAAATCCTGGAACAAGGTTTTTTTCTTGCCGTACCCGAAAGTTAAGTTTGAAATCTTTATCATAAATAGTGTATTAGATAAATAGTACACTACAAATGTAACTATGAATTTTAGATTTGCAAATCTTTTTGAAAATAAATTTTTAAACAAAAAAAAGTCCTGCTTCAGGAAGCAAGACTTTTTACGAATCTGATTTTATGCCGATAAAAGAAGCATCGAAATCCTGATACTTCTTTTATCAGTGTAAAATTACTTTTTCTTCGGAAGGCGGGCGTTCAAATCTGTAATCGGGATGCTCATCATCCGGCCAATAGGCTTGTTGCCACGGTAGGTTATCATTTTGATCTGCGCAGCTTCTTTTGGCACCGTTAACGGCTGTGTATATTTAGGATAAAAACGATCAGGGAAAGAATTATCAAAGCTGTAATAGATATCCAGGCCTTTGATTTCGGTGGATAAAGCAATGTTCATCACGCTGTCTTTTCTTGAAACGTTTACAATCGGATCGTACATGCTTGGCGCATAATTGATTTCGGCCTCCTCCATTCTCGGGAACTGCCCTTCTACCCTTCCGGCAAAATTGTCCCAGTTTTTACTTGCTTTTGGCGACCAAAGCGATTCTGCAATGGCCATGCCGCGCGGCCAGGTCATGTATTCTGCTTTTCGCATGTTGTAAACCTGTTCTGTCCATAAATTGGCCTGTCCGCCTTTGATCAATTTCGCATCAACACTATCCGGAACGGGTTCAAACTGATAGGTTTTATCCAACCTAAGCGTGGCATATACTTTTGATTCTATAGATGGATCGCCCTGCATGTAATCAATATAGGCAAAAGTAGTTGGGCTCATCACAACTTCGTGGCCCATTTTGGCTGCTTCAATGCCTCCTTGCATGCCGCGCCAGCTCATCACCACAGCGTTTGGTGCTAGGCCGCCTTCTAAAATCTCATCCCAGCCCATAAACTTTTTGCCTTTGGATTCTACAATTTTTTCTACCCGTTTTTCAAAATAGCTTTGCACTTCCTCCATGTTTTTAAGCCCTTCTTTTTTCATAAGTTCTTTTACCGCATCGCTTTTTTCCCAAAAATTCTTCGGGCATTCGTCTCCGCCTAAATGAATGTACTCAAACGGAAAAAGCTGAGCTATCTGTGTGATCACTTTATCCATAAACGTATAAACCTTTTCGTTGGCCGGGCACAAAGTGTTATCAATCAAAGCAATAGGTGGCTGTCCGTGAGACCAATCCATAATTTCCTCGCCCGAACGCACTTTGTAGTTTTCTGCACCCGGTGTGCAGGAAAGTTCTGGATAAGCAACTATGGCAGCCAAACTATGGCCGGGAACATCAATTTCGGGCAAAATATTTACAAAGCGTTCTTTTGCGTATTGCACCAATTCTTTAATGTCATCCTGTGTATAAAAACCACCGTAAGTGCGTGGTTCGTTGGCAGGCGGAGGAGCAAAAGTGCCAAAATAACCTACCCGTTTTGCGTTAAAAGCACCTACTTCGGTTAATCTTGGCAAGCCTTTTATTTCAATACGCCAGCCTTCATCATCTGCCAAATGCAAATGCAGCAAATTAAATTTGTATTTAACCATGGCATCGATGTATTGCTTCACTTCCTGCTTAGTAAAAAAGTGGCGCGCAACATCAAACATTAGTCCCCGCCAGCCGAACCGTGGATAATCGGTTATACTGAGGCATGGGACCGTCCACTTCACGTTTTTTGCAGCGGATTTGCCTTCAATCTCTTTCGGGAACAGTTGCATCAAACTTTGCACGCCATAAAACAACCCGGCCGGTGCATTAGCTTTTATACTGATGTTTTTTGGTGTAACGCTAAGCTGATATCCTTCTTTACCAATTAGCGGGTTCGACAATTTATTGAGCACTAATTTTATACTGCTAAAAGAAGCATTGGTTTTTACGACAACTTTTTTACCGGTTGCAGTTTCAAGCTTTTTTTGCAAGTAACCGCTTACCATTTTCATTTCGGCAGAATTAGCAGCTTCAATAGTTACAGAAGCAGGCAAAACAAAACTGCCCTGGCCGGTTTTCATTGAAACCGGTACCGGAATAATGGATATTTGTTTTGTCGGGTTCTGGGAATGCGCACCTATACAAAAAAGGCAGCAAAATAGTAAAAGTGGGGTTTTTAACATTAACGTTCAGATAAATATAATTGAATAATAATATGCGCAATACAAATGTATAAATTAGGTTGTGTCTATCAATCTCAACAATATATTTATTTTAATAAAAAAAATTGATATAGTATAAACGTACTTTTGCGACAACATCATTAAATCCCTTTTTAACTTTGACCAACAATTTTATAATGCTTCTTTTATCCCTATAAACTTTGTTTTTATAAGAGCCTGTTTAAATTGCTGTCGAATGGTTTTATGGTGCTTCTTTTATGCCGGTAAATTTTGTTTTTGCAATTGTTGCTAATAGAAAAAATTTATTTAAATTAGTAAATTTCAGGTTGTAAAAGAAGCATATAAACGATCAGAATTAAACAGCTGTTAAATACCACAAGCTTTGGGGTCCAACACAACCTTCATTACAATTAATTCTGTATAAACTTCAATTTATCGAACAAACTGTTAAATTTTTATACAATATAGTTTGAAATGCTTAATTTTATGTTAATTTTATTAAATTGATTTTGGCAATTTTATATTATGTTTCCAAAAAAATTATCTACTACAATAATCTTTAGTTATGACCAAACTAGATGAAAATCTCAAAACTCAGCTTCTTGACCTTGCTGAGATTTTAAATGCCTTTAAATCAGAAGTTGTACAGGTAAAAATTGCCGAAAAACTACTGGACAATATTTTGTTTGATGTTTTGATACCCAATCAGGAAATGCAGGATTTTGCTTCCAGAAGAGCAAAAAGAATCAACCCGAACAAAGACTGGCTGAACGATGCGCCTGCCAGGGAACGCAAACCAACCGGGGCCACTAAAGCCATGTACCGGTTGCTCGACACGGATTTTTTTGACCAGCCGCAGTCTATTTCGGCAATAGCAAATAAATATAAAGAAGAATTTAATGAGGAATTTAAAACTTCTGAGATTTCGGGGATATTGCTGAAAACTGTAAAAGACAATATTTTAAAACGGGAAAAAAACCAGAGCAACAAACGTTATGAATACGTTAAAATGAAGGCTTAACGTTACATGCTTCTTTTATCATACTAAATTGAACAGGTTATCAACGCCAAATAATCTTTTTGAGGTAAAACCCTCCGCATATTTTACTTGTATTGCCCGGCCGAATTCTCGTGCCCTGGCTTCTGCAACTTCCATAAATGCAGGACTGGAAATGTACGTTTCAGGTTCATCGGCCCAATCAGGATTATAGAATTGTGACTTATACGCCCGGATACTGGCAACTTTTAGTTCCCAGTATCCGGTTATGTCAATCAAAATATCTGGTTTAAGGTGCGTGTCCTGGATAAAATTTAAAATTAGTTTTGGCCTCCAAACCTGTTGATCTTCGCCATCTGTCAATGCTGTTTTTATCTTACTTAATCCGGCATAAAAACCGGCGTGTTCTACCAGTTTTGCAGATCTGGCGTGGTCAGGGTGCCGGTCAGAAGTTGCACTTGTGATTATAATTTCGGGCTGATATTTACGGATGACTTTGATTACTTCAAGCTGGTCTTTTTCGTCATCTTTAAAATAACCATCGCGCAAACCTATGTTTTCGCGAACCGATAAGTTCAACAATTTTGCTGCATGATTGGCTTCCTCCTGCCTGATTTCAACTGTTCCGCGCGTGCCCAATTCCCCACGGGTCAGATCGGCAACGCCTACTTTTTTACCTAAAGCGATGTGTTTGGCAATTGTGCCTGAACAATATAGTTCGGCATCGTCCGGATGTGCCGGCAAAACAAGAATATCTAATTTAAGCATCCGCTATGGTTTTAACATCAGCCAATCCCGATTTGTGAGCCAGTAACTTTTCTATTTTTTTCTTAATTTTAGAAGAAGTTGGCTTGGTAAAAGGATAGAAAAAATCACAAACTTCTCCGTTTTTATTGATCAGGTATTTATGAAAATTCCATCGCGGCGAAGAATTGATATGGGCATTCTGCTTTTTATCAGCCAAAAACTGGTACAAAGGATGAGCGTACGGCCCACGCACGCGTATTTTGTTGAACAGTTGATAATTTATGCCATAATTAACGGTGCAAAATTCTTCGATCTGTTTGCCGTTTAAGGGTTCCTGTGCGCCAAAATCATTTGATGGAAAAGCCAATATTTCAAAATCCTGGCCGGCAAACTGCTGTCGTAAATCTTCCAAGTCTTTCAACTGTGGCGTAAAACCGCAAGCTGAAGCTGTGTTTACAACCAATAATACCTTTCCGCTAAAAATGTCGAGACGCACGGCCTGCCCACTAACGGTTTCGACGTTAAACTGATAAATGTTTTTTTCGGTCATTATGGTCAATAATAAGATGAGTAACCGGCAGAAACCAAAATGGCTTGTATGTCTTTTTCTTGTTCAGGATCATAAGTTTCCTTTAGATCATGGCCAAACATGCGTGCTGCTGATTGAAACATAAAAGCCTTAAATCCGCCTTTCATCTGTTTCAATAACTCAAAACTGGTATTTCCTGTTTCACGCTGCACCAGTTTAATCAAAATCTCGCCCTGGGTTATGGTCAGGTTTTTAATCTGTTTATTAAACAGGTCTTTAATCTCTTTTTCGCAGGCTTTCATCATTTCCTTCTGCTGATGCTTGTCTGAGGTGGTGGCCAAATCACGTTGCAGTTGGCGGTATCTGTTGCCTGCAAACTGTGCATAAGGCAAAACTTTTAAAACATTGTAACGCAAACGATTATAAGCAGCCCGGTCTTCAGGAGTTTTAAAAAGCCGGAAATCACGGATGTTTGCATCGGGCAATAAAACCCAAGGCACAAATTCTCCGTTCAATTCGGTCACTGCAACTTTTATACTGTCATTTTTGCCGGGTTTTATTTTAAATTTGGTTATACCATCTGTAGATTGTGCTTTTATAACACAAGACAGACATGAAAAAAGCCCTATAAAACACAGATATTTCATAAATTTACCTAAACAAAAATAGGGTAATTTTAATAATATATCATTAAATTAAGTACGTAAACATGGCACAGCTGAGGTTAAAAAACATAGGATAAAAGAAGTATGAAAGAAATTGTGATTGACCTGGAAGCGGAAAAAAAAGAGATTTTAAAAAGATACCGGTCTTTGCTGCGTGCCTGCAAATCCAAATTACAAAAAGGTGATGAGCGGATGATCCGAAAAGCGTTTGAGGTTGCCGTGGAAAGCCATCAGGACATGCGGCGCAAATCCGGCGAGCCTTATATTTATCATCCCATTGCCGTGGCGCATATTGCTGCAGAAGAAATCGGCCTCGGCCCAACTTCTATTGCTTGTGCGCTTTTGCACGATGTGGTTGAAGATACAGATGTCACTTTGGATGACATTGAACGTGATTTTGGCAAAAAAGTAGCTAAAATTATTGACGGGCTAACCAAAATTTCCGGTGTTTTTGATACAAACAGTTCTTTGCAGGCAGAAAATTTCCGGAAAATGCTGCTCACACTGGCAGATGATGTGCGCGTGATTTTGATCAAGCTGGCCGACCGGTTGCACAACATGCGTACAATGGAATTTATGCCCCGCGATAAGCAGCTTAAATTATCTTCGGAAACCATTTATCTGTATGCACCGCTGGCCCATCGTTTAGGTTTATATGCCATAAAATCCGAGATGGAAGATTTGTCCATGAAATATATGGAACCGGAAACTTACCAGTTCATCAAAAAGAAACTGAATGAGAAAAAAGCCGAGCGCGAAAGGTTTATCGCTGACTTTATTAAGCCGGTAACAACACTGTTTCAAGATCAGCATTTAAACGCAGATATTTTTGGACGGCCAAAGTCAATCCACTCTATCTGGAACAAAATGAAAAAGAAAAATATTCCTTTTGAAGAGGTTTATGATCTTTTTGCCATCCGTATTATCCTCGACAGCAAACCTGAAAATGAAAAAGCAGATTGCTGGAAAGCCTATTCTGATGTAACGGATATTTACCGCCCAAATCCGGATCGGTTGCGCGATTGGATTTCCTCGCCAAAAGCCAACGGTTACGAATCATTGCACACAACCGTTATGGGGCCGCGCGGCCAATGGGTGGAAATCCAGATCCGCACCAACCGCATGAACGAAATTGCCGAGAAAGGCTTTGCCGCACACTGGAAATACAAAGAATCATCTACCGAAAACGGGTTGGACCAATGGATTTTTAAAGTCCGCGAGATGTTGAAAAGCCCCGAATCCAATGCTTTGGATTTTTTGGATGATTTTAAAATGAACCTGTTTTCTGACGAGATATTTATTTTTACCCCAAAAGGAGCATTGGTGCAATTGCCACTGAATGCAACCGCACTGGATTTTGCTTTCGAAATACACTCAGACGTTGGGGCGAAATGCATTGGTGCGAAGGTAAACCACAAACTGGTTCCGTTGAGTTATAAGCTGCAAAACGGTGATCAGGTGGAAATTATCACTTCCGGGAAGCAATCGCCAAAAGAAGACTGGCTGAATTTTGTGGTTACGGCAAAGGCAAAATCCAAAATCAAATCGGCTTTAAAAGAAGAAAAACGCAAAATTGCCGAAGAAGGAAAGGAGATTCTGGAGCGCAAAATGAAATCGATCAAACTATCCTACACTTCGGATAATCTTTATAAACTCTCTTATTTTTTTAAACTTCAAACCACGCAAGACCTGTTTTATAAAGTCGCTTTAGGTCAGATTGATTTGAAGGATTTGCGTGAATACATCGCTTCAGAGAAAATTATTGAGCACAAACCGCAGGACAAAATTGATGCCGAGCAGATTCAAACCCTGATCCGCAACGTCAAAACCAAAGACAGCGATATTTTACTGATCGGCGAAGACATGCAGAAAATCGATTACCGCTTGGCAAGCTGCTGCAACCCAATCCCCGGCGATGATGTTTTTGGTTTTGTTACCGTTGGCGAAGGCATTAAAATCCACCAAACCAACTGCCCGAATGCCACAAAACTGATGTCAAACTACGGCTACCGGATTGTAAAAGCAAAGTGGACCAACCAGCAGGAATTGGCGTTTTTAACGGGTTTGCGCATTAAAGGTATTGACGATGTGGGGCTGATCAACAAACTGACAACCGTTATTTCCAACGATTTTAAAGTGAATATGCGCTCGTTAACGGTGGACAGCAACGACGGTATTTTTGAAGGCACCATTATGATCTATGTGCATGATAAAGAGCACTTGGACAATCTGATCAAAAAGCTGAAATTGGTCCGCGGTGTAACGACTGTGGCGCGTTTTGATTCGCCAATGGAAAAGGTCTCGTAAACGAAGCATTCGTATTTTCTTGATTTATTGATAACTTTGATCTGATAAATAATCAGCATGGCTCAACAGGAAACCATTGATATGGTTAAAAAAATTTTTGAGGCTTACCTTGAAAATAAAAGTCTTAGAAAAACCCCGGAGCGTTTCGCAATTCTTGAAGAGATTTACTCCCGCAGTGATCACTTCGATGTAGAATCGCTTTACATCCACATGAAAAACAAAAAATACCGCGTTAGCAGGGCAACGGTTTACAACACTTTGGAGTTGCTGCTTTCATGCGATTTGGTTACTAAGCACCAGTTTGGTAAAAATATGGCCCAGTTTGAAAAATCTTATGGTTATAAGCAGCATGATCATATCATATGCCTTAACTGCGGCCGTGTGGTAGAATTTTGTGATCCGAGGATTGGCCAGATTCAGGATATGATGGGCGACATTTTGAAGTTTCAGATCAAGCATCATTCTATGAATATGTATGGCGATTGTTCGCGTTTGAAAATGGCAGGTTCCTGCGAATATTATAATAAAAACTAAACTCTGATAAATATATAATGGTTGATGTATTGTTAGGTCTTCAGTGGGGCGATGAAGGCAAAGGAAAAATTGTGGATGTGCTTTGTCCGCAGTATGATATGATTGCCCGCTTTCAGGGCGGCCCGAATGCTGGCCATACGCTTGAGTTTGACGGCCAGAAATATGTGCTCAACACGATCCCTTCCGGTATTTTTAACGAAAAAACGCTTAATTTGATTGGTAACGGCGTAGTGATCGACCCGATAATTTTAAAACGCGAACTGGATGATTTAAAAAAAGCAGGTTTTGATCCGGTTGGAAAAGGCAAGTTAGTCCTTGCCCGTAAAGCGCACCTGATTTTACCCACGCACCAATTGCTGGATGCCGCTTCAGAAAGCAAAATGGGGGCCAATAAAATCGGTTCTACCCTGAAAGGTATCGGCCCGACTTATATGGACAAAACCGGCCGCAACGGTTTGCGCGTTGGCGATACGATGTTGCCCGATTTTAAAGAACGTTATGATCGTTTGGTTGAAAAACACAAATCAATTTTGGTGCATCATGGCGAAATCCTTGATTTCTCCGAAAAAGAAACTGCATTTTTTGAAGCGGTAGAACTTTTGAAAACCATTCCGCAGGCAGATAGCGAGCATCTGGTAAATAAATATTTAAAAGAAGGAAAAACTGTTTTGGCGGAAGGCGCACAAGGCACGATGCTGGATGTGGATTTTGGCTCCTACCCTTTCGTTACTTCATCCAACACCACAACGGCCGGTGCCTGCACAGGTTTGGGCATCGCCCCAAACAAAATTGGAGAAGTAATCGGGGTTTTTAAAGCATACTGTACACGCGTTGGCAGCGGCCCGTTCCCTACTGAACTGGAAAACGAGACCGGTGAAGAACTGCGCAAAACCGGCCATGAGTTTGGTGCCACAACAGGCCGCCCGCGCCGAACCGGCTGGATTGACCTGCCTGCCTTAAAATACGCAATCCTGTTAAACGGTGTTACGCAACTGGTGATGACGAAAGCTGATGTTTTGAGCGGATTTGAAAAAATTTACGCTTGCACAAATTACGCTTATCCAACAGAAACGATTGATTATATGCCATACGATATTTGTACGGTAAAGCCTGAACCGGTTTTGAAAGAAATTGATGGCTGGCATGAAAACCTGACCGCAATTACAGCAGTTGGCCAAATCCCGGAAAAGTTGAAAGCTTATATCCGTTTTCTGGAAGCGGAACTGGGCGTTCCGGTAAAATATTTATCTGTTGGGCCGGATCGTGTGCAAACCCTGCTTTTGAATTAACAAATTTAGGGTGATAAAAGAAGCATCCCTGATCAATATCAATTTATTCAAAAGAAAAGCCCTTCATTGGGCTTCTTCTTTTAATACGGTTTCGGTTTTTGATTCAAATAATTTCAATGATCCTTATTCTGATTTTGACTGGATGCTGGCGGCGGGCAGTTTGGATGAATTGGAAGTTGATGCCAATGCTTCTTTTATCCACCTAAAATCATTCAGGCAAAAATATCCGAACCAATGGCTGCCAGGCTTTTTAAGTTATGATCTGAAGAATGAGGTTGAAAACCTGACCTCCGAAAACCCTGATTACCTGCACTTTCCTCAGCTTTATTTTTTTGTGCCGAAGCATGTTTTATTGCTGAAGAACAATCAATTGGAAATCATTTCTACAGAAGCTGAAAAAACTTGGTTTGAAATTGAAGCAACAAAAATACATTTGATCAAAAAAGCTTCCCTTCAGATCAAAGCAAAAATCAGCAAGGAAGAATATCTTGGAAAAGTAAACCAGATCAAACAGCACATTCTTCGCGGTAATATTTATGAAACCAATTTTTGCCAGGAGTTTTATGCTGAAAATGCACAAATCGATCCGATTTCGGTTTTTGAGGAACTGAACGCCGTCTCGCCAACACCTTTTGCCTGTTATTTTAAAGTAAAAGATAAACATGTTATTTCTGCAAGTCCGGAGCGTTTTTTAGCCAAAAGAAATCAGCGGTTGATCAGTCAGCCCATTAAAGGAACGGCTCCCCGATCTCCTGATCCTCAGCAGGACGAACACCAAAAAAACACCCTTAAAAACAGCATCAAAGAAAAAGCCGAAAACGTAATGATTGTGGATTTGGTGCGGAACGACCTGACCAAGAGTGCTTTACCAGGAACAGTTGAAGCGGAAGAACTTTTTGGGGTTTACAGTTTCCGGCAGGTTCACCAAATGATTTCTACCGTTTCTGCAACATTGGATGAGCGTATTGATCCGGTAGATGCCATCAAAAATACGTTTCCGCCCGGTTCCATGACGGGCGCGCCCAAAATTAAAGCCATGCAACTGGCAGAATATTTTGAGGTCAGTAAAAGAAGCGTTTATGCCGGTTCGGCGGGTTATTTTTCGCCCGGCGGGGATTTTGATTTCAATGTCATCATCCGCACTATTTTGTACAACGCAGCAAAAAAATATCTTAGTTTTCAGGTTGGAAGTGCCATTACTTTTCAATCTGAAGCCGCAGCAGAATATGAAGAATGTTTGCTAAAAGCAAGTGCAATGATGCAGGTTTTAAGTTGAAAAAAGTTGCCACTGTTTGGTATCGTAACAGGCTTTCTTTTCAAACTAATTTACTGATAAGCAATAGTTTACATCAAATTTGTTGAAATTTTCCCGGCTACCCTGATTGCAACAGCAGACCCTTCGGCAAAAAACACAGAACAAGGTTTTGTTTGCAGATAAGGCGCAAACGCTTTCCCGTAAAGTTTTTCTACATCAGCCTTGAAAATAAATTTGTGTACCGGCCTAATTTTCCAGGAAATATGTTCTACCTGATACTCAACGGTTTTGTGTTCGTTCAGGCGGTTATAGCCCCAGTAATGTTCAAAAATAAATTCTTCTTCACTGCCTTTTTTTATTTCCTGCGGATTGTTTGCAACCATTGCGCCCAACTGGTTCCATTGTTTGTTCAATTTCCATTCGTACAAAAAAGCAGTTTCGCCATTACTTATTTTTGATGAAGAATGACGCATCGGCATCGCCTGATAATGTTCGTTGTAAATGTTGTTGGCCACGATCGGAATAATGTGTTTCGGAACAATTTCACTGATAAAAACAGCACCGCGTTTCCATACTTTTCCATCAAAATGCCGGACGTAAAAACGCAGATTTACCTCCTCAAAATTAATATGCCCTGGCCATTTGATGCCTAAAACTTTTGTGTTGAGAAACATAAAACCAACCATACTCACCAATGCTTTTCCCTGCCACAAATCCAACTCGGTTGCAGCAGGTAAAAAAGGTTTTAATATTTCTGGGTCAACTTCATAATTGATCATAATGAGGTTGTGCCATTCGGCTTCTAAAAATCTGATTTTGGGCATGATTACTTATAAATTTTGTACTGCCAGTACATATGACAGTCATTTATCGAACCGGATAAAATCGGCTTTAAATTAATGCAGTCCAAAAAAACACCGGTAAAAGAAGCATCAATCAAAATTATATTCCGAGCGCGGGTCTTCGGGCAAAATTTCCATTTCCGGATAACCGATATACCTGGCATACCACTGAATGGCGGATGCGATATCCAAAGCATCTTCTGCACTGATGTTGATCGTTTCAAACGCGAGCAGATTGCCACGGTCATCTGCATAAAGCTGGATTTCTTCGGGATGCGGTTTAAAATCCACTTCGTTCAAACAGTAAACCATTATTTTTAGGTCTGTATCTCTGGAGCGGATAATGTCCCGGCAGGCATCGTTCGGATCTTTCACTAAAAGAAATACGTTGTGGTTCATATCGGATAAATCAGTAGGTATAAATGTTCTGCAAGTAGCACGCTTCTTTTATGACCAAGAAAGCCATTAATGGTTTTGCAAAACCTGATATTGTTTCTGCCTGATATATAAATGCTTGATTTTATGTCGATAAAAACAGTATCTGATACTTCTTTTATCAGGTAAAAATCGGGCTGTCTGCAATGGAAATCAAACTTTCCGAACTTATTTTAAATAAAATTTTACTGATAAAAACAGCATCCGGATTTGGAAAAAATATTTTTAACCTTAATTTAGCCTACTAAATTTATAGACTTTATGGACTACTTTTTTTATCGTACAAATTTCAAGCTGTAAAATATTTATGTTGAAGTAAACGCCTCTTTTAAAACCTTGAAAATATTATTGTTACATTTTTTGCATGAAACTAAACCTACTTATTAAAATCTTGTTAATCAGCTTTTTAGCGTTACTACCGCCGTTTTTAATGGCTCAGATAAACGGTAATTACATTTTATCCGGCCTGGTAGAAGATGATACCGGCCAGCCGCTGCCCGGCGTTTCCGTTAAAATTAAAGGCAGTACAGCAGGCAGCACATCCGCCTCAAACGGTATGTTTTCCATCACCAGTAACGCTAAATTTCCGCTGACGCTGGTATTTTCCAGCATCGGTTTTAAACCGCAGGAGTTTTTGGTGAACAATCCGGGCAGTATGTTAAACGTACAATTGGTTACCCAATCTATGGTGATAAACGAAGTTGTGATTACGGCTTCGCGACAGGAAGAACGGCTGATGCGTTCGCCGGTGGCGATAGAAAAACTGGACATCCGCTCCATCCGAAACTCACCTGCCCCAAGTTTTTATGATGCGCTGGAGAATGTAAAAGGCGTACAGATGACAACTTCCAGCTTAACTTTTAAAGTGCCGAACACGCGTGGGTTCAACATCCCGAATAATTTCCGGTTTTTGCAGCTGGTGGACGGCGTAGATATGCAGGCTGCAACGTTGGGCGTTCCGCTCGGCAACGCCATTGGCCCAACCGAACTGGATATTGCCAGCGTGGAAATTACGCCTGGAGCCGCCTCTGCTTTGTATGGCATGAACGCGATCAACGGTATGGCCAACCTTATCACCAAAAACCCTTTTACTTATCAGGGTTTGAGCATTTATCAGCGTACGGGCATAAACCATGTCGATGGCATTGATCATTCGGCAAGCGTTTTGAGCGAAACGGCCTTGCGTTACGCCAAAGCTTTCAGTAATAAGTTTGCTTTTAAATTGAATGGCAGTTATATGCACGGAACCGATTGGATTTCTAATTCAACCCAGGATCAAAACCCCAATAGTTTACCTGGCGCCAACCCTTCTTTTTCGCAGCTGAATGGAGCCAATAATACCGCTTATGACGGCTGGAACCGTTATGGCGATGATGCTTTGGCAGGAAGTAACCTGATATCCATCAGCGGATTAACCATCAACGGAAAACCCAACCAAACGCTGCGTGTGGCGCGTACCGGTTATTATGAAAAAGATTTGGTAAACCCGGAAGTAAAAAATCTGAAGTTTGATGCCGCATTTCATTATAGACCAAATGAGCACACCGAAATGGTTTATAGTTACCGTATCGGCGATATGGACGGTACGTTTCAGCGCGGCAACAAAATCAGGCTGCAGGATGTGATCGTACAAAACCACAAACTGGAAGTGAAGGGCAAAAACTTCAAAATTTTGAGTTATATTTCTTTGGAAAATACGGGCAAATCCTACAACGTAAAACCTTTGGCTGATAACCTGGATTTGTACAGCGGCGGCGGCAATGCAGTTTGGGCAGCTAAATACAAAGCCGCATTGGTATCACAATTAAATACCGGTGCAGATTTGGCTACGGCCAATAATGCGGCCCGTGCTGCAGCAGATGCGGGTCGGGTTTTGCCCGGCACACAAGCTTTTAACGATCTGAAAAGTACCATTATCGGTATCAATAACTGGGACATTAAATCAAGCTTAATACCGGATGCACCGGCAACCGGTGGCGCAGCTTTGGTACAAAAAAGCCGGATGTACCATTTGGAAGGCCAGTGGGATTTATCAAAAACAATTAAAATTTTTGATTTACTGGTTGGGGCCGATGCACGTTTATACCAAATCATTCCGGATGGAAATAATTTTGTGGATTTTTCACGGCCGATTGCTGACCGGAACCAACCATTGCCAGACGGCAGTTTCGGAAACTACGTTTACTACAAAAAAGTTGGTGCTTTTGCACAAGGGACAAAAACGTTTTTTGATGAGAAACTAAAAGTCGTTGGTTCGTTGCGCTTTGATTACAACCCTTATTACGATCCTAAAATTACGCCCCGCATTGCAGCCGTTTATTCGCCGGTAGAAAACCAAAATTTTCGGGTTACTTTTCAGCAGGGTTACCGTTTTCCGTCGCTGTTTGAAGCACTTTCTTACGTCAATAATGGCCGGGTAAAAAGAGTCGGCAGTTTGCCTTTCATCGATCAGGGTCTGGGCTATCTGGACAATAGCTATACACAGACGTCTGTTGTTAATTTTAATAATGCGGTTGCCGCAGCCGGAAATACGGATGCTGCAGCTTTGGCCAACAAAGGTTTATTGCAAACCGCCGATCTGCCAAAAGCGCGTCCCGAACGCATCAATTCTTTTGAAATTGGCTATAAAAGCGTGGTTTTTGATAACAAAGTGGTGATTGACTGGGACGCCTACTCTAATATTTATAATGGCTTTCTGGGTCAGGTGCAAGTTTATGTGCCTAAAAACAGTATGTTAGGTTCTGATGCCGCGGTTTTGGCCATGCTGGACCGAAACCGCGATGCCACAACGGCCACAACCACAACAGCAGCAAGTGCAGGGCAAGAGCGTTACCGCGTTTACACCAATGCCAAAAACGATTATCATAATTACGGCTCGGCCTTGGGTATTACCTACAATTTTTATAAAACGTACAGCATGGCAGGCAATATCAGCTTTAACAAACTGGTGGCCAACAAAACGGATGATATTTTTGTGACCGGTTTCAACACACCGATTTTATCTACCAATTTGTCTTTTGGCAACCGCGAAATCATTAAAAATTTTGGTTTTAACGTGATCTACAAATGGCAGCAGGGTTTTTTGTGGGAAAGTCCGCTGGTAACCGGCTCCGTTCCGGCCATCCATATATTTGATGCACAAGTATCGTTGCGCGTCCCTCAATACAAAGCCATCGTTAAAATTGGCGCGACGAATTTATTGAACCGGCGTTACATCCAATACGCAGGCGGACCAACGCTTGGCGGTTTATATTATGTAGCCATTACTTTTGATGGTTTGCTGGAAAAATAGTTGGATACTGTTTTTACCGGCATAAAAACAGTATCGGATTAAAAGCATAGAAAGCAAACCTGTGCTTTCTAACCAAATTTTTTTGTTGCAATTATTAAGGAAACGAATCAAAGCTTCATTAATTCTATTTTAAAAATCAGAGTTAAGCCTGAGCAGTCGGCCGAATAATAATTTCGTTCACATCAACTTCCGCTGGCTGGCTGATTGCATACGCGATAGCGCGGGCAATTGCATCCGGCGGCATAGCCATTTTTTCCATAGAATCAACAATCTGGGCTTTTACTTCAGGATTCGTCATCGAATCTGCAAGGTTAGTTTGAACGAAACCCGGAGTAATAATGGTTACGCGTAAATTGGGCCCAGCTTCCTGCCGCAAGCCTTCAGAAATAGCCCGAACGGCGAATTTAGTACCAGAATAAACCGACATGGTTGGCTTGGTGATCAATCCGGCCGTAGAAGCCGTGTTTACAAAATGCCCAAAACCTTGCTTCCTGAACACAGGCAAAGCTGCAGCAATTCCATACAAAACACCTTTAATGTTTACGTCGATCATATCTTCCCAGTCTTCCACGCGCAACTCCTCCAAAAGGGAAGTTGGTGCAATGCCGGCGTTGCTGATGAGAACGTCGAGCCTGCCGTATTTATCGCAGGCCAGCTTTACCAGGTTTGATAAATCTTCGCGTTTTTTTACATCTGCAACTGCATAAGATGCTTCGCCGCCTACTTCCGAAATACGTTTTGCCAATGCTTCCAAACGATCTATCCGGCGTGCACCAAGTACCACTTTTGCACCTTGTTCTGCAAGCAACAGCGCAGTTGCCTCACCTATTCCGCTGCTTGCCCCGGTAATGATAATTACTTTGTCTTGTAGGTTTTCCATAAAATTTTCTTTGAAAGTAAAAATAATTTCTTCCAACAATTTTTAGGTGATAAAAAATGCACCCGAGTAAAAAAAAAGAATTTAACAGCTGATCGACTATCAAATAGATTGTTCAAAACCTAAATCTAAGAAAGAAAACGTTATTTTTAAGCTCATTAACCTTATATCTTAGAGCCTGTTTAAAATTTATCTGCGAAAAAACCTTATGCTTCTTTTACCCTATAAAAATTGGTATTTCCATCAATCTGAATCAATCGAAAACCAAGTGTTTGCCATTTTTAGGGTGATAAAAGAAGCATAGAAAATGTATTGAACAAAATTTAAACAGGCTCTTAAACAAAATATTTTTTACATGAATGCAATCTGTATTTTCTGCGGATCAAACTTTAACGGAGATGAAAACCTGGCATTGGCCGTTGACCAGTTGGCGGAGTTGATGGTTGAGCAAAATATTTCATTGGTTTTTGGCGGCGGAAAAGTTGGCGTGATGGGCTTGATGGCGGATGCCATTTTGAGCCGCGGCGGCAAAGCCATTGGCGTAATTCCTGGATTTTTGATGGACAAAGAAGTCGGGCACAACGGTTTGACCGAAATGCACGTGGTAGAAAACATGCACCAGCGCAAGCAAATGATGAACGATCTGTGCGATGGCATCATCACGCTGCCCGGCGGTTTTGGCACGCTGGAAGAACTTTTTGAAACACTGACCTGGCTGCAATTGGGCTTACATCATAAACCAATCGGGATATTAAATATTGGTGGTTTTTATGATTTTTTGCTGAAACAGATGGACGTAATGGTACAGCAGCAGTTTTTAAAACCCACTAATCGCAACCTGCTGTTAAACAGCACAAACCCGAAAGAACTACTTGCTGCGATGCACAATTTCAAAGCCTTGCCGGATGAAGTTTGGTTTAAAAATCAAAAACTCACCTAAAAAAGGTGGTAAAAGAAGCATGTGCAAACCCCGGATGTATCTACTTTTAAATGCTTTCATTTTCTGTTGTGAAAAAAAGCCTCCGAACCGGGGAGATCAGGAGGCTTTAACCAATTATAAACCTAAATAATGAGAGGGAACTGCTGCTTTGTACGAAACAAAATAAGCAAGGGTTACAAAAAATTTCTTCTCCCGTAAAATAAATCCGAATCGTACTACTCCTGATTTTTTCCGGCTATTTTAAAAAATTTTCAGGAATATTCATACCTATTATTGGCTGCCCAATTGTTATTTGTGCTTATTGTACAATCTGTTTCTCTTCAACAACAGAATACCTGAACATAAATCTTAATTTTATCAATTAAATTATAAAAACGCGGTGATGGAAAGTGATATGCCAGGTGAACCTGAAACAGTAAAAATCAATCGAAAAACAGTCAAAAAAAACAATACTTTACTCAGAAATAAAAAGCCAAAGTCTTTCCCGATTATATGCATCGGCGGTTCTGCCGGTTCTTTTCAATCGTTTGAAAAGTTTTTTATGAACATGCCTTCCGATAGCGGGATGGCTTTTATAATTGTAATGCACCTTGACCCGAACCACAACAGCGGCGTTACAGATGTGATACAAACTTTCTCGCCAATGCCTGTGGCCGAAGCCCGCGATGGAATGCTGATACAGCCGGACCATGTTTACGTTATTCCGCCAAACAAGGATATGGGCATACATAACCGCAAATTGCTGCTGTTTTCGCCCGGTAAGGCGCATGGCTTCCGGTTGCCGATTGATTATTTTCTGCAAAGCCTGGCGGAAGACCAATGGAACAAAGCAGTTGCCATCATTTTTTCGGGGATGGGATCTGATGGGGAAACCGGCCTGCGGATGATTAAAGAGAAACTGGGCATGGCCATGGTGCAGGACCCGGAAACGGCTCAGTTTGATAGTATGCCCAAAGCCTCTATCGGTACTAATTTGGTTGATTACGTGCTGTCCCCGGAGGAAATGCCGGTAAAACTGATCCAGTACATGAACCATCCGGCACTGAGTGAAGACCCGACAGAACCTGTAAAAAAAGAAATCAAAGACAGTAATTCCATTTTTAAAATCCTGATGATCCTGCGCAGCCAAACCGGTCATGATTTTTCTCATTATAAAAAAAATACGATCACGCGGCGGATCGATCGTCGGCTGGCTTTCCACCAGTTGCCGGACTATAACCACTACATCAGTTACTTGCGCGAAAACCCGCATGAGATTAATGTTCTTTTTAATGAATTGCTGATTGGCGTAACCAAGTTTTTTAGGGATGCACAGGCTTTCGAGTCGTTGAAAGAAAAATTCTACCATTTCCTGAGTTATAAAACGGAGAGCGAACCAGTCCGCGTTTGGGTGGCCGGCTGCTCTACCGGCGAAGAAGCTTATACCATTGCCATGCTCCTGATCGAGTGTTTTAGCAATTCAAGGGTTAACCGGGTGCCCAAAATACAGATTTTTGCAACCGATTTGGATAAAGAAGCGATAGAAACCGCACGCGCAGGCATTTACCACAGCAATATTGTGGCCGATGTTTCACAAGACAGGATGGAACGCTTTTTTGTGAAACGGAATGAGAAATTTCAGATAAAAAAAGAACTGCGTGAGATGATTGTGTTTGCACAGCACAACCTGATTAAAGACGCTCCTTTTACCCGTTTAGATTTATTGTCGTGCCGCAACGTAATGATTTACCTGAACGCGGAACTGCAAAAAAAAATTATCCCGATTTATCATTATTCCCTCAAACCAAAAGGGATTTTATTAATGGGGCCGGCAGAAACCATTGGTGGTTTTACGGACATGTTTGCGCCGATTGACCCAAAGTGGAAGATTTTTGAACGACGGGAAGGTTCTGTTTACTCACCGAAAGTAATTGATTTCCCGTTCAATGTTTCTAAACAAACGATCAATATCAGTAAAAAACCCGAACTAAAAACATGGGGTAAAAACAGCATGGCCGATAATTTCAACAGGTTTTTGCTGGCTAATTATACACCGGTTTCCATTTTGGTGGATGAAGATGGCAATATCATGTACATCAACGGCAAAACCGGAAAGTTTTTAGAGCTGAACTCGGGCGAAGCGGTGATCAATATCTATGAGATGATCAAAGATGAGCTGAAATATGTGCTGCGGAATGCAATTTACCAGGCACACATTCAGAAAAACGACATCAGCATCAATGATATTAAAGTGAAAGAAGACCAGCAAACACGGCTGGTAAACCTGAAAGTTTCTTTGCTGGACACGCCCGCTTTGCACGGCCTGGTTTTGATTGTCCTGGAAGATAAAGGGCTGGTAAAAAAAGCATCGGTAAAAAAAGCACTCAAAGAAAAAAACAAGGAGGCCAACCCGCTTGCAGAAATTTTGGAAAAAGAGCTGGAATATACCAAACAGCAGTTAAACAGTACGATTGAGCAGATGGAAACTTCGCTGGAGGAACTGAAATCTACCAATGAAGAGCTGCAAAGCATGAACGAAGAACTGCAAAGCACTAATGAAGAATCATTGACCACAAAGGAGGAAATGCAATCTTTAAACGAGGAACTGATGACGATCAATACTTCGTATCAGGCCAAAACCGAAGAGCTTACCCACTTGAACAATGATATGAAAAACCTGCTCGACAGCACCGAAATCGGCACGATTTTTCTGGACAACGAGTTGAAAATCCTGCGCTTTACGCCCAAAATACAAACGCTGCTCAATGTAATTTCTACGGATATTGGCAGGTCTATTACGGATATTGTGCTCAATTTTGATCTGCCTAATATCAATCAGTTGATTTTTAATGTCATAGAAACACTGGTTGCCCGGGAAGTTGAAATCAAAACCCAGAAAAACAGCTGGTTTAACCTGCGGATTATGCCTTATCGCACCATAGATAATTTTATAAGCGGTGTAGTGCTTACTTTTACAGATATTACTTCCCTCAAAATAATGGAGCACAAACTGGCCACCATTATTACTTATGCAAAAACTTCGGTCAGCCTGATGCAGCAGCCGGCCTTGTTGCTGGATGGAAAATTACAGGTGATCGAAGCAAATAATTTGTTTACAGACTATTTTGATTTGAAGGAACACGATTTGAACGGGATGCCTTTTGCAGTATTGGTGCACGAATACTGGAAAACAAACCGGCTGGATAAAGTGATAAAAAACATGGCAGATGAAGATGTCAGGATTTTACTGGATCAGGATTTTCCGCAGATTGGAAATAAGAAGTTTTCTTTCAACAGTATTCCGTCTATAGACAGGCAAACGAAAGAAACACTGTTGGTTTTGGCGGTAATTGAAAACCTCCCGTCATGATTAGTTTATGAAAAACAGTAAAGAAAAAGGGATAGCATTGCTGCGGAAAAAGGCTAAAGACGTATTATCTACCGATAAAAACAGCATTAGTGATTTGCCGGTTACAGAAGTAAAGCGTATGCTGCAGGAATTACAGCTTTACCACATTGAGCTGGAAATGCAAAACGACGAACTGCAGCTGGCCACCGCCGAACTGGAGCTGCAGCGAATGAAGTATGAAAACCTGTTTGAGCTGGCTCCGGTTGGGTATATTGTATTAGATAAATTTGCCGTTGTGCGGGAAGCAAACCATGCAGCCTTGCAATTGCTGGAGGTTGAAAAAAACATATTGCTGCACAAACCTTTGTTACTGAACATTTATAAAGAAGACTCGGATCAGTTTTACGTTTATTTCCATAAGCTTCTTTTATCACCTAAATCTTTAAGCTGCCAGATCCGGATGCAAACGGCCGCCAAAAAAGTGCTGATTGTACAGCTTGAGGGCGTTGCGCTTCAACCGGTTTCCGGCGATGCACAATATTATTTGACCGTTATCGATTGTACCGAAAAACAACAGGCACAAGTAAAGTTAAAAGATGCCAAAACACAGCTCGACATAGCATTAAGTGCCTCTTCAACAGGCATTTGGGAAATCGATATCATTACGGGTAAAGTTTGTTTGGATAAGTTTTGCTGCTCGCTGTATGGTATCGAGCTGCTGGCTTTTGATGAAAAATACGATACGCTGCTGCGCCATATCCACCCAAATGACCGTAAAAATGTGGAACTGCAGATCAGGCATACCATAGTAGCAGAAAAACAGCTGTCCATTCGTTTCAGGGCGCTTATGCCCGATCAAAACATAAAATATATACAGGCAAGGGCACAGGTAGTTACATATAAAGATGATAAGAAACGACTGATCGGCACATTTACAGACATTAGCGAGAAGATGATTTTGGAACTCGATTCCATCCGCATTAAACAAGAAAACCAGCAGATGATTTTGGCTGCCGGCCTGCAGGCCGAAGAAAGGGAGAAGAAAAGGATTAGTGAGGTTTTACACGATGGCATTGCCCAAATGCTTTATGCTATTAAATTAAATATAGAACAGATAAAAAAAGCACCTGATTATGCTGATTTTGAACAAGTTACCTATCTGCTGAACAGAAGTATCAAAGATATCCGCAATATCTCTTTTGAGCTTACGCCTTCAATCCTGGCAGATTTTGGCCTTGCAGCTACGCTGGAAGATATGGCAGTCCGCCTGTCTAACAAAAATTTATCGATCAGCAGCAAGGTAACCAATATTGGCCAAAACCAGGATTTTCCGTTGCAGTTAAACATTTTCCGGATGATACAGGAACTGGTGAACAATGCCATTAAACACGCTTCGCCCACTAAAATCAACATAGAAGCGGTTAAAAAAAACAAACTTATTGTACTTACAGTTGCTGATAATGGCACCGGTTTTAAAAAAGATGCCACTGTGCCAAAAGGCATTGGTTTAAGCAGCATTAAAAACAGGTTAAGGTTATATAAGGGCAGCCTGAAAATAGAGCCGCAGGCAATAGCTGGTACAATAGTTTCTATCAGCCTGAAAAATTTTTAAAGTTTGTTTCTTTGTAAAATATGAGTGATCTTAAATCCGTAATTGTTATCGGGGCTTCGGCCGGCGGCTTACAGGCAATCAGCAGTGTATTGAAAAATATCCGCCCTGATCTGGATGCGACCATACTTGTAGTGCTGCATGTGGCCCGCAGCTCTAACGGAAGCATTTTGGTCCATCACCTGCAAAAACAAACCCCTTTTACCTGCAAAATTGCAGAAGACGGCGAGATCATCAAAAACAAACACGTTTATATTGCCAGGCCGGATTTTCAAACCCTGGTAACTGCAGAGGTTATCAGGGTGATTAAAGGTCCGCACGAAAACCGCTGGCGGCCGTCTATTGATGTTTTGTTCCGGTCGGCAGCAGCTGCATTCAACGCTAAAACCATCGGCATTATCCTTACGGGTTTGCTGGATGACGGAACAGCGGGCATGCTGGCCATTAAAAGGTGCGGCGGCATTTGCATTGTGCAGGAACCGGAAGAAGCGGAGTTTGCAGATATGCCTATCAGTGTTTTAAACCATGTAGATGTGGATTACAGAGTACCGATTTCCGACATTGGTTATATTTTGGATGACATGAGTACAAAACCAGCCAGCCCGGACGCGCAGGTTCCGGAAGACATCAGGATTGAAGCTGCCCTGACCGAAAAGATGATCAGCGATATTGATGAACTGAAAAAAATTGGTACGCGCAGCGATTACACTTGCCCGGATTGCGGCGGCAGTTTGTTTTTAATGAATAACGATACAGCGCACCGCTACCGCTGCTTTACGGGCCATGTTTATACAGAAAAACTATTGCTGGACAAACAATCAGAATCTTTAGAAGAATCGTTGTGGGTATCGTTGCGTAAGCTGGAAGAACGAAAAAATTTGCTGCAAACCACCGCTAAACATCAGCATCAGCTAAACCATCCTGATTTAGAAGCCGAAAAAACAGCAAAAGCCGAAGAAATGGCCGCACATATCGAAAGGTTAAAAACGCTGCTTGTTTCGCTGGGGGAAACGGCTCCAAACAGCATAGGATATGAGTAACCGGATATAATTATAATTTTGTACCGGTAAAAGAAGCATGCTTCTTTTACCGGTACAAAATTGCCGACGTAGCTCAGCTGGTAGAGCAACTCATTCGTAATGAGTAGGTCGCAGGTTCGATTCCCGTCGTCGGCTCAATCTTCACTTGGCACACCAAAAACCACAAAACTTTATCCCTTTAACAACGTTCTGCAAACTAAACACAAATTTAACCCTTTAAAAGAAGCACCATGGATACCCTGAAAAAATTTGCCGCGATGGAAAAAATCGTTAACGAGCTGGAAGATTTAAAAAACAGCCAGCAGGCAATCATACAAAAATTAGGAAAAATAGAAGTTGATAATTTTGACCTTGGCGACAAACGTTTAGAAAAAGATTTGCCGGATATGCACCAACGCATTTCTGATAATTTAGATGCAATTGCTAATATTTTGGAATATTTTGCCGGAAATACAGATAAATTCCACGATTCCAACAACATTGAAACCTTAAAAGAACAAGCCGCCATCCGTGAAGCGGCCGGGAACGAAGAATAATTTTTTAGTTTAATCTGAAAAGTGAAAAGGCACCAATCGGTGCCTTTTTTTATGCTATAAAAACAGCATCGGCTTACTCTACACTTTTGCCTTTCATGGCCACACCAATGGCTTGGTCCATCAGCCGTTCTGCAAAAGGTTTTGTAAACTCGTTTAGCAGATCAATGTTTTTGTGGATCAGATCTTTATCGCCCAAAGTTAGCGATGCTTTCAGTTCGGCAACCAACTTTAATGTATCTGTAATTTCTGTTGCCGCCAGATAAGCTACATTTTTTTGCACAAAGCGTTCGGCGGTATAAACCATTTGTTCGCCTTCAGTGCGCGCTTCGATCAGCATCCGTTGCTTCACGTCGTCCTGAGCGTGGGTAATGCTGTCCATCAGCATTTGCTCTACTTCGGCATCTGTCAGGCCATACGCCGGTTTTACTTCCACTTCCTGTTTCACGCCAGAGCGTTGTTCTACAGCCTGGATTGTTAAAATACCATCGGCATTCAGCAAAAAGTTGATGTCCACTTTAGGAAAACCGGCCGGCATGGATGGGATTCCTTTCAAGTCAAACTCGGCCAGTTTGCGGTTTTCTTTTACGAGATCGCGTTCGCCCTGGTAAACTGCAATTTTCATATTCACTTGTCCGTCAATGGACGTTGTATATTGCCTTCCGGCTTTGGTCGGGATTTTGGCGTTGCGCGGAATGATTACATCCATCAAACCGCCCATCGTTTCGATGCCAAGGGAAAGCGGCGTAACGTCCAGCAGCAAAATATCCGTCCGGTTGCCAGCCAGAATATCTGCCTGAATGGCAGCACCTAAAGCAACCACTTCATCAGGATTTACATCATCATGTACCGGGCGGCCAAAAAATTCTGAAACCATTTTCTTCACTAAATGCGTGCGCGTTGAACCGCCAACCATTACCACTTCATCAATATCGCCCACTTCTAAACCGGCATCTTTCAGCGCAAGTCGGCAGCTTTGTATGGTTTGCTGCACTTTGGGCAAAATCAATTCTTCAAACGTGTTACGGTCAATCGTACACCAGATTTCGCCAATTTTCTCATTGAACAAACTTTGATGGGCAAACGCTTTTTTGGCTTCTTCGGCTTTCAACCTTAATTCCTGGTAAGGCAGGCCATGCTGTTTTTGCAGGTTGTTTTTCTCGATCCAATAGTTTACAATCAGGCGGTCAAAATCATCGCCGCCCAAAAAAGTATCGCCGTTGGTGGCCAAAACCTCAAAAATGCCGTTTTGTATCTGCAGGATGGAGACATCAAACGTGCCTCCGCCCAAATCATAAACGGCAATGGTTTTGGTTTCTTCCGGGTTGAGGCCGATGCCGTACGCCAAACTTGCGGCCGTTGGCTCGTTCACAATCCGCAGCACATCCAAACCGGCCAGCTTACCGGCATCGCGCGTGGCTTGGCGCTGCGAATCGTTAAAATAAGCCGGAACGGTGATAACTGCTTTGTTTACCGGTGTTTTTATCGCATGTTCGGCACGTTCTTTCAGCTCCTTTAAAATCAAGCCCGACAATTCTACCGGCGTGTAAAAAGCATCGCCAACCTTTATTTTGACCAGGCTTTCGGTATCGTCATCAATAATTTTGTAGGAAAAAAAATCCTCATGACCGGCCACATCTTTGTAAGAACGGCCCAGCAAACGTTTTACCGAAAAAATAGTGTTCTGCGGATCGCTGATCAAGAAGTTTTTGGCTTCATTTCCAACCGAAACCTCTCCTTGTTCGCCAAAATGGATCACCGAAGGCACCAAAACGCCCTTGCCGGTATCGTTTATTACCTGCGGGTTTTTGTCTGGGTTGATGAAAGCCACCAGCGAATTGGTTGTGCCGAGATCAATGCCAACGATAACTTCTTCCTGCTGGATGGAACCGGTGGTGAGGTTGATGGAAATTGTAGCCATAATGCCGCAAAGTTAGGAGTTTTGCAAAACGGCGTGTCATGTGAGTGTAGAAGGGGTTTTTGTCGTTTCGGTCCTCAGGAAAACCCTTCATCGAAATGTAATGCTTCTTTTACCGGTATAAATTAGTTGGTTTGATAAAGGTTTTTCCTATCGTTTGGGCAAGGCAACACAGAAATAAATAATTTTGTTAATTTCCGTCCCGCAAAAAATTGATCAATGTCTGCCATTTGCAAATCCGTTCTGATACTGTTTTTATCGACCTTTTTTTGGTGCCGGTTGCAGGCGCAGCAGTTTGGCGGCAACCCGCCGTCCATCCATTGGCAGCAAATCAATACAAAAAATGCACGGGTTATTTTTCCGCAGGGCTTGGATTCTTCGGCGCAACGCGTGGCCAATATCATCAATTTTATGAGCAGGGACATTACGCCAACGATTGGTTTTAAACAAAAAAAGATCAACATTGTCCTCCAAAACCAAACCACGGTTTCCAACGGTTATGTTGGTTTGGCGCCTTTCCGGAGCGAATATTATTTAACGCCAGATCAAAACAGTTTTGAGCTGGGCAGCTTGCCCTGGACAGACCAACTGGCGATACATGAATTTCGCCACGTGCAGCAATACAACAATTTTGATGTTGGCCTCACCAAAGTTTTCCATAACATTTTTGGCGAGGGCGGACAAGCGGTTTTAAGCACTTTGACCGTGCCCAACTGGTTTTATGAAGGTGATGCGGTTTTTAATGAAACTTTAACAAGCAATCAAGGCCGCGGCCGTCTGCCTTATTATTTCAACGGTTACCGCGCGTTGTGGTCGGCCAATAAAAATTATAGCTGGATGAAACTGCGCAACGGTTCGTACCGGGATTTTGTGCCCGATCATTATCCGCTGGGTTATATGGAAGTGGCTTTCGGACGGGAGAATTACGGTGATGATTTCTGGAAAAAAGTAACGCAGGATGCCGCATCCGTTAAATCAACATTTCGCGGCGCAATCAAAAAATATTCGGGTTTGGGTTATCCGCAATTCCGGACGAAGGCTTTGGCTTATTTCAAAAACCAGTTTTCTGCGGAGGATGCAAAGCAATCCCAGCCAAAACATTTTGTGGCCAACCAGGAGTTTCCGGCTTTCATCAATGATACTTCTTTTATCTATGTAAAATCTACTTACAGCAAAGTGCACACGTTTGTGCTGCGGAACGGGAACACGGAAAAAGTGATCCGCAAGCGCGATATTTCTTTAGATAATCAGTTTTCGTACAAAAACGGTAAAATTGTTTACGCCGCTTACCGGCCGGATTTGCGCTGGAACTATCGGGATTACAGCGACCTGCAATTATTGGACGTCGCAACCGGAACGCAAAAAAACATCACTAAAAACAGCAAATATTTTTCTCCTGATTTAAGCGAAGACGGGAAAACGATCATCGCCGTTTTGCAATCTCCGCAAGGGAAAAGCGAGTTGCATTTGATTGAGGCCACAACCGGAAAAGTGCTGCGTAAAGTACCAAATCCGCAAAATTTGGTTTATACGTACCCTAAGTTTTTGGACGATAGTAATGCGGTTTCGGCCATCCGGTTTCCTTCCGGGAAAATGAGTTTGTCTGAAATTAACTTAAATAATGGCAAATTAGTAAACCTTACGCCTGCCGGTTTTAAAGTGATCGGTTTCCCGGCGATCCAAAAAGATACCATTTATTTTACGGCCGCCAGTGATAAAAACGATGCTTTGTTTGCCGTTACCTTATCAAACCACCAAATTTACCGGCTTAAAAACAGTATGCTCAATTCGCTGATCGGCAATTATCAGGTTACTATCGGCAATCATCAAATTTTGTACAACAGCTTTACGGCTTCGGGTTTTGAGTTGCATCAAACCCCAAAAAATGAAATTGAATGGCAGCCGGTTGCCGAAACAGGATTTACCGCGCCACTTGATGATTTCAAAATTACTGACCTGGAGAAAAACAATGCAGATTTGCTGGCTGCTGTTCCCGGTCAAAAATATACGACCGAAAAATACAACGGGTTGTCGCATTTGTTAAATTTTCACAGCCTCGAACCTTCTTTTAATGATCCGGATTATACGCTGGCTTTGGTTGGCCAAAATATTTTGAATACGTTTCAGCCCGAAATTTTCGGCACTTACAACCGCAACGAAGGTTACAAAAAAATCGGTTTTGATGCAGTTTACGACGCGCTTTTCCCCTATTTTTCCGGCGGCGTTAATTATACTTTTGATCGGCGTGCTTTCTTTAGGGGGCAAAATTTGTACTGGGACGAAACACAAATCCAGGGCGGTTTTTCTGTTCCGCTTACCTTCAGCAACGGCCAAAATTACAGCAATTTGGGTTTCGGCAGCAATTATGTGTACAATCAAAGTGCTTATAAAGGTGATTTCCGGGCTTTGCTGGGCACGCAGGCTTACAGTTATCTGGATAATTCGGTCAGGTTCAGCCATCAAAACCAAAAAGCTTACCAGCAAATTTATCCAAGTTTGGCGCAAAACATCAGTCTGAATTATAAAGTTGCGACTACTCATTACGTAGCTAACCAGTTTTTGGCCAATGCTTATTTTTATTTTCCGGGGATTTTCAGGAACAATAGTCTGGTGATCAACGCCGCATATCAGCAGCATAGTGGTGCAGGCGGAATCAGTTTGTTTTCTAATCAATTGCCTTTTTCCAGAGGTTATACAGCCGAAAACTTGCGTAAAATGAATAAACTGGCCGCCAATTATCATTTCCCGGTGGCTTATACCGATGCGGGTTTTGCCAGCTTTTTTTACCTGCTGCGCATCCGGGCAAACGTGTTTTACGATTATACACGTGCTTCGGATGTTTACAGTAACGGAATAGCTTATAAAACCAATTTTCGTTCATCAGGAACAGAAATTTACTTTGATTCGAGCTTATGGAATGAGCTGCCTTTTACATTTGGTTTGCGCTACACGCATTTGCAGGATCGGGATTTATTTGGCGGCCAAGGGCCAAACCGCTTTGAGCTAATTGTTCCGCTAAGCTTCTTTTAGCACATAAATTTTAGGCTAATTGGTCTTGCTTCCTGATCAAAACATTATTTTCGCCGGTAAAAACAGCATGTTGCCCCAAAAATTAAAAGCTTTACAAACCATTTCACGTCAGCCTAAAATTTTGATTATTGGTGATTTGATGATCGATCAATACATTTGGGGCGATGCTACGCGGCTTTCCCCGGAAGCACCGGTGCCCGTGGTCAATGTAGAAAAAGAATCGAGTACGCTGGGCGGTGCCGGTAATGTGGCGCAAAATTTATTGTCGTTTAAAGCGGATGTGATTGTGGCCGGCCTGATTGGTGATGATGTTGCCGGAAAAGAATTGTTGAAAGTTTTGGCCGATGAAAACGCCGATACCAGCGGAATCATAACCGATAAAAACCGGCCAACGACCATCAAAACGCGGATAATTGCCGGAAGCCACCAAATTGTGCGTGTTGACCGTGAAACAACTACAACCATCAGTCCGGAGTGTGAAGCGGAATTGTTTGGCAAGATTTTGCCGCATTTTGCAACTGCCGATCTGGTGTTGTTTTCGGATTATAATAAAGGCGTTTTTTCGCCTTCGCTTTGTGCGCAGATCATTAACCATTGCCGTTCAATCCATAAAAAAGTAATTGTTGACCCAAAAGGGTTGGATTTTGCAAAATACAAAGGTGCATATCTCATCAAACCCAATAAAAAAGAGCTGGCCCAGGCGGTTAAATTTGAAAAAATCAGCCATACCGAAGATTTAAAAAATGCGGCTTCGGCATTGTTTGCGCAAACTGATGCGGATTACGTGGTTGTTACCTTATCGGAAGGCGGAATGGCCGTGTTCACCCAAAACTCTTACCAGCTTTTGGAGGTTAAAGCAACCGAAGTTTTTGATGTGACCGGCGCGGGCGACACCGTTTTGGCTACATTAGCTTACTTTACCGCGTTGGGCTTTACGGTGGAAGAAGCTTGCGAACTGGCCAATCATGCGGCGGCAATCGTAATCCGTCGTGTGGGAAGTGCCAGTACCACTTTAGAAGAAATTATTGCAGATATGGAAAAAACCTACGATTAATATGGTAGCGCAGGAATTAAAAAACCACCAGGAACTGATTGCCAAAGTAATTGAAATGCTTCTTTTACCGATAGAAAATGGTTGCGCCATGATCAATGAAACGATTTTAAGCGGCAACAAACTGCTGATCGCGGGAAATGGCGGCAGCGCATCCGACGCGCAGCATATTGCGGCAGAATTTACCGGCCGTTTTGTAAAAGAACGTAAACCACTGGCTGCCATTGCGTTATCTACCGATACTTCTGCCCTTACGGCCATCGCCAACGATTATGGCTTTGAGCATATTTTCAGCAGGCAGTTGGAAGCACTGGCAAAACCCGGCGATCTTTTTCTGGGGATTTCTACCAGCGGAAACAGCCGGAACATACTCGCTGCTTTCCAATCCGCCAAAAAAACGGGTTGCAAAACGCTGGGTTTATCCGGCCGTAACGGTGGCCAAATGAACGATTTATGCGATCTAAACGTTGTTGTTCCTTCGGAGATTACAGCGCGCATACAGGAAATGCACATCCTGATCGGACATATTTTTTGTAAATCCACAGATGATCTTTTTTGATAAAACCGGACCAAAACTATTTTCAAACTAAACCCCACACCAAATTTATGCCTGTAAAAACAGTATGCCTGTTGCTGATGCTGCTCGGTGCACAAACTTGTTTGGCGCAATACGATAGCAAAATTTATAACCAGTATCTGGATTTTAATGAAGCGCAATCCAAAAATGAAACGGCAAAAGCCATGTTAAAAGCAGATAGTATTTTGCATAGTTCAGAAAAACTTCCGGCAAAAGCAGAAATCAGCTTTTTTGGCAGATTGGCCAAATTATATGAAGACCAGCATCAGCCTGAAAAATCGATTTTTTATAATGAAAAAGTAGTGGCTGCCGTGCCGGATTATTACGTTTCGCACCGCGCTTTGGGTTATTTATATCTGCTGCCATTAGATAGTTTGACTGAAAAGATCAATTCGGCCAAAAACAAACCTGCTGATTATGAAAAGTTTAAAGCGCAATATTTCAGGCAGATAAAAACAGCACTGCCGCATTTGGAAAAAGCCGAAGCCTGCGACCACGACGATGCAACTTTGGCTTTGATCAAAAGCTTGTATCAAAAACTGAACGACAAAGCCGGCCTGGCCGGTTTGGACAAGCATTTGAAATCGTTGCAGGCAAATTGTATTGATTTGTTGACGGATTAAGTTGGATTTTATCCGTATGAGTTTTACCGGTTTGCGTTTTTTGGTTTGGCAAAGTGGAGGAATTTAAAGTTCAAATGTTAAATTCAAAAATTTCCATTTTACCAAACCAATGTTAGCAGTTTTTTCTATTGTTGTTGTAAAGTTTGCAACAGCTCTTCCAAATAGTTCAATGTCATCGTGAACCCTCCCTGGAAGCCCATTTCAATTATCTTCTCTAAGTCGGCAAGGGCTTTGTGTTTAATAGCAATACTGACTTTTGTCGTTCCGTTTTGTTCGCTGAAGTTCAAATCCCAATCAGAACTTGGCATTTCAGTATTGATGTTTTCATCCTTGTCTGTAAAGGCATCAAAGAATTTAAAATTGGTTGTCGGGTTAATGGAAGTAAATTCCTGAATTGACCAATGTTCTTGTCCTTCGGGGCTTACCATGGCATAAAATCTTCTCCCGCCAACTTTAAAATCCATAAATTTTGTTTTTGAAACCCAGGGTTTAGGCGCCCACCATTGGTCAAGGATTTCCTGTCTGGTAAAAGCGTCCCATACCAGCGAAAGTCCGGCAGCAAAATCCCTGTTTACAAATACCGTTTTTGTTGTTTTGTCAACGGTAAAATCAAATTGCAAATTGTTTTTCATTTTTCCTGTTTTTTAATTGTTGATAATACCTGGTCGAGTTGGTTAAACCGGCTTTCCCAAATTTTTCTGAATTCGTTGAGCCATTTATCAACCTCTTTCATTTTTTCGATTTCAAGTGAGTAGTAAATTTCCCTGCCTTGTTGTTCCTGTTTTACAAGTCCGCATTCTGTAAGTATGCGCAAATGTTTAGAAACAGATTGCCGGGTAGTGTTAAAGTTGTCGGCAATGGCGTTCGGTGTCATGGCCTGCAATGCAATCAAGGTGATAATCGCCCGCCTTGTCGGGTCGGCTATTGCCTGAAAAATATCACGTCTCATAATGTTTGATTTTGTTCGCGAAACCAATCGGCTGCAAATATATGCGCAACTATTTGGTTTCGCAAATTTATTTTAAAATTAGATGAATGTTATTTTAAAATTGCAGATTTGGATTTTTGTAGAAGTTGCCGCTAACGAACTTGTATAAACTTGTTCTTTCATACTTTGCACCATGCTTCTTTTATCGCCTAAAAATTGGAATTGCCCGATTTTTAATTTCTGTAGTCTGGGTACAAGCACCAATTTTCATAGGGTAAAAGAAGCATCAGCCAAAAAAACAGGGTTAGAAAAAAAGCTTAAACAACCTCAACTTATATTGACGCAGGTTTTACAAACTTTTTTAACTTGGATGTCGTTAATTCTAACATGAAACGTTTGATATTAATTTCAATTACGGCCGCATCTGTTAGTCTTTTCGGGTGCCAGAATATAAATGGACAAAACAAGGTGGCTAGCAATCAGTCCAAGAGAAAAATCGTAAAAACCAATGCAGAGTGGAAGAAAGAACTTTCGCCAACTGCATACGAAATTATGGTTGACAGAGGCACGGAAGCACCTTACCACAATGCTTATTACAACAACCACGAAAAAGGTATTTATGTAAGTGCCGCGACTGGTGAACCGCTGTTTTCTTCTGCGGATAAATTTGAATCCGGAACGGGCTGGCCAAGCTTTGTCAAACCACTGGATATGAGCAAGATAGAAATTGTGCACGATAGCAGCTACGGCATGGATCGCGATGAAGTGATCGAAAAAAGTACCGGTTTCCATTTAGGCCACGTTTTTGATGACGGCCCGGCAAACCGTGGCGGAAAACGTTATTGCATGAACTCCGGTGCGTTCAAGTTCGTTAAAAAATAGTGGATAAAAGAAGCATACTTCTTTTATCGGTATAAAATTGGATTCGCTTTATTAATTTAAAGCGAATTCGTATTTTAAGCCCAACGTCAAATCCACCCAATCCGGGTTTACCGAGCGGATCATGTTTTCTTTCTGGCTCCTGGTAAAGCAGCTTACCGTTTGAAAACGTTTTGCGGCAACATCTTCCGAATTTAATTCTTCAAAATAAATCAGCCTGTTCAACTGATCAGAACTATTAAAAAACAGGTTGGGCATTTGCTGATAAAACTGAAGGGTTTTAACCAAATCAGAGCACATGCCAACGTGCAAACTGTTCCGATTACGGTCAGTAATAATATACATAATTTTTTTTCCTAATTTTACTCTTTTACGAACATTTAAATTTTGCATAATTCAATTTTATTACTAATTTTATGAGCACTAAGCTACTAATAAATTTAGTAATACCAAATTTTATGTCAAAAATTTCATCAAACATTAAATATCTCCGTAAAAAAAAAGGATTAACGCAGCAACAGTTTGCAGATCAGTTACTTATAAAACGATCATTAGTTGGTGCTTATGAGGAAGACCGGGCAGACCCGAAGTACGAATTACTAAATTTGATAGCAAATTTTTTTGAAATCCCGATCGGGGATTTTATAAATGAAGATATCAATGACAAATATCAGCAGAAACCGAAGCCGGATCAAAATAATGTACGCGTTTTAAGTGTTTCGGTAGATCATAACGAACGGCAAAATATCGAGTTGGTCCCTTATAAAGCCAGTGCCGGTTATTTAAACGGTTATGCCGATCCGGAGTTTATCAGTCAGCTGCCGAAGTTCCATTTGCCAATGTTAAAACAGGGAACGTACCGCGCTTTTGAAATTACGGGGGATTCGATGCTGCCGGTTTATCCCGGTTCGATCATCGTTGCCGAATATCTGGAAAACTGGGCGGAAATAAAATCCGGCGAAACCTATGTGGTGATCAGCAAAGATGACGGTGTGGTTTATAAACGGATCGGCAATAAATTTAAAACCAATAAAAAGCTGAAGCTGGTTTCTGATAATCCTGTTTACGAACCTTATGAAATCAACCCGGAAGATATTCTGGAAGTGTGGAAATCCAAAGCTTATATTTCGATGCATTTCCCGGAACCAACGCCTGACCCAACAATGGAAAGCCTGACTTCAATGATGACGCAGATGCAAAAATCAATCGCTAAACTGCAGAACGGCAACAATTAAGTTACAAGTTTTGAGTTAAACTATAGGATGTTATCTTTATCCTATAAACCAAAACTTAAAAACATGAAAAAAATAATTTTGATGCTTTGCTTTGTAGCAGGCATAACCACTTTGAGCAAGGCACAAGGCGGACAACGAAGAACACCGGAAGAACAGGCCAAACAATTGCAAACACAACTGAAGTTAAGTGATGATCAAACCTCAAAAATCACTTCTATTATGCAGATGCAAAGCACCAAAATGGACAGTATCAGAACGGCTGCCAATGGTGATCGTGATGTGATGCGCCAGGGGATGATGTCTGTAAGGCAAATGATGATGCCCAAAATCAAAGCTGTTTTAACTGCAGATCAGTCTGCAGCTTATGATAAAATGATGGCCGAGCGCATGAGCAGAATGCAGAATGGTGGCGGTTCTGGCCAAAAATAATTTTAGATTTTAGATTTTGAAAAGCGGCCTCGTGTCGCTTTTCTTATTTTAGCGCAAAATTTTGTTTTGAACAAAGCAGAAAATTTCATTCAGCAAAAATTAGCGCAGCGAAAGCTGGACAACAATTTTAGGGTGCTAAAAACAGCATCCGGTTTAATTGATTTTTGTTCAAATGATTATTTGGGTTTTGCCCGGTCAGAAAAGTTAAAAGCTTTGGTTGAAGCAGAGATCAGCAAATATCCGGATTGTTTAAACGGTTCGGGCGGATCAAGATTATTGTCCGGAAACACCGTTTTTGCAGAAGAACTGGAGCAGCAAATTGCCAGCTTTCATCAGGCGGAAGCTGGTTTGATTTTCAATTCAGGATATGATGCCAACCTGGGTTTGTTTGCTTCGCTGCCGCAACGCGGCGATACGATTATTACCGATAAATTAATCCACGCCTGCATTATTGATGGTGCAACGCTGAGTTTGGCCAATCGTTATTCCTTCAAACACAATGATTTAGATGATCTGGAAAAGAAATTAAAACATGCGAAAGGGAATATTTATATTGCGGTAGAAAGTGTGTATTCAATGGATGGCGACGAAGCACCGCTGCTCGAAATTATCAGGCTCACACAAAAATATAATGCAAATTTAATTGTAGATGAAGCACATGCAACCGGTGTTTTTGGTGCAGGTTTGGTACAAAGTTTAAACTTGCAAAATCAGGTATTTGCGCGCACGGTTACTTTCGGAAAAGCGTTGGGCTCGCATGGTGCAATTGTTTTAGGAAGTGATAATTTGCGCAATTACCTCGTTAACTTTGCACGCTCTTTTATTTATACAACTGCCCCAAGTTTTCATCAATTGGTAACTACGAAAATGGCTTATCAGTTGTTACAAGAAGCTGCTTCAACACAAAATAAACTACAAAATTTAATTGCGTTGTTTAAAAAAGAGTTGCAAAAACAGCATGTCTTTCAACTGATCCCAAGTAACAGTGCAATTCAATCTATCCTCGTTCCCGGAAATGCGACAGCAAAACAAATAGCCGATCATCTGCAAAAAAACGGTTTTGATGTGCGTGCAATTTTAAGCCCGACCGTTCCAATAGGCAAAGAAAGATTGCGTATTTGCATCCATACTTTTAATACAAAAGAAGAGGTCGCAACATTGAGTTTAGCTATCAGCCACCAACTTTCAGCAATTGGCTATCAGCAATGAACTAAAAACCATGAACCAAAAACCACTTTTTATAACAGGCATTGGCACCGGCGTTGGCAAAACCCAAGTTTCGGCGCATTTGGTAGAAAGTTTGCAGGCCGATTACTGGAAACCGGTTCAATCCGGCGATCTGGACGCAAGCGATACGATGAAAGTGAGAAGTTTGGTCAAAAATGATCAATCGGTTTTTCATCCCGAAACTTATCGTTTAACACAGCCATTTTCTCCGCATAAATCGGCCGAACTGGATGGTTTGATGATTGATCCGCAGCAGTTTGTTCTGCCAAAAACACAAAACCAGTTGATTGTGGAAGGTGCCGGCGGCCTGATGGTTCCGCTAAACGATGATTTTTTGATGATCGATTTGATTGAAAAACTACAAGCTGAAGTGGTTTTGGTAGTGATGCATTATCTGGGCAGCATCAACCATACGTTGCTTTCTATTGAGGTTTTGAAAAGCCGGAAGCTGCCCATTAACCGTGTTGTTTTTAATGGGCTAAAAGAAGCATATTCAGAAAGTCTGATCAGAAAGCGTTATCCCGAATTGCGTTATGAATATTTGGATTGGATAGAAAGTTAACGCTAAGTTACTCATTTCCAACGCAGAACAAAATCTTCATCAAAGTGCAATGCTTCTTTTATGGGTATAAATTATGCCGATTGATAAAAAGTATTCCTATCGTTAAAATGAAAAAATCAGCTTAATCAACCAAAACTGAAATTTCTTTTTCCAAACCTTTCAGCCAGTTAGCGTACAATCCCGCTTCTATGGATACTGCTTTTGCCGCATGTTTTTCCCAATCCGGCGAAAAATGATGTAGCTGATTCAGCATTTCTTCCAAGTGCCCTTCTTCTTCCAAAATAATGGATTTAACGTTGACTTTGCTTTCTGCTTCCGTCAAAACTTCCTGATAAATTGGATACAACTCATCCGCCCGAACTTCGATGGCATAAGTTACCAATAAATAAGCTGCAAACCTTAATTCTTTTCCTTTCAATCCAAGTTCAACTTTCAAATAGCGGCAAACTTCCACATCCAAACGGTTCAAATAAAACCGACTTTCGCGCGGTGCCAGCAAATATTGCTGCGCATAAGTTGGGCACAGGTTTTCACCCAGTTTTTCCAGTTGTTTTTTGAGGTAGAAAGCGTGGCGGTGCTCTTCCGCGGCGTGTTTTAAAATAATGTAAGTTACGGTTTCGGTATCTTCACTGGCCGAAATTTTGCGTGCGCCGGTATTTTCCATCAGCGATAACGTATTTAACCATCTGGCGTGCAATTTTGGTTGAGAAACGATTGCCGAAAATATTGCTTGAGTATCCATAAATTAAAAAGTTTCCAGTGCATCTTCCACAGCAGCATACAATTCGTCCAGCTGCGCATCGGTAATGCAATATGGTGTTAAAAAATAAATAATGTTGCCTAATGGCCTTAAAATGATGTTTTTAGCGAGGAAAAACTGATAAAGCCGATCGCGCAGGTTGCTGAAATACGATGTTCCGCTTTCCACATTCCACTCCATTGCCAAAATTGTCCCGGTTTGGCGGATAGATTTCAGTTTTGGGCTGATGCTGTTTTTATCGGCAAAAATTTGGTGACGGCGGCAAATCCGTTCGATGTTTGTAATGGTTTTGGGTTGAAGGAAAAGCTCCATACTGGCCAGTGCCGCCGCACAAGCTACCGGATTTGCCGTAAAAGAATGCCCGTGAAAAAGCGTTTTGTGTTTATCTTCTGATAAAAAAGCTTCAAAAATCCGGTTGGTACAGGTGGTGATCCCGAGCGGCATCGTTCCGCCGGTCAACCCTTTGCTAAAACACATCAGGTCAGGCTTTTCCGTAAGATGATCGCAGGCAAAACGTTTTCCGGTCCGGCCAAAGCCAGTCATCACCTCATCGGCAATGGTTAAAATATTTTCTTTACGGCAATGCGCCATCAATTCGTCCAAATACTTAGCTTCATACATCAGCATTCCGGCAGAACCTTGCACCAAAGGCTCAAAAATGAAAGCTGAAAGCTGATGGCTGATAGCCGATAACTTCTCTTTCAGTGCTTCGATATTATCCCCATTCGGCAAGTCAATAAACTCAACCTGAAACAAATACGGATCAAACGAAGCGGTAAAAGCACTACGCGCACTAACCGACATCGCCCCAAAAGTATCGCCATGATAGGCATTTTTCAGGGCTAAAATTTTGGTGCGCGGTTTGCCCTGATTGCTCCAAAACTGCATACACATTTTCAGCGCAACTTCCACCGCCGTAGAACCGTTATCAGAATAAAATACTTTTTGCTGATTATCCGGCAGGATCGAAAGCAAACCTTCTGCCAGCAAAACTGCACTTGGGTGCGTAAAACCTGCAAAAATTACGTGCTCTAAAGTATTCAACTGTTCAAAAATTTTTTGGGCGATGTACGGATGCGCATGTCCGTGGATATTTACCCACCAGGAGGAAACCGCATCCAGATAAGCTCTTCCTTTATCATCAAATAACAACGCACCTTCGCCCCGCACAATCGGGATTGGCGGCAGCGCGGTTTGCATTTGTGTATATGGATGCCAGATTATTTTCTGATCGCGTTCGGTCCAGTTCATAGTTTCAGCAATAATTCCACGGCTTTTTGATCGGCCGGAAAGGTGACATCTTCAATTTTCAATTTATCCAGGTCAATCCAGCGAAAAGACTGAAAAATGCCGTCAACCGTTCGTTCGCCAAAATCAAACGGTACTGTTTTTACGGGCAAATTTATGAGCAGCAGGTTTTTTACGAGGTAATATATGCTGATGATCTGCGTATCGTCAAAAGCCGATTTGAGGTAAAAATCCGTGGTGTAAAAATGGCGGACGATCTCGATCTCAAAAAAACATTCCTCCAAAAATTCCCGCTTCAGGCCATCGATCAAACCTTCGCCATACTCCAAACCGCCGCCCGGGAACTTGGAAAAATACATGCCGTGTTCCAGTTCATCGCTGATCAAAAGCTGGTTGTTTTGGCTTATCAGCAAACCATAAACGCGTACATTGAAAGGATATTTTTTCAGCATAAATTTTACCTGGTAAAAGAAGCATCGGTTTTAATCATGCAAAACAGTAACGGTTTCTGTGGCGAAATGCTTTTTGTTTTGGGCCACGCGTTCCATGTCCCACAAATAATCTTCCGTTTTTTCATGAGACCGGATCGGGCAGTTCGGCATCCGGCAATAGTAGCAGCATTGCGGGACGCAGGGATCGGCATGGATAAAAAATTCGGTTTTGATTTTGGCAGATCCGTTCACAATATGGTCTGTCAGGGATACTTCCTGATGCACTTTGGTAAGATCGAAATAATTTGGCAAAGTCATGTGGCAATCGATATGTAACTCATTACCATAACGTTGTGCGCGCATATTATGTATGTCGATCCATTCAGCCTTCCGGTTTTCATTCAAAATCTTAAGGATGTCATCTACCACGGTAAAATCAGTTTCGTCCATCAAACCCGCAACCGATTTGCGCACTAATTTATAAGCCGAATAAACGATGAACAGGCCAACAACGATGGATAAAATACTGTCCAGCATCCGGATTTTGGTGAAATAAATCAATATCAAACCGACAACGAGGCCGGAACTGGTGATCATATCGGTAATTAAATGGCGGCCATCCGCTTCAATTGTTAGCGAAAGCATTTTTTTGCCTTGTTTGATCATGTAAAAACCAAGTGCACCGTTAATGGCCCCGGTTATGCCGATAATGACCGCGCCGATGATTAACTGCTGAACTTCGTGCGGGTTGAAAAGGTTGTAAACGGATTTTACAATGATGATGATACCGGCCGCCATAATGAGCGCGCCTTCGAGAAAAACGGAAAAAAACTCTACTTTGCCGTGCCCGTAAGGATGGTTGATGTCTCGCGGGCGGGCCGAAAACCAAATACTGAAAAAGGCAAAAGTGCTGGCCACAACGTTTACAATACTTTCGGCGGCATCAGATAAAATAAAGTTGGAATCGGTGATAAAATAAGCCGTGAATTTGGCAATCATCAGGATGAAACCCGTTATCAACGCGTAAAGAATGATCCTTTTTTGTAATTGCACGATGCTGTTTTTATCGCACAAAAATATAAATAACAAGGCAAAATCGGCCTAAAGTTATTTCTATATTTGCCGCCAACAAAGCAATCACGATGAATATTTTAAGCGACCGTATCAATAATCTGTCAGAATCTGCCACGATAAAAATGGCCAAAATGGGCCGCGAACTGGCTGCAAAAGGTGTGGATGTGATCAGTTTGAGTTTTGGCGAACCGGATTTCCACACGCCGGAACATATAAAAGCTGCCGCAAAAACAGCGATGGACAAAAATTTTACGTATTACACGCCCGTTGCCGGTTACCCGGATTTGCGCAAAGCAATTGCCAACAAGTTAAAAGTAGAAAATAATCTGGACTACGATGCTTCGGAAATTGTGGTTTCTACAGGTGCCAAGCAAGCTATTGCCAACGCCGTTTTGTGTTTGGTAAACCCTGGCGATGAGGTGATTATCCCGACGCCATACTGGGTTTCGTATTCGGAAGTAGTGAAACTGGCGGAAGGTGAATCGGTTTTTGTACAAGCTACGGCAGAGCAGGATTTTAAAATTACGCCCGAGCAACTGGAAGCGGCGATTACGCCAAAATCAAAGCTGTTTATGTTTTCTTCGCCCTGCAACCCAACGGGCAGTGTTTACAGCAAGGATGAACTGGCTGGTTTAGTAAAAGTATTTGAGAAATATCCTCAGATATACATCATGTCTGACGAGATTTATGAACACATCAGTTATCTGCCTAAGCATGAATCGATTGCGCAGTTTGCATCGGTGAAAGACCGTGTGATTATCATCAACGGTTTTTCTAAAGCTTACGCGATGACTGGCTGGAGAATCGGTTACACGGCTTCCAACAAAGAAATTGCTACGGCCTGCGATAAATTGCAGGGACAGATTACTTCGGGCACTTGCTCCATCACCCAAAAAGCCGGTACGGCTGCGCTGGAAGGTGGTTTGGAAAGTGTGGAAGCCATGCGTGTGGAGTTTAAAAAACGCCGTGATCTGGTTTATGGTTTGCTGAAGGAAATCCCGAACCTGAAAGTGAATTTGCCGGATGGGGCTTTTTACTTTTTCCCGGACGTGAGCGCGTATTTTGGCAAACAATACAACGGAAAAACTTATGCTGATGCAGCCGAACTTTCTATTTATCTGTTGGAGGAAGCGCATGTGGCAACGGTTGGCGGCGATTCTTTTGGTGATGATAATTGCATCCGTTTATCTTACGCTGCTGCCGAAGATAAACTGATTGAAGCCATGAAACGGATTAAAAAAGCGTTAGGGAAATTGAGTTGATGCTGTTTTTATCGGTATAAAATTGGAGTCCCGCCCGGGTTTCGGGCGTGACTATTTTGTGAATGCCCTTTTTAAAAATTTATTTTATTGAAGCATAAACCCGAAAACCTGTTTTTGTTATAAACGCTTTATTGGTTTGCAAGGATTACCTGCTGCGAAAGTATCTGCGGCAATGTTTTTTGTTACCACACTGCCTGCCCCGATTACGCAGCGATCACCAATTGTAACGCCCGGACATATAACTGCGCCGCCGCCGATCCAAACATCTGAGCCAATAGTGATGGGTTTTGCAAACTCCAAGCCCGATGCCCTTTCCTGATAATCCATCGGATGTGTAGCCGTATAAAGTTGGACGCCAGGGCCAAATAAAACATTATTTCCTATAATAACCTGCATCACATCCAAAACGATACAGTTAAAATTAAAGAAAACTTTATCGCCAACAATTATATTGCTGCCGTAATCACAGTAAAAAGGAGGTTCTACCCAAAAATCCAAGCCCTGGTCAGGGATCAATTCCATTAATATTTCCTGCCGCAGGTTCTGTCCGTCATCGCTTGATCCGTTGAGTTGTTTTAAAAGCAACCTGGCTTTTCTTCTTTCATTTACAAGTTCTGTATCGGCCGCGTTATAAAGATTGCCGTTGAGCATTTTTTGCTTTTCTGTCTGCATAATCAATAAATGACCCGAATTTAATTTTTTACCAGCCTGAATTGAAATCCTGGCTGATTTAATTGCTGTTTGCAAGTATTATCGATCTGAAAAAAACACAAATGCTTCTTTTATCGGGTAAAATTTTGAATTTATATTTGTTGCCGATAGAAAAAAAACATGATAAACCGACAGATTTCAGGTGATAAAAGAAGCATATAAAACTTTGTAAGAAAATTTAAACGGGCCCTTGATTACATGCAATTTTTTTCATTATTGAACGCCCATCTTATTCGGGTTTGAAATGCTTCTTTTACCACCTGAAAATTGAAATTGTATAAGATGATGCAAACAGTTCAGGAATTTGCAGATGAACTCAGCATCCATTTTATCCCAAACTTGTCCCGAACAACACCCATCATTCCGCCCCAAAATTGCGGTTTAAAATCATCCATGATTGTTCCGCCTACAGCCAACTTATTATAAAGCTGTTTTGCTTTTTCCGGATCTGGATTGTCTAACGAAATGGCCACGTTCGTCCCTTCCGTGAAACCATCCGGCCCGTTCATGTCTGATGCCATTATGGTAAAACCATCTGTATGCAATTCTGCATGGAGCACTTTATCTTTCATGGCTTCCGGGAAATGGTCTTTCATGTCGCTATCTCCAATGATGGTAAGTATCGGTTCTCCGCCGAAACAATTTTTGTAAAAGTCCATGGCTTCTTCGGTGCGGCCGTTTAAGCCGAAATACACGCTTAATTTTGTCATTTTTGATGAAGGTTAAGTTAGTTTTTTTTTTGTATGACCGATAAAATATTTCCGGCCGGATCTTTAAACCAGGCAATTAAAGGCTTGCCGCGGCAAATGCCTTTTTCGTCGGTTTTTAAATTAGGCTCGTTGTAATGCTCGAATTGCACACCTTTGCTGATTAATTCATCTACCGCTTGTTCAATATCATCCACCGGAAAATTCAAAATAGTGAAAGTTGCCGGTTGATGATTTGGCTTCGGATAAATCAAAACTTTGTTTCCGTTTGCAAACTTTAAGGTCAACAAACCTTGCATTTCTTTGGTAACTTCCAATCCAAGTTTCCCATTGTAAAATTCTCTTGCTTTGGAAATATCATCTACTGAAAACCCGCTGAATGCTTTGCTGTCTTTAAACATAATTTTATTTTTTTAAATTTAGATACTTCTTTTACCGGCTATTTTTCAGGCTGATGTTTTGGTCTAATTAAACATTTATTTTACTAAAGTTTAATCAGCACGGATTTCAAAATTAGCAAACCAAAAAACATCTTCTTATTGCAGTACAGTTTGTGCAACTACTGCAAGTACACCAAACCGTTTTGATGATTTTCGTTTATAAACTCACTACAAACTTATTGTAATAAAACTATATGGCAGCCGGTGCAAATACGGCAATATAAGGGGTTGATTACGACATTTGTCTCCGTTATATTTGGTTTATGAAACACATCTCGGTCCTAATCCCCAAAGGCGAAACCAGCCTGAGCAATATTGAAGCAACTTACAAAATGTTTACCAAAGTAAACGAAGCATTGGAGCGCGCAGGGAAAGTACCTTTGTTTAAAGTTCAGTTAATCGGGATCAGCCGGGAAACAACTTTATCCAACGGCTTATTTACCATAAAACCGGAGCTGGACATAAAAGACAATTTTAAGACCGACCTGGTGATTATCCCTGCGGTACACGGCGATATAGAAAAAGTGTTAACAGTTAACCGTGATTTCATCCCCTGGATCATCAAACAATATCACGCTGGTGCCGAAGTGGTTTCGCTTTGTATCGGTGCTTTTATTTTGGCTTCAACAGGTTTGTTGAATGGAAAAAGCTGCACAACACATTGGTTAATGGCCGATGAATTCAGGAAAATGTTTCCGGATGTAAACCTGATGCCTTATAAAATCCTGACGGATGAAGACGGCATTTATACCAGCGGCGGTGCTTATTCGTCTTTAAATCTCATTTTATATCTGGTAGAAAAATTTGCCGGAAGAAGTTTAGCACTGCTTTCTTCCAAAATATTTGAGATTGATATTGAGCGCAATAGTCAATCGCCGTTTATGATTTTTAACGGGCAAAAAGAGCATGAGGATGAAACCATCAAAAAAGCGCAGGACTTTATCGAGCACAATTTTCAGCATAAAATAACGATAGACCAGTTGGCTTCCATGCTTGCTTTAAGTCGCCGAAACCTGGAACGCCGGTTTAAAAAAGCAACTTCCAACACGGCTGTGGAATATATGCAGCGCGTTAAAATTGAAGCCGCAAAAAAGAGTTTTGAATCAAACAGCAAAAACATCAATGAAGTGATGTACGAAGTTGGCTATTCGGACACGAAAGCTTTCAGGACGATATTTAAAAAGATCACAGGTTTGTCTCCGGTTGAATACCGAAGCAAGTATAACCGTGAAATTGTGGTTGGTTAAAGTATGAGCAATTAATGAACCGCCCATGCTTCTTTTACCACATAAAAAAAAGTCCCGGTCAAAATGTTGACCAGGACTTTTTTATAGATGCTTCTTTTATCACCTATAATTTGAAACCGTAAGCCACACGCAAACCAATCAAACCGTAATTGCTATGGTTGCCGCTAAAGTTTTCGTAACGCAAACCTAAATCGATGCCGCTGTTGCTGGCAAAACCAATGCCCGGCGACAAAATCAGTTTGGTTTCTTTGGCATGGTTCAGTTCAAATCCGGCACCTGCTTCGGCACTTAAATAAAAATTTGGGGCGAAGAAAGATTTTACGCCGGCTTTTACCGGGATCACATTTAAACCGGAATTGTAGTAAGTGTCTTTATCCGTTGCTTGTCCGTAACCGTTTCTGTTAAAAAAGTGGTAATAACCCGGCGTTAAAATCAACGACAAGTTACTGGCCAGATCGTATTGCAGGCGCACGGTTCCGCCCAGTTCAAAGTTTGAAAAGTTTTTGGTCGGGTAACCGCCTTCCAAGCCCAAACCCATCCGGAAAACGTTTTTAGAATCCCCGGATGCTTTCTTTTTGTAAACCGTTTGTGCCTGAGACTGGCCGATAAACAGAACCAGTACAGCTGTGATTGCAGCAATTAATTTTGTTGTTTTAATCATGTTTTAAAAATTAGTGAACGGATTTTTATAAAATCCTGAACGTTTTAAACAAATACTTTGCCATCAGCAACCTGTTTTAGTCGGTTTAGCCTTAAATTACTGGCTTAAAAACAGTTAACATTTGTATTGAGATTGACTTTCTGACAGTTTTTTAAAAAAAAAGACCTGGAAACTAATTCCCAAGCCTTTTTTATATTGATGTTTTTATGGTGAAATGCTAAAACGGGTTCGGCATAACTAACAAAAAATCAAGCATCAAACATTCAGATCTTTCATGATCGTATCAATCTTGTCTTCCAGTTTTTGTGCGGTTTCGTTATAAGTTTCCTTACTTTCCAGCGGACCATTTACACTGCAATAAAACTTTATTTTAGGTTCTGTACCGGATGGACGTGCGGAAATAATGCTGCCGTCTTCGGTTATAAACTGCAAAACATCCGAAGTCGGGAAATCCAGTTTGGAAGTTTTGCCGGAGTTTAAATCTGTTTCCACACCTTTTTCATAATCCTTCAAAACCACCACTTTTGATCCGCCTAATTGTTTTGGCGGCGTGGTACGGAATTTCTCGATCATGGCTTTGATTTCCTCAGCACCACTTTTTCCTTTTTTGGTGATCGAAATCAGTTTCTCTTTGTACAAACCATATTTCAGGTACATTTCTACCAAAGCTTCGTACAAACTGCTGCCTTTATCTTTGTAAAACGCAGTCATTTCGGAAATAAAAGCAGCAGAGACCACGGCATCTTTATCGCGCGAGAACGCGCCGACAAGGTAACCGTAACTTTCTTCTCCGCCCGCAATAAAAACCTCTTTACCAAGCAGTTCGGTAATCAACTGGCCAATATATTTGAAGCCGGTCAGCGTGTTATAACAACTAATGTTTTTGGATGCTGCAATTTTATCGATCAAATACGTGGTCACTACTGTTTTTACCACATATTCTTTGCCGGTCAGCTTGCCGCTTTCTTCCCAGGCCGTCATCAAATAATTGAGCAATAAGCTCCCGGTTTGGTTTCCGTTCAGCAAAATCCATTCGTTTTTGTCATCTTTTACAGCAATACCAACCCTGTCGCCGTCCGGGTCAGTTGCCAAAACCAAATCCGCATCGGTTTCTTTGGCTTTTTTGAGCGATAAAGTCATCGCTTCTTTTTCCTCCGGGTTTGGGTAAACTACGGTTGGAAAATTACCGTCGGGCGTTGCCTGTTCGTCTACCAGGATCACATTTTCAAAACCGAATTCGGCCAAAGCTTTCGGCACCAGCGTAATGCCGGTCCCATGGATTGGAGAATAAACAATCTTCAAATCTTTTTGCCGCTGAATGGCTTCGTTGGAAACCGACAAGGTCAAAATATCTTTCAAATATTTAGCATCGATTTCTTCACCAATCAACTCTACATTTTCTTCTATGCGGTCAAATTTTACTTCATCAATGGTTTTGATGGCCGATACTTCATTCATCACATTTGTATCCGCAGGAGAAACGAACTGGCCGCCATATTCGTCGTAAGCCTTATAACCATTGTATTCTTTTGGGTTGTGGGAAGCGGTCAGCATTACACCACTTTTACAACCCAAAGTTCGGATGGCGTAAGAAAGTTCCGGCGTTGGGCGAAGTGCTTTAAAAAAATAAACATGGATGCCATTTGCAGAGAAAACATCGGCAGTAGTTTTGGCAAAAAAGTCGGCATTGTTGCGGCTATCATGCGCAATGGCTACTTTAATCTGCTCGTTTGGATAGGTTTTTTTCAGATAATTGCTCAAGCCCTGCGTTGCCGTGCCGATGGTATATTTGTTTACGCGGTTGGAACCTGCGCCCATAATGCCGCGCAAACCGCCGGTGCCAAATTCAAGATCGCGGTAAAAAGCATCCGTTAAATCGGTGTATTTTTGGTCGTCCAGCAATTGTTGGATTTCTTTTTTCGTTGTCTCATCATAGCTTCCCTGAAGCCATTGATTGATTTTTTCCTGAACAGCAGGCTCTAATTGTTGCATAGCAATTTGATTAATTTGTGGGTTAAAGTTATAAATCTTGTTTAAAAAACAGGTTTTTAAAACGGGTGTCATCAGAAAGAAAACCAAATTTAGGGTGATAAAAGAAGCACCAAACCAATAAAATTCATTTTCTTTGCCGAAACAGATAAACGAAATTTCAACCGGCGATGTTTGGGCTAAGTTCCAAAATCAGTTTCCGGTATTATCAGCATTACCTAAAATGTCAGCTTCCGTTTGCAATTATTTTACCCAAAACTTCTTACCTGCAAACCACGTAACTGTTTATCGGCCAGCATCAGCTAAAAAATTTTAACACAACGATAAATTTTAAACTATTTGCTGAAACTTGCCCTAACCTATTGTCCGTATAATAATTATCTGCCTAAAAACAGTATTACCCAAAAAGTAGCTTTTCTGAACACTACAAATTAAACATCACCCTGATTATATTATGAGTTTTGAACTGAACAGGCCGAATTATGGTTCTTCTGTTGTTAGCCTTGAAGATACCGATACTTTAGATTATATCAATCCGCTGCCGCGTGCCGTAATCCGCCCAAATTCTTTTACGCTTTTGGATGGCGAATGGAAGTTTGCGCTGGACCAAGACGATCGTGGCGTGCAGGAAAACTGGCAAGTTAGTCATGTTTATGATGATATGGCGCACTGGCCGGGCAGCGTAGAGCAGCAAATGGCCAAAGAGCACCCAGCCGAAAAAAGCTGGGAAAACAAAATTGTGGTTTGGTACGAGCGCGAGTTTGAGCGGCCGGTGCAAAGCAATGGCCCGGGCATGCCGCCATCCATTGTTCAGCTTACTTTTGGTGCCTGCGGATATGAAACCCAGGTTTGGCTGAATGGACTGCCGCTGCAAACCATTGAAGGCGAACTGGTGCACGCAGGTGAATACACGTCTTTTTCTTACGAACTGGAGGAAGGTACTTTGCAGGATATGAACCGCTTAACCGTACGTATTGCCGATACCAAAGATGCCGATACCACGCGCGGCAAGCAGGAATCATCAGTTTACAAACGCGGCGGTATCTGGTACCAAACTTATACCGGTGCGGTGCGCAGCATCTGGCTTGAATCTGTAGAGCGGAACCGTTTGCGTTCCCGGGTTGGCGTGGTAAGTATGGTTGAGGAAAAAATGGTCCGCTTAAACCTGACAACACGCATCCACGATCCCGGTGCTTATACCATCAAGCTGCAAGTTTTTAACAAACATCCCGATCAGGCCGAACCGATTGCCACAGATGAATATCAGCTTTTGCTGGAAGCCGGACAGAAAGAGCAACGTGTGGTGATGCAAATCCCGGACGCAAAACTGTGGTCGCCGGAATCGCCAACGCGTTATCGTTTGGTTGCGCAACTGATTGACCAGAACGGTTATATTGCGGAAATTGAAACCAGCTTCGGGCTGCGTAAAATCGAATCGCGCGGCTGCTGCATCTACCTAAACGATGAAGCGGTTTATTTAGATGGCATTTTGTACCAGCCGGGCGGTGCCACTTATGAAGAAATTAAGCAGCACATGCACGCCATGAAAGCTTTGGGCTGCAACCTGGTGCGGATACATATTGCCGGGGTTGATCCGCGGATTTATAACCTGGCCGATAAATTAGGGCTTCTTTTATGGGTGGAAGTTCCGAGCCCGCACTCTTCCAACGCCAAAAGCCGCGCCAACCATCGGGCAGAATTGCTGCGGATGCTGGCTTTGATCGGCACACATCCGTCTGTAATTATCTGGAGTTTGTACAACGAGGATTGGGGCGCGCAAGACATCGCCATAAACCCGGAAACGCGACAGTATATTATGGATATGTACCATTTTATGAAACTGGCCGAGCCGCAGTTTCTGGTGGTGGACAACGATGGCTGGCAACACATCAGCTATCAGGGACGGTTAAAATCTGATTTGCTGACGGCACATTTATACACGCCTGATTTGCACCGCTGGGGCGAATTGCTGGACCAGTTGGCCGGCGGACAAATGAATGGTGTAGCTGCAAATCCTCTTGTGGTTGGCGATCCGTTCTTTTTCCGCAAACAGGTTCCGTTATTGGTGAGTGAGTGGGGCGGTTTCGGCTTTTCGGATTATGGCGGCCCGCAAAGTGACGACGAGCGCACACAGCAAATCCGATTATACAAAGAAGAACTGCGCAAACGCCCGATTGCCGGTGATGTTTACACGCAAGCCACGGATATTGAGGATGAAGTAAACGGCTTGCTCACCGCTTCCGGCGAGTTGAAAGTGCCGGCCGGTTTGCTTAATTCGAGAGCGTAAAAGAAGCATTATAAAAGTTATAACATTTATATATATTTGCTTTGTAAAAAATATATTTCAGTTATAACTTTTATGAAAGCCAACATTATAAACATTGGTAACAGCCAGGGCATTATTCTTCCGGCGGTGTTGTTACGAAAATTGAATCTGTCGCTCAAATCAACCGTACAGATTAAGATTGACAATGGTGTAATCGTCATTAAACCGGAACCGCGACAAGGTTGGGCAGAAGCTGCAAAGCAAATGCACGCTGCGAGCGATGATGAGCTTTTGTTAGGAGATTTCCCAACCGAATTTGACAAGGAGGAATGGACATGGTAAAAGAAATCCGGCAATATGAAATTTACTGGATTTCTTTAGATCCTACCATTGGCAGCGAGATGGCAAAAATGAGACCATGCGTGGTAATTAGTCCTGATGAAATGAATCAGTTTTTGCGGACTTTTCTTATTATACCAGTCACTTCTACCCTGAAAAATTATCCTTGGCGAATCAATTGTGTTGTTTCCGGCCGCAATGGTTCTTTGGCTACCGATCAAATAAAAGTGGTTGACAATTCCCGTTTTGGTGTAAAAATCGGGATATTAAATAACGAGGAAATAAGTGCCTTAAAAGAAGTAATCCAAAAAATGTTGGTTGATTAACCAGTTTAAAATCCTACAAACCCTGCGCAATCACAAAACCACTTGCCCAGGCCCACTGGAAATTATAGCCGCCCAGCCAGCCCGTAACATCCACGCATTCGCCGCCGAAAAACAGGCCGGGCACATTTTTAGCTTCTAAAGTTTTCGAGGAAAGTTCCCAGGTAGAAACGCCGCCGCGCATTACTTCGGCTTTGTCATAACCTTTATCACCGGCAGGTTTTGTTTTAAAATGATGGATCAGTTGCTCCGTTTTCTGCAGATCAGCTTTACTTAACGAAGCAAGGTTTTTTTCTAACGGTAAAAACAGCATCAGTGCTTCAGCAAATTTGCGGGTATATAAACCGGAAAGCAATGTCAACATTTGTTTTTTGCCGTTCAATTGCCGCTCTGCTTCAATCAATCCCAAGATGTTTTTCTGCGGAAGCAAATCAATTTCAATCGCCAGGCCAGGTTTCCAATACGAGGAAATTTGCAAAATTGCAGGTCCGCTCAAGCCCCAGTGGGTAAACAAAATATTTTCTTCAAAGCTGGTTTCGCCGCAAATAACCTTACAAAAAACCGAACTTCCGGAAAGCTGCCCGTACCATTGCTGCTCTTTCCCGGTTATGGTGAGCGGCACCAAAGCCGGGGCAGTTTGCGTGATTTGTAAACCAAATTGTCGCGCAATTTTCAACCCAAAATCTGTTGCACCAATTTTGGCAATTGGCAGGCCACCGGTAGCAATCACCACTTTTGAAGTTTGGATGATTTCTTCTTTTCCGTTTTGTAAGTAACTGATTTCAAAGCCAATACTGTTTTTATCGATACTTTTTACGGTTGCCTCACAGCGGATTTCCTGGCCTGTATCGGCACACAGATCGGTAAACATTTTCACAATATCTTTCGCTTTATTATTCTCCGGGAACAGCTGTCCTAAAGTTTTTTCTTTTCCATGGATACCGCCGTAAACCTCAAAAAAACTGATCGTATCTGCTACCGTAAATTGCGAAAACGCTGATTTACAGAAGTGTGCATTCTCCGAAATAAACTGATGCGCCGAAGTGTTCAGGTTGGTATAATTGCACCTGCCGCCGCCGCTGATGATAATTTTAGCACCAGGCGAACTGTTTTTTTCAAGGATTAAAGTCCGTTTTCCAAGCAGTCCGGCCTGCGCCGCGCACATTAATCCGCAGGCACCGCCGCCGATGATGACTGCATCATAATCCGTGTGTTTTGTTAAATTTGTGGCCATGCAACAATCGCAAATATCAGAATTTGGCAAGATATTAGTCTTCCTGATTTCGGGTTTCGCCATTACGGGCGGGATGCTGGCGTTGAACAAACTCATCGCCCCAAACAAACCGAACCCGGAAAAACTGAAATCTTATGAATGCGGCGAAGAACCAATAGGCTCGTCATGGGTGCAGCTCAATTCCCGCTTTTATGTGATCGCGCTGATTTTTTTGTTGTTTGATGTAGAAATGGTGTTTATTTTTCCGTGGTCAACCGTTTTTGGCAGCCACGAACTGATTGCTCAGGACGAACGCTGGGGCTGGTTTGGCCTGATCGAAATGTTCGTTTTCATGGGGATTTTGATCCTTGGATTGGTTTACGTTTGGGCGAAAGGTGATTTACAATGGATCAAAACCAAAATTGTAACTCCGGAAGTTGACGTAAAAATCCCGCTTTCTGTTTATAACCGGATCAACGAGATAAAATATACGGTAAAACCTTTCTCCGGAGAAACTGAAACCGAAAATATACCGGTAAAAGAAGCATCGGAACCGGCAGCAACTGTACGCAAACCGATGTTCAAACCAAAATTTAAAGCTTGAAAATGAGTGCAGGAAAAACGATGGACAGCGGCAGCGTTATGATTACCAAGCTGGATGATTTGATGAACTGGTCGCGCCTGTCATCTATCTGGCCCATGACTTTTGGTATTGCCTGCTGCGCGATAGAAATGATGGGCGCGTACGCATCTACTTATGATTTAGATCGTTACGGCGTTTTCCCGCGAACTTCCCCGCGTCAGTCCGATGTGATCATCATCGCCGGAACGGTAACTTTTAAAATGGCCGAACGCATTAAACGTTTGTACGAACAGATGCCCGAACCGCGCTATGTGATCTCGATGGGTTCATGCTCCAACTGCGGCGGCCCGTACTGGGAACATGGTTACCACGTGGTAAAAGGTGTCGACCGGATTATCCCCGTAGATGTTTATGTGCAAGGTTGCCCGCCACGGCCGGAAGCTTTAATCGGCGGAATTTTAGAACTACAAAAAAAGATCGAAAAAGAAACTTTGATGAAGGAAATGATTGCCGGATAAGGTTTTTTATTTTGCAGACGTAAAGGTAACAAACTAAGAAGGTAGCTACCTAGGTGCGGTGGGCTGAATGCCGCCCGGAGGCGATCCGGCATTCTTGATTTTTGGTTCTTTTGATCAAGCAAAAGAACGGACAAGGAAAAAACTATGGGTCGCTTTGAAGAAGATATCTTCCTTCGGGTCGAGACGACAAACCAACTTTATCTTTTAAACGCCTTCATTACGCCGGCCGCCGCCGATCCGCCCAACGTGTACCACAAAACCGTCAGCACTTTTGTTTCCAAAGTCCGGTCTGTGGGCGCATTGTTTAAGCCCATTTTTTTAGGGGCGAAAACACCGGCAACACCAGCCGACATACTCAGTATCAAAGCCCTTTTTAGCAGATTTTTCGGTTTTCCGGCAGCGATCAAACTGTAAAAAGCCGTATTGCTGATGATATCGCCTGCCAGCGTCCATTTGTATAATTCGTCCCGGTTTTTGGGTAGTGGCAGGTTGGCCGATTTTAATATTTTCAATAGGGCTTCCTCTCCTATCAAATGGATTTTCGGCGCATCTTTATCAATTTGGCGGTAAGTTTCATGCAGCAGGTTCAAGGTAAGGGCACCGGCCAATCCTCCGGCTAAAACTGTGGTTAATTTCATGATTTGTAAATTATTTTAAGCTGATTTTGTTTGAAAGCCGGATGCGATTACTTTTGCGCCGATGGAAAACCAGGCAAACAACCCGCTTCATGGCAAAACATTAGAATCAATTTTAAAGGAATTAGTTGAAGCTTTTGGCTGGCCGGAACTGGGTTTGCGCATCCGCATTAAATGTTTTACAGCTGACCCAAGCATCAAATCAAGCCTGGTTTTTTTGCGGAAAACAGATTGGGCGCGCAAAAAGGTAGAAGATTTGTATATCAGTTTCAACAGGAAAAAATCAGGCCAAAACCGTTGATGCTGTTTTTATCCACCTAAAATCAGTGCTTGCGTTTGTTGTTCATTTTGGCTTTTTCGCCCGAACTAAAATTGAAAGTTTTGGCGTTGGAAGCTTTTTTTTCGTGAAAAGCTGCGCCTGGCCCCGAAACATGGCTTTTGGTTTTGACTGTTTTTTTTTCTGCGGATTCCGGTTTGTGTTCTTTTTCGATCAACAGTTCTTCCGGCAAAGCTGCAACCGGGATTTTTTGTCCGATGGCGTGTTCAATTTTCCGGACCGCATTCAGCTCTAAATCTGTAGCAAAAGTTACCGCCAGCGTTTCCCGGTTTTCCTGCGGGGAAGGATTGATCACACGATCCACAAAAGCTTTGGTCTCCAACGGAAGCTCAAAATGAACGATAAACGGAATGCAGGAAAGATCGGTCAGCACGTTGTTCTCATTTGCCACAATCAAAATCCGCGTGGATGAAGCTTCAAACTGATAAACATCCGGAAAACCCGGCGTATCAAAAAACTGCGGATTGAGCAACGCCGTTTCTAACTGCATCTGTTTTTGCATGTTTTTGTACAAATTTTCGGCCGTAAAAACAGTGTTCACAAACACCACCACTTTGGTAAACAGTTCGGCATCCTGCAAAAACATGTACAACAAATTGATTTTTGTACGAAAATTTGGCAATTGATACAGCAACTGATCGTAGGTAACCAGCGGTATTTCGCCCAGCTCTTCCACTTCTACCACGGCAGGTAGTTGCATAAATGGATCGGTCATTTTCAGCAGTTTATCATGCAGCACTTCCGTAAAAACCAGGTGCTGGGCTTTGTCGATGCTGTTGGCCAGTTCGGCAACGGGCAATTGCAAACCCTGCTTAATAATCTGGTCGGCATCGTCCACAATCAGCAGTTCCACTTTGTTCAAATTTAACGCTAATTTTAAGTAGATGGCGCGCGCACGATCAGGCGTGGCCACTACAATATCTGCACCATCGGCCAGCGCGTCTAACTGCGCTTCCATGCCCGGGGCCGGATACAAAGCCACAATTTGCCTTGATTTATTGCTGTTGAACAACGCAAAAGCCTCGGTAATGGCCATCACTTTTTCCCTGCTGTTGGTTAAAATCAATACACGCGGCGCATCGCCAAAACCTTGTTTGATTTTGCTTAAAACCGATAAAATATAAGTTGTGGTTTTGCCGCAGCCTTCAGGGCCAACAACGATCAAATCCTGACCGCCAGCAATGCGCGCCAACGTTTTAGCCTGAATTTCTTTGGGTTGGGTGAAGCCAAGTTCGTTGGCAATGCGCAAAACAGGTTTGCTGAGCCGGAGTTTTTCTGCCCACATGGGTTGATGGTTGTTTTTGAACGGGCGAAGTTACAATTTTTGCAGATGCTTCTTTTACCGGTATTTTTTCAAGATGTTTTGCCAAGTTTTAGAAAAAATCCTACCTCGAAAATGATCGATCAGATGGCAAAGCACGCAACATTTCTGCAACTGTTTTTATGCCTGTAAAAACAGTATGAGCCAAAAAAAAGCGATGAGGTTTTCTTTCTTCATCGCTTTATGTTAAATCAGATTTTGTTTTGGGCGTGCCCCTTCGGGTCGGGCTTTACGTTCCAAGTCCTCGCTGCGCTGCGGGCTTTCCACTGCAATCCCTCACGCGAGAGCTGCACTAATCGGCTACCTTTCTAATTCAGCACTAAATGTGTTTGCTTTTTCAAACCCGGGAATTTCATTTTTGCCAATTCAAATCCGCCAAACAAAATAAAACCATAAACCAGGTTGCCCAGCAGCAAACTGCGCTCAAAAGGAATGGCGGCGTACAACGATTGAAAATAACCAATGCTTCTTTTATCGTATAAATTTCCGTATAGCCACGGATCAATGTCCGTCAGCAGCCAATGCACAACAACCGCCGCAAGCGAAGCCAGGATTACATTGGCAAAACTGATTTTAACAATTTTTGTACCGATGTAAACCATTGCCGCAAAGCTGAGATAAACCCAAACTGCGCTGCCATAAAACCATACAAATTTGTGGAAATACAGATAATTGATCAGCAGATCACTCAAAAACAGGATAACCAGCGGCACCAGATAAGCCTTTTTTTTATCGGTAAAATAAGCACCGCCAAAAAGCGCGACCGCACCAACCGGTGTAAAATTGGCCCAGGTAAGCTGATTGTCCAAATGGACAAAACGCATGGCCGCAGCCAAAACGATCATCAAAATCAGTACGCCGTTGCGGATGTTGAATTTATCTAAAGACATGTAATGCTTCTTTTATCACACAAAAATACGATTCTTAATTAAAGCTGAAACTTACGCCAGCATTGAAATTGGTTCCCATGGTATTGTAACCGTAAATTTCCTGGTAACGTTTATTGAGGATGTTTTTCACATCTGCAAAAACCTTTATGCGGCCATTAATTCCGTATTGCGCATAAGCATCCAACAATTGGTAGGCTGGCAGCGTAACATTTGTTGGATAATTATAATCGCCACGCTGGCCATAACTGCGAAAATTCGCGCTTACGTACAATTTGCCCGTTGCCTGAACAGCCGCTGTTAAACCAAAAGATTGTTTAGGGCGGCGCAGCAAACCGTAAGTGCTGACACCGTTTCTGATTGCTGTTCCATCCACAAAACTGTAAAAACCGTTAAAACTCAACTTTTTGTATTTATAGGACGGTTCGATTTCCAATCCCTGGTCGTTTTGCCGGTCGAAATTGGTATAACCATTTGTTAAATAGACAATTGCATCGCGCAATTTTCTGCGGAAAAGGGAAACGCGCAAATTGAAACTATTGTCTAAAAATGCGGTACTAAAACCAGCTTCGTAATTGATGGATTTCTGCGGTTTCAAATCCGAATTTGCACCGTAAGGACCGAATAATTCGGTTAATAAAGGCGCTTTAAAAGCACTGGAAACCGTTCCGAAAAAAATCAGTTTGTCTTGTAGCAAATTAATAGACGGCGTTAAATCAAACGTAAAATTATGGCCGTAACGGTTGTGGTCGTTGTATCTACCGCCACCTTCTAAATTTAAAAAACCACCAATTTTATTGGCCGAAAGCGAACCATAAGCCGCAAATAAATTAGCGTCCGGTGTAACATTTGCCGCTCCGATCTGCTTAATCTGCGTATAACGGTTATCAACACCTAAAAGCAATTTAATCTGATCGGTAAAATCATGGTTATAATACAGATCAACCAAATGCAAACGCCCAATGTTGGACGATGGATAAGCTGATTCATAAGATGCAGAACTTCCGGTGTAGCCATAATTCAGGTTAAGCCGGTTTCGGTTATTTAGCTGATATTGTGAAGTTAGTCCAGCGTTGTAAAAACGGTTCAAACTTTGATTATTGGCATCGGCAAAAGCACCGTTATCATATTTATAGGAACCGGAAGTGAAGCGAAAAAACGGACTGATGCGCAAACCCCTTGCTGCTTCCACAGAAAAATTGGCGTTTAAAGCGGATTGGTTAAAGCCGTCTTTGTCAAAAGTTCCGGTATTGTTTTTATCGGCTGCTTCGCTGATGCCGTCTGTTTGGTTATGCGTGTAACTCACATTGTACGAAAACTTACCTTCTGATCCGTTAAAACCGACATTTTGCTTTTGCGAACCATAACTTCCGCCGGTTAAAGTTCCGTAAACGCCAATTCCTTCCGGACCGCCTTTTTTGGTGATGATGTTGATGACACCAGCAACCGCATCGGAACCATATAATGTTGATTGTCCGCCTTTTATAATCTCAATCCGTTCAATCTGACTGATCGGGAACAAACGGATATCGAAAGCACCGCCGCTTGAAGAAGGATCGCCAACCAGCACGCCATCAACCAGCGTAACCACAAAACCGCTTGCCGCGCCGCGGATGAAAATACTTTTGTTAAGGCCCGGATTACTGTTTGCCCCAGCCACGGTAACACCGGCCTGTTCGTTCAAAACCTGTGCTAAGGATTTGCCTTCGCTGCGCGCGATCTGATCTGCGGTAATCACGGTGATGACTTTACCGGTTTGCAACTGTTTCTGATCGGTTTTTGTGGCCGAAACAACCACATCTTTTAAAACCCTGGAAGAATCCTGGGCGAAGGTTGACGTGCTGCCCAACACAGAAAACGCAAGCGCAAAGCCTGCGGTGTTTTTGTAAAAATCTTTTTTCATTTTTTGTTGTGAAGATGAAACGATCCCACAGCAAACCGAAAAATTGACCAATAAAATGAAAATACACCCGTAAAAAGAGCATTCACATTCCAGCTTCAATCCCCGAAAGCCATGAATTTATTCGCGAAAGGCAGGTCTTCTGGCTTGCTCCCCTTTACTGCGCCTTCCCGTTTTGGTTACCCAAAATAGTGGCATAAAAACAGCATCAGTTGATAGAGCTCACAGCTGCGGGACAGCTCCGGTTTTGCACCGGATTCCCTTTTAATCCCGGTTGTTGAGGCCGGGAACCAATTGCGGCGCAAAGGTAGGATTTGGATTGGAATTTGGAAATAGAAAATCGATAACTTCGAAAATTACTGTACTTCCCTATTTAACTTTGATGAATCCTGACGATTGTCAAATATATTTACAACTACTATTTTGCCTGAAGTAAACCTAAAATACAACGTTGTTTGTTTTGTAATTATGCATTTATACAAGCCGGGTTTTATAGAAGATTGCGGAAAGATTTCCGGCTGATTTTAAATTATTTCAATATTTCGATCAAGCTTTTTAACAAAATCCAATTTGACTTTTGAAGATCAGTTTTTCATTAAAAAATCGAATAGTTTTGTAATTTGTCCTCGGCGCAAGCTTAGAAATAATCACATTTCTGCTCATAGCCGATGTTTTGCCATTAATATTTCATAATCTACTGTTTCACCTTTTTCAATTTCCAAATCAGCCTTGTCAATTTCCTCTTGTTGGTCAGTGGATAAATCGTTCCAGAAATCCTGTCGCTCACGCTCAAAAATTTGTTTAACAGATTGTATAACATGCTCTTTATCTGTACTTAGCAACAATTTCGCCAGCTTTATTTTTTCTGTTTGAATATCCATTTTCAACTATCCTTAATCAAAAATACAAATACTAACGGTATTTCAAGTTATATAAGATTTACCAACAACAAAATTAGTATCTTGTAAATTAATCATAATAAATATGATGCTTCGTTTATCCACCTTTTTTATACTTCTCGCTTTGCAAACTTCCGCACAAAAAATGGACACTGTTTTTCTTGAAAAACTGCTTCAGTCCAAACCGGAATTGTTCGGGAAAATCCTGAACCATCCAAGTAAAAACGAAGTCCAGATTTTATACACGCAGATAGACCGTGATGAACATAACATTCCACATTTCCGTTCGTACAGCTTCAACCTCAACCCAAAACGTTATTTCTATCCGGCCAGTACGGTGAAACTGCCAGCCGTTATTTTTGCTTTGGAGAAATGCAACCAACTTAAAATTAAGGGCATAAAAGAAGCATCGATGCAAACCGACAGCGCTTTTGCCGGCCAAACAAAAGTAAGCGTTGATACTTCCGCAGAAAACGGATTGCCAAGCATAGAAAACTACATCAAAAAGATTTTATTAGTGAGTGATAACGATGCTTTTAACCGTTTGTATGAATTTGTTGGAAGAGAAGAAATCAATCAGAAATTAAAAAAGTATGGATTAAATCGTACGCGTATTATTTCGAGATTAGCCGTTGGTGATGGCGGCGAAAATGCAAAACATACTAATCCGATTGAATTTTTTATCGGTAAAAACAGCATTTACAAACAAGTTGCCCAATTTGATCCGAAAGATTATACGATGAAATTGGACAACATGTTGCAGGGAAAAGGTTACTTGGACAATAACGATCAATTGGTAAATGAACCTTTTGATTTTCGGGAGAAAAACGTATTTATGATTTCAGATCAACAGGAAGTTTTAAAGCGTTTGTTGTTCCCCGAAGTCTATCCAAGTTTAATGCAATTTCAACTTAAAAAAGAAGATTATGATTTGATTTACAAGTATATGAGCATGTATCCGACAGAAAGTGTTCATCCAAAATATAACGGACCTGAATATTGGCCAACGTTCTGTAAGTTTTTGTTTTATGGATCTGAAAAAGATACAATTTTAAATCCAAACATCAGGATTTTTAACAAGATCGGCGATTCTTACGGGTACAATATTGACAATGCTTATATCGCAGATTTTAAAAACAAAGTTGAATTTTTGCTGACCGCAGTTGTACAGTCCAACGAAAACGGAATTTACAATGATAACAAATATGAATACGAAACCGTAACGTTGCCTTTTTTAAAAAACTTAGGACAAGTAATTTATCAACAGGAATTAAGCCGACAAAAACAGCATTTGCCTGATCTGAAAAAGTTTAGGTTTGATTACAAGTCCCGAAATTGAACTTATGTTTATTTTCTAAAATCTAAAATTTCGTTTGCTGTTTCCAAACCAGAAATCAATGCCGCTTCCACCGTTCCCAATTGTTCGCCATCAAACAAAGTTTCACCAGCAAAATAAATAGTTTTGCTAATTGGTTTTTTTAAAACTTTCAAAGCTGATTGCGTTTGCAAAGTTGCATAACTGTAAGAACCGCGCGTAAACGGATCGGTTGTCCAATTATAAACTTTGGCCGAAACCATTTTTTGCCTGATAAAAGAAGCATCCAAGTTAAAAATAGAAGCAAGTGATAAAACACAATCTATTAAAATTTCATCATCATTTTGATGTTGAATTTCATCTTTCGGACTGCCGCCGAGCCATCCGGTCAGTACGTTGTTTCTCTGCGGGGTTTGCGCCCACCAGGTTGGTATTTTTTCTTCGGAGAAAAGAAACTGTAAATTTTCCAAGCCTTTTTCCTCCCAAAAAGGTTCCGAAAATTCAATCAGGATTTTGATGATCGCGCCGAAACCCATGTCTGCGGCAGCTTTTCTTTGTTCTGGTAAATCAGGAACGAATTGGATCGCACCTTCTAAACTTGGACTACAATTCAACACACCAAGTGGAACCGTAACCACCAATTTTGTACCGATAAAAACAGCATTACTTGTGGTAACTACTTCTACAAAACCTTCATGCCAGTTTACTTGTTTTACAATTGAACCAAGCACAATTTCGCTACCAAAACTTTTAATTTGACTGGCCATAAAATCCATCAATTGGATATATCCGCCCGCAATCCGGTACTGTGTTTCTTCTTCGTGGCCGCCCAGCCATTCGTCCCGCAGGGAAAACAAACTTACACACTCAGGATCGGCCGTATCGTAACCTTTGGCAAACTGAATGATGGATCTTCGCAAACCGGCATATTTTTCTCCGTGGAAGTTTTGCTGCAAAAATCCGTCAAGCGACTGATCTGTTTTAACTTCTTTCAGAGCTTTTTCAAAGTTGTCCCAATGCTCCATAAAAAATTCAGATTGTTTAATTTCGCCATTTTTACCCTGATAATTTTTCCCGGAAACCGTTTCATATTTAATATTTGCTTCTTTTAACAGCTTTAACGTAAGCGGCAGTTCGCCATGGACGAATTCTGCGCCCAACTCAATTGGTTGTGTAAAATCTTGTCCGGAAAAAGTATAGCAACGGCCGCCGATGCGGTTCCGGGCTTCTAAAATCGTTACTTTTTGACCAGCTTTGGAAAGTTGACGAGCGGTAAATAAACCGGCTGCACCGGCACCGATGATAATGGTATCTGAAAAATCCATGGTTTTATAACACGGAATTTGGCATTTGGTGATACTTCTTTTAGCAGGTTATTTTTACTAAAATTGATACTTTTTAGGAATTTTTATAATTTCAGGAAACGCTGTATTTTTTTAACCGATTTAATCCATCTTCAACGATAATCAGCATGAACCCTAAAGTTGATTTTTATTTCACAAAAGCCAAAAAATGGCAGCAGGAACTGATGCAGTTACGAACAATTGCATTGAATTGCGGCCTGACCGAAGAATTAAAGTGGGGCGTTCCGTGCTACACTTTAGCAAAAAGCAACATCATTTTAATACATGCTTTTAAAGATTACTGTGCATTTTTATTTTTTAAAGGGGCTTTGCTGCAAGACGAGCATAAAATCCTGATCCGGCAAACCGAAAATGTGCAGGCAGCGCGCCAAATCCGGTTTACTAATTTGAACGAAATTATTGAGCTTGAACCTGTTGTAAAAGCCTACATTTTTGAAGCTATTGAAGCAGAAAGAACCGGTTTAAAAGTAGAAATGAAAAAAACCAGCGAGTTTGTTGTGGCCAAAGAATTTCAGCTAAAACTAAATGAAAATAATGCCCTAAAAGAAGCATTTGAAGCCTTGACGCCCGGCCGGCAAAAAGCTTATTATCTTTATTTTGCCGCAGCAAAACAAGCCAAAACCCGGGCAGCACGTGTTGAAAAGTGCACGGCGTTAATTTTTGAGGGGAAAGGTTTGGATGACTGATACTTATAAAAGAATTAGTTGAACTTATTTACGTGCAGAAAGCACCAATTTCACGAGGAAGCATTGACATAAACGGCAGCGGCATCCACATGATTTAAAAAGATTCCAAAACTGATAAAAAAGGAAATTTATCTGTAATGTCCTCGCAATGAATAAATGATAATCAAGTTTTTATCCATGGCATAAATCATTCGATGTTGACCATTTACCGGAATATTGATGTTTTAATTGTTCTGGCTTACCAATTCCTTCAAAGGAGTTTTCTTTTACTTCAATTAACAGCTTCTCAATTTACGAACAACTTGGATTTGCCCACTTTTATTAAAAAACTTAGAGCCTGTTTAAAATTTATCTGCGAAAAAACCTTATGCTTCTTTTACCTAATAAAAATTGGTATTTCCATCAATTTTAATCAATCGAAAACCAAGTGTTTGCCATTTTTAGGGTGATAAAAGAAGCATAGAAAATGTATTGAACAAAATTTAAACAGGCTCATAATATCGTCTTTAGCAACATCAGTTAGCTCAAGTTCCATATATCGGCAGGTTGAATTTTTGTGGTTCTGCCTGCTTTAACATCATCTTCTGCTTGTTGCATTTTGTCAATAAAAGTTTGACTATAAGTTTTTTCTTCTTTTTGAAATCTAATTTTCATAGCCTTCATAAAAGCTTTTAAAGCTTTAAGCTGCTCTTTATTTTCAGGTTGTACAATAAGGGTTTCCATATTCAAATTTAACAAATTAATTCTTCACCGCACCTGCCCGTCCCCCCGCACAATCCACTTCTCGGTAACCAATTTCTCCAAAGCAAACGGGCCGCGGGCATGTAGTTTTTGGGTAGAAATTCCAATCTCGGCACCCAGACCAAACTCGCCGCCATCGGTAAAACGGGTGGAAGCATTGATGTAAACGGCGGCGGCATCAACATCGTTCAAAAAGTTTTCACACAAGTTTGGATCTTGGGAAATGATCGCTTCGGAATGTTTGGAAGAATATTTTTCAATGTGTTCCAACGCTTCTTCATAACCTGAAACAACTTTTACCGAACATTTAAAATCCAAAAACTCACGACCGAAATCTTCTGGCTGTGCTTTTTGCAAGTATGGATAATTACTGTTTTTAAGGATGGAAAACGCACGTTCATCTGCAAAAATTTCTACTTGAAACTGTTGCAATTGTGATGCTGTTTTTACCAGTAGTTTTTCGGCAATTCCTTCATCAACTAAAATTGTGTCCAAAGCATTACAAACCGACGGTCGCGATACTTTTGCATTTACAACAATTGCAGCGGCTTTATCCAAGTCAGCCGTTTTTTCAACATACGTATGACAAACGCCAGCACCGGTTTCTATCACCGGGACTTTGGCGTTATCACGCACATATTCAATCAGTTGCTGCGAACCTCTTGGAATAATTACATCAATGTATTTTACGGCCGTCAGCATTTCCTGGATAAATTTCCGGTCAGTTGGCAGCAACTGCACAATGTTTTGATCCAAACCGAAATCTTCCAAAACTTTTCTAATCAACGACACCAAAAAAACATTGGTAAAAGAAGCATCGGTGCCACCGCGCAGCACGTAAACATTGCCCGAACGGATGCATAGTGCGGCCACGTCGATCGTAACGTTTGGCCTTGATTCGTAAATAATACCCACAACGCCAAGCGGAACGGTTTTTTTTTGAATAAATAAACCATTGGGCAAGGTTTTTTCGGACAGAATGATATTTGTTGGATCGGTCAAAAGGGAAACATCCAGCACACTTTCTACTAATGCATTGATGCGGTTTTCATTCAAAAGCAAGCGGTCTTTTTTTGGGTCAGTATCGTCCATCCGCTCCAGATCCTTCTGGTTTTCCAGGATGATTTCCCGGGTTGTAGCTTTGATTTGATAAGCTAATTTTTCCAGCAAAAGCTTTTTTTCAGGATCAGAAAGTTTGCTGATGGAGTGCTTGGCTTTGGTAGTATTTTGGAGAAGGGTTTGGATGTTTTGCATGATCATGTTGGTGTTTAAGCAAACCTGCAGTTGCTTGGCTGTACGTTCTTTTGTCTTGATACAAAAGAACCAAAAAATCAAGAATGCCGAATCGCCTCCGGGCGGCATTCAGCCCTGTGCTCCTGAGTGGCTACCTTTTATTGGAAACAAAATTGATAAAAAATTATCATCATAAAAGTATCCGATAAAACGGTCTGCGCTATGGCGCGGAAAGGCTGGCAAAACGCCGGGAGGGATCGGGTTTGTCTTGAATTTTTGGTTTTTTTTATTCAAGCAAAAAGAACGTAAGAACACTACAACAGCACAATCTCATCTGCATGTGCCACAATTAGTTTTTCTGTTTTTTGATGGAGATGGATTTCTTCGGAAGCAACTTTTGCCCGTGCCATGGCAATAGCGTGGTTTTGCTCGTCCAAAATCTCGAACACTTCGTTTACCACAAATTTTTCAATGATTTGCAAAATTCCCACGGCCAATAAACTGCTGCCTTTTTGCAGGGCTTTTACAGCACCGGCATCAACCTGTAACCTTCCGGTAACCAAACTACCGCTGGCCAGCCATTTTTTGCGCGCCGAAATCGTACATTTCTGTGGTAAACAAAGCGTTCCGGTTTTCCCCTCAATGGCGTTCAGGATTCCGTCTTCCGTTCGTATTCCAAAAATCATGACCTTAATTCCCATTTGCGTGGCCAGGCGCGCAAAGGTGAGTTTGGATACCATCCCGCCCAAACCTAAAGTGGATTTTTCTTTACTGGCGATGGAAAGAACCAATTTATCTGTCATGTCAAGCTGCGGGATTACCTTTCCGGCTTCGTCCAAAACGCCAGGAACCGAAGTGCTGAACAACAACAACGACGCACCAAAACCCACGGCAATCAGCGTGGCCAGTTCATCATTGTCAGAAAACTTCAGTTCCAGATCGCTCACTACATCGTTTTCATTGGCAACCGGAATGATGTTGTTCGCCCACAATTCCTCATAAGTTTTTTTGAGCTGCAAAAACTGTTTCCGGTCAGAAAAATGCCTCCGCTCGCACAAACTCTGCGCAATGCTGATTTTATAGGGATAAAAACAGTATGCATATCTGCCCAGAAGCAGCGGATTGCCAACAGCCGCGGCAGCTTTGCGTTCACTGATTTTGCCACTGTAATTTTTGATGAAATGTTTGCCCGCACCAACCGCGCCGGACGAAACCAGCACCACATTGTATTGCCGGTGCAGTTCTGCCACCTGCCGGGCTATTTCTGCCAGCACTTTTTCGTCCGGTTCACCGTTTTTTTGGGTGATGGAAGCCGTGCCAAATTTGATGACGAGAATCGGTTTTGTCAAAATTTCGCTGCTTTACTTGGATGCCATTGATTTTTCCCTGATCGCTTTAAACTCAGATCCGGTTTTCCATTTCGGAAAATAAGCTTCGTTGGCTAAAGTGGTCCCTACATCAAATAAAAGCCGTACATCTTCCACCATTCCGGAAAAAACCCAGGTTTTGGCATCATATTCATCAAACGGCGAATGATAGCGGTTTTTGGTAAAATCTGCGGCTTTGGCTTTTCCCCAGGCTTTGCCATGGCCGATGGCATCCACACCAGACTCCGGATATAAAGACGGTACGCCTACTTTGGCAAAATTAAAATGATCGGAACGGTAATATCCGCCGCCGGAAGGGTCAGGTTCTGGCGTGATGACACGGCCTTGTTTGGCGGCGGCACGTTTGGCGTAGTCATCCATTTCTGATTGTCCGTAACCCACCACAATTAAATCTTTGGTACGGCTAAAATTGTTCAGCACATCCATGTTAATGTCCGCAACGGTTTCTTTCAGGGGAACTAACGGATGCGTGCCATAATATTCTGAACCGAGCAAACCCTGTTCCTCAGAAGTTAAAGATAAAAACAATATGGAGCGTTCCGGCCTGGTTTTGAGTTTGGAAAAAGCTTCGGCCAGCGTTAGCAATCCGGCCGTTCCGGTGGCATTATCCGCTGCACCGTTATAGATCGAATCGCCGCGGATCGCTTCCCCGATACCAAAATGATCCCAATGTGCCGAATAAATCAGGTACTCATGTGCACGTTTTGTTCCGGGCAAAATTGCGGCAACATTATGCGAAGTTGATTTTTTAATGCTGATGTTCAGCGTTAAACTGGCGTCCAAACCTAAGCTAAAACCTTTAAAACCGCGCTTTTTGGCTACTTTTAAAACGTCCTCGGAAACACCGGCGAGTTTAAACAATTTGTGCGTTGATTCCTGGGTGAGCCAGCCTTCCAGCAGCGCGCGCGATTTGCCGTTATCTGTCGTTTGCAAATATAATTTTGATTTTGAGCCGCTGTTGCGCACCACCGCCCACGGATAACTTGCAGGTGCCGTATCGTGGATTATCAATAAAGCTGCTGCGCCTTGCCGCGCTGCTTCTTCATATTTGTACGTCCAGCGGCCGTAATACGTCATGTTTTTACCTCTAAAAAGTTTGGCATCGTAAAAACCCGGATCATTTACCATCACCACAACCGTTTTGCCTTTTACGTTCAGCCCGGCGTAATCATTCCAATTGTATTCGGGTGCCACAATGCCAAATCCGGCAAAAATAATTTCAGAATTATTAACCTGCACTTGGTTTTGCACATGGCGCGTGGTGGCGGTAAAATCCTCCAGCGGGGTTAAACTCAATGTGCCGTTTTTACCTTTGATCAGCAACGGACCGGCAGCTTTAGAGGCAATGTCCACCATCGGCACGTCCTGAAAATAGCTGCTGCCATTGCCCGGTTTTAAGCCCATCTGCTTAAATTGTTCCTGCAGATAATTGATGGTTTTGGTTTCGCCGGCGGTGAAAGGTTTTCGGCCCATAAAATCATCGGATGCCAAAACCTCAATGCGTTTGCCCAGGCTGTTGGCGTTGATGGTTTTGACCGCAGCAGAATCCGCAACCGGTTTTGAATTTTGACTATACAAGTTTTTGACCGGTAAAAACAGTATGCCTGTGGCAAGCAAAGAAACAAAAGCTTTCATGGCAGCAATTATAGGATATTCTAAATTTTTACGTGCATAAATTTATAAGCAATGCTGTTTTTATCAACCTAATTTAGGCTGATTAATATTTTAAGTTGATATTTTTGTTACATGACAAAAACCTGACGATAATTCCCTAATTTGCTTCACCAAAAAAACACTACATGTTTAAGCCGAAAATTTTAATTTTTACCTTGTTTATCGCTGCCGTAGCGGCTATGGGCGCCACAGCGGATTATCAGCAAGCCGCGCCGCCTGCGCCAAAAAACTTAAAAGTGCTGCCAAAAAACATCAGTCATGAGGAATTGGACCATGTGATGGACGGGTGGAAAACCGCGCTCGGGGTGAAGTGTAATTTTTGCCATGCAGCATCAGACGATAACCCTAAAAAGCTAAATTTTGCCAGCGATGCCAAGCCCGAAAAAGAAATGGCGCGCAAAATGTACCTCATGGCAAATAAGATCAACAAAAAATATTTCCATACAAAAAAAGGTGAAAACGGTATGACAGCGATGGCGGCCATCAACTGCAATACCTGCCACCACGGCGAAGCACACCCGGAAATAAGCGAAGAAAAAATGATGAAGTAACAAAATCGCTTCAACCAAAAAAGCTTTGATTAACTGATGGGCGAAGCTTTTTTTGGCTGAATTTATACCGATAAAAGAAGCATCTCATTCAGCAGCAACAATCGTTGCGGCAACCATTTTTTTCTTCCTGGAGTACAGTAAACCGCTCACTACCAGCAAACTGCCAAGTACGCCATAAACGGTTATTTTTTCGTGAAGGATGATTACGGCCATCAGATAACCGAAAGCCGGTGTTACAAAAAGCCATAAACCGGCCTTGACAGAATCCCGCTGCAGCAAAATAAGCCACATGGCATAAGCAATGACGGACACCGGAAAGATGAGCCAGGCAATGCTCAGGAAAAAATTCAGGTCTGGGATGAGGAAATTATGGCCTCTGTTTAAAAAAACTATCGGTAAAAACAGTATGCCGCCCAGCGTAATCTGCCAGGTGTTTACTTCCATTTTTTTCAGGCTGAGGCCAGAGTTGGCGTAATAAATGCTGCCGCTCGATAAAGCGCAAATCCCGGCAATCAAAGCCAGCAAACCCGGCAAAGTGGCGTGGCTGTTGTACAGATTCGGGATAGCGGCCAAAACCAGCCCGGAAACAGAAACTACAACGCCGATGATCTCAAAAGAAGACAATTTGCGTTTGTAAAACAGTGCCGAAAACAGGATCAGCAATAATGGGTTCACAGCGGTTATCAAACTGATCAATCCGGCAGAAACATATTTTATTGCGATCAAATAGCCTGACATATAGATAGTTACATTGAGCACGCCCAAGATCAAAAGCTTTTTAAACTCTGTTTTGGTAGGCAACCGGCTGCTTTTCCGTTTAACAATATAATTGTAACTGAGCAATATCACGCTTACTGTCAGAAACCGGATCAGCGTTAATAAAAACAAATCGCAGGAATGAAAGGCAAACTTGGTGGCCACCGTTGCCGAAGACCAAAGCAGAGCAAACAACAAACCTTCGGCAATGTCCATACTGTTTTTATCGGGTAAATTTTGGCAAAGATAAAATTTTGGGATGGTTGCACAGCCCAAATTTTGACCGGTAAAAACAGCATCAATCTTCATCAAAAAACCTAATTTGAGTTCAATTTTCAGGCTGATAAGCCGTATCTTTGCAGCAAAATCAGTACAATATGATAACGGTATCCAACCTCTCGCTTCGTTACGGCAAACGCACGCTTTTTGAAGATGTCAACCTCAAATTTACGCAGGGCAACTGCTACGGCATCATCGGTGCAAACGGCGCGGGAAAATCTACTTTTTTAAAAATTTTATCTAAAGAGATCGATCCGACCAGCGGAACAGTTGGTTTTTCGCCGGGCGAGCGGATGGCCGTACTTAAGCAAAATCACTATGAGTTTGATGAATTTTCGGTGATTGAAACCGTGCTGATCGGCCACCAGGAAATGTATGCCGTGATGAAGGAAAAAGATGCCATTTACTTAAAAGAAGATTTTACCGATAAAGATGGCGAACGTGCCGGCGAACTGGAAAATTTGTTTGCCGAAATGGATGGCTGGAACGCTGAAAGTAACGCCGCCACTTTGCTGAGCAACTTGGGCATTAAAGAAGATTTGCATTATAAACAGCTGAAAGAACTGGACGGAAACCAGAAAGTACGCGTTTTGTTGGCACAGGCGTTGTTTGGCAATCCGGATATTTTGCTGCTGGATGAGCCGACCAACGATCTGGACATCAATACAATAGCCTGGCTGGAAGATTTTTTGGCAAGTTATGAAGCGATTGTTTTGGTGGTTTCGCATGACAGGCACTTTCTGGATACCGTTTGTACGCACATTGTGGATATTGATTTTGCAAAAATGACGATTTACACCGGTAATTATTCGTTCTGGTACGAATCCAGTCAGCTGGCATTGAAACAACGTTCTGATCAGAACAAAAAGACGGAAGACCGCGTGAAAGAACTGCAGGAATTTATTCGGCGTTTCAGTGCAAATGCTTCCAAATCCAAGCAGGCAACCAGCCGTAAAAAAGCTCTGGACAAGATTAATCTGGACGAGATTAAACCTTCCAACCGAAAATATCCGGCTATTTTGTTCAATAATCTGGGCAGGGAAGCAGGCGATCAAATCCTGCAGATTGAAAACCTGGGCAAAACTTTGCATGGCGAAGTGCTGTTTTCTGGCCTGAATTTAATGGTGAACAAAGGTGATAAAATTGCCGTACTTTCTCAAAACAGCCTGGCAACTTCGGCTTTTTACGATATTTTAACCGGTCGTGATACCGATTATTCCGGTAGTTTTAAGTGGGGGATTACCATTAAAACGGCAGATATACCGATTGATAACCAGGATTATTTTAAAGGAAAAGATGAAAACCTGATTGATTGGCTGCGCGATTATTCGGAAGGCGAAAAAGACGATCAGTTTATCCGTGGTTTTTTGGGCAGGATGCTGTTTTCGGGTGAGGAAGTGCTAAAAAAATCAACCGTGCTTTCCGGTGGCGAAAAAATGCGTTGTATGTTTTCACGGATGATGTTGCAGCACGCCAATGTTTTGCTGTTTGATGAACCGACCAATCACTTAGACCTGGAATCGATAACGGCTTTGAACAATGGCATGAAAGATTTCCGGGGAACCGTTTTGTTCACTTCACGCGACCATGAATTAACGCAAACCGTTGCCAACCGCATTGTAGAATTAACGCCCGGCGGAATGATTGACAAATTAATGGGCTACGATGAATTTATCAACAGCGATGCCGTTAAAAAACAACAGGAAGAAATGTACGCGATGGCTTAATTAAATTATAACCTGTTCAAGGTTTATATCAGAAAAATGTGATGCTTCTTTTACCCTATAAAATTTGGTGTCCGCATCAATTTTAAAATAAAAAAAATGCCATTTTTTAGGTGATAAAAGAAGTATCTAAAACAGATTAAACAAACTTGAAACAGGCTATAAAAATTTCAATATAAAAAAAGGGATACTGTTTTTAGCATCCCTTTTTGGGTGAAAACGATTTTGGTTATTGGCCTGATCCCGGCTCATGATCGGTCATGCGGCCTGTGGTACGGCCTGTCGGGCGGTCCGCAAAAGACGATGAACCCATACCGGAAGTGGTGCTTCCTTTGTCGTCATCATCCTGCAGATCATCGCTGTCGATCACATCCGCATCATCATCGTCGTCAATTTTATCCAATTCATCTGCATCCGGAAAAGTATCGTCGTCCTCGTCATAAAGGTCGTCTTCATCCGGGTCAGGAACGGTTGCATCAATATCATCGTCATCATCGTCATCTTCCGAAACTGCATTTTTGGGCGAAGCAAAAATGTCATTTATGGTTTGGTTGGCGAAAGTATGATCTTTGGCGTCTAAACAATCTTCCTGATCATTTAAAGTGCTGGCATGGGTGAGTGTCATAAGTTTGAAATTTAACGTTAGTGTTAGTACGGAAACGCATTAATTTGACTCATTGTTTTTTGCAAATAAAAAAAAGTTGACAAATTTATATCGATAAAAACAGCATCCGGCAGCATAAAAAACTATGCCTGCACTTTCGCCAGGCAAATTTCTTTCAGCTTGGTAACCGTATAGTCCACTTCTTCTTTTGTATTGAATTTTGAAAATGAAAAACGAATGGCCGGCCGGTTTGGATTTGCCCCAATCCCGGTCAAAACATGCGAACCAATATCCGTTCCCGAACTGCAGGCACTCCCACCGGAAGCCGAAATCCCGGCAATATCCAAACTAAAAAGCAGCATATCGCCCATTTCCATCTCCGGAAAAGAAACGTTTAAAACAGTGTACAAACTTTTTTCAGCATCGGTTTCCCCGTTAAACCCAACGCCCGGAATGCCGTCGATTAACTGCTGCATCATATCGCTTTTCAAATCCTGAATGTGCTTTCGGTGGATTTCCATTTCCGCATAAGCCAGTTGCAAAGCTTTGGCAAAACCAACAATACCATATACGTTTTCGGTGCCGCCGCGCATGTTCCGCTCTTGCGAACCGCCGTGGATCAGCGGTTTTATTTTGATGCGATGATTGATGTAAATAAAACCGATACCTTTTGGCCCGTGCAGTTTATGCGCCGCGCCAACCAAAAAATGCACTTTCAGTTTGGTTACATCATGCGGAAAATGACCCATCGTTTGCACCGTGTCACAATGAAAAACAGCATTGTATTGTTCACACAAATCACCTGCTTTTTCAATATCGGTTATCGTACCAATTTCGTTATTGGCGTGCATCAGCGAAACAAAACTGCGCCCGTTTTCCTGCAGTAATTGTTCTAACTGGTTCAGGTTGATGTTGCCGCGTTGGTCCACTTCAACAAAACTCAGTTTAACCGCGCCTGATTTTTCCAACGCTTTTAACGTATGCAAAACGGCATGATGCTCAATTTCTGTAGTGATGGCGTGCGTAATACCAAGATCATGGATGGCGCAACTGATGGCCATGTTATCGGCTTCTGTGCCGCCCGAAGTAAAAAAAATTTCTGATGGCGAAGCGTGCAGAAGTGAAGCAATCGTCCGGCGGGCTTTTTCTACAACCGTGCGTGCTTCCCGGCCAAAAGCATGTATGGACGACGGATTGCCGTAGCAGGTTTCCATCACCGTATAAACTTCTTTTAAAACGTCCGGATCTATGGGCGTTGTTGCGGCATTATCTAAGTAAACACGCATATTATTTGGTAAAATTTAGGTGGTAAAAACAGTATCAGTTTTGCAATTGCAGGATTTCTTTAATATCGGCAATCATTTTATTGGCCAGGCTGTTGGCAACCTGTTCTGAATTTCCTTCAGAATAAATCCGGATGATCGGCTCCGTGTTTGAACTACGCAGGTGCACCCAATCATTTCCAAACTCGATTTTTAAACCATCAATTGTAGTGTGCGGCTGCCGCTGATATTTCTCTTTTACACTCTCCAGCAAGCCTTTGATATCCATTTCCGGTGTAAGCGTTATTTTATTTTTGGAGATGTAGTAGCTTGGATAAGTGCTCCGCAGAACCGAAACCGAGCGGCCAAACTTGGCCAGATGCGTTAAAAACAGCGCAATGCCAACCAGCGCATCGCGGCCATAATGCAGCTCAGGATAAATTACACCGCCATTGCCTTCGCCACCAATCACAGCGTCAACTTCCTTCATTTTGTTCACTACATTTACCTCTCCTACTGCCGACGCAAAATATTCGGCTCCGGCTTTTTCAGTCACATCGCGCAAAGCCCGCGTAGAGGATAGATTGGAAACCGTATTGCCGGTCGTATTTTTCAGCACATAATCTGCCACGGCAACCAGCGTATATTCTTCACCAAAAACATTTCCGTCTTCGGCAATAAAACACAAACGGTCCACGTCAGGATCGACCGCAATGCCCAAATCTGCATTTTTTGCCAGCACTTCTTTTGATAAGGCCGTTAAATTTTCGGGTAAAGGTTCCGGATTATGTTGAAAGTCCCCATCAGGTTCGCAAAATAATTCATAAATTACTTCTACGCCTAAAGCCTTCAACAAAGCCGGGACATAAATGCCGCCGGAAGAATTTACAGCGTCCAACACAATTTTAAAATTGGCATTTTTAATAGCTTCTGTATCAACCAAAGGCAATGCTAAAATTAGTCCGATGTGTTTTTGCAGATAAGAACCATCCGAAATCAGTTTCCCCAAATGGCTTACTTCTGCAAAAACCACTTCGCCGCTTTCGGCCAGTTCCAGCACTTCGGCACCATCTGCCTCACTTATAAATTCGCCATTATGGCTTAACAATTTCAATGCGTTCCATTGTTTTGGATTGTGGCTGGCAGTGATAATAATGCCGCCGCCTGCCTGCTCCATCAGAACAGCAATCTCAACAGTTGGCGTGGTAGAAAGGCCCAGATCAATCACATCTATGCCCAAACCTTGCAGCGTGCCGGTAACCAAGTTCAAAACCATCTGCCCGGAAATGCGCGCATCCCGGCCAACCACTACTGTTTTTATGCCTGTTTTTTTGATGACCCAACTGCCAAAAGCAGCCGTGAATTTTACAATATCTGTTGGTGTAAGCGCGTGGCCGGCCTGCCCGCCAATGGTGCCGCGGATGCCGGAAATCGATTTTATAAGTGTCAAGAATGTGTGTTTTAGATTGCGAAAATACGAATAATTGACTTAGGCTTTATATAGTTTGCGGTTGTTTGACGGCTTAATGGCTATATTCGCGACTGTTTAAAAACTGCTGACAGATTTAAGGTTGATGACTTATTTAAAACCAGGTTTGTAATGACTTTTCCCTGGATGCAATTTGACCAGCACTTGTTTCACCTGATTAACCATGATTGGGGAAACCCGGTTTTTGATGTGCTGATGCCGATCCTCCGCAACCCGAAAACCTGGATTCCGCTTTATATTTTCATCATCGGTTTCAGTATTTATCGCTATAAAAAAATTGCTGTATTACTGATTGTCCTGCTGGCTGCCAGTGTTGGCACTGCAGATTTTGTTTGTGTCCGGGTGATAAAAGCCTACGTAAAAAGAGTACGGCCCTGCAATGATCAGGCTGTTGAGCCAACTGTTGTCAACCGTGTGCCCTGCGGTACAGGTTTGAGTTTCCCGTCTGCACATGCGAGTGATCATTTTGCCATTGCCATATTTTGCTGCTTTGCTTTTGGCCGAAACTGGCGTTGGATTTGGTTTTTTGCAGTTTTTTGGGCTGCGCTGATCTGTTATGCACAGGTTTATGTAGGTGTTCATTATCCTGTAGATGTGCTTGCCGGTGCCGCTTTCGGCAGTATGATCGGCTGGCTGTACGGCTTGGTTTACAACCGTTTATACTTTAAATTTTCATGAACTACTGGATCGTTTTTCCCTTGTTTTTTAGTGCTTTTTTTGGTGGGACAAGTATTTTTCTGTTTAAAAAAGATATGGGCAAAAACCTTAAGCTCATCCTTTCTTTCAGCGGTGCTTACCTGTTTGCCATTACCGTTTTACATTTAATCCCGGATGCTTATCAAAGCGGCGATCGTTATGTGGGCATTTTCATCATGGCCGGATTTTTATTCCAACTGATCCTGGAGCTGTTTTCGGATGGTGTGGAACATGGCCATATCCACCACAATCAACACAATCATGAAGCCGCGTTCCCATCCGGGATTATGATCAGTTTGTGTTTACATGCATTTTTGGAAGGAATGCCGCTGGCACAAGGCCATCAGCAGGAATTGGTTTTTGGCATTGCACTGCACCATGTTCCGGCAGCGTTTGCGTTGGGCAGTGTGCTGATGCAAAATCATCTGCCTAAAAAAAGCATACTGTTTTTACTGGTTGTTTTTTCGCTGATGACGCCGGCCGGATTTTACACCAGCCATTTGTTAAGTACCAATCTGGCCGGGTTAAAACAGTATTTTTCGCGGATTATGGGCATCGTAATTGGTATTTTCCTGCATATTTCTACCACCATTTTGTTTGAATCCAGCTCAGATCATAAATTTAATTTACGCAAAATGGTAGCTGTTTTAATCGGTTCGGGCATTGCTTTAATTACTTTTTTTGCAGAATCTTAACCAGGTTTTAACCGCGGAGTTTATCCAGTAATTTACATAAAACAGCGGCTTCTTCTTCGGTAATACTATCTTTTAAAAGGTCGCACATCTTCAATTCCTGGTCAATTTGGGCTAAAACTTCCAAACCTTTATCACTGATGCGGATATCCACCGCACGCCTGTCTTTAGTGTTGGTGCAGCGCGTAACCAGTTCTTTTTGCACCAGCCGGTCAACAATCCGCGAAGCATCACACATCTTGTCGATCATGCGTTCTTTAAGCAGGTTTACGGTTGCCGGATTTGGAAACTGGCCGCGCAAAATCCGCAAAATATTAAACTGTTGGTGCGTAATCTGATGTTTTTCCAAGCGTTCCCGCAAAATTGTGCTCAACCAGCTGTAAGTGTAAGAAATATTGACCACCGCTTTGTGGTAATTATCTTCAAACTTGTTACTCTGAATTTCCTTTTCCAGTTCCATGCTTTGTGCTGCTAACGCCGTAAATTTATGATAATTTATTTTCTGCTGAGCTGTTTTGTTTCTCGCGGCCAAAGTTCCAGGGGCAATGCCGGCATTTGTTTTTACAGCAATAACCTCTCTTCACATGAAAATATGCCGTAAAAACAGTATTACCGTTCTCGTCTATGTAAAAATCCTGCTTCTCTAATTCCATTTAATTTAAAATTTTAACACGCAATTTCCCCTTAAAATACTGTTGCAGATGCATACCGTTTCCATGCAAAGTCCAGATTTGTGAAGGCTTAACTTTATCAATCAGCAGCAAAATATCCTCCCAATCGGCGTGGTCGGAAATATATAGCGAATCCTGTACGTTGGTTTGCAAGTTTTTCCAGCCGGATGCAAATATCCGCCGCAAACCCGTTGCCCGGATATAACTGTTGAAAGTAAACGGCGGCACCAGATAGATAAAATTTTGCTGGTTTTTCATGAATTTCCGATCGTATAATTTATATCCGCCGAATAAAAAACCAAACTTTTCATAAATCCGGTTGATCGGTTCGATGTTGCGGTGAACCAGGATTTTTTTCTGCGGACAAAACTGGTTGATCAGCTTAATTAACCGCTGGCTTTTGCCCAATGCATACGCGCCAAGCAATATATTTTGAGGGTTTTGGTTGAGTTTTTCAATTTCCGAAACCTGATCGGGATGTTTGATATTTGGGTTGGCAAACGTCGTTTCCGTGATCAAAACATCAGCTTCCTCCCATTCAAGCAACTCACACGTTGCATCAGGCTGTAGTTTAAAATCACCGGTGTACAAATATTTTACACCTTTATATTCCATCAAAACTTGTGCAGAACCCAAAATATGCCCGGCCGGAATCAGCGTGACCGATACTTCTTTTATCGATGTTTTTTCGTGATAAGTAAGCGTATTTTTAATTTTTCCGGCGTTTTTTCCATAGCGCAAATCCATCAAAGCCAGCGTTGCCCCTGTTGCAAAAACCTGCTGATGGCCGCCAACGGCATGATCCGCGTGCGCATGAGAAACAACTGCCGTTTGCACCGGTTTCTGCGGATCCAAGTAAAAATCGCCTGCGGCACAATACAATCCGCTGACCGTCAGTTCTAAAAAATATTCCTGGATCATATATTTTCGGTCAGTTCCAGCAGTTGTTGGTGTATTTTTAAAACCTGCGGAATCACCAACCTATCGCCATTGTTTTGGATGATAAAATCAGCTTTGCCTTCTTTTTCGGCTTGCGGCATCTGCTTTTTTTCCCTACGGAGAACTTCTTCTTCGCTCAAACTATCGCGCTGCATCACCCGCCGCACACGTTCCTCCAGCGTGGCCGAAACCACAATTGTACGGTCACATTGTTGGTTTGAACCGCTTTCAAACAATAAGGCTGCTTCTTTTAGCACATATATTTTATGCGGATATTGTTCGGCCCAAATATCAAAAGCTCGGAAAACGGCCGGATGTACCAGCGCATTTAATTGCTGCAGTTCGGCTTCATTATTAAAAACGATGCCTGAAATATATTTTCGGTTCAAACTTCCGTCTGCAAAATAAGCTTCGGCACCAAATTTTTTTCGGATTTCGACTACCAAAACTGCATCCTCCGTCATTACTTTTTTAGCATGGAAATCGGCATAAAAAACGGGAACGTCCAATAGTTCAAAAACTTTGGAAATGATGGATTTTCCGCTGCCAATATTGCCTGTGATACCGATTTTCAGCATTATTTATGCACGATAAAATTAACCGCAGCAGGCTGAATATCCACAATTTTACAATAATCCGGCTGCTGGTTTAGCTTTACCGGCAATTTTTGCATACCGTTTTGCTGCCAGGAGTTCAAATCGGCCACAACTTCAAAAAAATCTGCATTTACGGCCGGATAATTATCTAACGAAACCATAAAAGTGATTTTGATTTTTTTGGGGAATAAGCTGACTTTGCTGTAAGTTTTGTTGTTGAGCAGCTTCACGGGCACTTCCAGCGTTTTCTCGGTAAATTCATCTACCGGAATTTTTACATCAACTGTTTTTGGGTTAATACTAACGTTGTTTTTTTGCGGAGGAACCAGTTTTAAAGTTGCAGCAATAGAAGTATTTACTTTATTAAGCACTAAAGTATCTGTTGGCCAGCTTTTTACAGAATCTACATATACTGCCGGGCCGCTGATAGTCACAAAATCCGGTTTAAACAAAATATCATCCGAACGTGCAAACTGCCGCTGAAAAGTAATATCTGTTTTCAAAATAATCGGCACACGTTTAACCTTGCGCAGGGCAAAATCAAAAAAAACCGTATCCGGACTGAAAGAATAAATTTGCTGGTTTAGTACGTTTTTTTGGTTGATCACCTGTAACTGATTGCTCAATACAATAAAGTTTTGCGTTTCGAGTTTTCGCAAATCAACACTAATAATCCTATTTTTTTCCGGTAAAACGGCCGAAAACAATCTTTGCCAGCCCGTGCCGCCTACTGTAGCCAAAACCGTATCTGCCTGCAGCGCAAAAAACGCCTTGCGCTCCGGGTGATTTTTGTAATTTAAGGCAACTTTTACCGGGAAAGTATAACTTTTGGACATCACGACAAATATCCAGGCCAGCATGGCCAAAAAAAGGCAGGTAAAAAAAGCGGAAATCCGCTTACGTTCTGCTCTGGATAATTTGAAGATAGCCATATAATTCCTTCAAAAAAGTATGTGTAAAAGAAGCATCGTTTTTATCAATGCTTCTTTTATCAGCCTAAACTTTGGCAGTGGCCGGCTGGTTCAGCAACCTGGATGCTTCTAAAGAAATTGAGCCTTTATCAAAGCGGATTTTTACGTTGTTGTCCACTTCAACTAAAATTGTGGTATCGCCAACATCAACAATTTTACCGTGGATGCCTGCGGAAGTAACCACCTTATCGCCTTTTTTAAGTTCTTCCACATATTTTTTCTGATCTTTTTGCTTCTTTACCTGCGGGCGGATCATGAAAAAATAAAAAACCACGATAATCAGCACTAAAGGCAAAAACTGCCCGTATGCCGCTAAACCATTTCCGGCCTGTAATAAAATAGTCGAAATCATATTATACTTTTTAAAAATTGAAATTAGTTATTTTGTGATTACTTCGCCAACCAAATGCACCATTGTTTGCGCAGGCACCGTGTTGGCCGTAATGGTAATTTGTTTATCAATCAAACCGGATTTGCCTGCGCTGTTAAATACCACTTTAATCATGCTTTTTTCGCCCGGATTGATGGGTTTGTCAGGTTTTGTTGGGATGGTGCAGCCGCAACTTGCCACCGCATCTGTAACAATCAAAGGCGATTTGCCGGTGTTTACAAAAGCATAATCGTAGCTCACTTTGTCGCCCGCTTTTATTTTGCCAAAATCGTAAACTTCTTTGTCAAACTTCATCACCGGGATGTTTGCGGTTGTTGCTTTTTCTGTTGTTGCAACAGCAGATGTTGTATTGGCGTTTTGGTTACAGGCAGCCAGCAAACCACTGATTGCCAATAAGATCATATATTGTTTCATGCTGATTAATCTATTAATCCCCTGCCGGATTTCCGGAGTTTGTTGTTGCTTTTTAAATCGGACAAAACCTTGTCTAAGATACCGTTTATAAACGAATTGCTTTTAGGCGTGCTAAATTCTTTTGAAATTTCCAGGTATTCGTTAATGGTTACTTTTACCGGGATGGACGGGAAACCCATAAACTCGCAAATGGCCATTTTCATCAGCATAGTGTCCATCATCGCAATCCGTTCGGCTTCCCAGTTTTGGGTTTTTCCGCTAATCAACTGCTGATATTCCCGATCATAACGGATGGTTTGCTGAAAAAGCGTAACCAAAAATTCGCGGTCTTCCACCCAATCCAAACTCAATTCTGCCAGTTTGTTTTTTGCGGCTTCCTGGTGCGAAAAATTTTTGAAAGTTTTGGCAATCAACGCCTGCAACGTGTCTTTGTCCACCGGCCAGCTTAAAAAACGTTCTTCAAAAACCTGCTCTGCCGCAACAGATTTCAGGATTAGTTTTTTAAAGATGAATTTGATAATGTCCTTGTCCGTCTGGATCGTGTCCGCCTCGCTTTCCAGATACGCCTGATATTCCGGTGCTTCTTTTAGGGCATAAAAAATGGTGCGCGCCAGTTCAGGGTCAAAGCTCCAATCTACTTTATATTTCTTCAAACCGGCCAGATATTCGGGGTTTTGGAGCAGCGAAACAATAAATTTATTCCGGGTTATTTTAAGATTTGGGGCGAGGTCTGCTTCAGTAGGCAAGTGTAAGTTTGCCCGTTCTTCTGCATCAACAGCAGCATATTGCACCACTTCATCAATCAGCGAAAGCATCCAGATGTACATCTCAAAAACCTTATCAACACTTTGCAGCAACAGTTTTTCGTGCGCAGTGATTTCTTTGTTTTCGGATTGGTTATAAGCGTATAACGCCTGTAAAACCTTAACCCTGAGTTGCCTTCTGTTTAACATATTTTGATAAGAACGAGCTGCGGATTTCGGCGTACTTCCGGCCCCGGTTATCCGGCTTTCTTTTAATTTGGTGACCGAAAACATTCTCATTTATCACCTGTACAACGGTTTCGAAAGGCAAAGCATCATCTACAACTTGCTTGGCCAAAGTTTGCTGTTGTTTGGGGCGATTGTATTGCTGATGGCCGTTTTACGCGGTTTATTTCTGTTTTTTATGCGGCAAACAATTATCTTAATGTCGCGCCATATTGAGTACGATCTTAAAAATGAGATTTACGCACATTATCAAAAACTTTCGCTGGCTTTTTACCGCCGCAACAATACCGGCGATTTGATGAACCGAGTAACCGAAGATGTAAGCCGCGTGCGCATGTACCTCGGGCCAAGCATTATGTACGCAATCAACACGGCCGTACTTTTTATAATGGTGATTTATGCCATGCTGACTGTAAATATGCGGCTGGCCGTATTCTGTTTGCTGCCTTTACCAGTTTTAGCTCTGGCCATTTATCTCGTTAATACTGAAATTAACCATCGTAGTGAACGCATCCAGGAACGGCTTTCGGGCTTGTCCAGTTTTGTGCAGGAAAGCTTTTCTGGAATTCGGGTGATCAAATCTTATGTGCGCGAAAACTTCATCAACCAAAGTTTCCGCCACGAAAGCGAATTGTACAAAACCGATTCTTTATCGTTGGTAAAAGTGCAGGCTTTATTTTACCCGGTGATGCTTTTGCTGGCCGGGATGAGCACTTTGATTACCGTTTATGTGGGCGGAATTGAAGTGATGAAAGGCAACATTACCGCCGGAAACATTGCCGAGTTTATTGTTTACGTTAACTTGCTCACCTTTCCGGTTTTAAGTTTGGGCTGGGTAACGTCATTGATCCAGCGGGCGGCGGCTTCGCAAAAACGCATTAATGAATACCTGCAAACCGTTTCAGAAATTGATCAGCCAAATGTTCCGGCAGTTGATATTAAAGGAAAAATTGAATTTAGAAATGTTGGTTTTGTTTATCCGGACACCAAAATTACTGCCCTAAAAGAAGTATCGTTTACGGCAAAACCCGGCGAGCTGATTGCGGTTATTGGCCGCACCGGTTCCGGGAAATCTACCATTGCCAACTTGCTGATGCGGATGTACGATTGCACTTCGGGCGAGATTCTGATCGACGGAAAACCAATCCAGACATTAAACCTCGAAAATTATCGTGCCCAAACCGGTTTTGTGCCGCAGGAAGTTTTTCTGTTTTCGGACACGATTGCCAACAATATTGCTTTTAGTGTAGATAAAATGGACATGAACCGAGTAGAAAATGCCGCAAAAGCCGCTGCCGTTTACGATAACATTGCCGCTTTTGATGAAGGTTTTGAAACGATGATCGGTGAGCGGGGCGTTACACTTTCGGGCGGACAAAAACAGCGGGTTTCCATCGCGCGTGCAGTTTTTAAGCAGCCAAAAATCCTCATTTTTGATGATTGTTTATCCGCAGTGGACACCAAAACAGAAGAAGAAATTTTGAACAATCTGGGCGAAGTAATGTCCGGCAAGACCAGTTTGTTGATTGCACACCGCATTTCTACCATCAAAAATGCCGATAAAATTGTGGTTTTGGATGACGGGCAAATCGTGGAACAAGGCACACACGACGAGTTGATTGATTTGAAAGGCAGTTATTTTGAATTGTACGAAAAACAACTCCTGGAAGAATCAGAAAGTGTGAAATAACGATCGGAAACCTTGTTAAGTATCTCTCCGTAGAAATAATTGTTCACAACGACTGCTTTTTTCTTTCGTGTTTTTAAAAAAGCATTATATTTATCGCAGTCAATTAAATGTTAAACTATTGCAAATGGGAGATTTTGATAGCAGAGACCGCGAAGAGGTCTATTCCAAGAAAGTTAGAGCCGGTAAGAGAACTTATTTTTTTGATGTAAAAGCCACACGTTCCAACGACTATTACATCACGATCACAGAAAGCAAAAAACGCCTTGAAGACGGAACTTTTGTAAAACACAAAATTTTTTTATATAAAGAAGATTTTGAAAAATTTGCCGAAGGCTTGAAAGAAACCTCCGATTATATCAAATCCCATCAGGAAGTTACCGAAAAACGTTATGAATTTGCTGATTCGCATGATGGCATCAGCAGCAAAACTGCCGATGATTTTTCATTTGAAATTTAAAAAACACCTAAACCTTATCTATAATTAAAAATCCTGCTTTTGGCAGGATTTTTTGTTTTAGCACTAATTAGAGTTATGCTTTGAGGCCGCCACCAACAATTGCCGCAATAAAAACAATCGTATAAAACACAATCAGCGTAATAATCAAAATCCCCCAAAACCTGAAATAAGCTTTTAGTTTTTGAAAGGCCAGGTTTACGCTGGATTGATCGCCATAATTAAAACCGTTTTTTAAACTGGCGGCAAACTGAAAAAGGTGCAGCGACGGAATGAAAAGGAGTACGCCAAAAGCAAAATACAAAAAACTCAAACCGCTGCTTAAAGCTTTGGCATCTAAACCTGTACCATAAGTTTGCTGCAATTTGCCTACAACCGCGCCTACAGAAAAGGCACTGATAATGGTTAAAAAGCTGAACACAAAACCCGCCAACCCTAAAAAGTGCGCCCAGCGGCCGGTTTCGCGTAAAAAGTTTTCTGCTTCAAAGGTAAGCAGCATTTCGGTTGCTTCACCGTTTTCTTCTGTATGATCTGTTTGTTCCATTTTTAGTTTGTTCGATGTAATAACAATTTTGGGCCATACTGTTTTTATCCTATAAAAGTTTTCCTTGCATAATCAAAACCGCAATGGAAAAATAAATGACCAAACCGGTAACATCCACCAGCGTAGCTACAAACGGGGCAGAAGATGTGGCCGGGTCTGCACCCAGTTTTTTAAGCAGTAAAGGAAGCATGGAACCGGCCAAAGACCCCCATAATACCACACCGATAAGTGCAGAACCCACGGTCAGTCCAACCAAAACCCAGTGCGGACCGTAAATGTGTGAGAACATGCTCCAAATAAAAATCCGCATAAAACCGATCATGCCCAATGTTAAGCCAAGCAGTAAACCAGATACAATTTCGCGACGCATCACGCGCCACCAATCTGCCATAGTTACCTCGCTCAAAGCCATTGCCTGGATAATTAAAGTTGATGCCTGCGAACCGCTGTTGCCGCCACTTGAAATAATCAAGGGGATAAACAAAGCTAAAACGACCGCTTTTTCGATAGCGTTTTCAAAAAACTGCATGGCTGTAGCGGTTAGCAACTCGCCCAAAAACAAAATGATCAGCCAGCCAACACGTTTTCTGACCAACTTTAGCAAAGGCATATCCAGGTACGGTTCGTCCAAAGCTTCTGTACCGCCAATTTTTTGGATGTCTTCGGTGTATTCTTCGTTGGCGATCCACAAAATATCATCTACGGTAACGATGCCCAGCAAAATATTTTCCTGATCGGTCACCGGCAAAGCCACACGGTTGTTCATCCGAAAAACGTTGATGGCTTCTTCCTGCGGATCATGAACGTGCAGCGAAATCAGCCGGTCGTCCATCAACTCACTGATCGGCGTTTCCGGATCAACCAGCAAAATATCCCGGATACGGATATCGTCCAGCAAAACCCCTTGTTTATCAATCACATAAATCACATCGATCGTTTCAGAATTTTTGCCGTAGCGGCGGATATGTGCCAATACGCGGCTCACGTTCCAATTGGATTTTACGGCGATGTAATCCGGTGTCATCAACCGGCCGATACTGTATTCTTCGTAACCAAGCAAAGCCAGGGCTTCTTTCCGTTCGGCCGCAGGAAGTTCGTTAATTAGTTTTTTTACCGTATCGCCATGCAGTTCGCTAAACAAGGAAGTCCGGTCATCCGGCGGCAGTTCGGTAATCAACTCCGTTACTTTTGGCCCGGAAAGTTTTTTGATGATGCGTTCCTGCGTCGGAAAATCTAAAATCCTGAAAACATTGACGGCACGGTTGATCGATAATGTTTCGATAAAAACAGCGGCATGTTCCGGCAGCTCATCAATCAGCTGCTCCACGTCCGAAATGTTCAGGTCATCAAGATATTGTTTCAGTTCTCCTTCATGGCCGCTTTTCAGTAAAATTTCGATTTCCGCTATGTTTTCCTCCATTTAGCAATATTTTATTTTGATGATACCTACCGGAAAGTCCTGCAAAAATCGTTTAATTTTTTGAAATAGAAAGCTTAAATACTGCTATCTTTGCCGCAAATTTTACAGTAACAGCAAGCATAAAATCTTGCCGGGCTAATACTGTTTTTATACGATAAAAATCATCAAAAATATGGGATTACAATGCGGAATTGTCGGCTTGCCAAATGTTGGGAAATCAACCTTGTTCAACTGCTTGTCCAACGCAAAAGCACAGGCGGCCAATTTTCCTTTTTGCACCATTGAGCCGAACGTTGGTGTGATAACCGTGCCGGATGAACGGATAACCAAACTGACAGAATTAGTTAACCCTCAGCGCGTTGTGCCCAATGTTATTGAAATTGTAGATATTGCAGGCCTGGTAAAAGGTGCCAGTAAAGGCGAAGGTTTGGGCAACCAGTTTCTGGGGAACATCCGCGCCACAAATGCCATCATCCATGTGCTGCGTTGTTTTGATGATGACAACGTGATCCATGTGGACGGTTCTGTGGACCCGATCCGTGATAAAGAAATTATCGATACCGAATTGCAGCTGAAAGATCTGGAATCCATCGACAAAAAACTGCAAAAAGTAGAACGTGCTGCCAAAACCGGCGACAAAGATGCCAAAAAAGCTTTCGAGGCTTTAAGCGTGTATAAACAGCATCTGCTTTCGGGCAAATCTGCACGTACGGCAAATGTTTCTGCGGAAGATCAGGAACATGTGGAAGATTTATTTTTGCTGACATTAAAGCCCGTAATGTACGTTTGCAATGTGGACGAAGCATCGGTAAATACCGGTAATACTTATGTAGAAAAAGTAAAGGCCGCCGTTGCAGATGAAAATGCGCAGGTTTTGATTATTTCGGCACAAATAGAATCAGAAATTGCCCAATTGGAAAGCTACGAAGAACGCCAGCTGTTTTTGGAAGATTTGGGCCTGACAACTTCCGGCGTAAGTCAGTTGATCAAAGCGGCTTATAGTTTATTAAAACTGGCCACTTATTTTACGGCCGGTGTGCAGGAAGTGCGCGCCTGGACGATCACCCAAGGTTTTACCGCGCCGCAAGCGGCTGGTGTAATCCATACTGATTTTGAAAAAGGTTTTATCCGTGCGGAAGTGATCAAATATGATGATTTTGTAAAATTAGGATCAGAAGCGGCCTGTAAAGAAGCCGGGAAACTGAGTGTGGAAGGCAAAACTTATATCGTGCAGGACGGCGATGTGATGCACTTCCGTTTTAATGTTTAACGTTTTCCGGCTTCTGCCTAAAAATAATATATTTGCAGCCCGATGCTGTTTTTACCGGCATAAAATTGGCACTCGTAGTTCAATGGATAGAATGTGAGATTCCGGTTCTCATGATATAGGTTCGATTCCTATCGAGTGCACTTTTTAACGCAAACCCTTGTAAATATCACATTTATAAGGGTTTCTTTCTTAAATAAAGCTTTATCATGAATTTAGACAACAGATGGAAACAACGGTTTCAAAATTTTGAAAAAGCAATACTTTATTTACAGGAATCCGTAGCGCGCACTGGCTTATCAGCTTTAGAAAAAGCAGGGATCATTCAGGTTTACGGATTTACGTTTGAACTGGCCTGGAAAACAGTAAAAGATTATCTGGAAGAAAAAGATGTAGAAGTAAAATTTCCTCGTGATACGATTAAAGAAGGTTTTAAATACGAACTTTTGGAGAACGGTTAAGTTTGGCTGGATATGCTTCAGAAAAGAAATTTAATGAGCCATACTTATAATGAAACTAATGCAGAACTGGCTTATAACCTAATCGTTCACGAGTATTTTATCGAACTGCAAAAAGTATATTTTAGGTTGCTAAAAGAAGTATGAACACGTTTGGTATAACCCGTAGATCTTATCAATTGATTTTGGCTGCCCTACAAGATTATCAGGAAGTTGAAAAAGCAGTTTTGTTCGGAAGCAGGGCAAAAGGAAATTACAGGAAGGGAAGTGATATTGATTTGGCCATTACAGGAAAAAATGTTTCTGCTGTCATCGCTTTAAATTTGAAAGCTTACCTGAATGAAGTTTTACCGATTCCTTATTATGTAGATGTTGTGGCTTATAACTTGCTTGACCAGCCAGATTTAAAAGAACATATTGACCGTGTTGGCATCAGCTTTTATCAAAAATAAAGTTAACTACCTCAAAAACCGGTTCCCAATATCCAGGCTCAAAGCTTCATCTTTATTTAGAAAGTAAACGATGCCGGCAGATATGCTGTTGTCGTCCGCAATAAATTCTACCGAAGTGCCCCAAAAAGTTAAACCTAAAATATTTGTGCCAACAACGTTGATCACGTTTAAAACGGTACAATACTGATCCGGGTTCATAGTTAAACTTTTATCTGATGGTTCAGGGGTTATTGCTTTCTACGAATAATTTTCGGCCGGGTTTAAACTATTTCTCTTTTGGCTAAACAAATTTTACCCGATAAAAGAAGCATCGGCATTTCGGTCAGGGTTTTTGCAAACCACTGGCACGAAGCACAGATTTGTCCCCAAACCGGTTGCGGATTTGATCCAGCGCAGCATACAATTTTGTGTTTTCTGCTTTTTCGGAAAACATGTCTAACTGATATTCGCCTTTGATCAAATGGCTCAGCTTTACCCCAATCAGCCGCACTTGCAGGTTTGGATGGTAAGATTTTTTAAAAAGCTCTTTTACAGCGGCCAAAATTATGTGATCTGCGGCCGTGTAGCCAATTACCGCTTGCTTGGTTTCGGTAGAAAAATCAGCATAACGGATTTTTACGGTTACACAACCGCTTAGTTTTTTTTGCTGCCGAAGTAAGTACGCGATTTTTTCGGTCATGCGCACCAGTTCGCTCTGCAAAAAATCAACATTGAGTGTATCGCTTTCAAAGGTGTTTTCGGTGCTTATGCTTTTACGTTCTGAGTAAGGCACAACCGGCGAATCGTCAATTCCGTTTGCCCTTCTAATCAAATCATGGCCGCCTTTTCCAAAACGCAGTTCCATCAAAGCAGGATTGGATTCACTTAATTCTTTTAACGTAAAAATGCCCATCTGCCGCAGGGTAACAGCAGTTTTTTCACCAATCCCGGGCATACGGTCTATTTTTAAGGTAGATAAAAACAGCTTTTCAGTACCGTGTTTTACCTCTATTTGTCCATCGGGTTTGATTTCGTTGGTCGCAATTTTAGAGATTAGTTTGTTGGATGCCAGTGCGTAAGAAATAGGCAAGCCGGTTTCTTTCACAATGGTTTGCTTCAGTTCTTTGGTAAACTGACTGCAACCGAAAAAGCGGTCCATTCCGGTCAGGTCAGCATAAAATTCATCAATACTGGCTTTTTCTAAAACAGGCACTTTATCGCGCAAAATGGAAGTAACCATACGCGAATAATAGCTGTAACTTTCAAAATCACCACGGACACCAATGGCTTCCGGGCAAAGTTTGCGTGCCTGCCTGATCGGCATGGCACTGTGCACGCCAAATACACGGGTTTCATAACTACAGGCTGCCACAACGCCACGGTCGCCAGTCCCGCCAACAATTACAGGTTTACCAATCAGCGAACTGTCTTTTAAACGCTCTACACTTACGAAGAACGAATCCAGGTCAAAATGAGCAATAAATCGTTGTGGTAAATCAGCCATAAATTTATTTATCACAGCCAATTTACTAATAATTTTAGTGGTTTAAAACACCTTTCTTCAACCTGTTTATCACTTCCAGCATGGCCCGCGAGTTGTGGTATGGGCATTTCCACAGGCCGGCTTTATCTTCTCCGGCCATTAAGGTATAATCTTCGTTCAAGCCCCAAACCCATTCGCCTTTATCGGTACTGATAATATGTTGTTTTGTAAAATTCCAGACGTGTGTAAATTGATTGAAAAAAACCTTTTCGCCGGTAAGTTGCCAGGCATTTAAAAAACCGACCATCGCTTCCGCCTGAACCCACCAATGGCGTTCTTTAATCAGGTGCTTTTGATCCGGCTCAAACTCATAATACATTGATCCGTCTGCATCCAAACCGCTGGCCACGGCGCGCGCCATTGCTACTGATACTGTTTTTACCGATGAAATTTTAGCCTCATCACCCAAAACTTCGGCAGCTTCCAGCAACAACCACGAAGCTTCAATGTCATGTCCGTAAGAAACAATAGTTGATTTTGGCTGCCAGTTTTCATCCATAAACAAAATCAAACGGTTGGTTTTTGGGTTGATGATATGCACAAGGAAATTATCGATCAAAGCATGGATTTGTGTGGCCAAAATCTCGTCAGGCCAGATGCGGTACAAATTGGTGTAAGCTTCCAGAATATGCAAATGCGTATTCATGGTTTTTTTTTCGTTGAAATCTTTTTCGCTTAAACGCAAATCGGCCTGCTCTTTCCAATTGCGTGAAAAAGCTTCTAAATAACCGCCTTTTTCAGGATCAAAACTGTGCTTTTCTATCAATAAAAAAAGCTCTTTAGCCAAAGCCAAAGCCAATACATCCCCACAGGCACGATGATATTCTGTAAGTCCGTAAATGTTAAAAGCCAGGGCATAAACCTGCTTTTTAGCATCTAAAGGCAATCCCAGGTGATCAACTGTCCAGAACACACCACCATAAATCCCATCGATAAAATAATTGCGGATATAATCAAAACTGCGCTTGGCCAACTCCAGGTATTCGGGATTTTGATTGTGGTTGTAAGCTGCAGAAAAGCTCCACAAAATCCGTGCGTTCAATACAGAGCCTTTTGGTGCTTTTGTATAAACGTGATTATTGTGGTCGATTTTCCCAAAAAAACCGCCGTAAGGTTTATCTAAAGTATGTATTGCCCAATATTTTAAAATCTGGGCCAGTTCATTTTCAAAATCAACGATTTTAGGTTTCGGCATTATAGTTTTTTTGTATAAATGGAAGCGTGTAGCTTATTTTGAAAGATCATTTTCGGATCAGCGTAAAACTTTTTAAAATCTGAAGCACTTGCCTGGCCCGGAAAAGGTGCAAAATAGTGCTCTTGTTTCCAATTTCTCCAGGTTAATACGTATGCCGTTTTATACTGTTTCAAAGCCGGAAGCAAAACCTTTGTCCACCACGTCGGATCAGGGATCATTATATAACCTGTTTCTGTTAAAGCAGGTAATTTGTGATGTGACGCAGCTACTTTTTCAAGGATTTGGTAACGGTTGTTCAAATCTTTTTTAAAGTAATCTGCATCTTTGTCCATATAAGCGTCAAACCCGATAATATCCACATAATTATCACCTGGATAGCGCTCTAAATATTCCTGTTCTGTTTGGTAACCCGCAGCAGAATAGCCAATGATCAGGTTGTGCAGTTTTTTAGTGTTGCGGAGGTAATCCACTGTAAAACGCCAAAGTGCAATATATTCTTCGGGTGTACATTCTTTGTTTCCCCACCAAAACCAGCCGCCGGTGTGCTCATGCAGCGGACGGAAAATAACCGGGATCATTTCCCCTTTAGGGCCTTTTAACTGGTTGTCAAAACGGGCAAATTTGTCCAGGTATTCTACATACGCCTGATGATGTTCTCCGCCCGGGATAATTTGATTTACCGTAGTTGTTGGCGTGCTCCAGGCGGTTGCACCGGTAACCGGATCATCAAAATGCCAGCTAAACTCGTTGATGCCGCCACGGCCATATACTGTTTTTACATAGGAAATTATGTTTTTGAAAGGTACGCCATCCAGGTTTCTGGCACTGTCTAACTCCAAACGGCCCAATTCCCAGCCGTAAACACCGGGATAAGCACCGGCAACACTTTTAACATCAGAACGGCCATTTTGATAAGCCCAGCCCACCCCGTAAGCCAGATCATCCTGATGCCCGAAAATAACACTTTTCTGTGCCAGTTTTTGCATATTGCTGTATAAAATCTGTGTTTCTGTTGTAGCTGCTTTATCGCATGGTAAAATATTTTGCGCTGATGCATTTTGGACTGAAATAATTTGCGTCAATAATAAACTACTGATAACCATTTGTTTGAATATGTCCATGTTGCTCTAAAATAAAACTTGCGTACAGGAAGTAAAATTACTGCTAATCTATTGCCTGTTACAATCTCGATAATACGTTTTTAACATTATTTAAACATAATATTAATTTTCAAATTAAGATAAAATTTGAACCATATATTTATGGTATTATTTTAACACAAATTTAATCGTATTTTAATTTTTTTTATTAAAAAACCACAGTTTATGCACAGCAATGTAATCAGGGAAATAACGCCGCTTACACAAAGTGATTGCTTTACTTTGTTTTCGAGGGTGAAAAAAAAGTTTGATTTCCCGCTTCACCATCACGAAGAATACGAGTTAAACCTTATCCTGAATGCTAAAGGTGCCAAGCGGATTGTGGGCGATCATATTGATTTGATTGATGATCTGGAACTGGTTTTCATCGGCCCAAACCAGTACCATGCATGGTTTACACATCAATGCAAAAGTGAAGAAATTACGGAGGTAACGATACAGTTTCATAAAGACCTTTTTGATGATAAACTGCTTAAAAAGAACCAGTTGAGTTTTATCAGGAATATGCTTGAACGGTCGCAGCGCGGTATTTTATTTTCAGAAAGCACTATCAGGCGTTTGAAACCGCGCATTGTTGGCTTAACGCAAAAAAGCGGTTTTGATTCTGTGCTTGAGTTGTTTTCGATTTTGCATGATCTTTCTACTTCCCGCAACATGCATACGTTGTCTGATGCTACTTTTAACAACGAAAAATCGAATTACAACAGTCGTCGTATCGAAAAAGCTTTTGAATTCATGAACGCCAACTTTAACCGCGAAATTACTTTGGCCGAGGTTAGCAAAATTGCCAATATGCCCGAAGCTTCCTTCAGCCGGTTTATTAAAAAGCGCACCGGTATAACATTTATCGACAGTTTGAACGAAATCAGATTGGGCCATGCTTCCCGGATGCTGATCGACACTACACAAACCGTTGCCGAAGTGGCCTACAAATGTGGTTTCAACAACATTTCGCATTTTAACAGGCTATTTAAAAAGAAGAAAGTTTGCACGCCAAAAGAATTCCGCGAAAATTATTCGGGCAACCGGATTTTTGTTTGATGAATTTGGGTGGATAAAAGAAGTATGTCAACCTCTTCAACCTGAAAAAAATGTAATGTTATTTAAGTAACAGAAAGTCCGGATTTATAGAAAGTCCGGACTTTTCTGCTCCAGCTCAAATTTATGCCTGTAAAAACAGTATGCTTCTTTTAGCCTATAAAAATTGCTGGTTTTGCTGGATTAGTTTTGTAATTGATTTCACGGTTTCTGCGGAAGTGAATTGATCTTCCGGCGATTTGATCACATAATCAACCAACTGCTCAATGCTGCTGGTGGCCACGTGCATCCGCGTATCCGAAGATGCATAATAAATGAAAACTTTGCCGTCTTCATCCGCAATCCAGCCGTTGCTAAATACCACGTTGGACACATCACCAATGCGCTCCTCGCCTTCCGGGGCAATAAAATAACCGTTTGGTTTGTGCGTAACTTTGGTCAGATCCTGCAAATCCGTCATGAACATATACAACACATAACGTAAACCGGCAGCCGTGTTGCGCACGCCATGTGCCAAATGCAACCAGCCTTTTTCTGTTTTGATGGGTGCAGGGCCTAAGCCATTTTTTGCTTCGTAAACGGTGTGGTAAACTTTTTTATCCAGCACAGTTTCGTGATGAACCACGGCCGGGTCCATCGATCCGGAAAGGCCGTAACCAATACCGCCGCCGCTTCCGGCCTCGATAAAACTATCTTGCGGACGCGTATAAAAAGCGTATTTCCCATCCACAAATTCCGGGTGCAAAACCACGTTGCGCTGCTGCGGTGATGGTGATTTTAAATCCGGCAAATGTTCCCAATGTTTTAGATCATGCGTACGCGCAATGCCGCATTGTGCCACAGCGGATGATTGATCGCCGGCCGGTGCTGATGGATCACGGCGCTCTGTACAAAACAAACCGTAAACCCAACCATCTTCATGCTTCACCAAACGCATATCATAAACATTGGTATCGGCCGAGTTTTCGCCTTGCGGCATATCAATCGGATAATCCCAAAAACGAAATTTATCCACGCCGTTTTCGCTTTCGGCAATGGCAAAAAACGATTTCCGATCTGCGCCTTCCACGCGGACAGCCAGCATATATTTGCCTTCAAATTTGATTGCACCGGCATTAAAAGCAGCATTGATGCCAATACGCTCCATCAAAAACGGATTTGTTTCCGGATTCAGGTCATATTTCCAGAAATAAGGTGCGTGTGCAGCGGTTAAAACCGGATATTGATAGCGGTCGAAAATGCCGTTTCCAGCTTCAACTTTTTCGTTTTCGCGCGTGATCAGCTGTTCGTAATCATGTTTTATAGTGGTCAATCTTGCCTCAAAATCTGTTGTCATTGTTAAGATTTAATATTTTTTATAAGATTTTAGTTCTCTAGTTTGTCCCACCAGGTTTTTTTCAGGATCAGCATAATTACAGCAATCAAGCCGATGGTGATCAACAACGGCAGCTTCATCCAAAGGATAAAATACATCGGCAAAATGGTAAAGCAAAGTTGTGCGATCACGCCCAAAACCACGTTAAACATATCCAGTTTAAACCTTTTATTACCGATAAAAGAAGCATCATCGGCCACAACCAACTCATGGACCGGTTTCCAAAAACCCCAGGGCCGAACTGTACGGTAAAACTTTTTAAGCACTTCGATATCTGTTGGTGGTGCAGCGTAAGTGCCTGCAATACAGCCAATAATAGAGATTACAAAAAGCATTGGCCAATTGTATAAATCGAGGTTGAAAAAAACTGAAGGAAACCAGATTTTGACATAAGGCAGCAGCAAAGCCGAAGCAATCCCGCTGGCCATCCCCCAGAAAAAACCGTTGGCATTAAAGCGCCACCAATACCATTTCAGCACGTTGGCCGCGATGTAACCGCCGTATAATCCGCCCACTATCCACTGCAAAATACTGTTCACATCTTTAGCGAAAAACCCCAGCGTAACGCCCAAAACCACCACCACAACGCCCACCAGATAATTCATGTAAATAATGATTTTGGTTGGCGCGTTTGGGTTGATGTATTTCAGGTAGATATCGTTCACAACGTACGCCTGAGCAGCATTCAATGTTCCGGAGAAAGTGCCCATAAAAGCACCAAGCAAACCGGTCAGCACGATTCCCAGAATCCCGACAGGCAGAAACTGATTAATTGCCCCGGGCAAAATACGTTCAAAATCGGTTCCGCCACCGGGAGCGGCCAAATCGAGCTGATTGTAGTACAATAAAGCCAAAACCGTTAATCCGATCACCATAGAATATCTGACGGGCAGCAGCATGATCGATACAAAACCGGTCATTTTAGAAGCGTCTTTTGGAGATTGTGTGGAGAGCATTTTTTGCATATCATAATTTGGTGCCGGGCCGGCCCAACTGGCAAAAACGCCTTTGAAAAGCATCATCATAAAGAAAATACCGAACAGACCGAAGCCATCATCTTTGATTTTCTGGTTGGCCGCCGGGACGATGTGCGACCAGTCCATGTTAAGGTGCAAGCCAAAAAACGGATCGGCCCAACCGTGCGGCACGTTTAACGTATGGCCACCGTGTCCGTGAAGGTTCATCATTGCAATTACCGCAATGGCAATGCAGCCAACCGTCATGATCGCGTACTTGATCACATCGCCCAGAACGATACTGTGCATCCCGCCTAAAATAGAATAAAACATGGCAAAAAGCGTGAAGATAATACCGTAAAAATGTGCCACATATTGCGGGGCAATGTGGAAAGGAACGTAAGCCTCGATCATGTTCCAGGGCACAAAAATTTCGATGAACTTGCCCAGGCCAATAAAGCCGTAAGCCAAAAACCCAAGGCAGCCAATCAGCGCAAAAGCAACCGTTACATTGTGCGATGCTTTTACGTTTTTGCCTATAGTGCCAAAGCGCGTGGCCAGCCATTCGGCACCGGTATCAGCGTTGGAGCGGCGCAGCCATTTGGCCAAAAACATCATGTTGAAAACCTGGTTGAACACCGGCCAAAGCCACGGGATCCAGATACTTTTTAGGCCGTAAACGAAGCATAAGGCCACCATCCACATCGTTCCGCTAATATCAAACATGTCTGAAGCATCACTTAAACCGAGCATGTACCAGGGCAACTTTTTACCGCCCATCAAGTAGCTTTCTTTATCCTGACTGGCTTTTTTGCGCATGTACCAACCGATCATCAGCATCAGCACGAGGTAGGCAACCAAGATGGAAACATCAATCAGTCTTAACTTCATTTATTTTTTTATCAGCTTTAAATCAATTATTGGAATGTGTTCAGATCAAACTCCAGGTAGAAAAACCAGTGCTAAAAACAGCATTTGGCTTGATCCTTCCTGTAGCAGATCGCCCGTAAAATCATCTTTTTGTTTCAAAAAACCCTTATTATGTCGGATTTGCCTAAAACAAAACCAAGGCGGCCATCCGTTTTAATAAAACTTTGCTGCGCGACAAGGGATTTTGACATCAGGACACATTTATCAACAGTGCACATTTCCCAAAACTAACCGGCTTTCTACAGTTTATTCAATAGTATTTTAGCTTTTGTTAAAACATTTTTGCTGTGCCCAACAAGTTTTATACGGTAAAAACAGCATCAGCAATATTGATATGTTCATAATTTATGGTGATAAAAGAAGCATGGTGAAAGGTGATTTATTGTTCCGGAAACATAAATATCAATATTCAAATTTCTGACTTAAATCACCAATGGCAACCTCAAATCCACACGGTTCATTTACCGATTTTGAAATTTACATTGATAAACGATATTACACAAGTTTCACTGTCAACAGTATTTTAACAATTAAGTATCATTTCTTAAAGGATGATCTATTTGTTGTCAATATAAATATTGTTCACAAATTATATTTAATAAGTAGTGCGATTAAACTACTATCGGCTAAAAGCCGATAGGTTTGATTTCGCCTGAAAGTTGACTGAAGGACCATAACTCAGGTTAATAGTAAAATCCTCATATTTTTCCTCATTATCCTGATTCTTTATGTACTCCATTATTATCTCATCCGCAATATTGCCTGAACTTGCCACAAAATAACCCCGTCCCTACAAATAACGGTCCCAAAATTACCTTGACAAATTCTTGTCTTCCTGTAGCAACTTGTAAAAACTTTTACCCTTCTATATATTGTACCAAATTACTTATTTCCAAATGTGGGGGAACAGAGACAAACAAGTGAACGTGGCCTTGAGATACACGACCTTTCGATAGCTCTACGTCATGCTCCTTACAAACCCCTCTTATTAGTCCGTGCACGCGCCTTGCAACTAAACCAGAAAGCACTTCTTCCGATACTCCGTTATCTATACTATATGATACTTACAATCATAAGTCGTGTGGCTCGTCTTTCGATAATTTTGCACTAAGCAAATATATTAAACCAAAGGCGAGGGATTTACCCTAAGAATGATACGTTAACGAGAAAACAAAAGTTTAAATAACCTCGTGGTAAAATTTAGTGGTTTGGATGGATTTTTTCTATTAGCAACAATTATTAAAGCAAATTTACTGGCATAAAAGAAGCAGCAGACAACTATCCGACAGGATTTTAAACAGGCCCTTAGTAAGGTTATGATTGTTCCTGCGTACCCTCCGGACGTGTTAATTTTTGAAAAGGGATTTTTAAAGTGTTCATAAAAATGCCATTGGTTGCAGGTTCCATGTGGGTATCGATACCGAAAACGGTATCCCGTTCTTCTAACTCGCCAAAAGTACCAAAAAGACGGTCCCAGATGCTCAGCACATCCCCATAATTACGATCGGTATGCGGCAACTGATAATGATGGTGAACGTGGTGCAGGTTTGGGGTGATAAAAACCTTACCAATAATATTATTGATTTTTCGGGGCAAACGGAATGTGGTATGTGCCGAGATATTGGAAAAAGACTGGACACTTTGCCGCAATACCAGCACGCCTACAGCAGGGCCCAGCAAAAACACCCACAACATAGAAAAGCAGGTACGCATAATGGTTTCACCCGGATGTTCGCGCACGGTGGTTGATACATCAACAGCCAAATCACTATGGTGCACCAGATGAAACTTCCATAAAAAATCGGTTTTATGCATGATTACGTGGTAGCAGTATTCGCAAAAATCGAGCAAAATGAAAAGGCTAATGTAATATACCCAAAGATTTTGATGGAAAGGGATAAAGTTGATCAGGCCCCAATGATGCTGATTCGTCCAACCTATAATGAGCACCACAAAACCTGTTAAAAAAAGCTGAATCGGCAGGGCCGTAAAAATAAACATCAGGTTGACACGGCTATGCTGCCACTTTAAATGAAAAAAACCACCGCTGATCATAACTTCTGTAAGCCATAAACCGGTGATTATAACTGCGTAAAGGGCAACCTGAACAAGTTCCTGATGGGTGGAAATAAAATGCCGGATTATCATGAATTTTCAACTTTATAATGATTGATCAACTAGTTTCAGAACAAAATCATTAGTTGTAACAAACATATAAGTAAATTCTGAAGAAATTCTGGTTGAATTGCCAACCGCTAAATAAAATTCAGAACTTTTTATGTGACATAAGTTTCAAAATACTCAAAATGGCTTACAATTTTTTAAAAACACAGAATTTATACAATTTCATAAGTTAATTTTATCAGGATCAATCTTAAAAAGCAAAGGATTTAAGACCCAGACAACTCTGCATAAACATATAACTGCTTTACCTTTACAACATTAAGCTATAATTTTCAATTGTTGAAGATGATACAAAAAACTGAATTGCGTTTCGGAAACTACGTAAAAACTGTTGTTCCTGTTGAAAAACATATACAAGTTATGGGTATTACCAGCCATGGTATTCATCTGCAAAATCAAACCGTTTTAGGTTTTGAACTGATTAAACCGGCAGCTATTACACAAGAAATTTTGCAAAAATCGGGTTTTATATACGGAAGAAAATATAAGCAGACTGACTATTATGATTTGATACCTGCCTGGAAAGACCACCGAGAACAGATTTGAGATTTTAAGCTAAACAAGCACCATATCAAATACATCAGATTTTTGCATGAAGCACAAAACCTGTTTTTTGATTTAAGTTCGACAGAGTTAGAAGTTAATATCTGATTTTTTGCGATAAAATGGTTACAACTTTAGTTTGCGCCAACTGGTTTAAGTCCAGGATTTCTACAAAATTGATTTCTACTTTTGATGACAAATATTTATGCCCTAAAAGAAGTATATGTCCCGAATTAAAATCTATGGTTTGCTTACCATTTTAAGCTTATGTGTTTGTAATCTTCAGGCGCAGGATTCATCAAAAATTATCAAAACGGATACTTCTTTTATCCACCCAAAATACCAGCGCAGTGTAATTGAAAAAGGTTTTAAACCATATATTGTGCCAACGGCAATGGTTGGTTATGGCGCGTTGTCGCTTTTTGTGCCACCGCTAAAAAATCTAAACCATTCTGTTCAGCACCAAATTGTTACCAATAACCCTAATTTTTCTTCTCATGCCGATGATTACCTGTGGATAGTTCCAACGGCCGCACTTTACGGTTTAAATTTGGTTGGGGTTGAAGGAAAACACAACTTCCGCGACCGTACTTTGATTGTTTTGATTTCCAACGGGATTATGGAAGTGGGCAGCCAGATCACCAAAAAATCAGTCCGCGAATTGCGCCCCGATGGCGGAGATTATGAATCATTTCCTTCCGGCCACACGGCTTCGGCCTTTACCGCTGCAGAATATTTGTACCAGGAATATAAAGATGTTTCGCCCTGGATTGGTTATGGCGGTTATGCGGTGGCGGCATCGGTTGGCGTTTTGCGCTTGTACAACAACAAACATTATCTGGGCGATGTGATTGCCGGTGCCGGTTTGGGCATTATCTCTACCAAAATTGCTTACACGGTTTATCCGTTTGTGGCGAGGCATTTATTTAAAAACTACAGTTACAAAACGGTTGCGATACCGAGTTACACGCAAGGATATCCCGGCTTTGCGCTGGTGCACCGTTTTAATTGATGATTTTATGCCGATAAAAACAGCATTGGTACTACTTGCAATTTTACTGCTGACAGGCCGTTTTTTTGCTTCGGCACAAAATAATACGCTGCAATTTTATCAGGAACAAGCCTTAAAAAACAGTCCGCTTTTAAAAGATTACCAAAACCAGTATGCTTCCTTTAAATTAGACAGCTTGGGCATAAAAGCGCGGTACAAACCACAAGTCGGGCTAAATAGTTCTGGTGTTTTTGCGCCGGTAATCCATGGCTACGGCTACGATGGCTCTATCACCAACATACAAACTTTGAGCGGCGTAGTTGGTGCAAACCAATCTTTAGATAGTAAAAGTTATATCAAAGCGCAACTAAAAATGCTTGGGCTTGCTGCCGATTCTATCAACAATACCCGGAATATTTCGGAGCAGGATTTAAACAGATCGGTTACCGGCCAGTATATCACCGCTTATGGCAGTTTGCAGCAACTGGAATTTAATCAATCTGTAAATCAGTTGTTGTTTAAAGAAGAAAAAATCCTGAAAGCACTGACCCGCAGCAATGTTTACCGGCAAAGCGATTACCTTACTTTTTTGGTTACGCTGCAACAGCAAAGCCTGCAGTTATCGCAATCGCGCATCCAGTTTCAAAACGATTTTGCCATGCTTAATTATCTGGCCGGAATTGAAGATACAACAACCGTAAAATTGCAAAACCCTCGGATTGAGGTCAGCATCAAGCCTCAGATTACCAATAGCATTTTTTTTAAACAATATAGTTTGGATAGTATCCGGCTGGTAAACAGCAGGAAAATAATTGATTTCAGTTATCGGCCCCGAGCCAGTATTTTTGCGGATGGCGGTTACAACACTGGTTTTATTGCACCGTTTGCACACAACTTTGGTACAAGTGCCGGCTTTAGTTTAACCATGCCTATTTATGATGGCAGGCGGCGCAAACTACAATACAAAAAGTTGGATATGGAGGAGAATACGCGCCAAAATTACCGTGCTTTTTTTACAAGGCAATATAACCAGCAAATTGCGCTTTTACAGCAGCAAATCAGCGGAAACGAAGGCTTAATTAAACAAATTACCGAGCAGCTTAAATATTCAGAACGTTTGGTAACAGTTGATTTTGAGCTGATGCAAACCGGCGATCTGCGCGTGGCCGATCTGGTGTTGGCCATCAACAATTATTTGCTGGCACGTAATCAGCTCACCTTAAATCAAATCAACGGTTTACAACTGATCAATCAATTAAATTACTGGAAAAAATAGTGGCAAGAATTTTAAATTTGAAGGGCAAACCTTTACACATACTCTTTTTGGCAGTATTTTTTCTGCTGAGCTGCAAAGGCGGTAATAAAGCGGATGATGCAGAAGCAACGCCGGAGGCTGTAACGCCTGTTTCTGTAGTTGAAGTAAAGCAGCAAACGATTGCAGATTCAATAGTGCTCAATGCTACTTCTTCCTTTTTGCAGAAAAACTATGTTAAAGCAAGTTCAACGGGATATCTGCAAAGCGTAAATGTTATTCCGGGGCAATATGTGGTTCAAGGCAAAAAATTGTTCACCATACAAACAAAGGAAGCACGGACAATCGGAAACGCAATTAGTTCGTTGGACCCAAGCCTTCATTTTTCGGGAATTATCAGTGTAAAAGCCAATCAAAGCGGTTTTATCACGCAGTTGAACCATCAAAAAGGGGATTATTTATTAGACGGCGACTTGCTTGCCGTCATCAGCAACAACAGCAGTTTTGTTTTTGTAATGAACTTACCTTTCGAGCTTCGCCAATATGTTCAATTGGGCAAACCGGTAAATTTACTGCTTCCGGATGGCAGTAAGCTAAAAGGCACAGTTGGTTCATTAATGCCGGTTGTTGATTCGCTTTCTCAAACACAAAAAGTAATAATCCGGGCCGAAAGCATAAAGCAAATACCCGAAAACCTGATCGTGAAAGTAAGTATCCTGAAAAACATAGTCCCAAATGGCTTATTGCTTCCACAAACAGCAGTTTTAACAAATGAAACACAGGACGAGTTTTGGGTGATGAAACTGATCAATGATTCTACAGCAGTAAAAATACTTGTTAAAAAAGGCATAGAAACGGCTTCATCGGTACAGATCATTTCAGATAAAATAGCGGCACATGATAAAATACTAACTACCGGAAATTACGGATTAGCAGATACGGCGAAAGTAAAAGTTGCAGGGCATTGAAGATATGATAAAAGTTTATGTACGAAAATTGACGATGCTTCTTTTATGGCATAAAAATCAGTGCCGTGTGGCACAACTCTTTAAAAAGCCTGTGCAGCTGACAGATTTTTATGTCATAAAAGAAGCATGGGAAATAAGTTGAACAAGTGTAAACAGGCATAACATGAAAAGCTTTTTTGTAACTTATAAAAATCCGATTGCCATTATCCTGTTGCTTATTTTTGGCTCGGGCATATTTGTTTATGAGAAAATCCATATTTCCCTTTTTCCTGAAATTACTTTTCCGAAGATAAAAGTGATTGCCGATGCCGGGCTTCAACCGGTAAACCGAATGATGGTTACGGTAACCAGGCCGATGGAAAATGCCATCAAAAAAGTACCGGACCTACAGCTGATCAGAAGCATTACCAGCCGTGGCAGTGCAGAAATCTCTGCTTTTATGAGCTGGAATGCCAACATCGACCTAAGCAAACAACAAGTTGAATCGCAAATAGCCGAAATACAAGCGGATTTACCTGCCGGAGTAGCCGTGACCGTTGAAAAGATGAACCCGTCTATCTTGCCGGTAAGCGGATATACGTTGGAAAGCAATAGCAAATCGCCCATCGAACTTAACACTTTAGCTACTTATACCATTAAACCTTTTCTTTCGCAGGTTGAAGGCGTTTCTGAAATCAGGATCGTTGGTGGCAAAACGAAGGAATTCTGGCTGGTTTTGAAGCCGGAAAAGATGACTGCCATGTCGATCACACCGCAAGAAATTGCGACTGCTTTAAACAATACGAGCTTTATCCGTTCGGAAGGTTATCTCTCTGATTATAAATACCTGTATTTAACGGTTACCGATGCTACGCCAAAAAATAAAAGTGATCTGGAAGATTTAATCATCAGGAACAATGGGAAAAGAGTAGTCCAGGTAAAAGACATTGCAGATGTAAACATTAGTCCGGCTGTTGAATACACCAAAATTAACGCCAACGGTCGCCAGGGCGTTTTGATCGCTGTAATTAAACAGCCCAACGCCAACCTGATAACCTTGTCGGATAAAATGACGAAGCAGGTAGAAAAACTGAAGCAAATTTTACCCAAAGACGTGATTGTAAAACCTTATTACGTGCAGGCAGATTTTGTAAATACCAGCGTAAAAAGTGTAACCGACAGCATTTGGATCGGCCTTGCCCTTGCCATCATTGTTGCCATGATTTTTTTACGGTCTATAAAAGCAAGTGCTACGATCCTCATTACCGTTCCCATCACTTTAATGCTTACGCTGATTGTGCTTTACGTTCTGGGTTATACTTTTAATATCATGACGCTTGGTGCGATTGCCGCTTCCATAGGTTTAATTATTGATGATGCGATTGTAGTGGTAGAACAGATCCACCGTACACATGAAGAACATCCGGACGAACCAACTACTGAACTGATCCAACGTGCCATCGGCTATCTTTTCCCGGCCATGATTGGCTCATCTTTAAGTACCATTGTTATTTTTATACCTTTTATTTTGATGTCGGGTGTGGCGGGCGCGTATTTCTCCATCATGACGAATACCATGATCATTACCTTGGTGTGTTCGTTTTTTGTTACCTGGATCGGCCTTCCCGTTATTTATCTGCTGCTGACCCGTAATGCAGGGGTAAATACCATTAAAGCCCAAGAGCATCAGGTTAAAAAGCAGGGCTGGGTAAGCTTTTTTATATCGAAAGCATGGATCAGTTTTATTTTTGTAGCGATATTAATTGTTTCCATCGTGCTGGTACTGCCACATTTACAAACCGGTTTTTTACCTGAAATGGATGAAGGCAGTATTGTGCTGGATTACAATACGCCGCCGGGTACTTCGCTGGAAGAAACCGACCGGATACTTCGGGAAGCAGAAAAAATCATCGTTAAAATACCGGAAGTTGAAGCCTACTCGCGCCGAACCGGTACACAAATGGGTTTCTTTATTACCGAGCCGAACCGCGGCGATTATCTCATTCAGTTAAAGAAAAAAAGAAGCCGTACTACCGACGAGGTAATCAACGAAATCAGGCAGAAAATCCAATCTTCCCAACCTGCATTAACGGTGGATTTTGGACAGGTTATTACTGATATGCTGGGCGACCTCATGAATTCGGTACAACCGGTTGAGATCAAGATTTTTGGTGATGACCGGCAAATCCTTAAAAACCTGTCGCAACAAGTGGCTGCAACGATCAGCAAAGTGCAGGGTACTGCTGATGTCTTTAATGGTATCGTCATCGCTGGCCCGTCGGTTGATATTCAGCCTAATTCTACTAAACTTGCCCAATACGGACTTACACCGGCTGACCTGCAAACCCAATTAGAAACTTCTTTACAAGGCGTAGTAGTTGGAAGCCTGTTGCAAAATGTACAGATTTCAAATATTAGGATGGTTATGCCGCGCAGTCGGCAACGCAGCCTTGCAGACATCAAGCAAACAAAAATATTTTTAGCTAATGGCCAGCTTATCCCGATCCAAAACCTTGCCGATGTAAATATTTTGCCCGGTGATGCAGAACAGGAACGGGAAAACCTGCAATCCATGGGCGTAGTTACGGCCCGTCTTGAAAACCGTGATTTGGGCAGCGTAATGAAAGACATCCAAAACAGCATTCAAAAAAACATCAACCTCCCGGGCGGCTATCATATTGAATATGGAGGTTCTTATTCCGAGCAACAGCAATCTTTTAAAGAACTGTTAATGATTTTGATCGCGAGCAGTTTCCTGGTTTTTGTGGTGATCTTGTTCCTGTTCCGGGATTTTAGGGCATCACTTATTATCCTTGTTGTTTCCGTGCTGGGCATTTCCGGCAGTTATCTGGCGCTGTTCCTTACCAATACACCTTTAAATGTGGGTAGTTATACCGGCCTGATTATGATTGTGGGCATCATCGGTGAAAACTCGATTTTTACTTTCTGGCAATTTAAAGAAACCCTGCACGAAAAATCTGTGGAAGAGGCAGTTGTGTATGCGATTTCCACCCGCCTTCGCCCCAAATTAATGACGGCTTTGGGAGCCATTATTGCACTTTTGCCACTTGCTTTGGGCATTGGTGCGGGTGCGCAACTGCACCAGCCGCTGGCCATTGCCGTAATCGGAGGTTTTATCATTGCACTTCCATTGTTGCTGATTGTATTGCCCACCATGATCCGAGTATTCTATCGCCATGAACCAACCACAGTTATTAAAAACAACCTTGAAACAAATAATAATTCATAACACTAAAATTTAACCGATAAAAAAAGCATGAAAACCAACCTCAAATTTTTAATGATACTGTTTTTAGGCAGTATTTCTTTGTGTGCCAACGCGCAGAATTATGTGCTTGATAAAACCATACCGCTTACGGGCGACGGCGGTTATGATTACCTCAGCATCGATGCCGTAAACAACCGTTTGTATGTTTCGCACGGGACGGCCGTAAACGTGATTGACCTCGCTACGGAACAAAGTATCGGCACAATCAGCGATATGAAAGGTGTGCACGGCATCGCCATTGTAAATCATTTAAACAAAGGTTTTATCAGCGATGGCAGGGCAAATGCAGCCGTTGTTTTTGATCTGAAAACTTTGAAAACAATTGCCACAATCCCGTTAACCGATGTGAACGGGCCGGATGCAATTATGTATGATCCTTCTTCCGATCGCGTTTTTACTTTCTGCGGAGAAAGTAATAATGCAGCGGTGATCGATCCGCAAACCTTGAAACAAATCGGAACGGTTGCGCTCGGCGGTGGGCCGGAATTTGCCGTTAGTGATGGTAAAGGCAAGATTTACAATAATTTAGAGGATAAAAACAGCATGGACGTGATTGATGCCAAAACCATGAAAGTGCTGAAAAACTTCCCGCTGGCACCGTGCGGCGGCCCAACCGGTTTGGCTCTGGATGCCAGAAACAAAAGGCTTTTTACCGTTTGCCGGGAAAATAAAGGTTTGAGCGTGGTGGATGAAACCAGCGGAAAAGTAATTGCCACCGTGCCGATTGGCGCAGGTGTGGATGCCGTGGCCTACGACCCTCAAACCAAACTCATCTTTGCCTCAAACGGCGACGGAACCACAACCATCATCAAACAAAAAACCGCCGATGAATATGCCGTTCTGCAAACTTTGCAAACACAATTCCGCGCAAAAACGCTGGCTTTAAACACCAAAACGCATAAAATTTATTTAAGCGTTGCCGATATGGTTGCTGGCACGCGCAAGGCTGTTCCGGGAACTTTTATAGTTTTGGTTTATAAGATGGAATGATTAAGCCGATGCTTCTTTTATCACCTAAAAAACAGTGAAATATAATTATGTTTTTTATTGAGATTGGTGTCTGTTTGAACTTTTACCGGCAAATTTACATGCTTCTTTTATGCCCATAAATTTCGCTTTTATAAGGATTTCCAATAAAAAACCCACCAAAATTTAGGCGATAAAAGAAGCATTGTAACTATTCTGAACAAAATTTAACCAAGCCATTAAAACGACCTTTTAGTAGCGGTCGGAAAATTAACTTATAGATTCCAATCTCCGGAAAAAATCAAATTATAACATTAAAAACGCAGGTTTTAAACAGCAGTGGTTTCTTGTTTGGCAAAGCTTTTACTTCGTTTATGGGTTAAATATTTCCTCACGGGGATATCGTAAATCACCATTACCAAATACGCTGCCCCAACCAGCATGATTAGCGCGGCTATAATAATCAGGGCAAGTTGCACGGTGCCTGGTTTGTGGCTGGCGTAATAATTACCAAACATCCATAACACGGCATAATGCGTCATGTACAATGGGTATGATATCTTTCCTAAAAAAACGCAGATTTTTTCTAAACCGGTTGTCAAAACAGCCCCTGCCCCCAAAGCAATCATCAAAGGGAAATAAAACAGCACGACTAATGGTTCAGTCAACCAGTTCCAACTGGAGGACGGCATAATAAAAGCCAGGAACAACAATAAAGCTATGCCGATAAACCCCAGCTTGTTTTTGATGATATAATTGTATCGGTAAACCAGCAGCCCTGCCAAAAAAGAATAGGATATCCGGGCACCGCCATCCCAAAAGGTAGGCCCGCTCCAGCCGCCCACTAAATTGCCGGAACGGTATGCCACAAAGCAAATAGCCACGGCGGAGAGCAAGGTCAGCAGCAGCAGATAGCCGCGGCGAACCCGATAAAGCACAAATGCGTAAACAATATTAGCGGCATATTCCCAAAACAATGACCAGGCAGGTGCATTAAAACTGAACAGGTTAAAGCTACGGTCGGCTATTAAAGGGAATGGGATAAGCAGTATCGAGCAAAGAAATGCCAGGATGATTTTACCTGTGTCATACAGTTCGGGATGACCGCCAAACGGATCGAACAAAAACGCCAGCAAACCTAATACCGAGCCTGCCACAACCAGCGGGTGCAGCCGGATGATCCTTGATTTAAAAAACTCAAGAACGCCCATTTTTGCTATACGGTCATCATACGCATATCCGATCACAAAACCCGATAGACAGAAAAAGAAATCGACGGCCAAAAAACCGTGCCCGATAAAATTTTCTTTAGGATCTGTATAAACCCATTCCATAAAATGAAACGTTACAACGGCCAGGGCAGCGATGCCTCGCAACCCGTCGAGAATTTTGTAATGCTGTTTTGTTTGCAGCATTGCAGGGGCAATGTGGTTTTTGTGCATTTAATGTAGATCTTGTCGGTTAAAGTTTGACGGGGCAATATCCGCTGCCCGCAGTTGCCCAAATTATTGAAAATTTACAATCCGACAAAATCCTTAAACGCTCAGAAAAGTACTGCACCAATGCAACATCAGGTTTTCAGGTTAAATTAAAGGTAAAATATAGCCTTTTGCCGATAAAATTTTGGTCAGGGTTTGCGGTCGCCATGGTTCATGCTCGTTTAATTGATTTTTCAGGATTTAGTTTTTGACTGTTGTTATTGCGCGGCCGATGAATTTTAGTGCATTATTTTACATGCTTCTTTTATCACCTAAAATTTGGTGGTTTTTTAGGAATTTTTTTCATCAGCAATAATTAGAAAGCAAAATTTTAGGGCATAAAAGAAGCATTGCAAACCTGTCAGGGGAAATTTTATCAAGCCCATATATTTATATTTTAAAAATCACAAACCAAAATATTTACAATCGATCAGGGCAGCAAAACAGCGTGCGGGTTTTGTGGCGGCAGTCTGGGCAATTGGCCAGGGCTACAAGCTGGTTTTAGGCAAATAGTATTATTGTAACCAGTTTCAATATCCCGGCAAATGTTTGATTTCTCAGTTAGGCTACAAAGTTCCTCAGTTAGGCTACAACCGGGGAACAACAGTGGCCAACCTTTGTACCGTTAACTTAAAAAATAGAAAATCATGACGTATCAGGAAAAAAACAAAGTTTGGTTTATTACCGGAACTTCTCGCGGTTTTGGTCGGATTTGGGCAGAAGCCGCACTTCAGCGTGGCGACAAAGTTGCAGCTACGGCCCGCTCGCTGGAAAGCATTGCTGATTTTAAAGAAAAGTATGGCGATAAAGTGCTGACGCTGGAGTTGGACGTAACCAAGCCCGATCAGGTAAAAACGGCATTAACACAGGCGTTTGATCATTTTGGCAGGCTGGATATTGTTTTTAACAATGCCGGATATTCTCTTGTAGGAACCATTGAAGAAGGCAATTTAGAAGATGTACGTGCACTGTATGAAACCAATATCCTGGGTGCGGTTTCCGTAATCCAGGCAGCTTTGCCATTGCTCAGAAAGCAGGGCTATGGGCATATACTGGGCACATCAAGCAACCTCGGCCATGTAACAGTGCCAATAATTGGCTATTACTGCTCCTCCAAATGGGCGTTCGAGGCGATCCATGAAAGCCTGGCTTCAGAAATCAAACCTTTCGGGATTAAGGTAACCATCATTGAGCCGGGTGCTTATGCAACTGAGTTTGGAAGCCCTGAATCTTTGAAGTTTTCAGAAGGCCTTGAGATTTACGCAGCTTTTAAAAAGAAAACCTTTGATGGCATAAAAGACCTTGAAAGGGGGAATCCGAATGCAACACCGGATGCTTTGTTTCAGGTTGTAGATTCTGAAAACCCGCCACTACGGTTTTTTCTTGGCAGCCACAATTTGTCAGATGTACGTAAGGCATATGCTGAGCGTTTGGCCACTTGGGAAGCTTGGGAAACCGTTTCTGATTCTGCCCAAGGTTGATATTTAACTAAGGGCCGCAAGCAGGGATAAATTTTTAAAGTACAAATCGCAACTGATAATACCTGATTATCGGTTGCGATTTTATAAATTGCTGGAAGATGAAAAAAAATGAAAACGTCCCGCACAGGTTTGCGTCTTTGTCCGATTTGCACTCGTCTATCGGCCTGGCAAAACCACTGCATCCGTTGATTAGTTTGCTGGACATAGAAAAGAACCAGGCTGCAGTAAATAATTTACCGCAATCCCATGTGCTGAACTTTTATAAAATATCATACAAACCGAAACTCAGCGGAAAATTAAAATACGGGCAGTATTATTACGATTTTGATGAAGGCGGTTTGTTGTTTGCCGCCCCGGGCCAGATTATTGGAAACGCTGAAAAAAACGAGCCTGACAATGCTGAAGCATGTTCTGAATATACGCTGCTGATCCACCCGGATTTTTTCCTGCACTCACCTTTCGCTATAAAAATCCGTCAATATGGCTTTTTCTCTTATTCTGCCAACGAAACATTGCATTTATCGGAAGAAGAAAAAGAAACTATTATTTCTATTTTTAAAATGATCGAAACCGAACTGAACAGCAGGATCGATGATTTTAGCCAGAACGTTATTATTGCCCAGGTTGAACTGTTGCTGAACTATGCAGACCGGTTTTATAAACGGCAATTTATAACCCGGAAAGCAGTGAACAATGACCTCCTCCAACAACTGGACAGCCTGTTAGAAGATTATTTTAACAACGAAACAACACTAAGCGAAGGCCTGCCCACGGTTAGTTATCTGGCCGCACATTTAAACCTTACGCCAACTTATTTAAGTGATATGCTGCGTTCGCTCAGTGGCCAAAATGCGCAGCAGCGTATACACGACAAGCTTATTGAAAAGGCAAAAGAAATACTGTCAACCACTGGTTTGTCCGCCAGTGAAACCGCTTACAGGTTGGGTTTTGAACACCCGCAATCATTTACCAAGTTTTTCAAGAACAAAACCAGTCAATCACCGCTTGAATTTAGGGCAAATTTTAATTAACTATAAATTCATCATACAGAGATTAATTATGCTAGACGAAATTCTTTTTCTTACCATAAATCTTGCATGCTTCTTTTATCGCCTAAAATTTGGTAATTGTATGGTCTGCAAAAATCATTAAAGCAAAATTTAGGTGATAAAAGAAGCATCAGAAACCTGATAAAAAATCAAAGACCTTCAATATTTTAAAACAGGTTATAAGCAGAATGATTAAATAAATGAACAAAGAAACTTCGAGGATCGAGGCTTTTAGCGATGGTATTTTTGCAGTTGCAATTACCTTGCTGGCCTTAGATATTGGTGTAGATATTAAAGGCATTGAAGCGCATCATCGTTTAGAAGCAACTACAGCTAAAGAATTATTGGGGCAACTTACCAACCTCTGGCCAAAAATTTTCGCTTATTTTAATTCTTTTGCTTCATTGTTATTGATCTGGATGTCTCATCATCAGCTATTTAAACTACTTCGTACAACAAATAACAAACTTATACTTGCTAACGGTTTGCTGCTTCTCGCGGTTGCTTTAGTCCCATTTCCTACAAAAACCCTGGGCGAGTTTTTAGGCTCTGATGCCCAAAAAACCGCAATCGTATTTTATACCGGATATTCTGTTGTTGTGGCCGTTTTATATTTGCTGGTGATGGCTGCGGCAAAAAGTAAAGCTAAAAATTTGTTCTTGCCAAATGTATCGGTAAAAGGGGTTCAAACAATTAGCAAAGGCTTGGAAACAGGGTTTTTTTTATGTGTGATGATTTTTGTGATTAGCCTTTTCGCCCCGGTTGTTGGGCTTTGCCTGCATTTTTGTATGTGGATCTATTGGGCCGTAACGGCAAAAGATAATGAAACGGATCATTAATGAAAATGAAATAAACTGAACCTGATTAAATTTTGAGTCAGTTTTATTTTGATTTAAAGTTTATTTTACATGCTTCTTTTATCACCTAAAATTTGGTGTTTTTAATAAATTTTTGAATCGACAAAAATTGTAAAAGCAAAATTTAGGTGATAAAAGAAGCATCACAGATTATTGTAAATGAAATCCTGAACAAACCTTTGTTTCAAAAAACAAAAGATTTTGCTGCCCAAGCCCGGGGTTCAATTTTAATATTTCTTTAACATCCGTTTAACTGAAAACACAAACTATTATCTTAGCGGTTTCTATCTGCAATAATGAAAAAATTTTATGGCACCGGGGTGGCCGTTATCACTCCGTTTCAAACTGATGGTTCTGTTGATTTTCCGGCTTTAAAAAACATCCTGGAAAACCTGATCGATAATGGGATTGATTACTTAGTTTCCCTCGGCACAACCGGCGAAAGTGCGGCTTTGTCTTCTGCAGAAAAAAAAGAAATCTGGGCTTTTACGGCCAAAACCATTGCCGGCCGCGTTCCACTGGTAGCTGGTATTGGCGGAAACTACACGCAGGAAGTTATAGAAAACATCCGAAGTTTTGACAAACGTGGCTTTGATGCAATTTTATCGGTCAGTCCGTATTACAACAAACCTACGCAGGAAGGTATTTATCAGCATTACAAAGCGGTAGCCGAAGCATCGGATTTGCCCGTGATTTTGTACAACGTGCCGGGCAGAACGGCGAGCAATATCTCCGCAGAAACCACCATCAGACTAGCCCGGGACTGCAGCAATATTATAGCGATAAAAGAAGCATCGGGCAATTTTGAGCAGTTTAACCAGATTATGCGTGATAAATCGGCAGATTTTATGCTGATTTCCGGCGATGATCCGGTTACTTTACCGATGATTGCGATGGGTGCAGTCGGCGTGATTTCGGTGATCGGAAATGCCGTGCCAAAGTTGTTTTCGGATATGGTGCGCTTATGTTTGGACGAAAAATGGGAAGCCGCCCGGACAATACACTATAAATTGATTGAATTTACACGGCTGATGTTTGCAGAAGGTAATCCCGGTGGCGTAAAAGAAGCACTGAAAATGAACGGTTTATGCGGAGATACCATGCGCCTGCCTTTGGTAAACGTAGCTGAAAAAACAGCCAGGCTAATTGCTGCGGAACTGCAAAAGTTAAACGCATAAAAACCCCGACTTTGCTATCGGGGTTTTTATGCGGTAAAAACAGCATTATTTTTTTGCAGGCTCTGTATTTTTGGTGTCTTGGATTTCCAAACGTATAGCCTGCGCCATATTTTTTAAATCCTGCATCCCTTTACGGATGCGTGTACCGGCGGCACTGTTTCCTTTGTTATAAAATTTTTCTGCATCGACTTCCAAACTTGCCAGCAGCTTTTTAATTTCTTCAAATTTTTTCATCGGGTAATAAGGTTAGGTTTTTATATAAGCTAATGTAATTTTTTTCAGCAAAACTTACAAATGTCGTACTGGAAACTTTTATCAGGATACAGTTTCAGCCAAGCCAAAAAATTGGTCATAAAAAAAGCACTGAAAACTTCAATGCTTTTTTTATGACCAATAAAAAGTCAGTTTTCTGCCAATGCAAACTTATGTTCTTTGTAATAACCGCTTTTTAGTTTTTCAGAAACTTCACTGTAAGCATCCAACGTACGCTGCACATCTTCTAAAGTATGTGTTGCCGTTGGGATAATCCGCAGCACAATCAACCCTCGCGGTATAACCGGATATAGCACAATAGAACAAAATATACTGTAATTTTCCCGAAGGTCCATCGTCAGGCTGGTTGCTTCTTCCAGTTCCCCTTTCAAAAATACGGGCGTAACCATCGTATTAGTAACCCCCAGATCAAATCCGCGAGCACGCAAGCCTTCTTGTAAAGCCCTGGCAATTATCCATAATTTTTCGCGCAGTTCAGGCCGGTTGATCAATAGTTCCAAACGTTTTCTTAAACCGATCACCATTGGCATCGGCAACGCTTTTGCAAAAGTTTGAGAGCGCATATTGTAGCGCATAAAGTTGACAATAGTTTTGGTTGATGCTACAAAAGCACCAATTCCAGCCATAGATTTTGCAAAAGTACCGAAGTAAACATCTACGCCATCAATACAATTTTGCGCTTCATGCGTACCGGCACCAGTTACGCCCATCGTGCCAAAACCATGTGCATCATCAATAAGCAAACGGAACTTATACTGCTCTTTTAAAGCTACAATTTCTTCTATTTTACCTTGTGCACCAGACATTCCGAAAACACCTTCCGTAATCACCAAAATACCGCCACCCGTTTGTTCGGCTAATTTGGAAGCCCGTTCCAGCTGTTTTTCCAAACTGGCCATATCATTATGCTGATAAACATAACGTTTGCCCATGTGTAAACGAACACCATCAATAATACAGGCATGAGATTCTGCATCATAAACAATTACGTCATTTCGATCTACCAAACTATCGATGATGGAAACCATGCCCTGATAACCATAATTGAGCAAAAAAGCATCTTCTTTGCCTACAAATTCGGCCAGGTCTTTTTCTAAAGCTTCATGTTGTGTAGAATTGCCCGACATCATCCGTGCACCCATCGGATAAGCCATACCATAATCTGCGGCCGCTTCTGCATCTGCTTTGCGTACTTCCGGATGATTGGCCAAACCCAGATAATTGTTCAGGCTCCAAACCAAATGCTCTTTTCCCCTGAATTGCATATGCGCATCAATATCACCTTCTAACCTCGGGAAGGAAAAATAACCGTGCGACCAGCTTTGATGCTGACCCAACGGACCCATATTTTTTTGTATTTTGTCAAATAAATCCAAAACCGTTTTATTTTAAAATGAATTTAATACGCTAAAATAGCGGTTAAGTTTTTATCAGCAAAAGAAGCACCAAATCTTACCTAAAAGATACAAAAAAAGGCCTTTGTAAATACAAAAGCCTTTTTTATCACACTTTTTTACCCTAATCTACATTATCATGCAAAAAAGAATTGTTAGGTCGGATTTCTGTTTTTCCTTCTTCATCAGCCAGTAATGAAAACCTGGAAATCTGGGTTTCTGATGAATGTACATTTTGCTGCAAAGCAACTTCTTTCCGTTTGTAGGCCGGCACGTTTTCCAATTCCTGGATATTGCCGCTTCTTAACTTCATGCTCAAATCTTTTAAACGCATAATCCGTTCGCGGGATTTGCGCAATTGTTCTTCTATCGATTCATCCGTTTTTGCATCATCTGCACCGGCGGCAACAGGCTGCACTTCTGGTTTTACCGGTTCCGGGCGTGTTTGTTCTGCAACAAAACTTTCTGCCGGTTTATCAAAACTGATCGGTTCTGCATACTTGACCGTGAAACCAGAATTTTCAGGTTCTGGTTCCTGCAACTTATCTTCTTCGGTTAAACGATAGCGGATTTTTCCGTTTTGTTCTTCACGTCCCGGTTCTTCCCACTTCTGGTAATTATTACCAACAGTTTGGTTTTCTTCCCGAACCCTCAAATAAGGCTCAGTTTTGTCTGTTTTACCGTTAGTTGACCCGGTAAATTCGTTTAAAGGTTTTACCAAAGGTGTTTCTGTAATTAAATGAGAGACAATTTTTTTACTGCTGATTGTTTTTTCGCGCTCGTCTTTGGTTTGAAAACCGGTTGCGATGATTGTTACAGAGATTTTTTCACCCAGGTTTTCATCCTGACAATTTCCCCAGATCAGATCTGCCATTAAACCGGCCTCTTCCTGAATATAATCGGTAATGATACTTACTTCGTCCATCGTTACTTCTTTGGACCCTGAACTGATATTAAGCAGGATATACCGGGCACCTTCAATTTCATTATCTTTTAATAATGGAGAAGCCAAAGCACCGCGCACAGCCTCATAAGCACGGTTTTCACCGGCTGAAGCATAGCTGCCCATAATAGAAACCCCGCTATCTTTCATCACAGTACGCACATCTTTAAAATCCACGTTGATGTAGCCAGGCAGCGTAATGATTTCTGCAATACCTTTGGCAGCGGTTGTTAAAATATCATCAGCTTGTGCAAAAGCAGCACCTAAAGTTAAGTTCCCAAAAATTTCCCGCAAACGATCATTAGAGATTACCAGGAAGGAATCTACATATTTACGCAGTTCTTCCATGCCTTCTTCAGCTTGCATTTTGCGGCGTTTACCTTCAAAAGAAAACGGCGTGGTAATGATCCCAACGGTTAAAATATCCAGTTCCCGGGCGGCTTGTGCAATTATCGGACTGGCACCGGTTCCGGTTCCACCACCCATTCCTGCCGTGATAAACAGCATTTTGGTGTTGGTGCCCAGCATTTGCTTAATATCGTCAATATTTTCTATGGCTGAATTTTTTCCGACTTCCGGGATTGAACCTGCACCCATTCCTTCTGTTAAACTGGCACCTAACTGCACCTTGTTCGGTATCGGACTTAACTCTAAAGCCTGTGCATCGGTATTGCAGATAATAAAATCAACACCGGTGATACCTTGCTTGTACATATGGTTTACAGCGTTGCCGCCGCCGCCGCCCACACCAATCACTTTGATGATGGAGGATTTTTCTTTTAACATTTCAAATTGCATAATGCCTGATCTTAAGCTATATAGATAGATTGAGGATTTGATTTAACACGAACGTAATATTACGTTTTTACTCTTAATATTTGGTGTACTTCTTTTATCGGGTAAATTTATTTCAAAAAGTCTTCATCTTTAATATCGTCTTTAATAAAGATTTTTCCTTTTTCAAGCATTCTCGAAAGCAAACCATGTTTTTTTTCTGAGGTAACAACCTGTTTTGCAGGGGTTTTTACTTCAGCAACTGTTGGTAATTCTGAATCTTCCATTTTCTGGATGCCTTTGATCAGCAAACCGATACCGGTTGCAAACATCGGACTTTGCAGATCATCAAAAATATTTTTTTGCAAAACTTCATTTTTTGCCAAATGTTCGCTCGGGTAACCGATGCGACAATCCAAACCGGTTACGTATTCTACCAGTTGCGGCAAGTGTTTTAAATCCGCACCGCCACCGGTAATCACTATTCCGCCGATCATTTTTTTCTCGTAACCGGAAGTTTTGATCTCGTAATAAACATGTTCAATAATTTCTTCCATCCGCGCCTGGATCACATAAGCCAGGTTTTTTACCGAAATCTCTTTCGATTCCCGCCCGCGCAAGCCCGGCACGCAAACAATTTCGTTATCCTTATTTTCTTCTGCCAGGGCTGATCCGAAACGTGTTTTCAGCATTTCTGCAATATTGCGCATTACCGAACAACCTTCGCGGATATCTTCCGTTACACTGTTTCCACCGAACGGAATAACAGCGGTATGGCGTATAATCCCTTCATGAAAAATAGCTACATCAGTAGTTCCGCCACCAATATCAACCAAAACAACGCCAGCTTCTTTTTCTTCCTCTGTTAAAACAGCTTCGGAGGAGGCTAATGGTTCCAAAATCAAATCGTGGCTTTCCAAATTGGCTTTGGTCACGCATTTTACAATGTTTTTAACCGCCGTAACCTGTCCGGAAATAATATGGAAATTTGCTTCCAGCCGCACACCGGCCATCCCGATCGGGTCTTTTATCCCCGGCTCGTTGTCCACCGTAAATTCCTGCGGTAAAACGTGTATGATCTCTTCGCCGGGAGGCATCACCAAATTGTACATATCTTCAATTAGCTTTTCAATGTCTTTCCGGTTGATTTCACGGTTCAAATCCCGGCGCGTGATCAAACCGCGATGCTGCAAACTCTTGATGTGCTGACCGGCAATCCCTACATTAACCACCCGGATCTCTACGTTGGATTGTGAAGCCGCAATCTCTATCGCCTGCGTAATGCCTTGCACGGTTTTATCGATATTGGAAACTACGCCACGCGTAACGCCGGCAGATTCGGCCTTGCCAATCCCCAAAATCTCTACTGTATTATCTTTACTTCTGCGGCCCACAATGGCGCAGATTTTTGTAGTGCCAATATCTAAACCAACTACAATTGGCGAACTTTTATCGTGACTGATAGAAACCTTTTCCATTTCTAATGTATGTTTTGAATTGTGTCTTGAATAATATGGTTAGTGTCTTGTAATATTTTTTTTGGTGATGCTGCCTCAACTTTTAATAAAGAATCGCTTTTTATGGCCACAACCTGGTTTGCATACTTAATGTTGATAACTTTATACGCTCCCCAGCCTACTTTAGGTATCGCTTTCTGATAAAAAATTAACAGGTTTTTAAATTTATTATCCAACGAATCTGCCGTGCCAAGCAAAATACGCTGGTTGCCCACGCGCGGGGTTAATTCTATTTCTTGGTTTTGCGCAACCGTAATTTGCTCAATCTGTGCATCCCACAAAGAATCCCTGCTGATAAAATCTGCCGTTTTAAACAACGCTTTTCCCAGTGCGGTGTGCAGCGTATCTACCCGGTTGATAAAAATCTCATCAATGTTGCCTGTTGCCACTAAAACCGGAGCCGTAAAATTGGCCGATAAGGGGATTTTTAAACCATACTGATCGATGTAAAAATCCTGACCAAAACGGTTTATTACGCGCAAAATCGGTTGCCTCTGCCGCACTTCTACATTAATTACCCCGTCCATATCGGTATAAACTTTTGCAAATTCTATAAACGGATTGGCCTGTAAGGTTTTTTCCAGCTGATGGATATTGATCTGATCCAGGTTTTTGCCCACCAGTGTATTTTTTCCGCCAACATGCAAAATAGAATTAATTTCCTGCCGATCTACAAAATATTGATTGCCGGGAATATAAATCTTTACTTCCTTACACAGCATCGATGCTTTTTTTATGCCGATAAAACTCATCAGCACAAAAAGCCCGCTGAGGCAAACTGCCCAGATCAGGCCAAAAGCCACATGTTTCCAGATCGGTTTTTTAAACATTTTGCAAGATGTTTTTTAAAGGTCCAACCATCTTGTCAATATCGCCGGCACCAACCGTCAGCAGTAATTCCGGCTGGTTCTGCCGTACATAATCCAATGCTTCTTTTACCGTATATTTTTTGTGCCCAGCGGGTTTGATCCGGTCTAAAATCATTTGCGCGTCCACACCTACAATCGGCAGTTCGCGCGCCGGATAAATATCCAGCAGCAGCAAATCATCGGCTTTGGCCAAAACTTCGGCAAAATCATCGGCAAAATCCCGCGTGCGTGTAAACAAATGCGGCTGGAAAATTACCGTCAGTTTTTTCTGCGGATACAGTGCTTTTACCGAAGTGATCGCAGCCTTTAACTCTTCCGGATGATGCGCGTAATCATCAATATAAATAATATTTTCTGTGTTGATGATGTATTCAAACCGGCGCTTTATCCCCAAAAAAGATTTCAAAGCCGCTTTGATTTCCTCCGAAGGAACATCCAGAAACAAAGCCGTTTGTATTGCCGCAACCGCGTTTTCCACATTGTGTGTCCCGGCGATGCCTAACTGAATATCCTTGATTTCAATTGCTTCGTTTTTGAAATCGAAATAATAATTTCCGTTTTTTATATTAATGTTTTCTGCGGAAACAGCTGCACCGCCTTCCACTGCATACGCAATTCCATCTAAAGGCAAACCTTTTTTAACAATTAGTTTTCCATCAGTTTTGAGTTGTAATGCAAACTGCTGAAACGATTTGACCATGCTGTTTTTATCACCATAAATATCCAGATGATCGGCATCCATGGAAGTAACCACGGCAATATCCGGGTGCAAAGTGAGGAAAGAACGATCGTATTCATCCGCTTCAACCACCAAAATTTCATTGCTGCCGAACAAAACATTGCTGTTGTAATTGGTGGCAATCCCGCCCAGAAAAGCGGAACAATCGTTGCCGCTTTCCCGCAAAATGTGCGCAATCATGCTGGAAGTAGTGGTTTTACCATGCGTACCGGCCACTGCAATGGTAAACATGCCTTTGCTGATGATGCCCAAAACTTCAGAACGTTTTTTAAGGATGAACTTCTTATCCTGGAAATAACTTAAAATCAAAGCATTTGCCGGGATGGCAGGCGTATAAATTATAAGTGTGCCGTCTTCCTGTTCATTAAAATCGTATGGGATATAATCGATTTCATCGTGGTAAGAAACTTCGATGTTTTCCTGCTCCAAGGCCGTTGTTAGCGGCGTTTGCGTTTTATCATAACCGGCAACCAAACAGCCGCGATGATTGAAATACCGCGCCAATCCGCTCATGCCGATTCCGCCGATACCAATCAAATACACCCGTTTTATGCTGTTCAGTTCCATCATTTTTTATGCCGTAAAAACAGCATTGGTTTTATTTTCCGTGATCTTTAATACTTCTTTTGCAATGTTTAAATCGGCATCGGGCATGGCCAGTTTACCAATTTGTGCACTTAGTTTTTGCTGCTGATTTTCATCCTGCAACAAAGCCAATGCTGTTTTTACCAGTGTTTTTTCGGCATCAGTATCCTTTACCAAAACCGCTGCATTTTGGTTGACCAAAGCCAGCGCATTTTTGGTTTGATGATCTTCGGCCACGTTTGGCGAAGGCACCAGGATTACCGGCTTTTTAACCATGCACAACTCGGCAATCGTTCCAGCACCGGCCCGAGAAATGATGACATCCGCAGCCGCATAAGCTAAATCCATCCTGTTTAAAAACTCCAGAACACAAATATTTGGCTGGATAGTTGAACCCAATTTTTCTAAAATCCCTTTGTAATAATATTTTCCTGTTTGCCAGATCAATTGTATGTCCGCAGCAATGATTTCTTTTAAACCAGCCAACATACATTTGTTTAAAGTGCCGGCACCCAAGCTTCCGCCGGTAACTAAAATTGTTTTTTTGGAAGAAGAAAGTTGGAAAAATTCAAATGCTTCTTTCCTTTTTCCTTCAATTGACACAGAACTTCTGCGGATCGGGTTGCCGGTTTTGACAATCCGGTCTGCCGGAAAAAACTGCTCCATGCCATCAAAAGCCACACAAATTTTCTGTGCTTTTTTTGCAAGATATTTATTGGTGATGCCAGCGTATGAATTTTGTTCCTGGATCAGTATCGGAACGTTTTTGACAGATGCCGCATATAAAAGCGGACCAGAAGCGTAACCGCCAACACCAACCACCACCTCGGGTTTGAAATTTTTGATAATGGTTTTGGCCTTGCCCACACTACTAAAAACCTTAAACGGCAAAGCCAGGTTTTTCAAAACAGAACCACGCTGAAAACCGGCGATGTCCAAACCTTCAATTTTGTATCCGGCGGCAGGGACTTTTTCCATTTCCATCCGTCCGTTGGCACCAACAAACAGCAATTCAGTCTCCGGATGCAGCTTTTTGAGCGCATCAGCAATAGCAATCGCCGGGAAGATATGCCCTCCGGTTCCGCCGCCGCTAATGATGATCCTTTTTGCCATTTCTTTGTTTAGTTTCTTATTTTGCTATCAGCTTTCTGCTTTGAGCCATTTACAAAAGCTGACGGCTGATAGCTATCAGCTTCACGCTGCAATTTCTTTTTCCCTGATCTCCCCTACAACTACTTTCCGGTTGTCTTCGTACTCATCAATGTGCCGGCTCACGGACAAAATAATGCCGAAAGCCACACTGGTAAACAAAATCGATGTTCCGCCCATACTTACCAAAGGCAACGGAACGCCCGTAACAGGACCTAAACCTACCGCAACTGCCATATTTGCAAATGCCTGGATCGTCAAGCTAAAACTTAAACCTGCCGCCAGCAATGCGCCAAACGCTTTTGGGGCTTTGGTTACAATTTTGATACAACGGTAAAGCAAAAACAGGTAAATAACAACCAGTGCAAAACCGCCAATCATCCCATATTCTTCAATAATGGTGGCGTAAATAAAATCAGAATATGGATGAGGCAAGTAATTACGCTCGGTACTGTTGCCCGGCCCTTTGCCAAAAATACCACCTGTTGCAATGGCGATTTTGGCGTGGTTGGCCTGAAAAGATTTATCAGGGTCAGCTTTTTCCGGATGCCGGAAAGTCTCGATACGGGTTAAGTACATATGACGCCTCGGCCCTAAAAAGAGTATCCCTAACAACAATATAAATCCTGCTAAACAAACTACCGAAATTTGTTTTACACTGATCCTACCTATAATCAATAGTAATATACTCACCCCGAATAGCATAAGGCCGGTAGATAAGTTGGCCCATGCAATCAAAACAAATACCAAGCAAACCGAACCCATGATCGGCATAAAAGATTCTTTTACATCTTTGATGTTTTCCTGCTTGCGCGATAAACTTCTCGCCAGAAAAGTTATCAGTGATAGCTTGGCCAAATCCGAAGTCTGGAATGTTAATCCGGTTCCGGGGATGGCGATCCAGCGGCTGGCATCATTTACGTGATTACCAAAAATCAGTGTATAAAGCAGCAGCGGGATCGTTACGATCATTAGGATTTTAGAAATCCCGGCATAATAACGGTAGTCTAATTTGTGCGAAACAAACATCAATGCTATACCGCCAAAAATCATGGCCATGTGCTTGATCAGATATGATTCTGCACCAACGCCATGTTTATAAGCCAGCGTTCCGGTTGAGCTGTAAACGGCCAGTGCCGAAATAACAGACAACAGGATTACGATAAGCCATATCCAGCGGTCGCCTTTGGTTTGACTGAGTATTCTATGCATGCTTCTTTTATCGGTATAATTTTTAGTTGATAGTCCTTAGTTCATGGTTGATAGCTCTATGAACTAAGAACTATTGGCTATCTGCTTTCTTATAACTCCTTCACCGCTGCTTTAAACTGCTGTCCGCGGTCTTCATAATTTCTAAATAAATCAAAACTGGCACAAGCCGGCGACAGCAAAACGGTATCACCTTTTTTAGCCAGATGGTACGCCATCTGCACGGCTTCCTGAGCAGAAAACGCGTTAACAATCATTTCCACTTCGTCTTCAAAAGCTTCGTAAATGCGCTTGTTGTCTTTGCCCAAACACACAATCGCTTTAACTTTCTGCTTTACCAATTCTTTCAGCATCGTATAATCGTTGCCTTTATCAATTCCGCCCAAAATCAGCACCACATCCGTGTTCATGCTTTCCAAAGCGTACCAGGTAGAATTAACGTTGGTTGCTTTGGAATCATTGATGAAACGGATGCCCGCTACATTGCCGGCGTGCTCAAGCCGATGCTCAATGTTCTTAAAATCGCCCATACTTTCACGGATGGTTTCGTTGCGCAGTTCCAGCACTTTGGCCGTAATGCCCGAAGCCATACTGTTGTAAATATTGTGTTTGCCCTGCAAGGCCAGTTCGCTGATGTTCATGCTCAGGTCTCCTTTATCAGTTAAAAAATACAGTTCGTCTTCATCCAGGTATGCGCCCTGTTCCACTTTTTTCCGGATGGAAAAAGGCAGTTGTTTGGCCTCGATTTTTCTTTTGCTGATGCCTTTGATGGTTTCTTCGTCATCAGCACAATAAATCACGTAATCTGCACCGGTTTGATTTTGGATAATACGGAATTTAGAATCTGCATAATTCTCCATTTTATACTCATAACGATCCAGATGATCGGGCGTAATGTTCAGCAAAACGGCAACATCAGCTTTGAACTGATACATATCATCCAGCATAAAGCTACTGATTTCCAGCACATAATGATCGTATTTTTCGGCAGCAACCTGGTAAGCAAAACTTTTGCCGATGTTGCCCGCCAAACCCACATTCAAACCGGCTTTTTTCAGCAAATGATAGGTTAAACTGGCGGTTGTTGTTTTTCCGTTGGAGCCGGTAATGCAGATCATTTTGGCATCGGTATATCTCCCGGCAAACTCAATTTCAGAAATAACCGGAATACCTTTGGCTTTCAGTTTTTTAATGATCGGTGCCTTTTCCGGGATACCCGGACTTTTTACAACTTCATTTGCCTGCAAAATAATTTCTTCAGAATGCTGGTTCTCTTCAAAATCAATGTTCCAATCCTGCAACTGCGCTTTGTATTTTTCGTCCATCAGTCCAAAATCAGAAACAAAAACTTTAAAGCCTTGCTTCCGCGCCAAAAATGCTGCGCCAACGCCACTTTCCCCGGCTCCGAGAATGCACAGAAACTGTCCGTTTCCGGCAGTTGTTGCTTGTGCTGTTTGATTCCCTGTTTCCATTTTTGCTGATGCTGTTTTTACTACCTTAATTTTAGGGTGACCATTGTTAAGATGGCCAGAAATATGCCGATGATCCAGAACCGCGTTACGATTTTGGATTCGTGATAACCTTTTTTCTGAAAATGATGATGCAGCGGCGACATCAGGAAAATCCGCCGGCCTTCGCCATATTTCTTTTTGGTGAACTTAAAATAACTTACCTGCAAAATCACTGAAACCAGCTCAATCAAAAAAATACCGCATAAAAGAGGTATCAGTAATTCTTTACGGATCATGATGGCGAAAGCTGCGATGATCCCGCCAATGGCCAAACTGCCGGTATCGCCCATAAAAATTTGTGCCGGATAAGAATTGTACCACAAAAAGCCTACACAGGCTCCCACAAAAGCACCTGCAAAAATTACCAGTTCGCCGGAATTTGGTATGTAAACGATGTTCAGATATTCGGCAATAACCGTGTTGCCCGAAACATAAGCCAGAACGGCCAGCGTTATCCCGATAATAGCTGAAGTTCCTGTTGCCAAACCATCAATTCCATCCGTAATATTGGCTCCGTTAGAAACCGCCGTAATGATGAAAATGGTAAAAAGCATAAACACAATCAGCGCATAATGCTCATAACCAGGACCGATAAACTTGATCACTTTGGCATAATCAAACTCGTTGTGCTTGTAAAAAGGCACGTTGGTTTTTGTTGATTTAATATCCTGCGTATAAACGTATTTGTTGCCCACCTGATGCACTTCTACCGGCACGTCATACTTTACCGGAAGCGTTACGGTTTGGCGGATCACGATTTCCGGACTGAAGTACATCGTCCAGCCGATAATCACCGATAAACCAACCTGACCAACAATTTTAAACCGTCCGGCCAAACCTTCTTTATTTTTTTTAAAAACTTTTATATAATCATCCAGAAAACCAACCGTGCCCATCCAGATCGTAGTGATAATCATCAAAATGATGTAGATATTATCCAGCTTGGCCAGCAATAAAGTTGGGATCAAAATGCCCATTAAAATCATGATGCCGCCCATCGTTGGCGTTCCCTGTTTCTGCATCTGGCCTTCCAAACCTAAATTTCTTACGGTTTCCCCAACCTGCTTTTTCTGCAGGTATTTGATGATTTTCCCGCCAAAAACCGTTGTGATTATCAGTGATAAAATAACCGACATGGCCGTGCGAAACGAGATGTACTGAAACACTCCAACACCCGGAATGTTATGGTTTTTATACAGATAAGTGAATAGGTAATACAGCATCAGCTCATCAGTTTAAATTGTTCTGCCAAAATCTGTTTATCGTCAAATGGCGTTTTTACACCTTTGATTTCCTGATATTTTTCGTGGCCTTTTCCGGCAAGCAAAATAATATCTTCGGGTTGCGCCAGATGACATGCTGCTTTTATTGCCTCTTTTCTGTCAGAAATTGAAAATACTTTTCTTTGCTGATCGGCTGTGATGCCAGCTTCCATGTCCTGGATAATTTGCGTCGGATCTTCAGAACGCGGATTATCGGAAGTCAGGATTACTTTATCGCTCCATTGGCAAGCCACATTGGCCATCACCGGGCGTTTGGTTTTGTCCCGATCGCCGCCGCAGCCAATTACTGTAATCACTTGTTCGTTGCCTTTGCGGATGTCTTTAATTGTGCTCAACACATTTTGCACGGCATCCGGCGTGTGTGCATAATCTACAATACCGATGATCTTGTTGGGGGAAATCAGGTAATCAAACCGGCCTTCTGCACCGGATAACCTGCTCAAAATAGTCAGCACTTTTTCCTGATCCTGACCCAGCATCATCGCCGCAGCATAAACCGAAAGCAAATTGTAAGCATTAAAACTTCCGACCAGTTTAAACCAAACTTCCTGCTGATCGATCTTCAACAATAAACCGCCAAACTGATTTTCAATAATTTTTGCCTTAAAATCAGCCATTGATTTCAGGCCATAAGTTTTTTGTACAGCTTTGGTATTTTGAAGCATCACGCGGCCATTTCGGTCGTCCAAATTTGTGAGGGCAAAAGCAGTATCAGGCAGTTCATCAAAAAAAGTTTTTTTGGCTTTTATATATTGATCGAATGTTTTATGAAAATCCAGGTGATCGTGTGTAATGTTAGAAAACATTGCACCGGTAAACTGCAAACCGGTAATCCGATGCTGCACGATGGCGTGTGAACTCACTTCCATAAAAGCGTAATCACAGCCCAGCTCTACCATTTCCTGTAGTAATTTATTCAGTGCAACCGGATCTGGTGTGGTGTGGGTTGCCGGAATCACTTCATTATTGATGCGGTTTTCTACAGTTGACAACATGCCGCATTTATAACCTAATTCCCGGAAAAGCTTGAAGAGCAGTGTTACAACCGTTGTTTTCCCATTCGTTCCGGTGATGCCAACTAATTTTAATTTGGTTGAAGGATGATCATAAAAGTTTGCTGCCGCCAAACCCAGCGCGAAAGATGCGGATGCTGTTTTTACATAGGAAATTTCAGGATTAATATTTGCCGGGATTTCCTCACACACAATCGCGACCGCACCGGCAGCGATGGCCTGATCGATATACTGATGGCCGTCCACCAAAGTTCCGCGCACCGCAAAAAACAAACAACCCGGAACTACTTTCCGCGAATCAAAAACAAGCGCAGTAATTTCCTGTCCCGGTTTTTGTAAACCAGCTGCCCCAGGGATTCCTGCACATATTTCTTTTAAAGATTTCATTCCAGTTCGAGTACAATTTTAGAACCTTTCGGGATCATGCTGCCCGCATCCACTGATTGCCTGATCACCGTTCCGCTGCCAATTACAGAAACTTTATAGCCCGAATTTCCCATGATAAACAAAGCATCGCGCAAACCCATACCTAATGTTGATGGGACAGCACCTTTTTTAGCAGCCGTTTCGCTTTCAATACCGTCGTTACTATCAATGGCCGCTTCTTTATTTTTAGCGTAAAGCGGTTTCAGCCCGAACTTGCTGTAAACTTCCTGTACCGCTTTTTGCTGACCCGTTTTCGTTTTTGGCGTTTTCCGGATGTTGTCCGTGAAGTGTAAATTGGTCTCAGTTTGATTGATGTCCAGATCAATGGAATAAACCTTATCTGCAATTTCCCTAAAAACCGGCCCCGAAACCAGCGCGCCGTAGTAAGCACCTTTCGGATCGTTAATCACCACGATCATAGAATATTTTGGGTTATCGGCCGGAAAATAGCCTACAAAAGAAGCCTGATACTGACTTTTTACTTTATATCCTCTGTTTCCGTCGGCTACTTGTGCCGTACCGGTTTTGCCGGCAATTTTGTATAACGGATTATGGATAACGTGATAACCGGAGCCAAACTTTTTATCGTCCACTACGCCTTCCAGCATCTTTTTTATTTTGCGCAGTGTATTGTCCGAACATATTTTTTCATTGATTACACGGGCTTCAAATTGCTGGATGGGATTGCCCAACCTTCGTATTTCCCGCACAAAAATCGGGGCGATGTACTTTCCGTTATTAGCCACGGCGTTATAAAAGGAGAGCATTTTTAAAGGGGTCAATTGCATTTCATAGCCATAAGCCATTTGCGGCAACGTCATATTTTTGTTCCAACTACGGTTTTTAGGGTTTTTGATGACCGGCTGCGCTTCACCCGGGATTTGCAGCCCCATCTTTTCATTTAGATGCCAATCGTATAAATGATCGGTAAATTTTGACTGATCGTTTGCATAACTGGTGTTTACCATCTTAGCGATCGCCGCATTTGATGATTCCTCAAAAGCTTGTTTTGCTGTTATGGTTTGTATTTTTGGATGCGAATCTTTAATTAACTTCCCCGGGATCTGATAATATCCTGTACCGATAAGCGTGTTGGTATCTATTTTATGATCTTCCAGCAAAGCCATATAAGAGGCCAGTTTAAAGGTTGAACCCGGATCCTGATTTCCGGCAATTGCATAATTAAATTTTTCTTTATACTGCCCTGGTGCCACTTTGGTAAAATTGGCAACCGCGCGCACCTCTCCTGTTTTTACTTCCATCAAAATTACCGCACCATGATCTGCATCACTAATGGCCAGCTGCTTTAACAATGCACTTTGGGCAACGTCCTGAAAATTTACATCGAGTGTAGAAATTATATCGGCACCTTCTTTTGGCGCAATCTCAAAATCATCATTTACAGGTTTCCAAACATTACCTACAATGCGCTGCTCCAGCCGTTTGCCCGTTTCTCCATTGATAAAAGAAGCATAGGCTCCTTCTAATCCAACCGGATTTTTAACATTTTCATTTTTATAACCAATGGTTCTGGCTGCCAATGATTTATAAGGCAAAATACGCTTGTTGTTTGTAATCACAATTAAACAACTGCCATAATGCCCCATACTGAACAATGGAAATTTTTTAATTTTCTTGAGATCTTGAAAAGAAACATTTCTTTTTAACAGCAGATACCTCACTTTATCGCGGCGTGCATTGCGCAAAATCCTGGAATAGTCACGGAATGATTTATCCCCAAAAAACGAAGATAGTTTCATCGCCAGTGAATCTACCTTACCATAAAAAACTTTGTCTTCCGCAATAGCACCACCAACCATATCCATGTGCAACTCATATTCAGGCACAGAAGTGGCCAGCATACTGCCGTCTATTGCAAAAATATTTCCGCGGCTTGCTTCGATGTCTTTGTACCGAACAGAAATACTGTCCTGCATGGCTGTCCATTTTTTACCCTGTAAAAACTGCACACGGCACAGTTGCACCATTACTGCCCCAGCAAATAACACAATCAGGCCAAAAGCCAGATATACACGCAGCAATATGTTGGTCCTAATGCTCATCGGTGGTCACCATAATTTTTTGCGGAGGTTCTACAGAAGTTTTTAACCCCAAAGTATCGGTCCGTTTTTCTACTTCTGTCAGTGTGCTTTTAAATGCTAATTCTGCTTTGGTGGTTTTATAGTCCCAGCTCAGTTCTTTTACCTGTTTAGATAGTTTATCAATCTCCCGCATGGTATTTTCGGCCATATGTCGGTTGGCAATGTAAACCATCGCCAAAAAAGCTACAAAAAAAATAAAGGGCAACATGCGGGTTGCGGCTTCGGTAGAAACCACTCCTTTTTGAAAAAACAGTGTAAAAAAATTGTCCGGGATTTTGCCGACAGGCGGCTTTTCTTCCACAATTAATTCCTTTTCCAGTTCTTCCTCCAGAATTTCTGCACGTAAACGGTTCATCTTTTTACAGCTATCCTTAATTTGGCACTGCGTGCCCGGTTGTTCATTTTTATTTCTTCTTCGGAAGCTGTCAGGGCACCGCGACTAAAACTATCAAACGGTTTCAAATCATTTCCGAAAAAATCCTTTTCTACTTCTCCGCGAAATTTTCCTTTGGCAATAAAGTTTTTTACCAGTCGGTCTTCCAGCGAATGATATGACATCACCACCAGCCTGCCGCCCGAAACCAGCACATCAGCGGTTTGCAGCAAAAATTCCTGCAAAGCCTCCAGTTCCTGGTTTACTTCGATCCGCAAAGCCTGGAAAACCTGCGCCAGGTACTTATTTTCTTTTCCTTTCGGGATCAGGTTCCGGATTGCTGTTTTCAGTTCTGCAATGGTATTGATTGGCTGATTTAACCGTGCCGTTACTACTGTTTTTGCCAGCGTTTTTGCGTTTTGCAATTCACCGTACATCCCGAAAATGCGGTGCAGCTCTTCTTCAGCATAAGTGTTGATGATTTTCTGCGCAGTCAGTTCACCGCTTTTGTTCATCCGCATATCCAGATCAGCATCAAAACGGACAGAAAAACCGCGTTCTGCTTCATCAAACTGATGTGAGGAAACGCCCAGATCGGCCAAAATCCCGTCAACCGGAAGCGCATCGTACAACCGGCAGGAATTTTTTAAATATTTAAAATTTTGTTCTACAAAAGTAAAACGATCATCATCAGGCACGTTTTGCCTGGCATCTTCATCCTGATCAAAAGCCAGCAAACGGCCTTTTTTGCCTAATTTATCTAATATTTTTTTAGAATGGCCGCCGCCGCCAAAAGTTACGTCCACATAAATACCATTTGGCTTTATAGCCAGTGCATCGATGCATTGCTGCAGCATTACAGGTGTGTGGTAGCTACTCGTTTGTACCATTTTTTTTGTTGCCCATTACTTCTTCCGCCAGGTTGGCAAAATTTTCCGGTTCATTGTCCAATTGTTCGTCGTATGCGGCTTTTGCCCAAACTTCTATTTTATTCAAGTTGCCGGCCAGCACCACATCTGTTCCGATACCGGCATAATCCAGTAATGCTTTCGGAAAAAGTACCCTTCCGGCGGCATCCGGAACGATTTCTGTTGCCCCGCGGGTAAAATATCTTACAAAATCACGGTTCTTTTTTTCGTATTGATTCAATTTTGACAGATCATCCAGTATCAAATCCCACTCCTTGCGCGGATAAACCACCAGGTGTTTTTCAAATCCCCGATTGATCACAAGTCCCTCACGTTCAGCTTCCGGAAGCTGTTTCCTGAGGTTAGAAGGGATCATCATCCGCCCCTTTGCATCAAGCTTACATTCAAATTCACCTAAAAAATGCGGCATTATCCTGGTTAGGGTAATATTTAATGAGTAAAAGTATAAAAATTACCACCTTTTACCACAATTCCCCACTAAAAGTTTTCAACAAAGTTTTTTAGAGGTTTTATGCAGATAATTTATTGGAATGCTTTTTTTACGGGCATAAAAAAATCCGCAGTGGCGGACAGGGATTTTTGGGGAAATGATTTAAGAAAGAATTATAGAATGTTGTAGTTATAGCTAGAAAAAATACTTTTTATAATATTGGTTTCAGTTGGATTAGAAAATCTCAATTATAAGGTGCTTGAATTACAAGAGCCTGTTTTAAATTTGGTCAATACGTTTTCTATGCTTCTTTTATCACCTAAAAATCATTGGATTATTGCACTATTTACATTGGAACAGTATGCAAAAGCAAAATTTATAGGCATAAAAGAAGCATCATAAATTTTGATGATAGAAATTTAAACAGGCTCTAAATTTTAAACAAGGTCGCCACCTGAGATATTACAAGTTAGCAACTTCAATTTCTTTAATCATTGCTTGGAGATTTACCGGAAGTTGCGATGTTGTTTGCCTATAACTTCCATCTTTTTTAATAATGATATAGGTAGGATAACCCATTGCCTTAACTTTGTTCATAATATCTTTTGTCAGTCTAGGATTGGCCAAAATGTGCATCCCTCCAATCTGGAAATAGGCAATCGCTTTTTTCCATTCTTGCTCTCGTGCAATGTCTTCATTCGATATATAGATAAAATTGACATTTTTGCCTTTGAAATGAGCCTCTAATTTCAAAGCATTTTTTTCTATTTCCGTTCTGCAAGGGCTGCACCAGGTTCCCCACATATCTACCAGTGCGGTTTTGCCTTTCGTTAGTGCCAGCACGTCCTTGAGTGTATTGAGCTGTGTGCCGTTGTTTTTAACAAAAATAGTTTCGGTGTTAAATGTTTGCTGTTGTTTTTTTACTAACTCAGCGATGGTAGGGACTAAATCCTTTAAGATACACACTTGCAGGAAATTCTTTCTTAAAATGATTGAACATCGAAACAACTGCCGGATAATCTGCTCTTACAAATTTAAGTTTTATGGTCTGACCGTATGCATACTCGGCAGCTTTTCCACTAAAATATTTGTCGATAATCATATTATTTAAAACGCCTGTTTGCGTGCCGTTATATTCTTTTTTCCCTTTAGCGGGATTCGCTTTAAACCAACGATGGTAAAATTCTGCCGGGTTAGCTTCATATTCCATTTTTGCAGCTTCTGCTTCACGCATTACAAAATTATCTACCAGCTTATTATAATTATAGGCATTTAAGGCCTCATCATTACTTAGTTTTACAGTTGCAAACAGGCTATCCTGGATTCTTAACCATGGTTTTAATTCTTGTTTCGACATAAAGAGAGTGTGGTTATGACTAAATTCATAATAGTTTGCAGGGGCAAAATATTTTAAGTTAACCATAGCATTCTTGATAAATTCAGCGGAAGGTTTGTTTGCTTTTATATAATTTGTTAATATGGTTTTATTCAGCAAATACTGTTTGTTGATGGCAGCGATCACCTGGTCTGGATTTTTTTCATCATTAAAGGGCTGCATATCCATATTGGTCAATGCAAAAATTTCAGGCTGGTTGTTGTTGCTGCCTTTACCTTTTACTGTAACCTGATTGTCCTTTTTTGAAAAATCAGCCGATAAAAAAAGCTCATCTCCAGGGGATAAAAAAAGGCACCAGTGAAAAGCATTATTGGATACTGACTGTAAAAAGAGATAAGTTGGTTGATTTGTATCCATTGTATAGGATGCATATCCATGGGCATCTAAACTAAGCTCTATAAATCGCTTTTTTGCAAGATCATAACGCAATTGGGATCATAAACCGAAACAGAACCTTTAAAGTTTTTTATCATCAAATGTACCGTTGCAGTTTTAGCAAAAGCATTTATTGCAAAGAGCAAAATTAGTATAGCGAGCGTAAAAGATTTTTTCATAAACAATGTCTGATTATTAGCGAATAATGTTAGATCAAATTACAATTATTTTGATGAAACTAAACTTTGAATTTAATTAAGGTTTTGAATTTTAAAACCCACAAGCTGGGTTTTTAATTTCCCTTCTCTTTGATCTAAGGATTTCTAATCATTTATATTTTACATTTCGCCCAAAACCCGCACCTTTAAAAAGCTCGCCTCATTCCCGCCTTCAAAAACCTTAATCGTAGCTTTCTTAAAATCTTCCGGTTTGGCTTTCATAATATTCATAAACTGCTGCGGGTTGCGGTCAATCAGCGGGAACCAGGTACTTTGCACCTGCACCAGGATGCGATGGCCTTTTTTGAAAGTGTGCAAAATGTCTTGCAGCTCAAAGTTTACCGGCGTGATCTTGCCGGGCACAAAAGGTTCCGGCTTGGAGAAGCTGTTGCGGTATTTTCCGCGCATGGCTTCGCTCCTAACCATTTGTTCGTAATGCGATAGGACAACATTTATGCCGGTAAAAGAAGTATTGCGTATAGAATCCGGGTAAACGTCGATTACTTTTACTACAAAATCTGCATCGGTGCCGCTGATCGCAACTTTCAGGTTTGCCCAGATGTTTCCGGCCAGCGTCACATCATCCGCCAAAACATCGGTTTGATAAGTTAAAACGTCTGGGCGCGTGGCGGCAAAACGCTGGTCGGCCGTCATGTATTCGCGGTCCATATCCATCGAAGTTCCGTTGATAAATGGTACTGGTTTGTTCGGATCAGAAATATAGCTGGTAAAAGAAGCATTGGTTTTTGGCGGATCGAAAGAAAGTTTCCCGTTAGGTAAAAAATATAGATTTTTCTCTTTTGCAGCTTCCGGCGGCCATTTCCGAAAGGTTTTCCATTGATTGCTGCCCGTTTCAAAAACATTTACCGGTGCCAGATCCAGTTCCGTACCTTTTAAATAATGGCTAAAAAACTTAAACTCAATATTTTCACGATAATACGGACCGGTCGGCCCGCCAAAGCTAACATCACCCAAATGATCGCCATTGCCCCGAGCCCAGCCGCCGTGCACCCAAGGCCCCATCGCAAAGTAAACAGGCGTTTTCGGATTATTTTTCACCAAAGTTTTATACGTATTGATGGCACCGTACAAATCTTCCGCATCGTACCAGCCGCCTGTTACCAGCGTTGCTGTTTTTATATCGGTTAAATGTGTGAGCACATTGCGGTCTTTCCAATGCTGGTCATAATCCGGGTGATCCAACATTTCGTTCCACAAACGGATGGTATCTTTATAATACAGATCGTTTGTGTTTTTCATGGTGGCCATTTTCATAAAAAAATTGTAACCATCTTCTGTCCCGGCATTAAATTCTGTAGCCCTTTGTTGCGTTGGTTTATCATTCTGCCGATTTGTAAATCCCGGATAAAAACCAAAATTGGCAACCAGCATAAAAGCACCGTTGTGCCAGCCGTCATCACGCCAAAGATCTGCAATTGGTGCCTGCGGAGAAGCGGCAACTAATGCCGGATGCCTGCTCAGCAAAGCCGTTGTTGTGTAAAATCCGGGATAAGAAATTCCCCAAACGCCAACTTTTCCGTTATTGTTCGAAATGTTTTTTAGAAGCCAATCGATCGTATCGTAAGTATCTGTGCTTTCATCAACGTCTTTTTTGGTGGGATGAACGTCCTTTTCCGGCGTCATTTCCTCATAAATCCCTTCGCTCATCCAGCGGCCGCGCACGTCCTGATAAACGAAAATGTAGCCATCATGCAAAAATAATGGCGACGGGCCGAGGTTGCTTTTGTACAGATCCGCTCCGTAAGGTGCCACACTATACGGCGTCCGGTCCATCATAAACGGATATTTTTTCGACCTGTCTTTAGGCACATAAACAGAAGTGAACAGCTTTTTGCCGTCGCGCATCGGGATCTGGTATTCGTATTTGGTATAATTTTCTTTGATGTAAGCTGCATCCGGGTTTGTGTTTGTTTGTGCCGATGCCCGCCAAAAAAACAGGCATAAAAGAAGCATTAGATTTATCGTTTTCATCGAGTTAAATTTAGTTTATTCAGCTTAATGATTTAGATATATTTGCTTTTAGATGAAGAGACGGCAGCAAATACTTTTTTGGTTAAAAGAAATTTTAGAAAAAAATTTATCTAACACTAACTACCGTGCTTTTATTTTTGGATCGCAAGCCAATTTATCCGAATTGCGCAGAGCAGATATCGACTTGGGTTTGCTGGCAGATGAACCTATTTCAAACCAACAATTATCAAAAATCAGTATTGAAATTGAAGAGTTACCGATGCTGTATAATATTGACTTGGTCAACTTCCAGGAAGTAGATCAGCAATTTAAAACTGTTGCAATGAGAAATATTGAATGGCTATGAACGATTATTTTGAAGAAAAACTGGCTACTTTTGAGCATGCATTAGCAACTTTTAAAGTTGCATTATTAAAAAACCCATCAGAACTGGAGCGGGACGGTGCCATACAACGTTTTGAATATTGCTTTGATTTATCCTGGAAAACTTTAAAACGTTTTTTAGAAAAAAGAGGCATTATTAATTTAAACAGTCCGCGATCTGTTTTTGCTGCTGCTTATGCCGAAAATATTATTGATGATGAAACCATTTGGTCTGATATTCTGCTGAAAAGAAACGCATCAGTGCACACTTACAATCAGGTTCTGGCTGAAAGTTTATTTTCGCAACTGCCGATATTTTATACTGCAATGCACGATTTATCGATAAAAATGAAAGCGTAAAAAAGCCTTTACCAAAATGGCAAAGGCTTTAAGAAATTCAAATTTTACACCCATAAAAACAGCATCAATCATTAATCGCTTTTACGCCGGGCAACTCCTTGCCTTCCATATATTCCAGCAGCGCGCCGCCGCCGGTAGAAACGTAACTTACGCGCTCTGTTAAACCAAATTTGGATACCGCTGCAGCAGAATCGCCGCCACCAATCAGCGAAAACGCACCATTATCTGTGGCTTTTACAACCGCTTCGGCGATGGCTTTGGTGCCAACTAAAAAGCTTTCCATTTCAAAAACGCCCATCGGCCCGTTCCACAAAATGGTTTTAGAATTTTCAATTACTTCGCTGAAAAGTTTTATGGTTTCTGGCCCGATGTCCAATCCCATCCAGTTATCATCAATTTCGCCGGTTTTGGCAATTTTGGTTTGCGCATCGTTGGCAAATTTATCGGCCACCACATTATCTACCGGTAAAAACAGCTTGACGCCTTTGTCTTTTGCTTTTTGCTGAAGATTTTTGGCGAGTTCCAACTTGTCCATTTCTACTAAAGACGTGCCGATGTTGCCGCCATCCGCTTTGGCAAACGTGTAAGCCATTCCGCCGCCAATAATCAGGTTATCAACTTTATCCAGCAATTTTTCGATCAGCTGGATCTTGTCGGAAACCTTGGATCCGCCCATAATTGCCGTGAAAGGTTTGGCAGCATTGTTCAGTACTTTTTCGGCATTTTCCAGTTCCGAAGCCATTACGTAACCAAAATATTTGGCATCCGGAAAAAACTGCGCAATAACCGAAGTAGATGCGTGCGCGCGGTGCGCCGTGCCGAAAGCATCGTTTACGTAAACATTGCCCAAAGCGGCCAGTTTTTTGGCAAATTCCACATCGCCTTTTTCTTCTTGTTTATAAAAACGCAGGTTTTCCAGCAGCAAAACTTCGCCTGGTTCCAGTTCTTTGGCTTTGTCGATGGCTTCCTGGCCGATGCAATCGTTGGCAAACTGCACTTCCTGACCCAGCAAATCCGACAGATGCGGAATCAAATGTTTCAGCGAATATTTTTCGGTCGGGCCATCTTTTGGCCTTCCCAAATGCGACATCAAGATCACTGCACCGCCATCGGCCAAAATCTTTTTGATGGTTGGCAATGCTGCCGCAATGCGGTTATCGTCTGTAATTTTATAGTTTTCATCCAGCGGAACGTTAAAATCTACCCGGATCAAAACATTTTTGCCGGCAAAGCTGGCCTGATCAATTGTTTTCATAAGATTGAATTAAAGGCGGGAAATTACAAAATTGCTGTTAACCCTAAGATTTTTAAACGCGTTTTTTTTGCAGATGCTGTTTTTATGCTGATAAAAACAGCATCAGTAAATTTTAACATACATCATATAATGCGGGCCGATGCCGGGCACGTCAAATTCATCAGAAATAATTTCAAAACCCAAACCTGTGTAAAAGTTTAAAGCTTTTTTGCGTGCATTGCACCACAAATAATTAATTTTTTGCCCGCGCAGATAAACAACCGCAAAGTTAAGAAGCTGGTTGCCTTTCCCTTTTCCCTGAAAACCCGGCAAAGTTGCCATGCCGCGCAATTGGTAGCCGCTGCCGATATGGCCTTCCACAGTCTGCGGATGAAACGAGGCGATGGTAACGAGCATATTTTCCTCAAAATTCCCCAAATGGAACGCGCCTTCGTTGTTATCGGACGGGAAACGGCATTCGTTTAAACTTAATTTTCCTTCGCGCAGCACTTCATTTCTTATGGGCAAAGTTTCTTCTGCTGTAATAAACTTAATCATGTTTTTTAATCGGTTTTGTAGTTTTTGAAGCTGATTTTGCTTTTGATACTGTTTTTATCACCTATTTTTTGGTCTCGGGTTTTGCCTGAAAAGAAATGTTATTTTTTAAACCCGGCCTTCCTTCAGCCCCAATTTTACCTGCTAAAAGAAGCATTTCCGACAGTTTGGGTTTGCTTTTTGGCAAATGGCATTTTAATTGAATCTGTGTGATCATCAACAACAATATTAAATTTTAAAGCTATGTTTTTCAATACAACCCCACTTCGCGATAAAATCTTAAAATCAATCCTGAACAATCCGGTTCCTTACCGCAACACCGATATCACCAATCCATATTTAATTTTCAGCATTACTTTGTTCTTCAAAAAATTTAAAACCGTATTGCTTAACGAGTTGTACTACAAGGGTTTGATTGATTTGCAAGGCGATGTGGATTTATTTATCAAGGCAAAAAAAGCAGCCGATATTAAATACCTGAACATTGGCGCATCGGTTACGGAAAAAGGTTTGTCTTATTACAGGATGAACGTAAAGAAAGCGGACGACGAAAATACGCCCTACCACCCAGACATGGAACCGTTTCCGGATGCACCGCGAAGAAATAAATCAACATTGATGATTGTACGTTAAAAACCAGTTCTAAACCTAAACCTTTTTTTGCAGTGTTTTTTTGGGAGAGCGGCTTAGGCCGCTTTTTCTGTTTTTAGGTAGAAATGGTTTGTGCCGATGCTGTTTTTAGCACATAAATTTTCTGCACCAAATCTGCCAGCCGACTTGAATAGCCCATTTCGTTATCATACCAGCCAACCACTTTTACCAAACTGCCCACCACCGAAGTAAGTTGCGCATCAAAAACACAACTGTGCGGATTGTCCAGGATATCTACCGAAACAATCGGGTCTTCAGTGTATTCCAGCACGTTTTTTAAAAAGCTTTCCGAAGCTTGCTTAAAGGCCGCGTTGATGCTTTCTACCGTTGCTTCCTGTTTTAGCGTGCAGGTAAAATCTGTTAACGAGCCGTTCAAAACCGGGATGCGAATGCCGGCACCGCCCAGTTTGCCTTCCAGGTGCGGGAAAATATTGGTAATGGCTTTGGCCGCGCCGGTGGTGGTTGGGATGATGGAACCGGACGCAGCACGTGCGCGGCGCAAATCTTTATGCGGCGCGTCGTGCAGGTTTTGGTCGCTCGTCATGGAGTGTACGGTGGTAATGTAACCATCCTCAATTCCCCATTGATCATCCAAAACTTTAACCATTACCGCCACATTATTGGTTGTGCAGGAAGCGTTGGAAATAATGGGCGATGATAAATCAACCAAATCATCATTTACGCCCAAAACCACGGAAGGAATATTTTTATCCGGAGAAGGGGCCGAAATAATCACCTGCTTTGCACCTGCTTTTAAATGTAACGAAGCTTTTTCCTGCGTTACAAATTTTCCAGTTGATTCAATCACCAGATCAATTCCCAACTGTTTCCAGGGCAATTGCTGCGGGTCTTTTTCTTTAAAAACCCGGATACGCTGCCGGTTGATGATCAGGTTTTCTTCATCAAAACCCACTTCACCTTTAAAACCGCGGTGCACAGAATCGTATTTGAACAGGTGGGCAAGCGTTTTGGTATCGCTTAAATCATTGATCGCCACAACTTCAATTTCAGGGCGCAGTAATATATTCCTTAAAAAAACCCGGCCGATGCGGCCAAATCCGTTGATTGCAATTTTCATCTTGTACATGATTGAACAAAGTTATCAAACATGAAAAGATTTTTGCCCGTTTATTACGCCGTTGCGGGACAGGCCTCCCGAAGTTTTACACGCACCAAACCATTCACCAGTTTATTCAGCAGCAATAAAATTGAAGTAAAAAAAAGCAGCATAAAAGAAGTATTGACGTTGGTCAGCAAAGCTGAAAGCGTGATAAACCCAACTGTTATGGCCCCTAAGATCAGGGTGGTTTGCAAATGTGTTAACCCTAAACGCAGCATCCGGTGGTGGATGTGGTTACGATCAGGCTTAAACGGGGATTTTTTGTGGTAGATGCGTGTTGCAATCACATTCAGCATATCAAACGCCGGTATGATTAATGTTGAAACTGCTATAACAGGCGCGTTTTGGTTTAAGTTAAAGGCAGATGTTTCGTTTATCGATATAAATTTAAGCGCAAATACAGCACAGATTAACCCTAAAAACATGGAACCGGCATCGCCCATAAAAATTTTGGCGGGCGAAAAATTATACCCTAAAAATGCCCCGACCGAACCTGCAACTGCAAAGGCCAGCGCGGCAAGTGTGGGCTGGTTCATCGTTTCAAAATAAAACCCAAATGTACTGCAGGCGATTAAAGCAAGTGTACCGGCCAAGCCATCGATGCCATCAATCAGGTTAAAGGCATTGATGATGAACATGATCAGCAGCATGGAAATCAGCACAGACGGAAATGTTTCCAATTGGTAAACCTGAAACAGGCCGTGCAAATTATTTAGCCTGATTTCTGCCGGAACAGTAACAATAAACGCCACAACGGCCTGCACAATTAATTTGGTATGAAAATGCGCACCGGCCAGGTCATCCTTGATGCCGATACCAAATAAAACCAGGCTCGCCGCATAAAGCTGGTACATGGGCAAATCAGTGCCGTTTTTTACAACAAAAAAGGATGTGAGCATGATTGCGGTAAAAAAAGCCACACCACCAAGCCGCGGGATACCGTAACCATGTTCTTTGCGCGACAGGGAATGGTCATCAAAAAGATTGTATTTATGGGCGATGTGGATAATTGACGGCATAATCAAGAGCACTAACAAAACCGAAACGCAGGTAATAAGTAAAAAGTAAATTTCCTGAACCATCATATCTTTTTAAAATTATCTAAAGATATAAATTTAACTTTAAATTAAAAATATTGTAATAATTTTTGCATGGGTTTTAAAAAAACAGCGATAAAAGGAGCATGTAAACGATGAAGCTTCATGGCTTTTAAATCATTGATGTTACCTGATACGTGGTTGAAAATATTTTTGTTACTTATTCCGCCAGTTAACATTTTTACAAAAATTTTATCAACATAGGTTGTTTTTATTTTATGGCGATAAAAGAACCTAAGTATCAGTTCATAATCTGCCGCTGTGGCGAAATCCAGGCGGAAATTACCATAATTTAAAAAAATATTTTTTTTGATGTAAACAGTTGGGTGCGGCGGCATCCAGCCCATTTCCAACAACAGGCGGCGGCAGCTGGCCGATTTCCATTTTCGGATCAAACAGCCTTTTTCACTGTAAAAATTAAGATTTCCGTAAACAGCGTCAGCTTTAGTGCGGTGTAAAGTTTGCACTACCGTGCTGATCACGTTTGCAGAAGCCAGACAATCATTGGCATGTAGCAAACCGATTACCTCTCCGCTGGCCAGTGCAATCCCTTTATTTATGGCATCGTAGATACCTTGGTCCGGTTCAGAAATGAAATGCGCAATCCGGGGCAAAAAGCGTTTCACAACGTCAATTGTGCCGTCTGTGGAGCCGCCATCGATAACTAAATACTCCAAGTTTTCGTAATCCTGGTTTAGCAGCGAAAGAATAGTGGCTTCGATAGTAGAAACTGCATTGTAACAAACCGTGATTACAGAAACTTTCATAAGCTGTTTATACGCGAAAAAAATATTTTTTCCACAAAATTTTTAAATGCCAAATTTAACTAATAGTTTAATCCGCTGTTTATGAAAATGATATTTAGTAATAATATTTCTGTAATGCTGTTTTTAGCACTGTTTTTTTTGTGTTCCTGTTCTTATAAGCAGCAACATGCTTTATTTAAAACAGATCTTGCTGCACCTGCACCGGTTTATAGTTCTGCCCCTTCTGTTGGAAATGCGGGTTACAAAATTGGGCCGGATGATCTGCTCCAGATCCGCAACCTGCAAAACATCAGTTACATCGCCAATGAGCAGTCCCTGGCCACTTCTGCCCCACAAGCTACTGCTTACCAGGTTGAAGAAGACGGAACAGTTGCGCTGCCGGTTATCGGGCGCATAATGGTTTCAGGCTTAACCAGATACCAGGCGGCCCGAAAAGTGGAAAGTCTGTACAAAGAGAAATTATTAAAAGATCCGATAATCGATTTAAAAATTATTAACCTAAAGGTAACCGTACTGGGCGAAATACGTACACAGGGCAATTACTTGTTGTTAAAAGATAAAACCAGTTTGGTGGACATTATAGGGGAAGCAGGCGGCCTGACAGACAAAGCAAATGAAAAAAACATCCAAATTATCCGGGGTGATAAAGCTCATCCGCAGCTAATTACAGCTGATTTGAACGACATCAGAACTTTGGCAAACCCCGAACTGAACCTGCAAAACAATGATATCGTTTACATCGGCCAAAACAACCGCGCACTTAGAAACGAGGCAACACAAAACGCATCGGGTATTTTGCAAGCTGTACTGGTTTTGCTAAACACAGCTTTGATCATTTTTACGCTCACCAAAAAATAGATGCCTGATAACGATTCCATCCATCTGCAAAAACCAACAGACCGGCTAAACTACGCTAGGCTGCTCAGGATGATTTTGAGCAGATGGTATTTGGTTGCATTGGCCGTGCTGATCTGTTTTTTTATGGCCAAGCTGTATTTGTGGTACACACCAAAAGTTTATGCCACTAATTCTATCATGAAGTTTGATGAAAAAAAATCAGAAATATCGGAACTGGTCAGCGTAATCAATAATGCAGAACGGGCTACGGCAAAAGTACAAAGCGAAAGTTATGTGATCCGGAGCCGGAGCCTGATCATCAGTGCCGTTAAAGATCTGGATTATAAGATTAGTTTTTTTATTGAAGGCCGCATCCGCCGTTACGAAACCTATCCGGACAAACCTTTGAACATTGAGCTTTTGGAAGAAGACAGCACTTCGCTTTATAAAGATCTGATCTCGTTTCAAGCCATCAACAAAGATAAGTTTAGCCTGAAGTATAAAATCAACAATCAGGAAGTTAAGCGCGTTTATCCATATAACACAGTAATCAATATTGGCAAAACAGGTTTTATGGTTCATTCTTCGGATGCGCGGTATGCAACCAACTCCGTTTACCTGTTTAAATTTAACGCACCGGAAGATTTTTATCCGCGCATTTCCGGCGGATTGACCACGAGCGAAGCCATCAAAAACTCCAACGTGATCAGCCTGGAACAAACAGACTCGAACCCGCAGTTTGCAGCCGATATTTTGAATGCTCTGATGCAGGAATATCTGGAATTTGACAAAAACCGCAAAATGCAGTCGGCCTCGCAGATCATTTCTTTTATTGACAATCAGTTGGATTTCCTTTCCAAACAGGTAAAATCATCTGAAAGTTCCTTAGAATCCTACAAAAAAAACTCGAAAGTATTTGATGTAAGTTCCTCTGCAAACATGGTGCTTGGTAAAGTGCAGGAGTTTGAATCGCAGAAGTCCCTGCTCAACATTCAGCTTATTGCCATTGATCAGCTTAAACAGCAAATCAGCAACGAAAAAAATGCCGTTAACCTTAATTTCAACATGCAAGGCACGGTTGACCCTTTGCTGAGCAGTTTGCTGCAGCGTTATAATACCTTACTAACCGAAAAGGTAAGTTTACTGAAAACCTTTAATCTAAACTCGCAGCCCGTAGCAGAACTTGATAAACAACTGGTGCAAATCCGTAATTCTGCACTGGCCAATATTGATGCTTCTGCCAAACATATCCAAAGCACTCTAAGCTATTTAAACGCGCAATTGCAAACTACAAACCGCCAGGTAGCCGCTTTGCCAACTGCCGAACGCGACATGGTTAGCCTGAAACGTGATTTTGAAATCAACGAAAAAGTTTATTCGTTTTTGTCTGAAAAAAAGCTGGAGGCGCAAATCAGCCGTTCTTCCATTCTCGCCGGTGCCACAATTATTGAGCAGGCACAGCCCAATTTTGGCCCGGTTTCGCCTAATGAAAGCAGCGTTTACCAAAAATCGATTTTTCTGGGTTTGCTCATTGGTTTCGGGCTGATCTTGTTGCTGCGTGTACTCAACCCGTACATTTATGATAAAGAAACCGTTGAAAGTTTGACCGATGTACCGGTGATCGGTATTATCCGCAAGTTTCCGTACAAGCTGGACGAGTACAATACAGAAATTTTATCGCAGGCAAAATCACGCTCTGTTTTTGCAGAATCTGTGCGGGCGGTAAGAACCAACCTGAGTTTTATGGCGAACGATAAGCAAAGCAAGGTTATTTGTATCACTTCGGAAGTGGCCGGCGAAGGAAAATCTTTTATCGCGGTAAACCTGGCCAGCACGCTGGGTTTGATCGATAAAAAAGTGGTTGTGGTTGCTGCGGATTTGCGCCGCTCCAGGTTGCACCATGTTTTCAAGTATAATAATTTGGTTGGGTTGAGCAGTTATCTGGCCAATCAGGTAAGCGCGGCAGCAATTATCACCCGCACAGAACAGGCCAATATTGATTTTATCGCTTCCGGGCCGGTGCCGCCAAATCCATCCGAATTGCTGCATCACCCCAACATGGAAAAACTGATTTTAGAGCTGCAAAAGAAGTATGATATTGTGATGATCGACACTGCGCCTGTTGGCCTGGTTTCGGATTCGATACCGGTGATCCGCCTGAGCGACATTAATATTTTTGTGGTGCGGGCCGGGAAATCCTCTTTTCATGCCGCAGAACTTCCGGGCCAGTTAACCGAAAAATACAATTTAACAAATACAGTTATTTTGCTGAACGCTTACGAAGAGGAAAACTTTCATTCGCGGATTTATACATCAGGCAACAAAAATCAAAACGGCAGTTATTATTACACAGATTATAATGGTTATTTAGGTTCTGAAAACCAAACGGAAAACGGCACTTTAAAATGGTGGCGAAAAAACCGCTGGCTAAACTAAAACCTGTTATAAAAAAAGTATGGTAAAAGAAGCATCGCCAAAATGGTACCCGGTTTATACACGATCACGAGCTGAAAAGCAAGCGTTTGAGTTATTGCAAAAAAAAGGGATAGAGGTTTATCTGCCACTCCAGCGAACGCTAAAACAATGGAGCGACCGCAAAAAATGGGTTACAGAGCCGCTTTTTCAATCGTATTTGTTTGTGCGCATTTTGCCAAAACAGCAAACTGAAGTTTTGATGACGAAGGGGATTGTGCGTTTTCTGTACCATGCCGGCCGGATTGCCGATATGCCCGAACAGCAAATCAACGAGATACAGCTGCTTTTGTCATCGGATATGGAACTGGAGGTAACGGCAGAACATATTTTACCAGGCGAAAAAGTGGTGATCAAAGCCGGTCCGCTGATTGGTTTAACGGGCGAAATGGTGAGTTACAAATCGCAAAAACAATTGATTATCCGACTGGAAAACATGGGGCAGTCCATTGTGATTAATGCATCAGTAGCGCTGGTTGATCGGATTTGATCTGTATAAAATACAAATTATTAAACAATTACAACTGCAATTGTAACTGACAGGGCGAAGCTGTATAACACGCAAACAAGATGTGCAGGATAGCAGGACAGGTTTCTTTACACACAAACGCGGATTCAAAACAAAGCAATGTTGCCGCCATGATGCTGGCCATGCAGCATGGCGGCCCGGATGATGAAGGACAATTTTTAGGTGATAAAAACAGCATCTGTTTTGGCCATCGCCGCCTGGCTTTGATTGATCTTTCTGCAGATGGCGCACAACCGATGACGGATGTTACCGGCAATTACACCATTACTTTTAACGGCGAGATTTATAACTATCAAACCATCAAAGCTGAATTGCAAAAATTAGGTTATACGTTTAATAATCAATCAGATACAGAAGTTATTCTGGCTGCTTATACTTTGTGGGGAACTACCGCTTTTGCCCGGTTTAACGGCATGTTTGCTTTTGCTTTATATGATAAACATTTACAAAAAACCTATTTGGTCCGGGATCAAAGCGGGATGAAACCATTGTATTACCGGATTAAAAACCGGGAACTTTTGTTTGCTTCGGAGATACTTGCCTTCCGTAAAATTGGCATTGACCAGGAAAATCCTGATTGGAAAATATTGTTTCTGGCATTCGGTTTTATCCCGGAACCGGCTACAATTTTGTATGAAGTTTTCATGCTGCCCAAAGGATGTTTTTTGGAATGGGATATTAAAGCAGAATCGGCTAAAATTGAAACTTACATTCAGCCTAAAAAACAAACTTATATAACCAATTTAGAAGAAGCAAAATTACTTATCCGGCAAAGTTTCAGCAAAGCCGTACAACGACATTTAATCGCAGACGCACCGGTTGGTTTGTTTTTAAGCGGCGGCATTGATTCGGGCATTATCGCTTTAGAAGCGGCACAAGCAAAAGGTTCAGGCTTGCATACTTTATCACTTACTTTTGATGATTTGAATTATGATGAATCCAAGTATCAACTGATCATGGCATTAAAAATCAAAAGTAAACATCAGATATTAAACCTCAGCCAAAAAGTTTTTACCGAACAGGCAGAAAGTGTTTTGCAAGCAATGGATCAGCCATCTGCAGACGGGATAAACACTTGGTTTGTGGCACAAATCGCCAAAAAACAGGGGCTAAAAGCAGTATTGTCCGGTTTGGGCGGGGATGAATTGTTTGGTGGTTATCCGTCTTTCCGCAGAATAAAATACCTGAAAAAATTAACTCATTATCTACCTGATATTGCATTTAATTTATTGCAGAAGTTACCTAAAGAAGCTTATCAAAAATTAACTTATTTATCCTTGCATTCTTCAATTGGTTATTATTTAAGCTTGCGTGGTTATTTTGCGCCAAACCAAATTGCGTCCATCTTAAATATACCGATAAAAGAAGTATGGCAAACCATTGGTAATTTTGATTATCCTGTTTGTTCCGAGCCCAATTCAAATTTATTTGCGGCACAAATAGAACAGGATTTGTACATGAAAAACCAATTACTGCACGATTCGGACATGATGGGTATGCAGCATGGTATCGAAATCAGGATGCCTTTTTTAGATACAGATTTCATCCAAACTGTAAATAATATTCATTCAAGTATCCGCTTTGATCAAAAGCTACCGAAAGGATTATTGATCAAAAGTTATCAGGATTTGCTTCCAAAAGAAATTTGGGACCGTAAAAAAATGGGCTTCTCTTTTCCATTGCAAAAATGGATGAAAACGAATCCAATCACTGCAAACTTAGCCACAAGTAAAAATGCAAGTATAGCTTCTTTTACACAACAATTTTTGGAAGATAAGCTGCATTGGTCTAAGTTGCTGGCTTTATATTTTGTATCTAAATAATTGTTCCATATCAACTTGTGATTTTTAAAATTATCTAAACCCTGAACCACTTAAAATCATACAAGAATAAAGTCTTGGTATTCTCAAAGTATAATTTAGATGAGTTCCAGGGTGGGCCATCTGGTTTTATCAGACAGAATATCCTTGACAAAAAAATTGAGGGATTGATTACGCTTCAGACACTTCAGCAGAACTATAAACCTGATTTTTTTAAAAAAGTAAGAAAAAAATTAAGTCAGGTATTTAACGAGGAAGAAAAAAATTCCTGGTTAGTTAATTTTACAGGCTCTGCTGGCAAAATCTATCAATATTATAATTGCGCTAAGTTTGATTATATATACTTTCATGATATTTTTTCATTATATGGTTGCTTAAATTATATTCCAAAAACACAGAAAATAATCTTACAATCACATGCACCAGAGTTGGTTTCAGAAGAGTTTAAAAATCTGGATAGCGGTGAAGACAGTATAAACAAAATTAAAGAAATTGAACTTGTTACTTTTAAAAAAGCGGACCATTTAATATTTCCAAACCCTGATTCATCTTTGATTTATAAATCTTTGATTTGTAAAAGTTCAAAAATTAATTATATACTTTCTTCATCGCAGTCTATTAACAACGCATTTACAATTCCATTAGATAAGGACAGCGTAAATTTACTATTTGTTGGAAGAAGAAACCATATTAAAGGATTTGATGTTTTGATAAAAACATTTGAAAAAACCAGAGTACATCGTCAAAATATAAACCTTTTTCTTGCAGGAGAAGGTGAAGAAAAAAACCAGCAAGGAGTAATATCCTTAGGAAAAGTAAACCCTGCCAATTGGATTGCAAGTGTAGATTTTGTGATAAATACAAATGAAAACAGTTATTTTGATTTAAGTGTTATGGAGGTTTTAAGCGTAGGCACACCCATAATTCTTACTTTAACTGGCGGCCATACTTTTTTTAAAGATAAATCATCAGGAATACTAACTTTAGATACTTTGGATTTTAATTCTTTATATATTTTGCTTTTGAACATCCAGAAACCAACTTTAGCCGATAAAGCAGAGATGGTTTGGGCAAACCAGGATTTGTACAAGAAATATTTTACAATAGAATTATACAAGCAGAGAATGGAAAAATTTATAGCAGAACTTGTATAAGCATGGCAGATAAAATTCAATCTAAAGCTGACATGTTAATCTCGGTAATTGTTCCGTGTTATAATCAAGCCCGATATTTAGCAGAAGCTTTGGATAGTGTAAAATATCAAACTTACACCAGTTGGGAATGTATCATTGTAGATGACGGATCTCCGGATGACACTGCCGATGTTGCAAAAAGATTTTGCAATTTGGATAAACGCTTTAAATACCTTAAAAAAGAAAACGGAGGGCTTTCGAGTGCCAGAAATGCTGGTTTACAATTTGCCCGAGGAGTATATATACAATTTTTAGATGCAGATGATTTTATCCATAAAGAGAAGTTTTTATCCGCTGCTAATTATATAAATAATTTTCCTGAATGCAATTTAGTACTTTGTAATTTTAAATTATATAATGATAACTTAAATCAATATACACTCCCTGAATTTAGTATAAACAAGCACATCACATTTAAAGATATTATTACTGATTGGGATATTGCCTTTGTTATTCCTATTCATTGCGGAATTATAAAAAAGGAAATTATGCCTGAGTTTAATGAGCAATTAAAAGCAAAAGAAGATTGGCTGTTTTGGATTGAGATTTTCAAACATATTAAAGATTACCATTTCATAAATGAATTTTATGCCTTTTACAGAAGGCATAACAACAATATGACAAACGAATATGAATTTATAAAAGAAAATACATTATCCGCCTATGTATTTGCCCATAACATTGTTAATTCCCCCGAACTTAAAAACATTATATTTAGTAAATATCATCATTGCTCTACGGAAGTAATAAAAAAAAATAAAAAAGATTTGCAATTAGCAAAAAAATCCTATTCTTATAAAGTCGGAAACCTGGTTTTAAAACCCTTTTCTTTTTTTAAGCAACTAATTAGCAGCAGCAAATAAAATTGATGGAATTCGCTCCCGTTATTTCTGTAGTAATACCCAGCTATAACCATGCTAATTATTTAAAACAACGTATTGAATCTGTCATTAATCAAACTTATACTAATTTTGAGATTATTATCCTGGATGATGCTTCTACAGATTCAAGTAAAACAATCATCGATAATTACAAAACAAACAAAAAAGTAACACATGTTATTTATAATCCAACAAACAGTGGAAGCCCGTTTTTACAATGGAAAAAAGGACTTGAACTTGCAACAGGAATATATGTTTGGATTGCAGAAAGCGACGATACTTCCCGGCTTGATTTTTTAGAAACCCTGGTTACGATCTTAGAAAAAAACCCGGAACTAACACTTGTTTATTCTGATTCTGAAAGCGATGATTTTGGCTGGAGAATAGTTGAACAAAAACACAACATTGAATCTAAACTTTTTGAAGGAGACATTTTTGTACGACAAAAAATGTTGACCAGCCCGTCAATTGTTAATGCAAGTGCAGTTTTATTTAGAAGAGAAGCCGTACAAAAAAACTTACTATTGGAAAGCAACAATTACAAAACTGCTTTCGACTGGCTTTTTTGGTGTAACATTGCAATGCAAGGCAAGGTTGCTTTCTATCCGGAAAAACTAAATTTTTTCAGGAAACATCAGCAAAATACGTCACTAAAAGCAACCGAGCAAGGATTGTTTGTTTCTGAAGGGTTACAAGTAATTGCTTACCTTAAAAAAAAATACAATATTAAACTAAACGTAGCACAATGTAAAACCTGGGCATCAGTTTGGGCACAAACCTGCTTACTTTTAACCCGTAAAAGAAGTATGTTTTTACAAAGCCGAAAACAAGTTTGGTTTGTTTCGCCAAAAATTTTTATATATTTTATATATTACCTGCTTAAGTTCAGGTTTTTTTCTTCTCCGAACATTCAAATTCAGAAACCTTTGTGAACGTTCCCCTGGCAACAATTTACACGATAGCAAAAGGCAATTACAAGTACGGTGCTTTTGCGTTGATTAATTCTTTACGGGCCAATGGTGTTAAAAATCAGGTTGTTGTTGGTACGGATGTGTATTTGAAAGAATTAGAATACGTTGAACAAGTAACGCAAGTTGTACTAAATTCTAACTGGAATGGTATCAATTTAAAACCCGTTTTGTTACTTGAACATCCATCAGAATATTTTATTTATTTTGATGCCGATATTATCCTGACGGATGGGGGATTAATAACAGAAATTGAAAAAAGATTACTTGAAAATAAGTTTTTTACTTGTGTAGATGGCATCGTTACCGAGCACGAAATCCGCAGGCAATACTGGCAGGAAATTTACCCGGTAAAAGAAGCATCAGGCAATCCAACTTGCTGGTATTACAATTCCGGTTTTTTTGCCGGCTTTTTCAAAAATCATAATTGGATTTTAGAAGACTGGAAACAATTAAACCAAACTTATTTAGATCCGGAAGCCTATTTGTTCAGCAATCCAAAACTACCAATGGGCGATCAGGACACATTTAACGCCGTAATCCAAAACCTGCCGACCAGCAAAATGGCCAGCATACAAATGCCCGACTGGCGCGCGGTAAACATCAATCAACATCCGTTTTACCATATTGCCAACTTCAGGCCGCAGGCTTTTCTGCATTGTACCGGCAAAGATAAGCCCTGGCTGTTTACCCGATCTCCGGCCAAACCACCAACTGCCTATCATGATCTTTGGTACCAATATGTCATCAAAAATCCTGAACCGGTAAAATGCAATTTTCCAATTTCATTTATGTTGAAAGAATGGTTTGAAAGGAGTTATTCAAGCCGGATCATCATCAAAATCAAATCTATTTTTTACAGATGATTTTGGTTTCGATAATTATCCCTGCTTATAATTCGGCACAAACAATTGTTGCAACTTTAGCATCAGCCTTGCAACAAAAAAGTAGTTTGTTTAACATAGAAATTATTGTAATTAATGACGGATCTACCGATGAAACGGCGCTGATTTTACAGGATTATCAATCCGATTGTACATTTATCACACAAGCAAACCAGGGCACAAGTACAGCCAGGCAAAATGGTTTTAATGCTTGCAAAGGTAATTATATTCAGTATTTAGATGCTGATGATTTGTTGGCAAAAAGTAAAATTGAATTACAACTGAAAGCACTTTTAGCTAATAATGCAGACATAGCTTACGGCGATTTTGAGAAGTTTTCTGAAAAAAACAATCAAACTACAACAGAAGGTTTGGTTGAAGGTCTCGTTTTAGATGATCCGGAAATTACAATTTTCAAGAATTTTTGGCGACCGCCTGCTGCAATTTTATATGCCCGTAGTATTGCAGAAAAGCTGACTTGGAATAATAATTTACCAGTTATCCAGGATGCCCGTTATTTACTGGATGCTGTTTTTATGGGTGGAAAATTGGTTTACACACCTGGCGTTATGGCTAAATACCGAATTAATCAAGCGGGATCTTTATCACAACGCAACAGCTTGAGTTTTGTGAAAGATTGTTTTTTAAATACCAGCGAAGTTTATCACATCTGGCAAAATGATTTACAAAACAATCCTGAAAAAAAATCTGTATTGATAGAAAGTTTGCGCTATTGTATTACCGAATTTTCAATCAATGATCAAAAACTTTTTCATCAGGCAATTGATTTACTTTTGGAAATTGCACCTGGCTACATTCCGCAGAAATCAACTTTGATCAAAAGAACAAGTCAGGTTTTTGGCTATCGAAATGCAGAAAAAATAGCTTCATTAAAAAGAAAACTGATTTGAAAATATTACTGGTAACAGAATATTTTTATCCGCAAAGTTCCGGCGGAACTGAGCTTTATGTTTACAACCTGGCGAAAGCTTTGCAACAAAAGTTGCACCAGGTTGAAGTTTTGAGTGTATCAGATTCCGGGCGAAAAGTATCCAACTATAACGGGATTGTTGTACACTATATACCCTTCAATCAAAACCCAGAAACAATTGTAATTTCAGGAGAAAAACCGTCAGATAACTTGGGTTTTTTTGTTGAAACTGTACAAAAAATCAATCCAGACGTGGTGCATTTTCATACATTAACCACTTCAATTAGTGCTTTTCACGCAGAAGCAGTTAAGCAAAACGGATATAAAACGGTACTTACTTCGCACATTGCTTCACATACTTGCTTACGCGGCACTTTGATGCAAAATGGAAAGAAAGTTTGCAACGGAAAAGTTGAAGAACAGAAATGTTTAAGTTGCTATTTGCAAAATCAAGGTGTGCCGGAGCCTTTAAACCGGTTACTTACTTTTGCGGTCAGGGCAACCGGTTTTCCAAAAAATCTGGCAAAAGTTGTAACCCGAAAAAAAAACGAACTTGCAAAGTTAAACTTAAACTTGGATAGATTAGTTGTAGTAAGCAATTGGCAAAAAGCAGCTTTTACAGAAAACAATCTTAGTGAGGTAAAAACAGCATTGTGCCGACAAGCAATCGAAACTTGTCAAATAGCAACTACAAAAAAGATTGAAAAAAGTAAACTTGTGATTGGATTTCTCGGACGGGTTTCTGCCATAAAAGGTTTGCATGTTTTGCTTGATGCTTTAAAAAATACTGCTGTCAAAAATTTTGAATTAAAGATTGCCGCCATTCCGGTTTTGGCAGAATCAACTTATTATCAGCAACTGAAAAACAGGGTTGAAAACATGCCAAATGCAAGCTGGACTGAAAATTTATCTAATGATAAAGTGCGTGATTTTTTAAGTGAATTGGATGTGCTTTGTGTCCCTTCACAAGTTTTGGAAACCGGCCCTTTTGTTGTTTATGAGGCTTTGGCACAAGGAGTTCCGGTTTTGGGGAGTAATTTAGGCGGAATTGCAGAACTAATTTCGGAAGGCAAAAACGGCTGGCTGTTTCCTCATCAGGACAAAAAATATTTGGGTTCGCTCATTGCTTCTTTTATCACACAAAAATCTGTTGGCAAATTGCTAAAAGATGTTGAACCTATTGCACGGCCTTTAAATAAACTGGCAGAAGAAATGATATTAATTTATAATGACTTATAAAAACATCAAAGAAAAACCATCTGATTAACCACCATCGGCGTGAACAATAATTACAGTTCGGCAATTAACACAAGTAATTTTTTAACAGTTAAAGCTAAGGCAATTGGCAGTAAAAAAAATCTTTATCAAATAGATTTTTTGAGGGGCGCGGCCTCATTAAGTGTGTGCATGTTTCATTTAGTGCGCGGCAATTCAAGCTTTTTAAAAAACAGCCATTTAACTGTTTTCAATTATTTTAGTTATGGTTGGTTAGGTGTCCAAGTGTTTTTTATTATATCGGGTTTTATCATTTGTTACAGTTTACCGGTAAATTATAAACTAAACAACTTTAGTACTTTTTTAAAAAAAAGATTAGTCCGCGTAGAGCCGTCCTATCTTATTTCCATCCTGCTTACATTAACTGTAGCCTATATTGCGGCCCTTGTTACGCACAATACAGTATCTGTTTCCTACAAAAACTTATTATATCATCTTGGATACTTAAACAATTTCACAACTAATACTTATATCAACAATGTGTATTGGACATTGGGCATCGAATTTCAATTCTATATTTTAATCGGCCTGCTTTTCCCGCTGTTTAATAAATCTGTTTGTGTTTTTATGTTGATCATCATTGGCTTGTTGGCATTAAGTTATATCCGGATTAGCAACACAAGTTTAATATTTGAACATCTGCCTTTATTTTGCATCGGCATTTTAATCTATTTTATTCTTTACGATGATAAATATCCGAAACCCATTTTGCTGTTACTCTCGGCAATAACTTTAATGGCTATGTTAAGCAATATTGTAATTTTTGTCATTAGCCTGATTACTATATCAATTATTATAATCCCTTTTCCAAAGAATAAAATTTTTAGTTTTTTTTCTGCCATTTCTTACCCTTTATACCTTGTACATATACCAATTGGCGGGCGCGTAATTAACTTGTCTTTAAGATTTGCAAAAACTGATTTTCAAAAAGATGTTGCAATTATAACAGCCTTGTTGATTAGCATCATTGCTGCTTATCTTTTTCATATTGTTATTGAAAAACCGACAATAAACTGGTCTAAAAAAATAAAATATTCTATTTGTGGCGAAACTTAGAATTACCCTCATTGCAGATCCGGAAATACCTGTCCCGCCAACACATTACGGCGGAATTGAAAGAATCATTGACTTACTGATTAAAGGGTTGAAAAAAAACGGACATGAAATTACGCTGTTTGCCCACCGTGATTCTATAACCTCGGCAGATCATTTTTATGCTTACCCGGCAATGGGTCAAACTAAATATGATTTAATCAGAAACACGCTTTTGATAAGCAGGCTCTTGATAAACCCTCCGGATGTTGTCCATAGTTTTGGAAGGCTGGCTTATCTTTCAGCATTATTACCGTTCCGTATTCCGAAAATCATGAGTTATCAGCGTGAACCAACTATTGCGCAGGTAAAAAAAGCCATAAAATCAGCCGCTAAAAACAGTATGCATTTTACAGGTTGCAGTGATTATATAACCAATCAAATTAAGCCTTTTGTCCCGGCAAATACGGTTTACAATGCGGTTTCTATGGCAGCTTATCAGTTTAATGAAAGCATTACCGATGATGCGCCGCTTGTTTTTTTAGGAAGGATTGAACCGATAAAAGGAACGCATACCGCTATAAAAGTTGCACAACAAGTAGGCAGAAAACTGATTGTTGCAGGAAATGTCCCGAAATATGCGCAGGGATATTTTGACTTGGAAATTGCTCCTTTTATCGATCAAAAACAAATCAGCTATATTGGGGAAGTAAACGATTTACAAAAAAATGAGCTACTTGGAACTGCAAGTGCTTTACTGATGCCAATTGAATGGAACGAACCTTTCGGAATTGTAATGGCCGAAGCATTAGCCTGCGGAACGCCCGTGATTGCGTTTGAACGCGGTGCCACAAAAGAAGTTGTACTGAACGGAACAAACGGCTGGCTTTGCCGTACAAACCAGGATATGGTAAATGCTGTTGCCCGGCTAAACCACATCAGCAGACACGACTGCCGCCATGACGCGGAAAAGCGCTTTAGTCAGCAGGTGTTGGTCGGAAGTTTTGAAAAGCTGTATTTTAAATTGATCAACACCAGATTAAACAGCAAAACATGAGGTAACAGGCCGGGGCAAAGCAAGCATTTTCATACTGTTTTTACCTGTATTTTTTATGCCTGCTGACCTTACGCTCATTATCAATCTATGCCCCGGCGATGCTGCTTATGCCGCTTTAACAGCCGGACATTTAGCAAAAGCACACCGCTGGCAGGCACAGGAAATCATTGTAATTATTGATGATACCAAAGCACAGTATTCCGCTTTTTACGATCATAAAAATCGTTACCAAGAACCCGGATATTCCATCAGTTTAGCCAAAATAACGGCTGTTGCCTGCCAGATGCAAGCTGTTGGCCTGGCAGATAAAGTGTTGATTTTAAGCCAATATGCCGAAAAAACGCATCTGCACAAAAAATATTTAAACAACCGCGTAACCGCCACACATGATTACCGCGGTGCGCCTATTACGGCTTATCTGGCTGGTTTTGAAGCCTGCAAAACGCAATATTTGGTAAGGTACGATGGTGATATGCTGCTGCACCAACTAACGGTTGACTGGGTGCTGACCGGTATTGATCTGTTGCGGAAACATGCGGATTGTATCGCCGTTTCGCCGCAACCGGCACCATCAGTAATGAAACAGGACATGGCTGTAGAAATTGACCCAACTTACTGGTTTAGTACACGTTGCACCTTGTTCGACCGGTTAAAAATGCTCAGCACTACTCCTTTTATCTATGGAAAATACAGGCGCGAGTTGTTACTGCGGAAATGGATGCAAAAAACTTATCCGCCAGCGTTGGAAACCATGGTTTGCAACCGGCTAAAAAGTGCCGGTTTTAAAAATTATTATCTGCTGAACCACGGCTGGCTGATCCATCCTGAACAAAAAAATCAATTGTTTTTAGATTTGCTGCCACAGATTATTTTAGAAATTGAAAAAGGAAATTACCCAAACGGGCAGGCCAATAAGGAAACTTTGGATTTGCCAGCGTGGGAAAAATATTTGCAGCCTGTAGCTTATTGAAAGGCATTATTGCAAATCCGGGCGTTGGCCCGCATGTACAGCAAACCGCAACTGCTTATCAGGAGCATCAATTGCTGCACGCATTTTACACCACTTTATACTATCGGCCTGATGCTGTTTTTAGCGGGTATTTTTCCCAAAGTTTTCCGGATTTTGCTCGGCAGCTGTCCCGGAGAACGCTGAAAAACATTCCTCCGCAAAAAATAAAAACACTTAACCGGTTTGAATTACTGCGGATTATTTCTGCTAAAATATTGTCGCCAATCGTTACAGATTTTATTTGGGAATCTGGCGAACTGGCTTTTGATAATTGGGTGGGCAAACAACTCAACCCGGCAACAAATTGGGTACATGTTTACGAACATTGCTCGTTATCAACCTTAAAACAAGCTAAAAACGTCGGGATTAAATCTTTTTACGAGCAGCCCAGTCAGCATTTTGCTTTTTTTGAGAACATGGCCAAAGATCAGCTTAAAAAATACCCGGAACTGATTTCTGCAGAAACCCGACTGCTTACCGATCAAAAATCCGAAAGAAGGAACCACCGCCGCGAGCAGGAATTGAACCTTTGCGATTACATTATCTGCAACTCCGCGTTCACCAAAAAAACATTGGTCGATGCACAGGTTTCGGCAGAAAAAATCATCACCATTCCGTTAGGTTTCCCGGATGCCGTAAAAAACATCGATAAAAACAGCATTGCAAAAACGATTTTTATCTGCGCAGGCAACCAAAGTTTGCGCAAAGGGACGCACCTGCTTTACCAGGCCTGGAAAAATTGTGATTTTAAGGCTGAAGAAGCAGAATTATGGATGATCGGCAGCAACCAGTTACCGCTAAAAATCAGGCAAGGTTTAAGTGAAAATGTAAAATTTATACCCAACGTACTGCAACCGGAACTGCTGCAACTGATGGCAAAAGCAGATTTGCTGGTTTTACCTACATTGTGCGACGGTTTTGGAATGGTGATTACCGAGGCCATGGCGCAGGGTTTGCCGGTGATAACCACTTACAACTCTGGCGGACCGGATGTAATTACTGCTGGCAAAGATGGTTTTTTGCTGGATGCTGGCAGTGTAGAACAACTGGCCAATTGCTTAAAATGTTGTGTTTTGAACAAAAACCAAGTGAAAAATATGCGGATACTTGCGCTGGAAAAAGCAAAAACTTATCCCTGGGCAAGTTTTAGAAAACAGTTGATTACAGAAATTACAGACCGGATTGGCAACAGCAACTAAAAAAATCTGCCTGATTACGCCGGGCCATTTGGCCAGCAACCCGCGTTTGGTCAAAGAAGCACAGGCGTTGGCCGCTAATGGTTACAAAGTACATCTGGTTTGTACACGATACGTTCCTTATTTAATTGATTTTGATGCAGTTATCCTCAAAAAAAATCCGGATTTTACGTTTGATTCTTTAAACAGGACATCAAAATCAAACGGTACAAAAATCCGTGATCATATAGCAGCCACGGTACAAAAACTGTGTGCCATGCTTCTTTTACGGGGCAAAAAATCGGATTTCATTTTTTGCCATGCCATCAACCGTTATTTTTCCTGGCAGTTAAAAAAAACCCTTGCCGCAAAAGCTGATTTATACATTGCACACAATCTGGCCGCGTTGCCGGTTGCTGTTTTTGCGGCAAAAAAAAACAAAGTCAAATGCGGTTTTGATGCGGAAGATTTTCATCGGAACGAAACTTCCAACGATGCTGCAAACCCGGATGTAATATTGAAAACGGGGATCGAAAATCGATATTTCCCGCAAACCAACTATCTAACTGCGGGCAGTTTGCCTATCGCTAACTTGTATCAGGCGTTGTTTCCGCAGCAAAAAATCTATCCTATCCTCAACGTTTTTCCGGTGGTAAAAGAAGTATCGGCACCAATTACACAGCCGGATCAGCCGTTAAAGCTGTTCTGGTTTTCGCAATCCGTTGGCTTAAACCGTGGTTTGCAGGATGTTTTAAAAGCTATCAGATTATTGGAAAACGAAAAAATAGAATTGCATATTTTAGGTTTTCTGTCCAGTGAAATCGACTTAAAACTAAAGGAATTTATAGCCAGTTTAAAGTTCGGCAGCAAGCCAAACATCCTGTTTCATCAACCTGTTTATGCCGATAAACTCATTGCGTTTGCAGCACAATTTGATGTTGGCTTGGCTTTAGAACCTGCTTTTTGTACAAACAATGATGCAGCCCTCAGCAATAAAATTTTTACTTATTTGCAAGCCGGATTGGCTGTTGCCGCAACCGATACAACGGCGCAAAAGCAGTTTTTAAACGAAAACCCGGCCTTGGGTTTTTGTTATGAAAAAGGAAATGGAACCGGGTTGGCGGCCATTTTGAAGCAGTTTATCGATCGGCCGGATGTATTGCTGCAAACCAAACAAGCTGCTTTTAATGCGGCCAAAAACACCTTTAACTGGGAAACAGAAAGCCGGAAATTTTTAAACGTAGTTGCACAAACGCTTGCATAATTGAAACGCGTACTCATCATTTCCCCATATTTTTATCCTTATAATACGGCTGACAGTCAGCGGGTTAGAATGAGTTTGTCTTTTTTTAAAGATTTGGGCTGGGAAGCAGAAGTGGTTTGTGCGGATGAACATGGTTCGGATTTGGAAAAAGATGAACTGCTGCTGCAAAGTTTGCCGTCAGACTGTATTATACATAAAGTTGGGACTTTTTCAAAAAATTGGACCTCCAAATTTGGCTTGGGCAGTTTGGCTTTGCGCTCGATTTGGTTTTACCGAAAGAAGGTAATGCTTCTTTTACAGGCAAAAAATTACGATCTGATTTATTTTTCAACTACCGAGTTTCCGGTTTGTGTTTTAGGTCAATTTTGGAAAAAACGGTTTGGCATTCCTTACTTAATTGATATGCAGGATGCCTGGCATTCAGATTATTATCAAAATAAACCTAAAAAAGACAGACCAAAAAAACACTGGTTTTCGTACCGCTTGCACCGGTTTTTAGAGCCTTTGGCCATGCAAAATTGTGATGGTTTGATCAGTGTTTCGCAGGCTTATATTGATACTTTACAGCAGCGTTATCCGGCACTTAAAACCAAACCAAACGCGGTGGTTCCATTTGGTGCTTTTGAGAAGGATTTTGAGATTGCGCGAAATAATTACGCGGCTTGTTTGCCCGCCCTTCAACCCAAACCTGGTAAAATACAAGTGGTTTATGTGGGTCGCGGCGGCAAAGATATGCAACCCGCTGTCGGGCTTATTTTTGAGGTGCTAAAAGAAGCATTGCAGCAAGATCAGGAAACTTTTAGTCGGCTGCATTTCTATTTTATCGGCACCAGTTATGCACCAAAAAAACTGGCCGAAGCAACCATTTATCCTGTTGCACAGCAATTTAACGTTCAAAATCAGGTAACGGAAATTACGGACAGGATTGGGTTTTACAACACCATCAACACACTTTTGGCTGCCGATGCGCTGCTGATTCCCGGTTCTGATGACCCGGCATATACGGCATCCAAAACTTATCCTTACCTGCTGGCCGAAAAACCTTTGCTGGCAGTTTTTCATCAAAAAAGCAGTGCCATTAACCTGATCCAGCAATGTTCTCCGCAAAGCACGGTGGTTACTTTTCCGGATCAGCACGAAACTTCAAAGCAAAAAATCAGACAAGCTTTAAACTCCTGGGCAAATTTTTCTACAACTAAAAACCCGGTCGATCGTAAAAACTTCCAGGAATTTACCGCAAAGCAAAGGACTGCTAAACAGGTAAAAATTTTTGAAATGATCACGAAAAGATGAAACTGGCCATCATCAGCACGCATCCCATCCAATATTATGCACCGGTTTTTAAGCTGATGGCGCAGCATAAAACTTTGAAAATTAAAGTTTTTTATACTTTAGGCGAAATCGGAAAGAACCAGTACGACCCGGGTTTCAATCAAAAAATCAGTTGGGATATTCCGTTGCTGGAAGGATATGAGTTTCAGTTTCAACAAAATACAGCTCGAAAGCCCGGTTCTGATGGCTTTTGGGGGATCATCAACCCAAACCTGACCATGGAAATTGAAGCCTGGGGCGCAGATGCCGTTCTGGTTTACGGCTGGGCTTATCAGGCGCATTTAAAAGCAATCAGGCACTTCAAAAACAAAATCCCTGTTTTTTTTCGGGGTGATTCTACCCTGCTCAACAAAAAAAAGACGCTTAAAAACAGCATCAAAAGCCTGTTTTTAACCTGGGTTTACACCAATATCGACCACGCTTTTTATGTAGGAAAAAACAACAAAACCTATTTTAAAAAATTTGGGCTGAAAAATAAGCAGCTCAGCTTTGCACCCCACGCCATTGATAATGAACGTTTTGTAAAAGATCATACAAACGAAGCATCTGCTTTACGAAAAAAATTAGGCCTCGCTACGGAAGAAATCCTGATTCTTTTTGCCGGAAAATTAGAACCGGTCAAAAATCCGGATTTGTTATTGGATGCTTTCGGGAAATTAAACCAACCCAATGCCCATTTACTTTTTGCCGGGAACGGGCCTTTAGAAACGGCATTAAAAGTCAAAAAAGAGTTGATAAAAACAGCATCGCGGGTTCATTTTTTAGATTTCCAGAACCAAACCTCCATGCCTGCACTTTACCAGGCTTGCGATTTATTTTGTTTGCCGTCCCGAAGTGAAACCTGGGGATTGGCCCTGAACGAAGCCATGGTTTGCGGCAAAGCAGTTTTGGTTTCTGATCAGGTTGGCTGTGCGGCAGATTTAGTTTCAAATGGTGAAAACGGTTTAATTTTTCAATCCGAAAACCTAAGTGATCTTGTACAAAAACTACAACAATTATGTGCGGACAAAACATTGCTGACACAATTTGGTACCTCATCGGCCAAAATTATCCAACCCTGGAATTTTGAAAATTCGGTAAAAGCCATGCAGCAAAAAATCCTCAGCCATGCTTAACCAAATCCGGCCGGAACGTTTTTTGGTGCTTTATCTACCTTTATTATTGTCGTGGCTTTTAAGTTCGTGGCCGCAACTTTCATACTTAACTGCCTGGCTGGGCTCCTTTTTTATTTTGCAGATTTCGATTTCCGGCTGGGTAAAACCAATCCCTACCGACCGCAACTTGAGCGAACAATTGATGCGGCCGCTTTTTTTGACACAGCTAATTTTTACTGGCTACATGAGCTGCTCCACCATATTTTACTTTTTAAATCAACTGGGTTACGAAAACTTTCATTTAACCAACCACCTTTTCAAACCAAACCTGCACACGCTGGAAGCTATTGCGGTATGTCAGCGTTTTTACTGTCTGGGTCATGCTTCTTTTACAACCGGAATTTTGTTGTTTATGCAATATCCGGTTAAAAAAAAATATGAGTTACAAACAGTTGATATAGCCAATTTACTGCTGAAAATGGCATTGGTGCTGGTTCCGGTTTCTTTGTTTTTCTTGTTCGTTCCGGGTTTAAACCAGTTTGCCGTTCAGTTTTCTGCCTTGAGTTTTATAGCGGCCACACTTGCTTTGGCCTTTGCCGTACCATTGCGCAAAACCGATAATATCCTCATCGCGGGCAGTTTGTTTATGTTCAACTTTTACAAATCTTTTTTATCAGGCTACAAAGAGCCGATTATTGTGAGTATGCTGGTGCTGGGCATTTTTTTATACCCATTTTATAAACGCACGATCACATTGGTTTTTGCGCCTGTTGTACTTGTGCTTTTCCTGCTTTTGCCTACGTATAATCAGGTTTTCAGGGAAAATGCCTGGTCCGGAAACCTTTCTGCGGACGATGCTTCAAAAGTTGCTTTGGATGCGGCACTTAACAATTCTACAGAACTGGAAAGCAGCAACTGGACTTTTCTGGTTTTCAGGCTGAGTGAAATCGATATGTTCATTAAATACATCAATTCTACGCCAAAATATGTTGGGTTTTATGGCCCGAAAATGCTCGGCCAATCCTTTGCATCTTTAGTTCCTCGTGCTTTATGGCCGGGCAAACCAAACACAGAAGACTTGGTGATGGAACGTGTGGTTAACGCCGGGATTGCCTCAAAAGATATGGACGTTTCCGCAAAACCGGCTTTAATTGCAGATGCCTATTTGTTTGGCGGCGGCGGCGGCATTTTTTTTACGTTGCTTTTGTATGGAATCTCGGCGCAACTGATTTCACAAAAAGCAGAAAGCTTGTTTGGCGGCTATTTGCTTGGTTCGGCTTTGGTTTTTTCAGGTTTGTTTCAGATGTTTTGGCGGGGTTTAAGTTTTGAATTTTTACTGAATTCTGTTGTTTGGAGTTACGTCAGCATGTTGATTATGGCGCGTTTGCTGTATGGTTTTCGGATATTAAAAATTGCCGGATGAAAGTTTTACAAGTAAATGCTTCCTACAAACCTGCCGTAATTTATGGAGGTCCTACAATGTCGGTTTCCAAACTTAGCGAAGAACTTTGCAAAAACGGCATCAATACAGAAGTAATTACCACGCTGGCCAACGGAAAAAATGAATTGAATTTTCCTGTCAAAAAAATCATTTATATAGAAAATGTGCCCGTTCGGTTTTTCAAACGCATCACCAAAGATCATACGCATTTCTCGCCGGGCTTGATCAAACATCTTTTAAAAATAAAAAAAACGGAAACAACAATTATACACATTCATGCCTGGTGGAATTTGGTTTCGATATTTACTTGTTTAATTGCACAACTAAAAAACATTCCGGTTGTGTTGTCGCCGCGCGGAACGTTAAGCTATTATTCTTTCAACAAAAAACACAATTTAATTAAACGTTGGATACATTTTTTAGCAGGTAAAAAATTACTTTCCAATTGTTATTTACATGTTACTTCCGAAGCAGAAAAAACAGAAATCCTGAAATTATTTCAACCTAAAAAGATACAGGTTATCGCTAATTTTATTTCGTTTCCAACTAACTTGGAAATCAAATCCGATAAAAAAACCCTGATTTTAAAACTACTTTTTATGTCGAGGATCGATCCAAAAAAAGGTTTGGAGATTTTGCTGGAAGCTTTGGCCGGGATTGATTTTCCCTATCATTTAACCATTGCCGGAACCGGAGAACAGGATTATATAATTGCGCTTCAAAAAATAGTGGCTAAAAACAGTATGCAACCTTTTGTCAGTTGGGTTGGGTTTCAAAATCAGCAATCCAAGTTTAAAATTTTACAGCAGCATGATTTGCTGGTTTTACCTTCCCACAACGAAAACTTCGGCAATGTTGTAATCGAATCTTTAGCCGTGGGAACGCCGGTTTTAATCAGTAAAAATGTGGGCTTGGCTGATTATGTTATCAAAAATAATTTAGGTTTTACGTTTGATAATTATCCGAAAGAACTTCAAAAGCAACTAAAAAACCTCTATAAAAACAGTATTTGCTTAGATGAGATCCGCAGTAAAGCACCGCAGAAAATCCGTGAAGATTTTGCAGAAACAAGCTTGGTGAAAAAGTATGTTGATTTTTATCAGCAGATAATTACAACGAATTAGATGAAACCTTTTTCCTTCATCATTCTTACTTTTAATGAAGAGATACATCTTCCAAGATTGTTAAATTCTATTACAAGTTTGGATGCACCGGTTTTTGTATTGGATTCCGGCAGCACAGACACAACTTCAGAAATCTGCAAAAAATATGCTGTAAAAACAGCATTCCATCCTTTTGAAAACCACCCGAAACAATGGGATTTTGCGTTGAAAAATTTCAATATCCAAACCAATTGGATCATTTGTTTGGATGCCGATCAGCAGGTTTCTCCGGAGCTTCTTTTATACCTCAAAAATTTTAAAGAAGAAAATTATGCAGATGTAAATGGCATCTATTTTAACCGGAAAAATTATTTTAAAGGACAATGGATCAAACATGGCGGTTATTTTCCATTTTATTTGCTGAAAATGTTCCGTACAAATGTTGGCTTTTCTGACCTAAACGAGAACATGGACCACCGTTTCATCGTTCCCGGAAAAACGCTGATCTGGAAAGATGCATATCTCCGCGAAGAAAACCTGAAAGAAAACAAAATCAGTTTTTGGATTGATAAACATAACATTTACAGCAACTTACTGGCACAGGAAGAAATAGAACGTTTGCAAAAAACCCGACAGCAAACCCTAAAACCGAAGCTTTTTGGCACACCAGACGAACGTACCGCCTGGCTGAAAAATTTATGGTGGAAACTGCCGCGTTACTGGCGGCCGACTATTTATTTTTTGTACCGGATGACTTTTCAGCTTGGGTTTTTAGATGGTAAAAAAGGTATTATTTTTCATTTTTTACAAGGCTTTTGGTTCAGATTGATTGTTGATATTAAAATAGATGAACTGATGCAAAGTTCAATCCAAATTCCAAACCACAAAACTACCAGGTTAAAACCCGAAGTCAGGTTCGCATTCCAATTTTCACTTTTGTTTACGGGTTTGTATTTGTTCAACTTGTATTATAATGGCTTGATGTTGCCGGGCGGAAATTATAATTCTTTTTTAGCAAATCATTTTAATTATATACAAGGTTTGCGTCAGCTTTTATTAAAATTGAGTGCTGCCGGATTACAACTGTTGGGCTATTCAACCATCAGCAATCATTATTCTTTACTTGCCATCGGGCACAATAAAATTAATTTAGCTTATGATTGTCTGGGTTTTGGCGTGATGAGTTTTTTGACTGCTTTCCTTGTTACTTATCCGGGTAAAAGAAAAGCAAAACTAACTGTCTTTTTTGCATTTATCATTGGTTTTCAGTTACTTAATGTATGCCGTTTTATGTTTTTGTCTTTGTATTGGAAAGGTGCAGGCATTGGCCAAATTAACCATCATACTGTTTTTAATGGCATTATTTATCTGCTGTTGGCTGTTGTACTTTACTTCTGGATTGAAAAAAGTACGGTAAAAGAAGCATCTATTTTATGATGGGAAAAACCAACTTGCAATTATACAGCAATCGGCAATATCATCCCGGTGCAGGTTGGTCAAAAAGGGTTTTGTGGTTTTATGTTGCTGCGATTGTATTTAAAACTTCCCTCTTTCCGTCATCAGCTTTTAAAGTATTTTTATTGAAAATTTTCGGGACTAAAATTGGAAAAAATGTAATCATCCGGCATCAGGTCAATATTAAATATCCCTGGTTTTTAACAATTGGAAATGATACTTGGATTGGCGAACAGGTTTGGGTTGATAATTTAGTGCCGGTTACAATTGGTTCCAATGTTTGCTTATCACAAGGTGCAATGCTGCTCACCGGAAACCATGATTATTCCAGATCAACTTTTGATTTACTTACCGGCAAAATTGTATTGCAAAACGGCGTTTGGATTGGTGCAAAAGCTATTGTGTGCCCAAATGTTGTGGCCGGGGAACATGCAGTTTTAACTGCCGGAAGTATCGCCACAAAAAATATGGAAGCTTATTTTGTTTACCAGGGAAACCCGGCTGTAAAAGTTCGTAAAAGAGGAATTAAGGGTTGAAAATTGAATGCTGTTTTTATCACCCAAAATTACATTTTACTCAAAACTTCATCTACCTGAACCTGGTTCATACCGGGCACAAACTGCGGGCTGTATAATAAACGGATCAGCGCAGAATCATAGTTATCAAACTTAACAACGCCGTTGCTTTGCGAATAAAAAATACTCGCAGGTTTTGTTTCTAACGGGTTTGTAAATCCAAATAACCGGATGATGTTTCTGCGGATGGCATTGCGCACGTCCCGCTGATCATTGTATTTTAAAACTGAAATTAAAGTCAGTCCCTGAAAAATTTCCCCTTTATTATTGAACTTGTAATAATTTCCACCATATTGGTTAAAATATTGCGCTGCAACATTGGATATTTGAGTAGTAAATTCGTTGCGGTCCCCCAGAAAAATGGAAATATTCACTTCATCTTCATTTGTTGTTGCTGCAATATCCAAGCCTGTCAACACTTTGATTTTTGAGAAAATCGAATCAATTTCTGTTGAATGATAGGCTTCTTTTCCCTGGTAAACTTTATACCGCACCGGCACCACCCACTTTTTAATTACCGGCAAACCGGTTTGATCTTTGGAAAGCACAACGGTTTTGAAATTATCTTTATCAGCCTGGTTCATTGTTTTTTGGGCGAAAGTTGACAATGAAATCAGAAAAGACAATAAAAAGATAAAATGTACTTTCATGTTTGTATTTATGTTTAATCAGTAAATTTGTGCCGTAAAAACAGCACGAATCAAATTAATTAGCGGCATAAAACAAAGTTTACAATCGAAAGATTAATCTTTTGCAGCCAATATTTCTTTAATCATCAGTTCCAATGTTTTTTCATTTTCTTGATTGATCCTGAAATTAGCAAAAACAATTCGTCCTTTTTGGTCGATCAAATAATTGGTTGGCTGGCCGATCGTACCCAAGTTTCCTTTTATCCTTTCCTCACTATCGTGCAAAGGTGTAAAAGTATAGCCGTTCTCTTTTATGATTGGCAACACTGCTGCATCTTGCGAAGGTTCAACATTCAAGCCCAAATAAGCAACGTCATTTCCATTAAACTTCTTTAGTACAGATTCAAAATGTGGAAATTCTCTTCGGCAAGAGCCGCAGCCTGGAAAACAATAAGTTAACAAAACTACTTTACCTCGATAATCAGCCAGGTTTTTTCAGAACTGCCATTGTAGGTTTTTAACGAGAATTCAGCAATACATCCTCCGACATTATTTAGCTTGATAAGCCTCAACCAACCTCAACGCTTCCACCGCTTCCTTTACATCATGCACCCGCAAAATATTTGCACCGTTTAATAATGCCATCGTGTTTAAAACTGTAGTGCCGTTTAATGCCTTTTCAGCAGTAGCATTTAAAGTTTTATAAATTATACCTTTGCGGGAAATGCCGGCAAGAACAGGAAGATTTAACCGTTCAAAACCTTGCATTTTCCGCAACAGTTCAAAACTTTGTTCTTTGGTTTTGGCAAAACCGAAGCCCGGATCCAAAATCACATCGTGTAGATTTAGTTGTTTTAAGCGATAAACTTTGGCCGACAAATCATCAAAAACTTCTGTAAAAACATCGTTGTATTGTGCTTTTGCAGCCATGTTTTGCGGCGTGCCTTTGGTGTGCATCAAAATATAAGGCACCTGCAAACGGGCAATGGTGGCAAACATTTCCACGTCCAAATCACCGCCCGAAATATCATTGATCATTTGCGCACCCGATTTTATCCCTGCCTCGGCAACTGAAGCCCGAAATGTATCAACAGACAAAACCGCTTCCGGAAATTGTTTTGCAATCGCCTCAATCACAGGTAATAAGCGATCTGATTCTTCCTTCGGGGAAATATTTGCTGCGCCGGGCCGCGATGAATAGGCGCCCAAATCCAGGAAAGCTGCGCCTTCGTTCAGCATTTTTTCTGCCATAAAAACAGCATCGGCCATTTCCGGTTTCCGGCTTCCGGCAAAAAAAGAATCCGGCGTAACGTTGATGATGCCCATCACTTTTGGCCGGCTCAAATCCAGGAGTTTTCCGCCTATGTTCAGCGTAACCTTTTTCTTAAAAAACGTATCTTTAGCCATGTAAATTTGGGTTTATCAGCATCAATCCTGCAAAACAAATATCATTAAAAATTGGATTCTATTATTTTGAACCGCACCGAAGCCGAATATCAGGCCGTTATCCGTGTTTGCCGTACGCTTTTTATTAAAAAAACAAGCGATTACGGCACAGCCTGGCGCATCCTCCGCCTTTCGTCTATCACCGATCAGATTTTTATTAAAGCACAAAGGATCAGGACGTTGGAAGAAACCGGCGTAAATAAAGTGGGCGACGGGATTGTGGGCGAATACATTGGCATCATCAATTATTGTGTGATTGCGATGATGCAGCTGGATAGTAAACCGGAAATGCCGCTGGAACTGGATACCCGGGAAGTAAGTGCTGTTTACGACCAAAAAATTAAACAAACTTTTGACCTGATGCTGGCCAAAAACCACGATTACGGCGAAGCCTGGCGCAATATGCGTATCAGTTCGCTCACGGATTTAATTTTGATGAAATTGTTGCGCGTAAGACAAATTGAAGATAATTCGGGAAAAACTTTAGCATCCGAAGGCGTGGAAGCCAACTATCAGGATATGCTGAATTATGCTGTTTTTGCCCTGATAAAACAGGACGTAAAATGAAAAAACTTTTGTGGTTTTGCCGAATTGCCGTCGGCTTGTTGTTCATCTTTTCTGGGCTGATCAAAGCTAATGACCCGCTTGGTTTTTCCTATAAACTGGAAGAATATTTTGAGGTTTTCCACACCACTTTTTTAAACGGGCTGGCACTTTCACTGGCCATTTTTTTATGTGCGCTGGAAATGCTTTTCGGTTTTGCCCTGCTGATCGGTGCGCGTGGCAAACAAGTAGCCTGGGGTTTGTTGCTGCTGATCGTTTTTTTCAGCTTCCTTACCTTTTATTCGGCAGCATTTAAAGTAGTGCAAAGCTGCGGTTGTTTTGGCGATGCAATCCCGTTAACACCCTGGCAATCATTTAGTAAAGATTTGGTTTTGCTATTGCTGATCGTTTTTATCTTTTTGAACCGAAACCTGATCCAGCCTTTGTTCAAACCAAAAACCGAAAGTGCGATGCTTCTTTTAGCCACTATTTTTTCGTTTGGCGTTGGCATTTATACTTATAATTATTTGCCGGTGATTGATTTTTTGCCTTATAAAGTCGGTGCAAACTTGCCCGAAGAAATGAAAATCCCGGCCAATGCCGTACCAGACGAATACGAAATCACTTATAATCTGCATAACAAAAAAACAGGCGATAAAAGAAGCATCACCAATAAAGAATACTTGAAATCAGGAATCTGGAAAGATAACGACTGGGAAATTGTGGGCGAACCAACCAGCGTGTTGATTAAAAAAGGTTTTTCTGCAAAAATTGCCGATCTGAACATCAACGATGCACAAGGCAATTCTTACACCAAAGAACTACTGGAAAACCCGTTTTACAACCTTATTGTGGTGGCCTATCAACTGCAAAATACCAACAGCGATGCGATCAATAAAATCAATGCATTGTCGCTCAACCTCACCCAAAACTTTAACGTGCGAACGGTCTTGCTAACCTCAAATTCGGCTCAGGATGCCGAAGCTTTCAGCAAAGCACACAAACTTTTTATGGAAATTTTTTATGCCGATGGCGTTCCGCTGAAAACGATGGTGCGCGCCAATCCCGGCGTTTTGCTGATGAAAAACGGAACAGTAATTGGCAAATGGCATTACCACAATTTGCCAGGTTATGAAGAGTTGGTAGATAAATATATTGCGAAACAGTAAATGATTTCCTACCTCCTCCGCAAATTACTATACAGTTTTGCCGTGATGTTTGGCGTAGTTTGCGTGGTGTTTTTTTTGTTCAATATTTTACCGGCAGATCCGGCACGGATGACGCAGGGACAACGTGCCGATGTACAATCATTAGCGGCCGTGCGCAAGGAATTTGGTTTGGATAAGCCGATTTCGGTTCAGTTTGCTTATTATTTAAATGATTTATCGCCGGTCAGCATCAACCAAAATTCAGCTGAAGCGCAGCAGAAATATGGCTACGTCAAACTGTTTTCGGCTGGAAAAACCCAAGTGATTGTTTTTAAATGGCCGTATTTGCGCCGCTCGTACCAAACCAGGAAAGATGTAGGCAAAACTTTGCTGGAAGTCATCCCGAACACATTAATCCTGGCGGCAACTTCCATGCTCTTTGCTTCTTTTATCGGTATTTTTTTGGGCGTGATAGCGGCCGTTCATCAAAATACCTGGATTGATAAACTGGCGGTCAGCTTTTCGATCATTGGCATTTCGGCACCTTCTTTTTTTGCCGGGATTATCATTGCCTGGCTTTTTGGTTTTGTGCTGAGCAAGTACACCGGCCTAAACATGTCGGGCAGTTTAACAGATTTTGATCCGTTTAAGGGCAAAGTTGTGGTATGGAAAAACCTGATTTTGCCGATGGTTACACTTGGGTTGCGTCCGCTGGCCATCATTGTACAACTCACGCGAAGCGAAATGCTGCAGGTTTTGAGTCAAGATTATATACGCACTGCTAAAGCAAAAGGCTTGGATAAAAACAGCATCATTTATAAACATGCACTAAAAAACGCTTTGAATCCGGTGGTTACGGCCATTGCAACGTGGTTTGCCTCGCTGCTGGCCGGTTCGTTTTTTGTAGAATATATTTTTGGCTATAACGGGCTTGGAAAAACAACGGTTGATGCGCTGGAAACCTCTGATTTTCCGGTTATTATGGGTGCTGTTTTATTTATCGCCTTTATTTTTGTAGTGGTAAACCTGCTGGTTGATTTCCTTTATGTCTGGATTGATCCGAGGGTGAAATTAGAATAAAACTGAGAGCTATAGGCTTTCAGCAATCAGCTAAAACACACTTAAATTTGAGCTATAAAAGAAGCATTAGGCTAATTGCTGACAGCCGAGAAAGCTACACTACCACATTTTCCATTCCATACTGCTTCAAAACATCTTCCGGCACACCTTTCCACTGGTTGGGCTGATTGCCAACATAACCAATATCTTTGATACCGATTTTGCTGGTAAAAAATCCGCTGGCGGTCAGATCGCGCATCCGGTTAAAAAAGGTAACCCCTTGTGCCATTTCGGGTTTTGCTTTTTTAGGATAGGCTATTTCTGTTACCATTTCAGTTTGCTGATCGTGGCTGCAATCCACAAAAGCATGATTATACCGGTTTGCACATTGCACATCCAGCCAGCGCAAACCGCCGCGCATCGGGGTTTTATGTTCCGGGATATCTTTCACAATAAACTCAATAAAATCCGGCACACCAGCATCCGAAGCACTACCTGAATGCGCATCTTTTGGGATAATAATATCTGCCAAAGCCGTTATTGTAGCCATTTCGGGCTTGGTAAAAAAAGTTTCGTCGTGCAATTTTTTGTCGCGCTCAATCTCAAAAGGCTCACGGCCGGCAATATCGCCGGGTGTAAAAGTTGTTGTGCTGGTTTCCGTAGTTTTTTCCGGAGTTGTTTTGCAGGCATCAACCAATAAAGCAGTAGATACGGCAGTTAAACCAATGGCTTTTAACGAATCACGTCTGTTCATATTTTTATGTCGATAAAAGAAGCATTAAACATTCAGTTTTTTTCTTTGGGATAAAATGTACTCGCTGGTGCGCATAGATAACGCCAGGATCGTCCAGGTAGCGTTTTTATCGCCTTGCTGCACAAACGGTGCGGCATCAACCACAAATAAATTTTTGCAATCATGTGCCTGGCAATATTTGTTTAAGGCCGATTTCTGCGGATCATCGCCCATACGCACTGTTCCAACTTCATGGATGATTTTTCCGGGGGTTTCCAAACCGTAATTGGTTTCTGGCCCTTGTTCTCTGGAAGTTATAATTGCGCCCATTTCATGCATAATCGATTTAAACGTTTCCTGCATGTGTTTGGCTTGTTTGATCTCTGCATCGCTCCATTTATAATGAAAACGCAGTACCGGAATGCCGTATTTGTCCACAACACTCGGGTCAATTTCGCAGTAATTATCGGCCCGGGCAATTGCTGTTCCACGACCGGCCATGCCAACCTGCGTGCCAAAAAAACGACGGTAATCATCTTTCAGGGAAGCACCAAAACCGCCTGCTTCTTTCATTTTCCCGTCCCGCCCCGGCACCAAACCGTTTAAACCCTGAATGCCGTTTGCAAAACCATAAGAAGGCATGTGCAATCCGCCTCCATATTCAATATGATAACCGCGCGGAAAATCCAGTTTTTTGTTATCCAGCCACCAAGGCGTATAAATGTGAACACTGCCTACGCCGTCTTCGTTATATCGCTTTCGGTCCATCAATTGCGGCAAAAAACCGCCCAGGCTTGAACCGGTAGAATCGTGAATATATTTACCAACAATACCACTATTGTTTGCCAAACCATTCGGATGTGCAGCAGATTTGGAATTGAGCAGCAAACGGGCAGATTCGCCGGCACTTGCACCAACAATCACAATTTTGGCATTAGCCTGATATTCCTGCAAATCAGTTTTATCTACATAAGAAACGCCGGTGGCCAAACCATCTTTGCCCGTCAGCACTTCGCGCACCATGGCGTTAGAGATTACTTTTAAATTTCCGGTTTTGATGGCTGGGATTACCAGGCAGGAAGAAGCCGAAAAATCCGCATAGACTTTGCAACTCCGGCCACATTGTCCGCAATAAAAACAAGAACCCCGGCTGGTGTTGCCCGGCAAAGCTTCCGTCAGCACCGAACCACGTCCCGGAATTACTTTTACGCCCGCTTTTTCTGCCCCTTTTTTAATAAAAAGTTCATTTAAGCGCGGTTTTGGCGGAGTCAGGAAAATCCCGTCAGGCTCGTTTTCCAAACCTTCTTTAGTGCCGTAAACACCAATCAGGCGGTCCACTTTATCGTAAAAAGGTTTTACATCATCATAAGTAATCGGCCAGTCATCGGTTAAACCATCCAGGTGATGACTCTTGAAATCATTCGGACCCATGCGCAGCGAAATCCGGCCCCAGTGGTTGGTGCGGCCGCCCAGCATCCGCGAACGAAACCAGGCAAATTCCGTGTTGTCTTTCGTGGTATATGGTTCTCCTTCTATTTCCCAGCCGCCAAAAGCCGCATCAAAATCACCAAAAGGCCTTACCGTACTGGCACCTCTTCTGGGTGATTCGTATGGAAATTTAAGCTGCTGAGAATCTTTCTGCGGGTCAAAAAACGGACCGGCTTCCAGCATCAGCACTTTTAAACCGGCGTTGGCCAAAACATAACCTGCCATACCGCCTCCTGCACCGGAACCCACAACAATGGCATCGTAAACAGTACCCGATTTTTTAATCTGAAAATCACTCATAATTGTTAAGCTATCGGCTTCCGGCCATCTGCCGTTAACCATCTACAAAATTTACCTGTTAAAAGAAGTATCGGGTTAAAGTTCCTTAATCATAATGTCCCGATAAGCAACCTCGTGCCCATGATCCTGCAATGCAATATGACCTTTCGGATATTTGGCAAAGTTTTTCCAGTTTCTAAACTTGCTATTGCTCAGCAGCGTTTCCCACTCTGGGCTGCCTATTTGCGTTTCTATAATTTTGGTGCCGTTCAGCCAAAACGTTAAGTGGCCATTATCTTTACGGATCCGGGCCATGTTCCACTCGCCGACCGGTTTGGCCACAGCTTCAGACGGTGCTTTTAAATCATATAAAGAACCTGCCAAATGCGTGGCTTTTTTATTATCATCTGCGCCTACATTGTCCAAAACCTGCATTTCGATACCGGTAAGATACGTTGCACCGAAAGCCGGGTCTTCGTGCACGCCAAAAATCACACCGCTGTTTCCCTTCTCAGAAATTTTCCACTCTAAAGCCAGCTCGTAATTTTCATATTCATTATTGGTCAACAAATCGGCCTGGCCTTCCGCTTTCGGGTCCAGCGTTAACGCGCCGTCTTTTACCGTCCAGGCGGCCTCGGGTTTTTGCTTGAGGTAAGAGTGCCAGCCATCGGTGTTTTTGCCGTTAAAAAGCAAGGTATAGCCTTGTTTTTTCTCCGCTTTGGTCAGTTTGTTTTGGGCCGAAGCTAAATTGGTCAAAGCCAACAGCAAAGATAGATTCAAAAAAAACGGTTTCATATAATTGGTTTGTTTAAGATTTAACGGTGGTTACCGATGCTTCTTTTACGTCATAAAAAAACAACTTTTTCTGATGATGTAAAAATAAAATGTAAATTTTACCTTATAAAAGAAGCATTAAGCTTTTGTTTTTATTTTTAAAACGCGGACAAATTACTAAATCTATTTTAACTTGAGTTTACAAACTGCGTTTCCTATTAAAGAAATTACAATTACAAACGGTGGTTTTATTTTGATTTGAAAAACACCGGTTCAGTTTATCCGTAAAAATTGAACACTTTTGCAAAAACCCAGTCAGTTTATGGATGCACCCGGCCAAATGTATTACTTCCAAATGCTGCTGCTTTTACTGCTGATGGGAGTTTGTACCGTTTGGCTTGGCCGGATGTTGCAATGGTTTTTACTTCGGAAGAAACTACCGCGACAAAAAATGTGGAAGGTACTGATCATTTCTTTAGGGCTTTCCTACCTGCTTGCTTTGCTGGCCTGGTTTTGCTGGCCTGATTTGAAACAACCGATGCGGGGCATTTTTTTCTTGCCGGCAGTTGTGGCAGAAACCCTTATTCTGACCGCTACTATTTTCATCTTTAAAAAACAAAAAAATACATGAGCCTGGTTTTTTTAATTGGTTTTATGGGATGTGGCAAAACCACGCATGGCCGCAAACTGGCAAAACATTTAAAGGTAGGTTTTGTGGATTTGGATGAGGTTTTTGAACGGGAAAATGGCCCGATCAGTGCTTATTTTAACGCTTTTGGGGAAGTTGATTTTCGGCAAAAAGAATCAGAATTATTAAAGCAAACGGCTTATCCGGAAAACGCCATCATTTCTACCGGTGGCGGTTTGCCTGTTTTTTTTGATAACATGGATTGGATGAAGCAGCACGGCAGGGTTGTTTATTTAGAAGTTCCGCCAAAGGTTATTGCCGCAAGGATGGAAACTGCCAAAACCAAACGGCCTTTACTTCAGTATAAAACCGGCGAAGAACTGCTGCAGTTCATCACCCAGAAACTGGATGAACGGGAACCTTTTTACCGGCAGGCCACTTTAATTATTGATGGAGTGGATTTAACGGCAAAAAAAATGGCCGGTTTGTTAAAGCTATAATGCCGGAATTTTAGGCAGTAAAAACAGTATAGCTTTTCCTGGCCATACCATAAAAAATTTTTTTTATCAGATCATTTTTTGCCTGATTAAAAAGGTCAAAATCAGAAAATTAGATTTTATACATGCAACATTTAAACTTGTTTCGATAACCCTCTCAACGAGTTATGAATCTGCTTTTTGGGTGCCGAAACAAGTTGTGTAAAACAAAAATCAGTTATCCGTTGGTAGAGAATCCCGGATAAAGCGTCATGCCGCCATCCATAAAAATAGTTGTACCGGTGATATAGTCAGATTCATCGCAGGCCAACCAGGCGGCCAGCAAACCGATATCTTCCGGTTGCCCGATCCTGCCGTACGGAATCAATGTTAATAAACTTTCCAAAGCTTGCGGCGTTTCCCAAGCTTGTTTGTTGATTGGCGTTTGGATAGCTCCCGGCCCGATGCTGTTCACCCGGATTTTGTGCGGGGCAAGTTCCTGCGCCATACTTTGCATCAGCATATTAATGCCGCCCTTACTGCTGGCATAATTTACATGGCCTGCCCACGGGATTACCTGGTGCACACTGCTCATACAAATAATTTTTCCGGCAGCCTTGCTCCTTTCGGCCACAACGCCACGTTTAATAAACTCTTTTGCAGCCTCACGGGCACACAAAAACTGGCCGGTAAGGTTTACGCTGATCACCAGTTGCCAATCGGCCAAACTCATTTCTGTTAATGGGGAATCTTTTTGCAAACCGGCATTGTTCACCAAAATATCAATCGTACCAAAAGCTTTGTACAAATCCTGATACATGGTTAAAACCTGAGCTTCGTTGCTCACATCGGCTTGCAGCGCAATAGCGTTTCCGCCATTGTTTTTGATTATATCAACTACTTCATTGGCCGTTTCGGGGTGTGTCACGTAGTTTACGGCAACATTTGCGCCTTCATTGCCCAGTGCTATGGCTACGGCTTTGCCTATTCCGCTGTTGGCACCGGTTACCAAAGCAGTTTGTCCTGTTAATTTCGGGTTGGGGTTCATCTGATTGTATTTTTAATTTGGAGGATAACTGCAATCAGCTGAATAAGTTTTTAGATGAAATTCCGGATACTGTTTTTATCAGGTTAATAATGGCCTTTCAAAGATTGGATTTCGAGGATTACAATTATATTATCCTCAAAAATCTGATAAACCAAACGATGTTCGCTGTTGATCCTGAGCGACCAGGAACCGGACAATTCATATTTTAAAGGTTCCGGTTTTCCGATTCCTTCATGCGGATATTTTTAATAGCTTAAATAAGCTGAGAAATCTTTTTTTGAATAGCCGTGCTGCCGGTTTTCTTCCAGTAACTTAAATGGATTAAAGCTTTAGAAGAAAATCTTACTTCCATAGATCTTCAAGCTCAATTTTTATAGTTTTTCCGTTTTTATGTTCTTCCCGGCCTTGTAAAATCTTTTTCACAAATGCCGGGTCATACGGGCTTTCTTCGGTTTTAACCTCAACTTTTAAAACTTTGGCTACAGCTTTAATGGCTTTAGCCTGCTCTTTGGTTTTCGGGCGTAAAATCAGTGTTTCCATGTCTCGAATTTACAATTTTTTATTTCTGCGGAGAGTTTGGGTTGAAGGAAACAATACCCGCCAAATTTTACCTGGTAAAAGAAGCATCCCGATATTTAAAGAGATTTATCATTTTTTCGCTTTATAACGATGAAAATGTTTAATCGCTGATTACCAATTTTTTGCACAAAATCCTTCAGCTTAAAACTTATTGATACTAAACCTCAGCTTAAAAAACCTTGTCCTTAATTTGAAATAATAATTATTTTAGCATCGATGATTTCTTTTCAATCTAAACTTCCGCAAACCGGAACAACTATTTTCTCTGTAATGTCTTCACTGGCACAGCAAGCCGGTGCCATCAATTTATCCCAAGGTTTCCCGGATTTTGACTGCCCGCCCGAACTGGTAAAATTAGTTGACCAGGCCATGCAAAGCGGCCAAAACCAGTACGCGCCCATGCCGGGTGTTTTGGCTTTACGGGAAGCGATTTGCGCCAAAACAGAATCTTTACACGGACAGATTTATCATCCTGAAAACGAAATCACGGTTACGGCTGGCGGCACACAGGCGATTTTTACCTCAATTTGCGCCACCATCAACCCAAATGATGAAGTGATTATTTTTGAACCGGCCTACGATTGCTATGCCCCGGCCATACAGCTGATGGGCGGTGTGGTAAAACGCATGGAACTGGAGCCGCCGGATTACCGCATCAACTGGAATATGGTGCGCCGGCTGATCTCGTCGCGCACTAAAATGATCATCCTCAATTCGCCCCACAACCCAACGGGCACGGTTTTGCAGGAGGAAGATATCAAAGAACTGATCACGCTGACCCGTAACACCGATATTTTGATCTTGAGCGATGAAGTGTACGAACATATTATTTTTGACGGGCAGCAGCACCGCAGCATGGCGCGCTACCCGGAGCTGGCCGAACGCAGTTTGATTTGTGCTTCTTTTGGCAAGCTTTTTCATGTAACCGGCTGGAAGATAGGCTATTGCATGGCACCTTCGTGGCTGATGACGGAGTTCAGGAAAGTCCATCAGTTTAATGTTTTTTCGGTAAACACGCCGGTGCAGGTGGCACTTGCCCAATTTATGCAGGTAAAAGAAGCATACCTCGGCCTGGCCGGTTTTTATCAGCAGAAAAGGGATTTTTTTCGTGACGGATTAGCAAATTCCCGTTTTAAAATGCTGCCATGTGCGGGTTCTTATTTCCAATCCGTAAATTACAGCCATCTTTCGGAAGATAATGACTTGTTTTTTGCCAAACGCCTGATTACCGAAGTTGGCGTGGCGGCCGTGCCTAATTCTGCCTTCTATTCTAAAAAAACCGATTTTGGCATCCTGCGTTTCTGTTTTGCCAAAAAGCAAGAAACGCTGGAAAAAGCCGTTGAACAATTGTTAAAAGTTTGATCCTTGTGATTTATCAGCCCATCTAAAGTTATGAAACGTTATGGAAAATCTAAAAGTAACCACCTTCCAGGGTTATTTATTTTGGGAGAACATTAACCAGAACCTCAAAAACATTGCGTTGCGCTTGACATCAGGCATCCGGGAAAGCACGGAACTGATTATTTTGCCGGAAATGTTCAACACAGGGTTTACCATGAACACGTTGCTGGCCGAAGAAATGCAGGGCAAAACGATGGTTTGGATGAAGGAAATTGCCCAAAAATATAAATGTGCGGTTACGGGCAGTTTGATGATAAAAGAACAGGGCAACTTTTATAACCGACTGATCTGGATGCTGCCCGACGGTAATTTTTCGCAGTACGATAAGCGCCATTTATTTGCGATGGGCAATGAGCATGAAACATTTACAGCCGGAACCGAAAAGCTGATTGTAGAGTTGAAAGGCTGGAAAATTTGTCCGATGATTTGTTATGACCTGCGTTTCCCGGTATGGATGCGCAACCTGGACGCGGCTTACGATCTGCTGATTGTAGTGGCCAACTGGCCCGAAAAACGCGCTTTGCACTGGCGTACGCTTATCCCGGCGCGGGCGGTAGAAAACCAGGCGTATGTAATTGCCGTAAACCGCGTGGGTTATGACGGGAACGAGGTTTATCATTCCGGTGATTCTTCCTGCATCGACCCAAACGGCAAAGTGATTTATTATAAACGAGATGAGGAAGATGTTTACACGTTTTCGGTTTCTGCGGATGAATTAGTTAAAAACAGAAGGTATTTTCCGTTTTTGCAGGATGCGGACCGGTTTGAACTGACAAATATGCCAAATGTTTCTTCGGAGCGATAATAAAGGCCTCACCCTAAATCCCTCTCCAAAAGAGAGGGACTTGAAACACAGTGCAGCTAAACTCCCTCTCCTTTGGAGAGGGTTGGGGTGAGGCGTTTGAAAGCCAAATTTTACCCGATAAAAACAGTATCAATCCTTCCTGTTTCTCTTTATATAACTTGTTTCAGATGATCGCCGTAAACGTTTATCAACATAAAACTTGCAACGCTAAAGAAAAACTAGGTAAGTTTACAGCCTGAATGGAAATTGAGCATTACAATTTATCAACAAACTCATACAAACAAAAGTGGACGGAAGAACTAAAGCTCTCGGCTTTTAGGAAACGCCTGTTTACCGCGCTTTTTACACTGCTTTTGGTGGTGTTGATCAATCCGTTTTTTTTCGCCCATATCCAGCAAAGAAATGGGATTGAATTAAACGACTGGCTGCTCAATTTTATCCCGGAGTATGATGTTTCTGTGCCGGTTTTCTGCATTTTATGGAGTGTGGTAATCCTGGCTTTGTGGCGGGCTGTGCAGGAGCCGCGGTTTCTGATTATTTTCGGCTGGACTTATCTGCTGCTGGCCGTTTCACGCATCATCAGCATTAGCCTGGTACCGTTAAATTTGCCAAAAGGATTGATCAATCTGCACGATCCCATCATTAATATTTTTTATGGCAACCATCTGATTACTAAAGATTTGTTTTATTCCGGCCATACGGCAACCATGTTTCTGGTATTTTTATGCCTTAAAAACAAATACGATAAAGCCTTTGCGCTATTTGCCACCGTAGCCATTGCCATTTTACTGCTGGTACAACACGCGCACTATACAATAGATGTGGTTGCGGCCCCGTTTTTTACCTATCTGCTGTACGTGCTTTCTAAAAAAATCACGGCCTATTGATGCTGTTTTTACCGGTATCTTTTCAAAGATGAATGTAAAAATAACACGATAGAAACACAGAGTTGATACAATATATCAATTTTGATTAGATTTGAACCCTTAATTAAGCAGATTGATTTAAACGGTTGTCATAATTTTCGTCTAAACTGCTCCTGCTTTTTTCAGCTTATTTCTAACACAAACAAAATGGTTAAACTTGAATGTCCGGATTTCAGGCTCGGAGAAAAACTAACACCGGAGCAATTGAGTTTTTTTGACAAGAATGGTGTTATCGTTTTCCGAAATTTCATCACCAAAAATACAGTTGAAGATCTTTTAAAAGAGATTAATTATTTACAAAAAACCTGGATTGCAGAAGGCCGCGAGAAAGTGAACGGTACGCCGTTAAAGTTTGGCAAAGATGAAAACGGCAATAAAATTATCCAGCGGTTTTGTTTTTCATCTATGTATAACCAGGTTTTGCATGAGTTTTTGCAAGACCCGCGTTTTCAAGCATTGCCGGAACTGGTTGTACCCTACGAAGGCCGGATCGGCGAAAATGAAAAAGACGGCCTGGTGATCAATCAATACATCAAAACGCCCGACAGCAGTTTTTCGCAAATGGGCTGGCATACAGATGCGCCACGGGATATTTTTTTAGGTCAGAAAATCATGCCGATGCTGAACGTAGGTATCCATTTGGATGATTGCCCGGCCGAAAACGGCGGTCTGCGTTTCCTGACCGGCACGCACAAACAGGGGATTTTAAAATTGCTTTTTGCCAAAAAATATTTTGTGGACAATAATCCTGACCCGCAGGAAACCGGACTGGATATTCAGGCCGGGGATTTAACCATCCACGACGGGCGGCTTTGGCACCGCGTACAGCAATCCCCTTATACTGGTTTAAAAAGCAGGCGGCGCGTAATGTATATCCCGATCATCACCGGAAAATCTATCCTAAAAAACGAAAACAGCAAAACACCTTTTTATCATCATTTTATCTCCAGGGTAAAGTTTTAACCTACTGATGGCTGGCTTAAAACCGGCCATTTAATCCTCAGAAATGGCTTACGCATTAATCACCGGTGCCAGCAAAGGCATAGGCAAAGCAATTGCAACAGAACTGGCTTTGCGCAAAATTGATTTGTTGCTGGTGGCGCGATCTGCCGAAGATTTAAAGGTTTTGGCAGATGAACTGGGCAAAAAACATGGCATAAAAACAGCATTTCTGCCGATTGATTTATCCGCAGAAAACGCCGCACAACAGGTTTTTGACTGGTGTTTGAAGGAAAACTTCAGCATAAATATTTTGGTAAACAATGCCGGTTATGGTTTAAGCGGAAATTTTGACAAGTATAAGCTGGAAGAAAACCTAAACATGCTGCAGTTGAACATGCTGGTTCCGGTGGCGTTGACACAGCTGTTTTTAGCGCAATTAAAAACCCAGCCTAAGGCTTATATTTTAAACACGGCAAGTTCCGCAGCCTACCAATCGGTTCCGGGTTTGGCTTTGTATGCGGCATCCAAATCGTTTTTGTTGAGCTTTAGCCGCGGTTTGCATCAGGAGTTAAAAAAAACAAACGTTTCTGTTACCTGCCTTTCGCCCGGTGCAACTGATACTGATTTTGTAGTGCGGGCGCAACTTGGCCCGAAAGGCTTAAAAGCCGCCAGTCAGGTAAACATGACGCCGGAAGCCGTTGCCAAGATTGCCGTAAAAGCCATGTTCCGGGGCAAAGCAGAAGTGATTGCCGGTGCCGTTAACAAACTTAGTGTTTTTGCGGCCTGGCTGCTGCCAAAGGGTTTTATAGAACGTACGGCCATGAAAATTTATCAGTAATCAGGTTTAGCTTTTCGGTTGTGGATTTTCGATTATCAACTCCTTTTTCAATTTCCATTTGATTGATAATATTTTTCGGACTTCCAGACTTTTACTACTTCCTGATATTCGCCATGCTTCTTTTATCATACTTTTTTCGGGAAACAAGTTTTGGGTTGATGCGTTCCTTCTGAAACATAATTTAAAAACGTAATTTTATGAATCAGCACGAAAACGATACTTTAAATCATCAAACGGACGGTTTAAATAAAACACCAGATCAAAATAAAGTAGTTTGGGAAGGCGGAACCTATAGCAATGAGCAAACCACGGAGCGCGACGTAGCGCATAACGATAATTCGGCCAATGCCAGTGCCGGCAACCGATCAATGACACCAACTAAAAACCCTGAAAACAGTTCGGGTGAAAACAGCAGTTTTGATCGTGATGACGATGAGGATTTTGATGATACCGTTGGCGAAGACAACTTAAACAATGAAGATGGTTTTAATGCTAACAGTGATGACCCAACCGAACGTGAACTGACCAAAACCTGGATGGGCAACGAAAAATCGGTACATGATGTAGAAGCAAAAAGTTTGGAAGGCGAACCGATGGGCGGCCAGAATTTCGGCACTTCAGAACTGGAGCAAAAAAACAATCGCGACGCCAGCAGTCATGAGCATCATAGTTTAGGTTTAGGAAGTTCGGCTTTGAACCAGCCAAGCGAAGAAATTTCTAACCCGCCGGAAATAGAACAAGGCGGCGAACATCCGGACCGTAAAAAAACCTACGATTAGATTTGTCTTTGTACATATCCACCAAAAAAGCAGTGCTAAAAATAGCATTGCTTTTTTGGTTTCAAAGCAAAATGCAACTTACTCCTCCCATTTGTCCAGCAACCTCCTGATCAGTACAATCTGACCGGTATGGTAACTCAAATGATCAATAATCAAGATTGCTTCGCGCAATAAATTTTGCCCTTCACCATGTGCAAAAGGTTTTAAAAGATCATTGTTTTCATCATTAATTAAGTTTGTAAATGCGTTAAGGCTTTTATTGATTTCTGCCAGCGAATATTCCCATTCCTGTTCGTTTGCAGGTGTGGTTTCTTCCGGCCAGTATTCTTTCGGCCAATCCAGTGGTTTATAATTTTTATGCTCCGAAAAATCCAGAATATCTTGCTGTGTAATCCGCAAATGTTCTACCAATTGCCAGATGGTGTAAGGTAAATGCGGCAGCTTGATGCTTGTGCTTTTAATATCTAATCCTTTTAAAGCTGTTTCCAGATCTGCGTGGGCATTGCTTTTTTGGAGAAGTTGGGCCAATTGTTGACGGATTAATTGATTATCGTGCATGATTTTACTTATTTGTGATTACACATTCCTATACTTTAACCCAAAACCCTTTTACAGGAATATTACCTGCTGATTTATTCAAACTTTATCTCAAGCTGCAGGCAAATTGTAACTTTCATCAGTAAGGGTCCGTTTAGATATATCAGAAGTATAAATACAATAATGCATAAGTTTTTATATAATATTTATGTTTTAAAAGTTTGTTTAAATTTTATTCCGTTTATTTTATATGCTTCTTTTATCCTATAAAAAACCGAAATATCCATGATTATTTTATCGGCCTAAAATTAAAAAGCAAGATTTATAGGCATAAAAGAAGCACGATGTTTTTTTTCGACAAAAGTTTAAACAAGCTATAAACTTTGCAGCAATTAAATTATAACCCTTATTGTTAAAAAGCCTTTTTCACTCAAAACAACTCCAATGGCTTCGCAATAAACTTTGGTCTCCTCACCTTCAAACCCAGTTCTTGATTCAACCGCTCAATAAAGTAATCTACCATTTTAGGTTCAAGCAGATTTTGCTGCAAATGCACAAATAAATACACGGATTGTAAACCTTGCTGTTGCCAGTTTTTGATGCGTTCTATCCAAACGTCAGCGCGTTTATAAGTCAGTTCCGGCAATTCGTGGCTTCCTACAAAACGGATAAAAGCCGATGGGACCGTTAAATGCATGTGCGCCACATCGCGCCTGCCGGCAACGTCCGTAATCACGGCACCGATGTTTAAGCTGCGGAACAGGGCAAAAACTTTTTCCTTCGCCTGCTGATCTGAAAACCAGCGTTCGTGCCGCAACTCTACAAAAACCGGCATGTCTTTAGGTAATTGTTGCAGATATTTTTCCAGTTCTGCAAAACGTTCCGGCCCGAAATAATCGCTTAACTGCAGAAAAAGCGGACCTGATTTTTCACCAAAAGCCCGGATGTTTTCGTAAAAAACCTTCGTTAAATCTTGTGTGCCATACAAGGTTTGCGCATGGCTGATCTGTTTCGGAAACTTCGGACAAAATAAGAAATCAGGGTTTGCGGCTGCTCTTTCCTTCCATTTGGTCAGTGTTTCTGCCGGGTAAATCTGATAAAAGGTAGCGTTCAGTTCCATCAAATTAAACTGCCGTGCATACGCTTCCCAAAACTTGCTTTCTTTGGTCCCTTCGGGATAAACCTCGCCCACCCAATCTTTTGTGCCCCAGCCTACACAGCCAACATGTACTTTTAATGGCTGCGGATGCAGGTTTTGCTGCAAAGTAGTTGTGTTAAAAACCGGTTCGGCAGGCAAACTAAAATCTGTTGCAGCGGCTTGGTGCAACTCAAGTTTTCCAAATTCCATAATTCAAAATAAACGAATGCTTCTTTTACCGGGTAAATTTTGGGATAAATTTCTCTTTTCTTTAATGTGGTTCGGAGTGAGGTCAAACATCACAAATATTGCTGCATATCCACAGAACTTCTGCAAATCGCCACGGATTTTTTTAAATTGTTATCAACTGTTAAAAATTCCTGTTGAGCAATTTATGATACTTCTTTTATGCCTGTAAATTTTGTTTTTGTAATTATTATCGATAAAAAACCTCGTAAAAAAACCACCAGATTTTAGGTGATAAAAGAAGCATTTACAGAATTAATAACTGAAACAAATGCTTCTTTTATCGGCTTAATTTCCTAATTCCGACATAAATTTAATCCGCATCAACTGTAGTTCTTCATGCGTATAATCATCCGGGCCCAACTCTTTTAATGCATCTTCCAGAGAATCGGCTTCGGCAGAACGGAAATAATCAAACACTTCTTCCTGCCGGTCTTCGTCAATCACATCATCAATATAATAACTTAAATTGAGTTTGGTGCCCGAGTTGACAATGGATTCAATTTCCCGCAAAATATCTTCGTAAGATAAACCTTTGGAGGAAGCAATGTCTTCCAGCGCAATATGCCGGTCGATATTTTGAATAATGGAAACTTTGATGGCAGATTTGTTGGCGGCAGATTTGATCACAAAATCAACCGGACGATCGATGTCGTTTTCTGTTACATATTTTTTGATCATTTCGATAAACGGCGCGCCAAATTTCAATGCTTTGCCAGAGCCAACGCCCGAAATTTGTTTCAGTTCATCCATACTGATCGGATAATGCAAACACATTTCTTCAAGGGACGGCTCTTGGAAAACCACAAACGGCGGTACGTTTTTTTGCCTGGCCACTTTTTTGCACAGATCTTTCAGCATTTGCAAAAGCTGTGTGTCCAGTACTGCAGAACCTTGCGGTGTATCATCTTCTCCATCATCGTCAGTGGTGCCCATTGGCCGGTTTAAAACCCATTTAAGTTCATAAGGATCTGTAAGATAAGCATTTCCGGCATCTGTCAGTTTTAGCAAACCATAGTAATCAATATCTTTTACCAGGAAATTGTTGAGCAAAGCCTGGCGCATCAAAGATTTCCACAGGTTTTCGCCTTCTTCAATCCCGGAGCCAAATTCGGGCAGTAAATGATGTTCGTAATTATGTATCTGCGGATTATCAACGCCCATCAGCACGCTGATGATGTGAAAATCATCAAACTTTTCGCCCAGCTTTACCACCAGGTTCAACGCTTTTTGCAATGGTGCTTCTACGCTGAAAAACTCTTTTTGTGCGCGGCAGTTGTCGCACATGTTGTGGCAATCTTTGGCGTCAAAGTTTTCTCCAAAATAATGCAGGATTTGCTTGCGGCGGCAAACGGCAGATTCTGCATAATCAATCACTTCTTTTAAAATCTGCGTACCGATTTCGCGCTCGGCAACGGGCTTGTCTTTCATAAACTTTTGCAGTTTATCAATGTCTTTTTCAGAATAAAAAGACAAACAAATCCCTTCGCCGCCATCCCGGCCTGCCCGGCCGGTTTCCTGATAATAACCTTCCATGCTTTTTGGCACATCATGATGAATTACGTAGCGCACATCGGGCTTATCAATGCCCATCCCGAAGGCAATCGTGGCCACAATCACGTCCACATCTTCCATCAAAAACTTGTCCTGCGTATCAGCCCGAACTTTTGGGTCCAAACCGGCGTGATAAGGCAAAGCTTTGATGCCGTTCAGGTTTAAGGCTTCGGCCACTTCTTCTACTTTTTTGCGGCTGAGGCAATAGATAATGCCTGATTTGCCCTGATGCTGCTTTACAAAACGGACGATTTCTTTCAAAACGTTCCGCTTTGCACGAACTTCATAGTATAAATTGGTGCGGTTGAAAGATGATTTATACAGCAAAGCATTGTTCATCTGCAGGTTTTTCTGGATGTCCTGCTGCACTTTTGGCGTTGCGGTTGCGGTTAAAGCGATAATCGGGATATTCTCGCCGATGTTGCTGATGACCTGACGGATTTTGCGGTATTCCGGACGGAAATCATGTCCCCATTCCGAGATGCAGTGCGCTTCGTCAACTGATACAAAAGATATTTTTATTAGCTGTAAAAATTCTATATTTTCCTGTTTCGTAAGCGATTCCGGGGCCACGTAAAGCAGTTTGGTTTTGCCTGAAATCACATCTTCTTTAACCCTGGCAATTTCTGTTTTGTTGAGGGAAGAATTGAGGAAGTGTGCAATGCTATCGGAACCGCCGAAGGATCGAAGCTGATCTACCTGGTTTTTCATCAGTGCGATGAGCGGGGAAATAACGATTGCAGTGCCTTCACTCATCAGCGCGGGCAGCTGGTAGCACATGGATTTGCCGCCGCCGGTTGGCATGATCACAAAAGTATCTTTATCTGCCAGTATGTTTTCTATGATTATTTCCTGATCACCTTTGAAATTGTTAAAACCGAAAAAGTTCTGTAAATTATCAAACAGCGATTGTTTTGTCTCTGTCATTATCTCCTTAAATATTATTTAATTATTAACTTTCAATTTAAAACCTTTTAATTGAAAGAAAAATCGTATGCGAATTTAACTTTTTGCCTGATAAAAACAGCACGCTGCATAAACTTCCTCTTAAAAAAGCAGGAATAATTTTGATTGCTGCGTACAAAAGGCTTTTGCACAAATCACTTGTAATTGATATATTTTTCACATCTTCACATCACAATATTGATCGTAACTAAACTCATATGAATCAAAATTATTATGCCATTATTATGGCAGGTGGCATCGGCAGCCGCTTCTGGCCCATCAGCAGGACTTCTTATCCCAAACAATTTATTGATATTTTAGGAACTGGTAAAACGCTGATACAGAGCACTTACAACAGGTTTTTAAAAATCTGCCCAAAAGAAAACATCTATGTAGTAACCAACGATAGTTATATTGAACTGGTAAAAACCCAACTGCCGGACATGGAATACAGCCAGATTTTGGGCGAACCCGTGATGCGCAACACGGCCCCGTGTGTGGCTTACGGCTGTTTCAAAATCTTGAGCAGTAACCCGGATGCCGTAATTACCGTGGCCCCTTCCGATCATTTGATTTTGGACGAGGCCGGTTTTGTGAGCACCATCAACCAATCTTTAGAAACGGCTCAAAAAAACCAGTGTTTGATTACGCTGGGGATTATGCCGTCCCGCCCGGACACCGGTTACGGCTACATCCAATACATGGAAGATGTGCTGGACAACGCTTTCCATAAAGTAAAAACTTTTACCGAAAAACCGACGCTGGAAATTGCGACCACTTTTATCCAAAGCGGTGATTTTTTGTGGAATGCGGGGATTTTTGTGTGGACGGCCAAAGCCATTACCGAAGCTTTTAAAAAGTATCTGCCCGATATGCACGAAATTTTTGATGAAGCCAATTCCGTTTACAACACCAGCGATGAAAAAGCTTATGTTTCGCGGGTTTATCAACAGTGCATCAATATTTCGATTGATTACGGCATCATGGAGAAAGCCGAAAATGTGTATGTGTTGCCTTCCGAATTTGGCTGGTCTGATCTGGGCACCTGGGCTTCTATTTATCAACTGGCCGAAAAAGACGGCGAAGGCAATGCAGCCATTCCTTCAGATAAAGTAATCCTTTATGAATCAAATAATTGTATGGTAAATGTGCCTGACGAAAAACTCGTGATTATCCAGGGATTGAATGATTATATTGTGGTGGAAGCCAACAATACGCTGCTGATTTGCCCGCGCAGCCAGGAGCAAAATGTTAAAAAAGTAGTGGCCGATGTGAAGCAGAAATTCGGGACGGTTTATATTTAGGAAAACTTTCAGCTGTAAGCATTCAGCCAAAAACACATTCAATATTTAGGTTGATAAAAGAAGCATTGCTTTTACTCCCTCTCCTTTGGAGAGGGCTGGGGTGAGGCTTTACTTCTTTTATAGACCTTTTTTTGCTGATCACTTAAAACAATAATACTGTTTTTACCACCTATTTTTCAGGCTGAAAGCTGATTGCTGACAGTTATCAGCTTTTCGCTGTCCGCTGCCTCACCGCTTCATACAAAATTACACCCGTAGATACCGAAACGTTCAAAGATTCAATCTTTCCAAACATCGGGATTTTGGCCAGATGATCGGCAATCCGGATCAGTTCATTCCCAATTCCGTCTTCTTCAGAACCCATAATAATGGCCGTTGGCACAGAATAATCCGGCTTGTAAATATCTTCGGAAGTTTTCTCGGTACAGCAAACCAGCTGCAAACCTGAAGCTTGTAAAAACTGCACCGTTTGCAGCAAATTTTGATGTCGGCAAACCGGAACCTGGTACAATGCGCCCGCGGAAGTTTTGATCGCATCTGCATTAATTTGTGCCGAACCTTTTGCCGGAATTATAATTGCCTGAACACCAGCACATTCTGCCGTCCGGGCAATGGCTCCCATGTTGCGCACATCGGTAATGCTGTCCAAAACTAAAACCAGCGGCACTTCGCCCCTTTCATAAATCTGCGGGATCAGGTCTTCAATTTTTTGGTAAGTAATTTCGGAGATCACCGCAATAATCCCCTGGTGGTTTTTTGGGGTGATGCGGTTCAGTTTTTCCACCGGAACCTGCTGTGCCATAACCTGGTATTCGGCCAATACTGTTTTTAGCTCCTGAAATAATTCTCCGCCCAAGCCGCGCTGCACATACAAAGCCTCAATTTCTTTGCCCGAACGGATAGCTTCCATCACAGCACGAATGCCAAAAACCATTTGGTTGCTTTCCTTTTTAAACTGCGGGCGGTGCTGCATCATTTTCTGTTATTTTGGCTGCGAAAGTAATTATAAATCTATCGTTAAGCAGAATTATGCCCGGATGCTTCTTTTATCAACCTAAATTTTACACCACAAAAAAGGTTATCAACATCGGCATAAAACATTGATTTACAATTCATAATAAAATCTACAAACGGGTTATCAACATTTATTGTGGACAAGTGGATGAAAAAAGCTAATGCTGAAATTATAATCCGCTCAATATCAGGATTGGAGGATTTTTGCCAACACATTGTTGATGAACGGAAAATGCAAACCGCTCAATTTTGTTTAATTTTGAATTCATGAGTTCAGAAAGCGAAAATTTTTCAGGCCGTTCAGGTACTTTTAACCCCGACAAACGTTCACGTTTTTCCACACCGCAATCTGGTGGCAATTTAGGAAAATTGCAGCCACAGGCCACGGATTTGGAGGAAGCGGTTTTGGGCGCGCTGATGCTGGAAAAAGATGCGCTTTCCTCTGTAATTGATGTGTTGAAACCGGAAGTTTTCTATCGCGACAGTCATCAGAAAATATTTTTGGCGATAAAAACACTATTTGAAAAAACTTCGCCGGTAGATATTTTAACCGTTACGGCACAATTGCGACAACAAGGTGATTTAGAGATGATTGGCGGCGCGTATTATATTACTGAGCTGACCAATCGTGTGGCTTCGGCGGCCAATATCGAGTTTCATTCGCGCATCATTATCCAGAAATTTCTCCAACGCGAACTGATCCGGATTTCTACGGAAGTGATCAGTCAGGCTTATGAAGACACGACCGATGTTTTAGACCTTTTGGACAAGGCCGAGAAAAACCTGTTCGATATTGCCCAAAACAACCTCCGCAGGGATTCGCGCAAAATGGACGACCTGATGCACGAAACGCTAAAGGAAATGGAGGCGTTGAAGAACAAAAAAGACGGCCTGACAGGCGTAGCTTCCGGTTTTACCGATCTGGACCGCATGACTTCCGGCTGGCAAAAATCCGACCTGGTGATTATTGCCGCCCGCCCGGCAATGGGAAAAACAGCTTTTGTGTTGAGCTGCGCGCGCAATGCCGCCGTTGATTTTAACAAACCGGTTGTGGTGTTTTCGCTGGAAATGTCATCAATCCAATTAGTTAACCGTTTGGTTTCCGGAGAGACACATATCGAACAGGAAAAAATACGAAAAGGCACGCTGGAAGAATGGGAATGGCAGCAAATCCACTCAAAAATCGGGCGTTTAGAACAAGCTCCGTTGATTATTGATGATACGCCGGCTTTGAATATTTTTGAGTTCAGGGCGAAATGTAGAAGGCTGAAATCGCAGCACGATATCCAAATGATCATCATCGATTATTTGCAATTGATGCAGGGAAAAGGCGAAGGCAAAGGCGGCGGAAACCGAGAACAGGAAATCGGCAGTATTTCCAGGGCATTAAAATCGGTTGCCAAAGAACTGAACGTGCCCGTGATTGCACTTTCGCAGTTAAGCCGCGCGGTAGAAAATCGTCCGGGCGGCTCAAAACGGCCAATGCTTTCGGATTTGCGGGAATCAGGTTCGATTGAGCAGGATGCGGATATGGTGCTGTTTTTGTACCGGCCGGAATATTATGGATTGGAGTTTGATGAAGACAATAACCCTACAGCTGGTGTTGGCGAGATAATTATTGCCAAACACCGTAATGGCGAAACCGGACGTGTGCGTTTAAAATTTGTCGGCAAATATGTAAAGTTTACCGATTTGGATGATAATTCAAGCGATTTTGCGCCAAGTGCTTCTGCCGGTTTAACGCCTTCCAAAGAATTTGAAAAACCGAATAACTTCATCATTCGCCCATCCCGGATGGATGATTTGGAAGATCCGCCCTTTTAAGAAGCTGTTTAGATTTTTATGTGCAGCGGTATCATGCTTCTTTTATCACCTAAAATCTTGCGGTTTCAATGGGTTTTTTCTACTGGCAACAATTACAAAAGCAAAATTTACGGGCATAAAAGAAGCACATCAACCATTCGACAGAAATTTAAACAGGCCCTAAATCAATCAGAAAAAAACACTCAGTAAAACGCCAAGCAAAATAACGAACGGTGTTTTTATAGGGGTAAAATTAAGCAGTAAAAAAGTACCGAACATCAATCCAAGTGCTTTGTAATCGGTTAAAAAAGGTTCGGCCAAAAACAAAAAAGCCGCTACCATAAACCCAACGGCAACGGCATTTATTCCGCTTAAAGAATTACGGATACGGCTTATCTTTTTCAGATCGTCCCAAAACGGAACGATGAACAGTATTAAAATCAAGCCCGGCAAGTTGATGCCCAAAATTGAAATAAAACTTCCCCAAATTTGTCCGCTGATGCCATAACCGCGGTTTCCCAACGTTAATCCGCCGATAAAAGAAGTAAAAGCGAATGTTGGCCCGGGCAAAACCTGCTGCAAAGCGTAGCCCGATAAAAATTCGGAATTGCTGAGGTAATGCTTCATCTCCACAAACTCTGTAAAAAGCAGCGGGACCAAAACCTGCCCTCCGCCAAAAATCAAAATACCGTTGCGGTAAAAGTTTTCAAACAAACGTACCGGCAAACTAAAGGGCGAAGTTTGATTGATGAGCGCACCCAATGCGGCAAAAAACAACAGGATTCCGATAAAATAAATCACTTTCCGCTGGTTGATATTGGCAAACAATTTTACCCGCAACGCGTCTTCATCCGCTTTGGCTTCAAAAGCTGAAGAAATGATGCCGCCCATCATAATTAAAATCGGAAAAGCATAGGCACTGCGCAAAATAAGTGTAACGGCCATGGCAGATAACCCCAGCAAAAAACTGAGTTCTGATTTTAAAAACTTTCGGCCAAAAATATAAGCGGCATAAGCTACCACGCCAACCGTAACCGGCTGGATATAATGGAAAGCGTGCGTAAACATGCCTTTTTCTACAAACATTTTGTAGCTGATAGCTGCCAGGCACATGATTAAGGCGGACGGGATTACCCAGATTAAAAACGTGAACAATGCCAGGCGCAAACCGCCCATTTTCCAGGCAATGCCTACCAAAGTTTGGGTTGATGACGGCCCCGGCAATACCTGCGAAAGGGCGTTCAGTTCCATCAGTTCTTCTTCGGAAATGTAACGCCGTTTTTCTACAAATTCGCGTAATAAATAAGCCAGATGCGCCTGCGGACCGCCAAAAGCAGTAAGCGTGTAAAAAAACACATCACGCAGGAACAAAAGTTTTCGCTTACTCAAAACGGCCGGTTTTAATCATCCTCGTATTCGTCTTTATAACCTATCAATTCGCGGTACACGCCCTGTAATTCGGCAAAAGCGTGCATGTCGTTTTTTTGCTGTGCAACGGCCATGCCTTTTTCATAGGTAAAAACAGCATCAGGTTTGCGGTTTAAAGCCTCGTACAGTTTTCCTAAATGATAATAAGTGCCCACATACGCCGGATGATTGTTCACCAGATCTTCATAAAACACCAAAGCTTTTTCGGTATCGTTTAAACGGAGATATTCGGTAGCAAGCGCGTATTTAAGAAATTCGTCTCCCGGCTCATCATTAAAAAACGCTAAAAGCTTGTCCAATCGGGTTTGCTGCATCTTAAACAGGGTATTTTTTATAATTTTGCAGAAATATTTCTGGCATGAACGTTTTGGTTTGCATCAGCGTAGTACCTGATACCACGGCAAAAATAACTTTTACGGATAACAACACGCAATTTAATAAAAACGGCGTGCAATTTATCCTTAATCCGTATGATGAAATTGCCCTTTCCCGGGCGATAGATTTGGGCGGAAAAGTAACGGTTATCCATGTAGGCGCAATTGCTTCGGAAGCAGTGATCCGTAAAGCTTTGGCAATTGGCGCAACTGATGCCGTCCGGATTGATGCGGAACCAGCCGATGCTTATTTTGTGGCTTATCAGCTAACGCAATTTATCAAAGCAAACCCTTTTGATTTGGTTTTGGCCGGGATGGAATCCATCGATTACAATGGCGCAAAAGTGGCGGCCATGCTGGGCGAAATGCTGGATTTACCGTCAGTTTCGGTAGCAAAAAAACTGGATATAGAAGGAAACACGGCTTTGATCGAACGTGAAATTGAAGGTGGAAAAGAAATACTGAGCATCCAGCTGCCGGTAATTATCGGCACGGCAGAAGGTGTGGCCGAGTGGAAAATACCGAATATGCGCGGCACAATGGCGGCCCGGACGAAACCTATCCAAGTTTTGAAGGCGGTTGCCCTGGATGATTTGGCCAAAATTATCGCTTTTGAAACACCGGAACCGCGCGGAAAAGTAAAATTGATTTCCGCAGAAAACACCGCCGGGTTAATCAACAGCCTGCACCAGGAAGCCAGAGTAATTTAAACTATAATCAGCAATACTGTTTTTATGCCAGTTTTAATTTATGCGGAAAATACGGAAGGCCGCTTTAAAAAAGCCGTTCTGGAAACCGTTTGTTACGCCAAAGCCCTTGCCGATCAGCTTAATACAGTCATAATCGCGTTATCAATCGGTGCGGTAGCTGCGGATGAACTGCAAAGCCTTGAAATTTATGGCATAAAAACAGTATGGAACGTTTCCGGTGATCAGCAGAAAAAGTTTGCTGACCAGGCTTATGCTTCCATTATTGCTGAGGTTGCCGAAAAGGAAAATGCAGATGTGATAATCCTCTCCAACTCTTTGTCTGGCAGAGGTTTAGCTGCCCGGATTGCCGTAAAGTTACAGGCCGGTCTGGCTGATGGCGCAACGGATTTGCCGGATACATCTAATGGAAAATTTGTTGTTAAAAAAACTGCTTTTTCCGGTCGTGCCACGGCCTTGGTGGAGCTGACTTCGGCCAGAAAAGTGATTTCCCTCAACCCAAATACTTTTAAACTAATTGAAAATAAGGTTACTGCGGAGGTTGCTGATTTTATACCGGTAAAAGAAGCATCGGATTTCAATATATTAGTGAAAGAGATTTTACGGTCAACCGAAAAAGTTTCGCTGCCGGATGCAGAGCGGATTGTTTCTGCCGGAAAAGGTTTAAAAGGACCTGAAAACTGGAAAATGATCGAAGAGCTGGCCGAAGCTTTGGATGCGGCCGTGGCTTGCACCAAACCGGTTTCTGATGCCGGCTGGCGGCCGCACGAAGAACACGTTGGGCAAACCGGCATTTCCGTTAGCCCGGATTTGTATGTGGCCATCGGGATTTCCGGTGCCATTCAGCATTTGGCTGGCGTAAGTGCTTCTAAAGTGATCGTGGTGATCAACAAAGATCCGGAAGCACCGTTTTTTAAAGTGGCCGATTACGGCATTGTGGGCGATGCTTTCGAGATCGTGCCTAAATTAACCCAAGCTGTTAAAAATTATAAACTACTGGCAACGAGCTAATTATACTATTTGTGATGGGCAATAACATGCAAAAAATAAAACTGGATATTGTGGGCTTATCGTACAGCCAAACGCAATCTGGTGCGTATGCGTTGGTTTTAGGCGAAATCAGCGGCCGCAGGCGTTTGCCAATCGTTATCGGTAGTTTTGAAGCGCAGGCAATTGCCATCGAGATTGAAAAAATGACGCCCAGCCGTCCGCTCACGCATGATCTGTTCAAAACTTTCGCGCAGGCATTTCACATCACCATTCAGGAAGTGATTATTTACAACCTGATCGATGGGATTTTTTATGCCAAACTGATTTGTTCAGACGGTAAAAAGACCATGGAAATTGATGCCCGTACCTCGGATGGCATTGCGATGGCGGTGCGCTTTAACTGCCCGATTTTTACGTATGAATTTATTCTTTCTTCTGCCGGGATTGTGATTGAAGGCAACGATTTCGTATATCTCGAAAACATCAACGCTGATCCGCAGGATGAAAAAAACATTGCCGCCGTGGCCAAAGGTTATACTTCTTTTAGCCTGGAAGAACTGGAAACAAAACTAAAGGAAGCACTGGCCGAAGAATCTTACGAAAAAGCTGCCAAAATCCGGGATGAACTGACCCGCCGGAAATCCTCCTGATATTTGTCCACATTTTCTGTAATTTCCGATCTAAACCTTAATTTTCAACTTTAATTTCAAGCTGAACAGCGTATATGGAAAGATTTACCGGACTGATAGGGATTGTGCTGATTTTTGCAATCGCTTTTTTATTGTCTAACAACCGGAAAGCAATTAATTACCGTGTTGTGCTGTCCGGTTTAGGCATTCAGCTGCTTTTGGCCCTGTTTATTTTGAAAACGCCGCTGGGCAAACATATTTTTTCCTGGCTCGGCGAAAAAGTTTCCCGCCTCCTGGATTTTTCTCACGAAGGTGCCGTTTTTGTATTTGGCCCGTTGACTGACCGTTTGTTTTTGAACAAAGCTTTCGGCACCAATGTCAACACCATCTTCTTTTTCAGCATTATCCCAACCATTATTTTCGTGGCCGTTTTGGTAAGTGCGGCTTATCATTTGGGCATTATGCAGCGCATTGTCAGGTGGGTTGCTATTGTGGTTTATAAAATAATGGGCGTTTCCGGTGCCGAAGCTTTATCCAACGTGGCCAGTACGTTTGTGGGCCAGGTGGAAGCACAAATCATGATCAAACCGTTTTTAAAAGGCATGACCATGTCTGAATTGCTGGCTTCCATGGCGGGCAGCATGGCTTGCATTGCCGGTGGCGTAATGGCGGTTTACATTTCTTTTGGTGTGCCTGCAGAGTATTTGCTTGCGGCCAGTATTATGGCTGCGCCGGGTGCTTTGGTTATCTCGAAAATAGTTTGGCCGGAAACCGAAATTTCTGAAACAAAAGGAAAAGTTTCGCTGGAAATTAAAAAAACTGATGCCAATCTGGTTGATGCCATTTCTCATGGTGCCAGCGATGGTTTAAAAGTTGGCTTAAACGTGATTGCTATGTTGATCGGTTTTATCGCCATTATTTCTTTGGTGGATTATCTGCTCGGGAAAGTTGGTTTTTTTATGGGGAACACGCTTCACGCAAACCTAAATTTTATTGGTATCGATCTAAAAACGCTGAGCCTGAAACAGATTTTAGGCACCATGTTTTCAGTTTTTGCCTGGGCGATGGGTGTTCCCGGCAAAGATGTACGCTCGGTTGGCTCGCTAATGGGCACAAAAATGGTACTGAATGAGTTTGTGGCTTACCTCGATCTGATCAAAATGAAAGCTGCTTTAACGCCAAAAGCATTGGTAATTGCCAGTTTCGCGCTTTGCGGATTTGCCAATTTCAGTTCAATTGCCATACAAGTTGGCGGTATCGGCGAGCTGGCCCCTTCGCGCAGGCACGATCTGGCAAAATTAGGGATGAAAGCCCTGGTTTGCGGTACGCTGGCTTCCTATTTGTCTGCCACAATTGCAGGTATTTTAATGTAGCTTTTAGCTTTGATTATACTTTTTATTGTTTCAACAGAAAGAAGAAATTTTCATCAAAATCTTTAGTTTCAGGATTCGTTCAAATCTTATTTAAGTTAGAATGCTTCTTTTACCACACCAAATTTCGTGAAGTATAGTTTGGTTTTTACGGACAGATTGTACCAGCCAGCAAAATTATAGTGCTAAAAGAAGCATCATGGTTTTTGCAGAAAATATTTCAAACAGATTTTGCAACTGTGTAAGTTCGGCAAGAACATTTGGCTGCATCTTTTTTATCCGGCATCAATTCAATTTTAACTTTTTTGAGCCTGTTTAAATTTTATCCGATCTATTTTGTATACTTCTTTTATCGGCATAAAATTGGAAAAGTAAGATTTATTGTCATAAAAGAAGTATTGTCAGCTTATCAATAAAAATTCAAACAGGCTCTGTATGTACCGCTCGTTGATTATCACACTATTTTAAAACACAATTTCAATCCCTGTGTTATCATCCATTATTTACATTAAACCTGGAAAACATGATTACGGACGACATAAAAGAAGTGTTAACAGACTTAAAAGATTCTGTATTAACTAACAACCCCAATGCCAACGTGGGCAAAACCGATCGCATTATTTCTGTTGGGACCGGAACATTTATTTTGTTTAAAGGGATCACCAATTTATTTTCCCATCCGCTTTTGGCTTTAACGGAACTGGGTGTTGGCGCAACTTTGCTACACCGCGGTGTAACCGGAAATTGCGAAATCAAAAAAATTATTGATGGTTCGGATGAAAACGAAGCAGCTGTAGCACACGCTTATTCTAACCCAGCTTCTTCTGTTTCTCAATTGTAATAGGATATTTTTTAATCAAAAGGGATATTTTCACATGAAAATATCCCTTTTTTTATGCGCTAAAAACAGCATCAGGTTCAGACGCATCAGAAGCAGAATAATATCAATGCAACCCTTATAATTTTCTTTTAAAATGAAAAAGAAGCATTAACTCAAATAATGCTTCTTTTATCGGTATAAATCCTGCTAAAAATTATAAAGCACCTTCTGCAAAGGTATTTCCCTGCCTGATGTCGCCGGTTTCGTAGCCTTTTTTAAACCAGTACATACGTTGTGCAGAAGTTCCGTGGGTAAAAGAATCCGGTGAAACATGGCCGGTTGCTTCCTGCTGCAAACGGTCATCACCAATGGCGTTTGCGGCAGTTAATGCTGATTGAATATCGCCTGGCTCGATCACACTTTGGTTGTCGCTGTTTTTCATCTGAGCTTCATAATGCGCCCAAACGCCTGCATAAAAATCAGCCTGCAACTCTAATTTAACAGACATTTTGTTGTAGTCCGTCTCGCTCATCTGCTGCCGCATCTGATCCATTTTATCCGAAACGCCAAGCAAATTTTGAACATGATGGCCAACTTCGTGCGCAATTACATAAGCTTTTGCAAAATCGCCGCTGGCATGAAATCGGTTACTCAGCTCATCAAAAAAACCAAAATCGAGGTAAACTTTATGATCGGCCGGACAATAAAACGGCCCGGTTGCCGAACTTGCCATGCCACAACCGGAAGCATCTACCTCCTTTTGAAAGTACACCAGTTTTGGTTTTTCAAAAGTTTTGCCCATATCAGCAAAAATTTTAGTCCAGACGGTGTCTACATCTTTTAAAATCACCCTCGAAAAACGCAAATTTGTGCTATCACTTTTACTTAAATGAGATGGCGAAACCTGTTGTGTGGTTTGTTGTTGCTGATTGCCGCCAACCTGGTTAAGCAATTGCGTTGGGTTGTAACCCGTAAACATATATATTACGAAACCAACAATGCCGATAATGCCGCCGCCAATGCCCAAACTCTGGCCACCGCCGCCACCTGATCCGCCATCTTCTACATCATTACTTTCTTCTCGTCCTTGCCAACGCATAATTTTATTATTTTAAAGTTTTGGAAATTTGCTAACAACAGTTTTTAATTCTGGTTTGGATTATTGCCGATGCTTCTTTTACCAGCCTAAATTTGGGGTGATAAAAACAGCATCCGTTTAACTGATCGTGATCTCACCGCGCAAACTGGTTTCCACCAAAGCAGCAATTTCTGCCGGATCATCATATCGGCCTAAAATATACATCAGTTTGGTCACCGCGGATTCAAAAGTCATGTCATAACCGCTCAAAACGCCCATGTCTTTCAGTTGCTTGCTGGTTTCGTACCGGCCCAATTCCACTGTGCCTACTTTACATTGCGAAATATCCAGGATAATTTTGCCTTTTCTAATCACTTTTTTCAGTGCTTTGATAAACCATTCGTCTGTTGTTGTATTTCCGGCACCAAAAGTTTCCATCACAAACGCTTTGGCATCCGCTTTTAAAATGCTTTCCACCGTTTTCTGACTGATGCCGGGGTATAATTTCAACACGGCAATATCGGCATACATGTTTTTATGTACCTGGAAAGGCTGATCTGTAGCCTTCAAAATAAAAGCTTCGTTAAAGCTGAGGTGGACGCCGGCTTCGGCCAAAACCGGATAATTGGGCGAACGGAAAGCTTCGAATTTTGACGAATTATATTTGAAAGAACGGTTGCCGCGGAAAAGCTGCGAATCAAAATAAATACAAACTTCGGGCACCAAAGCCTTGCCGTTTTTTTGGGAAGCGGCAATCTCCAGCGAAGTGATCAAATTTTCTTTTGCATCGGTACGTATCTGGCTGATAGGCAGTTGTGATCCGGTCAACACGACGGGTTTATTTAGTCCTTCCAGCATAAAACTCAATGCCGAAGCGGTAAAAGCCATCGTGTCCGAGCCGTGCAAAATCACAAAACCTTCGTAATCGTTGTAATTGATTTCGATAAGCGTTGCGATTTCCACCCAGGTTGCGGGTTTCATGTTGGATGAATCAATGATCGGCACAAAAGAATGAACCGTTAAACGGTAATCGAGCCGGGCCAGTTCAGGTACATTCAGGATGATCTGGTTAAAATCAAACGGACGGAGCATTTGCGTTGCCGGGTCGTTCACCATTCCAATGGTTCCGCCAGTATAGATGATGAGGATGTTCGTCATAATAAAGCGACTCGATAAAGCATTGATTTATATATAATTATACCCTAAATTCCGAAAATTTTTTCAGAATTCAGCGTAGTGGTTTCAGCTATTTTTTCTACCGATACCTGATGCAGATCAGCTATTTTTTGGGCAATATAAGTTAAATAAGCACTTTCGTTTTGTTTTCCGCGGAAAGGTACAGGCGGCAAATACGGCGAATCTGTTTCTAAAACCAAGTATTTTGGATCGATTTGCTGCACCACTTTATCCAAACCGGCATTTTTATACGTTACCACGCCGCCAATCCCCAAGAAAAAACCAAGTTCTATAATTTGATTTGCCTGCGTTAAATCTCCTGAAAAACAATGGAAAATACCACGCAGTTTTTCGTCATACTCTTCTTTCAGGATCGAAAAAACCTCGTTAAAAGCAGCACGGCAATGGATTACAATAGGTAGCGATGCTTCTTTTGCCCAGGTAATTTGCGCCCGGAAAGCCGCCTGCTGCTCGGCCAGCAAATCCTGCGCCCAGTACAAATCAATGCCGATTTCACCAACGGCATAATATTTCTGACCGCCCCAAATTACCTTGATTTCCTGCAGTTCCCTTTCCCAGTTTTTGGTAACGCTGCAAGGATGTAAACCCAGCATCGGGAAACAGTTTTGCGGATAATTTTGAACAAGATCCGCCACCATCGGCACCGAAGCGGCATCAACATTGGGCAAAAACAAGCGGCTAATCTGCTGATCAGTACAACGCTGCATCATGGCGTTTCGGGCAGCCGGGTCGGCCTCGTAATATAAATGTGTATGTGTATCGGTGAGTACCATCGTTTCAAAACTAAAAAAAATGCCTCCTGATGGTTACAGAAGGCACGTTTTGCTTATTTTTTCTTTTTTATTGAAACCGGCTTTTTGACCGGCTTTTTAGCAGATGCTTTTTTTACCGGTATTTTTTTGGTGGCCACAGGATGTTTGCCGGGTTTGATACTGAGCAACTCGACATCAAAAACCAGCGGACTGTATGGTGCAATATCTGGCCCAGACTGATTTCCGCCGTAAGCTAATTTTGAGGGAATAATCAGCCGCGCTTTTGAGCCTTGGTTCAGCAGTAAAAAACCTTCGTCCCAACCCGGAATCACCTGTCCGGATTTTACCACAAACTGAAGTGGCTCATACGGTCTTCCTGGTTGCAATACGCCTGCTTTCTGCGCCTCGTTTTGCAAATTGGTATCAAAAACTTTTCCTTCTAAAGTCCGCCCGATATAGTTCACCCGCAGCGTATCGCCGGGCAAAGGTTTTGGTTTGGCGGATGGCGTTAAAATTTGATAATACAAACCGGAAGGCGTAACTTTTGCTGCAGGCTTTAAAACGGCCACATATTTGGCAATACGCTGAGCTTCCTCCGCTTTCAGTTTTTCATTTCCTTCGGCAATTTTTGCTTCGGCCACTTTTCTTTCTGCAATGGCCTCATCCAAGGATTGTACTTTTTCAATTTTTAACAGATAAACAACTGATGAACCTTTGGCCATAAACGGCGGCCGCTGCTCTTCACGGTTTTTAAAAAGCGAATCAGACGGGACTGTGATGCGCACGCTGTCTTTTAACGCTAATTGCGGAAAAATATCCATCAGGTCATCCACCGATTGGGAAGCCTGCACCTGCGCCGTAAACGGTTTGCCACGCTGGTAGCTGCTCATCAAAACCGAGTCTTTTTCTGTTTTGATGGCGAGGTTAAATGTGATTACATCATTTAGTTTGATACGGTCGCCCGTGTGCGCATCAACAATTTGATAGCGTGCTCCTTTTGCAGTGGTTTTTACAGGGTTTTGTGCCCAAACGGGTCCGCAAAAAGCAAACAGGAAAACAGATAGGAAATAGCGAAATTTCATGTGGTTGAAAAAAGCCCCCGCTTTTGGCGGAGGCCGGATATTTTAGTTAATTATCTTGCTGCCGGGTTGGTTGGTGCCTGCGGCATTTGCATCGGCGGCATTGGTGGTTTTGGCGCATTTGGGTTTGGGTGGATGATATTTTTCACTTCTACCTCAAAAACCAATGGCGAAAACGGTGCAATCGGGCCATAGCCCTGCTCGCCGTAAGCCAGTGAAGACGGAATGATAAAAGTTACTTTTTCGCCTTTGTTCAGCAATTGCAAACCTTCGTCCCAACCGGGGATTACTGCTTTTTTACCAACCTCGATTTTGATTGGTGCATAAGGGCGCATTTTATCAAACATGTTGCTTTTTTGTGCCACCTCTTTAACGCTGGTGTCAAAAACTTTTTCTTTCGAATTCATCAACCGGCCGGTATAATCAACCACGGCAGTATCGCCGATTTCCAGTTTCGGGCCGCTGCCTACCTGCGTAATCACGTAGTTTAAGCCGGATGGCGTAGTGATCGGTTTCAGGTTTTTGTCAGCAATATATTTTTTGATTTTGATCGGTTCGGCAGCTTTGGCCTTGTCGGCTTCACCTTTAAAATACTGACCGATTTTTTCCTGAAAAGCTTTGTCGTCCAGCTTTCCTTTAGGCAAAACCTTTTCGATTTTAATAGTGTAGTTAAAGTATTTTCCTTTAAAACCCGGCGGCTTTGGCTGTCCGCTGTGCTTCATCAGCGTATCGGCATCAATCTTGATAACGGCACTGTCACCTTCGCTCAGCAACATCAAAGCATCATACAAATCGCCTTTGTACATCGGTTTGGCAACCAGCAATTGTGATGCGCGGCCTATATCATAAGTGTTTACCAGGTCAGAATCTTTATCTGTTTTGGCAATTACGTTTACGCTTATAAAATCGCCGGTTTTTATTTTTTCCCCGGGCACATCTTTAATAATTTTGTACAAAGTGCCGCTACTGCTTTTGGTAAAGCCGCCGTTGCAACCTGCAAAAGCCAGGGCCGCAAGGGTAAAAAAAATCAGGTTTTTCTTCATTTTTATTTTGTTAAAAGATTTTTATATTCAGGTAATAAAGTTTTAAATTGATGGACAACCTGCTCCAAAGTATCTTCTGACTGGCCGCCGGCCGCATTGCGGTGGCCGCCGCCATGAAAATAATTTTTGCAGATTTCATTAGCCGGAAACGTGCCGGTAGAACGCAGCGAAAGCTTGATCTTGTCTTTTCGCTCTACAATAAAAGCAGCCAAACGTATGCCATCTATCGACAAGGCATAATTCACAATCCCTTCTGTATCACCGGTATTACTGTCAAACTGCTTTAATTCTTTCTGGTTTACCGTAATCAGGGCTGTATTGTATTCATGCAAAACCTCCAGTTTGTTGCTCAGGCAATAACCCAGAAAACGCAGGCGGTTTTCACTGGAATGATTGTAAACCGCTTGATGGATTTCGGCATTATCAGCACCCAAATCAATCAGATCAGCCGTAATCCGGTGCACGTTGGAAGTAGTGTTTGGGAAACGGAACGATCCGGAATCTGTCATAATCCCGGTATATAAACACGTGGACACATCAGCATCGATGCTGTTTTTATCACCTAAAAGTTGGGCAATAAACTCATAAACCAGTTGTGCGGCAGAACAGGCGCGCGTGTCCCAATGGCGGAAATCATCAAAATTTTCCGGGTCAAGGTGATGATCGATCATGATCTTTTTAGCCGGTGAAGCCTGTACCAGTTCACCTAAACCATTGATGCGGGAAAGAGAATTAAAATCCAGACAAAAAATTAGATCTGCTTGCGCCACCAGCTGGGCGGATAATTCTTTTTTGTCTGTATAAATAATTACGTCCGCGTTTCCGGGCATCCAGGCCAGAAAATCAGGATAATCCGTAGGCGTAATTACCTGAACGTGATGCTGTTTCTGCCGGAGATAATGCCACAAACCAAGCGAAGAACCCAGCGCGTCACCATCTGGTTTATGGTGCGTGGTAATCACGATATTTTTGGGTTGGGCCAGGATTTCCTTCAGCTCAGCAAGGTTCAACATCTACAGTTTTAAAAACGGAATGCAAAGCTAAATAAATAAATGAATTACAGGTTCTCTAATTAAACTTGGTTTTCGGTTTCCTTACTAAAAACTTACTTTTGCCACAATTTACAAATCAACACTATGGAAACCAACAAAACTTTTACCATGATTAAGCCGGATGCGGTTGCCAGTCAGCACATTGGGGCAATTTTAAACAAAATAACCGAGGCCGGTTTTAAAATCGTGGCTTTAAAATATACGTCATTATCGCCGGAATTGGCCGGTAAATTTTACGCTGTTCATGCCGGGCGGCCGTTTTATAAAGATTTGGTCGGCTTTATGTCTTCCGGGCCGATTGTGGCCGCCATTTTAGAAAAAGATGATGCCGTTGCTTCTTTTCGCAAACTGATCGGTGCAACCAACCCGGCACAGGCAGAAGAAGGTACCATCCGTAAAGAATTTGCAGAATCCATCGAAAAGAATGCGGTCCACGGTTCTGATTCTGATGATAATGCCATGATTGAAGGCAACTTCTTTTTCTCTGCTTTCGAGAGATTTTAGCCGATAAAAGAAGCATCACACTAATTTAAAAAGCATCCGAATTGAAATGATTTGGATGCTTTTTTTATCTACCTAAATTTTACTTTTTCAGCCAGCCCATTTCTGTTCCGTCTTCCACCAGATAAAAATTTTCAAAACTGCCTAGCACGCTTACCGGCTTTCCGGCCGCCAGCACTAATTTTCTGGGCGATAACGTATCCGGCTGATCATAAATGGGTTGTCGTATTTTTAGCGTAAATTTCCGTAAAGGTTCATTCACTTCATCCACCGTTTTGCTGTTGATAAAACCCGTTTTTCCGTCGGGAAGTATTACTTTATAATAATTTCCGGTGGCCGCATCAACGTGCAAAATGGTGTTCTCGGGCAATGCTTCTTTTACACTACTTTTTTCGTTGGGCGATTCATACAATTTATTATTTTTACTTTCCGTCCGAACCGTTGCGTTCAGGTTTTTGGCTAAAGCCAGCACCGAGGCCGCTTTTTTGGTAACCGGTGCCACAAACGTGAGCGGGTTGACCGCGCCGCTATTGGTATAAATCCCGAAATGCAGATGCGAAGGCGTAGTGCGCGCGTTGCCGGTATTGCCCACCAAACCAATGGTATCGCCGATAGAAACACGCTGGCCGTTGTGCACCAACTGCGAATCCAGATGTGCGTAATATAACGTATAATCCGCATCGTCCGGATGGAGAAAAACCACTTTTCCGCCCAGTTTATTTTCGCCGGGCTGGGCAATCCCGTTTGCGGCGGCCAAGGCTGGCGTTCCTTTTTTGGCGAAAATATCAATGCCTTCATGTTTGCGGATCCCGGCATCCCGATCGGCACCAAAAAAACTGCCGATATTTGGTTTGCCGGATTCGGCCACCGGGAACGACAACGTCGGCCCGGATTGCACCGTCAGCGTGTATTCGCCGCTGCGCAATAATTCCGGCTGCAAACGAAGCAGGTAAGTACCGGTTTGTTTCACTTCCAGCACAAAAGGTTTGCCGGTGGTATCAGCCGAAACCAGCACACGGTTTAAGTTGGATTGCTGCCAAACATCTGCAAAAACATTGAAATTTTGCGCCGGGTTTTTGCTCAGGCTGATGTACAGCTTTTCGCCTCTTTTGGCTTCAAACTGATAGGTTGCGGCCTGAACCCGTTCGGCAGCAAAAAAACCGGTTTCTTTATACGGAATACTGATTTTCAATGCTTTACTTAAACTCTGATCGGCCGTTTGCAGCCAGGCAAGCCCCATTGCGGTTTGCTGTAGTCCGGCGGTTTTCAAGCGGTTTCCGTAGGTTTCGTGCGGAGACATTTTTTTAAACAATCCAGCAGGCCCAATGCTGTTGCACGAAAAAAAGGTGGCTAAAAACAGCATCGAAATAGTACTTCTATATTTTGAGCAGGTGATGCAATTCATAAACAAAGATATCTCCTCGTCCTAACTTGATAAACAGATGAATGTTTGTGTACTTTGTTCTTCTGCCAATACTTTATAAAAACCGGATTTGTAATTTAGCAGTTTTGCATCGCCATCAAATAACTTCGATGTAGATTCCTTCTACCGTCGGAATAACAGCACGTTGTTACCGCAATGACAACAGCGTAAAACAAAAAACGATACTGTTTTTACCGGCATAAAAACAGCATCGCCCATTCAAAGCAATCAAAAGGATTTCCTTAATAACGCTTCACACTGAAATCAGAAATGCCCCCTTTTAAATTAAGGTAGATTTTTTTTGGTGCCGCATCAAAACCGGCCGTTTGGTACTGGCCATCGTTTTTGGATTGAAAGCCTTCAAAATTTTTGGACGACAGGCCGGTTTTACTATTAATTTGGCAGGCTGCATTTTCGGGCACGCTGATGCTCACTTCGGAAACGCCGGTGGCAACTTCAACCGTGGTATTGCCGGCTGTGGGCTGGCCCAGCTTAAAATCCATGGAAGCGGCACCGCCTTTTACACGCAAATTCCTGATTTTAAACTTACTGAAATCCATGTCCAGCTTGCTTGCGCCTGCAGAAATATCCACGTTCCACTCCGGGTTTGGGTTGAGTTTGATGCTGGCTTTGTTGCCGTTATCGGTATCCCAATTCATGGAATGGCTGTTGTTTTTAGTGTTGAAGTTGATGGTTTTGCCAGAATCAGAAGCCGTGGTACTGAACAAAAACCGCCCGCCCATTTCCTGTGTAGAGGCGCTGAACAGATCATTTGTCGTGTCCTGCAAAACGTATGTTACGCCGCCGCCGCGGATGTTTAAGTTAGCCACTTTTACCTGCGGCGTATAAGGTTCATTGTAAGTGCCGCTGCTTTCTGTTTTCACCACGTTTTTATTGTCTGAACCATCTTCATCATCATTATTCTGATCGTTAAAAAAAGTATGGCCATTAAAATTGCGGTTCCAGAAATGATTGTCGGGCGGCATCACGCCACGATAAACCACCAGCGAAAACAGAGCTAAAAACACCAGCACTTTCACCGCCGCTGCCCCGTTGGAATTGTAATGCGGGAAAACAATGTTCACACCGGAAATGATCAGCAATATCGGCCATAAACCCAGCAAATTGCCCCAATGGAAACTGATTATGTTAAAATTGTTCAGTAAAAACAGTATGCCGATGCCCAGCAAAAACATACCGGTAAATAATCTGTCGCGTTTCATGGCTTATAAATCTTTGGGTTCGGCTGGGTTCATGCCAGACCATTCTTCCTTATCGTTTGGTTTTTCCGGTTCAACGGTTTTTGTTTTGGATTTGAAGATCAGTGCCAAACCAATCACCACCAGGATTACCGGCCAAAATTTTTCAAAATCAAACCAGTACGGGATAATATTTAACTGATCCAGCAGGAAGAAAACGCCCAGCAAAATCAATACTATTCCGCCTATTTGAGCTACATCTTTATTGTTTTTGAAGGATCTTTTGGTTTTGAAGGATTGAAACAGAGCGTTTTCGTTGTGCACCGTGTAATCCACCGTTGGATCATTAAAAACGCCCATTCTTTTCGGCATTACAATCCACAAAACAATGTAAACCAGCGTGCCGCCGCCATGATAAATCAGCGTAAGCACAAAAAGCAAACGAACGATTGTAACATCAATGCTGAAATAATCAGCCAGGCCAGCGCAAACACCGGCAATCACCTTCCGGGATTCGTCCCGGTACAATTTCTTTTCCATACTGTTTTTATCGGTTATTTTTCAAATTTCTCCTGTTGCGGTCTGGATAATCAGCTCATCAACATTAGCTCCTGCACTCATTTTCAGGCAATTAATTACAGCTTCGGCCACATCTTCCGGCAGTACAAATTTTTGGGGCGGAACCGTCGTCCCAGCCCAGGAATTTGTTAAAGTTGATCCTGGTAAGATAGCCGTTACTTTTACCTGATGCGCTTTCATTTCTTCCCGCATAACATGATTAAGACCCAGCTGCGCAAACTTTGTTACAGAATAACTGCCTGCATTTACAACAACGTTTTTAGAGGCCGCCGAACAGATATTAAAGATGTGGCCGGAGCGCGCTGCCATCAGTTTTTTACCGAAGTAACGATATAGCTCATAACCTGCTATCAGGTTTAAGTCGAGCTGTTTTTGCAAGGCATTTTCTGGTTCGTCTAAAATATTGCCCGGTAAAAACAGTCCGGCGTTGTTGACAATAACCTGAAACGGTCCGAGTTCCTGCTCTGCTTCCATAGCAAAACGGATGACATCTGCCCGCAAACTGCAATCGGCCACACTTATAAAAACTTTTATAGTTGGGTTGATGCGCAATAATGCTTCTTTTACCGATAATAAATCTTCCTTATTTCTGGAACATATTGCCAGGTTGATATTTTCTTTGGCAAGGGCTTTAGCAATTGCAAGGCCAATGCCTTTGGTGGCACCGGTTATGATCGAATTCATATTTTTAATTTATTGTTTTGAGTTTAAAATAATAAAAACAACTATTTTTACCCAATTGAATTTAAAAAAAAATGTTTACACCCTTAGGCAAGTATATCCTTTTATTAAAGTTGAGTTTTAAACGTCCCGAAAAATGGAAAATTTACTGGCAGCAAATTGCTACGCAAATGACCTATATCGGCGTTGAGTCTATTGGTCTGATTGCTATTATTTCTACTTTTATCGGTGCAGTAATGACGCTGCAAATCGCTTTCCAGTTAACAAGTGATCTGATCCCGAGAACAATTATCGGCCAGGTAAACCGGGATTCGAGTATCTTAGAACTCAGCCCAACTATTACTGCATTGGTTATGGCCGGTAAAATTGGTTCTTCTATTTCATCAGAGATTGGTACAATGCGCGTAACCGAGCAAATTGATGCTTTGGAAATCATGGGCATCAATTCTCCGGGTTACTTAATTTTGCCAAAAATTATTGCCGGTATTACAATGATGCCGGTTTTGGTTATCCTTGCCATGTTTTTAAGTATTTTGGGCGGCTATTTTGGTGGTTCATTATCCGGGGCAGTATCACCTGCAGATTATATTTTAGGCATTACTACTAACTTTAATTCTTATACCATTGTGGTAGCCTTGGTAAAAGCGGTTGTTTTTGGCTTTATAATTACAACTGTTGGGGCTTATAAAGGATTTTATGTAAACGGCGGTGCGGTAGAAGTTTCTCAGGCAAGTACAAGTGCGGTTGTGGTAACCTGTATTTCCATTTTAGCTTCAGATTACGCTGTTACACAAATGTTATTATGATCGAAGTTAAAAATATACGCAAGGTATTTGGAGATAACGAAGTTTTAAAAGATATATCCTGCACATTTGAAACCGGGAAAAACAACCTGATCATCGGTGGTTCCGGTTCCGGGAAAACTACTTTGCTTAAATGCATTGTTGGTTTGCACGAACCTACCGAAGGTTCTGTTTTGTACGACGGGCGGGATTTTACCAAGATGAGTTTTACCGAAAGGATAGACATCCGTAAAGAAATCGGGATGCTTTTTCAAAACTCAGCTTTGTTTGATTCACTTACCGTTCAGGATAATATCATGTTTGGCCTGAATATGTTTTCAGATCAATCTAAAAAAGAAAAATTAGACCGGGTAAATTTTTGCTTAGAACGGGTAAATTTAAAAGGCAACAACGATCTTTTTCCGGCAGAACTTTCCGGAGGGATGAAAAAACGGGTAGGTATTGCCCGTGCAATTGCCATGGAGCCCAAGTATTTGTTTTGTGATGAACCGAACTCTGGCCTCGACCCAAAAACATCTATCGTTATTGATGATTTGATTAAAGAAATTACCGACGAATTAAAAATTACAACTGTTGTTGTTACGCACGATATGAACTCGGTAATGGGCATTGGCGATAATATCCTCTTTCTGTACAACGGCGAAAAATGGTGGCAAGGCTCCAACAAAGAAATTGCCCATACCGATAATGCAGAATTAAACAGCTTTGTGTTTGCCAGCAAATTTATGGAAGCAGCAAAAGAGAAACTTTGAGTTGTAAGTTGTGGGTTATAAGTTTTAAGTTTTTACCGTACCAATAGTCCGCTCCTCGCATCTGATACCTCACTCCTGAATAATGATCCAACTCCTCACACCACAACACTGGAAAGATTACGAACTGATTGATTGCGGTGATTTTGAAAAATTGGAACGTTTTGGCAATATAATCCTGATCCGGCCGGAACCACAAGCCGTTTGGGCCAAAGCTTTACCGGAAAATGAGTGGCAAAAACAGCATCATATTAAATTTAAAGGCCGCTCGGCCACTTCCGGCGAATGGATGAAAAAGAGCCAATCCACGCCAGACCGCTGGCAGATTGAATATCAAAACCCGGAAGTGGACATCCGGTTGCGCATGGGTTTAACATCCTTTAAGCATGTGGGCGTTTTCCCGGAGCAGGCCGTAAACTGGGATTATATCTCCTCCAACATCAAAAAACTCAAAACACCTCAGCCTAAATTTTTAAATCTTTTTGCTTATACCGGCGCGGCATCGCTGATAGCAAGAGCGGCCGGTGCAGAAGTTACGCACGTAGATTCGATCAAACAGGTTGTAACCTGGGCAAACGAAAACATGCAGTTATCAAACCTCGATAATATTCGCTGGGTGGTGGAAGATGCGCTGAAATTTGTAAAAAGAGAGCTTAAAAGAAGCAATACTTATAATGGCATCATCCTGGACCCGCCCGCTTTTGGCCACGGCCCGAACGGCGAAAAATGGAAACTGGAAGATAATATCCTGGAGATGATGAACGATGTAGTGCAGTTGTTGGATCCGCAGGAACATTTTTTGATTTCGAACACTTACTCGCTTGGTTTTTCTTCGGTGATTGTAGAAAACCTGATCCGTGGTGCTTATCCACAAGCCCAAAACCTGGAAACCGGCGAACTTTATTTACAGGCAACTGCAGGCAGCAAATTGCCGTTGGGCGTGTTCGGGAAATTCAATAATCTATAATCAGCCTGAAAACATGATGCACCGGCAAAAAAAGCTGTTATGTTTGCGCCGGATGTTTTGCAGTTGATGAAACTGCATTTGTAAAAAAACCGTATCAGTATAAAATTTTAACGTTTTGTTAAAATCTAAACTTAATTGTTCAGTTGTAACATCACCAAAAACCGAAATGAACCTTAAACCTTTACTTTTTTCCCTGACATTTGCCGCTTCTTGCGTTATCTTGCTCACTAATTGCAGCGAAACCACAAAAGCGGGAAAAACCAACACTGCAACAGTTGCTTTAACAAAAAAAGATACTGTAGTTGCCAAGCCAGCCTTGCAGCCCGTAAACCCGCAAGAATATGATGCGCTGATGAAAAAGCTGGCCAACGGAGACACAACCGGGCATTTTCCGGTCAAAAATACACCTTATCCGTTAGCGGGCGCTATTTTTCCTTACAAACGTGTGGTAGCTTTTTATGGTAATTTGTATTCTAAAAAGATGGGGATTTTGGGTGAATTGCCACCAAACGAAATGCTGAAAAAGCTGGACGGCGAAGTAAAAAGCTGGGAAAAAGCCGATCCGACAACGCCTGTAATCCCGGCCCTGCATTATATTGCCGTGGTAGCGCAGGGCGATGGCGGCAAGGACGGCAAATTTCGTTACCGGATGCCTTTTAAACAAATCGATTCGGTTTTAGCTATGGCCAAAACCCGAAATGCTTTGGTTTTTATTGATGTACAAGTGGCATTGAGTAACATCCGTGCAGAATTGCCTTTGTTTGAAAAATATTTGAAAATGCCGAACGTTCATTTTGCCATGGACCCGGAATTTTCGATGAAAACAGGTGCCCGGCCCGGAAGCAAAATCGGCACTTATGATGCGGATGATGTAAATTTTGCCTCTGATTATTTAGCCAAATTAGTGAAAGCCAATAACCTGCCGCCAAAAATTTTGGTTTTGCACCGTTTCACCAAAAATATGGTTACCAATTACAAAAACATTAAATTACACCCGGAAGTACAGTTTGTAATGGACATGGACGGCTGGGGCGAGCCGGAACTGAAAAAAGGCACTTACCGCAACCACATTTTTGCAGAACCTGTGCAGTTTACAGGTTTCAAACTTTTCTATAAAAACGATCTGAAAAAAGCACCGCACCATATGATGACGCCTGCGGAAGTTTTAGCTTTAAAACCTAAGCCGATTTATATCCAGTATCAGTAAAACGCTGATTTTTAGGTGATAAAAGAAGCATTTGTTTAAAAGCAGGTGCTTCTTTTTGTATATTCATTCATAAAACCTAAGTTTATAACAAAGATGTTAATTCAAATTCCAGACGAGGAAGTTAATTACATTTCTGAACAGATGGGTAAAAAAGGCGGTTGAATTGTTAAAACGAACTACATTTAAAAAGCAATGAAGCAAATGGCTTAACCTGGGCATATTTGATTGATGAACAGAAACAAGAAGTTTTGTTAACTTATGAAGAATCTTAAAACGAAGAAAATCTGGTTGATGCAAAAGCTATTTTTAAAAATTTTGAATGAAGGTTCTTAGTTGAGAAAACACTTTCTATATAAATTAATCGGCCGCCATAATAAGTATGAAAAAAGAATTAATTGTTTTAACACTTTTTTTATCCAATATTTTTTATTGCTATTCAAATACTGTTTCGTTTCCTACAATAAATAATTTTATAAGTAATAGTTATAAGGATACTACTTTTATATTGAAGGAAAAAGATTCTTCCTATTATCATAAAATTTATATTGAAAAAAACAGAAAATCTAACTATTATAAGCTTTTAACAAATTTTAAATTTAGTAAGGGTGATTTAGAATTTATAAATGAATATTACAAGTTATTCAAAAAAAGATCTGCACCAGTAAAGAAATTCAATCTTCAAAATATTGTAAAAGAGTGGTTACCACTTTACAAATACAAAGACAAATATTACTTGTATGCTCCATCTGATTGGGGAAACAGAAAAATGATCACGAATTCTTTATTGTTTTATTGGTATCTCGATGGCCCATATCCTTGTATATTAACTTCTTTTTCCAAAATCAATCTAAATCATTATAAACTTACAAGTAAAGATTTTTTTGATAACAGTGATGTTTATGTAAAACCAGCAAAACTAAGTATTTATATTATTGATCTTAAAAAGAACATTAGCGTTTGGAAATATTGGAATAAAAAAGGAGAATATCGATATGGATTATTTGTATCGAAAGAACATGCTAAAGCTTTTGATATTGTTGTTAACTACTGTAAAGAAAGCAAAGTACCCGAATTTGATTTTGATAAAATTGATTTCAAAAAGCTACTCAACGAAAAGTAATCAAGCCAACACTTCTTTTATCACCCAAATTTCCTTAAACATAGATTAACACCTTTCAGCTTTTTTGATAGCTTTGAAATTTGGTAGGAACAGCCATTAACATACTGTTTTTACCGCATAAAATTTCGACTCTAACATGCTGACTGTAGAAAAAATCGGGGGCACTTCCATGACGGCCTTGCACGATGTGCTCAAAAATATCATCTTTTTTAACCGTAGCGGCGATGAATTGTATAACCGCATTTTTGTAGTTTCTGCCTTTTCCGGTGTAACCAATTTATTATTGGAAAACAAGAAAACAGGTGCACCGGGCGTGTACCACCTGATCGCCAATTATCAGGATTTTCATTCGGCTTTAAACGATTTGATTGTTCAACTGCAAAACCTCAACAAAAACTATGTTGATTTAGGTTTGGATTTGGCCGCTGCAGATCAGTTTATCGAAAAACGCGTTCGTGATGCACAAAATTACCTCGAAAACCTGGTAAATATCCTGGCTTCGGGTTATGTAAGCCAGGAAGGGATTTTGCAGGCCGCGCGCGAAATCCTGGCTTCCATCGGCGAAACGCATTCGGCTTTTAACTTCACCAACATCCTGCAAGATAAAGGCATCAACGCCATTTGTATTGATTTGAGCGGTTTCGACGATCATCAATCGTACACAATAGATCAGCGGATAAAAGAAGCATTTAAAAATATTGATTTCGGCAAAACCATTTGTATTGTTACCGGCTACGCCAAAGGCACGGAAGGTATTATGCGCGAATTTGACCGTGGTTATTCTGAAGTCACGTTCAGCAAAATTGCCGTTGCCGTTAAGCCGCAGGAAGCGATCATCCACAAAGAATACCATTTGTGCACGGCCGACCCGATGCTGGTTGGTTTAGAACATTGCAAACCGGTTGGCTTTACCAATTATGACGTGGCCGATCAGCTGGCGGACGTAGGCATGGAAGCAATTCACCCAAAAGCTTCTAAACCTTTGGAAATCAACAATATCAATCTCCGTATAAAAAATACTTTTGAACCCGAACATCCCGGAACGCTGATTACGCAGGATTATATTTCCGGAGAAAAACGCGTGGAAGTGATAACCGGCACCGAAAAAGTGCTGATCATTGATATTTATGATCCGCTGATGGTGGGCAACGTGGGTTCGGATTTGCAGATTATGCAGGTTTTTTTTGGCCACGGTGTGAGTTACAGCTTTAAAGCAACCAGTGCAAACAGTATTTCGGTAGTGATTTGGGAAAAAGATTTCAAGCAAAAACTTATTGATGAACTGGAAGAAAAGTTTGAAAAAGTTACGGTAGAAAAAGCGGCCATGGTTTGCATCATCGGCTCTAATATCGATCAGCCGGGTTTGCTGGCCCGTTCGGCCACGGGTTTGGCCAATGAAGGCATCAACATCAAAAGCTGCGGGTTTTCGTTACGGAAGGTAAATATCCAATTTGTGGTAGCGCGCGAAGATTTTGCAAAATCCATCATCGCCTTAAACAAAGCCATGTTTTTTTAGGGGATAAAAACAGTATTTGCAAATAGATTTGTAATTGAAATTATGCTAACTTTATTAAAGATAAAATTGAAATTATGGCAGATGTAAGATTATCGATCAACCAGTCATTTATGGATGACCTGAGCAGTAAAACCGGTGTTGAGGTCCCTTCGCAATTAACGGCGGATGCGTTGACGTTGTTCAATTGGGCGGTATCTGAAGCCAAGAAAGGAAGGATTTTGGTCAGCGTTGATCAGGATGGGCAAAACCCGGTAAAATACATTACCCCAACATTAGAACGCTTGAAACAAACCGCTTAATTATGGCCGATGGATCAATAAACGGTGTAAAACCGGTTATTAATTTGCAGGAAGCAGCAGAGTTTGATACCTCTAAAATAAACCTGCCCAAGGTTGATGCCCTGCCGCCGTTGCCTAAAGTCGGGTTCAAACTATCGCTGTTTTTACTCAGCATTATTTCTGTTTTCCTGCTGTTTTTGATTTTATATATGCTTTTTGTGAAAACAGATGCATCGGCACAAATTACAGTTCCGGCGCAGGCAAACATTGCAGACAGCACTTTCAGCAAAAAACTTAGTATTATCAAAGTTTTACAGGAAGAGAAAAAGGCCTCCAGGGATTTTGTGCTACAAATAAGCCAGATGGTGCTGCTCAATCTGCTTCTGCCTATATTAACGGCTGTTTTGGGCTATATTTTCGGTTCGCGGAGTGATTCAAAAACTGCCTGATTTTTACCCCATAAAAACAGCATCAAAACAAAGGCAATTGCCCCTTCCCTTTTATCTCTACTTCATCCGGGTTGGTAATTTCCAGTTCGATTTTTTTGGCTGGAGAAGTTTGTTTTTCTTCTTTCTGCGGCAATTCTTTTTCTGCCGCTTCTGATTGGTGTTCTTCGGAAATCACTTCTTTCAACGAAACATCTGCCACCGGATCAGGCACATCTTCCTCATCATCGTGCTCCGCAATCAATTCGATATTTTTAATTTCATGTGGGGAAAGCCGGTTTCCCTGCGCTTTAATGCCTTTTACATCGATCAGATCGGCCAGGTTCAGTTCGGTAGTTTCCGGCAGATGGTTTTTTCCTTTGGATAGTTCAACCTTAATTACCGGCTGTGAAGCACCGGAAATCAGGATCATTTTAGAACCATGTTCTTCACTTATTAAACTGACCGGTTTGTTCAAAACCAGACTTTCAAATGTAAAACGTTTTACAAAATAGTTTTTCAGTTTGCCTTCAAAATGTACAACGGTATAAATCTGGTCCGGGTTAAATTTCTCAATCCGTATCATTTTATCCTCGAAATGATTGGTCAGGTCAAAGCTTGTGATCTCGCAAACGCCGTTGCCCAGCACTTTCAGGATTTTATCTTCCCCGTCAAATTCGCCCAAAAACATACCGCGATGATCCACATTTAAACGTTTCAAAACTTCATCGTACCAAATTTTCCTTCCGGCCAAAGTAGAAATGCCTTTTGTTTTGAGCGTGATTTTTTTGACAGGATATTTGGTCACCACATTGCCCTGCGAACTTCGGCCTTTGATCACCACTTCTGCAAAATCCAGGTCAAAAGTCAGTTTTTTGAGCTTGGAATGCGGTTTTAACTGCACGTTTACCACTTCCGCCTCACCATTTGGGTTATGGGTGAAGTAAAGCGTTTTCGTGCCTTTTGTGCCTTTGGTCATATCATATTCTTTATCACGCGTAATACCCTGCACAAAAAAACGTTTGATAAAAGCAGTACCGGTTTCGCCGTCTTTGTAAATATAATTGTAAACCGTGCGCTCATCATTTTTTTTGAAGATGGCCGCGTGCATAATGTCTTTTCCTACAAAAACTTTTTCCTGCACTTTGGTCACCAAAAATTTGCCGTCTTCCCGGAAAACAATCAGCTCGTCCAAATCTGAGCAATCGCCTACAAATTCATCTTTTTTTAAGGCCGTCCCTATAAAACCATCTTCCCGGTTCATGTAGATTTTAACGTTGGCCAAGGCCACCTGTGCAGCTTCAACCTTATCAAAAATGCGAAGTTCGGTTTTACGTTCGCGGCCTTTGCCAAATTTTTCTTTTAGTTTGAGAAACCAGTCGATGGCATATTCCGTCAGTTGCTTCAGGTGTTTGTTTACCTCTTTGATCTCGTTTTCAAGTGATTTCATCTGCTCATCCGCTTTTTTTACATCAAAACGGGTGATGCTGCTCATCGGTTTATCAATCAGCTTTTTGAAATCTTCCGGCTCAATCGGCCTGTAAAATTGTGGCATAAAAGGGGCAAAAAGCTTGTTCAGCACTTTTACAACCGCTTCAAAATTGCCCGAGCTTTCATAATCCGGATTTTTGTACATCCCGTTCTGGATAAAAATTTTCAGCAGCGAACTGAAAAAAATCTTCTCTTTCAGTTCTGCCAGCCTGATTTCCAGTTCCTGTTTCAATAATTCCCTGGTAAAAAGAGTACTCTCGGTCAGGATGTCGTTCACACTCATAAAGTGCGGCTTGTTTTCCTTGATGACGCAGGTGTTTGGTGAGACGGAAACTTCGCAATCCGTAAAAGCATACAGCGCATCAATGGTAACATCGGGCGAAATCCCGGGGGCCAAATGGATGATTATTTCTACATCTTTGGCCGTATTGTCTTCAATTTTTTTAATGCGGATTTTGCCTTTGTCGTTGGCCGCAATCACGCTGTCGATCAAACTTCCGGTTGTGGTAGAAAACGGGACTTCGGTGATGGCAAGCGTTTTTTTGTCCCGTTCTTCAATTTTAGCCCGGATACGGATTTTTCCGCCGCGCTGACCTTCGTTATAAGCTGAGCAATCTGCCAAACCGCCCGTTGGAAAATCCGGCAATAAATCCGGACGTTTTCCTTTTAATATTTCGATGGAAGCATTTAGCAGTTCGATAAAATTATGCGGCATCACTTTGGTGGCCAAACCAACCGCAATACCTTCTGCACCTTGCGCCAATAAAAGTGGAAATTTTACGGGCAGCGTTACCGGTTCTTTGTTCCGGCCATCATAACTGGATTGCCATTCGGTTGTGTCGGGATTAAAAACAACATCCAACGCAAATTTGGACAAGCGCGCCTCAATATATCGCGGTGCCGCAGCAGAATCGCCCGTAACCGGATCGCCCCAGTTTCCCTGGCAATCAATCAGTAGGCTTTTCTGGCCAATCTGCACCATCGCATCGCCGATGGAAGCATCGCCGTGCGGATGGTATTTCATTGTGTTGCCAATTACATTGGCGGCTTTGTTAAAACGGCCATCGTCCATTTCTTTCAAAGAATGCAGGATGCGGCGCTGCACGGGTTTTAAACCGTCGTGGATATGTGGTACGGCCCGATCAAGGATTACATAAGAAGCATAATCCAGAAACCAGTTTTCGTACAAACCCGAAAGGGAAGTAATGTTTGAAAGTTGTTCGTTTTGCTGACTTAAATCGTCATTCATTTGGTATTGGCTAAAGGATACAAATATAAGATATAGTAATAAATTTAGCTTGATACAATATCCTAAAATGCTATTAAAATTAGATTTTATATGGCTAAAAACAGTATTATAATTTAACAAAAAATTAATATGGATTTTTGTAAAAAATACAAGTTTGTAGTATCTACATATCAAAACAACCACAAAAAGTTAAATTTAAACAACATGAAAACTTATTAAAAAATAATACGATTTTTTTGTAACGCAGCAATACCCAACAGCGTCTATACATCAAAACAACCACAAAAACTTAAATTTAAAATACTATGAAAACTTTAAAAACTATCTTCATTGCTTTACTGGTTACTTTAACTTTTACTGCTGCAAAAGCAAACACGCCAAACCTGAAAGAAAGGTTAACGATGCGTTATGCAATCAACACATATGTTGATGCTTTTACACATGGAAAAACTGCCGGATTGGCTGAAATCATTGATGACAATGCCAAGTTTTCTCATAACCGCGGACAACAAGTAATTAGTTTCAGCAAAAATCAAATATTGCAAAGCCTTGAAAGTGAGCAATATGTAGAACAAAATTGCACAACTACCACAAAAATTATTGAAAGTGCCACCAACCTGGTTGTGTACAAAGTACAAATGAAATATCAAAACTTTTCACGTACTAATTATGTAACCATGACGGATACCGGTAATGGTTGGAAAATTACAAATGTTGCAAGTGTGTTTAGTTAATTAGATTTTTTACCTGATAAAAGAAGCATCCAAGTTTGTATGCTTGGATGCTTCTTTTACGGTAGTTATAACTATTTATTACAGAAATGATAGTTATAATTTATTTCTTATATTTACACCATGGCATCTGTAAGCATTACGCAATTGTATTAACTTTTAAATGAAAAAGTGGGCAAAGAAACTGCTGAAAATTTAACAGGGTACATAGAAAGTAGGATTAAAGACGAATTTGAAAGAAATTCTGAATTATTAGCTACTAAACAAGATTTGGCAAAACTTGAAACCAAGTTAACAGAAAAGTTCCTTGAAGGTAAAGCTGATACAATTAAGTGGATGTTTGTTTTTTGGATTGGTCAAATTGTTGCAACGTTCGGCTTTATTTTGCTTTTTTTAAAAAAGTAGTCTTCAAAAGCAAATTTTACAACTCCAACACAACTACCGGATCAGGATCTTCTGCCGTTGGTTGCACAACCGGAACGATCCAAGTTTTATTTTTTAAGATTACTTTTACACGTTGTTTGGTTTTTAACAGATATGCCTTTTTTATATGCTTAAAAGAAGCATCCGCCAAAGTAATATTTTTGCCAACAGGATTTAAAGGATGGACATAAATTTTATTAGCATTTTGCGTTAAACAACCCCAATTTTGCGGCAGCAAATATCCGGCTTTGGTATTGTAAATACTTTCGCCATAAGTTTTTAACCAATTGCCCATCCAACTGATCCGTTCTTTAAACTCCGGCTGGATTTCGCCGTTTGGCATCGGTCCGATATTCAACAATAAATTGCCGCCGTTTCCGGCTGATCTTACTAAAAGATTGACAATTTGAGCCGGTGTTTTGTAAGTGGTATCCGTTAAATTAAAACCCCAACTGTTATTAATAGTAGCGCAAGTTTCCAGCGGAAGATTGGATATTTTCTGAAAACTTAATCCGTTTGTATTTTCGCCAGGCAAATCCTGCTCAAACATCTGGAAATCTTCTCCGGCTAAAGGCGTCATGTGGTGATTATTGCCGATCAAACACTGCGGCTGTAATTTATGGATCAGATCATAAATTTCCCGCATGTGCCAGTCCGCTCGTGTCGCATTGTCTTTTCTATCCTTACTTTCCGCATCCATTTGGTCCCAATAACCATCAAACCAAATCCCGCCAATTTCGCCGTAATTCGTCAGCAATTCGGTCAGCTGGTTTTTCATAAATTGAATATACTCATTCCAATCACCATGCTTTGTTCGTCCGGTTCCTTTACCGGTTCGTCCAGTCCAATACTGATAATCATCTCTGCGCCAGTCTAATAAAGAATAATATAAAAAAAGTTTGATGCCCTGCTTGTGGCATTCATCCGCCATTTGCTTAACAATATCCTTTTTATAAGGCGTTTGCATAATGTTAAAATCCGAATATTTGGTATTCCACATGCTGAAACCATCATGGTGGCGCGTGATTAGCGTAATGTATTTCATGCCACCGTTTTTGGCCATCGAAACCCATTGAGCCGCATTAAAATCAATCGGGTTGAAAAATCTTTCCAGCCGCGTATAATTTTTCACGGTGATGTTGCGGTTGTTCATCACCCATTCGCCATCTCCGGGAATACTAAACGGCCCCCAATGGATAAACAAACCGTATTTATTGTTGCTGAACCAGTTACGTGCTTCCAGGTTTTGTTTGGTGGGAACATAACCTGCTGTTTGCGCCCGAAGTGAAATTGCCAAAAGCAAAATCAATAACGTACTAAAATATTTTTTCATTTTGGGTTGAAAGTTTATTAAAGATACAATTATCAACGCTTCTTTTAGGGCATAAATTTTAGTGAGTTGTGATTTTTAGGTGATAAAAGAAGTATAGTTCGGCAGGATGAAAATTTACATCTTTAAAGATCAACACAAACCAGCAAGATTATAAAAACCTTGCTGGTTCAAAATCAATCATCAATACTTCTTTTATAAAACAAATATTAACGGGTTAGATAGATTTCAGTTCCATCAAAGCACTGTTCCTTAATAATATACAGGCCGTTGCTTTTGAGGAATTTCTGCTTACAATTCCTTTTGTTTCTACTCGCTTATACATCAAACTAACTTAAGTTAATCAGCTTATCGAATAATAATATTGCTTAATTTACGAGGGCACTTTTCCCAAAACGGATCATATCTGCTGCATCTGTTAACCCTTCTTTTGTTGAAATTATAACTCCTTTACTATTTAATATATAAACCGTTGGATAAGATTCTAAACCCCATTTTTCTGCAAGTTCGATACCTTCGCCTTTTTCTGCATCAATAGCAAGGTTTATAAAATTTTTATTAAAAAAAGCTGCTACTTCTTTGTTTTTAAATGTTGTTTCTTTCATCTGGCGACACGGGGCGCACCAAGTAGCATATGCATCAACAAAAACATATTTATGCTCTTCTTTGGCCTTTTTTAACGCTTGTGCCCAAGAACTTTTGACAAAGTTGATTTGTGCAGCGGGCTTGGTATTAATTTGACTTTTCCCGATTAATGGTAAATTCAGGAAAAATATTAGCCAGCTCAGGCTTAACAGATTAAGTTGAAGTTTTTTATTCATTGGTAGCACTTGTTTAAGTTTCTGTCAACATCCTGATTTAACAAACATACTTATTTTATCACCTAAAATTTGTATGACCGATTACAACATCAATACAAAAACGTGTTCCATACAATGATTTATGGCTGATATAAGAAGTATGCAATAATTAACTTGAACTGATCATTAAGTTTTTTTTATCGATATTAAGATTGAGCATCTACATCTTTTTTACAAATAAAAGTACAATAGCTTTTATTTTGATTCTTTCTTTAAAGCACCAGCAACTGCTTGTAGCAAATCCGGGTTGATCCGTTGTTTATAATCAGGATTAATATACTCAAATTGGATTGTACCTTTGGTATCTAAAATAAAAACAGAAGGTACAGGCAGAAGTTTATCAATATTTTTACCGTTAGAACTGTTGACCAACAATTTTTCGTAAGCTTTCGGAGCTACATAAGCTAACCCAAACGCTTTAGAAACAGATAATTCACTATCTGATAATAAAGTATAGGTAAGCTGATCTTTTCCCATCGTTTTCGACAAGTTTTCTGGGCTGTCTGTACTAATGGCAACAATTTGATATCCCATTGCTCTCAAACTTCCTTCAATTGTTTGAATTCCGGATAGTTCCCTGTTGCAAAAAGGACACCATCCGCCACGATAAAAAATAAGAACAGTTGGTTTTTTGGCCACTTCTTCGTTTAAATTGAAAGGTTTACCATTAAAATCAGTTAAATTAACAGTTGGGATAGATTCCCCAATCAGCAGCGGGCTGATGTCAGTGGGATTGGCGGGAATGATTTCGCCTGGCAGTGTTTTGATTGTGCTTAGAGTATCAATAGTTAAAGGGTTTGCCTTTACCGTAAAAAACACAAATAAGCTAAAAGCCGCCAAAAGCAAAGCCTTAGTATAATGTTTTAATTTGGCCGAATTAAATAAGTTGTGTGTCATAGAATGTTTAATTAGTTATTTGTTTTAATGGTTTTGTCGGCTTTTAAGTAAAAACCTTACAAATTATTTTAATTTTTATTTGTACAAAGTTTTAGGTTTGAGAATTGATTTTGAAAATTTCCTAAAAGTTTGCAGGCCAGATGGTTACGCTTTTATACCAATCTTTTAGAATGATGGGTTTTACTTTTTTTGAACAACATGATCAAGCAACCTGAACTTTATTCCCGAAAATAGCACGATACCGGCAAGGTTTTAAAAACCTTGCCGGTATTAAAAATCAATCATCAATACTTCTTTTATAAGATAAATTTTGATGAGTCGTAACTTTAGGTGATAAAAGAAGCATTGTTGTTGGATTGAAAATCATTAGCTCTAAAGTACGGGATTGCAAATCACGATCGGCGGAATTTAGACTGATAATTATACTAAAATACATCATCATCACATAAAACATTTTGAAATTTTCTCAAAGAAAAATTGTTAGATTAATTAATATTTCTTTTAAAATATGGACTGAATTCACTTGCTAAAACCATTGTTAAAATAGCTAAACAATAAGACATTATTATCTTTGTTTTTTTAAAATCACTTGTAACTATACTGTAATCATCTTTAGCCATTATATTGGCGATATTGTAGAATATAATTAAAGATATAGTAATTTTAAAAACTATGAAATCCCCTAGTTTAATATTCCGAGTCAAATAGTAATAAAATACACAATATATTAAAAACATCCAGCTATGGAAGATTGAATAGTCGATTAAGTATAAAAAAATAAAGTTAAAATTTTGGGAGGTATATTTAAAACTTATAATGCAATCAAGAATATAACTGTATAGGCTTAAGCTTATAATAATTATTAATAATGATATATAAAGCTTTTTGATATAATATTCTTTCATTTCGCAATTAATAACATCTCGTTGGTCGGGATTTATGATCCCGTCCTCTGAACTAAGGATTTTTAATCCTTCAAAAACTCAAATTTTATACCCATAAAAACAGCATCAAACAACTTCCTCCTCCAAAATATCAACCTCTACCCTCAAATTCTGGATAATATGCTGCTGCCGGTCCGGCGTATTTTTGCCCATAAAATATTCTAACAACGATTTAATGTTGGCTTCTTTTAACAACACGGGATCCAGCCGGATATCTTTTCCGATAAACAAACCAAATTCTTCCGGCGAAATCTCACCCAAACCTTTAAATCGTGTGATTTCCGGTTTGTTGCCCAATTTTCTGATCGCGCGCTGGCGTTCTTCGTCGCTGTAACAATAAATAGTTTCCTTTTTATTACGCACACGGAAAAGCGGTGTTTGCAAAATAGAAACATGGCCGGCTTTTACCAAGTCCGGGAAAAACTGCAGAAAAAACGTCATTAAAAGCAGTCGGATGTGCATACCATCTACGTCTGCATCGGTTGCAATTACAATGTTGTTGTAGCGCAATCCATCCAAACCATCTTCAATGTTGAGCGCGTGTTGCAGCAGGTTAAATTCTTCGTTTTCGTAAACTACTTTTTTGGTGAGGCCAAAGCAGTTTAAAGGTTTTCCTTTTAAGCTGAAAACTGCCTGCGTTTGTACATCACGGGATTTAGTAATGGAACCGCTTGCAGAATCGCCTTCGGTAATAAACAGCGTGGTATCCTGTTTCCGTTCGTGCGTATCTTCAAAATGCAACTTGCAATCGCGCAGCTTTTTGTTGTGCAGCGATGCTTTTTTGGCGCGTTCGTTGGCCAGTTTTTTAATGCCGGCAATATCTTTTCGTTCGCGTTCTGATTGTAAAATGCGCTTCAGCAAACCATCCGACGTTGATGGATTTTTATGCAGATGGTCGTCCAGTGCTTTTTTCACAAAATCATTGATGAAAGAACGTACCGACGGACCATCTTCGGCCACATTTTGCGAACCTAACTTGGTTTTCGTTTGCGATTCAAAAACAGGTTCCTGCACGCGGATGGAAACCGCAGCCACAATAGAAGCGCGCACATCGGCCGCGTCAAATTCCTTTTTATAAAACTCACGGATGGTTTTTACAACGGCCTCACGGAAAGCTGCCTGGTGCGTGCCGCCCTGCGTGGTGTGCTGGCCGTTCACAAAAGAATAATATTCTTCGCCATATTGCTGCCCATGCGTCATGGCTATTTCAATATCCTCCCCTTTTAAATGGATGATCGGATAACGCAGGTTTTCAGTATCGGTATTGCGCACCAGCAAATCGTGCAGGCCTTTTTCAGAATGGTATTTTTGTCCGTTAAAATTGATCGTTAGCCCGGCATTTAAAAAAACGTAATTCCAGATCATGTTTTCGGCAAACTCCGGGATAAAACGATAATGCCGGAAAATACTGTCATCCGGCAAGAAACTGATGGCCGTACCATTACGCTGCGTGGTGTCTTTTTCTTCTTCGCGGATCAGTTCGCCTTTGCTAAATTCAGCGATTTTGGTGCGGTTATCGCGGTAAGATTGCACGATAAAATTACTGGAAAGCGCATTTACAGCCTTCGTTCCAACACCATTTAAACCAACCGATTTTTGGAAAGCTTTACTGTCATATTTTCCACCGGTATTGATTTTAGAAACGCAATCGATCACTTTCCCTAACGGAATGCCGCGGCCATAATCGCGTACAGCAATTTTGTGTTCACTTAAATTAATGTCGATGCTTCGGCCAGCACCCATCACAAATTCATCAATAGAGTTATCTACAATTTCTTTCAGCAAAACATAAATGCCGTCATCATAAGCAGAACCATCGCCCAATTTGCCAATATACATGCCCGGCCGCAAGCGGATATGTTCCTTCCAATCCAACGAACGGATGCTGTCTTCACTATAATTTACAGGATTTGAAGTATTGGAAAGGCTTGCCGGCATGATTTTTTTGCTACTAATTTTAGCACAAATTTATCAAAATCAAAAGATTCTGCCTTATGTTACAGGTCTTTGTTTGAAAGTTTACATAAAATGTGGATAAATTTATCCTGTAAAAGAAGCATCAGTTAAACCTGACGGCGTAGTAAGCTTTGTTTACTTTTTTATAGAAATCCGGCCCGTTATCATTGCTCAAAAACAGCATCGAAATAAAACCGGAACCATTTTTTTGCAGACTTAGCAACAGTCCATATTGAAAATGATTGGTTTCGGGGCGGTCAAACAGCTCTAATTGATATGATTTTCCTTCATCGGCATGAAAAGTATTCAGCACTTCCTGCGGCAGTTTTTTGGTGATGTAATTATTTTTTCCGGCCAGCATTCCCGCTGCAGATTGCGCTGCAAGATTATAAACAGAATCAGGGTTGATGAGAACATGTTTGGCATTGTCTTCTAAAATCCTGCGTTTTGGCCAGGATTGCTGCGTGTTCCTCACCTGATACCAAATCTGGAAATTTTCATCAGGCAGTTCCATCGCATAATCCACGTCAATATTGTCCTGGTGCAAGGCTTTTATTTCCCTAAACCCTTTGGGTATGGCAAATTGCAAACCGGTTGCAGAGAGTGATTGCTGAAAGGTTTTAAGCTGAGAATAAAGTTGCACGGTTTGCGTGTAACTGCTTCCGCCGAAGATAAGTAGAACAACAAGAATTTTTGAAAACTTCTTCATGTAGCCCGGTTTAAATCTTATAAATCCTATTTCATAAATCTGCCAGTCAAACTTAATATATTATATGTTAAAACAATGTTAATTGCTGCGGAATAAAAATCAATTGCCCATTATATATTGAAATTTTTACCGGTAAAAACAGCATTATCACAAGTTGCTGATGCCTATCGGAATCAGATTAGCTTAAACCGAACCTTAGCCAGCATTTCACGGTCAAGACTATAACTTAAGAACTACTTTTTCAATGTTAAAATTACAACACTAAGTGCTGGCAATTCTGCAACCAATTGTGCACCTTGTTTTTTTGCACCGGTAAAAGCAGTAACGGTTATTTTATCAGGCTGATCAAAAGAGTTGTAATCGGTAAATTTTGCTGAAGTCACCATCCGGCCCTGCACAGATTTGTAATCCACAGATTGCAAAACAGTGCTGACCGTCATTTTTTTGGTGTTGAGGTTCACAAAAGAAATATGCACCACACCGTTACTATCGCGCGAGGCGGAAGCATTTACGGCAGGAACTTTTATATCATCAACCATATAATCAGGAGATTGAATAGTGATGGGCAGCAAAGTGGCATCCTGATGAACCTGATAAAGATCAAAAACATGGTATGTTGGCGTCAGGATCATTTTCTCTTTTTGGGTAAGCACTAAAGATTGCAGCACGTTGACCGTTTGCGCCAGGTTGGCCATTTTCACGCGGTCTGCATGATTATTAAAAATATTCAGTGTTGTGCCTGCAATCAGTGCATCGCGCATACTGTTTTGCTGAAATAAAAACCCTGGATTGGTGCCTGGTTCCACATTCGTCCAGATTCCCCATTCATCCACCACCATGGCCACTTTTTTTGCCGGGTCATATTTGTCCATAATGGCCGAATGCTTGTTTACCAATTCTTCCATGTGCAGGCAGTTGCGCATTGTGGAAATGTATTGCTTCTCATCAAAATTAGTGGCCGAACCTTTATCGCCCCAGTTGCCGGTTGGCACCGTATAATAATGCAGCGATAAACCCCAGGCCCTGTTACCAATGTTTTTCATGGCAACTTCCGTCCAGTGATAATCATCACTGTTGGCACCGCTGGCGATTTTTTTAAGCGGCGCACCGGGATAATTACGGGCGTAAGTGGCATATCGCCGAAATTGATCTGAATAGAAATCCGGTGTCATGCTGCCGCCACAGCCCCAGCTTTCATTGCCCACGCCCCAAAAACTTACTTTATAAGGTTTCGGATGACCGTTTTCTGTACGCAAGGCCGCCATCGGGCTTACGCCGTCAAAATTGAGGTACTCTACCCATTTAGACATTTCTTCAACCGTGCCGCTGCCCACATTGGCAGAAATATAAGGTTCGCAATTCAGCATTCCGCACAATTCTAAAAATTCATTTGTGCCAAAACTGTTGTCTTCTGTTACGCCGCCCCAGTTGGTGTTCACCATTTTTGGCCGTTTTGTTCTCTCGCCAATGCCATCGCGCCAGTGATATTCATCTGCAAAACAACCGCCCGGCCAGCGCAGGTTCGGGATGTGGATTTTTTTCAAAGCTGCTACAATATCGGTGCGGATACGGCCTTTATTCGGGATCGCTGAGCCTTCAGAGACCCAAAAACCATCGTAAATACTTCTGCCCAAATGTTCTGAAAACTGGCCGTATATATGCCTGCTGATCTGCGTTTTGGCATCTTTTCCGTTTAAAACGGCTTGTGCGGTTTGCTGGCAATCAGCACGTTGATGCAGCAAAAACACCAAAGAAATTATAGTAAACAATGGCTTCATCTTGTAGGTTTTTTGGTGTGATGCTTCTTTTAAAAGGTATTTTTTAAAGAAGCTGTATTTAATTTTATGTTTGATAACAGATTGCACGTTTCATTGGCAATCACATCCAAATGTATCAATATTATATAAATGTCAAAACAACAATTAAAATAATTTTGAAATAAAATTTTTTCCCGAAGTATTAATTATATTTAGAGCCTGTTTAAATTTTTGCCAACAGGATTACAATGCTTCTTTTATGCCAATAAATTTCGTTTTCATAAATGTTGTAGATGGAAAAAAATCAGGTAAAACCACCAAATTTTAGGCGATAAAAGAAGCATACAAAAACCCTTTAAACAAAATTTAAACAGGCACTTAACTCTATGAAAACAGCTTTCAGTCACAATTAAAAAAACATGGTCCGATATTTTGGTCAAACCCGAATTCTGGTTGCGGTGGATTGTATTATTTTTGGATTTGATGGCGACAATTTAAAACTGCTGCTTATTCAGCGTGGTTTTGAACCGGAAGCAAAAAAATGGAGTTTGATGGGCGGTTTTATTCAGCCCGATGAAGGGTTGACCGCAGCAGCAAACCGGATTTTGAAACAACTGACCGGCCTGGAAGGTGTTTTTTTGGAGCAATTGAAATGCTTTGGCGAGCCCAAACGCGATCCGCTGGAACGTACCATTGGTATTGCATATTTTTCGCTGATCGATATCCATCAGTATGAAAAACAAATCAGCCAGGATTATCATGCCGAATGGTTTTTGCTGAATGAAGTGCCCAAACTGATTTTTGACCACCAGGAAATGGTAGAAACAGCCAAGCGCGAACTGCGTTACAAAGCTGCCCTGCACCCAATTTTATTTGAATTATTGCCCGAAAAATTTACCATCCCGCAGTTGCAAAGTCTTTATGAAGGCATCTACGGGACTACTTTTGACAAGCGGAACTTTAGCCGGAAACTGCTATCGACCGGCTTGCTGATCCGGCTGGACGATAAGCACAAAGAGAACTCCAAAAAAGGAGCTTTTTATTATACTTTGGACAAAACGCAGTATAAAGAAAAATTTCGGTCTTTTATCAACTTCATCCCAAACCCGGAAAGTTTGATTTTTTGATTTAAAGCTGCTTAAAATCTAAGTTACAAATTTTACATGCTTCTTTTATCACCTAAATTTTGGTGATTTTTTTTATCGACAACTATTGCAAAAGCAAATTTTTAGTGATAAAAGAAGCATTGCAAATCCGTTTGCGATCGTATAAACCGGCCTTTTAAGTTGTCAGTCATTTTATTATGCCATAATCTTCCTTATGCGAATAATTAAATGTTAATTAGACACGAATTGTAATCATGGAAAACAAACAGTTTGTTATTGGCGTGGATTATGGCACAGATTCCGTTCGTTCTGTAATTGTAGATGCAGAAAACGGACAGGAAATTGCTTCATCCGTTTACTATTATCCGCGTTGGAAACAGGTTTTATATTGTGATGCATCGCTCAATCAATTCCGCCAGCACCCGCTGGATTATATTGAAGGACTGGAGTTTACGATAAAAGAGTGCCTAAAAACAGCATCGGATATCGACCCAAAAAACGTAAAGGCAATTTCCATCGACACAACCGGTTCTTCGCCTGTTGCGGTTGATGAAAGCGGAACGCCGCTTGCCCTGTTGCCAGATTTTGCGGAAAACCCAAACGCCATGTTTGTGCTTTGGAAAGATCATACTTCGTTAAAAGAAGCTGCAGAACTAAACGAACACGCGCAAAAATCGGAAATAAATTATCTGCAGTTTGTCGGCGGCATTTATTCTTCGGAATGGTTTTGGGCGAAGCTTTTACATATTTTACGGGTTGATGAAAAAGTTCGTGCAGCAACCTATTCCTGGGTGGAACATTGCGATTGGGTTCCGTTTTTACTTTCGGGAGGAAAACATATTTCGGAGATGAAGCGCAGCGTTTGTGCAGCCGGACATAAAGCACTTTGGGCCGAGGAATATGGCGGTTTGCCTCCTGATGAATTTTTCTCATCCTGGGACCCGCTTTTAAAAGGGTTTACTTCCCGTTTATTTAAAGAAACTTATACTGCTGATCAAGCCGCCGGGAATTTAAGCGCAGAATGGGCAGAAAAATTAGGCTTATCAACCGATGTTTTGATTGGCGTTGGTGCTTTTGATGCCCACATGGGTGCCGTTGGCGGCCAGATCGAACCTTATTATTTAAGCAAAGTGATGGGCACTTCTACCTGCGATATGCTGGTTGCGCCAACAGCAGAAGTTGCAGGGACTTTGGTAAAAGGCATTTGCGGTCAGGTTCCGGGATCGATCATTCCGGGGATGACGGGCATGGAGGCCGGGCAATCTGCATTCGGTGATTCTTACGCCTGGTTCCGCGAATTGCTGGTCTGGCCGATGAAAGAGCTTCTTTTATCGACTAAAATTATAGATCAGGAAACGGCGGCGGACCTTGTACAGGAGATGACGGATAAAATCATCCCCGGGCTAAGTAAAGAAGCGGCAAAAATCGACATAAACGAAAAAACCGAACTTGCGATAGACTGGCTGAACGGCCGCCGTACGCCGGACGCCAATCAGGAACTAAAAGGCGTAATTGCCAATTTACGTTTGGGCACCAACGCGCCTTCTATTTTCCGGGCGATTGCCGAAGCAACTTGTTTTGGGGCGAAAAGCATTGTTGATCGTTTCCAAAAAGAAGGCGTGCCGGTAAAAGGACTGATCGGAATGGGCGGCGTGGCCAAAAAATCGCCTTTTATCATGCAAATGATGGCCGATGTAATGAACATGCCAATCCGCATCCACAAATCGGAACAAACCTGCGCTATTGGTGCGGCCATGTTTGCCGCAACGGTTGCCGGAATTTATCCAAAAGTGGAAGATGCAATGGCGGCGATGGGGCAAGGTTTTGATGCGGAATATCAACCCGATTTGCAGAAGGTGGAAATATACGCCAAACGTTATCAAAAATATATCAACCTCGGCAAAGCCATCGAAAGCCAAACGATGGATTTTTAACCGATAAAAACAGCATCAAAATGAGCAAATACGATGAAATCCGACTGAGTGCTTATACAGCGAACATGCAGTTGCCAAAGCTTGGTTTGGTGCTTTTTACCTTCGGGAACGTGAGCGCAGCCGACCGCAAGCAAGGTGTTTTCGCCGTAAAACCAAGCGGAGTGCCTTATGACGAACTTTCGCCGGACAATATGGTGATCGTGGATTTTGATGGCAAAACGGTGGAAGGTTTGATGCGGCCATCATCCGATACCAAAACACACGCCGTATTATACAAACATTGGGAAAATATTGGCGGAATTGTGCATACACATTCTACTTATGGCACGGCCTGGGCACAATCGCAGCGTGATATTCCGATTTACGGAACCACACATGCAGATCATTGCACTGCAGATATTCCTTGCGCGCCGCCAATGGCAAATGACATGATCGAGGGAAATTATGAATACCAAACCGGTTTCCAGATTATGGATTGCTTGCGGGAAAAAGGAATGGATTACCGGGAAATGGAGATGATTTTGGTAGGCAGCCACGCTCCTTTTACCTGGGGAAAATCGGCAGAAAAAGCGGTTTACAACAGCACGGTTTTAGAGGAAGTTGCCCGCATCGCTTATCTCACAGAACAGATCAACCCCGAAGTTAAACGCCTAAAAACAGCATTGATCCAAAAACACCATGACCGTAAGCATGGAAAAGATGCTTACTACGGGCAATAAACCGCTTTTACAGATGCTTCTTTTACCGGTATAAAATTGGTGTCGTTATTTATCCTTCCCAAAAAATCAACAAACCGAAAATATGATCAATTTAAAAGAACTGGAAGTTTGGTTCGTCACCGGCAGCCAGCATTTATACGGTGAAGAAACGTTGAATCAGGTGGCGCAGCATTCGGAGCAAATTGCCTCAGCTTTAAATACTTCCAAAGAAATACCGGTAAAAGTAGTATTCAAACCAACGGTAAAAACCACGGAAGAAATTTATAGCATTTGTCAGGATGCGAACATCGCAAAAAACTGCATTGGTTTGATTACCTGGATGCACACGTTTTCGCCGGGCAAAATGTGGATCAACGGCCTCAAAATCCTGCAAAAACCGATGCTCCATTTACACACGCAATTTAACCGCGATATCCCCTGGGAAACGATGGACATGGATTTTATGAACCTGAACCAGAGCGCACACGGCGACCGCGAGTTTGGTTTTATTGTTTCCAGGATGCGAATCGATCGCAAAGTTGTAGTTGGCCATTTTGAAGACGAAGAAGCGCAACGGGAAATTGGGACTTGGGCGCGTGCAACAGCGGGCTGGCATGATTGGCAAGGTGCAAAATTTGCGCGTTTTGGTGACAACATGCGCTTTGTGGCTGTTACCGAAGGCGATAAAGTAGAAGCGGAATTAAAATTTGGCTATTCGGTAAATACTTATGGCATAGGCGATTTGGTGAAAGTGATTAACGCCACTTCGGCTGCGGCAATTGATCAGCTGATTGAAGAATACAATGACAGCTACATGATGGCTGAAAGCTTATTAAAAGGCGGCGCACAATTTTCCTCCTTAAAAGAAGCAGCAAAAATAGAAATTGGCTTACGTACTTTTTTGCAGCAAGGCAACTTTAAAGGTTTCACTGATACTTTTGAAGACTTACACGGAATGGCGCAATTACCCGGAATCGCGGTGCAGCGTTTAATGGCCGAAGGTTACGGTTTTGCCGGGGAAGGCGACTGGAAAACGGCAGCTTTGGTGCGCGCCATGAAGGTAATGGGCAGCGGTTTGCCGGGCGGAAATGCGTTTATGGAAGATTATACGTATCATTTTAACAAAGAAAACCCGTTAGTTTTAGGTTCGCACATGCTGGAAGTTGACCCGGTTTTGGCTAATAGAAAACCGACTTGCGAAATCCATCCTTTAGGAATTGGCGGCAAAGCAGATCCGGTTCGTTTGGTATTTAACGCCGGTGGCGGAGCAGCTTTAAATGCTTCGATTGTAGATATGGGCAACCGTTTCCGTTTATTGGTTAACACTGTGGAAGCTGTAGAAATAGAACATGATTTACCAAAACTACCAGTCGCCCGCGTATTGTGGAAACCACTGCCCGATATGAAAACCGGTTGTGCCGCCTGGATTTATGCTGGCGGCGCGCACCATACCTGTTTCAGCCAGAATTTAACGGCTGAACACTTGCAGGATTTTGCGGCAATTGCCGGGGTTGAATGTATTACCATCGATGCGGATACAAAATTGAACCAGTTAAAAAATGAATTGAAGTGGAATGAAGCGGCTTACAAGTAAATTTAGGTGGTAAAAGAAGCATTTTGTTCAACAATCACCTTTGCTCCTCTTGCTAATAATCTTTCATGCAAGTAGGTAAAACCACGTATTTTATTTCCGCATTCCTGGCGGCTTCAAAAGCTTCAGAACCATTTTTAAAAAAGCAGTTTCCGGGTTTGGCGAGGGCGATAAATTTATACCGATAAAAACAGTATCAGTTCTTTTTGGCCAAAGCTTGTTCTGCAAAACGCATCAAATCATCGGCTTTCATAAAACCCATTGTGCCCAAAACCGGCTTGGCGTTTTCATCAAAAATAATTAAAGTTGGATAAGCCTGAATTTTCCAAAGTTCGGCCAGTTGCGGGCCTTGTCCTTTTTCCATATCGATAGAAATATTCACAAAGTTTTTATTAAAAAAATCAGCTACTTTTTTATTGTTAAAAGTTTGCAATTTCAGCATTTTACACGGGCCGCACCAGGTGGCGTAGCAATCTACAAAAATGTATTTTTTTTGTGCCGAAGCTTTTTTTACCGCCGCATTCCAGTCGTTCTCCACGAAATCAATTTTATCAGCAGCAACTGATTTAGATATTGCAACTGATTGTTTTTCCGGAGCCGCTTTTAAATAAACAACCGAAAAAAACACCGGTAAAAGAAGCATCCATAAATATTGTTTTTTCATAATTTTTGATTTAAGCTGATTTACGCAAAAATAACTTTCAGGTTTTGCTCCGGTTTATTTTGAAGTAACAACGTGCAAAAACCGTTCTACAGTATATGTTGACAGTTGTCCGCCCGGGCCGTTTAAATTGTAATCGCAGCCATGCGTGGCCCAGGGCAAAGTAAGCAGGTAATTTTTTACGCCCAAACTATCCAGTTTTTGTTTTAAACGGACGCTATGCTGATAAGAAACCAGCACATCATTTTTGCCGTGGATCATCAGCGTTGGAACAGATTGTGCATTAACATGCAAAATGGGCGAACTGGCTTTGTACCGGTTTTTGGCTTGTTGATAGGTGGCGCCCAAATAAGCTTCCATCACTTTGTGCGAATCTAAAACCATTGGATTGGAAGGAACAAAATAACCGAAAACCATATCTGCCGGACCGTAAAAATCAACTACTCCTTTTATGCCATTATTTTTGAAAGTATAAGCCGCCAGCAAAGCCAGTTGCGCACCGGCAGACCTTCCCAACAAAACGAAGTTATTGGTATCGATTTGCAATTTTTCGGCGTTTGCTTTTAAATACGTTATCGCGTTTTGCACATCTTCCAATGCTTGTGTACTTTTATATTCGGGTGCCAAACGGTAATCAATAGAAGCAACCTGATAACCGCGCCGCGCCAGATAACTGTTCAGTCCGGGCAATTGTTTATCATCGCCGCCACTCCACGAGCCGCCGTGGACAACCACCACGCAAGGTTGCTTGGATGCTGTTTTTACGGCATAAAAATCAATCTGCAAACTTATTTCGGGATAAGTTTTGTAAGTGAAAGTTTGCGGGGAAACGGCTTTTCCTCCAATCCCCGAAAACATCGCCAAAAAAGAAAACGGCGTTTTAAGCGGATGATCGGGCAGATTGACAGTTTTTTTTCCAAAAACAGCTTCCAGGTTTTCCGGTAATTTTACAGCAACCAGATAAGCCCGAAAAACAGGTGATAAAAACAGTATCAAAGCAACAATTGCAGTGAGGTTTCCGGCTTTTTGATACTTGCTTTTGGTTTGGATCATCAGGAAAACGATGCAAATGCCGATAAAAATATACGGAAACCCGGTAACGATGACGGCCAAAATCCACAAATGATATTCGGGGGCGGGGAAAACCGCCAGCAGCGAAATCAGCAATAAAAGCAAAATCAGTAGGAAACGAAGCATCAGATTTTCCTTAACCGGATAATGTGCAAATGGTGCATCAGTTTCATCAGCGGATAAGTTGGGTCAACCTCAAACCAGCGTTTTGCAAAATTGGCGTCGTTTGGTTTTTTATGATGATTGTTCTGAAACAGTTCGCCCAGCATCAAAAAGTCCAACGGCAGCATGTTTTTACTGTGGTCATCATTGTCAAAATTAGAATAACCGTATTTATGGCCGCACCAGTTTACAATGGCACCATGCAGCGGGCCCATCAAAAAATGGATCGGCAGTAATAAAAAAAGCCACCAATGCGTGGCAAAAACTACATAAAAAGCAATGTAAAAACAGCCAAAAGCAATCCGGCTTATCCAGCTGTCGCCCATCCGGTCCACAAAATTCCAGGTTGGATAATCCCCGCGAAAAGCTGGTTCCGGTTCAACGCGGTGCTTTTGGTAATCTATATAAATGTTTTTGGTTTTCACCATCATCCCGATCACGTCTTTGGCAAAATGCGGCGAATGCGGATCTTTTTCGGTATCGCTGTACGTGTGGTGCATCCGGTGCAAAATGGCATAAGCGCGCGGGTTCAGGAAGGACGAGCCCTGGAAAACGTACGTCATCAGGTAAAAAGTTTTCTCCCAAAAAGGGTTTAATTTAAACATTTTATGTGATGCATACCGATGCAAAAAAAATGTTTGAAAAAACAGCGACAAAAACCAGTGGCAAAGAAAGAAAACAAGGATGATCATTTAAAAAGTATTGCTTTTGATACAATACGGCAAAATTACAGTTTGGATTTAAGAATGTTGGTTTATGCCGGATTTATTATAGTTTATAGAAATTATGCGAAAATTCATAATAAAGCCGATTTTACAGCTAATTTTTTATTGAGGATTAATGCAGGATTAAAATTTTTACACAAAAGCAATTTTTATCTTAATTAAATCATGAAAAACTTGTGTCTGGCAGCAATTTTAAATTTATGATTTAAATTTTTTGCCTATCATTCAACATTTCTAATTTAAAATCAATTGTCTTTTTACCACTTTTTACTTTTTAATTGAAGTTTTTTTGGAAATGATATTTTTCTTCCTGCTTCTGTTAAAATAACTTTATAGATTTATGTTAAAATGTGTTAAGAAATTTGTTATTCTGAAACTTAGTGTTACATTTACACTATCAAAAAACAATAAATATTTTTTGATAGTGTAAATTGCCTTCTCATAATTTAGGTTTATAATTGGTTAGTAAAAGCTCCTGCCCATCAGGAGCTTTGCTTTTTTATAAGGTTTTTTTCCAAATAAAAAATCCCGGATTGTATAAAAACCGGGATTGGATGCAGCATCAACTGCAACAATTATAAATAATTTAGTTACTTCTTCCTCTGAAAAGGGAAATCACCCAGATGATTACTGCAATTATAACTACAACGGCTATAATGCCTACGGCTGCACCGGCTTTAAAAATTCCGGCAATGGCAGAACAGCTGCTCAATACCATTACGGCCAAGACTAAAAGGGAAAGGTTTATTTTTTTCATGTGATTAAATTTTAAAAGCTAACAGGATGATTTATTGTTTGTTTGCCGAAAATAAACCTGATGGCATGATGCTTCTTTTATGAGGTAATTTTCAGGCCGAAAATCAGCGGTGCTTAGATCTTTTAGAAATTACCCAAATGATTAAACCGATGATTATAAAAACAGAATAAATGCCCATTTTAAAACCAGCCCTAAACACGCCGCCTACCACAATACAGCTTTGCAAAGTGCATATCAAAAGTATCAAACCTGGCAAAATCCGTTTTATCATTTTGTAAAATTATAGTTTTTAAGTTGATTATAAAGATTTCGATTTGAAACCGTATGTTTAGGTTAATATTTTTTGCCAATGCTGATCAATCAACCGTTGGAACAAAGAAATTCTCTCCTTAAAAAAAGCCGCCCTGATACTGATGCTGTTTTTACCGCATAAAAAAAGCTCCGGAAAATACTCCGAAGCCTTTTTTGTTTGTGCTCCTTGTGGTTTTTAATTAAGTGCCATGTAAGCGGGCTGGCCATAATTATAGTCCATGTCACCGGGTTTGGTGATCATTTGTTTTACCGCCACCAGATCGTAAATATAACGTCCGGTTTCATGGTTCAAATGCAGGCGGAAATAATTGTGCTTTTTTTGCCTTTTCATTTGCCTGGCCAGTTTGATAGACCCATTGTTGTAGGCCGCGGCAACCAACGTCCAGTTATGAAACTCGCCGTGCAGTTCTTTCAGGTAAATGCAGGCCGCAACGGTAGCTTTTCTCAGGTTAAGCCGTTCATCATGCTTTGAATTGACTTTTAAACCGTAGGTACGGGCCGTGCCGGGCATAAATTGCCACAAACCTTTTGCCCCTTTTGGCGAAACTCCTTGTTCCAGGCCGGATTCTACGATCGGGATGTATTTAAAATCATCCGGGATACCATATTTTTTCAGGATTGGCTCAATCACTTTAAATAATTTTGCCGCACGTTCATGCAGCAGATTGGTTTTCAACTGTTTAAAGTTGCGTTTTTTTAAAGAATGATTTAATTTACCGGCCACTTTCGGGTCATGAACCGGCACAGGTTCATTGGCGAAATTGAGGGCCGCAGCATCTGAAACGGCTACGTCTTTATCCTCTTTTGACTTCGGTTTTACGACTACTTTTTTTAGCGTTGTACTGTAGATAAACAACTTTGACATCACAAACAGCACCACGATTACGGAGCACGTAATTAAGTGTTTTTTGTACATTGTCTTTCTTTTGGTTTTAACTATAAATATTGATTAACGGCCGCAAAGATAAAGATATATTTCACATTGTCAAACAGTTACATTTATCCCTCAGAAAACCAGCATAAAAATAGCTGTGGATACAGCAGAAAAACAGGTGGTTTTTGGGTGGATAAACGCCTGTTTGAAAACCGATTAATGTTGCCGGTGAAGCTTGAAAAACGTAGCTTTGCTTGCCCGGACAAAAAAACGGTTGAACGCAAAAAATGGCTTACAAAAAACAAGGGAACAGTCGTGATGACAAATCCACCAAATCCGGAAGAACGGCAAGACCTTCTGGCGGTAAAAGTTTTTCTCACGGAAATGAAAACCCCGGAAACGAAGGTAGCTTCCGGAAAAAACCTTCTGCCTTTGGCGCACCCAAAAAAGCCTTTAGTGCCGCAAAAGAAGGTTCCGCAGAAAAACGGTACAGTAAACCATCCGCAGAAAATCCCCGTTTTAAAAGCCGCGACAACAGCAATGCTTCTTTTACAGGTAAAAATTTGGAAAACGGCAAACCGGCTTTCCGCAGAAGCAGCAGTGAAGGCAGGCCATTTCAGGAAAAAAGTCCGGCCAAATCATTTTCAGGAGAAAGAAAACCGTTTAAAAGCGACAATGGTGATGCTTTTAAAAGCAGGCCATCGTTCAACCCGCGTACCGACAAACCTTTTAAAAGCAGAAATAGCGAAGATTTTTCGGAAGGAAGATTTAAAGCAAAAGCCTATAAAAGCAGTAATTCTGATGGCCGCCCTTACGAAAAGGATTTTGGCGAAAAGCCCAAACGCTATGTTCGGGCAAGTGATCCGTCAACCGTAAAACCAACCATGCGCGCCCGCAACAAACCTGCGGACGCTGCAAAATCAACCAAAAACAATAGTGTCAGCAGCAGCAAAGACGGGCTGATCCGCCTAAACCGATATATTGCCAACGCCGGGATTTGTTCGCGCCGAAAGGCAGATGAACTGATCGAAGCCGGTGTGGTTTCGGTCAACGGCGAAGTGGTATCAGAATTGGGGGCGAAAATTGACCCGATGAAGGATGTGATCCGCTACAATGGTGAAACATTGAAGCGCGAAAAAATGGTTTATGTGCTTTTGAACAAACCTAAAGATTACATCACCACAACCGATGACCCGCAGGAACGCCGCACGGTAATGCACCTTGTGGAAAAAGCCAGCCGCGAGCGCATTTATCCAGTTGGCCGTTTGGACCGCAACACGACCGGGCTCTTGCTGATGACGAACGACGGCGAACTGGCCGATAAACTTTCGCACCCACGCAATAGTGTGACCAAAATTTACAATGTTGAACTGGACAAAAACTTGGTTCAAGGCGATTTAAACAAAATTGCTTTCGGTTTGGAACTGGAAGACGGTTTGATCAAACCTGATACCGTAACGTATGTTACCGGCGGCACCAAGCGCGAAGTTGGCATCCAGATCCACAGCGGAAAAAACCGGATTGTACGCCGGATTTTTGAACATTTGGGTTATGAAGTGGTAAAATTAGACCGTGTGATTTATGCCAACCTCACCAAAAAAGACCTTACCCGCGGCCGCTGGCGTTATCTGGAAGAAAAAGAAGTGATCCAGCTAAAACACCTGATGAAATAAAATACCGGCCGCCTGCACAGCAAGCGGCTTTTTTTGTACGTTTGATTTCAATTTGCTTATAAAATCAACATGAAAAAACTAATTGTTTTTATGGTTATTACTGCTTTTATGCCCTCAATTTTATGGGCACAAAAGCAGCATCCCAAAATGTACCATTTGCTTATCGGCACTTACACTAATGATGGCAGCAAAGGCATTTACGTGTATCGGTTTAACGGCAAAACCGGCAAAACAAAATTTGAGCAATCGGCCAAAACCAGCGATCCTTCTTTTTTAGCGGTTTCTGCGGATCAAAAATATGTTTATGCGGTTAACGAAAGCCATCATCCAAGCGGTGATAGTGTTACGGCTTTTAAGTTTAATGACCGCAACGGTAAACTAACTTACCTAAACCAATTGCCAACGTACGGCCAAGACCCCTGCTATGTAACTGTGGATCGAAAAAACAAAAACTTGTTTGTGGCCAATTACTCCAGCGGAAGTTTAACGGCATATTCTTTAAAGCCCAACGGAAGTTTGGGCGATACTTTGCAAACTATCCGTCATACCGGCGGAAGTGTGGATACCAGTCGGCAGAAAACAGCGCACGTACATGCCGTGATATTATCCCCGGACGAAAAATACCTGCTGGCCGATGATTTAGGAACAGACAAAGTTTACGAATACCGTTATCAGCCCAACCAAAAACAACCTTTAACGCCTGCCGCACAGCCAACCGTTTCTGTAAATGCCGGCAACGGTCCGCGGCATTTGGTGTTCAGTCGGGATGCCAAACATGCCTATTTGGTGCAGGAAATGGGCGCAAAAATCACCGTTTTTAATTATATCAACAACAAATTATCTGCTGCACAAACAGTTGAAATGGATAATGCTTCTTTTAAAGGCCAAAACGGAGCAGCGGACATTCATTTATCCCCCGATGGAAAATTCTTATACGCATCAAACCGCGGCGAGGCAAATGATCTGGTGGTTTTTAAAGTGAACAAAGCCTCCGGGAAACTAAGTTTTGTGCAGCGGCAATCCTGTTTGGGCAAAGGCCCGCGCAATTTTGCAATTGACCCGAGCGGTGATTTTCTGTTGGTGGCCAATCAAATTTCCAATGATATTTTTACTTTTAAAGTAAACAAAACCACCGGGAAATTAACCCAATTCGGTACAAAGTTAGAAGTAAGTCATCCGGTTTGTTTAAAATTTGTACCGATGAAGTAGCCACCAATTTTATACCGATAAAAACAGTATCGGGGAAATGGCCTGAGATTTTGGGAAATATTTTGCCCGAAACCCCGGCCATTTCAGCTTTAATGAAGCTAAAACCGGCATGGCCTGATTATGGACGATAGGCTGTAAAGCTAAAACCATTGAAAACCGAAACAATATTATCCGCAGAAACCAACCGGCAAAACTGCTTTTGGGAACTTGATTTATACACCGGAAAATTGTACTGGTCTGACGGGCTTGCTGCTTTGCTCGGCCTGAACAAACCTTACACACCAACTTTAGAGCAGTTGATCGCCTTCTATCAGCCCGAAAAAAACATCCGGCCGGATTTGCAGCGCGCCGTGCATCAGGGCATTCCATTTGAACTGGAGCTGCCTTCTGTTTTGCCTTCGGGGAAAGTGATTTTGGTTGGCACAATTGCTGCGCCGGTTTATGATGATTATGGTAAATGCATCGCCGTAAAAGGTGTTTTGTTGGATGCAAATGAAAATTCAACCTCAAAATCTGCCATGACCGTTTCTGAAAACGCAGACGAACTGCACATTATGCTGGAAAATTTTGCCAAAGTAATTTCGCATAACCTGCGCTCGCACACCAGCAATTTGCAAATGGTGCTGCAATCAATCAACCCAAAAACTTCCTCTAAAGAAATGCGCCATGTTTTGGGTGATATTAAGCTGATCAGCAGCAATTTGAACGAAACGGTAAGTTACCTCAATACGCTCACGCAAATTTAACATACTGTTTTTATCGACCTAAATTTATGCTGCCTTTAAAAACTGTTGCCCTGGTTGATGACGACCCGATTTACACCAACGCGTTTAAAAACCTGCTCGTTTCCTGGCAGATACCAAACCCGTTTATGTTTTTTGAAAACGGCCGGCACGCGCTTGATTTTATGCTGATAAAAGAAGCATCTGCCTGGCCGGATATTGTACTGCTGGATTTAAACATGCCTGTTATCAACGGCTGGCAGTTTTTAAGCCAGTTTGCAGCTATTCAGCCCAAAAAAAACAGCAGCATTTATCTGGTCAGTTCTTCTATTTGGGAAGAAGATCTGCTGCGAGCCCGGCAAAATCCGCTGGTAAAAGAGTTTATCAGCAAACCGATTTTCAAAACAAAACTATTGGAGATTTTGGCCTGAGCCTGAATTTACATAGGTAAAAACAGCATCAAACCGCATCATTGTTTTTTTGTGTAGTTTTGAAGTTGTTTATGATCAAAAGGCCAAAAATATTTTTTTTACCGATACTGCTGCTGGTTTGCTTCGCGATTAATTCGTGCAAAAAAAACGATCTGGTATCGATCAAAGATTTTTTAACACGGCAGCCCTGGAAACTGGCCTTAAAACAGCGTTTGGCGTACGTAAACAACGCGCTGGTAAAAACCGACACGCTGGAAAGCAACTGTAAATTAAGCCAAACGCTAAACTTTAACAACAACGGAAAATATACTTACCAAAACTACAGTTGCGCCAACGGAAGTTTAAATTCGGCATGGTCTTTTACACCGGATTATTTGTACCTGAACTTAAATTCGGTCATTTCTGTTACCACGGCAACTGCAAATAATCCTTCAAAACAAAACGTTGCCCGGATTATCAATTTAGGCCAGTATTCGCTGATTTTTGATGCCGGCGATATCAACACCATACACAAAATCACTGATTCGGTCATCGTGTTTCGTTATGGTTTTATCCATTGAAAATCAATTGGTTGATGTAAAATTATTTTAAATGTCTGCACCGCTGCCTGCTTCAAGCCCTAAAAAACGGATTGCCATTTTTGCTTCCGGTTCCGGTTCCAACGCGCAAAAAATCATGGAATATTTTAAGCGGAATGATCTGGCTGAAGTGAGCCTGGTTTTGACCAACAACCCAGATGCTTACGTTTTGCAGCGGGCCGATAACTTTGAAACGCCAACGCATATTTTTAACCGAAAAGCATTTTATCAAAGTGATGAAGTGGTAAAAATCCTGCAAAAACTAAACATTGATTTGGTTGTGCTGGCCGGTTTTTTATGGCTGGTCCCGCAAAATCTGCTTCAGGCTTTTCCTAATAAAATCATCAATATCCATCCGGCATTATTACCAAATTATGGCGGAAAAGGCATGTATGGCGATCATATCCACCGGGCGGTTCTGGCTGCGCGGGAAAAAGAATCCGGCATCAGCATCCATTTCGTAAACGCGCATTTTGATGAAGGCGAAATGATCCAGCAGTTTCGTTTCAAAATTGAGCCACAAGATCAACTGGAAAACATCCGTTTCAAAATCCAGCAGTTGGAGCATCAGCATTATCCAAAAGTTATTGAGCAGGTTTTGAGGAAATTAAAGTAGGTTGATACTGTTTTTATAAGGGTAAAAACAGTATCGAAACCTTTATCAACAGTTTACGGAAGAAGTTGTCTTAATGAATTATTAACGTTAACATAACGATAAGCACAGCCTTCAACACAAACTATTGGTCCTGCAGGGCTAAGTGTAAGTGAATTGTTTGCAATTGTGTAAGTAAAATCTTCGTAAGTTCCGTCGGGCTTATAAAAAGTTACGATCTTATTGTCTTTAATACTATAACTTTTGTAGATGGGATAACTGTTTCCGCCTAAATTTCCATCTTTATAAAACTGCACATCTAAATTACTTTTTGGATCGACTGGCATCCATTTATCAGTGTTACCGGAACCCGTGCCTACATAAGATTCAGCAAGTTTCCATTTTCCGATCAAAGCATTGTTACTACTTTCTTTTTTGCATGAACAAACGAAAACAATTAAGGCCATCAAACAATATTTAATCCTGCTTTTCATAAATCAGTTTTTAAAGTAGATACGAACGTTAAAAGTAAAACGCTGCGATTGACTAATTTCTAAAAGTAATAATTTTGGACAAAATTCCGCTACTTCTTTTATCCCTATAAAAACAGTATCCAAAATCATTATTTTTTTACCTTTGCGGCTTAATTTACACTATGTATGAGCCAGCCCGCTAAAATTAAAAATGCTTTAATTTCTGTTTATTATAAAGATAATTTAGAACCGATTATACAGGAATTGAAGCGGCTGGGCATTAACATTTATTCTACCGGCGGCACAGAAACTTTCATTAAAAACCTGGGTGTTGAAGTGATCCCGGTGGAAGATTTAACTTCTTATCCTTCTATTTTGGGTGGCCGCGTAAAAACATTGCACCCCAAAATATTTGGCGGTATTTTGAACCGGCGCGGAAATGAAGTCGACCAGCAGCAGCTAACGGAATATGAAATCCCAGAGATAGATCTGGTGATTGTGGATTTATATCCTTTTGAAGAAACGGTAAAATCCGGTGCTGCTGAGGCCGACATCATCGAAAAAATTGATATTGGAGGAATATCGCTGATCCGCGCAGCAGCAAAAAACTTTCAGGATGTGCTTCTTTTAGCATCTAAAAATGATTATCCCGAACTGAAAAATATCCTGAAAACACAAAACGGCGAAACAACTTTGGAACAGCGAAGGCATTTTGCGAAAAAAGGTTTCCATGTTTCCTCACATTACGACACTGCAATTTTTGATTATTTTAATCAGGAAGAACCCGAAGACATATTTAAACAAAGCATTGAACAGGCGCAAACGCTGCGTTATGGCGAAAACCCGCACCAAAAAGGTGTTTTTTATGGGGAATTGGATCACCTTTTTGACAAATTGGGCGGTAAAGAATTATCGTACAATAATTTGGTTGATGTAGATGCGGCCGTTGCTTTGATTGATGAGTTTGATGAAACGACAGTTGCCATTTTAAAACATACCAACGCCTGCGGAATTGCCAGTAAAAACAGCATTTTGCAATCCTGGACAGACGCGCTGGCCTGCGATGCGGTTTCGGCATTTGGCGGCGTAATTATTGCCAATGGAGAAATTGACGGGGCAACGGCAACGGAAATCAGCAAGCTTTTTTTTGAAGTTTTGATTGCGCCATCTTACAGTGAAGAAGCGGTCTCTATCTTAACTTCCAAAAAAAACCGCATTATTTTAAGGCGGAAACCAACAGAACTTCCTGTAAAACTGTTCAAAACGCTTTTAAACGGCGTGATCGAACAGGAGAAAGACAGCGTAATTGAAGGCCCGGCACAGATGCAAACCGTTACCCAAAAACAACCAACGGAGCAGGAACTGAAAGATTTGTTTTTCGCCAATAAAATTGTAAAGCACACCAAATCAAACACAATTGTACTGGCTAAAAACAGTATCTTGGTGGCCAGTGGTGTTGGCCAAACTTCCCGCGTGGATGCCTTGAAACAGGCTTTGGCAAAGGCCGAAAGTTTTGGTTTTGAGGTGCAAGGTTCTGTGATGGCTTCGGATGCGTTTTTCCCTTTTAATGATTGTGTGGAAATTGCTGCCGATGCCGGGATTACAGCCGTTGTGCAGCCGGGCGGTTCTATTAAAGATCAGGATTCGATCCAAATGGCCGACCAGAAAAACATTGTGATGGTTACCACCGGCGTGCGCCATTTTAAACATTGATACTCCGCGATAAATCTGTTCGGTTAATTCTTTTATAGAACAATTTTTCGTAAAATTTGCAGCTAATTCTGACATGAAACCAAATGGGTCTATTTAACTTTTTTACGCAGGAAATTGCCATTGATTTGGGCACTGCAAATACCCTGATTATACATAACGATAAAGTAGTGGTGGACGAACCTTCCATCGTTGCTTTTGACCGGACAACCAATAAAATTATAGCCATCGGGCGCCAGGCCATGCAAATGGAAGGCAAAACCCACGATAATATCCGCACCGTGCGCCCGCTGAAAGATGGTGTAATTGCTGATTTTAATGCTTCGGAACACATGATCCGCGGCATGATCAAGATGATCAATAAAGGTAAAGGCTGGTTTTTCCCTTCGCTGCGGATGGTGATTTGCATCCCTTCCGGCATTACTGAAGTAGAAAAACGCGCCGTTCGGGATTCTGCCGAAATTGCAGGTGCAAAAGAAGTATATCTGATTTACGAACCGATGGCGGCAGCTGTTGGAATCGGTATCGACGTGGAGGAACCGATGGGCAACATGATTATCGATATTGGCGGCGGCACAACCGAAATTGCAGTTATTGCCCTTTCGGGGATTGTTTGCGATCAATCCATCCGTGTGGCCGGTGATAATTTCGATTCGGACATTGTACAATATATCCGCCGCCAGCACAACATCATGATTGGTGACCGTACTGCGGAAAAAATCAAAATTGAAGTAGGTGCCGCTTTGCCCGAACTGGTTGACCCGCCGGCAGATTTCGCTGTTCAGGGCCGTGATCTGATGACGGGCGTTCCAAAACAAATTACCGTTTCTTATACCGAGATTGCCCATTGCCTGGATAAATCAATTTCAAAAATCGAAGAAGCAATTTTAAAAGCTTTAGAAATTACGCCGCCGGAACTTTCGGCAGATATTTATCAAACCGGCATTTATTTAACCGGCGGCGGCGCATTGCTACGCGGCTTGGATAAACGTGTAGCTGCCAAAACCAAACTGCCGGTTCATGTGGCAGAAGATCCATTGCGGGCCGTAGTGCGCGGCACCGGGACTGCCCTGAAAAACATTGGTACTTTTAAATTTTTAATGCAGTAAAAGAAGTATTGAGTTTTGCGTTTTAAGTAATAAGTTCCGGCTTACGTTCCACTTAAAACGTACAACTTAAAACTCAAAATTCAGCTTTCCATGCGTAACCTCTTGATTTTTATCACCAAGTACAACGCATTTTTTTTGTTTGTTATTTTTGAAATTATTGCTTTAACCATTTTTGTCAAGAACAACAATTTTCAGAAGGCAACCTTCATCAGTTCTTCCAATAAAATTGTGGGCAACATCTATTTAAAGGTTGATCAGCTTACAGATTATCTTAAATTAGGCATTACCAATGATAGCCTGGCGCAGGAAAACGCCCGGTTGCGCAATCAGCTTAAATCTTCTTTTTATGTTGATTCTTCGGTGGTAAAAACAGTATCTGATACCGTTTACAAACAGCAATACACCTATATTTCTGCCCGGGTAATCAACAATTCTTTTAACCGCCGCAATAATTACCTCACCATCAACCGTGGCAGCAATGCCGGGATTGCCAAAGGAATGGGCGTGATTTCCAGTTCGGGCGTGGTTGGTATTGTTATCAACACAGGTCCTGATTTGTCAACCGTACAATCATTACTGCACGAAAATACCCGGATCAGTGCAATGCTGGCCGATTCTAACAATGTTGGCTCTTTGATTTGGGACAACAACCTCGACCCAACCAAAGCCATGCTGATAAATTACATGAAGCAGGTAAAAATTAAACGCGGCACACCTGTTGTAACTTCGGGATATTCTCTTTTTCCAACCGGGACGATGTTGGGCCGTATCAGCAACCTGGATGTAAAAGACAGCAATAACGGAACCGGTATTGAAGTAAATTTGTCTGTCAATTTCAGCAATCTGCAGTATGTTTATGTAGTAAAAAACAAGCTGGCTTTGGAGCAGCAGAGTTTGGAGGCTCAGGAAAAGCAATGAGCCGGACGATCCTTTATAATGTATTGCGCTTCATTGTGCTGGTTTTTATCCAGGTTTTTTTACTAAAGAATATCTCGTTGTACCATGTGGTCACGCCTTATTTTTACATCCTGTTTATTCTGCTTTTACCGTTCGATATTCCAAATTTCCTGCTGTATATATTGGCTTTTATAATGGGCATTACCATTGATGCGTTTTATGATACACCAGGTTTACATGCGGCTTCCTGCGTTTTGCTGGCTTATGTACGGATCATTTTCATCAGCATAACCGTACAAAAAGAAGGTTTCGACAACGAACCGGAACCAACTTTGGGCATTATGGGTTTCAGATGGTTTTTTTTATACGCATTGATCCTTACGTTTTTACATCATTTTTTCCTGCTGAACCTGGAATCCTTCCGCCTTTCGGAAATTTTGTTTACCACTACACAGGTTATTTTCAGTACTGTTTTTACCGTACTTTTAATGCTGGTTTCGGGCTTGATGTTTTTCAAAAAGAAAGTACGTTAAATGAATAGTTATTTTGAGCGGCGATATGTAATCCTCGGCATTTTTATTTTGGTAATGCTGATGCTGATCGGCCGTTTATTTTACATCCAGATTGTAGATGATAAATACCTGGCTTTTGCACAAAACAATGTACTTCGCCGGTTTGTAAAGTATCCGGACAGAGGTGCAATCCTGGATCGAAGAGGTAAAATTTTAGTGCAAAACGAGCATGTTTATGATATTCTTGTGATCCCCAAACAGGTACACGAGTTTGATACCGTGCAGTTTTGCAAGCTGTTACAAATTGATAAAGAGGGTTTTGATCAACGCTGGGAAAAAGCAAAAAAAAGCTCTTACTTCCGGGCTTCTGTGTTTGAAAAGCAGTTGTCTGCAAAATTATATAACTCTTTCCAGGAGCACTTATTTGAGTTTCCCGGCTTTTTTGTGCAGCCACGCTCGGTACGTACCTATCCGGATTCTATTGCAGCACAATTTTTGGGCTACGTTAGTGAGGTAAACGATAAAATCATTGAAAAATCACATGGCTACTACAATCCCGGAGATTATATCGGTTTTAGCGGGGTAGAAAAAGCATACGAAAGTGTACTGCGCGGCCAGCGCGGGATAGAAAACCTGCTGGTAGATTCGCGCAATGTACCAAAAGGAAAATACATGAACGGCCGGTACGATACCGCTGCTGTTGCCGGTGAAAGATTAATTTCTTCGCTGGATATCCGCATCCAAAAATTGGGCGAAAAATTGATGCAGAACAAAGTGGGCAGCATTGTGGCTATCGAACCATCTACCGGTGAAATCCTGGCTTTTGTAAGCAGCCCAACGTACGATCCGAACGAATTGGTGGGCCATGAGCGCGGCAACAATATTTCGGCCATGTATAAAAACCCGTACAGCCCATTGCTGATCCGCCCAATTCAAGCTTATTATCCGCCGGGTTCTTCTTTTAAACCATTAGCGGCTTTAATTGCTTTGCAGGAAGGTATCATTACCCCGCAAACTACTTTTTTTTGTCCGGGCGGTTACCAGGCCGGTGCGCATTGGGTTGGCTGCACTCACCATCATGGCATAACCAATTTAAGTTACGCTATTGAAGGCTCCTGCAATACCTATTTCTGTAATGTTTTTAACAAGGTTATCAGTCAGCCGGGCTTTCCAAATATTGATGCCAGTTATTTGAATTGGAAAAACAAGGTAAATAAATTTGGCTTTGGGGTAAAGTTAGATGTTGATCTGCCTAATGAAAAAAGAGGATTAGTGCCTGCTCCGGCCCGTTACGACCGTGTTTACGGCAAAAATCACTGGCGGGCAAACACCATTATTTCGCTGGCCATTGGCCAGGGCGAACTACTGGCCACACCACTTCAAATGGCCAATATTGAATGTACCATCGCCAACCGCGGTTTTTATTATCGCCCGCACTTAATTAAAGCGATAGGCGATAAAGATGTGATCAAACCTGAATTTAAAGAGCGGATTGATGTTGGCATCGATTCTCAATATTATGAACCGGTTATCAACGGGATGCAAGCAGTGGTAGAGCGCGGAACGGCCGCTGCTTCCCGCATCCCAGGCATTATAATGTGCGGCAAAACCGGCACGGCACAAAATCCGCATGGCGAAAACCACTCTGTGTTTGTAGCTTTTGCCCCGCGCGATCATCCTAAAATTGCCATCGCGGTGGTGGTAGAAAATGCCGGGCAGGGTGCTTCCTGGGCTGCCCCGATTGCTTCTTTTATGATCGAAAAATACTTGCGTGATTCGATCACCCGGCGCCCTTCCGGTATCAACCCCAAAAAATATATGGAGGCCAACCTGATGCCATCTATGCCGGGCAGTAAACCCAAATTATATAATAAAAAAATTTCAGGTGATTCTTTAAAGAAGTTTCCAACAGACAGCAATCATAAAAGTATCAAAAGTGATACTGGCCGTAAAAAGCCAGCTGCACTAAAATTAGCTATCAATCAACCTAAAAGAAAGCCGGATGAATAACCAGCGCAGCTTTTTTTTTAATGTAGATTGGTTTACGGTGATCCTGTACCTTGCACTTTGCATTATCGGCTGGTTTAACATTCATTCGGCTATTTTTGATGAGGAACACCCAAGCATTGTAGATTTAAGCACCAACTACGGCAAACAGTTTATCTATATTCTTTCGGCACTTGTTTTGGCAACCATTATTTTGCTGATGGAAAGCCGTTTTTTCAGCGCGCTCGCACCCGCAGTTTATTCCATCACCGTTCTTTTGCTGATCTTGGTGTTAGTTATAGGTCGGAACGTAGGCGGTAACCAGGCCTGGATTTCACTTGGCGGCGGTTTCCGGTTGCAGCCTTCCGAATTTGCCAAATTTGCAACCTGTTTATTATTAGCGCGTTATTTAAGCGGCACAAACATCAAGGTATCAGATACCAATTCTTTTTTGATTGCGGCAGCCATTATCGGCTTCCCCATGCTGCTGATTATTTTGCAGCCTGATGCTGGTTCTACTTTAGTTTTTTGCTCACTCATTTTTGTACTTTACCGCGAAGGGATTTCACCGCTTTTCCTGATTGCCATCGGTGTTGCCATTGCACTTTTTATCCTTACTTTATTACTCAGCCAGTATCAGCTTTATTTTATCGGCATAATTACCATTATTGCCGGTATTTTGGTTTATCTTTTCCGCAGAAACCAAACGCTGATTATCACGGTAATTGCCGGTTTTGTTTTTTCTGTTGGATTGATATTCAGTGTTAATTTTCTTTATCAGCATGTTTTAAAAAAACACCAGACCGTGCGCATAGACGAGTGGCTGGGCATTACCAAAGATTTACGCGGAATCGGTTATAACGTTAATCAATCTAAAATTGCTATTGGTTCTGGCAAATTGTGGGGGAAAGGTTATTTAAAAGGCACACAAACCAAGTTCTCTTTTGTGCCTGAGCAAAGCACCGATTTTATTTTTTGTACCGTTGGCGAAGAATGGGGCTTTGCCGGTACCTTAACCGTAATTTTAATTTACCTGACCTTGCTTTTCCGGATTATTTTTATTGCAGAAAGGCAGCGGTCCAACTTTTCCCGGATTTATGGCTACGGTGTGGCCTCGATCATCTTTTTCCACGTGTTTATCAATGTAGGCATGACGATTGGGCTGGTCCCTGTAATCGGGATTCCGTTGCCATTGATTAGTTACGGCGGCTCTTCGCTGTGGAGTTTTACGATCCTGATTTTTATTTTACTAAAATTGGATTCTAACCGGATGGGAATAATTTGACCAATTTTTACCTGATAAAAGAAGCATCCGTTCTTACTGAAAGTTGATTGCTGATTGCTAAAAACCGACAGCTATCAATTTTAAGCAAACCTTCTCCGCAGCAAATCCATAAATTTTTCTGAAGTGAGCGGTTTATCTTTCCAGTTGTTTTTTTGCATATAATTTTGCTTCAGGAAATTTTCCGCCTGCTCAAAATTATTGTACCTGTTTAAAATGTTGATCGCCTCAGCGTAAGCCAAATTATAACCGTTAAACAGTTCTTTTACAAAAAGCAGTTTATCGTTTAAGTTGATTATGGATTGCAGATCCTGAACGGTTTTGGGCTGATTGTCTGGCTTTGATTTAATTTGATCCAAGCCGTTCTGGGCAGCAATCCGATCGTTTAAAGTTAAAAATGCAGGTTCTGTACTGCTTTTTGTTCCGTGGCCGGATGAAATGCTAAAATCTGAAGCCATTTCCGGCTTTGTATCTAACGAAACCGTTTCCGGCCTGGCCGTATAATGTCCTGCCGGAGCGTCGTTCAATTCAAAACCTTCTTCCAGAAAATCGGGTGTTGCCAAATTTTGCCCCATAAAAGAAGCATCGGCTTCCGGGCTTTCTTCCGGTTTGGTTTGCGGCAAGGCTTCCGGCATAATCGGAACTTCCTGTATCTGCAAATCAGCTTCTTCCAACGGCATTGTTTCAGGTAAAATAATAGCTTCTTTTACAGGCAAAATTTCCTCTAAAGACGGTTCAATTATTTCTGCACTCGGTGTATCAGGCTCAACGGGGTCTTCTGCTTTAGGCAAATCCTGTTCGGCAAAATAATCCGGGACTGTTGGTTTTTGAGGCACTTCTTCCAACTGTAGTACGGGCTTTGCAAGCGGTAAAGAAACTGCTGTCGGCTGATGGTTTATTTTCTGCAAAATATTGATATGATCTGTCAGAAAATGGGCATTTGCCAAAAAAAGCTCTAATTCCAGATCATTTAAACCATTTTCTGCCGCATTCAAATAAGTGTGCTGGTCTTTCAGTTCAGCAATTATACCACCAATTTTTTTCAATATTTCCTGCCGGTTCATAAGCCAATTTTGTAGAAGATGTTGATAAATCAAATCTCGAAAATAAGATTAAATTCTGATATTGAACCCGCACAAGAACATTATAAATGTTGTTTAACGAAGAGGTTTTCAGAAGAAAAAGCGAACACGGCGGAAGCATTGAAGTGATTTGCGGCTCCATGTTTTCCGGTAAAACAGAAGAACTGATCCGCAGGTTAAAACGCGCGCAAATTGCCAGGCTTTCGGTAGAGATTTTTAAACCCAAAACGGATACGCGCTACGATGAAACGGCAATTGTTTCGCACAATGCCAACGCCATACCTTCCACGCCTGTTGATAATGCTTCTTCTATCCTGCTTTTAGGCAGCAACGCGCAAATTGTTGGTATTGATGAAGCGCAGTTTTTTGACAACGAATTGCCGGATGTTTGCAACAAACTGGCCAACAAAGGCATCCGGGTGATTGTGGCCGGTTTGGATATGGATTATTCCGGAAAACCATTTGGGCCGCTCCCGGCAATTATGGCCATGGCCGAATCTGTGACCAAAGTACACGCGGTTTGTGTGATTTGCGGCCAGCAGGCATTGTATTCTTATCGGCTGATCGAAAATGACACCAAGATTTTACTGGGCGAAAAAGAAAGTTATGAACCTCGCTGCAGACATTGTTTTTTGCTTGGCAAAAGCGTTAACGCCAGCTAAAAGCTTGTTTAAATTTCTGTCGACAAGCAATGTAATACTTCTTTTATGCCTGTAAATTTTGCTTTTTGCCGATGAAAAAATCTCATAAAAAAACCACCAAAATTTAGGTGGTAAAAGAAGCATCGAAATATTCTTGATCAAGCTTAAACAGGCTTTAACTTTCTTTAGCAGCTATTTCCAGGTTCTGAACATCTGTTTTCAAATCCTGCAAATGTTCTGTTAACAATTTTTGCAGATCGGCAGGTAAATTTGGTTCATCCAAAACTTCCTGATAGGCTTTCACCGCGGCCTCATCACCGGTTAAACAACTTGAGATAGAAACACTATCGCTGCGGTTGGACAAGGTTCCTTTAACATCCAGCCATGCACGGTGCAAAGTACCGCCGAAACCACCTTCGTGAGCAGGTTTTTCTACACCATGGTCACTCATATAATTCCGGATTGCTTCTGCCTGAATATTACGCGCGGTTGATAACTGCTCAAATTGCGCCAGTAGGTTTTTGTTGCTCACCATTTCTGCTGCTTTTTGATAACCTTCTTCGCCATCTACGCCAATGGTTACTAAATGTCCCAAACTGCCGATTAATTTTTGATCCAAGCTCATAACTTATTTTTCTAAATTTGATATTTTTCTTTATATGAGTTTCTAACTATCTGCAATAAATATAGTTTGACTTGTATCGATTAAATTTATTATCAAATGAAAGTTAATTGCATCAACAATGCTGTTTTTAGCACATAAAAATCATCATGATATAAAAAAAGTGCCAACGATTTAACATCAGCACTTTTTTTGAAGTTGGACATCCAAGTATTAACTTGCGATAGAAATCTTTTGTTTGTCTTTAATCGAATTTTGGATACAAGTAATCATGTTTGCACAAGTATTGTCCCAAGAATTTTCACTTAAAAAAGCATCAACTTTGGCCAACCATTTTTTATCGTTCTTATTGGCCAATTCATATTCAATTGCTTCAATAAAATCTTCTGCAGTAGCACCAATATGAACCAGTTTGTTTTTACCATAAGGATTAACCACATCGCGGATTGCGGTAGATACAACGGGCTTTCCGGCTGATAAATATTCTGGTGTTTTTGTCGGGCTGATAAATTTTGTAGAATCATTCAGCACAAACGGGATTAAAGCTACATCCCAAACGGACAAATATTGCGGAAGTTGTTCATAATTTTTCTGGCCCAGATAATGTATGTTTGGGTTTTTTGGCAAATGGTCACGGTTTATTTTTACAACCGGGCCAATCAGCATAAATTGCCAGGTTGGACGTGCATTTGCAATTTTACCAATTAACTCAATGTCAAAACGTTCATCGATCACACCATAAAACCCAAGTTTAGGGTTGGAAATATTTTTTTGATCTTCTGGCTGAACTTTGTTTGTCCTTGCTTTTATAAAATGCTTTCTGTCAATACTGCTTGGGAAAGCATGAATGTTGGCGTGTTGATGTTTTTTGGCTTCGTATAAAGACTGGCCGCCTGTAAACACAACATCAGATTTTGCCATCAACCTTTTCTCCAAATCTTTCAATTCGGCCGGTGCGTTTTTAAACAAAGACAGTTCGTCCATGCAATCGTAAACAATTAAACCCGGGTTTAATTGTTCTGTAAAAGACAAGGCCATTGGCGTATAATACCAAAACAGGAAATCTTCGCCATCTTCATTTTCCATAAAATTGTCCATCAATTGTTTCATCACCAGCTTTTCTTCAGCCTTGGATAATCCGGATTGGATATGCGGTACAACAACCCACAAGTTTGGCAACCTTTTGGATATATCCAAATAAGCATCATCTTTCGCATCGTGCATGGGTTCTTCTAAAAAATAAGTATTGAATATTTCAGAAAAACGGGTCAATAAATGTTGTGGGCGTTGATAAACAAAATCCCATCTAAGGTGCGAAAGGCAAAGCAGGTTTGCTGGTAATTTTTTCATGTGTTGTATGTACTGAAAGATTATGTGATTAAACAGAATTTAAAATGTTTTGTTCGAGCTGCACGTAAATTTTTTTATAAAATAAAAAGGGCTGATTAATTGTAACTTACATCAGAAAACGAGCTACAATTAATGACGTGTATCAGCTTAAAACAGAAGTTAATTTAGATGCAATTAACAACACAAATTAAATCGGTTTCTAATATACAAACTTTTTTATGATCCGCAACAGGAGCACCAAAAAAAACCAGTGTTTTTACAAAATTTATACTTCTGAAATTTTGTAAAAATTATAGTACAATTTGAATACTTCTTTTATCGCCTTAAAATTGTTCTTGAATTGGAATTTTAGATCAAAGAAAAAAGCAGGATTTTATCCAATTTTAAGAAGCTGTTCAATTTTATGTTGACGGGTTTATAATACTTCTTTTACTGCCTGATTTTTGCCCTTTGATTATTGCCGATAGTAAAATCCATAACACTCACCAAATTTTATGTGGTAAAAGAAGCATGTAAAGTTTTAAATGAAATTAGATAGTCTGTTTAAATTTAGGTATTAAATCGACGATGCTTCTTTTATACCGGTAAATTTTGTTTTTATAATTGTTGCAGATAGAAAAACCTGCCAAATTTTAGGCTGTAAAAGAAGCACAGAAAGTTTTTGAACGAAGTTCAAACAGATCAGTAATGCCATACAGGTTATTGTGTAATAATTCTTATACACAATCTGTTTTGAAAACATATTGAATAAAAATAAATTTTATATTCATTAACTTAATGAATTTTGTTTGTACCTTGTTGTACATTTAACTCATCGGACAAGTCCATACATTCTTTTTAGCGGTTTAAACAAATAACATTTACCGGTACTTTTTTTAAAACTTTTCACTAAATAATCTAACGCTAATGGCCAAATCAAATTGGAAATCAAACTGATGGGCGTGTTATATAATGTCTTGTTGCACAATGCACAAACTATTTTTGATTCTGCGTCGCCGCAGGCAGAAAAAATAAAAGGGCTGACCAATGGTTTCATCTGGGCTTCTTCGGCCGTTATGTTGCTGGTAGTTGTTCTTTCTGTTTATATTCCTGTTAAATTTAGGGCCAAAACCGGTACAGCCGAACCTAAACAAACAGGCGGCAACCGTAAGCTTGAAATGCTGATGATAGGTATCCCAATGCTATTGGTTATTGGTTTTTTCTTCTGGTCGTTAAGCGTGATGAGTGCCGTGTTGCCAGCCCGCGATAATCGGAAACCGGATGTTATCATCACCGGTCATCAATGGTGGTGGCAGGCCGATTACCCGGCAGCGAAAGTTACAGCCGCTAACGAAATACATTTACCTGTTGGGCGGCAATTGTTGTTGCAATTAAATGCAGCAGATGTGATACATGACTGGTGGGTACCGGCTTTAGGCGGTAAAATGGATATGATCCCAGGAGTAACTAATTATTTATGGGTAACAATTAATAAACCAGGCATTTATGAAGGGGCTTGCAGTGAGTTTTGCGGGCAGCAGCACGCCTGGATGCGTATCCGGGTAGTGGCCCAGCAGCCTGTTGATTACAAGCGTTGGCTTGCTGCCAACGCACTTGCCGGGAAAGCACCTACAGATTCTATGGCCAAAGCAGGTCAGGCTTTGTTTGTTAATGCTTCGTGCAGCAGTTGCCACAGCATTAACGGCAGTGGCGCAAAGGGTTTGCAGGGTCCTGACCTTACTCATTTTGGCAGCCGCACCACAATGCTAACTGGCTTAATGGCCAATAATCCGGAAAACTTATACCGCTGGTTATCAGACCCACAGAAAGTTAAGCCAGGTGCCAACATGCCACGCTTTATTTTTGGCAGAGATAGTTTACGTGCATTAACCGCTTACTTGTCGCACCTGAAATAATGAAAGAAGGATATTTAGAAGTACCGGAACCGGATCAGCCTATTCCTGATTTGAGCCTCAGCAGCAGTCAAGGGCTTTTGCAATGGATTTCGTCTGTTGACCATAAACAAATCGGCACCATGTACCTGTGGCTTTCCGTGTTGTTCCTAATTGTAGGCGGTATAGAGATATTGATAGTACGGCTGCAATTGGCTATACCTAACAACCACCTGGTAGCACCGGAAATTTACAATCAGTTGTTTACCATGCATGGCACCACCATGATATTTTTTGTGCTGACCCCGGCAATATTCGGCTTTGCAACTTATTTACTGCCGCTGATGATCGGGGCAAATGATATGGCTTTCCCAAGGTTAAATGCTTTTAGCTTGTGGTCAACTTTTTTTGGCGGCGGCCTTCTTTATTTCAGTTTCATAGCAGGTGGTGCACCTGATGCAGGATGGTTTAATTATGCGCCGCTTAACCAGTTTAATTATTCCTCTACTCAGGGCATTGATTATTATTGCATGGGGCTGCTTTTTGCCGGAATTGGTACGGTAACAGCTTCTGTCAACTTTATCGTCACGATACTTAAATACAGGGTCAGTTCTATGAGCCTTAAACAGTTACCGTTATTTGTATGGATGATATTGATCAACTCTTTTTTAGTGCTGGCGGCTTTTCCATCGCTCAACGCCGCGCTAATTATGCTGTTGCTTGACCGGCAACTCCATGCCCACTTTTTCAGTGCCACCAGCGGGGGTTCGGCTATATTATGGCAGCATTTGTTCTGGCTGTTCGGGCACCCGGAGGTATATATCCTTATCCTTCCTATATTCGGCATTTTTTCCGAGGTATTTCCGGTGTACAGTCGCAAACCTATATATGGCTATGCTTTCATTGTGGGTTCGGGCATTGCTATTGCCTTACTGGCCTTCGGTGTATGGGTGCATCATATGTTTGCCACAGGCCTTGGCAATACTGTAAACAGCTTTTTTGCGGCCAGCAGCCTGCTGATCGGTGTACCTACCGGTGTCAAAATATTTAACTGGCTGGCCACAATGTATGGCGGTGCTATCCGTTTCCGGGTTTCTATGCTGTTTGCCATTGCTTTCCTGGTGGAGTTTACTATCGGAGGCCTGAGCGGCGTATCGTTTGCCATTGTACCTATTGATTGGCAACTAACTGATACTTATTATGTGGTTGCACATCTCCATTATGTATTTATCGGAGGAAGTTTGTTCGGCCTGTTTTCCGGTTTATTTTATTGGTTTCCGAAAATGAGCGGCAAGATGCTGGATGAGCATTTGAGCCGATGGTTTTTCTGGCTGATGGTGGCAGGGTTCAATCTTACTTTCCTTGTGCAACATGCTTTGGGTGTTATGGGGATGCCGCGCCGGGTTTATACTTATCCTGATTTACCTGGCTGGGGCATATTGAACCTGATTTCAACCGCAGGCGGATTTTTAATGGCAATTGCTGTGGCATTGCTTATCTATATAATTTTAAAAGCTATCCGTACGGGCAATCAAGCACCTGCAGATCCCTGGGATGCCAATACTTTGGAATGGATGACGTCTTCGCCGCCTGCCTTGAAAAATTTTGATACTGTAATGCCAGTGAAAAGTGCGCGGCCTTACCGCGACTACAAAAGGCCGGACGATGCAGACTGGAACCGTTTAAATAAATAATCGTATTGTAAATGGGAAATAAACTGATGATTAAACTGGTTGTGGGCACTGAGGCAATGTTTTTCCTGTCGCTGATAATGGCGTTTGTTTATTTCTCGTTTGGCCCGGGTTTTAAAACACAATTACTCCAACACCTTGATATTAAAAGCACCGGGATTTTTACTATGCTTCTGTTTGCCAGTAGCTTTACCTACTGGCGTGCAGAAAGCAACTATGAAAATGGACGAATAAACCGTTTTAAATTATGGCTGATAATGACTTTAATTTTGGGCATAGTTTTCCTGTTCGGGCAGGGCAGCGAATATTTGAAGTTGCTTAATTCACATGTCAGTATCAGCAGCAGTTCATTCGGCACCAGTTTTTTTACGCTTACAGGATTTCACGGCTTGCATGTTTTTGCAGGGCTGGTTATTATCAGTATCATTCTCTGTTTGTCTTTTTTAGGTGATTATAACCATGAAAAATCTGATATCGTTCAAACGATAGGCATCTACTGGCATTTTGTGGATATAGTATGGGCTGTAGTTTTTTTGATTGTTTACGTAGCACCTCACTTTATATGATCATGCAAACAAAACCCATTTTATGGGAGTGGCATTTTAATCCGGCGATTATTTTGCTTGCGGTAGGTTTAGCTTATATGTACTACCGGCTATCAGGTTTTAAACATAACAAAAGTAACCTTATATTTTTTTCTGCACTGTTTTTGTTTCTAATAACTGAATGTTCGCCATTGCACTTTTTAGGGATGCACTATTACTTTAGTGCTCATATGATTACCCACGTAATACTGCTGCTTATTTGCGGGCCATTACTGGTGATGAGTATTCCGGCATCTTCCGGCTCTGACAAAACTGTAGTCCTTTTGTCTGGCTTTTTCAATAAGCATAGCTGGCTTGCATGGTTTAGTGGAGTGGCTATAATGTGGTTCTGGCATATCCCGGTGATATTTGATGCTTCTTTTGTGCACATGAGTAGTTGGCTCAGCCCTGTTCCACTTCTACACGGGGGTAGTATGCTGTTAGCCGGAATGATTTTTAGTTGGCCGTTATTTGGCCCTGACAAAAGTTTACATGTTCATCCATTGTTAGGTGTAATGTATTTATTTACAGCCTGCGTAAGCTGTTCCTTGTTAGGCTTACTGATTACCTTTGCCCCACTAACCACTTATCATCATTATGTGGGCAATGCCATGATTATGGGTGCTGCTAATCCCTGGCAAATCTCACCAACTACCGACCAACAGGCTGCCGGACTCATTATGTGGGTTCCCTGCTGCTTTGTTTACCTTACCGGGTGTATTTACCTGCTACAACGCTGGTTTGCCGAAGGTCAGGTTTCATCAAAAAATATCCATGTTCATTTAAACACTTAATAATTCATGACCGAGTCTAATAATACTTACCCGGATATTAACCCTGGTGCCGATTGGGAAAAAGCTAAACCCGAAGTACTGCCCAAACCTACGTACTGGCCGTTCTTTTTAGCCATGGGTCTTGCTTTTATCTTTTGGGGCTTGCTCACTACTTGGGTGGTACTGATAGCTGGTTTATTAATTTTTATAATTTCCCTAACAGGATGGATTAACCTTTTACGCCATGAGTGAAGACACAACAGATGAAAAACGCAGAGGCTTTCTGATTAAGCTTAGCCTTGGCGTAGCCAGCTTGACTGCTGTAGTGGCCGGCATACCGGTTTTAGCCGCACTGTTTGCACCGCTAATTGAAAAAACACCCCAAGTATGGCGTAATGTGGGCCTGCTGGATAATTTTCAGATCGGCACTACAAAATTAGTCACTTTTGAAAATGCAAATGCAGAAACCTGGGCTGGTGTTACCACACATACTGCAGCCTGGCTCAGGCGGGATGCAGTAAACAAATTTACTGCCTTTGCTGCCAACTGCACACACCTTGGCTGCCCAGTTAGGTGGGAAAATGATGCACAGTTGTTTATGTGTCCGTGCCACGGCGGTGTGTATTATAAAGATGGTTCTGTAGCCGCCGGGCCACCCCCAAAATCACTGGTTCAATATCCGGTACGGATCAGCAGAAACCAGGTACAGGTACAAACCTCGCCAATACCTATAACCAATATTAGTGCATAACCAGGCATGAACACCTTGAAAAAAATCTGGCATTGGATTGATGACCGAAGCGGGTTCACGGAGATATTTGGGCCGCTGTTAAATCATTTGGTGCCACCTGGTGCAAAATGGAGTTACGTGTTTGGAAGCGCAACCTTATTTTGTTTAATATTACAGGTGGTTACCGGAGTAGCATTGTCCTTACTTTACCAGCCTTCTTCCGCTGAGGCTTACCAGTCGTTACAATTTATTACTCATCAGGCAGCTTTTGGTCATATACTTCGGGGTATGCACTACTTTGGTGCTTCCGGGATGATCATTATGGTTAGTATCCATATGATAAGGGTCTATCTTACTGCTGCTTATAAATTTCCCCGTGAAATGGCCTGGATCAGCGGCGTACTGTTGTTTTTTTTAACCATTGCGATGGGCTTTACCGGGCAGTTACTACGCTGGGATTCTAATGGGGTTTGGTCTTCTGTAGTTGCGGCGGAGCAATTAGGCAGGTTGCCGTTTATTGGCAAATGGGCAGCACGTTTGCTACTTGGTGGCGATACCATTGGCGGACATACCCTCAGCCGCTTCTACTCCTATCATGTGTTTATTATACCGATTATCATATTTTTATTTGTAGGGTATCATCTGATGCTGGTTATACGCAATGGCATTTCCGAACCACCAAAAGCAGGCAGGGTTGTTGACCCTAAAACCTATCGGCAATGGTATCAAAATTTACTTAAAAGCAAAGGCGTGCCTTTTTGGCCTTATGCTGCCTGGCGAGATGTTTTGTTTGGGGCTGCCACCATTATCGTTATTATCGGTATGGCTTACTTTATCGGCCCGCCGGAACTAACCACACCGCCCGACCCATCACATTTAAACACCACACCGGCACCCGATTGGTACATGCTGTCTATCTTTTCCCTGTTTGCTTTGATGCCGCCCAAGATTGAATCTTATATGATCATTATCGGGCCAATGCTCACGATCATTATTTTATTGGCCCTGCCATTTGTATCTAATAAAGGGGAACGGCATCCAATTAGGCGGCCATGGGCTGTTTTTGGCTCAGCCTGTGTCATCATATTTGTATTTGCCCTATTCCTGCTGGGTGAAAAATCACCCTGGTCACCCCGGTTTAAATCACAACCGATAACCGCAGCCAACATTCATTCTACCAATCCGGAAGTGATAGCCGGTGGTGCATTGTTTTACAAAAAAGGCTGCTTGTATTGTCACAAAATTGATAATCAGGGCGGCTATAAAGGGCCGGACCTGACACAAGTCGGGTTACGGTTGTCCTACAGTGATTTGACCATACGCATTGTTAACGGCGGGAATAACATGCCGGCTTATGGCGGCATACTCAATAAAAAAGAATTGACAGCTATTCTTGCTTTTTTGCAAAGCAGGAAGTAAACGGCCAACCCCCATACAATATATTTTTAACCACTTTTAACACCAAGAGTATGAGATTCAGTAACAAAGTTTGCCTGGTGACGGGCGGAGGTTCAGGTATCGGCAGAGCAACTTGCTTGCAATTAGCAGCGGAAGGCGGCACCGTCATCGTGATTGACCGGGACAGTAAGGCCGGGCAGCATACAGTGGATGTCATTACAAAAAAAGACGGTCATGCCCTGTTCATCCGGGTTGATGTTGGCGTGCCGGATGAAATTGAACAATGTGTAAAAACAGTAGTAGAGAAATACAAAAAAGTAGATGTACTTGTGAACGATGCTGCAATGATGACCTTTCAAAAAATTGTGGATTTGTCAATTGCTGATTGGGACAAGGTACAAAGCGTAAATCTGCGTTCGGTATTTGTATTTTGCAAATTTTGCCTGCCGCACATGAAGGGCGGAGCGGTGGTCAACGTTAGTTCGGTTCATGCCTTCCAAACAGAACCTACCGTATTGCCTTACGCCGCAAGCAAGGGCGGTATTGAGGCTTTTACCCGAGGATTAAGCCGGGAGTACAAGCCTGAACAAGCAAGGTTTAACTGCGTGGCCCCGGGTGCCGTAGATACACCGATGCTGTGGTCCAACCCTGAGGTGAAAGACGGAGACGAAAAAATTACCGGTGAAGTTGGCCAACCGGAAGACTTGGCGGCAGCTATATGTTTTATGGCCTCAAACGAAGCACGGTTTATAAACGGTACCACACTTGTGGCAGATGGCGGTAGACTGGATATCCTTTAACCTGTAAATCATCGGCCATGAATAACAAATTTATCTTCGCCACCGGTATCGAGAACAGTTATCCCACTATTTGGAGCGAGGGTAAAAAAATCCGTATCGATGAAATGGAAAAAACCGGCCACTATGGCCACTGGAAAGAAGATTTCAGCTTAGTAAAGCAATTGGGGATTGAGTTTTTACGGTACGGGCCGCCTTATTATACCACGCATATCAAACCGGGCAGCTATAACTGGGACATAGCAGACAAAACGCTGAAGGAACTGAAAAATTTGGGCATCACGCCAATATTGGATCTTTGCCATTTCGGGGTGCCGGATTGGGTCGGGGATTTCCAGAACACAGATTGGCCGCATTATTTTGCAGAATATGCACGTGCATTTGCGCAGCGCTTTCCCGAGCAGTTGTTTTACACCCCGGTAAATGAAATTTATGTGTGCGCCATGTTTTCTGCACAATATGGCTGGTGGAACGAATGCCTGAAAACGGATAGGGCATTTGTTACAGCACTTAAAAACCTTTGTAAAGCCAATGTACTGGCTATGCAGGCCATTGCCGAAGTGCAGCCCAATGCCACTTTTATCCAAAGTGAGTCTTCTGAATATTTTCATGCTGAAGACCCCGATTGCAGGCTAAAGGCAGATTTTTTAAACCAGAAAAGGTTCCTGGCACTTGACCTTTCCTATGGACACCCGGTGAGTGTAGATATGTATCTGTACTTGCTGGCCAACGGCATGACCCATGAAGAGTATCGGTGGTTTATGGATAATAATGTGATAAAAGCAAAATGCATTATGGGCAATGATTATTATGCCACCAATGAACACTTGGTACATGCAGATGGGAGCACCTCTGCCTCTGGGGAAATATTTGGTTATTACATCATCACCCAGCAATATTACGAACGCTACCGCCTGCCGGTGATGCATACAGAAACCAATATCAGTGAACCCAATTCTGTTAGCTGGCTCAAAAAAGAATGGGCCAACATTTACCGGTTTAAGCAGGATGGCTTTCCGATATTAGGTTTTACCTGGTTCAGTCTGCTGGATCAGGTGGATTGGGATTCTGCTTTGCGCAACAATGCCGGCAACGTAAATCCGCTTGGTTTGTACGATCTGAACCGCAAAATACGCCCTGCCGGAAAAGCCTATAAAAAGCTGATTGAATTGTGGAGGCCGGTGCTGGAAAAAGAAAACTTTGGTTTGCAGAAGTATTTATAAAGGTTTCCTGCATCTGGTTCTTTAAAAACCAAATGCTTCTTTTAGCACTATAAATTTGGTGGTTGTGCTGCAGCTTCCATTAAACCAAAATATACTTAACTGTTTTTTAGGTGATAAAAGAAGCATGGAAAACAAAACGGTGAAAATTCAGGGCCTGTTTAAATTTCTTTCTAAAGTTTTATATGCTTCTTTTATCACATAAAATTTAGTGTTTTTTACTTGGGTTTTTAAAATCCGCAAACAATTACAAAAGCAAAATTTATGGCATAAAAAAAGCATTGTAAACGGATCATTTGAAATTTAAACCGCAACTTGACTTTAATTTTTAAAGCTGAGAAAACAATACAAAATCTTCAAAAAAACTTTCCTTTTCAGTAGAAAATAACAGGCTTAGTCTATCAGTTTTAACTTTTGGTCCCTTTTATCAACCGCTGTATTTCATCCAGTTTCATCAAAGCTTCTACCGGTGTCAACGTGTTCACATCCAGGGCGTTCAGCACATCACGGATTTTTATCAGCACCGGGTCATCAATAGAAAACATCTGCAGCTGCATGGCTTGTTTCTGTACTTTTTTGATGCTTTCTTTAATATTCTCGCCACCAGTCCTTTCGGCTTCCAGTTTCTTTAAAATTTCGTTTGCACGGGACAGAACTTTTGGCGGCATACCGGCCAGCTTGGCCACGTGGATGCCAAAACTATGCTCGCTGCCGCCGGGGACGAGTTTGCGCAGAAAGATAATCTTTTGTCCGGCCTCTTTTACCGAAACATTAAAGTTTTTAATGCGGTGAAAAGTGCCCGACAATTCATTCAATTCGTGGTAATGTGTGGCAAATAATGTTTTTGCAGAAGAATAATTGTGCAGATATTCGGCAATAGACCACGCAATGGAAATCCCGTCGTAAGTTGAAGTGCCGCGGCCGATTTCATCCAGCAAAACCAAACTTCGGTCAGAAATATTGTTCAAAATGCTGGCCGTTTCGTTCATCTCCACCATAAAAGTAGATTCGCCGGAAGTTAAATTATCGGAAGCACCAACGCGCGTAAAAATTTTATCAACCAAACCAATGTATGCTTCTTTTGCAGGTACAAAACAGCCGATCTGCGCCATCAGCACAATTAAACCGGTTTGGCGCAGAATGGCAGATTTTCCGGCCATGTTCGGCCCGGTGATGATAATGATCTGCTGCGATTCGGCATCCAGGAAAACATCGTTGGTGATGTATTCTTCGCCCAGAGGCAAGTTTTTTTCGATCACCGGATGGCGGCCGCCTTTGATATCGATCCGGTCTTCCAAATCGACCAGCGGTTTGTGATAGCTGTTTTTACGGGCAATTTTTGCGAAACAAAGCAACACATCCAGCCGTGCCAAAATGCGGGCATTAAGCTGGATCGGTTTGATGTAAGAACTGATGCTGTGCAGCAAATCAGCATACAAACGGGTTTCGATGGTTAAAATCTTTTCCTCGGCACCCAAAATCTGTTCCTCATATTCTTTCAGTTCCGGGGTGATGTAACGTTCGGCATTTACCAGCGTTTGCTTGCGGATCCAGCCTTGCGGAACTTTATCTTTATGCGTGTGCGTAACTTCCAGATAATAACCAAATACGCTGTTAAAAGCCACTTTTAAGGAAGGAATGCCGGTTTCTTCTGCTTCGCGGCGTTGTATTTCCAGCAAAAAATCTTTTCCGCCGAAAGCAATTTTACGCAGCCGGTCCAGTTCTTCGTCCACGCCATCGGCCATTACGCCGCCTTTCATCAGCAAAACCGGAGGCTCCGCGGCAACTTCTTTTTCAATTTTTTCGCGGATGGAGATGCAGGCGTTCAACTGCTCGGCCAGCTGCTGTAAAAACAGGTTTTCGGATTGTTCACAAAGCAGTTTTACTTCAGCAATGGAAAGCAATGCCCTTTTTAGCTGTATAATTTCGCGTGGGTTTACTTTTTGCAAACCGATCTTGGAAATCAACCTTTCCAGATCGCTAATTTGCTTAAGCTGGTGCAGCAGCTGTTCGGCCAATGCTTCTTTTACATATAAAAAATCAACCACTTCCAGCCGTTCCTGTATCGGTTTCAATTCTTTCAGCGGCATCAAAATCCATTTCCGCAGCAACCTTGCGCCCATTGGCGATGCGGTTTGATCCAGCACCTGAAACAGCGTAACGGCGTTTTCATTGGCCGAATCCAGCAGTTCCAGATTGCGGACAGTAAAGCGGTCCAGCCACAGATATTTTTGATGTTCGATCCGGCCGATGCCCGAAATATGCTGCAGATTCCGGTGCTCGGTTTCGTTGATGTAATGCAGCGTTACGCCGGCCGCCACGATGGCCAAAGCAAGCCGATCAATACCGAAACCTTTCAGGTTTTTGACCTCAAAATGTTTGAGCAAGGTCTCGGACGCAAAATCGGTGGTAAAAGCCCAATCGTCCAGGCAATACGTATAAAACCCTTCGCCAAAAAACCCGGTAAATTCTTTTTGTTTTTGTTTGGAAAAGACCACTTCATTGGGCCGGAAACTTTGCAGCAGCTGATCGATATAATCGGGATCGCCCTGGGCTGCCAGAAATTCGCCGGTAGAAATATCCAGCAAAGCCAAACCGATCTGGTTTTTTTCAAAATGCAGCGTGGCTAAATAATTATTGGCTTTTTGGCTGAGGATGTTGTCGTTGTAAGAAACTCCGGGCGTAACCAGTTCGGTAACGCCGCGCTTAACAATGGTTTTGGTGGCTTTCGGATCTTCCAGCTGATCGCAAATGGCCACACGCTGACCGGCACGGACCAGTTTTGGCAGATAAGTATCCAGCGAATGGTGCGGAAAACCGGCCAGTTCGATGGAAGTTCCGGAGCCGTTTGCCCGTTTTGTCAGGATAATCCCCAGAATGCGCGAAGTGGTAACGGCATCTTCCCCAAAAGTTTCATAAAAATCGCCCACCCTGAACAACAGCAGCGCGCCCGGATATTTGGCCTTGATTTGGCCGTGCTGCTGCATTAAAGGTGTTTCTGCCAGATTTTTCTTTCCCAAATTTTAAATCAATTTAGCCGTAAAGTTAATTGATGGAAAGCTTTTTACCGCAACCGGCAAAAAATAGTGGATAAAAGAAGTATCGGCAAAAAAATCAACTTACGGTCATACCGAAATTTACCTGCTAAAAGAAGCATCAGCTTTAAAATCAAGGCGCACAAAAATATTTTTATCGATAATCGAAATCTGATTTTATTATGATATTTGATCCCATGAAACCTGATCTGCAACAAAAATTCGAGGAATTGTTTAATCAGCCTGCCACCGCTGGTTTTTTTGCGCCCGGCCGTGTGAATTTGATTGGCGAACATATTGATTATAACGGCGGTTTGGTTTTGCCCTGCGCCATTACTTTCGGTACAAATTTGCTGGTTGCCGAAAATAAAGAAGGCGTTTTTCGTTTCAGAAGTTTGGATTTTGAAGATCAGCTTGATATTCCAGTTCAGGAAAAATACGAAAAGCAAGGCAAAGAATGGTTCAATTATCCGCTTGGTGTGATGCAGCAATTTTTAGGGCATAAAAAAAGCATCAAAGGTTTGGATATGCTTTTTCAGGGAAATGTGCCGGTCGCGTCCGGGCTTTCCTCTTCGGCTTCGGTAGAAGTTGTAACGGCTTTTGCGCTGAACGAAACTTACAAATCGGGTTTTTTAAAGCTGGAACTGGTGCAAATGGGCAAAAGTGTGGAAAACGATTTTATCGGCGTGAACAGCGGTATTATGGATCAGTTTGCGGTTGCTTTTGGTGAAAAAAACAAAGCCATCGAACTGAATTGTGATACGCTGAAATATAAAATCGTAAACTGCGACCTGCAGGATTATGTACTGGCGATCATCAACACCAAAAAACCGCGCAAACTGTCAGAATCCAAATACAACGAACGTGTGGAAGAATGCCAAACCGCTTTGAAAGAGCTGAACAAAGAGCTGCACTTAGATTATTTGTGTGAAATTGATACCGAAACGTTTAACAAACACGCGCACCTGATCAGCAATGAAACGGTGAAAAAACGGGCGCGCCATGTGATTGAAGAAAATGACCGGGTAAAAGAAGCAACAAAAGTTTTGGCCGATGGCGAACTGCACCGTTTTGGCGAACTGCTTTACGCTTCGCACGCTTCCTTAAAAAATTTATATGAAGTTACCGGCAAAGAATTGGATACCGTGGTTGAGTTTTGCAAAGAACAAAAAACGGTTGCCGGCGCAAGGATGACGGGCGCAGGTTTTGGCGGCTGCGCGATTGCTTTGGTTGAAAAAAACGGTTATGATGATTTTGCCAAAAACATTATCCAATATTATACTTCCATTATCGGTTATCAGCCGGAAGTGTATAATTCTTTGATCGGAGACGGCGTGAAGGAAGTTTAGCTATTGGCAAATTATGATAAACCCTCAGCTAAAACGTGTTTTTCTCTTTGCTCTCCGCTCCTTTTCAACTTAAACCATGCGTAAACTAAAGCTCGACGAGTTAAACCGGGTTGATTTGGCCACTTTTCATCAGCAGGAAAAACTGCCGGTTGTTGTCGTTTTGGACAGTGTGCGCAGTATGCACAATGTGGGTTCTGTTTTTCGCACTTCGGATGGTTTTGCGGTAAAACAGCTGGTGCTTTGCGGCATTACGGCACAACCGCCGCACCGCGAAATTGAAAAAACGGCTTTAGGTGCCACCAAATCTGTAAGCTGGACGTATTTTGAGCTGATAAAAGAAGCATTGCAAAAACTCCGGGAAGACGGTTACCGGATAATTGCCATAGAACAGGCCGAAAACAGTATCAGCCTGAACCAGTTTCAACCCAAAAACGAAGAAAAATATGCGTTAATTTTTGGCAACGAAGTTAATGGCGTGAGTGATGAGGCGATGCAGATGATTGATTATTGCATTGAAATACCGCAGTTTGGCACCAAGCATTCTTTCAACATTGTGGTTTCGGCGGGTATTGTTTTGTGGGATTTTTTTGCGAAACTGAACCTTTGAGCCTTCTTTAAATCCTTTCAAAACCAGTTTAAATTTGATTGGGTTTATTTGATCATGCTTCTTTTATCACCTAAAAAATGGTAAAGTGTCCGGTTTTTAAACGGATGAACACACAATTCCTAAATTATAGTGCTAAAAGAAGCATTACAACAGCAGAAAGGCTTTAGATATTGTTTATTTTCTTTTTAAAGCTGAAGCAATTGCTTTTTCTGCAAGCGGTTCCATCATTCTATAACCTTGCAAATTTGGGTGTACGCCATCTTTAGAGAGATTGGAAGGCAGTCCTTTTCTTGCATCGGCCATCGCTGTAAAATAATCAAGGTAAGTTATGCCGTTCTTATCAGCATAAGTTTTTAACATTTCGTTAAGTGCCGCAACTTTTGGCACCGGGTTTATGGCTGGCCGCCAAGGGAAAGCAAAAGCCGGCATTACTGATGAAAGCACTACTTTGATGTGGTTGGCCTTTGCCAGTTCGGCCATGGAAACGATGTTGCCAAACACATCCTCCAGTTTCGACGGACCATTATTTTCGGCAATATCGTTGATCCCGGCAAGGATCACCACAACGCTTGGTTTCAGATTGATCACATCTTCCCGAAAGCGTACCAGCATCTGCCCAGTCGTCTGCCCGCTGATTCCGCGGTCGAAATATGGTTTTCCGGCAAAAAAAGTAGAGTCGTTGTTTATCCAGAAATCTGTTATAGAATCGCCCATGTACACTACCCGTTTCTCTCCGGCAGCAGGCGGAGGCACTTTACTGTTTGCCTGAGCATATTTTTTGATGTTGGCCCAGTCCTGCGCGTTGGCAGTAGCAGTGGCAAAAAGCAGTACCAGTGCAGGCAATAATTTCTTGGTGATAGTTGATAAATTGAGCATGTTTTAAAAATTTAAGAAAGATAACAAATTGTTCAAATCATGTCCGGCTTGTTTTAGGATGCTTCTTTTAGCCCACAAAATTCGCTTTTTGGACTGACCTGGTTTATCCAAACAGCCACACTAATTTTTAGGTGGTAAAAGAAGCATCTCAAAACAAACTCAACAAGTTTTAAATAGCCTCTTACTATTTTAAAGGAAACGTGTTCATCATCAGCGAAACAGCTGTGGAAGCCCCAAAACTTGAATGCGGATTGACTTCACTTGTCCTGGTTGCCCATTTTGTTTGGATGATATTATTGGAATTTCGGTTGTTGTAGGCCACTTTGGCATTCAAGCGAAGCCAGTTGACTAAATCAGTTTTATTACCTTCGATCGTGTACATGCGTGCATAACGTACAAAAATTCCTTTAAAACCCGGCAAATCATTTCCCCCGTCTTCATTGTCCATCACCCTGTTGTTAAACATATTGTCCCTGGTATATTGGGCAATTTTTTCTGCATCTGCCAGATAACTGTCTTTTTTGGTGTATTTGTAAAGCATAACGGCGGCACCCAAATAAGTTCCCTGATTATAAGTTGAACTCCAGGAACTAATCCTGGGCGATCCGGTTTTTTTGTCTATATCAACATTGTCGTTTACTTTACCGGTTGCAGGGTTAAATAAATATGTTTTGGACCAGTTGTATAAGGTAATGGCTTTATCATAATAAGTTTTATCGCCGGTTGCCTGGGCCAGGTAGCAGCAGGCCACCATGGCAGGGCCATTGATGCAGGAATTTTTGGATGTTTTGGTTTCGTACCAGTTCAATCCGCCTCCGTAAGCATCGGTAGCGGCACGGGCATACATTTTATCGAACTGTTCTTTGCCTTTTTCAAGATAAGTTTTGTTGCCGGTAAGCAGATAGCCGCGAACGCAGAAAAGTACGGCCCAGGTAATGTCGTCGTTGTATTTGTTGTACATCCAGTCGGCTTTGTTTTCTGTGATGAAAACATCATACATATTTTTAAACCGGTTGATGTATCTAACATCTTTAGTAACCTCGTAAGCGTCTAAAACGATTTCCATCATCTCAGCCTTGTCCCAAAAACCTTTTGCGGTTTCTACATTGTATTGCGTGTACCAGGCATCAAATACCTTATTTGCAATGGCAGCCGTAGGGGCGGCGGCTTGTGGTGCTTCTTTCCGGAGTATCCATTCTCCCGGTTTTTTTGCAGAAAGCGGGCTTAAGCCAACAGTTGTGCCGTTGGTTGTGTCAGCCGTTGCCGGATTTAGTGCAAATTTAGAGTCGGCAACAGATCGTAAATAATATCCGTTTCCGGTTTTTTGAATATTCCATCGCACATCATTGTTGTTGGTGTTATCATGTTGATCTATCTTTGCAGTATCAGATGACATTCCGGAGATATGCAGAAATTTTCCACTTGCCATGTTTGTTAAAGTATAAACACCTTTTTTAACAAGCGTGATTTTCCATCGCTGAGCATCAGATCTGGTATCGGCCCAGCAATCAACAACGGCACCATTCTCCATTGAAGCATTTTTTACATCTAATAATTTGTTGTTATCTTTTGATTTCAGCGTATAAATGGCTCCGGAAGTTACGCTAGTAATTTGTGCAAAAGAATTGCCGCAACAGGTAAAGAAAAACAGCAGTATGCCGGTCCGCAAATAAAATGAGTTCATGTTGTTTAAAATTGGAGATTTCAGTTTATTATAAAATTCTGTTAAATTATAAAAATTATAATAGCCTGTTTAAATTTTGTCCGACATATTTTCTATGCTTCTTTTACCACCTGAAATTTGGTGTATTTTTTATGAGGTTATCTATCCGAAATAATTATCAAAACAAAATTTACAGGCATAAAAGAAGCATCGGGATATTTTCAAATTTAAAAACTGTTTAAATTTATGCCGAGAAAAAACACGCTGCTTCTTTTATGACCATTAAGCTTGTTTTTCCAATTTTAGGCCGATAAAATAAGCGTGAAAATTTCCGTTTTTTTAGGTAATAAAAGAAGTATAAAAATAAACCGTTCCAGCCACCTTCGATTCTTTGTCGAACTGTAAAAATCAGCCAGACCTGTAATTTTACAAAATTGTATCAAGTTCCTTAATTACTTCAAAAACACATTTACAAAAAAAGGCAGATAAAACAAAATGCTGTTTTTATCTGCCTAAACCTTAAAATATGTAACTAATTTTAAACCAGATAGCTGCTGGATTAATACTGAAAGTTTTTACTCCTAATACTCCTCGTTTCGGCCGCTGCCTTTGTAGCCACCGCCGCCGCTACCGCTTCCACCTTTGTAGCCCCCTTTATCATAACCGCCACGGCTGCTGCTTCCGCCACCACCATAACCACCACGGCTGCTACCGCCGCCGCCATATCCACCACCACCATTGCCACCTTTGTAGCCACCGCCACCGCTGTTGCCACCAAAGCTTTTTCTGGAATCGTCTCTTTTGTCTTCAGATTTGTTGACCACGATAGAACGGCCTTCAACAGATGAACCGTTTAGCTCATCTATGGCTTTTTGTGCCATGGCATCATCCGGCATTTCAACAAATCCGAATCCTTTGCTTCTTCCTGAAAACTTATCAATGATAATTTTTACTGATGATACTTCACCATAAGCTTCAAAAACTTCTTTTAACCTGCTTTCTTCCAAAGCAAATGGAAGGCTTCCTACAAAAATGTTCATTATTGATTTTTAATTTGATTTTATATCTATTTCAAAAATACTTATATTAAATCTAAACTTTACTATTAAATAAATTTAATTTTTTTAGAGACCGATTAAATTTTTGTTGAGGAGCATTAAATGCTTCTTTTATGCCCGAATTTTTGCTTTTTTTAATGTTTCTAATTAGGAAATTAGTAAGGATCACTAAATTTCAGGTGATAAAAGAAGCACACATAAGCTTTAATAAAATTATGGTTTTTCTTTACAAAAAAAAGGTGTACCAACATTGTTGATACACCTTTTCAAATTAATTAAAGCTTATGTTTAAAATAATGTGAACACTACTCGACGGTTTTGTTGACGTCCGGCAGCAGTTTTATTTGTGGCAATTGGCTGGCTCTGACCATAACCTGTAGCGTCTATACGTGATGGGTTTGCACCTTTGCTAACCAGGTATTGTCTTACAGCTTCTGCACGATCTTTAGACAGTCTCATATTTAAAGCCGCAGAACCGGTATTATCTGTGTGACCAGCTAATTTTAAGCTAAAGTTTTTGGTAATGAGCAGGTTAGCTACGCGGTCCAGACTTTCATAAGAATGTTCGCGAATTGTAGATTTACCTAAATCAAACTCTAAGTTTTTGATAGCATCGGCAACAACTCTTTTGTCTTCCTCAGTTACGTAAACCTTAACATCTGGTTTGTTGACCGGTAAAGCACATCCTGAACCATCTACCGCAGTTCCGGAAGGTGTACCAGGGCATTTGTCAAATTTATTAGCTACACCATCAGCATCGTCATCGCCCAAATCTTTTGCGTACTGATCTTTCAATGCCTGTTCTTCACGCATCCGGTTAGCTTCAGACATTGCCAACATGTTTTTCAACTCAGCAGATTCTGCAGCACTTTCTTCACGCAAAGCAGCAATTGGACTGTAGTTTGCCAATTGAGATGAAGATTTCCTGCCTAATGAGAATTCTAAACCTGCATGAGCATATGAAAACCTGTCATTGTTTGCACCTCTAACACCATCAAAAGTTGGTGTTTTCATGAAGTAAACATTATAACCTAAATCAATATTGATCGTTTTAGATAAACCAAATTTTAAACCTGCACCAACCGGTACAAAGAAATTTTGTCGGTAATAACCACCTTCGTTACCTGCAACACCTTGTACATTCGGGCTATAAGACATGTAACCTGCACCGGCTGTAAAATATGGTGACAAGGCTGAACGTTTGTGGTTAAAACTCATGTTAGCGATTGTAAAGTTACCGCTTACTGATCCTGCATACTCAATATTAGTTGTAAAACTACTATTGTTTTGAGCCACTGTTGGGGAAGGAAGTGAATTAGCCTGATAACCTCTTACTTTACCACCCAAGAAATCGGCCTGAATGCCAAAAGAGGGCAAAATTTGTTTTTTAATGTACGCACCATAACCCCAAGTTTCTTCAGGAGTACGGAAATCGCCATTTGCAGCACTGTTAAAAGGTGTAAAGTGGGTTAGCATACCACCATTTAAGCCAATAGACCAAGTGCGGAAATGTTTTTTATCAAAACGCTTGCTGGTGTCTTGATCCATGCTCTGGGCAAATAACGATGTGGATAACCCAACCGCAGATAAGGTAAGGGCTAACTTTGTAATTTTTGATTTCATTTTTTTTAGTTGTTATTTTAAATTCAGCTTGTACCTATTTTCTAAAATGGTCATTATACAAGCAACGATATATTTATCCCCTAAAAAATGCTGCCAAAGTTAAAAGCCGAAATGTTAAATTCAGCTACTGTAACCTAAGTGTTTGATTGATAAGGGCAAAATTTACTATAAATATGTCAGGAATGTTAATCAGATGATTAACTAATTTAAGGTATAACTGACTAATTAAATGTACAAATTTCTATTTATGACTACTATTGTACTAAAAACGTTTTTGGTATAATAGTATTTTGCCAGCAATTCAGAACATTTGTCAGATTTACTGACAAATTGCAATTGCCAGGATTTAATTTTTATGACAAAAGCTGTTACCTGCAGTAACCTATTTATGCACAAAATTAGGTTGATAAAAGAAGCATTCTTTACAAAAGCATAAGTAATCAGCTCATCGTACTTGCTTTTTTTTCCAAGGTTTTCTATGTCCTGATGGTCGTTTAAACTCTGGCTGATAAACAGGTCCTTCGCCTAATGCTGCGGGCATAGCCATGCGCTCAATTGGCCGCCCGATCAGGTTTTCGATACCTTTAAATTTACGCTGATCTTTTTCGTTGATAAACGTGATGGCTGTGCCGGTAGTTTCTGCCCGGGCCGTACGACCAATTCGGTGTATATAATCTTCCGGATCATGCGGCACATCATAATTAATCACCAAACTGATCCCTTCCACATCAATTCCTCTGGATAAAACATCTGTACCGATCAAAACCGGCAACTGCCTGCTTTTAAAGGCACGCAAAATATTTTCACGCTGTTCCTGTTCTAAGTCAGAATGAAAAGCTTCCACTTTCATTCCTGCGCGGAAAAGCATTTGATACAACTGCTTCACTTTTTCTTTGGTTGATACAAAAACAATCGTACTGGCATAATTTCCTTCTGCCAGGATAGTTTTTATTAAAGCCAGTTTTTGGTGATCAAAAACCATATAAACCTGTTGCAAAATACCCACGGCCGGTTGAGAAAGGGCAATATTGATTTGCTGCGGTGTTTGAAGGATTTTAGAAGAAAGCGTCCTGATTTTAGGAGGCATCGTGGCCGAAAACAAAAGTGTTTGCCGTTTTTGAGGCAGGTAACTAATGATCCTGACGATGTCATCATAAAAACCCATATCGAGCATCCGGTCGGCCTCGTCCAAAATCAAATGCTGCAACTGGTTTAATTTTACCGTTCCGGAAGTTAAATGCGCTATCAAACGGCCTGGCGTAGCGATAATGATGTCCACGCCTTCGTTTAAAGACCGCCGCTGCTGTTCGTAACTGATGCCGTCGCCTCCGCCATAAACCGCAATCGAACTGATGCCTGCAAAATATGCCAGCCCTTCTGTTTGCTGGTCTATCTGCTGGACAAGCTCACGTGTTGGGGCCAATATCAGCGTATTAACTAAACTTTTTTGTTCAGAAACACAAATCTGGTGCATAATCGGCAGCAGGTAAGCCGCCGTTTTACCGGTACCGGTTTGCGCGCAGGCAATTAAATCGTGCTTTTCGAGAATAATCGGGATGGCTTGCTCCTGGATAGGCGTTGGTTTGCTGAAACCCATGCTGTCCAAACCTTCCTGTAGTTTTGGATCGAAGTTAAAATCAGTAAATGTCAAAAGTAAATGGCTTGTTTGGGGTGATTGGTTTTGGTAACTGCTGCAAATTTTATAAATGTAGGTTTTTTCCGGCAGATATTTCTGTATGCTTCTTTTACCGGTATAAATTTACCCATATAAAAACAGCATTACATTTTTTGGGTTTCAGGCTGAGGAAGTTTTCGCAGTATATCCGCCACAATTTGCTCAGCATGGATCCGGGAGTTTTCGATAAACCACAAATGCGTGTTCATACCGCCGCAAACCACACCGGCCAGATAAACGCCTTTTTCGTTGGTTTCCATCGTTTCCGCGTGATATTGCGGCAGGCAAAGTTCATCCGCAGAAAGCGAAATACCCATCTTTTTTAAAAAATCAAAATCCGGCTGATAACCGGTTAAGGCCAGCACAAAATCATTGGCAATGGTTACCAAACCTTCCGGCGTTTTAATATCAACCTCAAATTCACGAATGGCAGCCAGTTGGGATTGATAATAAACTTTGATCGTTCCCTCCTTAATCCGGTTGATAATATCCGGCCGGACCCAGTATTTTACACGCTCGTTAATATCATCTTTGCGGATCACCATGGTTACTTCCGCCCCTTTTCTAAAAGTTTCCAGCGCGGCATCTACCGAAGAATTACTTGCCCCAACTACCAGTACTTTTTGCATCGTATAAAAACTTGGGTCCTTATAATAATGCCGCACTTTGGGCAAATCCTCGCCCGGGATATTCATTTTTACCGGAATATCGTAAAAACCGGTTGCGATAATGATGTTTTTGGTTTGGTAAACACCTTTACTCGTTGTCACTTTATAACCGCCACTTTCAGGCTGATTACTCAGGACGGTTTCAAACAAACGAATATTGAGGTGGTTGGAAGTGGCCACGCGGCGATAATATTCCAATGATTCTGACCGTGTTGGCTTGATGCTGTTGGACACGAAAGGCACACTGCCAATCTCCAGTTTCTCCGAAGTGGAAAAAAAAGTCATCCCCGAAGGGTAATTATAAAGCGAATTTACAAGCGTACCTTTTTCAATGATCAGGTATTTTAAATTTGCTTTTTGGGCTTCCAGCGCACAGGCCAAACCAATCGGGCCGCCCCCGATAATCAACAAATCAAACATAGTTTTTTGTGGGATAAAAGAAGTATCCGCAAATCAATGCTTCTTTTACGGGTAAAAAATCATTATAACAAAAGCCGGAAAAACCGGCTGCAAGTATAATTTAAAAACGACGGGGTTGTTTGAAAAAAAAGTGGGTAAGCTACTTTTATCGCGCCGCTACAACCTTCTACCCTTGCTGCGTTCCCACCCTGGGGGAGTTCAAAAGGAGCTGGCCGTAAAAGACTTACCCGCCACAAAAGTAGGATTTTTTTTAAATTACACCAGCTTTTAAAAAAACAGATTTCTCAAATGCTTCTTTTATGCCGGTAAATTTTGTGTTTGTGATTGAAAATCAAATAAAACACAGCAAATTTTAGCTGATAAAAGAAGCATGTAAAATTTTGGTATGGAATTTAAACCGCGTTTTTTAACCGAAGTTCTGTTTCAACTGTCATCGGATTGTTGTTGAACCTGCGCGTTGGCGTTTTTAAAACAACAATTTTATCGGCATAAAAGAAGCATTCAAACGGCAGGTTTTCAAAATAAGCCCAAAGTTTTTCAAAGTTTTTGGCAGAAAGTGATCTGGCAATTGTAATATGCGGAACACTTGGGACGCCAGGGCCTAATATTTTTTTAAACCTGGCAAAAGTAGCTTCTGCTTCAATATTTAAAGCAACTTTGGCATAAATGGTATAGATGTTTTGATGTTCAAAGTAATCAAAACCGCAAACTTGTAATGCCACAGGTTTTTCCTGCCCGAGTTTTTGATCGTAATAAGTCAGTTTTTCCTCCATAAACAAAGCCCGCTTATCATAATAATGGTTTACGGTGATGTGTGCTTTGCTGTTAAAAGAATGAAAATAGCCAATCAGTTCTTTCGCCTTATCTTTAAAAGAACAAACTTTTGTTATCACTTCTTCGCTAGGTGTGATCACAAGCAAATAGTCCTGGCTATTTATCTTGGTAAAAGAATCTGTTTTGAATATTTTCATTCACATAATTACTAATTTATTTAGTATGAAATCAATTAATTTATCCACATTTTATCAACAATCCAAATTTCCTGATTTACCAACTTTTATATTGGATTAATGAACTGAAATTAAACTTCGTGATAAGAAATTTGTCTGTAATGTAACTTTTAAAAATAGCGCATAGTATAAACCAAAAAAATAACGATAATTGCAGCATTTTCTAAGCAAGATTAATTTAGATAAATAATGAAACCACAACGCTTTTTGATGACTGCTGTACGAGCCGTTTTTGCTCCGGCAGCTGCCGCGTTTGTTTTTGTTTCTGCGCTTTTCTTCCCTTTAAGGCGACGACAGTTTTTTATTTCCAGACTTTGAATTAATTAAATTTAGTTTTAGTTATCGGGATAAAAGAGCATACATGGTGCTTATTGATTTTCTTCCGTCTCCTTTTAAATCCTTTTTATTTTAATGGAAATTTTGTTTTTCCCAACATGACAATTCAAGATTTTAAAATACAGGTAGCCACCGGCGAACATGCAGATTACGCGCCGCAAATCTGCGATGAAATGTCCGAATCTGCCAAAGCCCGCGGCACCGGCATTGCTACACGCACACCAGAGTATGTGGCAAATAAAATGCTGGAAGGCAAAGCCGTAATTGCCATTTATAAAGACGGCACCTGGGCTGGTTTTTGTTATATCGAAACCTGGAGCCACGGGCAGTTTGTGGCCAATTCGGGCTTGATCGTCAACCCGGTTTTCCGTAAAGTCGGCTTGGCAAAAGCCATCAAACATAAAGTTTTTGAACTTTCGCGGAAAAAATATCCCGACGCAAAAATCTTTGGTTTGACAACTGGCTTGGCCGTGATGAAAATCAATTCCGAGTTAGGTTATGAACCGGTTACGTACTCAGAATTAACACAGGACGAAGCCTTTTGGCAAGGCTGTAAAAGCTGCGTAAATTATGATATTTTGATGAGCAAAGAACGCAAAAACTGTATGTGCACCGCCATGCTTTTTGACCCGGAAGAAAAGGCACGGGAAATCGAGGAAAAAATGAAAAACCTCAGCCACAAAGCCACTTTGCTGGAACGGATTGAAGGCGCGCTGAAAAAATCAACCAAAACAATAGAAACATTAGGCTTGGGCATTACCAAACTAACAGATATTTAACCATGAAAGAAAAAGTAGTTTTAGCTTTTAGCGGAGGTTTGGACACTTCGTTTTGCAGTATTTATTTGTCGCAGGATTTGGGTTTGGAAGTGCGTTCTGTAATTGTAAATACAGGCGGTTTTAGCGAAGAAGAATTGGCCGATATCGAACGTCGCGCCTATAAAATGGGTGTTGTTTCGCACCATGTGGTTGATGAAACAGAGAACTTTTACAATACCTGCGTACGCTACTTAATTTATGGTAATGTGTTGAAAAACAACACTTATCCGCTTTCTGTAAGTGCCGAACGAGTTAGTCAGGCCACGGCAATTGCTTTGTACGCCAAAAAAATCGGTGCAGATTATGTGGCACATGGTAGCACGGGCGCGGGCAACGATCAGGTTAGGTTTGACATGATCTTTAACATCATCATCCCGGAAGTAAAAATTTTGACGCCAATTCGTGATTTAAAATTAAGCCGCGAAGCTGAAATTAAATATCTGAAAGAGCATGGCGTGGAAATGAATTTTGAAAAAGCCAAATACTCTATCAATAAAGGCATTTGGGGAACTTCTGTTGGCGGAAAAGAAACGCTGACTTCCCACGAAGGTTTGCCGGATGATGCCTGGCCAACGCAACTCAGTAAAGAAGGTTCAGAAAAAGTAACCTTAGAATTTAAACACGGCGAACTGATTGCCGTTAACGACGAAACTTTTGATCATCCGACTAAAGCGATCCAGAAACTGCAGGAAATTGCTTCGCCTTATGCCATTGGCCGCGATATTCATGTTGGCGATACCATCATCGGGATCAAAGGTCGCGTTGGTTTTGAAGCTGCCGCGCCAATGGTAATCATCAAAGCACATCATACTTTAGAAAAACACACGCTTACCAAATGGCAGTTGAGCTGGAAAGACCAGCTTTCGTCTTTTTACGGCAATTGGCTGCATGAAGGCCAGTTCCATGATCCGGTGATGCGCAACATCGAAGCTTTTCTAAGCGATACGCAGCAACAAGTTTCCGGTAAAGTGTTTGTTCAGTTGTACCCTTACCGTTTCCAGGTTTTAGGGATAGAATCGGAACATGATTTAATGTCGAACAAATTTGGCAGCTACGGCGAAATGAACAATACCTGGACCGGCGATGATGTGAAAGGGTTTTCTAAAATCTTTGGCAATCAAACGGTTATTTATCACAAAGTAAACGGCGGTAATTAAAATGCAAAATTTAGCATTTTCAAAAAGTGAATGCCTTTCGCACAATACTTGGGGCAAAGATTGCCATGCATGGAACTTTATTGATACCGAAGAATTGTTGGTTAAGCAGGAACTGATGCCGCCAGATACTGCAGAAAAACTGCATTACCATAAAAATGCTACGCAGCTATTTTTCATCTTAAAAGGCCGCGCTGTTTTTACAGTTAATGGTGTGGAATCGGAATTAAGCGAACAGCAAGGCATCCAAATAAATGCCGGGCAAAAGCATTTTATTGCTAATAAAAATAATTCAGACTTAGAGTTTATTTTATATTCCTATCCATCCACAAAAAATGACAGAACCGAGCTTTAAAATTAAAGCAGGAATTATTGGCGGCGCAGGTTATACCGGCGGCGAAATGCTACGTATTCTACTCAACCATCCAAACGTGGAAATTGCATTTGTAAACAGTTCCAGCAACGCCGGGAATTATGTTTATGAAGTGCACAAGGATCTTTTTGGTGATTCAGATTTGAAATTTTCCAGCGAATTATCTGATAATATTGATGTGCTGTTTTTATGTGTTGGTCATGGCGACGCAAAAAAATTTCTGGAAATGAATCCAATTGCTGATCATGTTAAAATTATTGATTTAAGTCAGGATTTCCGTTTAGCCGACACCTCAAACCTCGCTCCCCGCACCTTCATCTACGGTCTTCCCGAACTCAATAAAACATCGATAAAAACAGCATCTAATATTGCCAATCCAGGTTGTTTTGCAACTTGTATCCAATTAGGTTTACTTCCTTTAGCGGCTAAAAATCTACTGTTAAACGAAGTACATATTTCGGCCACAACAGGTTCTACCGGTGCCGGGCAAAGCCTATCCCCTACTTCGCATTTTACCTGGCGGAACGATAATTTATCGGTTTATAAAGCTTTTAACCATCAGCATTTACACGAAATCAGCCAGTCGCTTAATCAGTTACAGCCTGATTTTCCAATTTATCCAGGCGATAAAAACAAACTGAATTTTATTCCTTACCGCGGAGATTTTACACGCGGCATTTTGGCTTCCATTTATACCGAATGTGCTTTAAGCGAAGAAGAAGCCTTGAAAACTTATATCGATTTTTACGCCGAACATCCGTTTACACATGTAACAAATCGTGATATCGATTTAAAACAGGTTGTGAACACCAATAAATGCTTTATTCAAATTAAAAAGCACGGGAACAAAATTTTCATGATCAGCATTATGGACAATTTGTTAAAAGGCGCATCCGGACAAGCTGTACAAAACATGAATTTAATGTTTGGGCTTGCAGAGACAACTGGCTTAAAATTAAAAGCAAACGCGTTTTAGATGAAAGGCAAAGGGTTGAAAGGTTAAAGGCAAAAATTAACTTTACACAAAAAGAGGTTGATAAAAATAGCATGAGAGATTACAAAAAATTGGAAGTTTGGTCGAAAGCCCATCAGCTTACTTTGTTTATTTATAAAGAAGTTTTGGCTAAAATGCTGATTGAAGAAAAATTTGCTTTAACCAGTCAGTTGCGCCGTTCTACTTATTCTATTCCCTTAAATATTGCAGAAGGATGTGGCAAAAACACGAATAAAGATTTTGTTCATTATTTAGATATTGCTTTAGGTTCTGCAAATGAAGTTGAATATACTTGCCTTTTGATTTTTGATTTGTCGTATATCTTGTCTGATCTTCATGACGTAATCCATAAAGCAATAAATGAAGTTAAGGCAATGCTGATCTCGTTTATTAAATATCTTCGCACCAATTAACAGATTTGCTTTTCACCTTTATCCTTTTACCTCAATACCTTTTACCTTTTACCTCCAAAAAATGAAACCATTCGACGTTTATCCAATCAACCATATCAACATTGTTAAAGGCCAGGGCAGCTTGGTTTGGGACGATAAAGGCCAGGAATATCTGGATTTATATGGCGGTCACGCTGTAATTTCCATCGGCCACACCAATCCGCATTATGTAAAACGATTAGAAGATCAGTTACATCAGCTTGGTTTTTATAGTAATTCCATCGAAATCCCGATCCAAAGGGAATTTGCGGAGAAGTTGGGGAAAGTTTCCGGCAAAGAAGATTACCAGTTATTTTTATGCAATTCTGGTGCAGAAGCAAATGAGAACGCGTTAAAACTGGCTTCTTTTTATAATGGTAAAAAGAAAATTATCGCTTTCCGCAAAGCCTTTCATGGCCGTACATCTTTAGCGGTTTCTGTTACCGATAATCCTAAAATTGTTGCGCCTGTTAATGAAACGGATAATGTAATTTTTCTTCCCTGGAAAGATGAAGCTGCGTTGGAACAAGCTTTTGCAGAAAACGAAATCAGCTCAGTCATAATTGAAGGAATTCAAGGTGTTGGCGGAATACAAGTTGCACCGGAAAGTTTTCTGCAAAAAATCCGTTCGCTTTGCGATCAATATAATGCTGTTTTTATCGCTGATTCTGTGCAATGTGGTTACGGGCGTACAGGGAAATTTTACTCACATGATTTTGCCGGTATTGATGCCGATATTTATACGATGGCGAAAGGAATGGGCAACGGTTTCCCGATTGGCGGGATTTCTATCTCTCCAAAAATAAAACCGGTTTATTATATGCTGGGAACTACTTTTGGCGGAAATCATTTAGCTTGTGCCGCAGGATTAGCGGTTTTAGAAGTGATGGAACGCGATAATTTGATGCAAAATGCTGCGGAAGTTGGTGCTTATTTAATTGAAGAATTAAAGAAATTTGACCAGATAAAAGAAGTACGCGGCCGCGGCTTGATGATCGGGATTGATTTGCCTGATACTTTAGCCCATGTAAAAGCGGAACTTTTATTTAAGTATCATATTTTTACCGGCGAAGCAAAACCAAATGTGATCCGTTTACTGCCGGCTTTGAATTTAACTAAAGTTCATGCGGACCGTTTTTTGGAAGCGTTTAGTTTGGCTTTGAAAAATGCACCGGTTGCAGAGTTACATCCTTCCATGTAAAGTTCAATTTATTTTTTATGCTTCTTTTATCAACTAAAAAACAGGAAAGCCTAATGCTTCTTTTATCGATGTAAAATTCAAACACAAATTTATAGGGCTAAAAGAAGCAAATGAGTTTTCGATGTAACTTTAAACAGGCTCTTAAAATTTTTTCTTATTCCGTAAAGATTCCTCCAATCGTCGGGATGACAAAGCGGCAATCTTGCAATCTTAATAAAATTTCTTCCATACAAATAATGAAACTTTTCTCCTCCGTTAATGACGTTGCCAACATAAATTACCTGGTAAAAGAAGCATTGGAACTCAAAAAGAACCCTTTCGCTTTCCAGCATTTGGGTAAAAATAAAACCATTGGTTTGGTATTTATGAACCCAAGTTTGCGCACGCGGATGAGTACGCAAAAAGCGGCCACAAACCTCGGCATGAACGTGATGGTTTTGAATATCGACAAAGAAGGCTGGGCTTTGGAACTGCGCGATGGCGTAAAAATGGACGGCACCTCTGTAGAACACATCCGCGAAGCAGCGGCCGTGATGGGGCAATATGTGGATATTTTGGGTTTGCGTTCTTTCCCAAGTTTAAAAGATCGCGAAGCAGATTATGGTGAAGAGATTTTTAACAAATTTGTGGAATTGTGCGGCGTTCCGGTAATTAGTTTAGAATCGGCAACGCGGCATCCGCTGCAAAGTCTGGCCGATTTAATTACAATTGAAGAACTCAAAACCAAACCCCGTCCAAAAGTGGTCTTAAGCTGGGCGCCGCATGTAAAAGCTTTGCCGCAGGCCGTTCCAAATTCTTTTTCGGAATGGATGTGCAAGGCAGATGTTGATTTTACAATTGCGCATCCGGCGGGGTTAGAACTTTCGGAGGAATTTACGCAAGGTGCAAACATTACCCATAATCAACAATCAGCTTTGGCAGATGCTGATTTTATCTATGTAAAAAACTGGTCGGCTTTTGAACCTTATGGCAAAGTAATTCCCAGCCACGAAGATTGGATGCTGACGAACGATAAACTCCGAATAACCAATAACGCAAAAGTAATGCATTGTTTGCCCGTGCGCCGCGACCTGGAATTATCCGCAGAGATATTGGACGGCCCAAATTCTATCGTGATAAAAGAAGCATCCAACCGCGAATGGGCGGCGCAGGCGGTGTTAAAGCAAATGCTGGAAAGCTTGTAATTTACTCTTCTGCAGGCAGATGAAAGGGTTTGTTATTTACGAAATAGTTGGACACTTTATTAAGTGTGAGACCTTGAACAACGACAGAAAATATCACGATAAAATAACAAGCGGCTTCGATCACTTCTTTATACTGGCTTTTTGGAAGCGATAAGGCAAGCGCGATGGAAATCCCTCCGCGCACGCCTGCCCAAGTTAAGATACCGATATAATTGTAATTGAGGTTGAGCGTCCTCCGCAGAAAAACGACCGGCACCAAAACACTTAAAACCCTTGAAAACAAGATGATGAAAATCCCGATCAGGCAAACAAACCAATAATAAGTTAAAAAAGGCATCATCACGATCTGCAAACCAATCATCACGAATAAAACCGTGTTCATCAGGTCATCGATTAAGGTCCAGAATTTTTCTAAAAACTCGTTCATTTTACCGGAAGGGTCTTTGCCGAAACGCAGGTTTCCGATAATTAAACCGGCAGAAACAACGGCCAGCGGAATAGATAAATGATATTTGTTGGCCACCACGGAAATGCCCATCACCAAAGCAAGGGAAATGATGACCAAAGTTTGAAAATCTTCGATTTTTTTCATCATTTTACTGATGATAAATGCGCTTACGCCGCCCAAAACTATCCCACCAAAAACTTCCCTTGCGAATAAAGAAGCTATTTCCATAGTGTTGATCTTTTCTTCATTTTGGGTGATAAATTCTAAAATACTCAAAAACAAAATGATACCGACGCCATCGTTAAAAAGTGATTCTCCCTTGATGATCGTGTTGAGATGCTCTGGGATTTTAGAATTTTTTAACACTGCCGATACCGCGACAGGATCGGTTGGCGAGATCAGCGCACCAAAAAGCAAACAATATTTGAAAGGAATATTGAGCTTGAGCCCGTTGGTAAGCCAATAAAAAAGTACGCCGAATATCAATGTGGAAAGAAAAACGCCGATCGTACTTAACGCAAAAACCGGCCAAACCTGCTTTTTAAGTTCCGCCCAGTCAAAACGCAGCGCGCTTGCGAAGAGCAGGAAACCCAGCATCGTATTGAGCAGCGTTTGCGAAAAATTGATGTTTTTGTTCAGGCCGGTGATCGATTTGAACAAAACCGGAAATACCTCGCCGGTGAAGATGGCAACAACAGAAACGACGACCGCAATGCTGATGACGCCTATTGCGCCGGGCAATTTAAAAAAACGTGCATTGATATAAGAGAAAACGGCACTTACTACAACCAGGATGGTTATAATTGTAAAATTATCCATGGACAAATATAATTATGCATTTGAAGAATGCTTTGCCCATGCTTCTTTTACCACATGTTTTTACCCTAAATAAACATCCATACAAACAATACGTGCAATTAAATGCTTTTAAAAAATCTATAATTATCAAACTTAAAATATACAATCATGATAGATCCTAAAGACAAGGTTTTCCGCGACATTGACGATCAGGCGGCCTATGATAACAACCGGACACATAACGATGCCGGATTTTTGGGTGATGAAGAGCAAGATACCGAAGGCGACGCAACACCTTCTGCAACTGAACCCGGACACGAAATACCAAAAGCAATGACGATAGAACAAGAAGGCGAAAAGCCATGGGAAAACCAAAGCGGAAGCACTAATCTGACGGAAGAACAACTGGAAGAAGTGAAATCCCCGTCTACCAACCAAGGTCAGGAAGACGAAACTTTTGTTCAGCCTGAAACAGAAGGAACCGGCTATCACGAAGAGCCGGACCAGCTAAAAGTTGGCGGAGAGGAATAATTTTTTCTTATTTCCTGCTTAAAAAACACAATGAGCGTTCTGCTACGGAACCCTGCTTATTGTGTTTTTTTTATTTTAGGGATTAGTATCTTTACCTGCAATTTATGATTCAACCTTTAAAGCTGTAAATGCTCAGCATCAACGAGATAAAAAAACCTGTAGCTGCTGAAATTGATGTTTTTGAAAGTAAATTCAAAGCCTCCATGCACAGTTCGGTGCCGTTGCTTGACCGTATCACGCATTATATCGTAAAGCGAAAAGGCAAGCAAATCCGGCCGATGTTTGTTTTTTTCAGTGCTGGTTTGTGCGGCGGAATTAACGAATCTACGCATCGCGGTGCCGCTTTGGTGGAGCTTTTGCACACCGCAACTTTAGTGCACGATGATGTGGTCGACAATTCTTACCAGCGACGGGGTTTCTTCTCTATCAATGCTTTGTGGAAAAACAAAATTGCGGTTTTGGTGGGCGATTATTTGTTATCGAAAGGTTTGCTGCTTTCGCTGGATAATAATGATTTTCACCTGCTAAAAATAGTATCCGAAGCGGTAAAGCAGATGAGCGAAGGCGAACTGCTGCAGATTGAAAAAGTGCGCAAAATGGATGTTGGCGAACCGATTTATTACGAAGTGATCCGCCAAAAAACGGCTTCTCTGATTGCTTCCTGCTGTGCCTGCGGTGCAGCTTCGGCCGGTGCTGATGCCGGAACAGTTGAAAAAATGCGGCTTTTTGGTGAGAAAATCGGCATTGCTTTTCAAATTAAAGATGACATGTTTGATTTTGGTCTGGATGATGTGGGCAAACCGCTGGGCATCGATATTAAGGAAAAAAAAATCACGTTACCTTTAATTTATGCCTTAAACAAAGCATTAAAAACGGACCGGAACAAGATCATCAACCTGGTGAAAAACCATAATGATGACCCTAAAAAAGTAGCTGAAGTGATTGGGTTTGTGAAAGAATCCGGCGGTTTAGCTTATGCAGCTACGCAAATGGCCGCTTATCAGGCAGAAGCTTTTGATATTTTAAACAATTTCCCGCAAAACGCTTTTCGCACAGGCCTGGAGCAATTGGTGCGTTTTACCACCGAGCGCAAAAAATAGCCGGTAAAAGAAGCATTAGCGTTGCCCTTTGCTTGGCTCAAAACAAAAGAATTTTCGCTGGCCTGAAAAAGGATTTTTGAGCCATTAGGGTTGTAATAATGCAATTATGTTTTTTTTATAAGATATTACATCCTCAGGCTTTCTGTTTGACAGATTTTAATCATACTTTTGATAAAGCAACAAAGATGCAATTAAATGAACTGGTTAAAAATAAATATTGATCGGGACAAACTGGGGATTTCTGCTTCAGTGCTCTGCGCCGCACATTGCGCGCTCCTGCCGGTTTTGATTACACTGTTTCCGCTGCTTGGGATCGGGTTTCTGATGAAAGACTGGGTAGAAGTTTTCATGATCGTAACCTCTGTCCTGATTGCAGGCTTCTCCCTGGCACCATCCTACAAACTTCATCAAAAACGTTTGCCAATAATTTTACTGCTGATTGGAATTGGTTTAATCGTGCTTGCCCATTCAGTATTGCAAGAAAAACTGGAGCCGTTTGTGCTGCCTGCGGGAGGGCTGACCATTGCCTCGGCGCACTATTTCAACCACACTTATGTTTGTACGTGCAACCACGGTCGTCCTACAATCCCAAATACGGTAATTACAACCACAAAATGATTGACGAAGGTTTTTAAGGGCTAAAAGAATTGCTAATTTTACAGTCGAAATTATGAAAAGGAACTTTGAAGTGCTGCTGCGCGATAATCAACTTAAAATTACAAACCCAAGGTTAAGCGTATTGAGATTGATTGCCGACCAACAGTTTGCCACTTCGCAGCCGATGCTGGAAAAGGTGCTTGGGAACGAGATAGACCGGGTAACGCTGTACCGCATTTTAAAAACGTTTGAAGAGAAAGGTATTTTGCATAAAGTGATCGACTTGAACGGAACGGCCAATTATGCCATTTGTTCGTCAAACTGCTCTGCAAATGCGCACCATGACGAACATTTTCACTTCAATTGCAGCAACTGCCACAAAGTTTATTGTATGAATGATTTTCATCTGCCGGCAATTGCCCTTCCGCCCGGCTTTTTGGCAGAAACGCTAAACTTGTCCATAACCGGTGTTTGCAAGGATTGTAACCTGTAATAGCTGAAAACAGGAAATATTAATATTACTACGCACAAGGTTTAAAGCCTGTTTAAATTTCTTCATAAAATTTTATATGCTTCTTTTACCACCTAAAATTTAGCGGTTTTTATTTGGGGTTTTTTCTATCCGCAGCAATTAAATAAAGCAAAATTTATGGCATAAAAGAAGCATTATAAATTGACCGACAGAAACTTAAACGCGCCATTAGTTCATCACACGCAGCATTTCGGCATCCATTAAATAAAATTCCGAACGAAGGTCTCCGGAGTTGTTCAATGTTAAAATACCGCGAAGTTCTACAGGCCTGTCCGTAAATTCAACCGGACGGTGCATATGCACTTCTACCATTGCCGGAATGCTCCCGGCACCACAAAAGGCACACTGCGCAACAGGCAGTACCGACAGCATGAACATCTCGTGCATCATACCTGCTTTAACGGCAATGATGTAACCCGGCAACACAACCGTTTTATGATCAAAAACCTTTAGTTCCGGTTTAAAAACCGGCACTAATTTTTTGTTGGAATTGTAAATATGCCGGTAGTTGCTAAAAGCAATCATTTGCCAAAGGGGCGTGATCAACCGGTTATGTTCATCTGTGGTTTGTTGCGCAAAAGAGGATGTACACTGAAACAAGATCAAAATTATAAACAGGTTTCTTTTTTTAACCATGATATGTTTTTACAAATTTAATTATCAAAACCGGTAATCCGGGATTTCATCGGGCCAGTTCAAATTTTTTCGGATAAATTTACATGTTTCTTTTATCGCACAAATTTTGATCTGATAATAGCCGCTGATAATAAACCACCGGATTTTAGGCGATAAAAGAAGCATTTAAAAAGTTTTAAATCAAATTTAAACCGGCCACTGGCTTTAAACAAAGGTTTTTAATGATTAAAATAAATATCAAAATCCATCACATAAAACGCAATATCGTTGCTTTATTTCAGTTTTGTTGATGATAATCTTATTAAAATGCTTAAACACCTGCTGCGAAGGATTTCTGGTTTGCGCGATATTGGTTTTGTGCCGTACAGGCCCGTATAGCGCAGGCACAGTGTTTATAAACAATAGCTTCAAAAGCAACTGATCAAAATTTCTTCTTAAAAAAACATACATGCTCCGGGTTCAATCTGTTTGGCATCAATATAACGGGCAGCCACCGCTGCAGTTTCAAAACTGGGCAGTCAACCAGGGCGAGCAATGGCTTTTGCTGGGCAATTCGGGCAGTGGCAAAACTACATTGATGCACATTATTACCGGTTTGTTAAAGCCTACAGCGGGTGATATAATTATCGGCGATCAGCTGGTTTATGGGTTACCGGCCGCAAAGCTGGATGCTTTTCGTGGCCGCAACATCGGGATTGTTTTTCAGCAGCCACATTTGATCAGCAGCCTTACGGTAACAGAAAACCTGCTGATTGCACAGCATTTTGCCGGGCTGCCACAGGATAAAAAACGGATAGAAGAAGTGCTCGTTTCCTTAAATATGGCCGATAAAAGAAGCATTAAGCCGCAGCAGCTAAGTCAGGGCCAAATGCAGCGCATAGCTATTGCCCGCGCTGTAATCAACAAACCGGCCTTGCTGGTGGCTGATGAACCAACTTCCAGCCTGGACGATGTGAACACAAAAGCAGTTCTGGATTTGCTGATCCAACAATCTGAACTGAACCATGCCACGCTGATTATTGCCACACACGATCATCGGGTGAAAGAAAAATTTACACTACAATATACGCTAAACGGATGACTGTCTTCGGCATTGCCTTAAAAGAGCTTGGCGCAAAACCGCTCACCGCGTTTCTTAACCTGCTGCTGATCGCTTTTGGCATCACGATTTTAACGGTTTTGCTGCTTGGCAGTACGCAGATCAGCAATAAGCTGGAGCAAAACGCAAAAGATATTGACCTGGTGGTCGGCGCAAAAGGCAGTCCGCTGCAGCTGATTTTGAGCAGTATTTTTTATATCGATTTCCCGACAGGCAACATCCCGCTAAAAGATGCCGAACAACTGGCGCACAACCCGATGGTAAAACGCGCCGTACCGCTGGCTTTAGGGGATAATTACAACGGTTACCGAATTGCCGGAACGGATACTTCTTTTGTAAACCTTTATCACCTCAGCCTGCAAAAAGGACGGTTTTGGCACAACGATTTTGAAGTAACGGTTGGCCAGAATGTGGCCGCTGCCGCACATTTACAGGTTGGAAGCCGGTTTTTTGGGGCGCATGGCCTTACCGGGAGCAGTGATATTCATAAAAGCCACGCTTATATCGTTGTCGGGGTTTTGAAACCTCAGCAAAATGTAACAGACAACCTTGTGCTCACCGGCGTGGCCAGCATTTGGCGGATGCACGAGCAGGAACCCGGACCTTCCGCATCCGGACAGGGCAAACCGCAGCCTTTTGAAAGTGGCGAACGCGAAATTACCGCTTTATTGATCCAGTACCGCTCGCCCATGTCGGTGATTTTATTTCCGCGGATGGTCAATCAGTCCACCAATATGCAGGCAGCTTCTCCGGCCATGGAAAGCGCCAGGCTTTTCAGTTTGATTGGCGTTGGCCTTGATACGTTGCATTGGTTTGCATATTTTATCATGGGAATTTCGGCAATCAGCGTTTTCATCAGCCTGTACAATTCACTAAAAGAACGCCGCTACGACCTGGCCATGATGCGCACCATGGGCGCATCGCCGTTTTCTTTGTTTACGCTGATTATTTTAAAAGCCGTAATTTTAACAGTGGCCGGAACGCTGGCGGGCTTGTTCTTCGGGCATTTGATTATGCAGATAATTGGTTTTTATCAGGATTCCTCCCAGGCAAAACTAACCGGAATGCTGTTTTTACCGGATGAAATTTATCTTGTGGCAGCAGGCATTGGCATTGGCATCATCGCCGCTGTGGTGCCCGCTACCGAAGCTTACCAAACCGATATTTCCAAAACGTTGTCGGGTTTTTAAACATTTGCAAAATGAAAAAAACAATGCTTCTTTTATCGGTTGTTTTTTTGCTGCTGCCGTTTTTGGTAAAAGCACAGCACAAAGCCTCTGATCAGATGGATTCTTTTAACTGGGGGATCATCAGTATGGTGAAGTTCAGACAGGTTAGCCCGACCGAAATTTACCCGGTTTATGATGAAACGGTGATGCGCTTTGACAACCGGGCTTTTGAGCTGGAAGGCTACATGATACCGTTAAAAGGCGGCCGCAAACAAAACAGGTTTCTGCTGTCTAACCTGCCCATCAACCAGTGTGCCTTCTGCGGAAAAAACGGCAACCCGATCATGGTTTTGATCAATCTGGACCGGCCGGTGGATTTCACTTTCAAGACCGTAAAAGTAAAAGGGACACTTAAACTGGACAATAAAAACATGGCGGTTGATATGCCCGTTAGTTTGGAAAACGCAAGTTTGGATTTATAAAAAACAGGCCGTAAACATCCAACAAAACAAATAATGCTTTTTTTACAAGATAAAATTATAGGCTAACCGGCCACAACGGTTTTATTTTTTGCGGATGATGTGTTTAACGCCCGCATTAATTTCCATGCTTCTTTTATCACCTAAAATTTAGCGGTTTTTATTTGGGGTTTTTTCTATCTGCAGCAATTACAAAAAGCAAAATTTATGGCATAAAAGAAGCATTGCAAACCTGCAGACAAAAATTTAAAGCAGGCAATGGTTTAAATACAATAAAACACAAAATAAAGTTAGCTTCTGGTTTTATAATTTCTACTTTTGTCGCAAATGTTCAAACGGATAATTGCCATATCCCTTCTTGCAGTGCTGATCAGTTCCAACTTTTCACGCTTTTTTGTATACGCCGGGTTTGAACTGAATAAAAAGTACATTGCCGAAAACCTTTGCATCAATAAAGCACGCCCCTGGCTGCACTGTAACGGCAAGTGTTACTTGATGAAAAAGGTAAAGCAGGCCGAAGAAAACGAAAAGAAACAAACGGCCAAAGATAACCTGAACCGGCAGGAAATTTCTTTTTGCAGCGAGCTTTTCAGCCTTGATTTTCCTCAACCGATTGCCTTAAACTTTCGCAAAAAACCATATTCTGCTTACAACTATCAGTATAGCAGCCGCTATATCGAAACCATTTTCAGACCGCCTAAGCAAGCCGCTTAATTTTCAAGTATTTTTTTAAAACCGGCCAGCAATTTATTTATGATTTATTGTACCGGGAAGGTTTATCCGGCCATGGTATTTCCTGAGTGATATGCTTATACAGGAATTAACCGGCTTTTACAGCGCGTTAATGAAACTTTTATCTGTTATAATTTTATTTTTATTCTCTGTGCCTGTTTCCGGGCAAAATATCAGAGGTAACATCACTTCAAACCAGGGCGAACCATTAAGCAACATCAGTGTAAAACTGGAGGGGACAACATTGGGCACACGTACTACAGAAAATGGTGATTTTACCTTAAAAAACCTGAAACCCGGAACTTACACTTTAGTTGCTTCCGGCGTTGGCTATTTTGCAACCAAACACAATTTGGTTGTGGTAAGCGGCCGGAACAGTTTTCTCACCCTTGAACTTGATAAAGCTACGCAGCTGTTATCCGAAGTTGTTGTTGGTGGTCGTAAGAACCGCCAGCGGGACATGGCAAGCAGCATGGCAGCACGGTTGCCCTTAGCAAATATTGAAAACCCTCAAACCATCAACACGGTTTCTAATCAGGTAATTACGGAGCAGGCTGCTACCGATTTTCCCTCTGTTGTCCGTAACCTGCCTGGCGTTGTAAAGCAATGGTCATCTGTTTCGCCCTATTACAGCAGCCGGGGATTTAACACACGTAATTATGTGCGCAATGGCGTGGACAGTTATTCAACATCAGACCTCGACCCGGTTAACGTTGAACAGATGCAGGCAGTAAAAGGGCCTTCCGGAACGCTGTTTACCAGCTCGTTGGTTTCATTTGGAGGCTTACTGAACCGAATTACCAAAAAACCTTTTGACAGCACTCGTGTAGAAATTGGTTACCAGGCCGGCAGTTATGGGCTCGGCCGCTTTACGGCAGACCTCAATACCCCGTTAAATAAAGAAAAAACGGTTTTATTCCGCATTACCGCAGCTCAACATTATGAAGGCAGCTTTCAGGATGCAGGGTTTATCCGCAGTACGTTTGTTGCCCCAAGCGTGCTTTATAAAGTTGACGACCGCCTTACTTTATCTTTAGAGGCAGAATTTTTTGCACGTGAAGGGACTTCCTTACAGCAAATTGCGCCGATTGGCTTTAAACAACCGGGGGGAACTAAACCGGGAGCCAATAACCCGTCAGAATTGTTTACAGACTACAAGCGCTCTTACTCCAACAACAGCGTTACGCTGAAAGACCCTAACCAAAGTTTTTACGGACAAGTTATTTATAAGCTATCTGATCGTTGGGTATCGCAAACCAACCTTGTGCGGACGTGGACTCAAAACACTGGCAACTACTTAACTTTTAATTTACTGAAAGGCGACAGTTTATTAGTCAGGAGTATATCCAATTACACTGCCTCGCAGTTTACCATTAGCCAAATCGAGCAAAACTTTACAGGCGATTTTAAGATTGGCCGACTGAGAAACCGTTTGGTGCTGGGATTGGATTTTTACCAATTTATTAATTCCTCATCGTCAAATGCCCTGAACGGCCGCGCAGGCAGAAAAGCATTTGACACATTGAGCGTGAAACATGCCATGCCAAACTATGAATTAATCAGCCCGAATGTTATTAATTCTAAACTGAACGGCTTAATACCTGCCTATACCTCTTCGAAGCAAAACACTTATAGCGTTTACGCATCAGATGTACTGAACCTTACTAACCGGTTATCGGCTATGTTAAGCTTAAGGGTTGATCGTTTTAACAATACAGGCACAACCAATCTGACCACTGATTTAACCACAGGCAAGTATGACCAGACTGCGTTAGCTCCTAAATTAGGTTTAGTTTATGAGATCATTAAGGACAAGATTTCTTTATTTGGTAACTATACCAGCGGTTTTCAAAACGTTGCCCCGGTTACTCAACCAGACGGCACAGTTTCTACCTTCAAACCGCAATACGGTAACCAACTAGAAGGCGGTATTAAGGCTGACCTGGCTCAGGATTGGTTAAATGCAACCGTTAGCTATTATGATATTAAGGTAGAAAATACTTTGCGCCCTGATATCGGCCGCCCGACTTATACGGTTCAGGAAGGAGCACAATACAGTAAAGGTGTTGAGGCAGATCTGTTTTCAAGGCCCGTAACCGGCTTATTGCTGAGTGCAGGTTTTGCTTATAACAACAGTCTGCTAACCTCTGCTGATGCAACTGTGAACAACCAGCGTCCGGTAAATTCAGGTCCTGCTAAAACGGCTAACTGGTATGCAAGTTATACCGTCCCGGCAGGGCAATTAAATGGCTTGGGAGGCGGATTAGGCGGTAATTATTACGATCGGGTCCTGATCATCAACAACACTGTTAACGGGCAGTTTTATACAAACGCTTATACTTTGCTGAACGCCGCATTATTCTATAATAAACCCAAATACCGGGTTGGGTTCAACCTGGATAATTTGGCGAATAAACAAAATTACTATGGCGGGTTCGGGTTTATTACGCCCGGGATGCTGCGCAGGTTTATGATGAACATGGCAATCAGATTCTAAAAACAAAAAACATGAAAAACTTTAAAATAATTGTCCTGCTGTTAATTGTAAATTCTGCTTTGAAAGCACAAATGGCCGTACCTGCTTACACAAAACAATTAAACGTGGCTGTATTTATTTACCCGGGCGTTGGTTTAGGAGACCTGGACGGGCCTGTTGATGTGTTTACCAAAGCGGGCCGCATCACAAAGGGACAATACAAGGTTTACACCGTTGCGTTTAAACCGGCGATGATTACAACGCAGGGCGGCACCTTAAAACTTATACCGGATTATACCACAGCCAATATGCCCAAACCGGATATACTTGTTTTCCCGGGAGGAACGGTTGGTTTAGCGGATTCGATGCGCCGCGATCAGCAGGTGATCAATTTTATACAACAATATCAAAACAAAGTTGAAGTGCTGATGTCGGTTTGTACTGCCGCATACTTCGTTGGGCAGGCCGGTGTGTTTGACGGACATAAGGTAACAACCCATTTTTTTCAGGCTGATGACCTGCAGGCTCAATTTCCTGAATCAACTGTAGTCAAAGACGTTCGCTTTGTGGATGAAGGCAAACTGATTACGGCATCTGGCGTAACCTCAGGTATAGACGCATCGCTGCACCTTGTTGCCCGTTTTAGCGGCCAGCAGGTGGAAAAATTGGTTGAAGGCGCTATACAATACACTATGCACGAACACGAGAAATGGCCGGAAGCCATAGGCGGAATGAAATTTGACCGCGATAAACGTAAAAAAATGGGTTTGCTTGCCCAGTGATATTTAATGTTTTGATGAGCACCTGTTTAAAAAAATTTCAAAAAATTTTCCATGCTTCTTTTACCACCTGAAATCCGGTGGATTTTTCTAAAAAGTTCTTAATCGGCAAAAACTACAAAACAAAATTTACAGGCATAAAAGAAGCATCAGAAACCTGTCAACACAAAAATTTAACCCGGCCCTACTTATAATGAAACTAAAAACCATAATATTCATCGTATGCCTTTTATTTACGGCATCTGCCTTTGGCCAGGCCATCAAAGGAACTATTAAAACCAAAACCGGTGCGCCTGTACCTTCAGCTACAATTACTGTTTTGAACAGTACAATGGCAACTGCTTCTGATCGGGAAGGCCAGTTTATCTTAACGCTGACCGAAGGCAATTATCAATTGGCCATCAGCGCGGTTGGTTTTGCAACGCAGTTTAAAACGGTCAGCATCAGCAATAAAACGGTGATAAATTTAACGGTTCAACTTCAGGCCACCGGACGGCAACTGAACGAAGTGCTGGTAACTGCAGAAAAAAACCAGCAGGACGTGCAAAAAGTCCCGGCCGCTGTAACAGTGCTCGATGCGAAACAGATCAGGGATTACCGTCTTTGGGACATCACCAACCTCACGGCCATTGCCCCAAATTTATTTACTGTTGAACATGGCAACAGCACCAGTTCTAATTTCGTGAATATCAGGGGCGTGATGGGCTTTTCCAACGAGCAGGCCGTTGCCACTTATGTAGATGGTGTTTACCAGTTTGATTATTTTTCTGCACCACCATTGTTTAACGATATAGAAAGCATTGAGATTTTGCGCGGCCCGCAGGGAACGCTATACGGGCGAAATGCGTTTGGGGGTGTAATCAGTATTACCACACGTCAGCCCGGCAACACACCTTCCGGTTATGCGGAAATGACTTTTGGAAATTACGGGCAGCAGCGTTACACGGTCAGCCTTTCAGAACCGATCATTAAAAATAAGCTGTTCGCCAGTGGTTCTTTTACTTACAACCACCGCGGTTCAATCTATTATAATGAGTTTACCAAAAGCGGTTTTGACCGAAGGAAAGATTATTCGGGCAACTTTAACCTGCGCTACCTGCCATCGGCCAACTGGTCGCTGGCCCTGAACGTGAAAACAGAAAACGACAATGACCGCGGCAGCTTCCCTTGGGTAACTTCTTTTGAGGAAGTGTTTTCCAAACCTTATCAGGTCAATACCAACAATGCCAATGTAGAACATCGGAACAACTTCAACACCTCGCTGGCCGCCAATTATTACGGCAGGGATTTTAATTTCACTTCGGTATCTTCTTACATTGATTATCGATTGTATTACCCTGATGGCGGTATCGATTACGATTTTAGCCCGCTGAATATTTTTAGCGTTGGCCCGGATACCCGCCAGCACGTTTATGCCGAGGAAATGCGGTTTGCCTCGCCATCCGCAAGCCATAATAAGCTGAAATGGGTAGCAGGTGCCTATGGTTTTATACAGGATAACCATATCAATTCGCCAACTTTGTTCGGGTCGGATTATTTACAAATTGACCCCACGTCCGGTGCCCCGTTTACCACAACCGATATCAGCCGGGGAACCAATAAGGGCTATGCTTTTTTCGGGCAGGCCACTTACCCGCTTACAAAAAAGCTGGACTTTACCGCAGGGATGCGTTATGATCACGAAAAGCGAAAGCTTGGCCAATATACTGATTATCAGAAGGAACCTGATCCGCCGGTTTTACAAACGCCCAACGCAGATTATCAGGCCGGCTTTCACGCAGTTACACCGAAGTTTGTATTAAGTTATAAGGTTCAGGACAATATGCTGCTTTACGGCAGTTATGCGCGCGGGTTCCGGGCAGGTGGCTTAAATACAAATGCACCAACCCCTGCACAAGTCCCTTACCAGCCCGAACATTCTGACAATTACGAGATCGGATGGAAAAATATGCTTTTCAACAATAAACTCAAATTAAACCTGACCGCTTTTTACCTCGAACAGCACAACCAGCAGATCAGCACTTCCCACGACGGCGTAAACCAACTTATCCTTAATGTAGGCGAAATGCACAATAAAGGTGCAGAACTGGAAATTACCGCCCTGCCCGTAAAAGGTCTGCAAATTGACTGGAACGCGAGTTATTCGTATGCACGGTACACTTCACTCCTGCTGTATAGTGCTGATGCAAAAGCAGTTGTAAACTACAAAGGCGATCAGCCAATCAATACTCCGCCAGTCAGTTCGATGCTTGCGGTTCAATATAACTACGATTTTGCGGGCAGCAGGCAGAAGTTATCCGCATTTGTGAGGGGCGAATACCGTTACCTTGACAGATATTACTTTGATTTTGTAAACGGTTTAAGTCAGCCCGCCTATAGTTTATTTAATGGTAAGGCCGGTATAACCAGTAAGCATTTTGAACTTGATTTCTGGGCGCGAAACGTATCTGATAAAAAATACGTTGCTTATGGCTCTTTCGGAACCTTCCTTTTAGGGGCACCCAGGACTTACGGAACGACTTTAATAGCAAAATTTTAAATAAAAAACTGTTCAAACTTTCACCGGAGACAATCAGATGCTTCTTTTATGCCAGTAAAATTGGGTTTTTCCGGTTATCGCCAATCAAAAAAACCGAACATCAAACCATCAAATTTTAGGTGATAAAAGAAGCATGACAAATAGTTCTGATCGTTTTAAACAGCTTATTGAAAACTTAACACTCAAAACAACATGAAAAAACTAATGGGCCTGCTGATATTTTCAGCCCTCGCGCTTACTGCTCGTGCCGTGCCAAAACCGAACAATCCTAAAGCCACAAAAAAAGGCAGTGTAGCAATACATTTTAAAAATATGGTGGATAATAAGGACCTGAAGCTGACTGATTCAATTGAGTTGTATAAAAACAAAAATGGTGATGCATTTAGATTGACCACTTTTAAATACTACATCAGCAACATAAACCTGATTAAAAAAGATGGCGGTAAAACAGCAATCCCGGATTCGTACTTTTTGGTGAATGCGGCAGATTCGGCCACGCTTGACCAGCAAATTTCGGGCATACCGGAAGGTAAATACACCGGTATCAGTTTTACCATCGGCGTGGACAGCGTGAGGAACTTTGCAGGGGCACAAACCGGCGCGCTTGATCCTGCAAAAGGAATGTTCTGGAGTTGGAACAGCGGTTATATTTTTTTGAAACTGGAAGGCGAATCGCCCAGATCAACTGCTAAAAAAAACCGGCTGACGTTTCATATCGGTGGTGCAAAAAACCCGGACAATACCATTCGCACCTTTGCACAAAAGTTTCCTAAAGTATTAAAGATCAGCGATGGCAAACTGCCGGAAATGGAAATAGTTGCTAACGCAGCCGCTTTGTTTCGCGGTAAAACTACGATCGACTTTGCCAAACTCAACTTTACCATGGGCGGCCCAAACTCAGTTGTAGTGGCAGACAATTATGCCAATGGCCTGTTTAAAATAGTAAAAATCAAAAACTGATATGAAAACAAAAGGCGTTGTCTTTTTAGTGCTGCTGTTTTTAATTACGGTCAGTACGGCATATACTTACAAGTTTAAAGGGATTAAATACAGTATCGGGGCAGATAGCGTTCGATTTGCCATACCTGCCAATTTCCCTAAACCGGTTTACGACTTTAAAGATAATCCGGTAACGGACAATGGTTTCAAATTAGGACGGGTGCTTTTTTATGACCCGGTCATTTCAAAAGACAAATCGATTTCCTGCGCCAACTGTCATCAGTCTTTTGCCGCCTTTGCCAACCTTGACCACGCCGTTAGCCATGGCGTGGACGAATGCCTGGGGACACGCAATGCACCGCCACTGTTCAACCTGGCCTGGCAAAAAGAATTTATGTGGGACGGCGGCGTACATCACATCGAACTTTCGCCCATGAATGCCATGACCAACCACTGCGAGATGGCAACTGACCTGAATACCATTACCTCCAGGCTACAAGCTTCAACTGCTTATCCTGCCTTATTTAAAGCGGCATTTGGCACAACCGAGATCAACTCGCAGCGTACTTTCCGGGCATTGGCACAGTTCACAAGTATGCTGATATCGGCCAATTCTAAATACGATAAAGTTATCAGGCACGAAGGGGACGCAGCATTTACAACAGAAGAAGCGGCGGGCTATGCCATATTTCAAAAAAATTGCAGTACCTGTCATAAAGAGCCGCTGTTCACGGATTTTTCTTACCGCAGTAACGGCCTCGACCTGAAACCTGACGACATGGGCCGGGACAGCATAACACACCTTGAAGCGGACCGCGGAAAGTTCCGGGTCCCTTCTTTGCGCAACATCGAGCTGACCAGCCCTTACATGCACGACGGCCGTTTTGATAACCTCAAACAAGTGCTTGAACATTATAATTCAGGTGTTAAGCACCATGCGAACCTCGATCCGGAACTGCAGAAGAACGGCCGTTTGGGGATAGCTTTGTCGGCCACTGCACAAAATCAATTGATCGCCTTTTTAAAAACACTGACAGACAGGGAGTTTGTCAACGATCCGAGATTTCAGGCACCTCATTAATTCATTTAATAAAACCAATTTTGATACATTAAGAGCCTGTTTAAAATCCTGTTGAACAGTGATATGATGCTTCTTTTATGCCCATAAATTTTGCTTTTGTAATTATTGCCAATAAAAAATTTATTAAAACCGCCAGATTTTAGGTTGTAAAAGAAGTATCTAAAACTTATTCAACAAATTTTAAACGAGCTTTAATATTAAAAACTCACAGTGCTTCTTTTAGCCTATAAATTTTGTATTTGAATTTTATACCGATAAAAGAAGCACAGAAAATATATCAGACAAAATTTAAACAGATCCGAACATGAAAACCTTAAAAAACACTTTATTTGCCATCCTGGCCGTTGTATTGTTGACCGCAAATGCCAAAGCGCAGGACAAAGCGTTGAACGCGCCAGTGAATACCATGATTACCGATTATCTGGCCTTAAAAGATGCACTGGTGACCGGAAACGGAGCGGCAGCAGAAGCAAAGGCGAAAACGCTTTTGTCCTCAATAAGGACTGTGCCGAAAACCGGCCTGACCACCAATGAATTAGCCATATTGCTAAAGCTTGAGTTTGACAGCAGGCACATCAGCGAGGTCAATAATATCCCGCACCAACGTGAACATTTTGCCAGTCTTTCCAACAATTTATACACACTAATTAAGAAGCTGAAAGTGAACAACATTGTACTTTACCGACAGTATTGCGGCATGACCAGGCGTTATTTTTTAAGCGAATCTGACAAAGGCAAAGACCCTTATATGGGCATGGCCAATTGCAGTAAAGTAACCGAAACGTTGCCCGCAGCCAAAAAATAAATCGATCAGAACAGGTGTATTTAAACAAACGACAGGGCTTGACCAGCAAATAATTATTTTTGTTCAGGTTGATTTTACCGTACATCGTCCCAATCATCAGTTCTGAAAGATGATGCCGGCAAGCCGTCGTTATTGTACAACTCGGCAATAACAAATTCTTTAAAAGCATAACGCACAGCCACCGGTGCCTTAACCTGGTCGCTTTCTAATATTACCTGGCCGCCTTTTAATACTGCTTTTGCGGGGTAAAATATTTTGTCTTTACCGGCTACTTCAAAAAGTGTAAGGGGTTTTTCAAAAGAGGTCAAATAATTTGCAAAATAGAAGTTGAGTGTAACTTTGTTACCGTCAACAGTCATGGATTTATACAGCGGTGCGTTGTAGCCAATGCCTTTAATGCCATAAGTTTTGCCCAAAGCCCAATACCCAAGCCGGTGCGCCGGTATGGTTTTGTTCATGTAATGGATGTTTTTTTCCATTCCAACATCCATGGTTGATGCCATGCCCGAATTTGGGATAATGCCCATCGCCTTCAATTGTGCCTCTCTTAAAAGCGGGCCGCTCCTGCTTTTGTCTGATGAACCATAAGGCGCAATCTGCACAAAGTAAAAAGGCAGTTCGCCCTGCTGCCATTGTTTCCGCCAATCGGCCACCATAACCGGGAAAAGTTTTCCTTACAATTTGGGCTCGTGGCGGTTGCTTTCGCCCTGATACCAGATAAACCCCTTGATATCAAGGTTTAGCAATGGCACAATCATCCCGTTAAATAATGTTGTGGGCAGTTTGTAAGGCTGTTTAACGGTATCGATACTGACCGGGATTTTTACTTCCGGGAAACCGGCCAAACTGTTTTTGCCCATCCAGGATTCGATCATCGTTCCGCCTACGCTTGAAACGATCAACCCAATCGGTACATGGAGTTTTTTCTGGAGCATCTCCCCAAACTGAAAAGCAATGGCACTGAAATCCCGCGCTGATTCGGAAGTGGATTCGCTCCAATGCCCTTTGCAATCTGTTTGAGGTGATAAAGCTGCCGCCCGGCCTACGGTAAACAAACGTAATTGCGGGTTATCGGCATCAACAATAATATCATTTGCGTTGAGGATGGGCGAAGAATTGCCCCTTAAAGGCATTTCCATGTTGGATTGCCCCGAACAAACCCAAACTTCGCCTATCAAAACATTGTGTAAAGTAACCAAATCGCCGTCGTTGAACGTTATTTTATAAGGGCCGCCTGCAACAGGCGTTGCTACTTTTACCATCCATTTTCCTGCAGCATCTGCTTTAACTTTATATATTTTATTGTCCCAGGAAGTGTTGATGCTGATCTGTGCGCCGCCTTTTGCCCATCCCCATAATTTGGCCTACGATTGTTGCTGCAAAACCATATTATTGCCCACAACAGACGGGAGCTTAACCATTGCGCTAAGGGCAAACGCCTGCAAAAAAAATAAAGTTAGGAAAGCTGATTTGGCGTAATTGCTGTTTCTCATCTGATCTGTTTTATAAGTAATTTACACTTTTTCCCGCTGCTGAAATCCCTTCTAAATTAAGTTTAAACAAGCTGGCCGGTACAAGTTGTTTAAATCAGATTTACATGCAAAATGGTTCAATAAATATCGCTTATGAGGGAAATATGCTATTTATCCCCTAACCATTCCGCAGAAAAAACCAATGATTTTTAGGTTGTAAAAGAAGCATCGAAAAACAATCATACAAAAACTTAAACAGGTTTTTATTTCCTGCCGGTTTTTTTGATGCTTCTTTTATCAGCTAAATTTTGGCCGGTCTTTTTAAGAAAATGGTTAGGCGGACGAAAGTTGAATTACCGGAAAAACCCCTGTTCAAAGTAAAAGATCAAACAACCTGAACAGATAATTATCGGGCATATACAAGGTACATAGTTCATATTTACACTGTTATTGTATCAAACTAATGTGCAGGCAGTTGCCCTGCCGGGCATTAACTATATTTATGTTTTGGTAAAAACCTGGCTTGAAATAAAACAACTTTTCAACACGATCATCAGACAGCTGGTTGGGCAAAAGATGTAACCGATAATTAAACCGATAAAAACAGTAGTTTTTAAAGCTGTTGTTTAACTAAATTATCTACTTTATGATGAAAAAACTACGACCAATAGCTACAATGATGTTCCTGACGATAGGTTGGCAGCAATTACAGGCACGCGCTTTGGCTGATTCTTCTGAAAATGCGGTGGCCGAGCGGCAATATCTGGTTCAAATTTTAACGCGTATTGCAGATCCGGTTTTAATCGCCTTAAGCAAAAATGAGCTTAAAAAACTGATGCCTGTGGAAGCTAAAGTACCGGAACATAACAAACTGACCACGCACCTGGAGGCTTTTGGGCGATTGCTTGCTGGCATGGCACCATGGTTAGAGCTTGGCCCAGACCAAACCGCGGAAGGAAAGCTGCGTAAAAAATACATCGATCTGGCACTCATCTGTCTGCACAATGCAACTGATCCTGCCGCAGCTGATTTCATGAACTTTAACCAGGGAAGACAGCCTTTAGTCGATGCCGCTTTCCTGGCGCAGGCTTTGTTAAGGGCACCGCACCAGCTTTGGGACAGGCTTGACAGCAAGACAAAAATAAATGTGATCGCCGCTTTAAAATCATCCCGGGTTATCACGCCGTCTTACAATAACTGGCTGCTTTTCAGTGCTGTTATTGAAGCTGCGTTAATGCGTTTTGATCATTCCGGAGATAAAATGCGCATGGATTATGCCGTTAAATCTCAATTGTTGTGGTATAAGGGCGACGGTGCTTATGGCGACGGGCCAAATTTCCACTGGGATTATTACAACAGTTTTGTGATACAGCCGATGCTGTTGGAAGTATTGCAAACCTGGGCAGCGCAGGACAAAACACAGCAGGAAACTTATGATTTGATATTAAGCCGGTCTATACGATATGCAACCGTACAGGAACGTTTAATCTCTCCCGAAGGCACTTATCCGCCGATTGGCCGCTCCTTGTCCTATCGTTTTGGCGTGTTCCAACTGCTTTCAAAAATTGCGCTGATGCACGAACTCGACAAAGAAATTAAGCCCCGGCAAGTACGCGCCGCGCTATATACGGTCATCAAAAAACAGGTAGAAGCACCCGGAACTTTTGATAAAAACGGCTGGCTGCAGATTGGCATTTACGGCCATCAGCCAGATCTTGGTGAAGCTTATATCTCTACCGGAAGCCTTTATTTATGCTCGGAAGCTTTTTTAATCCTGGGTTTGCCTGCAACAGATTCTTTTTGGCAGGGACCGGATTTGGATTGGACTTCAAAAAAAGTATGGAAAGGATTGGAAGTGCCTATTGACCATGCACAGAATTAGGGAAACTCAACGTAAAAAACATTTAAAACTGTTTAGATTTTTGGAGATTAAAATTGCGATGCTTCTTTTATCGACTAAAATTTGGGCTGATCTTTTTTAATCAGAAAATATAGAAAATACTGATTTATGTGGCATAAAAGAAGTATGGAGATTTCCCGGTAAAAATTTAGGTACTGTTTTCAAATATATGATGATTATAAAAGCATATAATGTTTCCGCACAACAGCAACTCTTTCTATCTATAAAACACTGAAACAATTTATTCAAAATTCTCTATTTTCTTAGCTCAAATAAACTCATCATACATTTCAGAACACAACCGTTTCTATTTGTGGTATAGAATGTATGATGTAAACTTTCAGGACAAAATATAGGCTTTTGAAAAAGTTTCAATCTTTCACATATGGGCTTTTGAAAAAGTTCATCATACAATTGGATGCGCCGCCAGTATCTGTTCTAATGATTATCAGATTGCCTTGCTTTTTCAGCTTTTTCGTTAACCTTTTTATTTGTAAACTCAGGAGCAATGCGCGAAGCAGCATAAAGCCATTTAATGTCGCCAATTCTGATTTCCTCTGTATCGTGGGACAATCCTTTTAATATCTCATCAGCAGTTTCGTCCGCATCCATAGCGCCTCCCAGTTTTTCTATATCCAATTGTTTGCTTACGCCACCAGTGTCAACAAGCGGCGGCAACACTTCAAATACTTTTAGTTTTGTATCGCGTAATTGGTAGCGGGCAGTTTGCGTAAATGCATGAACGCCTGCTTTTGCTACTCCATAAAAAGGAGCCCCCGCTTCCGGAGCATAAACAAGCCCGCTGGTTATGTTTACAATGGCAGCATGGGGCTGTTTTCTTAAATGAGGTAAAAAGCGCAGGCATAGTTCAATGGGCACCTGCAAGTCTATAACAAGCTGCTTATTGATTTTATCCAAATCAAATGAATCACTTAGCAGGTCTGTTTCTTCAAATATGCCTGCATTATTGATAATAACGTTAAACGACGGGTAATTCTGTAATATCCATTGCACCAGTTCGTCGCGTTCAGCCTGTTGGGTTAAGTCGCACTGTTTTGTAATGATGTTATCATTGCCGGATTTTGCAAATTGCAATGATGCCTCATTTCTTCCGCAGATAATTACGGTATTCTCTGCTTTAGTAAAGGCTTTTGTAAGTGCCAGGCCAATGCCTCCGTTTCCGCCTGTAATAAGAATGGTGTTGCCAGAAAGTTTCATGGTTAAATACTTTAATAATTACAATTAACAACTAAACTTCACGAAAGGTTTATTTGTCTTTGGTGATTGTAACAACAAGCACTTTCTCAGCTGTTAATTGATGTGTCAGGCAAGTCATGTGTTACATGTTGGCTTAGCCTCGTAATCTGCAACCATTCCTGCGGCGTCATAATTTTTTTAAAAAAGAAATCACAGCGGCAGCCTAAGGCTCCTACTCCTTTTTATGTTTCAAATGATTCGTTAAAAAAATAGGTTGAGGTATAGAATGTATGATGAACTTTTTCATAACCCCATATATGGCCTCGGCAAACTCAACCTGAAAGCAGTCTTAAACGATTGCAGGCGTTGTCACCATAAGCTTTTTAAAAAGAGGGTTTAATGTAACAAATCATACATGCTGTACCACAGCAAAATAGAAAGGAAGGCGGTATTCAACAGTCCGAGCATCACCGTCTTTACCATTATTCCAAATTGTTTTTAATTCGTAGGATACACTTTCACACCAGTCTTCCGAAGCCCGTTTGGTGGCGTGATAAACTGAACCTGAGGGATATATACTCCATAACCACAAATAGAAGTGCACATTTTAAACAGGCTCTTAAATTCACTTCCTCATTTCTCCATTTCTCAAATTGGCTAGAAACTATTTTTCAGACTTTTCCATTGTAGTAGCTTTATTGAATACACAACCAAGGTTAGTCAAAAGTATTGTCAGAATTATAATGCGGTTGATAAGGTGAAAATCTTTCCATTGTTCGGTTCCTTTGGTTACTATGCCTATTTCATTGTACACCATTTCATACGCATTACTGCCCAGGAACAAATGTACAGGCGGGTTCTCTTCTTTACTTGTTGCAATCAGTACGTCGGCTGCTTTTTCCGGGTCGTTGGGTTGATTACCATTAATGTCGTTGAGGTGTGCCTTTTCGTATTGGCGGGCTGCCTCGTAATCCTCAATGGAATGGGCAGGTGTTTTGACGGAACCTTTGGAAAGAAAATCAATACGAAAATAGCCCGGATAGACAACCGTGGCTTTAATGCCAAATGCCTTTACTTCTTCGGCTAAACTTTCAGTTAAACCCGCTACCGCAAACTTAGTAGCGCAATAAATACCCCATCCTGCAAAACCGCCAATGAAACCACCTATTGAAGAAATATTGAAAATGTGTCCTGATTTTTGATCTCGCAAATAAGGCATCACATTTCTGATGATGTTTAACGAACCAAAAACATTTACGTCAAAATTGCTTTTCACTTCTACATCGGTCAGTTCTTCCAAAGCGCCTATTTGCCCGTATCCTGCATTGTTGACCACTATGTCAATTTGCCCAAAATGCGAGACGCTTTTGGCGATGGCATTTTTTACACTTTCATTATCAGTTAAGTTCACCTCAAGCGGCAGGATAACATCCAAAGCGTCGCCTACATCGATTACCAGAGATTGAATATTGCGGGTGGTGGCAACTACCCGGAAGCCTTCATTCAGTAATTTTTGAGCCCCAAACCTTTGGAAGCGCTTGTTACAAACCACACTTTTTTTGTGCCCATATTTTTTGTTTTTATAATGACACAAAGGTAGAACGGTTTTATCCGGCAGCATAACAAAATACTAAACGGATCTTACGAAAATCTAACATTTCTGAATTGAGTAGGAGTAGTATCCAAATGTTTTTTGAAGAAGTTATTGAAATGGGTAACTTCAGTATATTCTAATGAAAATGCGATTTCGGACACGTTCCAGTCGGTTTGTTTTAATAGGATTTTTGCTTCCTGCAACAAGCGTTCGGCAATGATTGTGGAAGTAGTTTTTTGAGTCGTTTCTTTTACCGCCGGCTTAGGTGGTTGACGTGAGTGGAGAACTGATTGGCAAAATCTGATGCAGAACTAAAACGTACCCGCTGCCTTGTGTCTTCAATGGGAAATTGTCTTTCCAATAATTCTAAAAACAAGATTGATATCCGGTGAGCAGCATTTATTTGCTGGTTTTTAGCTTTTTTTGCCGGGTACATTTTTAATGTATTATGTAAAATTTCAAACACCAGGTTTCTTAATGCGTCATATTTATGAACATAGTCCGAATTGATTTCTTCAAACATACGCTTAAATAAAATTTGCATTTTATCAGTCTGATCATCAGTTAGTTCAAAAACCGGTGTGCCATCGGGTTTAAATATATCATAGTTTTCCAAATTTCCGAAATGATGAAAAATGCAGAGGTAAATACACAGAAAAAACCGGTTTGACAGCCGTCTATTGCCTCCCAGTTATAGGGAATTTGCAGATTGGCAAATAACAACGCCTGTTTTTTAATTTCAATTACCTTATCACCATAGAACACTTTGTTTCTACCTATAATTAAACTGATTTTAAAAAAATCTTTCCTGCTGTAAGGAATGGGTTTGGAATTACTGCCAACAAAATCATCCAATTTGAACACGTTAAAATGATTCATCTCTTTTTGGATATTATCGGGAATACCATGAAGTTTGGTTTTATAAAATTCTTCTATTGCTTCCACCCTTCATTTTGCAATGTTACAAAATTCAAACAAACTGTCATAACGATTGTTACTGATAGGCATTAACTAATGATCATTTTTATAGGTATAAAATAATGCCTTCAAGTCCTTGCTTTACATCCGGGTTGTGCTGATGATAATTTTTAGCAAGCACCTGCCCGAAATTTTGAGATTGATGCGTAGTCATCAATTCCACAAATGTTTTAACAATTTTCTTCTTCTGTTATCATGTTCGTTGTTTTTAAATAATAAGGTGATCCTTGTTTCTTCCCGGCTTACACCGCCAGACTTATTTTGGCAACTTTATCGTTCGCTTTTATTTCTTTTTCCACGGGTGCAGCCACCATCTTATTAAAGAGATTCAAGGGCAACAGCCATTTGAAGAAGAAAACAGATCTTGCCTGCGGTGTAGCCGGATCCGGAGTTTGAAATTATTGTCAGTGGCAGCTTTAAAAACAGTTTTAGCAACCACATCAGGCATTGGCGCATTCTTATAACCTGCTAATGTGTTGTGCTGTACTTTTTTTGCATAGTTGTTGTAGTCCGGGTTGGAAACAAATGCTATGTTATCGGTGAACTCGCTTTTTACAGTGCCGGGATCAATATTTTTGATCCGGATGTTAAAAGGCTTCACTTCAAACTGCAGGGCTTCCATAAATCCTTCCAATGCCCATTTGAAGCTGTTGTAAACACTATAAAATGGGAAGGTTAAAATGCCGCCTGACGATGTGGTATTTAAAATGATTCCTTTTTTCTTATTGCGAAAGTGAGGCAGGAAAGCGCGGGTAACATTCATGACACCGAACAAATTTGTTTCAAACTGTTTTCGCACCTGTTCTTCCGTGGTTGTTTCAAAAGCACCGGTAAGGGCATAGCCGGCATTGTTGTACAACACGTCAATATCCGGAAACGTTTGCAGTATCCGGGATGCCGCATCGGTTATACTTTCCCCATTTGTAACATCGAGTTTGAACGTAACGATAGAAGGATAGGCAGCAAAACCATTGATATCGTCTGTGTTGCGGATGATGGCGGCTACATTCCAGCCCTTCTGCGCGAAATATAGGGCGGTTGCTTTTCCTATTCCGGTTGAAGCGCCTGTTATAATGATTGTTTTTTTAGTATTCATGATCTTTGTTTTTCAAAAACATAGGTAGATAGGCGGAAGGCGGCCAGAAAGGACACTTGTCCGAAAACGGGAAAGGAAGATTAAACAGCATGCTTCTTCCGCAACCGGCTCAAATGCCTGGGTGTGATACCGAGCATGGATGCGGTGAACATGACCGGCACTTGCTGGATGAACCGGAGTTGGATTTTTGCCATCCATAGAAACCGTTCTTCCGCCGATTTTTCTATCAGGCTGAATATACAGTCTTCCACAGTAATATAGTTATAACCCGTAGTGCATTTAGGCAATATTGATTTTGAGGTTGTTGATGTTTCGGTTTAGACTGTTGTTAATGTACTGAATGATTGTCAGGGTTGTTATTTTTGATAGAATTCTGGTTTTAAAACCGGCAAAGCTTTTCGCATAATTTCTTCTGATCATAAACTGGTCGCATAGCTGGGAAAATAGTGTTTCGATACGTTTTCTTGATTTTCGGAACACAAAAGGATGTGTTTTGTAATCAGCCTGGTTTTCGCGCATGGGGACTTCAAGTTTAATTTGCCTGCTTTCGAACAAATCCAGTTGATAAACTGCCGACAGGTAACCCTTGTCTGCTAAAAGCAGACCACTTCGAAGCTGTATCTTGATATCTTTCAGGTATTGCACGTCATGTACAGATGCTGGGCTGATATCCAAACTTTGGAAAATGCCTTTTGCCGAACAAACCGCATGTAATTTATAGCCATAATAATGCAGCTTTTGAGATGCACAATAGCCTTTATTCGGCTGGGCATAATCTGTTTCCTTACAAATCCTGCTCCTGCCACTCCTGGACAGTTTGCATATTTCTAAAGGCATACTATCCACAATAAAACAGTTTTCACCTTTTCCTAAAATCTCCGCCAGTTTTTTCCTTACCAATTCAATTTGAAAAAACAACTTCCTTTTCCGCCTGTTATAAACACTCCGTTCAATCAAGAAATGCAAATCAAAAGGTAATATCCAAAACAATTGATGTTCGCTATCTATGCTCATATATTCAGCAGTAAATGTCAAAGCGATTACCCCTAAATCTGACAACTTGGGCTTTCTGATCTGATGCAGAAAACTTTCGCTTGGAAAACCTAAACCCTTTAATACTTCCAAAATTTTATCGTAATTCACCCTAAAGTTGGGCATCTAAATCGTTGTGTCGTAACTCCAATTTACTGCTTTTTAGCAGTTTGCACAACTTTTACTATATGCACTACGGGTAATTATATTCTAATGCTTTAATATAAAAGGCTTTAAAAGCCCTGTTTTTTTGGATTAAATAATCAAAAGCTTTTCTGTCGAGTACGATCAACTCGCAATCTATAACAGCTTGCAAATTTTAAATACTTGATATCTGTAAAATAAAACTCCGCAACGAGGTGGTAAAATCATGGGGCAACGACATCCAACTGGTAACCTCATAATGATCGGTAGCATAGTAATGACGTATCAATCCCGTATTCAAAAACCCGATTTTCTTACATACTTGTTCTTCTTTCAAAAAGTATTCGTTTTTTTTTGAGATAGGCCACAGTAAAAAGCTTTATAATTTCTGCCATTTCAGGTTCGCTCACGGCGCAAAAACTGCTTATTGCATCCGTAATACTTTTGTATTTGTCGTTATCCATTCTCAAAACGGTTATTAAAATTATTTTCGGTTGCGGGTTGCCGAAGTGGATAAACTAATGGCACAAGTGCCAGGTGGAATTTTAAATGCTCAATTTAGAAATTATGCCTTTAATCTGGCATCTTGTTAACGATAGCAATTTATTCGTGTGTTCTTTTTATATGTTAATTGAACGACTGCCTGAATGCCAAAGGCGAAAATTTTGTTTTTGTTTTAAACAATTTGCTAAACGACTGCAAATGTTCAAAACCCAGTTCGTAAGCAATTTCACTTACTGTTAGATTGGTGGCCGATAATTTTTCTTTGGCTTTTTCTATCAGTTTATCATGAATATGCTGCTGTGTGTTTTGTCCTGTCAGTACTCGTAATAAATTACTTAAATAACGTGTAGTGCGATTAACAAGCCAAAGCATATTTAAGGTGGCTTATTGGTTTGTTATTTTGTTTGTTAACAAATTGCAGACAGGTAACGGCCGTGACTTTGTTTAATATTCTAACCGATAATCCGGCTACTGTTTTTGCATAATTTCTTTTAAGCATAAATTGGTCGCATAGTTGGGCAAACAATGTTTCAATACATTTCCGAACTTTCCTAAAAATCGGTATCATAGGCTGTGCGCCTGCCTGGTTGCTTCGCATAGGTGTTTTTAGTTCAATCTTAGCTACAGTAAACAAGTCTAACTGCTGGCTCTTTGATAAATAGCCTTTATCGCCAATCAAGGTACAATTACTCAATCCGTTTTTTTTTAAGTCGTTCAAATAATGAATGTCATGTACGCTGGCCTTACTTAAATCCATAGCATGGAACACGCCATTAGCCAAAGTGGCCAAATGCAGTTTATAACCAAAGTAGTATGGCTTATTTACTGCAGAATAGCCTTTGTCAGGTGCTGTTTCGAAACACTCCCTGCAAACTTTTGATGGTTTTTCTCTGGCAAGTTTACAAATGGGAACAGGAACAGAATCTACAATAAATACATTTTCTCCCTCATTCATCCTATCTGCCAGGCTTTGGTTCAACTGCTGTAGGTAAGCAGCAAGTGTTTTCCTGCGCCGGTTGAAATTGCAACGGTGGACCAGGTTAGTAAAGTTGGCCCTATAATCTTTGTTAAGTTTTCCAAATAAATATGTTTCTGAATCAATCCCTATCGATTCGGCAATCAAGGCCAGGGCAAGTATTTCACAATCAGATAACTTAGGCTTCTGGGATAAAATTTAAAGTTATCGTCCGACTGAACAACGGATTTAAAAACAGATTTGGTGATGTCTAAAAATAAACGGAAATTGCTCGAAAGGTTGTGCATAAAGAAGTATTTACTTGATCGTAATTCTTCTTTAAATTACTCATTTTCTGTAGTAAGCACAACCTTTTACACACTTAACACTTATCTTTTAATCGCACTACACGTTATTTTATATTTTCTTTAATACTCTGTTTTTATCAACCCAACCTGCAAGAAGGACAATAATCACCATAAGTATGAAAAGAGACATGAATAAATTCGTACTTGCTTCTTTTGGGGGAGGACCAAAAGTATTATATAGGTAAATCAATAAAAGAAATACAACCAGTAACCATAATCCCCAAAAACCCTTTTTGTTTTTGGGGGTTGTTATAGAAGCATAAATAAACACACCTGCTAAGAAAATAATAGTCTCAAGTATCATAGCAACTGCTACATGGTTCCACAATCCCAGTCCAACTTTGGTATTACCAAAAAGAGTAATTGGTAAGTCAGTAGTATGTACTATAAGGTCTAGAAACCAGTGGCTAAGTACACATAGTCCAATTACTATTGCGCCTCGAGTATCTTTTTTAAAAAATGCATATAAAAGAGCAATAACAACACCCCAAACAATACCCATAAGTAAACTATGTGTATAGGGAAAATGAAGAAACTCAAAAGCATTTGATTTTGTATAGCCTGGCATTATATCTACAGTTTCAATATGAAGCATAACCAAAATGGGCCAAAGTATGTCCACGAATTGAGTAGCAATGAAAAGTATGGCTAAAGAAATTTTAGGGACTGCTTTTTTAGCTGCAAAAGATACTCCGAAGTGTCCTATAAACATAGTGTTTTTGTTAGTTAATTATGGTGCAAATTATATTTAACTGCTAAACATGCTCTTGACAAAAATCAAGAATTTTGTTTGAATTGTTTTTTTCTTATCCTGCTAAATGTTTCAAGTGTCATTCCAAGCATTGAAGCAATATATTGTAAGGCAACTTGATGAAACAGGTTTTTATTTTCTGAAAAAAATAAATCATATCTCTCTTCTGCCGTCATAGATAGAGGATCAAAAATTCTGCTTTCCATTATAATAAAGCATTTAATCAAAAATGTTCTCTCCAATTCATACCATCGTGGAATAGCATTACCAATTTTATCGTAATTGTCTTTTGTAATTACAAACAGCCCTGTATTTTCTAATGCCTGAATACTCCAGCGTGAAACTTGTGTAAAGAAAAAACTAGAAAAATCAGTCCCTAAATATCCTTTAGTTGCAATCCAATGTGTTATTTCTTTATCTTCAAAAATTTCAAAAACCCTTAGAGCCTGTTTAAAAATTATTCAATTTATTTTCTATGCTTCTTTTATCGCCTAAAAAATAGTTAGTATATGGTTTTTGATTATTTTAGACTATGCACACACCAATTTTTATAGGGTAAAAGAAGCATTGGCATTTCTTCTGATAGAAATTAAAACAGGCTCTTAAATATCCTGTTTTAATGAAACAAAGTTTATTGCAAATTTTTCCTTTCTTTAGAAAATATTCGCCCTTTTTTAAAGTAATTGGTTTAAAGAAAGAACTAAGTTTATTCAACTCGTCTGGCAAAATAATTTCAAAATAAGATTTGATATATTGTTCAAGTTCTGTCATAGTTCGCAGGGCTTCGCAAAATAGCACACAACTCAAATATTATACAAACATACAATTTTTCCAAATATTTCTAATTATACTGTAAATCAACACCCTCTTATTTGCCTTTTTGTATTGTTTGGGTTTCCCCACCAGGTTTCAGGATAGCCAAGAAGCAAGATTAAAAAATGTCCGTGTCCACCCTGCACAAAATGCAGATTGATACCATTTACTTCTTCGCAATGGTCTGTAAAACCTGAAATTGATTTCAGTAACTTGTGGTCGTCCAGTTGTCCGGTCGTAAACTGTCTGTTTGTTTCTTATTGCCATATTAACCTTTGATTGTTTGCAAATCGGAACGGTAACCCTAGCAAAGCTGGAATGTCCGAAGCCCCCTTCATGGCTCTGCCTTAATTTCATAGCACTTTTTATCACTTCAAAGTCTTCTTTTGAAAGCTCCCAGAAACCGCTAATGAGATAAAAACCCCATTTCTTTTTATTTTTTATAAAAGATAGTTGCCCTAGTAAAGGGCGAATTTCTGTTTCCGCCACTTTTTCAAACTTGACGTTTCGCCGGTATAGTTTAAAATTTTAGTTGGCATCAGGTTGATACGGTTCTTCGTCAACTAACTGTCCAATAGCAGTAAATTTTTGTAACGGCTTACCATTTTCAAATTTATCTTTCGCTGAATAAAACGCAATCCAATCGCCTTTTGATGGCTTGCTCATCAAATCTTTTCTGCCATTCCCCGCCTGTGCAAAACCGCCCTCTACGCCTTTTAACACATGGTCGCGACTGGCACAGATGAGAAAGTATTTAGTCATTGGCACCATCTGTCCAAATTGTATTGTAGGTTACCGGTTCAAATTTTATGGCAAGGGCTGCTGCCGTTTTTAAGTGTACCATTACTTCCGGGACAGTCAGCACCTTCTGATAATCCTGCAGTGAAGCCCACTGCGCGTAGTTGGTTACCGTTTTGCCATCGTCACCCATATGAATATTAGCGGATATGTAGCCGGTCATTTTGCACATCACTTTTTCACTCGCCTCTACCAGGCTATCGAATAATTCTTTTTGTTTTTCCGGTTCAACGGTAAAAACGTTAATAAGCGTGCAGATTTTTTTGCTGCTGTCAATTGTTGTCATGATTGTATAATTTGATTTTTAAAAAAATTTTTACCATCCCGAAATTGCCATACATCGCAATACGAAGAGCTGTCGGTTTTTCCGTTTTTGTCCTTCACCGTTATGGTGGAATTGCAATAGTTTATTGGAGAGATTTATCAGGCAGACATTTTGTTGTTTAATAGTAGTTTTTCATATTGGCATGACGTTATATAATTAAGTGCCGAATGTCTCCTTCGGCGGTTGTACCAGACTTCTATGTATTCAAACACGGCCAGTTTTGCTACTGCTTTGGTTGAAAACGACCTGTGATAAACCATTTCTGTTTTCATGGTTTTAAAGAAGCTTTGGCTACCGCATTGTCCCAGCAATTGCCCTTTCTACTCATACTTTGTCTGACTGTCCATTTCTTTAGCTGCCCGGTAAATTCGCCACAACCGTACTGCACACCTCTGTCGGAATGAAATAAAAGCGGCTGTACTACTGGTCTGTTATTCACAGCCATCCTAAATGCTGCAACGGTTGTATCCAATGCCCTCATCGATTCACTTAATGCCCAACCAATTACTTTTCGGTCTGCCAAATCTATAATTGTGGTTAGATAAAGCCATCCTTCGCCAGTTTTAGTGTAAGTAAGGTCTGATACCCATTTCTGGGCTAGCCTGTCTGCCTGAAAGTACTGCTGCAAGTAATTTTCAGAAACAGCATAAGTATGCTTGGAATCAGTAGTCTGAATGCGATATTTTCTTCTGACAATACTCTTTATGTTTGCTCTTTTCATGGCCCTGGCTACGCATGGTCTTGATACAGTTATACCCGCTTGTTTGAGTTCTATTGTAATTCTCGGGCTACCGTAACGGCCTTTACTGTTTTGGTAAACCTTATAGATATGTCCTAGTAATTCTTGCGCTTTAAGTGCAGTGACGCTTACCGGATGTTTTAGCCAATAATAATAACTGCTGGAACTTACACTCAACACTTTGCACATCTTTTCGACGGTATATTTAGTCCGTTTGGCCTTTATAAATCTGAATACTTCCCGTCTCCCCTGGAAAAGATGCTGACCGCTTTTTTAAAATGTCACGCTCCTGCTGTGCCTCCCTTAACTCTTTTTGCAGTCTTCTGATCTCTTTTTGCTCCGCACTTAAATTGCTAATAGAAGCAGTGCTCGTATGAGCACTCTTATAATGATTTCTCCAGTTACTAATCCGTCCCGGATCTATATCCAGTTCTTCTGCCGCCTCTTTCACTGATCCTTTTGCATCCGATAGCTCTACAGCCATCTTCTTAAATTCCACGTCATACACGCGCTTTTTCATAATAGTCAAATTTAATCCTTATTTAAATCTGCCTATATATTCCCTCCAACCAAAGGTAGTAACTCCAAGATATAACAGATCATGGTTTTAAACGTACATTTAAGTTCGAAACTTTTATCAAAAACATGTAAGCATCAAATACGTGGTTTATTGGCAGTTATAATAAATTTGACTTATTGACTTATAAACAACGTCATACTATGCGGCCCGTGCGCACCCAGCACCAAAGATTGCTCAATATCTGCTGTTTTTGATGGGCCAGCAATAAATGCGGCAAAACCATAATCTGCCAAACCGATACGGTTATAAGCCTGGTGCATAGTTGGCACAATATCCGCAGCATTTAAAATTACAGCCAAATGCTGACAAATAAAAGGTGCAGCGCGTTGCTGCATTAAATCTTCTGTTACCCAAACAGCACTGTTTTCGGCCACACCAAGATGTGCTTGTATAATTAGCAATTCGATGTTTTCTAAGGTATGCGGATCAATAATGGTTTTTAAATCAGTTTCTGCAATATCTGCTAATGCAGGGATCGTAGTAACAATTCGTCCTTCACGAAATTGCGCTCGTATTACATCTTTTACTTCCTCTAAATCTTTCACCATAAAAATTTTACTACCAATTGTGGTGGCTGTAGAATGAAATTTTTCTATGATAAAAGAAGCATCATCACTTTCCGGATTAAATACCGGAATCTCCGGCAACGGCAGTAAATCAGGTTTATTAGCTGTAACTGCGGCTAAAATACGGTCGCGGCTATTTTCCATTGTTTCTGTTTTTTGCATACCATTCGCCAAAAGATTCTTTCGGCGGCACGGGCATTTCGCGCTGTTTATACCACGGGTTTAACTGATTACTAACCGCAAAAGGAGCATAACGCATTACTAAACGGCCAATTTTCCCGGCAGTTTTAAAAAATCCCGGAGAAGATAAAGTTAAAGTCATGGCCTGCATGCCAATTTTTTTGGTTGTTCCTACGTAACCTTCTTTTACCAAAACCTGCCGCCATTTATATAATTGCTGATGAATATCAATCTTCACCGGACAAACGTTGGAGCACGAACCGCAAAGCGTAGAAGCAAAAGGCAGATCAGCAAATTTGCGCATGTCCAGGTTTGGGGCGAGGATAGAGCCAATCGGACCAGCAATTGCCGTATGATAGCTGTGGCCGCCGCTGCGGCGATAAACCGGACAAGTGTTCATGCAAGCTGCACAACGAATACACTTTAAAGAATTGCGGAAATCTTTTCGGCCTAACTGAACTGTGCGTTGGTTATCAACCAAAATCACGTGCATTTCCTGTCCGGCACGCGGCTTTTTAAAATGACTGGAATAAGTAGTGATCGGCTGGCCGGTTGCACTTCGCGTAAGCAAACGTAAAAAAACGCTGAGATGCTTCCTTTGCGGGATAATTTTCTCGATGCCCATACTCGCAATGTGGATATTAGCAAGATGCGCGCCCATATCTGCATTGCCTTCGTTGGTGCAAACCACAAATTCTCCGGTTTCTGCTATCGCGAAGTTAACGCCGGTTAAAGCAGCTTTTCGGGTAAGGAAAGTTTCGCGCAGATGTTGCCGTGCGGTTTCGGTTAAAAACTGCGGATCTGAATTGCCCTTTGGCGTACCGAGATGCTTGTGAAAAAGCTCGCCAATCTCTTCTTTCTTTTTGTGGATGCAAGGCAAAACAATGTGGCTCGGCGGTTCATCAGCTAATTGCACAATGCGTTCGCCCAAATCAGAATCGATTACTTCCACGCCATGTTTGCTTAAATAATCATTTAAATGGCATTCTTCGGTTAGCATGGATTTGCTTTTTACCATTCGGTTGATGCCGTGTTTGGTTAGCAATGAAAGCACAATTTGGTTATGTTCTTCCGCATCTGCCGCCCAATGTACCGTTACGCCATTTACTTTGGCTTGTGCTTCAAACTGAACCAGGTAATTATCCAGATTACTTAAAACATTGTTTTTGATTTGAGAAGCAGTTTCGCGCAACAACTCCCATTCCGGGATTTGATGTGCCGCTTTATCGCGTTTTTGCCGAACCCACCACAAGGTTTCGTCGTGCCAGTTTACGCGCTCTTCATCTTCATTAAAAACCTCCGCCAGTTCGGCGTGGTCCTGGTTTTCACTCATCATACGCGTTCGGCATTTAAAATTTCTGCAATATGCACTACTTTGGTTTTGCTGCCTTGCCGGCGTAAAATGCCTTCCATGTGCATTAAACAACTTATATCGGCTCCGGTAATGTATTCCGCACCATGACTTAGATGATCTGCCACGCGGTCTTTTCCCATTTTTACGGAAATGGCTTCTTCTACAACACAAAAAGTTCCGCCAAAACCGCAGCATTCATCTTTACGATTAAGCGGGATAATTTCCAGTTCTTGCACCATATTTAACAATTGCATTGGCTTGGAAAAATCTGGTTCTACCAATTCGCTCATTTGCGAAAGCTTTAATCCGCGCTGACCATGGCAACTTTGGTGTACGCCAACTTTGTAAGGAAAATGGGCATTTAAATTTTCAACCTTCAAAATATCGGTTAAAAATTCTACCAGTTCATAGATTTTGTGGCTGACGGATGCTGCTTTTACAGGCTCTTTTTCTGATTTGATGTGTTCTTTAATGTGCAGCACACAACTCCCCGAAGGGCAAACAATGTAATCGTAATCTGCAAAATCCTTAATGATCAAATCGTTGCAGCCTTGCGTTAAATGTTCAAAACCAGAGTTGGCCATTGGTTGCCCGCAGCACGTTTGGTTAGGTGGAAAAGCTATGTTTATGCCCAGTTTTTCTAGTAACTGCAAAGTTGCAATAGCTGCGCCCGGATAAAACTGGTTGACGTAGCAAGGAACAAATAAGCCAACTTTCATATTGTAATGCCTTGATTCGACGAATAATATTTAAGCTCAATAATATTACTTGGTATAGCTTTCTTGTTCCATTCCTGATGGATTACTAAAGCCACACCAACGGCTGAAGCTTGTGCCATAGATGCCGAAAACACCTCTACGACCGGGAAAGCCATAGCTAATAAGTGCATATAGATACTGTTCTTGCTAAAGCCTCCGTCCACAAAAATCCTTTTTACCATAGTGCCTTTTAGCACCAGTTGTGTAGAGTTTATTTGTTGGTACATAAGGTCAAGTATGAGCTGATGATAAGCTTCGCTATCATCATTAAAACTGCTAAGTTCTCTTTGCTCAAAACTCAAGTTTTGCGGTTGGCTCTTTTTCAAACCTGAAATAACATCAATATCAAAAGCCATGTTACGGTATTTGACAAAGTTGCTGTTAAAATGAGCAGCTATCCTTTTAACTTCCCGTTCATGCTCGTAGCCAGAGAATACTCTTGAAGCTTTTACAGGCTTGCCTTGATATTGCATAAAGCAAAGGCAATCATTTTTAAGCTCGCCAATTGTTAATGGCGAGTCGTCAAAAGGATTCAAACTGATACACCACGTACCTGTGGAAATCAAGACAAACGGCTCATGAAAGTTAACCAGATACGGGATAAGTGCTGCCGAACTATCATGCAAGCCAACCCCTACTTTATAATTATTTCCAAGGAAGAGAGCCTGCATCACCTTGCCCGATGATACAATAGGCGGCAACTTTAATGCTATACCTTCACGCTGAATCCATTCATGATAACTGTTAGCGGTAAAATCCCACATGTGGGTATGGCAGCCAATACTAGTTAGTTCTGAAAAAGGCTGGTTTGTGAGCAAAAAACTTAAGTACTGCGGCAAGTGCAAGGCATTTGCTATTTTTGCGAACAACTCGGGCCGCTCGTATTTGATACGGTATATCTGCAGGCCGGAGTTAAGGCTGCCCAATATAGGCGAAGCGGTGGAAATGCTTAGTGCATCCTTGCCTCCATATTCGTTATAAAATTGGTTTTTAAGTGCTTCAGGATATTTTTTAAGGTAGTTATAGAGTGGGGTAAGTGGCCTGCCGTCATTACCGACATAAACAAAACTGGCACCGTACGCCGAAAAATTCACGGCCTTTACCCTATATTCCTTTATGCGGAATACCTCACTTAATAAATTGAAAATGGACAGACGCAAACTTTCTATATTTTCACAAGAAAACCCGTCTTCGTCTATTGTTTCGGCGAAACGTGCCGATCGCTCGAAAACGATCTGATAGTTCTCGTCAAACAGAAACAGTTTCTTATTGGTCTTCCCAACATCAAATATGGCTATTACTGGTATGGCGTCCATACAAAAAGACTACAAACCTGTAGCTACGGTGTTTAACCCACGTTCTTTGATCAAGTTTTCTCTTACCCTAAACTGCCGGAATGTATTTACCGGGTCTATTGCCCCCTCCATCCTAAGGCTTGCCTCTGCTACTAAAGGGCGAACGTCTGTACGATAGGCTTTTTGTAATATTTCCTGTGCAAGTACTACATCGTTACGCTGTTGGGCAGCCTTTAATGCGGCTTTATCAACCAGCAGAGCCTGAGCGTAGGCAATCTTAATAGCTTGTACCGATTGCAGTAAATCTTCTATAGGATCTTTGACATTGTGTGATGCATCTATCATCCAGCCAATACCGGTAGCGTGATCTAAATTGCGCGCATCCATGCCTTCAACCAACTCGTTAAATATTAAAAATAGCTGGTATGGATTAATACTTCCTACGGTAAGGTCATCATCACCGTACTTAGAATCGTTAAAATGAAACCCAGCTAATTTGCCCTCCATCAATAGGATGGAAACAATTTGTTCTATGTTGGTACCGTTAAGGTGATGGCCAAGGTCAACCAATGTGCTGGCTTTTGGCCCTAATTTACTTGCTAATAGGTAGGACTGGCCCCAATCGCCAATGGTGGTTGAGTAAAAGTTTGGCTCATATGGCTTGTATTCCACCCATACCTTCCAGTTGTCCGGCAACACACTATAAACCTCCTGTAAACTTTCCAGTGTGTTTTGAAAAGCCTCTCTGAAATTTAGTTGACCCGGAAAATTTGATCCATCAGACAACCAAACAGAAAGCGCTTTAGAACCTAAATCCATACCATATTTGATTACCTCAATATTGTGTGCTACAGCTTGCTCTCTCACCTGTTTATCTACATGATGCAGGGAACCAAATTTGTAACTATGCGTTTGATTTGCCTGATCTTGAAAGGTATTGGAATTTACGGCATCAAAATGCAAGCCTAATTGAGAGGCCAGAGCTTTTATAGATGCAGCATCATCAGGAATGTCCCAGGGGATGTGCAATGATATAGAATTGCTTGATCTGTTAAGCGAATGGATAACGCCCACATCTTCCAGTTTTTCTTCCAGGCAGCGTGGTTCGCCACCTCCGCTAAAACGGCCAAAGCGGGTACCGCCAGTACCTAATGCCCAACTTGGGATAGCAATGTTAAAAGCACTTAGCTTTTGCAGTACAGTTTCAACATCGTTTATATCTTCAGCAACAAGCACTAGGCGAGTGTTATGTTTTTTTAACTGCTGTTGGTTAGCATCAGCTATCTGGTTTTTATCTAGTTGCATTTGGTCTTCTCTTCAAAAGGTAAATAAACGACTGGAGGTTAACCCGGTCATTTGTTAATCAGCTTATCTTACAAACGCTGCCGCTACGCCCCCGTCAACGTTTAAAACGTTCCCAGTTGATTTGCTCAATAGTCCGCCGGCAAAGGCGAAGCAGGCATTTGCAATGTCTACAGGCAAAATCACCTCATTTAATAAAGTACGGTTTGCATAATAACCAGGCAATTCATCTACTGTGATGCCATATGCTTTAGCGCGGCCTTCGGCCCATCCGCCGGACCATATATTGCTGTCGCTTATAACCGCATCAGGGTTTACCACATTTACACGGATCTTGTCTGCACCAAGCTCCGACGCGTTTAATCGGCTCAGGTGCAATTGTGCTGCTTTTGCACTGCCGTAACCGGCATTATTGGGGCCACTTACCAGTGCATTCTTACTTACAATGTTGATAATATCGCCACCTTTGCCCTGTTTCTTCATAATAGCTACGGCCACTCGAGTAACAAAAAACTGCCCCTTTACTAACACATCGTATAACGCATCCCAGTCCTTTTCTTCATGATCGCTAATTGTTTTAGAGATTGATAAGCCTGCATTGTTAACAATAAGGTCTACTCCGCCAAAAGCCAGTACAGTTTCGGCGAAGGCCTGGTCTATTTGGTCTTGTTTGGTAACATCTAGTAACGTAGTAGTTACACTGTCCTTACCATACAAACTTTTAAATTCTTCCCCCGCACTATTAAGGCGTTCTGCATTCATATCATTTAACACCACTACAGCACCTTCTTCCACAAACTTTCTAGCTATAGCCTTACCAATCCCGCCAGCGCTACCTGTTACCAGCGCAACCCGACCCGACAAGGGCTTGGGCTTAGGCATACGCTGCAATTTAGCCTCTTCTAAGAGCCAATATTCAATATCAAAAGCTTCCTGCCTTGGCAAGGAAGTATATTCAGATATGGCCTCGGCACCCTTCATTACATTAATAGCATTAATGTAAAACTCGGCAGCAACACGTGCAGTCTGTTTGTCTTTAGCAAAAGTGAACATACCCACACCTGGATAAAGTATCACTACCGGATTGGCATCACGTATAGCAGGGCTGTTGTCGTGCTTGCAGGTATTATAATAATCGCCATACATTTTGCGGTATTCTTCAAAAGCAGGTGTTAGCTTTTCTTTGATAGCGGCAGTATCTGATAAATCATCTTCCGCCTTAAGCGTTAAAACCAGCGGACTGATTTTGGTGCGCAAAAAGTGATCGGGGCAACTGGTTCCCAGGGGTGCCAGCCTTTCCAAGTCATTTGAATTGATGTATTCCAGTACCCGGGCGTCATCTGTAAAGTGCCCTATTATTTTTGTATTTGACGAACAGAAGCCACGCAGTATCGGCGCTACAGCGATTGCCTGCTTTTTGCGATTCTCTTCTGTAGCACTCTCAATTTTCTGGCCACCAAATACAGGGCCTCTTTTGCCATAATTTTTCTCCAGGTATTCGGCACATTGCTCAATAACTTCCAGAGTGTTAATGTAGCTTTCGAAAGCTGTATTGCCCCACGTAAATAACCCATGCGATCCGAGCATAATACCACGGATGCCCGGGTTTTCATCATAGCATTGCTTCATCTGTAGGCCGAGATCAAAACCAGGGCGCTGCCAGCCCACCCAGCCTATGGCGCCGCTAAATAATTCCTGAGTTATCTTTTCGCCATCTTTAGCTGCCGCAATAGCAATAGCTGCGTCAGGGTGCAAATGGTCAATGTGTTTAAAGGGCAAAAAACCGTGTAGTGGGGTATCTATTGATGGTGCTTTAGAAGCGAGGTCAAAAATACTGTGGTTAAACAGCTCCACCATTTCATCCTCGTGTTCTATTCCTCTATAAACGTTTTTTAGGCTGCGCAAACGATCAACGTATAAAGCTGCCAGACCGCTCTTTTTTAAAGTGCCAATATCACCACCTGATCCTTTGATCCACATCACTTCTACATCCTGGCCGGTAAGCGGGTCTTTAGCGTTAGTTTTACAGGAGGTATTGCCGCCACCGTAATTAGTAAGGCGAAGATCGGCACCTAAAAGGTTGGAACGGTAGATAAGCAGGGCAACTTCATCGCCGACCAATGCCGCCGCCTTATCATCATCCCAAAGGTAACTTAAGTGTTTAAATTGTTTTGTATTAGAAGACATACTATTGATTTTATGCTTTTGATATTTATTTAATGGAGTTGCCGTAACCAACAACCAGAACCGATATGATAATTGTTATAATACCCGCAATTACGGTATAGACGGCTTTTTTACTAACGCCTTTCCACTCATTTAAGAATAACCCCCAGCTGTTGGCAATCAGGATAATAAATGCCATATGCAATATCCAGGAACTGGCACCATTACCTAATTTGCTTTCGCCCATGCCATAGAAAAAGAATTGAAGGAACCATGTGGTGCCTGCAAGAGCGCAAAAGAGATAATTTTTAAGTAAAGGCTTTTGTTTGTTGGTATAATCGCCAAAGGTTTTGTTTCGGGCGTTAAGTATTATGCACCAAATAAAGTTAGAAGTTAAGCCTCCCCACAAAATTACGATATAGGTAACATTATTTGAAAAAAGGAAATTTCCCTGATGCGGATGTGCTGCCTGCCATGTACTGTTGGCATCATCGGCCATTGTTTTACCGGCTTCTATACCAAAATTAAAACAAGCGCTAAGCACGCCAGATATGATCGCTACAAAAATGCCCAGGCCAAAACGGTAATCTTTATTATAAGTTTCTGCCTGTCGGTTTTTAGCAAGGTCGCATTCTTTAATAGTTCCTGCTCTGCCACAAATAACAATACCAATGGTGCATATACATATCCCCAACAGCACCATTTGGCCCCAATGGCTGTTTAAAAGCATACTAAAAGTATCTTTGCCTTTTTGCGGATAAAAGTTATAGTAAACAGATGGGATGATGGAACCAAATACCGCACATAAACCAAGTATGATTGTGCTGCCTAACGACACCCCTAAATAACGCACCCCCAAGCCATAAGTTAAGCCTCCAATGCCCCATAGCAAGCCAAAAAAGTAGGTGAGCATCAGTATATGCCCGTTTGTAACTTTTATAATATCGATAAAATTCGGAATAGTTAACCATGCTGCTACCGGCGGAACGATCAACCATGAAAATATACCACCAACTATCCAGAAACTCTCCCACGCCCATCCTCTAACTTTTTTATAAGGAATGTAGAAACTACCGGACGCAAAGCCGCCTATGAAGTGGAATAAAATCCCAAAAAATATCTGCATAACAGTAACGCGTACTTGGTTTATAAGAAGAACAATAATATTATTATAAACCGGCTTAACTGTTACCAGCTGTATACTATAGTGATTCCCTTATAATGGTATGGAACGGAATTTTAATGTGGTCGCGAGAATTATTTAATACAATCGATGCAGCGATACGTCCCATAAATTCAAAATCGGTTGAAATTGTTGTGATACCGTTTAGAATAAACTTCTTTAAAGGCGTCTCGTTGTAGGATACGATCCCTATATCCTCCTGCATTTTAAGGCCTTGCTCCAAAAGTAAATTAATTAGCTCTACCAGGTCATCTTCGGTAAGCGAAATATAAAGGGTGTCCTTACACATGCTTTCACTACGGAGGTCAGAAACAATATCGTATTCGCAATTATATTGCTTACAAAAGTTTAAGAAACCGATAAGGATATCTGTTGGGAAATAGCTATTCTTAGGAAAAATGATGGTGCATGAATGATAACGCCTGATGCTAGGCAACAACTGCTCTAAAGCATCAAAAATATCATTGGCAAAGTCTTCATATACAGCGCCAAAATCACCTTCCACACCTTTTACAAGCTTGCTCATTAATATTAGTTTTTCTTTGGGTATCTGGTTGATAACATCACAGGCGTTGTCTATTTTATCAATAAAATGCGGAATAATAACCACCTTGTCGTATTTATCCTGTTTTTCAAGTAATATCTTTTTGAAATAATTAAAGCTGCTGTTATAAATGTAAAAATCAATAGAAGCTTTATCGCCCAAAGCTTCGGCAAAAGCGTCATAAATTATTTTTTTATGAGTACTAAGCTTATTAAACAACAAAAGAACCTTTACCGGTTTGTCAAGCTTTACGTTGGATATAAAGTAACCTTTACCAGGCACAGAACTTACTACTCCACTTTTTTTTAAAGTATTGTATGTTTTGGTCACAATATTCCGGGAAATGTCTAACGCAATGCTCAAGTCATTAATTGATGGCAAAATATCATGCTCACTGATCAGTTTCTCGTCGATACCCTGCAAAATAGCATTACATAATTGCCTGTAATATGGTGTTAAGGATGACTCATCTATCTTTAATATTTTAAGAAAGTTTTTCATGCGATATCCATCAATTATGATGGTAAAGGAGGAATCAATGGGGGTAGGTATTGTTAAAGAAATTAGACGGGTAAACTTGCTGACCGTATTTTTCTGCGACGGTTTGAAGCTGCTTTGCCGCGTTCTCATCCATCGATGGTGGAGGTAAAAACGTGCCGGGTGAAACAGGATTACCAATCTCTATAAACATGGCTTCCAATCCTGATGGAATGACAGTACAAAGCAGATGTGCTATTTCCTGTGTGTTGTTTTTGAACTGGTGAACAATGCCGCCTTTAGGTATTGCGACGTATGACCCTGCCATGGCTAGATAAGACCCTGCCTCAGAAGTAACTTCGATTGTTCCTTCGATGACATAAAAAGTTTCTTGAAAGTTAGCATGTGCATGCGGCCCCGGACCGCCACCAGGAGGGATCAGCATATCGATGGTGGCAAACTGGCCATCAGTTTGCTTGCCACTGGCTAGAATTCGGTAGGTGTCGCCGACTACGGACAAGGTTTCTCCTTGGTCCGCGCCGACAGTCACCGGCGGTGTTTTTTGTTTTTTCATAATTACAATGAATTTACTCTGCTTAAAAGGATTCTGTAGTAAAACAGTTTTGGACTTGCAACAAATAAGTGGACAAAAGGTTAAGGGAAAAACTTAACTTTAAGATATGTCAAAAACGAGAAAACGATATGACCGTGAATTTAAGGTGATGGCTGTAGAATTGAGCAAGGGGCGTTCCGACCTGGGCGTGCTATCAAAAGAACTGGAAATTAAACCGTCTTTGTTGTACCGTTGGCGCAAGGAACTGGAAACGAAGGCAGGAACGAGTTTTCCGGGACAGGGCAAAGTACTTTATACACCGGAGCAGGCGGAAATACACCGGCTAAAAAAAGAGCTGCTCGACATGCAACAGGGGCGCGACATCTTAAAAAAGGCCATGGCATCTTCTCCAGGGGCGATGGCAAATATTCCGGTTCCTAAAAGACAACAGGACAATATTTAATATCGGGAAGATGTGTAAAATGTTTAAAGTGAGCAGAAGTGGTTTTTATAGCTGGTTAAAGTGCACTCAATCTAAAAGGTCACAGTCGGATATGAAATTACTGTCAGAAATCAAGCTGGTTTATCACTAGAGCAAACGAACATATGGAGGCCCAAGAATATCCCGCGCACTTGGTCAACGCAATATTATATTATCCAGGCAAAAGGTGGCCCGGCTGATGAAAAAAGAAAACATCAGGAGCCTTATTAAGAAAAAGTTTAAGGCCACTACGGATTCTGAACACCAGTATACTATACCGGAAAACATGTTGGAGCGGAATTTCAAGCCCGGCACGACCGGTACGGTTTGGGTATCGGACATTACTTACATCAAAACGGGGCAAGGCTGGCTGTATCTGACTACCGTAATTGATCTGGGTGACCGTAAAGTAATCGGCTGGGCATTGAGTTCTGGTATGAAGGCAACAGAAACAGTGATTCCGACTTTTAAAATGGCACAAAAGAACAGGCCCATCACGAATGACCTACTTTTTCATTCTGACCGTGGCGTGCAGTATGCCTGTAACGAATTCAGGGATTTGTTGGGAAAGAATGCCTTAATTACCAGAAGTATGAGCAGAAAAGGAAACTGCTGGGACAACGCAGTGGCAGAAAGCTTCTTCAAAACCTTAAAAGCAGAATGCGTTTATCAGCACAAATTTACTTGCAAAGAACAGGCAGCACTGATGATTTTTGAATACATCGAAATCTGGTACAACCGTAAACGGTTACATTCTGCCCTTGGTTACATGTCCCCGCAGGACTTTGAAAAACAACTAAACAAACAAATTATCGCAGCTTAACTGAATGTCCACTTATTTGTTGCAAGTTCAATCAAGCAGATTCTTATAATGCTATAGCTTTAAGCGAGCGACTAAACAAATATATTGGTTTGCTCAATGAGACGTCCCCCGAAGAAAATGCAGAACTGATTGAAGCAATTGAAACTTTTACTGAAAATTTAAACCCGATTATTGAGCAATGAGACGGGGCATATAAAGCGGCAAAGGTTGAAGTTGAAAAGGGGTATCAATACCTGCGAATCAATAAACCAAATCTGTTGCTCAAAGCACTGAATCATTTCCACAAAGCTAAAACGTTATGGTTTCGTCAGGAATACATTGAAGGATTTGTTTTAGCGCTGCTGAACATTGCAGAACTTTATTCTGCAATAGGAATGAATTTAGCTGCTAAGTATTATGCAATGGGTGCAGCATGGGTAAGCACACACAATGGGGAAAGGCACTTACTAAAAAGAATTGCTGATGCTTTTGGTTTAATATTTCAGGCTGATTTCAGACAAGGTGCATGGATGAATGCAATTATTTCGTTCGCTGACTACATGAATGCAAGAAATGAATTCAAAGGAACTCCTCTTGACCCTGAAATTGACGAGATGCCATTTAAGGCAATGGCGGAGTTCGCTCTCATTCTTCACTCAACTCCCAAACTATCGCCTCAATTGAAAGTCTTAGTTGATACACATACTGCAATGCTTGGAGATTTAGGCGATGATTTTATTAAACCGCTCATTCTTAAACTTGAAGATAAATTTTCAACCGATACATCATTGAACGGTTTGCTTGAACGCAGGCTAACTGACGAACCATTAAACGATGTTGGTAAAAAAAGAACTGTATGTTTTAATGCACTAGGCAGCACCTGGGAGATTTCATTCAATAATGATTATTACACTACTCCAATTGCGGAAGAATTTTGCGGAATTATGCAAGTGATGCTTGCTGAAATTGCTTTATCTAAATATGACTATCACTTGGTGCAAAGTAGCACTATTAAGTTGGAGGTTGAGATTAATCCTAACTGTATTTCACCTGAACAGCCTTCCTCAAATAATGAATTGAAATGGAAAGTATTTCTTGAATATTTTGACAGTACTGAGCCTAAAGAAATTAACATTCACACTGCCAGAAGCGCAACTGCTCTTATGTATATTCTTGAATCCATTAGTTTGCTACCTAAGATAGAGTTTGAAGAATTATTCCAAAAACTATTCACAGAAAGTAATTTAGCGAGGAAAACATTGGTGCTTGGCTCCTATCAAAGAATGTATCGCGTTGTTTTCGGACAACAGAAGTTTGATAGCTTACAGCGGCAACATTTTTGAACCTGTAGATTCTTTATCTATGAGTTTGCCTGAAGTTAATCCAGTAATGAAATGGAAAGGAGATCACAGTAAATAGTATAATCAGGACGAAGCAATTCAAAATATAAAGAAACGTTTTGAAAATTCCCACGAGTGCATTTACTTAACTATTGATAAACTAAAGCAAGATAAAAGGTTTCCAAAATTAGTAAACGATTTACGTAGCAAAGGTTGGCAGGACTGGCAAATCACCATTGCCATCATGAACTTTGTGTTGAATGCAAAAAACCGGTATCAACTTTCAGATAAGGAATTTGAGAACGAAAATAAATATCAAGAAGCTTTCGAGGAACTATTTCATAAACTGCTGCATACCGACGAAAAAGACTGCTACATGGAATTTCCTTTGAGCGCTTTCAATCAGAAGAGTTTCAATTTGAGTTAAATCATGCGCTTGTGCTGATTCTATGTTCGTATGGATTGGAAAACAAAGCTAACTTTCCCAATTTTTTAGCTGTAAAAAACTTTCTTGATATTAGATTCAATATGCAAAACGATAATTCAAATGAGGGGAATTTACTTGCAGATATATAATAATTGTTTTGAAGAAGCGCAAACATCTAACGATCTATCTATTACAAAAAAACGAAGGAATTATTGTCAACGGCTAACAAGTTTCCAGAAATGGCTTTTTTAACCTTTAACTATTATGTTTTACTGTTACACGAATTAAATTACACGTATTCAAGTTTTTGTTGCGTTTAAATGTAATACGCGGACGTAATACTTGCATCAATCCTTCAGCAAGATGCATCAATGTTAATAGCTGCATTGAAATTGGCTATTTAGACATGCATAAGTGGAGTTGCTATAAACCTACCCCCCTAAAAGGGCAAATCGTACCTGCCTGAAAAAAAAATCAACTATCTGTTTTTATGAGAAGGGTAACTAAAGTCCCTTGATAGCAATTATAACTTGGGGCATACTTGATAAACCCAAATCTGGTTAAGTCTTTAATACAAATATGGTAGGTACTAATAGAGAATATCTTACTATATTCCATTAACACCTTTTGATTTATTTTGAATGGTAGCTTATGCCTTTGTTGATCCTAGCAGATAATAAGTGCAAAACAAAGACTGATGTGTGAAGTATTAAGACGCTTATCATTAGTCATCCGATTTAGAAAACGCATCAAAAATTGGAACTGTTTGTTACTCATCACCCCTTTTTCTCCAGCACCTTTAAAATATCATCGTATTTATAAAAGAATATGCCACCAACTTTCGTGAAAGAAAGCGTGCCATTAATCCGGAAATTTTGGAGGGTGCCTGGGGAGATATGCAGTAATTTCCTGACTTCAACACTCCGTAACCACTGTTTTGGATCATGCTTTTGCGGCTGCTTTACAATTATGGAAAGTTCCCTGATTAAATCTTGCTTAAGCAGTTCAAGGTCTTCTTTGGTAATTAGATCAATTTGGGCCATGGTAGTAAATCAAAACTCAAAATTGACTATTGAATAAGAGCGGTATTGCCAACTTTCAAATGTTGGTATAGAATAATTGCCATGTAGAAATCCTGCATGGCAATTAAGATCATGGTTAGCTGGCTATTTTATCCAGTTTTCGTTTCAGCTTTTTCATATCCTGGCTGACCCTTGTATCGATGACTTTTGCGTAATGTTGGGTTGTTTTAATATCTACGTGACCGAGCATCTTACTTACGCTTTCAATCGGGACCCCGTTAGTCAGGGTCACCGTTGTGGCGAAAGTATGCCTTGATAAATGAAAGGTCAGGTTTTGTTTAATATCGCAGGCGTCTGCAATCTCCTTCAAATAACTATTCATTTTCTGGTTACTTAAAACTGGCAACACAACATCCCCATGAACGCATTTCGGATGGTCTTTGTATTTCGCAATAATTTGCAAGGCAGGTTTTAACAAAGGGATTCGGGAAGAATTATCATTTTTCTTTCGGCGCGTAAATATCCATTGCCCGCCATCAGTTCCTTTAGTAATCTCATTGTGGGATAATTTTTTCACATCAGCGTAGGACAAGCCGGTATAGCAGCAAAACACAAATACGTCCCTGACATTTGCGACCCGTGCTATTTTAAACTCCTTTTTCATCAGCCGGTTAAGCTTCAGCTGACTTAAGAGTTCGCGTTCCTTGACTTTCACCGTTGTCTTGAATTCTGAAAAAGGATTATCCCTTAATAGCTTAAATTTAAGGATATAGTTGTTGACCACCTTTTTAAGATGTTTCAAATACTTGGCAGCAGATATAGGTTGGATACTGCAAGCTAGTTTGAGATAATGGTTAAAATCATTAACGTGTTGTGCGATTAAAAAAGGATAATGGAATGAAAGAAAAAGTTGTGCATTATATTAATAATCAATATATTAAAGAATATTTAACTCCAATTAAATGTTTCTTTATGCACAACCTTTCGAGCAATTTCTATTTATTTTTAGATATTACCAAATCTGTTTTTAAATCCTCTATCAATTCCGATGGTAACTTTAAGTTCTATCCAAGACAGCCGAAATTGTCTGATTGTCAGATCATTGCTTTGAGTATCACGGCTGAATCAGTAGGCATCGATTCCGAAAGCTACCTTTTTGGCAAACTTAACAAGGATTATAAAGCCGATTTTCCTAACCTCATCCACCGCTGTAATTTTAACCGGCGCAGGAAAATACTTGGCCCATATCTTCAGCAGTTAAATCAGTTGCTTGCCGATGGCATGAACCAATCTGAAAGTACATTTCTTATAGACTCCATACCAGTTCCTATTTGCAAGACCGCCCGGGAAAAGTCGGGGAAAATTTGTCGGGAAAATTTTGAGACTGCGCCCGACAAAGGCTATTCATCCGTGAACAAAGCCTGGTATTTCGGCTACAAACTACACCTTGTAACATCTGTCAGGGGCATATTTCATTCGATGGATTTAAGTAAGGCAAGCGTCCATGATATTCATTACCTCAACGAGGTAAAGCATTCAGGATTAAATAATTGCACCCTTATTGGAGATAAAGGTTATCTATCCAAAACCTGGCAGTCTGACCTTTTTCACTCCGTTAAAGTTGATCTAAAAACGCCTATGCGTAACAATCAGCAAAATAAAGAACGTTTCCAACCTATCTTCAGGCGGTTCAGAAAGCGTATGGAGACCTTATTTGCCCAACTCTGCGATCAGTTTATGCTCAAACGCAATTATGCAAAATCGCTTGCTGGTTTATCAGTACGGATATTGACTAAACTTACTGCTGTAACCTGTCTGCAATTCATTAATAACAACAATAACAAACCGCTAAATCATCTAAAATATGATTTGGCTTTTTAATCGCACAACACGTTAAAATCATTAATAAAATTGTAATCAAGCAAATTGATCGCCAGATCATCCGATTGATAGTTTTTTTGGATAAAGCCGGTCAGGTGGAGTAGGCAAGTACGATATCCCTTTAAGGTGTTCTCCTCGAATTCCTTCCCGATCAGCTCCTGCATTTGCTTATTGTGCAAACGGAAAATTTCTAATAGTTGCAGAACTTTTTGTGGTTTGTCCCTACCAAGGAACTTATCCCTTAAGCAAGCAGCGGTAATGTGCTTTCCCTCCCGTACCAGTAGCGCATGTGCATTATGCACCTTTTGTTGAAGGTCATCCAGGTGGTAATTCAGGGATTTAGTAGATTCGGTTTTGCCGCCTTCCCGGTTGGTTTTAGAGCACCACTTTTCAGGATCAGCGGTCCGGGTAGTGGCACATTCTTTAGGTATCCCATTAACCGTAAAGCGCATGTAAACAGGAATATTCCCCGATGTGTAGTTTTTGGGCTTTTTCAGATAAAAGAGCAGACTGTAACCTAATTCCATAAAAACAAGCTTAAATTGTGAAACAAAATAAGTTTGCAGCTACCTCAGTTACAAGATGTACGTTAATCGAACACCTTGTAATACAATAAGTTACATGGTTTTCAGTGAGTCACCAGCTTAACTTTTCCGGCTCACCGAATTACTCACTTCAACGATACGATTTGGTGAATAAAACGGGTTTTTGTCGGAAAAAAAGAAAGCTGCAAACCAAGGATTTACAGCTTTTTGAATGATTTGACATCGATTTTTGTAGCCCGTAGGGGAATCGAACCCCTGTTTCTAGAATGAAAATCTAACGTCCTAACCCCTAGACGAACGGGCCAATTTGTTTCCGTTTTGGGAAGGCGAAGATAAACGTAAAACCGGAATATCAAAAAAGAAATAAAAAATATTTTTTTCAATACGTTGTGCTTCGGATTTGCATCTAAACCGCTTTATTCGTTTCAAAATTTGCGGTTATTGGCATACTGTTTTTATGGGGTTAAAATCTACTTCGGGCTTTTGTTGGGGAATCTTGTGTTCAGGGTTACTGCTGATCATTGTTTTCGATCAGGCTAAAGCACAAACCGACAGTCTGAAACGGCCTGAAAATATACCGGTAAAAGAAGCATTTTTGCAAAAATTTCAAGCTTACCAGATTAGTAAAAACCAGCCGGGCTTGCTGGATGTGGCCGACCACAACCAGTACCCATCGCCCCAAAACGTGCTGAATTGGCAAAAGCAACTGCAATTGAACGACCGGCAAAAATTTGTCATCAACCAAATAAACACGGAACTGAAACGAAAGGTTATTGAAATGAACAACTTTTTGATTACCAACGAACGGACGTTGGACAGCCTTTTCCGCTACAAAAAAATAAACAATGGCAAGCTGATTTATTATACCAACCGATACGGTTTGTACCAGGGCGAACTACGGAACGCTTTGTTGCAGGCCTGCGTTAAAACCGAAGCGGTACTGACTTCAACCCAGATAAAAAAATATAAAGTGCTGTTGCAGAATTGACAACCCGAATTGCAAACCCTATTTTATACCTTTGCAGCCCATAAAAGAGCATGAAAATTACATTTGATTTTGAGAAGCCGATAGGTGAACTGCAGCAACAGATTGAGAAAGTGCAGCAGGTGGAAGAGAAAAACAAGGTCGATATGTCGGCCGCGCTGGCAGAACTGCGCCAGAATTTGCAGTCAAAACAAGAAGAAATCTATGGTAATTTAAACGGCTGGCAAAATGTACAGATCTCCCGCCACCCCGAACGCCCTTACACGCTGCAATATATTGAAGCGATGAGCAAGGATTTTATTGAGCTGCATGGCGACCGCAACATTGGTGATGACAAAGCGATTGTGGGCGGTTTTGGCTCGATTGAGGGGCAAACAGTGATGTTCATCGGCCATCAAAAAGGGGCCAACACCAAAATGCGCCAGTACCGTAATTTCGGGATGGCCAATCCGGAAGGTTACCGTAAAGCACTGCGCCTGATGAAAATGGCGGAAAAATTTGGCAAACCGATCATCACTTTTATTGATACGCCGGGCGCTTATCCGGGTTTGGAAGCCGAAGAACGCGGGCAAGGCGAAGCGATCGCACGTAATCTGATGGAAATGTCTGTACTCAAAGTTCCTGTAATTTGTGTGATTATTGGCGAAGGTGCTTCCGGCGGTGCATTAGGGATTGGCATTGGCGATAAGGTTTACATGCTTAAACATACCTGGTATTCAGTAATTTCGCCGGAATCCTGCTCTTCTATTTTGTGGAGAAACTGGGACAATAAGGAAAAAGCCGCAGAAGTTTTAAAACTGACTTCTGCCGAGATGTATAAAAACAGGCTGATCGACGGTATTATTGAAGAACCGCTCGGTGGCGCGCACCAAGACCCGGAAGCGATGATTGCGACTTTAAAGCAAGTGCTGGTTGATGATCTGGCTAACTTAAAAGCCAAAAACGTGGATGAAATGGTGAACGAGCGGATTGAAAAATTTTGTGCAATGGGCGTAGTAATTGATGAAAGTGAATTTCATTTGCCGGAAGCTTCGGAAGAAGAAACACCTTCAGAATAAGTGTCTTTTTGTTGAGGAAATACTTTTTCAAAGCATAATGCTTCTTTTACAGGTAAAAATTAAGCCGATTTAAAATAAAAAATCCTTTTATCGTGTTAAAATAACATGTTTCAACATAAACCAAATAAAAAAAATCCCGGAAAACAATCCGGGATTTTTTGTTGAATGCTTCTTTTAGCAGGTAAATTTTACTGCAGTTGCTGCTGAAACATCGCCCCGAATTTGGTTTGATAATCCGCCATCATGGCCGTTACTTTTTTGTTCAATGCAGGTTCGTTGTTCTCTTTTGTCAGCTTGACCAGTTCATTGGTTACAGAAAGGCACAATTGAATATCGCGGCCAGACATGCGTTTGTTGTCATCGTTCATCGAAGCAAAATAATTCATCTGCCCCGAAACGTAGCTGATAATTTTGTTCACCATATCTTCGCCAACTTTACGCTCGTTTAACTGAAAAGCCAGATCGGCCAGGTAAAATTTACGAATAGCAATATCGGTGTAAGGGTTTAAATCCGGCATTACTTCCTGATATCTGTGCAACACCTTTTTGGCCAGGTCCGGATGGCCTTCTTTGTACAGGTTTTCGGTTAGGCTTAAAAACGTGCGCAAAATCACCGGATAAAACATTGTGCGTGATTCGTGGTCCAGGTACGAAGCGTTTTTCATGTTTCCCCAACGAAATTTGTTCATCACGTTGTTGTACATCAGCAAAGTATTGCTCCTTTCAGTAGTGCCGGCTGCGGTATCCGGTTTCAACGGCATCAGGCGGTAAGCAAAACCTTCGTTGTACATGTATTTATCCAAACCCATCATATTATCATTGCCAACGGTGATGGCAAAATAAACCGGGCGTTTCCAGTTGTTGTGCGAAAGGATGTCCATCATTACCAAATTATCTTTGGTAACATAATTACTTGGATATTTCCAATCTATTTCCGGCAAAATCCTTCCTTTTTCCGAAGCCGGAACAGTACCTGTTTTCACAACTTCATCCGGATTAACCGTCCACTTTAGGTTTTTAGTGGGAAGATAATTCATGCTTTGTCCGTTCTCATATTCTACTTTGGCGCGAGGGTCATCGGAAGTCATAAAATCGAAAACATCTTTTAGCTCTACGTTTCCCGGAAGTTTAGAATCATTGTAATAAGTCATATCACGCACACCAGCTTCAAATTTTTCGTTCGGCATCGTGATTGGCAACGGTGCAGATTCATTCATTTTCTGCTTCATTTGACGCGTGTACCAATCGGTCCCCAGCAAACTTAAGTTCACTATCCGCACATCCGGGCGCACATTTTCCACTTCCTGAATGTACCACAACGGATACGTATCGTTATCACCATAAGTGAACAAAATAGCATTTGGCGCGCAGGAATTGAGGTAATTATAAGCCATATCGCGCGGCGTGGTTTTGGTGGAGCGGTCATGGTCGTTCCATTCCTGCGAAGCCATCAAAACCGGCGCGGCCAACAAACAAACTACGGTTGCACCAATGGCTGCCGTTTGCGGGTTGGCGTACTTTCGCAATTTTTCGGCGATAAACAAAGTACCAAGCCCAATCCAAATGGCAAAAGCGTAAAACGAACCGGCGTAGGCATAATCCCGTTCGCGCGGTTGCAGCGGGTCCTGGTTAAGGTAAAGCAAAATGGCAATACCGGTAAAAAAGAACAGTAAACCAACTACGCCAGCATCTTTTTGATTTTTCTTGAAGTGATAAAAAGCACCGATCAACCCTAAGATCAGCGGCAGAAAGAACATGCGGTTGTAGGATTTGTCCATCGTTATGGTTGGCGGCAAAGCACTCTGGTTGCCCAAACGCAGCGCATCGATTGGTTTAATGCCGCTCAGCCAGTTGCCATCGGTAATGTTATTGCTTTGTCCGTCGGCATCATTTTGGCGTCCAACAAAATTCCACAGCAAATAACGGGTGTACATTTGGTTGACCTGCCAGCTAAAAAAGAAGCCTAAATCATCTGCAAAAGTCGGGCTTTGGCCTTCGCCGATGTGCATCCAGTCTTTATAAAAACCAACATGCTCCGGTTTATCGCTAAACATGCGCGGGAACAACGTGTTCCGATCATAAACCAGCACCTGCTTTTTGCCCGAAACCTCATATTTTTCTTTTCCTTTTCGATAAAGCGTGGCACCTTCTTTCTGATCTACCGCTTTAGAATCATAATACTGGCCGTACAACAATGGTGTATCGCCGTACTGATCGCGGTTCAGGTAACTAAGCAAAGCAAAAGCATTGTCCGGTTCGCTGTTGTTCAGGTTGGTGTGCGCTTTGGCGCGGATCACCAGCATCGCAAAAGAACTATAACCAAACAGGATAAAAACAGTACAGGTCAGTATCATGTTCAGCGCAACACGTTTTTCTCTGATTTTGACCACATATTCCAGAAAAGCCACAATTGCAACCCCAACAATGGCACCGATGATACCGCCGCTAACCAGCAGCACCAAAATAAAAGCAACTGCCGCCACGATGATGGCTGGCCTGGCCGGTTTCAGGGTGTACATAATCCCGGCCGTTATGGTGATGATGATCAACACAAAAAACGTGGTGGCACCGCTCCAGAAACCGAAATTAAAAGTGTTTACAAACAGCAAATCAGCATAAGCCGCACCTTTGACCACGTACTGTATAATCCCCCACAAAACCGCTGCAACAATAATCACCCCAACAAAAAGTGCTGCAATGGTGCCGCGTGCTGTAGCTTTTGGTGTTCTGCGGAAGTAATAAACACAGGCAATTGCCGGGATGGCCAGCAGGTTTAACAGGTGTATGCCGATGGACAAACCCATCACATAAGCAATAAAGATGATCCATTTATCGGCCCCAGGCTCATCGGCGTGTGCGTCCCACTTCATGATCGCCCAAAAAACAATAGCGGTACATAATGAAGATTGTGCATAAACTTCGGATTCTACGGCCGAAAACCAGAACGTGTCCGACCAGGCATAAGCCAGCGAGCCAACCAAACCGGCACCAATAATGAGGATGGTTTGGTTTAAACTAATCTCTGATGCTGTTTTTACCACTATTTTTTTGGCAAGCGCGGTGATCGTCCAAAACAAAAACATGATCGTGGCGGCACTGGCCAATCCGGAACTCATGTTGATCATGTAAGCCACTTTGGTCCTATCCGCGGCCAGCAGCGAAAACACTTTGCCGATCATCGTAAACAGCGGTGCACCAGGCTGATGCGCCACCTGCAAACGGTATGCGCAGGCAATAAATTCGCCGCAATCCCAGAAACTGGCATACGGTTCGAGCGTTAAAATATAAGTGGCGGCAGCAATGAAAAAGGCCAGCCAGCCAAACAGGTTATTGATCTTGTGATACTTCATTGAGGTAAAATTTCTGGGCATATTTATCAGGTGCCGAAATTAATAAACTATAACGAAGTTTTACACCGCCGGAAAATAGTTTAACAGGTTTTAACAATTAAAATCCGGATGCTTCTTTTAGCAGGTAAAATTTTGAAAAATGGATTTGACAATTTAATTTATCGTCCTATATTTGCATTCCTTTTCGGGAGGTTTGATATTGAACGAAAAGCAGCTTGCCCGATAGTATAAAGGTAGTACGACGGTTTTTGGTACCGTTTGTCTAGGTTCGAATCCTGGTCGGGCAACCAATTAAAAAAGCAGATGAGCTGAAGTTTGGCTGTCTGCTTTCTTTTTTTGAAGGCTGTACCCTATTTTACGCATCATGCCGATTCAGTTCAATCCCATAAAATTGTTTTCAGGTTCCGGCACACTGGAACTTTCTAAAAAAATTGCGGATTCGTACGGAAAAGAATTGGGCAAAGTAACTTTATCGCGTTTCAGTGACGGCGAATTTCAACCTTATTTTAATGAATCGGTACGCGGATCGGATGTTTTTTTGATCCAGTCCACCAATCCGCCAACCGATAATTTGATGGAATTGCTGATGATGATCGATGCCGCACGCCGCGCATCGGCACATTATGTAACGGCTGTGATCCCGTATTTTGGTTTGGCCCGGCAGGACCGGAAAGACAAGCCGCGTGTGGCCATCGGTGCCAAATTAGTTGCTAATCTGCTGGTTGCGGCAGGTATCAATCGCATCATGACGATGGATTTGCACGCCTCCCAGATACAAGGTTTCTTTGATGTTCCGGTAGATCATCTGGATGCGGCGATTATTTTTGTGCCCTATATCAAGAGCTTAAATTTACAGCGTTTAACTATTGCTTCGCCGGATATGGGCGGCTCGTACCGGGCCAGAACTTTTGCCAAATACTTTAATGCAGAGGTAGTTATCTGCGATAAACAACGTAAGCGCGCCAACGAAATTGAATCAATGACGATCATTGGCGATGTAACCGACCAGGACATTGTGCTGATTGATGATATGTGCGATACCGCCAGAACGCTGGCCAAAGCGGCCGGTTTGATCATGGACCGCGGTGCCCGGAGCGTAAGAGCCGTTTGTACGCATCCCATTTTATCCGGTGATGCTTATAACACGATCGAAAAATCGGCTTTAACAGAACTGATTGTTACAGATACCATCCCGCTAAAACAGCAAAGCAGTAAAATACGGGTACTTTCGGCCGCTAAATTATTTGCAAGCGCAATTACCAACGTCAACGAACATGGATCGATCAGTCAGCTTTTTAATGTGGAATGAGAGAAGGTTAATAGGTAATGGTTTATAGTTGATAGCCATAGCAAATTTGCAAGCACCATGAACTATTAACCATCAACAATGAATAAATATTAATAAATAAACAAACAACACAAATGAAATCAATTGCTATTAGCGGTTCTTCAAGAGAGAACGTAGGGAAAAGAGACGCTAAAGAGCTGCGTTATCAGGGCATGGTGCCGGCAGTTCTTTATGGTGGGGATACCCAAACCCACTTTGCTGTGTCTGCAGCTGATTTGAAACCGGTGCTTTACACGCCCGAAGTTCATTTCATCGATTTAGAAGTTGCCGGTGTAAAAAGCCAGGCCATTGTACAAGCCACGCAGTTTCATCCGGTAACCGACCAGTTATTGCACGTGGATTTTTTATTGCTGAATGAAAATAAAGTCATCACAATGGAAATCCCGGTATTGCTGACAGGTACTTCGCCAGGCGTAAAAACCGGTGGTAAATTAGTGCAAAAACTGCGTAAACTGCGTGTAAAAGGCTTCCCGAAAGATCTTTTGGATGCTATCGAGGTAAGCATCGAAACACTGGAAGTTGGCAAATCTGTAAAAGTTAGCGAAATCAAATTGCCAAACTTAACGATCACCAATTCTCCGGAAGATACCATTGTTTCGGTAACTACTTCACGTGCATTGCGTCAGGCCGAGCAGGAAGCTGCAACGCCAGGCAAAAAGTAAGCGATATTTCTTTTATCTTGCAAAAGCCTTCAGCATAAAAACTGAAGGCTTTTTTTATGCCATAAAAACAGTATTACCTTTGCGCCGATGAAATATTTGATTGTTGGCCTCGGAAACATTGGCCCGGAGTATGCCGATACACGCCACAACATCGGTTTTATGATTTTGGATGAACTGGCCCGCCAGGAATCTTCCCAGTTTTTTAACATGCGCCTGGCTTATTATACCGAAGTGAATTATAAATCGCGCACGCTGCACCTCATCAAACCAACAACTTATATGAATTTAAGCGGTAAAGCACTGGCTTACTGGATGAAAGAACTGAAAATCACCGCAGAAAACGTGCTGGTTTTGGTAGATGATCTGGCTTTGCCGCTCGGTACTTTACGCTTAAAACCAAAAGGGAGCGCGGCCGGGCACAACGGTTTAAAACATATTGAGTTAACTTTGGGCAACAGTGATTATGCGCGTTTGCGTTTCGGCATCAGCGATCATTTCCCGAAAGGCCGGCAAGTAGATTATGTTTTGAGCGGATTTGACAAAGAGGAACAACCGGAATTGCCCGCACTGATTGACCGCTCCATCGAGATGATCAAAAGTTTTGCCACCATAGGAACGGAACTGACCATGACGAAATTTAACCGGTAAAAACAGTATGCAAACCGAAAATTTTTATGCGGAAAAAACTTTTGCCGGATTAAATTATGTGGAAAAAAGTTTGAAAGGGATTGAATTTGAAACCTGCCATTTTAAACAAATCGATTTTGGCAATTGCAAAATGGAGAATTGTATTTTTTCTGATTCGGTTTTTGAAGATTGTAACTTTAGTTTGGCACAACTTAAAAATGTTGGTTTAAGTGAAATCCGGTTTAAAAACTGCAAACTGCTGGGCGTTGATTTTGCCAAAACCCGCGATTTTGCTTTTGCCGTTTCGTTTGAGAATTGCATTTTGGATTATGCTTCTTTTAGCCATAAAAAATTGCGCAAAACCAGATTTCAGCACTGTAAACTGCAGGAAACCAACTTTGAAGAAAGCGATTTGACCGGAAGTGTTTTTGCAGATTGCGACCTCACCCGATTGCGACCTCACTGCTTCTTTTAGCAACACAATTTTGGTGGAAGCTGATTTCAGTTCTGCTTATAATTTTTCCATCGACCCGGAAAATAACCGCATCAAAAAAGCTAAATTTTCGGTGGCCGGTTTGCCAGGTTTATTAGAAAAATTTGGGCTGAAGATTGTGGACTGAAAGCTATTGCTTCTTTTATCGCCCTAAAAACCGAAACAGAAAACTCCGACCGCCACTAAATTTATACCTATAAAAACAGTACGTAACAAGTACATTACTTGTATAGCAGCCGGATTTTTATAAATTAGCCAATCAAAATTTGCTACATGAAAACTATCTACCTGTTCCTGGTTTTTGCTATCTGCTGCGGATCGGCATCGGCACAAAACACTTACGCCAAAGACAATTACACCAAAAAAGATTACTACATCACCATGCGCGATGGTATTAAACTTTTTACTTCGGTTTACACGCCGAAAGATGCATCCGCGCAAAAAAAATACCCGATGGTGATGCAGCGCACCTGCTACAGCGTGGCACCTTATGGCGCAGATAAGTTTCCAAGAACTTTAGGCCCGTCGGAAACTATGATGAAAGAAGGTTATATCGTTGTTTATCAGGATGTTCGCGGCCGTTATGAAAGCGAAGGCACCTGGACGAACATGACGCCGGTAGTAGAACACAAAACCAAAAAAGATGTGGACGAAGGTTCTGACACATATGATACGATTGACTGGCTGGTAAAACACGTACCAAATAACAATGGAAGAGTTGGCCAGTGGGGCATTTCCTATCCCGGTTTTTATACCGCTGCCGGGATTTTGAGCAACCATCCGGCTTTAAAAGCTTCTTCTCCGCAGGCACCAATTTCTGATTTCTTTTTTGATGATTTCCACCACAATGGTTCTTTGCTGGAAAGTTATTTTTTCACTTATCCGGTTTTTGGTGTGCAAAAAACGGACACCACCAGCAAAGCCTGGTACACCAGCCAGATCATCAATCCCGGTACGAAAGACGGTTATCAGTTTTTGCTGGATTTGGGTCCGTTGAGCAATGCCGATAAATATTACAAAAACAATTTTTTCTGGCAGGAAACCATCAACCACCCAAATTATGATGATTTCTGGCAGAAAAGGAGCTTGCCGCGCCATTTTGGTAAAGTAAAACCGGCCGTAATGTTTGTAGGCGGCTGGTTTGATGCGGAAGATTTGTCCGGGCCGCTGGATATGTTCAAAAAAATCCATAAAACTGATCCAAATGCTTACAACACGATCGTGATGGGTCCGTTTGGCCATGGCAGATGGTCGCGCGAAACCGGCCACACGCAACACAGTAATATTTATTTTGGCGACAGCATTGCTACTTTTTACCAGAGAAACATCGAAGCTAAATTCTTCAATCACTTTTTAAAAGGCAACGGTGATAAAAACTCCGGTTTGCCGGTAGCATACATGTACAACACCGGTAAAAAAGAGTGGCAGGAATTTGCCCAATGGCCGGCCGCAAACGCCACGCACCAGAAATTATACTTAAATGCAAATGGTAAAATCAGCATGACGGCTCCGGGTTCAACCGGCTCCATGTCGTACATCAGTGATCCGGCAAAACCCGTTCCGTACACCGAAGACAACACCACCACAATGGGTTTTACGCCGCACAATTACATGAGCGAAGATCAGCGTTTTGCCGGCCGCCGCCCTGATGTTTTGGTTTATCAAACCGATGTTTTGCAGGATGACATGACGTTGGGCGGAGAAATTTTATCCCACCTAAAAATAGCATCCACCGGAACCGATGCTGATTTTGTGGTGAAACTGATTGATGTTTACCCGCCTGACGAGCCGAACAACCCGTACAACCCGAACAAAAATATTTTGATGAGCAACTACCAGCAAATGGTGCGCTCGGAGGTGATGCCGGCACGTTTCCGCAACAGCTTTGAAAAACCTGAAGCCTTGCTCCCCAACCAAAAAACGGATGTGAACGTACGTTTGCAGGATGTGCTGCATACGTTTAAAAAAGGCCACCGGTTGATGGTCCAGGTGCAAAGTACCTGCTTCCCGCTGTTTGCGCGCAACCCGCAGAAATTTGTGGAGAACCCTTATAAAGCTACTGAAAGTGATTACGTTAAAGCAACAGAAACCGTGTTTAACGATAGTTTTATTGATGTGGAAGTGTTGAAATAGCATGATTTTTAAAAAACCGATACTTCTTTTACCACTCTTTTTTTTGTGCCTGATTGTAATGGACAGTCGGGCACAATTGCTTCAGCCTAAAGAGAAATTTACCCATGCCGATACATTACGCGGCATGTTGACGCCGCTGCGCACCTGCTACGATATCAACTATTATCATTTGGATGTGAAGGTAAATATCGACCGGAAATTCATCAGTGGCAGCAACGAGTTCCGGTTTACGGCCACACAGGATTTCAAGAAATTACAATTCGATCTGTTCGCCAATTTAAAAATCGAAAAAGTAGTTTTTCATGGTAAAAACCTAACTTATTCCCGTGATGGCAATGCGGTTTTCCTGAACTTCCCGAACACCATAAAAAGTGGCATAAAAGAAGCATTTACCGTTTATTATTCCGGTAACCCGATCGTGGCCAAGCGCGCGCCCTGGGACGGCGGTTTTGTTTTTACCAAAGACAGCGAAGGCAAACCCTGGGTTGCAACAGCTTGTCAGGGTTTGGGCGCGAGTGTTTGGTGGCCAACAAAAGATCATCAGGCAGATGAGGTGGACAGTATGCTCATCAGCATTAGCGTGCCAAAGGGTTTAAAAGATGCTTCCAACGGGAGATTAAGAAAAGTAACAGAACTGGCAGACGGTTACACGCGTTTTGACTGGGCAGTTGTAAACCCGATCAATAATTATGATGTGGAAGCCAACATTGGCAATTACGTGCATTTTGAGGATGTTTTTAACGGTGAAAAAGGGAAACTGACGCTTGGTTTCTGGTTTTTGCCCCAGGATATGGACAAAGCAAAAAAACAGTTCGGCGAAAATGTAAAACCAATGCTTACCGCTTTCGAGCACTGGTTTGGCCCTTACCCTTTTTATGAAGATGGTTATAAACTGATTGAAGCACCGCATTTGGGCATGGAGCACCAAAGCGGTGTGGCTTATGGCAATCACTTTCAAAATGGGTATCTGGGCCGTGATTTATCAGGAACGGGCTGGGGCTTGAAGTGGGATTTCATCATTGTGCACGAAAGCGGCCACGAATGGTTTGGCAACAACATTACTTCCAAAGATTTGGCGGATATGTGGATCCACGAAAGCTTTACCAACTACTCCGAATCGCTTTTTGTGGAGCAGCAATACGGCAAACAGGCCGGACAGGAATATGTGCACGGAACGCGCCGGGCCATCCAAAATGACGAACCGATCATCGCACCTTATAACGTAAACAAAGAAGGTTCCGGCGATATGTATTACAAAGGCGGAAACATGCTGAACATGATCCGCACAATCATCAACAACGATGAAAAATGGCGGAAGATTTTGCGTGGGCTGAACAAAACTTTTTACCATCAAACGGTTACTACTGAAGATATTGTGGGTTACATCAACAAGCAATCCGGCATGGATCTGACCACGGTTTTTGATCAATATCTGCGTTATAAAAATATCCCGGTTTTAGAGTTTCGCTTTCAGGACAAGCAGCTTCTGGGCAGATGGATTTCTGATGTGAACGGTTTTGCCATGCCTGCCAAAATCCGGATTAAAGGTGGAGAATACCAATTTTTTAATTTGGGTACTTCTTTTAGCCCTGTAAATTTGCCAACGGCCACTAAAGAAAACCTGGAAACCGATACATTTAATTACTACATCGGTGTGTTGATTGATTAATTTTTGATTTTGCTGTAACTTATCGCCTAAAAACAGCATCTTATCAAAAAAACTTAAACATGAAACCAATTAGCAACTTCTTTTTGATCGCTTTTGTGCTGATCGCATTTGGCTCTTTTACGTATTCAAAATTTAACCAAGCTGCGGTTACCGGTCCGATGGAAACCCAAAACCGTAATGTGGGCGGTTTCCACGCCATTTCCTCTTCCGGTTCTTTTGATGTAGAATTACGCCAAGGCAATACCGAAGCAGTAAAAGTTGATGCCGATGCCGAAGTGATTAATGAGATCGTGACCGAAGTAAAAAACGGCACCTTGCAAATTCATTCTAAAAACACACATAACTGGGGCAATTTTTGGAACAACCGCCATGTTAAAATCTTTGTGACAGCCAAAAACCTGGACAATATCAGTTTAAGTGGTTCTGGTGATTTTAAAATAGATAATCAGCTTAATGCCAGTAATTTAGCTTTACGAATCAGTGGTTCCGGCGATTTTATGGGAGCAATCAATGTAAAAACAGTTGCTGTTTCTATTTCAGGCTCGGGCGATTTCAAGATTTCCGGTAAAGCAGAAGAATCAACGGTTGGTATTTCCGGTTCAGGTGATTTTAGTGCAGGCGATTTGATCACAAAATCTACCGCTATCCGGGTTTCCGGTTCTGGCGATGCCAATGTTTATGCCAGCGAAAAACTGGATGCTGTGGTTTCCGGTTCCGGCGATGTGCATTACGGCGGCCATCCAAAAAGTGTTTCTAAATCGGCACATGGTTCCGGCGATATTTCCGGGTCGTAAGCTGATACTGTTTTTACCACCTAAAAAGCGATTAACTATTTTACCATTCGTAGTTTTAAATATACCTCTATAATTCAAGTTAAATAGGTTAATTAATTCATTTATAACAGGATTAACATCAGCTGGATGTGTAGCTATTCTTACTTTTATTTTTCAAGAGAGATTTAAAGCATCTTTACAACATACATTCGACAAAAAACTTGAAGATTATAAAATAGAAGATAACAGAAGGCAGAAAGTTGTGCTTTTGTCTAGTTTGTTTGCTGAATGGTTATCGTATCCTGATGACAAAAATAGGTTAAACCAATTAACTTTGGACGCTTTCATCTGGCTGCCAAAAGAGACAGCAATAAAACTTAGCGGACTATTAAATCTTAAACCTGATTCTGCTAGTGTGCGAGAAATCGTAGCCAAAATACGTGAACTTGCTTTAGGAAAAGATGAGGCTATTAATTCTAACTTTATTATAATATTTCCGTAAAGTAAAAAAGCAGTATAACTTTTAATAGAAATTAAAAAGTTTTACTGCTTGTACCCCCTTAAAAAAGCGATTAACCAAATAGGTTAATCGCTTTTTTGTTTTCAATCCTTAAACCGCACCAAATTTTTCCGCCCAATATCGTAAACTAACCGAAACGCCTGCTGGCTATCGCCCAGATTTCCCGGAGATTGATGCAGGCTCAAAATAAAACTTCCGCGTATTTGGTTGTAAATAAACGGCGTGTAAATTAAATCCAGCCGGTTGTACATTTTTTTGCTGTAAAAAGAATCGCCGTAAACAATATTGCTTCCTTTACCGGCATAAAAATTATCGCGCAAACCAAAGTGTTTTTTTTGGAGAAAAACCTCGGCCACAAAGCCTTTTGGTATCTGGAAACCATCTATGCCGCGCGTACGCTCTAAAGAAATCATGCCTCCCGCAGAAACATTTAACGAATCCAGAAAAGTTTTATGACTGAAATCCAACCCAACGCGCAACTGGCCGCCGCCATTATCATTGATGTGATCGTTCGGCAGCAAAACCGCGGCACCGGCATCATGCAGCAACAAAAAATAATGCGACAGAAAGAACGGACCATACGGGTTTGGCAAGTATTTGCCGGAAGCCCCAAAAATAAACTGCTCGCGGTCGGTTGCGGTCTGGCGGCTCACCCAATCAATCCAAATCGTTTCTTTTCCCCAAGGGCTTTCGTAGCTGGTGAGCAAACCCTGGATATTTGGCCGGTAATATTGCAGCGTATCATTGAGCAACGCCAGCGGATAATCGCTGATCAAACCTTCGCGCGGGAAAGCACCAATGTCAAATGTCCAGCCTTTTTTGCCGGTGAAATTATAGTAAATTACCGGATCAACTTTCCCAAAAAACGGGTTCGCCCCAAATTCATGAATCCCATTCACCCCAAAACGAAAATGGTTGACGGAATCCAAATTTACACCCAAATCCAGTGCTGCACGTGCGCCCGAAAACGTGTGCGAACGCTCCGGAAAAGCACGATATTCGCGGTTGTCGAAAAAACCGTAACCCTGGAAATGGATGTCGAGATTATTGTTTTGGGCAATACAATTTATAGTGCCTAAAAATAGCATCAGCATAAAAAAAATCAGACTGCGTAACGTATGTTTCATAAATTATTGAATGTTGAGGTTGATGATTTTACTGCTTCGCGGACCGGCAAACGGCGGTGATTTGATAGAAAACAACAGTGTATATGCGCCTTTTTTAACTGGCATTTTCAGGTTAAAAGGATAGGTTTTGGTTTCGCCGGGTTTGAATTGAAGCTGGTTGAAACTAAGCCCGGCCATTTGGTTGCTGATCATCGAATCACCTTGCATCACATACGCCCGCAAAACTACCGGAAGCTGCTGGCCGTGGTTGCTAAAACTTACTGTTTTTGGATAGGTATTTTTGATTTTTAGCTGAAGCGGAACTGTTTTGCCAACCAGACTTTTGATTTGGGCTGAATCAACTTCCACCAGCATTTTTTGATACGAACGCATTTGCGCAATCCACTGGCCATAAAAAACGCCTTTTGCCGTGTTCAATTTATCCGAAGCAGTATTTTTAAGTGGCTCATCAGTTACAAAATATATGCGTTTTTGCTGCAAACTGTCTTCTATCGGCCAGATGTCAAATTGTGTGCGGCGGTAAAAGCGCGAATCGTACGAAAAACCTTTCAGCGAATTGGTGTAATAGCTGTACCAGGAAGGGTTCTGGAAATTATCCGGGAAAATTACATATGCATTTCCGGCTTTTTGTTGGATGGAATTTGCCCATTCCGGGTTGCCGAAATAACTTTTTACCACACCAATTTTCATGCTGACCGGGTTTTTTACCATCAAACCCAAACGCATCAGCAACAATAAAAACAGGTTTAAAAACAGCACGGGCTGCAGCCATTTTGGTTTATGCTGATGTTGGAGCGAAATTAAAACCAGCATCACCATCGGCAAAAAACCAATCAGCGTCCAATGCGGCTGCACGGCAACTTTCAGCGTGTTCAGCAGAAAAAAAATAATTGTGCCCACAAAATTAAAGAGCAGCGTGCGGGTAAAAATATCGGTTGCTCGGAACCTGGAAATCCGGTAAAACCAAAACCAGCCAACCAGCGGCCCGGCCATAAATAGTTGTCCGATCAAAAATAAGTATGTAAACTGAAACTGGTAATGATCGGCTTCGCGCTCTACCAGATGATATTTGATGGACGGAAAATCGTGGTTGACTTGCCAAAAAATATGTGGTAAAAACAGTATCAGCGTAAATGCGGCAACCAGCCAGAAAGATTTGCGGCGGAATAATTTTGGGTTGGCCATCAGTGTAAAAACCACCAATAGTATTGCGTGATATTTGCTGTACAACGCGCCGGCGAGTGCCAAACTCAGCAAAAAAGCTGTCCCAAATCTGTCTTTTTCTAAATATTGCTGATAAAAGAAGTAAAACAGCGTGCCGAAAAAAAACAGCGGCGCATCCGGCGTGGTGGTAAAACCAAAAATATGGAAAATGGATATTGAACTGATTATCAGCACAAACCACTTGGCTTCTACCTGATATTTTTTCAATATTTGCCATAAAACCCACCAGGAAAATGTGCCGCTCAAAACAGTAAGCAAGCGCAAACTCAGTTCGTTATGAAACAAAGAATTGCCTACGCGGATGAACAGCGCAACCATCGGCGGATGATCGAAATAGCCCCAATCCAAAAACCGCGAATACATCCAGTAATAAGCTTCGTCCGGGTGGAGTTGGGTAAAATAGCTTTGCAGGAAATTCAGCAATGCCCAAACCAGCAAAAAATACCTGACAACTTTATCGGATGAAGTTTGATGCTGATCTACTGTTTCAGCCATATTTTACCGGATCATGAGCGGCAAAGGTAATTATTCGGCAATAACATTTTTTAGGCGATAAAAACAGTATGCAAAACCCAGCCTAAATTTTACGTCGTTTTTTTTCTTTGCTGATCAAACTCAATTCCCTGCTGGTTTGCCCGGCAATGGCCGTGTTTTCCTGTGCACGACGGAAAAGATAAGGCAAAACTGCTTTTACCGGTCCAAAAGGCACATATTTGGCCACATTATAACCGGCATCAGACAAGTTGAAACTCAGGTTATCACTCATACCCAGCAATTGTGAAAAATGTACATGCGGATGATTATGGCTGATTTCATGTTCGTTCAGCAAATCGGCCAACAGTTTGCAGCTCTGCTCATTGTGCGTGCCGCACACAAAAGCAATCCGGTCCAAATGTTCCACGCAAAAACGCAAAGCCAGGTTATAATCACGATCAGTTGCGGTTTTGTCCGGCTGGATTAACGTTGGATAACTTTTTTCGGCAGCGCGTTTATTTTCTTTTTCCATGTATGCGCCGCGTACCAATTTGGCACCGAGCAAAAAATTTTCTTCCACAGCAGCCTGATAATCAGCTTTTAAAGAAGCTAATTTATCATGGCGATAAAGCTGATAAGTATTGTAAACGATCGCTTTTTGCTGGTTATATTGCCGCATCATGTTCAACGCCAGCAGATCTATTGTGCGTTGGATCCAGGTTTCTTCGGCATCAACCATCACCGGAACATCAAGGTCGAAAGCTGTTTTGCAGATCGTATCTACGCGGTCGAATATTTTTTGCCAGGCCGCTTCTTCCTTCGCAGAAAAACTTAACCCGGCGTCTGCCTTTTCCAGAATCTCAAAACTGCCCACGCCGGTAACTTTAAAAACCGTAAGCGGAATGGCCGCATCTCCTTTTGCCCGTTTGATAGTGGCGATAATCTGGTCGCGCGTATCATCGAATACGGTTTCGTCGTTTTCGCCTTCTACAGAATAATCCAAAATCGTCCCCACTTTTCCGGATTGCAGGTTTCGGATCGTCGGCTCACATTCAGCAATGGTTTCGCCTCCGCAGAAATGATTAAAAATGGTTGATTTGACCAGCGGTTTGATCGGTAATCCGATTTTGAAGGCGAAATTGGTGATCGGCGGACCGATTTTTACCAAAAAATTCAAATTTATGATTTTAAATAACCAGTAAGCGCGGCGCAAATCTGTATTGCTTTCATGTTTAAAAGCAATTTCGGTATTTTCAAAAGATAACGGTTTTGTATTTACTGCTTCCGGGCGGATTTCCATCTTACAAAATTAGCTATTGAACGATAGAATAACGTCTGCTGCGTTCAATTTTATATTTTTGTGGCACATGATTGAATTTAAGTTACAAGGCGAATTTATCACAATGATCCAACTGCTAAAAGCGGCCGGATTGGTGCAAACTGGCGGCGAGGCACAGCTGATGGTAACCGAAGGAAAGGTAAAATACAACGGCGAAGTGGATTTGCGCAAAAGGTTGAAGTTGCGCGTGGGCGATATCATTACGTTTAACAGCCAAAAAATCCAGGTTGTATGAGCATGGAAACGATACAAAGCATTTCTTATCCGGTGGTTTTTAATGATGGTTTTGCTGCATTGAAGCGTTTTTTGTCAGAGAAAAAATATAGTAAGGTTTTTTTCCTGGTGGATGAAAATTCCGAAAAATATTGTCTGCCTTTGCTGGTCGAAAGCCTTGGTATACAGGAATACGATCTGATTGAAGTTACTTCGGGCGAGGAAAACAAGAACATTGATTTTTGTATCGGCATTTGGAAAATGCTGATTGATTTTGGTGCCGACCGGAACAGTTTGCTCATCAATGTTGGCGGCGGCGTAATTACCGATATGGGCGGTTTTGCGGCCTCAACTTTTAAGCGCGGGATTGATTTTGTGCAGGTTCCAACCACTTTACTTTCGCAGGTGGATGCTTCGGTTGGCGGCAAAACCGGCATCGATATGGATCATTTAAAAAACATCATCGGCACGTTTGCGCAGCCGAAAGCTGTTTTTATCGATACAAATTTGCTGAAAACTTTACCGCAGCGACAGTTGGTTTCCGGTTTTGCCGAAATGCTGAAACATGGCCTGATTGCAGACCGCAACTATTTTTACCTGCTAAAAGAAGCATCGCCCGAAAACATTGATCCGGCCTTGATCCATCATTCCATCAAAATCAAAAATAAAGTGGTTTTGCAGGATCCGGAAGAAAAAGGATTGCGCAAAATCCTGAATTTCGGTCATACAATTGGCCATGCAGTCGAAAGTTTTTCTCTTCAAAACGATCAGATTGCCTTAACGCATGGCGAAGCAATTGCGATCGGGATGATTTGCGAGGCGTTTTTATCAACCCAAAAAACTGGTTTGTCCGCCGCGGATTTGCAGGAAATCGTAACCACGTTTAAAACTTTTTATGAAAAACATACGATAAAAGAAGCATCGGTCCTGGATTTGATCGAACTGATGAAAAGTGATAAAAAGAATGCTTCGGGCCATATCAACTGCTCGTTGTTGACGCAGATCGGACAATGTGCTATTGATTATTTCTGCACCGAAGAGGAACTTTGCCAGAGTTTAAAATTTTATATAAATTGTTGAGATGCTTGGTTTAGACCCGAAAAATGAAGCTGCCGCCGGATTATTTGCTTTGCTGATTATCCTGACGCTGGTGGAAATGTATTTCAGCTATCGCGAAGACCGGAAATACTACGAAAAACGCGATACCTGGACAAATGTTTACCTCACTTCCATCACGTTTTTTATCAATCTGGCGGTAAAAGGGGCTACTTTTTTTGTGCTGAATTATTTTTACCAATTTCGTTTTTTCGAGATCAAAAACGTGATTTTATACTGGTTGGTGCTGGTTGCTGTGCAGGATTTTTTGTATTGGGTTTTGCATTACGTCGGCCATTACAGCCGTATGTTTTGGGCGATGCACGTCACGCACCACTCTTCCGAACATTTTAATTTAACAACCGGTTTCCGTTCTACCGTTTTTGAACCGCTTTATCGTGTATTTTTTTATTTGCCGCTTGCTTTATTTGGATTTTCGGCAATGGATATTTTGTATGCTTATTTGCTGACACAACTTTATGGAAATTTGGTGCATACGCAAGCTGAAATCAACTTCCCCAAATGGTACAGTTATTTGTTTGTAACACCGGCACATCACCGCATTCATCATGCTTCAAACGTGCCTTATTTAGATAAAAATATGGGGATGCTTTTTATTATCTGGGATAGGATGTTTGGCACTTTTCAGGAAGATTTACCGGAACCGATTAAATACGGATTAACCACACAACCAGACGATTTAGGCGTATCCAACATCATCTTCCACGAGTGGAAAGCCTTAATTGCAGATGTAAAAAAAGCACCAACTTTTAGCGATAAAGTTAAATATCTGGTGATGCCGCCCGGCTGGAGTCATGATGGCAGCACCCAGGTTGCCAAGGTGATGCAGGCTGAGTATTATGCGGAGTTGAAGGGTCAACAATAATTTTTTGCTTGTAAAAGAAGTATTGGTTTGATATTTTAATTAAGTTTGATTATGGAACCAAATGCTTTGATGATCCAGAAAATCAGATCTTTTTTTAAAGATAAACCTGTAAAAAAAGTTTATGTATTTGGTTCTTTCGCCCGTGGAGAAGCACGAACAAATAGCGATTTAGACTTGTACCTGGAATTGGATTATCAGCAAAACACGGGTTTGGCTTTTTACGGTTGGTTTGAGCAATTGAAAGAACTGCTGAATTTGGATGTGGATTTGGTAACCACCAACAGTGCTTCTCCTTACATCAAACCTTTTATAGAAAAAGATAAACAATTGGTTTATGAGCGTTTATCATAAAGATAAAATCAGGGTAAACCATGTTTTGGATGCAATTGAACAATTGATTGAACTATCTGAAAATAAATCATTTGAAGATTTTAAATCAGAAATTGCTTTTCAATTAGCTGCCATAAAATTATTAGAAATAGTTGGTGAAGCCTCAAATCACATATCGCAATCTACAAAAACTAATTCTCCGGATATTCCCTGGAAGCAATTAGTTGGATTAAGAAACATTTGGTACACGAATATTTCGGTGTCGATCTTTTTACCATTTGGGATATTATTCAAACCAGTGTCCAACCTTTACAGCTTCAATTTAAAATGCTACTAAATATTTTGACAGAAAAATAATCTAACTTTCCTCTTGACAATCCCCTTTTTCCGTGTACATTTGAAAACGCAATACAACAATGACTTTTAACAACACATTCTTTTTCGGCTTTTTTTACTTTTACTTTAGTGGTAAAGGCCGGGTTTGATATGTAAATCTTTATAAAGAAACAAAATATCAAAAAGTCCCGGCTCACAAGCCGGGACTTTTTGCATTATAAAAACAGCATGAACAAACCACGTGTAGCCATACAAGGCATCAAAGCATCATTTCATCAGGAAGCGGCGGTTAAGTTTTTCGGCGAAGATATCGAATTGGTAGAATGCACTTCTTTTAAACAAACGTTTGAAGCATTAAGCCGCAAAGAAGCCGATTATGTAGTAATGGCAATTGAAAACAGCATTGCCGGCAGTTTACTGCCGAACTATTCGCTGATGATGAACTACAATTTTCCGGTAGTTGGCGAAGTTTCTTTGCGGATACAATTGCACTTGCTGGCTTATCCGGGTGTAAAGCTGGAAGATGTAAAATATGCCATTTCCCACCCGATAGCCTTGCGCCAATGCGTGGATTTTATGGAAGAATATCCGCAGATCAAAATCATCGAAAGCAATGATACGGCCGCTTGTGCCAAACGTGTTCATGATGAGCAACTAACTGATACCGTGGCTATTGCAAACGCCATGGCTGCTAAATTATATGAACTGGATTTTTTGGAAAAACGGATCGAATCCAACAAAAAAAACTATACGCGTTTTTTGATCCTGGCCGATAAACAAAACGGTTTAGTGGCCGAACCGAATAAAGCTTCCCTCGGTTTTCAGGCCGGGAATGAGGTTGGCTCGCTGGCCAAAGTGCTTAATATTTTTGCAGAACATGAAGTTAACCTCAGCAAAATACAATCTATGCCGGTTTTAGGCAAACGCAGCGAATATATGTTTTATGCGGATGTGGAATGGCGCGAACCCAAACAATACGATGCCGCTATCAAACAGGTTTTAAAGCATACGCACAATTTTAATATTTTAGGCGAATACCGCAAAAACGACAAAATTTAAATACTTCTTTTACCCTATAAATTTCATCATTCATCCTCAAAAACCTCCATTATGAAACTCGACTTAAAAATACAACCGCTTAGCTCCTGGATCACCCCAAAAAACGAACCTTTGTTAATTGCCGGCCCTTGCTCCGCAGAAACAGAAGAGCAGTTAGTTGCCACTGCACATTTGCTGGCTAAAACTGGTAAAGTTACTGCTTTACGCGCCGGAATATGGAAACCACGCACACGGCCGGGCGAGTTTGAAGGGATCGGCAGCATTGGTTTAAAATGGTTGCAGCGCGCAAAAGACGAAACCGGTTTGCCAACCGCTATCGAGGTGGCCAACGCTAAACACGTGGAAGAAGCGTTGAATGCCGGAGTTGATATTTTATGGGTTGGGGCGCGCTCAACTGTAAACCCGTTTACCGTACAGGAAATTGCCGATGCTTTAAAAGGCGTTGATGTGCCGGTGATGGTAAAAAATCCGGTAAATCCTGACCTTTCGCTTTGGATTGGTGCTTTGGAACGGATAAATGCTGCTGGAATCACCAAACTGGCGGCTATCCATCGCGGGTTTTCTTCTTTTGAAAAAACGGCTTTCCGTAATGAACCGCATTGGGATTTGGCCATCAGCTTAAAAACTTTAGCACCAGAATTGCCGATCATCAATGATCCGAGCCATATTTGCGGCAACCGCGAACTGATCCCGTACATCTCTCAGAAAGCGTTGGACATGGACATGCAGGGATTGATGATCGAATCGCACTTAGACCCTTCCGTTGCCTGGACGGACGCCAAACAGCAGTTGACACCAGCAGCTTTGAGTGAACTGATGGATCATCTTACCCAAAGAAAACCGGAAGTGAAAAATGAGGCCGTAAAAGATAAAATGGCCGAATTGCGCGCACAGATTGATAAAATTGACGACCAGATCATTTCTAAAATGGCCGAAAGAATGGCTGTGGTTGAAAAAATAGGTAATTATAAACGCGATAACAACGTTACCATTTTGCAGGTAAACCGCTGGGACGAAATCCTGCACAAACGCACATCTTACGCCAAAGCATTAAATTTAAGCACGGATTTTACAGAAAAATTGCTGGAATTGATGCATCATGAATCTATCCGCAAGCAAACGGAAATCATGAACCACACAACCGTTGCAGCAGATTAATGAAAGCCGGAAATTTAATCCTGACCAAGCCAGAAAAAGCTGTAAATGCAACCATCAAACTGACCGGTTCTAAAAGCGAATGCAACCGCGCGCTGATTATTTCGGCTTTAAGTGAAGGAAAAGTCAGGGTCGAAAACCTATCGGAAGCAGCAGATACGGTTACGTTGAAGGAGGTATTAGGTACGAGGTATGAGGTACCAGGCCAAGTCCCCGCACTTCAACCCCCGCACCCCGCACCCGAAATCAACATTGGCCCCGCGGGCACGGCCATGCGTTTTTTAACGGCATTTTTTAGCCTGCAAAAACAGCATCAGGTAATTTTGACGGGAAGCGAACGGATGAAGCAACGGCCAATTGGTATCTTGGTGGATGCTTTGCGAAGTTTGGGTGCTGAGATTGTTTACGAGGAAAAAGAAGGTTTTCCACCGATCAAAATTACCGGAGGATTTGATCAAAAAACCGCCGAAATTAGCATCAAAGGCGATATCAGCAGCCAATATATTACTGCTTTATTGTTGATCGCTTCACAATTGCCGCTGGGTTTAAATTTGCATATAGAAGGTGAATTGACATCGCGGCCTTATGTAGAGATGACGCTGTCGATGTTGCAACAATGCGGCATCCAACATCACTGGAATGGCAATGTTATTTCGATCCAAAACCAACCTTTTCAACCGGCAACTATTTATGTAGAACCCGATTGGAGCGCAGCTTCTTACTGGTATGCTATTGCGGCTTTGTGCGATGAAGCGGAGATTTTTCTGCCAGGATTAACCTTGTATAGCTTGCAGGGCGACAGCACGATTACGGAAATTATGGCCAATTTCGGCATCACTTCGCAGTTTAAAGATGGCGGGGTTTGGCTGAAAAAAGAACCAAAAGCCGTTGTCCGCAAGATCTTTGATTTTAAAACCTGCCCCGATCTGGCGCAAACCGTGATTGTAGTTTGTGCGGCTTTAGGTCATGATGCTTCTTTTACCGGTTTAGAAACGTTAAAGATCAAAGAAACAGACCGCATAAAAGCGCTGCAAAATGAACTGGCAAAAATTGGTGTGGAACTGATTGAAAAAGGCCAGGTTTACAAATTAAACTGTGCTAAAAGAAGCATTCCCGAAAAAGTTTTCATCCAAACTTACGAAGACCACCGCATGGCTATGGCTTTTGCACCGCTGGCTTTGATCGTTCCGGAGTTGGAAATTGAAGATTTTAAAGTGGTTGAAAAATCGTATCCTGGTTTTTGGGATGATCTTCAAAAAGCAGGATTTGGAGTGAGGTATGAGGTTAGAGGCATCACCAATTAGCCCCCTACTCAAATCTATCGTTTTTCGTACTTTTACCTCAAACCCCATACCTTTAACCTCTCACCTCCAAACCCCAAACCTCAAATGGCAGGCAATACCTTCGGACAAGCGTTCCGCATCACCACTTTTGGCGAATCTCATGGCGTGGCCATCGGCGTTATTATTGATGGTTGTCCGGCTGGTTTGGAGATTGATCTGGAGTTTATCCAGTCGGAATTAGACAAGCGCAAACCCGGACAATCCAAGATTACCACGCAACGAAAAGAAAGCGATACGGTACAAATTCTGTCCGGAGTTTTTGAAGGAAAATCGACCGGAACGCCAATTGCCATGCTCATTCCGAACGAAGATCAGCGGTCTAAAGACTATTCGCACAACGAAAATACTTTTCGCCCATCGCACGCAGATTTTACCTATCAAACGAAGTACGGCATCCGCGATCATCGTGGCGGCGGAAGATCATCTGCGCGGGAAACTGCTGCCAGAGTTGCGGCAGGCGCGGTTGCCAAACTGTTGCTTCAGGCGCAGGGAATTGAAATTATAGCTTCCGTAACCAGTGTTGGTAAAATGAATGCACCGGAAATCAAGATTGATGATCCGAAGGATTTTATCCGTATCCGCGAAGAAAATATTGTTCGCTGCGCCGACCCGGAAACAGCAGCAAAAATGATCGATTATATTGATGATATCCGCAAAAAAGGTGATACCGTTGGCGGCAAAATCAGTTGTACCATTTTAAATTGTCCCGTTGGTTTGGGCGAACCGGTTTTTGATAAATTGCATGCTGATCTGGGCAAAGCCATGCTTTCCATCAACGCTGTTCATGGTTTTGAATATGGTTCTGGCTTTGCCGGAAGCGAAATGCTGGGTTCGGAACACAACGATATTTTCCGAAAAGATGAAGCAGGAAATATACAGACTTTAACCAATCATTCGGGCGGAATCCAGGGCGGCATCAGCAACGGAATGCCCATTACTTTTAAAGTTGCTTTTAAACCGGTTGCCACCATTATGCAAAACCAGGAAACTATTGATACTGAAGGTAATTCCGCAGAAATTAAAGGAAAAGGCCGCCATGATCCTTGCGTAGTTCCACGCGCCGTGCCAATTGTAGAAGCAATGGCTGCATTGGTTTTGGCTGATTTGTGGTTGCGGAATTTGGGTGCGAAGTTGTAAGGTTAATGCTTCTTTTATCGGATAAAAATCAGGGTGCTAAAAGAAGCATTTGGTTTACATTTTACAAATTACAATCTTTGTTATACGCTTTAAAGCTGTGTCCATTTCGTGGGAATACGCAAATGAATTTCTATTTAAGACGTACCACATTATCAGCTTTAAAGCGTTTTTTATGCTTTTATGTTAAACGTTGATACTTCTTTTATCGAGTAAAAATTAGTGTGCTAAAAGAAGCATCTAATTTTTTATTCAATTGTAAATTCAATATTTAAGATTCTCCGTATAAAGAATGGAATTACAAATCCAACAAAAAGAAATATGATGAATATTGAATTTAACAGCTTAAAACCAGTTAAGCATTTCTTCTATCTCCTGCTTTTAATTTGCACAAGTTGTAGAGAGCAAAAACCACCTCAAGTTACATTTGATGTTCCTACTTTAATTGGAAAGAATATTGATGAAGTAAGGAAAGTTTTAGGTAAACCGTCAGTAAGTCCTTATGGACCTACAGATCTTAAAAAAGAATATTATGTAATTCAATATCATAAAAATGATCAAAATTTGATGATATTTTATAATGTTCATACTCGAAAGGTCGGTGAATATTCTATTGTTTCTTCTACAGAATATGACAATGTTAAAGATCTACTAAAAACAGGCAATCTAGATTCAATGGAAACTAATAATTATTGGATTGAAACTGATGGTTCCTTTTTTTCAAAAACTTTTAAAAGTATTACAGTACGATTCAAATAAGATTCTTCAAACTACAAATTCCCTTTCAACCGCACATCAAACCTAAACCGCTCAACCTTGACTATTTTTATACCGATAAAAGAAGCATGGTTTGGATTAAGCAGATAATTGTATTCCAGATCAATAATTGCAGTAAGAATTTATACTGATAAAAACAGCATCAATAAATCTTTGGAAACTGATCTGGCTTGCTTTCGCCCATCATTTCATAAACAATTTCGATCATATCGTCAATAGATGGTTTGCTGAAATAATCGCCATCAGAACCGTAAGGCGGACGATGATCTTTTGCGGTTAACGTGCGCGGCTGACTATCCAGATAATAATAAGCATTTTGCTTTTCTACAATCTGCTGCAAAATATAGGCTGAGGCGGCACCGGGCACATCTTCATCCACCACCAGCAATTTATTGGTTTTTTTTACGGAGGAAGCGCAAAGCTGATCCAAATCAAAAGGATAGAGTGTTTGCGGATCCACAATTTCTGCGGAAATCCCCATTTTTTCCAGTTCAATGGCGGCTTCCTGCACCAACCGTAACGTAGAACCGTAGGAAACAATGGTAATATCTTTTCCTTGCTTCAAAATTTCGGCTTTCCCTAAAGGAACGGTAAAATCGCCTACGTTTGCCGGTAATTTTTCTTTCAGGCGATAACCGTTCAGGCATTCGATCACCAAAGCCGGTTCATCTCCGCGAAGCAAAGTATTGTACATGCCGGCGGCCTGCGTCATGTTTCTGGGCACACAAATGTGCATACCGCGAAGCGCGTTTACAATTGTTCCCATCGGCGAGCCAGAATGCCAGATGCCTTCCAGCCGATGGCCGCGTGTACGAACAATAACAGGCGCAATTTGTCCGCCAAAAGTGCGGTAACTCATCGTGGTCAGGTCGTCCATCAGCACATTCATTGCGTATGGCAGATAATCTACGTACTGGATTTCCGCAATCGGGCGTAAACCGCGCAATGATAACCCAATCGCCTGGCCAATTATTGTACTTTCGCGGATGCCGGTATCGGTAATGCGGAAACTGCCAAACTTTTCCTGCAAACCTGCAAAACCCTGGTTTACATCGCCAATGGCACCTACATCTTCGCCAAAAGCGATGATGCGTGGATCGCGGGTAAAATTGGCCGTAAAACAGGCATTTAGTATTTCGCGGCCATCTATCGGTTTAGCATTTTCAGCATAAACCGGAAGCAAAGCAGCTATGTTTAAAGGCGAATGCGGCGTATTGCTAAACTGACGCGAATGATATCGAACAGCATTTTTTTCATTTTCCTGCTGATATAACCGCAACAGCATATCACGCTCAGGAGACGATGTTCCGGCCGTTAGCCAAAGCGATCTGCGCACGATGGAAACCAAATCTTTCCGGCCTAAATCAACCACATTTTCCACCAATTTCATTAGTGTTTCCAAAGCTTTTTGCTGCTCAGAAACTGAAACCAAATCCCGGATCAGTTTAACAGTTTGCTCCTTTTCTACCTGGATTTCTTCCCGCAAGTTATCCAACGCTTTTCGCTGGCAATCGCGTACATATAGTTTGGCCTGCGCTTCCAGTTCATCCAGTTCTTCGGCATTGGCTAGGTCAGAATCGATCATCCAGGAACGCATTTTAAGCAGGCAATCGTGCTCGTTTTCCCATTTCAGCCGGTCTTTGCTTTTATATCTTTCGTGCGAACCGGAAGTAGAATGACCCAATGGCTGCGTCAGTTCGGTTACGTGGATCAAAACCGGAATATGCTCTGTCCGGCAAAATTCTGCTGCTTTTTCGTACGTTTCGCACAAACCGGGATAATCCCAGCCGGGCACTTTAAAAATCTCAAAACCTTCGGCCTTTTCATCCCGCTGGAAACCTTTTAAAACTTCAGAAATATCCTCTTTTGTGGTTTGATATTTAGACGGAACAGAAATGGCATAACCATCATCCCAAACAGAAACCGCCATTGGCACCTGCAACACACCGGCCGCATTGATCACTTCAAAAAAGATACCTTCGGAGGTAGAACCGTTGCCGATTGTGCCAAAAGCAACTTCGTTACCATTGATGGAAAATTTATCCATCGCAGCCAGTTCTTTATTTTCCCGATAAAACTTAGAAGCCCAGGCCAAACCAATCAGCCGCGCCATTTGTCCGCCTGTGGTAGAAATATCAGGCGAAGAATTTTTCATTTCCACCTGGTTTTTCCAACTGCCGTCTTCGTTGATGGAACGCGTGGCAAAATGACTGTTCATTTGCCTGCCACCGGATGAAGGTTCATGTTCAATATCCGGATGAGCGTATAATTGTGCAAAAAACTCGGTTACATTGGAAATCCCGGTGGCAAAAGCAAAAGTCTGGTCGCGGTAATAACCCGCCCTCCAATCGCCTTTTTTAAAAGCTTTTGCCATGGCAAGCTGCGCAACTTCCTTTCCGTCGCCAAAAATGCCAAATTTTGCCCGTCCGGTCAGTGCTTCTTTCCGGCCTAAAATACTGGTCTGCCTGCTCTCTACGGCAATGCGGTAATCGCGCAGCACCAATTTTTTAAAATCTGCAAAACTTAATTCAGCTTGTTCCGGCTCGGTCAATGTAAAGGCTATTTCCTGCATTGGTGGTTTTTGTATCAGCAAAAATAGTGTTTAATGCCAAAGTTTTTTTTAGAAAAACCTAACCGGGAAAGGATTTTAACGTATCAATAATTTTATTTATTAAAATTGACTTATATTTGTTTTAACCGTCTGATTAAAAGAAAACGATGAAAAAACTAATGATGATTTGCGCCATGGTTATGGGATTTGCCATCAGCGCATCGGCACAAACCGATAACAAAGCCGAATTTAAATTTGTTGAAGAAAAGCACGATTTCGGTAAAGTGCCGCAAGGGAAACCGGTTACAACGGATTTTGTATATACCAATATTGGCGAAGAACCGCTGATTTTGACCGAAGTAAAACCGACTTGCGGCTGCACCATTGCCGATTATACCAAAACGCCGGTTAAAAAAGGCGAAAAAGGTAATATCAAAATTACTTACAATGCAGCGGTTGAAGCTCCGTTCAACAAAACAATTGTGGTAACTTCCAACGCCAAAACGCCAACAAAATATCTGGTGATTGTGGGTGAAGTAACCAAAGCGGCCACGCCAACGCGCTAATAATAGATACTATTTTTAGCACATAAAACTTCGGTTCGTTTATTCGGGCCGGAGTTTTTTGCTTTAAGCAATAGTTGATTTATGGCTGACATGCTGTTTTTATCGACTAAAATTTGGTTAGATTGTTGTGTGTTGATTTTATACCGATAAAAGAAGCATCAGATTTTCGTCTCTAAAACCCACAACTCAAAACCGGCAACAGGCAAATTTTTCTACTTTTGCATCATGCCAAAAATATCCGAAAAAGGCCAGCACATGCCGGCATCACCCATCCGTAAATTAACGCCTTTTGCAGATCAGGCAAAGCTGAGCGGGAAAAAAGTTTATCACTTAAACATCGGTCAACCGGATATTGAAACCCCGGAAATCATGCTTAATGCCGTTAAAAACATCGATTTTAAAGTTTGGGCTTATACGCCATCCGAAGGCACGCTTTCTTATCGCACCAAACTGACCGAATATTACAATAAGTTAGGTTATGACATTGATGCTGAGGACATTCTGGTTACAACCGGTGGTTCAGAAGCGATCACGATTTCGATGATGGCTTGTTTGGATGCCGGTGATGAAATTATTATCCCCGAACCTTTTTACGCCAATTATAACGGTTTTGCGCATCAGTGCGGCGTTACGGTAAAACCCATTTTATCTTATATTGAAAACGGTTTTGCGCTGCCGCCGATTGCTGATTTTGAGCAATTGATTACGGAGAAAACCAAAGCCATTATAATTTGCAACCCTAACAACCCGACCGGTTATCTTTACTCGTGTGAGGAAATGGAAGCGCTAAAATTGTTGGCTTTAAAGTATGATTTGTACTTGTTTTCGGATGAGGCTTACCGCGAATTTTGTTATGACGGACGCAAGTTTATTTCGCCGATGCACTTGGACGGTCTGGAAGAAAACGTGATTGTTTTGGATACCGTTTCTAAAAGATATAGTGCTTGCGGTGCGCGTTTGGGCTGCATCATCACCAAAAATAAAAACGTGATTGCGGCCGGTTTAAAGTTTGCGCAGGCGAGGTTAAGCCCCGGGATGGTGGAGCAACTGGCTGGAACCGCTGCGGTAGATACGCCGGACAGTTATTTTATCAACGTAAAAAACGAGTACACCAAACGGCGGGATATTCTGGTAGCATCGCTGAATAAAATTGAAGGTGTATTTTGTCCAAACCCGGGCGGTGCATTTTATGTGGTTGCCAGGTTTCCGATTGATAACGCCGACAAGTTTTGCCAGTGGATGCTGGAAAGTTTCAGTTACGAAAACCAAACGGTGATGATGGCATCGGCAACCGGTTTCTACAGTACTCCGGGTGCCGGGCAAAATGAAGTGCGTTTGGCGTATGTTTTAAATGCTGATGATTTGGCAAAAGCGATGATTTGTTTGGAGGAAGGATTGAAAGCGTATCCGGGCAGGAAGTTGTAAGTTGGCAGTTGTGAGTTGACAGTTATCGGTGGCAAGTTAAATGCGCCATGAACAGACAACGGGAAACCTGCAACTGAAAATTTTTTTATCCCATTAAAAACAGTATTTTTGTACCCACTTAAAACCTTTTGTCTTTAACCTTTCTACCTTAAATATGGGCCCGACCGGAATTGACAGGATGGAGATAAGTAAGTAAGCATGCAGCGCGTTGGGTGAATTAGCGCTTTAATCTGAACGCTCAAACTTTCAAATGGCGAAAATAACTACGCCTTAGCTGCCTAACTTAGAGTTAGCATAGCTTTCGTTCCGATGGTTTGCTGTTTCTTAGGGCCATCACCAGGAACGTCGAAATAAGAAACTGGTTTGCTGCCGGTGTGATCAGCAAACGAGATAAAGCACCTACGGAAAACGGTACAGGTTCGCGGCTGACCTTCCCTTTCCCGACAATTAAACAGCAGCTAAGCATGTAGAAGGCTTACCTTATACCATGTTTGGACGAGAGTTCGAATCTCTCCGGGTCCACTAAAAGGGATGATTGAAAAATCATCCCTTTTTTCATGACCAGATAACAGGCGCCTTCAAAATCTTTTTCAATTGCTATAGTTTTCCAGAGGGACTATTGGTGGATGGCAACAACAATACGGCAGCCACAAGTACGGACGGCAGGAAGAGCTTCAAGGCAAACGATCAGAGACATCTGAAATACAATTTCGTCATAGCGTAAATTTACAAGTCGGAATTTATCAACATAGAGCCTGTTTAAGATTTGTTCAAAATGTTTTAGATACTTCTTTTATCACCTAAAAAATGGTAAGTTTTTTATTTTAAAACTGATGCAAACACTAAATTTTATACGGTAAAAGAAGCATCATATTTTTTCGATATAAATTTTAAACAGGCTCATAGATTTTACCTCAAACTTGATGAAATTTTAAATAGATTTAGTTTTGCCCCGTAAACAATAAATAAAATCTTTTGGTAAAGATTTTGTTTATTGTTGTCGTATCTACTATATTTGCGACAACAATAAATATTTATCATGAGAAGATTAGAATTTGTTTCACTTCAAGTCTTGGATCTGGAAGCATCCAAAAAGTTTTACACCGAAAAACTGGGCTTTGAAATTATGGAAACCGGAAATCCGGCTGCTGTTGTTTTTGCATACAAAAAAGGCGACGCAAGTTTTGCCATCAGGAATCCAATCGGAAATATTGAAGATAAAAATTTGGGGCTGGGTGTTTCCATCTGGTTTACCATTGATGGAACAATTGAAGATTTAAAAACAGAATTTGCGAAAAAAAACGTTTCTGTTGTGGGCGAAGTTACAAATACACCTTTTGGAAAAACCATCATGGTAAAAGACCCAAATGGTTATACCATTACTTTTTTAGAAGGTAAATAACAAAGCTATTTTGGGAATAAAGCTTGTGAAAGCAGCCTCTTTTTGCCATAGCATTTAAAACCTGTGGCCTACAACGAAATTTGGATACATCACTCAAGCAAATAAATGGAAAACCGGGAAACAAAATACTGGATTATTACCGCCTCCAAAGACCATGTAAAAGATGGGGTTTCGCAAGGGGTTGTACAGGCTTCGCACGGCAAAACAGCGCCGTTGAAAAGAATGCAAAAAGGTGATTTAGTCCTGTATTATTCAGGGAAACAAACTTTAGGCAAGCCGGATAAGTGTCAGGAATTTACGGCCATCGGCAAAATACAGGATGATGAAATTTTTCAGGTAAAAATATCAGAAGATTTTGCACCTTTTAGAAGAAAGGCCGAGTTTTTTGAGGGCGAAGATGTTTCAATACTTCCTTTAATAAAGCATTTGCATTTCATCAAAAACAAAGAAAAATGGGGGGCACCTTTTCGTTTTGGAATGCTGGAAATCCCTAAAGAAGATTTCGATTTGATTTCTGCAAAAATGCTGCAAAATGATAAAAACTGATTTGGTTTTTAACTTTGAAAATCCTGATGACAGTCCGGGATATTTGCTGGCACAATTAACCCTGCTTTGGCAGCGCAAGCAAAAAAAAGTATTGGATCCGCTGGATTTAACTTCTACTCAATTTGCTTTAATGGCGGCAGTTGGCTGGCTTGCAAAACAATCTGAAAACGTGACCCAGATTGATATTGCTACGCAAACCAATTTTGACAGGATGATGGTTTCCAAGGTTTTAAGGACTTTAGAAGCGAAAAAAATAGTATCAAGACAGCCGCATAAAACCGATACCAGAGCAAAAACTATTGAACTTACAAAAGATGGTTCTACTATTTTACAAAAAGCAATTGTAGCGGTAGAAAAGGCAGATAAAGATTTTTTTAGCTTTATTGATGATGGGCTTTTTTCTTTTAATGCAAAAATGGCAATACTGATCAAAGAAAATAAAGGGTAGGTTTTTTTAAATTAAGAGCCTGTTTAAATTTATATCAGCGGAAATTATAGTGCTTCTTTTATGCCTGTAAATTTTGTTTTCGTAATATACACCCCTAAAAAAGTTTAAAAATTTTCTGTTTTTTAGGTGATAAAAGAAGCATAGGAAATAAATTTAATAAAATTTAAACAGGTTCTGAATCCAACTGTTCCGAAGTTTTTATGATTACGAAATGACAGATTTAGAACACTATATAAAAACTGCATTTGGAAATATTAGTGAAGAAGAACTTACCAAAATAGGTGATTTGTTTGAATTGAAAACCTTGAAAAAAGGGGATTTCTTTTCCGAAATCAACAAGGTTTGCAGGCAGATGTGCTTCATTAAAAGCGGACTTTTAAGAGTGTATGCATTGGCAGATGGTAAAGATATTACTCAATGGATTGCTACCAAAGGCTATTTAGGGACTGATTTCGCAAGTTTCTTTTTTAACAATCGTTCGCGCTGGTATATTCAGGCACTAACAGACAGCGATTTATTTATCATTTCTAAAAGCGACTATTTAAAAATTTCAGAAATTTTACCGGAATGGCCAGTGCTGGAAAAAAACTTTCTCGTTAATTGCTTTACTTCGGTAGAAAATCGGATTTTCATGCATTTATCTATGTCGGCCGAAGAACGTTACAACCTCTATTTCTCGCAAAATAAGGAATTATTTAATCAGGTTCCTTTACAATTTCTGGCTTCGATGCTCGGGATGACGCCGGAAACTTTAAGTAGAATAAGAAAAAAAGCAACCGTGCCAACTTCTTGATATTTGTCAAGAAAAGACAATTTGAAACCGTTGACCTTTACGACAAAAATAAAAACCTCAGATCATGTCCGTAGAAATCAACACAGAAATCCTTATCAATGCAAATCCCGAAGAAGTTTGGCAAACGCTTACAAATTTCAGCAACTATCCAAAATGGAATCCATTTATTACTTTGCTTACCGGCGACGTAAACGTGGGAAATAAAATTACCGTTCGCATTGAGCCTCCCGGAGCAAGCGTAAATACTTTTAAACCCAAGGTTTTAACTTTTGTACCCAATAAAGAAATCAGTTGGCTTGGGCAATTATTGTTTAGCGGTATTTTTGACGGACATCATAAACTGCAATTGGCCGACAATAAAAATGGCACAACCACCTTCAAACAAGGAGAAAAATTTACTGGGGTTTTAGTGCCCTTATTTAAAAAACAGTTGGAAGTCAATACAAAAAATGGGTTCCATGCAATGAATCAGAAATTGAAGAAAATTGTTGAAAATAAATAAATTACGAGTGAGCGTAATAAGCAAATATTGGTTGACAAAAGAAGATTTAAGAAGCATCCTGTAGTTGCCATCGAAACTTTATTTCTACTGAGCCTGCTTTTACGATAGATATATTTTATATGCTTCTTTTACCACATAAAAAACAAGAAAGACGCTATGCTTCTTTTATCGGTATAAAAACCCAAACATAAATTTTATAGGGTAAAAGAAGCATTGCATAACTATTAGACAGAATTTTAAACAGGCTCTTTAATAACTAAAATTATCCATCAAGATTTTTTGATGCTCATAAAAAATCAAAATAATGAACACAGAAATTTTAATAACAGGCGCAACCGGCACAATCGGTTCAGAAATTTGCAGACAATTATCAAAACTAAAAATACCATTTAAGGCAATGTCCCGCTCTGCCAAAGATGCAAAACCAATTGCAGAACTTGAAGGTGCAGAAATTATAATAGCAGATTTTAACGATCCTGAAAGTTTAAAGAATGCGTTAAAAGGCATAAGGCAAGCTTTTTTATTGACAAGTTCTTCCGAAAAGACAGAACAACTGCAACTCAATTTTGTAGCAGCAGCAAAAAAGGCGGGACTGGAACATTTGGTAAAATTATCGCAATTGCATGCAGACGAAAATTCGCCTGTACGGTTTCTGCGGTATCACGCAGTGGTAGAAAACGCCATCAAAGACGCAAAAATCAATTATACGTTTTTACGTCCTAATTTATTTATGCAGGGTTTACTTGGTTTCAAAGACCCGATAATTTATCAAAGCAAATTCTTTGCCACCGTTGGAAATGCTAAAATAAGTTTGATTGATATACGCGATATCGCAAGCGTTGCTGTAGAATGTTTGCAAGGAAACACGCATTACAATAAAACCTACGATTTAACGGGGCCGGAATCCCTAACACATTATGAAATTGCAGATAAATTTTCTGATGCACTTTCTAAAAAAGTGGAATATGTAAACGTTGATGATAAGCAAATGGTTTCTGCTTTAAGAAGCGCAGGTTTCCCTGATTGGCAAGCAGATGGACTGATAGAAGATTACGCACACTATGCCCGCGGCGAAGCAGAAAAAGTAAGCAATAATGTGTTAGAAATTACAGGAAATGAACCCCGAAGTTTTGACAGTTTTTTGAGTGAATATTTGCAGAAGTTTAAAATTTCACATTCTTAACAGCAACATTCCAATAATGGATTAAAAGTCAGTTTTGATGTAGATAAAGATAGGTTTGGAGAAGAAAAACTTTGTATTATAACAGACCTTTGTGTATTAAAATAAAAAACTGGATGAATAATCAGGAAGAAAAAATTTTTCTTATAACAGGTGGTACTTCGGGCGTAGGGAAAGCAGCTGCGCTTGGCTTGGCACAAAAAGGCGCGAAAATAGTCATTATTAGCCGGGAACATAAAGCAGCAGAGAATGTTCTGCAGGAAATTGCCCGCCGCACCGGAAATAACAGAGGAGAATATTTAATTGCCGACCTCTCTTTACAGTCTTCCGTAAAAAACGTTGCGACCGAATTTAAACGTAAATACGAAAATCTTCATGTTTTAGTCAACTGTATGGGTGCCATTTTTAACGAAGAGAAAATGACTTCAGAAGGGATAGAAAGAACTTTTGCCGTTAATTATATGTCTCATTTTTGGCTCACTACAGAGCTTTTGGATGTTATTAAGGCAAGTGGTGCATCAAGAATTCTTACGGTAACAGGTAATCCTTCTTTTTTAAAAAATGCAAAGTTGGATTTTGATGATTTACAATGCGTTAAAAATTTTAGTCCGCTTAAGGCTACACAAAACGCTATGTATGCAAGACTATTCTTTGCATTTGAATTGGCCAAAAGATTAGAAGGGACTTCCGTATCATCAAACGCATTTAACCCAGGCGTAATCAAATCTAATCTTACGGCAAATTCCCCCTGGTATTTGAAACTGTTGGCGTTGCTATTTAAGTTTTCTGAAAAGGAAGTTTGCGATGTCACCACGTATTTATCCACATCCGAAGACGTTCAGGGCATATCCGGAAAGTTTTTTCAACACAATAGAAAAATTGTAGGTCTTGAAGAAACATTTAATGCTCAGATTGGCGAGGCATTATGGGAAGGAAGCAAAAAATTAGCATTCATTTCTACTAAATAATAATATGCCTAAATCCAACCTTGTAACCATTAAAACCATTAGCGAATACCATCAAATAATGGGGCACCAAAGACAGTTACATCCATTAGTATCGGTAATCAATTTGGAAACGGTGCATCGAATCCCTTTTGATAAATCCGTAAAATTGGTTTATGATTTTTATTGCATCGCCTTAAAGAAAAATACCAGTTTAAAATTCAATTACGGGCAGCAAGACTACGATTTTAATACAGGAACATTATTTTTTATGGCCCCAAAACAGGTGTTTAGTTTTGGTGATAATTATGACACAGAAGAAAAGCCAACCGGTTGGGCACTACTCTTCCACCCCGATTTCTTATGGAACACGGCTTTGGCAACTGCCATTAAAAAATTTGATTTTTTCGATTATTCGGTTAATGAAGCCTTGCATCTTTCTGATAGAGAGGAAGCCACAATTTCTAACATAGTTGGCATGATAGAACAGGAATATGAAAGCAACATTGATAATTTTAGTCAGGAAATAATTGCCACACAAATTATGTCACTGCTAAATTATGCAGAGCGTTTTTTTCAGCGTCAATTTATAACAAGAAAGAAAACCAATCATCAGGTATTGGTACAATTGGAACAACTTTTTGCAACCTATTTCGATGCTAAAGAACCGTTAAGCAAAGGTATGCTAACCGTGCAAAACGTAGCAGAAAATCTAAATATCTCGCCTAACTATTTAAGCAGACTGTTAACCACCCTTACTGGCAAAAGCACGAAACAGTTTATTCAGGATAAAATTATTGAAAAAGCAAAAGAACAACTTTCAACTTCCAACTTATCTATAAGTGAGATTGCCTATACGGTTGGCTTTGACTTTCCCCAATCTTTTAATAAACTGTTCAAAAGCAAAACAAAACAAACACCACAGGAATTCAGAGCCTCTTTTAACTAAATAAAATAAAAAATGAAAATAGCACTTACAGGTTCTTTAGGGAACATAGGAAAACCATTGACAGAAATTTTAGTGAAAAAAAAGCATGACGTAACGGTAATCAGCAACAATGCAGAAAGGCAGAAAGAGATAGAAAACCTGGGTGCCAAAGCAGCAATCGGTTCTATAGAAGATGTGGATTTTCTTACGAAAACTTTTCGCAATGCAGACGTTGTTTTTTGTATGGAAGCCGTTGCCACAGCAGAAATGTTTAATCCTGATTTTGACATTGTAGCTGCTTATATCCACATTGCAGAAAAATTTGTGCAGGCAATTAATAAAGCGGGCGTGAAAAAAGTTGTGCATCTTAGTAGCATTGGTGCTCATGCACAGAAAGGTTTTGGTTTAATGAAGATGCACCACGAAGCGGAAAAAGTGATGCAAACTTTGCCTGAAGATGTAGGTGTGAAAATTATGCGCCCGGTAGGGTTTTTTAGCAATTTATACCGTTCTATGCAGAGCATTAAAATGCAGGGTGCCATTATTTCAAATTATGGCGGCGATAAAAAAGAGCCCTGGGTTTCGCCAAAAGATATTGCCGCTACCATTGCCAAAGAAATGGAACTGCCCTTTAATGGAAAAAGCATCCGCTACATCGCAAGTGAAGAATTGTCACCAAACGAAGTTGCCAAAATTTTAGGCGATGCCATTGGAAAACCCGAGTTGAAATGGTTATGTATTCCGGATGAGCAATTATTACAGGGGATGCTATCTATAGGAATGAACAAAGCGGTTGCAGAGGGCTTTATAGAAATGCAGGCAAAGCAGAGAACTGGAGAAATTTTTGAAGACTATAATAAGCACACACCGGAATTTGGTGAAGTGAAATTAAGCGATTTTGCAAAAGAATTTGCTGCTGCTTACAACCAATAATTTTTAGCTAAGTTTAGAGCCTGTTTAAGTTTTGCCTCAAATTTTTATATGCTTCTTTTACCACCTGAAATTTGGTTGATTTTATAAGTTTATCCTATCGGCAATAATTGCAAAAGCAAAATTTACGGACATAAAAGAAGCATCATAAAATTTTACACATGCATTTTATCACACCGAAAGTAAAAACGGATTTAGCAAGCAGACGGGCTTCATTGATAGGAAACAAAAAAATCATTTGAATTTCGTAATATTGCATTGTGGAAAAGCCGGAAACAATAGAGGAATTTTACAAAGCAAAGCTGAACAAAGTTCCTGATAATCTAAAAAAAGAAATTGGACATTTTAATGTTTTCAAACTTGATGATTTTGTAGGGCCACGTCCAAAACCTACTCCGTATAGCCGAAAAGACTTTTTTAAAATCAGTTTGATTTTCGGGAAGAATAAAGTCTATTATGCAGACAAGGTTATCGAAATAAAAAAACAGGCGTTGTTTTTTGCCAATCCGCAAATACCCTACACCTGGGAAGCGGCAGGCGAAGAACAGAGCGGTTTTTTCTGTGTTTTCACACCTTCCTTCTTCCATAATTTTGGTTCGCTCACAGATTATAGCGTTTTCCAACCTATAGGCAACCCTGTTTTTGAATTAACTGATGAACAAGCTGATGAATTTAAACAAATATTTCAGCGAATGTTCATCGAAATCAGTTCCGAATACGTTCACAAGTATGATTTGCTGCGTAATCTGGTTTTCGAAATTATACATAAAGCCGTAAAAGCGCAACCGGCTGAACGGGAAGCGAGCAAACAGATTGATGGCAGCAACAGAATATTGCTGTTGTTTTTAGAATTGCTGGAACGGCAATTCCCTATTGAAGACAGCAGGCAAAGAGTACAGTTAAAATCAGCTTCAGATTTTGCAAATCAGTTGTCTGTTCATGTCAACCATCTGAATAAAGCCTTGCAAAAAACCACGCAGAAATCTACATCAGAAATTATTTCGGAACGGCTGTTACAAGAAGCAAAGATTTTATTGAAACATACGCAATGGAATATATCTGAAATTGGCTATACTTTGGGATTTAAAGAGGTAACACACTTTAACAACTTCTTTAAAAAACATTCAAACTTAAACCCAACACAATTTAGAAATGATTGATTTTCGTAATTAAGCATTTGTTTTTCGTTATCTATCCTGTCAACCGGAACCTATCTTTGTTCCATAATAAAAAATATAAATTATGGACAATAAAAAAGTATGGTTTGTAACCGGCGCATCTAAAGGTATCGGCCTTTTACTCGTTAAAAAATTGGTTGAGTCTGGTTGTAAGGTTGCAGCAACATCACGTACTAAAGATGCTTTGGTAAAAGAAATTGGTAAAGAATCTTCAAATTTCCTTCCCCTCGAATTGGATTTAACGGACAGCAGAAAAGTGAGCAATGCAATCGATAAAACCATTGTACATTTTGGAAACCTTGATATTGTAGTCAATAACGCCGGTTATGGGCAACTCGGCACTTTGGAAGAGTTGTCAGACAAAGAAGCGCGTACCAATTTTGATGTCAATGTTTTTGGCAGCATCAACGTGATCCGCGCAGCGATGCCGCAATTGCGAAAACAAAAATCGGGTCATATTTTAAACCTTTCTTCTGTTGCAGGTATCACCGGAGCATTTCCGGGATGGGGCGTTTATTGTGCAAGCAAGTTTGCGGTAGAAGGTTTTTCCGAATCTTTGGCGGCAGAGGTTGCGCCTTTTGGGGTAAAAGTTACGCTCATTGAGCCTGGTTATTTCCGTACGGATTTTCTTGCAGGTTCTTTATCCCTTCCCGAAAACAAAATGGATGAATATGAAGCCGTACGCGAATCGGAAGATATGCATCAAAATCAGATTAGCGGCAATCAACCGGGCGACCCACAAAAAGCGGTGACCGCCATTATGAAAATTGTAGAAGAGCAAAATCCGCCGCTACATTTATTTTTGGGCAGCGATGCGTATGATATGGGTCACAAAAAAATAAAATCTTTAGAAAAAGATTTAGAAGCATGGAAATCGTTGACGCTATCTACGGATTTTGCAGATTAGAAGAGCAATAATTCGTTTTTAGACAACCGTAATTTCAGGACAGATTTTAAAAGGGTTTGCGCCCGTGTAAACTTACTTTTCTTCAAGATAATTTTTACTGTTTTACAATTAAAATTGCCCGCTTTTCTAATTTACACTATTCAGGTTTTTCGGGAAGACATTAATAACAGTTGGTTTTTTTAGTTTAAATCGATGCTATACAATACTTTTTTATCGCATAAAAATCTATCTTCGCTTGGGTTGAAGCAGTTATCCATCTAAATCAATTCAAACTAAGACAGTATTAATGGCGCAAAATCAGGTAAGAAGTTTAGGGCTGATTCATGCTACGGCCATCAACATGACGGATATGGTAGGCATCGGTCCGTTTATTACCTTGCCCATGGTGATCGGGATGATGAACGGCCCCTACTTTCTGTACGCCTGGCTGGCGGGTGCCGTTTTATCTATGGTTGATGCAATGGTTTGGGGCGAGCTGGGCGCGGCTTTCCCGATGGCCGGCGGTTCTTACAATTTCCTGAAAGAAACTTATGGTAAAAATGGCTTGGGCAGATTAATGAGTTTTCTGTTTGTGTGGCAAACCATGATCCAGGCACCGCTGGTTATCGCTTCCGCGGCCATTGGTTTTGCGGCTTATTTTTCTTATTTACTTCCGCTTACGCCACTCGAATCAAAAATGATGAGCGGTGGCGTAGTGGTTTGTATCATACTGCTTTTATACCGTAAAATCGAAGATATTGGCAAAATAAGCGTAGTGCTTTGGGTGGCGGTCATCCTCACCATTTTATGGATTATCGGCGGCGGTTTGGCGCATGGCAACTTTTTGCATCCCGTCCAACACGTTAATGATGGTTTGAGCTTTAACTATGCTTTTGTGGCAGCAATCGGTTTTGCCAGTGTAAAAAGCGTGTACAGCTATCTGGGTTATTATAATGTTTGCCATTTGGGCGGCGAAATCATCAACCCGTCCAGAAATATTCCGCGCAGCATGTTTTTATCCATTGTCGGCATTGCGGTTTTATATCTGATGATGAATATTAGCGTGGTTAGTGTAATCCCCTGGCAACAGGCCAAAAACAGTCAGTTCGTCATCAGCGAATTTATGCAGCACCTGGCTGGCCCAACAGCCGCAAAAATTGTAACCTGCCTGATTTTGCTGGTGGCCTTTGCATCTGTTTTTTCGGCAACTTTGGGCTATAGCCGTGTGCCTTATGCCGCTGCTGCAGATGGTGCTTTTTTTAAAGTATTTGCCAAACTGCACCCCAAAGGCAACTTCCCTTATGTTTCTTTGATTGTTTTAGGGGCGATTGCGTTTGTGTTTAGTTTGCTTTTTAAGCTGAGCGACGTGATCAGTGCCGTACTGGCCATGCGGATCCTGATCCAGTTTATCTCTCAGGCCATTGGTTTGCTTATCCTGAGAAAAACCCGAAACCCTGCAGATTTTCCTTACAAAATGCCTTTTTTTCCGTTGCCCATTTACCTGGCTGTTTTGCTTTGGTTCGGCATTTTGATCTCTACCGGAACAAAAATGGTTTTGGGCGGATTACTGACCATTTCTATCGGCACGGCGGTTTATTTCATTAAAGCAAAAATCAACAAAGAGTGGCCATTTATGCTGATAAAAGAAAATCAGGTTATTTAATTGATGCGGATGCTTCTTTTATCACCCTAAATTTTACCTGCTAAAAACAGCATCGGCCCAAAGCTCAATTATTTTTTAAACCGATTTTGTGATTGGTATAATCGCTCAAAAACTCATTGTTGATAAAAAAATCAATGCTGAAAATGGTGCGGTAATCGCCGGTATTGTTTGGGTTTTGAACTGCTGTTAAATTACTGGCCGCAGTTGTGTTATATTGATAAGTAAACCCCTGATTGGTAACTACTTTTACGGTAGAATTTGCCGGCAAACTGCCCACACCGGTTGTCGCTTTCGGATCTTCGATCAAAGTTACCGATGGCGTACCGGTATCAAACAAAACCAAAGCGGCAGTACTGATTCCATTATAGGTAATCGTAGCCGGAATGTTCGGCGAGTAACCACCTGATGTATAGTAAGTTAACGGATGCAAAACAAACGAATTTGAAGTCAGGTCGGCAGCGGTTAAACCTACTTTTAGCAAACCGGCCACGTATGTTCCTGTTGTGCTAAAACCCGAATTATTGAGCAATGCCAGCCGGAAACCTTTGGTTAAACCGGCTTCCGGGATAGGATAACTTAACGGACTGGCGATGGTATTACTGGCATAATTGGTGCCCGGCCCAACGCCAAAAACATCGCTGGAGTGTGCCGGAAGCTGGTTGCCTTTGCCATCTGTAATTTTATAATACAAAAAAAACGGTACGCGTTTTAAAACTAAGTTTCCGTTTGCATCACCAACGGTTATAGCGGCGTAAGCCAGGTTTCCGTATTCTTTAGTTGAGTTTAATTTATCGCCAAAACTGATCACCGCCTGCTGCGAAGTAACGGTGATGCCATTAATCACAACCGAATCTCCGGTCACGGTAATGCCCGAACTGTTGATCATACTGGCGGGCAGCAGGCCGTTTGCATCCATCGTCATCCCGGAAGAACCGGTATCAAAAACACCGAAATAGTTTACGTTTTGTGTCCCGATTTTAGTGATCGGGATAAAAAGCCGTTTGTTGTTGTTGTTTCCGAACTGGATTAAACCCACCGAAACGGGCTTGGCCGAACTTGGGGCAGGTTGGTTTTTATCTTTTTTGCAGGAAGTAAAAGCAAGCAGTGTTGCCAGGAAAAACAGGTAAATAAATCTTTGGGTATCAACAGGTTTTTGTCTCATCAGTTATGGATTGATTCTGCAATATGCTTTACGTTTATCAAAGTAAAATTTACCCGATAAAAACAGCATTTAAAAAAATACTTTATACGAAAAGTACCGGATAAGTTCGGCTATAATCAACATACTGTTTTTACAGGGGTAAAAACAGTATTGGCCAAATACATCTGCCGTATTTTTACATTACTTCAACACAAAAAAGAAAATGAACTACAAACGGGAGACAAATTTTTGAAATACTTAAACCGCTGTAAAATTTTGTTGGGATTTTTTGCTACAGGGAAATATGCCTGAAATAACTTGCTGATGCTGTTTTTACCGGGTATTTTTCAGAAACTTGTGGCATCTGCCTTCATCCATTTGTCCTGGATTTTCAGCACCTTTTCGATCACATCACGCACGCAGCCTTTTCCGCCCAAAACCGGGGAAGTATATACAGCAACGGCTTTTACTTCTTCACAGGCATCGGCCGGGCAGGTTGGCAAACCAACTTTTTGCATGATATCCAAATCCGGGACATCATCGCCCATGTATAAAATTTCTTCGGGATCGAGGTTCATATCGGCCACTACACGTTCAAAAACTTCGAGTTTATGACTGATCCCCATAAAAACATCTTTCACACCCAAACCATTTAAACGCGATAAAACGCCGCGCGAATGACCACCCGAAATGGTACAGATATAAAAGCCGCATTTGATGGCGTGGTTGATGGCGTAACCGTCTTTTACGTTGAAATGCCGCATTTGGTCGCCATCAGCGGTTACGGTAATGTCGCCGTTGGTGAGCACGCCATCCACATCAAAAATAAAAGCTTTTACGTTTTTTAATTTTTCGAGGAACATGAGGAAGAAGTTAGTTTTCAGTTGATTGTTGACAGAAACCGGAAACTATAACCTACTGATTATCACGCCATTCATAAGCCCAGGCGGTTTGTATCTGCTCCAAATGGCCTTCGGTGCTTTCCTCGCGTTTGCCCACAAAATTTGGTAACGAAAGCACCCATTCCAGCAAATCGGTGAAACGCAAACGGTAAATTTTCGGTTCATCAAAAGCATCACCAAACTTTTCGTAAAGTTCCATGGCAATGTCTTCATAATCGTTCCAGTGTATCGGGAGGGCAAAATCTTTGTTGTTCATAAAATATTTTTCAGTGATCAATGACCCAGAAATTGGGACTGATCCGGGATCGTTACTTCAATATTTCCGTCAATCATCACACATTGGCAGCCCAAACGCGAAGTAATGCGCGGGTTTACCGCCCGGTCTATAAAATCTTCCTCTTTATCAGATATTTCCTGCACGCTGTCCATACCTTTGTTTACGTAAACATGGCAGGTGCTGCAGCCGCAAACGCCGCCGCAATTATGTTGCAGATCAATGCCGTTTTCCAGGCAAACATCCAGTACAGATTCCCCTTCGGCAATTGGCAAATCAACGGTTTGCATTCCTGCTTCTTCAAAGTTGATCCTGACGCTATAAATTTCCATGACGTGCAAAAGTAGTAATTTTAGTTTAGGCAGAATCCCCTTCGCCCATTTTGATAATACCCTGACTAAGCAGCCGGTAAATTTCCTGCAAATCGGGCTGTTGCCGCAACAAACCCAAATGCGTTTGCATTGTGTTCACGTCCCTGCGGATGGCCGGCCCGGTTTGTACGTTTTTAGGCTGATGCTCCTGGCTTTTCAGCGCGGTTTCCAAAATCAGCGGCTTTAACAAATCAAAATCCATTTGTTTTTGCTGAAGCAAATCCGCCGCAACCGCAAACAAATAATTGGGGAAATTACACGCAAAAGTCGCCGACAAATGCAAAGTTTTACGCTGATCGGAATTGATGATTTGTACGTTATTGCTGATCGTCCTGCCCAGTTCAAGCAAAAGCTGCATACTGTTTTTATCGGTACTTTCTATGCAAAGCGGCACCGTTTTAAAATCCATCCCGCGCGTTTTAGAAAACGTTTGCAGCGGATAAAATACACCGCAATTTTCAAAATACTTTTCCAAAATATTCAACCCGACCGCGCCGCATGTATGCACCACCAATACTGTTTTTATGGGGATAAAAGAGGCAGTCTCTTCTACAGCAGCATCTTTTACAGCAATTATAATCAGATCGGTTTCCGCAGAAATTTCGCTTAAACGATCAATCGGTTCTGCTTTTACATGATAAGCCAGTAAAGCGGCATGTTGCAAATTACGGCTCCAGACCTGCACAATTTTGTGCCCGGCGTTTTTTAAAGCCGCGCCCAGATGAGTGGCCACATTGCCGGAACCAATTATCGTGATGCGCATTTTTTAGGTGATAAAAGAAGCATTACAGTTTATAAGCCTGTCTTGCCAGCAACTTCCAGTTACCTTTTTCTTTCACCCAAACCAGCATAATGCCTAAACTTACATTCCCGGGCTTGCCGCCATCATTGGTTTCTGCGGAAAATTTATGCCGGACAATGGCTGTTTGATCTTTTATATTGATGGTTTGATCGGTAAGGTTGATCGTCACAAAATCAGATTGGCCGCTCACAATCGCTTCTACAAATTCTGTTTTGTTTTGGATTTTCCCGCTGGAATGGCCGTAACTTAATCCATCCGAAGCAATATTTTCTAAAGCAGACCGGTTGCCGTCAATCATCGCTTTGGTTAAGGTTTTGACCGCCGCAGCAACCTTTTTCTCTTCTTTGCTTTGCGCTTCTGTTTGCATTGAAACGGCAATCATCAGCATAAAAAATAAACCGGTAATTTTTTTCATGGTAAAAGAAGTATGCGTTAAACTGTTTTCAACTCTTTATTTCTGCGGAAAATAGAAAGTACAAAACCAATCACCATGATGATCGTACCGGACCAAAAAAAGTTGATGGATGGAAACTCGATCGCTTTGATCACGATATAAGGTTTTTCGCCTTCAGGTTTTACATACGTGGTAATTTCCATCATGCCTTTGTCCGGCAAAATGTTGGAGAAACGTACTTTCAGATCGGCACTGTCCACTTTTTTGCTGAAATCAAACTTGCTGCCGCCTTTAATCATAAAAATCGGTTCGGTGGTAAATACTTTGCCATTGCTTTGCACCTCTAATTGTGCACCAACAGAAACATCGTTTTTTGCCATCGGTATATCGCGCACTTTAGCATCTTTTTTAATAGCTTTCAAAATTATCAAACCGGCGCGGTAGCGGATGGTATCGCCAATTTTCATTTCGTGGGCAACCGGTTTGGCATATTCTTTATCATCGTTGCTTTCCGCATGTCCTTCGCTTTCAGCAGTTTGATCGTCTTGAAATTTCATCGGCCAGGCAATGCTTACGTAAGAATACATGTCTTTAAACACATAATGCTTGGTATCAGGAGAAGAAACCAAACCCATTTTACGGTTGGCCTGCGCATTTGGCAGCAAATTAAAATTCTCAATTATTTTACCTGATTTATCATCAACCCGTTTATAATTTACTTTGAAGTAATGGTTCGGGCCGTTTAAAGAATCACCGACATAAGTTGCTGTGTATGGCCCCACTTTTACCGGCGTATTAAAATCCAAACGCAGGTTTTCGCGCGAATTTCCAACCTTTTCAAACGCTTCACCAAAACCAACACCACTATTGTTTATGGTAATGACTTTACTCGTTCCGGAAGCAATAACGGCACCAACCAGCAGCAGGGCAAAACCGATATGCGCCACCGCCGAACCCACTAATTTTGTTTTCCCTTTAAACAGATCAGCCAGGTATTTGGTATTGGCCAGGATGGCATAAACTGAACCGAATATCACCAGCATATAAACCGTTTGCGTATGATACAAACCCGACGACCAGATAATCAACCCGCTTATCAATGCCGCGAACAGCAAATAAACCACCGAGCGGATCAGGAAAGTAGTAGCATCAGACCGTTTGTATTTTAAAAACTGTGCAAAACCAATCAGCAGTGTAATTACGACTGCAAAAGCAGATTGTACAATATTATACAAGCGTACAGGCTCTGTTGGCGGGGCGGTTTTAGTACCGAAAATGGCATTCCAAACCGGGATGGAAGTAACGATAACCAGTTGCAGGCATGATAAAGCCAGAAAAATTGCACCCACAAACATCCAGAATTCGCGGGAATAAGTTTCTTCGTCTTTTTTGGTGATGGGCAGTTCCTTCCAGCGGGAAACCAGCATCCAAACCGAAATAGCGATAAAGGCAAACAAAAAAATCAGCAGTTGTAAGTTCATACCTAACTCTGTAAAAGCGTGTACAGAAGTGTTGCCGAGAATGCCGCTCCGGGTTAAAAAAGAAGCATATAAAACAAGTATGAAACTGATAATGACCAGGAACGCAGCGGTAAAATAAGAATGACCAGTATTTTTAAAAACAATTAAAACATGCACGCCGCCAATCAGCGTTAACCAGGGGATAAAAGAAGCATTTTCCACCGGGTCCCAAGCCCAAAACCCACCAAAATTTAACGATTCATAAGCCCAGAAAGAACCCATGATAATACCGGTCCCTAAAACCATCACTGCAAAAAGTGCGTAGGAAATAGCGGGCTGAACCCATTCTTTATACCTGCGCTGCCATAAACCGGCAATCGCATAAGCAAACGGCACAACCATCGAAGCGAAACCCAAAAACAACGTTGGCGGGTGAATCACCATCCAGTAATTTTGCAATGTAGGGTTTAAACCATTGCCGTCTTTAATATAATTTAGATAATCCGGTCGACTAAATATTGGTGCCTCAATTGCTTGTCTTAAAAGAATAAACGGAGAACTACCAACCCTGGTTCCAAAAATCTCAACTCCAATTAACATGGAAGCAATGAAAGATTGTGATAGAGCAACAACTGTCATTACTGAGTTTTCCCAAGATTTCGCTTTCCAGATTAAAATATTTCCTAAAACTGCCTGCCAAAATCCCCAAAGCCAAAAGCTACCTTCCTGCCCTTCCCAGTAACTGGAAATGATATAGTAAACAGGCAACGTTTTGGAGGAATGCGCCCAGGCATAATGATACTCGAAAAGGTGCGTATAAATGATATAAAACAGGCAAGAACCAATACCAATAACCGAAAGTGTGTTGATAAAATACCCGTAACGCGCAAAAGTTTTCCAAGAAGAATCTAACTGGTTTTTGTTAACCGTCGCAAAGTAATAACTAATGGCAGAAAACAGTGCAGAACCAAAAGCCAGCACCACAAAGATTTGACCAAGCTGGCCCGGAAAAAGGTGCTCGCCTGTAAAATGAGTCTCCATTAATTAAATTGAAGCTTGTTTGGATGCTTTTGCCTCAGTAACGTCTAATTTGTCCTGTGTATATTTTGAAGGGCATTTCATCAGGATTTTTGAGGCATGAAATTCGTTTCCAACCATTTGCCCGGTCAAAACAATTTGTTCCGAACGTTCGAAATCCTGCGGCTTGGTACCGGTAAACACGATTTTGCATTCTTCGCCTTTATTGTCTTTCATAAAAAAAGAAAAATAATTGGCATCTTTTTTTGCATCGTAAATCAGTTGTTTTTGTTTGTTGAGATGACCAACCACATGCAATTCGCTTTGCGTAGTTTTTGCTTCTTTGAAAGAACCATACGTACTGGTATCTGCATATGTGCTAATGATGATGCAGATTGCAACGGCAATCACGATAATACCTAAAATTGAACTTTTTTTCATCAGAATATTTTCCGGTTTATTAACGCCACGAAAATACGAAACATCCCCCGGATTATTTTTTTTACCGTTTGTATATCTTATTTAGAAACATTATAAATAAAAGAAGCGTCCCCTGGTTTTGGCGATGCTTCTTTTATCGGGTAAAATTTGGAATAGTTTATGGCCAAACGCCCAGGTTTTTGTATGATACCGCGATCTTATTAATTGCAACCACAAATGCTGCCGTACGCAATGTATCGATTTTAGGGTTAGAAATATAGGTTTCGCGGATTTCATGGTAAGAACGGATCATGGTATCTTCCAGACCGGAGTTTACCAATTCCAATTCTGATGCGCCTTTTACAATAGTTGCACGTTGCATCGGCGTTAAAGCCACACCCGTTAAACCTTCCACCATGTTGACTAAATTTAAACTGGCTGTTTCTTCAAAACGGCGGTTGATACGGCCGAAAGACACATGCGACAGGTTTTTCAGCCATTCAAAATAAGAAACGGTAACGCCGCCAGCATTCGCATACATATCCGGCACAATAATGCCGCCGCGTGCTGTAAATATGGCTTCGGCTTCCGGGGAAGTTGGCCCGTTTGCACCTTCAACAATAATTTTTGCCTGAATTCGGCCAATATTATCGCCCGTGATCTGATTTTCCAGCGCAGCCGGAACCAGAATATCGCATGGCTGCTCCAAACCTTCGCCAGAGTTTTTAAATTCCTGCATGGTCAGCGGGTAACCTAAAATAGAACCGGTTGCTTTTCTATGCTCAAAAACAGTATCTATGTCCAGGCCGTCTTCATTATAAATAGCACCTTCAAATTCGCAGATACCAACAATCAATGCACCAAACTCAGCCAAAAATTTAGCCGAATAAAAACCCACGTTGCCCATTCCCTGCACAATCACGCGCTTACCGGTAATGCCTGGCATCAACCCTAATTTTTTCATGTCCTCGGCAACGCTCACACACTCACGCGTGGCAATGGCTACGCCACGACCGGTTGCTTCCCGCCGTCCGGCAATGCCATGCAAGGCAATCGGTTTTCCGGTCACGCAGCCTAAAGCATCGCCCTGGCCGGGGTTCATTGTGGCATAAGTGTCTGCAATCCAGCCCATTTCGCGTTCTCCGGTACCGTAATCCGGTGCCGGAACATCAATGCTTGGGCCAATAAAATTTTTCTTGATCAACTCCACCGTGTAGCGGCGGGTGATATTTTCCAGTTCTTGTTCAGAGTATTTTTTTGGGTTGATTTTGATGCCGCCTTTTGCGCCGCCAAATGGTACGTTTACGATAGCGCATTTGTACGTCATCAAAGCGGCCAGGGCCATCACTTCGTCTTCATTTACCATTTCGCTGTAACGGATACCGCCTTTTGTGGGCGATTGGTGGTGCGAATGTTCTATCCGCCAGGCATCAATTACCTCAAAGCCGTTGCCTTTGCGAATGGGGAAACGAAAACGGTAAACGCTGTTGCATGACCGGATTTGATCCAGCAAACCGGCATCAAGATGGGTAAATTGTGCGGCGTGATCAAAAAACTGACAAACATCCCCAAAGAAGTGATTTTCTGTTTCCGGCAGAACTATTGAATTACTCATAATAAAATATTGTTACGTTAATTGGTTTAATAAAAAGGCATGCAAATTTGGTGCAAATTTTTCCAATTTCGCAATTTTCGCATTTTTTAATAAATCCAAGGTATACGTTTCAACATCCGGCCGGGTTTGTAATTTTGATTGATAAAAGAAGCTTAGTTCTCGCGTTCGAGTTTTTTTAAACGCCGATCTATGCTGAAAAGATAAATTGCCAGTCCCACAAAAATAATCACTATGGTTGCAATTACCACATAAATTTTCCCGGAACTGCGCATCTGATCGGCCATTTCTACCTCATTGGTTTGCTGCGCGAACGAAAAAAAGGCAGATAAAAACAGTATCAAAAACGGAAGCAATATTTTTTTCATCAGGCTTAATCTATAGTGTTTCTTTTGTTTTCAATAAGGCGGATGCGGTAACGTAAAGTGGCAATCCAGACGGCAATCAGCGGCCAGGCAATAAAGGCCGGATAAAGCACCACACGCATCCGGCTGTCCAGATCGTATTTGCCAAAAGCCGGGTTTCCACCGTTGCCGGGATGCAGGGAATCGGTTAATCTCGGCAGGATAAAGATCAGCACAATCATAATCGGGAACGCAAAAATGTTGTACACCGCGGATATTTTTGCCCGTTTTTGCTCTTCATCAATCGAATTCCGCAACACCAGATAAGCACAATAAAGCAGGAAAGCGATGGCTGCGCTATTTTGCTTAGGGTCATTGCTCCAAAATTCGCCCCAAGCATATTTTGCCCAGATCATGCCGGTGAGCAAGCCGAAAATAAAAAAAACCACACCGGTGTTTACACATTCTACAGCAATCAAATCGTATTCTTCTTTATTTGTGCGCAAATATTTAATGCTGTAAAAAACCGAAATACTAAAAATCACCAGCATCGCCATCCACATCGGCACATGAAAATACAAATTGCGGATGGTTTCGTGCAGGATTGGCAGTGCGGGTACGTGCAGTAACAAACCTGCAATCAAGGTATAGATTACCATAACTACAGCCAGCACCTTCCACCAGCTTTTATAAATGAATTTCATTTTGAAAATTGTTGCGCAAAGGTAGCACTTGCATCTCAAACCAGATAATTTCCCGACTGACCGTTTGTTTTTTTATGCGATAAAAGAAGCACGAGAGCGGTGCACCAATAATTTTCGACCGAATTTAAAAACCAAACAAAATATTACGGTGTTAGCAAACACACAACAAGTTTAGCAACTTATTTGATTGAATTTTTTACATGGCGCAACGTTACAAAGTTTTTACCTGGCCTGTCCATCAGCAATATATGTTTGCATTGGCGCAGGGCGAGGTTGATTTTTTTGTTCCCGAAGGACAAAATGCTTCTTTTAAGGCACAATTTTCGGCACAAAAAAATGTAACAGAAGTTGCACTTCCTGAGTTAAAAAACCTGGATTTTGATCTGGTTTTGTTTCAGGACGAAGCAGGTTATCAAACCCGGCAATTTGAAATTTTATCAGAGCAGCAACGTCAGCTTCCGAAAATTTATTTAGAACATCATCCGCCTAAACAACATCCCACAAATGCCAAACATTTTGTAAAAGATGCTGACGTTCAGTTAGTTCATGTTAATCCTTACAATGCTTTGATGTGGGACAACCATGAGTTGAATGTTACTGTAATTGAAAATGGCGTGCCCGAAACCCCGATTTCCTTTTCAGGGGAAAAACCGGCAGGTGTAATTGTTTTGGAAGAATTTCCGGCAGATGACCGCGTGACCGGGATGGACATTTTTAGGCAGGTAAAAGAAGCATTGCCGATAGAAATTATCCAAATCGGTAAAGATGGCGTAACTTACCAAAACCTGCCCGAAAAACTTTGCCTGTACCGTTTTCTGTTTTGTGCGGATCGCTATCAAAGTCCGCAGTTTTCGGTTTTTATGGCCATAATGCTGGGCATACCGGTTGTTGGTTTGGGCACAACCGCTTTGCCAGCTATGATTGAAAATGAAGTTTCCGGCTTTGCACATACTGATTTAAACTACCTGACGAGCCAGATGAAAAACCTGCTCAACAATCAACGCTTAGCTGTGCAGCTTGGGGCAAATGCACAGAAAACTGCAACCTCACTCTATACTTTAAACCGTTTTTTAGCCGATTGGAACCAATTATTTGCGCGTACTGCTTACAAAAGCACTATTACCAACCACAATTTAATTGTTTAAATTATCTGATTATGAAAAACAGGATAGCCTTTATCAGTGAACATGCCTCGCCGCTGGCCACACTGGGCGGTGTGGACAGCGGCGGCCAAAATGTTTATGTAGGCGAACTGGCCAAGCACATTGCGCAATCCGGTTATGAAGTTGATATTTTTACCCGGCGCGATGATGTCCGTTTTCCGGAAATCGTTTCCTGGGTACAGGGTGTTCGGGTAATCCATGTAACTGCCGGCCCGGAAACTTTTGTCGTAAAAGAAGATTTGCTGCAATATATGCCGGATTTTACGGCAGAAATGATTGCTTTTATCGCCCGCGAAAAAATAGATTATGCTTTGGTCCATGCCAATTTCTGGATGTCGGGCCTGGTGGCTTGTAATCTTAAAAAGCAGTTAAAATTGCCTTTTGTAATCACTTATCACGCTTTGGGCCATGTTCGGCGCATTCATCAGGGCGAGCAGGACAAGTTTCCGAAAGAACGGATTTTAATTGAAGAAGAAATTGCACGCCAGGCCGATCAGATTGTGGCCGAATGTCCTCAGGACCAAGAAGATCTGATCAATTATTACAATGCCGATCCGGAGAACATTACGATCATTCCCTGCGGATTTTGCCCGACAGAATTTTATCCGATTGATAAAAAGCTGGCGCGGATGATCCTCAACCTCGAGACCAACGAAAACATTATTTTGCAATTAGGCCGGATGGTTCCGCGCAAGGGAATTGACAACGTGATCCGGGCTTTGGTAAAAGTTAAAAAAACGGATACACCTTTGCGTTTGGTGGTGGTTGGGGGCGAATCTGACAATCCCGAAAGCGATCAAAACCCGGAAATGCTGCGCCTGAAAAAGCTAGCTGCCGATCATGGCGTTACAGCAGATGTTACCTTTGTTGGCCGCAAAAACCGCGATATTTTAAAATATTATTATGCTGCCGCGGATATTTTCATCACCACGCCCTGGTACGAACCTTTTGGCATTACGCCGCTGGAAGCAATGGCCTGCGGAACGCCGGTTGTTGGGGCAAATGTGGGTGGCATCAAACACAGTATTGCCGATGGCAAAACCGGTTTCCTGGTCCCGCCAAATAACCCGGATGCGTTGGCACAAAAAATATTTGAACTCATCAGCAATAAAAAACTGCTGAACGATATGCGCGATAACGCTATCCGCCGCGTAAATGCTTTATTTACCTGGCATAAAATCTCGGAAATGGCCATCAGCATGTATGAAAAAATCATTCATGGCAATAATTTATTGAGCGAGGAAGACAACCAGCTTACACTAATCGATCAGGCTTTTGATAAGGCAGCCGATACATTTATGCGTGCAAAAAGAGCGTTGCGCATTCCGGTTGCCAAAGCCGCCACGCTGATTAGCAATGCTTTGGCCACCGATAAAAAACTATTGGTTTGCGGCAACGGCGGCAGTGCAGCCGGCAGTTTGCATTTTACATCTGAAATGATGGGCTATTTTGAAAGTTCGGACCGACAGGGCTTACCGGTCATTTCCTTGGCCGCCGATACTTCTGTAGTTACCGGTTTTGCCAATGATAGTGGTTTTGACGATGTTTTTTCGCGCCAGATTGAAACTTACGGCAAAAAAGGCGATATTCTGCTTTGTTTAAGCACCAGCGGCCAATCGGTAAATATAGTAAATGCCATAAAAGTTGCCCACAAAAAACAAATGACCTGCATTGCCTTGCTGGGAAAAGGCGGCGGTGATGCTGCCACTTATGCGCATTTGAACATTATTGTGCCTTCCAATAACCAGCACCGTATCCAGGAAGTTCATCTACATCTTTTGCACACAGTTTCCCGGTTGGTAGAAAATAATTTGTTCAGCAGAAAAACCAAAAATATAGCAGTTAAAAAACCGGTTTCAATTAAACAACACTGATTTTTGGTCGATAAAAGAAGCATTTATTTTATCAACTGAAATTTAAAACCAGAATGTTTGATACTTTAGCCTGAATGAACAAGGCCATTTTTATTGATAAAGACGGAACGCTGATCCCGGATATCCCTTACAACGTCAACCCGGATCTGATCACGCTGAACCCGGGCGTAATTGAAGGTTTAAAATTGCTGAAAGCGCAAGGTTTTATGTTCATCATGATTTCCAATCAATCCGGTGTGGCGCGTGGTTTTTTTGAGGAACCGGCTTTAATCAACGTAAAAAACAAAGTACAAAGTTTGCTTTTGGCAGATGATCTGCAGTTTGAAGATTTTTACTGGAGCTTCAACCATCCGCAGGGAACTGTTGAAAAATACACCGTAGAATGCAATTTCCGCAAGCCAAAACCCGGTATGATTTTGCAGGCTGCGGAAGAACATCAGATCGACCTGAAAAATTCATGGATGATCGGTGATATTTTGAACGATGCGGAAGCAGGAAAACGGGCTGGCTGCCAAACGGTTTTGATTGATAACGGCAACGAAACCGAATGGCTTGCAGGAGAATACCGGACACCGGATTACAAAGCCCGGGATTTTTTGCAGGCGGCCATTTACATAACCGATGTGCACAGTACAGATTTTGGGATTTGATGGAAAACTGGCATAACTGTAAAAATATTTTGGTGGTCCGGCTGGATAACATGGGCGATTTGCTGATGTCAACGCCGGCCATCCGTGCGTTAAAAGAAAGTTTTGGCAGCCGGATCACTATCTTAACTTCTTCTATGGCGGCCGGTATTGCGCACCATATCCCTGAAATTGATGAGATCATCACCTTTAACGTGCCCTGGGTAAAAACCAACAATGCTTCTTTTAGCCATGAATTTTTGGTGTTGGCCGAGGTTTTAAAAGCCAGAAACTTTGATGCAACGGTCATCTTCACGGTTTTTAGCCAGAACCCGATGCCGGCCATCATGCTCACTTATCTGGCCGATATACCCAACCGGCTGGCTTATTGCCGGGAAAATCCGTACGAGTTATTAACAGATTGGGTGCCCGACCCGGAACCGTACACTTTTATCAGGCACCAGGTAGAACGTGACCTGGATTTGGTGCGAAGTGTTGGTGCCACAACCGCCAGCAGCTTTTTATCGCTCGAAATACCGGAAGCCTGGCCATCAGCCCAAAAAATACTTGCTAAAAACAGCATTGATCTGCAAAAACCCTGGCTGGTTTTGCATCCGGGCGTAAGCGAACTAAAAAGACAATATCCAACCAAAAACTGGATCGAAACCGGCAGAAAACTGACTGATTTAGGTTATCAGATTTTGCTGACAGGCTCTGCTTCCGAAAAAAAACTGACCGACGAAATCCGGCAAGGCATCGGCACCAATGGTTTTTCAATGGCTGGTTTATTCAGCTTAGACGAGTTTATCTGCCTGATCAATAAAACGCCGCTCCTGCTTTCAGTCAACACCGGGCCGGTGCATATTGCCGCGGCCACGCTAACGCCGGTAGTGGTTTTGTATGCGCAAACCAATCCGCAGCACACGCCCTGGAAAACACCTTCAAAAGTGCTTTATTTTAACGTTCCGGAAGCGTTAAGAAGCAAAAACGAAGTGTTGAAATCTGTACAGAACCATCAGGAAAACGTACCGGAAACCATTGAAGCTGAAGAGATTATGAATGAAGTTTCTGCACTTTTGTTGTTTAGGCACCGCTAAAACAGATGCTTCTTTTACAGGTATAATTTTGGGCTGATCAAAAGAAAAATATTTTAATCCAACATCCAAGATTTTTATAAAAAAATCCCGGAACAGACGAAGATAACAGAAAAACCTAATGGCCTTGCTTGGCCAAAGCTTCATAAATTTCGGCACTGAGCAAACCGCTGCCACCACCATAATGCTGCAAAAATATTGGCGGCGGATTTTGTGTGCTAAAAACAGCTTTCAGTTTTTCTTCACTTTCCGGTTCGATGCCAGCACAAAACAATACAATGCCAACACGCTGCTGCTGAAATAGTTGGATTGCTTCTTCATCGGTTTTTGCGCCGATACCGTTCCATTTTTCATTAGTGTTGATCAGCCTCAAAACAGTAGCTAAAATTAACGGATCGCGGTGGATGGCGAGGATATTTAAACGGTGCATGTTTTTATAACGAAAGAAACCGGAAGTTTAATCTTCCGGTTGACCATTAAAAAGGGAAATATGTTATCGGATCAAATATTCAAGGGTACGTCCATCAGCAAAATTTCTGTACCGGCAGAATCAGCTTTGATTTCCAGCTGACTAACATCCCAGATACCAAAACCATCCCGACGGTTCAATTGCTTTCCGTTTATGGTTGCATCGCCTTCAATCACAAATACATAAACGCCGTTTCCGGGTTTTTGAAGCTGATAATTTGTGGTAAAACCTGCATCAAATTTACCCAGACTAAACCAGGCATCCTGCTGCGCCCAAACGCCGGGACCATTTGGGTTTGGTGATAAAATTTGCTGGAAATTATTGTGCCGGTCGTTCACATCCAAAGAAACCTGATCGTAACGCGGCGCACCGTTTAGTTTGTTCGGGAACAGCCAGATTTGCAAAAACTGCACTTGCCGGTTGGCATTTTTATTTTTTTCGGAGTGAAAAACGCCTGTCCCTGCACTGATCAACTGCACATCGCCTTTACGGATTACACCAATGTTGCCCAGATTGTCTTCATGCTGTAAATCACCTTCCAGCGGAATGCTGATGATTTCCATATTATCGTGCGGATGACTGCCAAAACCTCTGCCACCGGCAACAGTGTCATCATTCAATACACGCAATGCCCCAAACTGAACCCGATCCGGGTTATAATATCCGCCAAAACTAAAACTATGATAACTGTTTAGCCAGCCATGGTTTGCGTGGCCACGACTATCGGCCGGATGAAAAATGGTATTTGCCATACTGTTTTTACCGCTAATTTTTACACATCAGGAATTGATGATTTTGATTAGCTGAACAAATATACGTGTTATAACATGCATATTTGTTGACACAAATCAATAAAGTATTATTTGTTGCGCAGCAACGAAGCCCGGATACGACTTAAAGCTTCGGGCGTGATACCAATGTAAGACGCAATCTGGTATTGCGGTACGCGCTGAGGTAAATTTGGGTATTTTTTGATAAAGTTGAGATAACGCTCTTCTGCAGAAGCAGTTATAGCCGTAAAAAAACGGTTTTCCAACACAGCATAAGCACGCTGCACCAGTAAACGGAAAACACGCTCCAGTTTTGGTATCTGCTGAAAAAGTAATTCTTTACTTTGATGGGAAATTTGTAAAAGCTCGGTTTCTTCAATGGTTTCAATGTACAAATGCGAAGGGATTTGTTCTGTAAAACTCACCATATCGCTCACCCACCAATCTTCTACGGCAAACTGCAAAATTATTTCTTCGCCATTTGGGTCAATATAATACCTTTTTAAACAGCCTTTAACCAAATAAGCTTCAAAATCGCAAACCTGGCCGCTGCTCAGCAATAATGTTTTTTTCCGGTAGGTTTTATGCTGAAAATGTTCGTGTATCAAAGTCAGTTCACCGGCTGATAAATCAACATAACTGGTTAAGTTTCTATCAAATCCGGTAAACATAAGCTGGAAATTATTAGCTGATCAAATCCTGATATTGCGGATGCTTTTGCAAATAAGCCTGCACAAATTTGCAGTAAACCTGCACTTTCAACTGCTTTTGCCGCGCATAATCCAATGCAAACCCGGCCAGTTCAGAACCGATACCTTGTCCTTCGGCAGCTTCTGGCACTTCGGTGTGCATGATAGATATCGCGTTGCCTTGTATTTCATAAGTAATTAAGGCGAGCCCTTCCGGCGTTTCCAGTTCAAATTGGTTTGTTGCTTCGTTTACCTTGATTTTTTCGTTCATGATCTTAATTTTTATGCTGAAGGCTATGAGCAATCAGTTTTCAGCAATCAGTAAACACTGAGAGCTAACAACTAATTGCTGATCACTAAATTTACTTTGTATTATGCAGCAATTTTAACAAATATGCACCGTAACCACTTTTTTTGTACCGCTCGGCCATTATGCGCAACTGTTCTTCGTTCATAAAACCACGGCGGAAAGCCACTTCTTCTATACAGCCAATTTTGGTGTCCTGGCGCTTTTCAATCACGCGTACAAACTCGGTGGCATCACTCAGCGAATCAAAAGTACCGGTATCCAGCCAGGCCGTGCCGCGGTCCATCACGCCGACATGCAATTTTTTTCGTTCCAGATATACTTTGTTTACATCGGTAATTTCGTATTCGCCACGCGGGGAAAGCGGGATATCTTTGGCAATCTGTACCACTTCGTTATCATAAAAATACAATCCCGGCACCGCATAGTTGGATTTTGGCCGGTCAGGTTTTTCCTCGATAGACAAAGCTTTAAAATCTCCGTCAAACTCCACCACACCGTAACGTTCCGGGTCGGAAACCTGATAAGCAAAAATGGCCGCCCCGTCAACATTGTTAAACTTACGCATCAAACGGCCGAAATTTGTACCGTAAAAAATGTTATCGCCTAAAATCAACGCCACTTTATCATTCCCTATAAATTCTTCGCCAATTACAAAAGCCTGAGCCAAACCGTTTGGCGTTTCCTGCACGGCAAACTCAAATCGGCAGCCCAATTCGCTGCCATCGCCCAGCAAACGTTTAAAACTGGAACTGTCTTCGGGCGTGGTAATGATTAAGATTTCGCGGATATCCGAATGGATCAAAACCGATAACGGATAATAAATCATCGGTTTATCGTAAATCGGCATCAATTGTTTGCTGATGGCTTTGGTGATCGGGTACAAACGCGTGCCGGAACCGCCTGCCAATATTATTCCTTTCATACTGTTTTTATCGGGGTAAATTTGGGTTGATTATTGATTTTGTAGAGCTTGGATACACCGCTCCAAACTATGGCGCCAGTAAGGTATTTCGATGCCGAACGTTTTTTTGATTTTCGCTTTGTCCATCACCGAATAAGCCGGACGCGTGGCTTTGGTCGGATATTCTGACGTACGGATCGGATAGGTTTTCACATCGGTTTTGCTAATATCGAAAATTCCCTGCGCAAAATCATACCAGGAAGTTACGCCTTCGTTGCTGTAATGATAAAGCCCGTATGCATTACTTCCTGATTCGATGAGCTGCAAAACCGCCGAAGCCAGATCAATTGCATAAGTTGGCGAACCGATCTGATCGGCAATTATTTTCAGTTCGTCCCGGTCATTCCCCAACTTCAGCATGGTTTTCACAAAGTTGTTTCCATGTTCAGAATAAAGCCAACTGGTGCGCAGGATAAAGTATTTTTCGGTATAATCAGCTATTATTTGCTCGCCTTCCAGTTTGGTCAAACCGTAAACACTGATCGGGTTTGCCGGATCGGTTTCCACCAGCGGATGCGGCGAATTGCCTTCAAACACAAAATCAGTAGAAATCTGCACCAAAGCAGCATCAAACTGCCTGCACAAAGCGGCAATATTTTCTACACCGGTTTTGTTGATTTTTCGGGCTAAATCCAGCTCCTCTTCGGCCTTGTCCACAGCCGTATAAGCAGCACAATTGATGACATATTTAGGCTGATGTTTGGCAAAAAGTGCCTGCAAAGCTTCCGGGTTCAAAATATTGCCTTCCGTTTCATTAGGGAAAGCAATATCGGTGATGTCCATTTCGGCAGCAACCTGTTTTAAACACTGGCCAAGCTGACCGGAAGCACCGAACACAATTATTTTACTCATTTGGTTGGATTGAATTTATGATCTGTTTTTGAAAATAAGCCTTCAAACTTCAATCATACAACAATTTTTTGTACGATAAAAGAAGCATTCCTGTTCAGGTTAGTTTTCTGCGGACAATTCTGCAAAATATTTATAAAACAACGGGATGGTTTCGATGCCTTTGTAATAATTGTAAATATCATATTTTTCGTTTGGCGAGTGCAGCGCATCACTATCAAGCCCAAAACCCATCAATACTGTTTTTATGCCTAATTCCTGCTCAAATAAAGCCACAATCGGGATGCTGCCGCCGCCGCGCGTTGGGATTGGCTTTTTACCAAAAGACGCTTCAATTGCTTTTTCTGCCGCCCGAAATGCTACGCTTGAAGTTGGCGTAACCACCGGCTCGCCGCCGTGGTGCGGCGTAACTTTTACTTTCACGGATTTTGGGGCGATGCTTTTAAAATGCCGGGTAAACAGTTCGGTAATATGTGCCGAAGTTTGATTGGGCACCAAACGCATCGAAATTTTGGCCGAAGCTTTGGATGGCAGCACCGTTTTGGCACCTTCGCCGATGTATCCGCCCCAAATGCCGTTCAGCTCCAGCGTTGGGCGCGTGCCGGTACGTTCCAAAGTAGAATAGCCGGTTTCGCCCCAAAGTTCCTGCACATCCAGATCTTTCTTGTATTCCTGCGGATCAAACGGTGCTTCGTTTAGGGCATGTTTTTCGTTGGCGGAAAGTTCGGTCACTTCATCATAAAAACCAGGAATGGTAATGTGGTTGTTTTCATCATGCAGCGAAGCAATCATTTTTGCCAGGATGGTGATCGGATTGGCCACCGCGCCACCGTAAACGCCCGAATGCAGATCTCGGTTTGGGCCGGTAACCTCCACTTCAAGATAAGACAAGCCGCGCAAACCGGTTTCCAACGATGGGTTTTCCATACTGATCATTGAGGTATCGGAAATCAAAACCACATCTGCTTTCAGTTTTTCTTTGTTTTGCTGAACGAAAATGCCCAAATTATCCGAGCCAACTTCCTCTTCGCCCTCAATCATAAATTTGATGTTGCAGGGCAAAGTTTGGGTTTGCACCATCAGCTCGAAAGCTTTAATGTGCATATAAAACTGTCCTTTGTCATCGCAGGCACCGCGGGCATAAATTTTACCATCGCGGATGGTTGGTTCAAAAGGCGGCGTTTTCCACAACTCCAACGGGTCTGGCGGCTGCACATCGTAATGGCCGTACATCAAAACAGTTGGTTTTTTTGGATCGGTTATTTTCTCACCATAAACCACCGGATAACCAGCCGTTTGGCAAACTTCAACTTGTTCTGCACCGGCTTCACGCAGCTTTTGGGCCACGTATGCTGCTGCGTGTAAAACGTCGGGTTTGTATTTCGGGTCTGCACTAACGGAAGGAAAACGGAGCAGTTCAAACAGTTCGGTCAAAAACCGGTCTTTGTTAGCTGCAATATAATCTTTGATAATTTGCATCAGTATAAGTTTTGAGCAAACCTACACAAAAATTTTACGGGGTTTATTTTGGGTTGAAGCCTTTCGCTGCAGATTTATTTTCTCCAGGTGCTGTTCATCCCAAAAAACAGGCGATAAAAGAAGCATGGTACTTTTTGAAACAATTCCTGATCCTTTTAAAAAAAGCCGACAGGAAGATGTATTGAATTCGCTGTATAAATTTTATTTCCTATTTCAATTGCTGTCGGCAAGTTCACAATGCTTCTTTTACTGCCTAAATTTTGCCCTTATAATTGTTGCTGAAATAAAAAATCACCAAAACAACCAAATTTGAGGTGATAAAAGAAGCACATAAAATATATTGAACAAAATTTCAACAAACCTTAGTAAACAGGCATAATAAACCTATATTCGTTACCGGGTTTCGTTCATAGCAATCATAAAAATAAATGGCTTTCAGGTCTGTTCGTTTGCTGCTTTTGATTATTGCCGGTTTTACCTCAGCAACAGTCAGGGCGCAAAAACCAAGTTGTTCTTTGTCTTCAAAATTATATAGTAAAGACAGCATCAACATCACAACTTTTGGCGCAAGTACTGTAGCAGGAATAAACGGATTACAATTTCAGCCCTTTTTAAAAGCAGATTTTGAAGCCTGCTATCCGGGCAAAACGGTAATAGTCGGAAACTTTGGCATTCCGGGGCAAACTACCACGCAAGGTTTGGCCAGGTTTGAATCCACCATAATAAATAAAAAAGGTTTTCTTTTAATTTTAATAGGTTTAAATGATGCGCTGGCAATTGTTGACAAAAAAATGAAAATTACCGAAACACAAAGCAACATGAACAAGATGGTTGAAATTGCTTTGGCTTACAATCTAATACCAGTTATCGGGACAATACAATATTTAAACGCTGCAAATAACAAACGGTATCAAAATGCAAACTTTGTGATCCGGCAGATCAACATAATTTACAGGAGGATTGCAACAAACAAAAAAGTTTATCTTTCAGATATCAATGCAACTTTAGGAAAAGATTTTAACTTGTACCAAGATCCTGTACACCCAAATGCAGCCGGAAACATGCGCATCGCCTACGCCTGGTTTGATACCATTAATACGGTCATAGAGCAAAAATTTTTGCTTTCAGGCTTAAACCAAAATTACCCAAATCCTGCTGTTGGAAAAACCAACATTGGCTTTAGCTTGTCACAATCCAACAAAGTTACGGTAACGATGTACAACATGGCAGGCGCAATTGTAAGAACACTTGCAAATACCTATTTCAATTCCGGATATCATGAAATTGAAGTTTCCACTTCGGGTTTTATGCCCGGAGTTTATATTTATACCATGCAAACCCCAACAGAACAATTTGTTAAAAAGATGGTTGTGATCGGACGGTGATAAACATCTTTTACAAACCGTTTTTAATTTTAGTTATAAAATTTTTGTAAAGTTTAATCATAAGTTCCGCTTGGCCTTTTATCACCGCCGCCACTTTTCATTATAGTTTTTTTAATTAAATCATTTGTTGGCTCAACATTTTCTTTTTTGCAAGATACCGTACAAACAGTTGCAAATGCAAAAATCACAATAATAAACTTTCTCATAAATTTGATGTTGTTAGATTTAAAATCAATATACAAGTTTGTACGTAACGTTTATGTTATATGTTACCGGTTGCAGTAAAAACTTAACGTTGATAATTGAAAATTTTCTTTAGTTTGTTGTTATCAAGCCAATTCAAGTGAAATACAAAATTTTGATATTTAGCTTATTGTTTTTGTCTTTTACAAAAGATGAACAAAATACTGATGGCAAAAAAAAATCACAACAAGCCCAGGCAATCCTGCGCATTGATTCAATTAATAAAGATGCTTTTAGCTACCGGTTAACAGATCCGCATAAAACAATTAAAGTTGCAAACGAAGCATTGTTTCTTTCAAAGAAAATCAATTACTTAGATGGTGAAGGCGAAGCTTGCAGGGTGATCGGGATTGGAAATTATTATTTAAGCGACTATCAGGAAGCTTTAAACAACTACTTAAAAGCAATAGCTTCTTTTGAGCAAAACAACAATTACAAAGGTGTAGGGAAAGTTTACAACAACATTGGCAACTTGTATCTTTTAAATGATTACGACAAGGCTTTAGAATATTATAACAAATCATTGGCACTTGCCGAAAAGTACAGCCCCGAAGCGGTTGCCGGCATCTATTTGAACATTGGCATTATCAAAACCAAAAAGAAAGATTATAATGCCGCTTTAGAAAAATTTGAAATCAGTTTAAAAACATTCAGGGAAGAGAATAACGAAGAATTGATTATCCAGTGCCTGCAGGATTTTGGAGAGGCTTACAACGGTTTAAAACAATATCAAAAAGCAGAAGCTGTACTAAATGAAGCATTGGTAAAAGCCAAAGCCCGGAACTTTAATTACACCATCGGCAGTATTGAACTGAGTTTAGCAAACGTTTATCTGCGGCAGGACAAATTTGAGGCGGCAAAAGAAGCATTGGAAAATGGTTATAAATATACCCAGACTTCAAAAAACCACGATCTGCAAAACGATTTCAACTATGCTTTCTTCCAGTTAGAATATAAGAAAAAAAATTATTTTGCGGCTTTAAATTACCTGAAAAAAAACAACAGTCAGGACAGTGCCTATTATCGGCAAGCGTTTTCAAGAAGGATCAGCTTGGCTTCAGATTTGTTTAACCAGCTGGAAAACCGCCGAAAAAACGAGCGTATTATTGCACATCAAAAATATGTGAGTGTGTTTTTAACTGCGGCAGCAATTGTGGCCGTGCTATTGGCTGCTGTTGTTTTTTTAATGATTATCAATATCAAAAGAACCAGGGACAGCAACAAGGAACTTACCCGTTTAAACCTGGAAGTTTCGGCCCAAAAAGAAAATTTGGATCAAATTAACCACCGGCAGGAAGACATTATTAAGGAACGCACTAAAGATTTAACAGAAAAAAACAAAACCCTGTCGGAATATTCCCTGCATTTATCACACCATGTCCGCGGGCCGATTGCCACGTTAAAAGGTATTATTTATTTGCAGGAAAATGAGCTGATCGACCGGGAAGAATGCATTGAACTGATCAGAAAATGTGTTTTTAATATTGATGAGGAAATCATCAGTATGAACAAAAACCTGAACAACAACCCGAACCTTAACCCGGACGAAATATAATTTTACCCTGATAAAAGAAGCATCGCTGCCAAAACTCCGGCGCAGATTTTTAATTTTGCGTATAAATTAAGGAGATTATTTTGGAATATTTAAAAGGCTTAAACCCTTCGCAAAGAGCTGCTGTGGAATGTGTAAAAGGGCCGGTAATGATCATTGCCGGTGCAGGGTCCGGCAAAACAAGAGTAATTACTTATCGTGTGGCACACCTGATCAGGCAAGGCGTTGATGCTTTTAATATACTGGTTTTAACTTTTACCAATAAAGCGGCACGCGAAATGCGCGACCGGATTACAAGCGTTGTTGGCACCGAAGCAAAGAATATCTGGATGGGCACTTTCCACTCGGTTTTTGCAAAGCTGCTTCGGGTGGAGGCTAATAAAATCGGTTACCCGTCAAACTTTACCATTTATGATACCGATGACAGCAAAAGTTTATTGCGCGCCATCCTGAAAGAAATGAACCTGGACGATAAATTATACAGTGCCAACTTTGTTTACAACCGGATTTCTGCCGCCAAAAATAATTTGATTTCCTGGCAGGAATATCAGCAGAACGACCAGATCCAGGCGGATGATTTTTCGGGCGGACGCGGGCAGTTAGGCAAAATTTATGAAACTTATGCCGTTAGATGTTTTCGTGCCGGTGCGATGGATTTTGATGATTTGCTTTTTAAAACTAATGAACTGCTGAAAACGCATCCGGAAACGCTGTACAAATACCAGAATAAGTTTAAATACTTAATGGTTGATGAGTACCAGGACACTAATTATTCGCAATATTTAATTGTGAAAAGACTGGCGGCCATCAACGAAAACATTTGTGTGGTTGGTGATGATGCGCAAAGTATTTATGCTTTCCGCGGCGCAAACATCCAGAATATTTTAAATTTTGAGAAGGATTATCCTGATCTGAATGTATTTAAACTGGAGCAGAATTATCGCTCGACCCAAAATATTGTTAACGTAGCCAACAGCATCATCGCTAACAATAAAGATCAGCTTAAAAAAACGGTTTATTCTGAGAAAGAACACGGCGACAAAATTAAAGTAATGCGTGCCTTCAGCGATAATGAAGAAGGTAAAATGGTGGCCGAAGGTATCCAGCAGGAACATGCCAATAAAGGTATCCGCTGGAACGATTTTGCTATTTTATACCGCACCAACGCGCAATCCAGATCTATGGAGGAAGCGTTGCGCAAACTTAATATCCCCTATAAAATTTACGGCGGCTTGTCTTTTTATCAGCGTAAAGAGATCAAAGATTTGATTGCCTATTTCCGGCTAACCTACAATCCGCATGATGAAGCGGCACTGAAACGCGTAATAAACTATCCTAAAAGAGGCATCGGTGACACCACGGTTGACCGCTTGATTGTTGCCGCCAATCAGAACCAGATCAGTTTGTGGGAAGCGATTACCGATCCGGAAAAATATTTGGACGGGCGCACGGCTACAACTGTAAGCAATTTTGTGGTGATGATCCAAAGTTTCCAAGTGATTACGCAAACCATGTCGGCCTATGAAGCGGCTTTGCACATTGCCCAGCATTCGGGTTTGTTAAAAGATTTGTACGAAGATAAATCGGTAGAAGGCCTGAACCGGCACGAAAACATCCAGGAATTACTGAACGGTATCAAAGAATTTTCTGAACGCGAAGATATTGAAGAAAAAGGCCTGGATGTTTTTTTGCAGGATATTGCGCTGCTCACCAACGATGACAACGACAAAAAACCGGATGCAGATACGGTTTCGCTAATGACAATTCATTCATCAAAAGGCTTAGAATTTCCGCATGTTTTTGTGGTTGGCCTGGAAGAAAATTTATTTCCATCACAACTGTCGCTCAATTCAAGAAGTGATTTGGAGGAAGAACGCCGCTTGTTTTATGTAGGCGTTACACGGACGGAACACAAACTGACTTTAAGTTACGCAACTTCCCGTTTCAAATTCGGAACATTGATCAATTGCGAACCAAGCCGTTTTTTGGATGAAATCGATGCCAGGTTTTTAGAACTGGATTACAGCGCAAAACCGGTTTCTTCCGGAAACCCGTTTTTTGATAGCCCGAAACCTGGCAACAGTGATTCTTTTTCTAAACCGAAAATGGCTTCGGCACCAAAAACAACTTCGGTTTTGGCAAAAGCACATGTGCCAACTGCTGGTTTTGCGCCATCAGACATGAACAAGCTGCAAACCGGAATGGAAGTGGAACATGAACGTTTTGGTTTTGGCAAAGTAATCAATCTGGAAGGCAACAAACCGGACATTAAAGCAACAATATTTTTTAAAGAACTTGGACAGAAGCAATTGTTGCTTAAATTTGCAAAACTTCGTATTGTAGAATAGCTTTTTTATTCCTGTTTAAAGTAAATTAACGCTTTAAACAAATTCTTCCGTATAAAAGAAGCATTACCATTAATTGGAAAAAATGACTTTTGATTATAATTCATCCCGCAGCAAATTAATCCTGTCTGAATATGGCCGCAACGTGCAAAACATGGTTAAATACATCGTTGCGCTGCCCACCAAAGAAGAACGCAACCGCTATGCCAACGTAGTGATTGATTTGATGGGTTTTTTGAACCCGCATTTGCGCGATGTGGCAGATTTTAAACATAAACTTTGGGACCATTTGCATATTATTTCGGAATTTAAGATCGATGTGGACGCGCCTTACCCAAAGCCAACGCAGGAAGCCATCCATTTTAAGCCGGAACCTTTAAACTATCCGAACCAGAGGATCAGCTTTAAACATTATGGCAAAACAATTGAACTGATGATTGAAAAAGCCCGGACGATTGAAGACGGGCCGCGCCGCCAGCACATGGTACAGGCAATTGCCAATTTTATGAAGATGGCTTACGTAACCTGGAACAAGGATTCTGTGGCCGATGATACTATTTTAAATGATCTCAGGGTTTTATCAAAAGGAGAACTGAAACTGGAAGAAAACGTTAACCTGAACCGGGTTGAATACCGCACGCCGGTAGCACAAAACACCAGCCGTGCGCGTGCAGGCAGCAACCAAAACCAGAACAATAAAGGCCGCCAGAACAACAATAACCCGCGGCACGCGCAAAACAATAACCGAAACCGAACCAACAATAACCCGGGCAGAAAATTTTAATACTGTTTTTACCGGGTAAATTTTAGATTATGAGTGCATTTGAAATTTGGGGCGGCAAGCCTTTAAAAGGAGAAATTACGCCCCAGGGTGCCAAAAACGAAGCTTTACAGGTAATTTCTGCCGTGTTGCTTACGGCAGAAAAAGTAACGATCAGCAATATCCCGGATATCAAAGACGTGAACAAACTGATTGAGCTTTTGGCTGATATGGGCGTAAAAGTTGAACAAACTGCACCTGATACTTATGTTTTTCAAGCTGATGATATCAATCAGGATTTTTTTAAATCGGATGCTTTTAAACAAAAAGGCGGTGGTTTAAGAGGTTCGATTATGATTGTTGGCCCGCTTCTGGCCCGTTTTGGCAAAGCTTCTATCCCAAAACCCGGAGGCGATAAAATTGGCCGCCGACGGTTAGATACCCATTTTTTGGGTTTTGAAAAATTAGGCGCACGCTTTGAATACAACGCCACCGAAGAGTTTTTCGATGTAGATGCTTCCCGTTTACAAGGCACCGATATTTTGCTGGAGGAAGCTTCAGTAACTGGCACCGCAAATGTAGTGATGGCGGCCGTTTTGGCCAAAGGAACGACTACTATATATAATGCGGCCTGTGAACCTTATTTGCAGCAGCTTTGCAAAATGCTAAACCGGATGGGTGCCAAAATTTCGGGCATTAAATCCAACTTGTTAACGATTGAAGGCGTAGAATCTTTAAACGGAACAGATCACCGTTTGCTGCCGGACATGATCGAAATCGGTTCTTTTATCGGGTTGGCCGCCATGACGGAATCTGAAATCACCATAAAAAACGTTCAGTTTCAGGAATTAGGGATTATACCAAACACCTTTGCGCGTTTAGGGATTAAGTTTGAGTTACGTGGCGATGATCTATTTATCCCGGCACAAAAACATTACGAGATCGATACTTTTATTGACGGTTCTATTTTAACCGTTGCCGATGCGCCCTGGCCTGGTTTTACACCGGATTTGCTGAGTATTGTTTTGGTGATTGCCACCCAGGCAAAAGGTTCGGTTTTGATTCATCAGAAAATGTTTGAAAGCCGTTTGTTTTTTGTAGATAAACTGATTGATATGGGCGCGCAGATTATTCTTTGTGATCCGCATCGTGCAACGGTAATCGGCCTGGACAAAAAAGTAAAACTACGCGGTATCGAAATGACTTCGCCGGACATTCGTGCCGGTGTTTCTTTACTGATTGCCGCATTATCTGCAAAAGGAAAATCGGTCATCAGTAACATTGAACAGATAGAACGCGGTTATCAGCATATTGATAAACGTTTGATTGCTTTGGGCGCAGACATCAAACGCATTTAAACACCAATTTTTAGGTGGTAAAAGAAGCATTGTTAATAACGGCAATGCTTCTTTTACGGGGTAAAAATCAGCAATCCGCTATCCCGAAATCGCGTTGATAATATCATATTGCGTGATGATTTTGAACTTACCGCGCTCATCTTCTACCAAAACCGCTGAATTTTCTTTGTTGATTAAAGAAGAAATTTTATCAATGGAAGTATTCAAATCCACAAACGGGAACGGTGAAGTAAAAATATCTTTTACCGGATGAGATTTTAAAGAAGGGTTTTCCAGCAAAGCATCCAAAATATCACTTTCGGTAATTTTGCCGATGATCATTTCCTGCTGTGTAACCGGGATTTGCGAAATATTGAGCGATTTGATGATGCTGATCGCTTTGGAAATGCTTTCTTCCGCATCAATCGTAACGATGTCGTGGTCAGGTTCTTTGCTGATGATGCTTCTGGCGGTCAATTTTTCATTCTTGATAAAACCGCGTTCGCGCAGCCAGTCTTCGTTATACATTTTGCCCATATAACGCGAACCGTGGTCCGGGAAAATAATCACCACCACATCGCCTTCCTTAAAACGGTCTTTCATCTGCATCAAACCTGCCACAGCAGAACCGGCCGAATTTCCGGCAAAAATGCCTTCTTTACGGGCAATTTCCCGCGTCATCAAAGCAGCATCTTTATCGGTTACTTTTTCAAAATAATCAATCACCGAAAAATCAACATTTTCGGGTAAAAAATCTTCCCCAATCCCTTCGGTCAAATACGGATAGATTTCGTTTTTATCAAAAATGCCAGTCTCTTTATATTTCTTAAAAACAGATCCGTATGTATCAATCCCTAAAACCTGGATGGCTGGATTCTGCTCTTTCAAAAATTTTCCTGCACCCGAAATCGTTCCGCCTGTTCCTGCACCAACAATTAAATGGGTAATTTTTCCTTTGGTCTGTTCCCAGATTTCCGGTCCGGTCTGCTCATAATTTGCCTGCGTATTTGACGGATTATCGTACTGGTTTGGCTTCCAGGAATTCGGCACTTCCCGCTCCAAACGTGTAGAAACCGAGTAATAAGAACGCGGATCGGAAGGATCAACATTTGTTGGGCAAACAATCACTTCGGCACCAAAAGCACGCAAAGCGTCCGCCTTTTCCTTAGATTGCTTATCTGTGGTCGTAAAAATACATTTGTAACCTTTGATGACCGCCGCAATGGCTAATCCCATGCCGGTATTGCCGGAAGTACCTTCGATGATCGTTCCACCGGGTTTTAATTTGCCGCTTTTTTCCGCATCTTCGATCATTTTTAAAGCCATCCGGTCTTTGATAGAATTGCCCGGATTGGTGGTTTCTATTTTGGCCAAAACAGTTGCTTTAATTTCCTTCGGGATAATATTCAGCTTGACTAAAGGCGTGTTTCCAATCGTTTCGAGGATATTGTTGTACCACATATTGTTAGGATAATTTGGGGTGATGCTTCTTTTATCGGTATAAATTCAGTCTGATGAAACTAAAACTGCAAATGTTTTACGGTTTGGCCATGATTGATTAATTGTTTCAACGAATCAATACCTACGCGCAGGTGCGTTTCTACATATTTTTCGGTTACGGAGGAATCACTGTCGGCAGTTTTCACACCTTCCGGGATCATCGGCTGATCGGAAACCAACAGCAGCGCACCGGTTGGTATTTTGTTGGCAAATCCGGTAACAAAAACGGTTGCAGTTTCCATATCTACCGCCATACATCGCAAACTTTTCAAGTATTTTTTGAAGCTTTTATCATGCTCCCAAACACGGCGGTTGGTGGTGTAGCAGGTTCCGGTCCAATAATCACGTGCGTGTTCGCGAATTGTGGTCGAGATCGCTTTCTGAAGCGCAAAAGCAGGCAAAGCAGGCACTTCCGAAGGTAAATAATCGTTTGATGTTCCTTCTCCACGGATGGCTGCAATCGGTAAAATCAAATCACCAACATTATTTTTTCGTTTTAAACCACCGCATTTTCCTAAAAAAATCACGGCTTTTGGATGAATGGCCGTTAGTAAATCCATTACTGTGGCAGCCAGAGCACTTCCCATTCCAAAGTTAATAATGGTAATTCCATCTGCTGTTACACTTTGCATCGGTTTATCTAAACCCATAATCGGGGCATTATCATGCCACTCAGAAAACAGTTGTATGTATTTAGAAAAATTAGTCAGGATTACGTATTCCTTAAAATCATCCAGCGGCCGGCCGGTATAACGCGGCAGCCAGTTGGCCACAATGGCTTCTTTGGTTTTTAGACCTGATTTTACCGGACTTTGTACTTCTTTAATTTTATCAGATTGCTTAACAATTTCAGGATCCTTCTTAACGTCTTTTTCTTCATTCATAACGATGCTTCTTTTATCGCACAAAAATAAGCATAAAAAAACCCCGGCTTAAAACCGGGGCTTTTTTATGCAGCTTTCAACTTTTTCAAGTCCGATTTTTCAAACTTTTCTCTGGCATAATCCAGCGTAATATCGAGTTGTTTCTGGTCTCGGCTGGATGGTATTTCAAACATCGCGTCAATCATAATCGCTTCGCAGATGGATCGTAAACCACGTGCGCCCAATTTAAATTCCATTGCTTTATCTACAATATAATCTAAAACCTCCTGATCAAAATTCAATTCAACATCCTCATATTCAAACAGTTTGTTATATTGTTTAATTAAAGAGTTTTTTGGTTCGATCAAAATGGCCAGCATTGCTTTCCGGTCCAGCGGATTCAAATACGTTAAAACCGGCAAACGACCAATTAATTCCGGAATCAAGCCAAAAGCTTTCAAATCCTGTGGCGAAATGTATTTATAAAGATTTTTAAGGTCGATATCCTGATCGTCACCTTTCATTTTGTAACCTACCGTTTGCGTACGCATCCGGTTTGCAATTTTCTTTTCAATTCCGTCAAAAGCACCTCCGCAGATAAACAAAATATTGCTGGTATTAACGGTAATCATCTTCTGATCCGGGTGTTTACGCCCACCTTGCGGCGGAACATTTACCATCGTTCCTTCCAAAATTTTCAGTAATGCCTGCTGTACACCTTCACCAGAAACATCACGTGTAATTGATGGATTATCACTTTTACGGGCAATTTTATCAACCTCATCAATGTAAACAATACCGCGTTCGGCCAGCGTAACATCGTAATCTGCGGCTTGTAAAAGGCGTGTTAAAATGCTTTCCACATCTTCGCCAACATAACCGGCTTCTGTTAAAACGGTAGCATCACATATACAAAAAGGTACATTTAAAACTTTAGCAATGGTTTTAGCCAATAGAGTTTTGCCAGTTCCGGTTTCGCCAACCAAAATGATGTTTGATTTTTCGATATCAACTTCATCTTTACCAATCTTTTGATTCAACCTTTTGTAATGATTGTAAACGGCAACAGACAAAACTTTTTTAGCATCATCCTGACCAATTACATATTGATCCAGATGGGTTTTAATTTCCAGCGGCTTCAAAACCGTAGCAGGGCCATTTCCACCACCCTGCTGCGGGGATTTTACTTTGCGTAATTTTAACTCTTCGGCCAAAATATCGTTGGCTTGGTTTACGCATTTGTCACAAATATGAGCGTCCAGTCCGGCGATCAGCATTAAGGAATCCTGCTTACCGGCACCACAAAAGGAACATTTGATATCTTTACTGGTTTTGCTCATGATTTTTATTCTGAATTACTTATCGGCTTTATTACTCTTTAAAACTTCGTCAACCATACCAAATTGTTTGGCTTCTTCAGAGGTCATCCAGTAATCGCGATCAGAAGATTTTTCTACCCATTCATACGATTGTTCGGAGTGCTTGGATATAATTTCGTACAATTCTTTTTTCAAACGCAGCATTTCCCGCAGGTTGATTTCCATATCAGAAGCAACACCTTGCGCGCCACCAGATGGCTGATGGATCATCACGCGGGAATGCGGCAATACGGCCCGTTTGCCTTTTGTTCCGGCGCAAAGCAAAACTGCAGCCATGGAAGCAGCCATTCCGGTACAAATGGTAGCCACATCGTTGGAAATAAACTGCATGGTATCATAGATCCCCAAACCTGCATACACAGAACCGCCCGGAGAATTGATATAGATTTGAATATCTCTTTTGGCATCTGTAGATTGGAGGAACAGCAGCTGCGCCTGTATGATGTTTGCATTCTGATCCATCACGGCATCACCCAAAAAGATAATCCTGTCCATCATTAAACGCGAAAACACGTCCATTTGGGCTACGTTTAGCTGGCGTTCCTCGATGATGTAAGGCGTCATGCCGGTTGGCAACTGCGTGTTTTCTACACCGGCTATAAATTTATCTACATAAATACCGTTGATGCGGTGATGCTTAACGGCATATTTTCTGAACTCTTTTTTATCTATTTGCATATCTCTATAAAAAAACAATGGTTATCCAATTCATCGTTTTACTGAGCCGGATAACCATTAACTTTTAATTTTGTTAAGTTTATTCCAGCTTTTTAAACGCTGTGTTATCGATTTCTTTTTTGTCTAAAGTAACAACTGTTTTGAGGTAATCAAAAACTTTCAATGCTTTTACTTCTTCAAAAATTTTATTTGCGTTGTCCTTATTTTGTAAAAATTGTACGGTGTACTGGCCTAACTGCTCTTCATCCAAAGCTTGCGGACTGTACATCCTGAATTGTGCGTCCAAACGTTGTTTTGCCGCCTGAAAAACTTCTTCATATTTTATTTCGATGTTGTTGTCTTTGATGATTTTGTTTTCAATCAAAGTCCATTTCAGGTTTTTTGCGAAATCAGCGTAACCTTCTTCCAGTTCCTGGTCGCTTACTTTTTCATTTGTTACTTTCAGCCATTTTTTCAAAAATCCGTCCGGCAGTTCAAAGTTGACTTTGCTCAATACAAAATTATAAAGTTCGTCCTGCAATTTACGATCTGCATCTTGCGCCATCATTGCTTCCTGCTCTTCCGCAATTTTTACACGGAACTCTTCTTCGTTATGAACCACATCTTCGCCAAATAGCTTGTCAAAAAACTCCTGGTTCAAATCAGATTCTTCCAAACGGTTTACATTTTTTACCGTTAGCTGGAAGTTCGATTTCAAATCCGCAGCTTCTACTTCTTCAATCTTTAATAAACCGGCAATTTTAGCGGCATCGTTATTAAATGCTTTGTTGATATCGAAAGTAACTACATCTCCTTTTTTCAGGCCAATCAAAGAACTTTTTACTTCTTCATCTGCAATTTGCTCAATGCGGACTGAGGTTGTATTGGTTATACCACCTTCAAAAACAGAACCATCAGGGGAAAGCTGCTTCAATTCTGAATACAGCACGTCATCATCTGCCGATACGTCAGGGTTTGTCATTTTACCATAGCTTCTGCGGATGTTTTTGATGCGCGCCTGCAAGGTTTCATCGTCAATTTTGACAACATATTGCGGCACTACATCGGCAGCAGAAAAATCTAAAGTAAAGTCAGGGGCCAAACCTACTTCATAATTAAACTCGTAATCTTCGGTAAAATCCCAGTTAAAAGTTTTGTCGTTATCATCTTCTTTTGGCAGCGGCTGGCCCAAAACTTCCAGTTGGTTTTCGGTGATGTAATTATTTAAAGAATCAGAAAGCAAATGGTTGATTTCATCAACCAGAATACTTTTGCCATACATTTTTTTGATATGCGCTGCCGGAACCATACCCGGACGAAAGCCTGGCATTTTTGCTTTTTTGGCCTGTTCTTTAATCGCTTTTTCTACACGTGCCTGGTAATCTTCCTGGTTAATTTTGATGTTCAAAACGGCGTTTAGATCATCTATCTTTTCTTGTGTGATATTCATTGTGTTGGAACTGTTTTTATAGGTTAAAAAAATTCCTCCGCCAGGTTTTAAATGACGGAGGAAAGCAAGTGCGGAAGAAGGGACTCGAACCCCCACGCCGTGAAGCGCCAGATCCTAAGTCTGGTGCGGCTACCAATTACGCCACTTCCGCCTGTTTAGGATTATTTTTTGCAAAAGTAAATTTTTATTGTGAATAATAAAATGTTAAATTTTTATTTCTGAGGAAGTTGTTTACTGATTTTTACCCGATAAAAGAAGCATCCTGTTTAAACTATAATGCTTCTTTTACCAGTATAAAATTAGGCAGATACTTTAGAGCGTTCAATTACTTCGCGGTAGTAATCTTCATACAAAGGCAAAATCAAACTCAGGTCAAATTCTTTGGCGCGGGCCAAAGCGTTGTCTTTAAATTCCTGCAAACGCACGTCATCCTCCAAAATATAAACTGCTTTTTCGGCCATGGTTTTTACATCGCCAACGTTGGTCATAAACCCGGTTACGCCATCCACGTTTAATTCCGGTATTCCGCCGGTGTTAGAACTGATTACCGGGACTTTGCAGGCCATGGCTTCCAGCGCGGCCAAACCAAAACTTTCTGATTCGGAGGGCATCAAAAATAAATCCGCAACAGATAAAATCTCTTCTACCGCTTCCTGTTTCCCCAGAAAACGAACGTTATCGGTTACGTTCAAATCCCGGCATAACTGCTCGCACATAGAACGTTCCGGCCCATCGCCCACCATCAATAATTTGGAAGGGATTTGCTTGTTCACAATGGCAAAAAGCTTAATCACATCTTCCGTTTTTTTCACTTTGCGGAAGTTGGAAGTATGCACCAAAATCTTCTCTCCGGCAGGTGCAATGGCTTTTTTAAAATGATCTTTTGCTTTTTTGCTGAACCGTCTTAAATCGATAAAATTCGGGATCACGCGGATTTCGTTTTCAATATCAAAAAAATCAAGCGTGTCTTTTTTCAAACTTTCTGAAACGGCCGTTACCCCGTCAGACATGTTGATGGAAAAAGTAACAACCGGTTTAAACGTGCGGTCTTTGCCAACTAAGGTAATATCCGTGCCGTGCAAAGTGGTTACAAAAGGGATATGAACGCCATAAGTTTTCAAAATCTGCTTGGCCAGATAAGCCGCCGAAGCGTGCGGAATAGCATAATGCACGTGCAATAAATCCAGGTTTTCAAACCTAACCACATCAACTATTTTGCTGGTCAACGCTATTTCGTAAGGGGCATAATCAAACAGCGGATATTTGGAAACGGCAACCTCGTGGTAAAAAAGGTTTTCCGAGAAAAAATCCAGCCTTGCAGGCTGGTTATAGGTGATAAAATGAACCTGATGGCCGTTATCTGCCAGGGCTTTCCCTAATTCGGTGGCAACCACACCACTGCCACCAAAAGTAGGATAACAAACAATACCTATTTTCATAATCTGAAATAATAGGCAAATCTAAATGTTTAAATTTTGCATAAAATGTACCTTATGTAAATTTACCATCGGGGCAATACTTGCAGGCCGATAACTTTTAGTTGCTGATTTTTTGCTTTTAAGAACCTGTTTAAATTTTATTGTTTTTTATTAGATGCTTCTTTTATCACCCCAAAAACAGCAAATGTCAATGCTTCTTTTATCGGTATAAAATGCAAAAACAAGATTTACAGGCATAAAAGAAGCATCAATTTTTTCTGATAAAATTTCAACAGGCCATGAGGTTAAAAACTTTTTTTATAAGCCTTTTTGGATGGATTCGTAAATTGCATCCTGTACCCTTCTGCGGATGCCTAAATCGGACAACTTGTTTGTTACTTTTGGGTTGACGCGGTTGGATAAGAAAACGTAAACCAGGTTATATTTCGGATCAACCCAAAAGCAGGTTCCGGTATAGCCGGTGTGGCCATAAGTTTGATCGGAAGCCATTACCGATGGATAACGTGTAGCGCGGTTTGGGTCCCAGCGGTCAAAACCTAAACCTCTGCGGCTCACATCGGATTGTTTTGCAGTGAAAAGATCAACTGTTTCCGGTTTAAAATACTGCACGCCGCCGTAAGTTCCACGGTTCAAAATCATCTGGTACAAAATGGCCAGATCATTGGCACTGGCAAATAAACCCGCATGGCCGGAAACGCCGCCAAGCAATCCGGCACCCTGATCGTGCACATAACCAATCAGCAATTGGCGGCGGAAACCCATATCGTTTTCAGTTGGGACAATCTGGTTTTGCGGGAAACGGTTTAATGGCAAAAACCCGGCGGTTTGCATCCCCAAAGGCGCATAAAAGTTTTGCTGTACAAAAACGTTGAGCGGCGTGGCAGAAATCGTTTCTACGATTTCCTTCATAAAATACATGCTCAAATCACTGTAAACATATTTTCCACGGGTTTTAAGCGGAGATTTGAGCATGTCCGGCCAGATCACATCTTTAAAATAATCTTTTTTCAGGTAAAAATGATCCGCCACTTTGGTAGGGAACGCTGCCGAGGAATCCGTGCTCCTATTTTCCGCTTTTAATTTTTCCCAGGTAACAATGTCTGGCACCATGCCGGATTGATGCGTTAAAAACTCGCGCACCTTAATGTCATTTTTATTCGTGTTTCGGGCCAAAGCCAGATAACTTCCAGCCGTAGAATCCAGATTGAGTTTGCCTTCATCATACAGCTTCATCACATCCATGGTAGTGGCCGCTACTTTGGTAACGGATGCCAGATCAAAAATATCCGTGATTTTATCCTTTAAAGTATCCGTATAAGTGTGCGTACCGTAACCTTTATCAAAAATCACTTTTCCGTTCCTGGCCACCAAAACCACTGCGCCGGGCGTTGCTTTTGCACGGATGGCCTCGGCCATAATTTCATCAATACTGTTGTTCAGATTATCTGCATTGATACCAACTTCCTCCGGAACGGTGTATGCCAAACGTGTTTGCACCGTTTCCGCACCATCGCCTTTTTGGTATTTTGCATCAATACTGGTTTTCAATTTTTGCGTTGCGCCAACGCCGCCAAAAATCAGCTGAGCTGCATAATTGGCCGCAACCGGCGAATTGACGGGCGACCAGACCAATACTGTTTTTAGCACATTAAAACTGGCGGGCAATTGTGTGGTGCCAAAGCAGGCAACAATCAGGTTTTTTTGCTGATTTATGGTGGATAAAAACAGCATCAGGGCCGGGTTTTCCAAATCCTGTTTGTTAAGCTGAACGATTACGGTAGTATAAAACTTCAGGTCAAAAACCAGATTATCAAGCGTTTTCGGACTGCCATAAGCCGCGGCATCAAAAGAAGAAACTTTTGCATACTTATTCAGCAAACTATCAAAAACCAGTGTGTTCTCAAAATTAAAATGCACGCTGGCGATTTTTTGCTGATCCAAATTTTTGACCGGCACAACCTGGTTTTGGTTGTTCAGTAAAACCGTAGAACTTTCAATGCTTCTTTTAGCAGCTAAAAAACCCTGGTTTTGCTGATGCGGGCTTGGCACCTGCGCACAAGCAGAACTCAGGGCTGTTATCGCCCACAATAAACTGTAAAATCCTTTGCGTTTAACGTTTATAGACATTTTCTCCGTTGATATAAGTTTGAAGCACTTTTACTTTTGGCAGTCCGCTGCCTTTTACCTGCATTAAATCCTGGTCCAATAATACAAAATCGGCCAGTTTTCCGGGTTCGATGCTGCCGCGGTCGTTTTCCTGAAAATTGGCTTTTGCCGCCCAGATTGTCATTCCGCGGATGGCTTGTTCCCTTGTCAAAGCATTTTCTTTTTGAAAACCTCCTTCGGGGAAACCTTTTAAATCTTTCCGCTCAACCGCGGCATAAAACGTGTAAATTGGACTGATATTTTCTACCGGAAAATCCGTGCCCAGCGGCAGCCAGCCGTTTTGCTGCAGCAATTGCCGGTAGGCGTATGCTGTTTTTATACGTGTTTTTCCCAAACGTTGTACGGCCCAACCCATATCCGAAGTGGCGTGCGTAGGTTGTACGGACGGGATGATATTATTCTCACCAAAAAGCTTAAAATCCGCCGGATCGATAATTTGCGCATGTTCAATCCGCCACCGCCGGTCGTTTTTTCCTTTTAAGACGCTGGCATAAATTTTCAGCATCATGCGGTTGGCAGAATCACCGATGGCGTGCGTGCACATCTGGAAACCCTTATCGGCCAGCAACTTGGCAATATCCTGAAAATGTTGTTTCGGACTGCGTAAAAACCCGTTCCATTTGGGCTGATCGGTGTATGGTTTCAGCAAACATGCGCCTCTCGAACCCAAAGCACCATCGGCATAAACCTTAACCGAACTTACGTTTAAACGCGGCGTTTTGATGGCTCCGTTTTTAAACAGATAATCCAGGTTTTGCGGGCTGTCAGACAACATTACAAACAGCCGCATCTTTAAATCGCCGCGGTTTTGCAACTGGCGGATGTTGCTGATCAGCGGATAATCCAGCCCGCAATCGGCAACAGAAGTCAGGCCAACCGCAAAACAATTTTGCTGCGCGTGCAAAAAAGCATTGTTGGTTTGCTCATCCGTAGCGGCTGGGATTTTGTGCGTGATCAGGTTAACGGCATTATCTACCAAAATACCGGTCAGTTTGCCTTTAACCGTTTCTATTTCACCTCCGTCAATTTTTTGGTTTGGTTTGATACTTGCAATATTTAACGCCGCCTGATTGGCAATGGCCGCATGCCCGTCAACCCGCGTTAGCAAAACCGGCCGCTCCGGGAACAAGACATCCAGTTGCTGCTTGTTCGGAAACTGTTTGCTTTTCCACAAATTTTGGTCCCAGCCATTGCCGATCACCCAGCCTTCGGTATTCGCTTCTGCAAAATGTTTTACCGAATCCACCAATGCAGCCCAATTGTCAATCCCTTTTAAATCAACGGATTGCAAATCCATGCCATAACGATAAAAATGCGTATGCGCATCAATAAAACCAGGGAAAACGGATTTTCCGGCCGCATCCAATACTTCTTTTGCCAGGTAATTTTTCTCCAGGTCGGCGGTTTTGCCAACAGCCAAAATTTTTCCATCCTTCACAGCAAAAGCTTCAGCAACGGCAAACTGCTTGTTCACGGTATAAACGCGGGCATTTTTCACCAGTAGATCAGCATTAAATTCTTTCTTCCGACGGCAAGAAAACACCGATAAAAGAAGCATCAGGGCACATGCTGTTTTTATCGGTATAAATTTGTGTTTCAGGGCTGAGGTTATGGTCATGTTCTGATCGGTCGGTCGTTTTAATTTGCAGCGATAAGGTTTTACAGGATAATGATCGGCAAAAAAATTGTCATTTCAACTTAAATTATAGATATGCAAAACTACATCTGCGCGGCAAAGCTGCGAAGTTATGCGATCATTTTTTTAATTTAGCATCGAAATAGAATTGAGCAAGATTAATGTCTGATATTATCCGCCTTTTACCTGATGCCGTTGCCAATCAAATTGCTGCAGGTGAAGTGGTGCAACGCCCGGCATCGGCCGTAAAAGAACTGCTTGAAAACGCCGTTGATTCCGGTGCCGATAAAATCCAGCTGATTATTAAAGATGCGGGAAAAGCATTGATCCAAGTGATTGATAATGGTTGCGGCATGAGTTTTACCGATGCACGGATGTGTTTTGAACGGCACGCAACCTCAAAAATCCGCAAGGCTGATGACCTTTTTGCCATCCGTACCATGGGTTTTCGGGGCGAAGCAATGGCTTCTATTGCGGCAATTGCTCAGGTTGAACTGAAAACCCGCCGCCACGAAGATGAATTGGGCACGCATATTTACATCGAAGCTTCCGAAGTAATCAGCCAGGAGCCTTGTGCCACCTCTGCCGGAACTTCCGTTTGCATCAAAAACCTTTTTTACAACACGCCAGCGCGGCGCAATTTTTTAAAAGGAAATTCCATCGAAACGCGGCATATCATTGATGAATTTCAACGCGTGGCCTTGGCCAATCCGCAATTGTATTTTACGCTGCACCACGACGGGCAGGAAGTTTTTCATCTTCCGGCCGTTTCGCTTAAACAGCGGATTGTGCATTTGTTCGGCAGTAATTACAACCAGAAACTGGTGCCTGTGCAGGAAGATACGTCCATCATTAAGCTGGAAGGTTTTGTAGGGAAACCGGAATTTGCGCGCAAAACCCGCGGCGAGCAGTTTTTTTTCGTCAACAATCGTTTTATACGTGATAATTACCTCAATCATGCCGTAACTTCTGCTTTTGAAGAGTTGCTGCAGGACGACAGTTTCCCGTTGTACGTGCTTTTTATTTCCATCGATCCGGGCAAAATCGACATCAACGTTCATCCTACTAAAACCGAAATTAAATATCAGGATGAAAAAGCGATTTATGCCATTATCCGTTCGGCGGTAAAACGCTCGCTGGGGCAGTATAACATAACGCCTTCGCTGAACTTTGACCAGGAAACGGGTTTCGATCAGATGATCAGCCACAAACCGCTGGACCAGATTATTCCGCCGGGCATAAAATTCAACCCGGATTTCAACCCTTTTTCTGAGGAGGTAAAAACAGTATCCGATAAAGCTTTTATCCGTAGTACGGCCGAGCGGCATAAACCGGATTTTGTACAAAACTGGGACACGCTCTACGCCATTACGCAAGAGAAAATTGCCGAACAACAGGAAATTGATACGCAGCAAAGGCAAATTATCGTTGATAACCTGACGCTGGGCAAAACCAGCGAGCGGCAACTGTTTCAAATCCATAACCGGTTTATTTTATCGCAAATCAAATCCGGTTTTATGCTGATTGACCAGCAGGCGGCGCACGAGCGGATTTTGTACGAACGCTTTTTGTTGCAACTGGAAAACCACTCGGGCGTGAGCCAGCAAACGCTGTTCCCGCAAAGCATTGGCCTGAGCACTTCGGATTTTGAACTGCTGAAAAGTTTACTGACCGATGTGCGTGCCTTAGGTTTTGATATCCGGGAGTTCGGAAAAAACACGGTAATTGTAGAAGGCATCCCGGCAGAACTGACTAAAGCCAGCGAAAACGAAATGCTGGAAAAGCTGCTGGAAGGTTTCAAAAACAACCAATCAGCCCTGAAACTGAGCAAGCATGACAATCTGGCGCGCACGCTGGCCAAAAATGCGGCCGTAAATCCCGGCACAAAGTTTTCGCTGGAGGAAATGAACCAGTTGATCGATCAGCTTTTTGCCTGCCAGATGCCCAACGTTTCACTCAGCGGAAAGCCCGTTATTATTACTTATACTTTAGAAGAAATCTTTCAAAAATTTGACCGGTAAAAGAAGCATCGTGCTTCTGCAGAAACTATGAACTTATTCGGACAATCGTTCTTTGCCAATATCCCGCCCGTTGTAAAAAACCTGCTGATTATCAATGTGTTGTTTTTTATCGCTACGTTGGTTTTTGGTAATATGGGCATCCGGCTGGAAAACATTTTGGGTGCTTTTTACTTCAACTCACCTTACTTTCGGGTTTGGCAGCCCATTACTTACATGTTTATGCATGGCGGCTGGGCGCATATTTTCTTCAATATGTTTGCGCTGTACATGTTCGGCCCAGCCATCGAATATTACATGGGCTCCAAGCGGTTTTTCAATTATTATTTTATTACCGGTTTGGGTGCGCTTGCTTTGCAGATGCTGGTACAGGCGATAGAAGTGCACGGCATTTTAGGGAGTTATATTTTGGATACTTCCATACAATACAACATAAGCCCGGCAAATGCAGAAAAACTACGTGATATTTATGCTGCCCCGATGGTTGGCGCGTCCGGGGCTTTGTTCGGTGTGCTGGTTGCATTTGGCGTTTTGTATGCCGAAACCGAACTTTACATCATGCTGATCCCGATTCCGATCAAAGCAAAATATGCGGTAATCGGTTATATTGTGGTTGAATTATATTTGGGTTTGAGCCAGCATCAAGGCGATTCGGTTGCCCATTTTGCACATTTGGGCGGTGCTTTGTTTGGCTATATTTTATTGCGGGCATGGGGGATGCACCGCACAAACGATTTTTAATAATCTATCGTTATCAAACGAAAACGATTTAAAAGATAATTTTATGTGGGAAGAAATTCGTACACAGGTTTTCCGGTCTGGCAACCGGCTCAACCTACTGATCGGGATCAACGTTATTGTTTTCTTGTTTTTGAGTTTGCTTGGGGTGATTGAAATGCTGACCACCCGCAACGCCGCTATTACGCACCTACTGAACGACTACCTGGCCGTACCTTCTTATCTGCCCAAATTGTTAGTGCGCTTTTGGACACCTTTGACTTATATGTTTTTACACAATGGTTTTTTCCATATCCTGTTCAACATGTTGTGGTTTTATTGGCTGGGCAGCATTTTTCAGGAATATCTGGGCGGAAAAAAATTAGTTGACCTATACATCATCGGCGGTTTGGCAGGTGCGTTTTTATACGTATTGTTTTACAACATTTTCCCGCTTTTTAGCGATGTAAAAACAGTATCCACAACCGTAGGGGCTTCGGCTGCGGTAATGGCCATCATTGTGGCAACGGCAACATTGCTTCCGGATTATACGATCCAGCTGCTGTTTCTGGGCAATATAAAACTGAAATGGATTGCGCTTTTTTATGTTTTGTTTGATCTGATCAGCATTACCGGCCCAAATGCAGGCGGGGAAATTTCGCATATCGGCGGTGCTATTGCAGGCTTTTTCTATATCAAACAAATTCAGGGAAACACAATGCTTGGCGAAGCCTTTCAGCGTTTTTCTAAACCAAAAACCATGCAGGTTGTCTCAAAAAACTATGCTAAAAACAGTATCGTTCGATCAAAAGAAGAGGAAATAGATTCTATCTTAGACAAAATTTCGCACTCGGGCTACGCCAGCCTCAGCAAAAAAGAAAAGGAAACCCTGTTTAATGCCAGCAAAGAATAATCCATCCAAAAAACTATATTTTATAGATAAGGTAGCTTTGTTTTTTACCTTAATAGCTGCCGTTTCTATTTTGTTGAGTTTGCTGGCCAGCGTGGTAGATCCGCGGACGTGCTGGTGGCTGGCATTTTTTGGCCTGGCATATTCGCCGCTGCTTATCGTAAACATCATTTTCTGTTTGTACTGGCTTTTGCGTTTTAACAAACTGATGTTCATCCCGTTGATAAGCATTTTGGTTGGATGGCCGATTCTGGTCAGCAGTGTAAATATCCGAAGTTCCTATCCGGAAGGGCCGAAAAAATCTGCGGATTATTTGAGGCTGATGACTTATAATGTACATAGTTTTAAAGGGGTTGGGCCAGGGGACGTAAAACCAACCCGGACACAGATTTTAAAGCTGATTGATGATGACCAGCCGGATGTAATTTGTCTGCCGGAATTTTTCTCCCGAAAAAAAGGGGAATTTGCCATGGTGGATTCACTCAAAAAAACTTTGAACACACCTTATTACTTCCGGTTTACGGTTGATGACATCAATTACGAAGGAAACGGTTTGGCTGTATTTTCCAAATTTCCGATTATCAATAAAGGCATTATTTCCTTCGGAGACCAAAATAGTACCAACCAGTGCATTTTTATCGATATAAAAACAGCAAAGCGCGTGGTGCGGGTTTACGCGGTGCACCTGCAATCCATCCGTTTTATGCCCGAAGATTACCAGGTGATCGACAGTATTTCTAAAGCTGAAGAATCAAAACTGCATTCTTACCGACGCATTTTAGCCAAGTTGAAAAGTGCTTTTTTAAAACGCAGCGAGCAAGTTTACTTAGTTAAAAATCACGCTGCAACTTCACCTTATCCATTTATTATTGCCGGGGATTTTAATGATACGCCTGCTTCTTTTGCCGTTAATAAAATGGCCAAAGGTTTAAAAAATGCTTTCCGCGAAAAAGGCTCCGGCTTCTGCACCACTTATAACGGTGATTTTCCAAATTTTCAAATCGATTACATCCTTGCCCACCCTGATTTTAATGTGATCAATTATAAAGTTTTCAAGAAAAAGCTTTCTGATCATTATGCCATCCGGGCAGATTTGCTGCTTAAATAAGTCAAAAACGGCCTTTATATCTAAATTTGCCTCATGCAAAACCTTTTTATTTACAATACTTTAACGCGTAAAAAAGAAGCATTTAAAGCTATTGACCCGCCGCATGTGGGTATGTATGTTTGTGGCCCAACGGTTTACAGTGATGTACATCTTGGCAATTGCCGTACTTTTATTTCTTTCGATCTGATTTTCCGTTACCTCACGCACCTGGGTTATAAAGTACGTTATGTGCGCAACATTACCGATGCAGGCCATCTGGAAGGTGATACTGATGAAGGCGAAGACAAAATCTCTAAAAAAGCAAAACTGGCGCAGTTGGAACCAATGGAAATTGTGCAGAAATACACGGTAGATTTCCATCAGATCATGGAGATTTTCAATGTGAACCCGCCAAGTATTGAACCAACCGCAACCGGCCATATCATTGAGCAGATAGAACTTGTAAAAGTTATTTTAGAAAAAGGATTGGCTTATGAAGTAAATGGTTCTGTTTATTTTGATGTGGAAAAGTATAATCAAAACCATAATTACGGCATTTTAAGTAACCGGAATTTAGAAGATATGCTGAACAATACACGCAACTTGGGCGGCCAGGAAGAAAAACACGGCAAGCTGGATTTTGCCCTGTGGATAAAAGCCAAACCCGGACACCTAATGAAATGGCCATCGCCCTGGAGCATCGGTTTCCCGGGCTGGCATTTGGAATGTTCAGCCATGAGCAAAAAATATCTGGGCGAGCAGTTTGACATTCATGGCGGCGGAATGGATTTGGCACCAACCCATCATACCAATGAAATCGCCCAAAATGAAGCTGCCTGCGGGAAAATGCCGGCCAATTATTGGGTGCATACCAATATGTTGACTGTGAACGGACAAAAAATGTCCAAATCATTAGGCAACAGTTTTTTACCGGAAGAACTTTTTTCGGGCAACCATTCGCTGCTGAACAAAGGTTATAGCGCGATGACCGTAAAGTTTTTTATGCTGCAGGCACATTACCGCAGCACGCTGGATTTCTCGAACGAGGCTTTGGAAGCATCTGAAAAAGGCTTTAAAAGACTGATGAACGCTTTTGCAGTGGCACCAAATTTAAAAGCAGCTTCTATTGGCGAAATCGAAATAAAACCTTTGCAGCAAAAGTGTTATGAAGCGATGAACGATGATTTCAATAGTCCGGTTTTAATTGCCGAACTGTTTGAAATGTGCCGGATAGTGAACTCCATCCATGATAAAAAGCTGAAAATTGATCAATCCAACTTGGAAACTTTGCAGCAAACATTTCAACATTTTGTATTGGACATTTTAGGTTTAAAAGATGAATATGCCGCTTCTGATGAGTTGCCGAAAGTGTTAGATTTTGTGATTAATTTAAGAAGTGAAGCCAAATCCAATCAGGATTATACAACTTCAGATAAAATCAGATTAGGTTTGCAATCAATTGGTTATCAGCTTAAAGACAGTAAAGAAGGCACAAGCTGGGAAAAAATCTGATATGACATTCCAAAAAAAGTATGCTAAAAACAGCATTAACTTTATACTAAAACCAAACCGATCGAGTTTATCAGGAAACTGGTAGCTTTGGATCGGTTCTATGTTACTTCAATTATCCGCATCAGCAAAAAAATTTAATAACTTGCGGCAAATTCTAAATTCCTTATGAAAAAAATATCAATTGCAATAGCGGCTTTTTTATGTTTTGGACAGCTGGCCAAAGCACAAAAAACCGCACAAACCAAAACAGTGTTAGAAGCCGAAAAAGATTACAACCGGGCTGTGTCGCAAAAAGGTATCCGGGACGGTTCTTTATCCGAAATGGACGCAGATGCAATGGTTTTTAAACCCGAGCCTGTTTTGGCCAAAACTTATTACTCCGGTATAAATAAAACGGCTGCAAAACTTGCACTTACACCAACTATGGCACGCATTTCGGCCAATGGCGACCTGGCCTTTACGGCCGGTTCTTATACCTTAAAAAACAGCGGTGATGATGAAGCTTATGGCGAATATCTTTCTATCTGGCGGCCTGATTTATCTGGTAAACTGAAAATGATCTTCAATATTGATTTGCAGCATCCGGAAACCAAAGAAGCGCAAATTGTAGATTTTAAAGAGCCGGTAACCAATGCCGTGCGTACTGTAAACAAAGATCCGTTTACGGGCAAAAACATCATTATCACCACGGATAAATTATTTAATTCTTCCCTTAACTTTTCGTCTGTTTCTGCTTATAAAGAGTTTTTAACATTAGATAGTCGGTACTTTTTCCCGGGGTTTGAACCGGTGATCGGTCAGGATAAAGTTTTACAGTTTATAAGTAACCAGGCTATCTCTATCCAAGCTTTAAATACCGGGGCAGGGCGTGCCTCCAGCAACGATTTGGCTTATAGTTATGGTAAAGCAACCATTAAAAAAGGAGAAGTTACCAACAAATACAACTACATCCGTATTTGGGAGCCGGACAATGCCCACAAATGGAATATCCTGGCAGAGTTTTTTTCCCCGATTGATGAAAAATAGGCGCTAAAAGAAGCATCAACTAACACAGACCTGTTTAGATTTTAGCCAAAATATTTTATATGCTTCTTTTATCACCTAAAATTTTATTTTTATGGGTTTTCTTATCAGCAACAACTACAAAAGCAAATTTACAGGCATAAAAGAAGCATTCTGTGCACGCCACCGTAAGTTTTAACAAGCCTTAAATGGTGTCAGCTCAAAACAGCTGTTCAATGATCTGATCTGCAGATAAACCTTCTGCTTCTGCACGATAATTTCGCACAATACGATGCCGCAAAATCGGTTTGGCCACTGCCTGTACATCTTCAATATCCGGCGAATATTTGCCGTATATTACCGCATGGCATTTCGCCCCTAAAACTAAAAACTGCGATGCCCGCGGCCCGGCACCCCAGCTTAACAACTGGTTTACCTTTGGTGTGGCCAGAGCAGTGTTCGGCCGGGTTTTGGCAGCTAATTTTACGGCATATTCCAGCACATGGTCTGTTATCGGTATATTTCTGACCAATTGCTGAAAATAACGTATTTGATCTGCATTAAGCAGCTTTTTTACCTCATTGATTTTTGTACCGGTAGTATTTTTAACAATGTTCAATTCTTCCTCAAACGTTGGATAATTTAACGAAATGTTAAACATAAAACGGTCCAACTGTGCTTCCGGCAAAGGGTACGTTCCCTCCTGCTCAATAGGGTTTTGCGTGGCCAGTACAAAAAAAGGTTTATCCAGCTGATGCGTAAAACCAGCTGCCGTCACCGCTTTTTCCTGCATGGCTTCCAACAAAGCAGCTTGTGTTTTCGGTGGGGTCCGGTTGATTTCATCTGCCAAAATAATATTAGAAAAAATTGGTCCTTTAATAAATTTAAAGTTCCGGTCTTCGGCTAAAATTTCAGAACCGATAATATCAGATGGCATCAAATCCGGCGTAAATTGTATCCGGTTAAAACTTAGGTCAAGCACTTGGGCCAGTGTTTGCACGAGCAGAGTTTTGGCCAAACCGGGCACACCAACCAGCAAACAATGCCCATTGCTGAAAATGCCGATCAAAACAGATTTGACTACTTCATCCTGGCCGATGATAATTTTGCCAATTTCGGTTTTTACTTCACGAAAAAGTGCTGCCAAAGCATCTGCGGCTTCTACCTCCGATTGATGTTGCATCATTTTATTTGCTCTGCGCCGAAGCAGTTGTGGTTACCCAGGTTTTAAGCTGATCGCAGGTTTGATACTCCGGATCAATATTGATAAAAGTTTCTTTGCGGCGTTTTTCAAACCATTCACTCACCGTTTTATTGGTTTTGCTCTCGGCAGCAGCATCTTTTAATTTAGGATAATCCTGCGCCAGGTTGGCTTTGTGTGCATCTGTTTTGGATTTCAGATACAAAATTTTATAGCTTTTTTTGTTGGTTTGTTGTGCAGTGAACAAAGCAGGTTTTGAAATGCTGCCAACTTTCATTGTATCTATGGCCAAAGCAATTTGAGGGTCTAATTTATCAGTTGGGATAAAAGTGGAACGGTTTTGCACATCTTCCGCATTAAGCAACATGCCGCCATTGTACTTGGTTTCTTTATCATCAGAAAATTGGGAAGCTGCGTTAGAAAAATCCAACTTCATTGTTTTGATAAGATTGTAAATACTGTCTGCCCTTATCTTCGTCCTGTCCAAACTTGCCTGGGTAATTTCCGGAACAATTAAAATATGCCTAACGTGTACCTGCTCGCCCCTGCGCTCAATTACCTGCAAAAAATGAAACCCAAAATCAGTTTCAAAAACCGGCGAAAGCTCACCCGGCTTTAACTTAAATGCCATTGCTGCGAACTCTTTTACAAACGTTGACCGGTCAGCAAAGCCTAAATCGCCACCGGCAGGTGCAGATCCCGGATCCTGCGAATAAAGCGTGGCCAGCGTTGCGAAATCTTCCCCTTTTTTAATACGGTCGCGCAATGCTTCTGCTTTGTCCCGATATACTTGCTTTTCTTCTCTGGTCAGTTTTGGGTCGAAAACAATTTGTGCAATTTCCACCTCTTTGTTGATAGAAGGCAAGCTATCTTTCGGGATAGAATTGAAATAATTTTTTACATCCTGCGGGGTCACGCTTATTTTTTCGGTGATTTTTTGCTGCATCCGCTGTGCGGTCATCTGTTCGCGCATGTCAGGACGCATTTCATCTTTATACTGAATAATAGATTTTCCCAAAAAAGCTTCGAGTTTATCCTGTCCGCCTGAACGTTGAATATAACTGCGCATCCTTCTATCCAATTCATTATCCACATCGTCGTCTTTTACAATTACACTATCAATCACAGCCTGTTGTGCCAGCAGTTTTTGAGTTAATAATTGCTGCAAAACCTGGCATTTTACCGATAGATTAGGCTGATTACCCTGCAAAAGGTAATTATCATATTCTCTTTCAATATCCGAGTTTAAAATAATGCCATTGCCAACCACTGCGGCCACTTTATCTAAAGTTTTTTTCTGACCCAAAGCGTTAAAAACGCTCATTGTAACACACAGGATCAAAATTGTAAGTTTTCTCATATCAACAATTAAAAGGATTTTATGCATACTGTTTTTACCATGCATAATTTGTTAAATTTCGCAAAAATTTACCGGCTGGCCGCATAAATTTTCAGAGCGCATTTTAGCTGCAATATTCCTTAATTTATGTTAAAGCCAGAAATAGTTTAACTATTTTTAACCAAAATTATGATATGACAGCAGAAAGTGCAGCGGCTTTACGGATTTTGATGAACGATGATTTGTATTTGAGTAAGGCCGATTTAAGTCAGCAAAACACGACACAGGTTTTAGTTCAGCCTGAACCGGTTTTAGCGGAACCAGCTGCTCCGGAAATTTCATTTCTTGGAAAAAACCAGCAACACTTTCTGATTTTAACCAACGAGCCAATACTGGAAAATCATTTAAAAGCTTTAGAAAGTACGCTTCTACGGAAGCAATTAACTTTGGATGATGTGGCTTTGGTTGATTTCTCAGCTCAAAAAAACCTTAATTACCAAAACCTGAATGCTTTTTTTATGCCACAAAAATTGGTGCTTATTGGGTTAAATCCTGCAAAAATAAAACTACCGGAAATAGCTTTAAATCGAATTGTTCAGGTTGATGGTCTTGAAATTTTATATACTTACAGCTTTACCGAAATGCTGGGCAATAAAGATAAAACCAAAGCTTTTTGGGAACCAATGAAAAGTTTATAACCTGTTTACATTTATTTTAGAAAAGATACAATGCTTCTTTTACCCTGTAAAATTCTGTGTCCGTATCAATTTAAATAAAAAAATCCACCATTTTTTTAGGTGATAAAAGAAGTATATGAAACAGATTTAACAAATCTTAAACAGGCTCTATGATAAAAGAATTAGTTTTTGCCACCAATAATGTGCATAAAATTGAAGAAGTAGCTTTTGCAGTTGGCGATCAGTTCAAAATTTTAAGTTTAAAAGATATTGGCTTTAATGAAGAAATACAGGAAACCGGCACAACTTTCAAAGCGAATGCATCGATTAAAACGCACCGTATTTTTAATAAATTTGGTTTAGATTGTTTTGGGGATGACAGCGGACTGGAAATTGAAGCTTTGTACGGGGAACCGGGCGTTTTTTCTGCCAGATATGCCGGCGAACATGGCAACCATGAAGCTAACATCAAGCGTGTTTTAGATCAGTTAGAAGGTGTTTCCAACCGAAAAGCTCAGTTTAAAACGGTTATTTCTTTGTTGTGGAAAGGCAGGGAATTTTGGTTTGAAGGAATTGTGACCGGTGCTATCCGCACCACGCTTTGCGGTAAGCACGGTTTTGGCTATGATCCTATTTTTCAACCGGATGGCTACAATGAAAGCTTTGCAGAAATGAGTTTGGAGAAAAAAAACAGTATCAGTCATCGTGGCAAAGCATTAAAACAGTTGATTGCATTTTTGCAAACTTTATAACCATACTGTTTTTATCGCATAAAAAAAGCTGCTTCCAAATATAGAAGCAGCTTTTTTAAATGTATATGAAGATTATTTCACTTCTTCAAAATCAACATCTGTAACAGAATCGGCTTCATTTCCAGCCTGGGGGTTAGGGTTTCCTTCAGCAGCCGGACCGCCTTGTGCGCCGCCATCTTGTGTAGCTTTGTACATTTCTTCTGATGCAGCATTCCAGGCATTGTTCAGCTCAGTTTGTGCATTGTCCATATCAGCTACGTTTTTAGCGGCATAAGCTTCTTTTAACTTGGCTAAGCCAGCTTCAATCGGTGCTTTTTTATCGGCGGAAATTTTGTCTCCGTATTCTTTCAATTGTTTTTCTGTTGAAAAGATCAACGCGTCGGCAGCATTCAGTTTTTCAACTTCTTCTTTTGCTTTTTTATCTGCTTCTGCATTGGCTTCTGCTTCATCTTTCATCTTTTTAATATCAGCATCAGTTAAACCTGAAGAAGCTTCGATACGGATTTTTTGCTCTTTTCCGGTTGCTTTATCTTTGGCAGACACATTTAAAATACCATTTGCATCTATATCAAAAGTAACTTCAACTTGCGGTATACCTCGTGGTGCAGCAGGAATCCCATCTAAATGGAAACGGCCAATAGTACGATTTTGAGCGGCCATTGGGCGCTCGCCTTGTAAAATATGGATTTCCACAGATGGCTGATTATCAGATGCAGTAGAGAAAGTTTCTGATTTTTTAGACGGTATTGTAGTATTTGCATCGATCAGCTTTGTCATCACACCGCCCATTGTTTCTATCCCTAATGAAAGCGGGGTTACATCTAATAACAATACATCTTTTACTTCGCCAGTTAAAACACCACCTTGAATTGCAGCACCAATAGCAACAACTTCATCCGGGTTTACACCTTTTGACGGAGCTTTTCCAAAAAATTTCTCTACAGCTTCTTGAATAGCCGGAATACGTGTTGAACCACCAACCAAAATAATTTCGTCAATATCAGAAGTACTGTAACCTGCATTTTTTAATGCGGTACGGCAGGGTTCTATTGTTCTTTTAATCAAAGAATCAGCTAATTGTTCAAATTTTGCACGGGTCAAAGTTTTTACCAAATGTTTTGGCATCCCATCAACAGCAGTAACGTATGGCAAGTTGATTTCTGTTTGTGTTGTGCTTGATAATTCAACTTTAGCTTTTTCTGCAGCTTCTTTTAAACGTTGCAAAGCCATTGGATCTTTTCTCAGATCAATCCCTTCATCACTTTTAAATTCATCAGCCAACCAATCGATTATCACCTGGTCAAAATCATCGCCACCTAAATGTGTGTCGCCATCAGTTGATTTTACTTCAAATACACCATCACCTAATTCCAAAACAGAAACATCATGCGTGCCACCACCGCAGTCAAACACAACAATTTTCATGTCTTTGTGTGCTTTGTCCAAGCCATAAGCCAACGCAGCCGCTGTAGGTTCATTGATGATCCGACGAACTTTTAAACCAGCAATCTCTCCAGCTTCTTTTGTTGCCTGACGTTGTGCATCATTAAAATAAGCAGGAACTGTAATAACGGCTTCTGTAACTTCAGTACCTAAAAAATCTTCAGCAGTTTTCTTCATTTTTTGAAGGATCATTGCTGATATTTCCTGTGGTGTATAGTTACGGTCGCCAATAGCAATACGTGGTGTATTACCATCGCCTTTTACTACTTTATATGGAACGCGTTCTGCTTCTTTTGTAACCTCACTAAACTGGTTACCCATGAAGCGTTTGATAGAAGAAATCGTTTTTGTGGGGTTTGTAATTGCCTGACGTTTAGCAGGATCACCTACCTTACGTTCGCCATTATCTATAAATGCAACCACAGAAGGTGTAGTGCGTTTTCCTTCACTGTTTGCAATAACTACAGGTTCGTTACCTTCCATTACTGCAACACAGGAATTAGTTGTCCCTAAGTCAATTCCAATAATTTTAGCCATAATATGATTGAGTTTTATTAAATTTTAAAAATATATGTTTACAAATGTTACTGAACAAGCTATGTGCCAAGCAACAAAAAAACTTGTTTTATGTATTGCTGGCAGTTTTGAATAGCACAAAATTTTTTTATCAAATTTGATAATGACAAGCTGTCATATTTTTTATTCAGTTTAAAATGCTTCTTTTATATACTTAATTTTTGTATGTTAAAAGAAGCATAATATCATTTCAAAAAAAAAGCCCTGATGAATCAGAGCTTTTGATGTCTATAATAAAATGATGTTACAATTCTTCATCTGGTGCCAGTTTTTCTCCCTCTGAGTCAGCATTAGGAATTGTTGTGGCTGGTGTAGTTTGATCAACTGGAGAATCAATTCCCTTTTGTGCCACATCAACATTTTCATCAGCTTTGTTACCACGATTGGAACCAGAACCACGACGACGAGTTGCTTTCTTTTCAGGTGCTGAGTCGCCCTTAACATAAACTGTGTTGTAATCTACTAATTCGATAATTGCCATTTCAGCATTATCACCTAAACGGTTTTCTAATTTAACTATTCTCGTATAACCACCTGGACGGCTTGCAATTTTTTCGGCAATTTCCCGGAATAAAATTGTAACTGTTTCTTTATCTTTTAGATAGCTAAAAACAGTACGACGGGAGTGCGTTGTATCACTTTTGGATTTTGTTAATAAAGGCTCGACATAGCCTCTTAATGCTTTTGCTTTTGCCAAAGTTGTCGTGATGCATTTGTGCAAAATTAAAGATGAAGCCATATTTGCCATCATTGCTTTGCGATGGCTATCTGTGCGGCCTAAATGGTTAACTTTTTTTCCGTGTCTCATAGTTTTTTGTGTTGTGCACGTGCATACCGTTGAGTGATAAGATCAAACTCGTGGAATTATGCCAAAGGATTAAGAAATCCGATCCTTTACAGGATGCAATTGTTGCTATTCTTCGTCTAATTTAAATTTTGAAAGATTCATTCCAAAAGAAAGACCTTTTGATTTAACTAAATCCTGGATTTCTGTTAATGATTTTTTACCAAAATTTCTAAATTTCAGCATATCGGCAACATCGTAAGAAACCAATTCTGCCAGCGTCCTGATATCTGCAGCTTTCAGGCAGTTTAAAGCTCTTACAGAAAGATCAAGGTCAACCAATTCCGTTTTTAAAATCTTGCGCATGTGCAAAACTTCTTCATCGACCTCTTTGGTTTCTTCTTTTGTTTGAGCTTCCAGCATCATGTTTTCATCAGAAAAAAGCATAAAGTGCTGGATTAATATTTTTGCAGCTTCTTTCAAAGCATCTTCCGGATGGATTGAACCATCTGTTGCAATATCTAATACTAATTTTTCGTAATCCGTTTTTTGCTCAACACGATAATTTTCAATAACGTACTTTACATTCTTGATCGGCGTAAAAATTGAATCAATTGCAATTACACCAACCAAAGCATCGGCATTTTTATTTTCCTCACTTGCAACATATCCTCTTCCTTTATTTACAGTTAATTCTATTTCTAATGTAACAGAAGAATCCATATTACAAATTATCATTTCTGGATTCAAAACAGTAAAATTATTGGAAAACTTAGTAATATCACCCGCTTTAAAGCTGTCTTGACCATTGATGATTGCAAAAATTTTCTCCGAATCACCAGAATCACCGGTTTTTTTAAAACGTACTTGTTTTAAATTCAAAATGATTTCTGTAACATCTTCAACTACTCCTTTTATCGTAGAAAATTCATGTGAAACTCCAGAAAAACGAACAGAAGTAATCGCATAACCCTCTAAAGAAGAAAGCAAAATACGACGTAAAGCATTACCGATTGTGATACCAAAACCTGGTTCTAAAGGACGAAATTCAAATGTACCATCAGAATCATTTGATTTCTGCATAATCACTTTATCCGGTTTTTGGAATGCTAATATGGCCATTATATACAATTGATTATATGATAAAAATGTAAATGTAAAAACCGGCTAAAACCGGTTAAACACATTTTAGTAAGATATTATTTCGAGTATAACTCGACGATCAGATTTTCCTTGATATTCTCTGGAATTTCATCACGACTTGGGTAATTTAAAAATTTACCTGAAAGATTATTTGGATCCCATTCTAACCAACTGAACTTATTTACTCTTCTTCCGGAAACAGTGTTTGTTATTGTTTCCAAAGATTTTGATTTTTCACGAACCGCAATTATATCTCCGGCCCTTAAAGAATAAGACGGAATGTTTACCAATTCATTATTTACGGTTATGTGCTTATGGCTAACTAATTGACGTGCAGCAGAACGCGTTGGGGCAATCCCTAAACGATAAACTGCATTATCTAAACGCGCTTCTAAAAGTTTCAGCAGTGTTTCACCTGTAATTCCTTCTTTAGATGAAGCTTTGTGGAACAAGTTTTCAAACTGACGCTCCAACACTCCGTAAGTATATTTGACTTTTTGTTTTTCCATCAACTGGACTGCATACTCAGATTGTTTACCTCTTCTTTTAGAGGTTCCATGCATGCCAGGAGGATAATTTTTTTTCTCTAAAGCTTTATCAGGGCCGAAAATTGGCTCTCTGAATCTTCTTGCAATTTTAGACTTTGGTCCAGTGTATCTTGCCATTTTTGTTTTTTTAAAGTATCAGTGCAAAATAGCACCAAATCTTAGCTTTAAAATTGATTAATTAAACTCTTCTTCTTTTAGAAGGACGACAGCCATTGTGGGGCATTGGTGTTATATCGCGAATAGTAGTGACTTCAATACCTGAAGTTTGTAAGGTACGAATTGCTGACTCACGACCAGCACCGGGTCCTTTTACAAAAACTTCTACTTTACGCAAACCTAAATCGTGTGCGGTTTTAGCACAATCGGATGCAGCTTGTCCTGCAGCATAAGGTGTATTTTTTTTAGATCCTTTAAAACCCATTTTCCCAGCAGAAGACCAGGAAATAGCCTGACCATTATTGTTAGTAAGCGTAACAATAATATTGTTAAATGTAGCATTGATATGCGCTTGCCCTACAGCTTCTACAACAACAATACGCTTTTTAGTAACTTTTTTAGTTTTAGCCATTTTATTAATTGATGATTAGCAGCTTTTTACAATAAGTTTATTTAGCTGCCAACAATTTATTACTACTTAGTAACTTTTTTCTTGTTAGCCACAGTCTTGCGTTTCCCTTTGCGGGTACGTGAATTATTTTTGGTGCGCTGCCCCCTTAAAGGTAAACCTTTACGATGACGAGTACCACGATAACAGCCAATGTCCATCAAACGTTTGATGTTCAACTGCACTTCAGAACGCAATGATCCTTCAACTTTGATTTGATCATTAATTATCCCTCGAATAGCAGTAAGCTGTTCGTCAGACCAATCCTGAACTTTAACATTAAAATCAATCCCAGCCTGGTTCAGAATATTTTGAGCAGTAGACCGTCCTATTCCAAAAATATATGTTAAACCAATCTCACCTCTTTTATTTCTTGGTAAATCAATACCTGCAATCCTTGCCATATTTTATACTATAATTTTACCTGTTAAAAAGACATATTTACAAATAATTCTTTTTTAAAGCTTAATTTATCCTTGACGCTGCTTAAACTTTGGGTTTTTTTTATTGATAACGTAAAGCTTGCCTTTACGCCGGATAATTTTACAATCAGCACTACGCTTTTTAATAGATGCTCTAACTTTCATCTTACTTTATTTATATCTATAAGTGATTCTGCCTTTGGTCAAATCATAAGGGCTCATTTCTAATTTTACCCTGTCGCCTGGTAAAATTTTAATATAATGCATACGCATTTTACCAGATATATGAGCAATAATTTCGTGTCCATTTTCTAATTCGACCCGAAACATTGCATTTGATAATGCTTCTTTTATAATACCGTCTTGCTCAATTGAGGCTTGTTTAGCCATATTTTATTGATTTCTACTTCATTCTTCTTTTTTGAAGCGGGATGCAAAGCTAATACTTTTTTATTAGATACATTGAACCTATTTAAAATTTATTTGATAAAAAAACTTTATGCTTCTTTTATTCTATAAAAGTTAGTATCGGCATCAATTTAAATCAATCGAAAACCAAGTATTTTGCCAATTTTTAGTGTGATAAAAGAAGCATAGGAAATACATTAACAAATTTTATATAGGATCTAAATTTTTATTATGACAGTTTTTAATAATTAAAAACACACCTTTCACTTTCAAATAAATAGCATAAACCCAATATGCAAACTGTATCTCAACTATGCTTAATCTGTGTATTTGCTAAAAATTCAGCACAAGTTGAAATTATAAGTAAGTTAGATATATATAACCTTTTAGTCTTTTAGTACAATATGCAGAGCCTAACTAAATATATTTTATCAGGCTTATATACTTTTTTTATAAGTTGAAATTGTAAACTTCTTACAATTGAAAACAATTTATTATAAAATAGAGTGCACCTGATTTGCCTGAGTATTAATTGAAGTTTTTATATAATAATTATTATTATTGTTGTTGTAGAATTAACTATTATAATAAGTTACATTAAACTTCGATACAATGAAAAATTAAATATTTTTAGATTAAGTTTATAATTATCTATTATAAAAATAATTAACGTTCTGCTGAAATAAATTTATATTTCCTTTCAAACTGTATAACATTAAACTGTAGAAAACTATTAAACAAACTAAAAGGTTATGTTAATTTAATGATTAAATTTCTTTAATCGCTTTTCTTATTCTCTTATTATATATTCTAAGTAACTTAATACATTATCATTTAGGATTTCTTTTAACTCTAAGATAATCGATTTTTAAATAGCAATATTCCAATTTAAAATTAGATGGTTGGAGGTGTAGTTCCAGCAGCAATAGGTATAGCGGTACGGCCTTTAATTCTCCCTGTTTTCATTAGACCGTCATAATGACGCATTAATAAATGGCTTTCAATTTGTTGAAGAGTGTCCAATACAACACCAACTAAAATTATTAAAGAAGTTCCACCAAAAAATCTTGCAAACTGACTATTTACACCAAATTTGGATGCAACAGCAGGAATAACTGCTACAAGTGCCAAGAAAATAGACCCAGGTAATGTAATTCTTGATATAACGGCATCAATATATTCCGATGTAGTTAGGCCAGGCTTAACTCCAGGAATAAAACCTTGATTTTTTTTCATATCATCAGCCATTTGATTTGGATTGACCGTAATAGCAGTATAGAAATAAGTAAAAAGAATAATTAAAACAGCGAAGATAATATTATGGGTAAAAGAAGTATAATCTGATACAGCCATTAAAAATCCGTTAGAAGCAGCATTTGGAAAAAATGATGCTACAGTAGCAGGAATAAACATTAATGCTTGGGCAAATATAATGGGCATTACTCCAGCTGCTGTTACTTTTAAAGGAATATATTGACGTACACCGCCATATTGTTTATTACCTACAATTCTTTTAGCATATTGAACGGCAATTTTGCGTGTTCCTTGAATAATCAGTATAGTGAACATAACAACAGCAACTAAAGCAACTATTTCAACTAAAAAAGCTATTAAACCACCATTACCACTGATTCTTGAGGTAAATTCCGAAAAAATCCCAAATGGCAACTGGGCTATAATTCCAACCATTATTATTAAGGAAATACCATTACCAATACCTTTGTCAGTAATTTTCTCTCCTAACCACATTACAAATAAAGTTCCGGCAGTTAAAACAAAGATTGAGGAAATGGTAAATAATGGTTCAGAAAACAATTTTGCTTCTACAGGTATTTGAGATTTTACATAGCCTATAGCCTGTAATGCAGTAATTAAAATGGTAAGGTATCGAGTCCACTGATTGATTTTATTTCTACCACTTTCACCTTCTTTTTGCAATTTTTGGAAATAGGGAACTGCAATACCTAATAATTGCATTACAATTGATGCGGAAATATATGGCATTACCCCCAATGCAAAAATGGAAGATCTTGAGAAAGATCCTCCTGCAAACATATTTAATAATCCCAAAATCCCTTCTCGTGTTTTTTGTGAGTCGATAGCATTTGCATCAACACCTGGTATTGCTATAAACGAGCCAATTCTATATATCAAAAGAAATAAAAGTGTATTTATAATACGTACCCTTAAATCTTCAATTTTCCAGATATTAGTTAAAGTGTCAAAAAACTTCTTCATTGAAATTATAACTTAACTACAATGCCACCTACTGCTTCGATTGCTTTTTGAGCCGTTTCGGTAAAGGCATGGGCTGTTATTTCTAATTTAACATTTAATTCACCACGACCTAAAATTTTTATTAAATCATTTTTGGAAGCCAAGCCATATAATTTTAAAGCATCAATATTTATAGTTGCAAGATTATGCTTTTCAGCTAATCCTTCCAAAACATCCAAATTGATACCTACATATTCTTTTCGGTTTGGGTTTTTAAACCCAACTTTAGGAACTCGACGCTGTAAAGGCATTTGACCACCTTCAAAACCTACCTTTGATGAAGTTCCAGATCTGGAACCAGCACCTTTATGGCCGCGAGTTGATGTTCCACCTCGACCTGAGCCAGTACCTCTACCTATACGTTTGCGGGTTTTAGTAGAGCCGTATGCTGATTTTAAGTTACTTAAGTTCATAATATTAAATATTTTCTACAGCCACTAAATGATTAACAGAACGTATCATACCTATGATAGCTGAATTCGCTTCTAATTCAACACTTTGACTAATTTTTTTTAAACCCAAAGCTTTCATGGTCAACTTTTGACGCTCACTTCTTTCGATAATGCTTTTGATCTGTGTGATTTTAATTTTAGCCATTTTATTTTAACCGTTAAAAACTTTTCCTACTTCAATGCCTCGTTGTTGAGCAACTGTATAAGCATCACGTAATTGCGATAATGCTGAAACAGTAGCTTTTACAACATTGTGCGGGTTTGAAGAACCTTTAGATTTAGCAAGAACATTATGGACACCGGCTGATTCCAAAACTGCACGCATTGCACCTCCAGCAATAACACCTGTTCCAACTGCTGCTGGTTTTATAAATACAAAGCCACCTGAAAATTTACCAATTTGTTCATGTGGAATAGAAGCATTAATAATTGGCACTTTAACTAAGTTCTTTTTTGCGTCATCAATACCTTTAGCAATTGCTTCAGTTACCTCTTTTGCCTTACCCAAACCATAACCAACAATTCCGTTTTCATCTCCTACAACGACAATAGCCGAAAAACTAAACGTACGTCCTCCTTTAGTTACTTTGGCAACACGTTGAATACTTACTAAGCGATCTTTTAGTTCAACCTCACTTGTTTTAACCCTTTTTATATTAATAGTTGACATTTGCTAATTGAATTAAAATATTAAACCACCTTCTCGTGCACCTTCAGCCAATGATTTGATTCGTCCATGATATAAGTATCCATTTCGATCAAAAACAACTTCTTTTATTCCGGCAGCAATTGCTTTTTCTGCTACCATTTTGCCAACAGCATTTGATTGCTGTGACTTAGAACCCTCAGCAGAAAATTCTTTTGATAAAGAAGATGCAGATGCTAATGTCTTTCCCGACAAATCATCAATGACTTGAGCATAAATACCTTTATTACTTCTGAATACCGATAAACGGGGACGGTTTGTTGAACCTGAGAGAGTTTTTCTAATTCCCTTTTTGATCCGTTCTCTTCTTGATAATTTACCTAACATGACTATTTTTTTGATGCAGACTTACCTGCTTTTCTTCTTAACTGTTCACCAACAAATTTGATCCCTTTGCCTTTATAGGGTTCAGGCGTCCTTAAGGAACGGATTTTCGCTGCAACCTGACCTAATAATTGTTTATCAATAGATTCAAGTATAATTGTTGGATTTTTACCTTTCTCAGCTGTAGTTGTAACTTTAATCTCTTTAGGCAACTCAAACACATAATGGTGAGAATAGCCCAAAACTAGGTCTAAAGTATTACCTGTATTGGTAGCCCTATATCCAACACCCACTAATTCTTGCTCTAATTTGTATCCTACAGTTACACCTATGACCATATTGTTGACCAGTGAGCGGTATAAGCCGTGCAATGCTTTATGACGTTTTTGTTCGGATGGACGTTTAACCAAAATCTGACCATCTACTTGTTCGACACTAATGTCATTATCAACTTGTTGAACTAATGATCCTTTTGGACCTTTTATAGTAACCAGATTATCATTTGATACAGAAACTGTGACACCACCCGGTAATGCAACAGGAGCTTTTCCTACTCTAGACATGATTTATACTTCCGATTAATAAACATAACATAAAACCTCACCACCAATATTATTAACTTTAGCTTCTTTATCAGTCATTACACCTTTAGAAGTAGATAAAATAGCAATGCCTAAACCATTTAACACACGTGGCATTTTTTCCACACCTGCATATCTCCTTAATCCTGGCCTGCTAATACGAGACAAATTACGTATAGCAGAAATTTTAGTAACAGGATTATATTTTAAAGCTACTTTAATAATACCTTGAGGCGCAGTCTCTTCAAATTTGTAATTAGCAATATAACCTTTATCAAAAAGAACTTTAGTAATTTCTTTTTTTAGATTAGATGCCGGAATTTCGACAACACGATGGTTAGCTTTGATTGCATTCCTTACCCTTGTAAGATAATCTGCAATTGGATCTGTATTCATTTTAATACTTAAATTATGACAGTGGTATCTGGTAGGACTTTCCTACTGACCTATTATCAATTTGATTTTAACATGCTAAAAACAGCATACTTCTTTTAACACTATAAATTTGGTATTACCAACTTGCCTTTTTTACTCCCGGAATTTTACCAGATAAAGCCATTTCACGAAAAGTAACACGAGAAATACCGAACTGGCGCATATAACCTCGCGGGCGACCAGTGAGCTTACAACGATTATGCAAACGAACAGGGGAAGCATTTTTGGGTAATTTGTCTAAAGCAACATAATCACCAGCAGCTTTTAATTCTGCTCTTTTTTCAGCATATTTAGCAACAGTTTTTGCACGTTTTATATCACGAGCTTTTACACCTTCTTTAGCCATTATTGTGGTTGTTGAATGTTTTGATTTTTAAAAGGTAACCCAAATGATTTTAAAAGCTCTAAAGCTTCTATATCATTTTTTGCAGATGTAACAAATGTAATATCCATACCCATGATCTTATTGATTTTGTCAATATTGATTTCAGGGAAAATAATTTGTTCTGTGATACCTAAAGTATAATTACCTTTTCCATCAAAACCTTTATCATTAATTCCCTTAAAATCACGGATACGTGGCAAAGCTACAGAAATTAAACGATCCAAAAATTCATACATATGATTATCACGTAAAGTAACACGTACGCCTACAGGCATACCTTTACGTAATTTAAAATTTGAAATATCCTTTTTTGATTTAGAAGCAACTGCTTGCTGACCAGTAATGGTACTCATCTCGGTAATTGCTGTTTCAATCAATTTTTTATCTGTTGTAGCAGCACCAACACCTTGATTGATAGCAATTTTTTGCAGTTTAGGAACTTGCATTACACTTTTATATTGAAATTTATCTTTCAGTGAAGTGCGAATGTCATCTTTATATTGTGATTTTAATCTCGGTATGTAAGCCATTATTTTATTTCCTCTCCTGATTTCTTAGATATTCTTACAAATTTACCATTAACATCTTTTTTCTTTCCAATGCGTGTTGTATTACCGCTTTTTGGGTCAACAAAGGCAAGATTTGAAATATGAATAGAAGATTCTTTCTTGATAATTCCACCGTTTGGATTTGAAGCGTTAGGTTTGGTGTGCTTAGTAACCATATTTGCACCTTCAACCATAGCACGATTATTGCTTAACATAACTTCAGTAATTTTGCCTTGAGTCCCCTTCGAATCCCCTGAAATCACTTTTACCAGATCACCTTTACGAAGTTTGAATTTAATCTGGGAATTACTTTTCTTTTCCATGTTATAATACTTCTGGTGCTAATGACACAATTTTCATGTATTGTTTTTCCCGTAGTTCTCTGGCTACGGGCCCAAAAATGCGGGTACCTCTTGGTTCATCCTGATTATTTAAAAGAACAGCAGCATTATCATCGAAGCGAATATAAGAACCATCTTTTCTTCTAACTTCCTTGCTGGTTCTGACCACGACGGCTTTAGAAACTGTGCCTTTCTTTACATTGCCAGACGGCAAAGCACTTTTTACTGTAACTACAATCTTGTCGCCTAAAGAAGCATATCTTTTTCCGGTTCCACCAAGCACACGTATTACAAGCACTTCTTTAGCACCACTATTATCAGCTACATTTAATCTTGATTCTTGCTGTACCATTATTTAGCCTTTTCTATAATTTGAATCAATCTCCAATTTTTATTTTTGCTAAGAGGACGGGTTTCCATAATAGATACTGTATCCCCTATTCCGCAGACATTCGCTTCATCATGTGCCATAAATTTGGCAGTCTTCTTTACAAACTTACCATAAATCGGATGTTTTACTTTGCGCTCAACAGAAACCACAATTGATTTATCCATTTTATTGGATACAACCAAACCGGTTCTAGTTTTTCTTAAATTTCTTTCCATTTCGATTCTAATAATTAAATTGTTTCAGAAGCTGAAGTTGATTTGCGCTTAGTAATTTCTGTGTTTAAACGAGCTATATCTTTCTTAATTTTGGAAATACGGGATGGATTTTCAATAGCGGAAACTGTGTGCGCAAATTTTAATTTAGTCAAACCGAATCTTTCTTCTGATAGACGAGCTGAAAGTTCTTCGGTAGACAATTCTAAAATCTCTGAATTTTTCATTTCTATATGATTACACTTGAAGAGCCTGTGCTTTCAGGATTCAACATTGATGATTAACTACTCTGTTTCTACATAATCCCTTCTTACCACAAACTTGGTTTGAACAGGCAATTTTTGTGCTGCCAAACGCATGGCTTCTTTTGCGGTTTCCAAAGATACACCCTCTGCTTCAAAAATGATCCGTCCTGGATTAACAACAGCTACCCAATACTCCGGAGCACCTTTACCTTTGCCCATACGCACCTCAGCAGGCTTTTTAGTTACAGGTTTATCAGGGAAAATACGTATCCAAACTTGTCCTTCACGTTTCATAAAACGAGTAACTGCAATTCGGGCAGATTCTATCTGACGACTTGTAATCCAAGCCGGTTCCAAAGATTTAATGCCAAACGAACCAAATGAAAGTTCAGCACCACGGGTAGCAATGCCTTTCATTCTGCCTTTTTGCATTTTCCTAAATTTCGTTCTTTTTGGCTGTAGCATTAATTTTTAACTTATCTTATTAAAAAACTATAACGTTTTGAATGTGATTATCTTTTTCTTGCACCAGATGTGCCACCGTTTTCTCTTTGATTAGAATTATTACTGCCTCTTGGATTATTGTTTCCACCAGTTGATCTTCTATCATTGTTTCTGCGATCTCCACCACCAGAATTTCTACGATCACGATCACCATAAGCTGGAGAACCTTCAGGACGGCCGCTTTTAGCGTTTGTACCTGTGTTTGCACCAATATTTGGAGAAAGATCACGCTTTCCATAAACCTCACCTTTGCATATCCAAACTTTGACACCTATTTTACCATAAGTAGTTAAAGCTTCAGCCAAAGCATAATCAATATCGGCGCGGAAAGTGTGCAAAGGAATCCTACCCTCCTTATATTGTTCTGTACGAGCCATTTCAGCACCACCTAAACGACCGGAACACATAATTTTAATACCTTCTGCGCCCATGCGCATGGTAGAAGCTATAGTAGTTTTCATTGCCCTACGGAATGATATACGTGCCTCTAATTGTTTAGCAACACCTTCTGCTACTAATTGCGCATCGAGTTCAGGACGCTTAATTTCAAAAATATTAATTTGGATATCTTTTTTGGTAAGTTTCTTAAGTTCTTCTTTAATCTTATCAACTTCCTGTCCCCCTTTACCAATTACAATACCCGGACGAGCAGTATGAATTGTTACAGTTATTCGTTTTAGTGTACGTTCGATCACTACTTTAGCAACGCCGCCTTTAGCAATACGTACAGAAAGATATTTACGAATTTTTTCATCTTCTACTAATTTGTCGGAGTAATTATTGCCACCGAACCAGTTAGAATCCCAGCCTCTGATGATTCCTAACCTGTTACCTATTGGATGTGCTTTTTGTCCCATTACAAATTATATATTATCATTTTTAGAATCTACTATTAAAGTTACATGATTAGAACGTTTTCTAATACGATAACCTCTTCCCTGAGGTGCCGGACGTAACCTTTTTAATTGACGACCACCTCCAACTGAAATTTCCTTAACAAAAAGGGCATTGTCTTCTACACGCTTACCTTCGTTTTTTAACTCCCAGTTTTTGATGGCTGATAATAAAAGCTTTTCAACTCTAATTGCTGCTTCTTTATTGGTGTATTTCAAAATGTATAAAGCTTTTTCTACATTTTCTCCTCTGATCAAATCAACTACCAAACGCATTTTTCGAGGCGAGGTGGGGCAATTTTGCAACTTAGCAGCAGAAGCTCCGCCTTGCTGAGCCTTACTTTGCTCTTTGCGCTGTCTGATCAATACAGACTTTTTAATTTTTGTTGTTGCTTCCATTACTGGTTATTTTTTCTTTTCAGAATGACCTCTAAAGGTACGTGTTGGTGAAAATTCCCCTAACTTATGTCCAACCATATTTTCTGTAACATAAACAGGAATAAATTTATTGCCGTTATGTACAGCAAAAGTATGACCAACAAAATCCGGAGAAATCATTGAACGACGAGACCATGTTTTTACTACAGATTTCTTATTGCTATCATTCAAGGTCAGAACTTTTCTTTCCAGGTTGTGATCTATATAAGGTCCTTTTTTAATTGAACGTGCCATTATTTTTTCCTTCTTTCAATGATGTAACGATCGGATGATTTCTTTTTATCACGGGTTTTAAAGCCTTTAGCCAATAATCCTTTTCTGGAACGTGGGTGACCACCCGAAGCCCGACCTTCACCACCTCCCATAGGGTGATCAACCGGGTTCATTGCAACACCACGAACTCTTGGGCGACGGCCTAACCAACGTTTACGACCAGCTTTACCTAAAACTTCATTTGCTTTTTCAGAATTGGAAACTGTTCCGATAGTAGCTAAACAGGTAGCTAAAATCATCCGGGTTTCTCCTGAAGGCAGTTTTATAATTGCATACTTACCATCACGTGCAGATAACTGTGCATAAGTCCCGGCTGATCTTGCAATGATCCCACCCTGACCAGGATTCAATTCAATATTATGAATAATAGATCCTAAAGGAATATTTTTTAAAGGAAGCGTATTTCCAACTTCTGGTGCTACTGCATCCCCTGATAGAACAGTCTGACCAACTTGAATACCTTCAGGGGCAAGCATGTATCTTTTCTCGCCATCAACATAATTTAACAAAACGATGCGCGCTGATCTGTTTGGGTCATATTCAATAGTGGCAACTATAGCCGGAATATCAAATTTATTACGTTTAAAGTCAATCAAACGGTATGATTTTTTATGGCCTCCACCAACATTTCTGATTGTCATTTTTCCAGAATGGTTACGTCCACCGGATTTTTTATGTGAGACTACTAAGGATTTTTCAGGAACATTAGTCGTAATATCTGAATAATCGCCTCCAACTCTGAATCTGGTACCAGGAGTAACCGGTTTAAATCTTTTAACTGCCATTTTCTTAATTAGATAGTGTTACTGTAAAAATCGATCGTTTCGCCATCTTTCAAAGTAATAATAGCTTTTTTGTATTTAGATGGCCTGCCAGAAACAGAACCTGCTTTAGTATTACGACTTTTTAATTTTCCGGCATATCTCATTGTGTTTACTGCTTCTACGTTAACGCCATACATAGCTTCAACTGCTCCTTTTATTTGAATTTTGTTGGCACGCGGATCAACCTTGAAAGCATAACGGTTAAACTTTTCTGTCAACAGCGTTACTTTTTCTGTAAGTAGTGGCTTCTTTAAAATTTCCATATTACTTAGCTAATGCCTCCTCCAAAGTTTTAACAGAACCAGCGGTCAACAGAAGTTTTCCTGCATTCAAAACATCGTAAGTGTTCAATTGATCAGCAGTTATGACTTTTGCTTTTTTGATATTTCTGCTTGATAAATAAATATTGTTGTTTGCAGCTGGCAAAACCAATAAGGTTTTCTCATTTAAAAAGTTCAAACCAGCCACCAAATTAATATAGTTTTTAGTTTTAATAGAATCAAAGTTAAAATCCTCCAATACCACAATATGATTTTCTATTGCTTTATATGACAAAGCGGACTTACGTGCTAATGATTTTAATTTCTTGTTCAGTTTAAAACTATAATCACGAGGCTGAGGACCGAAAACACGACCACCACCGTTAAATAAAGGAGACTTAACACTACCAGCACGGGCACCGCCTGTTCCTTTTTGTTTGTGTAATTTCCGGGTAGAACCGGCAATTTCATTACGTTGTTTAGCTTTATGTGTTCCCTGGCGTTGATTTGCCAGGTATTGTTTTACATCTAAATAGATGGCATGATCGTTAGGCTCAACACCAAATACCGAATCAGGAAGTTGCACCCGGGCACCAGTTTCTTGTCCTGAAACATTTAATACTACTACTTCCATTACTTATCGATAATTACGAATGAACCTTTAGCACCAGGCACAGAACCTTTTACTACTAATAAATTTTGTTCAGTGTAAACTTTCAAAACTTCCAGATTCTGAACTTTAATACGACTGTTGCCAGTTTGCCCGGCCATGCGCATACCTTTAAATACACGTGAAGGCCAAGAAGATGCACCCAGCGAACCCGGAGCCCTTAAACGGTTGTGCTGACCGTGCGTTTGCATACCAACACCACCGAAACCATGACGTTTTACAACCCCTTGAAAACCCTTACCTTTTGATGTTCCTACAACATCTACAAAGTCTCCGGCTACAAAAAGCTCAACTGTAATCGTATCGCCCAGTGTTTTTTGATCCTGAAAAGTTGTAAACTCAACAAGCTTTTTCTTTGGAGTAGTGCCCGCTTTAGAAAAATGACCTTTTAACGGACCTGAAGTATTTTTTTCTTTTTTCTCATCATATGCCAACTGAACAGCAGCATATCCGTCTGTTTCTACAGATTTAACCTGCGTAACAACACAGGGGCCAGCTTCGATTACCGTACAAGGAATATTTTTCCCTGCTTCATCGAAAATGCTGGTCATTCCTACTTTTTTACCAATAATTCCTGACATTTTCTTTATTAAGTTGCTTAGTCCATCGTAGCAGTAGGGCTTCGTTCAAGACTTTTTCCCCTTTTCGGGACGGCAAAGATAGGAATGTTTGATTAATTATCAAATAGTTAAGAAATATATTTTTTGTTATTTCTTATGATGATTGAGGCTTGTGGTATTACACGTTAATACTTCTTTTAGCAGACAACTAATTTATAAATGCACTGATTATACTTACCAAATTTATACCGGTAAAAGAGGCATTTTAGCTCATCCTGTTTAAATTTTTTTGTTCATAATTTTTAATGTACTTCTTTTATCGACTAAAAAATGGCGGGGTTAAGTTTTTTATTGGTGCAGCAACCAATTTTTATAGGGTAAAAGAAGCATCGTTATCTTACTGAAAGAAATCTGAAACAGCTTATCAATCTTTCATCAATCGTTTTATCATTTTCGCGCTTTGATGCCGGCCATGTTCCAACCTGTCTTTAAAAAAGTTTTGGGTATGATTAAAATGCAGTTTATATCCTTCAATATCACCGTAATTAATGATGGCCGACCAATCCCGTACAGCAGAATGAAACTCCAAGTCATCGCCCCGAATGGTTTTATCGTATAAAGCTGTTTGGATGGATTCTTCCAACAATTCTTCGTTTTTAAACAGATACTCGGCAATACCCAAGCGTAAACGGAACGGTGGCGTTTGGCAAATCAGGTTGTCGTAAGGGTTGATTTGTAATTTGTTCCATGCATCCACCATACTCAAAATACTTAAATGAGAATTGGGTTTCCGTTGATCTGAATTTGCAGATAACGAAAACTCTTTCATCACCGCATCATCGAGTAAGATCGGTTTACGGCTTTCGTGAAAAACAAAATCCCGTGCCAAGTACAATCGTTTGCGCAGTTCTTTTTCATCCTCCTGGATCATCAGCTTAAACAATTCGGATTCTGAAACGGCATATTGTTTTACCTGCTGTTTGGCGTACGGGTTTAAGATGGCCAAACCTGCATAAACGTGTGCTTTATAACTAAAAATCCGGAGCATGATCAAGATTTTCACATTATCGATTCCACCAATATAGGCAGCACTTTCCCAGGGATAAAACCCGGCTGTTGCGCAGGCAGTTCCCATACTTTCAAAACCAACGTGCGTAACGGCCTGTGTATCAGCAACGATTTTATCATGCTGATGATATTCCATTTCCACCAGATCTGCTTCCAGCACAGCTAAGGTATTAAGCATAGTTTGATACGTTTGTGGCTCGCAACGATGTGGGATTACAACCAGCTTTTGTCCTTTTGGCACAAAACCGGGCCCGTGCAAAGCATGAATCGTTATGATATATGTATCGGCAGGCAAAAACTCTTCAAAAGCTGCAATTTCAGGATGTTTTACAGAGGTTTGCCCGGCCACTATAGCACCGGATTTTGCATAGGGTGCGTATCTTGCCACTACTTCTTTTATGCGGTCGGTTTCAACAGAAAAAATCAGTAAATCGCTGTTTTGGGCAGTTTCCCTTCCATCCTGAAATACCTTAATTTGATGCGGCCTTAATTCTTCAGACAATGTTTCAAAATGATGCGGCAAGTCGCTTCCACAAACTTCGAGGCCCTTTTGGGCAAATGCTTTTGCATATAGTTTGCCCATATCGCCCAAACCAATAAAACCTATAACCATACGGCGAAGATAATTATTAAAAATTTTTAAAGATGATTGCTATATTCGTTTGCAATCGTTGGCAGAAAATTATTATACTGGCGAAAAAAATTTACTATCTACTTAAAGCTTCTTTTATGCCACTAAAAACAGCATTACGTTTATTACAGATTATAATCTTATCTGCTTTTCTGTCAGCTACTTATGCGCAAGATTCTCTTAGAAGCAAAGTAAGGCCAGCTCCTGCAGTTAAAACTATATTGGCCAAACCAAATGCAACAGTTGCGGCACAACAACTTGTCCCTGGCCAGATTGCAGTAAGTACAGACAGGAGTATTGGCGGCCAGTATCAGTTTATCATGGGCAAAGTTTATCATTATCAGCAACCGATGATTGCCACATTTTACAAAAGCGTACAGGATTCGTTGCGCTTTCAGCGAAAGAATTTAGCTGCAATGCAAAGCAAATTATTGGCACAAACCAAAAATTTGAATGCTTTACAAACCGATGTAAACACCAAAGAGCAAAATCTGAACGAAACCACTGCCCAAGTAAACAGCATTGGTTTTTTGGGGATGCATGTTGCAAAAGCTACTTACAATACCATTATGTGGGGTTTGGTTATTGCGCTGGGCGCACTGGCGGCGATAGTTATTTTTCTTTCAGGAAGTGCACGAAAGGAAGCCCATTACCGCACTAAATTGTACAATGATTTGGAAGAAGAATATAAAGGTTATAAAACCAAAGCAAACGATAAGGAAAAAAAGCTTTCGCGTGATTTGCAAACCGTGAGGAACAAGCTGGAAGAAATCACTGGTAACCCCGAATATTAATGCTGTTTTTACAGGGTAAATTTCTGTATAATAAAAAAAGACCGGCCTGAAAAGAACCGGTCTTTTTTGTGTGCTAAAAGAAGCATTGTCTCACACTTTGATTTCTACTTCAACACCGCTTGGCAATTCCAGCTTCATCAACGCATCAACTGTTTTGGAGTTGGAGCTGTAGATGTCCAGCAAGCGTTTGTAAGAACATAACTGAAATTGTTCACGTGCCTTTTTATTTACGTGCGGCGAACGCAACACTGTAAAAATTTTCTTTTCTGTTGGTAAAGGAAGCGGACCGCTAACTACGGCACCAGTCGGCTTTACTGTTTTTACAATTTTTTCGGCAGATTTATCTACCAGATTGTAATCGTAGGATTTTAGTTTGATTCTGATTCTTTGGCTCATTTTGTTTTTTTGTAAAGTATAACCGTAAGAGCTATTAGTTACGGTTATACAATAAGTTAATTTATGTTGATGCTGTTTTTAGCACCTAAATTTAAGCGTGTACTTTGCCTTTTACTTTGGCAATCACTTCATCTTGTACGTTGCGCGGAGCTGGTTCATAGTGGTCAAATTCCATTGTAGAAGTTGCACGGCCGGAAGTAATAGTACGTAATTGCGTTACATAACCAAACATTTCTGACAATGGCACTGTAGCTTTGATTACCTGGGCACCGGCGCGGGAATCCATACCTAAAAGCTGGCCACGACGACGGTTCATGTCACCAATTACGTCGCCCATGTTTTCTTCCGGAGTCAGGATTTCGATTTTCATGATCGGCTCCATCAAAACCGGTTTACATTTTGGCAATGCTTCGCGATAAGCAGAACGTGCACAGATTTCAAAAGATAAAGCATCCGAATCGACTGCGTGAAACGATCCGTCGATTAAACGGACTTTCATATCCTGTAAAGGATAACCTGCTAAAACACCGTTTGCCATTGCAGCTGCAAATCCTTTTTCTACAGATGGAATAAATTCACGCGGAATAGAACCGCCGGAAATTTCATTTACAAACTGTAAACCAGCTTTACCTTCATCATTAGGGGAAATAATGATTTGAATATCCGCAAATTTACCACGGCCACCAGTTTGTTTTTTGTAAGTTTCACGGTGCTGTGTAGTACCAGTGATAGATTCTTTGTAAGCAACTTGTGGCGCGCCTTGATTAACTTCAACCTTGAATTCGCGTTTTAAGCGGTCCATAATAATATCCAAATGAAGCTCGCCCATACCTGAAATTACCGTTTGACCGGTTTCTTCATCTGTATTTACACGAAAAGTTGGGTCTTCTTCAGCTAATTTACCTAAAGCCATTCCCAGTTTGTCAACGTCAGCCTGGGTTTTTGGTTCGATGGCCAAGCCAATAACCGGCTCAGGGAAATTCATCGATTCTAAGATAATCGGATGTTTTTCATCACATAGCGTATCTCCGGTTTTGATATCTTTAAAACCAACAACCGCAGCAATATCACCTGCACCTACGTTCGGGATTGGGTTTTGCTTATTAGCGTGCATTTGGAAGATACGTGAAATACGCTCTTTATTGTCAGAACGCATATTGTGCACGTAGGAACCAGCTTCTAGGTTACCAGAATAAACGCGGATAAAGCACAAACGGCCAACAAAAGGGTCGGTTGCAATTTTAAACGCTAAAGCTGCAAATGGTTCTTTAACATCTGGTTTACGCAAAACTTCTTCGCCAGTATCCGGGTTTGTACCCACGATACCTTCTACATCCATTGGGGATGGCAATAATTCCATCACATAATCCAGCATGGTTTGCACACCTTTATTTTTGAAAGATGAACCACAAACCATTGGAACAATTTTAGCATCTAAAACAGCCTTACGCAAAGCATCTAAAACTTCACGTTCTGTAATGGTTTCCGGCGCATCGAAAAATTTCTCCATCAATGTTTCGTCATATTCTGCTACAGATTCAAGCAGTTTTTCTCTCCACTCAGTTGCTTCTTCGACCATATCTTCCGGAATAGGAACTTCGGTAAAGGTCATACCTTTATCGTGCTCATTCCAAACAATACCACGGAAGTTAATTAAATCGATAACACCTTTAAAACCTTCTTCTGCACCAATTGGCAATTGCAAAGGAACGGCATTACTGCCCAGCATGGTTTTCACCTGCTTAACAACTTTTAAGAAGTCGGCTCCGGAACGATCCATTTTATTAACAAAACCGATACGGGCAACGTTATAATTGTTAGCTAACCTCCAATTGGTTTCTGATTGTGGCTCAACACCATCAACCGCAGAAAACAGGAAAACCAAACCATCCAATACACGCAAAGAACGATTCACCTCAACGGTGAAATCTACGTGTCCTGGTGTATCAATTATATTGATGTGATAAGTTTGTCCTCTATATTTCCAATCTACTGTTGTGGCAGCCGAAGTAATAGTAATACCACGCTCCTGCTCTTGCGCCATCCAATCCATCGTTGCAGCACCTTCGTGCACTTCACCAATTTTGTGGCTAACACCAGAATAATACAGAATACGCTCGGTAGTAGTTGTTTTACCGGCATCGATGTGAGCGGCAATCCCAATGTTTCTTGTATATTTTAAATCTCTTGACATTTTTGTTTATGTTGGAGCGAAGAGTAAAGCGTGAAGAGCGACGCTAATATTTTCGCTCTTTTATCTTCGCTCCCCGCTCTAATTTTCATTAGAAACGAAAATGGGAGAATGCCTTATTGGCTTCAGCCATCTTGTGCGTATCTTCTTTCTTTTTCACTGCGGAACCTTCGCCTTTTGCAGCAGAAATAATTTCACCGGCTAATTTTTCCATCATCGTTTTTTCTCCGCGACGCCGTGAATAGCTGATCAGCCATTTCATGCCCAAAGCGATTTTACGCTCCGGCCTAACTTCTGTAGGTACCTGAAAGTTGGCACCACCAACACGGCGGGATTTAACTTCTACAGCAGGCATTACATTGTTCAATGCTTTTTTCCAGGTATCCAAACCGCTTTCGCTTGTCCGTTTTTCAACCAGTTCAACTGCATCATAGAAAATTGCATAAGCGGTAGATTTTTTACCGTCATACATCATGTTATTTACAAACCTGGTCACCAAAGTATCATTGAACTTTGGATCAGGAAGAATGATTCTCTTTTTTGGTTTTGACTTTCTCATTGCTTGCTATCCTCGGTTAGTTATTTCTTTTTCTTAGCTGGTGCACCTTTGGCCGGAGCAGCTGCCTGACCTGGTTTCGGACGTTTTGTTCCGTATTTAGAACGACGCTGATTACGGCCAGCAACACCTGAAGTATCCAACGCACCACGGATAATGTGGTAACGAACGCCTGGCAAATCTTTCACACGGCCACCACGGATCAATACGATCGAGTGTTCCTGCAAGTTGTGGCCTTCGCCGGGGATATACGCATTTACCTCTTTTCCGTTGGTTAAACGGACACGGGCAACTTTACGCATGGCTGAGTTTGGTTTTTTAGGGGTAGTGGTGTACACACGTGTGCACACACCTCTTCGCTGTGGACAGCTGTCCAACGCTGGCGACTTACTCTTGTCAACCATAGCTACTCTACCTTTTCTAACTAATTGCTGAATAGTAGGCATTTTTGCTTTTAAATGTTTACAGTATTTTCCTTATATTAAAAGGACTGCAAAAATAGCAAGTTTAATTTTGATAATCAAGGGTTTGAGGGAAAAAGAATTTTAGGGTGGTAAAAGAAGTATTACTGTGGACTACCAAAACGTATTGACTTAAAATTCGAATTGGAATCAAATTTATTCTTAATCAAATCATCATAATCAAAAATACTGCATTGAAAGGTATCTGGTTTTTCCTTTCCAAAAACTATATCTCTTTGATCCATCATATTAGCCATTAATAGGTTGAGGGAATTTTCTAAGTATAAAATATGCTTAATATTAATTGGCACACATACTACTGTTGCCACGTTGTCTCCTTTTGGTCCTTTTGTGTAATACAATAAAACATCCTTTTGACCAGCAAAATTTGTAAAATCTTCTGGTATTTCAAGTGGTTCAGAATTATCACTATCGGGAATATTAACACTAATGTTCAATTTATCAATTAACATACATCTTAGCCCATGCTTTATTGAATTATGTGCTTCTCTATTAAATGCATTCGCGATACTGAATAAAATATGCGCAATACCTTTAACATTTTTTTCATCAAGTATTTGGTTAAGATTCGTGTTAGGAAAATCAGAAATAACAAGAGTAATAAAATAAAATATCACTTCTACTTTAGAATAAGTTTTCCCATTTATCTCCGTGTCTTTGTTTGAGAGATACTCATAGCAAAAATCGAATTTTTCAAAAGAAGATATAAAATTGTGCAGATCTCCAATTTTGGCATTGATCAAATAGTCAGGAATATTTCTATTAGAATCCAAGTTTTCCAATCCGCTCATTAAACCAAATAAAGATTCAACAGACTGATAAAATGCTTGAATTAAATCTATTTTTATAGTCTTTATAAATTCTATGTGGTTTACGGTTAAACCTGATTCATATAGAAAACTATTTGTTTGATCTTCATTCAAATCCAAAAAATAAGCAGCAATTTGAGATTTTATTTTGAAGTGATTACTTAAATAGATGGAGTAAAACTGTAAATTGGGTATCATACTAAATTCGATATTTAAAAATAAATAATTCCTAATAAGCCTATTCAAAAAATAATTTAATTAATTTTCATCTTTAATTTGTCACATATAATTGTGAATATTTAGAACTAATAGAAATTGACCAATATCAGATTCTATCTGTAAAAAACATTATTTTCCTTCTTGATAAAACTTGAATAGGTTCTTATATTCTATTAGACTTTCGGTATTTATTGTACTAAAAGAAGTATATAAATTATCTAAAAAAGGAATCCAAGTAAATTTCATTTATGATAAGGTTTAAAAAGGTTAGAAATTTACAATTAAAAGTTAAACTTTTTTCTATGATAAGAAAGATTTTCGGAAGAAGGAAAATCTTCAATTTTATTAGGTAAATTAATTTGTTTACCGTGAAAAGGAAGTATAAAATAATTTGTAGATAATTCTTCAGAGAAAGTATCTTTTACTATAACTTCATAATTATCGCCAATCGAAATTAAACCGCGATCAAAAGCTCTATGAAGATTCGGACAAAGCGCAATACCATTTGAAATTGTATCAGCGTAACTTTCACTAAATGGAACAATATGGCAAGCATCAATCATAGATACGTTAATTGTGCTGTCTATTCTCATACCAGAAATACAGCATGTATTGTTATAAATTTTGGGAATTTCTCTTTTGAATAAACTTCCTCTCAAAAATATTTCCTCTTCGTCTTTTTGTTGGATTAACTTTCTTATCTCGGTTCGATATTCAACCGCATCTTCTTTCAAGATTTTATTCTCCAAATTATTAAGTAACTTTTGCTGATCAGGAATAGAATTAGCAAAGTTGTTTTTTGTCTCTGGAAAATATTCATCTAATAAAAAGAGTAGTAATACAACATTATCTTTTTCATTTGTTATAAGTTTGAAAAGATCATCTTCAACAAATGCATAATCAACTGCTGCATTAAGATTAGAAAAACTTCGCATTGAAGTTTTGATTTGCAAGAAACTTTCAAATCCAGGCTTTGCTTGTAAGAACCAAAACTTATCACTTGTTAAATGATAAAATGGCAAAGCAAAATTGCAATCATGATTTGAGGTAACCAACAGACTCCAATTAGTTTTAAATAATGCAACTAATTCTGGTGTAATATAAATTTTGGAACTTAAATATAATTTCTGGGAGAAAGCTTGCAATACTGACAAAAGCATTAGTGGCTTATGTGGTGCTATTCCATGTGCTCTATCTATTCTGAGTTTTTTAAATATGATAGATATTTTGATAATTCTTCTGCCACAATATTATTGCAATTATAATAGGTAAAGTTGAAGGCTATTTATCTTTGGTTCAAAATGCATACTTCTTTTATCACCTAAAAATTGACAAGCTATTTTATAAATAATACTGCATATTGATTTTTGCATGATAAAAGAAGCATTGCATAATTATTCTTAAACAGTTTAAAAATTTAATTCTTTTTCAATGCGTCTTTCTATATCACTTTGTAATCCACGCTTTTTCAGCATTAAAGATTTAGACTTCTGCAATGTTAATAGCTCTTGAATTAACTGAACTTGATTCTCATCACCATTACACACTTCTTTAAGTATATCCAATTCTTGCTGCATTTTTGCAACCTTCTTACTCATATCAATTTGAGTTTTATAAATGCTGTTGTAAATATCAGAAGCTTTTCTTTTAAAATAATAATCGCGATACCAGGCAAGCTGGATAGCCACTATTTCCTGGTTAGAAATTAGCTGAACCTCCGGTTGGGTTTCTTGAACTGCTTTTTGAGCTAATAAGAGCTTTTCCAGCATTTCAGCTCGCTTCTCGGGCAAGTATGGTCCAATTCCATCTAATCCGTTGCGCCTTTTTGTATCACGCCAAGTTGGGTCATCACGATGTTCAACGAGTAACTCGCGAAATTCCATTAGTGGCTCCATCCATTCGTCGCCATTATCAATCAAGGCTTCCATGGATTTATCTTTTTTAACAACTGTACATACCCAGCAGCCGAAACGGCTGTTGCCACAGGATGGCGTTGTTACATCGATAACTAATGGGCAATCACCACCGGTTGCATTTCTATAAAGCGTTATTAAATCCCGGTTTGTACCTCCCCACGGCGGGTTAACCTGTAACAGATATTGCCATAACTCGTCAATAGTAATGTCTTTAATTGGTGCGTAAACATAAGCATTTGGCAGCACATGTTTTCGTAATCGACTACCCTTTATCTCATGCTTTTTAATTGATTTTGCACGTGTGGAGCTCTCATCAGACCGAGTACCTAAAAGTATAATTGCTTCTCCTTTTTCGCTTACCTTGTTCAAAATAAATTGGGTAGTCGGATTAATTTTCAAACGATCTGTACACCAACGAAAAGTGTTGTTTGGTGCAGGATAGCCTTTGCCCAATAATTTCACCCAAAAGGTATCTTCTAACCGCGGGGTTGTTTGATGCACAAAAATTGGCAGATCTTGCTCCACCGCTGCTTTTTGAATTTTTGAGAGCGTGGAGTTGATATTTTTCACAATTTTAGGATTTTCTACCAAGGTGTCATTGCAAACTATGTGTATCTCACGCTGCCTTAAAATCCCATCTATTTTACTGATCGCTGTCCAAACTAATTGGAGCAACATGGTAGAATCCTTCCCACCACTAAATCCAATAATCCACGGGCGTGTGGTATTTTCATCATACAAATACTGGTCGATGATCTCCCCTTCTATAAATTTTATATTTAACGACATTGATTATGATGTAAAATTTAAATAAAGCATTCGCTTGATCTTCCAAAAATAGCTTCTATTTAAAACTATGCCTTAAAAAAAATAATATTATTTTAAACAATATACTGCTTTCTTGCCGAAACTCATCATAAAAAATATTTATTAAATTTACAACATAAATTAAAAATCATGGATGCACAACACGCTTACACCGCTGAGGAAGTTTTAGAAATAGTAAATACACTTCCTCCAAAAGAAAAAGAAACCTTGAAAAGCTTACTTTTACTGGAAGAAGCTGAATTTGAGCGTTTAGTAAAAGAAGATTTTGCGAAGTACGACGCTACTTTTAAGGCTTTAGCCTGATGTTGTACCTTGCTAAAAAGCAGATAATCACAATTAATCAGCTTACTGTTTCCCAGCACGGAGGTAACTTCGTTCCGCCGAATAATTTATTAAATGAGTCCGCTTTAGATTATCTGATAGATGCCGTACATGCCGAAATATTCGGCCAACCGCTGTATCAATCTATTTTCGATAAAGCAGGCGTTTATCTTTTCAACATCATTGCAAACCATGTTTTTTCTGATAGAAATAAAAGAACTGAGTTTGAAGCCGGATTATTGTTTCTCAAAATTAACGGTTACCAGTTCACCGATTCTATAACCAATCAAATTTTAACCGATTTTATTATCTCTGTTGCTTCCGGCAATCATACTTTGGAAACTGTACAAAGCTGGCTGAAAGAAAATTCGATGAAAAAATAATTGCTTTCACCAATTTTATGGCGATAAAAGCAGCATCTTAAACATCCTTCCGCCAAAGTAATGGCCTCAATTTCCGACGTAAAAAACTTTTTACAGATATATTCCGTTAAAAACCCGTTCTTTACCTATTTAATCTAAAGCATAAATTTATGAAATTCAATCGTTTTATCCCGATGCTGTTCTTAATTGCCGTAATGTCCCAAGGCTGTGTCAGCACTAAAAAGTACCAGGACCTGCAAGGCAGATACAACCAACTTGATAATAATACCCGTGATTTGAACGGCAAATATTTATTAAGTGAGCGAAATGTTGCTGTTTTAACTAATCGCGTGGCCAGTTTGGAAGAGCAGCTGGCCTCTGAAAAAGCAAACTCGAAATCGTTGCAGGACGCATTGAGCAAGGCCTTAAACAGCAGCAGTCAGGGAAATGTTAATATCTCTAAATTAGTTGACGAGATCAACAGTTCCAACAAATACATCCAACAATTGGTGAACACTAAGAACAAAAGTGATTCTCTTAATTTGGTGTTAACCAACAACTTAACGCGCTCGTTAAGCCAAAGCGAAATGAAAGATGTTGATGTGCAGGTGTTAAAAGGCGTGGTTTACATTTCGCTTTCTGATAACATGTTGTACAAATCCGGTAGTTATGAAATTTCGGCCCAATCCGGAGAAACACTTAGTAAAATTGCGAAGATTATTAAAGATTACAGCAATTATGATGTGCTGGTTGAAGGCAATACCGATAATGTTCCGATCACTGGGAAAAACATCCGTAACAACTGGGATTTAAGCACTTTAAGAGCATCTTCTGTGGTACAGGCGTTGCAAAATACTTACAATGTTGACCCGAAACGTTTGACTGCCGGCGGCCGCGGCGAGTACAATCCGATAGCGGACAATTCTACCGAAGCTGGTAAGATAAAAAACAGGCGCACGCAAATTATCATCACGCCAAAACTGGAGCAGTTTATGGATTTGATTGGTAAAGCACCGGAAAAGAAATCATAGTTTTATCAACACAAAATAGTTTAAAGCTGCTTCATGTTGAAGCAGCTTTTTTTATGCCATAAATTTTGATGTATCCTTCAAACCTATAAATAAAATAACTTGTTAAACTGGCAATATTTTTATGAGTGATTTAAAATTTATAGAAGTAAAATCCGATTTATGCTGATCGTTATACCTGATAAAAAAGAGTTTGTACTGGAAATCCATCATCAGTTATCGGCTGTTTATGGCAGCCAAATTAAATATTTTCATGATTTGGACCCGATGAGCGAACTGGTTTCTTCATTTTTATCACATCGGACCAAAAACAAAGATTCCAGGCAGGCTTTTGATAATTTATGCAATACTTTTGGTTCCTGGGAAGTGGTGAAAGATGCGCCGATTGATGCTGTAGAATCCGCAATTAAACCCTGCACCTGGCCGGAGCAAAAAGCACCGCGTTTGCAACAGGTTTTGCGTTTGGTTGCAGAGCGTTGCGGTACATTAAACTTAGATTTTCTGGCTGATCTGGATGTACCGGCCGCGCGTAAATGGCTGGAAGAATTGCCAGGCGTTGGCCCGAAAACAAGTGCTGCCGTGTTGTCTTTCAGTACATTACGCGGAAAAGCTTTACCGGTAGATTCGCACCATTTCAGAGTTGCGGCACGATTAGGGATTATTGATGCAAAAATCGGGGAAGCCAAAGCACATCAGGTTTTAGAAAAATTGTTGCCGCCGGATTTTACCGCGCAGGAAGTATATAACAACCATCAGGTTATGATGCGCCATGGACAAAAAACATGCTTCCATTACAAACCGGCCTGCACGCAATGTGTGCTGCTAAACTTATGCCCAACCGGCCAAAAACTGACCAGCCAGGCAATGTAAAAATCTTTATTTCAGGTATTCCATATCTTCATCTGTTAATTTTATATCAACAGCTTTCAGATTTTCTTCAAAATGAGCTAAAGATGAAGTGCCGGGAATCGGCAATATCCAAGGTGAATAATGCAGCATCCAGGCCAAATTGATCTGTGCTTCGTTTACCTGGTATTTTTTGGCCATTTCAGCAATACGCGTATCTTTTTTCCCCAGAGAATTAAGCAGTGAAAAATATGGGATCAGCGGGATTTCGTTCGCTTCGCAGATGTTTAATTTGATCAATTTTTAATGTGCGGAGATTGTTTTCGACGCTGGTACGCAGATTTTCCGGACTGTTGAACGGAATCCAGCTTTTATCGGGTTTACGCGCGCCTCCAACTTTAGTACAAATCACTAAGCCATCAGGATAAGGATATAAAGCTTCTTCGATTAAACGGTTGGTCACATCTTCGCCGTAATAATCGGCCGTGTCTAAAAAGTTGACGCCGCTTTTAACGGCCTGTTTTAAAATGTTTAAAGCGTTTGGCCGGTTTGCCGGTTCGCCGTAAACACCTTCGCCCGGAAGGCGCATGGTGCCATAGCCAAAACGTTTTACGGTGATTGGATGCTTGCTTTTGCCGGCAATGGTAATGGTTTGAGGGATATTCATATAATGCTTCTTTTATCGTATTATTTTCATGTTTGAACATCAAAAATGATAATTCGTTTTTAAATCAGCTTAAAAGAAATTTATACTGATTTTATACCGATAAAAGAAGCATCATTTATTTTCGATCAAAAATCATGCTTTTGCCCAGAAATTTAAAATGCCAGTAGCCGGTAACTTTTAAAACACCTTTACTGGTGATGCTTGCCGCCGAACTCCAGGTACGCCCACTTTTGGCATCGTAAATCATACCGTTTTCCCAGGAGTTGGTTGATGGGTTATAATCCAGATTATCAACCACTTCCATCCCGATCAGCTTTCTGTTCCGCAATGCCGGGTCCGGGTTTTTATAGTCCACACGTGTGTTCATCGGTTTAGATCTGTCGTCCGAATCATCAAACCAGATTAATTTGGCCGCATATTTATCGCCATTTTTATAAACCTGCACCATCACGTTTTTTTCTTCAGACATCCATTTGCCCACAATCCTGTCTTGCGGCAAAACGCCTGTGGTCAAAATCTGGGCCGATGATTTATATGCCTGGCCTGTTGTAAAAAATATGATCAAACAGCAGATAATAACTTGGCCACCGATTGTTTTACCTGCTTCTTTTATCATATAAAATTTGTACTTTTTTAGTTAAACGTTAATTTGCAGATAATGGTTGGATGGTACGCTTTTCGGGCGGCAGGGCCATAAACTTTTTATAGGCATCGTTAATGTACAAGGTTAGCGAAGATCGCGGACCTTTTATTTGGGCGTAAGATGGCCGGTATATCGTCATAAAATTTTCTAACTCTTGGCCTTTTAAAGGCACTAAACTACTTACATACAGCACATTAAATGCAGAATCGATTTGCCGTTCTTCTACTTCGCGGCTAAAATATCGTTTTAAACGGCGTGCGTCCCTGGCTTCTTTGCCAAATATGCGCGATGGCGACAAGGCAAATTTGCTAAGTTCATAAACTTCCGGATATTCTTCCCGCGGGTTAAAAGCTTTGCTGCCGGTAATGTTTACCTGGTTTAAATTGATGCCTTGCAACCCCAGTTCAATGCGTTTTGGTTTGAGATCAACCAGGTACAAAGTATCCGAAACGTAACCGGGAGACGAGAAAATCAGCGTATGGTTGATAACCGTACGGATGCTGAAATTACCAGATTTATCAGTAAGCGAAATTTCTTTGGAGTTAACGTCTCGTACAAAAACATCTGCTAATTTGCGGGATGATTTTCCTTCAAACACCGTTCCTTTAAAAACATTTTGCGCTTGTAAACGGCCAAACAGTACCGAAACAGCTAAAAAAGTGATGAGTAATCTAAGTTTCATGTACTGTTAACTATCTTTCTATTTAAAAGTTGTGTTAAATTTTAGGTGATAAAAGAAGCATCGGTTTAAAAAACTTTCTGCCGAAAACAAAAAAGAAGCCTTAGTTTCCCGAAGCTTCTTCTACGCATTAAACTTGATTTCGTGTTATTTATTTTGCCACACGTTGTTGTCCGGGTTAAAATCAGGCAAATGTTTGTCCGGATCAGAAGTTACAGACTGGATTTTTTCGGTAGATGGATAGCGGAAAGTCCAGGTGTTGTTGCGCATCCAAATTTCTACCGGCAAGGTTATGCGGCTTGTTTTGCCGCTTTCGGTTTTAATTTCGAGGATCATCGGCATCGGCATTTTTTCCAGGTTATCAACCGTAATCAAAGAACCTTTTGCCGGATCATTGTCAACATATTTAACATCGCGCACGGCTTGGTCCAAGCGCCAGTTGTTCTGGAACCAGCTGCGCCAAAACCAGTTCAGGCTTTCACCGGAAACGTTTTCCATCGTCCTGAAAAAATCATCCGGGGCAGGATGTTTAAAAGCCCAGCGGTTGATATAGGTTTTAAAAGCCCGGTCAAAACGCTCAGGGCCTAAAATCTGTTCGCGCAGCAAAACCAAACCGGCACTTGGTTTTGAATAGAGTAAAGTGCCATTGCTCCTTTCTTTTATGCCATCAACCGGACTTAATATTGGTTCTAAAGACGGATCAGTAAAGTAGGCACCAATCCGGTGCATGTCTGGCGAGGCTTTTGGCTTGTACTCGCCATTGTTAAAATGATCGGTAGAAAGTGTGTTGATAAATGTATTGAAACCTTCGTCCATCCAGCCGTACAGCCTTTCGTTAGAACCTACAATCATCGGGAACCAGTTGTGGCCGAACTCGTGATCGTTTACGCCCCATAAACTGCGTCCTTTTGCTTTGTATCCGCAGAAAACAATCCCCGGATATTCCATCCCGCCAACGATGCCCGCAACGGTTGTGGCATTCGGATAAGTAAATTCATACCATTTGGCCGAGTTGAATTCGATAGATTTTTTGGTGTATTCGGTTGATCTTCCCCAGGCATCAGCACCTTCGCTTTCTACCGGATAAGCAGAAATAGCCATCGCTTTACGGCCGCTTGGCAAATCCATTTTGGCCGCATCTACCATAAAAGCCGCAGAAGAAGCCCAGGAAGCGTCACGTGCATTCTTTAGTTTAAAATGCCAGGTTAAAGTGGCTTTTCCGGCCGGGCGCGAAGTTTTCTCCGTTACTTCAGCGGCATTACGGATCATCACGGCTTGGTCGGATTTTGCGGCTTGTGCCCAGCGTTTAAGCTGCTCCGGCGTGTAAACATCTTTAGGGTTTTGTAACTCTCCGGAAGAAACCACAATATGATTGGACGGCGCGGTAATGTTGATGTCGAAATCTCCGTACTCCAGATAAAACTCGCCCGGGCCGGTATAAGGCAGCATGTTCCAGCCGGAAATATCATCATACACATACATGCGCGGGTACCATTGGCCGATGGTGTAAATTTTGCCGTTTTTGGTATCTAAATAACCGGTCCTGTCTGAGCCATAATTGGGTTCGATAAAACTGTATTCGATTTTAAGCTTAACCTGACCGCCGTTTGCATTGAGGTTTTGCGGAAGAAAAACCTGCATCCGCGTATCGTTGATCATAAATTTAACTTCGGTTTCTGTGGATTTACCTTTGCCTGTAGCTACTGCTTTTACCGACTTAATTTTGTAACCGGCATCAAAAACTTCGCCGTGGCCACCATTGCGGCTGCCGGTTGTAGGAATAATGGCCGAGCCGCGGGAATCCTGACGGAATAAATTCTGATCCAGCTGCATCCACAGAAAACCCAATTTATCCGGGCTATTGTTGGTGTAAGTCAGGATTTCCGTTCCGCTGATTTCATTGGTTTGGTCATTTAAAGAAACAGATAATTGATAATCAGCGCGGTTTTGCCAGTATTTCGGCCCCGGCTGGCCACCTGCCGAGCGATATTCGTTGCCATTTTTAGTATAAAAAAACGGTGCAAAAGCATCGTGGTAATTGTAATTGGTTTGGATTTGCGGCTCTTGTATCCGGCTATAATCCGGTCGGCCAGTAGCAGTAGCTGGCCGTGTGGCCGATGCGGGCGGCGTTGTTTGTGCCGAAACTACATCTGCAAAAAAGAATAAGGCCAATACACTTACAGGTAAAAAATTCAGTTTCATCATTTTTTATGTTTTCAATAAAGAAAGCATAATTAAGAAAAAAACACATGGCTTTTGCCAGGTAAAATGATTGTTACCTCAAAAACCTTCAGAAAACCGACTCAGGCAAAATTTACTCTATAAAAACAGCATTTGATAAACCTTTTCCTCAAAACCCAAAACAACTTTTTCACCAATTTCCAAAACCGGCCGTTTGATCATGCTGCTTTTATCATGCAAAAGTTGGAGTGCTTCTGCTTCGCCAATAATGGAAGCTTTTTTATCGGCATCCAATTGTTTCCAGGTCAGGCCATGTTTGTTCAGCAGTTTTTCGTAACCCGCTTTACTGCTCCAATCCTGCAATTTCTCCACAGAAACGCCTTCTTTCTTAAAATCGTGAAATGTGTATTCAATGTGGTTTTCTTTCAGCCAGTCCAATGCTTTTTTTACTGTGTTGCAATTTTTGATGCCGTAGATGTTCATGCAAATTAATTACCTGTGTTACTTTTTCCACCGCTTTTGGTATCATCATTATTGATGCCGTGCTGGTTCTTTTTGATATCACTTTTAAGTTTGCCAAATTTATAATTCAAACTAACATTAAAACTGCGATAACGGTTGTAAAAATGCGCGGTTTGATTGTAATCGGGCGTATTGGTGATAGCACTAAATTTAAAAAACTTACTATACGGATTGCTGGCAGCTAAGGCTATTGTCAGTTTTTTATTAAACAATTCTTTAGAAGCACTATAAGATGAATAAATGTACTGCGAAAACCTGCCCTGCAATTGTATATCTCCGCTATAATAACCAAAATCAACACCGAAACGGTAACCATTATCAAACTTGTAACCCAAATTAGCAGAAGCATTGCCGGTAGTCCCGTTGTTTTTATACAATTGCCCATTGTAATAACCTTCCAGCCAAACATGGCTTAGTTGTGTGTTTAAGCTTAATGAAAGTTTTTTTATTAGTGTATAATTTGCACTTACATTAAAACCCACGCTTTTGTTGGTGCCCAGGTTTTGATAAGTGCTTGAAGTAATGGTATCTTGTTTTCCGGCGGCGTTGGTTTGCAATAAAATGTTGGAAACATTTTGGATAGAATTATTGGAGAAAGCATAACTTAACCCAACATTGACAGAACCTTTGGAGAAATTGCTGTAATTGAGTTCAAAAGTATTGTTCAGTTCCGGTTTCAGGTTTGGATTGCCCGTACTGATAAATTTGGGGTTCGATAAATCTACAAAAGGGTTTAACTGCCAAATGCCCGGCCGTTGGATACGTTGCGTAAATCCAAAATTAATACTTCCGGTTTTAAAGCTACGCTGAAGGGAAACTGACGGGATCAGGTTGTTATAATCCTGCCTGGCAACACTTCTAACCGAAGCAAAATCAGCATTGATATGAGTATGTTCTAAACGCAAACCAGCTTTTGCCGACCATTTAGTAAGTTTTAACTGGTAAGAATTGTACAAGCTGTAAACGTTTTGCTGATAATTAAATTCATTGGTTTGATTTGGGTTGTTTACGTACTGACCTGTTGAATTATCCAGATTTTCACTTGTAAAATCACTATAATTTCCACGCAAAATGGATTTTCCGCCTGCTTCAATAGTCAACTTTTTTACCGGATAAACATAATCTAACTGAAAAGTATGCACATTGCTGCCAGCCGTATTATGCTGCTGATAATTGGGCAATGTATAATTAATTTCATCTGTAATATTGACATCGTTAAACTGAACGCTGGGCGAATGCGAAAATTTGTAAGATAAAGTAAGCAAACGGTTTTTGTCTTTTTTAAAACCAAGCTGATAGTTAATGCCTGCATCTGCACCACTCCAACTGCTGGTCCCATTATTTATCAATTGATAAGATTGTGATAATAAACCTTCACCGGTGCGCTGCGCAGTAACCTGATCGCTCGCCTGCTTAAATTTTCCTTTATTTAAGTCCAAAGAAGCTGTCAGCAGGTTTAATGAATCAATTTCATAACTCACTTCTACATTTCCGTAGCTGTAATATCCACCGTTGGTATTGGTTCCGTTTTGGCCGAGGACCGAATTGTCCCTGGTAAAAGTTTGCGTATTATCATACGGATTGGTACGGTTTATCTGATCTCCGATCCCGGCATAAGCAGATACGCCAAGCTTGCCTTTTTTCAAAGTTCCGTTTAAATTAACGCCTGGCCCATAAGTAAAATTTTCGCGTACGTTGATGCTGCCGTTATAACCTTGGTCAACATTTTTTTTGGTGATGATGTTGATGATCCCGGCCAAACCTTCTGCATCATATCTGGCCGGCGGCGTGGTAATTACTTCTATACGTTCGATATTGGCAGCCGGCATCGCTTTAAACACATCAGAAGGATTTTTGGCCACCAGCGATGATTCTTTATTATTGATCAAAATCTTATAGTTTCCGCTGCCTTTTAGTTTGATGTTATCCTGCGCATCTACAGAAAGCATCGGCACTTTGCGTATCATATCCAGAACTGTTAAAACGGTACTTTCCGGGTCGGCCTGCACGTCATAAGCAATCCTGTCCACTTCGCGTCTCACCAATGGTTTTGCCGCCACAACAGAAACCTCTTTCAGCTGATTGCTGGACGTAGCAAGTTTTACTTTCCCCAAGTCAATTTTTGCAGATGCTTCTTTTATCGGTATAATTTTGGACACAAAACCGATGTAGGCCACATTTAACTGATAAACCGCGGGCGTAACATTCAACAGTTGAAAAGAACCATCATCTTTGGTCAGCGTACTTTTAACGGCTTTTCCGCTGGCATCTTTCAGCAAAATAGTTACATAACCTAAAGGGGTTTGTTTTACAGAATCGGTAACTGTGCCCGCAATAGAAATTGTTTTGTTTTGTGCCGAAGCAAAATTGATGCAGTAAAAGAAGCATCCCGCAAAAAGTAAAAATTTAAGCATAAAAGCAAATTGAAGCGTTGATTTAGGAAGCAAGGTAACAGATAAAAACCTGATCTTTTTCTATTTAACAAACTTTAACTATTGCTTTAGTTTTTTAAATTGAAAAAGACAGCTAATTACCGGCCAACGCTTTTCTCTGTAGATGAAAATAATTTGAAAAGGTTACATTAAAAACGATTTTTTTGAGGGATCATTTGCTTAAAGTTATCCTTTTTCCTTCCGAATGTGCGCCAAATTCCGGCGCATACATACTTTGCACCGAACTAATGCCCGTAGAAAAATTTCCCGGCTGCGCAACCCGCAAACCATACTCAAAAACATAATTTCCTTTTGATAAATAGCTGATAAAGAAGTTGGTGGCCACATCTTTTGTTACCTGATAATATTGCAAACCATCCTGGTATTTATAGGCGGACAAAACATCAACCGGTTCTGTTCCGGCTGGCCGCATATCTTTCAAATGCACGTATTCAAAATCACGGTCGGTTTTTAAGTAAACCACAATTTTTAATAAATCGCCAACTTTTGGATGATGGTTTTTATCAACAGCAATCAACACTTCGCCTGCATTATTTTTACTTCGGATAAAATATTTCCGCTCCAAACTAATGCTGTTTTTAGCCGATGAAATCTTGTCTAATTTCTCCAGATATTGCCAGTAAATTGCGCCCCAGCTAATTACGTTACTTCCATTTTTAACTTCAATTTTTCCAAGTTCAGGTTTAATTTGATTCTCATTCCAGCTCGTTTTAAAATAACCAGTTCCGGCATCAGCTTTGATTTCAGGTTTTAATTCTTGCAGATTTTTACCACCTAAAAACAGCATCGTTTTGCCTTTTGGCTGCAGCCAGTTTTCTCCGTGGAGCAACAAAGCATAACAAGCCTGCGCCGTTGCCGTGGTGGTTTTCCAGTTGTTAGTTTGCTTGTTGCGCAACAACCAGATTTTCATTTCCTCCGCCTCTTTAGATTTTCCCGCTTCAGCAAAAAGCTCAATTAACAAACTTTGCGTTTCTACCGGATTTTGGTACCAGAAATAACCCAGTTGGTTTTTCGGCCAGTACATACCCATTTCTTCGGATTGCTGCGAAGTCTCAATCAGGGATTTAACAATTTGCTGTGCTTCTTTTACCAGCTTAAAATGCTGGAAAGTTAAAGCAATCAAGCCTTTTTCGTAAACACTGCGCTGTGTCCATGTGGTGTTTGCTTTTTGCTGATATTTTTTCCAGGCAGCTTTCAAAGCATCGCTCATTGGCTTTTCGGCAAAATAACTTCTTGCATACCAGCCGTGGATTTCTATCGAACTTAAATTATCCGGCACCAATTTTTTACCGATAAAAACAGCATCACGAGGCTTAACCAATTCCTGGTCCAGATAATTTAAAGCTTTATCGCTGATGTTTTTTAAAGTTTGGTTTTGAAGGCCAACAGCTTTTGCATTATACAACTGACCAATTCCCGCTAAAATATATTGTGTAATATACCGATCGCTGTGCAAACCGGTAAACCATGGAAAACTGCCATCGGCCAACTGCATTTCCTTCAACTTGTCAATATTACGTTGCAGTTCGTAACTCATTTTGTTCAAATCGAACAATAATGCAATCCGTTTTTTCTGTTCCGATTCGTTTTGTGCATCGCGCAGCCAGGGCGTTTCTTCAATCAAAACCGATTTCAGTTCCTGGTTTTTTTCGAGGTTGGAAAGTAGTTCTTTGGAATCGGAAGTTTTCCACCGCTCAAAAACCTGCTGAATTACCGGCAAACGCTTCAGCAGCGAAGTAGCCAAACTATTGGCAAAATATCGGCTAAAAGTTTGCTCGGCACATTCGTACGGATATTCCATTAAATATGGCAAAGCCTGTACCGCGTACCAAGCCGGGTTTTCGGTATATTCCAGCGTTAAAGTTTTATTTTGAAGCGTGCTGCTTTGGTTGTGCAGCAACTTTTCGAGCGTAAAAGTTTTAGTTTGATTTGGGCGGACCATCATCGGCACAGATTCCGTCACCAGCATTGCATTTGGCAAAACCGGAATGGTGTTTTCTTCGCCGTCGCTGTACTTTCCGGCATCAGCAGTCAGGCGGTAATTCAGCGCATCCAATCCTTGTGGAATGATCAATTTAAAAGAAACCGATTTATTGGTATTCGCTTCAATATCAATCGTTTGGTTTCCTTCAGAAGCATTCGCCAGCAGTTTTACCGGCTGCATATTCATCGCATTGAATAGTTGCAATACTGTTTTTACCACTACTTTTTTGGTATCCAAGTTGGCCACAATTGCCGAAACTACAATCGTATCGCCTTCCCGGAAAAACCGCGGCATATTGGCCGAAACCATCAATTGTTTTTGCGTGATGACTTCCTTTTCCTGATAAGCAAACTTCAGTTCCGGTGTTTGTGCTAAAGCTTTGAAACGCCATTTGGTCAAGGCTTCCGGCATGGTAAAATTGATCAGGATTTCGCCTTTTTCATTCGTACTTAATTGCGGGTAAAAGAAAGCGGTTTCATTAAAATTTTTGCGGATGAGGATTGGATTGGATGCTGACAACCCGTTGGAATTTGCATCTGCAATTTGCAAACCGGCAACTTTACCTTCCAAAGAACTCCTCCCTCTGATCATCACATTTTGCTGAACAACTTTTCCGTTCCTTATAATAGTTCCGTCAGCAGATATTTTTTCAACAGCTGCAAAACTTATGAGTTCATTACTTTCCTCAACAAATGTCATCGAACTTGTTAAACTTCGCTTTGCCTGCGTTCCGTACCCAACTACCACAACTTCATTTAAACTATTATTGCTGGGCTTGAGTTTTATCACCGGCAAAACACCTTTTTTTACTCTAATTTCCTGCCTGATATAACCGATGTAGCCAATTATTAAAGTAGCATTTTCCGGTATATGTAACTTAAACCGACCGCTATTATCCGTGTAAACGTAAATTTTTGTCCCTTTTATGGTTACGGTAACTATTGCCAAACCAATTTTGTCTTTTGCATCAATTATTCTTCCGTTTACATCAAATCCATTTTTGTAGGCAGCAACGCTTTTTTGATAATTATCCTTATTTATTTGCACCATCATCGCATTTGTAGCTAATTCGTTGGCTAACGTGCTGGTTAAATGCTGAAAAGCATAATTATATCCGCCATAATAATTAAAACCCAACAAATTCAACTTTTCATATTCCCGGACCAGCAAATCAAAGTTGGTGGAGCGGAAATAAAGCTGCTGCGTTTGTTTTGCATTGATGAAATTATAAATGTTCCAGCTGAAATAATTGGCGTCATATTCCCGATTGATATTTTGCAGCTGCTGCATCCAGTTTTGCGCCGGAGCCAGATCATCCAGCGAAGCATCGTACATCGCGGCCAGCATTTCTACCGATTGCTTTTCATTGCCGGAAACCTGTAATTTCCATTGTTCCTTTTCGCCGGGCTGCAGTTTATCACGAAAAGTAAGCAGCTTGACCGACAGCGGATGTTCATTTCGGATGATATTTATGCGCTGATATAAGTTATAAACGCGGTTATCTTTCAGCATCAAAAACTGTACGTGCAGTTTATTGCTTGCATTCATCGGCACCGAAATCTCCTTGCGCAGCATTGTTTTTCCGGTAGCAATCCATTCCGAAGAAAGTATCTTTTCCCCGTCAAAAACTTCGGCCAGAACATGGATTTCCGGCATCAAACTAAAACTGACTTTGCTGCCCGGCGCAGCTTGCACAACCAGCGGAACTGCCCAGTTTTCCATCGTGGCCATTTCCGGTTTCTGGTTGATAAACTGCACTAACTGAATTGTAGAAATCGTATCGCCGATACTGTTTTTAGCCGCTATTTCTATGCGATAAAAACCGGAGTTTTCCTGTTTCAAACCCGATAAATCCAATATTGAAAAACGGTTGCTGTCCGCTTTCAAATCCGTTTCCGAAACTAATTTATCTTTTTCCCAGGTCCGTGGTTCATCTTCATTTTTCCAGGCATAAGTTGGAAACAGTTTTTTAAACTCATCTTTCGTCCATAAAAACTGATCTGGTTTTTCCCATAAACGGTTTTTGGTAATTGTTTGATCTGGTTTTTTCAGTGAAAAAATTTTAACATTTAAACTTCCGGTTTGGAACTGATTATTTAAATTCATCAAACCTGCCTGAAATTGTAAAGAATCTGTTTGCAATAGTTTTTGAGGAAGATTTAAATTGATTTTTAAAGGGTTTGTAGCCACGTTAAGCGAAACAGAATTAACATGTGTTTCTCCGCTGGAATTTGTTGCTTCTGCCTGGATATTGTAAAAGCTGGAAAGTTCTAAATTCGGATCGGAAAAGGCTTTGAAACGGATAACAAACTCGCCTTTTGCATTGGTTGTAATGGTATCACTTAAAAAATCTGTTGATTTTTTAGTGATATTAATAGAATTTATCCTGTTAGAATTAGGTTGTTTGCTGATTTCAACGCGTGATGATTTAATATCTACTTTCACCCGCGCCCCGGCCAAACCAAAACCCGAAAAAGCCAAAACTTTACCTTTCAATTTAACAGAATCGCCGGGCCGATATGCTTCTTTTACCACATTAAAAATGAGTTGAAAAGTTGGGCGTTTGTATTCTTCAATGCGAACGTTTAAATCTCCGTTTTCTGTCCGCAGATAAACCTGTCCGTTCAGCATCGATTGCGGCAAAACGAACGAACCGCTAAACGTACCGAATTGGTTGGTTTTAATTTTTACCGAACTCAGTTTTTTATTGTTGCTGTCGTTCAGTTCAACTTCCTGTTCTTCATCTACTACAATTTCGCTTTTGCCATTTTTGTTAACAAGTTGCAAACCTTTAAAATAAATGGTTTGCCCGGGGCGATACAATTGCCGGTCGGTAAATAAAATAGTTTGCTTGCTCGAATATTTCTCCTGACGATCAATCGCGCCGTAAAAACTATTGTTGTCCGTATAAAAATCTCCCGGAACGGATAAACTAATTTTAAGGCTATTGTTTCTGATGGTATGAAAAACAAATTTTCCATCAGTATCAGATAAACCATTTCCAACTATTGTACCTTCCTGAGTATTAACAACTTTTACTTTAACATTCTTCATCAGCTCGCCGGTTTTACGATTAATCGTTTTAATTTCTAATGATTCATCCGGGTTTTGTCTTCCAACATAAGCCAGATTCGTTACCTGAAAACCGGAAACCCCAGTTAGCGAACTATCACGCCGATTTTCTGCCGATAAAAGAAGCACATAAAATCCGGGTTTGAGCGGATGGATCTTGAATTCTGCTGCGTGCTGCCGATAATCTTTTAAATCCGGCAGGCGGATTTGCTGCTGCTGCACAACTGGTAATCTTTGCACATAAGCCAAAATTTTCGGGTTGAAATTAAGCTCTCCGCTATTATTATATTGCTGCAAATGCCTTGCTTCAGTCAGTTGCTTATCATTAAGCTGATAAATTGTTGCAGTCGCATTTTGCAGGTTTTGATAATTCACTTTTGCCAAAACCGGCTCATCCGGCAAGTTCACATTTTCTATTTCTGCGGATAAACTTTGCTGATTTATCTGCTGTAAAAGAAGCACCGCATTTTTTCCGCCCAAACTTTCCGGGTAAGTTTTAATTGCTTTTTGCAGATAACCAACAGCCGTAACCAAACTGTCTTTTTGCCGAAAATACTGCGCCAGCAAAACCAACCCATCCGCAGCAATGGTCTGATTGACAAATATTTGACTACTATTTTGCAGTGCATTTTTATAAAGTAAATCTTTTTCGGGAAGTGTTGATTTTCGGTGCAAAAATTCAAATCGCTTCAAATCCAGATCGGCCAAAGCTTCGAGATGCTTCTTTTGCAGGTGAAAAATTGTTGCCTGCTGTAATAATTTAATTCCCTGATAAGTTACCGAAGCCGTATCTGTTTTTGCCAGTTTTAGGTGGATAAAAACAGCATCATCACCAAAAAACCGCGGATCATTTAGCGAAAAAGCCAATCGTGGTTTTGGCAAATCCGGTTCTTCTGCCAGATAAAAATCCAGTGCGCGGTGCAACAATAAATCATACAAAGTTGGCCGCAAATAGCGTGTGCTTTTATCTCCCTGCAAAACCCCTTCTAAAACCGAAACTGATGTATTTTGCGATAATTGTGTGTTTTGTAACGATTGCTGATATAGATTTCCAACTTCGCGGATAATCGTTTTTAAATCCCATTTTGTAAAATCAGCATCCGGTTTTTCTAAAGTTGATCGTTGTGAAAACTGATAACGGTTTTGCCCGTAATATTTCCAGAAAATTTCTGCCAAAACAGATTGTAAAACTGGTTTTACCGGAAATTCTGCCCGTTTAATATCCAGTTTTAAGCGATTGATAATGGCAATCAGCGCATTTTCTTCCAGATAAGTTTGCAAGTTCATGCGGTAAACGGCAGCACGGATTTGCTGTGGCGCGTTGTGGTTTTGCCTAGCCAGCAAATCCAGTTTGTCCACTTCTTTTAAAGCTGATTTTGGCAAACCGGCCGCCGTAAGCGAATCAATTTTGTTGATCAGCCGCCCAAACTTTTGCTGTGCGAAAACATTTCCGGCCAAAAAAAACAACAAACCAACAGTAATAACAGATTTTATACGATAAAAGAAGCATTTTGAAAACATGATGAACGGTAGGTTTTGGCACCGAAAGATACAGCAAATTTTGATTTTAAAATTGTGGACAATGCTGTTTTTACCGCATAAGTTTTGATGTCTAATTACCCAAATCTGACTTTCTTAACCAGCAAAAAAACTTAAATTCGCGTTTCCTAAAAAACATTTTTTATGCAATATGATGTCATTGTTATTGGTTCAGGCCCCGGCGGTTATGTGGCGGCAATCCGCTGCGCACAGCTGGGTTTAAAAACGGCCTGTATCGAAAAATATTCAACTTTTGGCGGCACCTGTTTGAATGTGGGCTGCATCCCGTCCAAAGCTTTGCTGGATTCTACCGAACATTATTTTAATGCCGCACACACGTTTGAAGCGCATGGCATCCATATCGAAAACCTTCGTCCGGATTTGGCGCAGATGATCAAACGGAAAAACGAAGTAGTAGAGCAAACTACCGGCGGCATTGCATTCCTGTTCAAAAAAAATAAAATTACTTCTTATCAGGGCTGGGGTTCTTTTGTGGATAAAAATACCATCAGCATCAAAAAAGAAGATGGTTCCGAAGAAAATATTACCGCTACAAACATCATTATCGCCACCGGTTCAAAACCTGCTGTTTTGCCTTTTATTGAAATGGACAAAAAGCGGATCGTAACTTCTACCGAAGCGTTGAATTTGCCGGAAATTCCGAAACACATGATCCTGATTGGCGGCGGCGTAATTGGCCTGGAATTAGGTTCGGTTTATGCACGTTTAGGCACCAAAGTTTCCGTGGTAGAGTTTACCGATCTGATTGTGAATACTTTGGACAGATCTTTAGGAAAAGAGCTGCAAAAAGTGCTGCAAAAACAAGGTATGGAGTTTTATCTGGGCCATAAAGTTACGGGCGCAAAAGTTGAAGGTGATGAAGTTACGGTTACGGCCGATAGTCCGAAAGGCGATAAAATTGAACTGAAAGGCGATTATTGCTTAGTTGCCGTTGGGCGAACTGCTTATACAGAAGGTTTAGGTTTGGAGAAACTCGGCATCGAACTGGAACCACGCGGCAAAAAAATCCCCGTAAACGAGCATCTGGAAACTTCGGTTCCGGGCGTTTATGCCATTGGCGATGTAATCCGTGGCGCGATGCTGGCACACAAAGCGGAGGACGAAGGCACGTATGTGGCGGAAATTATTGCCGGACAAAAGCCGCATATCAATTACAATTTGATCCCGGGCGTGGTTTATACCTGGCCGGAAGTTGCTACGGTTGGCTATAGCGAAGAGCAGTTGAAAGAAAAAGGCGTGAAATACAAAGCCGGTTCTTTCCCTTTTAAAGCAAGCGGTCGTTCGCGCGCCAGCATGGATACCGACGGTTTTGTAAAAGTTTTGGCCGATGCCGCTACGGATGAAGTGCTGGGCGTACACATGATCGGGCCGCGCGTTGCCGATGTGATTGCAGAAGCAGTTGTGGCGATGGAATATCGCGCTTCAGCGGAGGATATTGCACGGATTTCCCATGCACATCCAACTTATACCGAAGCTGTTAGAGAAGCTGCAATGGCAGCAACGGATAATCGGGCGATCCATATCTAAACCAGAATTGTCTTAACCGGAATTTGTAGAATTTTAGAATTGACAGAATTTAGGCGTTGATTTTTAATGTATAAAAGAAGCATTGTATCGGGTTTCAGAATTAGAAGAATTTATATTTTGCATGATAAAAGAAGCATTAGCCAAAAACTGATGCTTCTTTTATCTGTTCTTTTTTGATAATCATACATCGATGGCTGTCATTCTACCAATAATTATTATTCTGCTTACCATCATTGCTATGGAAATTATTTCCTGGGCGATGCACAAGTTTCTTTTTCACGGGCCGCTTTGGTTCATCCACAAAACGCATCATCAGGAGCGTCATGGTTTTTTTGAGCTGAACGATATTTTCAGTCTGCTTTTTGGGTTGATCGCCGTTAGTTTAATGTGGTTTGACCGTGAAAACCGAAGTTATGCTTTCTGGATTGGTGCCGGTATCAGCGTTTACGGCATCGTTTATTTTATCTTCCACGATTGGTTTATCCACAACCGTTTTAAGACTTTTAAATTGAACAACCGCTATTTTTCAGGCATAAAAAGAGCACACAAAATCCATCATAAATCAACTCAAAAAAATCCTTCGGAAGAGTTTGGGTTGCTGGTGGCGAGCAGGAAGTATTTTAAATAACAATCTATAAATCTTCTTTAAAAAGATTATATAATTTTGCCGGATGCTTCTTTTAGCATACTTTTTCATGCTCCAGATCCGCGAAAACATTTCCCTTAAAAACTTTAATACTTTTGGTGTTGAAGCCTATGCCAGGTTTTTTGTGGAAATTAACCATGAAGAAGAACTGACCGAACTTTTCCTCGACCCGAAATGGCTGCAAATTCCGCGTTTGGTTTTAGGCGGAGGAAGTAACATGCTTTTTACACAGGATTTTGATGGATTGGTCATCCGCATGAACATCCGCGGCATCGAACACCGCATCAGCCACGAAGAGGTTTATGTAGAAGCCGGCGCAGGCGAAAGCTGGAAAGAACTGGTTGATTACTGTGTGAACCACGGTTTTGCCGGAATGGAAAACCTGAGTTTGATTCCCGGTTCTGTTGGTGCCTCGCCGGTGCAAAACATCGGTGCTTACGGTGTGGAGCTGCAAGATGTGTTCGAAAGTTGCCAGGCTTTTGAAATTGCGTCTCAGCATAAAAAAACCTTTGTAAAAGAAGCATGTGGGTTTGACTATCGCGAAAGTATTTTTAAAACCGAACTGAAAAATCAATTTATCATTACTTCGGTCAAGTTTAAGCTTTCGCTTCAGCCTCAAATCAATATTAAATACGGTGCGATTGAAGCTGAACTGCAAAACCGCGGAATTGAAAAACCATCTATCCTGGATGTTTCTAAAGTAGTTTCTGATATCCGGGTTTCTAAACTTCCCGATCCATCTACCATTGGCAACGCGGGCAGTTTTTTCCAGAATCCGATTGTAACAAAAGCCGAATTTGACAATCTGAAAGATACGTTTCCAACAATCGTAAATTATCCAGCAGACAACGATAAAGTGAAACTGGCTGCGGGCTGGCTGATTGAGCAATGTGGCTGGAAAGGTAAAACTATTGGCCGAACCGGCACCTGGAAAAACCAGGCTTTGGTGCTGGTAAACCATGGGAATGCCAGTGGAGCAGAAATTTATGCGTTATCGTCGCAAATCATAGACAGCGTGTATCAAAAATTTGGCGTTAAACTACAGCGGGAAGTAAATATTTATTAACTATAAGGCTTAACAATAATTTAACATGATACAAAAACCCCGATTTCTTGTGATTTACGATATTTAGTAAAAATAGTTTTCCCTCCTCTATTTCTTATCAAAACCTGCTGAAAATCAGTTAAATAATTTTTCGGCACAAGTATTTTTAATAGTTTTTTAAAAGCTGGACTATAAAATTAACCACAGGTTTTGCAGGGTTTTGTTCTGTTTTTTAAAATTTCAGAAAAAACGGCTTTGTAATTGTATCTGTTTTTACAGAAAACAAGCTAAAACCACAGTAAAAAAACAGAACAATGATAAAAAATGAATTTAACACCATGGTATTGCGTCAGGCGGGTTCTTTAAGATCTTACGCACTTCATTTTACCCATGACGCAGACGACGCAAATGATTTAGTTCAGGATACAATGCTTAAAGCGATTACTTATTATAATAAGTTTAAAGAAGGTACAAATTTGAAAGGTTGGTTATACACCATCATGAAAAACACTTTCATTAACAACTATCGTCGTTTCGTAAAGATGAGCACATTTGTGACTAAATCCGAAGAAATTTCATCTGCAAATTTGGTGTTCAGTTCAACAAAAAACCAGGGAGAGGCAAAATTTGTAATGGATGACATTAAAAGATCATTAGACAAGTTACCACAAGAATATTATGTGCCTTTTACCATGTATTTTGAAGGCCATAAATATCATGAAATTGCAGATCATTTGACTATTCCGATTGGAACCGTTAAAACACGCATCCACGTTGCACGTAAGTTATTAAAAAAGAATTTGAAATCGTACGACAACGGTGTTAAAAAACCGATTTATGCGATGGAAGATTAAACAACGAATTCAATTTTTTTACTCGATATATAATAAGAAAAGCCCGATACGTCGGGCTTTTTTAGTTTAAGGGTTTTTCAGCAATGCTTCTTTTACCAGTATTTTTTTAGCCTCTTGTGCGGCAACCCGACCGGAAATTAAAGATGGCGGGACACCTGGGCCAGGGACAGTCAGCTGCCCGGTAAACAACAAATTTTTAATTTTTTTAGATTTCATGGCGGGTTTAAAAAAAGCTGTCTGTTTTAAAGTGTTGGCCAAGCCATACGCGTTGCCTTTGTAGGAGTGATAATCCGAAATAAAATCCTGGTGTGAATAACTTCTTTTTACAACAATATTGTTTCTTATTTCCTGACCAGTTATTTTTTCAAAACGATCCAGCATTAAACTGAAATAATGTTCGCGCGTAGCTTCGTCGTCTTTTAAATCTGGTGCCACCGGCATTAAAAAAAACAGGTTTTCGCAATTTTGCGGTGCAACAGAATCATCTGTTTTTGAAGTACAGGAAACATAAAACAAAGGTTTTTGTGGCCATTTCGGGTTTGTGTAGATTTCTTCTGCATGAAGGTCAAAATCTTCGTCAAAAAATAAATTATGGTGTTGAATACCATCCACTTTTTTGTTCAAGCCGATATAAAATAGCAAGCTGGAAGGCGACATGGTACGGCTGTCCCAATATTTCTGATCATAATTCCGGACAGGTTTATCCAGTAAATGCTGATCCACATGTTCGTAATCCGCGCCTGCAATCACAAAATCAGCTTGGATAACGCCGAGCTGCGTAATTACGTACTTAGCTTTACCGTTTTCAGCTTCAACTTTCAGCACTTCGTGGTTTAATTTTATTTCTACACCCTGCTCCTGTGCTGTTTTTACCATGGCTTTTACAATCTCGTTCATACCGCCCATCGGATACCATGTGCCTAATACTAGATCGGCATAATTCATCATACTGTACATGGCCGGCGTATTTTGCGGTGTGGCACCCAAAAACAAAACCGGGAACTCCAGTAGTTTTATCAGTTTTGGATTTTTGAAATATTCGCGCACGTGCTTACTCATGCTCGTAAGCATCTGGATACGGAAACTTTCTTTAATTAACCTGAAATCAATAAATTCTGTAATGGAATGCGATGGCCGGAAAACGTATTCGCCCATACCAACTTTGTATTTGTAGGCCGCCTGTTTTAAAAACTCCCTCAGTTTTTCACTGCTGCCCAATTCTTCCTGCTCAAAAAGCTGTTCTAATTGTTGCATTGAAGCCGGGATTTCCATCACATCATTTTTGCCGAAGTAAATCTGATAACCCGGATCTAATCGCTTTAAATCATAAAAATCCGAAGTTTTCTTTCCGAATAAAGCGAAATAATCATCGAAAACATCCGGCATCCAATACCAGCTCGGGCCCATATCAAACGTAAAACCATCTTTTTCCCACACGCGTGCCCGGCCGCCCGGCTGATCGTTTTTTTCTAAAACCGTAACCTGATAACCATCTTTGGCCAGGACTGATGCTGCCGATAAGCCTGCAAAACCAGAACCGATCACGACAATATGCTGCTTTTTATTCATCTCTGAAAGATAAGTTTAGCTGTAACAATTTGTTTCGATACCACTGCAAAAGAAACAAAAGCAGGCATTTTTTGTACTTTTGGTTATACTTCTTTTAGCGCATGAACCTTTACAACGAAACTTGTTTTGAGTGCAGTAAAATCATTACCAACAAATACAGTACTTCTTTTAGCAAAGGAATTAAAAGGTTTGCCAAAAGGTTCCGCTATCCTATTTACGCGGTTTATGGTTTTGTGCGTTATGCAGATGAAATTGTGGATACTTTTCATGGTTTTGATAAAGAATTGCTGATCAGTGAGTTCAGGAAAGTTACGTTTGAGGCGATTGAACGAAACATAAGCTTAAACCCGGTTTTGCAATCTTTTCAGGAAGTGGTGAACACTTACGGGATTGATTTGCATTTGATCGATGCTTTTTTAAAATCGATGGAAATGGATCTGGATAAAACGGCTTACAGCGAAGTTGGGTACAAAGATTATATTTATGGTTCTGCGGAAGTAGTTGGGTTGATGTGTTTGAAGATTTTTTGTGAAGAAGACGTTGATTTGTACAACAAACTGGTTCCGAAAGCACGGAGTTTAGGTGCAGCCTTCCAAAAAATTAATTTTCTACGCGATATAAAATCTGATTTTGAAGAACGTGGCCGTACGTATTTTCCGTCGGTAGATTTTACAAAATTCAATTCCGAAGAAAAAAAACTGATCGAAACTGATATTAAAAAAGATTTTGACGATGCGCTGGAAGGTATTTTACAACTTCCGGAAGGCGCACAACTTGGCGTTTACGTGGCCTACGTTTATTACCTGGAGCTTTTTAAAAAAATAAAAGAAACACCTGCCGAAGTGATCATGCAGAAACGGATCCGCGTGTCCGACAGTCAGAAAATGTTTTTGTATTTTCAGGCTTGTTTGCAGCAAAAATTAAAAGTGATCTAATGAAAAATGTGTTGCTACTCGGTTTATGTTTTTGCTTTGGAACGTTTTTTTGCTTCGGGACAAACACGCAAAAAAATATCATTCCGGAACTGAGGAAACAAATGCTGCGTGCCATCAACAATCCGAAAGTAGTGGATTCTTTATATCAAAACCTGCACACCGGTACACCTAAACAGCCCCTTGAGATAGCTTATTTAGGCGCGTTGGAAGCATTGAAAGCAAAAAATAGCTGGAACCCTTACAACAAAATCAAGTTTTTAAATTTATCCGGCAAAACTGTTGATCAAGCGGTAAATGCTAGTCCGAACAATATGGAAATCAGGTTTATCAGGTTTTCCATTCAAACCAACCTGCCGCATTTTTTGGGCTTGAACAAAGATTTGGAGGCTGATAAATCTCAAATCCTGCATCAGCTCAAACAAAAAAACTATGGTTCTGCAGATTCACTTTTTGTGCAGAACATTATTAAATTCATGATCGGTTCCGGGCGATGTTCCCCGCAGGAAATTACTTTTTTACACCAGCAAGCCAAAAATTTAAAGTGAAGTATGCTTACCTGCTGATCAATTTTTTAAGCGTGGTTTTTCCGTTGCTTTTATCTTTTGATTCACGCGTCCGGTACTATAAAAGCTGGAAATTTATCTGGCCGGGATTATTGCTTATCGGCATTGTATTTTTGGTTTGGGACGTTTTTTTTACCCTAAAAGGTGTATGGACTTTCAACCCGGCTTATATTTTAGGTATCCGTTTTTTTGGGTTACCTATAGAGGAAATCTTGTTTTTCCTCACCATCCCGTTTTCCTGTATTTTTATTTATGCCTGTTTAAATTATTATGTAAAATGGCAAATTGCGGATCGGATTGTCAGTTTTTTAAACTTTATGCTAATGCTGGTCTCAATCATCATTTTGATTTTTTATTACAATAGATTATATACTTTAATCAATTTTGGAACACTGTTTTTACTGCTGATTTTAGTACAGTTTGTGTTTAAAGTAAATTGGATGAACCACTTTTACTTAGCTTATCTGGTTTCGCTGATTCCGTTTTATATTGTAAACGGGATTTTAACTTCTGTGCCAATCGTGCGTTATAACAACGCCGAAAACTTAGCAGTCCGGATTGGGACGATCCCGGTGGAAGATCATTTCTACCTCATGTCTTTACTGCTGATGAACATTGCTTTTTTTGAATATTTTAGAAAACGCGATGCTTCTTTTATCGACCTAAAATGAGTGAAGTCACGCTTCCTGTTTATAATAAAAATCAGCTTGCTTTACGCAACGGACAAGACAGACCAGAAATTTGGATAGCGTATTTAGGCCGGATTTATGATGTAACCGAAAGCCGGTTGTGGCTAAACGGCAAGCATTACCAGCATTGGGCCGGCCAGGATTTAAGTAAAGAACTGGCCGAAGCACCGCATACCGATACTGTTTTTAACAGGCTAAATTTGGTGGGGATTTTAAGCTAATCGATTTGAAAAGTGCTTAATTGTACAAACTGCTGCACGCGCGCCTTAATTTCTTCCTGAGTTAAATTTTTTAGTTTTTCGGTTCCGAATTTTTCTACGCAAAAAGAAGCTAAAACGGAACCAATAATAATCCCGTTTTTCATTCTATCAAAACTAATTTCGCCAGATTGGGCCAAATAACCTATAAATCCGCCGGCAAAAGTATCGCCCGCGCCGGTAGGGTCAAAAACATCTTTCAGCGGTAAAGCCGGTGCCGAAAAGATTTTCCCTTCACCAAAAAGCAAAGCACCGTGTTCGCCTTTTTTAATAATGAGATACTTTGGCCCCATCTGCAAAATTTTTCCTGCTGCTTTTACTAAAGAATATTCACCGGAAAGCTGGCGTGCTTCTGCATCGTTAATCGCCAAGACATCAATGGATTTTAAAGTTTGCAACAGATCATCCAATGCAATATCCATCCAAAAATTCATTGTATCGAGTACAATTAATTTGGGGCGATTGTACAAACGGTTGATTACAGTTTGCTGCACTTTTGGTGTGAGGTTACCAAGCAATAAATACTCGCAATCCTGGTAAGAATCAGGGATAATTGGGTCAAAATCAGCCAGCACATTCAGTTCGGTAACCAACGTATCACGGCTGTTCATATCGTTATGGTATTTGCCCGACCAGAAAAAGGACCTCTCGCCTTGTTTGATTTGCAAACCCGTAGTATCAATATGCTGACTTTTAAAATAAGCAATATCTTCTTTGGGGAAATCATCGCCCACAACAGCTACAATTTTCACCCGATCATAAAAATAAGAAGCTGCCAAACTGGCAAAAGTTGCCGCACCACCAACAATCTTATCTGTTTTGCCAAAAGGTGTTTCTATGGCATCAAAAGCAACCGAACCAATTATAAGTAAACTCATCAAAAATATTATTTTAAAAAAACCTTAGCAAATATTGTGATTTTAAGGCGAAAATTATACTTTTGCACCACTCTAACAAATAATCTCATTCCCGAATAGCTCAGCTGGTTAGAGCATCTGACTGTTAATCAGAGGGTCGCTGGTTCGAGCCCAGCTTCGGGAGCTTGTAAATCAGGCAGTTGTGAAACAGGAATCACAACTGCTTTTTTATTTCCACAGAATTTGCACTGGGTTGTCGTTGCATTCATCAATTATTTCAGATTCTCAATATCTCAGAAGTTGTTTAAATTTATGCCGAAAAAATCACGGTGATTATTTTATAACCATAAATCTTGCTTTTCAAATTTTAAGTCGATAAAAGAAGCATTGTCAACTTATCAATAAAACTTTAAACATACTTTGATACAATATTTATCATTGCCTCTTAGCCAAGATTTAAACTGAAGTCCTAACTCTTAATAAAAAAAGATTTGATGGAAAGGCGTAACTTTAGAAATATGTCAACAAAAGAGAAAGCAATAAGACACTGAATTTAAATAGATTGCTTTTGAATCCAATAAGGGTCGTTCAAATTTAAGTATGCTGACGGTAAAAAATAAACTAGTCTTGCTTTACCTTACGCTGGCCTAAGTTAATTGAAAACATAAGCAGAAACCACTTTTCGTGGTAAAGGGTAAAGTGCTTTATTTAGCTGAGCAATCAAGGATCACTAACATAACAATAAGATACTTAATATGCTACAGAAAATGTTACACCATAAAAAAATCTGTATGTGCCTGCTTTATAATCAATGTAGAATTACTCTTTCATCCTAACCGAAGCATTCAACTAATGTATAATTAACCTTAAAGTGTAATAATAGATACAATCGATAAAGTTTACATTCACATTGCATATAGTTCACAACAAAACTTTAAAGAATTAACTTTATATCAGAAAAAGTGTAATGCTTCTTTTACTATCTAAAATTTAGTGTCATTATAAATTTTAAATAAAAAACCTACATTTTTCAAGAGACGAATGAAGTTGACTGGGCCATTTGGCGACATCCCGGTGCACCTTACCGCAGACATGGATACGTTGGCCTCAAAAGGCGTGTTGTGGTTTTTGCCAGGAACGAAAAAGCCCTTTGTCTTGTGGACAAAGGGCTTTTTATAATAAAAGGTTTTGGCACCGACCTACTCTCCCACCTTTTACGGCAGTACCATCGGCTCTGGCGGGCTTAACTTCTCTGTTCGGAATGGGAAGAGGTGGACACCGCCGATATAGGCACCTGAATATTTTTAATGTTGGTTTGAAACTTAGATCGGAGTTTCAGGAGCAGGGACATGTCACTGGTCTTATGTCTTCAGTCTTTTCAGTAACTCAACAATGACATATTATTGAAAGAAGATATTGTAGGGAAAACAACAGTATGTTAATTTGTCTTGCGACATGATTACCTGCTATGAGAAAGCTTCGGGCTATTAGTAATACTTGGCTATGGTGTCGCCACCTTTACACCTGTACCCTATCAACGTGGTCGTCTGCCACGGCCCTCAATGGAAGTCTCATCTTGTGGCTAGTTTCGCACTTAGATGCTTTCAGCGCTTATCTATCCCCAACGTAGCTACTCTGCAGTACACCTGGCGGCATAACAGATTCACCAGAGGTTAGTCCAACCCGGTCCTCTCGTACTAAGGTCAGCCCCACTCAAACTTCCTGCGCCCACAACAGATAGGGACCGAACTGTCTCGCGACGTTCTGAACCCAGCTCGCGTGCCACTTTAATGAGCGAACAGCTCAACCCTTGGGACCTTCTCCAGCCCCAGGATGTGACGAGCCGACATCGAGGTGCCAAACCTCCCCGTCGATATGAGCTCTTGGGGGAGATCAGCCTGTTATCCCCAGCGTACCTTTTATCCTTTGAGCGATGGCCCTTCCATGCAGAACCACCGGATCACTATATCCGTCTTTCGACCCTGCTCGGCTTGTCTGCCTCACAGTCAAGCAAGCTTATGCTATTGCACTCCGCATACGGTTACCAAGCGTATTGAGCTTACCTTTGAAAGCCTCCGTTACTCTTTTGGAGGCGACCACCCCAGTCAAACTACCCGCCAAACAATGTCCCCCGCTATGCAGGGTTAGACACCAAATACAGAAAGGGTGGTATTTCAACGTTGGCTCCACGATGCCTGGCGACACCGCTTCAAAGCCTCCCACCTATCCTACACATCCTGTACCCGATATCAATGTTAAGTTGTAGTGAAGGTGCATGGGGTCTTTCCGTCCCGTTGCGGGTAACCGGCGTCTTCACCGATACCACAATTTCACCGAGCTCATGGCTGAGACAGCGCCCAGATCGTTACACCATTCGTGCAGGTCGGAACTTACCCGACAAGGAATTTCGCTACCTTAGGACCGTTATAGTTACGGCCGCCGTTTACTGGGGCTTCGATTCAATGCTTCGCCTTGCGACTAACATCCCCTCTTAACCTTCCAGCACCGGGCAGGTGTCAGACCTTATACGTCATCTTTCGATTTTGCAAAGCCATGTGTTTTTGTTAAACAGTCGCCTGGGCCTTTTCACTGCGGCTGACATTGCTGTCAGCGCCCCTTCTCCCGAAGTTACAGGGCCATTTTGCCGAGTTCCTTAGCCATGATTCACTCGAGCACCTTAGGATTCTCTCCTCGACTACCTGTGTCGGTTTACGGTACGGGTTTTTATAACCTGAAGCTTAGCAGGTTTTCTTGGAAGTCTGCTTACCTACGCTATCGGCGCCCCCGAAGGTTTGCCGTACTATCAGCTTTCGTCAAATCCTGCGTACTTGACTACAGGACCTATAACTACGGCCTTTAACGAACTATTCCGTCAGTCCGCGGTAGTGTCACTACTCCGTCACTGCATCGCAGTTATAAAAAGTACTGGAATATTGACCAGTTGTCCATCGGCTGCGCCCTTCGGCTTCACCTTAGGCCCCGACTAACCCTGATCCGATTAGCGTTGATCAGGAAACCTTAGTCTTTCGGTGGGCGGGTTTCTCTCCCGCCTTATCGTTACTTATGCCTACATTTGCTTTTCTACGTTCTCCACAGTAACTTACGTACCTGCTTCACCGACCGTAGAATGCTCCCCTACCACTCACGTATATTTTCAACGTAAATCCATAGCTTCGGCAATACACTTGATGCCCGTTTATTATCCATGCCCGATCGCTCGACTAGTGAGCTGTTACGCACTCTTTAAATGAATGGCTGCTTCCAAGCCAACATCCTAGCTGTCTGTGCAACCGGACCTCGTTAGTTCAACTTAGTGTATATTTAGGGGCCTTAGCTGATGGTCTGGGTTCTTTCCCTCTCGGCCCTGGACCTTAGCACCCAGAGCCTCACTGCCGTGTATATTTTATAGCATTCGGAGTTTATCTGGATTTGGTAGGATTTGACTCCCCCGCACCCAATTAGTAGCTCTACCTCTATAAAACTCTACCACGACGCTGTTCCTAAAAACATTTCGGGGAGTACGAGCTATTTCCCAGTTTGATTAGCCTTTCACCCCTACCCACAAATCATCCGGAAACTTTTCAACGTTTATCGGTTCGGTCCTCCAGTACCTGTTACGGCACCTTCAACCTGTCCATGGGTAGATCACAAGGTTTCGCGTCTACCTCCCCTGACTATACGCCCTGTTCAGACTCGCTTTCGCTTCGGCTGCGTGGCTTAACCACTTAACCTTGCCAGGGAAGAGTAACTCGTAGGCTCATTATGCAAAAGGCACGCCGTCACGCAACCTGTACGCTCCGACCGCTTGTAAGCACACGGTTTCAGGTTCTATTTCACTCCCCTGTTCGGGGTTCTTTTCACCTTTCCCTCACGGTACTGGTTCACTATCGGTCTCTCAGGAGTATTTAGCCTTACCAGATGGTGCTGGCAGTTTCCCACAGGGCGTCTCCGACCCCGCGGTACTCAGGATACCACTAATTCAACATCGCTTACGCTTACGCAGCTCTCATGCCCTATGGCCCGGTTTCCCACCCGGTTCTGCTTCACTTTGTCAAATATATTGTGGTCCTACAACCCCGGCCTTGCCGTAACAAGACCGGTTTGGGCTTCTTCCCTTTCGCTCGCCACTACTCAGGAAATCACTATTGTTTTCTCTTCCTCTGCTTACTTAGATGTTTCAGTTCAGCAGGTTTGCGCTTTATGCAATATACCTTCAGTATATTAGGTTTCCCCATTCGGAAATCTGCGGATCAATTCATATTTGCTAATACCCGCAGCTTATCGCAGCTTATCACGTCCTTCATCGCCTCTGAGAGCCAAGGCATCCCCCGTGTGCCCTTTCTTACTTTCTTCTACTCATGCCGCTTTTGCCCGGCATGGTATGCTTTTTTGGTTCGTACTCCGTTTGTTCGTACAAAGTTATTGGTAACAAGTATCAAGATTTACATCTATCCTACTTAAAACTTATAACTGCTTACTTAAAACTTAGTAGTCACCTACTGTTGTTTTCTCTTTCAATTATCTTCTTCCAATATGTCAAAGAACTTTTTTACCTAACTCCGCTAACCTATTGTCCCATATATAGTGTATATAAGATATGATCATCGTTTCAAAGTAAACGTGGAGAATAACGGATTCGAACCGTTGACCCCCTGCGTGCAAGGCAGGTGCTCTAGCCAGCTGAGCTAATCCCCCTAAAAGATTTCGGTCAGAGGTTCCGGGCCTTCGGTTCAGAGTACCCTCTTTACCTTGCCTTTCTGCCTTTAACCTTTGGCCTTTTCTTGTAGTCCCGAGCAGATTTGAACTGCTGACCCCTACATTATCAGTGTAGTGCTCTAACCAAACTGAGCTACGGGACTATTGAGTTGTCAGTCATCAGCGTTCAGTTTTTAGTTAGCTTTTGTTGCCAACTGCTAACTGGTCTATCTGATTACCTTTAAACTGCCAAATGCTTATCCTGTATCCGGTAAATTGGTTACAGCCACTGTGGCCTGTCTTTTTGGGTTTCTTTTTTTTCTTTTTTGATTTAAGAAATATACATGTGCATAGCGGGCCGTTTGCGCCCAAAGAAAGGCCTGCTCTAGAAAGGAGGTATTCCAGCCGCACCTTCCGGTACGGCTACCTTGTTACGACTTAGCCCCAGTTACCGATTTTACCCTAGGACGCTCCTTGCGGTTACGTACTTCAGGTACTCCCAGCTTCCATGGCTTGACGGGCGGTGTGTACAAGGCCCGGGAACGTATTCACCGCGTCATTGCTGATACGCGATTACTAGCGAATCCAACTTCACGGGGTCGAGTTGCAGACCCCGATCCGAACTGTGAACAGCTTTACGAGATTGGCATCCTGTTGCCAGGTAGCTGCCCGCTGTACTGCCCATTGTAGCACGTGTGTAGCCCCGGACGTAAGGGCCATGATGACTTGACGTCGTCCCCTCCTTCCTCTCTGTTTGCACAGGCAGTCTGTTTAGAGTCCCCACCTTGACGTGCTGGCAACTAAACATAGGGGTTGCGCTCGTTGCGGGACTTAACCCAACACCTCACGGCACGAGCTGACGACAGCCATGCAGCACCTAGTTTCGTGTCCCGAAGGACTGTGGCGTCTCTGCCACATTCACTAACTTTCAAGCCCGGGTAAGGTTCCTCGCGTATCATCGAATTAAACCACATGCTCCTCCGCTTGTGCGGGCCCCCGTCAATTCCTTTGAGTTTCACCCTTGCGGGCGTACTCCCCAGGTGGAATACTTAACGCTTTCGCTTGGACGCTAACTGTATATCGCTAACATCGAGTATTCATCGTTTAGGGCGTGGACTACCAGGGTATCTAATCCTGTTTGATCCCCACGCTTTCGTGCCTCAGCGTCAATCACACTTTAGTAAGCTGCCTTCGCAATTGGTGTTCTGTGACATATCTATGCATTTCACCGCTACTTGTCACATTCCGCCTACCTCAGCTGCATTCAAGCCCGTCAGTATCAAAGGCACTGCGATGGTTGAGCCACCGTCTTTCACCCCTGACTTAACAGGCCGCCTACGCACCCTTTAAACCCAATAAATCCGGATAACGCTTGGATCCTCCGTATTACCGCGGCTGCTGGCACGGAGTTAGCCGATCCTTATTCCTACCGTACATTCAACCCTCTACACGTAAAGGGGTTTATTCCGGTATAAAAGCAGTTTACAACCCATAGGACCGTCTTCCTGCACGCGGCATGGCTGGTTCAGGGTTGCCCCCATTGACCAATATTCCTTACTGCTGCCTCCCGTAGGAGTCTGGTCCGTGTCTCAGTACCAGTGTGGGGGGCCATCCTCTCAGATCCCCTAAACATCGTAGCCTTGGTGGGCCGTTACCCCGCCAACTAGCTAATGTCCCGCATGCCCATCTCTATCCTATAAATATTTGATCATTGCACAATGCCGTGCTGTGATTTTATGCGGTGTTAATCTCTCTTTCGAGAGGCTATCCCCCAGATAAAGGTAGGTTACATACGTGTTACGCACCCGTGCGCCACTCTCATGGGGGCAAGCCCCCAATCCCGTCCGACTTGCATGTATTAGGCCTGCCGCTAGCGTTCATCCTGAGCCAGGATCAAACTCTCCATTGTAAAATGTTTTGTTCAATGCTGACCCTACTTTATTAATCATTAAAACAGGATCTGTAAATTACTATATCCAGACCCTTCCTCTTTTTGCAAACGACGACCCAAATAATCAGGCCCCCGCTACGCTACATGTTATATATCTTAAAAGAACTTGTTCGCCCCGCCTCACGGTTTGGCACTTTTATATCCCTATCTGTATCGCTACAGCTAAATCAATCTTTTCATTCGTTAGCTCCGGATCGCCCTTCGCCCATTTTGTTTCCCCCTACACGGCCGTCTTATTTTCTCGCCCGGTTTGGGACTGCAAAGGTAAAAACCATTTTTACATTTCCAAAAAATATTTTTTTTATTTTTTTAAGGGGCTTTTCTAAACTTTTCAAGCCCAATTAAAGCCAAACCTTTGTCCACCCTTTCAATCAATCACCATCCCCACCAAAGCAGGGCGCAAAAGTAGAAAAATAGCTTTTTACTGCAAATATTTCCTTCTAAATAAATCGTTTTAAATTATAACTTATTAATTATTAGAGAGAAAATTTACGTTGTACTTCTTTTATCAGCGTAAATTCTTCAACATATAAAGCGTATTTGGTTTTGTTCAATTCACTTTCCATGCTTCTTTTATCACCTAAAAATTGTTGAAACATAATTTATTTTTTATAAACAGGTGACACAAACCGCTAAAATTATATTGCTAAAAGAAGCATCCGCTAATAGCCTGTACCAAATTAATCGATATTCAAAATCTGTAACAACCGTTAATAAATGTTAATTATTTGACATGCTGTACATACGCTATGTAATATTGCTTATAAATACATTGACTGATCTACAATATTAATTTATCTTTGCAAAATGTTTAAAAACTGTTATCTAACTAAATTTTTAACTGTACTACTTGTTGTTACCATTTGTTTTACAAGCTGCAAAAGCAAGTTCGAGAAATTAAAAGCGAGCAACGATTACACCAAAAAATACCAGGAAGGCGTTAAATACTATAATAAAAAAGATTATTCACGTGCATTGGCTTTGTTTGATGATTTGGTGCAGCGTTATCGCGGCCGATCAGAAGCAGAAGATTTATTTTATTATTACGCTTTTGCCAACTATAAATTAAAGGATTACACTTCGGCAGGTTATCATTTTAAAAACTTTGCTGATACTTACCCAAATAGTCCGCGCACGGAAGAATGCAGGTATATGTCAGCTTATTGTGCTTATCTGGAATCGCCAAATTATACTTTAGATCAAACCAACACTTTGGCTTCTATTGATAAGCTGCAGTTGTTCATCAACTTATACCCAAAAAGTACACGCGTTGCCGAGGCGAGCAAACTGATTCAAAACCTGCACGATCGTTTAGAAACAAAATCTTATGCAAATGCAAAGCTTTATCTTACTATCGGGGATTATAAATCGGCAGTAATTGCTTTCAGAAATTCAATGCGTGATTTTCCGGACAGTAAATACACTGAGGAAATGGAATACCTGACCATTGAAGCACAATATTTGTATGCTAAAAACAGCCTGGACACAAAGCAGGAAGAAAGATATGGTGAAGGAATTACCGCTTACAATGAGTTTATCGAGCGATATCCTTCCAGCCAGTATGCCAAACAGGCAGAATCTTACAAACGGCAATGCGAATCGGGCATACAAAACGTTAAACGTTATCTGGCCAATGTTGATAATGAGCAGAAAGCACTTAAAAAACAATTAGAGCAGGAAAAAAGCCGACAAAAACAAGCTACAGAAGATATTAAAACCCCATAAAATGAGCAATACAAAACCTACTTTGGCCAGCAGCACGGTTACACGTGATTTGCGCGATCTGGACAGAACTACCGATAATATTTATGAATCAATTGTGGTAATGTCTAAACGGGCAAATCAGATTTCTAATAATATTAAAGAAGAATTAGGCCAGAAATTATCGGAATTTACTTCATCCAACGATAATCTGGAAGAAGTTTTTGAAAACCGCGAGCAGATAGAGATCAGCAAGCAATACGAAAAAATGCCAAAACCTTCGCTGATTGCTGTTCAGGAGTTTTTGGAAGATAAAATTTATTATCGCAACCCATCCAAAGAAAACAAAGAAATTTAACCCGTAAAATTTGTTTTTCAAAGCCTTCTCCTTTCGGGAAGGCTTTTTTTATAGTATAAAATTTACTTTTGAAGATGCTGAACGGTAAAAATATTTTGCTTGGTGTTTGCGGCAGTATCGCCAGTTATAAAACCGCGCCATTGATCAGGCTGCTGATTGAAGCCGGTGCAAATGTGCAAGTTGTGATGACGAAAGACGCAACGCAATTTATTACGCCGCTAACGCTTTCCACTTTATCAAAAAAACCGGTTTTGGCAGAATATTATCAACCCGAAACCGGCGAATGGAACAACCATGTGCATTTGGGTTTGTGGGCTGATTTAATGCTGATTGCGCCCGTTACTGCAAATACAATGGCCAAAATGGCCAACGGATTTTGCGATAATTTGCTTACGGCGGTTTATCTTTCGGCCAAATGTCCGGTTTATTTTGCGCCCGCCATGGATCTGGACATGTGGAAACATGCTTCTACCCAAAGCAATTTACAAAAGCTTTTATCGTACCAAAATATCCTGATAAAACCAGCTTACGGCCAGTTGGCCAGCGGTTTGGTTGGCGAAGGACGCATGGAAGAACCTGCTGCCATTGTTGGTTTTTTGAACGAAACTTTAGGCCGGATGCTTCTTTTATCGGGTAAAAAATGTTTAGTTACAGCCGGGCCAACTTATGAAGCAATTGATCCGGTGCGTTTTATCGGCAATCATTCTTCAGGCAAAATGGGTTTTAAGCTGGCGGAAGCATTGGCCAATCTCGGCGGAGACGTTACACTGATTGCCGGCCCGTCCAGCCAGGAAACCCGGCATAAAAACATTAAACGTATTGATGTAATTTCTGCGGAAGAAATGCTGCAAGAATGCTTAACTTATTTTCCGGATGCACGTATTTGTATCATGAATGCGGCCGTCGCTGATTTTACGCCGAAGGTGGTGGCCAATCAGAAAATGAAAAAACAGGATCAAAACCTGCTGATCGAACTGAAACCAACCCTTGATATTTTGCAAACTTTAGGTGCACAAAAACAGCATGGCCAGCTTTTGGTTGGCTTTGCGCTGGAAACCAATAACGGCGAACGTTATGCTTTGGATAAATTACAGCGTAAAAATCTGGATTTGATCGTTTTAAATACATTGGCCGATGCCGGGGCAGGTTTCAAAACCGATACCAACAAAGTAACAATGATTGATAAAAATCTGCAAAAAACCGAAACCGGCCTGAAAACTAAAGCCGAAATTGCTGCCGACATTTGCCGGAAAATAATTGAATTGCTTGAAAAATGAAGTTTATAAGTTTTGCCCTGATACTGTTTTTATCATATAATTTTTCGTGTGCGCAGGATTTAAACGCGCGCGTGCAGGTGCTTTCGCCCAAAATCCAGACCACTAACCGAAGTGCTTTTATTGCACTGGAAAGTTCGGTCAAAGATTTTTTGAACGGAAAAAAATGGAGTGCCGATCAGCTATTGCCGCAGGAACGGATTGATTGCAACTTTGTGATCAACATTACACAATGGGACGGCGCAAGCGCTTTTAGTGCCGAAGTGCAGGTGCAATCCAGCAGGCCGGTTTTTGGCTCGAATTATAACTCTACTTTAATCAATATTAACGATAAAGATTTTGATTTTACTTACACCGCTGGCCAAATCCTGGATTTTAACGATCAGCTTTTCCAGAGCAATTTAAGTTCATTTTTAGCTTTTTATGCTTACGTGATTGTTGGTTTGGATTATGATTCTTTTTCTAAACACGGCGGCAATCCGTATTTTGAACGGGCGCAATACATTGTTAACGCGGCACAAACTTCGTCTTACAAAGGTTGGAAAGCTTTTGACAATAATCATGACCGTTACTGGCTGATCGAAAACCTGAACAATATCATTTACAGTAATCTGCGTGATTTTAGCTATACCTACCATCGTTTGGGTTTGGATGTGATGGCTACCAATGCCGATCAAGGTTTGAAAACGATTGTGGCCGCGTTGCCATCCATCGCACAAATAGACCGGCAACGGATCGGGGCTTTTTTACCGCAGGTTTTTTTCACGGCCAAAAGCGATGAACTGCTGCAGGTTTTGAGCAAAGCCACGCCGCAGGAGCGCGAAGAAGCTTATCAAATATTGATTAAAGCCGATCCTTCCAACGGAAATAAATACCAGGCTTTGCAGAGAAACTAATTTTTTTAGCCTGAATCAAGCCGAATCCTTAATTTTGTTTTTCTTAATTTAGATTTATGCTGAGTAGGTTGACCATTAACAATTATGCGCTGATTGATAACCTGGATATTGAACTGGATGCCGGTTTGAATATTATCACAGGCGAAACAGGTGCCGGAAAATCCATCATTCTGGGTGCACTTTCTTTAATTTTAGGTCAGCGGGCAGAAAGCAAATACTTTTTTAATCAGCAAAAAAAATGTGTGATCGAAGGTATTTTCAGGATTGAAGGGTTCCAACTGAAAAAGTATTTTGAAGAGAACGATTTGGATTACGAAGCCGAAACGGTTTTGCGCCGTGAAATTAGTGCGGATGGCAAATCCCGCGCTTTTGTAAATGATACGCCGGTAAATTTAACCGCCTTAAAACAGCTTGGCGAAAAACTGATCGACATCCATTCGCAACACGCCACGGCCGAAATCAATGATCCCGGGTTTCAATTGCTGGTGGTCGATTCGATCACCAATCACCCCGAATTATTGGAAAAATACCATAATGCTTTTTTTACCTATAAAAAATCATCTGCCCAATTACAACAACTGATTGAGGAAAGTGAAAAAGCAAAACAGGAAGAAGATTATCTGCAATTTCAGTTTGATGAACTGGAAAAAGTAAACCTGGTTGAAGATGAGCAGGAAAGTTTAGAGCAGGAATTATACACTTTAAACAATGCCGAAGAAATTAAACGCAGTTTGTTGAACGTTAATTATTTGTTGCAGGATGGCGAATCCGCAGCTTTAAATCAGTTTAAAGAATCATTGCAACTGCTTTCGGTCCTGGAAAAATATAATCCGAAAGCGGCAGAACTGAACCTCCGTTTAGCAAGCATCAACATTGAGCTGAAAGATATTATTGCCGAAATTGAAGATATGGAACAAGCCACGCAGGTTGATGAAGCGCGAAGTGAAAAAATAAGCGACCGGCTGGCACAAATTTTTACCCTGCAAAAGAAGCATCGGGTGAGCAGCAATGCAGAATTATTGCAGATTCAGGAAGATTTATCCAACAAACTGAACACTATTCAATCCGGTGATGATGCGATTGAAAAGCTGCAAAAGCAGATCGAAAAACAAAACGCAGAGCTGCAAAAAATGGCGGTTCAGTTATCGTCTGATCGAAAAAAAGCCATTCCGGAAATTGAAAAACAAATTTTAAAAACGCTGGCCGAGGTGGATATGACGCAGGCCATTTTAAAAATCGAGAATAATATAGCGGTAAAAGAAGCATTTGATAAAAACGGGATCGATCATGTCCGTTTCTTGTTTTCGGCAAATAAAGGCCATAAACTTGCCGAGATGAGCAAAGTGGCTTCCGGCGGCGAACTTTCGCGCGTTATGCTGAGTATCAAATCGTTAATCTCACGATATACGGCGTTGCCAACCATTATTTTTGATGAAATTGATACCGGCGTTTCCGGCGAAGTGGCCAATAAAGTTGGTTTGGTGATGGAGCAATTATCGCAGTTTTTGCAGGTGGTAACAATTACGCATTTGCCGCAAATTGCCAGCAAAGGTTCTTCGCACTTTTTGGTTTATAAAAATGATACAGGCAAAATCCCTTCCACCAAAATCAAAAAACTGACGGAAGAAGAGCGCATTCTGGAAATTGCCAAAATGCTAAGCGGCAGCAAACCCGGCGAAAGTGCACTGCAAAATGCGCGGGAATTATTGAATAGCTAAACACGTAATTTCTACTTTGAATTAAATCGTTTTTTAAATTTATACCGGAAAAATCTATAATGCTTCTTTTATGCCTTTAAATTTGGTATGCATTTTATACTGATAAAAGAAGCATCGGTTTCCCTGTTTTTAAGGTAGTAAAAGAAGCATCGAAAATGGATTGGATAAAATTTAAAAACGGCCCTAACCGATAAATAATTCTATTTTTAGGCGCTAAACAAAATCAAATGGCTTATAATTTATTACAAGGTAAAAAAGGCATCATTTTCGGTGCTTTGGATGAGAAATCAATCGCCTGGAAAACGGCGTTGCGCTGTGTGGAAGAAGGCGCACAAATTGTGTTGACCAATGCGCCGATTGCTTTGCGGATGGGCGAAATCAACAAACTGGCAGAAGCTTGCGATGCGCCCGTAATCCCGGCTGACGTAACGGTTACGGCGGATATAGAAAACCTGTTCGAAGGCACCAAAGAACATTTTGGCGGTGGTGTAGATTTTATTTTACATTCGGTTGGCATGAGTTTGAATGTGCGGAAAAGCATCCCTTATACTAATTCCAACTACGATTTTATGCACAAAACACTGGATATTTCGGCCATGTCGTTGCACCGGATTTTACAGGTTGCCATGAAACAGGATATGATTAATGAATGGGGCTCTGTGGTGGCTTTAACTTATATTGCTGCCCAGCGCATTTTCCCGGGTTATGATGAAATGGCCGACACCAAAGCCATGCTGGAAAGTATTGCCCGCAATTTTGGCTACCAGTACGGGGTGAAAAAACATGTGCGGATCAATACGATCAGCCAGTCGCCAACGCGCACTACTGCCGGCGGCGGCATAAAAGGGTTTAATGGTTTTATTGATTTTGCAGAAAAAATGTCGCCACTGGGCAATGCTGATGCGGATCAATGCGCAGATTATACGGTTACTTTATTTTCTGATTTAACGAAAATGGTTACCATGCAAAATCTTTTTCATGATGGCGGATTTTCTAACGTCGGCGTTACACAGCCCGTTATCGATCAAATGGAAAAAGAATAATGCTTCTTTTACGGCATAAATTTCAGCTATAAAAAAAGTCCCGATAAAAACAGTATCGGGACTTTTTATTGAAACAAGGATTTTTTTTATTCGCCTTTTTGTTCTTCTTCCGGCGTAACACTTACTTCAGCGGGTTTTGCATTTATGGTGATCTGCTTGTTTTCTGTGTCGTAATCAACTTCCATCAAAGCACCTTCCGCCAGTTCGCCTTTTAAAATTTCTTCTGCAATCGGATCTTCCAGATATTTTTGGATAGCCCTTTTTAACGGACGTGCACCAAACTGGGAATCATAACCTTTATCTGCAATAAATTCTTTGGCACCTAAAGTTAACTTCACTTCATAACCCAAAGCGTGAACACGGTTGAACAGCGCAGTTAATTCAATATCGATAATTCTGAAAATTTCATCTTTACCAAGCGAATTAAACACAATTACATCATCGATACGATTCAAAAATTCCGGTGCAAAAGCACGTTTTAAGGCGTTTTCAATTACACCTCTGGAATGTGCATCAGCCTGATCAACTTTAGCTGAAGTGGTAAAACCAACGCCTTGACCAAAATCTTTTAACTGGCGGGCACCGATGTTAGAAGTCATGATTACGATCGCATTCCGGAAATCAACTTTTCGGCCTAAAGAATCTGTTAACTGCCCTTCATCTAAAACCTGTAATAAAATATTGAATACGTCCGGATGCGCTTTTTCAATTTCGTCCAAAAGAATAACAGAATATGGTTTCCGACGGACTTTTTCAGTCAATTGTCCGCCTTCTTCATAACCTACGTATCCCGGAGGCGCACCAACCAAACGGGAAACTGCAAATTTTTCCATGTATTCGCTCATATCGATCTGAATTAAAGAATCCTCCGTATCGAACATAAAGCGGGCTAATTCTTTGGCCAGTTCTGTTTTGCCAACACCGGTTGGGCCTAAAAAGATAAAGGAACCAATGGGTTTTTTAGGATCTTTTAATCCGGCACGTGTACGCTGAATGGCTTTGGTTAATTTCTTGATAGCATCATCCTGACCAATGATTTTATCCCTGATTTTATCGCTCATGTTCAGCAGTTTCTGGCTATCAGCCTGGCCTACACGCTGTACCGGAATACCAGTCATCATCGAAACAACTTCTGCAACATTATCTTCAGTTACGGTGTAACGTTTGGATTTTGTTTCTGCTTCCCATGCTGCTTTTGCATGGTCTAATTCTTCCAGCAAATGTTTTTCAGTATCACGCAATTTTGCAGCTTCTTCATACTTTTGACTACGGACAACTTTGTTTTTTTCCAATTTAATCTGCTCGATCTTTTGTTCAATGTCCAGAATATCCTGCGGAACATGGATATTGGTCAAGTGAACGCGGGAACCTGATTCGTCTAAAGCATCAATAGCTTTGTCTGGTAAAAAACGGTCTGTAATGTAACGAGAGGTTAACGAAACACATGCTAAAATAGCTTCGTCTGTATAAGTTACGCCGTGATGCTCCTCATATTTGTCTTTAATCCGATTCAGGATTTCAATGGTTTCATCCGGTGTGGCTGGTTCTACCATTACTTTTTGAAAACGACGGTCTAAAGCACCATCTTTTTCAATGTACTGGCGATATTCATCCAAAGTTGTAGCACCAATGCATTGGATTTCACCACGGGCTAAAGCCGGTTTAAACATATTGGAAGCGTCCAGCGAACCGGAAGCACCGCCCGCACCAACAATAGTATGGATTTCATCAATAAACAGGATTACATCCGGGGATTTTTCCAATTCGTTCATTACAGCTTTCATGCGCTCCTCAAACTGGCCACGATATTTTGTACCGGCCACCAATGAAGCCAGGTCTAAAGTTACCACGCGTTTGTTGAAAAGTACACGCGATACTTTACGCTGAACAATCCGCAAAGCCAAACCTTCTGCAATGGCTGATTTCCCAACGCCAGGCTCACCAATTAAGATTGGATTATTTTTTTTCCGGCGGGATAAAATTTGTGAAACGCGTTCTATCTCTTTTTCACGGCCAACAATTGGATCCAGTTTTCCGTCTTCGGCAGCTTTGGTCAGATCACGGCCAAAATTATCTAAAACCGGTGTTTTTGATTTAATGTCTGACACTTTTTTTGGCTGGCTAAATGATTCTTCATCACGAAAATCATCATCGCCTCCGGTAGATGACCCCGGCAATTCATCGGTTACATCATGTTTGCCGGTTTCTACTTCAGCTTTAAATACTTCGTAATTAACATTAAACTGTGCTAAAATCTGTGAAGCAATGTTGTCCTCATCCCGTAAAATAGACAACAACAAATGCTCTGTTCCGATCAAATCACTTTTGAAAATCTTGGCTTCCAAGTACGTGATTTTCAATACTTTTTCTGCCTGTTTGGTTAAAGGGATGCTGCCGATGTTGACTGTAGTGCCCGTAGTGCCTTTCACGGCATCTTCTACTGCCCTGCGCAAACGCGCGGTATCCACATTTAATCCTCTTAATAGTTTAATTGCAACACCATCACCATCACGAATTAAACCCAGCAACAGATGTTCTGTTCCTATATAATCATGCCCGAGACGCAGTGCCTCCTCTCTGCTATATGAGATAACATCTTTTACACGGGGCGAAAATTTTGCTTCCATAAATACATCTTTTCAAATAAAGGAAAATACTAATCTATAAATATTTTATTAATTATGAACAGATAGCGGTTTCAAGCATAAATTTATCAACAATTACGCCATTAAACCACAATCGTAACAACAATAATTGATTGTAACCATTTTTACTGCATTGTGACTATTTTAGCATGATAAAAAAAGCATAACAGAAAAAATGGCAGACGAAAAAATAATCTTTTCTATGGCGGGCGTAAACAAAATTTATCCGCCGCAAAAACAGGTTTTGAAAAACATTTACCTGAGCTTCTTTTACGGGGCAAAAATTGGTGTCATCGGTTTAAATGGTTCCGGGAAATCTTCTGTGCTGAAAATTATTGCCGGTTTGGATAAAACTTATCAGGGCGATGTGGTTTTTTCGTCCGGATATTCAGTTGGTTATCTCGCACAGGAACCGGAATTAGATGCCACAAAAACAGTAAAAGAAGTTGTGGAAGAGGGTGTTGCGTCCACAAAAGCGGTTTTGCAGGAGTATGAAGACATCAACGAGAAATTTGGTTTGCCTGAAGTTTATGAAGATGCGGACGTGATGGACAAACTGCTGGCACGGCAAGGTGAACTGCAGGATAAAATTGATGCCAATAATGCCTGGGAATTAGATGTGCAATTAGAGCGTGCAATGGATGCTTTGCGTTGCCCGGAACCGGAAACCAAGATTGCCACATTGTCAGGCGGAGAACGCAGACGAGTTGCTTTGTGCCGGTTATTGCTGCAAGAACCTGATGTTTTACTGCTGGACGAACCGACCAACCACTTGGATGCCGAATCAATCGACTGGCTGGAACAGCATTTAAAACAGTACAAAGGGACCGTTATTGCGGTAACGCACGACCGTTATTTTTTAGATAACGTGGCCGGATGGATTTTGGAACTGGACCGTGGGGAAGGAATCCCCTGGAAAGGGAATTATTCTTCCTGGCTGGAACAGAAAGCTAAACGTTTGGCACAGGAAGAAAAAACCGAAAGCAAACGCCAGAAAACGCTGGAACGCGAACTGGAATGGGTGCGGATGGGACCAAAAGGACGCCATGCCAAAGGTAAAGCACGGCTAACCAATTACGATAAATTAGCTTCCGAAGAAACCAAAGAACGCGAAGAACGCCTGGAACTGTTTATTCCGCCCGGCCCGCGTTTGGGTAATGTGGTGATCGAAGCCAATAACGTAACCAAAGCTTTTGGTGATAAAATTTTGTTTGATAACCTGAGTTTTTCGCTTCCACCAGCCGGAATTGTCGGGATTATTGGCCCGAATGGTGCCGGAAAAACAACATTATTTCGATTGATAACCGGTCAGGACGAAGCCGATGCGGGAACTTTCCGGGTTGGCGAAACCGTTGCTTTAGGTTATGTTGACCAGATGCACGACGACCTTGACCCCGCAAAATCCGTTTGGGAAAACATTACCGACGGACAGGAAACTATTTTATTAGGAAACCGGCCGGTTAATTCCCGCGCTTACGTTTCTAAATTTAATTTTAACGGAGCCGATCAGCAGAAAAAAATCAATGTACTTTCTGGCGGCGAGCGTAACCGTGTTCATCTGGCCGTCAATTTAAAAAAAGGCTCGAACGTTTTGTTGCTGGATGAGCCGACTAATGACATTGATGTAAACACTTTGCGCGCATTGGAAGAAGCGTTGGATAATTTTGGTGGTTGCGCCGTCATCATTTCGCACGACCGATGGTTTTTAGACCGTGTTTGTACACATATCCTGGCTTTTGAAGGCAACTCGCAGGTTTACTTTTTTGAAGGCAATTATTCTGATTACGAAGAAAACCGAAAAAAACGTTTGGGCGATGTGGCTCCGAAAAGGATTAAGTATAAGAAGTTGATTGGATAATCGGATGCTTCTTTTATCGGGTAAAAATCCATAATATAGATTTTAAATTATCAGTTTAATTATACAAGATGATACAAACAACAGTAACTCCGGAGAAAGCAAACTTTGATATGGCTGTATCATTGCCAGTTGATTATGTAGGCAAAGAAGTCCACGTACTATTTTATATTGATGAAGAAGTAAAAAATACAACAGCTTCTATTTTGCCAACAAAAAAACCTTCTAATTTTTTTGGAACACTTAGCTTGGAAAAAGGCGAAAAGATGCAGGCATACATCAATCAAAGCCGTAACGAATGGGAAAGAAATTCCTGATTAAGATAAAAAAAAGTAATAACAACTAACCAAATATGTCCGTTAATTGTACTTGGTGTTGATTTAAAAATTCTCGAAGTTCAGAGCGGATTATAAAACCTGTACTATGTAAGAAATAACTCCATTGCAACAACCTTACTTTATCTGTTTCTGCAATAGGTAATAGTTGGTTTGGTAGGTTAAAAATCAATTGCTGTAAAGAAATTTTATTATTAATCATTCCTTGGATACTAACGTTTGCAGTTTGTGATGGAGACAAGAGTGCAATTAGATTAAATATTTTTACCGGTTGCTGATTTGCGTAAATACGAATCTCCTTTTTGCATCCAATAGCATTAAACCCAGTGTGTTGATAATCATCATTGTTAAAATATTCTCTTAGACGACCGGAAACATGAACATGATTACTGGTCACTGAACCACGGCCTCCACTTGTAACATAAATATTTGTGATATTGGGAAAGGTATATAATAAATCAATAATGTCATTAAAAATTATTGGTGTCAGAGCATTATCAGCAGCACTTTGGCCTTTGCGTTGAACTTCCTTTAAAACATCTGTTATACCAAAGTTTGATTGATTAAATAAAGTAAAAATTTCATTTTCGTTCGTTAAATCACATCCACTAATCTTTGATAAAACTGGCCACATCCTATTTCCTACAACACCATAAAAAAAAGCTAAATTACCGTTAACATGATTGTGATGCACAACATCAAAAACAGGAAAGCTTCCTAAAAATATTGAATTAACATCCTTGTTAGGAATGTAACCAAAAGATTGACCATTATTAAACCAGGAGGATTGTTGAGCGGACAAATGAATATTCCATAAACCGCTAACAAAAGGATGTATTTCAGGCATAGTTATTATTTGAAACTCAAATATATATTAATTTCTATATGCTATTTTCAATTTTCCTGTTAACAACCCACCTTTTGTTAACAATTTAATTACTTTAAAATCATTGCTTTATGAATGAATAAATCCTAAATTCGTTAAACCTCATTCAGGGTTGCAGATCTAAAACTAAAAACGATTATGACCTGGAGAAAATTTAGCGGTGAGATCCTCGAACTGCCCATTTTAGAAGAAGTAGAAAAAACCATTGAGCGCGAAACCGAACTCGGCAACAAATTAAAAGTTTGCATCGGTACAGATTCTCAGGTGAAAGGCGCAGTTACCGATTTTGCGACGGTAATTGTTTTTTTGCGCGAACAACGCGGCGGTTTTATGTACATCCACCAGGAACGGACCACGCAAAAAATGGGCATCAAAGAAAGGATGCTAAACGAAGTACAGAAATCCATTGATATTGCTTACCAATTGTGCGATTTGCTGGATTTGTACGATGTGGATTTGGAAGTCCATGCCGATATCAACACCAACCCGATGTTTAAATCTAACCAGGCTTTGCACGAAGCGATGGGCTATATTTTAAGTATGGGTTTTGTTTTCAAAGCCAAACCCGAAGCTTTTGCCAGTTCTTATTGCGCCAATAAAATGGTGCAGTAAAAACAGCATAAACAATTGTTCAGGTTTTGCAGTTGATTTGGTGTGAAAACATACCACTTAGAATTCGAGCAAAACTTACCTATCCCTTTGGCAGAAGCCTGGGATTTTTTTTCGTCGCCCTTAAATTTAGCGCGTATTACGCCAAAGGAGATGAAGTTTACGGTAACTTCAAACTATACAAAAGATACCAAAATGTATCCCGGCATGATTATCACTTATCATGTTTCGCCGGTTTTTGGTATTAAAATGAACTGGATGACAGAAATTACGCACGTTGACGAACACAAATATTTTGTAGATAACCAGGTTTTCGGCCCTTATGCTTTGTGGCATCACCAACATCATTTTACAGAAATTCCCGGAGGCGTAAAAATGCATGATATTCTGGATTATGCTATTCCTTATTCTGTTTTTGGGCGAATTGCCAATACCTTTTTAGTCAAAAAAGAAGTGAAAAAGATATTTGATCATCGCACCAAAGCAATTGATGATCTGTTTGGAAAATACGTTGAACCAAAATAATCAATACTGTTTTTACTGGCATAAAAACAGTATTGAGTATTTTTAAAGATTCAAAGCCGAACCTTGCACAATTCCGCGAGTTTGAATAGCTCGATCAATAAAAAATTGTATTTCAGATTTTTTTAAATTCCAATTTGGTGCGATCAGCAAATCTAAATCTGATAAACCAAATAAACGCTGAATTACAATATCCGGTCGAACTAAAGGCAACAATTCACATAAAAAATCCGCATAATCTTCCAGACTGAACAAAGGAAAAGGTTCGCGTTTATATTTTACGCCCATGATGGAACCTTCCACAATATGCAGATGATGGAATTTAACAAATTTGATCTGTGGGAAACGGTTAATTTCTTCAGCATATTTCAGCATCATTTCTTTAGTTTCCCAAGGGAAACCAAAAATTGTGTGTACACAAATATCTAATTTAGAATTTTTAACAAGTTCTAAAGCATTAATCAGTTCTTCATGCGTACAGCCGCGATTAATTTGGCCTAAAGTATCGTTGTAAATAGATTCCATGCCCATTTCCAAATCCACATCAAAACGATCGGTATAACTTTCCAATAAAGCTATTTTTTCTGCATCGATACAATCCGGCCGCGTGCCAACAGAAAGGCCGACAATGTTTTCCGGATCGATGCTCAACGCTTCATCATACATCATTTTTAAATAATGAACCGGCGCGTAAGTGTTGGTGTTGGGTTGAAAGTAAATGATAAATTTATCGGCACGGTTTCCGGTACGGGCGCGTTCCATGCCTTTAATCACTTGTTCTTTTAAAGAAGGCGTGGAACGGGAAACGGAAGGCGTAAAAGAATCCACATTACAATACGTACAGCCGCCAAAACCTTTGGAGCCGTCGCGGTTTGGGCAGGTAAAACCGCCGTCCACAATTACTTTAAAAACCCGCTGCCCGTTGTACTTTTTGCGTAGCCAGGCACCGTAATTATTGTAAGTCCTTAAACCCGAATTAAAAGCCAGTGTTGCAGTGCCCATGATTTGGCAAAGATACCATTTACCATGCTTCTTTTACGGGCATAAAAAAAGCCTCTTAAAAGAAGCTTCTAAATCTATCCGTTGATCCAGCTAAACTTATATTCCAGACCGGGGTTTTTCATCCGTTCTGCAATTTTAAGCAAACGGTCCGGCAGTTTCATCAAGTAATCCCGTGCTTTTTCTCCGGCTTCTGTTAAATCACGCTGACTTTCTATCTGCCAGTCAACCAGCAGCTGTTTCATAATATCAACGTAATCAATGGCCGTATAAATGCCCAAACGTTGTGCTGCATCTGTAAAATGACCATAAGTTTGACCCATCATCATGCCCATTTCCCGCAAGAAATGCGCTGGCATTACAATTTTTTTACGCATCATATCTTCAAAAGCGATCATTGCTTCGCTGGCATCTACTTCAAATATTTTACCGATAAAGTTGATGTATGCTTTTGCATGGCGCGCCTCGTCCGAAGCAATTACACCGCACATTTTTGACAACAAGGTATCACCATATTTTTTTGCATGGCTGGCCACACGACGGTGCGAAACGTTTGTGGCCAATTCCTGGAAAGAAGTGTAAATAAAGTTACGGTAAGGATCGGTCCCGGTGCCAATATCAAAACCATCTGCAATTAAATATTGTGTAGAAACTTCCATCATCCGCATATTTACACGGCCGGACAGGTATAAATATTTGTTCAGCAAATCACCGTGGCGGTTTTCTTCGGCCGTCCAGTGGCGTGTCCATTTCATCCAGCCGCCTTCTTCGCTGTGCGAAACACCCTGAACCATGGTCAACCAGGATTCATAAGTTGGCAAAGCTTCTTCTGTAATCGTATCGCCAATCAATACTGCAATCAAATCGTAAGACAAACCTTCGGCACTTCTTTGCAGTTCTTTTATTTCATCAAAAAAAGTATCTCTAGAAGAATCAGGAAGTAAATCGGCAGGTTGCCAAATCTGGTCGATCGGTTTTAAATATTCATCCATTTTCTCCAGCATATAATGTTCAATATGCCGCATTACTTCTCGTCGTTTTTCTTCAAAAAATCTCATTACGTTGCTTTAAAATTCAAATTTAGGCATTAGTCCGCAGGTTTTTGGTATTAACGGGCTACAAATTGCAGGCAAACTTATTTAAACTATTTTTACAGGATATTGTTTGAAAGCGAAATTTATTAAAGGCCGGATTAAATTGCCCACACAAAAATTTACAATGCTTCTTTTACCCTATAAAATTTTGTATTTGTGTGCGTTTGCCCAAACCAAAAACCAAATTCCCACCATTTTTTAGGTGATAAAAGAAGCATGGAAAAAAGCCGGATCATTTTAACTGGCTTTAAGTTTTTATCAAACTTTGCTGATACTCGTGCTGCAAAGCCAGCAAACAATTGGCACACAAGCAGGCATCATGGCAAGTGGCAATATATTCCATTTCGTTTAGGTTAAGCTGCACCTCGCTGCACTGGCATTTGGTAAACGAATTTGCCTTACATTCAATCCGTGCACCGCAGCGTTCGCAGCCAATAATTTCGTGCTTGCCCATTGTCTTTAAAAACGAACAAAATTAGCATCAATTATTTTATGCTGATAAAAACAGCATCAATATGACTTGCCGTAAACAACAAACGTCCCTCATTTTTGAAGAGGAACGTTTGTTGATGAATTTTATGCCGATAAAAGAAGCATCCGTGTAAAATGCTTCTTTTACCGGGTAAAATTTAGGCTGAACAGGTTACGCAGCCTTCTTCCATAGAACAGGAAGCACCGGCCGGGATTTCTTCTGCCGGATGATTGATTTGCGCAGGGATAACCGCTTCCATATTTTTGCCGCCCTGGTTTTCTACCGTAAACTTAACCGCTTGTGCGGCAGCTTGCGTGCGCAGATAATACATGCCGGTTTTCAAACCTTTTTTCCAGGCATAAAAGTGCATGGAAGTTAATTTGGAAGCATTTGGCTGATTAACAAACAGGTTTAGAGACTGGGATTGACAAATATATGCACCACGATCTGCAGCCATATCAATGATTGTCCGCATTTTGATTTCCCAAACGGTTTTATACAGGTCTTTAATTTCCGCAGGGATTTCAGGAATATCCTGGATGGAACCATTTGCGGTGATGATTTTGTTCTTCATCTGGCCATTCCATAAACCTAAAGCAACCAAATCGTGCAGCAAAAATTTATTCACTACCACGAACTCTCCGCTCAAAACACGGCGTGTATAAATGTTGGAAGTATAAGGCTCGAAACACTCGTTGTTTCCTAAAATCTGCGAAGTGGAAGCGGTTGGCATCGGCGCAACCAATAACGAATTGCGCACGCCGTGTTGTACAACTTCTGCACGCAGTTCGTCCCAATTCCAGCGGCCGCTGTCTGGCGTTATGTTCCACAAATCAAACTGAAACTTCCCTTTAGATAACGGCGAACCCTGGAAAGTTTCGTAAGCACCTTCTTTGATGGCCAGATCTTTGGAAGCCGTCATCGCAGCAAAATAAATCGTTTCAAAGATTTCTTTGTTGAGTTTTTGCGCTTCTGCACTTTCAAACGGCAAACGCAATTTAATGAACGCATCGGCCAAGCCCTGCACGCCCAAACCCACCGGACGATGGCGTAAGTTAGAATTCTGTGCTTCTTTTACCGGGTAATAATTCTGGTCGATAATCCGGTTTAAATTGATCGTAACCTGGTAAGTAACTTCATACAATTTTTCGTGATCAAAAGCACCGTTGATCACATATCTCGGCAAAGCCAGCGAAGCCAGGTTACAAACCGCAACCTCATCCGCAGCGGTGTACTCAATAATTTCGGTACATAAATTAGAACTTTTGATGGTTCCTAAATTTTGCTGATTTGATTTGGTGTTTGCTGCATCTTTGTATAAAAGGTACGGCGTGCCGGTTTCTACCTGTGCATCCAAAATGGCAAACCATAATTCCTGTGCTTTGATGGTTTTGCGTGCGCGGCCTTCGCGTTCGTATTTTTCGTACAATGCTTCAAACTCTGCTCCATGGCAATCGGCCAATCCCGGTGCTTCGTGCGGACAAAACAAACTCCAGCTGCTATCGGCCTCTACCCTTTTCATAAACAAATCGCAAACCCACAGCGCATAAAATAAATCGCGGGCACGCATTTCTTCTTTGCCATGGTTTTTGCGGAGATCCAGAAAATCGAAAATATCTGCATGCCAAGGCTCTAAATAAATGGCAAAAGCACCTTTACGTTTACCGCCGCCCTGATCTACATAACGGGCCGTGTCGTTAAACACTTTCAGCATTGGGATGATGCCGTTGCTTGTTCCGTTTGTTCCGCTGATGTAAGAACCGGTTGCGCGCACATTGTGGATGCTCAAACCGATACCGCCGGCACTTTGCGAAATTTTGGCTGTTTGTTTTAACGTATCATAAATACCTTCTATGCTGTCGTCCTTCATGGTCAGCAAAAAGCAGCTCGACATCTGCGCTTTCGGCGTTCCGGCATTAAACAAAGTTGGCGTGGCATGTGTAAACCAACGCTCGCTCATTAAATGATACGTTTTAATGGCACTTTCCACATCACTTTTATGAATGCCAACAGCAACGCGCATGAACAAATGCTGTGGACGCTCGGCAATCTGACCATCGATTTTCAGCAGATATGATTTTTCCAGTGTTTTAAATCCGAAATAATCAAAACCGAAATCGCGGTCGTAAATAATGGTACTGTCCAGCAATTCTGCGTTTTGATCGATCACTTCCCAAACATCATCGGCAATCAACGAAGCATTTTTGCCTGTTTTGCGATCGATATATTGATGCAATTTGCGCATCGTGTCCGAAAAAGATTTACGCGTGTTTTTATGCAAATTGGAAACCGCAATCCGCGAAGCCAACTGTGCATAATCCGGGTGTTTGGTTGTTAAGGATGCAGCTGTTTCTGCGGCCAGGTTATCCAATTCTGATGTAGTTACACCGTCGTATAAGCCTTCAATTACTTTTTTGGCCACATCAACCGGATCAACCAAAGCCGGGTTTAAACCATAGCAAAGCTTTTCAATCCGGGCGGTTATTTTATCAAATTTTACGGATTCTGTTTTTCCGTCTCTTTTTATTACAAACATGGAGTTGGTATTTGGTTAATAGCAAGTAGCAAGACTTGACTACACTGTTTTTATCACCTATTTTTTATGTTAATAGTCAGTAAATTCTTAAAAATCTTCGTCCATAGAAAAAGCCTGACTTTTAGCTTCTACATTCAGCACGCCGCTTTTCTGGTAATCGCCAACGCGTTTTTCAAAAAAGTTGGTTTTTCCCTGGAGAGAAATCATCTCCATGAAATCAAAAGGGTTGGTGGCGTTGTACAATTTATCATAACCTAATTCCACCAGCCATCTGTCGGCCACAAATTCAATGTATTGCGCCATCAAATCGGCGTTCATACCAATCAATCGCACCGGCAATGCATCGGTTACAAATTCTTTTTCGATCACAACCGCATCTGCAATAATCTCGGTTACTTCTTCCTTAGAAAGTTTGGTGGACAACATGCTGTACAGCAGGCAGGCAAACTCGCAGTGCAAACCTTCATCACGCGAAATCAATTCGTTGCTGAAAGTTAAGCCAGGCATCAAACCGCGTTTTTTCAACCAGAAAATAGAGCAGAAACTGCCGGAAAAGAAAATACCTTCCACAGCGGCAAAAGCTACCAAACGCTGTGCAAAATTGCCGTTGTTGATCCATTTCAAAGCCCATTCTGCCTTTTTCTTTACGCAGGGAACGGTATCGATCGCGTGGAACAAACGGTCTTTTTCATTAGGGTTTTTGATGTACGAATCAATCAGCAGCGCATAAGTTTCCGAGTGGATATTTTCCATCATGATTTGGAAGCCATAAAAACAGCGTGCTTCCGGAACCTGCACTTCGCTCATAAAATTAACCGCGAGGTTTTCGTTCACAATCCCATCACTCGCTGCAAAAAAAGCCAGCACGTGCGAGATAAAATGCCGCTCGCCATCGCTCAAACTGTCCCAGTGCTTCTGGTCGTCTGATAAATCGATTTCTTCCGCCGTCCAAAAACTGGCTTCATGTTTTTTGTACATTTCCCAAATGGCGGGATAGTTGATGGGCAGGATCACAAAACGATCTTTGTTTTCCCGCAGCAATACTTCATCTTCCTGATTTGCAATCATTTCTAATATTTTTTATTGATCGAATTATTAGTCGCTAAAAAAAGCCTTCCTGTATATTCGAAAGGCTTCTTTTACCTGTATAAATTTTGTTTGTTTCTTAGTTTTTGAATCAGCCCTGGTCTTTTATGCTGATTTTAAAGATCTATTTGATCTACCCTGATACAAATATAGCTTTTGGGAAGGCCGTGTAAAAAATGAAGTTTTACACACTTTTAAAGTTATCAACATCGGCGGCAAAGTCAATTTTTTTCTCGTATAACGCCGATTTCTATTTTGCAGCTTCTTTTGCCGGGATAAATTTCATCGAAATGGAATTGACACAATGGCGTGTGTTCTTTGAGGTGAACCGTTCTCCGGTAAAAACATGGCCTAAATGCGCGCCGCAGGTATTGCACACAATTTCAACCCTTCTGCCATCACGGTCGGCAACACGTTTTACCGCACCCGGGATTTCGTCGTCAAAACTTGGCCAGCCGCAATGCGATTCAAATTTGGTATCAGAAGTATAAAGCGGTGTGTTGCATTGTCTGCAAATATAAGTTCCGGCTTCTTTTAAATTGGTGTATTCGCCGGTGAAAGGCCTTTCGGTGCCTTTGTGCAAGATCACGTATTCTTCTTCTGGTGTTAATTTATTGTATTCCATAATTGCTTTATAGTTTTGTTAATATCCTAACGTTTGTTTCTGTTTTTGAGTTTGTGGGGCAGGCGGTGTTGACTTTATGCTGATAAAAGAAGTATGGTGCATTTTGTCAGGCTACTTTAACTGGCATTTGCCGATACACATTTCCATCAAGTTGACAGCCACCTTTGGCATGGTGCGGATGGTCTGATAAAATAGTTGGATCCAATGGATTAATATTAAATTTTGGTTTCCCCCATTGCTTAAAGAAGAACGCTACGCTTTTTTTTTCACATCTCCTTTTAACAAAATCAATCCATTCCTTTTGAATAGGCCGCGCTTTATGGCCAGATTCCCCGCCAACTATTACCCAATTGATTTTATCTAAATCTAAAGTCCTAACCGGTGCGATTAAAGGTTCTATTGATAGGAATTTAGTTACAGCATTAGTTTTAGACAAATCATTTATTCTAAAAGTATAATCTTCACTTTCTACAGAAACGCCCATCCAAATATTATTTGTCCAATTAAGTTCTGATGATAATTCCAGTAACCTTTCAGATCGTTTGGTTAAAACCTGATAAATATGCTGCGGTGTTTTGTTCATTACAGCAAAAACTGCTTTAATAAATTCAACCGGAACATCAGGGTGAAAAAGATCACTCATGGAATTAACAAAAACTACTTTTGGTTTTTTCCAGGTGAAGGGAATATTTAAAGCACTTGTATGCGTGCGAATATCAAATCCATCTTTGTACTTTTCAATACCCATAGCTTTTAAACGTCTGGACATTGCTTCAGCGTAACAGAACTTGCAACCTGGGCTAATTTTATTACAACCTGTTACTGGGTTCCAGGTTAATTCTGTCCATTCTATATTTGAAGAACTCATTTTAAAGCCATTTAATTTTTATTTCTTCTATCTTATTAGAACTAAAATATTTAATCTTTGGACTCGACCCATCATAATGAATCTTACATTGTTTCTTTAAGTCACGTAAATGCTTGCTTGCGTGAGACGGTGTATGTCCCTCGCTTAATGTGAAATGATAAATCAAAATATTATTTACTTCTTGCTGATCTTTAATTTTTTCTTCTAAACGAATTTGAAATTCCTCAATTTTGGTGAGTTTTTTATCGCCAAATAAAACTAACTGATCTTTCCCTTTATCATTATCAATGTCAAAGTTAGCGTCACCATTTATTGGGTTTTTTTTCCAAGCTATAGTTAAAAACTTCTCCACAGCACGAACATGCTTTGCACCGAAAACTATACCGTAAATATTAGCACCCTTTTTTATAGTGAAAGGGAATAATTTTAAAGTAGAATCAGTTGGTAAGTGTGAATATAATTGCTTTATCAGATTCCTATGTATATAGCTGTAGGGATCTTTTTTTGCAAGTTCAATATCAAGGTTTAAATGGGTTTTAAATTCTTCTTGTTCTCCAAAACGCCAGAAATATGAAGATGATACAAAATACAAAAAATCTGTTTTAAAAGTTTTTTCTAAAGCATGAATATATTTATCAGATAAAAACTTAATTCCATTTTGATCTAAATAAACTAAACTTGGGTATTTTTCTATGATAGGTAAAAGCTGATTAAAGCATACATCAAAATCTAAATTACTTATTTTTATTTCTATAGCCCTTCCAACATCTTTGTGTTGTGTTAAATATTGATTACAGGCTTGTACTAATAAATCATACTTTGCCTTTTTATATTCATTAAAATAAACTTGTATTTTAACTTTTTTCTGAAATACATGTCCGATATATTGCTTTATAACTTGTAAAATTCTAATTGGGCTACCTGCGATTGCATTTTTATCATAACCTGTTCCCGCAAAGAAATCAAACACACATATAACACTTTCACCCACCATAACAAATGTTGGAATCCAGGCTTGAGCATAATCTTCAAATATTGATAGTTTAGCTAAAGTTTCTTCGTCAAATGGTTTTTCGTGTAGATCTTTTACTGCTATAAATCAAATATACTATTTTTTTTAGCAAATTATTGTTTTCGACTAAAGTAATTCTGATTTTACTTTATCAAATCCAAATGATAATACTGGATCATCGCCGGCATTTCGGGCGTTAGCGTGAATGCTATTTTTATCGTACTATTTTCGCCGTGCATTAAAAAATAACCGCGCAACTGGTTTTCGGCAACCAGATCATCTACCGACACAATTTTTCCGGCTTTGGAAAAAGCGGCCACAGCATCAGTTTTTAGTTTTTCGGGGAAGTAATCCAGCCAGAAATTATCAGCAAAAATGGGTGTTGATTTCGCATTTTCCCAATTTGGCAGCAATTTGATCAGCTCATTTTTACGTTGATTTAATATGGCAGAAGCTGGCAAAACACGTGGTTTGATCCCCGCAAGGGCAAGTAAAGTATCCAGCACTATTTTGTTGGCTGCACCGGCGTTGGCATAAGTGAGATTGGCAAAAGCAACTACGCCGATCCCATATTCGGGCAAAATGCGCCACTGACTGCCAAAACCCGGCAAACCACCGGAATGGCCGATATAAACCCGGTTTTCGCAATCCTTCATCCAGCCCAATCCGTAACCATAAGCAGAAACCGTGGGGCAAATCTGGTTATTACTCAACGTCGCATTCGGGCTAAGAAACGATACATCCCAGGGATATTGCATTTCGCGGATGGAGCTTCTTTTAACAGGGTAAATTTCGGCACCACCACGCGGCGGCCAGGCACCCAAATGGATGGCCATATATTTACTAAAATCTTCAATCGTGGTAATCATGCCGCCCATTGCACCGTAAGAACCATCGTGCAAAAGCGGCTGCTCTACCCATTTGTTATCCAGCCAGCGGTAGCCATGCGCCAGTTGTGCAGCGGGCACTTTGGTATATTCCCAGTAAGTGTGCACCATGCCCAGCGGCTTCAAAATATTGTCGGAAATGTATTGCTCGTAAGTTTTTCCGGAAACTTTTTTAATGATATAACCCAGCGTGGCAAAAGCCAGATTGCTGTATTCGTAACCCAAACCCGGATTATTGGAAAAAGAAATACCTTTTTTGTAAAGATCCAATAACTGTTGATCAGAATCCGCCAGCTGCCGGTCGCCCCAGGGATTATCCTCCGGAAAACCAGCGGAATGTGTTAATAAATTCCGAATGGTAATTTCCGAAGCATCCGAAGTTAAATATTTTAAACCTTTCATTTCCGGGATGTATTTACTGGCCGGATCATCCAGTTTCAGCTTGCCTTCATCGCGCAGTTTCAAAATGGCCATGGCGGTAAAACTTTTAGTCATGGAAGCAATGCGGAAATCAGAACTTGCCCTTGCAGCAGTTTTTGTATCGAGATTGGTATATCCAAAACTGCCCGTGCGCCTCAATTTTCCATCTATTACAATCCCGTAAACCAAACCTGGAAAATGGTTTTTCTCCGCATAATCTTTATAAATCTGATCGATTATTGGAAAAGTTGCTTCTATCTTTTCTAATCTTTTTGCATCAGTGAAAACAGCAGGTTTATAGGTTTGGGCGATCAAGGCAAAACCGCAAACGGAAAGCGGCGCGGTAAAAGTAAATTTATGTAACATGATGAGTTGATTTCAGCCCACAAGCTACAAAAATTGGCGAACGGTTTTAGTTTTTTCGGGGGAAAATTGATGCTTCTTTTATCGGTATAAATTTAGGTTGATAAAAGGAGCATTTGGTTTTTTGTCATGCCGGACTTGTTTTGGCATCTCATCAGCAAAGATTACTTCCTGTTAAGAGTGATACTGAAACAAGTTCAGGATAACAATGCAAATATATTGATCGGGACTTTGCCCTTTTTCTTTTTGCTTGATCAAAAAAACAAAAAACAAACAAAAAATCCCGGCCAAACAGCCAGGACTTTTAATGTATGATAAAGGCAAACTTCTATTCTTAACCCTTCTTCGCCAGTTCCTCAGCCATCGCCGCACCAATTTCTGCAGGGGATTCTACCACACGGATACCACATTCTGCCATAATTTTCATTTTTGCGGCAGCAGTATCATCGGCCCCGCCAACAATCGCACCGGCGTGGCCCATGCGGCGTCCCGGAGGCGCAGTTTGTCCGGCTATAAAGCCAACAACCGGTTTAGTTCCGTGCTCTTTAATCCATAAAGCAGCTTCTGCTTCCATGCCACCGCCGATTTCACCAATCATGATGATGCCATGCGTTTCCGGATCGTTCATCAATAATTCAACCGCTTCTTTGGTTGGTGTGCCGATAATTGGGTCACCGCCAATTCCGATGGCAGTCGTAATGCCCAAACCGGCTTTCACCACCTGATCAACTGCTTCATAAGTTAATGTTCCGGATTTAGAAACCACGCCTACATTTCCTTTTTTAAAGATAAAGCCCGGCATAATGCCAATTTTAGCTTCATCCGCCGTGATAATTCCCGGACAATTCGGACCGATCAAACGGCAATCCCGATCGCTGATATACTCTTTCACTTGGATCATGTCTTTCGTTGGGATGCCTTCCGTAATGCAAACAATCACTTTAATCCCGGCTTCGGCAGCTTCCATAATCGCATCTGCGGCAAAAGCCGGCGGCACAAAAATAATGGAAACATCTGCGCCGGTTTTGTCCACTGCTTCTTTTACCGTATTAAAAACCGGCCGCTCTAAATGCTGCTGGCCGCCTTTGCCCGGCGTTACGCCACCCACCAACTGCGTGCCGTAAGCAATCATTTGCTCGGCGTGGTAAGTGCCTTCGTTGCCGGTAAAACCCTGCACAATAACTTTAGAATCTTTATTTACGAGAACGCTCATGTTGTTTTCTTTAATCAAGGCAAAGCTAATTTTTTTTGGCAAAAGCTGATAATCCGATTCATCTTTTGTGATGCTGTTTTTATCGGTATAAATTTGGTGAAGAAAAAAGATAAATGAGCAGCGAGCAGAAATATCAATACTATATTTTAATTAGGCCTTCACTCCTTGGTCTTTTCCCCTCGTTTTTAAAAAAATTTTGGGCGTTCCCGGCTTGGGCCGGTCGGGCTATCCGCTGCAAGTCCTCGCTGCGCTGCGGGCTTTACGCTGCTATCCCTAACGCGGCAAAGCACCTACCTGGCAAGCACACATCTACCTAAAAAAGACCGGTAAAAACAGCATTGTCCAACCGTTTTGCTAAACTATTATCTTTTGCTGATTTTGTTGCCGGTGATTTGCCGCTGACGGTCGCACCGGAAACGGTCCATGGTTTCACTTCTTAAAAGCATGTGTTTGGTGGTTCTGCCCTGCACGCGTTTGCGCCAGCGTTTAAAACTTTGCGGTTTCAGTTCGCGGCGCATCAGTTCAATGGTTTCCTGTTCCTTTAAATTAAATTGAAACCGGATAGCTTCAAAAGGCGTACGGTCTTCCCAGGCCATTTCGATGATGCGGTCGTTATCGGTTTGATTAAATTGTTTATTGGTATGCATAATAATATTAAGGAATAATATACAACTTCGTTTTATTATAATTTCCTTTTCTTAACTTTTTTACCAATCCACTCATTTTTTGCTGATAAAAGAATTATCAGAAAATATCGACAAAATTAGTAAATGGGTTATTTGAGTACCTTTATCTTTATGTTAGTTTGTTAACTTTTACTAAGTTTTAATAATATGGATCACGCTATTCTTTTTAAAGTTATTCTTAGTATGGTTATTGGCGGGGTTTGGGTGCTTGGCAGTACAGTTATTGTAGATAAATTTGGTACAAAAATAGGCGGACTAATCGCAGGTTTGCCGAGTACAGTAGTAGTCGCATTGTATTTTATAGGTTTAAGTCAAGGTACACAAACCGCTGTACAATCTACCGTAGTTATTCCTTTGGCTTTTGCAGTAAACGGGCCGTTTATGCTGGCTTATGCTTATTTGTCAAAACGCGGATTGTGGCAGTCCATACTCTCGGCTTTAGCAGTTTGGTTCGTTCTGTCTTATTTAATAATAGCTTTTCACCTACATAATTTTATAGTTGGTTTAGTCATCTGTATTTCGGTACTGATTTTCAGCATAATCATTTTTGAGAATAAGTTTAGTGCAATATCATCATTAGGACAGAAAACAGTTTATAAAAAGGCGCAACTGTTTTTTAGGGCTCTATTTGCAGGATTGATTATTGGGGCCGCGGTTTTTGCTTCTCATTTTTTGAGTCCGATGATTGGAGGTGTTCTGGCTTCTTTTCCGGCGGTGTTTGTTTCTACCCTTTTAATTTTACACAATAGTCAAGGTTCGGAAATTGCTGTTGGCCTTGCAAAAGCATTACTTGTAAGTGGCTTTATAAATGTGATCACTTATGTGATTGCCGTTCATTATTTCTACAATATTCTTGGTATTAATCGAGGTACGTTAGTTGCATTGATAATATCATTATTTACAGCTTTTCTAACACATCGTTTCGTATTAAACAAGTTAAAATAAGTTCTTTAAAAATCAGTATCTGCTGTTTAAATCTACGTGATACTTGTTTTTTTCAAAAATGATTAAGCAGATATCGGATTGACTTTGTTGATCCCGTAAACACAATTCCCTTTCAACCAACTTTTGCAATCCCGCTGGAGTTAAACTGCAGATCATACAGGCGTTTGTAAAAGCCGTTTAGTTTGAGCAACTCCTGGTGGTTGCCCATTTCTTTGATCTCGCCATGGTCCAAAACAATGATTTTATCCGCATTTTGAATGGTTGATAAACGGTGCGCAATCACGATGGAAGTCCGGCCTTTCATCAGCTTGAAAATGGCTTCCTGGATCAATTCCTCCGTTTCCGTATCGATGGAAGCGGTGGCTTCATCCAAAACCAAAATCTTCGGATCGTAAACCAAAGCGCGGATGAAAGAGATCAACTGCGCCTGCCCGGCCGAAAGTGTTGAGCCGCGTTCCATCACTTCATAATCGTAACCGCCGGGCAAACGCATAATAAAATCGTGTGCGCCTACTTCTTTTGCGGCATAAATTATTTTTTCCCTGCTGATCGAAGGATTGTTCAGGCTGATATTATTGGCAATGGTATCCGAAAACAGAAAAACATCCTGGATAACGGTTGCGATTTGCGAGCGCAGAAAACCCAATTCGTACTCCTGAATGTTTACGCCATCAACCCTGACCGTGCCTTTGCTGATCTCATAAAACCGGTTTAAAATATTGATTGTGGAGGATTTTCCCGCACCGGTTGCGCCAACCAACGCCAGCGTTTCGCCGGGTTTGATGTGGAACGATACATCTTTTAGCACATAATTTTCGTCATTATAAGCAAACCAGATGTTATCAAAATCGATACTTCCCTGAATCGTTTTCGGAGCCAGTTTCCCGTTGTTTACCGTTTTTTCATCCGTATCCAAAACCTTGAAAATACGATCCGCCCCGACCATGCCCATTTGCAGCGTGTTGAATTTATCGGCCAGTTCGCGTATCGGCCTGAAAACCATGTTGATATAGAGGATAAAAGCCGTAATTGTTCCTGGGGAAACATGCAGCGGATCGGCCAAAATCCGCTTTGATCCGTACCAAACCAGCAAACCCAGCGACATCGCCGAAATTATCTCTACCACCGGATAAAAAATAGAATAATACCAGTTGGATTGAATATTGGCATCGCGGTATTTGCGGTTTACGGCCACAAATTTCCGCATTTCCTGATCTTCCCGCGCAAAATAATGGATTACGCTCATGCCCGAAATATGTTCCTGCAAAAACGTGTTCAAATGCGAAACCTGCGTGCGCACTTCCTGGAAAGATGATTTGATCGCTTCTTTAAACCAGTACGTGGCGAGCATCAATAAAGGCATCGGAATCAAAGTGATCAGCGTTAACCGCCAATCCGTATAAAGCATAATGCCGATCAAAGCGATGAGTTGCAGCATATCGCCGATGATCGAGATCAACCCTTCCGAAAAAATATCGGCAATCGTTTCCAGATCAGAAACCGAACGCGTGATCAGCACGCCAATCGGCGTATGGTCAAAATATTTTAAGCGCAACTGCGTGATGTGGTTAAAAACATCTGTGCGCAATTTTAAAATAACCGATTGGCCCAGCGCATTGGTTAAATAGGTTTGAAAATATTGTACGCCCGATTGAAAAACCAGCAAACCAAACATCAGCAGCGACATGTACAGCAAACCGTTAAAGTTGGAAGTCAGGATGTATTTATCAACCGTTACCTGGATTAAATACGGCCGGATTGGTGAAAGTGCAGCCATTAACACCGTTAAAAACGCTGCCCACAAAAACTGCCGACGGTACGGCCGCACGTATTGCAGCACCCTGCCTAACAATTTGGTATCAAAAGCTTTTCCGGTTACTGCAGCCATTTGTAAGTTGTAAGTTGTAAGTTGTAAGTTGTAAGTTGTAAGTTGTAAGTTGTAAGTTTGAATTGCTACTTTGATATGTTGTTTTAGGTTGATAAAATATAAGGATATTTTACTTCCGTCAAATACAAACCGCAGGCCGGAACGGAAACACCAGCCAGGCTTCTGTTTTTACTTTCGATGATTTTGCGTACCGCTTCCGGTTCGATTTCTTTTTTCCCAACGGAAATCAGCGTGCCAACAATAGCGCGGACCATGTTCCGCAAAAAACGGTCTGCAGAAATATGGAAAACTAAACTGCCATCCACGTTTTGCAACCAGAATGCTTCTTTTATGGCACAAAAATTTGTCTTTACCTGCGTATTGCTTTTACTAAAACAACTGAAATCGGTGTATTCTTTGATGATGTTTGCGGCCTGGCCCATCAAATCCAAGTCCGGAAAATCGCGCAATTGCCAGCTGTAATTTTGCTTAAAAGGGTCTTTATCAAAATGGATGTGATACTCATAAGCGCGCAACGTGGCATCAAAACGCGCGTGCGCATTTGCCGCAACCGGAAATACTGTTTTTACCGCAATATTTTTGGGCAGGATGGCGTTTAGAGAAGCTCTTAGCCGATGGTTCATGGTTAATGCATCGTTCGCTTCCCGCACCTCAAACCCCGCACCTTCCACATCAAAATGTACAAACAACTGCCTGGCATGTACGCCGGTATCCGTCCTTCCGCAGCCAATCGTTTCAACTGGCTGGCGCAGCAAAACTGCCAAAGCTTTATTGAAAACTTCCTGCACACTCAGCGCATTCTGCTGGATTTGCCAGCCATGATAGCGCGTTCCGTCAAAAGCCAGTTCTGCAAAATACCGTTGTTTTCCCTCCACTTTTGCAAAGGTAAGAAAACCTGAAAATCGATCTCTGCAGAAATTATTTTAAAAGTATTTTATCTTTGCAATGCTTCTTTTAGCACCTAAAAAATGATACAACGCATACAAAGCATTTATTTGCTGGCCGCCAGTTTGGTTTTGTTCTCCCTGTTTTTGCTTCCGGTGATCAATAACCTGATTTTGAACGGACATCCGGACAGCCTGATGGTAAACGGTGTTTACGAAGTGATCAACGGCGTGCGCACCAAAACGGCCTCATTTGTCTGGCTAAGTGTGGCTACGGTTGTGGCCGCCATGCTTCCTTTAGCCGGTATTTTTATGTATAAAAACCGCAAACAGCAATCAGCTTACCTTTATATTGTGATGGTTTTGATTATTGGTTACAGCTTTTTGCTGGCCGAAACCATTAAAGGTTTTATTGGCGAAGACCTAACTTTGCGCCCGGAAAATTATGGTTTGGGGATGATTTTATCTTCCCTTTCAATTGTGCTGGTTGTCTTTGCGATAAAAGCAATCAGCCGGGATGAGAAACTGGTAAAGTCGGCGGATAGGTTGCGGTAGTTGCTATTGTTATGCTGCCGATAATTCGTTTTTTGCTTTATAAAAGAAGCACCGGTAATACAATTAAACTAATATGCACTTTTTTGAGGATGAAAGCTGTTTAAACTTTTCTCTGCCTTTTTTTAGGTTGATGCTTCTTTTATCACCTAAAAATACTGGTCTTGTTTCTTTGATTGATTAAATTTTACAGACCAGAGTAATAATCATAACCCTGCTCGGCCCAATAATCTTTCGGCCGGTTATTGCTAAAGTTAATTGTTCCAATCCTTTTCAGGTTTTTGATGCCATATTTTACCGGAATGATCAAACGCAACGGCGCGCCATGTTCCAATGCAATCGGCTGCCCGTTCATTTCGTAAGCCAGTAAAGTTTGCGGATGCAGAGCACTTTCGTTTTCCAGCCCAATATAATATTCGCCGTTTGGCGTTTCCATACCAATGTAGGGCATTTTGGCCTGCTCGTTCAATTTAAAATGTTCTATAAAATCCGCAAATTTCAAACCGCCCCAATGCTGGATCTGATCCCAGCCTTCCACACATTTAAAATCGAAAACAATTTCGGTTTTAGGCAAAGCTTTGATTTCTGCCATCGTAACTTTCAACACGTCGTTTTTACTTTTTACGACAGACAATTTCCAGTTTTCAGGGTTAAAACCTTCATCATCAATGCCGATGTCGCTGTTTACACGCACCTTTTTTGCGGCCATCGATTTTGGATAGGTTTTGACCTCGTGGTTATTACTGTAAAATTTCCGGAAAAAAAGTTCCGTTTTGTTCAAAGCGCGGCGCAACGGTTTGCGCGCACCAGCCGTAATACCTGCTGTTTCTTCGGGCGAATGGTACAACCATTTCCATCCGCCAAAAGCCGCTCCGCCCAACACAAAAAAAGTAGAAAACGAGATGAAATTCCGCCGTTTGATTTTTTGTTCAACTGCTGATTTTTTTTGGGCTTCTTTATCCTGATCGGCAGTGTTTTCTATATGATGATGGTTTTCCATTACAAGTGTTTATAAATGATCAACGTCAGGTTTCAGGTTATCGTTTACCGGATTTCCTTCCGTTTGAGTGGCAAATTTTTCATTAATTACTTCAAAACCAGAAACCACCGATCTGAAATTGTTCCATCCCGCCAAAACAACTTGCACAACGTGGATTATAAAAAACAAAACATAGCCAATTGTTAAAGCAAAATGCAATATCCGGGCAAAATGATAACCGCCGCAAATCCAGGTTAACCAGTAAAATTGCACAGGTTTATAAATGGCCAATCCCGTGATAACGGAACCAAAACCCATCACAATAATTGCCGAATAAGCAATGCGTTGCGCGGCGTTGTATTTGTTTTGCGGCGGCGCAGTTCTGCGGATATGCAGATCGTGCAACACGATAAGCCAGGCTTCTTTAAAAGAGTTTTTTTGCGGAATCAACTCCCGCCAGGCACCGGAAAAAATGGTATAAAAGAAGTACAAAATTCCGTTCAGCGTAAAAAACCACATAAACAAAAAGTGAAATGCCATGCCTTCTGCCAGCCTTGACGGAATGTGGAAAAACTTGTAAAACGAATCCGGGAAGAAATGAAAAAAAGTATGCCCAAACAAAGTAAACGTGTATGTATCGCTGGCCCAATAAATCAGCATTCCGCTCCAGATCATGATCGTCAGGATCGGGAAGTTGACCCAATGCGTCCAGCGCATCAGCAGGGAATGTTTTTCTTTGATGGTTTTCATAGTTTGCTAAACAATTTTTTCGGCTGTTGATCTTATACGTTGAATTCTAACGATACTGTTTTTAGCACAACAAAATTAGTGTGCTAAAAACAGCATCGTTAAAATACCTGCTTTATTATTTGGAATTATTGTGGTTTTTTGCCTGAACCATTGCGGCCGAAGTGTTTAAACCTGTTTTTGCAGCGGCCAAAATTTGCCCGTTGTTACTGTTTTGCAAGAAAGAAATCACTTCCAAATCCTGGTTGTTCAAGGCTGAAGGAATTGCAATTTGTGCCGTTCCGCTATCTTTTCCGCCCAAAGCTACGGTTTGCAAGTTGCGCACAATTTGTACGTGGCCTAAAGTCCGGCCGCCGTTTTCGCCTCCTTTTACATTTGTTGTTGCTGATTTTTGGATCAGGGCCAATAAAAGTGACGTGTTGTTGGTTGCCCCTTCAATGTTGTAATGCAGGTTAACCTTGTCCGCATCAAATTTTACATCACTTAAAGTCAAACCCGCTGACGAAGCTTTTTGCAAACCGCTTTTGATGGCATTTCTCAGCGTTCCTTCTTCCGAGCCGATAAATTCTTTCCTTCCGTTTACCACAATTTGCGGTGTATAAACAGATTGCAGGTTCATCCATTGTGCGTACTGACTTTGCCTTTTGGAGTAAGCCGCGCTGCTGAAAACGTCTTTCCAGCCCAAACGGTTCCAGTAATCTACATGGAAAGCAAGGATATAAACCGGCAGATTATTGTTTTCTTTCTGGATCTTTTCCACCAGCTCATCGGCCGGCGGGCAACTGGAGCAGCCTTCGGAAGTAAACAGTTCAACCACGGCAAAACCCTTTGCGGCAATGCTGTTTTTATCGGTGTTTTTTGGGTGATTAGCAGCAATAACCCAGGAAATTAATCCGGCAGCAGCCATGCACCCTGCCAGGATGAAAATTTTTATAGCTTTCATTTTTTTTATATTTGCTTTGTCGGCATCAGGACCGAAACCTTACAATAAATTTAGAAAAAAACCTGTAAGGATAAAGAAGTAAACAACGACTAAAACGATAATAAATGCCAGCCGATAAGACATTGACCGTAAAACCGGAGCAGGTTTTTACACTTAAACCAGCGCAATGGGTTTTTTTATACGCAGATTATTTGTTTGGTTTTGCGATGATGCGTTTAGATGACGATGAACAGGCGAAAGATTTGGTGCAGGAAACGTTTTTGGCCGCGTTGGAAAAGGCTGATCAATTTAAAGGAAAAAGTTCTGAAAAAACCTGGCTAACGGCTATTTTGAAAAATAAGGTAATTGATGTTTACCGGAAAAATGCTTCGGGCTTTAACAAAAAAACAGGTGTAAAAGAAGCACAGGACGAACAGCAGGATTTTTTTAATCCGGATGACGGACATTGGAAAGAAGCGCATCAGCCAAAAGAATTTGGCACAGAAAACCAGGACCTATTGTTAAATAAAGAGTTTAATCAGGTTTTAGAAAAATGTATGCAAAAGCTTCCGGCACTTTGGCTGGCCGTTTTTACAATGAAACACTTGGACGAGGAAGCAACGGATTTTGTTTGCCGGGAATTGAAAATCTCTGCCGCCAACTTTTGGGTGGTCATCCATCGCACCAAACTTAACTTACGCGCTTGCCTGCAAAAAAACTGGCTATAAAAAGCATTTACAACTATGGAAGAGCTAAATAAAGACGAGATCAGGAAAATAGCCTACAATTGCAGGCAGGCCACTTTTTTGATCGAAAAAAAGCAGATTGCCCAGTTAACCGTTCGGGAGAAACTGGAATTGAAAATCCATTTAACCGGCTGCTCGGTTTGCCGGATATTTCAGCAGCAAAGCATCCTGCTCAATCAAATGATCAAAGGGTTGTCCGGTTCTCCTCAAAACCAAAAAATGAAGTTAGGCGAACCGTTTAAAAGGAAAATGCAGGAACGCATTGAAGAACGCCTGAACAAAAATTAAAACTTTTGATAAGCCTGATGAATGGAGTACAACTAAGCGGTGAATGCTGATGCTTCTTTTACAGGCTAAAATTTGGTGTGTATCGGTTTGGCTTCCATTTTTTACAGAAAAAAGTAAAATAATTTTTGTTCAGTTTGATAAAAATTACTGCGAAAGGACTTCTATTGCCGATATTGCAAGTACCTTATAATCAGCTTGAAAATAAAAATTACTGTTTTATCAGCCAGAAAAAAGTATGGTAAAAACAGCATAGGTTTAAGCTAAAGTCTTTTTACTTTCATCACTTCAAAATCATAATAAAACCTATGCTTAAAATGATGGAAATTTAACGTATCTTCGCGGCAGATTTAGCAATGTAGCTAAGTTCGTTATTTACATCATGAACCCATTTATTGAACTGGGAATCCGTCATGATATTGTTAATGCCATCTCTGATTTAGGGTTTGAAACCCCTACGCCAATCCAGGAACAATCTATCCCGGTTTTGTTAACAGGCAGCAACGATTTTGTCGGATTAGCCCAAACAGGGACCGGAAAAACCGCCGCCTTTGGACTGCCGTTATTAGAACTGATTGATTTTGATCAGAACAAGCCTCAAGCCTTAATTCTTTGTCCAACACGCGAACTGTGTTTGCAAATTACAAGTGACATTAAAAGTTACGCCAAAAACATGAACAACGTTAAAGTTGTGGCTGTTTACGGTGGTTCCAGCATTATGGATCAGCTGCGCGAAATCAAACGCGGCGTACAGATTGTTGTTGCCACGCCCGGACGTATGCTGGACATTATTGGCCGTAAAGCCATTGATTTTTCAGACATCCAGTACGTTGTTTTGGACGAAGCTGACGAAATGCTGAACATGGGCTTCCAGGAAGACATTAACGAAATCCTGTCTACCACCCCTGAAGAGAAAAAAACCTGGCTGTTTTCGGCCACGATGCCGGCAGAAGTGCGCCGCATCGCTAAAAACTACATGACCGATCCTTTTGAGCTCACGATGGGCACAAAAAACACCGGAAATGTAAACATTGAGCACGAATATTACATCGTAAAAGCGCGCGATAAATATGCCGCTTTTAAACGCATTGTTGATTTTAACCCCGAGATTTTTGGTATTGTTTTTTGCCGAACTAAAATTGAAACCCAAGAAATTGCCGAATCTTTGATCAAAGACGGTTACAATGCCGATTCTTTGCATGGCGATCTGTCTCAGCAACAACGTGATAAGGTGATGAAACGTTACCGCGACAGAAGTTTACAATTATTGATTGCTACCGATGTTGCCGCACGTGGTATCGATGTGAGCGATGTTACGCACGTAATCAATTATTCTTTGCCGGATGAGATCGAAAATTATACCCACCGAAGCGGCCGTACTGGCCGTGCCGGAAAAACCGGTATTTCCATCGCCATTATTAACGGGAAAGAAATTGGTAAAATACGCCAGATCGAACGCGTTTTGGGCAAAAAATTTACAAAAGCAGAAATTCCGACCGGTTTTGATGTTTGCGAAAAACAATTGTTCGGTTTGGTGCATAAAGTGCACAACGTGGAAGTGAATGATTCTCAAATCGATCAATACATTCCGCGTATTATGGCTGAATTTGAAGAGTTGAGCAAAGAAGATATTATCAAACGTTTTGCTTCTTTAGAGTTTAACCGCTTTTTGAATTATTACAAAAACGCACCAGATTTGAATGCTTCGGCTGATGAATCCCGTTTGCGTGATGGCGGCGAACGTGCGCCACGCAGCGGAAACGGTGTAAGTGCCGATTATACACGCTTGTTTATCAACTTAGGTTCGGTAGATAATTTTACCCGCGGGGATTTGCTGGGTTACATTTGCAACACCAGCAAAATTAATGGTCGCGGCGTTGGCAAAATCGATGTAAAAGGTGTTTATTCCTTTTTTGAAGTGCCGAATGCCGATACACAACAAGTGATTGATGCGTTTAAAGAGGCAAACTTTCAGGGCCGTGAAGTCCGGATAGAACTTTCTGGGGCTGCCGAAGGTGGCGAAAGCCGTTCCCCAAGATCTGGCGGCGGTTATCCACGAAGAGAAGGCGGAAGCGGTGGCAGAGAGCGTCGTGATGGCGGCCGCGAACGCAGCTACAGCGGCGGCGGAAGCAGCACCGGTTTTCGTGATTTTTCTGGTAAAAGCCGGGAAGACCGCGGCGAGCGTCGCAGAAGGTTTTAAACAGCAATACTGTTTTTAGCACATAAATTTTAGTTTTAGTTTAGTTTGAAAAGAGCTTTCGGGAATGTCCGGAGGCTCTTTTTATTTGTTGTGAGTTTTAATCTATACAAAGGCTGCCTCAATAAAAACCTCTTGCAAAAAATAGAATACTTTTTTTGAAATTAGCTTGTCAATACAATACTTTTACTAAAATCACCATTTTTATACCGGTAAAAACAGCATCAGGATAAAACCTGACCCAAGTGCTTAGTTAAACTTAAAACTAAATTTAAGTTCAACTAAGCAAAACTTATACGTTATTTGATCTTTAAATTTTCAGGCAAAATATGGACCCATTTCAGGTTGATCTAACAAATTGCGACAGAGAGCCCATCCATATCCCAGGCAAAATACAAGCCCATGGTTTTTTGGTTGCCGTAGCCCGGGATACGTTTATTATTAATTATATCAGTACAAATGCTGTAGATTTTGTTGGAAAAGAAGCCAAACATTTTTTAGGCAAACCGATTGCTGATCTGGAAACCCACTTCAAAACCGATACAAATTACAACGAACTAAGCAGCCTGCTGAACCTTTTAAAATCTGGTAAACCTTCAGATTCTCTTAATCCACACCAGATCAGCATCAACCAAAACACCTATAATTTAATTTTTTCTGCTTCAGGTACAGAACTGATCCTGGAGTTTGAACCGATGAGTTCTGATCTGAACCTTGATGTGCAGAAAACGATTGGAAAATCGGTTTCGGGGATTTTATCGGGCAGAAATTTAAGTTCGTTACTTGATAATGCGGCCGCGGAAATCAAAAAAATCATTGATTATGATCGGGTGATGATTTATAAGTTTAACGAAGATGGCCATGGCAGAGTAGTTTCCGAAGTTAAAAATGATGATCTGGAACCTTTTTTAGATTTGTATTACCCGGCAACTGATATTCCAAAACAAGCGCGCGAGCTGTATAAAATTAATTTAACACGGCTTATTGCAGATGTAAACAGCCATAATTCGCCTATTGTCACTTTTCAGGATCAAAATACAGCCTTGGATTTAAGCCATTCTGCTCTGCGGGCGGTCTCTCCTGTTCATGTTCAGTACTTAAAAAATATGGGTGTGGCATCCAGCTTCAGCATTTCACTGATGGCAAAAGGAGAGCTTTGGGGTTTGGTGGCTTGTCATAATTATCTGCCCCGGTTTATCAATTACAAAGCACGTGATGCGGCAAAACTAATCGGGCAAATTTTGTCATCGGCCTTAGAATACCGGCAGGAAGAAGAAGATACCGAACTGATGTGCACGCTGGATGCGGCCGCTGCCGAAGTTTCTAAACAAATTAAAGCTGAAGATAATATTGTTACCGCTTTGACTGCACATCCGGTTACTTTTAAAAACCTGACTGCCGCTACCGGTGCCGTACTGGTTTTTAACAGCGAAATTACCCGAATTGGCATTACACCGGAGGATGAGCAGATCAAAGAAATCATAATGTGGTTAAAAACCCATGTATCAGACGCGGTTTACCATACCAACCGTTTGCCCGAGCTGTTTTTACCGGCAAAAAAATACAGCAGTATAGCCAGCGGCATTTTGGCTTGTGTACTTTCTAAAGAACTGAACGAATGGCTGATTTGGTTTAAGCCCGAGCAAATCAAATCTATTACCTGGGCCGGGAACCCGGAAAAGCCTGTTGAACAGAATGAAGTTGGTTTGATGCAGCTATCGCCCAGAAAATCTTTTGAAGCCTGGACGGAAATTGTAAAAAACACTTCCCAAAAATGGAGTATAAAAGAAGTATCGGTGGTAATGAAAATGCGGGAGGAAATTATAGATTTTAACAATCGGAAAGCCAACGAAATCAGATTGTTAAATGACCGTTTGCAAGTGGCTTATGATGAGTTGGACACTTTTACCTACACCATTTCGCATGATTTGCGCACGCCGCTTTCTGCCATAAAAAGTTATTCGGAACTACTGCTTGCCAGCAACAAAAGCCTGGATGACGGTGCCAAAAAAATATTGGGCCGTGTGGTGGCCGGTGCCGATAAGATGAATTTTTTGATCAAAGAAATCCTGCAGTATTCGCGCGTGGGAAAGGCAGAATTTGAACCGGTAAAAATCAACATGACCGAACTTTTGGATGATATTAAACAAGAGGTTATTGCCGCCCTAAAACCAAAAAATTTAGAACTTACTTTTGGGGAATTACCCGATATTTTAGGCGACAAAACGATGATTGGCCAGGTTTTTACCAACATGCTGAACAATGCTGTTAAATATTCTGCAAAATCCGATCCTTCAAAAATTAAAGTAGAAGGCAGGATTGAGCATAATGAAGTTGTTTATTCGGTAACTGATAATGGTGTTGGCATCGACATTAATTTTTATAACCGCGTTTTTGAACTGTTTAAACGCATGGACAATGTGCAGGATGTGGAAGGATCGGGCGTTGGCCTGGCCATTGTGAAGCGGATTGCAGAAAAACACCAGGCCAGGATTTGGTTTGAAAGCGAGCTGAACATTGGCACAGTTTTTTACATTGCTTTTAAAAATTAACGATTGTGATTTCACCGGATATTTTTTATGTAGAGGACGATGCGGATTTTGCGTTTATCATGCAACACGCCGCACAGGAAGTTGACAACAACGTATCGGTACAAATAATGGAGAACGGAAAAGATGCGCTGATCAGGCTTAACCAGCTTTGCCAGTACCGGGCTAAACCTAAATTGATTTTGCTTGATCTGAACTTGCCTGGCTTATCCGGTTTGGATTTGGTAAAAAATATCCGCGAAATACCCAGCCTGAAATATGTGCCGGTGGTATTTTTTACTACTTCAGATAATCCAAAAGACATAAAAGCATCGCTGGAATTTGGTGCAAATGCTTATTTAACCAAACCTTCCGGTTATATCAACTTGGTTTCATGCCTCAAATCGGTTTACAGTTTTTGGTTTACACAACATCACAGCCTAAATTAATCCTTATAAAAACAGCATTCGGTTTATTATGGGTTTAGTTTAAAAACTAATTTCGTCCTATTTAACATTCATGTTACAGGAAATTTTAAAACAGGCCACCAAACTTCAGCACGACCAATTAGAGCAGTTAATGTTTGTTGACAAGATCATGAACGGAAGTTTGTCGTTTTCAGAATATAAACAAATTTTGCTGACCAACTATTTGGTACATGCTGATTTGGAAAAACAACTTCATACGGGCATCGATTCAGCTTTACAACAAAAACTTCAGGTTGACAAACGTGCAAAATTGGCCGCTTTAAAACAAGATTTGCTTGAACTGGATATTGTCCTATCTGAAAAAAACCTGCCTAAAAACAGTATTCCAATCCTTCAAAATAATGCAGCAATTTTAGGTGCCATGTATGTTTTGGAAGGGGCAACTTTAGGCGGAAACGTGATTGTGAAAAAGCTTAAAACTAATCTAAACCTGCAAAACCGGCAGTTAAACTTTCATTATTATCAGGTTTATGGCGAAGATCTGGTTGCCAGATGGAAACAATTTTGCCAGGTTTTAAACACCGAAATTGATACTGACGATCACGAAACCTGCATCCAAAGTGCTTTAAATGTATTTGCGTGTTTTGCTGTTGCAATGCAGCAAATCCCTAAATCAAAAAGCTTTGCACAAGCTTAAATCAACGTAAAAAATTTATTGAAGTAGAATCCGGATAAATTAATGTCATGCTTTTACCGGTTAGGTTTTTGACTACAAATTTAGTGTAAGGTTCGCTTCCTTCATATGATGTAAAAAGTGTATCGCCTTTTGTAAAATAGCTTTCGGCAAGCGGTTCGCCTTCATCCAAAATAAATGCGTTAGCAGTAACTTCCAGTTTGGTTTTCTGATCGGCAGAATGCCATTTGCCCAACAAATTTTTGTTTACTGCGGATGATTTGCAAGCTGCCAAAACAACAACACCAACAGCCGTTATGGCCAAAATTAAGTAGGTTTTCTTCATAGTTTTGATTTTACAATGCTTCTTTTACCGGTAAAAAAATCTTTAAACATAAAAAATGCCCGGAAATTTTTTGTCCGGGCATTTTAAGATAAAAAACAATATAATTATTTAGAAGGGGCGTCTTTCAGTTTCATTTTTGAAACATAAACTTTTTTGCCTCTTGCGTTTACATAAAAATATTTTGAATGTTTGTTGATATAAATTGTTTGTCCGTTCGGGCCAACTTTACCTTTATATTCTTTATCCCCAACAGCAGATACACCTTTAACGGCTAATTCTGCGGTTTTATTTCCAACTTTATTAACAGTACGGCCTACAGCACCTTTTGATGAAGTTTGCGCAAATGAATTAACGGAAAACAGTACAGCGGCTGATAATAATAAGACTTTGATCTTTTTCATGACTTTATTTTAAGTGATTGTTAAACTTAACTCAATAGTTCGGCCAAAAGTTTCATTTCCGTAACAGGATTGCTTTTCTGATACAAAACAGCATACACCGCGTTACTGATCGGCATGGCAACATTGTACTTTTTATTTACCTCGTGTAGGCAATTTGCGGCATAATAGCCTTCTGCAATCATGTTCATTTCCAATTGTGCCGAACTGACGGTATAACCTTTGCCAATCATGTTGCCAAAAGTGCGGTTGCGGCTAAACTGCGAATAACCGGTCACCAGCAGATCGCCCAAATAAGCAGATTCATTAATATCGCGATTGATGGGATGGACGGCATCTACAAAACGTTTGATTTCCCGTATCGCATTGGAAATCAGCACTGCCTGAAAATTATCACCATAACCAACGCCATGGCAAATCCCGCTGGCAATGGCATAAATATTTTTGAGCACGGCCGCATATTCTGTTCCGTAAATATCATCTGAAATATTTGTTTTGATGTAGCGCGTGTTAAAATAACAGGCCAAATCCGCAGCCAGGTTTTTGTCCTGCGAAGCTAAAGTTAAGTACGAAAGTTTTTCCAGCGCAACTTCTTCTGCATGGCACGGACCGCTCAAAACCAGAAAACGGTCCAGCGGAAAATGATAATGCTGATGGATAAAATCGCCCACAATCTGGTTTTCGTCCGGTACGATGCCTTTAATGGCCGAGATGACTTTTTTACCGGTAAAAGAAGCATCGGTTAGCCCGGTCAAGGCTTCTTTTAAAAACGCGGCGGGCACGTTCAAAATAATTACTTCTGCCTGTTCAATAATTTCCCGGATTTGGGTGGAGATGTTTTCCGGTTTCACACAAATTGCAACCGAACTCAGGTATTTCGGGTTGTGCCGGAACTTGCGGATATGCTGTATCATTTCCTCGCTGCGCATCCACCAGAAAACCTCTTTCGGGGCCGTGTTGTCAGTCAGCATTTTTACGATGGCCGTAGCCCAGCTTCCACCGCCAATTACCGCGATTTTCAAATTATTTTTCTCCATCAAAGCCAGGTTTCCGGTTTCTTTATAGTATTGCAAATAAAAGAAATTTACTCAAATTCGGTTTGTGATAAACGGCGTTATGGCAATGCTTCTTTTACCAACCTTTTTTGGGGATTATAATTTACGGAATTTTTATGAAGATACCTTATCTGGTAAAAACGCCAACGTTGTTAAAGTGGTTTTATCAGGGATTAACCTGGCACAAAAACCGCTCAGAAAAAGTAATTTATTTAACTTTTGATGATGGCCCGATCCCGGAAGTTACGCCTTTTGTACTGCAAACGCTGAAAAAATTTAATGCAAAAGCAACATTTTTTTGCATTGGGGAAAATGTGCAAAAGCATCCCGAAGTTTTTAGGTCGATAAAAACAGCAGGGCACACGGTTGGCAACCACACTTTTAATCATTTAAAAGGTTGGGGAACAGACGATGAAAAATATCTGCAAAATACAGAACAATGCAACCAATTGGTTCAGTCAAAACTGTTTCGTCCGCCTTATGGCCGCGCAAAAAAATCACAATTATTAGTTTTGAAAAAGAGTTATGAGATAATTATGTGGGATGTTTTAAGCGGCGATTTTGACTTGGATATTTCGCACCAAAAATGTTACCAAAATATAGTGGATAAAAGCAGCAACGGTTCTATTATTGTTTTTCACGATAGTTTAAAAGCATGGCCACGGCTGGAGTTTGCGCTGCCAAAAGCGTTGGAATACTGGCAAGACAAAGGATATGTTTTTAAAAGTTTGTGATGGTTTTTGCTGTGCGATTGTTGGGCAGCAACAATGGCGGATTTTGTAAAATTTTGTCGATAAAAGAAGTATCGGTGGTTGCTCTTAAATGATATATTTGTAATCATGAACCTTCAATATATCTCTGACAACACCGGAAAGACTACCGGTGTATTCATTCCTATCTCCGAATGGAACGAACTCAAAAGCAAGTACGAAGGTATTGAACAAGAGCAGATAGAAATACCTGCCTGGCAAATGGGCGAAGTGAGAAAACGCCTTCAAGATTACAAAAACGAACCTGGACAGGCACTGGATTTTGATACTGCCATGGATGATATTGAAAAAAGCCTTTAATGTACAGAGCGGTTATATTGCCCCTGGCCAAACAGGATATCAAAAACGCCGCTGAATGGTACGAAGAAAAGCAGACCGGTCTTGGCAAACGCTTTATACAGGAGGTGCGCAGCAAGGTGTCTTATATCAGAAGTAAGCCGAAGGCAACTGTTGTACTTTATGATGACACCCGTTGCGCCGTTCTGGAGGTGTTCCCGTTCATGGTTCACTTTACCGTGGATGATAGTTTAAAACTGGTGGTCGTCTCTGCCGTATTTCATACTTCGCTTAGCACTGATAGGTGGGCGAAAAGGTAACAGGCTTTTGTTAAATTTACCGGTAAAAGAAGCATTGCTATTTATAAATATGGGATTAAAAATCCTAAGCTCAAGGGTCGGAGTTACAAACCAGCGACCAGTAGAGGAGACTATATTGCTACTATGCATAGCGAAAATTTTTTAACAGAAATCATTAATTTAAATAGCTAAGGATTTTTACCCTGTTAATAAGGGAAATTATTCCGATTAGTGCAGAAGAAAAAACGATATATAACATAACTGCTGGACTTATAAATGATGAGTCCCAATACAGAAATATTACGGAAACAACTATATTAACTAATACATATGAAAGCAAAATATAATTCATCTTAAATAGTCTTTCCGGCTTCAAAAAGGCAATTAGAACTAAAAAAAAGATTAATAGGCCCGGTAACGTTATTATAATCCTCAAAAAAAAATAATATAAAAATACAGAATCAAAATATCCACTCATGCTTGTTGCAACTGTTTTGAGTATAATAGATCGTAATAATGTGTATAACATAAGTAATGTTGGCTCTATGATACTTTGGACAAAACAGAGTATTGTAATTAAACATAATAATCTAAAATTTCCCATGGATTTTTTCTCTAATTTGGTTTATTAATGCTTTACCTAATGCTTCTCTGTCTACTGGTGAATTTGTAATTCCGTCCTTCGAGCTATGGGTTTTGGTCATAGTGCATACTTCTTTTACCACATAGTTTTTAGTAAACTCTTTTAATCCGGGTTTCTAATTCCGCTTAACTCTGTCTCATTACGTGTAAGTAGCAAATGTTGTTTAAGTTAATATGAAACTACAATTTTCCCCCCATCGCACCAATCAAATTTCCAAAACCGATACTTCGTTTACCTGTTAATTTTGTAGATTCGCCTCAAACTGTGAGGGTTTTAATTATTAATCACCTAATAAAATCAATAAAATGGCTTTTGATTTAAATATGATCCAACAGGTTTACAACCGCTTTGGCAGCCGTATCGAAGCTGCACGCAAAGCTGTTGGCAAGCCACTTACGTTGACCGAAAAAATACTTTATGCCCACCTTTCTGCCGGAGATGCTTCTCAGGAATTGCAACGCGGCGTAGATTATGTTGATTTTGCACCAGATCGCGTGGCCATGCAGGATGCTACGGCGCAAATGGCACTTTTACAGTTCATGCAGGCCGGCCGCCCGCAAGTTGCCGTACCTTCTACCGTACATTGCGATCATTTGATCCAGGCAAAAATCGGTGCCGATGAAGATTTAGACACTGCAAAAAGTCAAAATAAAGAAGTTTACGATTTCCTTTCTTCCGTTTCCAATAAATATGGCATCGGTTTTTGGAAACCCGGCGCGGGCATTATCCATCAGGTGGTTTTGGAAAACTATGCTTTCCCCGGTGGGATGATGATCGGCACAGATTCGCATACGCCAAATGCGGGCGGTTTGGGCATGATCGCGATTGGTGTTGGCGGTGCCGATGCCTGCGACGTGATGGCCGGTTTGCCCTGGGAGCTAAAATTCCCAAAACTGATCGGTGTAAAACTGACCGGAAGATTATCCGGTTGGGCTTCTGCAAAAGATGTCATTTTAAAAGTTGCCGGAATCCTGACCGTTAACGGAGGAACCGGCGCAATTGTAGAATATTTTGGTGAAGGTGCACGTTCTTTATCTGCAACCGGAAAAGGAACCATTTGCAACATGGGTGCAGAAATCGGTGCAACAACTTCTATTTTTGGTTATGATGAAAAATCCGAAGCTTATTTGCAAGGGACAGAACGCGCTGCCATTGCAGAACTGGCCAACGCCATCAAACAACATTTAACCGGCGATGAAGAAGTTTATGCCAATCCGGAAGCTTATTTTGATCAGGTAATCGAAATCAACCTTTCTGAACTGGAGCCTTATGTAAACGGACCTTTCACCCCGGATTTGGCCTGGCCAATTTCTAAATTTGCTGATGCCGTACGCGAAAACCAATGGCCTTCCGTATTAGAAGTTGGTTTGATCGGTTCCTGTACCAATTCCTCTTACGAAGATATTACCCGCGCTGCTTCTATAGCTACACAAGCCATTAGCAAAGGCTTAAAAACCAAAGCAGAATTTACGGTTACGCCCGGTTCTGAGCTGGTTAGATATACTGTTGACCGTGATGGTTATTTAAAAACCTTTGAAAATATCGGCGGTGTAGTTTTGGCCAATGCCTGTGGGCCGTGTATTGGCCAGTGGGCGCGCCATACCAACGACCCGACACGTAAAAATTCGATCATTACTTCTTTTAACAGAAATTTTGCCAAGCGTCAGGACGGTAACCCAAATACACATGCTTTTGTAGCTTCTCCGGAAATTGTTACGGCTTTTGCCATCGCTGGTGATTTGACTTTCAACCCTTTAACAGATACGCTGACTAACGAGAGCGGCCAGCAAGTAAAATTAGACGAGCCGCAAGGTATCGAAATGCCGATTAAAGGTTTTGCGGTGGAAGATGCTGGTTATCTTGCCCCTGCAATTGATGGCAGCACGGTTGAAGTGAAGGTAAGCCCGACTTCAGATCGTTTGCAATTGCTTGATCCGTTTAAAGCTTGGGAAGGCACGGATATTTTGGGCTTGAAATTGCTGATTAAAGCGAAAGGAAAATGTACAACCGATCATATTTCGATGGCTGGCCCATGGTTAAAATACCGCGGACATTTGGATAATATTTCCAATAATATGCTGATTGGTGCCATCAATTATTTCAACCTAAAAGCTGATACGGTCAAAAACGAACTGACCGGCGAATACGGCCCGGTTCCGGCAACGCAGCGTGCTTACAAAGCAGCCGGTATTGGCAGTATTGTGGTTGGTGATGAAAATTATGGCGAAGGATCTTCCCGCGAACATGCGGCGATGGAACCGCGGCATCTTGGTGTCCGTGCAATTTTGGTGAAATCTTTTGCGCGCATCCATGAAACCAACCTGAAAAAACAAGGTATGCTGGCCTTAACTTTTGCAGATAAAGAAGATTACAACAAAATCCAGGAAGATGATACTTTCGATATTGTTGGCTTAAACCATTTTGCGCCGGGCAGCCAGTTGACCATTGTGCTGCACCATATTGATGGCACGCAGGAAATTTTTGCGGTAAACCATACTTACAATGCACAGCAGATTGAATGGTTTAAAGCAGGCGGCGCACTGAATATTATCCGCAGGCAACAAAAAAATGTGGCATAAAAACAGCATTGCTGTTCGGAATAAAAAGCCCTCGAAATTTCGGGGGCTTTTTCTATTTTAGGGAATTCAACCCAAAACTTTTGAAGCGCAAACTGATACTTCTTTTATCGATGTTTTTTTGGTTTGCGGCTGCAAAAGCACAAGTTCCGGCAAATGATGATTGTTTCGGTGCGATAACCTTAAATACAGTCAGTAATTTTTGTTCTGATAACGCAGCCTACACCAATGTAAATGCCACGGCAGGCGGTTTGGCAGCTTCGCAAGCGTGGTCATCTGCCGGTAAGGATGTTTGGTTTAAATTTATTGCCACAGCCTTTGATGTTAATATTTCTGTCACCGGAAACGCAAATGGCGGCGGCACCCTAAACAACCCTTTGATTGCTTTATACACAACAGTTGATTGTTCCAGTTTTTCGGAAATGATTGGGGCTAATACCAGCACTTCAACTTTAGGAACTCTATATAAAGGCGGACTTACCATCGGTCAAACTTATTATATCCGGATAAGCGGGGCCGGCAATAGTACCGGTACATTCAAATTATGCATCAATAATTATTATCCTATTTTAAAAGCCGGTCAGGATTTTGTTACAGCTTCTATTATTTGTGATACGACCGCTTTTACGCAAACCAATGTAACCGGTGCGGGAAGTAATAGCCGCGAGTCTGCCGGAACTTGTCTGGATGTTAATTCAGGAAGCGGGCCAATTGAAGCCAACTCTGCCTGGTATAAGTGGACTGCTGCAAACAATGGTACACTCACTTTTACCATCACCCCAACTATTTCTGATAATGATATTGATTGGGTTTTGTATGATCTGGGCACAAGTGGGGCGGCTAGTAATGTAAATGCCGCAAATGCTATCCGATGTGCATCCGGCAGCGGCACAAATTGCACACCGTTTTACAATAAAACAGGGTTAAACCTAACTTCTACTGATCTAACAGAAACGCCTGGTTGTGTGGCCGGGCAAGATGGCTTTGTAAAATATGTGGATATGATCCAAGGCCACGTTTATGCGTTGCTGATCAACAATTTCACGTCGGGTTCTAACGGATTTACTATTTCTTTTAATGCAAGTGGTGCTACAACCGGCACATTTTTAGGCCCTACGGCATTACTTGGCGTGCAGGTAAATAACGCATGTACTGCAACACCAAACTTTACTTTTACAAATAAATCTACCAATTATACTTCCCTTAAATGGATTTTTGGTGAGGGTGCAAGTATTGATTCTACCACAGGCCCTGGCCCTTATACTGTTACTTATAAAACTCCCGGCACAAAAACAGCAGTTTTATTAGCTTATAATGTACAAGGTTGTTTGTCTGTTGATTATAAAACTTTTGTTGTTCCGTTGAAACCGACTACACCATTACTTTTATCGGCTAAAAACAGTTATTGTTTAGGAGATAACCTGATTTTACGATCAAATGCAACCAGCACCAGAACTACTTATAGCTGGAACGGGCCAAACGGTTTTACTTCTACAGATTCTGTCTTAACGATACCAATCACAAACTATAACCAATCAGGCGTTTATAAATTAATTATCAATCAAAATGGTTGCATCAGTGATACAGCTTTCATCACGGTGCCTGCCATAGGTAAAACACCGGTTTTAGATTTTACGGTTACGGCAAACAATCTTTGTTCTCCGCAGCAAAGCTTCACCATCACCAATAATTCTAAAGATTATACGGTACTTGCCTGGGATTTTGGCAGCGGTGCCAGCCTGAGCAGCGCAACTACCAATGGCCCGTTTACAGTTACCTATACTTCTTTTGGCGATAAAAATATCACTTTGACCGCTATCGGAGATCAGGGCTGTACGGCCATTATAACCCAAAAAATCACGGTTCCGCAGAAACCGGTTTTAACGCAGCTCAAAAAAGTAAACGGCCCGTATTGTATTGGCGATACGATTGTGATGAGCACACCTGCACAAGCCGGCACTATTTATAGCTGGACTGGCCCCAATAATTTCACTTCCGGCCAGCCAGCCATCCGCATACCAATTACCAGTACGGCTGTTGCTGGCACTTATTCGTTAGTGATTACGCAGGGTTTATGCTCCAGCGATCCGCTTTCTACTACAATCAATGCGTCGGACATTATCGCGGTTCCGGTTGCTGCTTTTGATGCTTCGCCCATAATTCCGGGTACGGGCGCGGTGCCGCTTTCGGCTTCTTTTGCCAATCATTCTACCAATGCCGATAGTTATTTATGGGATTTTGGCGATGGCGCAACTTCAACCCAAACCAACCCGCAGCATTTGTACACTAAAAAAGGAAGTTTTACGGTGAAGCTGACGGCCACAAACAAAGGTGCCTGCAGCAATACAATTTCGTTGGGGAAATTGGTTTTGCGGTATGATGTCGTTATTTTCATCCCGAACACTTTTACGCCAAACAATGATGGGATCAACGATGATTTTGGGGTGAAAATTACCAATCTGAGCAATTACAGCATCCGGATTTTTAACCGCTACGGCCAGCAACTGTACGAAGCCAAAGATATTTTAAAACGCTGGGACGGTTTTTATAACGGCCAGCCGGTGCCGGTTGGTACTTATTATTACGTGATTGCCGGTACAACTTTAAATGATGATGCTTTGAAAGAAGCTGGTTATGTAACGGTTTTAAGGTGATTTTTTAGGTGATAAAAGAAGCATTGTATTAAACTACAAAGTACAACGGTTGTGTAGCTCCGCGTGAGGGATTGCAGTGGAAAGCCCGCAGCGCAGCGAGGACTTGGAACGTAAAGCCCGACCCGAAGGGGCACGCCCAAAAAGTTTGGAAAGTTTGTAGTTTTAAGAAGAGCGGAAAGCGAGAAAAAACTTGGTATATAGCTGTTGTACAAGCATTTGATCCCATACCTTTAAACTTAACATAGATGACTAAATATGCCGCGCTCCGGTTTTCCGCTCTTTCCCCAATTTTATACCGATAAAAACAGCATCAACAAAAAAGCCTTTTGAATTGAATCAAAAAGCTTTTCAATTTTATACCGATAAAAGAAGCATTACCAGAAAACAGAATAAATAGCAACCAATATCCCGCAGATAATCAAACTTCCGGCGGTGAAAGCCGGTGTAACGCGGAACATTTTGGTATCTACTTCCAGTGCGTTTGGCCGTTCGCCTTTGCTGTTTTCGATGATGCTGATGATGTACATGCCGATGATGCAGATAATGAACACGAAACCCATGCGATCTAAAAACGGAATTTCGTAAACGCCGGTCCCGTTATCTTTAGAAAACCCGGTTGAGGCCAGGAAATGTAAATCTGCAAAATTTGGCAAAAACTTAAAGAAAACGGAAAGCGCAAAACCACCGATCGTGGCAAATAAAGCTGCGTTGGACGTTGTTTTTTTCCAGAAAAAACCCAGTAAAAACATGGCAAATATACCCGGGGAAACAAAACCGGTGTATTCCTGGATGTATTGGAAACCTTGTTTGCCTTCGCCCATTAAACTGTTCCCAATCAGCAATGATAAAACCACGCCCAAAACCATGGATATCACAACCGCAATTTTCCCGGTCAAAACTAAATTGGTTTCGCTGGCATCTTCTTTAATTACTTTTTTGTAAATATCCAGGGTAAAAATAGTGGCAATACTATTTGCTTTTCCTGCTAATGAAGCCACAATTGCGGCTGTTAAAGCTGCAAAGGCCAAACCTTTCATCCCAACCGGCAATAAATTAAGAATGGCCGGATAAGCTTTGTTTACATCAGTGGCACCTGTGGAAGTCAGCATTTCGGTATGGAACATGCCTTTTTGATACAAAACATAAGCTGCAATACCCGGGATCACTACGATAACCGGCATCAGGATTTTCAAAAATGCCGCAAACAGCAGGCCGCCCCGGGCTGTTTTTAGATCGGCACCTAAAGCACGTTGTGTGATGTATTGATTACAGCCCCAATAGTTTAAGTTGGTGATCCATAAGCCGCCCAACAAAACAGTTAAGCCCGGCAAATCCATATAGTTAGGGTTATCCCTTTTAAAAATCATGTGGAAGTGATCGCTGGCTTCACTTTTTAATAAGGTAAGACCGTTCCAAAGCCCGGTGGTCCCTGATTTTTCGCTCACTAAATTTAAGGCGATATAAGAAGCAACCAAACCACCCAGGATCAGGAAGAAAACCTGGATCACATCAGTATAACCGATTACTTTCATCCCTCCTAAAGCAATTACAATGGAAAAAACCGCCAGCAAAGCGATACAAAGCTCTACACTGAAACCGGAGATGCCACTAATGGCCAGAGCACCCAGGTACAGAATAGACATCAGATTAACCACAATATACAACAACAGCCAGAAGATGGCCATAATCATGGCCACTGTACCGTTATACCGCTGATGCAAAAACTGCGGCATGGTAAAGATTTTGTTTTTAAGATAAACCGGAATGAAGAATACGGCCACAATAATCAGCGTCAATGCGGCCATAAATTCATAAGAAGAAATAGCCAAACCCATTTTAAAACCTGAACCGCTCATGCCAATAAACTGCTCTGCAGAAATATTGGAGGCAATTAATGAGGAACCGATTGCCCACCACGTAAGCGACCCTTCGGCCAGAAAATAATCTTTGGATGATGCAATAGCTGTTTTTTTGCGTTGATAAACCCACCAGCCGTATAAGGCCACAATCAAAAAATAAATCAGGAATACAGCGTAATCCGGGGTTTGAAGTCTATTCATTTTTAACTCAGGTTTAGGGTGTCAAATTAACAATTAAATGTAATTTATTTAGATGGATTGTAGTGATTTTTTAAAAAACACAAATCAATTTTTTATGATGGCAATGATGCTTCTTTTATGACATAAAAAAAGGCCTGCATATAGGCAGACCTTTAAAATATCAATGCTTCTTTTATACCCCTAAAAGTAAGCGTGCCGGATCTTCCAGCAATTGCTTTACCCGAACCAAAAAACTAACGGATTCGCGCCCGTCAACAATCCGGTGATCGTAAGACAAAGCAAGGTACATCATCGGGCGGATAACCACTTGTCCGTTAACCGCAACCGGCCGCTCAATAATATTGTGCATCCCTAAAATGGCTGATTGCGGTGAATTGATAATCGGTGTGGACAACATCGAACCAAAAACGCCGCCATTGGTAATGGTGAAAGTTCCGCCAGTCATCTCGTCAATAGTCAGTTTATTTTCCCTGGCTTTTCCGGCCAGGGCAACAATGGCTTTTTCTATTTCGGCCAAACTCATGGCATCAGCGTTGCGGATGATCGGCACAACCAAGCCTTTTGGTGCGGAAACAGCAATAGAAATATCGGCAAAATCACTGTAAACCACTTCTTCGCCTTCAATGCGCGCACCAACGGCAGGCCAGTCTTTCAAGGCTTCGGTAACGGCTTTGGTAAAAAACGACATAAAGCCTAAACCAACCTGATACTTTTCTTTAAATTTATCTTTGTATTTGGTGCGCAATTCCATAATCGGCTGCATATCTACTTCGTTGAAAGTAGTGAGCATAGCTGTTTCGTTTTTTACAGAAACCAAACGTTTTGCCACAGTTTTGCGCAGGGACGACATTTTTTCACGCCGTTCATTCCGGCTTCCGGCAACAGCAGGCTGCGGTGCAGGTTTTGCAGGAGTTGCAGGTTTGCTTTCTGTTTTGGCCGCTGGTTTTGGTGCTTCGGCATTCAAAGCATCTTCTTTGGTGATCCTTCCGCCAACGCCATTTCCGCTGATGCTGCTTCCGTCCACACCTTTTTCAGCCAGGATTTTTGCGGCAGCCGGAGAAGGGACTCCGGAAGCGTAAGTTTTTGGCTGATCGTTTCCGGCAGAAATCCCCGCTTTTTCCGATACTTCTTTTATCGGTGTTTTTTCTGTCTGGGCAGCACCTGCATCGGCAGCGATTTTACCAACTAAGGCACCGATAATCACTACATCACCTTCTTGAGCAATAATGGATAACCTGCCGGCACTTTCAGCATTCAATTCAAAAGTGGCTTTGTCAGATTCCAGTTCGGCAAGCGGCTCGTCCATTTCCACCTGATCGCCGTCTTTTTTCATCCATTTAGTCAGTGTAACTTCCTGGATGGATTCGCCCACAGCCGGTATCCTGATTTCAAGTTCCTGTGCAGCAGGTGCTGTAGCAACTTTTGGCGCATCGCCCGAAACCGGTTCTATCGTAGATGATACTTCTTTTACCGGTGTTTTTTCCGGTTCTGCAGATGCGGCCCCGCTGGTTTCAATACTGCAAACTACAGCACCAATTGCTAAAACATCACCTTCGTTGGCAGCAGTTTTAAGCGTTCCGGCGGCTTCGGCAGTTAGTTCGAACGTGGCTTTGTCTGATTCCAGCTCGGCAATAACATCGTCCATTTCTACATGGTCACCATCGTTTTTTACCCAGTTTGATAAGGTTACTTCAGAAATGGATTCGCCAACCGGCGGAACTTTGATCTCTAAACTCATATTTTTATAAACTATATTTCAAGGATTAATCAGCCCCGGCGTTTGCCATTTTAGCTGTGGTTTCTTCTACTTCTTTTTTTACAGCTTTGCCAGCAGGTGCTTCAAAAGCTTTGCTCACAATATGTAATTGCTGTGCGGCGTGTTGTTTGGCATAGCCGGTTGCGGTGCTGCTGCTTTCGTTCCGGGAAATCAATTGAAAATCCAGATCGGTATGGCGCAATTTTCGGCATAAATATGGCCAGGCACCCATGTTCTCCGGTTCTTCCTGTACCCAAACCCAACTATCAGCATTGCTGTATTTGGCTTTGATTTTTTGCATTTGCATAATCGGCGTTGGATATAATTGCTCCAAACGGACAATCGCTACATCTTTACGCTGATCGGTTTGCTGTTTTTCCAGCAAATCATAATAAATTTTACCGCTGCAAAACAACACACGGTTTACCCCTACTGCATCTGCAAAAGCATCATCAATCACTTCATTAAATTTTCCTTCGGTAAAAGCTGCAATAGGCGATACACATTTCGGGTTCCGCAGTAAACTTTTCGGGGTGAAAATAACCAAAGGTTTGCGGTAAGGATTAACCATTTGGCGGCGCAAAATATGGAAGAAATTGGCCGGAGTAGTACAGTTAGCCACCTGGATATTGTTGTCCGCACAAAGCTCCATAAAACGCTCAATCCTTGCAGATGAATGTTCCGGGCCTTGTCCTTCGTAACCGTGCGGCAGCAGCATCACCAGACCGTTACCACGCTGCCATTTCGTTTCTGCACTGGCCACATATTGATCGGTGATGATTTGTGCACCATTTACAAAATCACCAAATTGCGCTTCCCAAAGTGTTAAAGCGTTTGGATTTGCCAGGGCATAACCATAATCAAAACCTAAAACGCCGTATTCCGAAAGATGCGAATTGTAGATATGAAAAGCAGCCTGCTGATCAGAAATATTACGCAAAGGCACATATTCTTCTTCAGAATCTTCCAATGTTAAAACAGCATGACGATGTGAGAAAGTCCCGCGTTTTACATCTTCTCCGCTTAAACGAACCGAATGGCCTTCGTTCAATAAAGTTCCGTAAGCCAGCAGTTCGCCCATGGCCCAATCAAAAGTTTTTGTTTCGTTCACCATTTTCTGGCGGTCAACAAAAAGTTTTTCGATCTTTTTGAAGAACTGTTTTCCTGACGGCAGTTCGGTTATTTTTTTCCCGATCATTTCCAGTTCTTCCTTACTGACAGCCGTTTCCGGGGAAGTTAGAAAATCTTTGTCCAAAGCAAAACGCAAACCTTTCCAGGCTCCGGCAAACACAGGTTTTACTTCCGAAAATTTTTCCTCAGATTTAGATTCATCCAGCTTTTCCTGCAACATGGCCTTAAAATCCTTTTCCATCTGTTTGGCCAGTTCCGGATCGATACTGCCTTCTGCAATCAGCTTTTGGTTATAAATTTCTTTCGGGTTTGGGTGCTGTTCAATCGCCTTGTATAAAAGCGGCTGTGTAAATTTCGGCTCGTCGGATTCATTGTGCCCGTACCGGCGATAGCACAAAATATCAATAAATACATCTTTATGAAAAGCCTGGCGGTACTCCATTGCCAAATTAATGGCGTAAGTTAAAGCCTCAACATCATCACCGTTGACGTGGAAAACCGGCGATAAAACCGTTTTGGCAATGTCGGTACAATAAGTACTGGAACGCGCATCTTTATAATTGGTGGTAAAACCGATCTGATTATTGATTACCAGGTGCACTGTTCCGCCGGTGCGGTAACCTTCCAGTTTTGACATTTGCAAAACTTCGTAGATAATCCCCTGACCGGCAACAGAAGCATCGCCATGAATCAGGATTGGGGCGATTTTTTTGTCATCACCAGCGTATTTAAAATCGATTTTAGAACGCGTCAACCCTTCAACAACCGGGTCAACTGCTTCCAGATGCGATGGATTTGGGCAAAGGCTTAAATGTACTTTTCTACCGTTAGAAGTTTCTACATCGGTAGAATAGCCCAAATGGTATTTTACATCGCCGCTGAACGAAGCGTCTTCGTCAAAACCTTTTCCTTCAAATTCAGAAAAAATTGATTTATAGCTTTTGCGGAGGATATTTACTAAAACGTTTAGGCGGCCGCGATGTGCCATTCCGATCACAAATTCTTCGATGCCTAATTTTGACCCTTTTTCGATCACCGAATCCAGGGCCGGAATCAATGATTCTGCCCCTTCCAGCGAAAACCGCTTCTGGCCCAAAAATTTCGTACCTAAAAAACTTTCAAAAACAACCGCTTCATTAAGCTTTTTCAGCAACTGTTTTTTTTCTTCTGCGGAAAAATGCGGCGTGTTCCGGCTGCGTTCCATGCGCTCTTCAAACCAGGTGATTTTATCCGGGTCGCGCAGGTATTTATATTCTGCCCCAATCGCCTGGCAATACGTTTGCTCCAGTAAATCGCGGATATCACTCAGTTTTGCCGGCCCTAAACCAACCTCTACACCGGCATTAAAAACCGTGTTCAAATCGGCATCGCTCAAACCAAAAGTCTTCAATTCTTTGCCCGGCACATATTTACGCCGTTCGCGTACCGGATTGGTTTTAGTGAACAGATGGCCGCGGGTGCGATAACCGTCAATCATGTTCAGCACATTGATTTCTTTCAAAAAATGTGTTTGATCCGCAGATGAAACAGCTGGCTCCGGTAATGTGCCGGCTTTATCCGACTTGCCGAAATCAAAGCCTTCAAAAAATTTCTGCCAGCCAAAATCAACTGATTCCGGGTCTTGCTGATAATTTTGATAAAGAGAATCTATGTACGCTGCGTTAGCGTTATTTAGGTACGTTAAAGTGCTCATGGAAAATCCAATCAGTGAAACGTTGCAAAAGTAAGAATTTAATAAACAAACTGCTTTTAAAGTGCAATTAATGTGAGGCGGGTTGTCAGCAATCGGTTGTCAGCTTTCAGGTATTGCAAACGGGAAGTAAGGGCTGAATTGTTGATGCTTCTTTTATCGGGGGAAAATTTGGTTTGTGGTGTTTTAAGCTGATTTTGTGCTACTGATACTTCTTTTACCACCCTAAAAGCTAAATTATATTTTCAACCGTATTGTTAAAAAGGCATTTCTTGTGCGTTTCTTTTTCGGATGGCTTCTTCGGTTCTCGGAATAAAATTTTCCCTTACATTTAATTCGGCTGTGGCTTGGACTTCTTCAATAAACGGACGTAAATTTTGGTTGTAATCCTGAAAAGCCAATTCAAAATTTCCATTGTGCTTTTGTAATGCATCAGCTAATGTTGCCGCTCCTTCGATAGACAGCGATGCACCCATTCCGGCAGCCGGTGAAGCGCAATAGCCTGCATCACCCACCAACGCCACCCGCCCTTTTGTCCACGACGGCATTTTTATCTGGCAAAATTTATCGAAGTAAAAATTTTTTGAATGCCGCACTTCTTCCAGCAATTCGGCGGTTTTCCAGCCTTGCCCCGCAAACTGCTCCAAAATTATATTTCTTTGTTGCGCAACATCACGGTAATCGTAAGGAATCTCTTTTTCTGAAAGGAAGCAAAAAATGATGTCGGTCTTGTTGTTGTACGCATTAATCATCACGGCCTTGCCGGGCACATTGTACATCTGCATGGTTTTTTGCGGAACCAGCAATTTGTTAACGATGGTAATAGAAAAGTAAGCTTCCAAAAAATATACATATTCGGCTTCATGGCCAAACCAAATTTTTCTAACACCGGAATGTGAACCATCGCAGCCAAACACCAGGTCAAAGGCACGTTGCGTGCCGCTTTTAAAAGTAACTTTTATATCGTCGCGGGTTTCGTTTAATGCCAGGATGCTGTCGTCAAAAATAAATTCGACCTCGTTTTTTAAAGCTTCTAATAAGATGCCGATAAATTTATCCCTTTCAATTTCGATGTCATCGTCTGGCAGTTCCCCATCCCCGTTTTTTAGCAACAATGAGCCTTCTGTAACATCGTCGGCATTTTTAAATTCTATCATTTCCACACTCAACCTGTTTGATTTTAATTGTTTATAAATCCCCATGCGCTTAACAATGTCTATGGTATTTCCGCGCAGGTCAATGGCTGCACCGGCAGTTCGGGGTTCTTTTGCCAATTCAACAATCGTTAGTTGATAACCTATTTTGTTGAGCAAGTATGCAGTTGAAAGCCCGGCTATACTTGCGCCCGAAACGAGCACTTTTTTATCTTTTAACAATTCCATTTTACATGATTTTTGGACTGTACAAAGGAACAACGCATTTGAAGGATTAAAAACAGCAATACGAAGCAGGTATTGGACTAATCGAGGTTTTTGTTGCGAAAGGCCAAAGCAGTGGTCCCGGTAACTTTGGTAAACAGCCGCGAAAAATACGGGCAATCATCATAACCTAATTCTGCAGCAATTTCTTTTACCGATTTATCCGAATGGTAAAGCAACCGTTTTGCTTCTAAAATTACACGATGTTGGATATGATAAGAAACAGAAAAACCGGTTGTATTTTTAACGCACTCGTTGAGGTAGGGCGTAGAGATGTTTAGCTTTTCGGCATAATTTGCCGGGCGTTTAAGCTGGGTATAATTGCGCCCCAATACTTCCTTAAAGACTTTGGTGATAAGCTCAAACCTGGAAAAGTTTCTGGGTGGTTTGACTGATGCTAAATATTGTGAAACAACTAAAGCCACCAACGTATTGCAACTGTCTTTTAACAAAGAGTGATAAAGCTTGTCGTTTTTTCGTTCAGTAAATTTGATGCAAAGTGATGCTGCTTCGGAAATAATGGCAAACGTTTCATTTGTTAAAACCAATGGTTTTGTGGGCATGATATCTTCCAGTAATTTCAAATAGTCGGGGTTCAAATTTTCATTATTGATGGCCCAACTGCTCACGGTTATATTTTCGATTTTAATGATACGATGCACTTGGTCCGGGTGCATGTAGATAACAGACGGAGACTTAATGATAAACTTTTGAAAATCAATTTCAATATGAACTGTTCCGTTTTCCAACAGAAAAAAGGAATGACGGTCTTCCCGGTGTGGGTCTTTGGCTTCTTCTAAATTGTTAAAGGTCGCTTCATCCAGGGATATTTTTTCAATGGCGATGCCTGCGCCAAAATCATCGGCCATGGTGTTTACAGGAATGGATCTGCTTTTTTTAGCCATTGTTTTTTATTGTACAACATTAAAAATGCCTTACGCGTTGCCTCTTCCTACAACTCCTCCACCTTATTTTTATAAACCGCTGCCTGCTCTAAAATTTTTTCCAGATCATCTGGTTTTAAACGGTGCAGGTTGCCGTAAATCATTTTTAAACGCTGGTTACCAGTCAGTAAATGTTCGTTCCGGGAGAAAAAATCCCAGTACAAACTGTTGTACGGACAGGCTTTTTCGCCGTGTTTTTTATTTTTATCGTAAAAACAGTTGCCGCAATAATCGCTCATTTTATTGATGTAGGCCGCTGAAGCTACGTACGGTTTGGTGCCTACGATACCGCCATCGGCAAACTGGCTCATGCCGTGCGTGTTGGGCAGTTGCACCCATTGCATGGCATCAATGTAAACGCCCAAATACCAATCGTCCACTTCGTGCGGATTTGAACCAGAAAGCAAGGCAAAATTCCCGATTACCATTAAACGCTGGATGTGATGCGCCCAAGCCAAATCCAGCGACTGGCCGATGCAATGTTTTAAACAGTTCATTTTGGTTTCGCCGTTCCAAAACCATTGCGGCAGTTTTGCCTGATGGTTGAAAAAGTTTTTCTCCGCAAACTCCGGCATTTTGGCCCAGTACAAACCGCGCATGTATTCGCGCCAGCCTAAAATTTGCCGTGTAAAACCTTCAATCTGCGGCAAGCTGATTTCTTTTTGGTTTTGCTGCCAAGTCATTATCGCCTGTCCGATGACTTCTTTTGGCGAGATCAATTTCACGTTCAACGCAAACGACAAACGCGAGTGAAAAAGCGATTTATGCTCCTGCAACATCGCATCTTCATACGTGCCAAAATGCGGCAACAGGTTTTGGCAGAAGTAATCAATCAGCTTTAAACCTTCCTTCCGGGAAAGCGGCAAATCCACTTTTCCGGCTTCCACATTTCCAAAATACGGAACTTTCAACGCATCAATCAAAGCTTTGATTTCGCTCAAATCGTGTTCAAAAACCAAAGGTTCGGGCAAAGCAACTTTATGGTCAAAGCGGTTCCGGTTATCGTGGTCGAAATTCCACAAGCCGCCAACCGGTTCGTTTCTGTTCATCAACAGGTCGTGCTTTTGCCGCATATGCCGATAAAAGCTTTCCATAATCAACTGGTTTTTGCCGGAGAAAAAATCGCCGACTTCTTCGCGCGTTGTAAAAAAATGTTCAGTGTCAAATGCTTTGGTTTTGATATTTAAAGATTTGCAAAAAGACTTTAATTGTTCGTCCAGCCGATATTCATCAGGCAGCAAATATTCAAACCGCACGATGCTGTTTTTATCGATGATTTTTTGGAGGTTTCCGGCCAGCGTTTGTTCATTTTCCGGATCGTCCAGCTTGAGATAAACTACCTGATGGCCAGCTTTTTCCAACTGAAAAGCAAAATTGCGCATCGCACCAAAAAACGCCAGTATTTTCTGGACATGATGCTTTACATAAGTCTGTTCCTGCATCATTTCCATCAGCACATATATTGTTTCCGGTTCTTTTTGCCGGAACCAGGAATGCGTGCTGACGAGTTGATCGCCGAGAATTAATCGTAAAGTTTTCACGAAAAATTAACCGATAAAATAAGTATAGGTTTGAAAAGGCTTAAAGCTTTTAGCAATTGGCATTCAGCTAAAACCAGGCAATAATACTGAATTTAAAGGAACTAAAAGCTGATCGCCAAAGCTGTCAGCCTAAAAAACATTCGCGTTCTTGTCCGTCAATTTCTGCCATTTGGGTTCAATTACCAACTTCGGATAATCAACACCAAGTTTGATTCCATAAACAGCTAATTCTGCTGGTGTTAAAAAAAATGGCGTATGGATTTGCTTGCCCGGAATTGCGCCCAATTCGGGCACCCAAAGTTTTACATATTGGCCTTTCGGATCAATTTCTCCGGCTTGTTTAACTACGTTTAAATTGCGGTTTTCCTTCGGGTCATTGCCCACGCCAGCCAGCGCAGCCCAGTTGCCCCAGTTAGTGGCCTGACTGTAATCAATCAGTTTTTCTTCAAAATAAGCGGCACCGCACGTCCAGTTTACGTGTAAATCACGCACCAAAAAGCTGGCCGCATTGTAACGCCCGCGGATACTGGTATAGCCGGTGGCGTTCATTTCCCGCATTACGGCATCGATAAAAGGTACACCGGTTTGGCCGGTTTTCCATTTTTCCAAAAGCTCATCCTGGTTGGCCGCTTCCGTTGGTGCCTGGCCTTTAAAACCTTCTTTCTGAAAAAACTGATCGCCGTGTTTTTTAAACATAAAACGGTAATAATCACGCCACAACAACTCCAAAATTACAGCAGTGGTCAGCACATTGCTGCCATACGATTTTTCGTATTGCTGCACCTGCCAGTAAATTTGGCGCGGCGAAATACAGCCCATCGATAACCAAGCCGACATCGTATTGGCAAAATCGGCACCCACAACCGGGTTAGCTTTCACCGTTTTATCCTGATTTTCCCCGGCAAAATTATTTAGCTGGTTCAAACCTTCTTTTTCTCCACCTAAAAAACGCATTACCGCACGTTCATCATCAAAAGGTTCGGCCAAACCCAATTCTTGCAAAGTTGGTATTTCGCCTAAAACCTTAATTTCCGGCGTTTTTATTTTCTGCGGTGGAACGGCACAACGGCGCACCTGACTGTCGCGTTCTACTTTTTTGCGGAAAACCGAAAAAGCATCCGGAATATCTTTGATCGGGAAAGGTAAGTCTTCTTTGTTGTGCAGTGTGTGGCCGATGAAGTGTTTCAGGTTGATTTTCATCTTCCATAAAGCCGCTTCCACTTTTGCCGAAATTTCGGTTTCCTCAAAAGCCACTTCACGGTGATGATAAACTTCCGAAACCTGATATTGCTGCACCAATTCCGGGATAATTACCGCCGGATCGCCCAGCCGGACCAATAAATCACCGCCTAAATTTTGTAACGACTGCCGTAAATCAGCAACAGATTCGTTGATAAAGCGCGCCCGGAAATTGCCGGTTTTTTGGGTGCTAAAAACAGTAACACGGTAATAAAACGGATCAAAACAATAAACCGGCAAAATGGCATCGCCTTTATTTACGGCTTCGGTCAGCACTTCGTTGTCCGCAATCCGCAAATCATTTCTAAACCAAACTAAAATCGTTTTACCGCTCATAATTTATAATCATTACAAATTAAGTATAAAATCGTTGTTTTAAGGCTCAATGTTCCGCTTATTTGGCTTTCCGGCATTTATCGCTGCAATATTTTACTTCGCCCCAACATTTCCCCCATTTTTTGCGCCACTCGAAAGGCCGCCCGCATTGTACACAAATTTTAGAAGGCAAATTAGATTTTGTATATTTTTTTACGGGCGGCATATTGGTTTCAGTTTTTACTGAACAAACAAATACAACTTATGTTACCCTGAAACACTAACAAATTTAGCCGGTAAAAACAGTATGGGTTTTGCAGATAAAAATATAATAATTGCCGGCGGAACTTCTGGGATTGGCCTGGCTTTAGTAAAACAATTGGCCGCAGCCGGTGCAAAAGTTTTTGTGGTTTCGAGGAATATCGGCACGGATTTGCCTGAAAACGTAACGCACATCCCGCATGATTTTACTTCGGACGATACTGTTTTTACGGCACAATTTCCGGAGAAAATTGATGGTCTGGTTTATTCCGTGGGATCCATCAATTTAAAGCCTTTTCAGCGTTTGCAGCGTGAAGATTATTTAAACGATTTTAAGCTGAATGTTTTAGGTGCGGTTTCATTGATCCAGGCTTCATTAAAAGCTTTAAAAGCAAGCGGAAATGCTTCTGTGGTTTTGTTCAGCACGGTTGCCGCGCGCACCGGAATGAGCTATCACGCCAGTGTTGCCGTATCCAAAGGTGCCGTTGAAAGCCTGGCCGTTTCCCTGGCGGCAGAATTTGCATCGGGCAAAATCCGTGTAAATGTGATTGCGCCATCGTTGACCAATACACCGCTGGCACAAAATTTATTGAGCACACCGGAAAAACAGGAAGCATCGGCCAAACGCCATCCGCTGGGCAAATTCGGGCAGCCGGACGATATTGCTTCGGCAGCAAAGTTTTTATTATCAGATGAAAGTTCCTGGATCACGGGGCAAATCCTGAACATTGACGGCGGCTTATCCACCTTAAAACCACTCTAAAAATGATTTATGATCACGATGCCCTGATGCAGATGGAAAAGCAGTTTCGCGCCATGTTTATCAATAGTTTGGGCGGATTTAAAAGCTTGCAATTGATCGGAACAATCAGTGAAGATGGCAAAACCAACCTGTCTGTTTTCAGTTCGATTTTCCACCTGGGCGCCAATCCGCCGCTGGTTGGCATGGTTGCGCGGCCGCCCGGCCCGCAACACGATACGCTGAAAAACATCAAAACAACCGGTTTTTATACGCTAAATAATGTACTGGCCGATTGGTATAAAGAAGCACATCAGGCCAGCGCACGTTATCCTTCCGGTGAATCTGAATTTGGAAAATGTAGTTTGACAGAAGCCTATGTTGATGGTTTTAAAGCCCCGTATGTAGCCGAATCTTCACTGTCAATCGGTTTGGAACTGAAAGAAATTATGCCGGTAACTTTAAACGAAACCAGCATTATCATCGGCGAAATCAAATGGGTGAAAGTTGATGAAGGCTTTGTTGCCGAAGATGGTTTTGTTGACCTTGAAAAAGCAGGTTCTGTTACAGCTTCGGGCTTGGATTCTTATCATACAACCAAAAAACTGGCGCGTTTAAGTTATGCCAAACCGGAGAAATTTCCGCAGGAATTAAACGTTAAATAATGAAAAGCAATGCTTCTTTTACCGGATGTTTTTGGGTGAAACAGCATTTGTCAGCCCAACATCAAACCTTTCGTCAACAGGCTTGAGCAGCAAAATTGTCCGTAACTTAATACTTTCATTTTACATACTTCTTTTATCCCATAAAAATCATGATCTCAACAGAAAAAATCCAGAACGATTATATTGATTATGTTTTAACCGAAGGCGAACAACCGAAATCCGTTTATATTTTCGCCAAAAAAAATGAGTTTTCCGAAGATGAATTTTACCAGCATTTTGGTTCGTTTGAAGGTGTGGAACAAAGCATCTGGACGGATTTGGCCTTAAAAACCATCGCCGAAATCAAAACCCAGGAAGTTTGGCCGCAATATTCTGCCCGCGAAAAAGGTCTGTCGTTTTTTTACAGCTTTTTTGAATTATTAAAGGGTAAAAGAAGTTTTGCGGTTTTCAGCAGCAAACGCGCGGCAAAAGGCATGGGCACACCAAAAATCTACATCGGCTTAAAAGAAGAATTTGAAAACTTCAGCGTACAGATTTTGCAGGAAGGTATTGAAACCGGCGAACTGGCCGACCGTAAGTTTTTGGCCAACCGTTATAAAGATGCGCTTTGGGTTCAATTTGGTTTTATTTTGAATTTTTGGGTGAACGATGAATCCAAAGGTTTTGAAAAAACAGACGAAGCGATTGAAAAAGGTGTAAACGTTACATTTGATCTTTTCCAGCGTTCGCCTGTTGATAATTTGCTGGATTACGGCAAGTTTTTGGTGAAGAACGGCGGTTTTAAAGAGAAGATGAAGTTTTGATGGAGCGGCTTTATCTTGATACTTCTGTTTTCGGTGGCTATTTTGATGCAGAATTTGAACTTTGGACAAAGATACTTTTTGATCAAATAATTGAAGGAAAATATAAGGTTATTTATTCTGAGTTGACCAGTATAGAATTGCAAAATGCTCCTGAAAGAGTAAAAAAACTTGTTGCTAAATTTCCTTCAGAGTGTATTGAAATTATAGAAAATTCTATTAATGCCACCGATTTAGCTATTGCTTATATTGAAGAAAAAGTAGTAGGCAAAACCAGCATTTTTGATTGTAATCATATCGCCTTGGCTACGCTTAATAATGCGGATATTTTAGTTAGTTGGAATTTTAAGCACATTGTAAATGTAAATCGTATCCGCGGATATAATTCTGTTAATATCAAGTTTGGACATAAAGTTTTGGAAATAAGATCACCCAGAGAAATTTTAGAATATGAAGACTGAAACACAGCAAACTGAATCTATGGTTGCCCAATTACGAAAAATTCGCGATCAAATAAGTTTAGAAATTCAAGATATGAATTCAGAACAAATACTGGCATATTTTAAGGATAAGAAAGGTTTACTTCCGCAAGAAGTTTGGCAAAAAAAGGAAGAAAACAAAACAGAGCCGCAATAATTAAATTACGATAACACAATGGATAATACAGTGCTTTGCAGGCGTGTGAGGGATAACAGCGGAAAGCCCACAGCGAGGACTTGCAGCGGATAGCCCGACCCGCAGGGGCACGCCCAAATGAGAGAAGAGCGGTGAGCGGAGAAAAGAGCGTTGAAAAACAAGATTGAAAATTGAGAATGACACGTTCTTTTTGATTTTCCGCTCCTCTTTCCCCACTCTCCGCTCAAATTAAACAACACCAATTTTATGCCGATAAAAACAGCATGAGCGAAGAAAACAAAGAACAAAACAGCATACCAACATCCAAAGTACAGCGATCGGCCAAGTTTGTAAAAACGGGTTTTAAGATCGGCGGAAATTATGTAAAGCATTACTCGAAAAAACTTTTTAACCCGGATTTGAACAAGGACGAGCTGAACGAAGACAATGCGGCGGACATTTACGAATCATTGAGCGAACTTAAAGGTTCGGCCTTGAAAGTGGCGCAGATGCTGAGCATGGACAAAAATATTTTGCCAACGGCTTACGTGGACAAGTTTTCGCAGTCGCAATACAACGCGCCGCCGCTTTCCGGCCCGCTGATCGTACAGACTTTCCGAAAGTACTTTGGGAAACCGCCGGAGCAGATTTTTGACAAATTCAACTTAAAATCTACCAATGCGGCTTCCATCGGCCAGGTTCATCAAGCAGAACTGAACGGACAGAAACTGGCCGTGAAAATTCAATATCCCGGCGTTGGCGATTCTATTTCCTCGGATTTAAAATTAGTAAAACCTTTTGCTTTCCGCCTTTTGGGCATGAGCGAAAAGGAACTGGACATTTACATGCGCGAAGTAGAAGAACGCTTGCTGGAAGAAACCGATTACGAGCTTGAAGTGCGCCGTTCGATCGAGTTTACAGAAGCTTGTAAGGATTTAAAAAACGTAGTGTTCCCAACCTATTATCCGGAGCTTTCTAAAAAACGCATCATTACGATGAGCTGGCTGGAAGGCAAACATTTGAAGGAATATCTGCAAACCAACCCTTCACAGGAAGAACGAAACATCATCGGCCAGGCGTTGTGGGATTTTTACAATTTCCAGCAGCACGAGTTACGTGCCGTTCATGCCGATCCGCATCCCGGAAATTTTATGATCACGCCGGAAGGTAAACTTGGCGTGATCGATTTTGGCTGTATCAAAGAAATGCCTGATGAGTTTTATTATCCATTTTTCTCCACTACTTCTTCGGATTTGCTTCAAAATAAAGAAGAAACGATCAAAGCTTTCCGGCAGTTGGAAATGATTTTGCCAAAAGATAACCCACAGCAAGTGGAGTTTTATTATGAAGCTTATAAAGAAATGATCGGGCTGTTTGCCAAACCTTACATGACGGACAGTTTTGATTTCAGCCAGTCGGATTTTTTTGACCGATTATACGCTTTTGGTGAAAAAATCGCCAAAATGCCGGAGTTTAAACAGGCGCGCGGCGTCAAGCATTTCATCTACGTTAACCGTACAAATTTTGGTTTGTACAACATTTTGCACGAATTGAAAGCTAATGTTAAAACAGACACTTTCAGGCCGCATGTGCTGCTGGAATACTAAATTTTAGGTGGTAAAAGAAGCATCCGTAATTTGATTATTAAAGAAGGAACAAGCGTGATCTTGTCCCTTTTTTTGTTTGCATAAGTCATGGTTTAAAGTTTAATTATGCCTGATGCTTTTTTAGCCTGCCGTATTTAAGGGCTGGTTTAAACTTCGGTGATAGGTTTGCCATGCTTCTTTTACCACCTAAATTTTGATTTAATTATCCATGTTGATATACACATCATAAAAAACCGCTAAATTTTAGGTGGTAAAAGAAGCATACAAATTCAGCATAAAATAGAAACCTGCTTTTAGTTGTAACAAAAATCAGATTTTCCCGTCAAAAAAGCAGTTTGTCATTCTTTTGATAGTAAATTAAAGTTTATCTTCAAAAAGTAAAAAAGTAAGGAAACTTTTAAAACTAAAATTGTTTCCTTAGTTTTGCGGGGTTATGTCAACAGATCAGAAAGACAGAATAATTGCCGGCGGTGAAGAGCTTTTTATGCAAGCAGGTATAAAAAGTGTTACGATGGACGATATTGCCCGGCATTTGGGCATGTCCAAAAAAACACTTTACCAGTTTTTTAGTGATAAAAACGAATTGGTGATTGCGCTGATCAAAAAAAACTTGAACAAAGATGAATGTCAGATTCATCAAATTATAGAAACTTCCGGCAATGTAATTGAGGAAATGATCAACATGATGAAATGTTCCGAAGAAATATATTCACGTATCAACCCGATTGTAATTCACGATATTCAGAAATATCACCCGGACGCTTGGAAAGAATTTCAAAATTTTAAAGCCGATGTTTTGATCAATACTTTGGAACAACTTTTAAAAAAAGGCATTGAACAGGGCTTTATCCGTCCGGATCTGGATGTGAAAATTTTGGCCAAAATGCGCTTAAACCAGGTAGAAATGGGTTTTAACACGAGCATTTTTCCGGTAACAGAATTTAGTCCGTGGAAAGTACAATACCAGTTGCTGGAACATTTTAACTATGGCATTTGCACCTTGAGCGGCCATGAGTTGCTTGACCAGTATAAAAACGCTGTTACTTCAATCAGTAATTAAAAACCTGCCTTAAACTATCTACTATACCCTATCCGATTTTCAATGAAAAAAACAGTAACGATACTGATCTTAATTTTAGAAGGTTTTAAAGCCTTTTGTCAGTTGCAACCCACTGGCGGTCAAACTTATAATTTTAGTGTTGCAGATTGTGTTAAATATGCCGATGACCACCAAAGCACTGTTGTTAACGCCAACCTCGACATAAAAAGCGCAGAATACAGGGTGAAAGAAACTATTGGAATTGGCTTGCCACAAATTAGCGGACAGGCTACTTTCACCGATTATTTAAAACTGCCCACAACACTTTTGCCAGGCGAATTTTTTAATCAGCCGGGTACTTTTATACCCGTAAAGTTTGGTGTTAATTACAACTCCAACTTAGCGTTAAACGCCAGTCAGATTATTTTTAGCGGAAGTTATTTGGTTGGGTTAAAAGCGGCAAAAACGTATAAAGAATTATCCAACAGAAACTATACCCGTTCTAAAATTGATGTTGATGTTAACGTAACCAAAGCTTATTACCAGGTATTGGTCAGCAATGAGCAAATCCGTTTGCTGGATGCCAATATCAATCAGCTGAAACAACAGGTTGAACAAACAACGGCGCAAAACAAACAGGGGTTTGTTGAGAAAATAGATGTTGACAGAATTACCGTTCAATACAATAATTTGGTAACCAACAGAGAGAACACGCTTCGTTTGCTGGCATTAAATTATGAGTTGTTGAAATTTCAGATGGGAATGCCGATTGAATATAATTTAACGTTGGTAGATAAATTGGCCGATGTTGGCCTGGACAACAATGTGGTTGCCTACACTACAGATACCACCTTTTACCGTAACCGTATAGAGTATGGCTTACAGGAAAGCCAAAAGGATTTGAATGCTTTGGATATAAAAAACAGGATTTCGCAATATTATCCGTCTTTAACAGCAAATGGAAGTGTTGCCGCTGCGTTTCAGAACAACTCTTTCGGACAGTTATATAATTCTTCTTTTCCGTCAAGTTATGTTGGCCTTACTTTAAATGTGCCTATATTTAATGGCTTTCAGCGTTTGAACCAGATTAAGCAGGCGAAAATTACTTATTTAAAATCCCAGAACGATCTGATCAATTTGAAAAACTCTTTAAATTTACAGGCAAGCCAGGCCAGCGTTGCTTATACCAACGGTTTGCAAACGCTCAACAACCAAAAGAAAAGCCAGGAACTGGCACGTGAAGTTCTGCGGGTTTCCAAAATAAAATATCAGCAGGGCGTAGGTTCAAGTATTGAAGTTACTCAAGCTCAAACTGAACTGGAAAATGCAGATAATCAATACATCCAGGGACTTTACGACGCTTTAGTAAGTAAAGTAGATTTGGAAAGAGCATACGGCAGAATTAAATAACCGACCAATATCATATTTACAAACAATGAAAAAAATATTATACATAGCACCCATGCTGTTTTTAGCGGCATGTTCCCAGAAACCGAAAGATAAAAAAACCGAACTGGCCGATCTGCAAAAACAGCAGGCAAATATCAATGCCAAGATTGATAAGCTCAAGGCAGCAACCGGTTCTTCAGATTCTACACAATCAACAGATGTGGCCATCACCGAAATCAAGCCTGGCAATTTTACCAATTATGTGCAGATACAAGGTAAAATTGATGCTCAGGATAACGTAACAGCATATCCGCAAGCACCGGGAACAATCCTTGCCATCAATGCAAAACCTGGCCAGCATGTATCAAAAGGACAAGTTTTGGCTCAGTTGGACAATAGTGTTCTGAAGCAGAACATTGCCCAGGCAGAAGCACAGGTTGCCTTGGTGAAAACTTTATATCAGCGTCAGAAAAACCTTTGGGACCAAAAAATCGGGACGGAAGTGCAATATTTACAAGCGCAAACCAATCTTGAAAGCGCACAGAAACAAGTTGCCGCTTTGCGCGAACAGGCAAGTATGTACCGGATAGTTTCGCCAATCAACGGAACTATTGACCAAATGGACCTGAAACTCGGGCAAGTTGCACAGCCCGGCGCAACTGGCATCCGGATTGTAAATGCTGATAATTTAAAGGTTAAAGCCGATGTGCCCGAATCTTATTCCGGAAGTGTAAACACCGGAAACAATGTGAAGATTTTGATACCGGACGCTAATGATTCACTTACAACTAAAGTTACTTTTGCTGCTAAAGCCATCGATCCAACGTCCAGGAGTTTTGCCGTAGAGATTAAACTGCCAACACGCAAAAACCTCCGACCGAACATGACGGCGATTTTGAAAATTGCCAATTACGGCAATAAAGATGCCATCGTGATCCCGGTAAAAGCCATCCAGAAATCCGAAGATGGCGATTACGTTTTTGTGGATGATAATGGTTCGGCAAAAAGAAAAAACATCAAGGTTGGAAAAACCTATAATGGCGAGTCTGAAATTTTATCAGGCTTAAAAGCCGGAGACCGATTGATTACGGCTGGTGCCGAAGACCTGGAAGATGGCGACAAAGTAAAAGTGCTTCAGCAAGCAAGTTAATTTAACTTATTGATCTCAAAACAGTATGAAAGATCTAAAAAAAGAATTTGCGCCCTCAAGCTGGGCCATTGACAACAAAACCGCCATTTATGTGCTCATATTTTTGATCACAGTGCTGGGTTTGATTAGTTACAACAGTTTGCCGAAAGAAAACTTTCCGGACATTGCGCAATCCAAAGTTTTTGTGACGACCGCTTATGCAGGCCAATCGCCCCAAAATATTGAAAACTTAGTGACCAAGCAGATTGAAAAACAGCTGAAATCCTTGAAAGGACTGAAAAAAGTTACCTCAAACTCGGTTCAGAATGTTTCTATCATTACGGCAGAGTTTAATGCCAACATTAACATTAAAGATGCAAAAATTGACGTAAAAGATGCAGTTGACAAAGCAAAGCAAGATCTTCCGCAGAATGACGATAACTTGAAAGAGTCCGTTATTTCAGATATCAACGTGGCCGATTTGCCTATTTTATACATCAATATTTCCGGTGATTATGATTTAAAACGTTTGAAAGAATATGCCGATCTTTTGAAAGATGATATCGAAAGTTACAAGGAAATCTCTAAAGTTGATGAAGTTGGTGCGCTCACGCCCGAAATTCAGGTCAACGTTGATTTGAATAAAATGGCCGCCGCGCAAATCAGTTTTAACGATATTATCCAGGCTATCGGTTCTGAAAACATATTGACAACTGCCGGAACGATCAAAACCGATGGTGTCAGGCGCAGCATCGATATCAAGCAGGATTTTAAAAACGCTGCTGAAGTTGCGGAAATGGCGATCCGAAACCCGAAAGGGCAAAGTGTTTACCTGCGTGATATCGCAAATATCAAAGATTCGTTTTTAGAACAGGAAAGTTATGCTCGGTTGAAAACGTCGAACAGTCCTGATTTTAAAAATGTGATTACCTTAAACGTTAGTAAACGCGCGGGAGAAAACCTGATCCAAGCATCGGACAAGATCAACGCACTAATCAAACAAAAAGAAAAAACCGTTTTCCCGAAGGGTTTGAACATTACGGTAACCGGCGATCAGTCTGACAAAACCCGTACAACGCTGAACGATTTGATCAACACCATTGTAATCGGTTTTATATTGGTGACCGTGATCCTGATGTTTTTTATGGGAACCACTAACGCTATTTTTGTGGCACTTTCGGTTCCGTTATCTTGCTTTATAGCGTTTTTAGTAATGCCCGCCATAGGGTTTACGCTAAACATGATCGTGCTTTTCTCTTTCCTGCTTGCCCTAGGGATTGTTGTGGACGATGCCATTGTAGTGATCGAAAACACGCACCGCATTTTTGACAACGGAAAAGTACCGATAAAAGAAGCAGCAAAACAAGCCGCCGGCGAAGTGTTTTTACCAGTGTTTTCCGGTACGATGACGACGCTTGCACCATTCGTTCCTTTAGCTTTTTGGAACAGTTTAATCGGGCACTTTATGTTCTTTCTACCGATCACATTGATTATCACGTTATTGGCCTCACTGGTTGTGGCATATATTATGAACCCGGTTTTTGCGGTTGATTTTATGAAGCCTCACGTAAAAGGAGAACATCAGCATCCTAAATTTGATAAAAAGCTGCAACGCACCCTGATATATCTGGCCATTGCTACTACTGTTGCCTATTTTATCAATGTTGGTTTTGGCAATTTCATGGCTTTGATGATTGTGTTGTTCCTGATCAATCATTTCTTTCTATTGGGCGTGATTGACAATTTTCAGGAAAATACCTGGCCGCGGTTTCAAGCCTGGTATGCCAAATGGTTGGAACGGGCAGTAAAACGGCCTGTAACTATTCTATCCGGTACGTTTGGGCTGTTTGTTTTAGCTATTGTTTTAACATCGTTGTTTGGCAAAACACCGGAATTTTTCCCTTCCGGAGATCCAAACTTTGCATACGTTTATGTTACAATGCCGATCGGGACAGACCAGGCAACTACAAACGAAGTTGTTAAAAAACTGGAAAAAAATGTCTCTCAAGTCGTTGCGCCGGATAAAAATATTGTTTCGTCAATTATTTCCAATGTAACCAAAGGTGTAACTGACCCAACGGACGAAGATCAGGGCGATTATGAAAACAAAGGCAAAATTACGGTTGCTTTTGTAGAATTTGGCAAGCGTGAAGGTGCAGATACCAAAAAGGTTTTGGCCAATATCCGTAAATCAGTGCAAGGCATTATCCCTGGTGTAAAGATATCTGTAGCACAGGAAAATAGCGGTCCGCCGGTACAAAAAGATATAAGTATTGAAATTATTGGCGATAACTTAGATTCATTGGTAAAGACCGGTGACCGATTGAAAAGTTATATTGAAAAACAAAATATTGCCGGGATAGAAAATCTGACCGCTGATGTACAGAACGATAAACCGGAGATCGTTTTTGATATTGACCGCGAAAGGGCAAATCGTGAAGGTGTAAATACCGCACAAATCAGCCAGGCATTGGGCACCGCTGTTTTTGGCGCGAAAGCTGGCGATTTTAGGAATACGAAAGAAGATGATTACCAGATTAAAGTACGCGCTTTGGAAAGCCAGCGGAGTAACATCGACGAGCTTAAAAATATGAAAATCACGTATCGGGACATGGGTTTGGGCGGTGTGATCCGGCAGGTTCCGTTGTCGGCCTTCACCGATGTCCGCTACACAAAAACGTACAGCAACATCAAACACAAACAACAAAGGCGTGTGCTGACTTTAGGTTCCAGCGTGATTAAGCCTTACAACGCCAACGAGGTAAACGCTGAAATTTTGAAAGCCATCAAAAACTTTAAGAAGCCGGACGATATCATCATCCGACAAGGTGGCGGACAGGAAGACCAGCTCGAAGCCGTAACCTTTTTGGGTGGTGCTTTGGCTACGTCTTTTGGTTTGATTTTGATTATATTGATGATCCAGTTCAATTCCATTGGCAAAACGCTCATCATTATTAGTGAAATCTTCTTCAGCATTATCGGGGTGTTGCTTGGTGTAACGATTTTTGGGATGACGATGGCCATTGTAATGACCGGCATCGGAATTATTGCGCTGGCAGGCGTTGTCGTCCGAAATGGAATCCTTCTGGTAGAATTTACCGATATGCTGGTTGAACAAGGCGTAAGCGTACACGATGCCGTGGTGGAAGCAGGCCATACGCGGATGACGCCGGTTTTGCTCACTGCAACGGCCGCCATTATGGGTTTAATTCCGCTGGCAGTTGGTTTTAATATTGATTTTATTGGCTTGTTTACAGAGTTTAAACCACATATTCACTTTGGTGGAGATAACGTAGCTTTCTGGGGGCCTTTGGCATGGACGATGATCTTTGGTTTAGGTTTTGCGACCGTGATCACGCTGATTTTAGTACCTTGTATGTACCTCATCCGCGTAAACCTTAAAAAGCGTTTATTTGGTAAAAAGGAAAAAATAGTTGTAAATCATGAGTTGGAAGCGGTAGAAGCTCAATCCTAAATTTATACCGATAAAAGAAGTACGCTTCTTTTATAAACAAAATAACCCATGCTGATTTTAGTTGGCGTGGGTTTTTGTATTTGAGAAAATTTTTATTTGAGAAATGTACTCAATATCTGGATACATAAAATCCGTGCAATTATACCAACTGCACGGATTTTATACCGATAAAAACAGTATCAGTAATTAAGCTGGAAACTTTTCTTCCGGTTTTTCACGCTCCCAGAAACGGTGTTTGCCGATTGCGGTTACAAAGGCGGCCGGTGCCTGGTTTAAAATCAAACCTTTGTTTACCAAACCAGCTTCATCCGGGTTTGCCGCAAATACCTTTTTTCCTAAATACGAAGCTTTCAACAATTCAACCGCTTCTTTATCGGCAGCAATTGCCTTGCAGTGGCGATAGGCTTCATCCACAAAATGCAATGCATCACCTTCCATAATCAGCATATCGACACTGTTTTTCCCGCCGGGGACATAAACGGCATCAAACAAAACCGAAGCGGCCTGCAAAAAACTTTGATCTACTTTTAACTCGTTGCCTTTGCTGCATTTGATTTTGCCGCCTTTTGGTGACACAATTTTCACCATTGCACCTTCTGCCGTTAAAGCAGTTTTCATCGCGCTTAACGCTTCACCATCAAAACCATTGGCAACTAAAAATGCAATCTGACGTGTTTTGATCGTTGGGTTAATGATTTTGGCCATGCTTAAAGCCTCTGATTTCTGTACAGAAGATTTTCCCACAACAGATTCACTTTCAGTCATATCTGCATCCGCACCATGACTAAAATTGATCGGTTTTAATGGTTCTGCCGGTACGTCCATGCCCAGTTTGTCTGCAACTTTAGATGCCAGCTTATTGCTGATCTGGTTTAACAAACCCAGCATTCTGGTCACTATTTCGTCCAGTTCTACCTTGCCCAGTTCAAAACTCAAGGCATCGATAATATGGTTTTGTTCCGGCTCGGATTGCGAATTGAAAAATAATGTGGCCTGACTAAAATGATCCCGGAAACTTGCACTGCGGGCACGGATTTTTGCGGCTTCAATCCGCTCCTGGTAAGATGTAAAACCACCTTCTGATACTTTTGCCTGATTCGGGCTGCCGTTTGCAATCTTATTCGGTTCGTAAGCTGTACGGCCGCTGTTGATAGTTTGGCGCATATGGCCATCGCGCTGGTTATTGATAATTGGGGCAATAGAACGGTTGATGGGGATTTCGTGAAAATTCGGACTACCTAAACGGGACAACTGCGTATCTGTGTAAGAGAACAATCGGCCTTGCAATAAAGGGTCGTTTGTAAAATCCAAACCGGGAACAATGTGGCCGGGATGAAAGGCAACCTGTTCTGTTTCAGCAAAATAACTGTCCGGATTACGGTTTAATACCATTTTACCAAAACGTTGTACCGGCACCAGCTCTTCAGGCACTAATTTCGTGGCATCCAACAAATCGAAGCCAAACTTATGTTCATCTTCTTCCGGTATAATTTGAAAGCCCAGTTCCCATTCCGGGAAATCGCCGTTTTCAATTGCTTCCCATAAATCCAAACGGTGGAAATCACTGTTTTTACCGGATATTTTTTGAGCTTCGTCCCAAGCTACAGAGTGTACGCCCAAAAGCGGTTTCCAATGAAATTTCACAAAAACTGATTTACCTTCTTCATTGATCAAACGCCAGGTATGAACATTGAACCCTTCCATCATCCGCAAACTGCGCGGGATGGCACGATCGCTCATAATCCACATCAGCATGTGCAGGCTTTCGGGCATCAGGGAGATAAAATCGTAAAAAGTATCATGCGCAGACGCGGCCTGCGGGATTTCATTATGCGGTTCTGGTTTTACAGCATGTATCAGATCAGGAAAATTGATCGCATCTTGTATAAAAAACACCGGGATATTGTTTCCGACAAAATCGTAAATACCTTCTTCGGTGTAAAATTTAACGGCAAAACCACGTACATCACGCGCCAGATCTGTTGATCCTCTTGATCCGCCAACAGTAGAAAAACGCGCAAATATGGGCGTTTTGCGTGACGGATCTGTTAAAAAACCGGCTTTGGTATATTTTTTCAACGAATCGTCATACACCTGAAAATAACCATGCGCGCCTGCCCCACGCGCATGCACCACACGTTCCGGTATGCGTTCATGATCAAAATGAAAGATTTTTTCCCGTAAAATAAAATCTTCTAAAAGTGTTGGTCCGCGCTCGCCTGCTTTCAGGGAGTTATGATCGTCGTTTACTTTTAAGCCCTGGTTTGTTGTTAAAAATTTACCATCGACATAAGAAGTGTCTTGCTCCAGATCCTGCAGTTTTTTGTTGGTTTCAGTTCTGTTTTGCTGATTTTTGTTTTCCATTGGTTTGATATTATAAGATGATTTTTTGAATCTGTCCAGACTCAAAAGCAACCGAAAATAAAAGGTGCAAAAGGTGTTTTTTGTTTGTCTAAAAACAAATGCTTTTTTTATCGGATATATTTTGTCTTCTTAAAAAAATCTTCCGTTTATCGACTACTTTCAATTTTAAAAAACTATCGTTGTAAATAACTGTTGCCATCGTATCAAAACTTTAAATTATGGCAAATTCAGAAACCGCAGAAAATCAAGTATCTGCATTAAACGATTTAATTAAAATAAATAATGACCGCGCTGCGGGCTACCAAAAAGCTTTGGAAAATACTCAGGAAGCTGATTTAAAAGCCTTGTTTCCGGGTTATGTTGCACAAAGCAAAAAAAATTCATCAGAATTGGAAGGTTTTGTAAAATCCCTGGGTGGAAAACCGGCAGATTCAACCAGTATTGCCGGGGATTTACACCATGCCTGGATTGATGTAAAAGGTGCTTTTACCAGTAATGATCGCCATGCTGTTTTAGCAGAATGTGAATCTGGCGAGGATGTAGCTAAAAAAGCTTACAAAGAAGCTTTAGGCGATACTGATATAAGCTGGGACGCTAACATCAGCACTGCCATCAGTAGTCAAAATCAAGGTATTTTATCTGCACATAACGAAGTGAAAGCTTTGCGTGATGCAGCAAAAAGTTAGTATTGTTTTTATTTATAAAAAAAGCTTCACTTTTTAAGTGAAGCTTTTTTATGCACTATTATTGGCAAAATTTAAGCCGATAAAAACAGTATCAATTTATACACCGATATCTTCGTTCCACAACTCAGGGTTTTCGTTTATAAATTGCTGCATCATTTGGTAGCATTGCTGGTCATCAGCCAAAATTACTTCTACACCACGGGCACGCAGCAAATCTTCCTCCCCCAAAAACGTTCTATTTTCGCCAACAATTACCTTTGGGATACCGTAAAGCAATATAGTACCAGAGCACATTGGGCAAGGCGAAAGTGTGGTATATAACTGGCATTCCCGGTAAACGGCAGCAGGCAAACGGCCGGCATTTTCCAGTGCATCCATCTCTCCGTGTAAAATTGCACTCCCTTTTTGCACACGGCGATTGTGGCCGCGGCCGATTATTTTGCCTTGGTGCACCAAAACAGAACCGATTGGGATGCCGCCTTCACGATAACCGATTTTTGCTTCGTTTAAAGCTTCATTTAAAAAATTGTTCATTATATATTGAGTTAATACGAGTTATTTTATTTAGAATAAAGTAAAAAAACAAGTTTTGTTACAAACAAATTGGCTTGTATGTGTTTACCTTTATAAAACTAAATTAATAATCAACAAACTAAAACTAAGAATTATGAAAATGTCAGCTTTGAAAGCAATGATGATGGCGGGTGCGATGATAGTTGCTACCTGTTTAACAGCTAATGCATCTCCTGTAAAACATGCTACTCAAATGAGCCAGGATACCATGAAAAAAGGTAAAAAAATGGGCAAAATGGGTAAGATGAAAAAAATGAAAAAAGATACTTCAAGCAAAATGTAATATCTGATTTCATTAAAAATTGAAAAAGAGGGTTGTTTAAGTACAGTCCTCTTTTTTTATGTGCTAAAAACAGCATTACATTTATTAAAAATATGATGCTATTTTTATCTTATTGATTATCTTTAGGTTCCTAACCGTTAACCAGTTATATCATGAAGAAAATCAATTTAATCCTCGAAAAAAAAGGCCGTCAGGTTTATCATGTAACCGCTCAAACTTGCGTTTTTGATGCTTTGCAAATGATGCTCGAAAAAAACATCAGTGCTTTGTTGATCATGGAGCAGGAAAATTTACTGGGCATTTTTACCGAACGCGATTATGCGCGAAAACTGGTTTTACAGGGAAAATCATCCAAAGAAACCCCAGTCAGGGAAATCATGACCGCGGATTTGCTCACACTTTCTACCAACAGCACTATCGATCAATGTATGGAAATGATGACAGACAAAAAAATCCGCCATTTGCCTGTGCTCGAAAACAATTATGTTGTTGGCATGATTTCGATCGGCGATGTGGTAAAGTTTATCATCGAAGACCAGAAACAAACCATCCAGCAGTTGGAAAGCTATATTGCCAGCTAAATTTTAGGGTGATAAAAACAGCATTCCCTTAAAAGCCAGGGGTTCAAACGGCCTGCACATGGTTGTTTAACGTTGCCGATAAATCGGTTTTTACCCATTTTTCTGTTCAAAAAAACAATATCTCGTTCAAATATTTATGCTTCCGGCCAAACTAAATTTACTGTAAAAAGTTGTTTCAAGCTGATGGGAAAGCATATTTTAATCACCGGTGGCACCGGTTTGGTTGGCAAACCTTTAACGCAACTTTTGCTGGACAAAGGTTATACCGTGAGCCATTTAAGCCGTAAAGCAGCCAACATTCCACCGGTTAAAACTTTTTTATGGGATGTGGAGAAAGCGGAAATCGACCCAAACTGCATCAATGATGTAGCTATAATTATCCATCTGGCCGGTGCCGGAATTGCAGACGAACGCTGGACGGATGCACGGAAACAGGAAATCCTAAGCAGCCGTACAAAATCTATCGAACTGATTTATAGTTTATTAAGAAAACATCCGCATCAGGTTAAAAAAATCATTTCTGCTTCTGCAACCGGTTATTATTGTGATCGGGGCGATGAACTGCTTACAGAAAAATCACCGCCGATGGTAGATTTTTTGGGAAGATGCTGTGTTGCCTGGGAACAGGCCGTAGATAAAGGGGAAGCTTTAGGTTTAAAAATCCTGAAATTCAGGACTGGCGTAGTTTTAACAGACGAAGGCGGTGCTTTGAAACAGCTGGCCTTACCGATAAAATTTGGTTTCGGAACGGTGCTGGGATCTGGCAGGCAATGGGTTCCGTGGATTCATTTGCAGGATGTAATTGATATGTATTTGTTCGGGGTAGAAAATGACCTGACCGGCGTTTACAACATGGTGGCACCCAATCCGGTTACCAATTTTAAGCTGACTGTTGCTGCCGCCACACAACTAAACCGCCCGTTGTGGCTGCCAAAAGTCCCTGCTTTTGCTTTAAAGTTAGCAATGGGCGAAATGAGTGCCGTGGTTTTATATAGCACCAAAGTATCTGCAGAAAAAATAGAAGCGGCCGGATTTCAATTCAAATTTCCTACCCTAAAAGAAGCATTGCGCCAAATTTATGCCTAATAAAAAAAGCATTAACGTGTTCTGGTTTCGGCGGGATTTGAGATTGTATGATAATGCCGGATTTTACCGCGCACTAAAAAGTGGGAAACCGGTTTTGCCTGTGTTTATTTTTGACACCGTGATATTGGATAAGCTGGACGATCAGGATGATTCACGCGTTACGTTTATTTATCGTTGTCTGGCCGAAATGGACAAGCAGTTGAAAAACTCAGGCAGTTCTGTCCTTATCAAAAATACTTCACCGGAAAACGCCTGGAAAGAAATTTTGGAAGAATACGATGTGGACACTGTTTTTACCAACCAGGATTATGAGCCGTATGCCAAAGAGCGCGATGCGGCCATTGCCCAAATTTTAGCCGGTAAAAACAGTATGTTTTGTACTTTTAAAGATCAGGTAATTTTTGATCGGGACGAGGTTACCAAACCGGACGGCCAACCTTATACTGTTTTTACACCATATAAACGCAAATGGCTGGAAAAGTTGAACAGTTTTTACCTGAAAGCTTATCCAACAGAAAAATATTTTGCAAATCTGCTTCAGATCAAACTACAGTTTCCAACTTTGCAATCTATTGGTTTTACAGAAAGCAGTTTGCCCATTCCGGATCAGGAATATAAATCTATAATTGCCGATTATGCCAAAACCCGTGATTTTCCGGCTATGGACGGCACTTCCCGCATCAGTCATCATTTGCGTTTCGGCACGGTCAGCATTCGCGAACTGGCCTCGGAAGCCAGCAAATCCGCAGAAAAAACCTGGCTGAACGAATTGATATGGCGGGATTTTTATGCGATGGTGCTCTGGCATTTTCCGCAAACAAAAGATCATGCTTACAAAACCGATTTTGAAAAAGTTGAATGGCGCAACAACGACCAGGAATTTGAAGCCTGGTGCAAGGGCGAAACCGGCTATCCGCTGGTGGATGCCGGGATGCGGCAACTGAACACGATTGGCTGGATGCACAACCGTTTGCGCATGGTTACGGCCAGTTTTTTAAGTAAAGATTTGTTGATTGACTGGCGCTGGGGCGAACATTATTTTTCGAGAAAACTGCTGGATTATGATATGGCCAGCAATGTTGGCGGGTGGCAATGGGCCGCCGGTACAGGTACTGATGCAGCTCCGTTTTTCCGGATATTCAGTCCGGAGGCGCAAACCAAACGCTTCGACCCAAAAATGGAATATATCAAAAAATGGGTTCCGGAGGTTGATGACCCATTAAAATACCCAAAACCCATTGTAGATCATAAAGAAGCCCGCGACCGTTGCCTGAAAGCCTTTAAAGAAGCATTGAACAAATAAAGTTAAATGCTTCTTTTATCAACCTAAATTAGTTGGTTACTGCGGTTACGTTTATGGTATAATCTAATATCGAGGCTGGTGGGATTTTGTAATTGTAATCACCCGCCGTGGCTGATGCAGGATTCTTGCCATAACCTAAATCAGAAGGAATTAACAACCTGATTTTGCCGCCTGAGTTGATTTTCTGTAAACCTTCCCGTACTCCTGCAGAATTAAAAGCACCAACATTTTGAGCCGCAGGGCTTGTGGTTTCAACAACAGTAGTTGTCCCGTTTTTTAACACTCCTTTGTTTAAAGTAACAGTAACTGAAGATGTGCTGTATATCTGATCTTTCCCTGAACCACCATCTAAAATTTGATAATACAACCCGGAAACGGTTTTTTTAAATCCGGTGAGGTTATTTTTTTTAATGTAATTTCTGATTTGGATAGTATCATAAGCCAACTGGCTATCAGCATTGTACAGGTAAACCGTGTAATCCAAAGATTCATTTCCCGGGATTTTGGCACTTGGAAAACCGCTCACGCCGTAAGCTTGTTTAGAAGGAATAAGCAATTGAATAATACCGTTACGCCTTTGCAAATATTTTTTAAGCCCGTATTGCAAACCAAACGGTAAAGTTGTAAGGTTTGAACCCACATAGTTGGCCACCCGGTTTAACACGGTATCAGTAGAAATATATTTTCCATCCAATGTTTTAACCGTAAAAGCATAAAAAATCCTGTCGGTATCTGTTAATGGATTTCCGGTATCGCCTGGTTTAATTATGTGATAATAAATTCCGCTGTCGCCTGCCATCATTGTTAAATGATTGGCTGAGATATAGCTTTGTATAGTTTGATCGTCGTAGGAAGATATAGTTTGGTAATCCTTTTTGCAGGAAAACATGGCTAAAACAAGTATGGCCAAAAAGGCAAAAGCAAATTGCTTCATTATAAATTATTTAATTGGTAACGTTATATAATCGAATGTCAAAATCAAGACAGGAGCCTCCTGGTATCATTAAGTTGCTGGTTTGCGAAACAGGACCGTAAGCATAACGTGAAGGTACAAAAAGACGTATCCGGCCGTATTTATTTATCAGCGGAATGCCCACACGCCAACCTCTGATCACATTTCCTAAAGTGTAGGATGGATGGATGGTATCAGTTTTGCTGATGATTTCGGGCTTGGGGATAATTTTGGCCGTATAACCAACCGTAATTAAAGTTGAACTGGTATAAGAGCTGGCCACTGTCCCGGAATCAATTATCTGATAATAAACCCCAATAGTATCGGATACTTTTTTTATCGGTATATTATTGGCAACCAGAAAATTACGGATAGTTACACTGTCTTTCCCGATCTGTGCCAGATAAGCTTCTGTGTCCGAATTTGTTTTTGCACAAGCCGAGCAGGCCAATACCAGTACAAAAACAACAAACAACTTATTCATGCCAACAGGGTAAACCGCAAATTTATCGTTTTAATTTTCAAAAACCGCGGCTTAACATATTTTAACAAATCGGGTTTTGTGTTGATGCTTCTTTTATCAGTTAAAATTTACCAGCCTAATTTAGTATCATCGCCCCGTGGGTCGGCACCACCTTCGTAATAGCCCCATTTGGTTTTCAGGATGGCATCCACGCGGCCAATCGGGCCATGCGGCGAAATTTTGTAACCCTTTTTTTCCAGTTTTTGAGTAGTGGCACTATCCAGCGCACCTTTTTCTACCTGGATATCATCCGGCAGCCATTGGTGATGAAACCGTTTGGATGTAACCGCGCGCTGCATACCCTGGTCAAATTCAATCACGTTCAAAATTGTTTGAAAAACCGAAGTGATTATGGTAGCTCCGCCCGGCGTGCCTACTACCATAAACAGTTTACCGTCTTTTTCCAAAATGGCAGGCGTCATCGAACTTAACATCCGTTTTCCCGGCTGGATCGAATTGGCCTTCCCTCCTATCAAGCCAAACATATTCGGCACGCCCGGTTTTGAGCTGAAATCGTCCATTTCGTTGTTCAGCAAAAAACCTGCGCCTTTTACCACAATGCCTGATCCGAACGAACCGTTTAAGGTAGTGGTAACAGAAACCGCATTGCCTTCTTTGTCCACCACAACCAGGTGCGTGGTCTGATCACTTTCATATCCCGCAAAAGATCCCGGCCGGATGCTGCTGCTCGGCGTCGCTTTGTCCCAATCCAAGGTTTTCATCCGCATATCGATGTATTTGGGTTGAAGCAAACTATCCACCGGCACTTTAAAAAAATCCGGGTCGCCCAGGTATTTAGACCGGTCTGCATAAACCCTGCGTTCTGCCTCAACCATTACCTGCACAGTAGAATCCTGGTTAAACCCCCAGCGTTTCAGCGGAAAAGGCTCTACCGACCGCAGCAATTGCAGCAGCGCGATCCCGCCACTGGAAGGCGGCGGCATCGTGATGATTTTATATTCTTTATAGTTGCCTGTAATGGCTTTGCGCCAAACCGAATGGTAATTTTTTAGATCTGTTTTGGTGATTAAACCGTTGCCGCTTTTCATTTCGGCCACCAGTTCATCCGCTACTTTTCCATCGTAAAAACCGTTTCGGCCCTGATCCCGGATCAGTTCTAAAGTTGCGCCCAAATCTTCCTGCACCAAAATATCGCCCGCTTTCCAGCCACCGGGCTTTAAATAATAATTTTTTCCGGGATTAAGTTTTTGAAAATTGCTTTGTGCCGATGTCAGGTTGGCGGCTAATTTATCCGTCAGCTTAAAACCATTTTCAGCCAGATTGATGGCCGGCTGCACCAACTCTTCCCATTTTAATTTGCCATATTTCCGGTGCGCCTCCACCATGCCATCCACCGAGCCGGGCACGCCAGAAGCCTGGTGCGTATGCAAACTTTTATCTGCAATAACATTCCCGGCCGAATCCAGGTACATGTTGGTACTGGCCGCAGCAGGTGCTTTTTCCCGGAAATCCAGCGTGTTGGTTTCGCCTTTGCAAGATCGATAAACCATAAAACCGCCGCCGCCAATGTTGCCCGCTGTTGGGTGCACAACGGCCAGCGCAAACTGCACTGCAATAGAAGCATCTACCGCGTTGCCGCCTTTTTGCAGCACTTCCAAACCGGCCTTTGCGGCATCAGGATAAGCGCAAACCACCATGCCGTTCCTAAATTCCTGCCCCTTGCTTTTGCCAAGTTGCCCGCTTACACAACCGGCCGATAAATAAACGGCTGCGCCAACAGTCAGAAATAACCTGATGCTTCTTTTAGCTGGTAAATTTTGCATAACAGAAATTTAATTTCTGCTAAAATATTATATTTCAACCATAACTATTAATCCTTTAAATGTTTATCCTGTCGTAACGGTTTAATTTTTTACTGGAAAACAACTGCTATTTGATGAAAATTTTCATTTTTGCACCAAATATCCTACTGATTAATCCTTTACTATGAAAAAAATATTTTCCAACCTGTTCCTGTTATTTGCTATTGCTTTCAGTGCCAAAACCGCTTCGGCACAAAGTTATCAAACCGCTGCCGGCTTACGTTTCAGTTATGAAAGCGGCCCGTCGGTTAAATACTTTGCCACACCAAACATCGCTTTAGAAGGCGTTTTAGGTTTCCGTGAAAAAGGCGTGGTTTTTACCGGTTTGTTTGAAATCCACCAGGCTGCTTTTAATGTGGATGGTTTAAAGTTTTATTATGGTGCCGGTGCGCACATTGGCGGCGTTGGTGCTGGTGATTACCGCGTTTACAACGGCGATTATAAAATTTACGGTAATTCATCTTTATTGTTTGGGGCCGATGCCACTATCGGTTTAGAATACATTATCCCAAATACGCCCATTGCCGTAAGTGCAGATTTAGACCCGAGGATTGAATTTATACGCGGCCCGTTTTTTAATTTAACGCCCAGCATTGGGGTTAAATATGCTTTTAAGTAAAATTTGGGGTGATAAAAGAAGCATACTGATTTTTGACCATGCTTCTTTTATCACCTGTTTTTTGTTGTCGCGGCAGAAATTATAACGTTGATCAAAACAACATTCATAACCAACTTATTCAAGCTAAATTAAACTGATGAGATATTTTATACTTTTGATAACTGCCTGTTTTTGTACGGCAAACCTATCCGCCCAAAGCAAAAACAGTAAAACAAAAACTGTACTTTTTGAAGATTTTAACGGCAAATCCCTCAACCGAAAACTCTGGAACGTAGAGATAACCGGCCAGACCAATAATAACGAACAGCAGGCTTATGTAGATTCTGCCTCAACACTTTATCTGGTGCAGGGCAAAAACGCCGAAGGTGCCAGAAACGGCGCATTGGTAATTAAAGCACTTTACCATCCCGGTTTCATCAGCAAAGAGCAGCACCATTATGATTTTATTTCTGCCCGGATCAATACCCGTGCTAAATTTGAATTTACTTATGGCACGGCTTCGGCACGCATGAAACTGGCCACCGGCGCTGGTTTATGGCCTGCATTTTGGGCTTTAGGGGAAGGCAGTTGGCCCGACTGCGGCGAAATAGACATTATGGAAACCGTTGGGGATTCATCCTGGGTGAGCCACGCCCTGCACGGCCCCGGTTATTTTGGCAACACGCCGATAGCTTACCGTGCTTTTTTTCAAAAAGGTGTTGATGTTAAGCAGTGGCACGTTTATTCGGTTGACTGGACACCAAATTCGCTTACTTTTAAGGTAGATCAAAAAGTAACCTATCTGGTAACCCGCGCCATGGTTGAAAAATACGGCCGCTGGGCTTTTGATAACCCCAAATTCCTGATCCTTAATTTTGCCATAGGCGGAGGTTATCCAAACGGCGTCAACAAAATAACGGAACCTTATTTTGGCCTGTCGCAGCAAAGCGTTGACCAAATTAAATCCGGACAGGCAAAAATTTTGGTCGATTGGGTTTCGATAACGAAAAACAAATAAACCTGATAAAAGAAGCATTATTGACCGTGCTTCTTTTATCGACTTAAAATCAGTGCCTGGGTGTTCTATTGCGAAAAGAAGTATATTGACCATGCTTCTTTTATCACCTAAAAATCAGTGTTAAACTTTTACAATCATAAACTTTTTACTGTAGTTTTTTGAGCCGATTTTGATCCGAAGCACATAATTTCCGGATGGCATCCGCGAAGTGTTGATACTGGAATCATATTTCCCAAAAACAGAAATGGCACTGGTATTTTGATAAACCTGCTGGCCAGCACTGTTCCAGATGGAAAGTTGCAAATTGCCTTTTTCATACAACTCAAAACCGATATTTAAAACAGAATTGGTTGGCACTGGATACAAAATCAGGTTAATGTCCGTCAGCGGATTTTCGCCCGCTGGCAGCGTAAAATTATAATCTGCCGAAGGCGAAATACAACCCGCCGCCGTGGTAACATCTATGCGGTAAGTGCCCGAAACTTTAGGCGTATAGGTTGGCAAAGTTGCGCCTTGAATTGGCACATTATTTAAATACCATTGGTTGCCATTCCTAAAATTGGAAGTTAAAATTGTTCCGTTAGAAGTGATTTGCGGCTTGGTAACCGGCACAGCAGTACGTGCAACAGCTGCACAACCGGCACTTTTCACGATCAAATCATAGAAATAATAATAGTAGGCTTGCGGCGTGGTAGCTGCGTTGGTGCCAGTGATCGAGAAAAAGCTGCCGACCGTAAAAGGATAGCCGCTTACGCCGCCATTACTGCGGTAAATAGTAGCATCATCGCCATAACTGATGTTGATATTGTAAATTCCGGCGGCGGGCAAGGTTATATTGAGCTGGTAAACCTGGCCAGCATCTGTAATATCGTTAGTGGATGCACCGGCCTGCGGCGTGCTTCGGGTGGCTTTTACTTTTAAGGTTACGCTGGAAACCGTTTGCCCGGAAACGTTGGTGGCCGTAAAAGTAATTGTGCCCGGATTGCCGATATACAAACGTGCACTTTGCAAAATCACCGGAACGGTTGTGTTTACAATCATACCTGGCGTAAACTGGTTGTATCCTCCGGCAGAAAAAACATTTTTGGTTATCGGCCCAACTCTGGCCGTCAAATCATTTAATCCTGCGTAAAAATTATTGTTTGTGGACAATTGTGTGGTGTTTACGGAAGTTCCGGCAGCAAAAGGCAAAGCATCTGCAGCATTTGCGTACCAAAAAACAGTTCCGTCACCAGTGCCCGTGAGCAGATAAGAATTGGTATTTATGCAATTTACCACTTGCAAAGCACTCAAAACCGGTGCTGGATTGATGGTGACTGTTGCCGAAGTCTGGTTGTTGCTGCTTTGCGTATCGCCGGTTAAATTAGTGCTGGCCGTAATCTGATATTGGCTTCCGGCCGATGTGTTAATAGTGGTGTTCAGCGTAAAATCCTGTTCCTGGCCGGGCAAAATGGCATCTGCATAAACCTCATTTAAAGTTGTGGTTGTGCCTGATGCGCTGGTAATGGTTACCGAAACCGGCACATTACTGATGACCGCGCTGCCATAATTATGCAGCCGAACCGTAATTTGCTGATTGTTTTTACTGCAATTTCCGGTAGTTGCCGGGTTGATGATCCTGGTGATACCGGCATCTTTCGTACTTTTTACAAAATTAACCCGGTAATCCTGCGTTTCGCCTTTAGCATAAGTTCCGCAAGCAGTTACGGTTGCAGGGTCGGAAGTTTCTGTGGTAACCACCCGCATCAAACTGTAAGTGTTTGGGGTGATGGTTGTCGGCACCAAAAAAGTAGTGCTAAAAGAAGCATTGCCGTTGATTATGGTGGAAGTTGCAACCAGTTCCCCGGTATCATCAAAATCACCATCGCTGTTGTAATCGATAAAAACCTTGGCCATTTTATTAAAATTCCCTCCGCAGGAACCTAAACTGATGGTTATGGGATAAGTTGCACCCTGCTCTAAAATGGCAGTCAGGTTGGTGTTGTCCGTATAAGAAGCGCAGCCCGAAGCAGCCGTATAATTAACGTTGGAAAGTTGCACACCCGTAATTTTAGAAGCCGCCGCAGAAGCCGCCGCAGAAGAACAATAAGTTTGGCCGCCAACGCCCGTTACAATCAGCGAATAAGCCTGCGGGCCATTTTTCAGCGTTCCTTTGTGGTTTATGCTGATGGTATAACTTTTGCCCGGCACGGCGTTGGCAATATAAACCTGCTCTATATTATCGCGGATGTTATCGCCGGTTGTGGCGGCCGCGGCCGGGTTGGCCGGATCCAAAATATAGGGCCTAAAAACAGTATTGCCCTGGCTCACGCGCACATCCAGATCGTTTACTAATTTGATGGTCGGGTCATCTACCACGCCAACCGTACCTGGTGTACCTGCCGGGTCTGTCCAGGAAATGGTAGCCACCAACGGCCCGCTGCCCGAAGCAACTACGTTTAAAGTTTGTGTTTGCCCCTGTGCCAAACTATTTTCACTGATCATACTTTTCGTGCCGTTTTCCGTAATGGCCTGTGCCGCTTTGGCCGCATTAAGCAAACCCCAGCCATAAGCATAATCCGGACCACTGTTTCCGGCATCAAAAGCAGTATGGCACACCAAGCCTTTTAAAGTGGCGGCCCGCATAAAAGTGCCGCCATTTTTTTGGGCGAAATATTCCTGCAATAAAAAAACCGATCCGCTTACGTTCGGTGTGGCCATACTGGTGCCCGACATCGCTACATAAGCATCCGCAGCAGCTGTCCCTGCCGAAATCACGTTTACACCATCACCGCAAATATCAGGTTTGATGCGGCCGTCATCTGTCGGGCCAATACTGCTGAAATACGCAACCGCTACATCCGAAACAACCACAGGCCCGAAAGGCAAAGGATTTACCGCGCCAACTGCCAGCACATTTTTGGCTAATGCCGGTGCTTCCAGCACTTCATAACCATCATTACTGCTGATGGCGGCCGGACGTGCACCTTTATTTACAAACGTATGATCGGTCCTGCTTTGATAGCCATAATAAGTTTCGCCAACGGCCGGGCCGGTTTCGCCGCGATTGTTGCCGGCAGCCACAACCATCAAATAATACGGCGCATTGTAGGCAATCTGGTCAAAATTCTGTGCGTAACTACTGTAATAACCAAACTTATAATCCTCGGTATCACCCGGCAAACCATACCATTCCCAGCGGTTGGGCAAAACGCTGGTGTTGTAACTCCAGCCGCAAACAATGCCGTAAGAATGGTTAGAAACCAGCAGCGAAGCCGCATTGGCAGCCATTTCTGAAGCATCGTTATCAAAATTATAAGCAATCAAACCGCTGGCTCCGAAAGACATTCCGCGTGCCGGTGCATATACACCTTTGGCAATCATCGTCCCGGCCACATGTGTGGCATGATCGCTGATGATCGTATCAGCATCCAGCATAATAACCTTTTTACCGGCAAATTCCTGATGGTTCGGGTAGATTTTCCCGCCGTCCCAAATACCTAATTTTCCGGCTAAAGTGGTGCCCGATCCGGATAAATTCAACCCTAAAGAACCGCCGTTGTACAAAGCCGTGGTTTGCGTGGTTGCCGCCGCAATAATGTTGTTTTCTGTTTGGAGGTAAATTGGGAAACCAAGCGCGTCCGTGCCTTGCAGAGAGATAATTTTCCCATCTTTTTCAACCCGGAAAACCGGCCAGTTATATTGTTTGGCCAGCGCGAAAGCTTTGGTCCGGTTAGATTGAAAATCTGTTTTAAGCTGATTGGAAAAGCTGATCAGCTCCTGCCGTTTGGCTTCCAAAATTTGCTGACTAAAAACAGCAGACGATTTTATAAGCGATAAAAACAGTATAAGTCGGGTAAAATTTTTAATCATATTGCGCGGGTTTTATTTGCTCAAAGCCGAAAGACTTATCGTAACTTCAAGCGTTTAAGATACATATTTTGATACGATGAAAATCTTGCTATGGTTTATATTTATGCTGATGACGGCCATCAACCCAAATCCTGATCAAAAGCTAAAACAAGGGATTTGCGGAACTATTTTGCTGCAGCAAGGCAACCAAATGCCTGCGCCGGGCCGCAAACTTTCCGTCGGGCAGCCGGTTGCGCGCGAAGTTTTGGTTTATCAGCTTACCAACATTAATGAAACTAAAACTGACGGTACTGTTTTTACCGGCATAAAAACAGCATTGGCGGCCAAAACCCGCAGCAACGCCAAAGGCTATTTTGAGCTGAAATTACCGGTTGGGAAATATTCTGTTTTTGTGCAGGAGCAAGAAGGTTTGTATGCCAATTATTTTGATGGTAAAGGAAACATCAGCCCGGTGGAAGTTTTGAAAGACAGCGTAACTAAAAGAAATATTTCCATTAATCATAAAGCTGTTTTTTAGTTTAGTTTTGGAGATTAAATTCACCAAAAAAATCAAGAAAATGACCCAGCAAATTGAAAATATCAAAAACGTCCGGAAATATTTGTTAAACCTAATTGCCGATCTCAGCGTGGAGCAACTCAACAAAATCCCTGATGGTTTCAGCAACAATATTATCTGGAACCTGGCACATCTTACGGCCACGCAGCAACGTATTTGTTATGTACGCTCGGGCTTGCAGCCTGTAATGCAGGATCAATATATTACGCCGTTTATCCCCGGCACCAAACCCGAAGGCTCTATTGATGCTGCAGAAATTGAGACATTAAAAAGCTTATTAATTTCTACCGTTGAGGAATTAGAAACCGATTATAAAAAAAACTTTTTTACCGATTATGAGGAAATTACCGTTCGTTATGGCATTACGCTAACCAATGTGGACGATGCCATTAACTTTTTGCTTTATCACGAAGGTTATCACACCGGCGTGATTGTGGAGTTGACGAAGTTTGTGTAAGGCAATCTTTATTTAAAATTCTTTCCGGGCAAATTTAGATGCTTCTTTTATGCCAGTAAATTTTGCTTTTGTGATTATTGCCAATAAAAAACTTGTAAAGATCCACCAGATTTTAGGCGATAAAAGAAGCATTTAAGTACTGCGAAACAGCTAAAGTTAAAAAACTTCAATCATACCGACAGGCTTACAATCTGTTCAGGATAAATACTTTCCAACGATCGGCATTCTTCTGCCCATACCAAAAGCTTTGGCCGAAACGCGCAAAATTGGTGGCGTTTGATACCGTTTATGCTCGGAAATGTTGACCAAACGAAGCACTTTGCGCACCACGTCTTCCTTAAAACCATCAGCAATAATTGCTGCGGATGATTTTCTGTTTTCGATATATTCTTTCAAAATCCGGTCTAAAATATCGTAATCCGGCAGCGAATCAGAATCTTTTTGTCCGGGGCGAAGTTCTGCGGACGGCGGTTTGGTGATGGAATTTTGCGGGATAATTTCGCCGTTCCGGTTAATGTGATTGGACAGCTCATAAACCTGCGTTTTGTAAACATCGCCCAAAACCGAAATGCCGCCGCACATATCGCCGTAAAGTGTGCCATAACCAACCGCGGCTTCGCTTTTATTGGATGTATTGAGCAAAATATAACCGAATTTATTGCACATCGCCATTAAAATTACTGCACGGCTGCGCGACTGGATATTTTCTTCCGCAATATTAAATGGCAAACCGGCAAATTGAGGCTCTAAAGCGGTTTCAAAACTTTGTGTAATGTTTTTGATGGCGATAGTCTGGCTCATACAACCGAGGTTTTTCACTAAATCTTCCGCATCTTTTATAGAGTGATCCGAAGAAAAAGCGGAAGGCAATAAAACCGCCATCACATTTTCCGGCCCCAAAGATTCGCAAGCCAGCACGCAAACCAAAGCCGAATCAATCCCGCCGGAAAGCCCTAAAGTAGCTTTGTTGAAACCCGATTTTTTAAAATAATCCCGAATGCCCAAAATCAAAGCCTGATGGATTTGTTCGATTTTACTCATGCGCGAAACATTTGGCGTCAATGGTTTTTCTGCCCGGACGGATGCTTCTTTTACACCTGTTTTTTCGATGTTGTAGTAGGCAATTTGCTCTTCAAAATAAGCCAGTTCATCAAATAATTGTCCGTTGGCATCATAAACCATTGATCCTCCGTCAAAAATCAGTTCGGTTTGCGCGCCAACGTGATTAACGTACAGCAGCGGCAAAGCGTACTTTTTAGCGTTGTAACTTAAAACCTGCATCCGTTCCTGATCGTGGTTAACGGCAAAAGGCGACGCGGCGATATTGATCATCAAATCCGGTTTTTGCAGGATCAGCACATCCATCGGGAACGTTTTATAAATCGGATTATCAATATTGTTCCACAAATCCTCGCAAATGGTCAGCGCAATTTTCTGGCCTTTGTATTCGATACAGGTAAACTGATCTGCCGGTTCAAAATAACGGTACTCATCAAACACATCATAATTAGGCAGCAACGCTTTGCGGACTACTGTTTTTACCACACCATTTTCGATAAAGTAAGCCGAATTATACAAATCTTTTCCTTTTGGGGAAGAATTGACGGTTGGCAAACCAATAATGCAGGCAATATCCCGGCAAGCTGCTGCAATTTGTTTGACCGAGTTTTCGCATAAAGCAATAAATTCTTCAAACTCCAAAAAATCACGTGCCGGATAGCCGCTGATGCACAATTCTGCAAAAACCACCAGGTCGGCCCCGTTTTGCTGTGCTTCTTTTATGGCAGAAATTATTTTTTGGGTATTGGCCTCAAAATTACCGATGTGGTAATTCAGCTGTGCTAAAGCAATTTTCATAAGGTAAAAAAGTGTATCTGTAACGGCGGGTAAACCGTTATACAGCTAAAAATTCTATTTTCGCTGGCTATGAACCGAACTATTTTTCAAATCCTGAAAAAACAAAGCTATCTATTTTTTCTGATTTGTGTTTTGCTCTCTTCCTGTAAAAGAAAAGATAAAATTGATGTGAGCGGCATTGACCTCAGCGTAAAAATTGAACGTTTTGACCATGATTTTGATGGGTTCAGGCAGGGCAATTATCTACAGAAAGCCGCACAATTGCAGCAGCGTTACGGTCCGTTTTATGCTGATTTTATAGAACGCATTTTGAGTGCCGGTTCGATAAAGGACACGGCTTATTTTGCTAATTTACGCCGTGTTTTTGCGGCACAATCTTACATAGATTTGAAGCATGAAGTGGATTCCATCTACCCAAACCTTGATAAACAGGAAGCCGAATTAACGGACGCTTTTAAACACATCAGATATTTTTATCCGCAGAAAAATTTGCCGCATGTTTATGCTTATTTCTCTGGTTTTCAGGCGCAAACTTCTATTGGCAACCATTATTTTGCCATTGGGCTGGATATGTTTTTGGGCGAACATTCCAGGTTTTATCCGGCTTTGACCGAAGAATTTCCGCATTATATTTCGCGCCGGTTTACGCCTGACAACATGATTCCGCGCGTAGTGGAAGGTTTGGCGCGGGAAGAAATGTTCCCGGAGCAGGATCAGGACAATCAATCTTTATTGTCCAGGATGATTTATAACGGAAAGATTATGTATTTTATGGACCAAACGGAGCCGGATGTGGCCGATTCGACCAAAATCGGTTATACCAGCGCGCAATTGCAATGGTGCAAAAACAACGAAGCAAATATTTGGGGTTATTTTTTGGAGGACAACCTGATTTATGAAACGGATTATCAAAAGATACAGAAGTATTTAACGGAAGCTCCGTTTACGCCGGGTTTGGGCGATCATAACAATTCGGCACCGAAGTTAGGCGTTTGGATGGGCTGGCAGATTGTAAAACAGTATATGGACAAAAACCCGAAAGTTACTTTACAACAATTAATGGCCGGGCATAATGCGCAGAATGTTTTGGCCCAATCGCATTATCACCCTAAATAAAGCAAAATTTATGCTGTAAAAACAGTATCACTTCAAGATGGTGAAAACGCTGCGCAAAGCAATAACGATCGCAGTTATAAAAAAAATGTTGGAAACCAAACTGTAGAAATAACTATCACCAAAAAAACGAAAATATACGCCAAACAAACCGATCAGGATGGCAATGGTCAGGATTATATAATTTTTGGAATCGTTTGCGGTTGTTGATTTGTTCATGTTGATATGGCCTGATTGGCATTCAAAAATAAGAATGTTTGCCGAAAGCGAAAAGTTAAATTCCTTTTTTCGTTAGAGCCTGTTTAGATTTTGTTCGTTTTTTTTTCAATGCTTCTTTTATCATACAAAAAACCGAAAAAAACCATGCTTCTTTTATCGGTATAAAAATCAAATCCAAAATTTATAGTATAAAAGAAGCATTATAAATTTTTTAATACAAATTTAAACAGGCCTTTAAATTGTCTCAAAAAATCTTCACCTAAAAACACCTTGTAAAAGAAGCATCCACAAAAAAACCCGGCCAGTTGCCAGGTTTTGATATTTTTGAAATGCTGATTTTATCCGTTTAAAGCTGCGGCACCGCTTACAATTTCGGTCAATTCTGTTGTGATTGCTGCCTGGCGTGCCTGATTGTAGGAAAGTTTTAAGGCTTTTAACAAATCGCCGGCGTTTTCGGTGGCTTTGTCCATCGCCGTCATCCGCGCGCCATGTTCGGAAGCGTGAGAATCCAGAACGGCTTTGTACAATTGTACTTTGATGTTTTTCGGGATCAGTTCATTTACAATAGCTTCCTGCGAAGGTTCTAAAATGTAATCCACCTGTACTATTTTTACCGCTTGTTTTTTGTCCGGCTGGGCAACGGGCAGCAACTGCTCGGTTTTGATATATTGCACGGCAGCATTCCGAAAATGATTGTAAACCAGTTCAACCCGGTCATAATCACCATTTACAAAACCCTGCATTACCGCTTCGGTAATGGCAGAAGTGTTTTCAAAGTTCAAATCGCTGAACAATTCATTGTTGTTGCCAATCACTTTATACTTCCGGCGTTCGTAATATTCCTGTGCTTTCCTGCCGATAGCCACAACAGAAACGTTGTTGGCCCGTAATTGCGCTGTATAGCGTTCGGCAATCAGGTTATTGGCTGCTTTGATCACGTTTGTATTGAAAGCACCGGCCAAACCGCGATTGGAAGTTACGGCGATGATCAACACCCGGACAGGTTCACGGATTTGCATATATGGCGAAGCTGCATCTTCCAGGCTTGCAGACAAGTTGGCCAGTATTTCGTTCAATTTATCTGCATACGGGCGCATTTGAACGATAGCATTCGTTGCACGCTTCAACTTGGCGGCCGAAACCATTTTCATGGCTTTGGTGATCTGCTGTGTTGAAGATACTGACGTGATCCTGTTTCTTACTTCTTTTAAATTGGCCATTTTGAAGGGAGTATCAAGTATTTATCACAAAGTATCAAGCAATAAATATTTATAACTTGATACTTGCTACTTTTTAATTATAGTTTGCTGATAATTCTTTGGCCACAGTTTCTAAAACGCTTGTTGCCTCATCCAGTTTTCCGGCTTTTAAAGCCGCTAACGTTTCCGGATGGCGTAATTCTAACTGCGTGGTAAACTCTGCTTCAAATTCTCTTACTCTGTTTACCGGCACGTTACGCATCAGGTTTTTTGTACCGAGATAGATAATTGCAACTTGTTTCTCTACCGGAACCGGAGAAAACTGAGCTTGCTTTAATATTTCTACGTTGCGTGAGCCTTTATCCAAAACGTTTTTGGTAGATGCGTCCAGATCGGAGCCGAACTTGGAAAATGCTTCCAGTTCGCGGTATTGTGCCTGATCCAGCTTTAAAGTACCGGCCACTTTTTTCATGGATTTAATTTGCGCATTTCCACCCACCCGGGACACTGAAATACCAACGTTGATTGCCGGACGGACGCCTGCGTTAAACAGATTGGATTCCAGAAAAATCTGCCCATCAGTAATAGAAATCACGTTGGTTGGGATATAGGCGGAAACGTCTCCGGCCTGTGTTTCGATGATAGGCAAAGCTGTTAAAGAACCGCCGCCTTTAACAATACTTCTGATCGATTCCGGCAAATCATTCATCCCCTGTGCAATAGCATCATTTGCATTGATTTTTGCCGCACGCTCTAATAAACGGCTGTGCAGATAAAATACATCTCCAGGATAAGCTTCACGGCCCGGCGGACGACGCAACAACAAAGAAACCTCGCGGTAAGCCACAGCCTGCTTTGACAGATCATCATAAACAATTAATGCCGGACGACCGGTATCACGGAAAAACTCACCGATCGCAGCACCTGCAAATGGCGCAAAAAACTGCATCGGAGCCGGATCTGCTGCCGAAGCCGCAACTACAATACTGTATGGCATTGCACCGTTTTCTTCCAAAACACGCACAATATTGGCCACGGTAGAATTCTTCTGACCGCAAGCTACATATATACAATAAACCGGTTTTCCGGCATCATAAAATTCTTTTTGGTTGATGATCGTATCAATACAAACCGCAGTTTTACCGGTTTGCCTGTCACCAATAACCAATTCGCGCTGGCCACGGCCAATCGGGATCATTGCATCAATTGCTTTGATACCTGTTTGCAACGGTTCATTCACCGGCTGACGATAAATTACGCCCGGTGCTTTGCGCTCAATTGGCATTTCATACGTAGCACCGGCAATCGGGCCTTTCCCATCAACCGGAAAACCCAATGTGTTTACCACGCGGCCCAGCATACCTTCGCCTACTTTAATGGAAGCAATTTTTTTCGTCCGGCGAACAGTGTCACCTTCTTTTACTTCATCATAAGCACCCAGTAAAACCACGCCCACATTGTCTTCTTCCAAGTTTAATACGATACCTTGTAATCCGTTTTCAAATTCAACCAGTTCGCCGGATTGTACTTGGGTTAAGCCGTAAACCCGGGCAATACCGTCGCCAATCTGCAATACGGTACCAACTTCTTCTAATTCGGATTCTGACTTAAAACCAGCCAGCTGCTGGCGCAGGATAGCCGAAATTTCGTCTGGTCTTACATCTACCATTTTAATTTATTTTAACTTTTTTGTAATTAGTCCTTTTTACAGAAGCAGATTTTTAAATGCTTCTTTTACACTATATTTTTGATTTATACTAACAAAATCAATTGCTTTAAACCAGTTCGGCAGCCGTTTTTTGACCGAAATCCTTTTTCAACTTGTTTAACGTGTTGGCAATACTGGTATCAAACTGACGGTCGCCAACGGTTAAAATAAAACCGCCTATCAGTTTCGGATCAATTTTTTCTTCTAAAATAGCATTGCCATCTGTTGCTTTTTTAATAATTGCAACTACTTCCGCCCGGTTACTTTCTGATAATGGCACTGCCGAAACCACAGATGCTTTTACAATATGCTGCTTCAAATTATACTGTTCTATAAATTCTTTTGCAGTGTCAAATAAAATTTCAGAACGCATTTTAGCAATCATAATTTTGAAGAAACCTAAAGTAGCAGGCTGCACTTTATCGCCGAAAAGAGCAGTCAGGATACTTGCTTTTTTTGATGGGGAAACAATCGGGTTGCGCAAAACAGCATTTAGCGTACCGCTTAACCGTACGGTCTCCACAAACAAAACCATATCTGTCTTAACCGCTTCCAGTTGATTTTGCTCTGTGGCAAGATCAATCAAAGATTTGGCGTACCGGGTAGCTACTTTATATTCAGACATTATTTGTAATATATTTGGGGTTGGATCAGTTTAGCTGTACTTCTTTTAATAGATCGGTTACCAATGCTTCTTGTTTTTGTTTATCTTCAAACTGCCTGCGCAGTATTTTTTCTGCAATATCAACTGAAAGGGTAGCAATCTGATTTTTTACATCAGCCATAGCAATCGCTTTTTGTGTATTGATTTCAATTTTGGCTTTCTCAATCAACTTATTGCCTTCAGTAATGGCATTGTCTTTTGCTTCGGTAATGATCTGATCTTTTACCTGTTTGGCTTCCTTTAATATCAAATCGCGTTCTGCACGCGCTTTTTTCAACAATTCCTCGTTTTCATTAGTCAAACGGGAAAGTTCTTCTTTAGCTGCTTCAGCTTTCAAAAGCGAATCTTCTATCGAGCGTTCTCTTTCATCAATTGCACCCATAATTGGTTTCCAGGCAAATTTGGCCAGTACCAAAAACAGTATTAAAAAAGACAACGTGGTCCAGAATACTAAACCTATTTCGGGGGTTACTAATTCCATATCTATTTAAAATTAACCAATTAATTTTAAAGCTGATTAGCTGCCAATCGCAACTAATCAGCTTTAACGGATTGCTTACTTAGGATTGTTACCCAAGAAAGCCACTACCACACCGAACAAAGCAGCACCTTCAATCAAGGCAGCTGCAATAATCATGGCAGTTTGGATTTTTCCTGAAGCTTCAGGCTGGCGGGCAATACCTTCCATAGCTTTGCCACCTACTTGTCCGATGCCAATACCTGCACCGATAACAGCTAAACCTGCACCAATTGCAGCAATACTTCCAGTCATCATTGTTAAAAAATTAAAAGTTAAATATAATATATTAGTTGTTTGTACTTAATGGTGATGTTCTTCTGTAGCTGTACCTATAAATAATGCAGTAAGCAATGTAAAAATAAAAGCCTGAAGCAATGCCACCAACAGTTCCAGCACATCCATAAAAACCACGAATGCAACAGAAACAGGTGCAATTGCAATTGATTTAAAAACAAAAATCAGCGATATTAAACTGAGCACAATAATATGCCCGGCAGTAATATTGGCAAATAAGCGGATCATTAAAGCAAATGGCCTGGATATAATCCCAACCAGTTCTACCGGCCACATAATCGGGTATAGCCAAACAGGTACGTCAGGTGCAAAAATATGTTTCCAATAATATTTATTGCCGTTTACATTCACTACGATCATGGTAATAACCGCAAGCACAAAGGTAACCGCAATATTACCGGTTACGTTAGACCCACCCGGGAAAAAAGGGATCAATCCGATAAGGTTATTAATAAGGATAAAAAAGAACACCGTTAACAGAAACGGCATATACCGCTGATACCTGTAGCCAATATTGGGTTTTGCGATGTCATCACGCACAAAAACAATAATCGGTTCTAAAAAAGATTGTAAACCTTTTGGTGCTTTGTTGACCCGTTTTTTGTAAGCTCCGGCAACACTGATAAAAATAACCAGTAAAAGAAGTATGGCTACCCATAGGGCTATAACATTTTTGGTGATTGAAAAATCAAATACTTTTTTATTTGATTTTTCATCAATTTCACCGGATTGATCCACTACTTTTACTTTATCGTTAAATAATTTATAAGTATGGTATTTACCGGCGTAAGTGCCTTCGCCATGCCCAAACTTAGAAGAAGAAAATGTTTCAAAACCGTGGTCTGTATATAATATTATGGGCAGCGGGATCATCTTATCGCCCCAAATATGCCAGTAATGAGAATCGGCAATATGCTCTAAAATAGAAATGCTGGGATCGTAGGATTCGGTTGTTTTGTTTGCTGTTTCTGTGGGGGAAGAAAGTGATATAGCAAAAGTTTTACAAGCCGTTAAAACGAAAAAGATGCTTAAAATTGCAATTTGTGTAGTACGTTTTATTTTGAAAATGCGGTTAAAATCTATCAAATGCACGTTTTTTACTTTTGGTTTTGGAGGCGCAAATTACGCAATAATATGCTAATTTCAAATACGGTATTTAATATATAAAGATAAAAAAAGCAGCTTAAAAAATGCACCGGGCTTACCCGATTGTTCCGGGTATAAATTACCACAAAAAACAAGCACATCAGGAGTTTTACAACTGTTGCCACTAAAAATATCCGGGTGCCTGCCATGTTACTTTTCTGATTGCCTAAAATACACGAAACACAAATAAGCAGCGTGAGCAAACTAAACAACACAAACAACTTCCAGAAGCCCGAAATTATAAAGCCGGGGTTAAATAGTTGTAACAGCGCAGGTGCACATGCCGTAATCAGCATAAAAATAATAAACATAAAAGCAAACTGTTTAAGCTTCAACTTTTAAATGATTTGAAAACAATATACAATGAAACAAATACGCCGGCAAGCGATAAAATTGCCGTTACCCATTGCACCTGGTGGTGTAAATACTGATCCGTTTTGTAACCGGTAAATGTAAACAGGCCAATTATTACGATCATCTGGATGCCCAAACCACTGTATTTAACGTAATTATTCATTCAAATTTGATTTTGTCAACTGTTTTTACGGTTCCAAAATTAAATAACCAAAATGATTTTAGTAGTATAGCATTTACTTACTTGTCCGGAAAATACTTCAACCCAAAAAATTAAAACATAACCTGCTTGATCCGTTCCAAATTTAACTGCATACTGTTTTTATCGGTGTTTTTTTTGCCGGTCATCAGCGGCTGCTCTTTAGAAAAAGAAAGCCGCTTTAACCGTAGCATGCAAAACCTGACGGCACATTACAATATTTTATTTAATGCGCGGCAGGTTGTCCTGCAAAAACAGGAGTTGATGGCGCAGGTTTATACCGATGATTTTTCTGAAATATTAAGTGTTTACCAGGATACGATTGCCAAAACCGCAGCTCCAAGCAAATATCTGGAAGCGGTAACCACACGCGCAAATACGATTATCAATTTTAAAGAACAGAGCCATTACATTGGCGATGCCTATTTTTTGCTTGGCCAGATCAATTATCTCAACAGTAATTATTTTGATGCCGCGGAGTTTTTTAATTACGTAGTGCATTCCTTCCCCGAAAATAAAGAGTTGGGCAGAACTGCTTTGGCCTGGAAAGCACGCTCGCTGATGAAACTGAACCAGCCCGAAAAAGCTGAAACTGTTTTGGATACCGCCCGGCTTTTGTTTGATGCAAAAAAGGCTTCTGCGGAGGAAATTACCGGTGCTGACTTGCAATACAACATTAACCAGGGAAACTATGAGCTGGCCGAAAAGCTGGCCGTACAGGCAGTTGATCTGGCAAGCGATAAGTTCAGGCGCATCCGCTGGAATTTTATTTTGGCGCAGTTGCAGGAAGCCAATAAAAAACCGGCTGATGCTTACAAATCTTACTCCAAAGTTATCCATAGCAATGCTTCTTTTGAGCTGGCTTTTAATGCCACGCTGAACAGTTTACGTATTGAAGAAAAGCAGGACGGCCAGCCAACCGATCGTATGACGCGTTTACGCACGTTGCTGAAAGATGATAAAAACGCTGATTTTATTGATCAGATTTACTTTCAGTTGGGCGAAACGGCCTTGGCTGCAAAAAAAATTGATCCGGCAATTGCAAACTATAAATTATCAGTTAAAAACAGTACGCGTAATCAAAAGCAGAAAGGTTTATCGTACTTGCGCCTGGCCGACATCAACTTTAAGTATAAAACCGATTACATTCAGGCCAAAAAATATTACGACAGCACGCTGCTAAATTTGTCTCCATCCTATCCCGGTTATCAGCAAATCCTGAAAAAAGCCAACAATTTGCAATTGCTGGCAAGCCGTTTTCAAGTTATTGCCCAACAGGATACGCTGCAAGTGCTGGCTAAACTGCCTGAAGCCGAACGGGCTGCGCGGATAAATTTGTTGGTTGATCAGCAGGTGATCCAACAGGAAAATGCACCGGTCAGGATTGATCCAACCCTTAACAATGGTAACGTAATCAACTCGTCCAGCAGAAGTTCCAATGCGTTTTATTTTTATAACCCCGAAGCCGTGAACCAGGGTTTGGCCGGTTTTTTATCGGTTTGGGGCAAACGCCGGCTGGAAGATAACTGGCGCATCAGTGCACGTACGGTGGCAACTGTCAACCATAACCCCAACAGCGTTTCTGATCCGGATGTGGTGCAGGCCGTCCAAGCCCCGCTTTTGGCTACGCCAGGGGCAGCAAGTTTTAAGCAGCAATTGGTCAACAGCATCCCAACAACGCCGGCACTGTTGCAGCAATCCAACCAGATCATTTTTAATGCTTACGCGGATATCGCAGGTTTTTACAGAGATATTTTGGCCGATAACTCTGAATCCATCAACACGTATGAATATTTGCTGAGACGTTTCCCGGAAAACAACAATTTGCCCATAATTTATTACAGTTTATATCGATTGTATTCGGATGAGCACAACCAGACGATGACCGAAAAATACCGCGATCTGTTGCTGAAAAACTATCCGCAAACGCAGTATGCCAAAATTATCCTGGATCCGGAGTATGGCAAGAAAATGCTTTCGGACGAGGCGCAGCAAAATACTTTTTATAATTCGGTTTACGATTTTTACCGCAAGCGGCAATACGATCAGGTAATCACGCGCACGGATTCGGCCTTAAAAACCAATCCGCAAAGCAGGCAAGGCGCGCAATTAGCTTATTTAAAAACGATTGCGCTGGGCCATCAGCAAAAATTAGCTCCTTTTGAGCAGGAATTGCAGCAAATAACCGCACAATATCCGGATGACCGTTTGGTTACGCCTTTGGTGAAGCAGCACTTACTTTTTATCGCGGCCAACCGTGAAGTGATTGCAGCGCGGCCTTTTGCATTGATCGACAGCGATCCGAATGACATCCCGTTTTCGCAGGAACGGTTTATGCACCCGGCTGCTGTTGCTACAAATCCGGCACCAAACCCGGTTCAACCTGTTGCACCGCCAGTCCTATCAGCACAGCAAAAAAATACAGTTTCGGCAGCGGCAACCTTAAATAATCAACCAACAATTTCGCTTCCGCAGAACACCAAAAAAAGTACGATAAAAACAGCATCGGGCATTTTTACCACGGCAGACAGTACCGAACTGTACTTTGTCATCAACATAAAAGGCTTTAACAATCTGGCACCTTCGCGCTTTGGTATCGGGCAGTTTAACCGCGCCAATTATCCGGATGTTCCGTTAAAACATCAGCTAAAAGAAGTAGGCCAGAACAGCCTGATTTACACCGGCCGTTTTTATACGGTTGCCGAAGTGAAAAATTATGCGCGCCGCATTGTACCGCTTTTGCCGGAGATTATGAAGGTGCCCGCAGAGAAATATAATTTCTTTATTATCAGCCGGAAAAATCTGGATAAATTAGCCGATTCAAAATTGCTGGACAGCTATTTTGAATTTTATCAAGCTAATTATCTCTGATGCGTTATAAAGAACCTGACAAACCCTATTTATCACCTAAAAACAAAGCTACTGAGCCGAACTTTCGCCGCTACAATATCACTTTCTGGAAGTTGATTGCCGGAGTTTTTTTCTTTTTTGTGCTGCTTTTTGCGGCTGTTGCTTTCCAGTTTTTTGGGAAACTGCCTTCGTTCCGTGATCTGGAAAACCCTAAAAGTAACCTGGCAAGTGAAATTTGGTCGGAAGATAAACAGCAATTGGGCACTTATTATGTGCAAAACCGGTCAAACGTAAACTACAACGAGTTATCGCCAAATGTTGTCCACGCGCTGATTGCCACAGAAGACACCCGTTTTTATGATCATTCGGGAATTGATTTCCGACGGGTTTTTTCCATTATTTTTTATAACCTCATCGGTAAAAAACAAGGCGGAAGTACGATTACGCAGCAACTGGCTTTGAATTTGTTTTCGGAACGGGCGCATAACCCTTTTAAACGCATTATCCAAAAAATGCAGGAATGGATTACAGCCGTGAAGATCGAACGAAATTATACGAAGGAAGAAATCCTGACGATGTATCTGAACACCGTGGATTTTGGTGCTTACAATACTTTCGGCATCAAATCCGCAGCAAAAACTTATTTTAATGTTACCCCGGCGCAATTAACGCCCAGTCAGGCTGCACTTTTGGTTGGTATGGTGAATGGCCCGGGTATTTACTCGCCCATCAATCATCCCGAAAACGCATTAAAACGAAGAAATTTTGTGCTGAAAAGAATGGCCGACGAGAACTTTTTAAGCGAAGGCCAAGCGACAGAAGAAGGTGCAAAACCGCTTGGCCTGAATTTTAAACCAATTGACAACAACGATGGCCTGGCCACTTATTTCCGGGCGGTGCTGAAAAAAGATGTACAAAAAACGCTTGCCGACCAGGCAATTACCAAAGCTGATGGTACACCTTATGACCTGGATCGGGACGGATTGAAAATTTACACTACCATTAATTACCAAATGCAGGATTATGCCGAGCAGGCACAGCGTGAGTATATGCGGGCTCTGCAGGTTCAGTTTAACAACCATTGGAGAGGCCATAGTTTGTGGAAAGAAATTGATCATTTTAAAGATATTTTAGATCAGGGAATGCGCCGCTCAGACCGTTACCGGATGCTGAAACAGGACGGAAAATCAGATGAAGAGATACGTTCTGATTTTAATACGCCATCTAAAATGGATTTGTTTACCTGGCGCGGAACGATCGATACCACGATGAAACCGATTGATTCTATTGTTTATACCAAACTGATCTTGCGCAACGCCATCATGTCTATGGATCCGACAACCGGTTACATCAAAGCCTGGGTTGGCGGGGATAATTTTGAGCACTTTAAATACGATCAAGTAAAAATGGGCACACGGCAGGTTGGCTCTACGGCAAAACCTTTTACCTATGCGGTTGCAATTGAAAATGGCATGTCGCCCTGCATGGAAGTTCCGGTGGAGCCGGTCACAATTGTTACGGACGGCAAAGCCTGGACGCCTTACTCTCCGCCTAAAGATAACATATACAGTTCTTTAAGTCTGCGAAAAGCTTTGGCCATTTCCCACAACTGGATTGCTGCAAACATGATGCAGGTGGTCGGGCCGACTGCTGTAGTTAACCTCATTAAAAAAATGGGCGTGAACAGTCCGAACCTGCAGCCTTATCCATCCATCGTTTTGGGGACTTTTGATGCTTCGGTTTTTGATATGACGGCCGCTTATTCTGTTTTTGCCAATCACGGAGCTTGGACAGAACCTACGTATTTGCTTCGTGTGGAAGATAAAAATGGCAATGTTCTTTTCGACCGAAAACCAAGAGTGGTTGTGGCCATGAACGAACAAACGGCTTACGTGATGACTTACATGCTGAAAGGCGTTATCCAGGAAGGAACCGGCTGGCGTTTAAGAAGCAAATACGGTTTGACCAACCCAATTGGTGGTAAAACTGGCACTACGCAAAATAATTCCGACGGCTGGTTCATCGGTATTACACCGCAGCTGGCTACCGGCGTTTGGACGGGCTGTGAAGATATGCAAATCCATTTCCGGTCAACAGATTTGGGCGAAGGTGCCAATACCGCTTTGCCGATTTTTGCTTTGTACATGAAGAAGGTTTATGCCAACCAAAGTTTAGGCATCAAGAAAAATGTTGATTTTGATCCGCCCAAAAATGGTGTCAGCATTACAATGGATTGCGGTGCCTACAATCAGCAGCAGCAGCAAAAAACCGAAGTGGATAAACAATTGGGCTTTTAAGCGGTACTGTTTTTATCGGCATAAATTTACCGGCATAAAAGAAGCAAGCGCATAGCAGGGCATGAGTAATTTTGATTATAAAGAAGCACTAAAAGATATTCCGCACAAACCAGGCGTGTACCAATATTGGAATGATGAGAACGTAATCATCTATATTGGTAAGGCAAAAGACCTGAAAAACAGGGTCAGTTCCTACTTCAACAAAGATGTTTTAAGCACAAATGGCAAAACAAAAGTGCTGGTTTCCAAGATCAGGAAAATCACTTTTACCATCGTTGATACAGAAATTGATGCCTGGCTGCTGGAAAACAGTTTGATAAAAAAACATCAGCCACGCTATAATGTACTGCTTAAAGACGATAAAACTTATCCCTGGCTGGTTATCAAAAATGAAAATTTCCCGCGTATTTTCTGGACGAGGAGAATCATCCGCGATGGCTCCAAATATCTCGGCCCGTATGCTTCCATCAGCATGATGCACACCATTTTGGATCTGATTCGTGAAACTTATCCCTTGCGCACTTGCAATTTGGCTTTAACCCCGCAAAATATTGATGCCGGAAAGTTTAAAGTTTGTTTGGAATATCAGCTGGGTAATTGCAAAGGGCCTTGCCAGAAGTTTCAGTCAGAACCGGATTATCAGCAAAACATCGAAGAAATAAAAGATATTTTGAATGGCAAAACCGGTTCGGTTGTGCGTCAGTTGAAAGAGCAGATGGAGCAGGCAGCCATCAGCCTGGATTTTGAAGCGGCACATAAATTAAAACGAAAATTTGATTTGCTGGACAATTACCAAAGCAAATCCACCGTGGTCAATTCTTCCATTACGGATGTGGACGTTTTCAGCATTGCTTCCGAAGAAAAATATGCTTTCGTTAATTTTTTAAAAGTGATGAACGGTGTGATTACGCAAACGCAAACCATCGAACTGAAAAAACAATTGGAAGAAACGGACGAAGAGCTGCTAAGCCTGGCCATTTCGGAGTTTAGAACACGATACAACAGCCAATCCAAAGAAGTTATTGTTCCGTTTGAAATGAACGTGGACGAAGATTCTAAAATTAAATTTACCGTTCCGAAACTGGGTGAAAAGAAGAAACTGCTGGATTTATCAATTAAAAATGTACAGTTTTTTAAGCGTGGAAAAATTGATCAGTATGAAAAATTAAACCCGGAAGTGCGCACTGAGCGTTTGCTCACGCAGATGATGAAGGATTTGCGTTTGAACCAGTTGCCGCGCCACATTGAGTGTTTTGATAACTCCAACTTTCAGGGTTCTTTCCCGATTTCGGCGGTTGTGGTTTTCCGGGATGCCAAGCCTTTTAAAAAAGATTACCGTTTTTTTAATGTAAAAACAGTAGAAGGGCCGAATGATTTTGCCACGATGGAAGAAGCCGTTTTCCGCCGTTACCGCCGGATGCTGGACGAGCAGCAGGAATTGCCGCAACTGATTATTATTGATGGCGGCAAAGGGCAATTATCATCTTCGGTAAAAGCGTTAAAAAAGTTGGATATTGATAAAAAAGTAACAATTATAGGTATCGCAAAGCGTTTGGAAGAGTTGTATTATCCCGGTGATCAATATCCAATGTACCTCGATAAAAAATCGGAAACGTTAAAAATCATCCAGCAGTTGCGGGACGAGGCACACCGTTTTGGCATAACCGCACATCGTGCCAAACGTAATAAAAGCACCTTAGTTACTGAGCTGGACAATATTCCGGGCATCGGCACAACCACTTCTGCAAAACTGCTCACTTATTTTAAGTCGGTAAAAAGAGTACGTGAAGCCAGCGAAGATATGCTGATGGAAGTAGTGAACACTAAACAGGCCAAAGCAATTTTAGAATATTTTATGCAAAAAAAAGCCCCGCAAGTTTAAGCTTGCAGAGCGATGCTTCTTTTATAGGGTAAAATTTAGTAAACCCACAAATCCTGTTCGTAGTTCAGCAGAGCTTTTTTGATTTTTTCAGATTCGTAAAGTTTATCAATTCCCTGCGCGTAATCTTTAATCCGTTCGTCTTTATCGTTAGATTCTTTTACAATATAACTGGAGAAAATCCGCTTCATAAAAATATCGTCAAAACTTAGTCCGGTTGCATCATTATGGCGGTTTACGGCTTCTTTTGTAACCAGAATATTCCGCGCTTCCGGAAAATAAATCCAAAACGCAGGCTGATAATCCAAGTTCAAACCACCAGCTTTTACTCTAATCATCGGTGCCAAACCGATAATCCGCGGTTCAAAAACAGAACGTTGTTTATCAAAAATCCAATCTTCTTTAATCCTGAATTTAACAACACTATCCGGATTAAACTCTCCGGCTTGCATAGTTGAACCGGTTTTATCGCCGTTTTTATCAAATCTATCAATCAACACACTGTCCGCCATTTTAGCCATTGCTTGTCCGGGTTTCAGTAAAACAGAAAACTCATCACCATTCGGGTCGCCTTTGCTTGGGGAAGGATCATAAGCATTCAGCTCGCCTTTTGCGATCGCATCCATTAAAATATCAATTAAACGTGCTTTTGGAGAAGCCAAATACTGGTTCATCCGTTCACGAACATCGATTTCACGCCAAACCCGTTTTGCAAAAGCCACGTCAGATTCCCGCAAATATTGATACGGCGTAACCTTAGCATTTAAGATACTGCTTTTTTTGTAGTAACCATCCTGCGGTTTGTAGTAACCATCCTGCGGACGTACAAACGGTTTAATGTTGCTAGTATCAACCAAAGCCTGAGATTTTGCAGCAACGGCTTTTGGTGCTGCTTTGCGCGTAGCCGTTCTGCGGGTGGCCGTTCTTTTGCGTGTTTGCGCAAAGGACGAAGCACAAATCAAACATAAAACTAAAATTACCAGATTTTTTTTCATCGCATTTTAATTAGCAGTCAATACAATCGGATCCAAACCGCGCTGTGTGCCATCCGGGCCAACAGCAATAATATTATCAAAAAATACACGTGCGCCCGGCGCAATTGAAGCTAACGCAGAACGCATTGCACCGGAAAGATCACTGCCTGTAGTGGATAATACAATCGCATCCTGACGAGGTTTAAGAACAGTTAACGTAAACCGGGTAACATTAAATTTAGCATCAAAATCAAAATTTTCCAGTTTGGCAAAAACCCTGTCTTGTGCTTTAATATTTCCTGCGGATGTTGTTCCGCTGGTTTTTCCGGCAAACTGTGCTTTAGGATCAGGGATTCTTTTCACCCTGAATTCCTGCACACCCAGAACAGAAGTTTTTCCGGGTGAAGTTTCTCCTGATACGGTAACCCTTGCTATTGTTCCGGGTGAAGAAACGGTAGCTGTATATTTTCCGGCAGAACCGCTGATAGATCCGCCACTGATGCTTAAACGCAGTTTTTCTTTAGCCATTCCGGGAGCAGAAACGGAAACCGGATTTGGGACACCCACATACAATACATTCATTTTATCCGGCGAAACTACCGCTGAAGGCCGTGCGACCTGATAAGTTTGTGGCGGCGTGCTGTAAGTTTTTGTTGTTCCGTCATTTTGTTTTACGGTAATGGTTCCGATCCAGGTATGCATACCTTCTCCGCTTGTAGCAACAGAGTAAGTTCCTTTACCATCAGTAGTTGGCAATTTTGAACCACCAACCGTAATATTTGGGTTTGATTTAGAATCTGAAGCAGTTAAAAATACTTGTGCAGTATAAGGCTGACCGGCAATTACATAACTACTTGGTGCTACGGCAACTGCTGCAAATTTATCCAGATTAACAACGGCCTGATCCACTTTACCTAAAATCTTTTTTACAACTTCACTTTCAGCATTTTTTGCATCGGCCTGAACTTTGTTTAAAGATGTCATTGCTGCGCCCATCGGGATACCATCACCAAAATAAGCTTCCTGCCACGTTTCTTTGGCATAACCTTTTTTCTGCGGAGGATCAATGGTCTCTAAAGCCAATTTAGTGCTTGCCCTGTCTTTTTCATCTAATAAACTCAATAATTTATCACGTGTTTCATCAATTTTTTTGCGCAAAACAGAAGCATTTTTATTGTTGATCATAAAGTCAGAAGACACATCCAGGTTATCCCTACCTTTATAATCCTGAAGGGTTTCATCAAAACCACCTGTTTTTTCAACTAACTGCTTTTTCAGGCTTTCTACATATTCATCCAATTCTCTGACCACGGAACTGGCTTGTTTAGCTTTAGCCTCAATTGGCCTAGCCCGTTCCGGCTGTTCTTTTATTTTTTGCTGAAATGCTTCGTAAGTATTGTTGATGCCAGCCTGAACATTACTTTTAGAAGCATTTAAACTATCACTGATATTTTTGAAAGCGTTGAGTAAACTGTCCGGCACGTTCAGGGCAATTAAACCTAAAAGTACCAGGTACAAAATACCGATCATCCGCTGTCTTGGGGTTTCTTTACCTCCAGCCATTTGTTATTATTTTATGCTGATTTTAAATTAATCGGACTTAGTTTGCTTTGGGCTGATTCATGGCTGACAACATATTGCCATAAATGTTATTTAACGATGCCAGGTTTTTGGCCAAGCGGCCAACTTCATCTTTAAATGCTTTTGAATCATCCATAGATTCATTAAAGTTTTGCATTGTTAAAGAAACATTCTGGTAAAACTTGTTCATTGATTTCAGGTGTGCGCTTGAATCCTGCAATTCCAGTTCATATACTGCGTTTAGGGCAGATAAATTCTTGGCCAAATTATTTACCTGGTCGTGGTATGCTTTAGAATCAATGTTTGAATTCGCCATTTCAGATAAGTTGGCAGAAGCCTTTTCAAAAGAAGTGCTCAGTTTATCATAACTTGCAGAAGCAACTTTAACTTTATTTGTCAGTTCTAATGTAGCTTCACCGGCATCTCCAGCTTTAGCAATCGAACTTACCTTATCGCCAAAAGTCCTTAATCCATCACCCAAACTACTGATTAGTTCCGGGCCAATTTTAGCATCCGTCAGCATTTTATCTAACGCAGCGGTATTAGAAAAACTGTTTGCCACCGGTTGCGGTGCCCTGGAAGCAGCAACTTTTGGCCTTTCACCGCTATAATCATCTGCCAATTCCGGATAAGCGCGCGTCCAGTCCACATCGTTGTTTTCTTCAGGGAAAATACCTATCAAAAAGAACAAAACTGCTTCAGTCCCAAGTCCTAATGTAATAAATAAAGATGCATAAGGCCAGTGCTGTATTTTAAATAACAAGCCTATAATAACCACCGTTGCACCAATAGAAATGATGCTTCCCAAGCCATACTTTGATTTTTTCTTAACAGCCATAAAAATTTTTGTAGTTTGTTTTTTTTTAGAATTAATTATAATAGTTCAATTAGTAGTTAGAGCGTTTATCTTTAATATCTCTACCTAAAAAATGTGTTACGCAACGGAAACCAATATAAGATTTTGCCGTGTCCTGATATTCATAACCGCGTGTAGAGTTTTGTAGAAAATAGCCAATATCTTTCCAGGAACCGCCACGCACAACCTTGCGTTTCAGCACTTCCGGATCGCTGGCTTTGGCTTCATAAGTAAAAGTCGGACTCATATCATGCACAAATGTAGATGCAGATTCATCATATGCAGAAGCGGTCCACTCGGCAACATTTCCGGCCATGTTGTATAAGCCGTAATCATTCGGGAAATAAGAATGGACACTTACAGTGTAAGCACCGCCATCACTGGCATAATCACCACGGCCTGGTTTAAAGTTTGCCAGCAAACAACCTTTAGAGTTTTTGATATAAGGGCCGCCCCAGGGATAATCGTTTCCTATCCGGCCACCACGGGCAGCGTATTCAAACTCTGCTTCTGTAGGTAAACTGTATAATTGGCGGTGCGGCATTCCTCTTGAATCTTTGTAAGCATCATTGTAACGGGAACGCCAAATGGTATAAGCACGAACTTGGCGCCAGGTAACCCCAACAACCGGATATTGTGCATAAGACGGGTGTGAAAAATAACCTTCCACCATTGGTTCGTTAGCGGCATACGAAAAATCGTTCAGCCAGCATAAAGTATCCGGATATACCGGAACGGTATCACGGAAAATAATATCCGAGCGTTTTTTGGTTTTATCAAAACGATTGTTGGAAGCTTCGCGTAACGGAATAATGGCGTAATTGTACTTTAACAAGCGGACATCAATCTCATTCTTATCAAAAATACGGTCATCGCCCTGATAATACATGCCTTGCAACTTGGCTTGGTTGGCACTTGCGGCAGCCCCTGCTTTACCTTTCCCGCCTGCACTAAAAACAGGGTTTCTTTTTACATAATCCCAGTTAATATATTTTTTACCGCTTGGGTCTGGTTTTGCATTCTTGCCTCCCGGTTTAAAGTAGTATTTATCATCATTCAAATACTGCGTTATAGCGATAGAATCGCGTACGGTATTTACAAATTGCTTGTACTTTGCATTGGTGGTTTCCGTTTCGTCCATAAAAAACGGTGCAATCGTAACCTGTTTATTTTGAGCGGTTTGCGCAAAAGTAACGTCCTGATCTGTTTGCCCCATCAAAAAGCTTCCGCCAGGTATATAAACCATCCCGTACGGCTGCTCCTGCTTAAAAACTTTGCCCGAAACACCTCTCACCTCTCCCCTGTCGCTACTGCTTGTTTTGCAACTGCTTACAGCAACAACTGCCATGAATAATATGCCAAAGTATATGTTTTTCATATTCAAATCCAAAGTATAGTCCACTCTGTTAAATTAATGCAATAACTCTTATTTGCATAATATATTTTCCGCAGATGCGATTTTATTGATCGTAGGAAAAGATTTTATCGTTATAAAAATAGTTAAACTATTGATACCAATGCAAAACAATCGATTAAATATTTGCATTGATCGTTGAACGCCTGTTTTACAGCATATAAGTGATTTCTGTTGCAGATTTCTTTACGGCAAGCAGGAACCTAATGTTTCGGAAAAATGGAGATTGAAGCACTGAGCTTCAGCTTTTAAAGGTTTATTTACAACAATGCTTCTTTTACCTGCCTAAATTAGGGCTGTAAGTTTAAATGTTCCAAAAAAATGGTGATAAAAGAAGCATCCGCAAAAAATATCGGCTTATTTATTGACTTGTTTAATGTATTGTTCGATGGCCATCGTCATTGATGGTGCTTCCGGAACCGGTGCCGGAATATCCAAAATCAGGCCTTTTTCTAAAGCTGCTTTATGCGTAGTTGTACCGTAAGCTGCAATACGCGTGTTGTTTTGCTGAAAATCAGGAAAGTTTTTATAAAGTGACTGAATGCTGGAAGGACTGAAAAACGCAATGATATCATAAAAAACTTCTGCCAGGTCAGACAGGTCACTTACTACGGTACGGAACAAAACCGCGGGTGTAAAGTTGTAACCGTTTTCTGCCAAAAACTTTTGTGTTTCTTCTGCGGCAACATCAGAACACGGGTACAAAAACTTTTCGCCGGTGTGTTTTTTCAATACTTCGGCAAGGTCACTTGCGGTTTGTTTGCCAAAAAATATTTTTCGTTTCCGGTACTGAATATATTTTTGCAGATATAAAGCAATCGTTTCCGACAGGCAAAAATATTTCATCTCCGCAGGCACTTCAAAACGCATTTCATCGCAAATCCGGAAGAAGTGATCCGCGGCGTTACGGCTGGCAAAAATTACGGCAGAAAAATCGCCCAAAGCAACTTTTTCTTTTCGGAAATCCCTTGCCGACACACCTTCTACATGAATAAATGAGCGGAAATCAATCTTTAAGTTGTATTTTTTGGCCAGTTCTGTGTACGGGTTTTTATCGGATTCGGGTTTTGGTAGCGTTACTAAGATGCTTTTTACTTTTTTCAATCTTTCAGCGGAAACCTGCATAAGTAGCTGTCTTTCTTATAGTTTTAAAGTCTTTATTAATATTATAACTGGACAAAATTCAAGGGCACAAAGATAAATAAATAAATAAACTTTACTAAATCTATATACTGAAAGTATGTTTATACTGCTGCGGACGTACTGCCAAAACAAAACCACCAAAATTAGGAAACCGCTTATCAGCAAAAGCAAGGGTTTAAGACTATCGGAAATCAACCCAAAACAAACCACCAGCGGCAAACTTATAAACGTAACATTAAAATAAGTAAGATATAATATAGATATATATTCTTTTACCAGATTGCGGATATTAAATATTAACCCCAATAAACGAAGCACAATGATTTTGAGGATAAAAAAAATGATAACAGCAAGCGTAAAACCGAGATAAAGCTGCCAGCCATCATCTGTAAAACTGTGGTTATGATAGGATGTGATTTGATAAACCAGCAGCCCGATGGTTGCGCCAAACAACAAAAACAGTAAAACAAACGCCCAGGAATTAAGCAGGTTTTCCTCTTTAGAAAACTGGGCAAGCACACGCTGACTGTAAAAGGACTCTACAATATCAGCAATGGATTTGCCCATAAAACGCTTAAGAACAGCTAGGTACAACAGCAAAACCAGGATAACGGCCAGCATCCAAATGCTCCTGAAGTTTCGTATTTTGCCCTGTTGCACTTTGGTTTTTGCCGGTTGATAGTGCATATCCAAAAAAGCATAACCGGTGTACAGGTTTGCTTTGATTACGCTATCTGTAAACAGGTTTTTTCGGGCAGGATTTGGCGGTGTGATAAAAAAATGCGCCACCGAATCTGATTTAAACCGCATCCTGGCCAGCTCGGCAGAATCCGGAACGGCGTACAATGCCGTTAAGCTATCAGCTGCAGAAGTTTGCGCGCATACTGTTTTTACCGATAAAAAAACAAGAAAAAAAAGCAGGATCGAACGCATGTATTTTGGCAGCTGGCAGCAATGTTTCCGGCACAAATTTACCTCAATTATTGGTATAAATTATTCTGTCTGTGCATTTATTGCGGCCAGCTGGCTCATACTTTTTTCCAGGTTTTGGTAAAGCGGACCAAATAGTTGGTAATATTTGCTGTATAAAAAGTGCTTTTTCGGATCCGGAACAATTGTTTTTTCGGCAGCAGAAGCCTTCAAACCAAAACCTGCAAACTTGCCGGTTTGGATGGCCAGGTAAGCCGCACCAATGGCCGAAGCATCTTCTGCCTGCACAACCACTAATTTTTTCCCAAGGATGTCAGCCATCATTTGCAGCCAAACTTCGGAAGCCGTAAAACCGCCGCTTACCCTTATTTCATGTACGATTTCTGCGGTTATTAAAACGGCATTCAACACACTTCGGATGGCATAACAAACACCTTCCAGCGCAGCCCGCAAAAAATGCGCCTGCTGATGATTGCTTTTTATGCCGAAGAAAACGCCGCAACTATTGCTGTTCCATAAAGGTGTGCGCTCGCCGGTAAGATAAGGCAAAAAAAGCAGGCCGTTGCTGCCGGCCGGTACTGTTTTTATCGAGGTAAAAATTTGCTCATAATTTTCTGCGGATGCTGTTTTTACCGACATAAAATTCTCCAGCAGCCAGTTTAAAACCAAGCCGCCGTTGTTGATCGCGCCGCCGCAGATATACGTTTTTTCATCCAGTATGTAATTGAAAGTCATGGCTTTAAAGTTGTACAGCGACTTGCTGCTGGCTATGCGCACGGCACCGCTGGTGCCAACAGTTAAAGCTACTGTGCCTATTTTATTTGCGCCACTGCCGAGGTTGGCCAGGCAACCATCATTACCGCCAATTACCCAGCATGATGCTTCTTTTATGCCTGTTTTTTTGGTGGTTTTTGCATCAGCGTTATTGCGGAAATAAGTTGTGCTGACTGGTTTAGAAAGTTTGTTTTGATCAATCCCGGCCAGTTTTAAAGCTTTTTCGCTCCAGCAAAAATTTAAAATATCAAACAAACCGGTGGCAGATGCAATAGAATGATCAACCTGAAATTCGCCAAATAACCTAAACCAAAACAGTTCTTTTATAGAGATAAATTTTGCGGCTTGTTTAAACAACTCAGGTTGATTTTCCCGAAACCAGATAATTTTGCTCAAAGGCGACATCGAAAAAATTGGCGTGCCGGTTTCTTTGTAAAGTGCTTCCCCTTCCGGCGAGGCGCGCAAACGTTCGGCAATTTCGGCACTTCGCGTATCCGCCCAATTGATGATATTGGTCAATGGCTTTCCTTGCGCATCCACCAAAATCAAACTGTGCATGGCGCAACTCAAACTAATGGCTTCCGGCTGCCCGAACTGCGCTGCTGCTTCACCAATGGAAGCCGTGAAATTTTGCCAGATCGTTTCGATGTCCTGTTCTACAAAGCCGGGCTGCGGCTGCAACAATGGATAATGCTTTTGCACCGAACCAATTGCTTTTCCAACTGCATTTACGGCAACGGCTTTTACGCTTCCGGTCCCGATATCTACGCCTAAAATATATTTCGTTGCCACCAATGCTATTTTTATCGGGTAAAAATAACGGAATTGGAAACGAATAAATCATGTTTCGGGCTAAACATTAAAAAATACAATATTCTTTTCAGGCCGTTTTTAAATGTTTGGATGTATAATATTTTCTGCGGAAATAAAATGCCAGGTTTACCAGCCCGATCAAAGCCGGAACTTCTACCAGCGGCCCGATTACACCTGCAAAAGCTTCACCCGAATTGATGCCGAAAACACCGATGGCAACTGCAATGGCCAGTTCAAAATTATTGCCGGTTGCGGTAAATGCGATGGACGTACTTTTAGCGTAATCTGCGCCAAAAAATTTGCCCAAGAAAAAGCTCAGCACAAACATCATAGTAAAATAAACCATTAACGGTATTGCAATACGAATTACGTCCAGCGGGATTTGAACAATCAGATTACCTTTTAAGCTAAACATTACCACAATGGTAAAAAGCAGCGCAATTAAGGTAACCGGAGAAATAAAAGGGATGAATTTTGTTTGAAACCAGTTTTCGCCTTTTAATTTAAGCAATACAAAACGGCTGATGATGCCTGCTGCAAAAGGAATTCCCAGGTAGATACCAACGCTTTTGGCAATCTGCAGAATGGTAATATTTACAGCCAGCCCTTTAAAACCAAATAACGGCGGCAAAACCGTGATGAAAAAATAGGCATAAACGCTGTAAAGTAATACCTGGAAAATGCTGTTCAGCGCAATTAAACCAGCGGCGTATTCGCGGTTGCCTTCTGCCAGTTCGTTCCAAACCACTACCATGGCAATGCAGCGTGCCAGCCCGATCAAAATTAACCCAACCATATAAGCCGGATAATTGTGCAGAAAAATAATCGCCAGGCCAAACATCAAAACGGGGCCAACAATCCAATTTAAAAACAGCGATGCAGCTAAAACTTTGGTATCTTTAAAAACCTGTCCTATTTTTTCAAATTTTACTTTAGCCAGCGGGGGGTACATCATCAAAATGAGTCCGATGGCCAAAGGAATATTGGTGGTTCCGCTTGAAAAACTATTGATAAAAGAAGCAGATGAAGGAATCAAGTATCCGATAGCAATACCGGCAGCCATTGCTAAAAATATCCATAACGTAAGGTAACGGTCTAAAAAACCCAATTTTTTGCGTTCTGCCGCGGGGGTGCAGTTTGTGGCCGGCATATTATTGGCTGATATGTTCGTTTACAAAATTTGCTGCAAATACTTTAATTACATCGCGCACTTTCCTAAACTCGTTCATCACTTCTTCTGATGTGCCGCTTGCTTTTGCCGGATCAGGAAAGTTTTGATGGAAGCGTTCTACCTTGCCCGAAAAAAACGGACAAGCTTCGTTGGCATTGTCGCACACCGTAATTACAGCATCAAAACTAATGTTTAAATATTCATCAACATTGTTGGAAGTATGTTTCGAGATATCAATATCATCTTCGGCCATCACCTGAATGGCTTTCGGGTTTACGCCATGCGTTTCTATGCCGGCACTGTAAATAACGGCTTTATCACCTGCAAAATGCCGCAGATAACCTTCGGCCAGCTGGCTCCGGCAGCTGTTGCCGGTACATAACACTAAAATATTTTTCATCTTTTTTTGTGGATTGGATTATCCTTAACAGCAGTCGGAACCCGGTGTGCAAGCAGCAACGGTTGTCAAATTTTTTAATAAAACGTTCGGTTTTTCAACGGATATGGGCGTGCAGCATTCTTCGCCTTGATGGTTTGTACCGCAGTTGCCGCCGCGTTCAATCGCTTTGCATTGTACCTTATCAGCGCATAGATCAACAACCAGGTTTTCGCCGGAAACTGTTATACTTTTAGGCAGCATTTGGCGGGTATCAAACTGAGAATTACCAAACTCAATTTTTACGGTTCCGTTTGGATGAAGCGGTAATATTTTCTCCACCAACTGTATGATAGACAATGCTTTATCAACTTTCATTACTCTTTCCTGTGGCTCGTTTAAAGGTTCCCAAAGTTGTACAATAACTTCCGTTCAGGCATTTATTACGCCGCCACAATCTACCGAAGTTATAGCTGCCTGTTTAATTTCGGTAATATGATATGAAGCATCCACAAGTTTGTTTTCAGCATATTGGAATTGTAGCATCAATCCGAGATTCTCTTGTAACTGCTGTTTAAAGGTTGACCATTTTAAATTTTCCATATATTTATATTTTACATTATTGCAATATTACGATGCTATCTGGTAAAAAAACTTAGCAGCAAACGGGTTTCGGGCTGTGCGTAATAAACAAACCATTAAGTTGCTGTTGCAATTCTTCCCAAACTTTAGTGTTAATACAATAACAAACACTTACGCCATCAATTGTCCCCTGTATCAAACCTGCATTTTTTAACTCTTTTAAGTGCTGGGAAATGGTTGGTTGTGCCAACCCTAACTCACCGGCCAAATCGCCGCAAATACAAGCTTTAGTGCTGATAATATGTTCTAAAATAGCAATGCGTGCCGGATGTGCAATCGCTTTAAGCAATACGGCCAACCTGTTTTGTTTTTCTGTAAATATTTCTGTTTTAGTCAATCCCATTATATTGCAATATTACAATTAATTTTAGACCGGATAAAATATTTTATTTATATTTCTTTTGTTCATTAACAGTTATCAGATAAAAAATGGCCGGCATCTATATCCACATCCCGTTTTGCAGGCAAGCCTGCCATTATTGCGATTTCCATTTCAGCACTTCTTTTAAGTATAAAAAAGAGTTGCTGACCGCATTGAAACAAGAAATCATGCTGCAAAAACAGTATCTGCAAAACGAAGAAATCGAAACCATTTATTTGGGCGGCGGCACGCCATCGGTTTTATCTGCCGATGAAATCAATGCTTTGCTGGAAACCGTTTTCATAAATTTTACAGTTAAGGCTGATGCAGAGATTACTTTAGAAGCTAATCCGGATGATTTAAACTTGCAGAAAATCATCGCTCTGAAACAAACGCCCGTTAACCGTTTCAGCATTGGCGTGCAATCTTTTTTTGAGGAGGATTTGCTGTGGATGAACCGCGCGCACAATGCCGCCGAAGCTTTTACCTCGATAAAAACAGCACAGGACTACGGCTTTGAAAACATTACCATCGATCTGATTTATGGGTATCCGATGCTTATACACGAAAAATGGCAATACAACCTGGAGCAGTTTTTTGGGTTGAAAATCCCGCACCTTTCGGCTTATTCCATGACGGTGGAACCGCAAACGGCACTTGCTTCTTTTATCAGCAAAAAAAAACAACCGGCCATGAACGAGGAACAAAGTGCCGCACAGTTTGAATTTTTGATGGATCAGGCCGAAGAACATGGTTTCGGGCATTACGAAATTTCCAACTTCAGTTTGCCCGGCCGCCATTCGCGCCATAATTCCAACTATTGGGAAGGTGTTAAATATCTCGGCATTGGCCCTTCGGCACATTCTTTTAACGGCAAAACCAGGCAATGGAATGTGGCCAACAACCAGCAATACTTAAATTCTATCGGTAAAAACAGCATTCCTTTTACGGCAGAAGTTTTATCAGAAAAAGACCGGGTGAACGAATATATCATGACAGCTTTACGAACCAGCAAAGGCTTGGATTTGAATCAGTTGGAAAACCTGCAAGCCGGTTTTTCCGCAGTAATTATGAAAGAAGCTGCTGTTTTTATCAACCAAAAATGGATCAGCCAAAACCAGGAAAACCTGAGTTTGAGCCGGGAAGGAAAACTATATGCGGACCATATTGCGGCGCAGCTTTTCATCGGCTGATTACCAGTTAAAATCTGTGCCGTTCTCTTTTATTGGCCATTTCAAAAACCGCAGACATACATCTGCCGTAACTGCTGTCATACTTATAATCAGCCCAATGAAAAAATTATTTTTTGCAGCCCTTGCTTTAGTAGCTTTAGCATCTGCCCCGAATGTTTACGCACAAAAAGACCCAATGGTAGGTGGTGCAAAAATGTATGCCAACAAAGATATTGTTGATAATGCCCTGAACTCTAAAGATCATACCACTTTGGTTGCGGCTGTTAAAGCTGCCGGTTTGGTAGAAACTTTAAAAAGCAAAGGCCCTTTTACTGTTTTTGCACCAACAAACGAAGCGTTTAACAAACTGCCTGCCGGAACAGTTGAAACTTTGGTAAAACCAGAAAACAAAGCAACTTTAACCAAAATTTTAACTTACCACGTTGTTGCAGGTAAATTATCTTCTAAAGATATTGCTGCCAAAATTAAAGCTGGCGGTGGCAAAGCAACTTTTAAAACGGTAGAAGGCGGAACTTTGACAGCAATGATGAAAGGTAATAAATTGGTTTTGACCGACGAAAAAGGCGGTATGTCAACAGTTACAATTGCTGATGTTTTTCAAAGCAACGGTGTTATCCATGTGGTAGATACTGTTTTAATGCCCAAATAAGCTTTAAGCTTTTATTAAATTTTTTAAACCCGGCAGCCTTGAGCACCGGGTTTTCTTTTGTCAGCACATTTTCAAAAATCGGCATTCGGCTTTAAAAAAACAGGCAATTGTATAATTTTTGCGCTGTTGAATTAAAGTTAAGATTATGGGCTTTAAGCTTTCTCAAATAGACCGTGTTGATCAGATCACTAAAAAAGATTTTATATATAATTACCTCGTTCCGCGTAAACCATTGGTGATCACAAAAGCGACCGAAACCTGGCCGGCTTTGCAAAAATGGACTTTTGAGTATTTAAAAGAAGTGGTGGGCGATAAAATTGTGCCACTTTATGATAGTGCAAAAGCTGATCCGACAAAGCCGATCAATGCTTCGGCTGCGGAGATGAAGTTTGGCGATTACATCGATCTCATCCAAAACAAACCAACAGATTTACGCATATTTTTATTTGACCCGATAAAAGAAGCACCGAAATTGCTGGAAGATTACCGTTCGCCAACTGATTTGATGGGCGGTTTTCTGGACAAATATCCGAACATGTTTTTTGGCGGAAAAGGTTCGGTTACGTTTTTGCATTACGATATTGATTTGGCGCACATCTTTCATACGCATTTTAACGGCAAAAAGCATGTGATTTTGTTTGATTACAAATGGAAAGAACGCTTGTATGCACTTCCGTTTGCTACTTATGCTTTGGAAGATTACGATGTAGAACGCCCGGATTTTGAAAAATTTCCGGCTTTGGATGGCATTGAAGGACAGGAAACTATTTTACAACACGGCGAAACTTTATTTATGCCAACCGGCTACTGGCATTGGATGAAATATCTGGACGGATCGTTTTCGATTTCGCTGCGTGCCTGGGACAAATCCTGGGCGATCAAAGCCAAAAGCTTGTATAATTTAACTATTCAGCGGAAGTTTGACAATGTGATGAAAGCCAAATTCAAAACCAAATACATGGATTGGAAAGAGCAAACGGCCATTAAACGTGCTGAAAAAGCCTTGTCCGAACATCAGCCGCAATAATCCTTGTTTTGTAAAAATTTGCTTCCGGCAATAATCAAGAGCCTGTTTAAAATTTGTATCAGCAAAACTACAGTGCTTCTTTTACCCTATAAAATTTAGTGTCCGTATCAATTTTAAACAAAAAACCACCATTCTTTAGGTGATAAAAGAAGTATCTTGAAAAAATTTAAGCTGGCCCTGATACATACTTCTTTTATCAGGTTAATTTATTAGCTAAGTTTACACAAATTTAGCAGTACCTTAACCTGATAATAAATGAGTTTTATCCTGAAACCGGTTGATACGGTTGATACCATTGATCCGATAACTTTTCAAAAAGAATACCTTGCCAAACGCAAACCATTAGTAATAAAAGGGTTGACCAAAAACTGGCCTGCCCGCGAAAAATGGACGCCGGAATATATGAAAGCGGCCGTGGGCGATAAAATTGTCCCGCTTTACGATAATTCTAAAGCTGACCCTTCCAAACCCATCAACGCTGCTGCTGCGGAAATGAAGTTTGCAGATTATATCGATCTGATCAAAACACAACCTACCGAATTACGGATTTTCTTTTTCAATATATTTAAGCAGGCACCGCAGCTTTTAAATGATATTGTTTTGCCGAAAGATTTGATGGGCGGCTTTCTAGAAAGTATGCCGGCCATGTTTTTTGGCGGATCAAATTCAGTTACTTTTTTGCATTACGATATTGATTTGCCGCACATTTTCCATACCCATTTTGGCGGCCGCAAACACGTGATTTTGTTTGAGAACAAGTGGAAACGCCGTTTATACTGCATCCCGAACGCTACTTATGCTTTGGAGGATTATGATGTGGCCAACCCGGATTTTAATAAATTTCCGGCTTTAAAAGGTGTAGAAGGTCAGGAAGTTTTTCTGGAACACGGTGATACTTTGTTTATGCCAACCGGTTACTGGCACTGGATGAAATACCTGGACGGTTCTTACTCTTTGAGTTTGCGTGCCTGGGACGCATCCATCAGCCGGAAAGTGGCCAGTTTATGCAATTTGGCCATAAAAGGCGGTGTGGACAGCGTTTTGAAAATGGCTTTAAAAGCACCTTATGCCAAATTTCGGGAAGAATTAGCTGTAAAATGGGCCGAAAAAGCGCTGGCAGCAGGAAGTCCGGGATAGGTTTTTTATTATGTCATTTCAGCCTTAAAGAGAAAGGTTCATCAAAACAACATGCTTCTTTTATCGGTATAAATTTGTTGGTTTAATAAAAACAGCATAACAAACTGCATAACTTGTATCGTTGCAAAACATTAAACCAAACAGCTCATCGGTGTTTGGTTACCCCAACCTGCGCACAATAGTTTAAAACCGGACAAGTTGAACAATGCGGCAAACTGCCCGTACAAATATTTTTGCCAAACGGCATCAGCAACCGGTTTATATTAATCCAATTTTTCTGCGGGATATTTTTTTGCAGAAAAACCATGGTTTGTTCTGGTTGCGAAGTTTTGGCAATTCCCCAGCGGTTCACCACGCGGTGCACATGAATGTCCACACTAATGCCGGGCACATTTGCCGCAACGCCCAGAGCTAAGTTTGCACACTTCGGCCCCACTCCTTTTAGCGCGGTCAAACCTTCAAAATCGGCAGGTAATTGTCCGTTGTATTTTTCTGCTGCAGTTTTTGAAATCCCTAAAATGGTATCCGCTTTTTGCCCCGGGAAAGTGCTTCCATATAAAAGCTGAACCAAATTTTCATGCGATAAAAGAAGCATCGCTTCCGGCGTTCTGGCTTGCGCAAAAAGCTTTAACGAAACCGGAATGGTGGTTTCATCCAAAGTACGAATTGAAATGATACAAGAAATCAACTGCTCAAACAAAGTAGTAAAACCGCGTTCGTACAAATCAAACATGGCGGCTTTTGGGTACGCGGCAATGGCTTTTTCAATTCTTGCTAAAACGGTTTCCAGATCAAAAGGGATTTTCATCAGCAACAAAAAAGCAAAAACGGGCTAATTGTTTCTGTTACGATGAATGATCGAGCACAATTTTCCATTCACCCTTAATCCTGCGCAGCCAAAGCGTAAAAAAACCTTGCGGCTGTTCGTCTTCGCGTTTCAGTTTCCATCCGCCTAAAACCAACGCATTTTTCAGGTCGATTACGTTGATTTCCATGATGTTAAAAGTTAAAATCCCCATTGCATACTCATCAGGATAACTCTTTTTATAATTATCTAAAGTAGTTTTCCAGCCATATTTCGGCCCGGATTTTCCGATAAAAACCAAGGAATCTGATTTCCAGTAGGCATCCATATAACCAATCAAATCGCCGCGGTTCCAGGCCAAACGTTGTTTTTCGAGCAGATTGGTGATCGCAAGTTTATCCTGCCCGAAAGAAAAGGTGGCCAAAAACAGCATCACAGAAAATAAAAGTATCTTTTTCATCGCCTAAAAATAGTATAAAATTTGTTTTACGCTTTAAATTATAAGTTTTACGTTTATAAATGGATAAACAGGTTTTATGCTTCGGCGAAGTTTTGTGGGACGGTTTTGGTGCCGGGAAAACAGCCGGCGGCGCACCGATGAACGTGGCGATGCATCTTTTACAGCAGCAAATTTCGGCACAAATGCTTACGCGGATTGGCGATGATGCTTTGGGCGATGAATTATTTGCTTATCTGCAAAAACAAAATTTCCCGACGGATTTGGTTCAGCGTGATGTAGAATTGTCAACCTGCCTGGTTACGGTTGCTTTGGATGAAAACCATCAGGCCAGATATACCATTCCGCAGCCGGTTTCCTGGGACAATATCCAGCCTGAAAAAACCCTGCTAAAAGAAGCATTTCCGTTTCAAATGCTGGTGTACGGAAGCCTGGCCTGCCGTAGCGAAACCAGTTTTAATACATTGCTGGGTTTGCTGGAAAAACCTTCCTACAAAATTTTTGACGTGAATTTGCGGCCGCCGCATTTTACGCCAAACATGATTTCGACCCTGGCGCAAAAAGCAGATATGGTAAAAATGAACGAGGAAGAGCTGGAATTTCTATCTGCAGAAAACGCAAAAAACCTGTCGATAGAAGATAAAATGAAGGAATTTAGCAACCGTTATCACACCAAAACCGTGTGCGTAACTTTGGGCGAAAAGGGTTGTGCGGTGTTGCACCTGAATAAATTTTACCGTCATCCGGGTTTTAAGGTTGAAGTTGCGGACACGGTTGGTGCGGGCGATTCATTTCTGGCCACGTTTATTGCCGGTTTTTTAAATGGTTTGCCGATGGAAGACATTTTGGTCAATGCTTCGGCAATCGGTGCGTTTGTGGCAGGAAGCAATGGCGCAAACCCGGTTTATGATCAGCATAAAATTAATGCCATAAAAGAAGCATTAATATAAAAGTCTAAGTAAAATTGATAAATTGAAGCTACCCTTTACTTCTACGTAGATATATCGAATTGATAAATATGGAAAATATTTTATGAAAAATTCAGTATTAACTCTATTTTTCTTTTTGATTGCAAGTTCGATTTATTCTCAAAATTCTAAAGAGAAAATTGATAAGAATAGGTTTTTAGAACGAAAAAATAATAAATATGGAATGGTCGATAGTTTAAACAACATCATTACCCCATTTAAATATGACTTTATAGAGTTCAAAAATAATAGACTAATTGTACGCCACAAAAACCTTAATGGTCTATTTTCTCTCGATAACAAAGAACTGATTCCTGTACAATATGAATTTCTATTACCAAGAGATCATGACAGATTTATCCTTTTTAAGAAAGCCTCATTAAATGGATTATCTGATTCAGATGGAAATCTAATCCTACCTGTAAAATACAAATATATTTCTTCAGTAGAAAATGATAATTTTTATATAATAGAAAATGATAAAAAATTAAACGGGGTTTATGATTTTAAAGGAAGAAATGTAATTCCAGAAGAATATAAATTTTATACAGTTGACAACAATAAAATATTTGCTGAAAAAAACAATCAGCCTATGATTTTTGACTTAAAAAAATTCAACAATACTAAATATTTAGAGAAGGACATAACTTTTATTGAAACAGTAAGGCATTATTCGTGGGGAGAACAACTTTTTCAAATTGTAAAAAAGCAACATAAATATGGTGTGATAAATTCACAAAATGAAACAGTAATTCCAATAATTTATGATGAAATAAGATCTTCAGAAAACTGGAAATATTTTATTATTAAACAAAATAACAAGATAGGCTTAATAAATATTAATGGGAACATAATCAGAAAAGCTGTTTACGATAATTTTGAATTGAGAAAAGAATATATAGTACTAAAAAGAAAAGGCAAAAAAGATGAATACTATTCTTATCAAGACTAAAAAACGTCTCATATTCGGATTTGGTGAAAGTTAGCCTACTAAAGTAATTTGACTTTTGTTGGTTTTTATACATCAGCACAAAATTAAGGCGATAAAAGAAGCATCGGCCTAAAACTGAAGATAAAAGCGTAACTTAACGTTGTGGTATTTTGAAGCTGGTATCTTGTCATTTGGCTGACAGTTTTTTACGGCTTTCAATTCATCTCAAACTAATCCATCATTTTGTCCGTTAACTAAATCGAAAGGTAAAAAATGCGCGGTTTCGCTTTCTCAAAATATGTCCCCAATCAAATACCCAAAGGCGGTTTTGATGATTTAATGAAATTGTTTCTCGAATTGCTCAACTACACGGCCGGTGATGCCGGTGAGGCTTTGGCCTGGATGAATGAGCTGGACAAACAATACAACATGACCAACGATGAGTATGGCATGGGCAACTTTATTGATGACCTGAAACAAAAAGGTTATCTGGATGAAGACAAACAAAACGGTGAATTTAAGATCACCGGAAAAACAGAACAAAGTATCCGTCAATCTGCCTTGGAAGAAATTTTCGGCAAGCTGAAAAAAGCCGGAAAAGGCAACCACCGTTCGCCGCTTTCCGGTCAGGGCGATGAAAAAAATTCTGAACGCCGCGAATATGAATTTGGCGATAGTTTGGATCAGATCGATATGACGCAATCCATCCATAATGCGCAGGTTAATCACGGCATCGGAGATTTCCACATGACGGAAAAAGACCTGGAAGTAGAAGAAATGGACTTTAAAGTGCTCACTTCTACCGTTTTAATGATCGATATTTCGCATTCCATGATTTTGTATGGTGAAGATCGGATTACGCCGGCCAAAAAAGTAGCGATGGCTTTGGCAGAATTAATCAGGACAAAATATCCGAAAGACACTTTGGACATTGTGGTTTTCGGGAACGATGCCTGGCCAATTTCTTTAAAAGATTTGCCTTATTTGCAGGTTGGCCCTTATCATACCAATACTTACGCCGGTTTAGAATTGGCCACTGATCTGCTCCGCCGTAGGAAAACCCAGAATAAACAGATTTTTATGATCACTGATGGTAAGCCTACCTGCCTGAAAGAAGGTTTAAAGTATTATAAAAACAGTGTTGGCTTGGACCGGAAAGTAGTGAACAAAACGCTGAACATGGCAGCGCAGTGCAAACGCTTGAAAATCCCGATCACCACGTTTATGATTGCTAAAGATCCTTATTTACAGCAATTTGTAAGGAAATTTACAGAAACCAACGGCGGCAAAGCTTTTTACAGTTCGCTGAATGGTTTGGGCGAATACATTTTTGAAGATTACATCCGCAACCGCAGAAAAACGGTAAGGTAAAAATTTACAATGCTTCTTTTATCGGCATAAAATCATTGAAATAGTTTGGGCTTCAAACTAAAAAATTAAAAAACATAAATTCCGGTTTTCCCGGTTTCTAAAAAACTATGAACAACGCTACCACGCTTAGAGAATTAAAACAAAGCGGATATAAATCCAGATCAGTAAAAGAAGAACTTCGGGAAAACCTGATCAAACAATTACAGCAAAAAGAAAACGGTTTTGAAGGCATTATCGGTTTTGAAGACACCGTAATGCCGGATTTGCAAACCGCTATTTTATCACGCCATAATATTTTGTTATTGGGTTTACGCGGACAGGCCAAAACACGAATTGCCCGTTTGATGGTAAATTTGCTGGACGAATTTGTGCCTTATGTTGCTGGTTCAGAGCTTTTTGATGATCCGTTAGAACCAATTTCCTGGTTTGCCCGGAACGAAATTGAAACCAAAGGCGACAACACGCAAATTGCCTGGTTGCACCGCTCCGAACGTTACACGGAAAAGCTGGCCACACCGGATGTTACAGTTGCCGATTTGATTGGCGATGTTGACCCGATCAAAGCAGCAACCATGAAACTGACTTATTCTGATGAGCGCGTAATCCATTTCGGATTGATCCCGCGGGCACACCGCGGTATTTTTGTAATCAATGAATTGCCGGATTTGCAGGCGCGTATTCAGGTTGCGCTGTTTAATATTTTGCAGGAAAAAGATATTCAGATCCGTGGTTTTAAGTTGAGGTTGCCTTTAGATATTCAGTTTGTTTTTACTGCCAACCCGGAAGATTATACCAATCGTGGCTCCATCGTTACGCCGTTAAAAGATCGTATTGAAAGCCAGATTTTAACGCATTATCCGCGAACTGTGGAGATTTCACGCCAGATTACGCAGCAGGAAGCTTCCCTCACCAGAGAGCAAAAAACGAATGTAGAAGCCGATGATCTGGTAAAAGATTTGGTAGAGCAGATTGCTTTTGAAGCGCGAAACTCAGAATACATCGATAAAAAATCCGGTGTTTCTGCGCGTTTAACTATTTCTGCTTACCAAAATTTGATCAGCAATGCCGAACGCCGAATGCTCATCAACCATGAAAAAAACACATTTGTAAGGATTTCTGATTTTCTGGGTGTGATCCCGGCCATCACCGGAAAAATTGAACTGGTTTACGAGGGTGAACTGGAAGGACCGGCAAAAGTGGCCAATATCCTGGTTGGCAAAGCGATTAAAACGTTGTTGTTAAGCTACTTCCCGGAACCGGAAAAAGCCAAAAAAAGCAAGAAACCAAATCCTTACGCCGAAATTATCAACTGGTTTAGTGCTGGCAATAACATTTCTATCATCGACGATCTTCCGGCCCAGGAATACAAAAAATTACTGTTGTCTGTTCCCGGGTTAAAAGATTTAGTAAAGAAAAATCAGCCGGGCGTATCAGAAAATAATCAGTTGTTGCTGATGGAATTTGTGCTGCATGGTTTGGCAGAATTTTCCCAGGTAAATAAAGGTTATCTGGATAACGGTTATGCGTTTTCGGATATGTTCGACAGCTTGTTCAACATGCCAAAAGACGATGATATGGATTTGGACGATCGTTATTAATACTTCTTTTACAGGCATTTTTTAGATGACTAATCCATTGGTTTTAATCGGCGTTTGCATTTTACTTTTGCTCGCCGATTTTTATATTATAAACGGTATCCGCGGCGCACTGAAAAAGTATAGTTTTCGCTTTATAAAACGCTTTACGGCTATTTTCTGGGTTGTTTCGATACTGCTGATTACCGGCGTTTTTGTATCTGTTTATTTCAACATAGGCGTTGGCGTGAGAGCTGCCATTTTGCTGGTGTTTTTTATTTTGCTTATTGTTAAAATTTTCCTGTTGCCTTTTATTTTGGTGGACGATGTGCGCAGGATTATTTTATGGATTGCCCGGAAATACAAAAAGCCGGAACCGGAATTTCCGGCAAGCCAGCCCAAACCAGCGTATATCCCAAGATCGGAGTTTTTGATGAAAGCCGGTTTGATCACGGCTTCACTGCCTTTAGCTTCACTTTCTTACGGCATCATTTCCGGTGCTTATGATTATCGGGTGCGCAGGCAAACCATTTATCTGCCTAAACTGCCCAAAGCTTTTGACGGGATCAGGATGGGACAGATTTCCGACATCCATTCCGGTAGTTTTTACAACAAAAAAGCGGTTTCAGGCGGTGTTGAGATGTTGCTTAAAGAGAACCCGGATTTCATTTTCTTTACCGGGGATTTGGTAAATAGCCAAACCAGCGAGGTTAAAAATTATACCGATATTTTTTCCAAAGTGAAAGCACCACTCGGCGTGTTTTCTACCTTGGGGAACCATGATTACGGCGATTATCACACTTGGAATTCTATCCAGGAAAAACAGCAAAACCTAAAGGACATGCTTACCGTGCACAAGAACATGGGTTATGATTTGTTAATGGACGAAAACCGCCGCTTGAAAGTTGACGGCGAAGAAATCGGGATTTTAGGCATTCAAAACTGGGGCGCGTTAAGCCGGTTCCCAAAATACGGCCGCATGGATCTGGCAACAAAAAACACGGATGATTTGCCGGTAAAGCTTCTTTTATCACATGATCCTTCGCATTGGCAGGCGCAGGTTTTGCCGCAATATCCGCAGGTTGACATGATGTTTTCCGGCCACACGCACGGCATGCAATTTGGTGTCCGCCTGCCAAATTTCCAGTGGAGCCCTGTACAATACATTTACAAAGAATGGGCAGGCCATTATCAGCAAAACAACCAGCAATTGTATGTAAATGTAGGATATGGTTTTCTGGGCTATCCCGGCCGCGTTGGTATTTTGCCGGAAATTACCATTTTTGAGTTTAGATCAGGCAAAAATCCTCATCCGGCAAAAAATGCTTAATCAATTAACAGCATATTTGGTTTTCAATTTTACGTGAGGAAACTAACCTATTCTGTTGTTGATGCTTTGCTGTTCAGTAACGCTTTCATGGCCTTGTGCGCCGTAGCGCAAGCTTTGGTCACTTTCCTGCTGCTTGATGTAAAACCTGTTTTTCCGGTATTGGCCATCCTGTTTTTATCAACACTTTGCATTTATAATTTCAGTATCTTATTAAGCAAGCCTAAATTTCCGGCACAATCACCATTTAAAAGGGTACGCTGGTTTTTTGACTGTTACCGATGGATGGTCGGCATTACCATAGCTTCGGCCATACTTCTTTTACCACTGTTTTTTTGGGTATCAAATCAATCCAAATTACTGCTGGTTTGCTTGGCGGTTTTATCGTTCGGCTATGGCTTGCCTGTGTTTTCTATCGGAAACCAAAAGTTTGGTTTGCGCAACATTCCGGGTTTGAAATTATTGCTGATCGGTGCAACATGGGCGTTAAGCGTAGTACTTTTGCCTGTTTTTGAAGCCGAACATCTTTATCATATTAAAATTACGGATGCGGACATACTTCTTTTATCGGCCAAAAGATTTTTATTTATTACCGCGATGGCCATTCCATTTGACATCCGCGACCTGTTTCAAGACCATAAACTTGGTTTAAAAACAATTCCGGTGGTTTTTGGGGAAAAAAACGCTTACCTGTTATGTCAGTTTTTGCTGGTTGGCTACCTGATTTTAATGTTTTTGTTCCGGGATCAGGATTTTAACCCCAACTTCTACGCCTTGACCATTACAATTTTATTGGCGGGCTGGCTGATTTTTCGATCCAAGTTTGAAAAAAACGAATATTTTTATTTTTTTTATGTAGATGGCGTTTTGATTTTGCAATATCTGCTGATGCTCATGTTCAACAAAGTTTTTTAGGTGATAAAAGAAGCATTTATCAGAAAGAAAACAGCTTCAAAAATATATATGGAAAAATCAAAGGACATAAGGTGGCAACAACGTTTTGCAAACTATGAAAAAGCATTAGGGCAACTTACAGAAGCCATAGAAAACAATGGCGAAAACCCGATTGATATTATTAAAGAAGGCATAACCCAACGATTTGAATTTACACATGAGCTGGCTTGGAAAGTGATGAAAGACTTTTTAGAATATGAAGGGTTTCAAAACGTTTTAGGACCAAGAAGTGTCACTAAGGAAGCTTTTAATAAAGCACTTATCAGCGACGGCCAAATTTGGATGGACATGATAGAAAGCCGTAACAAAACAGTACATACCTATCACGAAAATATTCTGGAAGTAGAATATAAAAAAATTGTAAAACTCTATTTCCCCTTGTTTGAAGAATTTTATAATAAAATGAAACCGCTACTATGAAATTTGGATTAAAACCAGAAACAATAACAAAAATCAATTCTGTATTTATAAAACATTCAGAAGTAGAAGAAGTAATTATTTATGGTTCACGTGCGAAAGGAAACTATCGAAATGGATCAGACATTGATATAACATTAATAGGAAAAAAGTTAACTGATCAGATTCGATCTAAGATATATTGGGATATTGATGATTTGAATATGCCTTATTTATTCGATATTTCTATATTCAACCAGTTAAAATCTTCTGATTTAGAAGAACATATCAATCGGGTTGGAAAGATTTTTTACAGTAAAAAGATTTTACAAGAAAATCATTCCAGCACAAACTTATAACCGATCCCTCTAACGGTTTGTAAAAATTGCGGAGAATCCGGGTTTTCTTCAATTTTCTTGCGTAAGCGTACAATGTGCATGTCCAACGTGCGGGTATTTACATCGGCATTGTAACCCCAAACTTCCATCATCAACTCTTCGCGATGGATTACTTTGTTGCGGTTTTTCAAAAAATAGAGCAATATCCGGTTTTCTAAAATCGTCAATTCAACTTTCCGGCCGGCTTTAATCAGCGTATGTGTATTGGGCTGATGTTCCATGTTGGAAAACTTATACGCTTCCGATTTATCATTGCTCAACTTGTACTTTACCTTGTTTTCAATCAAAGCCGTGAGCACATCCATGTTGAAAGGTTTGGTTACATAATCAGAAACACCAACGTTGTAAGCTTCAATTTTATCCACATCCTGCTCTTTAGCGGTAATCATGATCACTACATTATCATAACCTTTGCTTCGGATTTCCTGGCAAACATCTGCGCCTTGCTTGCCGGGCAGCATCCAATCCAGCAAAACAATATCCGGTTGCTCTTCCAAAATCATCTTCTCGGCAGTTAAGCCATCTGCAGCTTCTAAAACTGTATATCCTTCTGCTTCTAAGCGTTCGGCAACCAGGAAACGCAGGTTTTCATCATCTTCAACCAGCGCAATTTTTGTTTCTTTACTCATTATTGATGTTCATAAGGAAGTGTGACTACAAACTCCGATCCTTTGCCGATGCTGCTTTTAACACTGATTTCTCCGTGCATAAAATTAACCAGTTCTTTACAAAAAGCCAACCCTAAGCCAACACTGCCATTTTGGTTATATTGATTTTGGATCCGATAAAATTTTTTAAAAATATGATTTAGTTCGGCCGGGGCAATACCAATGCCTTGATCTTTAAATTTAAAGGTAACTTCTTTTTTATGTTTTTCAATTTTAATTAATAATTCCTTTCTGTCTGCCGGCGAATACTTGTAAGCGTTTTCAATCAGGTTCTGGTATAAACTACCCAGCAAAATTGGGTCGGTAAAAAAAGCATTGATTTCTGTGTTTGAAAAGCTGATGTTAAAAGCCGGATATTTTATTTTGAAGGAATCGATCTGACTTTTTGTAAACGTGTTTAAATCAATCTGCTCACTTTTAACACGGATAGCTTTGTTTTCCAACTGTGTAAAAGACAGCAGCTTAGTCATCAAATCGTTTAATTTATCGGCTTCTTCGTTTAAAATTTTCCCGTAGTGCATCCGCTGCCGTTCGCTTAATTCATTTTTTGTCTGAAGGTTTGACCCGGCAATTTTAATCACGCTGACAGGTGTTTTAAACTCATGCGTAAAGTTGTTGATAAAATCATATTGCAGCCTGAAAAGCTTCAAATTCACGTTCAGATTCCGGTAAATCAGTAAAGCAATCGCCAGCAAAAAAAAGTAAATCAGCATCACCCCAAATGCAATGGGCAAAAACTGCTTGATAACTTCGTTTTTTAAAAAAATTTTGTTGGTGCGGAAGTATAGTTTATAATCGGCAAAAGCACCGGGAAAAGCGATTTCAGTAGATACCTGCCCCTGCTCATTATCAAGCGGATCATAAACCAGCGGCCGGATGCTGATGGATTGGTACAAACCCGGGCTGGTATTCCTGATTTTTAGTGCGTACGGATTGAGGTAAAACGTAAACATATCTTTCTGATAGGTAGAAACCGGTTTTGCAACCTTTAACAAATCCTTATAAACTTTTAGTTCTTGCCTGCCAGGAATATTTAAGTAACTGATTTTTTGCGGGTTGACATCGTAAAATACCTTTCGGAAATCAATATCCGGACTACTGATTTTGGCTGTATCAACGTTTTCTACATAATTGGCCAACTGTAAAGCAATCTGGCCAAAATCCGGGTCCTGATCTTTATTTTTTAAAGCTTTAACCTGAAGTACGTTGGTTTTATAAGATGAAAAACTATATGCCGATTTGATAAAAACACTTAAATGATTAGTGCGGAAAGTGTAACGCCTTATATTATTGCTGATTTCAAGATCATAAAAAATAGCTTTTTTTACAAATGGATATTTGCCGAAAACGGTATTCAGGTATTTTGAGGCAGAATTAACGTTGAGAAAGCCATTGTATAAAGTAATTTCAGGCAGCTTATTTTGAAAGAAATCGTTGTACGGCCGGATGGTTTCTTCCAGCACTGCTGCTTTTTTGGAATCAAATTCATCGTTGATATTCTTTACCGTAAATTTATAGGCTAAAAGAAGTATGACCACCACCAGTGCAGAAATCAGGATGGTAAAAGTAGCAACCAGTAAAAAGTTTTTCCGGTAAACCGCTTTCTCCTTCATCCCAGCCTACTTTTTATTATCCAAATTGGTTTGCAGGAAGTTCTCGATTTCGGCATACATATCCAAACGGTTTTGCTCATTTTTGAAATAGGTACGCTCATTTTCCTTTAAAACGTATTTTACGTTAACATCGCGGTTACGCAGATCACGCACAAATTGATTAACTTCACTGATATTTGCCCGCGGGTCTTTTGCGCCCTGAAAAATCAACAACGGTACTTTGATTTTATCAGTATGAAAAACCGGCGAAATGGAACGCAGCATATCAGCATCTTTTTCCGGGTTGCCAACCATTTCGTAAGTCATACTTAAATAAGGTTTCAAAAATGGCGGTACATCTTTTATATAGGTAAAAAAGTTGATCAAACCATATTGTACCACTGCGCACTGGTATAATCCTGAATTAAAAGAAATACCGTGCAAGGCACAAAAGCCTCCAAAACCGGCACCATATATAGCAATTTTTTTAGGGTTGGCTATTTTTTGAGCAATCAGCCACTTTACGCCATCTGTAATATCCTGCTGTATTTTGCCGCCAACTTCTTTAAAACCGGCACTCAGAAAAGCTTTACCATAGCCTGTAGAACCCCGATAATTTACTTGGAAAACCGCATAACCACGATTGGCCAGAAACTGTACTTCGGCATTATAGCCCCAACTGTTGCGGCTCCACGGCCCGTTGTGCGGCAGCATAATAACCGGTAAGTTGGTTTGTCTTTCTATTTGGGGCAAAGTTAAATAACCGTTGATCAGCAAGCCATCGCGGGCTTTGTAAGCTACCGGTTTCATCGCACATAATTCTTCCGCTTTGATATCGGGATTAAAATCGGTTAGTTTATTCAAGGTGTTGGATTTGACCCGATACAGATACATTGAACCAGGGCTCCGATCGGTATAAGTGCTGATCAATAACTGGTTTTCAGAAGTGTCCCGGTCAACAATCCTGATTTCATTTTTGGGCAAAAGCTTTTCTAAATCCGTATAAATCAGCTTCATGTCGTCGTTCATAAAAAACCTTTCGGGTTTGGCATCTTCCCAGTCAATCATTTCCAACCGATGCTTGTTGCGTGAGTAGTTTACTTCGTTAATGTCTGCGGTTTTCCGTTCGTAAATCATTTTCACTTCCTTTCCTGTTTCCGCATCAATCTCAACCAAAGCTGTTTTATCCCGGTTTAAGTTTGATAAAGCATAAAAATGGCTGCCGCCTGTTTTGGTAAAAGCAATTGGCTTAACCGAATTTCTGAAATTATTGCTGATGATGGTTTTAAATTCGTGCTCATCATCCTGCCTGTATAAAATTTTTTCGTTCACGCCGTCTGATGCTTTGGCCAGCCGGATATTTCCTTCGGAAGCCGGATACCATTCGATCACATTTCCGGGGTTTTTGATATACAGTTTCAATTCTCCGGTTTGGGTGTTTAGCCTGTAAACATCAAATATGGCCGAATCGCGCTTGTTCATCACAATATTGATCAGATCTTTATTGTTATGGTTGCGGCTGATTAAGCGAAACTTTACTTTAGATAAGGACAATAGCTTCTTCAGTTGACGGTTTTCCATATTTACCGCAAACAGTTGATATTGGTTCAGATCGATCAAATCTTTGTTAAAAACAAGCTCGTTGTTCAGCGTCCAGAAATAATCTTTGACAGGATAATCTGTAAATGAAGTAATCCGGCTTTCTTTGCCATCGGCAATTGTTTGCACATAAATGTTCAGTTTATGCTGATAATTTTTGAGATAGGAAATATACTTTCCGTTGGGGGAAATATGGAAACTGCTTTTTTCCGGCGTTTTAAAGAAGCTGCTGACCGGGATTTTCCGCACGCCGCTATCGGTGCAGGAATCAAGAATTGCTGCAATTACACACAAAACCAATAAGTAACGAAGCCTTCTCATCAAGTTTTAAGAAATCAGGATCTGATTATATTATCGGGTTAAATTAGAGATTATGAAAGGATTAAAAACAACTGTCACCATAATTTTACCCCTGAAACGCTATACACACATCTCGGTTTAAGTTCTTATCTTACGTAATTAATTTATTTTTGATGTAGATGAAACTGCTTTTTTCAATGCTTCTTTTATCATGCTTTTTTTCGGCTGCCGCACAGTCTGATGATTTGCTGCTGGCGAGGCAATATATGGCTTCGGGCGAAAAAGAAAAAGCCAGTCAGGTTTATCAAAAACTATACAAACAGGATAACGAAGCTTATTTTAAAGCGTATTGTTACAGTTTGATCAGCCTGAAAAAACTGGATGAAGCAGAACTTTTATCCAAAAAAATGTTGAAAAAACATCCGGTCAATGTAGAGTATGCCATCACTTTGGGAAGCATTTATACGGAAAAAGGCGAATTGCCAAAAGCAGAATCTGCCTATAAAGAAATCCTGAAAAACCTGCCTGCTGATGAAGCCCAGATCAGCAATATTGCCAACCAGTTTTACCAGGCCGGCAACACGGATTATACCATTAAAGTGTTTTTGCAGGGTCGTGCACTTTTGCACAACGAGCAATTATTTGCCATTCCGCTGATCAGCATGTATCGTTTCCGGCGCGAAAAAATACCATTGGCGGCCGAGTATTTGAATATCCTGACCACCAATCCGGATTATCTGTACCAGGCGCAAAACAATTTGTCCAGCTTGTTTGAAGGTTCGGCGGATTACGATATCCTTAAAGGATTGTTACTCGAAAAAATCCAGAAAAACCCACAGGCAACTGTATTTACACAATTACTTACCTGGCAATATTTACAGCGAAAAGAGTATGATTTGGCCTTGAATCAGATGATCGCTTTATCAAAAAGGCAAAAAGATAACGGCGAACAGGTTTATCAGCTTTGCCAAACTTTTGTAAGCAACGATGCTTTCGATGCAGCCATACGTGGTTACGAATTTATCATCAGCAAAGGCAAACAGGATTATTATATCCCGGCGCGGATTGAGTTGCTCAACACTAAAAACCTGAAAATAACTTCCGGAAAATACCAGTCGCAGGATTTAATAAGTTTAGAAAAGGATTATCAGGATTTACTTTCCGAGTTTGGCCGAAACAGTAATACTGCTTTTGCCATGCAAAAATTAGCACGCTTACAGGCTTTTAAACTGCATAAAACGCTTGAAGCAGAAAAGCTGCTGGAACAAGCGGTTCTTGTTCCGGGCATTCAGCCTAAAATATTGGCAGATTGTAAAATGGATTTAGGCGATGTTTACCTGCTCACCAACAAACCCTGGGAAGCCACTTTGCTGTACAGTCAGGTAGAAAAAGCTTTCCCAAACACTAACATTGCGCAGGAAGCAAAATACAGAAACGCAAGGCTTGCTTATTTTACCGGTGATTTTGCTTGGGCCAAAGCGCAGGTAGATGTTTTAAAAGCGGCAACTTCGCAGTTAATTGCCAATGATGCACTCAATCTTTCTTTGCTGATTACGGACAATACCACATTTGATACTACCGGAAATGCATTGAAAATGTATGCCCGCGCAGATTTTTTGATTTATAAAGAACAAACTGACCGGGCAATGAAAACACTGGACAGCATCAATCAGGTTTATCCGGGCAATACTTTGGCCGATGATGTTTTGATGGCCAAGGCAAAGATTTTTATCCAGCAAAAACAGTATCCGCTGGCCATTCCGTTTTTACAGAAAATTGTGGATGAACACCCAACCGATCTTTGGGCCGATGATGCTGTTTTTATGATGGCAGATTTGTACGAAAACCGTTTGGACAATAAAGCAAAAGCCCAGGTTTTGTATCAAAAAATAATTACAGATTATCCTTCCAGCTTGTGGATTACCGAAGCGCGTAAAAAATACAGGGTTTTGCGAGGCGACTAACTGCCCGGTTCCTGATAAAAAGCTTTAATTTTACAGCATGTTCTTATACAATATTACATTTTTAGTTGATGAACCGGCAGAAAAGCAATGGCTGGATGAACTGAAAAACAACTACATCCCCACTGTTTTAGAAACCGGTTTTTTTCAATCTTATCAACTGCTTCAGGTATTGGATTCTCCGAACGAAGGTTCAACTTACTGCCTGCAATTTCGTACAAATGAAATATCTTCCCTGCAATCCTATCAAAGCTTATATGCGCCACAAATCGAAAGCAATCATCAGCAAATATTTGTAAACCAATTGGTTACATTTACTTCAACCATGAAAATTATTGACGAACAATGAATATCAGTACCACAAAAATTGAAGGTTTGATTATTATCGAACCCCGGATTTTTCCGGATGACCGCGGTTATTTTTACGAAAGTTATAGCGAAAAAAAGTATCGCGAAGCTGGTATCAATGCTGTTTTTGTGCAGGACAATCAGTCGTTTTCCCAAAAAGGTGCTTTACGCGGCTTGCATGGTCAGGCCAATCCTTTTGCCCAGGGCAAGTTGGTGCGGGTTTTACAAGGCCGGGTTTTGGATGTAGCGGTGGATATCCGTAAAAATTCTTCAACATTTGGCGAGTATGTTACCATCGAGTTGAGCGGAGAAAACCATAAACAATTTTGGATTCCGCCGGGTTTTTTACACGGTTTTTTAACGCTGGAAGACGATACGATTTTTACTTACAAAGTAGATAACTACTACGATAAAGCTTCGGAAATTGGTGTTTTATGGAACGACCAAACAATAAATATTGATTGGCAGACGGATTTGTCAAACGTATTACTATCACCTAAAGACGAAGTTTTGCCCTCTTTTGCAGATTTTAAAAGTCCGTTTTAATTCATTTCAACCCAAAGCAAAAAGCACACAAAATTGGTTGTGTGCTTTTTTTTGGCTTGATATTGAAATCGGCAATGCTTCTTTTAGCCATTAGATTTTAGTGAAGTGCTTGGTTCAGGAAATTGTTCAAAGGCAAGATTTTACGGAGATACCCAACAATTTTTTGTGCCGAATTTTTGTGCATTAAATCCTGATTGGAAAGCGGATGGGTTGCGGCAAAACTTTTTAGTTTGAGCAGATTGATAAATTCGTGATCCGGTTCGTAGCCTTTTGGATTGTTTTTTAACTGATCCTGCTGATCGAATTTGGAAAAATCATTGATAAAAGAAGCATCTGTAATAATCGACTTTAAATTTGCGCCGTTATAATCGATTTCCTGCCTGATTTTTTTCAATTGATCGCCCGGCGGCATCCAATATCCTCCGCCAACAAAACTGTGATCTGGCTGTACATGCACATAATAACCTAAATCCGCATCAGCATAACCGGTTTTGAAATTAATGCCAAAGTTGTTTTTATAAGGTGTTTTGTCTTTGCTGAAACGGATATCGCGGTAAATACGGAGCACACATTTTTTCGGATCGAGATCAGCATTGACCGAAGGGTCAATCTGTGCAAGTAATTTTAAGATTTCCCCCGCAAAGCTGATCACATTTTTTTGGGCTTGTTCGTATTCCGTTTTATGTTCCAAAAACCAATCCCGATCATTGTTTTGCACTAACTTGTTCAGGAAATCAAAAGTCTGCGCTTCTATCATCTTTATCAATCGGACTAAAAAAACAGTGGTAAAAGAAGTATCAGGAATTAAACACGTGCTTCGGCAGAAATTAATTCAGGTTCAGCTTTTCTTTACGCATGTTGATTTCGGTGTTTTTCCGCTTAAACCTTTTAAACCAGATGTAACCAACTAATGCTGCGGCTAAATACGGAGCGGCGAGCAAAACTAAAATCCCTTTGTTTAACCCGTCGGCTTTAGTTCCGCCGGCGTTATGCGAACTTTCTACATTGGCTGCACACATAGCGCATTGTGCGGCAACAGGTTGTGTACTTAAAAATGCTAGGAATAAAGCAATAACGGAAAGAAATATTTTTAATTTTTTCATGATGAAATTTATGGCGATAAAAACAGTATGCGGCTATTTATACTGTTTTTATCATACAAAAATAGGGCTTAAAATTGGTAATAAGGCGAAATCATGAGGTAAACAATTACGCCTGTAACGGTAACGTAAAACCAAATGGGCCAGGTCCATCTCACAATTTTTTTGTGCCTTGAAATCTGGTTTTGCAGGGCAAAGTTAAAGCTGAACAAAATCAGCGGTAAAACTAAGGCAGCCAATACAATGTGGCTGATTAAAATAATATAATAAACGTATCGCAAACTCCCGGCAGCCAGTTTTTCGGTTTCAGAAACCACATGATCGCCATTCAAATCGCCAAATTTAGTCTCGGGAGCCAAATAATGGAATATAATGTAGGACACCAGAAACAGCGACGAAAGCACAAACGCCGTTATGTTGATCCTTTTGTGCATTATAATATTTTTTTTCTTTATAAAATATAGAGAAAGCACTAATAAGATGCTACAGGTTCCGTTTAAAACGGCATTGAGCATTGGCAAATAATGAGTAAAAGATGGCAACACTGCCGGAACCGGAAGGATTTTTTTATTTAAGATGATAACAACCAAAAAAACAAAAACAGATACACCGATAATAAAACGAAATATCAATTTATCCTGCTTTAAAAGGTTAGTTTTTTCCATTTGATCAATACAGATTGCTTTTAACTTTTCTTAATTCTTCTGCAATCAGCACTTTAATTTCGTCGTTCAGCTTATTCATTTCGTTTATAGAAGTTCCGTTGTAATAACCTCTTATTCTTCTATCCTGATCGATCAGTATCAGTTTTTCACTATAAATAAAGTTTTCAGGCTGATTGCCCCCGCTGGCAGCAGTTACTAAAAATCCATTTCGGCTAAGCGGATAAATGACGGAAGTATCACCGGTCAAAAACTTCCATTGTTTTTCATTTGCTTTTAAGGAGTTGGCATATTTTTTTAATACTTCGGTGTTGTCAGTGGCCGGATCCACAGTGATAGAAGCAAACCGGACTATGGTGTTGTTTTTAAAATTACTGGCCAACGAATCAATATTTTTATTAATCTCATTACACAAAACCGGGCATTTGGTAAAAAAGAAATTAACCAGTACAATATTGCCTTTAAAACTTTTCATTGTTATCAGTTTATTATCCTGATCGTACAGTTTAAAATCAGGGATCTGGTGATAAACCGTATCATAAATTTTTTTTCCGTGAAATGTTTTAAAAGTTTTGGCTACTTGTTTAGGCCCATAAATTGCCAAAGGTTTGTACCTGTTTTTCCCTTTTGCCTGAAGTAAATAATACAAAAATCCTGGTACAACAAGAATAAGTACCAGGATTACAATATTTTTAAAAGTTTTATTATTTACCATTAAGGCCTGGCAAACAGCCAATAATTACTTTCATTGGTTAAAACGAGTATTAAGCCGATGATAAATAATGTTGGAACTAAAATTGAATACATTAGGCCAATTTTTTCAAAACGTAAGTGCATAAAATAGGCAACAATATAAAATGCTTTGGCCAGAGTAAGCAATATATAAATCGGGTTTGCTACTCCTTGCGGTATGATTTTATGTGGAACTAAGTACAAAGCAATGATAAACTCAATTGCAGTTATACCTAATAAAACAAAAAACACCTGCCATATTTTATGTTTTGATAATGATTCGTGATCATCACCTTCTTGATGAACATTAGGGGATTCTGTGCTCATAATATTTGTTTATAATTTATACCAGGTAAAAAAATGTAAATACAAAAACCCATACCAAATCAACAAAGTGCCAGTACAGGCCAACTTTTTCTACCATTAGATAACTGCCGCGTTTTTCGTATGTACCTTTCAAAACATTGATCAGAATAATTATATTGATAATTACGCCGCTAAAAACGTGAAAGCCATGAAAGCCGGTAATGGTAAAAAACAGATTAGTAAAATTGGTTCCGGTATCTAAACCAGTCGCGCTTTTGAACGGGTTACTTCCCCACCAGGCACCTTCTCCGTGTAAATGAGACCACTCTAAAGCCTGGCAACTTAAAAATATAATTCCGCCAATAACTGTTAAAACCATCCAGTTGGCCACTTCTTTTTTTGCTCCGCGATGGCCTGCTTCTACAGCCAGAACCATTGTAACAGAACTCATAATTAAAATAAAAGTCATCAAACCAACAAAAACCAACGGTGCACCATGATCTTTTATTAACGGAATAGATTGAAATACTTCGTCTGGCATTGGCCACGCTTTTGCACTAAAACGAAGTGCGCCATAAGCCATCAGCAATGCAGAAAATGTAAATGCGTCAGATAGTAGAAAAAACCACATCATCATTTTTCCGTATTCAATAGAAAAAGGTGACCGGCCACCTGACCATGGAGTGGTTTTAATTCGATCGATTGGTGCTACAGTTGTACTCATCTAATTTATAATAGAATTATTGTTGATTCAAAAGTAAAAAAACATAGAGATATATCCATAAAATATCTACAAAATGCCAGAATATGGACGTCATTTCCAAACGAAAAAGATTTTTGACAGGCGGAACGTTTTTATAACTAAAAATCAAACAGTTTATCACCAAAATCAATCCTGCCAAGATATGTACTAAATGTACGCCGGTAAAAATGTAAATGAAAGACTGCGAAGCATTTGGGTTGATGAGATATACACCCATTTTTACAAGTAAACTCCATGCGTAAAACTGAAGCCCGAAAAAACTGATCCCCAAGATTAGAGTTAGCCACAAATACTGTTTTTGCAAGCCAAATTTTAGCTCTTTTGCGGCTTTAAAAGCCAGATACATGGTAACACTGCTTAATAAAATAACGATTGTGCTAAATATAAAAGCATGTGGTAAAACTATTTTAATTCCTTTATTTGCTGATCCTTGTGTATAAACAATAAAACCACTGGTAAAAGCAGCAAACAGCATGAATGAGGTAATGATAAACAACCACATGCTGAACTTTTTTGGTTGCAAGTCCAACCTTTCTTTATCTGTAATGGATTGATTCATCTTTTATTTTCCAACAAAATCAAATAATAGCCCTAATTGTACAACCGGTAAATACAAAAAAGAAGCATACATTAGTTTTTGCGCAGATTTTATGTCTTGCTTAATTAATAAATTAAACGCGTAATAAAAAAATCCAAAACTGCAAAATAATGAAATACCACCGATATACAAACCGCCAAAACCGTAATATGTTGGTAATAAGCTTACCGGAATTAATATCAATGTAGATAAAAACACTATAATAGCACTTGTTGCATCACGTTTTCCGGTTGGCAATAACCTAAAACCAGCTAGTTTATAATCATCATCTAAAACCCAGGCAATGGCCCAAAAATGTGGAAATTGCCATACAAATTGTATTCCGAACAGGATTAAAGCGATATAATCAATTTTCTCGTGTGCGGCAACATAACCAATTAAAGGCGGCAATGCACCAGGAATTGCACCGATAAAAACAGCAATTGGTGATTTACGCTTTGCAGGTGTATAAACAAAAGCATATAAAAAAATAGAAAACACTGATAAATAACCTGTTGTAAGGTTCAGGCTTCCCAATACGTAAGTTCCTCCGATGCCCATAAACAAACTGATTACCAAAGCTTGTCCGTTTGTCATTTTGCCTGATGGAAGTGGTCTATCAGATGTTCTTTTCATCAGCTTGTCCAAATCTTTTTCAATAATCTCGTTAAAACCGTTGGCTGCTGAAGTTACCAAAAAACCACCCAAGATCAACAATCCCCAGTTTGTCCAGTTAATCACTCCATTCACTTTACTTCCGATCAAAAAAGAGATAGAAGCGGAAAATACAACCAAAAATGTCAATCGAAATTTAATTAGTTTAGAAAAATCAGCCCACATGATAACTTTCCCCCTGATTTCCTGCTGAATTAAACAAGTTTAACAACAAATAAAATTGTGCACCAAATAACAAGCTGGCTAAAAAAATATGTGCAATTTGTGCAATTGGTGGCAAACCCATATAAGATAACAACACACCTGCAAATATTTGTAGCATAATTAAAATGAACGTTGTACTCATTAACTGACGTTGAACAGAGCTTCTTTTATAGTACTTTTTTAGAAGCATATAGAGAATTATGTTTATCACAATAACCCCTAATGCTAAATTTTTATGATTAAACAATATATCATTGGCACCATTTACCCAACTTTGCCTACTACCGCCGTTCAATTTTGCAGCATATTCATCTATTTTTTCACGTACTTCTGTACCGATCGTTATTTGAATAATGTCGATCATCAGAGCCAAAACAGTTATTACAATTAATAATGGCTTAGCAGTAACTTTTGAATGGAGTTGTAAATACTTAGATTTATGCCATGTGTAAATGCTAATGGCCAAAATTGCCAACGCAATCAGCATATGCACTGTAACAATCCAAGGAACTAAGTTTGAAGAAACCACAACCGAACCTAACCAAGCCTGAAAAACAATTAAAATCAAGTTAAATAAGCTTAGAAAAACAATTTTCTTGTTTTTTTTCAAATAAGAAAATGAATAAAAAGTTGTGGCTAAAAGAAGCATTCCTGTTACTACTCCGATTAACCGGTTAATATATTCTGTCCAGGTTTTTGCAGGATTAAATTCTTCTTGTTGTCTGTTGGTAACAGAAATGTCTGACTTAACTTTTGAAGCTAAAGACTTATAGCCGAAAGCTTCTAAAACTTTAGCAAAACGTTGATTTTTTTTTAACTGTTTCTCTATATATCGGATACGATAATTATCTGGTAATTGAGATTTTTTTGTAGGTGGAATATATTTTCCAAAGCATTTAGGCCAATCAGGACAACCCATTCCCGAACCTGTACTACGAACAATCCCGCCTGCCAATATGACTAAAAACAGTGCAAAAATTGAAAATAGATTAAAGAATTGAAACTTTGATTCTGACTTTGAATAATTCAAGTTTTTTACAAAAAATTAGGGGTATTTATGAGGATCAATGTCCAACAAAAATACCCCTGATTATTTAATTTATTATCCTCAGAAACTATTTTACCTCTTGAGAATTCTGTTCTAACCATTCTGTTTGCAAACGTTCTACATCTGGATCATCTTCAAAATCATGCGGTAAGTTAGAAGTCATAGTTTGAGAAAAAGGCACCGTTTGAGGAATAAAATCCTGATCATGGCCTGGTTTACTATAATCATACGACCAACGATACACGAATGGAATCTCTCCCGGCCAATTTCCGTGAATACGTTCTATTGGTGTAGTCCACTCCAAAGTATTTGCGTTCCAGGGGTTTTGACTCGTTTTTTTACCGTAAAATATAGAGTAAAAGAAGTTGAACAAAAATGCAACTTGTGCCAACGCAGACATAATAGCAGCCCAAGTAATAAAAGTATTTACAGACAGCCATTGCTTCATTGATTCAAATTCTGTAAAAGCATAGTACCTTCTTGGTACGCCGTCTAAACCCATGAAGTGCATTGGAAAAAAGACTAAATAAGCTCCAACAAAAGTCAGCCAAAAATGCAAATATCCTAACCTTTCATCCATTAAACGACCAAACATTTTAGGAAACCAATGATACACACCGGCTAACATACCAAATATTGCTGCAGAACCCATTACCAAGTGAAAGTGAGCAACCACAAAATATGTATCATGCAGGTTGATATCTAATGCAGCATTTCCTAAAAAGATTCCGGTCAAACCACCAGAAATGAAAAAGGATACCAATCCAATTGCAAACATCATAGCCGGTGTAAATCTTATATTACCCCGCCACAAGGTAGCTAACCAGTTAAATGTTTTTACAGCTGATGGCACCGCAATAATTAAGGTTGTAATCATAAATACACCTCCTATAAAAGGGTTCATACCTGTTACAAACATGTGATGGCCCCAAACAATAAAAGATAATACTGTGATTCCTATTAATGAATATACCATTGCATGATAACCAAAAATTGGCTTTCGGGAGTTAACTGCCATCACTTCAGAAGCAATGCCCATTGCCGGCATAACTACAATATAAACTTCTGGATGGCCAAGGAACCAAAATAAGTGTTCAAATAATATAGGGCTTCCGCCTTCATTTGGTAACACATTTCCATTTAAAACGATATCGGACAAATAAAAGCTTGTCCCCATGCTTCTGTCAAAAATCAACAAAATAACCCCTGCAATTAGCACAGGAAAAGAAAGTACACCTAAAATGGCTGTTAAAAAGAACGCCCAAATAGTTAGTGGCATCCTCCATAAATCCATTCCCTTAGTACGCATATTTAAAATTGTACTAATGTAATTGATGCCACCCATTAATTGTGAAGCCACAAATAATACCATACTTGCTAGCCACAAAGTCATACCCATTTCTGATCCAGGCATCGCTTTTGGTAAAGCTGATAATGGTGGATAAATTGTCCAGCCACCTCCTGCAGGTCCCTTTTGGACAAAAAATGAACTTAACATTATTATACACGCGGTGAAAAAGAACCAATAAGATAACATATTCAGAAATGGTGATGCCATATCTCGAGCACCCAACTGAAGAGGTATCAATAAGTTACTAAAAGTACCACTCAATCCGGCAGTCAATACGAAAAAAACCATGATTGTACCATGTATGGTAACCAATGACAGGTAAAAGTTAGGGTCTAAACGTCCTTCTGGTGCAAAACGACCTAACAACGTTTGCAAAAACGGAAAAGCTGTATTTGGATATGCTAATTGAATCCTAAATAATACTGATAAAATCATTGCTATAACACCCATGATAATTCCGGTTATCAAAAATTGTTTAGCAATCATTTTATGATCCTGACTAAATACATATGTATTCAAAAAAGTCCCCTTGTGATGATGTTCGTCATGATGGTCATCATGTGAATGAACAGCTTCGTGATTATTAACTATTAATGCTGTTGCCATAATCTCTTTATATTTTATTAAAAGCTAATTTATTTTTGATAACAGAATTTGCTGGTATGGTAACTGTCATTTTCAAATCCTTTTTTAATTGATCATTTAAATAAGGTTTTTGCTTTGACAACCACTCTTGATACTCTGCTTGTTTTACAACACGAAAAACTTTTTGCATGTTAAAGTGGTTTCCGCCGCATATTTTATTACAATATAACTTATATTCAAAGTTTTGGTTATCTAATTTGTCACGCATTTCTGCTGTGGTAATAGTAGGAGTAAATTGGAAAAACGTAGGTAACCCGGGTACAGCATTTATCTGTACTCTAAACCAAGGCAAATAAAAACTATGAATCACATCTTGTGCAATTAAGTTTATACGCAAAGGTTTATTCACAGGAACAACTATCTCATCTGCGGTTAGATCATCCAAGCTGTTTTTATCCTTAAAATCTACTCCAATTTTGTTACTTGAAGAAACCAGCTTTGAACTTTTCAATCCTAATTTTCCGTCTTTGCCAGGATATCTTACTTCCCATGCAAACTGGTGGGCTGTAACATCGACATTTAACGCTAATTTTTGTTCTTTAAGAGGTACATCTTGTATATTTTTCCAAGTGATTGAACCGAACACAACTAATAGAGTAAGTACAATTGCTGGAACAATCGTCCATAGTTTTTCAATTGTATTATTGTGTGGTAAAAAATATGCTATACGTGACTGCGTACCTCTATAAATATAAGCGAACGTAAACAACATAATTTGCGTTCCAATAAGCACTATTGTCGTTATAATTAATGTAATATTGAACATTTCATCAATTTTTTGACCATGCAAAGATGCTGCATCAGGTAAGATCATACTTCCATGTACAGTATATTCCCAATAGATGCCATACAATCCAATAGGTAGGAATACGCCAAAACAAACAGCCATTATTCTGTTCCAATCAAGGGCTTTTTTACTTTGCATTTGCAAGGTTAAATCATATATCTTCAGTATCCTTCCAATAATTGCTATCGTAATACAAATTAGCAAAAATAGTAACATATTATAAAAAATCCCTTCCCACATGGTGCTTGCTGTTCCACCCTCTTCAATAGTTGGTGAGTTAACACTTGCCGGTGTACTGGTTTGTGCCAACGCTAAATTTGTAATAAACATTATAATTAAGCCTATTAAAGCTGATGCTGTTTTTACAATGTATTTTTTCAGTTTCATTATCAACTATATTAAACTGCTTAATTAAATGTGATGATTTAAACTTTCTTCCAAGAAAGGATGATTTTTAGGAATTAAAGATGTTTTACTTAAGGCATTTAGCATTAAAAAAGTAAATAACCCTACGAAACCTAAAGCGATACCAACTTCCTCAAATCCAAAACCTCTTCCTTGTGCCCCTACTGTGCCTGGCATAATCATTATGTAATAATCCAGCCAGTGACCGCATAAAACAACTATGCAAACATATTTTAATACTGTAGCAGCTCTTTTAGCATCACGAGACATTAAAAGCAGTACTGGTGCACAAAAATTAATTACAATATTTAACCAGAACCATGGTTTAAATTCCGGTTCCCAGCGTTTATAGAAATAAACACTTTCTTCAGGTATATTGGCATAGTAGGTAAGTAAAAACTGTGCAAACCATACATAAGTCCAAAATATTGAAAATGCAAATATTAGTTTACCTAAATCATGCAAATGATTTTCGGTAATCCATGTCATATATCCATTCTGTCTTAAAACTACTGTAATTAAACCTAAGGCAGCAAGACCACTTACCCACATTGCAGCAAAATTGTACCACCCAAACATGGTCGAAAAAAAGTGTGCCTCTAATGACATGATGACATCAAAAGCAAACAAAGGAGTTGTGAAGCCGAATATTACCAAAAATATAGCAGAAGTTTTGAAGCTTTTGTTATAATTACTCATTCCTCCTATTATATCTTCGTTTTTTGAGTATTTATTTAGCAATGCCCCAAAAATGCTATACAATCCAAGAAATAAAACTAAACGAATAAAAAAGAAAGGCACATTTAAATAACCAGATTTGGCCGCAATTAAGGCGTCGTAATTTGCGCTCCCTTTAACTGTTAATCCTTTTGTTGCCCAATGCCCATAAAGATATGGTTCTACTATTTGTTTTCCTTCATCAATAATTTTATGATTTGTTAATAAGCCTAAACTTATAACTGCAATTAAAACAATTGAAGCATATGGCAAAACCTTTGCATATGCTTGAGGTATCCTAATGAGCGATGAAGACCAACCAGCCTGTGATACATACTGTATTGCACAAAAAAAGACACCTTGCATACATACACATGCAAAATAATAACTCATTAATAACAAGTTCGCAAAAGTACGTTCGGTATGATTTGTTAATATCCCTAATGCAATCGCGATCAAACCGATTGCAATTGCAATAATGCTATAGGTTTTAGCTTTGCCCGAAAACTCGAACTGTTGGTCGTAATTTGAAGCTTTCATCAATTTTTTAGAAATTATATTTTTTGTAATTGGTGAATATATAGTACAACTTTCCAACGCTCATCAGGTGCTAATTGCGAAGCGTATGATCCCATAGCATTCAACCCATAAGTTATGGTATGGTAAATTTTGCCGTCTGTAAGGTCTTTCATAGCTCCGCCTCTTGATGAAGTACCTTTAGAATAAGAAGGGGGTGCCGGATATCCATGTTGAACAACCAATCCATCACCCTGACCTTGTATACCGTGGCAAGGAGAACAAAAATGTTCAAAAAGGATTTTACCATCAGCCAGGTTCTTTTTATCTGCAATGTATTTGTTTACAACTTCCAGACTTGCTTTCTCGTAGCCATCTTTAGTGTTCGGATAATCAAATCTCACAAACCCAATGGGCGTTGTACCAACCGGCGGAACTTGTGCAGTTTTTCCATCTTTAAAATTAGTATTTGCTTGATCTGGATCATATGCAATATGTTCGTACATATTCGGAGCATATTCCCAACCTGTACTACGCTTATCTTTTCCACAAGCAGAAAGTAAAATTGAGACAACAGTAATGACTGATGTAATTTTTAGTGTGTTAAATTTATTCATAGCTAACATATTTTCTGTCGTTATGTTTAATTTCTACAGCACCAGCCTCCTTTAAATATGAATCTATCTCATCATGTGCCAAATTATTTTTTGCATTAATGGCAATTATAAAACGATCATTAGTAGCTCTTAAATCCATCACCCGAGGTGTACGTCCAGGGAAAAGATGATTGGAGTAGAAATAAGTGAATACCATTCCAAAAGAGCTAAACAACACAGTCCATTCAAAACAAATAGGTACAAAATCAGGCACTGCAAAATGCGGTTTTCCACCAATGTTCATTGGCCAGTCATGTACTAACATATAATATAACATACAAAAAGCTACTGTACAACCAATACATCCAAATATAAAAGCAGCAACTGGTAAGCGTGATTCTTTTATACCTAATTTATTTTCGATACCATGAATAGGCATTGGAGTAAATACGTCATAAATAGAAATACCTTTTTCTTTCAAGTTATCAATTCCCTTCAGCATATCGTCAGGATCATCAAAAATGCCAAGTATATATTTTGTATTATTCATGATTAAATATTTGAGTATTCTGATTGTTCAACGCTGTCAAACTTTACCAGACTATCTTTGTAAAATTCAGCTTGTTCCTTGTTAATATGCCCATTTTCTAATAGCTTTTTCTTTGCTTGTTCACTTGAGCTCTTTAACAGTAATTTTACTTCTGCCATTGCTACTGCTGGGAGTACTCTTAAAAATAATAAAAATAAAGTGAAAAAAACGCCGATTGAACCTATAAAAACACTAACATCAACCCAAGTAGGGTAAAACATTGCCCAACTGGACGGAAGAAAATCACGATGAAGCGAAACAACAATAATAACAAATCTTTCAAACCACATTCCAATGTTAACTATGATAGACAGGCCCCAAGAAAGTGCAATATTGGTACGTACCGCCTTAAACCACATCAATTGTGTCATCAATACGTTACAACCATACATCATACATCCTGCCCACCAGTAAGGTCCAATGAATCTATTTAAAAAGGTATATTGTTCATATTCTCCACCAGAATAATAAGCAATAAAAAATTCGGTCAGATAAGCCACACCTACAATAGATCCCGTTAATAAAATAATTTTGTTCATAGATTCGATGTGGAACATTGTGATATAATTTTCAAACCCTAATACTTTACGCGTAACTAACATAAGCGTTTGTACCATGGCAAAACCCGAAAATATAGCTCCAGCAACAAAATATGGTGGGAATATAGTAGTATGCCAACCGGGCTCAAGCGAAGTAGCAAAGTCCATAGATACAATAGTATGCACTGAGAGCACCAATGGAGTTGCAACACCTGCAAGTACTAATGATACAGCTTCAAACCTTTGCCAGGTTTTAACTGATCCATTCCATCCAAAAGATAGAATAGAATAAATTTTGCGTCGTAAACCAGTTGCCCTGTCACGTATAGTTGCAATATCTGGTAATAAACCTGTGTACCAGAATACCAATGAAACAGAAAAGTAAGTGGAAATTGCAAACACGTCCCAAACTAACGGTGAGTTAAAGTTTACCCATAAAACATATTGGTTAGGTAATGGTAAAGTATATAATGCCATCCAAGGACGGCCCATGTGAGAAACTACGTAAGTTGCAGCACAAATTACCGCAAATATGGTCATTGCTTCTGCAGAACGGTTAATAGAGTTTCTCCAGTTTTGACGAAATAAAAGAAGTACTGCAGAAATTAATGTGCCCGCATGGCCAATACCTACCCACCAAACGAAACCTGTGATATCCCAAGCCCAGCCAACAGTTTTATTTAAACCCCAAGACCCAATACCGTACCAAAAAGTATAACTAACTGCTACTAACCAAAGCATTGCTCCAACCGAGGCAAGCGAAAACCCTATCCACCATGCTTTATTAGGGGCATTTTCTACAGGGACCAAGATATCTTCTGTGATTTTAGCGTATGTAATATTGTCCCCTGTTATTAAAGGTTCCCTGATTATAGATTCGTGTGATGACATACTTACGTTTTTTTAATTATAATTAAGCCACATTTTCATTAACATTTCTCACTTTAACTTGATAACCAATTCCTGGCTGCACGTTAAGTTCCTCTAATACATAATAAGTACGCTCGCTTTTTAAAGCTTTGGCAACTTCAGAATCAGGATCGTTAACATTACCAAAAACAATTGCATTTGTAGGACATGTTTGCTGACAAGCTACTTTTATATCACCATCTTTAACAATACGCTGATCAATTTTTGCTTTTAACTTTCCTGCTTGAATACGTTGAACACACATACTGCATTTTTCCATTACACCGCGGAAACGGGTAGTAACATCAGGATTCAAAACCAGTTGAACATGTTCATTGTTCAGATAATTATCAAATCTGGAATCATTCCAGTAATTAAACCAATTAAAGCGTCTTACTTTATAAGGACAATTATTGGCACAATATCTAGTTCCTACACACCTGTTATAAGCCATATAGTTTAAGCCTTCGGAAGAATGAACGGTTGCCAAAACCGGACAAACTGTTTCACAAGGGGCATGATCGCAATGTTGACAAAGCATCGGTTGATAAACTACAGACACATTATCCAGGTCTTCCAATTTATTAATTTCCCTTTCTTCGGTAACTACTTCGTTTCCTTCCTTGAAACTATAATAACGGTCAATTCTGATCCAGTGCATTTCCCGCCGCCGTCGAACTTCGTCCCTACCTACAACAGGAACATTATTTTCGGCATTACAAGCTGCCACACAAGCACCACAACCAGTACATGCGTTCAGATCAATCGCCATAACCCAGTTGTACTGCGGACGATCATACTCGTTCCACAAACTATAAATTTTGTGTCCAGTTTCATGGCGGCCATTAGCAGAAGAAGGATCTTTCAGGTATTTACCAAAAGATGTTTCACGGATAATATTACGGCCTTCGTAAGAATGGTGTGTTTGTGTTTGAGCAAGCACATAAGTGCTACCCGTAGTGGAAATATTTGCTGATACTGTAGACTGGAAAGTACCGTTTTGAAATACATGGAACGGAAAAGCATTTTTACCAACACCAGTGCCTACTTTACCACTGGCGGTACGGCCATATCCTAATGCTATTGAGATGGTTTGATGTGCTTGGCCGGGTTGCAATAATACAGGTAATTCAATGCTATAATCGCCAGAAGTTACTTTTAATACATCGCCTTCTTTAATACCTAATTTTTCAGCATACTTATTAGAAACAGCAGCAAAATTATCCCAGGTAACCTTAGATACTGAATCTGGGAGCTCTTGCAGCCAGGGGTTATTTGCTTTTTTACCATTGCCTAAATTAATAGTCTGATAAATTTGCAACTCTACATTGTTTTCACCTTTAGCCATTAATTGGGTACTACGATTAATAACGTTCTGAGCTACACCATTTAAGTCTCTGCTAAAATTGTAGCTTGTTGCAGCAACATCGGCTGTTTTTATCAATCCTTTTTGCAACAGTGTTTCCCAGCCTGGCTGACCGGAAAGGCCAGCTGATGGCAAAAGTTTAGTTTCCCAATTGTTTTTTACAAATGTGTAATAATCTTTAACCGGGCTTTCACCCCAAATCAATAGATTTTCTTCAAACTGGCGGGTGTTATAAACTGGGTTGATCGTAGGTTGAACAATTGTATAATATCCCGCGAAAATATTGTCATCACCCCAGCTTTCTAAATAATGATGAGCCGGTGCAACAACCTGACAAACAGATGCGGTTTCATCCACACGATCGCTAAAAGAAACTTTTAGACGGACTTTAGCTAAAGCTTCTTTAACATCTTTGCTGTTAAAATAATCATATACCGGATTGGTGTCCATAAAAAACACAGCATCAACCTCGCTACGTTTCATTTCATTGATAAATTCAACAAATTCTGCATCATTGCCAGCATACTGGTAAGATGGATTATCCAAATCTATCGTGGTGCCGTAATTACCAAGCAAAGAATTAATTGCATTGACTAAAACTTGTATGGCAACATCATTACAACCACAAACAACCAGTGATTTGCCTTTAGCACTTAAAAGTTCTTTTGCTACTAAAACCACAGCAGTATCTGCTGACTTATTACTTAATGGTTTTGAACCTGGAAGTGTAGTGCCAGACAAAGCATTGTATAAATTAATAATTGCCAAACCCTCTTCTGAAGGTTTAAGCGGAACACGTGTATCTGCATTAGTGCCTGTCATGCTCATACCAGCTTCAAACTGTATATGACGAGACATTTTTTTATTTTGAAGCGATTGATTGTTTCGGTTAGAAACCCATTGCCCCATAAATTCTACAGGAGAAATCCAAGTACCAAGAAAATCAGCACTAAAACTTACAATTACATCTGCCTTTTCAAAATGGTAATGCGGAAGTACGGCTTTACCAAAACTATTTTGATTTGCCTGGATGATACCCGTGTAAGAGATGGCATCATAATTAATTAATTTTGTAGTTGGATATTTAGCAGCAAAAGAAGCAATTGCATCTTTAGTGGATGGACTGTGAACAGTTGAAGCTACAATCCTGATTTTTTTGCCCCCTGCACCAATTGTGAGCAATTCCCTAATCACAAAATTATCTACAGCTTCCCATGAAGATTCTTCACCATTTAAAACCGGATTTTGTAAACGGGTTACATCATATAAATCTAAAACTGAAGCTTGAGCCTGAGCACTTAAACTGCCTTTTCCAATTAAATCATCCGGGTTACCTTCTATCTTGATAGGACGGCCTTCCCTGGTTTTGACTAAAATCGCCTGGCCGTTATAACTTGAAGTATAATAATTGGCCACACTTGGCGTAACTTCCTCTGGTTTAATTAAATATGGTATTGACTTATGTACAGGAACTTTTTGGCAGGCAGCTAACGTTACTGCCCCAACACCAAATCCTAGTGTTTTCAGGAAATCACGCCGCGGTGTTTTTGCTGATAATCCAGCTCCGCTTAAAACTTCTTCTATTGGAAGCGGCTCGGCAAATTCTCCTTTGTTCAGTTCAATAAACTCAGTCGAATTATGTAGTTCTTCTAAACCTTTCCAGTATTTTTTATTGCTTTCCATTTAAGCTCTGTAAACTGTAATTGTAAATGCTATCTGTTAAAAAATCAATAATGACACTTTCCGCACTCAATACCACCCAATGATGCTGCTGTAACTTTTTCGCCGCGTTTAATACGATCATGAACATCTGTCATGCGGTCGTAATAAGCATTGCCTTTATAGTTAACTTCAGTTCTTTTGTGGCATTGTATACACCATTTCATAGTTAGAGGCGAATATTGATAAACCTCCTGCATCTCCTGGATCTGGCCATGGCATGTCTGGCATCTGATGCCAGCAACTTTTACGTGCTGCGAGTGATTAAAATATGCAAAATCCGGCAGGTTATGGATACGGACCCATTGGATCGGTTTTGCTTTTGTACTATCATATTTCTGGGTTTGCGGATCGTAACCTAAAGCATTATATATTTTTTGGATTTCAGGAGACTCGGTTTTAACAACTTTATGGCAGTTCATACAAACATTCAGAGAAGGAATAGAAGCGTTTTTACCTTTGTAAGCACCGGAGTGACAATACTGACAATCAATTTTCATGGCTCCTGCATGAAGCTGATGAGAGTATTTGATGGGTTGTACCGGCTGATACCCCTGATGCACATTGGTGTTCCAAAGCGTAACCCATGTCCAGCTGCCTAAACCGATTACGCCGCACAATACCACAAAAAACACAAACTTTTTATTTTTGGCCAGGATTTTAACCGTAGCTAAACGATCTACTTTTGGTTTGCTTGTCTCGTCTTCTTCCAGGTCTTCAGGTAAAATACCTTGTTTTTGCAGCAACAATCTTTCTAAAGTACCAATAACCCTGTTCAGTACCAGAATGATCAGGAAAGCAATGACGATCACACCGATCAAACCAAAAACCATTACATTGCTCGGGCCAGAATCAGCAACGGCTGCGCCTGCTGCACCAGCCGGAGCAGCTTTTTTGGCATCTTCTACTTTTTTCCACTCTGCTTTAACGTAACCTAAAATGTCTTTCACATCCTGATCGCTCAGGTTGGTAAACACACTCATTTGAGATTGATTGTACTCGTTGTAAATGGTTAAAGCTTTCGGGTTTTTTGCCGCGATCAAAGCCTGGTTATTCTGGATCCATTTGATCAAATAAGCTTCATCAGGCTCGGAAGTAATGGTTGGGCCCAAAGCCGGGCCGGTCATCCGGACATCAATTTTATGGCAAGAACCGCAATTACTGCTCTTGAACAAAGCCTCGCCTTTCGCCGGGTCTTGCGCATAAACAGAATTGCTTAACGCTGCAAAACCTACAATGATGACCAGTACCTTTGAAATTTGCTTTAAAATCAATGAGAAATTTCTCATAGGATATATTGTGCTTTTAATTAATTGAAGAATCGAAATTGTTGAAACAGCTAAATTTTTTCACAATTGCAGTTCACAAAAGTATCATTTATAAAAATACGACTGACAATGTGATGACTGGTAAAACCAATTTATAAACATTCTAAATAAACTCGGTTTTTCCATTTTTTATACGATAAAAGAAGCATTTTAAAATATCTGCGTAGGAATTGATGCTTCTTTTATCACCTAAAAATTTGTGTATGTGATTTATTGTTTTAAAATCCAGGCAAAAATCAACGGGACTACAATGGTCGCGTCCGATTCTACAATGAATTTAGGTGTATGAATGTCTAATTTGCCCCAGGTAATTTTCTCGTTCGGAACGGCGCCGGAGTATGAGCCGTAGGAAGTGGTAGAGTCAGAAATCTGGCAAAAATAGCTCCAGAAAGGAATATTTTCCATCTCCATGTCCTGATACAACATCGGCACTACACATATCGGGAAATCACCTGCAATGCCGCCACCGATCTGGAAAAAACCAATCCCTTTTCCACCAGAATTTTTAGGGTACCAATCTGCAAGCCAAGCCATATATTCAATTCCGCTTTTCATGGTCGAAGCTTTAATCTGATTCTTAATCACATAAGAAGCAAAAATATTCCCCATGGTAGAATCTTCCCAGCCCGGCACTACAATCGGCAGGTTTTTCTCTGCAGCAGCCAGCATCCACGAATTTTTTGGGTCGATCTCATAATATTGTTCCAAATCGCCGCTCAAAAGCATTTTGTACATATATTCATGCGGAAAATAGCGTTCACCGGCATCATCTGCATCTTTCCAGATTTTATGGATATGTTTTTGCAACCGACGGAAAGCTTCTTCTTCGGGGATGCAGGTATCGGTAACGCGGTTGTAATGGTTTTCCAGCAAATTCCATTCGTCCTGCGGGCTCAGATCACGGTAATTGGGCACACGTTTGTAATGAGAATGTGCCACCAAATTCATAATATCTTCTTCCAGATTGGCACCAGTGCAGGAAATAATGTCAATTTTATCTTCCCGGATCATCTCTGCCAGCGAAATGCCCAGTTCTGCCGTACTCATTGCACCGGCCAAAGTTACCATCATTTTGCCGCCTTCCAGCAAGTGTGTTTCATAGCCTTTTGCCGCATCCATCAGCGCAGCAGCGTTAAAATGCAGATAATTTTTTTCTATAAACTGAGAAATAGGTCCGCGTGTACTCATCGTTCAAATTTAATTTTTGCAAAAATATATAATTTGTTTAAACCATGTTCAGATAGTTTAATCATTTGCTGCGTATAAGAACCTGCCCGGAACCGCTATCTTCGCGCCCAAATCTTACATGAAACGCATACTTCTTTTAGCCCTGTTTTTTTGCTGTACCCAATACACAATCGCCCAGCCAAGGTTTATTAAAAAAATATTCTTTGAAAAAGACAGCAGTAAAAGAAGCAGCCTGCTCCCGCTCCCGCTGATTGCTTACGCGCAGGAAACCGGGCCGGAGCTTGGTTTTGCCGTTTTATATTCTTTTTATGCGGATACTTCCGATCATCAAACCAAAGTTTCCAATATTTATTTCCCGGTTTCTTATACGTTTAAAAACCAAAGCCGCATCAGCCTGAAAACGGATTACTGGCTGCCCGGAAACACTTATCATCTAACCGGCGATGTTGGTTTTTCCAATTTCCCGTATAATTTTTACGGTGTTGGAAACGATACCAAAGCCGCCGACAAAGATTTACTTACCCAGAAACGTTTTCATGTGATTGCCGGTGCAGAAAAAGCTGTTTTTAGCCATGTTTTTTTAGGGTTTAATGTCGATTTTGAAAATTACGCTTTCCGTGACAATCAGACGGGCGGTATTTTTTCCAATCAAACTTTTCGTGATAATCAGGGTGGCGGAACCTTGTTTTACGGCCCGAGTTTGATTTTTGACAACCGCAACACTAATACTTACACGCTGAAAGGCTGGTACATCAACCTGAATGGCGGTATCGTTAATAATCTGTACAAAACCAATTACAACGGCGGTTACCTTAACTTTGATTTCCGGCAGTTTACTTCCCTGTCTAAACGGTTTGTGTTGGCTTTCAACGGCAGTTACGAGTTTACTTTGGGCAACAGAACGCCGTTTTATTTGCTGCAAACCTTTGGAAACGATCAGTTGATGCGCGGTTATTACGGCGGCCGCTTTCGGGACAGGGATATTATCGCGCTGCAATCAGAACTGCGTTACCGTTTAAGCGACCGTTTTGCTTTGGTTGGCTTTGGCGGAACAGGAACGGTTTATAACAAAAATTTTGATTTAGGCGATTTAAAACCCAATTACGGCGGCGGTTTGCGCTACTTTTTCGACGTGGAAAAAGGCATCAGCATCCGTGCAGATTACGGCGTTGGGCAAAAACTACCCGGCGAAAAACGGCAATCCGGTTTTTATTTAAGTTTGGGCGAAGCTTTTTAGGCGATAAAAGAAGCATTACGGAAGAGCGGAGAGCGGGGATTTAAGAATTGTTAAATCCTTAAAACCGCACCTTAAAATCTTCCTTCACCTGATCTTTTTTGAAAAAAACCAAGCCTATCCAAAATAGGTCCATCGTAACCGAAACCTGCGGATGTTGTATAATTTTTTTCCAGGCTGATTTCATGCCTTCGCTCCAGTAAATATCATCAAAAATAATCACCGTTTTATCGTAAGTTTTGGGCAAAATCCAATCAAAATAACGCAACGTTGCTTCTTCGGTGTGGTTGCCATCAATAAAAACAAAATCCACCTGGCCAACTTTTTCCAATAATCCAGGTAAAACCACATCAAAGTTCCCAACCTGCAAATCAATGTTTTTAGCTTCCGAGATCCGGAAATTTTTAACGGCCACATCCGCAATTTCCCTGCAGCCTTCAATCGTGGTTAGTTGTGCCGATGGGTTTGCCCGGTGCAGATACAGGGAAGTTACGCCCAAACAAGTGCCCAGTTCGATCAGTGTTTTCGGTTTTAAATGTTCTGCCAAACGGAAAAGCAACTGTGCCAGCCGCGGGGATTTTAGCGCATTTCCGGCAATTTGGCGTACTTCTTTTACCTGCCTTTTATTGATCTGCGAACCGGCGCCCAGATCAACCACGGTAACTTTGGTTTTGCTTTGCAGCAGTTGTTGCCTGATCTGTTCTATTGGCAGATATTCCGCTTTGGCATCAAAATCGTATATTACGTTGTCAATAAGTTCATAAACAAAAGGCGAATGCACACCATGACGGTTTTTTGCGGTAAAATAATGCCGAACGTAATCGCGTGCAAACCTCCAGTTGAACATGAGCCAAAGATAATTTATATTTGAAATAATCAGTTTTTTATCGCGGAGGTTTTATGCTCAACCCAACAGAAATAAATTCATTAGTCAGATTATTGGACGATCCGGACCAGGAAATCTTTAAACATGTGCACGGCAAGCTGTTTTCTTACGGTGCCGAAGTGATCAGCCATCTGGAAAATGCTTTTGAAAGTGCCTTCGACCCACTTTTACAGGAGCGTATTGCCGGTTTAGTGCACGAAATCCAGTTCTCAAACCTCAAAAACGATTTAAAATTGTGGTGCCAGGGCGGTGCTTTTGATTTGTTGCGCGGTGCCCTGATCCTCAATAAATATCAATATCCGGATTTGGATGAGCAGAAAATCATTAACGAGATTGAAGCCATCAAGCGCGATGTGTGGTTGCAAATGATGTATGAAAGTAGTGCAGTGGAAAAAATCAGGCTGATGAACCATGTGTTTTACAACATTTACGGTTTCAGCGGCAATACGGCCAATCATCAGGACCCGCAAAATTCATATCTGAGCCAAGTAATGGACATCAAAAAAGGCAACCAAATTTCGCTGGCCGTCATTTATTCTGTGATCGCCCAAAAGCTGGATATTCCGGTTTACGGCGTAAATTTACCGCAGCATTTTATTTTGGCTTATGTGGATGAAAGTGCCCAGCCGGAAGCAGAAAGCGGCATTTTATTCTACATCAACACGTTTAACAAAGGTTTCGTTTTTGGGAAACGCGACGTAGATATGTTTTTAAAACAACTCAACCTAAAACCCGAAAAACAGTATTACGAACCTTGCAGTAATCTGGAAATCATCAAACGGATTTTGCGGAATTTAATTAGTTCGTATGAAAACGTTGGTTTAACAGAAAAAGTAGAAGAAGTAACGGAATTATTGATGATTGCGAGTGAAGAATATTTGCATTCTTAAAAGGATCATGCTGTTTTTATCACCTAAAATTTAGGCCGATAAAAACAGCATGATCAAATTTAACCTAATTATTCCCGCCAAACTCCATTAAAAACGCTTTCAAAAACTCATCCAAATCGCCATCTAAAACTGCTTGTGCATTAGAAGTTTCGTGGTTGGTACGCACATCTTTTACTAATTTATACGGATGCAAAACGTAATTCCGGATTTGCGAACCCCATTCAATCTTCATTTTTGCGCCTTCAATTGCGTTGCTAATTTCCATCCGTTTGCGCAGTTCCGCTTCGTACAATTGCGATTTTAGTAAACGAATTGCGTTTTCCTTGTTCTGCAATTGCGAGCGCGATTCCTGATTTTTAATAATAATGCCCGAAGGTTTATGATATAAACGAACGGCAGTTTCCACCTTATTTACATTCTGGCCGCCAGCACCTCCCGAACGGAAAGTTTCAAACTCAATATCGGCCGGGTTTACCTCGATTTCAATCGTATCATCTACCAGCGGATACACATAAACCGATGCAAAAGAAGTATGCCTTTTCGCATTGCTGTCAAACGGGGAAATGCGCACCAAACGATGCACGCCATTTTCGCCTTTTAGATAACCATAAGCAAAATCGCCTTCAATTTGTAGCGTAACGGTTTTTACGCCAGCTACTTCGCCTTCCTGGAAATCCTGCTCGCTTACTTTATAACCATGTTTTTGCGCCCACATCACATACATGCGCATCAGCATACTGGCCCAATCGCAACTTTCAGTTCCACCTGCGCCGGCCGTAATTTGTAAAACTGCGTTCAGCTGATCTTCATCCGCCGAAAGCATGTTTTTAAACTCCAGCTCTTCCAGTAATCTTAAAGTTGTTTGGTATTGTTCGGCCGCTTCCTCGTCTGTAAAATCGCCGGATTGGTTCATTTCCTGCATCACCTCTGTATCTTCTACAGAAGTTTCTACGGCGGCAAAAGCATCAGTCCAGGTTTTTTTGCCTTTCATGGAAGCCAGCACTTTTTCAGCTTTTTTCGAATCGTCCCAAAAATCCGGTGCCATCGTGAGGTCTTCTTCCTCTTTCAGGCGATAAAGTTTGGTCTCGACGTCAAAGATGCCTCCTCAGGGAAGTTACGCGATCCCTCAAGTCTTGAACTTGTTCTTTTGTCATTCGGCAAAGATAGAAATTAGATTTAGGCGGAAAAGATAGACAAGCGTAAAATTCAGGTTGATAAAAACAGTAGCAAAAAGCCGCACCACCGACCTCTTTTCCGGAGAGGGGTTTATGATGAAGCCATAACGCCATGCTTTTTTTATCACCTAAAAATCAGTGTGCAAACTATTCAGAACAAATAGGCAACTGTTTAATTTTATAATCATAGTTTTGAACATAAAACCCAGATCATGTTACCAAAAATCAATTTCACCGAAACCGAAGCTTACCGCTATTTATCTGACTATTTCCCCAAAGTTTCCCAATTAGAAATGAAGGATTTGTTCAAAAACGATCCGGACCGTTTTAAAAAAATGTCCATCACTTTTGAAGATATTTTGTTCGATTTTTCTAAAAACCGCGTGGACGACAAGGCGATGGCACTTTTAATCCAATTGGCCAAAGAATGCCAGCTAAAAGAAGCAATCCACGCCATGTTTTCGGGCGAAAAAATTAACGAAACCGAAGGCAGATCTGTATTGCACACCGCTTTGCGGAATGTTACAAATAAACCTTTAACCGTTGATGGAGAGAACGTTACGGAAGAAGTAAACCAGGTTTTGGAGCAGATGAAAACCTTTTCTGATTCCGTTATTTCCGGTAATTGGAAAGGTTTTAAAGGCGATGCGATTACCGATGTGGTCAATATCGGCATCGGTGGTTCAGATCTCGGCCCGGTGATGGTTACCGAAGCGCTGAAATCTTATAAAAACCATTTGAATATGCACTTCGTCTCCAACGTAGACGGTACGCAGATCACGGAAATTTTGAAAGGTTTAAACCCGGCGACGACGCTGTTTTTAGTCGCCTCAAAAACATTTACCACGCAGGAAACCATGACGAACGCACACACCGCGCGCGATTGGTTTATCAGCGGCGGCGGAAAAGATGAGGACGTGGCCAAACATTTTGCCGCACTTTCTACCAACGAAAAAGCCGTGGAAGCTTTTGGCATCGATACCAAAAATATGTTTGTTTTTTGGGATTGGGTAGGCGGCAGATATTCGCTTTGGAGTGCCATTGGTTTATCTATTGCTTTGAGCATCGGCTTTGATAATTTTCAGGAATTGTTAACGGGCGCAAATGCTGCCGACGAACACTTTCAAACCACAGAATTTGAACAGAATATCCCGGTAATGCTTGGAATGATCGGTATTTTATACAACAATTTTTTCGGTGCACAAACCGAAGCCATTTTGCCTTACGACCAATACATGCACCGTTTTGCGGCATACTTTCAGCAGGGCGACATGGAAAGTAACGGTAAACATGTTGATAGAAATGGAAACATCGTGGATTATTCTACCGGCCCGATCATTTGGGGCGAACCCGGAACAAACGGTCAGCACGCTTTTTACCAACTAGTTCATCAGGGGACTAAATTAATTCCATGCGATTTTATTGCGCCTGCCGTCAGCCATAACCCAACCGGAGAACATCATCCGATTTTGTTGTCTAACTTCTTCGCACAAACCGAAGCTTTAATGAACGGCAAAACAGAAGAAGAAGTGAAATCGGAACTGCAATCTTCCGGCAAATCCGCAGAAGAAATCGAAAAATTGGTTCCGTTTAAGGTTTTTGAAGGCAACCGGCCTACCAATTCTATCCTGCTAAAAGAAGTTACACCACGATCTTTAGGTAGCCTGATCGCTTTTTACGAACACAAAATTTTTGTACAAGGCATTATCTGGAATATTTTTAGTTTCGATCAATGGGGCGTGGAATTGGGCAAACAATTGGCCGTAAAAATCCAAAAAGAATTAAAGGGAAATGAACCGGTTTCCGCACATGATTCCTCAACTAACGGTTTGATCAATCAGTATAAAACCTGGCGATAAGCAAATTTAGGTTGCTAAAAGAAGTATCAGCGATAATGCCAATGCTTCTTTTATCAACCATTTTTTAGTCGATTTTTAAACCAAAACCGGTTTCTAAGTTTACATTAAAACAAAGCAAACGTTAGCAATCTCATATCGTTTTAAAGCATTTGTTGTATCTTTGATAAAAAAATAACTTCTTAACGTTTTTATCGTATCAGAAGTTAAGTTATTTGGAAATACAATAATGAAGGATGAACTGATTGATAACCTGAATGCAAAAATTGAGCGTGATCAGAAGTGGGCCGCTTTTGATTTGCCGGGAATCAACAAGTTTTATGCTTGGATTACCCGTTTTAAATACCCGGAACTATTTGATTTAACGGAGATTAACTTAATTAAAAGTTTTCTGCGGAGTTTTAGCTGAACAGGCTCTTAATATAGATGCTTCTTTTACCGGCATAAATTTCATTTTCTGATCCTGCGGATCAAAAACAAAGCACCAACTGCAGCAGCTGCAATTCCGGCTACGGCATTTACCCGTTTTTCTGTAATGGTTTTGGATGTATAACCACCCGAAACCTGGTTGTAAGTTCCGGTCGGGTTTAAAACATTCCCTGAAGTTACCGGCGCATCCTCCCCTGTTTTCATATACGTTTCCAAACCTTTCGCCATAAAGAATTCGGCCACACCTGGCAGCAGCGCATTGCTCAACCTAACCAAATAAGCAACTGCACCAACCGTAACCGAATTTCTCGGATTGGTGGCCAAATCAACAATCACACTGGCAATTTTCGTGGTTGCTGTTACGGGCGGAACTGGTTTTAAAACTTTCCCGATATAGTTTCCGGCGTGGCGGGTCCCGGGCGTGTCCAAAAACGACGGAAAGACATCGCACACATGTATTTGCGGGAAACGGTACAACTCGGCGTGCAACGCTTCGCTATATCCGCGCAAACCAAATTTGCTCACGCTGTAAGCCAAACTGTAAGGCGTGGCCACCCATCCGCCAACAGAATTCATGTTGATGATTGTACCCAATTCCTGCTTTTTAAAATAAGGCAAAACCGCATACGCGCCATAAACTGCGCCCAGCAAATTAGTGCGGATCACCTTTTCATGTTCTGCCATCGGCACGGCGTTAAATTCGCCCATAATCGCAACGCCGGCAATATTTACCCAAACATTTATTTGTCCGCCAAAATCATAAGCTGCTTTGGCTAAAGCATTTACGGCAGATTCATCCGTAACATCGGTTGGTACGGCCAGGGCTTTTGCACCAAGTTTTTGGCAAATGGCCGCCACTTCTTCCAGTTCGTTTTGCTGCCGAGCTGCCAAAATAACCGTGCAGCGGTATCGTGCAAACTCTAAAGCCGTAGCGCGGCCAACGCCGCTCGATGCACCGGTAATTACCACAACTTGTTTATTTAAAGGTAATGCGTTTTTTGTTTTGATCAGGCTGCTCATTATTTTGGTTTTATGCTGAATTTCAGGCGGTAAAAGAAGCATCAGGCTTTATTAAGATCAGCGTCGGTTGGATGTACACGACTTGAAACATTCCGATCCATTTTTCCTGATAGGCGTTCATCGTTTTTACTTATTTGGATTGATAACAAGCACTTTGAAACTTTGTTGCGGAAGTTGCTTTTCTCTGTAAAGAATTTGATGCTTCTTTTATCAACCTAAATTTTAAAATCAGTTTTACGTTGTATTTTTCAAAACAAAATCACTGCAACTTGTCTTTTAGTAAGAAAAAAAACACAACACGATCATGGAAAGTAACAAAGAAATCATCAGCGATTTGAATAGTTTGGTAACTATTTTAAATGATGGAAAACAAGGATACGAATCTGCTGCCGAAACCACCAATTCCTTAGAGTTGAAAGCCGTATTTGGTAAATATGCTTTAGAACGCGCCGCTTACGCAACAGAATTAAAAGCGCATATTAAACAACATGGCGGCAACGAAGACGACAACGAGAGCGGTGGCGTTTTGGGTGCTATACACCGTGGCTGGTTAGATGTAAAACATGCCGTGACCGGCAACAGCGATGCTTCGTTGCTGGAAGCAATTGAAACAGGCGAAAAATCTGCCATTGAAAAATATGATGGTTATATTGCCGATTATACCGACCATGCTGACCATTTGGCTTTGCTGAAAAAACAACGCGACGGCATCCAAAAAGATTTGCAACAACTTCAATCTTTAAAAGCACAGAACGCTTAATTAATTTAAGCTGATAAAAAAGCACCGTCCATAAAGCGGTGCTTTTTTTATGCCTGTTTTTTCAGGGTTTGAGTCAGCAAATTTTAGGTTATAAAAGAAGCATCGACCCAAAAAACAAGTTACAGACAAAACACTTTTTGTTGATTGCTGGTTAACGCATCACACAAAAACCTGTTCTGCTGTATGCAATTGCCTTCTGTAACCGGCCAAAAAACCCTTAAAATATTTACCTGGCACATTCATGGCACTTATTTATACTATTTATCTTTAGGTAGTTATGAAATTTATATTCCGGTAAGTAAAGAAGCAAAACCAGGTTATGTTGGCCGCGGGACCACGTTTCCTTTCGGGGAAAATGTGCATGAAGTTGATGAAGAAAAAGTGAAGGAACTGGAGTTGGACTGCATCCTGTTTCAAACCAAAAAAAATTATCTGGAAGATCAGTACGAAACGCTTTCTGCCGAACAGCGCGAACTGCCAAAAATTTATCTGGAGCATGATCCTCCGCAGGAAACCACGCCTTATACCAAACATGTTATTACCGACAGCAACGTTAATTTGGTGCATGTTACGCATTTCAACAGTTTGCTTTGGGACAATAATAATTTGCCTTTTACCGTGATTGAACATGGCGTGCAAGTGCGTGATGTGCCATATTCCGGCGAGCTGGAAAGAGGGATTGTAGTGATCAACAACATTGAACGCAGAGGCCGGAGATTGGGTTTAGACGTTTTTCTGGAAGTGCAAAAACATGTTCCCATAGATTTAGTTGGGATGGGTGCCGGGCGATTGGGTTTAGGTGAAGTTTTGCATCCGGAATTACCAGGATTTTTGAGCCGTTATCGTTTTTTCTTCAACCCAATCCGGTTTACAAGTTTGGGTCTGGCCGTTTGCGAAGCCATGACGATGGGCATTCCGGTGGTTGGTTTGGCCACTACAGAACTGGCTTCGGTGATAAAAAACCAAGAAACCGGTATTATCCATACGGATATTGACTATTTGATTTCGGCGATGAAAGATTTATTATCGAACCCGGAAAAAGCCAGACAAATTGGTGCAGCCGGGCAGGCGATGGCCAAAAAACGTTTCGATATTCAACGCTTTAATGCAGATTGGTTACGGCTTTTTAAAGCGGCCATCAGTAAACGCCAGATTGCAAAAATTATGCTGTAAAAGAAGCATTCGCAAAGCATCAAACTAATATAAATTATATCAAAAAAAACAAAAAATGGAAAAACTACAAGGTAAAGTTGCTTTGGTAAGCGGCGGCGCACAAGGGCTTGGCCAGCAAATTTGCTACCAACTGGCCGAAGCTGGCGCAACTGTTGTTGCAGGCGATATTCAGGAAGAAAAGGCAGCCGGAACCGTTAAAACCATCACCGAAAAAGGTGGCAAAGCCGTTGCCATGCGTTTGGATGTGAGCAGTGAAGAATCAGTTAAAACAACCATTGAAAAAATTAAAAGCGAATACGGCAGCCTGGATATTTTAGTGAACAATGCTGGTATTGATTTTACCAAATCTATCATGGAACTTTCTGTGGCTGAGTGGGATGCGGCATTTTCCGTAAATTTACGCGGGCCATTTTTAATGTCGAAATACGGGATGACAGTAATGTCTGAACAGAAATCCGGCAACATCATCAACATTGTAAGTACGGCATCGTTGCGCGCATGGACGGAAGCTTCCGTTTACCACGCCAGCAAATGGGGTTTGCGCGGATTCAGCCATGCACTTTTTACCGAAGCACGCAAGGTAAATGTTAAAGTTACAGCCATTATTGCCGGCGGCATGAGCACGCCGTTTTTACTTGACCGTTTCCCGGATATCCCGCCACAAAACTTACAAGACCCGAAAAACGTGGCCACCAAAATCCGCTATATTATTGAAGATGATACCGATACCGTGGTGCCGGAAATTTTAATTTTACCTTTGATGGAAACCAGCTGGCCATAAAATTAACCAGGTAAAAACAGTATCCGCAGAAAAAACACCGATAAAAACAGCATGAACAACACAGGGAAAAACAGGCATGAGGAAATTATGAATCAGTTTTGCCAGCTAAAAGTGCTGGTAATTGGTGATTTGGTAATGGATATTTACCTGAAAGGCAATAGTTTCCGCCTTTCTCCGGAAGGGCCTGTCCCTGTAGTTACCATTGCTGATCGGGAAGAAATCCCCGGAGGTGCAGCCAATGCGGCCATTAACCTAAAAGCGTTGGGCGCGCAGGTAAGTTTTTTGGCAATTGCCGGTGAAGATAAAGATGGCGACAAAGCTTGTACCTTCATGGAAAATGCCGGTATTGATTGTAATGCAATTGTGCGCGAACCCTTGCGCACCACGGTTACCAAAACCCGGCTGATTTCTAACGGACAGTTAATCAGCCGTTTTGATTGCGGTTCGCAAAACCCGCCATCAGCCGAATCAGAACAAAAAATATTTGAATTTTTAAAAGCAAATTACAGTCTTTTTGATGCGGTTGTTTTAGGCGATTACAAAGCCGGTTTGTTTACACCGGCTTTGATTGATTTTTTGCAGCAAATGCAGCAGCAATCGCCTGCTTATCTGGCGTTGGACTCTAAAAACCTGCCGTTGTTTACGCCTTTGCGGCCTTCTGTTGTAAAACCGAATTATGTGGAGGCCATTGGTTTGTTAAACCTGCAAAGCCTCAGCAAAAACCGTTTGGAGCAATTGAAAAATTATGGCCCGGTTTTATATCGTTTGACCGGTGCGGAACACATTACTTTAACCTTGGATGAAGATGGCTGCCTGATTTTTGAACAGGGCGAATACATCCATCATACACCGGCGCATGTTGTTGAAAATCCGCATGTTGTAGGTGCCGGTGATACTTTTATAAGCACATTTACTTTGGCGCAATGCAGCGGTGCCAGCAGTGCAGAAGCAGCAGAACTGGCCACGGCCGCAGCAACAGTCGCCATCCGTAAAACAACCACGGCTCCGTGTTTTTTAAATGAACTGAAAGCGTTTTTCTCTACGCAGGACAAATATGTTCCGGGTGCAAAAGAACTGGAAGAATTGTGCCGGTTTTACCATCAGCAGGGCAAAAATGTGGTGTTTACCAATGGCTGTTTTGATATTTTACATTCCGGCCATGTCAGTTATCTTAACCAATCCAAAAATTACGGCGATGTGCTGATTGTTGGTTTAAATAATGACGAAAGTATCCGCCGTTTGAAAGGTTCTACCCGGCCGATCAATGAACTGGCTGACCGTATTTATGTGCTTTCGGGTTTAACTTCTATTGATCATATTGTACCTTTTGGTTCGGTAAATGATGATACGCCTTCAGCCCTGATCCGTGCAGCAAAACCGCAGTATTATATCAAAGGCGGCGATTACAACCTGCAAAACCTGCCGGAAGCCAAAGTTGTAGAGGAAGTAGGCGGAAAAGTGGCTTTTATACCTTTGGTGCCCGATCATTCTACCACAAATATGATTAAGCGCATTAATGAAGATGCGCAACTGGCTAAAGTGATCTGATTCAACGTTTGCTTCAGTTCGTTTTTACTTCCCGCCAAAAAAGTCCAGCATTTCCTTTAAAGCATTTTCTGAGTGCATCCGCTCGCCATTTTCAAGCGAATCTTGTGCTGCTGTTGCTGCTCTTTTCCGCATGTGAATTTCGTAATAAGAAATGGCTTCCTGCAAAGTGTTGTACTGATCAGACGTTAAACATTCGCTTAATTCCAAAGCATCCAGCATAGCCATATTGGCACCTTCGCCTGCAAAAGGCGGCATTACATGAGCCGCATCGCCAATCATGGTTACGTTGGGCAAAGTTTCCCAGGTTTGATCTAAAGGAACACAATAAATGGGACGCGGAATAGCAGGCGTTGCCGCATTTTCAAACAGTTCATACCAAACCGGGCTCCAATCGGAATATTCTTTTTTAAACCATGCCAGCAATTGTATTCTATCAGCATAGTTTAAGCCATTATTCACTGCCCAGTTTTCATCTGTTTTAAAGCTTGCATAAAACCCCAGATCGCCGTTACCTTTCTGGCCGCCTAATAAACACTTTGAATTTCCAAAAGCCATGATTTTTCCGCCATCCAGCAATGTATAAAAATGTGGTGCTGCTTTTTTTGCATCATGAATATTCACATCAAGCATGGTAACGCCTGAATAAAAAGCTTTAATGTTGGTAATGTATGGACGGATTTTAGAATTGGCCCCATCAGCAGCAATCACCAGATCGGCGTAAGCAGCTGACCCGTTTTTAAAAGCTAACAACCAGCCTTCGCCTTGTGCTTCCATCGAAATAAAATGGCTGTTCCATACAACGGTTTCCGGTTTTAAAGATTCCAGCAACAGGTTTCTTAATGGGCCGCGATCTATTTCAGGTCGAAATTTCTCACGGCCGAAATCTTCGTTTTGGTTGGATTCGTGGTCGCTAAAAAATATTTCTGCATGTTCATTTACGATAACCGTTTTATCCGCCCCGGGACGAAAACTCTTTTTAAACGCCTCTATTAAATTTGCTTTACGTAAAGCGGCCAACCCGGATCCTTCGTGCATATCCAGCGGCGAACCAATTAAACGGGCATTTTTATTAAAATCCCTTTCGTAAACTTTTACATGGGCACCTTTAAGCTGTAAAAGTCTTGCCAGTATTAATCCGCCGGGGCCGCCGCCAACAATAGCAATTTGTTTGTTTTCTAATTTCATAAAGCAAAATTTTATTTAGCCGCACAAAATTATTGTTGTTTTAAAATCGATAATAGTACAAATCGGTCGTTTTTATTTTTGGATAATTCTTTCGGCACAACGCCTGAAAACTTTTTGATTTCTTTGATAAAATGAGTTTGATCGGCAAAATCTAATTCAGGAAAAAATTTACCTTGTGCAATGTGCCCCAGCGAAGCCCTAAAACGTAAAATACTACAGAATACTTTTAAAGAAAGCCCGAATTGCTTGTTAAAATATCGATTGATTTGCCGACTGCTCCAAAACACCTTTTCCGAAAGCTCTTCTACGCTCATTTCGCCGTTTGATGAATAAATCAACTCAAAAAGTTTGCGTTTTCTTTCATCAATTACTGCAGGTAAAAGTGAGGTGATTTTTTGTGAGGCTTTCTGATAAAACGCATCAAAATCATTCAAATCATCAGGATTGAAATCCCAAAAACCATCCGAAAGATATTTTGCACTGTTCAGCAAATCAGCGATAGAAGTATGTAAAATACACTCAGCGGCAAGCGGTTTAAACCCAATTGTAAAAGCACGTGTTTTTGGCGGAATGCTTCTTTGTTCAGGCGCAGTTTCCAATCCAATCAATATAACCTGAAAAGCCTCTGATGCAGTTTGTACAAAAAACAAATCAATCCTTCCGTCAGGCAATACAACAACTTCTTTTGCCTGATCAGATTGATTATGAAACATGCCTAAGCTCTCTACAAAACCGGCAAGCGATCGATCTGGTTCGATGAATTTGTAATAATAATTATCGTCCATTGCTGCCGGTTCATCACTAATGCTTTACTTCAAATAGCGTTGACCTTTTGTTTTTGTGCGTGTTGATTTTTAAAGTTGAAGTCTAAAAAGAGGTATTTGTTATTTTGAGCTGATCAAAAGATTTCACCAAAAATCAATACTGTTTTTACGGGTATAAATTTAGGGTGTTTGAAAGAAAATATTCCTTTTCGGTCAATATGTTAAAGCCCGGACCTCAATAAAAATTTACAAAATCAAGTGGCTTCAACGATTTGTTTTCCGGCCAGTTTCCAGTTTGAACCAATAGGTTTTGTGCCGAATCCAGCACTTGTTTTTCCGTAATTTCATCTACAAAACAGGTTTGGTGCCGGCAATTTCCTTTTGGCGGAAAAATTTGCGTTGGCGAAATTACCCGTTGTCCGCATAAAGGGCAATCAACCATAAACGAAATCAGCGTTCGGTGCTGCATTACGCTAAAAGTGGCACCGGTAATGGCATTGCTGCACCAAAAGATACCAACGGTAGGTGTTTTTAATGCACGTGCAAGATGGATTGGCCCGGTATCGTTGGCAATTACCAGTTTGGAAACGGCCAGCAAACCCGTCATCCCGGCCAGCGAAAGTTTGCCGCATAAATTAAGGGCACTGTATTTTGCGTTGATGTTTTCCCACACTTCTTTTACCACCTCTTTTTCAAAATCTGTTCCGGTGATGGCAATGGTAAAACCAATTTTGATCAGGTCATTAGCAATTGCGGCAAACTTTTTGGCTGGCCAGCGGCGGCGCATATCCGTGGCACCAGGATGCAAAACGATGATTTTCTGGTTTTTATGATCCGGCAAAACTTTGTTTAATTCTTCCAGATCTTCAGGAACCGTTTCCCAACAAGGTTCAATATCCAGCGTTTTTGCACCGGCCAGAGCTACCATTTCCAGATAGCGCATCGGTTCGCTGTGGTACAAAACATAGGGCACGGAAATATCGACTTCCGGCGCAACGGGCGATTTTAAACCGATCACTTTTTTCGCCCCTAAACGAAGCATAAACGGGTTGGAATTTTTGCCTCCGCCATGAAACTGAAAGGCCAGATCGAAATTTTCGCCCTGCATTGCTGCAAAAAAACGGTTCAGTTCAGCTTCGTCAACCTGATGATCATAAGCCGCGCCAACGCCGGGATATGGCGGCACGACTACTACGCGATCAACATTGCAAGGGCGATTAGTCAGGTATTCTTCATGCCATGGTTTCCCCAGCAGCACAATTTCCACACCAGAAAAACTATCTTTCAAAGCTTGCAGTGCAGGCAATATAAAGATAAAATCGCCCAGCGCATTGGCCCGCAGAATGGCTATTTTTTTAATCATTGCTGATGGCTGATACTGTTTTTACAGGCTAAATTTATCCGCATTGCATAAACCGACCAGTTGCGCGGTTTCTAAAATATGACCTTGCATTTTCTCAAACACAACCGTTTTATCGCTTTCCTTCGGGATATCCAAAACGATGTTCAATGCCACAAGCGTGAACAAATAATGATGTGTACCGGAAAAATATTTCGGACAAGGGCCTTCGTACCCAAAGCTTTTGTTGTTGGCCAAACCTTCCGTTGCGCCTTCCGGAATTTGATTTTGGTTAACCGTTTTTACCGTTGGCGGAATGTTGAACAGCAGCCAATGTATCCAGGGCGTTGGCGTGGCATCAGTGTCTTCCAAAGATAAAATAAGGCTTTTTGTGCCTTCCGGAACGTCTTCAAAAAACAACGGCGGATTGATATTTTCGCTCATGCAGGTAAATAAAGTCGGGATTTCCTGGTTTTGCCCGAACAGGCTTTTTAAGATCATAATAATTGTTTTAGGTTGAATTTAAAACTTGGTTATTTTATTCAATGCTGTTTTTACGGCAGTTTTTTGGGTGATTTTTACGGATGGGTTTTTGGCGGCCATCACTTTTCTGAAAAAAGAAATCAGTTCCGGCACGTGTTCATCAAAACAGAACAACAGCCGTTTTTCCCAAACATTTTGGCGGATTTGCTGCATTTTTTCTTTATTGCCGAGTTGAACGCCAAGCTCTTTAGTATCTGCAAAAAACAAACCCAAACCAAACTCTTTCACCAGCGATTGCATGGCCACAATTTGTCCGGCGTTATCGCGCTGCAACATCGGCAAACCGGCCATCGCCAGCGTGGCAATGCGCGCCGGATAGTTTAGGTCGTCCCAATTGGCGCGCATCAATTCGCCGTGGTTTTTGCTTTCAAAAAAATGCAGCCAGCCTGCATCATATTGTGAAAATTCTTTCACCCAGTTTTCCTGCGTTACATTTGGGTGGATATGCAAAAATCCGGGTGCCATTTTTTGCGTTTTGACGATCCATTCCTTCCATTGGCCGTGCGTAAAATCACCATAAAAATGCAAATGGATTTTTTGTTCTGCCAAATCAACCACGTTCTGCGGATGCAAACCAATTGGGCGACCAGGAACTACCGTATGCCATTCGCCGTCTTTTTCCGACAAAAGCGGCGTTCGTTCCGACGTAAACCATTCTTTCTTCGGCAAATCGCCATCCAAAATCATGGTCATGCTGTTTTTATCAGGTAAAAATTGCCGGAACCAATCGCGCATTTCCAGGCTCGAATAAATTTGCGCATCAGAAAGTGTGTGCAAATCAATCAATTCCGACCATAAACCGTGTTCCATGCAAATCAGCGGGCCTTCTTTAAAATGCCATACAAACGGGATTCCGGTATCGGCCAGCATAATTTCGCGCGCAAAAGGCACGGCCTGCCAATTCAGCAAAGCATAAATAATGTCGGGTTTGATCTCCGCAATACGCTGCTGCCAGTTTCCGTAAGGAATATCTTCTACGTTTCCGAAAGGCAGCGGGCCAACCGTGTTGTACCAGTACGGGTCGCGCATCCACAAGCCGTAAAGCTGATGGCCAGCTTCCTCAAAAGCCACAATCCGCTCGGCATTGTAAGCCAATTCGCCTACAATTACAATTTTCAACCCTTGCGGATCTGGTTTATGCTGATGCCGGAAAGGCTGGTAAAAACCAATTTCATCGATCAAATTCCCCATCGTGGTGTGGTAATGTAGCGGCTGGTTTACACCATAATATAATTTGTACGGATTGATGCCGCCAAGCGGTTCCCGGATAATTTTGTATCGCTGCTGCGGATGATCGACCCATTCGCAACTGATTTTTCCGGTTGCGGCAAATGCTCCTTTTAGGGCTATTTTATCCCAGAACATGCGGTCGAGATCATCGGTGACCAGTTCTGCACGTTCCACCCAAAGATCGTTGGTTTTTTTGTGGATGCATTGCACCAATTGCAGCCAAAAACCTTCCAGTTTTCCATCGGTATAACGGTTATAATGATGGCGGATGCTGGAAAAAGCCAATATGTTTTCCGGGGTTTCATTTAGTTTATCAACCAAAGATTGCAAGTGATCGTTGTAAAAAACATCATCCGCAGGCAAATAAGCAATTAAATGATGCTGCGCTTTTTGCAAACCCTGATTAAGCGCGGCACCCAAACCTTTGTTTTTTTTGTTCGCGAAGTAACTGATCTGCGGATGATCAACATAATCGGAAATCACGCTTTCCAAGTCATCCGCAGAACCATCGTTGATGATGATCAGTTCCCAGTTTTGATAACTTTGAATGAGCAAACTTTGAATGGCGCGGTTGATAAATCCGGCCTGGTTATAAACCGGCATCAAAATAGAAATGTACGGTTTAAGGTCATTTTCAGTCATGACTTGCTAAACCCGGCTTTCTGTTTAATTGTTTGGGCAAAACTAGGCTTATGTTTCAGGCTGCAGGATGCTTCTTTTATCGGCCTAAATTTTACCTGCTAAAAGAAGCATCACGTCCGGCTTAAAAATTCTTTTCAAAACGATAACAAAACCAAGCCATTACCGTAACAAACCGCACAATTATTTTAGCAAGTATGGAAATTGATTACATCATTTTAGATTGTAGTTCGGCCGGTGACCTGGAGCTACAGCTGGACGAAAAAGCGGTTGACGGCTATAAAGTGGTTTCGATGAACACTTGTTTTGACCCAAACCGCGGCATAATTTACACCGCTTTGATGGTGAATTACGGTTTGAACAACCAGTTGGAAGATTTGATCGGCCAGATTACCGAAAAACTGGACGCCATGAACATTACGCTGCAATTTATGGAAACCAGCCTGGGCGACCGCATTTTGGACCGCTATAAAATTGCCTGAACAAAAAGCACCGCCCGCATTGTAGCTGAATGCTATTTTTAGCAGGTAAATTTTAGTGTAAATCAAATTATGGCCGCTTGTTTCCGCTTCCCTTCGTGCCTACACGGTTGCTAATTGCGCTTGAAGCAGCATTGCCGGCAGTTGTTTTACCAATGTTGTTATTGTAAAAAGTTTATCTTTCTGACGCAAAAAACAACGCACCTTCAAAAAAGCAAACGCTGGTTTTAGGTTGAATTTGGGTTTTGGGTTTGGTTAAACATAAGCAGCGTTAGCTTGTAATAGAGGATCATTTAATCAGTTATGCTAAAATTTACTGTACTGTTATTATTTATTCCTGCCATGATGTACGCGCAAAATGAAGAACTTTATTTAAACGATCATAATATTATCTCCGGTCAAAAAAGCAATTACCGGTGCCGTAAAGATTATGGACTGTCTAAAGGTTATGCGCTATGCTACAATTGCTTCAACGCGCAAAACAAGCTGGTAAAAGAACTCAACCTTAACTTGCATGTTCCGGATTCTTTAAAAACAGAGGCTGATAAAAGCTTTATTTTCCATGACCCAAAAAATGGTGATTACCTGATCGGCGATTACAAAGATGGAAAGCGGTACAGCGGTTTTTTTAAGGAGGACGGTGCGCAGCTGGATTGGATGATCTATAGCTTTTATCAGGCTGGCGTGCGGTTAGGGCAAATTTATAACGATCAGTACAATACGGTTGCAAGCCGGGAAGATACCCAGGAGGCCTGGACTACTTTAGATTCAAAAAACACGTTTACCAACGGCATTTTAACAAGCGGCATAACCGTCAGCCCAATTGAGATGAAGGGCGAAGGCGGCAGTGCAGAACTTGTCCATGCCATTAAAGGCGGCCAGACGGTTTACTTTACGCTTGGTTTGTTTGCAGTAAATTATGGAGAATTTATTAAGGTAACGCCTACTGAACAAGGTTATCTGGTCCAAAGCTCGCAAAGCCGTTATCAGGTTCGGCTCAGTTACAACAAAAACGGAAGGAAAGCCGAAATCATCAATACAAACGGTAAAGTAGAAGATGTTATAAACTATCAGCTTTACAATTTGGAGGATATAGCCCAGGCCGATCATAAGCGGTCGTTTATTTATATAAAAAAGGACGATCAGTTGTATATTGAACAGGTAAAAGATAACCGGCAACTCGTTCGGGAAGACAGCCGGGCCCAGGATAACGAAAGCAGTGCTTACATGAACAAGATTGCCGGTAACCTTTACACCAAACGACCACTTGACAAGCGTTTTTTTATGAGTTTGCTAACCGATAAACCCGGTGGGATGCCAGACTATTTTGGACAATATGTTTATTATGAAGGCAAAGCTTATGGCCCGATTTACAAAAAGGGAACCCTGCCGGGAACTTACAGTATGGATGTACTTCAGCAGGGGAAAATAGTAATAGATAAGAAATATACCGTAAGAAATAAAACCCTTGCAGAAATTGCCGCAAGTTTTAAGCATGGTAAATAAGGGCTTGTTTAAATTACGGTTGACAAGTTTACAATGCTTCTTTTATACCGGTAAATTTTGCTTTTATATTTAGCTTTTATGGCCGATGAAAACCTGCTGAAAACCACCAAATTTTAGGTGGTAAAAGAAGTATCTGCACTGTTGTTTTAAAAGAGGTTGAACCAGATTAACGCCTATTACATTTTTGTTTTTATGCCGCAGTTGTTTATTACCTGGATATCACCATCGTAACAAGCAAAATAATGCCGATCAAAGCAATCGGATATGCCCAGTATTGCATTTTGATAAAAAACAGGGAGTGGTTTTGCTTGAGTAAGAACTCCTGGCCGGTTTGCTTATCAATCATGACCCTTGCTTTTGCAGGATTATTTAACTTGTTGCCAACAAACCAAATAACAGCGGCCGAAGCTAAAGTGCCTAAACACATCCCTAACAGCGGCACACGATTAAAGATGACACTGGTAACACCGCTAACCAAGCCACCCACTACAATAGTAATGATGGGGACTAAAAAACCGTAACCTCTCCAAATAATAAACATATCAATTGTTTTATGGTAAATATTAAAATAACTTATTTCTTACTTCAACCCTAAACAAAAAATAAGCATAACAGTTAAATCGGCAGAAGTTTTTTAAAATTCCGATACATGTTTCTTTACTATCAGGTACGTACGCATCATTATAAAACCGAAGCTGTTCCTCAAATTATTTGCCCAGTTTGTAACACAGGAGGCCACTTGCAAATAAGTATTATGCAAAAATATATGTGGACGCTGGGGCCGGTTGCGCCTTCGTCTAAATACGCAGTGGCTTTTTGCGGGCACTGTAACCAATACGTACCGAAAGTAAAATGGACGGATGAAATGGACAGCAGTTTCCGCACTTTAAAGCAAGACCTTAAAACACCCGGCCGCTTGTATCGCGGGCTGCTGGTATTCCCGCTTTTGATAGCTTTAATTGTTGGCATTGCCTTTCTTTTTATAAAAACCGGTCAGCAAAAGCAGGAAAACAACCAGGTTTTGATCAAAGAGGCCATCTCAAACCCTCGCAAAGGAGACATATTTCAAATTACGCACACCGATGGCACACATACTTATTATACTTATTTCAGGGTAGCGGGCAGCCGTGGCGACAGTATTTATTTCAACCCATCCAAAGTACATATCACCGATATAAAAAAAATGAAAGAATGGGACGAGGTGCCTTTAAACAATGATGCTTATGAGCAGGGGCAAATCGGGTTTTCCATCAGCCAGGCACAAGCGGCAGATATGTTCACTTACGTTAGCCAGCCAGTACAATACGGGATGGTATGGAGTTTATACCGAAACGGGCATCTTTACAAAAAATATTAAATTATGGCATTTGAAGGATACAATAAGGCGAAACCGCAGTTTGGCAACCCTTACGCTGATTACGAATATTATGGCAAACACTCCAGGCGTACCTGGCCTTCACTGGTTTTTTGTTTGATTTTTGGTGCCGGCCTGTGTTACCTGGCCTGGTATCGCTGGCATGAACTCAATATGGCCGAGATAATGGGAAGTTATATATCCGTTACAACCATCGAGTGGGCACTGTACAAAGTTGGCGGAAAGTGGGGCGTGGCAGCCATTTTATCATTGCTGGGCATCGGTTTTGCCTATTTGGGCGTTTATAACTACAAACGGCTGGAAAAAATGAAATCATCTGACATGCCTTTCCCCAAAAGTTAAGTTACTGGTAAATTTTGTACCGATAATCCTATCAAAACAAATTTATCAAGCTAAACTTTTTTTTAAATAGCCTGAAAACAGGAATCATACAACCGGACGTAACTGGAGTAAACAAAAAACGCAATGCTTCTTTTATCACCTGAATTTTGCTTTTTTACAATCATTCCCGATTTAAAAAACGCAAAACCACTAAATTTTAGGTGATAAAAGAAGCATTAAAATACGCTTTAAATCAAAGTTAAATAAACATTAACTTTAACCAAAGCTGGTTGCAAATGACTGAACCTGCCAAAAACTTTCTGTTTATCAGGATTAAGTTTTGCAGTTTTTCAAAATACAATCCTTAAAATCCGGCAGTGCTTAAATAATTGTATTTTCGCGGCTCCAAAAAATACTTTATTGATATGAGGCAGCGAACAAAAATCAAATCGCTTTTGCAAAGCGCGGAAACCGGATTTGAAACTACCGTAAAAGGCTGGGTGCGCACTTTCCGCAACAACCAGTTTATTGCTTTAAATGATGGCTCAACCAACCTAAATTTGCAAATTGTTGTTGATTTTGAAAATACCGATCCGGCAATTTTAAAAAGCATAACAACCGGCGCGGCCATCAGCGTAACCGGACAAGTTGTTGCTTCGTTGGGAAAAGGCCAAAAAGTAGAGCTAAAAGCAGCATCAATCGAAATTCTGGGCGATTCTGATCCGGAAAAATATCCGCTTCAGCCCAAAAAACACAGCTTGGAATTTCTGCGTGAAATTGCGCATTTACGTTTTCGTACCAATACTTTCGGTGCTGTTTTTAGGGTGAGAAATACCTTGGCTTTTGCTGTGCACCAGTTTTTCCAGGAGCGCGGATTTGTGTATTTGAACACGCCAATTATTACCGCTTCGGATGCAGAAGGCGCAGGCGAGACGTTCCACGTGACTAATTTCGACTTAAATAATGTGCCGAAAACAGCAGAAGGAGAAATTGATTTCACAGCAGATTTCTTCGGAAAAGCAACTAACTTAACGGTTTCCGGTCAGTTGGAAGGCGAATTGGGCGCAATGGCTTTGAGTGATATTTATACTTTCGGTCCAACTTTCCGTGCAGAAAATTCTAACACCACGCGACATTTGGCAGAATTTTGGATGATCGAGCCGGAAATGGCTTTTTATAATTTGGACGATAATGCTGATTTAGCCGAAGAATTGCTAAAACAGGTGATAAAAGAAGCATTGGAAAAAAATACTGACGACCTGGAATTTTTAGCGCAACGTTTAGCCGAAGAAGAAAAGCAAAAACCGCAGCAGGAACGCTCGGAAATGACTTTGCTGGAGAAGCTGCAATTTTGTTTGGACAACGATTTTGAACGGCTGACTTATACCGAAGCAATTGAAATCCTCAAAAATTCTTCTCAAAACAAAAAGAAGAAATTTACATATTTAATTGAAGGCTGGGGCGCGGATCTGCAATCAGAACATGAGCGTTATTTAGTTGAAAAACACTTTAAAAAACCAGTGATTTTAACGGATTATCCGGCCGCGATCAAAGCTTTTTATATGCGCCAGAACGAACCGGACGCAGAAGGGCGAAAAACCGTTCGGGCAATGGATATTTTATTTCCCGGAATCGGCGAAATGGTTGGCGGATCACAGCGGGAAGAACGTTTGGACAAGCTGGAACAACGCATGGATGAGATGAATATCCCGAAAGAAGAACTGGATTGGTATTTGGACACGCGCCGTTTTGGTGCCTGCGAACACGCAGGTTTTGGTTTAGGTTTTGAGCGATTGGTACAATTTGTAACAGGAATGGGCAACATCCGCGACGTGATCCCTTTCCCGCGTTTTCCAAAAAATGCAGCGTTTTAGGTTGAATCGAAACGCATAAACAACACACCCCTAACCCCTCTCAAGAGGGGGAAATCGCTTGCAGACCTCTATAAACTACAAGGTATTAAACTATGCTTCCCCTCTTGAGAGGGGTTAGGGGTGTGTTAATAAATAACCTATGAATCCGGAAGTTTCCATCCGCCAAGTAACTATCGAAGAAGCTGTCGGATTTGCAAAGTTTGGTGCAGCTTTATTTAAAGAAACTTTTGCTGAGTCTAATTCTGCAGAAGATATGAAATTGTATCTGGAAGAGAGTTTTGCAATTGAAAAGATTCAACAAGAATTAGCTGATCTAAACACATACTGTTTTTATGCCACTAAAAACAGTATGCCCGTTGGTTGTATGAAACTGATATTGACGGATGCTTCTTTTACCGGCATAAAATCAGCAGAACTTTCAAGATTGTATGTTTCCAAACTTTATCATAATCAAAAAGTTGGTGCAGGTTTGATGCAATTTGCCATTGATTTCTCCCGAAAAAATCAAGCTGAAAAACTATGGCTGGGCGTTTGGGAACACAACCAAAAAGCAATCAACTTTTATTTGGATTGGGGATTTGTAAAAACCGGGGAAATGGATTTTAAACTTGGGAATGATAAGCAATGTGATTGGCTGATGGAAAAAACTTTAACCTGAAATTTTACTTTTCTAAATGATAATCTTTGTGCAAAACCAAGAAACTTGCACGTTCTTCTTTATGAAAAGGCACGTCCCAATTGCCCTGATAAGTAATTTTAGTCGGGAGCAGTTCGCCGTCAAAACGGTTTAGTTCAATGTTCATCTGCACGTTAAAATCCATCACAAAATTTTTAAATTTCATATCAACATAACGGCCAAGTATCTGAAAATCACGCTGATCAAAAATGGTTGTCAACTCTTTGATCATCACTTCGTCTTTTTGATCTGAATTTAAACTTGGGCGCTGGGTTACTTTAAAACGATAAACCGGGATCGAATCTAAATAAGTACCTTTTGCAAAATCATAACGATAATAATTACGCATTTGCGGCGAGAAAATTTCTGTTTTTTTACTGATAAAAGGAATACCGCTGACCGGCCGTCCCGGACTGAAAATGAGGGTTTTTAACTTGTCTTTATAAGATTCATTTTTGCCTCCTGAATTTGGGGAATCGCCGCCTTTTACAAAATCAGAATTGTAAGCGTTCATAAAAATGTAATCAAACATTTCGGTGGTATAAAGCTCGTATTTGCCGTTGCGTTTAAAAACCTGTCCGCTGTCGCGCTTGGCCAAATACTGAATTTTGTGCGCGCCGGCCACATTGCTGTGCTTTAATTTCCGATAGATTTTACCATTCACCCGATCATTTTTATCATATGTATAAATCCGGTTTTCGGCTGTAAAAGCATACTTTTTCATGTTGCGGAAGGCTTCATAAAAGCTGGTGTCGCGCAAAATTTGGTCAATAAAATCCTGTGCATTTAAGCCGCTTCGGCCACGGATAGTTGCCACGGCAGAATCAATTACAATGGTTTTGACCGTATCCGGATTGAAACGGTTGATCTGCTGGCTGAAAGCATTATTTAAGCAACATAAAAACAGTATGGAAAGGCCGATATACTTCATCAATAATTAAAATAATACTTGTAAAAGTAAGGATAAGCAATCCTAAAAAGGCAGCTAATCCCAACAAATCAAAATAAACCAATTGTTTTTCCCTGCGTGGTTACTTTAAAAAAATGCGTATCAGCACGTATGCAAATACCGTTTTACAACGGTTAAATCCGGCTGCTTTTCATCAGAACTTTACATTCATGATCCACAAGGATTGTACAGGTAAAAATGAAAAGATTACTCATTATGATTCTGTTAAGTACAGGATTGGCTGCACAGGCTCAGCAAAAAACAGAACTAACCCAGGGTTGCTGGGTGATTGAAAGTAATACCGCTTCCCCAAAAAAACAAACGGTAAAATTTTACAACACAAACCAGCAATTGCTTTACCAGGAAGATTACAACAGCAAAGTATTAAACAGTTCCAGAAAACGGATACGTAAGATGCTTGATGGCGTTTTGACCACTGTTTTAAGCAATAACCATGCGTTGGGAAATACTGCACTTGCAAACTTAATCAGTCACAAACATTAACTTAACTATCTAATATAAAGTAATTTATCATGCTGATTGATCCTATTAGCTTAGTTCTTCTGTTTTACTTTATCAACTTATTGGAAGATTATATTGATATTATTTTGAGTGTGTATTTTTTAAACTTTCTGCGGAGGATTTGCCGCATGAAGTTTAGAATAATAAAACCCAAACCAGCAGTTGAGAAGTTCCAAGTCAGCAATATAATTGAATGATCGTTGTACCCAATTTTACAAGTAACTATTCAAACTTTTTAAAAATAACAATTATGAAAACATTAAAATCAACCATTTTTATCGGCTTCTTGCTTTTGTTCGGAACTGCCAAGGCAGATAAGCCAAAAACACATGCTTCTTTTAGCATAACTTTTTCTATCACCGCATTTATTGATGCCGATGCACGCGGTTTATGTGATGGTTTGGCGGATATTATTGCCGATAACGCCAGGTTTGACCTAATGCGCGGCAACCAGATCATCAGCATAAACAAAAAACAATTGCTAAACCAAATGGAAACTTTGCGTGGCGTACAGCAAAATTGCACTACAAAATTTGATATTTTAGAAACCCGCGGCAGTTATGTTTTGATAAAAGTAGAAATGAAATATCCAACTTTTGTTCGCGTTAATTATGTAACGATGAACGAATGCAGCGATGGCTGGAAAATCACAAATGTCACAAGTGTTTTTACCAAGTAAATTTTAATTTTTGATCTTTATGCAAAGGGGGAAATTTTATTTAGATGTTGAAATTTAATGAGGGTTTCTTCCTTCCATAAAAAAGATAAAACGACGGGACAAATTTATACCGATAAAAACAGTATCGGCTTAATTGCCCAACTGTTTTAAAGCAAGATAAGCCATTAAACCGGTACTTACTTCCAGCGAACTTTCGTCCACATCAAAAGTTGGTGTATGTACAGAAGATACGATTCCGCGTGCTTCATTGCGCGTTCCCAATCGGTAAAAACAGGCATCGGCCACTTGCGAATAATAGGCAAAATCTTCAGCGGCCATCCACAAATCCAGATCCAAAACGTTTTCTTTTCCTAAATAATCTTCTGCAAAAGCCCGGACATTAGCGGTTAGTTTTTCTTCATTGATCAAAAACGGATAGCCCTTTCTGATCTCAAAATCACATGTGGCACCCATACTTTCGGCCATGCCTTCCGCCATTTGTTTCATGCGGACGTGTGCTTCCTGCCGCCAGTTTTCATCCATCGTCCGGAATGTTCCTTCCAAGTAAACTTCATTTGGGATTACGTTCGTTGCACCATTAGCAATTACTTTCCCAAAAGATAAAACAGAGGGCGATTTCGGATCAGCAAAACGGCTAACTACCTGTTGCAGAGCCGTTAAAATATGCGCCGTAATAATTACCGGGTCAATATTTTGCTGTGGCTGCGCGCCGTGGCCGCCTTTTCCTTTTACGGTAACATACAGTTCATCGGTAGAAGCCATGTATTTTCCGGCACGAAAACCAACTTTTCCGGCATCAATCAGCGGCATTACGTGCTGGCCGATTACGGCTTGCGGCTTCGGGTTTTCCAGTACGCCTTCTGCAATCATCAAACTTGCGCCGCCGGGCAGTTTCTCTTCCGCAGGCTGAAAAATAAATTTTACCGTTCCGCCAAATTTAGCTTTCAACTGATTTAAGATATGCGCCGTGCCCAGCAAAGACGACGTGTGCACATCATGGCCGCAAGCGTGCATCACACCCGGGTTTTGCGATTTATAAGGCACATCATTGGTTTCTAAAATCGGCAGCGCGTCCATATCGCCTCGCAAAGCTACCACTTGGTTTGATGGTTTTTCGCCCTGCAGCAAAGCAACCAAACCATTTCCGGCCATGCGTTCATACGAAATCCCAAGTTCATCCAGCTTGCCTGCCACGTAAACCCGCGTATTTTCTTCTTCAAAAGAAAGTTCGGGGTTTTGGTGCAGATGCCTGCGGCTGGCGATTACTTCCTGATGTATATTTTTGGCAAGTTCTTTTATTTTAGTTTTTAGCATCAGCAGCGTCGGGTTTAGGTAGATTGATTTTTTCGGAAAGCAAAAACAACGTTGGAAACTGCGGCCGGATATCGCGCATCAGTTTTTGTGCTTCCAACCGAGTCCTGAAATCACCGGCTTTGAGCTTGTAATTAGGTTCGCGATAAATAATATAGGTGCGCAAATCAGGATAAAGCTCATTAAAAGCAGCCTGTTTTGCATAAATTTCATTGCGTTTTGGGCTGATGAAAAACTGTACACGATAGCCATAACCAGAACTGTTTCCGATTTTTCCTAACGGGGATTTTATATCGATTAAACGGTGTGCAATGATCGAATCAATCCGCGGGTCTTTGATTACCTCAACTTCCCCGCGTATTTGTGCGGAGGATTTTACAGTCAGAAAAAACATTGATAAAAGAAGCATCCAGACTGGTGTTGCCCGGATGCTTCTTTTAGGGTATAAATTTTGGTGTGTCATCCAGAATAATTTATGCTGAACCTACACCGTGGCAGTTTTTGTATTTTTTACCGCTTCCGCAAGGGCAGGGATCATTTCTGCCAATTTTCTGCTCCACTTTTACAGGCGTTGGTTTTTGCAGTTCGCGTGTGTCTTCATCCGGCACGCCGTTGGTTTCGTGTACCAATTGCGGTTTAGAAACGCGCATCTGCCGCATATCCAGCTTTGGCTCCGGCCTTGCTTCACGGATTTCTTCCGGTTGCTGCTGTACCGGAATGCCTCCTTTAAACAGGAAACTTACAATTTCCTTGTTTACACTGGCCAGCATCTGGCGGAACAATTCAAAAGCTTCAAACTTGTAAACCAGCAACGGGTCTTTCTGCTCGTAAACGGCGTTTTGTACTGATTGCTTCAGCTCGTCCATTTCGCGCAAATGTTCTTTCCAGGCATCATCAATAAAGGTCAAAACCACGTTTTTCTCGAAGGATTTCAATACTTCCTGACCATTGTTTTCCACTGCTTTTTGCAACGGGACAGCAACTTGAATGCCATGAACACCATCTGTAAAAGGCACAATAATGTTTTCGATCATGTTGCCGCGCGTATCATAAACATCTTTCAAAACTGGATAAGCCTGTTTGGCAATCGCCTCTGATTTGCGTTTATAAAAATCCGTAATCTCGTGGAAAGCCGTTTCAACCAATGCCATACTGTTTTTAGCGGTAAAATCTTCGGCTGTAATTGCTGTATCAACTGAAAACAAACGGATCATCTCCAACTGAAAACCTTCATAGTTGTTGGCGTCTTTAAACTCGGTTACCACATCTTCTGTTACATCAAAAATGGTATTGTTCAAATCAACATCCAGCCGTTCGCCAAACAACGCATTTTTACGGCGCGTGTAGATAACGGTACGCTGCGAGTTCATCACGTCATCATACTCCAGCAAACGTTTACGGATGCCAAAGTTGTTCTCTTCTACTTTTTTCTGTGCGCGTTCGATAGATTTGGTGATCATGGAATGCTGGATTACTTCACCATCCTCAATGCCCATTTTTACCATCAGTCCCGAAATCCGTTCGGAACCGAACAAACGCATCAGATCATCTTCCAGCGAAACGAAAAACTGCGAAGAACCCGGATCACCCTGACGACCGGAACGACCGCGCAACTGCCGGTCAACCCGGCGGGATTCATGGCGTTCTGTGCCCACAATGGCCAAACCACCGGCATCTTTTACTCCTTCGCCCAGCTTAATATCTGTACCACGGCCAGCCATATTGGTGGCAATGGTTACGGTTCCGGTTTTACCGGCTTCAGCAACAATATCCGCTTCTTTCTGGTGCATTTTGGCGTTCAAAACGTTATGTTTAATGCCACGCAATTTCAACATCCGGCTTAATAATTCAGATATTTCTACGGAAGTTGTACCCACCAAAACCGGTCGGCCAGCTTGCGTTAACGTTACAATTTCATCGGCAACGGCATTGTATTTTTCGCGCATGGTCCGGTAAACCAAATCCTGACGATCAGCACGGCTTGCAGGTGTATTGGTCGGTATTTCTACCACGTCCAGCTTGTATATTTCCCAGAATTCACCGGCTTCGGTAACTGCTGTACCCGTCATACCGCACAATTTGTGATACATTCTAAAATAGTTTTGCAGCGTAACTGTTGCAAAAGTTTGCGAGGCATCTTCCACCTTCACATTTTCTTTGGCTTCAATAGCCTGGTGCAAACCATCAGAATAACGACGGCCATCTAAAACACGGCCGGTTTGCTCATCCACGATCTTTACTTTTCCATCATCCAAAATGTATTCGGTATCGCGCTCAAACAAAGTATAAGCTTTAAGCAACTGGTTTACAGAATGGATACGTTCTGATTTGATGGAAAAATCGCGCATCAACTCATCTTTTTTAGCTACTTTTTCTTCTGCAGAAAAACTTGATTTTTCAATTTCGGCAACTTCCGTACCCACGTCCGGCATTACAAAAAAGTGCGGATCTTCACCGGAAGTGGTGATCAGTTCAATCCCTTTTTCGGTCAGTTCTACCGAGTTGTTTTTTTCATCAATTACAAAATAAAGCTCCTCATCCACTTTGGGCATTTCTTTATTCTGATCCTGCATGTAATAGTTTTCGGTTTTGTTGAGCACCGGTTTGATGTTCTGCTCGCTCAAAAACTTGATCAAAGCTTTGTTTTTTGGTAAACCGCGATGTGCCCGCAACAATGCCAAACCGCCTTCATCCACACCGGATTTTCCTTCCGCAATTTGCTTTTTGGCTTCATTCAGCTTGGTGGTTATGTACGCTTTCTGTACGTTTACCAAACGTTCAATACGTGGTTTCAAATCATAAAACTCATGCTCATCACCACGCGGAACCGGCCCAGAAATTATCAGCGGCGTACGGGCGTCATCAATTAAAACCGAATCCACCTCATCCACCATCGCGTAATGCAGTTTGCGCTGTACCAGTTCTTCAGGGCTGCGTGTCATGTTGTCACGCAGGTAATCAAAACCAAATTCGTTGTTGGTGCCAAAGGTAATATCTGCTAAATAAGCATTTCTGCGTTCTTCGGAGTTTGGCTCATGGCGATCTATACAATCTACCGACAAGCCATGAAACTCATACAATGGGCCCATCCATTCACTGTCCCGACGGGCCAGATAATCATTCACGGTAACGATGTGCACGCCTTGCCCGGCCAGGGCATTCAGGTAAGCAGGTAATGTTGCCACCAGCGTTTTACCTTCACCTGTTGCCATTTCGGCAATTTTTCCTTCGTGCAAAACGATACCGCCAATCAGCTGCACATCATAATGTACCATGTTCCACGTTACTTCGTTTCCGGCAGCCAGCCAGGAGTTGTGGTGAATGGCTTTATCGCCCGAAATCAAAACGTTCTTTTTATGAGCTGCCAGTTCCCGATCGAAATCTGTGGCCGTAACTTCCAGCGTTTTATTATTGGCCAGGCGGCGCGCTGTTTCTTTTACCACGGCAAAAGCTTCCGGCAAAATCTCCATCAAAATAACTTCAAGCTCTTTGTTGCGGTCTTTTTCCAGCTTATCAATTTCACCGTAAAGTTCCACTTTGCGGTTTACTTCGATAGAAGAATCGTTTTCTGCTTCCTCTTTTGCGGCTTTGATTTCGGCATCGGTTTTTTCTAAGCCTGCACTGATCCGGGCTTTGAAATCGATGGTTTTTGCGCGCAACTCATCATTACTGATCTGCTCCAGCTTGGCAAATTCTGCCTTTATTTTTTCTACCAAAGGCTGCACGCCTTTAACGTCCCGCTCCGATTTATTACCGAAAAGCTTACTGATAAATCCCAACATGTATTTGATCTTAAGATAAAATTCTTCGTTTGCAACAATTACGCCACCGCTGGCCGAGGCCAAAATGGCAGGTAAAATTACGGATTAATAACAGATTTATTGTAGCTTGGCTACAAAACACTCCTGCAAATTCTATCTTTACCGAATGAACATCCTGCTTCTCGGGTCCGGCGGAAGAGAAAGTGCTTTTGCCTGGAAATTATCGCAAAGCCCGAAATGCGATCAATTATTTATTGCGCCTGGTAACGCCGGAACCGGTATTTATGGCCAAAACGTTGATCTCAACGTAAATGATTTTGAAGGGATCAAAAATTTAGTGCATAAAAACAGCATTGATCTGGTTTTGGTTGGCCCGGAAGAACCGCTGGTAAACGGCATCCATGATTTTTTCCTGGCGGATGGATCGCTCAAAAACATTCCTGTGATCGGTCCGCAAAAGCAAGCCGCACAATTGGAAGGCAGCAAGGATTTTTCCAAAGAATTTATGTTTAAAAACAGCATCCCAACGGCTGCTTCCAAAACATTTACACCCGAAACGCTGGACGAAGGTTTGGCTTACCTGGCCACACATGGTTTGCCTATTGTGTTAAAAGCCGATGGTTTGGCCGCGGGAAAAGGCGTTTTGATCTGCACCGGTTGGGAAGAAGCACAACAGGAATTAACGGCCATGCTGCGTGATGCCAAATTTGGTGCCGCCAGTAAAAAAGTTGTTGTTGAGGAGTTTTTGCAAGGCATAGAATTGTCTGTTTTTGTGCTTACGGACGGCAAAAACTACAAAATTTTGCCCGAAGCTAAAGACTACAAACGCATTGGCGAGGGCGATACCGGTTTAAATACTGGCGGCATGGGTTCTGTTTCGCCGGTGCCATTTGCGGATGCTACTTTTATGGCCAAAGTTGAGGAGCGCATTGTAAAACCAACCATGCAGGGTTTGCAAAATGCAAATATTCCGTATGTCGGTTTTATTTTTATCGGCTTGATGAACTGCGGCGGCGAACCTTACGTAATCGAGTATAATTGCCGCATGGGCGACCCGGAAACGGAATCGGTTTTACCGCGGATTGAGAATGATCTGGTAGAAATTTTACAAGCCACAGCATCAGGCAATCTGGATCAGATCAACCTTAAAATTTCCGATCAAATTGCGGCAACCGTAATGATGGTGGCTGGCGGCTATCCCGGCGAATATCTTAAGAACAGAACCATAACAGGGATTGAAAATGTGCGCGGGTCCATGGTTTTTCAGGCCGGGACCAAGCTGGAAAACGGCGAAATTAAAACAGTCGGCGGCCGTGTTTTGGCCATAACCAGCTTACAGGATACGATGTTTAACGCTTTGCAACAAGCTACTTTGGATGCTGCCCGGATTTATTTTGACGGTATGCAATTTAGGAAAGACATTGGTTTTGACCTGATCTGAAATTTTACCCGATAAAAGAAGTATCACCTTGCTAATTTCCATCAAACAAAAATCCAACTTAAAACAATAAAAATGGCCTTAAACGAAGCATTTATACAAGAATTAAAACGCGAATCCGCTTTAACCGAACGGATTTTTGAACGTATCCCTGATGAAAAATTTGGCTGGAAACCGCACGAAAAAAGCATGAGCATTGGTGCCCTGGCCAATCATGTTGCACAGCTAACCTCCTGGATTACACCGATTATCCAACAAGAAAATATGGATTTTTCCGTTCCTGACAATCGGCCGATACCTGCGGCAACACAGGCAGAACTTCTGCAAAACCACAAAAAGCACGTGGCCAATGCTTTGGCCGCGCTGGAAAGTGCTTCGGATGAAACGTTATTGGCCAACTGGAAACTACAGCACGGCAACCATATTATTTTTGATATGCCGCGTATTAACGTTTTGCGTTTTATCGTGATGAACCACTTTATTCATCATCGTGGCCAGTTAACCGTTTATTTAAGGCTGAATGATCTGCCGGTTCCGGGATTATACGGGCCATCGGCAGACGAAAAATAGTTGATAAAAGAAGCATCGTATCAATTATATATCCAATGCTTCTTTTATCAACCTAAATTTGTTATTTCAGCACTTGTGCCAGCTTTTGCTCCAGTTCTTCACCACGCAAATCTTTGGCTACAATTTTTCCGGTTGGGTCAATCAGAAAGTTGCCGGGGATTGATTGGACACTGTATAATTTTGCAACCTCATTGTTCCAAAATTGAAGGTCAGAAACGTGGTTCCAGGCCAAACCATCATCTTTAATAGCTTGCAACCAGGCATTTTTACCGTTTGGCCGATCTAAGGAAACGCTCAAAATCGTAAAGTTTTTATTTTTATACTCATTGTAAGCTTTTACCACGTTCGGGTTTTCTTGCCGACAAGGGCCGCACCAGGAAGCCCAGAAATCCAGCAGCACGTATTTTCCTTTAAATGATGACAGGCTGATGGGTTTTCCGGCTGGGTCATTCTGTGTAAAATCCGGCGCAACAGAGCCTACTGCCGTTGCTTTCAGTTTTTCAATAGAGGCTTTGTAATCTTTGCCATTATTGCTGTTTTGTATCGCCGGGGACAAAGTGCCATAAAGCGGCATCACTTCGCTGTAACTTGGCGATGGGCCACCAAAAGCGCGCAAGGCATCCAAACTAACCAGCGATTGCGGGTTTTGCTGGATAAAAGTTTTCAAAACCGCCTTTTGCTCGGTTTGCAGTGCGGTAAATTTTTCGGCCAGTTTCGGGCGGTCTGCTTCTGTGGCTTTCTGATAATCGTTGTTCAAAACCTGCGCTTTATCCAGCACCGGCTTAATGGCCGCGGCCAGTTTTGCGTTGTCATCGTTTAATTTAGAACCGATGATTTTTGCTGTTTTTACCGAGTCTTTTCCGTTGATTGCAATCGTTCCGTTTTCGATATAAATATTCAGCACATCTGCTCCTCTGCCCAAACTTTGAAGCCCAGCCCCAGCATGGTCAAGCAGTAACAATGCTTGTGTTGGCGATGCAATATTTCCTTTAAACTCAAAATTTCCGGCTGTCAAAACAACAGAATCAGTGATGTTTTTCCCCTGATCGCGATGGATCAAATAAGCCCTAGCAGGCTGGTTAAGGTTTCCTATTTTCCCTTTTATATCATAATTAGCAGTTTGTGCAGTAGCCAGAAACGGCGAGGCCGACAGCATTATAAAAAGTATTTTTTTCATGTTGTTTTTTAGGTGATAAAAGAAGTATAACGTAATATAAATATCAGATTAATTTTTGATAAGTGCGCCACCAAAGATCGGGCATTTCGCCGGAAACTGCCAGCAAATAATCATCATAATGGCAGGGAACCCAATGATAACGCTCGTTTTTAGAGCCGCCCGTTGGATAAGGTATCTGCATCCACCAGCGTTCGGATTTTTTGCTTTTTACAAAAACCAGTTCGTGTTCTTTATGCTTTAAACTCGTTTTATAGATCAGATATTGTGATTTCGGGTGAACCGGAAAGTCTTTTTTCCGATTATAAAAACCGTCAATAAAATACCAGATCATCTGCGCCAGCAACATCGCCGTTTGCCCGTTGCTGTCATAAGCGGGGTTAAATTCATAAAAACCGATCGACGTGAGTTTATCGTTAAATCCGGCATAACGGCAAACCTGGCAGGCTTCTTCGCCATAAAAACCATTCGGCACGGCGTTAAAATTAGCCTGCGCATCCGAAGAACGAACCGCCCCGACATCAAAACTAATCATGCTGGCGTTGCGGATTACAGGTTCTGTCAGCTGGATTTTCCCGCTTAAACTGCCCAAACGGTGCACATCAAAAAACAGCTTTTCCATCATTTGCAGCCGCTCCTGGTTTACAAAATACGTTTGATAACCGAGGTTGCTGAAGTTGAACAGCATATCCGGCTCGTGCATAAATATCTTGTTGAGGTAAGCTGCAGAAGTGGTTTCAATCGTTCCCGGGAAATGGTCATCGTCCATGTCCAGTTTGGCATCCACAACCACCAGATCGACCTTTTGCCCCAGCACTTCGTAAGCCAGGTATTGGGCATAGGTCAAATCCTGACTGCCGCCGATGATGACCGGTAAAATATCTTTTTTGATCAGTTCGGCCACTACTGTTTTTAGGGCGATAAAAGTGTCAACCACCGTTTCGCCGCGGCGGATGTTGCCCAGATCGTTAATTTTGGTTTTGTAACTTCCTTCAAACAATTGATATAATTTTTCGCGGATATAATCCGGGCCCAAAGCGCAGCCGGAATTTCCGTCTGCATTGCGGTCTTCGAGCACGCCGATGATGGCCAGATCAGGTTTTTGGTTTTCCAAATCCGGGAAAGTATCGGTAAAAACAGTAATACAAGTGCCCAAACGGCCATTGTTAAAGCCGTTTTCGGGCAGCAAACGCCCGGCATCCACAGGCGAAAAAAAATCAATTAAAGACATTTAAGCAGCTTAGTTCTGGCCCAAATATCTGGTATTTCTTATCAAGTATTGAATTTTATGGTGATAAAAGAAGATTGCTGCGATCACTTGCCAAACCACACGTCCATAATTACAGTGCAAGCATTTTTTTGTTGTGTAGTATCAACCTTAAAAATAATATGCTTTTTTTCAACATTAGGGAACATCGCAGAAAGAAATTTAAAAACCCTATCCTGTTCCTTTTGAAAAGTATTCATGTTGATTATTTTACCTACAGATACATAAGAGTTATTTTGATCGTTCTTTAACTGTGTAAGTATATTCTTTGGAGCAAGATAGGATAGTTTAGTAACTTTGAAGGTCGATTTTTTGTCCTGATCTTTAAGTTTAAAAGGTTCAGGGAACCGATGGCCTTTTTTTACTTCGAATAAGAAAGGATGGTTGGGTATCTTATCTGCTTTGCCTTTTATTTGTTCCGGTGTACGTTTAAGTTTCTGGCGATATTTTGTGGTATCAGCACTTTTTTTGGTGTGCAAAATAAATATAGCGTTGTATCTTGCTATATCAGCCGGAAAAGCTGCCTGTTTTTTACCAAAAAAAGAACCATCTAAAAATAATTTTGCAATAACCGAACCTGGCATATTTTTGATCTGCTCTTCGGTATAAGGCTTTTTATCAATTAAAAAAACAGCTTTACCGTCAACTTTTATATTTGAGTAGGTACTCCGCCCATTATTTTCCTTCGTTTGAACAATCACTTTATCATAATCCCGCCCTTTTCCATCTTTTAATCTTAAACGTGTATAAAACTGATCTTTTAAAACCATTGGGCTTTTGTCTGCTTTTTCTGTCTTTTTAAGATACTTATTGTCTGTTTTATTGCTTTTCAATTTGGCAAAAGCCAGGCAACTGATCAATACCACCGGTAAGATCAATACATAAATCACTTTTTTCATTTTTGCTGAGGGTTGGTTAAATAACATGGCGATACGTTTTTTAAGTGGTACTTTACTAAAACTGTGGTAAAGCGTGCCACCGCCAGCCACCGAAAGATGCAGCAGCAGGTTGGCATAGCTTCGTTTGTCGGTAGCATTTGTGAGCGCGCGGTCCACCTCAAATTCGTGGTTTTCTTCTGCGGATTTTGCATAGAAATAAATAAAAGGATTGAACCAAAGCAAAATCTGCGCGATTTTGATCAGGACCCGATCAACGGAATGTGCCAATTGTACGTGCAGCATTTCGTGGGTAATGATCTGCTGCAATTCATCCGCAGACAAATCCTGACCGTTGAGAAAAATGTAATTTAAAAATGAACCGTTTGGGAATTCACTTTGACTTTGGATGATATTTATACGACCGGATTTGACCGTTTGCTTGCCTTTGAGTTTTCTAAAAAACCGGATCAAAGTAACAATCAGCTTAACGGACAAACCAATTACCACAATCCAATAAATTACCCTTAAAAACAGTAGGTAATCAAAAGTTTTCGGTGCTGTTTTTACCCGGACAATTGTTTTTTCTGCCGATGAGAATTGCAAAGTGTTCACATTGACCGCCTGCTGCACGATAACGATATGCGGCTGCCCGCGGTCAACCGGCAGCGAAATGGCCGGGATCAGAAAACTTAGCAAAACCGTTGTCAGCAAAAACCATCTGTTGAGCGTGAAAAAAGTAAGTTTCCGCAGCAGCAGGAAATAAAACAGATAGAAAATTGCGCTGCAGGCCGAAACCTGCAACAGGTAAACCACCGCTTTCATTTTTCTTCGTTTTTGTTGATGATGGCTTTGATTTTGTCCAGATCTTCTTCGCTCAGTTTTTCTTCTTTCAGCATAAAAGAAAAAAGTGATTCGGCAGAATTGTCAAAATATCCCGAAAAAACCTTCTTAAAAGAAGCTTTCCGATAATCAGATTTTGAAATTGCCGGGAAATATTCGTGCGTTTTGCCATAAGCTTTAAAAGCTACATAGCCTTTTTTCTCCAGCAGCCGCACCACAGAGGAAATGGTATTATATGGCGGTTTGGGATCATCTGGCAGGGCATCGATAAGGTCTTTTATAAAACACTTTTTCAATCGCCATAAAACCTGCATCACGCGTTCTTCTGTTTTGGTCAATTCTTCCATGCCCAAAACTAAAACTTATATTTCAGTTATACAACTGTTTTTTACGTTATTTAACTTATATTTCAGTTTAATTATATGGATCATTAAAAAGCAGTAATCAACAAAAAGCAAAAGCCGGTTTTTTTGCAGAAGATCGACAGCCCACTTTTGCCCCGGGGCACAGCTGCAACCGATTTTTAGGTTTGGGCTTTGGCAGCAAGTTTTTTACCCGGTAAAAACAGCATCGGATTATTTCCAGTGGCCCGGCATCCATACATAACCTTTTGGCACGTGGCGCCAATGGCCTTTAACATAAAAAGCCTTGTCTTTGGGCGGCGTTTCCCAGTGGCCGCCTTTCCAAACGTAACCTTTCGGGTCGTGCTTCCATTCATCACTTACCCAGGTATGTTTTGGCGATGGTGCCGGTGGCCGCACAGCAGTTGTTTGCGGCGCAACCGGTTTTTTACGGACAATAGTTTGTGCATTTACCGATAAGGCTGCCGCAAAAAAGAACATCAATAAAGCTGCTGATTTTAAGATCGTTTTCATGTTTAAGGGTTATAAAACAGAAAACCAATTACTTAGCAACGTTGTTTGATTATTTCCCGGGCATAAATTTTTATTTTAACATAATCATCAGTTAAATCAGCCTTTTTAAATCAGCATTGATTTGATTTAACGTTAATTTTACCGCTGTGCCGATTGTGTAAATTCAGCATGGAGATATTAAATTTTTTATGATTTTAGTAACAGGTGCAACAGGTTTTCTCGGTTCCGAAGTTTGCCGGCAACTAATTTTAGGTGGTAAAAACAGCATCCATTGCACCAAACGCGCATCTTCCAAAATCCCGGAAATGCTGCTTCCTTTTCAGCATAAAATTGTTTGGGTTGAGGCTGATTTGCTCGAAATTAATGCCTTAAAAGAAGCATTGCCGGGCGTTACGCAGGTTTATCATTGCGCGGCTTTGGTTTCGTTTGATCCGTCGCTCAAAAAAAAACTGATCCAAAATAATGTGGAAGGCACGGCAAACTTGGTCAATCTTTGTACGGAGAATGGCATCCGTTTGCTCCATGTAAGTTCCATTGCGGCCATTGGCGAAGGAAAACCCGGCGAGCTGATCAACGAAAACCACCACCTGGAAGAAACGCCGAAAGACAATGCCTACGCCATTTCAAAATACGAAAGTGAGATGGAAGTTTGGCGCGGCATGGCCGAAGGTTTGGATGCCGTGATTGTTAACCCATCCTTAATCATCGGTAAAAATGCGGGCAAAGAAGGCACCGGACAGATTTTTGAAACGGTGCGCAACGGTTTAAAATTTTATACTTCCGGCAGTTGCGGTTTGGTGGACGTTGAAGATGTGGCCAAAACAATGATTTTGCTGATGGAAAGCGGTATCAGCAACGAACGCTTTATTTTGAATGCTGAAAACTGGAACTATAAAAACCTCTTTGCAGAAATTGCCAAAAACTTTAACCTAAAACCGCCGCAAACCGAAGCCAAACCCTGGATGCTGGAAATTGCCTGGCGCGCATCGGCAACCGGTACTGTTTTTACCGGCAAAAAAATGGGCGTTGATAAAATTTCGGCACAAGCGGCCAGCCGCGTGCAGGATTACGATAACCGAAAGATAAAAGCGGCAATCGGTTTTGAGTTTAAACCGGTGAAGCAATCGATCTGGGAAATTTGCGAAAATTAGCATCCAACATTTCCGAAAACAAGAGCCTGTTTAAAGCTTTGTCGGCAAGTTTACCATGCTTCTTTTATGCCATAAATTTTACTGAAAAATCTATATAAAAGACCAAATTTAGGGTGATAAAAGAAGCATGTGAAGCGTTTTTCAATGAAGTTTCGGCAGGAACAGAAATTTAAAAAACACTCAAACCACTTGTTTATACCGCCAAGTTTGCATCATCGTTGAAACCGTTTTCAGTAATAAATTTAGCGTACAACTCCGGGGAATTTTCCTTCAAAGCTTCAAGCTCTTGTTGGTCAACCTGCAATTCTGGCCCGTACAACTGAAAATGCAAACGGTTATAAATTTTTTCAGAATAATAAGTTTTCCAATTGCTTAAACCGTGCTGCAAACATGCTTCTTCCCGGTTATTTAAAATAAAGCTTTTTTGTTTGTTCAATACCAATAAAGCATATTTTAGCATTTTTAAAATGTTTGAAGAAACGCTGTCTTCACGAAAATTATAAATCGCAATCAACTCGGTATGATGGATAACCGGATATTTGCGTGCAATTTGCAGGCATAAATCATAATCTTCGCAATAATCCAAGTTGGTATCAAACTGAAATTCATCAAAAACCCATCTTTGGTACATTGCCACGGCAGGCATACCTATGTAATTTCCTTCCAGCAACCGGCAATAATGATTTTCTTTCACTTCTTTCCGGATCAGCCAGTTTTTGTTTTCGGGCTGATAATACAATTCATGCGCACCAGATACAAAAACAGCGTCAGGATTTTGTGCCAAGTAATTTATATTGATAAAAAAAGCATCCGGCAAAAGCCAGTCGTCAGCATCCAGAAATACCAGCAATTTTCCGTTACTGTTTTTGATGCCATTGTTTCGGGCAGCAGAAACCCCTTGATTGGTTTGATAAATGTATTTTACGGAACTATATTTTTGTACAACTTCTTTTGTCTGGTCAGCCGAACCGTCATCCACAACAATAATTTCAAAATGCAGGTAAGATTGTGAAAAAACACTTTCGATGGCTTTTTCAAGATAAATACCCTGATTATAGCATGGTATAATTACAGAAACAAGCGGTTGTTCCATTGCTTAATTTTAACTAATACCAGAGCGGAAAGGTGGTTTTTTTTTGTTCTGATAATAAAATTTTATACCCGAAAGTAAACCATGTACCTCACTAAAAACAGTTTGGTGATTGAATTTGTAAAACGGAAAACCGCGGACCATGGAAAAGAAATAGTATCGCGGAAGTGTGTAAAACAAATGTTTGCGGTAGCCTGCGTGCTTATTTTGATCATGTTGGATCAAAGCGGCAGCAGCAAAACCACGCATATAATTAAAAAGCTGTTTATGCAGTTTGCTCAATTCATTACGGTGTTCGTGGTAAACGACAGCCTGAGGGTTATACTGGATGTTAAAGTTATTTTCTAAAACCCTGAACCAAATTTCAGAGTCGCCGCTGCAACCGGCCGCCCCAACATCCAACCTTTCATCAAACCAGTTTACTTTTGCCAATACAGCTTTTCTGAAAGCCATGTTTGCGCCAGCACCAATGTCCCAAACTTTTGGCCCAACTTTTAAATTTGACTTTATAAAATAATTATCATATATTTTATAAATATAACCTTTGTTAAAGGCCCAATGCTTTTCAAAAATTTGCTGACTTTCCGTATCAAGTGATGAAGCAAGCACCAAACCTGTCATGGCATGAACATCTTCTTTTAAAAACGTTTCCCAAACCCGGTATGTCCATAAAGGATGTACCTGAACATCGTCATCTGTATAAGCAATTATGTGATATTTAGCCTTTAAAGCCCCCGTGTTGCGCGCAATATCGAGTCCGGGCCGTTCTTCCAGGTAATACGTAACTTCCGGGTGTTGTTGTGCAACAAGTTTTGTACTGTCGTCTGTCGGTGCGTTATCAACCACAATAATTTCTATCGGAAGACAGGTTTGCTTAAGCAGGCTCTCTATACACAATTTTAAATCACGGCTTCTGTTTCTGGTGCAAATAACAACAGAAACGTCCACTTTACGCGGAATATCAACCGGCAGACAGGCAGAAAAAATTTCGCCCATGGTTTTTTTAAAACCATCGAAATTACCTTGTGTAAATTCCTTTTGGTAATTATCTTTTCCTTGAGATTTGTATTTTGAAATATAAAAATCAATTGCAGGCGCAATAGCATTAATAATGGCTTTGTTCAGTTTACTATCGTCGGTTTCCTGCCCGTCAAATTCAATATATAAATCCCCCAACGGGATATTATACCACCAGAACACTAAATAATAATAACCTTTTTGTGCTGGCTTAAAAGCCAAACCCTCAAGCTGTACATGCTCAATTTTGGCCGGTATTGTTTTGTTCATTTTTAGGATTGAAATTTATAATACGCTTCAGGTATTTGGAAAAAGGTTCCACCTGCATTAAAAAGAGCAAACCGGCCGTTATCTTAAGGACTTTCGGATCCTTGTACAGCTTAACGATTTCTCTTAACTGGTTGTAAACAATCTCCTTGTTTCTGGTGGTGTGCCAAATATCACATGTTACACCTAACGCCCAGTAACAGTATGTTTTTCTGGCTGCCAAACTTGCTTTTTTTTGTTTTTCTTTTGGGAGATAGCTGTTGATTATACTGAAAACTTTGCTGATGTCTCGTATATTTTTACCAGAAATAAAACTGGTGTTCGAGATAGAGCTTTCGTGCTCCCGATACTCGGCAAGTATTTTAGGTAAGTAAGCTATCGGATATTCTTTTGCAATCCTTGCCCACATAATCCAATCTTCGCCATAAGTAACACCATAAAAGCTGCCTAACTTTTCATAAACTTCCCGCTTAACAGCAATACAAACGTATTGAAGCAGTTGTTGCTCGGCCAGTAATGATAAGCAATTATCTATAACACATTCTGCCTCTGCTTCTATCCTTGATGGCCGCAAAATATTTCCCTGATCATCAATATAATTCCAGGCGCAGTAAGCAGCTCCGGCATCGGGGAAATTGTCAAACAACCTTTTCAAACTGCTGTAAAAGCCCGATTTTACGCGGTCGTCGCCATGCAGTAAGTGGATGTGATAACCCTTAGCTCGGTTGATACAAGTTTCAAAATTACGCAGGCTGCCCACGTTTTTTTCCTGCCTGTAATATAAAACCCTTCCTTTTCCAAGCCTTTTTACCAATGCCTCCACATCTTCGTCCATGCTGCAGTCATCCACAACTTCTATCTGCATCATGGCTTCGCCCGGGTCTTGCGCCAGCACACTTTCAATCGCATCGGGCAAAAAAACAGAACAGTTGTAGGCCGGGATCATCACAGACCAAAACGGACGTTCATCCAAGCTGCCGAGCGGCGCGATTTCTGGCGGGGTGGCGGGTATCCTTTGCAAAACTGCTATTGTTTAATTTTTAGTTAAGCGTTTTTTTTAATCTCATCCGGATGTTTATATGCTTCTTTTATGCCTGTAAATTTTGTTTTGGTAATTAATACTATCGGCAAACCACCAAATTTTAGGTGATAAAAGAAGCATGAAAGCCATTTGATAAAATTTAAACAGGCCATCAACCTTACTTTCAATATTTTCATGCTTCTTTTATTGTACAAAAAACAGTGAACTTTTGCCCTTTTCAAAAATACTAAGTATAACCACTAATTTTAACCGGATAAAAGAAGCATGTAATCCCTTTTAAAAAAACAGGTTCAAACGAGCCGCATCCTGTAGTATAACTTTTTTAACAATTTAAAAATAAAATCTGCCAAAACCATCAATCCGAACATGAACAGCAATATCAACAGCCTTAAATCGATGTAAACCCTGAGCATTTCTTTTACCTGATTATAAGCAAGCCGTGCATTCCGGGTTTGTTTCCATAAATACTTTGTATATTGAAATGACCAGTGAACAAAGTTTTTATGCGCCAGCCGATTGATTTTTTTTTGGTCTTTTTGCGGCAGATACCCACTAATGGTGTGGATTACTTTAGAAATATCCTGAATATTTTTGCCCGTAAGAAAACTGTTGCTCGAAATTGAACTTTTATGTTCGCGGTATTCGGCAAGAATTTCCGGCGTGTAAGCTATCGGATAATCCCTGGCCACACGTGCCCACATTTCCCAATCTTCGCCGTAGGTAACACCGTAAAAGCTGCCTAACTTCTCGTAAACTTCCCGCTTTACAACAATGGCAACGTATTGAATCCTGGTGTGTTCCGCTAATTTTGGCAACCAATTAACCAAAATATCCGGCTTTCCGACTTCAATGGCAGAACGCCGCAAAATATTATTTTCTTCATCTATATTATTCCAGGCGCAAAACGCAGCACCGGCTTCGGGATACTTTTTAAAAAGTGATTGGATATGTTGATAATATCCCGGCTTTACACGATCATCCCCATGCAATAAATGAATGTGATAGCCCTGGGCGCGGTTGATACAAGTTTCAAAATTACGCAGGCTGCCCATATTCTTTTCCTGCCTGTAATATGAAACCCTTCCTTTTCCAAGCCTTTTTACCAATGCCCCTACATCGGCGTCCGTGCTGCAATCGTCCACAACCTCTATCTGCATCATGGCTTCGCCCGGGTCCTGACTTAACACACTTTGTATCGCATCGGGCAAAAAAACAGAACAATTGTAGGCAGGGATCATCACAGACCAAAAAGGGCGTTCATCCGATTTGCCGAGCGGCGCGATTTCTGGCGGGGTAGATGGTATCCTTTGCAAAACGTTTTTTTAATAATTTATGCTGATATAAAAATGATGTTTTTAAAGCTCCATCTTTGTGTCAGACGGTTTTAACAATACAGGCAAAGCAGGCCGCACAAAACCCGGCCATTTATCATACCTGTTTTCATTTTCGCGGTAATCTGCCACATCAAAAAAAACGCAGGCCTCATGCTTGTATAAATAAACAGAGGTATCTTTTACAAAAAGAATGGTTATAAAATAAGAGCCATCGTTAAGCAAATTTCCGGGGATTGTACATTCCCCTTCTATCATTCCTTTATTAAATAAAACGGGCTGAGACGGGACGCTAAAGATACATTCGCCCAATAAAGTGTAAAGCATCAGATCGGTTGATAAATTAACCTGGTCGCTAAAACTGTAAAAGCTGAACTTTACCGTAACAGGCGTACGGATATCAATAGCGGCAGACGGATCAGGTAAATCAGATATCAGTTCTACAGAAAAGACTTTGATCAAATCATTCCCCGGTGCTTCTTTTATCGTATAAAATTTTTGCTTCGGTGCTTTTTGCTGGATGGCGCCCATGTATTGATTGGCTACCGTGTTTACATTTCCGTTTGCATACACCCTGCCTTTATCCAGCCAGATCGCTTTAGAGCAAAGGTTTCTGATAGCGTTGATATTATGGCTGACAAATAAAATCGTGCGGCCCTGCTCGGATGATACCTGGCTCATTTTGCCCATACATTTTTTTTGGAACTCGGCATCGCCTACGGCCAAGACTTCGTCAATGATCATGATGTCTGTTTCTAAATGTGCCGCAACAGCAAATGCCAAACGCACGTACATGCCTGATGAATAGCGTTTTACCGGAGTATCTATATAACGTTCTACACCCGAAAAATCTACAATTTCGTCAAAATGCCTGGTGATGTCTTTTTTACGCATACCAAGGATCGCACCGTTTAAATAGATGTTTTCCCTGCCGGTGAGTTCCGGGTTAAAACCTGTACCTACTTCAAGCAGGCTTGCAATTTTGCCTTTAACTTTTATGGTGCCCGAAGTTGGGCCTGTAACCCGGCTCAATAGTTTTAAAAGCGTGCTTTTTCCGGCACCGTTACCACCGATAATCCCAACTGCTTCACCATGTTTTATCTCAAAACTTACATCTTTTAAACTCCAAACTACATCGCTGCCCCCTTTTTTTGTCCTATCGTTTATTTCCCCTACAGTTAAAAACGGGTCTTCTTTGCCCCGTACTTTTGCAAGCCATCGTTCCAGATCGCGTGATATGGTCCCGGTTCCAACCTCACCCAAACGGTAAACTTTTGAAATGTTTTCAACTTTAATAACTGTATCCAAAATGTTTTATAATTTACCTTTATAACCAATAAACTTTTTAAAATATAATTTAACTATATAATATAAGGCTTTTACATTTTTATGCATGTGCCATGCTTCTTTTGCCTGCATAAATGCTGCGGCTTTTTGGGCAGGATATAAGGTGTTGGCAACCTGTGCAAAATAAACTGAATACCGTTTCAGTGCGGTCTGTTTCAGTTTTTTTCTTTGATTTGGAGGAAGATAAGTCTGGATGATATCGATCACCTTGCTCATGTCCCGTACATTCTGGCTGGTTAAATACGATTTTTGAGTAATATTAGCCTCATCTAAAACCCGGTAAGAAGCCAAACATTTTGGCGAGTAGGCAACCGGATAATTGGCTGCTATCCTGGTCCACATTTCCCAGTCTTCACCGTAATGTACGGCGTAAAATCCCCCTAAATGCTCGTAAACACTTCTTTTGACAGTAATTGCAGCAGGTTCAAGTAATTGCCATTTAGCGATTTTAAGCAAAAAGTTTTCTAAAATCTGTGGTTTGTGGGCAAGCGTTTCTTTGATAAAAAGGTTTACATCCGTTTTATTTATAAAATTATTGTTGGTAAAAGAAGCACCGGCTTGCGGATAAGTATCAAACAACATTTTTATTTCCTGATAATAACCTGGTTTTACCAAATCATCACCATGCAAAATATGCACGTATATCCCTTTGGAACGGTTGATGCAGGTTTCAAAATTCCGCAAGCTGCCACAGTTTATTTCCTGCCTGTAATAACCGACCCGCCCCTGCCCAACCTGCTGCACCAATGCAGCCAAATCACCATCTGTACTGCAATCATCCACCACTTCAATCTGCATATCAGCTGCGCCCGGATCCTGAACAAGCACACTCCGGATAGCTCTTTCCAGATACGCAATGCAGTTATAAGCCGATATCATTACCGACCATAATGGCCTTCGGGAGCTATTTTCAAGCGGCTGAATTTTGGGTGGAGAAGCGGGTATCCGATCAAAAACCAATTTATTATTTACCATGCTGATGCAGTTTTAAATTTTGCAAGTGCTGAGATTATGGTTTTGAAAGTATGCTTCATCCAAAAAATACCTAAAAAACAAACTGATTTAAAATTTTTATCTAATACCCATGCTGCTTTTGCCTGCAAAACAGCTGCTGCTTTTTGTGTTGGCTGCAGTTTGATTGCGGTTTTTGCACAATGAACAGCATAATATTTTAAGGCTGCTGCTTTAATTTTTTTACGTTTATCTGCCGGCAAATAGTTTTGGATGATATCGATCACTTTAATCATATCACGCACATTTTGTCCGTTTAAATACGATTGCTGCGTGATGTTTCCTTCCCTTAAAACCCGGTAAGCGGCCAGGTGCTTCGGCGAGTAGGCAACCGGATAATTGGCTGCAATCCTGGTCCACATTTCCCAGTCTTCACCATAATGTACGGCATAAAAACCTCCTAAATTTTCATAAACACTTCTTTTGACCACAATTGCCGCGGGTTCTAATTTGGGCCATTGTGCACTTTTAATTAAAAAATCTTTTACAATACCGGGAAACCGGAGAATACTTTCCCGCTTATAAAACACCGCATTTTTTGCATCGATCAAACTATTGCTGGTAAAAGCAGCACCAGCTTCGGGGTTTTGATTAAATAACCGGTCGATTTCCTGATAAAAACCCGGCAACACCAAATCATCGCCATGCAAAAGGTGTACGCGCGCACCGCAAGAACGATTGATACAGGTTTCAAAATTGCGCAAGCTGCCTACATTTGTTTCTTGCCGGAAATATTTTATACGGCCTTGCCCAATCTGCTCAACCAGTGCCTGTACGTTGCCATCCGTGCTAAAATCGTCAATTACTTCAATCTGCATCAGTTTTTCTCCAGGATCCTGTATAAGTACACAATGCAGAGTTTGGGCTAAAAAACCGATACAGTTAAAAACCGGGATCATTACAGACCAAAGCGGCCTTTTAAGATCACTTTTTGTTAACGGGACTATTTTTGGCGGGGCAACCGGCGTTCTTTCAAACATTAACAGCTTATTAAATCAAATTTAAAACCTAAGCCGGGAAAAAATATTAAAAAAGTCATTTTTAGGTTACGTAAAAAATCTGCTGCAAATTAAATATTATTCAGGTTTTTAAAATGTTAAAAATAGTGATTATATTGATTTATCAAATACTATAAATAAGCATTTTTTTGAAAATCATATATATTTTGGGCGTGTTCAAATTCCGTTTTAAAGTTTTTATATGCTTCTTTTATCACCTAACTTTTGGTGGTTTTTAGGGATTTTTCAATCTGCAACAAATACAAAAGCAAAATTTATGGATATAAAAGAAGCATTGTAAATTGATCGTTAGAAATTTAACCCGGCCCTTAAACCACAGTTTATTTAATAATATTTATAATAATAAACACTTTTTTTACAGGCACCTGTCCATATTTTATTAAACTTATGATGCTTCTTTTAGCACCTAAAAAAATGGCCCGGCATTGTTTGCTTAGATAAAGGGGCAAGCCGCAAACACTAATTTCTTGGTGCTAAAAGAAGCACCATGATTATTTTAATGAAATTCAAGTGGTTGATAAACATGATACTGTTTTTACCGATGCAAATTCTGCCAAGTGCATCTTTACAAATTTTTCAACATAAAAGCTACTTTTGCAGATGACCATAGAAGAACGCATCGAAAACTCGGTAACACGCGTTTTCAAAACCGTATTCCCCAACACTACCAACCATTACGATACGCTTTTTGGCGGCACGGCGATGGCGCTGATGGACGAAGTTGCGTTTATGGCTGCCACGCGGTTCTGCCGCAAAAAACTGGTCACGGTTTCTTCAGATAAGATCAATTTTACAGTGCCCATCCCGGCCGGGACGATTATTGAACTGGTTGGCCGCATCATTTATATCGGCCGCACCAGCCTTAAAGTAATGGTGGAAATTTATGTAGAGCAGCTATATGCCGAAGAACGCTATCGCGCCATCCATGGCGAATTTACTTTTGTTGCCATCGATGAAAACAAAAAACCGACACCAGTTTTATAGTGCTAAAAGAAGCATTTGGTTGATGGCTCAGTGTTAATAGTTCATAGTTCATTGCCGAAAGCTGATTGCTCAAACCTCCCAAACTCATGCCCCAATACTTTATCATAGATTTTGACAGCACATTCACCCAAGTTGAAGCATTGGACGAACTGGTGCGCATTTCTTTAAAAAATCATCCCGAACGCGAAAAAGTTTATAAACAGATTGAAGATTTAACCAACGCCGCCATGGAAGGCCGCCTGTCGTTCACCGAAAGTTTATCACAGCGCGTAAAATTGCTGCAGGCCAACCGCGGTCATCTGGATTTATTAGTGAAACATCTGCGCAAAAAAGTGTCGGCCTCTTTTTCCCGCAACCGCCAGTTTTTTAAAGAACACAGCGATGAAGTTTTGATCGTTTCCGGTGGTTTTAAAGAATTTATCATTCCCGTGGTTTCTAAATATTACATCAAAACAGAAAATATTTATGCCAATACTTTTGTGTTTGATGAGCAGGGAAACATCACAGGTTACGATCAAACCAACCCGCTTTCGCAGGAAGGCGGCAAAGTAAAACTGCTGCGCGGACTAAATTTACAGGGCGAAATTTTTGGTATCGGCGACGGCCATTCTGATTTCCAGCTGAAAGAATACGGCCTGATCAAAAAGTTTTTTGCTTATACGGAGAACATCGAACGCAAAACCATCATCGAAAAAGCAGATTACGTAACGCCGAGTTTTGACGAGTTTTTGTACATCAACAAGTTTCCGCGTGCCATTTCTTACCCCAAAAACCGCATCAAATGTTTGGTTACCGGCGATGTGGCCGATGAAGCCGTGGTGCAACTGGCCAAAGAAGGTTACAACATCCGCATCCGGCCAAAAATCGAAAAAAAGTATCTGGAAGAAGCCGGGATTTTGTTTTGCGATGAAGAAACCCAGCCAACCGAAGCGCAAATGGAAAACGCCGGACGCTTAAAAGTAATTGGTTGTTTTGGAAAAATAAACCGCAAAACAGCCGAATTTGCCTGCGGAAAAGGCATTATTATATTTGATGACGTAAAGCACAACCCGCACAACATTGATTTTATCCCGAAACGCGTGATGGATTTTATGAACGAAGGCAAAACGCATACCAGCACCAACTTCCCCGATCTGCAGCCGCCACGCATCAACAATGCACACCGGTTGATCCATATCCACAAAAACGTGCCCGGCATCCTGGCCAAAATCAACGACGTTTTTGCCCGCCATCAGATTAATATCGTAGGCGAATTTTTGGTGACCAACGCCCAAATCGGCTACGTGATCACAGATGTAAACGCCGGTTACGGCCAGCAGGTTTTAACAGAATTGAAACAGATTGAGCACACCATCAGGTTCAGGTTATTGTATTGATTAGATGCTTCTTTTATCGCCTTAAAATTTACCTGCTAAAAGAAGCATCTGATTTTAATATCCGTAAACCGTTCCCTCGCTCCTTTTTCAAACTATTATTTTTTAAACTTCCCTGCTCTTTTCAATAAAATAATTTGGGCGTGCCCGGCTTGGGCCGGTCGGGCTTTACGTTCCAAGTCCTCGCTGCGCTGCGGGCTTTCCACTGCAATCCCTCACGCGAGAGCTGCACCACCGTTGTACCTGTTTAGCGTTCTGTCTAAAGTTTACCCTTTGTCATCCTCGGCCTGTCAAAAGATTTTCCGCAAAACAATACTTCTTTTATCCACCTAAAATCAGGCTGCTTTAATAAAATTTTTCCCTCTGCCCGAAATGACGGAATGCTGTTTTTACCGCCTAATCTTTGTCCTTCATCGGCACTACCAGCACCGGGATTTCGGTGTGGCGCGCTACATCTTCGGACACGCTCCCCGTAAAAAACCGGCTAAAACCCGTACGCGCGTGTGAGCCGACCACAATCAAATCCGCCTGAAATTTCAGGGCCGTATCTACCACTACAGTTGCCGCATCACCGGTTTCCAAAAACTGCGTAATGTTGTGTTCTGCACGGTATTGCATCACATAATGCTGCATTACGTTTTTGGCCGAAGCATCCTGTGCGTTCATCACCTGTACCGGCGGCAGGTTGTTCAGCATGTCCATTTCGCCGCCCACGATCCCGGTGCTTAAAGGCGGCACAATCATCGGCTCGATCACTTCCACCAAACCTACTTCTGCCCCAAGCAATTTGGCCAGCGCAAAACCGTAAGCCGCGGCTTTTTCTGATTGGTGGCTGTCATCAATCCCGATCAAAATCTTTTTAAATTCCATAAAATTTATGTTGATGCTGCAAATTAAGGTTTTTTAGCCTGAAAAGTTTTACCGCTTAACCACAAACACTTGCAACTATACTGATGGCCTGTTTAAGTTTATACTAGATAGAGTTGTAATGCTTCTTTTATGCCAGTATTTTTGTTCTTTCAGGTTAATGATTATCTCAAAAGATAATAAATTTTGTTTTTTAGGTGATAAAAGAAGCATAGAAACTAATTTGAACAAGCTGATATAGTTTATACATTTAATTTAGTGGCCGGATTAAACCGCACAGCCCTGAGCACCTGTAAACACACCGTTAAAATAACAATTGCAACAGAAATTGTCATCGCTGTTACAAAAAGCATTACAGAAAAATGAATTCGGTAAGCAAAAGTTTCGAGCCACTTTTGTGCAACCAAAAAAGAAACCGGCCATGCAATAACATTGGCAATAAAAACCGTATAAAAAAACGATTTGCTAAACGTTATCATCAACTGTTCTCCATTTGCACCCAGCACTTTTCGGATGGCAATTTCTTTCATACGCAGTGCAATAGTGTGTGCTGCCGTAGAAAAAAGGCCAAGCGAAGCAATAAATATGGCCAGCACCGAAAAACAGGTCAGTATCGTTTGCAATTGTTCCTGTTTTACAAAAAGCTGTCCATACAATTCATCCAGAAAATGATAGCTGAAACTATCGCCATCAAGTTTATTGATGTCATGCCACTGATGGCTTAAAGTACTGAGAATTGATGGTATAGCTTTACCTTCGGCACTAAACATAATTTGTAGTTTAGAAAATCCGCCCGGATCGTTCATCAAATAAATCGTTGGCTGAATGTTCTGCTCAAATCCGTAGGCTTTCACATCTTTAACTACACCTACTATGCTATAATTTCCTCCCTTTCCGTTTACGTTCTTACCAATAGGTTGCTTCAAATCCATTGCCTTTGCTGCGGCCTCATTAATGATTGCATTTGCAGAGTCTCCCGGAAAAGACGAGGAAAAAACATGTCCTTCTTTTAATCCGATATTTAAGGTTTCAAAATATCCATAATCCACACTAATCGTATTCATGGCAAATGCTTTGCCCTGAACAGCATATTCGTAAGTAGTTGGGAGGTTGCCGCCGGGAATATTAGAAGCAATAGTAACATTTTTTACACCAGGTATAGCTTTTATGCGGTTTCGTACGGGTTCAAATTTGCTTGGATGATTAAACAGGGCGAGGTTATCTATGTAAATAACCTGTTTGGCTGTAAAACCAGGATTTTCAGTTTTCATATACGTGATCTGCTGATTGATAACAATCAAGGTTATCACAAAAACAATAGCAAAGGTGAACTGAAATATGGTGATTGAACTTCGTATCCAGGAAAACTTACCACCTTCCAAAAGCTGGTTTCCTCTAAAAACCTCAACCGGTTTAAATCCTGTCATCACTAACGACGGGTAAATTCCGGCCAGTAAAGTAAGTGTGATTAAGGTAAGGAACAGCTGGAATATAATGTGGAAGCTGATGCCTGAAATAAATAGGTTGACTTGTAACAAATGATTAAAATAAGGTAAACCAATGACAACGATTCCAAAAGAAACAACTAAAGCAATCAAACATTGAATAAATATTTCGGACAGAAACTGAAAAGCAATTTGCCGTTTGATAATGCCGTTAACTTTTTTAATCCCCACTTCTTTTGAACGTTTATTAGCCTGAGAAATATACAAGTTTGTAAAATTAACGCCAGTTACAATCAATATAATCATCGCCAGAACGATCAGGCCATCTACCAGCTGATTATTTACAGAAGAACCATAATGAGGTTTTAAATGCAGGTTTTTTAAAGGGTCCAAATAGATAGCTGCTCCGGATCGGCTTAATGCTTCCTTAGCAACCTGGCTCGTATCTGCCATCACGCCTTCTTTGTAAATCTGATCGATTTTTTTGGAAAGCAGCTTGATATCCGTGTTAGGTTTTACCAATAAATAAGTTTGATAAACCTGGTTTGCATAACTTTGGTCTTTCCCTGAAGTAATATCTTCAGCAAACCCAATACAATCAAAGTTTAGGTTCGTATTTCCAGGCGCATCTTCAGCTACTCCAGCAATCATCATCGGCATCCCAGACTTTGAAAGCATGTTTACGGTCTGATTCTGAACAGATTTCCCAGCAGGAAAGAGTACGTTAGCGGTTTGCTTTGACAGTAAAATAGTTGGTGTTGTGCTGTTCGGATTCAAATTGAACCTTTTAGGTTTAACACCTAATATTTTAGCAATTGAATAGTCTGCGCCAACCCATTTTTTGATCAGAAATCTTCCTGATGCAGTATAAAATGGAATTTGAAACAAGGCTGTGTTTGTCCTTCCTGTTTCTTCAACTTCCGGACACTGGCTTTTTATGGCAGCTGCAAGTTTTCCTGGTGTGTAAGGTGATGGGCCGGTTGGCATTTCCCTCTCAACTAAAAAAATACGGTCGATGTTTTTGTTCCACTGGTCATAACTGGTTTCATGATCAACGTACAAGGTAACTAAAATGAATGCGGCCAAACCAACTGCTAATCCGGTTAGATTTAAAAAATTATACCATTTGCTTTTTAAAAAAGTGCGCAATGCGATTTTGAAATCTAATTTAGTCATGACAAGGCTTTTAAAAACTTTATTAATGATGTATGACTTGTCAATGGCACATTTTAAGCCAACAGCTAATGAGTTTATAATCAATAATTTGCAAATCTGATTATGTTCGATTATGAACAAAAGCGTTCGATTTTGTTACAGTTTTTTGCTCGATAGTACATAAAACTCATTAGGATGACTTTTAAAGAAGATAAACAAAAATAGTAAATTGCACCACATTTATATCTATAAAAACAGCATCATGGTTACAGATACGCTCGACATTAAAATCAGCAAAATAGAAAATTCCCGCCTGGCAGAAACAGATTATGGCAATTTGGTTTTCGGACAAACTTTTAGCGACCACATGCTGGTGGCCGATTACAAAAACGGACAATGGCAGAATTTTGAGATTTTACCTTATGGCGAACTGAAATTAAGCCCTGCAATTTCTGCACTGCATTACGGCCAGGCTTTTTTTGAAGGCTTAAAAGCTTATAAACTTCAAAACGGACAGGTTTCCATCTTCCGACCAAACAAAAATGCCGAGCGTTTTAACAAATCCGCCGAGCGTTTGTGTATGCCGCAACTTCCCGAAGATTTGTTCATCCAAAGCATTGCCGCGCTGGTGGAAGCTGACCGTCAATGGATCCCGGAGCAGGAAAACCACGCGCTGTACATCCGTCCGTTTATGTTTGCCACCGAAGCGGCACTGGGCGTGCACCCGTCATCAAGTTACAAATTTTGCGTGATGACTTGCCCGGTTGGCCCTTATTTTTCCAAGTATTTAAAAGTGAAAGTGGAAACCGGATATTCGCGTGCCAGCGATGGCGGTTTCGGTTTTGCAAAAGCTGCCGGAAATTATGGCGGTTCGCTTTTGCCGGCCAAAAAAGCGGCCGAAGAAGGTTTTGATCAGATCATCTGGACCGATTCCCGCGAACATGCTTATGTGGAAGAACTCGGCGCGGCAAATATTATTTTTGTTTTAGATGGGAAATTGGTTACGCCATCCACACGCGATACGATTTTAAAAGGCGTTACGCGCGATAGTATTTTAGAACTTGCCCGAAGCTGGAACATGCCGGTAGAAGAACGCCGCGTGGCCGTTGCCGAAGTTTTGGACGGTATCAAAACCGGAAAACTGACCGAAGCTTTTGGCGTAGGCACGGCAGCAACCATCACGCCTATTGCAGAAATTGGTTTTGAAGGGAAAATCTATACACTTCCTGATCCGGCAAAAGCGGCAATTGCCGCCAAATTGCGCCGCACGCTGGATGATATAAAATACGGCCGAACAGAAGACACAAACGGCTGGAATTATATCGTGTAAAGTTTTGTCTTGATTTCGGATACTGTTTTTACCGACAAAATTTTGTTATCCTGAACTTAGATTGTCATCCTGAACTTGTTTCAGGATCTCGTAAAAAGTAGCGGATTTGCTCGTGGGATGCCAAATAAATTTCGGCATGGCAACAAAAAAGCATACCTAAAAGAAGCATCGGTTAATCATCCTGTGCTTCTTTTAGGTTTCTTTTTAAGCGGCGCAACCGCCTCCGCTCCTGCCGGCCGGCTTTTTTTTGATTGCGTATTTCTTTGTTCTGCTTGTAATCAACCACTTTTTGCCGCAGTTTTTGCTCAACTTCCGCGGATAAACCAATCGATTCTTTGATCCCGGCATAAACCGAACGCCAGATCAAACCCAGATAAGATGTGTTTTCCGGCCGCAAATAAACCACATCTGCAACCCTTGCGGCAGCATTCTGGCGTGGGTTATCGCGGATCAGCACAAAAGCATTGGCCAAAATCGACATAAACGACATGCGGTGCAAGCCATTTTTCTCGTCCTGCTTAAGCAAAATTACATTCAGATCATTATACAAAAAGGTAACTTTTCCGATGGCTTTTTGTGCATCGGCCTGCATATCAAAATCCAAACTGGTCACAATCCCATTGGTAAACTGGATCAGGCCAAGCGGCTTGGTGGCGTTGTTCAGGTTCACTAAGTTCATCACGCCCAAACTGCCTTTATAATATAAAATATTGGCCGGGCTGGCCGCATCAAACTGCAAATTGGCGTTCAGTTTGCCGTAACCCATCAAGTTGGCCGTTAAACTGGCCGTTATGTTGCGGTTGGCCTGCAGCGGATCGTTTCCGGTAAGGAAATTGCTGATGGAACCGTTCAAGTTTTCAAAAGTTATCACGCCGAGCAGCTTGGTTTTGGCACTGATCTCTGCATAAACCACTTCCACGTTTTTAAAATTGATGGTTTGGATGTTGATGTCCCGATGCACGCTTTTCAATAGTTTGTACAAACCGGTTTTGGCCGCACCCGCAGGTTTTTCAGGGCGGGGCAAATTTCGGTTATAAAAGAAGCTTATTTTTCGGCCAAAAACGGTTACATCCGAAGCTTTTATTTTTCTGTTTGAAATAAATTGCTGATAATCAAAGTGATTGATACACACCGAATCACTTTCCATCTGCAGTTCGCGCCGCCGCTGATCTGGCGTTGGCGATGCTGTTTTTACCGGCATAAAAACAGCATCAATTAGTTTCACGCTTGCTTTTGAACTGGAAAACGTGACTGATTTGGCCGTAAATTCATGCTGATGGTTTTCAGTCTGCAGTGCATAATCGCTGATGGAAGCGGTAATGTCCCGGCAAAAATTAAAACGTTTTTGATCCAACTGGCTGCTTTGATCAATCAGAAAATCGCTTGCTTTCAGGTTGATTTTCTGCAGATGCCGGATGCGTGTCCCGCCAGCGGTTTTTTCCTGATAACGCAAACTGATGTTATCCGCCAAAATCCGGCCAACATGGATCGATTTCAGCGTGCCTGCAATTTCCTGGTAAATCGTTTTCGGATCGTTTTTGATGCGTTCCGGCTGGTGCAGATCTTGGTAAAAAACCTGCACATTTGGTTTGCTGACGGAAATTTCATCTACCTCAAACTCCTTTTTAAAATACAGTTTAAACGGATGGATATGTTTAAAAACTATCCTGTCAACCGAAAGCGTGTACAGATTATTTGGTGCTTTGCCTGCTTTTTTTAGCCGGTCAAAAACAGCCGTGTCGGGTTTCAGGCTGAGGTGATCGATCACAATGCGGCCGGCCAACACATGCAGGCTACTTCTCTCAAAATCAATCTGATACAAACCGTTTCCCCACTTAAAAACCGTTTTTTTTAGCTGATTGGACAAAACCGGCGAGAAGTAAATATTGATGGCCAGCGCAATTATCAGCGTAAAAAACAGCAGCACAAACAAAGGCAAAACCAGCCTTTTGAACCATTTTTTACGGCGTAATTTTTTAAATCTGCGGCGTAACCTTCTAAATTTCATTTCCCAAATCCTTCCTGCTTTTATACGTTGGGCAGCAGCAAATTTGTACAAGATATAGAATAGTATTTAAAATGATACGTTTGGAAACAGGCAATGCTTCTTTTATCGGTATAAAATCATTATTTAAGCCGATTTGTGTTTAATACTGCCAATCTGTCACGCAATTAAATAACATTTTCTTACTTTTGCAGTTCAATTTTTTATGATGAATTTGGATTTTCCAACCAGCAAACACGATGAAAGCCGGCAAGGCGAAGCGTTGGTGCTGGATAAAACGATATTGAAAAACAATGGCCGCAAACTGTATATTGAAAGTTATGGCTGCGCGATGAATTTTTCGGACAGTGAGATTGTTGCTTCCATTCTGGCGGATCAGGGTTTTGAAACCACTTCGGATTTTAAGGAAGCGGACGTGGTTTTTATCAACACTTGCTCAATCCGCGAAAATGCGGAACAACGTGTACGTAATCGTTTGAAAGAATTTAAAGTTTCCAAACAGCGGAACCCGGGAATGGTGGTTGGCGTTTTGGGCTGCATGGCCGAACGTTTAAAAGCCAAGTTTTTGGAAGAAGAAAAATTGGTTGACGTAGTGGTTGGCCCGGATGCTTACCGCGACCTGCCAAATTTGATTGAACAGGTGGACAGCGGACAAAAAGCGGTAAACGTGCTGCTTTCCCGCGAAGAAACTTACGCTGATATTAGTCCGGTGCGTTTAAACAGCAACGGCATCAACGCTTTTGTGTCGATTATGCGCGGCTGCGACAACATGTGTTCATTTTGCGTGGTTCCGTTTACACGCGGCCGCGAACGTAGCCGTGATGCTTTTTCTATCGTCAAAGAATGTGCGGATTTATTTAATGCCGGTTATAAAGAAGTTACGCTGCTTGGGCAAAATGTGGATTCGTACAAATGGACGAATGAAGACGGCATCATCCTAAATTTCGCCGGGTTGCTGGAATTTGTGGCGTTAATCAACCCAAAGTTGCGCGTACGTTTTTCAACATCTCACCCAAAAGATATTACGGATGAAGTGCTTTACACGATGAAAAAGTACGACAACATCTGCAAATACATCCATTTGCCGGTACAATCGGGCAACAGCCGGATTTTGGAACTGATGAACCGTACTTACGACCGTGCCTGGTACATGAACCGGATTGATGCCATTCGTCGCATTCTTCCCGGTTGTGCCATTTCTACCGATGTGATTACCGGTTTTTGTTCGGAAACGGAAGAAGAACACCAGGAAACGCTGAGCATGATGGATTATGTGCAGTACGATTTCGCCTACATGTTTATGTATTCGGAACGGCCGGGAACGCTGGCGGCAAAGCGTTATGCGGACGATATTCCGGAGGAAACCAAAAGCCGCCGGTTGCGCGAAATTGTGGCTAAACAACAACAGCATTCGCATTTCAGATTGTTAGAACAAATCGGCCAGGTGCAGCAGGTTTTGATCGAGAAACGTTCTAAAAAATCAGCTTTAGATTATAGCGGACGGAATGATTTGAATGCAACGGTGGTTTTTCCGGCAGATAAACGCTACCAGCCGGGCGATTATGCCAATGTTTTGATCGAAAAATGTACAACCGCAACCTTAATTGGTAAAATTGTAGGCTAAAAACAGTATGGAGATTCAGGAAATTAAACAGCGCTTCGGGATTATTGGTAATTCGCCTTTGCTTAACCGGGCGATAGATATTGCCAACCAGGTGGCACCAACAGATATTTCGGTGCTGATTACAGGCGAAAGCGGCAGCGGTAAAGAGGTTTTTTCGCACATCATCCACCAGATGAGCCCCAGGAAACATGGTCCGTTTATCGCGGTAAATTGCGGTGCCATCCCCGAAGGAACCATTGATTCGGAACTTTTTGGACATGAAAAAGGTGCTTATACGGGTGCCATTGGCGAGCGTAAAGGTTATTTTGAAACGGTAAACGGCGGAACGATTTTTCTGGATGAAATTGCCGAAATGCCTTTGGGGACTCAGGCGCGTTTGCTGCGGGTTTTGGAATCCGGGCAATATATTAAAGTTGGTTCATCCAAAGTAGAAAAAACCAATGTACGTGTAATTGCGGCCACCAACGTGGATGTTTATGATGCGGTAAAATCAGGCCGTTTCCGGGAAGATTTGTATTATCGGCTGAATACCGTTCCGTTGCGCATCCCGCCGTTGCGCGACCGGAAAGAAGATATTTATCTGCTTTTTAGAAAATTTACGGCAGATTTTACGGCGAAATATCGTTCTCCGCCCATACAAATGAATGAAGAAGCGCAGCAAATGCTGGTGAATTACAGCTGGCCGGGAAATGTTCGTCAGCTGAAAAATATTGCCGAGCAATTAGCCGTTTTAGAGCGCGATCATACCATTTCTGCGCAAAGTTTGCTGCAATACATCCCGCAGGAAAACAGCGGCAGCAATTTGCCGATGCGCATCAATCAACAGAAAAAAGACGATTTTTCGGAACGTGATATTTTGTACAAAGTGCTTTTTGACATGAAGCGCGACGTGACGGACCTTAAAAAATTAGTGGTCGATATTATTGAAAATGGCGGCGTTACGGCAAATTATACCGGCAATCCGCAGGTTTTGAACCAGCTTTACCGCGATATTGAGATTGAAGGCGACCATCAGTTTCATCACCAGAACAATCATCCGCAGGAACCCAAATTAACTATCCAGCAACCAACGCAAAACAACAAAGATTTTAGCATTGCACACGAAGCTGAAGAAGTGGAAGAATCACTTTCATTGCTGGAAAAAGAATCAGACCTGATAAAAAAAGCGTTGAAAAAACACAAAGGCAAACGCAAATTTGCCGCTCAGGAACTGGGCATTTCCGAGCGCACTTTGTACCGAAAAATTAAAGAACTGAATTTATAAACATACATTAATGGCCAATACTTCTTTTATCGGCAAAAAATCGGGCTTGTTTTTTTTACTGCCGATATTTTTTTGCTTTCAGGCTTGCTCCTACAAATTAAACGGCGGTTCGGTTGGCGCGTTAAAAACCATCAACATTCCGATTTTTGAAAACGTGGCACCGCTGGTGATCAACAATTTAAGCCAGACTTTTACCACCGCTTTGCAGGACCGTATCCGCACGCAAACCCGTTTAAGCACGGTTCGGGGCGATGCAGATTGCACTTTGGAAGGCCGCATTACGGGCTACACCATTGCGCCAACGGTTTTGCCGGCGGCCAACAGCAGCATCGCACCAATATCCAACACCAACCGTTTAACCATTACGGTGAACGTGAAATACACCAATAATTTAGACCCAAAACAAAATTTTGAGCAATCGTTTTCGCGTTATCAGGATTATCAGGGCGATATTGGCACGCGCGAACAAGGGCTGATTGCAGCCATCAATACGCAACTGACTGAAGATATTTTTAACAAGGCTTTTGCCAATTGGTAAGCAAATCGTAGTTTCAAACCGTGGATCAGATACAAAACGGGTTAAACCCCGAATTTTTGCAGCAACTATTGGCCAATCCGGCGGCGGCAAACGCAATGCACCGGCAGCAGTTGGAAGCGTTGGTGCAAAATTATCCGGCCTGCGGTATTTTCCGGATGTTGCTGGCCAAAGCAGTGCAAAAGCCAGATGCCGAAATTGCAGAAAAAGCACTTCGTTCGGCGGCAGTTTATGCGGCAAACCGGGAAGTTTTGTTCCGGCTGATCCACCGGCCGGAATTGCTGGTTGCGCCAAAACCAGATCGTTTTGTTGGTTTTGATGGAAGTAAAACCGATCATAAAACAACAACTGATACTGTTTTTACAGAGGAAAATTTGGTGGACGCACCGGCAGCTTTTGCAGCAAATTATCCGGTGGAAGTTGCTGCGAAAGAAGAAACCAATACTGTTTTTATCAACCCAAAACCTGAAACGGAAGCGGACTTTTCGGATGAAATACCTGCTGACGAAATCAACAATGCCGCGTTTATTGATTTGGAACTGGAAGTGGTTACTGCGGATTCAGATGTGGCCGGGGCTGCTCCTTCCGCAGAAAACGATGCTGTTTTTATTGAGGGAAATTTGACCGGAACCGATAGTCAGGAAAAATCGGAAGAAACTGATCCGCAGGAAACTACCGACGCGGCTTTTATCGAACCAAAACCTGCGGAAATTGAGGACGAGGAAGCGGTTTTTACAGAAGATATCCCTTCCGCAGAAAACGTTGATGCTTCTTTTACAGGTGAAAATTTGGAGGAAGCAATGGCTGCCGAAAATGATTTCCGGGCAGAAGACATAAGCCAAACATTTGTAAATGAGGACGATGAAAAACTTGTTTTCCCTGAACCAACGATTTTAGCATTCGAAGAAAACTTTAATCAAAAACCCGCCGGCCAGGAAATTGACGAAGAGGTTTTTGAGGAAATCATGGCGATTGAGGACATCAAATTTGAGGTGGTAAAAGAAGCATCGCCCCAAATTGTTCCCGGATCCGAACCTGAATCATTAGCACCGGAAGTTGCAGTTACACCCGAAATTACTTCGGAAGAAACACCTTTAAATGCCCGCGATGAGGCGGAAAAAGCAATGCTGAGCAACATTGCTTCGATCGATTATTTTTCTTTTAACCAGAAATTCGGGCAAAACCAAACGCCTGAAACTGAAAAACAATTGATAGAAAAAGGTGATGATCCATTAGAAAAAGCTTTGGCTGAACCTATAAAAACGGATTATCAAACTGAAAATGAAGCAGATACGGTTTCCAAATATCATGATGATAAAATGCCGTACACGTTTATGTGGTGGCTGGACAGAACGCGCAAAGAACATGATGGGAACTATCAGCCTTACACTAAAAATGTACAAAACAACACTGATTTAAGCGTTGGCCCGGAGCTGCACCAGCAATATATAGAAAGTATTTTTCATACCAAAGCACCGCTGAAAGTGCCCGAAAACGTGTTGCCGCCGATAGAAGAATTGCCAGTTAAAAAGAAGGAGAAGCAGCTGATTGAACGTTTTATTATTGAAGAACCGCACATCCACCCGCCAAGTATGGATAAGTTGGACACAGAAAACAAGGCTAAAAAGAGTTCGGAAGATGCAGATATTTTGGTGACGGAAACGCTGGCAAAAGTTTACTTGGACCAAATGCTTTACCACAAAGCCTTAGATACTTATAAAAAGCTGCTGTTGAAATTTCCGGAAAAAAGCGTTTACTTTGCAGCCCAACTAACAGAAATAGAGAAAAAAATAAACTGATATAAAATGTATTTAGTGCTTGTTGTTTTGATTGTGATTATCTGCGTGCTGCTTGGTTTGATCGTGCTGATCCAGAACCCGAAAGGCGGCGGCCTGAATTCTAATTTTTCGAGTTCGTCTCAAATGATGGGCGTACAAAAAACCGGTGATTTTCTGGAAAAAGGGACCTGGTTTTTGGCTATTGCGCTGATGGTGCTTTCGCTGGCTGTAAATGTGGTTTCTAAAAACGGTCCATCATCTGCAAACCGTGTGCAAAACCAGGAACAGATTGACAAAGCTTCAAAACCAACCGCTCCGGTGAGCGCACCGCTGAATTTGCCTCCGGTACAACAGCCGCTGCCTAAAAAATAGGTGGTAAAAACAGCATTAATAAAAGGCTTTCGGATGATACGAAAGCCTTTTTTGTTGGGCTGTCAGGATGGCACATTTCCATCAACTAAAATCAATTAAAATATTTAAGGGAAAGTAATTTTGACAAGTTTCGCAAGCCAATAAGTCAATATGTACAGAAACAGGGCTTTGGCACAGTTGCTGTTTGACGATAAGCAGTAGTAATTTTATTTTTCATTCAAAAACTAAATACAAAAATGTCATTAAACATCAAACCGATTGGAGACAGAGTAGTAGTAGAAGCTGCCGCTGCTGAAGAAAAAACGGCATCCGGACTTTTTATCCCTGACACTGCAAAAGAAAAACCACAACGCGGAACAATCGTTGCCGTTGGCGAAGGCAAAGTTGACGAGCCGCTGACCGTTAAAGTTGGCGATCAGGTTTTATATGGCAAATATGCCGGTACTGAAATTACTTATGAAGGCAAAGAGTACTTAATCATGCGTGAATCAGACGTTTACGCAGTTCTGTAAATCATATCCGGGTTTGATATTTTCAGCCTAAACTATTCTATTCATTCTTAAAAACCAATACAATGGCAAAACAAGTTAAATATAATGTAGAAGCGCGCGACGCTTTAAAACGCGGTGTTGATATTTTGGCCAATGCGGTTAAAGTTACTTTAGGCCCAAAAGGCAGGAACGTAATTATCGACAAAAAATTTGGTTCCCCGATTATCACTAAAGATGGTGTTACTGTTGCCAAAGAAATCGAATTAAAAGATTCTTTGGAAAACATGGGTGCGCAAATGGTGAAAGAAGTGGCCTCCAAAACTGCTGATATTGCAGGTGACGGAACAACTACGGCTACCGTTTTGGCGCAGGCAATTGTAACCGCTGGTATTAAAAACGTTGCCGCCGGTGCAAACCCGATGGATTTGAAACGTGGTATTGACAAAGCGGTTGCGGCTGTTGTGGCTAACCTGAAAGAGCAATCTCAAACAGTTGGCGAAGACAATAACAAAATCAAACAAGTTGCTTCTATCTCTGCAAACAACGACGAAATCATCGGTTCGCTAATTGCAGAAGCAATGGAAAAAGTTGGAAAAGATGGCGTTATCACAGTTGAAGAAGCAAAAGGCACCGAAACTGAAGTAAGAACGGTTGAAGGTATGCAGTTTGACAGAGGTTATTTATCTCCATACTTTGTAACTAATGCCGATAAAATGGAAGCGGAATTAGAAAACCCTTACATTTTAATTTACGACAAAAAGATTTCTTCTATGAAGGAATTGTTGCCGGTTTTGGAAAAACAAGTACAAACCGGTAAACCATTGTTAATTATTGCGGAAGATTTGGACGGGGAAGCTTTGGCTACTTTGGTTGTAAATAAAATCCGTGGTTCGCTGAAAGTGGTTGCTGTTAAAGCTCCCGGTTTTGGCGATCGTCGTAAAGCGATGTTAGAAGATATTGCAATTTTGACTGGCGGAACAGTAATTTCTGAAGAAAGAGGTTACAAATTGGAAAATGCTGATCTTTCTTATTTAGGTACTGCCGAGAAAATTGTTGTTGATAAAGACAACACAACCGTAATCAACGGTGCCGGCCAAACCGAAGAGATTAAAGCCCGTGTTAACCAGATCAAATCTCAGATTGAAACTACTACTTCTGATTACGATAAAGAAAAACTACAGGAGCGTTTAGCCAAACTGTCCGGCGGTGTTGCTGTATTGTATGTTGGTGCTGCCACAGAAGTGGAAATGAAAGAGAAAAAAGACCGTGTTGATGATGCTTTACATGCAACACGTGCTGCGGTTGAAGAAGGTATTGTTGCCGGTGGCGGTGTAGCTTTCATCCGTGCGGTAGAATCTTTGACCGAGGTTAAAGGCGTTAACGAAGATGAAAACACAGGTATCCAGATCATTCGTCGTGCTATTGAAGAGCCATTACGTCAAATCTGCGAAAATGCAGGTATTGAAGGTTCTATCGTGGTGCAAAAAGTAAAAGAAGGCACTGCTGATTTTGGTTACAATGCACGTACCGATAAATACGAAAATTTGATCGGTGCCGGTGTGATCGATCCAACTAAAGTAGGCCGTGTGGCTTTGGAAAATGCTGCTTCTATCGCTGCAATGTTGTTAACAACAGAATGTGTTTTGGCCGATGATCCTGAAGATGAAAAAGGTGGTGGTGGTATGCCTCCAATGGGCGGCGGCGGTATGGGCGGCATGATGTAATCAGCTGTGCAACCATTATAAATTTTAATATATACTGAAAGCTTGTTTGGGAAACCAGACAAGCTTTTTTGTTTCTGCCAAAAAATGTATGATAAAAGAAGCATCTGCTGAATGTAATTGTTAAAAAATTATTATTTTTATGTTAATCAAACGATTAAATGTTTAAACTTATATAGATATGACAATTTAGAAAAATGCAGGCACTACTTTTGTTCCATGCTTGATATGAACATTAAATGCGAAAAAAAGAACCAGTTGAAAACTAAGATTTTTGAATGGTTGGTTATAGAAGGTCCAATCCTGTTGTTTTCTTTATTGTAAACCCCAATTAAAATATATAGGAAAAACTTTACTCATTATATAGCTGGTTTAGCTTTGTTTTAAAACCCTGATGCTTCTTTTAGCACTATAAATTTGGTGGTTTGTATTTATCTAAAGCAGCAAACCTGTCTTCACAGTTTTTTAGGCGATAAAAGAAGCATAGAAATAAATCCGCAAAAAACCCAAACAGCAATTGGCTTTCGATTCAAAAACCTTAATTAAATTTACACATACAATATTTGAAGGTTTACCGTTAACAATTTACATATATTGCTTTTCGGTAACTTTTAGGCCAATTTCCCGCACCGTTTTTACAACCACAATCGTGGTTTGTTCAACAATATTTTCCGTATAAACCAACATCAAATTAAAAACACTATTTTTAATCATGCAAAAAGAGCAGATTTCTGTTTTTGATATGTTTAAAATCGGTATCGGGCCGTCCAGTTCGCATACTTTGGGGCCGTGGCGGGCGGCGCAGCAGTTTGTGGTTTTGCTGGAGGATGCCAATTTGATGGAATCAGTTATACAGATCAAAATCCTGCTGTATGGTTCGCTGGCCAAAACCGGGAAAGGCCACGGAACGGACATTGCCGTTTTATTAGGTTTAAGCGGAGATGATCCCGTTACGTTTCCGGTGGATCAGATCGAGCCAAAAATCGAAAGCATTGCCATCAACCAACAACTAAATTTAGGTGGTAAAAACAGCATTGGTTTCAGTATCGGCCATGATTTGCTTTTTTTGATGAACAACAGTTTGCCTTTTCACCCGAATGCGGTTACGTTTCAGGCTTTTCTGGCAGATGGAAAAGCAATTTCAGAAACGTATTATTCTATCGGCGGTGGTTTTGTAGTGAAAGAAAACGGACAATCCGCAGCAAAAACAGAAGTTGATTTGCCCTTCCCGGTTGATACCGCCAATGATTTGCTGCACTGGTGTTTGAAAACCGGCCTGAAAATTTCCGACGTGGTGATGGAAAACGAACTGGCCTGGCGATCCGAAGAAGCCACCCAAACCGGTATTTTACAGATTTTTGAAGTGATGAAAACATGTTTGTACCGTGGCTGCCACACTTCCGGCTATTTGCCCGGCGGATTGAACGTGGCACGGCGGGCGGCACGCAGCAACAAAAGGCTTTTGGGCGATGCAGAATACCGGGATTACGAAAGCTGGGTTGCGGCCATCAAACAAAAAAGCAGCAGTTTTCAGTATATTTTGGATTGGGTGAGCTGCTTTGCTTTGGCCGTAAATGAAGAGAACGCTTCGTTTGGCCGGGTGGTTACGGCACCAACCAACGGCGCGGCAGGCGTAATCCCGGCTGTGTTGCATTATGCCCTGATTTTCTGTGATAAAAACAGTATCGATCAGATTATCAGGTTTTTGCTGACGGCTTCGGAGATCGGCAGTATTTTTAAAAAAGGTTCTACCATTTCGGCAGCGATGGGCGGCTGCCAGGCAGAAATCGGTGTTTCCTCCGCCATGGCCGCGGCAGGTTTAACCGAAGTTTTGGGCGGATCGCAACGCCAGGTTTTAATGGCTGCGGAAATTGCCATGGAACATCATCTGGGCATGACCTGCGACCCAATTGGCGGATTGGTACAAGTGCCTTGTATCGAGCGCAATACGATGGGCGCGATCAAAGCGATCACAGCATCGCAATTAGCCTTGCAATCCAACCCGGACAATGCACGCGTGAGCTTGGATGCCGTGGTAAAAACGATGTGGGAAACCGCGCAGGACATGAACTCGAAATACAAGGAAACTGCGGATGGCGGCCTGGCGATACAAATCCCGATTTCAATTCCTGATTGCTGATTTTTAGGTGATAAAAGAAGCATCGCACCATATAAACCCGACACGCAAAATCTTTCCATTTAAGCAACCATTACCGGCAGCTGAAAATAAAACCGGCTGCCTGCGCCAATTTCACTTTCTACACCAATCCGGCCATCCTGTGCGGCAATAAACTCTTTAGAAATTGCCAGCCCCAGCCCCGAGCCAGATTTATTTTGCCCGTCCGTTGGCACCTGGAAATAGCGGTCAAACAAACGTTCTAAATACTGCGTGTCAATCCCTTTTCCAAAGTCTTTTACAGCAAATTCGACCATTTGCATTTTCTGTGAAACCTGAACGATGATTTTAGACCCCGACGGGCTGTAGCGTAAAGCATTGGAAAGAAAATTGATCATCACCCAGGCTGTTTTTTCAACATCAACCTGCACATTGGGCAGCTTTAAATCAACAGATTGTTCAATCGTTACCTTTTTTTGTTCAGCTTCAAAACTGATCGCTTTGACTGCATATTCTATGATCTGTTCTGGCCGCGTTGGTACAAAATTTAATTGGATATTACCAGTTTCCACCTGCGAAAGGTCTAAAAGTTCGTACGTGATTTTGAGCAGGCGTTCTGCATCTTCGTTAAGGTGAAGCACCAATTGTTCCTGCTCCGGGTTCAATCCGCCAATCCTGCTGTCTGCCAAAAGCTTCAGGCTTAATTTCATGGAAGAGATAGGCGTTTTCAGTTCGTGCGAAATAGTGGCGATAAAATTGGTTTTTGCCTCGTCCCTTTCTTTAAACTCTGTGATGTTGCGCAAAACATATACTTTTCCGGCCGAATGATGTGAGATAGATATCGTTTCACTCCTGTTAGGTTCGATATTCGGGACCGAAATCTCCCTCACTTCCAGCTGAAAATAAGCATCTTTCCCATTCTCCACAATTTTAAACGGCTTTCCTGCTTTAGTCTCTTTGATGATCGAACTGAACAGATCGTTACTTTTTGTAATGGCATCAACAGATTTTCCTGCCAAACTTTGCTCATTCAGGTTTAATAAAATTTTTGCTGCGGAGTTAATAAACAGCACTTCCTGTTTTTCGTTAATCCCGATAATTGCATCGTGCATTTGCTCTATAATGGTTTCTATCCGCAGCTTTTCCGACATAATTTTGGACAAATTGCTGTTTTCCCATTCGTTCAGCCGGGCTGCCATATCATTAAAAGCACGGCCTACTTCCGCAAACTCGTCCTGCTTTTCAAAATGAACACGCTGGCTGTAGTTTTTCCGGCCAATTTCCCTGATGCCTTCCAGCAAAGTATTTAAAGGGTTGGAGATAAATCCGGGAAAGTTAACGCTGAAACTGAACAGCACCAAAAACGTAAAGGTGCCGGCCAAACCTAAAAACAACGTGGCTTTTTTAACAGAAGCCTGTGCCTGATCGTTTTTGCGGACAATTGCCTGCATGTTCAGGATTTCAATTTTGCGCAAATTCCTTCGGGCATTTTTTTCGGCCTGCAGCTGCTGTTCCATGGGCAAAGCCGTATTTTGTAAAACGGTAAAAGCAGTACGCAAACTTTTTACTGCGGCCTGCTCGCCGGTTTCGGTAATGTTATTTTCCTCCTTTGCCAGCTGCCGGTCAAAAGATGCCTGCGAAGCGGTATTGAGCGGCAAAGTATTTTCATCTAAAACCATACGCATTTCCCGTGCAAAGTTTAAAGTTTCGTAGTTGTCTTTTAAAATAACTTTTGCACTGTTTGAGATTTCGTTGATGTAGAAGATGGAAACGGTGCCAAAAAAGAGCACAACGATAAACAAAAAGCCGAACCCTAAGCGGAGTTTATTTTTTACTTTCATGATAGTATAACTAAATCAGTTTCTGTAGCTGCCAGCTTATTAAGCAGCACGTTAAATGCGCCCGTCCTTAATATTACCTGAAACAATTTTAAATGTGGTTTGCCAATGCAAATGGTTGTAATTTCCCGTTCTTCGGCCACCTGCATAATGGTTTGCATAATTTCATCGCTTTTGATTTTCAGCAGTTCTGCGCCCAGTTCTGTGGCCAATTTTAAGTTGTTGATGAGATATCTTTGCTTATCAAGTTTGATCTTGTCTAAACTTTCGTTACTGCTTTGCACGTACAGCACAATCCACTGCGAGCGATAATATGAGGCCAGCCGCGCGGTTTTCCGGATCACGATTTTTGCCGTTTCTGAGTTGGAAGAAATGCAGGCCAGAAATTTCTCAGAACGCAGCTTGATTTGTTTCGGGACTTCGATCGAAATTTTCCGCTCTAAATGGTGCGCCACTTCTTTTAAAGCCATTTCCCGCAATTGCAAAATCTTATCAGCCTGAAAAAAATTTTGCAGTGCCAGGTTTACTTTACTTTTGTCATAAATTTTGCCTTCTTTCAGCCGGTCAATCAGTTCATCGGCCGTTAAGTCAATGTTAACAATTTCGTCTGTCAGTTCCAGCACTTTGTCCGGGATCCGTTCGGTAATGGCAATCCCGGTAATGGTTTCCACTTCTTCGTTGATGCTTTCCAGATGCTGAATGTTCACTGCGGAAATCACACTGATGCCTGCTTCCAAAATGTCCAGTACATCCTGCCAGCGCTTGCTGTTTTTGCTGCCTTCAATGTTGGTATGCGCCAGCTCGTCCACAATCACCACTTCCGGGTGCCGGTTCAGGATGGCCTGCAAATCCATTTCCTCCAGTTCTTTGCCTTTGTAAAAAACCTTGCGTTTCACAATCATGGGCAAACCGGCCAGCAGGGCATGTGTTTCGGCGCGGTTGTGGGTTTCGATATAACCGATCTGGATATCAATGCCGTTGCGCAAAAGCGTGTGCGCCTCCTGCAGCATACGGTAAGTTTTGCCCACACCGGCACTCATGCCGATGTAAATTTTAAATTTGCCGCGCCTTGATTTTTTTACCAGTTCAATAAAATCCCTAACCGAAGTATCCATACTGTTTTTAGGTGCTAAAAGAAGCATTGGTATATTTAAAGCCTGTTTAAACTGCTGTTGAAGAAACTGCAATGCTTCTTTTATGCCTGTAAATTTGGTTTTTTATATTTGTTGCTGATTGAAAATTCACACAAAAACACCAAATTTTAGGCGATAAAAGAAGCATTTGCAAAAAACCAGACGACATTTAAACAGGCCATAACATTTATCTTAAAATGAAACCGCGAAACTTGCGGTAAGCAAAGGGCTTGTGTTTGCTGTTCCGGCAGGCGTTGTAAAAATGGCATCTTTACTGTTATAAACTTTTCCTTCTAAACGGATAATGGCATTTGTGGCCGGTGCATAATCCAGGTTTAAAGAATAGCCCGTGGTTTTAAAACCGTTAGGTGTATTGGTTGCAATAAAAATACCCGTTTTGTCTTCATAATATTCTACCCGCCCGGCCATTGCCCATTTATCGGTAAACTGATAACGAGCAATGGCCACCGGCGAAATTACATGGTTATAACTGCTGCTGCCTTTAGCCTGCTGCTGGATGCCGTAATCAAAACCAGCAGTTAAGCCAAAAGCTTTGTTTACCTGAAATATAGCATAAAAATTATTATAAAAACGACGTACGCGGATAGAATCGGCACCTTCTGTTCCTAAATAGTTACTATAATTCAGCGTTATTTTATCATCTGGTTTATAAAAAACCTGCAAGCCACCGGCAGGCTGACTGTTGCCAGCCTGACGGTAAATGCGTTGCCAGCCATTCAAATACAAACCCACTAAAGTAAGTTTATTATTGGCCGTGGTATAGCTTAATTTAGCTCCGGATTCATAATATGGTGTGTTTTCTGAAGAGATGTTACGGGTTAAAACCCAGCAATCTTTAGAGATCGCGCTTTCAAAACCAATGTGCGAAGAAAAAATACCGGCATCAACCCAAAGGTTGCTTGTTTTAGAAAGTTTGTAACCTGCATTTGCTTCAAAAACATTTTTTAAAACGCCGGGCTCTGCGGCTAAATTAGCATTGGCATACGTTCCGGCCATTAATGCCAGGTTTGCCCTAACCGTGCCGTTATCATAATTTGCTTTGATAAAACCCAGGTTTAGGTTTACTTCATTGTGGCGGTTGTGCGAGTAAACAAAATTTGGCCGGTTATTATCTTTTGGCCGGTTAAAATCGTACCCGTAATACAATTCGGCATAGCCACTTATGGTTAATTTGCCGGAAGATTGTGTTGAATCCTGAGCTTTTACAGCGGCCGACAAAAAAAGACCGGTAAAAACAGCTAACAATATTTTTTTCATTTTTTGCAGATCAAAACCACATGTGTTTAATAAAGCATTTGTGGCCGTTATATTTTTATTTTTTAAGCGCATCTAAAGCTACGTTTAACTTTAAAACATTCACTTTTGCCGGTCCGAAAAAACCCAATAAAGGTTTTTCGATGTGCTGATTGACCAATTCGCTTACTTGCTGCACAGATAAATTTCGTGCTTTAGCGATACGTGCCGTTTGAACCTGCACTGCTTCCGGAGAAAGATCAGGGTCTAAACCACTGCCAGAAGCGGTAACCAGATCAGCAGGGATTTGCGCACGCTTAACACCGGGATCGTGTTTCAAAAAGTTTTGGATACGGCCTTCTACATCTTTCAAATAATCCGGGTTGGAAGGGCCTTTGTTAGAACCGCCAGAACCGGCCGCATTATAAGCAACAGCCGATGGGCGCGACCAGAAATAGCCGTCTTTGTCAAACTTTTGGCCGATATTGGCATAGCCAACCACTTTTCCGTTTACGGTAATGGTTTCGCCGTTGCCCTGGCCTTTTGATAGTTTGCCAACGTAAGCAATAAACACGGGATAGATCACACAAAGCAAAACGGTAAGCACCAAGGTTAACCGGATGGATTGAAGAATATATTTTTTCATTATAATAATTTTATAGGGATAAAAGAAGCATTGCGCTTTACACCATTGTACCAATCAAAAGGTCTATTAATTTTATGCCGATAAAAGGGGCAACCACTCCGCCAAAACCATAAATCAACAAGTTACGGCGAAGCAGGGCACTGGCACCAATCGGTTTGTACTCCACACCTTTTAAGGCCAGCGGGATCAAAAGTGGGATAATGATCGCGTTGAAAATTACAGCCGATAAAATGGCTGATTCCGGACTGTGCAAATGCATGATATTAATACTTTGCAAGGCAGGGATTGAGGCAATAAACAAAGCAGGAACGATGGCAAAGTATTTGGCCACATCGTTGGCGATGGAAAAAGTAGTGAGCGTACCGCGCGTGATGAGCAGCTGCTTGCCAATTTCCACAATCTCGATCAGTTTGGTCGGGTCGTTGTCCAAATCCACCATATTTCCGGCTTCTTTTGCGGCCTGCGTACCGCTGTTCATGGCCACACCAACATCGGCCTGCGCCAAAGCGGGCGCATCGTTAGTGCCGTCGCCCATCATCGCAACCAATCTTCCGTTTTGCTGTTCGTGTTTGATGTAATTCATTTTATCCTCGGGTTTTGCTTCCGCGATAAAATCGTCAACGCCAGCTTTTTCGGCAATAAATTTGGCCGTCAGCGGATTATCGCCCGTAACCATTACTGTTTTTATGCCCATTTTCCGCAGGCGTTCAAAACGTTCTGAAATACCGGTTTTGATAATGTCCTGCAATTCTATCGTACCTAAAACCACTTCGTTTTGCGACACTACGAGCGGCGTGCCACCGTTGGAAGAAATCGTTTTTACACGTTCTGCAACATCCGCCGGAAAAGCGTTCCCGGCGTTTACAGAAAGGTTTCGGATCGAATCAAAAGCCCCCTTACGGATGCGCAAACCGTCTAACAAATCAATACCGCTCGAACGGGTTTCGGCAGTAAATTTTATAAAATTGGCACCTTGAGGCGCAGTTTGCAAAAAACGGACACCGCTTTGCTGCGCCAGCTCGATAATAGATTTCCCTTCAGGCGTTTCATCTGCCAGCGAAGAAAGCACGGCAGCCTGGATCAGCTCGTCAGGCGATACTGTTTTTACCGGCCAAAAGTTGGTGGCCTTGCGGTTACCGATGGTGATAGTGCCTGTTTTGTCCAACAATAAAACATCAATATCGCCAGCAGTTTCCACAGCTTTGCCCGATTTGGTGATCACGTTGGCACGCAATGCGCGGTCCATCCCGGCGATACCAATTGCAGATAACAAACCGCCAATTGTGGTTGGGATCAAACAAACAAAAAGCGAAATCAAAGCGGCGATAGTTATTGGCGTATGCGCATAATCTGCAAAGGGTTTTAAGGTTACACAAACGATGATAAAAATCAGCGTAAAACTGGCCAGCAAAATGGTCAGCGCAATTTCGTTTGGCGTTTTTTGCCTGGACGCGCCTTCTACCAAAGCAATCATTTTGTCCAAAAAGCTTTCGCCTGGTTCGGTGGTCACGATTACTTTGATTTTGTCTGAAAGTACTTTTGTGCCGCCGGTCACGGAAGATTTATCGCCACCGGATTCTCGGATCACGGGCGCAGATTCGCCTGTAATGGCCGATTCGTCAATCGTTGCCAAACCTTCGATAATTTCGCCGTCGGTTGGTATCGTGTCGCCACTTTCACATACAAAAACATCGCCTTTTTTTAGCTGGTTTGATGAAATGGAAGTGATGCCACCATCCGCAGAAACCAAATTTGCAGGTGTTTCTTCACGTGTTTTACGCAAACTATCTGCCTGAGCTTTACCGCGTGCTTCGGCAATGGCTTCGGCAAAATTGGCAAATAACACAGTCAAAAAAAGGATGATAAAAATAGCAAAGTTGTAACCGAAAGTACCCTGATCGCGGTGGCCGAAGCTATAAATACTTACGAACAGCATTACCGCGGTTCCGATCTCTACCGTAAACATCACCGGATTACGCAGCATTACCTGCGGGTTTAGTTTAATAAACGACTCTTTTAAGGCAGTTTGTACCAAAGCCGGTTCAAATAATTTATTGGATTTTGTTGTCATTTTGATTTTTATAAAGCCGGATAAGGCTGCTTATTTAGGCATAGAGAAATACTCTGCCAGCGGGCCTAAAGCCAGTGCAGGGAAATACGACAAGGCATTTAAAACCATAATAACGGCAAACGTTATAACGCCGAAGGTTACGGTATCAATTTTAAGCGTTCCGGCAGATTCGGGCACATACTTCTTTTGTGCCAGTAAACCTGCAATGGCCACCGGGCCGATGATTGGCAGGAAGCGGCCGAGGATAAGCACAAAACCTGTTGAAACGTTCCAGAAGATATTGTTATCGCCCAGCCCTTCAAAACCAGAACCGTTGTTGGCATTGGCCGAAGTAAACTCATACAGCATTTCCGAAAAGCCATGAAAGCCGGGATTATTGAGCCAGGACGTTGGCTTTACTGCCCAGTTGGCATTGCCGTGCGCCACAAAAACATAACTGGCCAAAGCAGTTCCGGCCATAATTAAAAACGGGCTCAGCAACGTAATCAGAGCGGCAATTTTTACTTCGCGGGCTTCCACTTTGTGGCCTAAAAATTCTGGTGTGCGGCCTACCATTAATCCGGCAATAAAAACAGCGATAATCAGGTAGATCAGGTAATTTAAAATACCTACGCCGCAGCCGCCAAAAAAAGCGTTAATCATCATCGCCAATAATTCCCAGGCACCGGTTAGCGGCATGGTGCTGTCGTGCATTCCGTTGACAGAACCAGTTGACGTGATGGTAGTTAACGTGCTCCAATAAGCGGTTGCGGTTGGCCCGAAACGTACTTCTTTACCTTCCATTGCGCCGGTGTTCTGGCTGATGCCCATTTTCGCAATCGATGGATTTCCACCCAATTCACTAAAAATAGCGGGTAAAAGAAGCATCAGCAAACCGGCCATCATTACGCCAAAAATGATCCGGCTTAATTTTTTCCTGCGGATAAAATAGCCAAAAGCCAGAACCATTGCCATCGGAATAATCATTTGCGAAACGATTTCGACCATATTTGTCAGGTAATTTGGGTTTTCGAGCGGATGTGCAGAGTTGGCACCAAACCAGCCGCCGCCGTTTGTGCCAAGATGTTTTATAGCGATCATTTGCGCTGCCGGTCCGCGGGAAACATTTACGGTATCGCCTTGCATCGATATAAACCGGTCTTTGCCCGCATAACTTGAGGGCGTTCCGTTAAACGTCAAAATCAGCGCAATAACAATAGAAAGCGGCAATAGTAAACGGGTAATGGTTTTTACAAAATAGCTCCAAAAGTTGCCCAAATCCGTGGTAGTTTTATCGCGGAAAGCTTTAAAAACTGCTACGGCCGCAGCAATACCGGTAGCTGCACTGGTAAAATGCAGGAACATAAAAATGAAATGCTGTGTGAGATAAGTTGCGCCGCTTTCGCCGGAGTAATGCTGCAGGTTGCAGTTTACCACGAAGCTGATAATGGTGTTAAAAGCCAAATCTGCCGACATGCCGGGATTGCCGTCCGGGTTTAGCGGTAGTTTATCCTGGTTCATCAACACAAAAAAGCCGTAAACCAGCCATAAAATATTGATGGTCATCATGGCTTTCAGAAACTGTTTCCAGTTCATTGGCTCGCCCGGGTTGATGCCGGAAATTTTGAACAAACCATTTTCGAGTGGTTTCATAAAATCAGTCCAAACCTTTTCACCGGCAAACATTTTTGCCAGGTATTTGCCCAACGGAACGGCAATAATCAGTGTGATGAGAAAGGATGCAATGATTCCAAGTAATTCAGTGTTCATTGTACTTCAGTTAAAATTTTTCAGGTTTAAGCAGTACATAGATCATGTAGATAAATACTGCGATAGAGATGATGAATAGTAGTAACATAATTTCAGATTTTTTCGAACCAGTCGATTGCTTTAAAAATAAAATAGCAGCTAATAAGCAGTGCCAGGAACAACAAGATTGTGAGCATAGTTTGATGATTTTGGAAAAGCCTTGTCCAAAACCAGAACCAGATCGAAAACTGTTTCTTAACTCCCTTATTATCAGTAAAATAATTTATACCTTAATTATTTTTAACAAAAAAACCCTTCCAAAATGGAAGGGTTTTTTTTCATAAAGAAAGGGTTTATCAGGAAAGCTTGTAATGGTCCAGTTTGCGGTAGAGGGTGGTAAGGCCGATGTTTAGTAAACGTGCAGCTTCAGTTTTGTTACCATGCGCGTGATTTAAAACTTTTAAAATATGCTGTTTTTCGGTAGATTCCAGGTCTAATGCTTCTTTTTCAAAATTTGCCATCCTGAATTCAACCGGTAATAAATCTGTATCGATAACCGCATCATCAGCCAGAATGGCCACTCGTTCTATCACATTTTTTAACTCGCGCACGTTCCCTTTCCATTTATGCTGTTTAAGGGCGAGCAAAAACCCTTCACTCATCCTGTCGATACGTTTGCCAACCTTAGCAGAAAATTCTTCAAGAAAATATCTGGCAAACAATTCGATATCACTTCCCCGTTCATTTAAAGAAGGCAATAAAATGGTGAAAACAGATAAGCGGTAATATAAATCCAAGCGAAAATTGCCCTCATCTGCTTCTTTTTGCAAATCGCGGTTAGTGGCGGCCAGTATGCGGATATTTACTTTTGTTGTTTGCGTATCCCCGATTTTGATAAACGTCCGGCTTTCCAGCACCCGCAACAGCTTTGCCTGAAGCTGAAGGCCCATCTCCCCTATCTCATCCAAAAATATGGTTCCGTTATGCGCTTCCTCAAACAGTCCTTTTTTATCTTTTTGGGCACCGGTAAAAGCACCTGCTTTGTAGCCAAACAATTCGCTTTCCAGCAATTCGGGCGCAAAACTACTGCAATTTACGGCCACAAAAGCGTGCGCCCGGCGGTTACTGTTATAATGGATGGCTTCTGCAAATACTTCTTTACCTGTTCCGGTTTCCCCAAGCAGCAATACCGTGGTATCCGTTGGCGATACTTTTTTTGCGGTATCAATTGCTGCTGAAATAGCTTTGGATTTGCCCAATATATCTTTAAAATCACGGGTGTTGTGCAACCGCTTTTCCATATTAAACCTCCGTAACTGAAACAGGGCCTTTTCGGCGGCCTTAAAAACCAGCGGGATAATTTTATCGTTATCGTCCCCTTTGGTGATATAATCAAAACTGCCATTTTGGATAGCTTTCACGCCATCTGCTATCGTGCCATAAGCAGTCAAGTTGATGACTTCTACATAAGGCTTTTTTTCTTTGATTGATTTTACCAGTTCAACGCCGTTGATATCAGGTAATTTTACATCGCTGATAACCACATGGATTTCCTCCAGCACCAATATCTTTAAACCTTCTTTTGCTGTAAAAGCTTTAAATACCTGATAACCTTCCAGTTCCAGTATTCTTGAAATCAGGGCGGCCAGCTTCTGTTCGTCATCTATTACCAGCACATTGGCGAACGTTGTTTTTTTAGTTTCCACTAACAGAAGGGGTTATTTTAGAGAAAAGCATTTCGATCGGATAAGCCATAAATTAAACAAGGGTAGCTAATTGTTAATATCCACCGCTGATAAACTGTTTTTAAATTCATGCCAGCATCCCAAATAAAATGTACAAATGCCGTTTCAAAACTTCTGATGCTTCTTTTACCGGTACTTTTTTGCCCAGTTCCTGCTCCATTGAGGTTACGGCTTTGTCTTCAATCCCGCAGGGGATGATATTTTTAAAATAACCGAGGTTTGGGTTGATGTTGAAAGCCAAACCGTGCATGGTAACCCAGCGACTGCAGCGCACGCCAAGGGCACAGATTTTACGGGCTTTCTGCGGATCATCGGCATCAAGCCAAACGCCGGTATAACCCGGATAACGCCCGCCTGGGATGCCAAAATCAGCCAAAGTCAAAATCACGGCTTCCTCCAAAGTGCGCAGATATAAATGGATATCGGTAAAAAAGTTGTCCAAATCTAAAATCGGATAAACCACCAACTGCCCCGGCCCGTGGTACGTAATATCGCCGCCACGGTTGATCGGGTAAAAAACTGCATGTTTTTCGGCAAGTTGGTCTTCGGTCAATAGAAGATGTTCTTTTTTGCCGCTTTTGCCCAGCGTATAAACGTGCGGGTGTTCGCAAAAAATCAGATAATTGTGCGTTACTGTTTTTATGCCTGTAAAAGAAGCATCGTTTTCGCCGCGGTTGCGCAGTTCGGTTTTCAGTTTTACGGTGGCGGCAAAAATCGCTTCCTGCCTGTCCCAGGCTTCTTTGTAATCGATTAAGCCCCAATCCTCGAAGAATACTTGCTTGTTTTTCATAGGTTAGAGGTGAGAGGTATGAGGTACGGGGTTAGAGGCATGAAAAAGTGAAGGTCAAAAATAAACAAGGTCGGCTGATTGCTGATACCTCTTGCCCCAAACCTCCGCACCGCTTCAAACCTCCTTCGCATAACCGATCATATAACCGTTAAACTGCAAATATTCTACCTTAAAATTCAAATCAATGGTGTCAGTTTTTATTTCCGCAGCAATCGTTCCGGCATCGCAGCAAACAAAATCCGTTAAAATAATATGGTTTAAAAACGAAATTTCTTTGCGGCCATAACATTTGTAAACTGCTTCTTTGGCGCACCAGCAGGCATACAACTGGTTGATTTTATCGTCCGGGCTGATAAAAGCCATTTCTTCGGGACGTATAAATTTGCGGGCGATGCGCTCCACTTTCTGTTCGATTTTTTCTATATCGATGCCAACCGCTTTGTTTTTGCTGATCATCACCGCCGCATAATCATAAGAATGGCTCAGCGAAATATGATACGGCAGCGAGGTTAAATAAGGTTTTCCGTGTGCATCAACCTGGCAATCAATATATTCTTCGGTGTTTAGCAGTTTGCGCAGCAGCACGCGCGTGCCCAGCCAGTGCAGATAGCGTTTGCTGCTGCTCAGTTGCTGGGCAAATGCTTTTTCGGCCGCGTCCAGCTGTAATTGTTTGTAAAGTTCTTCGGCATTTTCTTCAATTTTCCAAAGGGCAAATTCGGTGTTGTCGTCCACCTTTTTCCGGTATGCAATCCCCATAAAGTAAAGTTGCGAAAAGGATGGCAATATCCTTTAAAATACTTTAATTTCGGTTCCGCATTTTTGCAGCTATGATCTTATCAGACAAACTTATTTTACAGGAAATAGAAAAAGGGACGATTATTATTGAACCTTTTGACTCGGCCTGCCTCGGCACAAATTCTTATGATGTGCATTTGGGAAAATACCTGGCCACGTACCGCAACCGTGTGCTGGATGCCAAACAACATAACGAAATCGATCATTTTGAAATCCCGAAAGAAGGTTTTTTGCTTCAGCCCAACACTTTATATCTCGGCGTAACAGTGGAATATACCGAAACCCACCGCCATGTGCCTTTTTTAGAGGGTAAAAGCAGTACCGGCCGTTTGGGCATTGATATCCACGCCACGGCGGGCAAAGGCGATGTGGGTTTTTGCAATACCTGGACGCTGGAAATTTCGGTAACGCAGCCGGTGAAAATTTATCCGGGGATGCCGATCGGACAGCTGATTTACTTTGTGGTAGAAGGCGAAATTGAAACGATGTACAACACAAAAGCCAACGCAAAATACAGTAAACCAACCACCAGGCCGGTAGAAAGCATGATGTGGAAAAATATTTTTTAACGCTGATCTGATTGGCGTGCAGCAACATTTACAGGAAAAACATGTTTACTATTTTATCCCGATTTTCTTTTTGTTGAAACCATGAAATCAAAGAAATTTTTAACAGTTGCGCTGCTGCTCTTTGCAATCCTATTTGCCGGTTTTGCGGTTCGGCAGGATGATGACCCGCTAAAAAAAATACTGACGCAGCTGCAAAAATTTACCGATAATTATCCGATAGAAAAGGTTCATATCCAGTTGGATAAACCTTATTATGCCATCGGTGATCAGATTTATTTTAAAGCTTACACCACCATTGGCGGCAAACACCGGCCTTCGGGTTTAAGCAAGATTCTGTATGTCGAACTGATCAATGATAAAGATTCTATTAAACAATCGCTGCGTTTGCCGCTTACGGCCGGCATCAGCTGGGGCAGTTTCCCGCTTACCGATACGTTGCAGGAAGGCAATTACCGCATCCGTGCATACACGCAATGGATGCGTAATTTCAGCGAAGATTATTTTTTTGATAAAACCATTAGCGTTGGCAATTCTATTTCCAATACTGTTTTTACCACGGTAAATTACAAATTTATTGCAGAAAACGGTTTGCAGAGGATCAACGCGGTGATCCATTATGCCGATCTCGAAAATAAACCTTATGCAGATAAACCGGTAACTTACCGCGTGCAGCTGGATTTTAAAACGGTTTTAAAAGGAAAAGGGACCACAGATGCCAGCGGAAACCTCAGTTTAAATTTTAGTAACCCGCAGCCGGGAAATTTAAAATCCGGGCAAATCATCACCACATTAACCACCGATCCTAAAAAAACAGTGGTAAAAACAGTACCGATCAAGGCCACTTCCAGCGATGTGGATGTGCAGTTTTTTCCGGAAAGCGGTAATCTGGTCAACGGTATCCGCAGCAAAGTGGCGTTTAAAGCGGTTGGTGCCGATGGTTTGGGCGTGGATATTACAGGCAGCGTTGTTAGCAATGCTAATGTTAAAGTTGCCAAAATCAGTACGCAGCATTTGGGCATGGGCGCGTTTTCGCTTTTCCCGGAAAGCGGCAAAAGTTATTCGGCCAAAATCACTTTTCCGGATGGTTCTGCAAAAACACTGGAACTGCCAAAAGCTTCCGATCAGGGTTTTGTGCTGGCTTTAAACAGCGATCCGGAGTTTATCAACATCCGCATCAATGTGAGCAACGAAACCTTCAAACAAAAACAAGGCACAGAAATTATGGTGATCGGCCAATCCGGCGGCGATGTTTATTATACGGCCAAAAGTCAGTTACTAAGTCAGTCGTTTTCGGCCAAAATCCCAAAAAACAGGTTTCCTTCGGGGATTGCACAGTTTACGCTGTTTACGCAGGAAGGCCAGCCGATGAACGAACGCATCATCTTCATACAAAATCCTGATCAGTTAAATGTGGCCGTTTCCTCACCCGAAACCACGTCGCCCCGGCAAAAAGTTGACCTTAATTTTACCGTGCTAAACAAAGCAAAAGCACCGGTTGTGGGCAGTTTTTCGGTAGCGGTTACGGATGAAACGAAGATGCCGGTGGATGAAAACAAGGAAAACACGATCTTGTCTGATTTGCTTTTAACTTCGGATATCAAAGGGTACATTGAGCAGCCAAATTATTATTTTGCTCATCCAACCGAAAAAACCCAGGCCGATCTGGATGTGCTGATGCTGACGCAGGGTTATCGTCGTTTTGCCTGGTCGCTGCTGATGGGCAATAGTTTCCCGCCAATTACTTTTCAGCCTGAAAAATCAATGGAGATTTCGGGTTTTGTAAAAACTTTAGGCGGCAAACCACTGGCCAAAAGCAAGGTTACCCTGTTTACCACCACAAAAGGTGCGTTTTTGCTGGATACGGTAACCGATGCCAATGGCCGGTTTAAGTTTGATAATCTGATTTTCCCCGACAGCATCCGCTTTGTGATCCAGGCGCGCGGTGCCAGCGGACGAAAAAATGTGGAAGTAACGCTGGACAATGTTCCGCCACAATTTGTCACCAAAAACAAAAATGCACCGGATGTTTCCGTTAACCTGGATACAGAACTGGCCGGTTACCTGCGCAACAGCAAAATACAATACGATGATTTGCGCAAATACGGCTTGGTAAACCGGACGATCATTTTGAAAGAAGTAACGATTTCGGAGAAAAAAGAACCGGTAAAAAACTCAGCAAACTTAAACGGTTCGGGCAATGCCGATCAGATTGTGAACGGCGATATTTTCAGGCAAATGGGTTGTGCCACGATAGATCAGTGCTTGCAAGGCCGATTGCTGGGCGTGATTTTCCGGGGAGGAATCCCTTATTCTACCCGCAGTTTTAACCAGCCGATGCAGATAATTTTAGACGGCGTTTATGTAGATTCTAATTACCTGCAATCTATCCCGCCGACAGATGTAGCCACGATTGAAGTGTTGCGCTCCGGCGGTTATACGGCTATTTATGGTGGCCGCGGCGGCGGCGGCGTTTTGCTGATTACTACCCGGCGCGGCAACGACCCGAGTTATGTCAGCCAGATTTACACGCCCGGAATTGTAACGTATAGCCCAAAAGGGTTTACCAATACCAAAGAATTTTATTCGCCGCAGTACGACGATCCGAAAACCAATAAAGTGGTGGCCGATTTGCGCACCACAATTTATTGGAAACCAAATTTAATTACCGATGCAGCCGGAAAAGCCAGTTTCAGCTTTTTTAATGCGGACAGCAAAGCCACGTACCGCGTTGTAATTGAAGGCATTGATGATGAAGGAAATTTGGCGCGGGAGGTTTATCACTATAAAGTAGAGTGATTTTTAGGTGGTAAAAGAAGCATCAGCAAAAAGCCGTTTCAAGTGATGATGAAACGGCTTTTTGCTGCTTGGTTCAATACGATCAGTTCATGTAACTTGCTTACTACAAGTATTTTCAAATTCTTCCTCCAGATTATATTCTTCTTTTAGCACATCAAGCTCTTCTTCAGTTAATTTTTCTATTCCAAGCCTTTTATTATTGCCTTTTTCGAGCGCAAAAATAATTTCGTCAAGTTTAAGCTGATGCTTCTTTTACCACACAAATTTATCCCTGATCTCCACTGCTTTACCGGCATTGCCCTGCCCATCGGAAGGGTTTCCGATATTGCCTATCCCGCCCCGGCCGCCGCGCATACCGCCGCCACGCATTCCGCCGCCGTTCATGCCGCCATTTTCACCGGGTGGTTTTAAGCCGTCTTTGTTACTATTGGGATTAAAACTGTTGATCCTGATATCAAAAACCCAGGGTTTGCTGGTAAGATCCGAGTGCAGCATTTTTACCGGAATCGCCGCTTCATACACCAGTGCGCCGCCATCATCAAACTGCAATACTGTTTTTATGCCATAAGTATTGGCGGTGGTGATGTGGTCTGTTTCCACATCGGGGAAACCTTTAACCCGGATATCGCGCAGTTTCAGCAAATCGGCTTTGCGGTGCTCTTCCAGGTCTTCCTGCTTTAATTGCTGTTCGGTAATGGCATGATCGGCTTTTGGCATGATAAACAGGCTGTTCTCGTCCTGATCGGGCGAAGGAAAAGTTAAACTGTACGTTTCCTTCTTTTTTCCTTCGGGGTTAAAAGCCAGCGTAATGCCGTTGCGCATGGCCTGCTCCTGCTGCCCGCGGTCTTCTATCCGGATCGCAAAATACAGGTTCTCCTGGTTTTCGGCCAGCCCGTAATGCAGCTTTTTTCCCGGGTTATAATAATCCAGACTATCGCCCCAATCTTTCAACTGGCCGTCAACCACAATATTTTGGTTTGACTTTTTGAGGTTTTTAATGGATTTTGATTGTGCACCGGCCGTAAAAACACTGCCGAAACAGCCGGCCATCAACCATAAAACAGAAGCAGTTTTCATTTTTTGTTAAATATAATTTTTCAGTTTAGAGACAATTTTAAACAACCGGGGTTTATCTGATTTTTGCTAAATATCAGGTTTTAATTTTTATTAAATTTGCGCTATGTCAACAGAGGTTAAAGAGGAAAGCTTCACGCTGGAGGAGTTGCTGGCCGGTTTGAAAGAAAGCCACCGCCTGATTTTGTGGAACGACGAGGTCAACTCTTTTGAGCATGTGATTTATTGCCTGGTTAAATATTTGGACTACAACGATGCCCAGGCCGAAAAAATTGCCTGGGAAGTGCACACCAAAGGCAAATGCGCCATTTTGGAAGGTTCTTTTACCGAGGTGGAAGTTTACCGCAAAATTTTGCAGCAGGAAGGACTGACCGTTTCTGTGGATTAAAGTGGTGCTTCTTTTATCGGCATAAAATAAACCTTGTGCCGGATAAACGGTTATGCTTTCCGACTGCTTGAACCTGCCCCTGCTTGAACCTGCCCGATTTTATACCGTAAAAGAAGCATTTTTATACAAAAAACCTGCCTGGATGCTCATCAAACAATATCCGTTTTACCTTAAAGCCACCACTATCCTTTTTGGCATTTCGCTGCTGGTGATGATGCTTTATCTGCTCGCGGATTTATTGGTGCCGCTGGCGTTTGCCATTTTGCTGGCCATTTTGCTCAATCCGTTTTACAGCAAACTCAAAACTTTTAAAATCCCAAAAGTGCTGGCCATTGTGCTCACGTTGCTTACCCTCATCGTTTTTGTAGCGGCGGTTTTGTATTTTTTATCTTCCCAGATTATCCAGTTTGGTGATACTTTGCCGGCCCTTAAAGCCAAAGGCGGACAGATTTTGACCGAGGCCGAACTATGGGTAGATAAAACCTTTGGCCTGACCGTTGAAAAACAAATGGAACTGCTGAACGATGCCGCCAACAATAATAAAGCTTTAGTGGGCCAAACCATCGGCAGTTTGTTTGGCCTGTTCAGTGTGCTGTTTTTGCTGCCGGTTTATATTTTTTTGCTTTTGTTTTATAAAGAACTGATCCTCAATTTTTTGTATGAAATTTTCTCCGAAGAAAACACTCAAAACGTTGCCGAAATTTTAACGCAGACCAAAGCCGCCATTCAAAGTTATATTGTTGGTTTGCTGATTGAAGCCCTGATTGTGGCCATTTTAAATTCTACCGCTTTGTTTATTTTAGGGCTGAAGTATGCGCTGCTGATCGGCGTGATTGGTGCGCTGCTGAACATGCTGCCTTACATCGGCGGCATTATCGCCATTGCGCTGCCGGTTTTGATGGCCACCGTTACCAAAGACGGTTACAGCACGCAATTGGGGATTATAGTGGCTTATGCCGTCATCCAGTTTATTGACAATAATATTTTGGTGCCCAGGATCGTATCCTCCAAAGTACAGATTAATGCGCTGGTTTCTATCGTGATTGTATTGCTGGGCGCGGCTTTGTGGGGCGTTTCGGGCATGTTCCTTTCCATCCCGATGGTAGCGGTTTTAAAAATTATTTTTGATCGGATTGATGATTTAAAACCCTGGGGCAAACTTTTGGGCGATGAGATCCCAACCCAAATGATGCCGCAAATTTGGCTGCGCCGCCGCAGAAAAAAAACTTTAACGTCCTGATGCTTCTTTTACCTGCCTAAAATTTACCTGCTAAAAACAGCATTGTCATGTCAGAAAAAAATAATTCCCTGTCCGAAAAAACTTCCACTTATTTAGATGCCCATCACCGCCAGTTTATTGCGCTCGGTGTTGCGCTAATTACCTATTTTTTTACCCGCAGGTTCTCGCTGCCGGTAAACATTATGCTTACCTGGCTGGGCTACGCGTTCAGTATTTTAACCATCAGCTGGATTTCCATTCTTTCCCTTCACCCAAAAGATGTGGCCAAACTGGCCAAACTGGAAGATTCGAGCGTTACGTTTATCTTTCTTTTCATCGTGGCTTCTGCGTTTGCCAGCCTGTTTGCCGTGTTTGTTTTACTGCACTCCATCAAAAACCTGCCTCCTGCAGAAACCACCAAACACGTTTTGCTTTCCATCGGTTCGGTGGGCGTTTCCTGGTGGCTTACACATACGGTTTTTACGCTGAGGTATGCGCATCTTTTTTACTCAACCAAAAACGGAAAAGAAAAATACGGCGCAGGTTTGGATTTCCCGAGTGAACCGGAACCTGATTATTTGGATTTTGTGTATTTTTCTTTCGTGATCGGGATGACTTTCCAGGTTTCCGATGTAGAGATCAGTTCGCGCAAAATCCGCAGACTGGCCTGGGTCCACAGCATTTTATCTTTCGTTTTTAACACCGTGATCGTGGCACTGAGCATCAATATCATTTCGGGACTTTTCTCAAACTAAAACAAGCCTTGTTACCATTGGTTATGCTTCTTTTATCGATATAAATTTCATGGACCTGAGGATTGAAAATAAAGTAGCCGTTGTTTTGGCCGCAAGTAAAGGCTTGGGCCGGGCCACGGCAGAAGCACTTTCTGCGGAAGGTGCCCGGGTGATTATCGGCTCCAGAAACCTGCAGGAACTGGAAAAAACCGCGCAGGAAATCAGCCTGAAAACCGGCAATCAGGTAATTGCCATTCCGGTTGATGTGACCGATGCCGCGCAGGTGGAAAATTTTGTGCTAAAAACAGCATCTGCTTTCGGGCGGATTGATATTTTGGTGAACAATGCCGGCGGGCCACCTTTTGGCGCAGTAGAAAGTTTTACCGAAACCGACTGGCAAGCCGCTTTTGAACTGAATTTGCTGAGCACCGTGCGGCTAACGAGGTTGGTTTTGCCGCATCTTAAAAAAAACGGCAGCGGCCGAATCATTAATATTGTAGGAACCTCGGTTAAGTCGGTGCTTGAAGGTTCGGTGCTTTCTACCAGCATCCGCATGGGCGTTATCGGTTTTTCTAAACTGCTGGCAGATGAAGTTGGCCCGGATCAAATTACGGTCAATAATGTGTGTCCGGGTTTGTTTTTAACCGATCGTGTCCGCGGTTCGGCCATCAAAAAAGAACTTGCTGCCGGAATGACGGAGGAACAAGCTGAGGCAGAAAAAGCCAAAAACATCCCGATGCGCCGTATTGGCCAGCCGGAAGAACTGGCCGCAATGATCACTTTTTTAGCTTCCGAAAAAGCTTCGTACATTACCGGCACCACCATCCAGGTTGATGGCGGCGTAACGAGGAGCATTTTTTAGCAATAATTTTATCAACATGAACCAACCTATCAAAACCGGTTTACTGGCTTTCGGCATGTCTGGCCGCATATTTCACGCCCCGTTTTTAAATGCAAACCCAGGTTTTAGTCTAGATGCCATAGCCGAGCGCAATACCAAAAAAGCGGCAAAAATCTACCCAAACCTAAAAAGTTATGATACTTTGGAGGAAGTGATCAACCACCCGGATTTGGAACTGATTGTGGTGAACACGCCAAATTTCACCCATTTTGACCTGGCAAAAGCAGCATTGCTGGCCGGCAAACACGTGCTGATCGAAAAGCCGATTGCCGCAACTTCCGCAGAAGCCAAAGAATTATTTGATTTGGGCAGACAGGTAAACCGCGAAGTTTTAATTTACCAGAACCGCCGCTGGGACAGTGATGTGAAAGCCGTAAAACAGGTTTTGGATACCGGCGAACTGGGCAAAATAGTAGAAGCGCATTTTCGGTATGACCGATGGCGGCCGGAAATCGGGCCGAAGATTTTTAAAGAAACGCCGATGCCGGCCAGCGGGTTACTGTATGATTTAGGCCCGCATTTGCTGGACCAGGCAATTGTTTTATTTGGGAAACCGCTTTCGTACACCAAAACGCTGGGCAGATTTCGGCATAAAACCGAAGTGCCTGATTATTTTTTCATCCACTTAAAATATCCCGAAGATTTGAACGTGTTTTTATATGCCAGCATGTTGGTGGCCAATCCGCTGCCGGGTTTTGTGGTAAATGGTTCGCGCGGCACGTTTATTAAAAAACGATCTGATACGCAGGAAGCGCAACTGGATCAGGGCATGTCTCCTTTAGCCGTTGGTTTTGGGGTGGAGGAAGACGGGATGCAGGGCGAATTGACTTGCATCAACCCGGAAACCGAAAAAATGGAAACCACATTTGTGCCTTCGTTAAAAGGGGATTTTATGGATATTTTTGATGCCGTTTACCATAGCATCCGCGAGCGCAAACCTTTCCCGGTTTTGGAAGAGGACGTGTTGCTGCAGTTATCAATTATTGAAGAAAAATAGGTGCTAAAAACAGCATCAGCTTAAATTATTTCAAATGAAATCAATGTATTTTTTGCTTTTCTTTCTCGGGACCACGTTAACGGCCTGTTCGCAAAACGCACCGCCGAACAAAGATATTCCGCCGTACCGCATTTTAACTTCAGACAGTGCGTATGAAACGCCGGCCAACCTCAAAAAAAACGTGCCGGTGATGATTGTTTATTTTGCACCGGATTGCCCGCACTGCCAGCACTTAACGATGGAACTGACCAAGCACATAAAAGAGTTTGGCAACACGCAAATTGTGATGATCACGTTTGTTGATCCGAACCGTCAGTTTAAAGCGATGACCAAATTTGTACAGGATTACGGGCTTAAAAAATACCCGAACATTAAAGTAGGCACAGAAGGTTACACGTATTTAGTGCAGCGTTTTTACCAGGTAAGCACCACGCCTTACGAAGCCATTTACGATAAAACCCATAAACTGGTAGAAACTTTTGCCAAAATCCCTGATGTAAAAGAGTTGATTAAAGCCGTTAAAGAGTAAATTTAGTACGATAAAAGAAGCATCACAATAGCTTCTGAAAAAACTCCCGTAAATTAATTTGCGGGAGTTTTTTTAAAACCCGGTTTTTCTAAACCAACTGGTTTTGTACTTTTGCAACAAGTTATGGTTAAACAGTGGCTATATATTTTCTTGTCGGTTTTGTTGATCAACTCGATCACCTATCCGCAGATCAATAGTATCCCGCAAACCGGCCGTCAATGTACAAACAGTACTGAATTAGAAGCAGACAGCTGGACAGATTTTTTCCTGCAAAGTATTGCCGACGATGATCTTTCTCCGGACAAACAAAACCATACCAAATACCACCACCGTTATGTAAACGCCAATGCCCACAGGCTAAACAACTATCTGGCTGTCAGGCATTTTTTTTATCAGCCATATAATTACTCAAAAAAGATAGTTAAAAAAAGCATCAGCCCCTATCTGATCGGTATAGCGTTGCTGCCGTCTTATTACAATTTCCTTTTCCGGCTAAGCCCTTTTTAGCAAATATTCTTACCTGCAATAATTTATTTACGGGCGATAAAACCTTATCGTGTGTAAACCTTCTTTGCAATTTGTATTGCCAAAGTCGGATTTCAAAAAAGAATATTTCCTGAAAAAACATGATCAAAAAAAACCGTATAATTTATACGTTGTGTTTAGCTGTTGCTTTATTAATAGCAGGCTGTACTTCCAACGGCACTAAAAAAGCAGAAGAAATTTTGCAACTCCCCGTATTGACCTTAAGTGAAAAAGACACTGTACTGCAAACACCGTATGTTGCTGATATCCAGGCCTTACGAAACGTAGAGATAAGGGTGCGCTTAAAAGGTTTCCTGGAGAAAATTTATGTGGATGAAGGTATGCCCGTTAAAAAAGGCCAGCTTTTGTTTAAAGTGAACGATGAAGAATACCAGGTTGCCTTATCCAGGGCAAAAGCAGCATTAAGCAATGCCAAGGCCGATGCTGTGGCCACACATCTGGAAGTTGGCCGTGTGCAGATGCTGATCAATAAAAATGTGATTTCTGCTTCGGAACTGGAAGTGGCCAAATCCAAACTAAGTGCAGACCAAGCAACAATAGACGAGGCCATTGCAAACGTACAAAGTGCCCAACACCATATCGCCTATACCAGCATCAGGGCACCTTTTGATGGGATTATTGACCGGATCCCGCTTAAAGCCGGCAGTTTGGTTGATGAAGGGACCTTGCTGACCAGCATATCTGATAACAGTTCGGTTTATGCTTATTTCAGCTTCCCGGAAAATGAATATTTACAATATCAGCGCGCAAAAAACAAGTTGAACCAGGAAGGCAATAACGAGGTTAAATTAGTCCTTTCTGATGGCAGCCATTATGCCTACAGCGGAAATATTGAAACCATTGAAGGCGAGATAGAGCAGGCAACCGGCTCTATCGATTTACGCGCAAAATTCCCTAATCCGCATAAATTATTGCGCCACGGAGCAAGCGGCAAGGTTTATATCCCAACCAAAATAGACCATGCGGTAATGGTCCCTCAAAAGTCGGTTTTCGAGATCCAAGATAAAAGCTATGTGTATCTGGTTGACGGGCAAAACAAACTGCACATGAAAAGCTTTACCCCTTTAACGCGTTTTTCTGATTATTATATTGTTAAAAGCGGCTTGAAAAGAGGCGATAAAATACTGTTTGAAGGTGCGCAAAACGCCCGCGATGGTATGACAATCAAACCGGAAACCGTTACGCAGGCCCAAACCCTGGCCCTCAAAAAATAATAGTTTAGCTAAGGTTGATAATGCTGTTTTATAACAATCAGTATTACACCTGTTTACTCTTGTTCAAAACTTTATGTTTAATATATTTATCAGGCGGCCGATTTTATCGCTCGTTATCTCTTTGATTATTACCTTGTTGGGTGTTTTGTCGCTGGTAACTTTACCGGTTACGCAGTTTCCGGACATTGTGCCGCCTTCTGTTACGGTTACCGCAAATTACACAGGCGCCAACGCAGAAGTTTGCGCAAAAGCCGTAGCCACACCGCTGGAAAGAGCCATCAACGGCGTACCGGGGATGACCTATATGTCCACCGTGTGCAGTAATGACGGGCTTACCGTTATCCAGATTTATTTTAACGTGGGCATCAACCCGGACCAAGCGGCAGTTAACGTGCAAAACCGCGTGGCAACTATTATAGATGAGCTGCCGGAAGAAGTAATCAAAGCCGGTGTGACCACAGAAAAAGAGGTCAACAGTATGCTGATGTACCTGAATATTATGAGCCAGGACAGTACGCTGGACGAGAAGTTCATCTACAATTTTACAGACATCAATGTATTGCAGGAACTCAAACGGATTGATGGCGTAGGCCGTGCAGAAATTATGGGCGCCAAAGAATATTCTATGCGTGTTTGGCTGAAACCCGACCGGATGGAAGCTTACAAAGTTTCTTCTGATGATGTGATCAATGCCATCCGCAATCAAAATGTAGAAGCTGCACCGGGAAAAACCGGACAAAGCTCTGATAGATCGCCCCAAATGCTGCAATATGTGTTACGCTATCCGGGCAAGTTTTTTGAGCCGAAGCAATACGAAAATATTGTGATCCGGGCAAATGAAACCGGCACCGTACTCAAGCTAAAGGAAGTTGCCGATGTAGAGTTTGGCTCTTTAACTTACGGCATGGTTTCTAAAACCGACGGCCAGCCTTCTGCTTCCATCATGATTAAACAGCGGCCGGGCTCTAATGCGCGCGAGGTGATCGCCAATATTAAAAAACGTATGGCCGAACTAAAAGACGAATCTTTTCCTTCGGGGATGACTTTTAACGTCAATTATGATGTATCGCGCTTTCTGGATGCCTCAATCCACGAAGTTTTACGCACATTGGTTGAAGCTTTTATCCTGGTTTTTATTGTGGTGTTTATCTTTTTGCAGGATTTCAGGTCAACCTTAATCCCTGCTCTGGCCGTACCGGTCGCATTGATCGGCGCACTGTTTTTTATGCAGCAGATGGGTTTCTCCATCAATCTTTTGACCCTTTTTGCGCTGGTACTTTCCATTGGTATTGTGGTAGATAACGCCATTGTAGTGGTTGAGGCCGTGCACGTAAAAATGGCCGAAGAACATTTAAACCCGATGGATGCCACCATTAGTGCCATGAAAGAAATCAGCAGTGCAATTGTGGCCATTACGCTGGTTATGTCGGCTGTGTTTGTGCCAGTGGCGTTCATGTCTGGCCCGGTTGGTGTTTTTTACAGGCAGTTTTCCCTTACAATGGCCATATCTATTGTTATTTCCGGCATCAATGCCGTAACCTTAACGCCTGCTTTGTGTGCGATTTTGTTGAAACATTCGCCCGAAAAGAAAACCGGTTTATTAAACCGTTTCTTTGGAGGGTTTAACCGCAGGTACAACGCTTTTTCGGGCAGATATGCTTCTTTTATCACCTATTTTGCAGGCAAGCGATTAATCACAATACTTCTTTTAGTGGTGTTTTTTGTGGCTACCTGGGGCTTTAGTGCCATTTTACCGACAGGTTTTATCCCAACGGAAGATCAGGGAATGCTTTATGTAAACGTAACCACGCCGGCCGGTGCAACGGTGGAACGGACGGAAGAAGTTTTGACCGAAATTGAGCAGAAAGCCAAAACGATTGATGCGATAGAATCTGTTTCTACCTTGTCTGGCTATAGTTTGGTCAATGAGATCGCTGGTGCATCTTACGGTATGGCCATGATTAACCTGAAAGGCTGGGACGACCGCAAAGAATCGCTGGATGATGTGATCGCCCAACTTCAGCAAAAAACCAAAAATATTGGTGATGCTTCTATCCAGTATTTCCCGCCGCCAACGGTGCCGGGTTTTGGTAATTCCAGCGGTTTTGAAATCCGGTTATTAGACCGCACCGGAAAAGGCGATCTGCAAAAAACCGGCGATATTTCTAAAACCTTTATCAACGCGCTGAACAATTCGCCCGAAATTTCCAACGCGTTTTCCAGCTTCGACCCAAACTTCCCGCAATATCTCATCACGGTAGATCAGCAAATGGCCGCTAAAAAAGGCATTACCATCGATAAGGCCATGACTACGCTGCAAACGCTGATGGGCAGTTATTATGCTTCCAACTTTATCCGTTTCGGGCAGATGTATAAAGTAATGGTTCAGGCTTCGCCGGAATATCGCACCAAACCGGAAGACGTGCTTCGTTTATACGTAAAAAACGGGCAGGGCGAAATGGTACCGTTTTCCACCTTTATCAAAATGCAGCGGGTTTACGGCCCCGAACAGTTAACGCGTTACAACATGTACACATCGGCCATGATCAACGGTGATGCCTCGGCAGGTTACAGCAGCGGTGATGCCATCAACGCAATCAATAAAATTGCTGCCGAAAAACTGCCGAAAGGTTACTCTTTTGAATGGTCTGGGATGACGCGCGAACAAATCCTTTCCGGCAACCAGGCCATTTATATTTTTATCATTTGTTTGGTGTTTGTTTACCTGCTGCTGGCCGCACAATATGAAAGTTTGCTGCTGCCGCTGGCCGTTATTTTATCGCTGCCTACCGGAATTCTGGGCGCGTTTTTGTTCCTGAAAATCACCGGGCTCGAAAACAACATTTATGCGCAGGTAGCTTTGGTTATGCTGATCGGCCTGCTGGGTAAAAACGCCATTTTGATTGTAGAATTTGCCGTACAGCGCGAAAAAGAAGGGATTTCTACCTTAAATGCGGCAGTTGAAGGTGCGGTTTCACGTTTACGGCCAATCCTGATGACCTCCTTTGCTTTTATTGCCGGATTGATCCCGCTATGCATTGCCAGCGGTGCCGGTGCCATGGGCAACCGCTCTATCGGTACGGCAGCCGCCGGCGGCATGCTTTTGGGCACCATTTTGGGCTTGATTGTTATCCCCGGTTTGTACGTTATTTTTTCTGGATTATCCAAAAAGAAGCAAAAAACCTCTGTCAAAACTACTCCTGAACTTCAGGAATCTACAATAGTATAACCTCATGTATAAACCACAAAACCATCTATATAAGCTTCTTTTAGCCCTGTTTTTTCTGTCAGTTGCCGGTTGCCGTAATTTTAAGAACGTTAGCATCAACGCAGAAAACCGTTTGCCGTCATCCTACGATGGCAACACAGATTCTACCACGATCGCCGATCTGCCTGTTTCTTCTTTTTTTACAGATCCGAATTTGTTAAGGCTGATTGATACTGCTGTTACCGCCAATCCGGATGTGCTTTCTGCCTTGCAGCGTGTAGAAATTGCAAACGCCAATTTAAGATACAACCGTTTGCAGCTTTTGCCTGCTGTTGATGCGGAAGCACGCGCTGGTTTGGATAAATACGGCGATTATACCCAAAACGGTGTTGGTAATTACGATACCAATTTATCACCAAATATCAATGATAAACAACGCATCCCTAACCCAACGCCCGATTATTTTCTGGGTTTCAAAAGTTCCTGGGAAGTGGATTTATGGGGCAAACTCCGCAATCGTAAAAAAGCAGCTTTCAACCGTTTTTTAGCTTCGCAAAGCGGTTATAAAATGGTGATCACTTCGCTTACTGCGCAAATTGCCACGGCTTATTATCAGTTGCTGGCTTTAGACAACGAACTGAAAACCATCCGCGAAAACCTTGTACTGCAAAGCAACGCGCTCGAAATAGTTAAAATCCAAAAGCTGGGCGGCCGCGCAACCGAGCTGGCCGTGCAGCAGTTTCTGGCGCAGTTGAAACGGACAAAAGGTTTGGAATACCAGGTTTTGCAGCAAATTACCGAAACCGAAAACCAGCTTAACTTTTTAACCGGCAAGTTTGCGCAAAGCATCCCGCGGGACACTTCTATCAACACACTTAAACTGCCGCGTTTGCTTGCTGCCGGTGTGCCTTCGCAATTGCTGCTTAACCGGCCGGACATCAAAGAAGCAGAATTTGAACTAACCGCCTTAAAAGCCGATATTAAAGCTGCCCGTGCGGCCTTTTTCCCGTCGTTAATGTTATCGCCATACATTGGTTACAACGCATTTAAACCTTCGGTTTTGTTTGATCCGGCTTCGCTTACCTATGGTGTTTTGGGTGGCTTAACTTCGCCCCTTTTTAACAAAAGATTGGTAAACAGGGCCTTTAACCTGGCATTGGCACAAAGCCGTACAGCGGTTTACAATTATCAAAGGGTAATTTTGACCAGTTTCCAGGAAGTTTCCAACAGCCTGAAAGGGATAGAAAACTACACCCAGTTTTATAAACAAAAGCAGGATGAAGTACAGGCTTTGAACAATGCCGTAAGCGTGGCCAATGATCTGTATTTGGTAGGCAGGGCAAATTACCTGGAAGTGATTACCGCACAACGCAACGTGCTGGATGCCAAACTGGAACTGGCCAACACCAAAAAAAATATTTTTATCAACGCCATTAATCTATACCGGGCCGTTGGCGGTGGCTGGCGATAAGCCCAAACCTGCTTCTGTCCATCCAACCCTTAACTGCTGAACAATACCCATTTTTAGGTGGTAAAAGAAGCATCAAAGATTTAGGTTTTGGGCGTGCCCCTTCGGGTCGGGCTTTCCGTTCCAAGTCCTCGCTGCGCTGCGGGCTTTCCACTGCAATCCCTCACGCGGCAAAACGTAAACTATCTGCAAACGGAAACACACCAAAAAAACACCGGTAAAAGAAGCATTGGCAATATTCGCCCTAAACAAAACCGCTTGAAACACGCTTCTAAATAAAAAACCCCATCATGAAAAAATTAAGTTTGGCAGCCCTGATGATTGCCGGTTTGGCATTATCAGCCTGCAACAGTAATACTGCAAAAACAGGCAACGCCGTTGCAGATTCCGGTTCGCACGGCAGTTCCGGTGCTATTGATACGGCCGCAAAAGGCAGCCCGATGGGCACCAGTGCCAGCGGGACAATGCCTTCATCCGGCAGCGATACCAGCACAACCGGCCACTAAACCGATGCGGTAAAAGCATCAATCGCTTTTACCGCATTTTGATAACGCTCCTCGCCCATCCCGGAAACAACTACATAATTTGCGTTTAAAGTCTGTAATTCCTGATGCCAAACCTGCATAAAATGCGCGCGTCGGGTTGGAAAATTGCGCAACGGATCATCCTGCCAGGGCATATCGATATTCAGCAACAGATACAAATCGTACTGCTGCTTGGGCAACTCGTCCAGCACTTCCTGCGGCGCACTGCCAAAAAGTGCTTCGCTCCAAATTTTTACGGTGATAAAAGTAGTATCGCAAATCAGCAGTTTGTTGGCTTGGGGCGCAAGTTCTTTTTCCAGTGCCAATTGCCCGTGAAACATGTTGATTTCATCCTGCCAAGTACAGTCAGCCGTTAAATTTTCGCAGTAACCGCGCGCAAATTCGGGCACCCAAATCGTGTGGTAATGCTTGGCCAGCCACTTGGCCATGGTAGATTTTCCGGTAGATTCCGGCCCGACGATGGCTATTTTGATAATGTTTGAGTTCATTTTTTTGATTTGTCCTGTACACTCGTCCGTAGGGAATCTTCATTAAAGTGCAAGTTTGATGCTTCTTTTACAGACCTAAATTTGGTGAAGATTTTCCCTATAGTTGGAATAACCATCTTCCTGACATTCAGTCTTTCCAAACTTCGTTTCTATGCCTGCAACTGGTAATCTCGCCGCCAATCGCGGTAGCCTAAAGCCGCAATAAGCAAATACAAAGCATACATGCCCGCGGTTAAATGCAAATGTTTGGCCGTGTAAACAACCACATAAATCACATCAACAAAAACCCAGATCAGCCAGTTTTCCAACACTTTTCGGGCTAAAAAAATCTGCGCAATTAAACTGCATGCCGTACAAAAACTATCAATAAACGGGAAAGCGGCATCTGTTTTCTGTTTTAGCAAAAACCCTAAAATGGTTGTAAAAGCAATTATGCCGATGATGGAAAGGATGATTTCTTTGGAAGTAATACGGATGACCGGCACTTTTCCTTCCGTTTTCGGTTTCCTGCCCCAAAAATACCAGCCGTAACTGTTCATCGCCAGAAAGTAAAACTGCAAGCCCATATCGGCATACAGCTTTGCTTCAAAAAAGATTATAATGTAGATGCTAACGCTAATGATGGCAAAAGGCCAGTTCCAGATGATATTTTTAGCGGCGAGGTAAACGCACAAAATGCCGGTAATTACGCCGGTAACTTCCAGCGGGTTTTGCGCGCGAACCCATTCGGTAAAAGCATTTAGTAGCATCGCATCAAAGATAAATTTATAGGCATAAAAAAAGCGATGAACTAACACCGCTTTAAATTTTACCCTATAAAAGAAGTATTACCAAATCCGCACCCTTTTGTCCGGGTCGATCCACATCGGGTCACCTTTTTTAATGCCAAAAGCGGTGTAAAATTCGTCCACATCAGAAAACGGGGCATTTACACGCAGATAACCGGGCGAATGCACGTCGGTCATTACCTGATTCGCCAGGGCTTCGTCGCGTTCGTGGCCCAGCCATCCCAAAGAATAGCCTAAAAAGAAGCGCTGCACGGGCGTTAAACCGTTGATGGTCTTGCCTGCTTTATATTGAGCCGTTTTTTTGAAAGCATCCAAACCCAGCACAATCCCGCCCAGATCGGCAATGTTTTCGCCTAATGTAGCTTTTCCGTTTACGTGTAAACTATCCAAAACTTTGTAGCCGTTAAATTGATCTACCAATTTTTGCGCGCGCCGCGTAAACCTGGCCGAATCTTGTGGCGTCCACCAGGCTTTCAGGTTTCCTTTGGCATCATACTGGCGGCCCTGATCGTCAAAACCGTGCGTAATTTCGTGCCCGATGGTAGAAGCGGCCACATAACCATAAGCCACGGCATCGTCCACATTGGCATCCTTAATCCCGGGAATCATGAACTGCGCAGCGGGCAACGTGATTTCGTTGTTAGACGGACTGTAATTGGCGTTATACGTTTGCGGCGTCATGTTCCATTCCGTATGATCTACCGGCATGCCCAGTTTGTGGATGTTTTCCAGGTATTGCCAGTTGCGGCCGTTCATCACGTTTTGCGCATAAGAAACGCGGCTGATCTGCAGGTTTGAAAAATCGCGCCATTTGTCCGGGAAACCAACTTTTGGGTTAATGGTTTTGAGTTTTAACAAGGCTTTTTGCTTCGTTTCCGGGCTCATCCAATCCAGCTTTTCAATATGTTCGCGGTAAGCCGTGCGGATGGCTTCCACCATATCCACATAGCGTTTTTTGCTGGCCGGCGGGAAGTATTCTTTCACAAAAAGCTGCCCCAGCAACTCGCCCATTAAACCGTTTTCGGTATCTAAAACCCGTTTCCAGCGCGGCAATTGTTCTTTTCTTCCCGATAAAACCGTTCCGGAAAAACGGAAATTTTCCTGCTCAAAATCTTTGCTGAGGTAAGGGGCGTAAGCCGAAACCAGTTTCCAGCGGAGATAAGCTTTCCAATCGGCCACCGGATATTGCGTTAAAGCTTTGTCCACTTCTGTATAATACTCCGGCTGACCAACAATTACGGTATCGGCTTTTTCAAAACCCGCTTTCTGGAAAAGGTTTGTCCAGTTGATGTGCGGCGTTAACTTGTTCAGCTGCGCAACCGGCATTTTATGATAGTTTTTATACTGATCGCGCAGGGCAACCAGCGTGCGGCTGCTATCGGCCAATGATTTTTCTATGCTAAAAACAGCATCGGCCAAAGCAGGATCACTCAAACCGGAAAGCTTGAGCATGGCTGGCAGATGCGTTTGCGCATAATCATTGCGGACTTTGGTGGTGCGCGCATCTGTTTTAAAATAATAATCGCGATTGGGCAAACCCAAACCCGCCTGGCGCAGGTGCAGCATCATTTTAACGCTGTTTTTAGCATCCTGGCCAACGCCCAAACCAATGAAACTGCGTACGCCAACCGTGTTTAAATAAGCGGCAACATCCAGCACATCCTGTTTGGTTTTGATCTGGTCGATGCGGTTTAGCGGAACTTTTATCGCATTGATGCCGAGTTTTTCTATCGTAACCGTGTCCAATCCGCTGTAATAAAAATCACCAATTTTTTGTGTACTTGTGCCTTTTGCGGCATTTGCTTTTTCGGCATCTTCGTTGAGTTTTTTGAGCCGGTCGCGCAAATCCTCGCTCACCACATTGCCGATCCCCCAACTGGAATATGCCGCCGGGATCGGGTTTTTTTTGATCCAGCCGCCGTTGGCATACATAAAAAAATTGTCGCCGGGTTTTACCGTTGTGTCGAGGTTTTTGTAAACCGGATCATTGGCAATTTTAATTTGTGCCGAAACCGGCCGCCACGCCAACGCGGTCATCCCGAAGGAAAAACAAATAAAAAGTTTAAAATTCATGGTTTTTGCTGAGTTCTGTCCCTTCAAACATAAGCTTTTTTGCGGAGGCCGATGCTGTTTTTAGCATGTAAAATTTATGTTTTAATAATCGGAGGAAAATTTTGACCGGCTAAAAACAGTATGTATTTTTAACCCAAACCCTGAATATGAAACCTAAGTTTTACTATGCTTCTTTTATCGCCTGTTTTTTGGTGTTGAACGGTTTCGCACAAAAACAAAACGTTTACTTTTTGAAGAATGACGGGCGATATGTTGACCTGAAAGACAGTGCCGATTTTGTCCGTATCGTTCGGGAACCGGATTCGGGTTCGGTTTTGTATAATGTGATGGAATATTATCCTAATGGAAACATGAAAATGATTGGCAAATCGGCAGTCATTGAACCTGTAGTTTTGGAAGGAACGGTTTTAAGTTTTTATCCGAACAAAACTAGAAAACAAATTGCCAATTATATCAAAGGTAATCCAACAGGTGATTGTTATGATTATTATCCCAACGGAAAACTATACCGATTTTACAGTCTTGCCGAAAAATTTTCCGCACCTTCGGTGTTTCACTTCATTTCTTCAGAGAAAATTGTTGCGATATATGATTCTGCTGGAGTGTCCACCGCGTTGTCTGGCAATGGTTACTATCGTGTTTATGATGATGATTTTACCCGAATTTTAGAGGAAGGGAAAGTAAAAAATGGCAAACGGGACAGTGTTTGGACAGGCTTCGCTGCCGATGGGAAGATACTATATCAAGAAGAGTTTGCTAAAGGAAAATTTGCCCGTGGCCGAAGGTACAGTCCAGGTGGCGACATCAAAACCTACAAGGTAGAAGAAGCTTTACCCAGATTTAGTATTTTCTCTATGTCAGGCAGCACTTCAATGGGAACATTAGGTTACCCCGGATTAGGAAAAGATTTGCAAGGAATAATGATCATCCAATTTACTATTGACACCAACGGAAGTTTTTCGGACTTAAAAATATTGAAATCAATTACTCAGTCTTTAGACGGCAAAGTATTAAGCACTTTAAAGCGTATGCCAAGGTTTCATCCGGCCACACAGCATGGCACCCCTGTTAAGGTAAATTATACTATGCCCATAAACATAGTATCCAAATGAACTTATTAATAACATCTTTCTTCTTCAAAAACCCTTAAAAAACCTACCTTTGCATCCCGACAAACAAGTCGGGATTTTCCTATCCATCAGCAAGGAAAATTCTGGCTTAGTGCTTACATTTTTTACCTGTAGAAAAGCCCTATGCCTAAAAACACTTCCCTCAATTCGGTATTGATTATCGGCTCCGGCCCAATTGTGATCGGCCAGGCCTGCGAATTTGATTATGCCGGTTCGCAAGCTTCACTTTCCCTCAAAGAAGAAGGTATCGAAGTTTCCATTATCAACAGCAACCCGGCCACGATCATGACGGATAAGGTTATTGCCGATCATGTGTATTTGCTGCCACTGAATTGCGATAGTTTAAAGCAGATTTTACAGGAACGAAAAATTGATGCCGTACTGCCAACTATGGGCGGACAAACGGCTTTAAACCTGTGCAAAGAAGCCGAAGAACGCGGCATCTGGCAAAAATATGGCGTAGCAATAATTGGTGTTGACATTGCCGCCATCGAAAAAACCGAAAACCGGGAAGAGTTTCGGAAATTAATGGTGGAGATCGGTATCGGCGTGGCACCTTCGCAAATTGCCAACTCGTTTTTAGAAGGAAAAGAAGCGGCACAAAAAATCGGCTTTCCGCTCGTGATCCGTCCAAGTTATACTTTAGGCGGAAGCGGTGGTGGTTTCGTACATAAAAAAGAAGATTTTGATGCCGCTTTAAGCCGTGGTTTGCAAGCTTCGCCAACACATGAAGTTTTGGTGGAACAGGCCGTGATCGGCTGGAAAGAATTTGAACTGGAATTGCTGCGCGATAACAACGATAACGTCATCATCATTTGTTCGATTGAGAACTTTGACCCGATGGGAATCCATACCGGCGATTCGATCACGGTTGCACCGGCCATGACGCTGAGCGACCGCGCTTATCAATCCATGCGCGACCAGGCAATCAAAATGATGCGCGCCATTGGCAACTTTGCGGGCGGTTGCAACGTGCAGTTTTCGGTAAATCCCGCAAACGATGATATTATCGCAATTGAAATCAACCCGCGTGTTTCGCGTTCATCTGCCCTGGCATCTAAAGCAACCGGTTATCCGATTGCTAAGATTGCGGCCAAATTAGCGATTGGTTTTAACCTGGACGAACTCCAAAATCAGATCACTAAAACAACTTCTGCTTATTTTGAGCCGACGTTGGATTATGTCATTGTTAAAATCCCGCGCTGGAACTTTGATAAATTTAAAGGTGCCAACAAAGAGTTGGGTTTGCAAATGAAATCTGTTGGCGAAGTCATGGGCATTGGCCGCAGCTTTATTGAAGCCTTGCAAAAAGCATGTCAGAGTTTGGAAATTGGCCGCGCCGGTTTGGGTGCCGATGGCCGTCAAAGCCGAAATCTGGAAGAAATTATGCACAGTTTGGAGCACCCGAGCTGGGACAGGTTATTCCATGTTTATGATGCTTTGAGCTTAGGCGTGCCGATAGAATCCGTACGTAAAGTAACCAAAATTGACCGATGGTTTTTAAACCAGATACAGGATGTGGTGAATTTGGAGGTTGAACTGCGCCGTTATTCGCTTAACAATATCCCGAAAGATTTCTTTTTCACCCTAAAACAAAAAGGTTTTTCTGATGCACAGATTGCCTACGTTTTGCAGCATGTAACGGAAGAAGACGTTTATCAGCGGCGCAAAGAATTGGGCATCCGCCGCGTTTATAAAATGGTAGATACTTGCGCGGCAGAATTCCCGGCCAAAACACCTTATTATTACTCAACTTACGAAGGCGAAAACGAATCTATTGTTTCTGATAAGAAAAAAATCATCGTTTTAGGTTCTGGTCCAAACCGGATTGGCCAGGGAATTGAGTTTGATTACAGTTGTGTGCACGGTTTGCTGGCCGCAAAAGAATGTGGTTTTGAATCGATTATGATCAATTGCAACCCGGAAACGGTTTCCACAGATTTTAACATGGCCGATAAATTATACTTCGAACCTGTTTTCTGGGAACATGTCCGCGAGATCATCGACTTAGAAAAACCGGAGGGCGTGATCGTTCAGTTGGGCGGACAAACGGCTTTAAAAATGGCCGAAAAACTGCACGAGCAGGGCATCAAAATCATCGGCACCAGTTATAACAACATGGACATTGCGGAAGACCGCGGCCGTTTTTCGGATTTGCTGAAAGAATTGGGCATTCCTTATCCAAAATACGGTGTTGCCGAAAGTGCGGAAGAAGCGTTGGTTGTGGCACACGAAGTTGGTTATCCAGTGTTGGTTCGGCCGAGTTATGTTTTAGGCGGGCAAGGCATGAGCATTGTGATCAATGATGAGGACTTGGAAAAAGCGGTGGTTAATCTCCTTAAAAACCTGCCCGGAAACCGTGTTTTGATTGACCATTTTCTGGATCGGGCAGAAGAAGCGGAATCTGATTCTATCGGTGATGGCGAAGAGGTGCACATCATTGGTTTGATGGAACATATTGAACCTGCGGGCATCCATTCCGGGGATTCGAGCGCGGTTTTACCGCCGTTCAACCTATCTGAAAACGTGATCAAACAGATGGAAGAACATACCATAAAAATCTCTAAAGCATTGAATGTGATTGGTTTGCTAAACATTCAGTTCGCCATAAAAAATGAAGAAGTTTATGTGATCGAAGCCAATCCACGTGCATCACGCACAGTTCCGTTTATCGCCAAAGCTTATGATGTGCCTTACATCAATATTGCGGCGAAAATTATGCTTGAAGCAAATATGTTAAAGGATTTTACGATTGAAAGAAAGCTGAAAGGCTACGCGATCAAAGAACCGGTTTTTTCTTTTGATAAATTTCCCGAAATAGAAAAAGAATTAGGCCCGGAAATGAAATCGACCGGCGAGGCAATCCGTTTTATCCGCGATCTGGAAGACCCGTATTTCCGTCATCTTTATAAAGAAAAATCGATGTATTTAAGCAGGTAACAATACTGTTTTTAGCACATAAAAAATCCGCGTTTATTAATTTAAACGCGAATTTTTACCTGATAAAAGAAGCATCAGTTTAGTTCATTAACTGTACACCTTTTGCGGCAATGGCATAACCGCCGGCCGTGTTGCTGCCTTTATTGTTGCCTTGCGGCGTGCTTTCGGTAGAGGTCATTTGTTTAGATATTACGCCATCGATCAAAATAGTTTTACCAACCAGACTTTGCGGAAATTTATATCCGATTTTTGCAAAATGCACGGGCACGGTTTTTCCGGTATTGTCTTTTACGGTCAGTGATTCGCCGTTTTTCATCACATCCGTTACTTTTGCAGATATGGTTGTGGTAATTGATGGCCGCGTGGCCATGTATCTGGCCAGATCGCCGATTGGATGTGCTGTTTTTACATCTACTTTTTCGCCATAAATTTTACCTTTTGGGGCGATGCTTTGCGCACCGGGTTGTGGTTTTGTGGTGGTTTGGGCAGAAACAGTTAACGCGCTAAAAATAACGGCTATGGAAAAGATTGTTTTTTTCATGGGTTTTTGAGATCAGTTTACGCAAGCATAACCGCCAAAAAAACAGATGGTTTTGATTAAGAAAAAGCAGGTGATTTAATCGTCCGCAAAAACCTCTTCCAGGTTCAACACAAAACCCGGTAAAATTGGCGTAGTTACTTCTGCGTTGGATGGTAATAATTTTGAACCTATGTAAATTCCTTCCTGGTTTAGCGTATATTTTAAAAAGGTTTTATCTTGAGGAGAAACAATCCAATATTCCTGTACGCCATTTTCCTCATAAATCTCAAACTTATTCTGCAACTCTGTTTTATTGTTGCCCGGGGAAATTATTTCAACAACAATATCCGGTGCACCGATACAGCCTGCTTTATCAATTTTGCTGCGGTCACAAATCACACAAATATCGGGTTGTACAACGGTTTTTACTTCATGATTATCTTTTGACCTTTTAGTTAACCGCACATCAAAAGGAGCACAGAATACTTCACAAGGCTTTCCGGATAAAAAAACATCTATAGCAACTAAAATTTTTCTGGATATACGTTGATGAGCAGAACTCGGTGCCGGGCTCATTCTAAAGATTTTGCCTTTGATCAGTTCAATCCGCTCAGCAAACTTCCATTGCAGGTAATCAGCATAAGTATAAGTTTTTGAAAGATCGAGATCCGATAACTGCATAATTTCCTGGGTTTCCATAGACATACTGTTTTTATCCCTCTAAATTTCGACATTCCTTAGCCAAAAAGCAACTGAAAAACTTCTTCAATTCGGCTAACGGCTTTAACTTCAATATTATATCTCGAAAAATCCAGCCCTTTTTTGTTTTTTCCGCCTGCGGGAAGGTTGTATTTCGAGATGATGATCTGCTCGAAACCCAACTTTTGTGCTTCTGTAATGCGCTGTTCAATTCGGTTTACAGCGCGGATTTCCCCGGACAAACCCAGTTCGCCGGCAAAACAGGTTTTAAAAGAAACCGGAATATCTTCATGCGAAGAAATAATGGCGGCCGCCAAACCCAAATCTATCGCCGGATCCTCAACCCGGATCCCGCCGGTAATATTCAGGAAAACATCTTTGGCACTCAATCTAAAACCGCAACGCTTTTCCAGCACGGCCAGCAGCATATTCATCCGCTTATTATCAAAACCGGTGGCCGATCGTTGTGGCGTTCCATAGGGCGATGCACTTACCAAAGCCTGCGTTTCGATCAGCATCGGGCGCAAACCTTCTAAAGTTGCCGAAATGGTGATTCCGCTTAAAGCTTCGTCACGCTGTGATAATAATATTTCGGAAGGATTGGAAACTTCCCGTAAACCTTCGCCCTGCATCTCGTAAATCCCTAATTCTGAGGAAGATCCGAAACGGTTTTTAATGGTGCGCAAAATCCGGTAAACGTGATGCCGGTCGCCCTCAAACTGCAAAACCGTGTCCACCATGTGCTCCAAAATTTTCGGTCCGGCAATCGCCCCATCTTTTGTAATATGGCCGATCAGGAAAACCGGCGTGGCCGTTTCTTTGGCAAAACGCATCAGTTCGGCAGTACATTCGCGCACTTGCGAAACGCTTCCGGGCGTAGATTCAATGTGTGCCGAATGCAGCGTTTGGATGGAATCAATAATAACCAGATCGGGCTGTACTATTTCTATTTGCTTAAAAATGTTTTGGGTTGAAGTTTCTACCAGAATATACGGGTTGTTAATTTTACCGGTAAAAGAAGCACTGATCCGTTCCGAACGCATTTTAATTTGGCGGTCGCTTTCCTCGCCAGAAACGTAAAGCACTTTGATGCCCGGCATGATCAAAGCCAGCTGCAGCATTAAAGTTGATTTACCAATGCCCGGTTCGCCGCCGATCAATACCAAAGATCCGCCAACAATCCCTCCGCCCAGAACACGGTTCAGTTCTTTGTCCGGCGTAATTAACCGGTCTTCTTCAGAAAAAACAATTTCTGAAACAGGGACCGGTTTGTTAGCCCGCTGCAAACTGCTGGTTGCCGGCTTCCACTCGGGCACGGCCAGGTTTGCTTTTTCGATCACTTCTTCCACAAACGTGTTCCACTGCCCGCAGGCCGGACATTTGCCCAGCCATTTCGGTGTTTCAAAACCGCAACTCTGGCAAAAATAGGCACTTTTAGTTTTAGCCAATTTGATGTTGATTAAAGGATTTTTATATTGATTTCAGGATCAAAGACTTAATCCGTTTAAACTTCGCCCTAAGTTTTTCTGTACTTCTTTTATCACCTAAAATTTGGTGGTTTTTGATTTTTCTATCAGCAATAAGTGTAAAAGTAAAATTTAGGTGGTAAAAGAAGCATTACAGAAATTAGCGGCAAAAATGTAAACATGGTCTTAATTTAACCCTAAAATCAGTTTACAATTTACGGTTTTCCCACCAAAAAAACACCGGTAAAAACAGCATGTAAAAGTTCAGGCTTAGCATTTTACACTGCGTTAACACAGCGAAACTGCTAAGCCTGAAAATAGAAATTTGCAGCTCTAAAGCTTTATTTCTTCTTCTTTGGAAGATAAAAAATGAAACTCGTTCATGGTGTAATTAAGCATACTTTTCACCTTGATCCACTGATGATAATGGAAATACCATTTCATTTGCCGGTTGTAAATGCCTCTTTTGATGTAAGCCTCAATAAACGGATGCACGCAAAGGGTAATACCTTTTTCATTTTGTTCCTGCAACACGTAGTTGAGGTTGTTTTCGATATCGTCCAGCAATAAAACACTTGGCCGGACAGTGCCGGTGCCGTGGCAGGTTGGGCAAATTTCGGAAGTAACAATGTTCATTTCCGGCCGCACACGCTGCCTGGTCAGTTGGATCAAACCAAACTTGGATGGCGGCAACACCGTGTGTTTTGCCCGATCCAGCCGCATTTCATCGCGCATAAACTCAAACAAATCTTTACGGTTGGCCGGATTGTGCATGTCGATAAAATCGATCACCACAATGCCGCCCATATCGCGCAAACGCAGCTGCCGCGCAATTTCCTTTGCCGCTTCTTTGTTCACCATAAAAGCGTTTTCTTCCTGGTTTTCTTTGTTGGCCGTACGGTTGCCGCTGTTTACATCGATTACATGTAAAGCTTCGGTATGTTCGATCACCAGATAAGCACCGCCCGGAAGGTTGACTGTTTTGCCAAAAGCGGATTTAATTTGCTTTTCGATACCGAAATGCTCAAAAATCGGAACGCTGTTTTTATGCAGTTTTACAATTTTTTCCAGCTCAGGGGAAATATCCTGGACGTAAGAACGGATTTCTTCAAAAATCGATTGATCATTAACGGTGATGCTTTGAAAATCGTTGTTCAGCAAATCGCGCAAAAGCGTTGATGTACGGTCAATTTCCCCTAAAATCTTTTTGGCCGGTTCGGTGGCCGGCAGGCGCGTCATAAAGTTTTCCCATTTGGCAATTAAATCCAGCAGGTCTTTTTGCAGTTCTTCTACACCTTTATCTTCAGAAACCGTACGGATAATTACCCCAAAGTTTTTGGGTTTGATGCTTTCTACAATTTTGCGCAACCGTGTACGTTCGGTATTGCTTTTTATTTTTTTGGAGATGGAAATAACATCCGAAAAAGGCACCAGGACTACATACCGGCCTGCGATAGACAGATCAGAACTAAGCCGTGGCCCTTTGGTAGAAATCGGTTCTTTTGCAATTTGAACCGGGATCAACTGGTTTTTACTCAGGATATCAGAGATTTTACCGGATTTGGCAATATCCTGTTCCAACGTAAAATGATCCAGCAATTTTGATTTATAGCTTCCGCCGCGAACTGTTTTTGCCAGTTTTAGTAAAGACTGTACCTGCGAACCCAGATCAAGGTAATGCAGGAAAGCATCTTTTTCATAGCCTACATCAACAAAGGCCGCATTTAAACTGGGCATGATCTTCTTGATCCGCCCAAGGTAAATATCGCCGACCGTATAATTATTGTTGATCTGATCTTTATGAAGCTCTACCAGCTGCTTGTTTTGCAGTAAGGCAATAGTTGCACCAGCCGGGGAAGCATCGATAACTAATTCTTTTATCAACGACTTGCTCCTTATCAACGGAAAACCGTTGTATTAAAATTTCAGGTGAATTATCATAAAAATAAGAAAAGGCGCTTTGCTTGTACAAAGTGCCCCAATCTTAAAAAAAGGAGTAGCTTACTTCTTTTTATGTCTGTTTTTTCTCAAACGTTTTTTGCGTTTATGGGTGGCCATTTTATGACGTTTTCTTTTTTTACCGCTTGGCATAACTTCTTTTAATTAGATTATTTAATTTTTTAACTCTTTAATGTACTCGTCCATTTTTTGGTTGAAAGCCGGGTCGCCTGCCATTTCTTTACACTTTTGGTAAGCTGTGATTGCTTCCGGTTTCATTCCTAATTGTTTGTAGCTTTCTGCCAGATAGAAATACGGTTCTAACTCCGGTTTTTGCTCTACCACCGTTTTAAACCGTGTAACGGCTTTTTCAAACTGACCGGATTTCATCGAAAATAAACCCAGGTTTAAATTAGCTTTTACATTTTTCGGGTCTTTGGCAACCACACCCAAAAGCAGGGAAATCCCTGTCATCGGACTTGGTGCGCCGCCGTTTACATCTGCAATGCCCAAACCGGTTTGTGCATCCAGGTTATCAGGGGCAATTTGCATCGCTTTTTTAAATGATTCTACCGCATTGACCAAAAAAGCAGGCTTAGCAAACGTATCCTGCGTAAGCTTGTAAGCATCGTTAAAACGATCACCGGCGTTTAACCAATTCTGCAGGTTATTGTCTTTTCGGGCTGCAGACAGATAATAGAAAGCTGCCGGGGCAGGCACGTTCAAATCATCCCAGGTTTTGGCCAGGTCTTTTTCTAAAGGAAGCCTTTCCGCATCAACCGTCGATTTTTGCAACTGTGCTTCTTTGGCCGCAATCTCGGCCTGCATTTGTGAAGTCAGCAACTTTTTTGCCGCGGTAGAAACATATTCCTCGTTAATAGCAGAAGAAGCTTCCTGCACGGGCTCGGCAGAAGACGAAGTACCGGGTTTGGTACGTGCTTCTTTTGGCCTGATCAAACCTTTAACAGGTAAAGAAATTAAATAGGCCATCATTGCAACAACAATTACAACTACACCTATTTGCTTCTTTTTCATGCCGGAAATTATTTACCTGTTTTGGTTTTGTTGCCGGTGCGCACTTTTTCTACAAAAGTTTTTGCAGGTTTAAAGCTGGGGATAAAATGTTCCGGGATGATGATCGCTGTATTTTTAGAAATGTTGCGGGCAGTTTTTTTAGCCCTTTTTTTCACCACAAAACTACCAAAGCCACGCACGTAAACGTTCTCTCCGCCAACCATTGCTCCTTTTACCACCTTAAAAAAGGCCTCAACTGTTTCTTGTACATCTACTTTTTCTATCCCGGTTTTGGTAGAAATTTCAGATATAATCTCTGCTTTAGTCATCTGCTCTCTGTTCTAATTTTATTGTAATACTTTAGTTGTTTTGGGGTTGCAAAAGTATTGCTTTAAAACGAAACAGCGAAAAAAAAACAGTTTTTTTTATTTACACATCTGCCTAACAATGATTTGGTTAAGGTTTTGACTGCCTATTTTTGCAGCATGAATTGGAGCGAAGAAATACAAAACTGGTACCTGCAACATAAACGCAGCCTGCCCTGGCGCAACACCACCGACGCTTATACCATCTGGCTTTCGGAAGTGATATTGCAGCAAACACGCGTAGAACAAGGTATGCCGTATTTTTATCGTTTCCTGGAAAAATATCCAACGGTAACCGCTTTTGCCGGTGCTTCCGAAGATGAAATTTTAAAGCTCTGGCAGGGTTTGGGCTATTATTCGCGCGGGAGGAATATGCTTTTTACAGCACGACAGATTTCAGACAACAACAACGGAATCTTCCCGACAGCTTATGAAGAACTGATTAAACTAAAAGGAATTGGCGAATATACGGCAGCCGCAATTTCATCTTTTGCTGCTGATGAAGTAAAAGCTGTGGTTGACGGCAATGTTTACCGCGTTTTGGCGCGATGGTTTGGCGCGGAAGAACCGATCAATTCCCCGGCTGGTAAAAAACTTTTTCAGGTTTTGGCAGATGAAGTTTTAGACCGAAAACATCCCGGCCGGCACAACCAGGCCATGATGGAATTTGGGGCGATGCTGTGCAGACCCAAAAATCCGGATTGCCGGATTTGCCCCGTTCGCGAAGCCTGCAACGCTTATCAAACCAACCGGATCAATAGCTTACCGGTGAAATTGAAAACCGTAAAAATCCGCGAACGATATTTTAATTATTTCCTGATTTCGCACCAAAACCAAATTTTACTATGTAAAAGAAGCATGAACGATATCTGGGCAAACATGTATGATTTGCCGCTGATTGAAACGCCGGTTTACACGCCGACAGAAACCTTGACTTTTTTACCGGAATTTGCAGCTTATTTTAAACAAGCAACCATTATTTCTGCTTCACCAATCCGCAAGCATATCCTCACGCATCAACGTGTTTTTGCCCATTTTATTCATCTGCAAGTTGATCCGCAGGAAATCAACATGCAACCGAACTGGTTTTTTGCAGAATTGGAAGAACTGGAAAAACTGGCTTTGCCCAAAATCATCGATCAGTTTCTGCACGATTTTTTCCACCTGAAACAAGTGCAGACCGAACTATTGTTTTGATGAATTTTTAGGCGATAAAAGAAGCATTGTTAGCCTCACTCCAACCCTCTCCGAAGGAGAGGGAGTAAAGGCAATGCTTCTTTTACCACCTAAAAATCAGCGTGCTCCAGGCGGACAGTTTTCCTTTAAAAACTGAGTGTACGTGCTGGCCAAATGTCGGCTTGTGCCTGCACCTTCAGAAATAGCATGCGTACGGTTTGGATAGCTCATCAACTGGAAAACTTTATCGTTTTTGATCAGCTCGTTAATCATCTGCTCGGCGTTATTATAATGCACATTATCATCGCCTGTTCCGTGGATAAGCAGCAAATGGCCACGCAGGTTTTTGGCATGTGCCAATGGCGATCCATCTACAAAATAATGCCTGTCTTCGGGCAGCAAACCCATGTAGCGCTCCTGATAAATGTTGTCATAATTAAGCTGATTATCCACCGCGGCGATAGAAATCCCGGTTTTATAAATCTCCGGATACTGGAACATCAGGTTTAAGGTTGATGACCCGCCGCCGCTCCAGCCCCAAACGGCAACGCGGCTGGTATCGATATAAGGCCGTTTTAAAATTTCTTTGGCCGCCATCGCCTGATCGCGGATGTTGATCACACCTATATTATGGTAGATGGATTTGCGCCACTCGCGGCCTTTTGGTGCCGGCGAACCACGGTTTTCTACCGACGCATAAATGTAGCCATCACCGGCCATGCTGCCGAGGTATAAACGGTTCATGCCCGTGCCGTACGTATCTTTTACGGTTTGGCTGGCCGGTTCGCCGTAAACATAAAACACAATCGGGTATTTTTTAGTCGAATCAAAGTTGAGCGGTTTTACCATCCAGCCGTCCATCGTTACGCCATCTACTGTTTTTACCCTGAAAAATTCGGGCTTATTGATAGGTGTTGTACTTCGGCGGGGCACGGTATTGCTACCAATTTTTTGATGATCGGGCAAAGAAACCACATCCGAAGTTGGATACGTTGTACTATTGGAAAAATAATGCAAAGCCACTTTTCCGTTTGGCGAAATATCATAACTATGCGTGCCCGGCTCATCATTTGGTGTTACGCGTTCGGCTTTTCCGCTTCCGTTTAAATTAACTTTATACAGATATTGCTGCGTGGCGTTTTCGGGCGAAGCCATAAAGTAAATCAAACCATCTTTTTCATCTATTTTTTCCAGGCTGATGACATCAAAATCACCTTTGGTCAGCAGTTTTTCCGCACCGTTTCTGTTGATGTTGTAAATATGCCGCCAGCCATCTTTCTCACTCAGCCACAAAAAACTTTTGCCCTGATTGATCCAGTCCCAGCCGATGGCTTCCGGCTTGGCATCAATCCAGGCTTTGTCTGTTTCTGCTGATACTGTTTTTACCATACCATTTTTGGCATCACAAAGCATAATTTTGCTTTCGTTTTGGCGGCGGTTTAACTGCTGGATGATCAGTTCTGATGAGTTGGCGGCCCATTCCATCCGCGGGATATAATGCTGCACGTCATCGCCCGGCACTTTCATCCAACTATTTTTACCGGTATTCAGGTTGATCACACCGATACGGCAGCGGCTCGGGTTTTCGCCAACCACCGGATATTCTACCGAAACAGTAAATGGATAAAGTGAATCGGTGGTGTTCAGCATTAAATAATTCGGGATTTTACTGGCGTCCAACTGCCAGTAAGCGATGGACTTTCCGTCCGGCGACCAGCGGAAACCGTCCCTGCACTCCAGTTCTTCTTCGTAAACCCAATCAAAAGTGCCGTTGATCAGCTTTCTGGTTCCGTCCGAAGTAAGCTTAGAAACTTTTCCGGAAGCCAAGTCCTCCAAAAACAGATTATGTTCGCTCACGTAAGCCACTTTTGTACCATCCGGGGAAAACTTGGCAAACATCAGCGAAGAAACCGGACGTGCAACACCAATTTGTTTTAAGGTTTTGGCCGATAAATCTGCCACCCAGTAATCGCCGCGCGTATCATAACGCCAAACTTTTTTAGTGTTTGTATAGATCAATACTTTTTTGCCATCTTCAGAAAAACTAAAACTTCTGACCGCAATCGGTTCTGTTTTACCTTTTGGGGTGAGGAATTGCGCGTTTACTAAAGTGATTTGTTTAGAAGGATCATTAATGGCGGTTTGTACAATCGAACCGTTTTGCACCTGCATGTAATTGTTGCCGTCTTTCGTCCATTTGGTGCCCGAACCAAATTGTGCTTTTGATTCTGAAACAAAAAAAACGTTTAAAACTGAAAAGAGCAGGAAGGTAAAAGCGCGCAAATTTTGTGGCATAAAAGAAGTATTTAAGAATTTTATTTTCAAAAAGTAAGACAAATAAGAAGAATTTTTAAAGTAAAGACGTTTGTGCAAATGTAAATTACAATTTTAGAGCAAAAGAATAGGAAATTATTTTAATTAAAAGTTAAAAAATGATTTTATTTCTGTTTTGTTTCAGGACAATAATTTTTGCCGGAGCAGGAACTCCAACTGCCCATTTGAAACAGCCAGTTTATCATTCATTTCCTTAACATTTTGATCTTCCTGGTACTTGTCAAAAGCCTTTTTGATGGTATTGTCCAGCTCTTCTTCGTTCCAGGGTTTGGTTAAATAATGAAAAACTTTTCCTTTGTTAACTGCTTCAATTACAGCACTTATGTCCGAGTAACCGGTTAATAAAATACGCATCGGATCAGGATATTTTTCGAGTACAATTTCCAGAAACTCACTTCCCGTCATGTTTGGCATACGCTGATCAGTGACGATGATCTCGACAGGCTGCGTCTCTAAAATATGCAGTGCATCGGCAGCATTTATGGCGGTCAGCACCTCATATTTTAACCGAAAAACCGCTCTGAAAGAGATCAAATTATTTTCTTCATCATCGATGAAAAGAATATTAATTTTTTTTTCTTGCATGACTGAAAAGATTGATACCTTGTAAGAAGTTACAAGGTAGAAAATAGAAATGGAAAAGATATTATTGTTTTCTAAAGTTTTATTATTTAAATAAATTTATTTATGAACATATATTTTTAATACATATTTCTTACTTTACTTTTATTATCATTTTAATTATAACAAACGCTGTATTGATTATATTTTCAAGTTTTATTATTTACAATGGAAGAAGTAAGTAAAGAAAATCCAGCAGTAAAACTAAGAGCGTTTAGAGCTATAGATGAACCTAAAACTTGTGAATTGTTTGTAAAAGGACATGAATATGTTTTAACAAGTATTGGTGTAACTAAAGTAAGCTCATCAAAAAATGAATGGACAATAAATCCATCCGTGTTTGTTTTAACTGTAGAATCTCTTAATGGTAAGATTGTGTACGGCGGTGCACGTGTTCATGTTGCAGGTGGCACACAACCTTTACCAATTGAACAAGCTGTAGGAATGTTAGATTCAAAGATATATAAACTTGTTTTGGAATATAATAAAAGTGGGACTGGGGAACTATGCGGATTGTGGCACTCGAGAGAGATAATGAGTTATGGCATTGGTAGTATATTTTTAATTCGTGCAGCAGTTGCTATATCAAATACTATAGGCATACAATCTTTGTTTGCATTATGCGCTCCTTATACAATTAAACCTGGAGAAAGTGTGGGAATGGAATTTGAAACGAGTGTTGGTAATAACGGAACTTTTTATTATCCAAAATTAGATCTTATTGCAACAGCTATGATACTTAAAGACGTACCTACTTTAAGCAAAGCATCCGAAGAAGATAAAGCCGCAATCATAAGTATAAGAAAAAAGCCAAAGGTCAATAGAATTGAGGAATTAAGAATGAAAAAAATAGCAATACATTATGATTTAGAGATACCACATTTAGAAAAATGGGATTTAATGGAAAGTATTAGTAATGCAAATAATGCTATTTTCCGATAAACTTCGCATCTAATTATAGTACAAAAATATAAAAAAAATGGACATTAATTTTACACAAGCAAATGAAATATATTTGCCAAAAATTTTAAGATTAAATAATTCTTTAGATATAAGCTTATATAATGATCTAATTAAAAATAATAGTGTTCTTGTCTATGATTGTATTTATAATCAACTACAAGAATTGATAAAATGTCAAAACCCATCAGTTAATATACAATCAGAAGAATATGCAGAATATATCTCTAAACATTTACAAGAACAAAATATTAACAATTACGGCGTTTGGGTATATTACCCTTGGAATAATAAACTAATACATCTTTTAGACAAAGAAGAATTTATCAAAGTTAGAACAAATAGAAATCAATATAAAATCACTAATAATGAGCAACAATTATTAAATACTAAAAAGATTGGAATTGTTGGTTTATCAGTTGGCCAGTCGATAGCACTAACAATGGCAATTGAGCGAACCTGCGGAGAACTGAGATTAGCTGATTTTGATACTGTAGAATTAAGCAATCTAAACCGGTTGCGTGCACCTTTACATAGTTTAGGATTAAAAAAAACAGTCATTGCTGCTAGAGAAATTTTAGAAATAGATCCTTTTATTAGTGTTAAAGTTTATAATGACGGTTTGAACAGTGACAATATAGATACTTTTTTTACTGAAGGAGGTAATTTAGACTTATTTGTTGAAGTGTGTGATGGGCTTGATATTAAAATACAAAGTCGTTATAAGGCCAGAGAATTAAAAATTCCTGTAGTAATGGATACCAATGACAGAGGAATGTTAGATGTTGAAAGATTTGATCTTGAACCAAACCGAGCAATATTGCATGGACGACTCGGAAATTCTATTATTAACACACAAAATATGGCTCCAAATGAAAAATTAGATTTAATCTATAAAATTATTGATGTCGATAAGATTTCCAGTAAATTGAAATTTTCAATTCCTGAAATTGGTAAATCTATAAATACTTGGCCACAATTGGCATCATCAACATTTTTAGGTGGAGCAGTAACAACTGATATTTCTAGAAAAATATTGTTAGGTAATCATACTGCTTCCGGTCGTTACTATGTTGATTTTGATGAGATACTCTCAACTTAACACTCATTTAAAACGTTTTTCGTTAAAGTAAATAATTTGTAAGTAGTAACCTTTTAAATGTAAAAGTAGTATAACAATAATAGACTTAGATTTATTTAAGGTAAATTCATATTAATTAATTTAAGATATAATTAAAGATTATTGCAGTATTAAAACAAAAGTATATAAGGGACTTTTTTCAAGTTTTTGTTTATAATCATTCTTGTGCCTAAAAATTTGTTATTGTATTTGTACTATTAAAAATTATTTGATACCAGATGATAAAAGAAGCCCTGAATGTCCTTAGATAAAATCTAAATTACTTCTAAGAATAACTGGTTTTGTATAACAAAAAAGTGTAACTAATGGAAATAAAAATAACAGAATCTAAGATTTAATTAAGTTTATATAATAAATGAACTTCTCTATTAATTATTTCTATAATCTTCTATTAATATTTATAGTTAGCATTAACAATAGTTCTGCTGAAAATATAATTGTTATCAATAAAAACATTTCAACAGATTTCATAGGAAAGCAAGTTAGTATTTTTCAAGACACATCTAAAAAATTAACTTTTAGTGATATACAAAAAAGTAAGAATTTATTTCAAAAATGTAATTCAAACGTTATTAATTTAGGTCTGAATAATTATTATAATTGGTTAAACTTTAAAATTTATAATAATGCAAAAGAAAGAAATGTACTTTTAAAAGTTGAATACCCGATTATAGACGAAGTTATACTATACATTGTACATCAAGATAATAGCATAGACAGTATAAAACTTTACGAAAGTTTCAAAAAATCAAAAAGATTATTTAACAATCAATTTTATATATTTCCATTAAGGCTTAAGCAAAACGAACAAGTTACTTGTTACATGAGATTGTTTAGCTATAAGCCAATATTGGTTCCAATAACTATTGATAGTATAGAAAGTACGGTACAAAAAATTATTACTATAGATCTAATTTCTGGTATCTATATTGGAATAATGTGTGCAATGCTTTTATATAATCTATTTATTTCTTTTACAACAAAAGATAATGATTATTTTTTCTATGTTATTTATATTGCAGGTGTTACAATAACACAACTAACAATATTAGGTTATTCAAACAAATTTATTTGGCCTAATATAATTTGGTTAACTACAAATGCTGTAACATTAGTAGGTGGCATTTCAGGAATAGTTACTTGTTTATTTACAGTTAAATTTTTAAATACTAAAAAAAATCTACCGAAATTTCACACAGCACTATATATACTAATTATAATTGACATTATTGCTCTTTTTATTTTGGTATTGGGATATAAGATTTTAAGTTATCATATTATAGATTTAAATGCTGGAATTGGTGCAATAATAATTTTACTAACTGGTTTATTACTCGTATTAAAAGGAAACAAGCAAGCAAAGTTTTTTCTTGTAGGTTGGACTATTTTTATAATTGCTATATTTTTATATGTGATGAAAGATTACGGTATTTTACCATACAATAATCTAACCATCCATTCTTTGCAGTTTGGATCTGCAATGGAAGCTCTCCTTCTCTCCTTCGCCCTCGCAGATAAAATAAACATCTACAAACAAGAAAAAGAAATCTCTCAAGCAACCGAATTATTTGTTTTACAAGAAAATAAGCGAATTATTAGCGAACAAAATGTTACTTTAGAACGTAATGTAAAAGAACGAACCAGTGAACTCGTAGCCACAAATAAAAACCTAAACAAAACCCTAACCGACTTGAAAGAAGCGCAAACACAATTAGTGGAAGCAGAAAAAATGGCTTCTTTAGGGCAGCTCACCGCCGGTATTGCGCACGAAATTAATAACCCGATCAATTTTGTTACTTCTAATGTGGCCCCATTAAGGCGTGATGTTGATATTTTGGTTGATGCTATTTTTAACATAGAATCGTTAGGTTTATCCGATGCTGCTGATGCTGAAAAGCAGCAGCAAATTGAAGATTATAAAGAAGAAATAGACCTGGATTATGTAAAAATAGAAATTAACCATTTGCTAAACGGCATACATGAAGGTGCTACCAGAACTGCTGATATTGTAAAAGGGTTAAAGATTTTTTCGCGATTAGATGAAGATGATCTGAAAAAAGCGGATATTAATGAAGGGATAATTTCAACCTTAACAATTGCCAATAACTTGATCGGCAATAAAATCCAGGTGATCAGAGATTTAGGGAATATCCCGGTAATTGAGTGTTATCCCGGAAAGCTGAACCAGGTATTTTTAAATATTATTTCTAACGCCGTGTTCGCAATTCAGGAAAAGTTTGACAATCAGCCCGGTGGAATTTTAAAAATAACTACCACTTATGATGAAACGTACCTGTTTATTAAAATTGAAGACAACGGTACAGGTATGAGCGAAGCCACCAAAAATAAAATATTTGAACCCTTTTTTACTACAAAAAATGTTGGTGTAGGCACCGGCCTCGGGATGTCTATCGTTTACAACACAATCAAAAAACATAATGCCGAAATTTATTTAAACTCTACAGAAGGGGTTGGTACAGAGTTTATTATGCAATTAAATTTGGTATTTACAGCACCAATAGAAGATCATCAAAGTGGACAATAAGGATAGGATCAAAATTTTATATTTAGACGATGAGATGAACAATCTTGTTGGTTTTAAAGCATCGTTTAGATTAGATTATAACGTCCTGATAGCTAATAATTGTGCCGAAGCCTATCAGCAGTTGGACAAACATGAAGATATACGCGTTATTTTTTGTGATCAGCGAATGCCAGATAAAACAGGCGTTGAATTTTTTGAAGAGATCAGAAATATCTATCCGCTGCCGATCCGTATTTTGCTGACCGGATATGCAGATGTTGAATCGGTAATTGAATCGATCAACCGGGGCAACATTTTCAGATATATAAAAAAACCCTGGATTACCGAAGAAGTTATTTCCAGCATTGATCAGGCCAATAAATACTACACGGTCAACTCAATGCTTTCATTAAAAAACGTTGAGTTACAAAAAGCTTATAATGAGCTGGAAAAATTTGCTTATAGCGTAACGCACGATATCCGGGGCCCGTTGTTAAGCATTTTAGGCGCAACAGATGTAGCCCAATACATTGATGATATTGAAGAAATAAAGGAAATGCTGCGGCTGATGGAGAAATCTGTTAAAAAATTAGATGCCTTTATACTCAACATCCATGATTACTATAGTTTAAAACAAGGCGAACTTCAAATTTCTGAAATTAAATTTGAACCCCTTGTTAAGGATTTGGCGGACGCTTACAAGGTGACCACAAACATAAAAAACATTACTTTTACTACAACTATAACGCATAGCGAGCCTTTCCGGACGGACGTAGTAACACTTAAAATTATACTTAATAACCTGCTGTCCAATGCGTTTAAATATCAGCGGAAAAACAATCCCGACAAACGGGTAGATTTAGACATCAATGTAAAAAAAGGGCTGGCAACCATCACGCTGTCCGATAATGGCATAGGTATTTCAGAAAAACACTTAGATGATATATTTAACATGTTTTTCAGGGCAACTGCAGAAGAAGTTGGCTCCGGGATTGGATTGTACAACGTTAAGGATGCGGTAGCAAAATTGGCCGGAGAAATAAAAGTAACTTCTGTTTTTGATGAGGGTACAACTTTTTACATTAAAATACCTACAAGATAATATGCCGCAACCAATCAATGTGCTGATTATAGATGATAGCAAAGAAGATTGTTATTTGATCGAGAAAAGATTGAAAGCACTTAACCCGGAAGTAAAGGTTTTTTCTTTTTTAGGTGCCAAGGAAGCTTACAACTTTATCAAAGACATCAGTTTAAATAAACTTGACGTAGCAAAAAACATTATTATCCTTGATATTTATATGCCTTTGATGAATGGTTTTGAATTTGTTGAAGAGTTTGAAAACCTGCCAGCCAACGTGCAGGAATGCTTTACCATTTGCGCTTTAACTTCTTCCATCAGCAAAAATAACATGGAAAGGATCATCAGCTATAAATCCGTAAAATCATTTTTAGAAAAACCGATAAAAACTGAAAGCCTGCTGCAACTTATCGAAAGTTAAAACAACCTTGATGCTTCTTTTAGCACTATAAATTTGGTGTGGTAAAAGAAGCACCAGTTATAAAAAACATTGATAAAAGAAGCATTGTTAAAAACTTAAAGATGCTTCTTTTATCAATGTAAAACCAGGTTTTAAATGGTGCTGACTTTAATCATGTTGGTCCTTCCTTTTTTCTCCATTGGGATGGCAGCGGTATTGATCACTACATCACCATCTTCAACCAGATTCTGGGCTTTTAAGATGGCGTTGATTTCCCCAATGCTGCCATCGGTAGAATTGGTATCGAATTTATCGTAATAAAAACCCCTTACGCCCCAAAGTAAACTCAACGTTCTGAGCAAATGGCGGTTCCTGGTAAAAATAAAAGTGTTGGCTTTTGGCCGATGGCTTGAAATTTCAAAAGCAGTATATCCGGAAGATGTCATGGTTACGATACCGGCAGCGTTGGTGTGCTCTGACAGATAAACAGCCGAACTGCAGACCGCATCTGATAATTTGGTCAGCGATTGCTCATTTACCGGCTTTGGTGTATAAAATGGATAACCAAATTCCTCTACATTTTTGATGATCTTCTGCATGGTCTCAATCACAATTACCGGAAATTCACCTACAGAAGTTTCTCCGCTCAGCATCACCGCATCGGCACCATCTAAAACAGAATTGGCCACATCGTTAACTTCTGCACGGGTTGGGCGCGGCGTGGTAATCATACTTTCCAGCATTTGTGTGGCCACAATCACCGGTTTTGAAGCCGCACGGCATTTACGCGCGATCATTTTTTGCAGCAGCGGAACCTGCTCCATCGGCATTTCCACGCCTAAATCACCGCGGGCAACCATCACGCCATCTGTTGCTTCAATAATAGCATCGATATGATCAATTGCTTCCGGTTTTTCAATTTTGGCAATTACCCTGGCAACTTTTCCGCTCCGGCTGATGATGCGTTTTAAGTCAACAATATCTTCCTCGTTCCGCACAAAAGACAAACCAATCCACTCTACGTCGTTTTTTAAAGCAAAATCCAGGTTAAACAAATCTTCTTCTGTTAAACTTGGGATAGAAACTTTGGTGTTTGGCAGGTTGACACCTTTGCGGGAAGTTAAAATACCACCATGAACCACTTCGCAAACCACGGTATCACGGTTGTTGGTTTCTTTTACTTTCATTTGCAGCTTGCCGTCGTCCAGTAAAATAATTTCGCCTTCGGTCACATCCTTCGGGAAGCTTTCATAAGTAATGTAAATTTGTTTTTCGTCCCCTACACATTCCTTGGTCGTTATGTTGATGGTGGTTCCGTTAATCAGCTGGACACCGCCTTCTTTTACCATGCCAATCCTGATTTTCGGCCCTTGCAAATCTGCCAGAATGCCAACGTTCAGCTTATATTGTTCGTTAATTTCGCGGATATTATCAATTGCCACCTGATGGTCTGCCTGTTTTCCGTGCGAAAAATTAAGCCGGCAAACATTTACGCCAGCCCGGATCAAAGACAACAGCATCTCTTTTTGCGAGGAAACCGGCCCAAGCGTGGCAACTATTTTAGTTCTTTTATGCGAAATTTTCATGTATCTAAATAAAGTTAAATTTATCGTGCTTCTTTTATGTGGGTAAAATTAGTGTAATTTCTATACTAAGGATGAATTTGTTTAAAATAAGAGGTTTTCGTTGGATTTGATTTTTCCCGGATCAACTTTACTGATTTTTTTAATGTTTTCGATGCGTTTCAAACGGCAAACCATGTTGTGCAGATCTTCGTCGTCAAAGTGGTTTTTGATCAGCATAAAATAATCAACATTGGCCATTTCCGGGATCAAAAAACCGGCCGCGCCACGGTTGGCAATAATGTAAAACGCTGTTTCGGATGCGATAATCTGATAAAAATACTGGGAAAACTGCATTGGCTCGTTGCCTACAAACAGGTTCAGTTCGTAATCACCAACTTTCCTGAAATCAATATTAAATTCTTTGTTGATGTAATAGCAAAGCCGGTAATCTTTTAACTGCGAGGTGATGGCAATTAAAATAAAATCCAGATCCAACTCAAAACTTAATATTCTTCTGTTCAATACTTTAATTTATGAAATAGTTTATAAGCCTGTTTAAATTTTATCCGATTTGTTTTCAATGCTTCTTTTATCCTATAAAAAACGGAAATTTACATGCTTCTTTTATCGGCCTAAAATTAAAAAAACAAGTTTTATAGGTATAAAAGAAGCATGGTGATTTTTTCTACATAAATTTAAACAGGCGTTATACTGCAAATGAAACTATAAATAGCTTTACGGTATTACACTTTTACTAATAATTTTAATTTTTGGTACAAAAAAACACTGGTAAAAACAGCATTTTTACGGTTGCTTATTTAAGCACGGTAAAAGTTTTTGTTAGATTTGATAATTGATTTAATTTATTTTTCTTTGCACAGATTTATTTAACCCATAAAAATTAAGACTATGTCTGATATCGCTTCCAGAGTAAAAGCAATTATCGTAGAAAAATTAGGTGTTGACGAGAACGAAGTTACACCAGAAGCAAGTTTCACCAATGATTTAGGTGCAGATTCTTTGGATACTGTAGAACTGATCATGGAATTTGAAAAAGAATTTAATGTGGCCATCCCTGATGATCAGGCAGAAAACATCGGCACGGTAGGCCAGGCTATCGCTTACCTGGAAAAAAACGTTAAATAGTAGCGCTTTTACATTTAAATGGAGTTAAAAAGAGTAGTTGTAACCGGGCTTGGCGCACTTACTCCGATTGGCAATAACGTTCCGGATTATTGGAACGCTTTGCTTGCCGGGGTAAGCGGTGCCGATTTCATTAAAAGTTTCGACACCACCAAATTCAAGACCAAGTTTGCCTGCGAGGTAAAAAACTTTTCTGCCGAAGAAATTTTCGGTAAAAAAGAAGCACGCAAAATGGATCCTTTTGTGCACTTCGCCATGTTTGCAGTGGATGAAGCCGTACGCGATGCAAATTTGGATTTTCCGAATCTGGACACCAACCGTATCGGGGTGATCTGGGGTGCAGGAATCGGTGGTTTAAAAACTTTTTTAGATGAAGTTTCCAGCTTTGCCAGAGGCGACGGGACACCGCGTTACAATCCTTATTTTATCCCGAAAATGATTTTGGACATTGCCCCGGGCCATATCTCTATCAAATATGGTTTGCGAGGCCCAAATTTTTCTACGGTTTCTGCTTGTGCTTCCGGCACAAACGCGCTGATCGATTCTTTCAATTACATCCGTTTGGGCACAGCAGATGTTTTGATTTCCGGTGGTTCCGAAGCCATTATCAATGAAGCCGGAATAGGTGGGTTTAATGCCATGCACGCGCTTTCTACCAGAAACGATGACCCAAAAACAGCATCCCGGCCGTTTGACAAAGATCGTGACGGTTTTGTTGCCGGGGAAGGTTCTGGTGCCCTTATTTTAGAAAGCCTGGAACACGCCAAAGCACGTGGTGCAAAAATTTATGCCGAAATGATCGGCGGCGGCATGAGTGCCGATGCCAACCACATAACTGCACCGCACCCGGAAGGTTTAGGCGCACGTTTGGTAATGACAAATGCACTTCGTGATGCCAATCTAAACACCGGCGACATCGATTATATCAACGTTCACGGTACTTCTACACAGTTAGGTGACATTAGTGAAACCAAAGCTATCGTAAGTTTATTTGGGGACGATGCTTATAAATTGAACATCAGTTCTACCAAATCCATGACGGGCCATTTACTTGGCGCTGCCGGTGCTATTGAAGCTATTGCTTCTGTGCTGGCCGTAAAAAATGATATTGTCCCGCCAACCATCAACCATTTTACGGATGATCCGGAGTTTGACCCGCAGTTAAACTTCACTTTCAATCAAGCCCAAAAACGCTTGGTACGTACTGCGCAAAGCAACACCTTTGGTTTTGGTGGTCATAACGCTTCTGTTATTTTCAAAAAATACGAAGAATAACACTGCATGCAGGTTTTAAAGTTTTATAAGCTTTATCTATCTCCCGACAGAAATTACGTAAAACTATTAAAAAACTTGTTAGGCTTTGTACCGGGCAATTTAATGCTCTACCGTTTGGCTTTCAGGCACAAATCTGTAGCACAAGTTGTAAAAAAGGGCATTAAAAACAGCAACGAAAGACTGGAGTTTTTGGGAGATGCCGTACTTGGTTCGGTAGTGGCCGATGTACTTTTCAAAATGTACCCTTACGAAGATGAAGGTTTTTTAACAGAACTCAGGTCTAAAATGGTAAGCCGCCTCAATCTGAACGCTTTAGGCCGGAAATTAGGTTTTGAACAATTGGTAGAGTTTGATACCCGCGTAATCAATACCAGTCGTCAAAGTTCTTTGCTGGGCGATGCTTTTGAAGCTTTGGTTGGAGCTATATATCTGGACAAAGGCTATGATTTTACCAAAAATTTTCTGGTCAACCGCATCATCAAATCGCATATTGATATCCATACGCTGGAAAAAACGGAAACCAATTTTAAAAGTAAACTAATTGAATGGTGCCAGCGGCATGGCAAAGATGTTACTTTTGAACTCACGACCAACCAGCAGGGCGAAAATTCTAAATTGTTTACCGTACAAGCCAATATTGATGGCGAAGTTTTGGGCAGCGGAAAAGAATTCAACAAAAAAACTGCCGAAAAATTAGCCGCAGAAAAAGCCTGTGAAGCTTTGGGCATTTAACTTTTCGGCCAACGGGAGAAACCTTCATTTAAACTCAAATGCTTCTTTTATCGGTATAAAATTGGGTTGTTTGATAAAGGTGCCGATAAACCCAGCCTGGCAAAGCATATACTTCTTTTAATACAGTTTTTTGAGTGGCGGCGGTGCTTTTCCGTCTTTTAATTGCTTGGCAGAAGTTTTAACATAATTGATCAGATCATAATCGTTCCAACGTATAAGCTGATCATACGATGGGCGGAAAGTATCCATAAACACATCAATTTGTGCATCCGTCAAATCCGTATTCTGCTTTACTACGTCTTTGTTAAACCGTTTATCAATGTTGATCTGTTCGGTTTCTGCTTTGGTAAACGCCTGAAAACGCCTTGCCTGTCCGGGCGTTTTACCAAACAGTTCATACAAACCCGTTATCGGTGAAGCTATTGCGGCCAAAAGCGGTGGTTTTCCATTGTAAAAACTTCCCTGGCCGCGGTATTGCCGCATTGCATCGTCCAGTTCCTGCTTTTTGCTTTGGCCAACAATCCGTACTTCGTTTAGCTGGATATTTTGCGAAAGCTGGATCACGGCATCTTTCTGGCTTTCAACTACATAATAGTTATCCGCATAATCTTTTTTAGTAATTTTTAAAGTATCGCCCAAATTGGCTTTTACCGCAAATGCACCTGTATAATCCGTGCCAACCGTTTGTTTGTTTTTCAGGTTGAGGATGAGTGCGCTGGAAATACGGAAATCGCTTTGCCTTAAAAAAACAACACCTTTCAGCATAAAACCTTGCTGTGCAAATACGGAAAGCGGGTTCCAGGTTTGAAAAGCAAGCATCAGCAAAAAAGCATAAAAAATCGGTTTTGGCATCAACACAAACCTACAAAAAGCAAAATCACTATAAAGTTAAAATTTGTTAATTGCCGATTTTAGGCAGGTAAAAACAGCATCGGCCTTATGCAAAGCTGTTTAAAACTTTAGCGGTACTTTTAAATTTTTATCTTTGCAGATGATTAAATCCATGACTGGTTTTGGCTTGATCAGCCAGGATCTGGGCAACGTAAAATACACCGTTGAAATCAAATCCCTCAACAGCAAATTCCTGGAGCTGTCTGTAAAAATCCCGCGTGTTTTTGCTGATAAAGAGTTTGAACTGCGCAACGAATGCAGCCGGACCATCGAGCGCGGCAAGGTAAACCTCAGCATTAACATCGAACAAAATGAAGCCAAAACCGCCGCTTTGGGCATTGATATTGATTTGTTGCAGCAATATTTAGAGCAGCTAAAAGAAGTATCAGAAAAAACCAATCAATCTACAAATAACCTTTTGCAGCTGGCTTTGGGTTTGCCCGATGTGATGAAATATCAGGAAGAAAAAGCATCCGAAGATGAGTGGAAAACCGTGTCGCAACTGGTTAAAAAAACCATTGAAGCTTTCCAGCAGTTTCGGTTGGATGAAGGGAACGTACTGGAAAACGATTTGAAACTGCGCATCGGCATCATCCTGCAAAACCTGGAAAAAGTAGTTGCAGAAGAACCGGCCAGGATCATTACCATAAAAGACCGCTTGAATAATTTTTTGGCCGAAGCAGTTGGCAAAGATAACATCGACCAAAACCGTTTTGAACAGGAATTGATCTATTACATTGATAAACTGGATATTACGGAAGAAAAAATCCGCTTAAAAACGCATTGTGATTACTTTTTGGAAACCTTAAAAAGTGCCGATGCCAATGGTAAAAAGCTGGGTTTTATTGCACAGGAAATTGGCCGCGAGGTAAACACGCTGGGTTCTAAAGCCAATAATGCCGCTATCCAGAAATTTGTGGTTGGTATGAAAGAAGAACTGGAAAAAATTAAAGAACAACTGCTGAATGTGCTGTAGCTGAAAGCTATCAGCCATTAGCCATCAGCTTACAATTATGGACCAATCGGGCAAACTCATCATATTTTCTGCACCTTCGGGAGCTGGCAAAACCACAATTGTGCATCATTTACTGAGTAAATTTCCGGATCTGGCGTTTTCTATTTCGGCCACAACCCGCGAACCGCGCGGCGATGAACAGGATGGCAAAGATTACTATTTTATCTCCCAGAAAGAGTTTTTGCACCGCATTGCCCAAAAAGAATTTGTAGAGTTTGAGGAAGTTTATTCGGGCACATTTTACGGCACGTTACGGGCAGAAATCGATCGGATCTGGGCTGATGGCAAACACGTAATTTTTGATATTGATGTGGTTGGTGGTTTGCATTTAAAAAGAAAATATGACGGAAAAGCACTGGCTATTTTTGTGCAGCCGCCATCTTTGGAAGTTTTGATTGACCGTTTGAGTGGCCGCGGGACCGATAGTGAAGCAAAGCTGCAGGAACGCTATGCCAAAGCAGAAAAGGAATTGGCTTATGCACCGCAGTTTGACGTAATTTTAAAAAATTATGATCTGGATGTTGCCTGTGAAGAAGCAAAAACACTGGTTTCCGGGTTTATCAATCCCAAATTTTAGGTGATAAAAACAGCATCTGCATGAAAATCGGTTTGTTTTTTGGTTCGTTCAACCCTATCCATACCGGCCACCTGCTCATTGCAAGCTATATGGCGCACTATACCGATCTGGATAAAATATGGCTGGTGGTTTCGCCGCATAATCCGCTCAAAAAAGCTTCAGACTTAATTAATACTTATGACCGGCTGGAAATGGCCAAGCTCGCCACCGAAACTTCCGACAAAATTGAAGTGAGCGATATCGAACTCAAATTGCCGCGCCCTTCTTATACCATTGATACGTTAACGCATTTGCACGAAATTTTTCCGCAGCATCAGTTTGTGCTGATTATGGGTTCGGACAACCTGAACTCGCTGCATAAATGGAAAAACCATGAAATTTTGCTGCGCGATTATCACATTTACGTTTATCCGCGGCCGGGATTTGAAGATACTGTTTTTAGCACACATTTTTCGGTAACGGTTACGGATACGCCGCTGATCGAGATTTCTTCTACTTTTATCCGAAAATCTATCGCCCAAAATAAAAACGTGCAGTATTTTTTGCCGGATAAGGTGCTTGAATTTATCGACAGCAAAAACTTGTACCGCTAATTTCGTTATCTTTATTGAAAGAAAATTTCATGCTGATTGCAAAAGAAAAAATACTTGATTTGTTACATCAAATGCCTAATGAGATTGAGGTTGATGAAATAGTTGATCAAATAAAGCTTACTGCTAAAATCGATCAGGCACTAAATGAATCTGAAAATAATTTAGGCCAGAATTGGGAAGACTTTAAAAAAGAATGGCTAAGCGAAAGTTAACTATTCAAATTCTTCCGACTGCAAAAGCTGATCTGAAAGATATTTACCAATACATTGCAAAAGATTCTGTTAAATATGCTCGGATTGAACAGCAGTTGATTATTCAAGCTATTGAAAATCTGTATAATTATCCTGATTTGGGTACTTCTTTTACTTATAAATATATAGAAGTTAAAAAATTAAGTTTCAGAAATTACTTGATTATTTATCGTTTTAAAACCGAGCATTTGATAGAAGTGCTTACTATTCATCACCATTCCAGATCGCTTCCTACAACTTAAATTGTTAAGGTTTTATTGACAGCAAAAACTTGTACCGCTAATTTCGTTATCTTTATCAAAAGAAGAATTTATGCTGACTAAAGAAAAAGTACAGGAACTGGTAAACCACATGCCAGAAACGTTTTCTATTGATGATTTGGTAGAAAAAGTGATTTTGCTGCAAAAAATTGAACAGGCACAGCAACAGATTAAAAACGGCGAGTTTTACACAGAAGAAGAAATAGACAGAGAAATAGATTCATGGCTACAACAATAATTTATTCAAAAATAGCCAGAATTGATTTACAGGAAATATTTGATTTCATTGGCAAAAATTCCTTACGCTTTGCCCAAAAGGAAGTAAACGAAATACGGCAGAAAATTAAAGTTCTCAAATTAAACTTGTATTTAGGACATCGGTTTTATGAAAAAGAGGATGAATTAACAAGAGAATTAGTTTATAAGAATTACCGGATAATTTACAATATTTCGTCAGACCATAAACAAATTGAAATCCTGACCATCCATCATCAAGCCCGGCTTTTGGCCAATAACCCGGCTTTAAACGATGAGGATTAAGGAGCCGAGAGTTAATAGATAATGGTTGATAGTTCATAGGTAGCTTCACTATGAACCATAAACCCTTCTTCTATTTCACTATCTTTGCTTTGTGAGCGAAAAAACCATCTTAAAGCTACAACTTCCTACCGACCCGCAATGGGTTACCAACGTAGTGCAAAGCAATATCGAAGAAATTTTGACCGATCATGCGTTTTGTGAGCAGAAAGCGGCAAGCAACGCGATTACACTGATCGTGCAAAACCCAAACTTATCAGATTTGGTGCAGGAAATGGTGATGCTGGCGCAGGAAGAACTCGATCATTTTAAGCGTGTGCACGATTTGATTTTGCAGCGCGGTTTTGTTTTAGGCCGCGAACGAAAAGATAATTATGTAAACGAACTGGCCAGATTCATTATCAAAGGCGGCGGCCGCGAAGCGCAACTGATTGACCGTTTGTTGTTTTCGGCGATGATTGAAGCGCGCAGTTGTGAGCGTTTTAAAGTAATGTCAGATCATATCAACGATCCGGAACTTGCTGCTTTTTATCACAAATTAATGGTGAGCGAAGCCATGCATTATTCGATGTTCATCCGCTTGGCCAAAAAATACGCGGTTACCATAGATGTAGAAAACCGCTGGAAAACTTTCCTGGAATACGAAGCGCAGGTGGTGCAAAATTATGGCAGAAGCGAAACGATACACGGCTAACCAATGCTTCTTTTACCCTGCTTTTTTGTTGTGCCGGCAAAACCTGCAATTTTTTCCAGATAATCTGCAATTAACTCCACATGTACCGCATCGTTTAAGTAGCCAATGTACATGTCCGGCCGCACAATAATGGCTTTCCGCTGATTTTCGCTCATTTCAAAACAATCAAAAACGGCCTTGTTCCTGGCAGAAAACGGTAGGTAAAAAAAGTTCAGCTGCGGATAGTTCAGGCTGATCCACCTCGCCAGAGCAAACAAATCATGTCCGCCCAATTTCCCCAAAGCCATAAACGTAAAACCCGGTTTAAAGCACCAAGCGTGCAAATCGGTTTCCTGCTGCTTTTTTTCATCAAAAACTTTTACATAAGGCAGCCGGTCGCCCGCTTTAACAGTTTTGGTTTGGCTAAAGTTGAGGTTGAGTTTGCTATCGCGATAACTGATCCCGATCTCTGAAATCGTTTCAAAACCAAATTCCCGCAAGTTTTCCTGCTTCCGGAAAAAACGCAAAAAGGGCGGTAAAATCAGCTGTTTAAGAACCCGGCTGACCAGGTTTTTGGAGTTGATAAAATTAAAAGCCCGATCAGTCGTCCGCAGCAGTTTCCGAGCAACAGGCATCCGTTCTTCCGCATAACTTTCTAAAATCTGAGGCTGATAATTTTGATTGATCACGCCTGCCAGCTTCCAGGCCAGGTTATACGCATCCTGCAAACCGGTGTTCATGCCCTGCCCTCCGGCCGGCGAGTGGATATGCGCCGCATCACCAATTAAAAAGCTGTTTTTATACCTGAATTTTTCGGCCATGCGATGGTGCAGCTTGTAAACCGAAAACGCATTGCAATTTTTTATACAGAGGTTTTGCGGGAGCATTTTCGCAAAATCAGCTTCAACTTCCTCAAAATCAATATTCTGTCGATTTTTTAAATCAGATGGCAACGTGGCAATCACCCGAAAACGGTTTCCTTTCATCGGAAAAATACCGGTAAAAGAAGCATTGCCCAGTTTTAACACTATTTGATGCTCTGCAAAAACCTGTTCAAATTCCACATCGGCCAGCATAAACTTATTGGCATACGCATCTCCTTTAAAATCAATTTGCAAAAACTGCCTTACCGCACTGTGCGCGCCATCTGCCCCAATCAGCCAATTGGCAGAAACGATGCTGTTTTTACCGGTACTTTTTAGGTGTGCTTTGATTTGATTTTCTTCCTGGATTACTTCCTCCAAAGCAGTGTCCCAGTAAACCGGGCAACATTTTTGGGTGAGGAAACCCAGCAGCAAACGCTCGTTTTTGCTTTGCTCTAAAAGATGCACAAACGGAAAAAGCGTACTGTTTTTACCGAGGTTTTTTAAGGAAAGTTTTACAAGTTCTTTTTCATCGTTTTGGATAGAAACACTTTCTGCCTGGATACCTTCCTGCAAAGCCCTGTCGGCCAAACCCATTTGCCGGTAAATCTCCATAGATCGGGCCTGCACGGCCAGCGCACGGGATTGATCTGTTGGCCCTTTTTTACGGTCGATGATCAGCGGCTGCACGCCATAACGCAACAGTTGCGCGGCCATCATCAGCCCGGAAGGCCCGGCGCCAACAATCAAAACCGGAAAATGGCCTTCTGGAGCAAGCATTTATCAGGAACGGTACAGCAGAAAAATTGTTGGCTTTTTGTGCAGATCAGGTTCCTGCTTTTTCCAATCGGCAATGGTTTTGGTGGCGATCATTTCATCTTCAGCGGTAATGTTGCAGGCGATGCACAACATCGTTTTTAAATGTCCGCTTTTCAGCACTTCTTCCAAAAGCTGATTGTTGCGGAAAGGCGTTTCCATAAAAATCTGCGTTTGCTGATAGCGTTCTGAAAGCGATTCCAATTCTTTGATTTTGCGCGAACGTTCGGCTTTATCGATCGGCAGATAACCGTGGAAAGCAAACCGCTGCCCATCAAAACCTGAAGCCATCAATGCCAGCAAAATAGCACTCGGCCCAACCAGCGGCACTACTTTTATGCCGCGGCGATGTGCTTCGGCCACCAAATCCGCACCGGGATCGGCAACACCGGGGCAGCCGGCTTCGCTCATCAAACCAACATCTTTTCCGGCTTCCAGCCCGCCAAAAAAATACGATAAACTGCCGCCGCGCTGGTGTTTGCCATAATCGTGCAGTGTTAAATCTGCCTGCGATGTTTTTAAACCGGCTTCTTTTAAAAATTTTCGGGCGGTTTTTTCGTTCTCCACAATATATTCGCTGATCTGGTTAATCTTTTCGCGCAAAAAAGGCGTAAAAGCTTTCAGGCCGGTTTCCTCGGCAAGCGGCACGGGAATTAAAAACAAGGTTCCTTTGGTCATCATTACAAAAGTGTGATTTTTTATTTAAATTCAATTTTGAAAGGGGCAACAAATGAAAGCGTTAGGTATCAATTGGTTTATAGAAGGTTCGATCGATTTTGAACATAAAAAGTATGTATTGCTGGCTTATCTGCAAAACATCAACAAACATTTCCGCAGCAGCCAGCTATATCCGGACCTGGGCGACCTGATTTTTCATTACAACAACCTGCTCCATTTTAAAAACACCAAAGTGCTGATGCAGCAAAATTTTCCGCAGCGGCTGACAAAAGCTGATTTTGATGCGCTGAAATTAACGTATGAAAAAATAGTGAAAGATGATTGCGTGATGCAGGAAATTGAGCAGATTATCACGTTTTCGTTGGAAAAAATGAACCCGGCGTTGCAGCAAGGCAAAGAAATTTATGATTTTGTGGAAACGCGTTTGCTGATTGACCCTATTGGCGTTTTGCCGCTTGTGCCGGATTTTGGTTATTTGTTCATCCGCAACGGCGATGAAAAAGCCCTGCATGTTTACGAATATGGCATCACGGTTTTTGAGGGAAAAGATGATAAATTCCGTGGCATCAACACTTCTTATATTGCCAATTACAGCCTGAGTTTTGTGCACACACCGGAATCTATCAAAACAGACCTGATCAGCAGCCGGAAACAGCTGCCAAACCCTGCCGTTTACCAAGTTGCCTGCGATATTAATTTCCCGCTGGAACAAACACTGCTGCCGGTTGCCAAGCGCAGTTTGGTAAAACATATTAGTAAAGCGGCTTGACCGGTTGCTGGTTTGGGCGGAGCTAAATGCTTCTTTTATCGGGTAAATTTTGGTGTACCATCATTTCGGCCGAATGGAGAAATCTTCATCGAATGCTGCGGGATTTTTCCCTTTGGTCGAGATGACAAAAAGAAATTGAAGACTATTTTAATTTAACAAGTGCCGCTTCAATTTTAGGGATCATGCCCTCAATTTCCTGTGCCGTACTTGCGCCCAGCGAAGCCCGGAACCAGTTTACTTTATCATCTGTACCAAAAGCGGAAAACGGCACCAAAGCAACCTTTGCTTCTTTTATGAGGTAAAAATTGATGTCCGCGGAAGTTTCTAATAATTTGCCTTCGGGCGTGGTTTTACCGGCATAATCTACCTTTAAGGTGAGGTAAATGGCACCCATCGGTTCAATCGCATCTACGGCAAAACCTTTTTCTTTCAGGCTGATAAAACCTTTGTACAACGTATCCAGCGAAGTTTTCATGCGCTGTTTAAAATTGCCGAGGTAAACGTTTACATCATCCGTTTTTAAGTATTGTGCCATGGCCACCTGCTCTGCTTTGGGAGACCACGCACCCATGTGGCCAATCACGGCTTTCATGTAATTGATGATGGCTGCCGGGCCAAACCCCCAGCCAACACGCACACCGGTTGCCGCAAAACATTTGGAACCACCATCCACAAAAACCACGTAATCTTTCAGTTCCGGGCGCAAAGAAACCGGGTTAAAATGTTCATGGCCGCCAAAGGTCAACTGCGAATAAATCTGATCGTACAAAATGTACAACGGTTTTTCATCTTCGCCGCGGGTTTTGTTTTCCTCAATCACTAAATCGCAGATTTGTTCCAAAGCTTCCTTGGAAAACATGGTTCCGGTTGGGTTTAAGGGAGAACAAAGCGATAACATCGCGGCACCTTTTACGTGCGGACGAATCTCCTTTGCCGTTGGCATAAAATTATTTTCGGGTTTGGTTGGAACGATGATGGCATCAGCTTCCAGCAAATCGCAATAATGGTTATTGTTCCAGGACGGGGCTGGGAAAATAACTTTATCACCTTCATCAACCAACGTTAGAAAAATAGCGTAAATGAGTGGCCGCGAACCGCCGGAAATAATGATTTCGTTTGTGCCGTAATCTAAACCTAAGCGTGATTTCAGAAAACCGGAAACACTTTCCCGCAAAGCCAAAACACCATCGGCAGGCGGATAATTGGTTTGGTTTTGATGATAAGCCGAAACGATGAGTTCCTTCAAACCATCCGGGATTGGGAAAATATTGGGGTCAAAATCGCCAATAGTCAAGTTGGCAATCTGCTCGCCTTTCTTTTTCAGTTCATTGATTTCGCCGGCAATTTTGATAATCTCAGAACCGTGAAGGCTTTGAGCGAGTTTGGAAACCTGCATTTTTATTATTTTAGCACCGGCAAAGATAAGGGTTTGGGTTTTCAGGTGATAAAAGAAGCATATAAAAAAATTGAATGAAATTTGAACAGGCTCTCATAGTTAGAATATATATTATAGCATTGTAAATGGTTTAGTTAAAAAATATGGATCAATCTGTTCATGCTAAAAAGCCTTCCGGGAGTATAAACTATAGTTTTGTTGATACGATCCGTTGTATTTCAATGATTGGCATTGTGTTTTTACACTGTTCTGTTTTTTGGGGCGTAAAATATACAAGCTTTTCGGAAACGATAATTGAAACAGCGGTAATGCAGGTTTTAAAATTTTCCACTATTGCGTTTTTTTTAATCGGCGGGTTTTTGATCAATCATAAATTTAATGAATACACTGCCGTACAATATTTAAAAAACAGGTTTAAAAACACCGTTAAACCCTGGTTATTTTGGGTTGGTGTGTTTTTTGTTTTAGATATAATTGGCCAGGTAATTATTTCTTTACGCTTTGGCAGCAGTGATGCTTCTGATAATTTGCCCAAGTATCTGATTGAGGAAACAGGGCACATTTTATTTTATACATCTTATTGGTTTATACCCAACTTTTTGATTTGCATTGCATTGCTCCTGATTTTTAGGAAGTATCTGTACAATATTTGGTTTGGCATATTTTTAGGAATGTTGTCTGTTTTTTATAGTGTAAATTTATATGGAAATTGGGTTCCTACAGAGCATTCTACTGCTTTGTTCGGATTTGTATTTTATCTATGGTTGGGTGTAATGCTGAATAAACATTTTCAAAAAGCAATAGCCTTTATCAATAAAACAACTTGGAACAAGCTGATCCTGATAAACATAATATTTTTTATTCTAAGCGTAGTAGAAGGAATTTACTTAAATCGGTTAGGTTCAGGAGATTCATTTGATACATTAAAGTTTACAAATATTCTTTATTCTTTAAGCATGTTTGCTGCTTTGTTAAAAATAGGAGGTATAGATTTTATCCAAAACAAATTAAACCCAAGGCACACAACTTTTGGGATATACTTAATTCACCAGGTATTGATTGTCAATGTACTGCCGTTAATTTTTACACCTTTAAAAATAAACCCAACCCTGCTTAATGCAAGCAGCAATATTATTTTAACACTTGTACGATTTGTAATAGTTTATTTACTAAGCTTCTTTTTGACGGTAGGTATCGGTAAAACTAAGATGAAATGGGTTGTAGGCCAGTAGTGGTTATTGGATGTTTGGAAATATATAGAATGGCATTTTAGTAGCCTGTTCAAATTTATACAAGTAAAACTGGCAATGCTTCTTTTATCGTACAAAAATTGGTGTTTGCATCAATTTAAATAAACCAAAAACCACATGTTGCTATTTTTTGTGTGATAAAAGAAGCATGGAAATAAATTGGACAAAATTTAAACAGGCCCTATTTAGATGAACGTGGACAAGTTAACGATAGCAATACTGATTTCTACCTACAACTGGCCCGAAGCCTTAGGGTTGGTACTGCAGAGTTTATTAAAACAAACCCGTTTGCCTGATGAAATACTAATTGCCGACGATGGCTCCGGGGCAGACACCAAAGCATTGATAGATCATTATCGAAGTTTGTTTCCTGTTCCGTTAAAACATGCCTGGCAGGAGGACAAAGGGTTTAGAAAATGCCTGATATTGAACAAAGCTGTTAAATTAGCAGAAGCAGATTATATCATTGAGATTGATGGTGATATTATTGTAAATCGTAAATTTATTTCTGATCATGAACAAGCGGCACGCAATGGATATTTTGTACAAGGCAGCCGTGCGATGCTTACCGAGGCCAAAACCCAAGAGATATTAAAAACCGGACAAATCAACTTTCATTCGCTGTCTAAAGGCTTATCAGGCAGGTTTAATGCTATCCGATTACCTTTATTGTCTGTATTCTTCAATCCTGATCCGCAAAGTTCATGGAATATAAAAGCATGTAACCTGGCTTTCTGGCGTGATGATTATATCCGGGTGAATGGTTATTATAATGATTTTGAAGGCTGGGGCTGGGAAGATTACGAGTTTGCCGCCCGACTAATAAACGCTGGTATCCTGAAAAAACGCTTAAAAATGGCCGCCATCAGTTACCATATCTTTCATCCAATACATCATCGCGAAAACTTTTTACCTAACGAGTTGATCTATCGCCGGACAATAGCAGAGAAGCTTACTTACTGTAGCAGCGGTTATCAAGAAGTTTAAAAAACAGCCGCGATATGATTATGGCGGTATAAAGTAGCAGCTTATGGTTTTATACCTGTTAAGCCAGAAAAACTTAGATTTAGCTTCATTATCCAAAAATATTATTTAGTTTCCGTGATCGTTATAAAATAATACAAATTCATCTTTTAAAATTTATTACTGTTGATCTCTGTAAGTATTGATGTTGTTATTCCTTCTTATCGTGTTGATGAGCAATATTTATTGCCGATACTTCAATTAAATGTGCCCGACAACGCTGTCGTAAAGTTTTATTTAGTAATTGATAATCCAAATGTTACAATCCCTCCGAATATTCTATCCGTAGTTGATAATGAAGTTATCTTTTTGATCGTTAATGAACAAAACATTGGCGCAGCATCAACTCGTAATGCGGGTATCAACGCAGGTAAAAGCGACTGGATATTATTTTTAGACGATGACATTGTAATTGAACCTAACCTGCTCAGTGTTTATCGCGATGCAATACTTAAACACTCAACTGAAATTGGTTTTATAGGTTTGGTAAACTTTAATGAGCCTGAAAACAGTTTTGATAAGGCGGTTCAGGCCAGTGGTTCGATAGATATTTTTAGCGTTGCTGCCCGTAGACCGTCCTTTGCATGGGGGGCAACTGCAAATATGATTGTAAACCGGGCCGCCATGGGCCTTATCCGCTTCGACAAAATTTTTCCTAAAAATGGAGGTGCTGAGGATATAGATTTCTTTTTAACCGTGCGGCAGCAAAACCAGTTTAAAAACTACCTTAGTTTACCGCAAGCAGCTGTTACACATCCATGGTGGGGTTTGGGCAAGCCAGATTTTAAAAGATCATTTAGGTATGGAAGGGGAAGCGGTGTGCTTTACAAAAAAAAACCGGCATATACTTATTATGACTTTTTAAATACGGCCGAAATCTTATTTATAATACTGACAGTTTTATTGATCAGTGCTATAATACCTAAAATTTCTGTTGCGTCAGTTTTATTATTTACCGTCGGTTTATTAATAATAGAATTTATAGCGAATATCATACAATCGTTAAAAAGAAAATCAGGTTTAAATTTATTGATCGTGTTTTATTTAATGCTGTTGCGGTTATCTTACCAATTTGGGCTGTTATTTCAAAACCTGTCCTACATTAGAATAACCGCTATTGGTCTGCGTTTTAATGATGATGGCAGCTTCAAAAAAACGCGGTTCTATCGTGCCAACAGTTATAAAATTGTTAAATGGGTTTTATACCCAGTACTTATCTATCTTTTAATCAGGTTTAAACCTGATTAAAACCATTGAGATACATTACAGACCTGTTGTTGATGGTGTGTCTGTATATTCCCAATTATTTTTTCTTTTTTTGAGTTTAACTATGGTACAAATGATAACAAGTTTTTTTACTGTTTATCTTTCTTTTTGTAGGCGTTCCAAATTGCCGAAGGCAGAAAATTTATAGTATTGGCTTGTTTTGAAAGAGGGCGATCAAACAGAGGAATGATTGTATTTTTATTATTACGGTCAATAGAATTTCTTACCAGCCAATATTCTTTATATTGCTTTTTAAATGCCCTTTTATAGATATCATCATCAATTAATTCTTCCCTGTACATCCAATTGATAATTTGCAGTTCTTCTATAAAATTTAACCCGCTTTTATACGCCTTACCACTTACATCTTTGTCATGTTTCCTGAAATAGTTCAACACTTTTCCACTGATATGAGTTTTGCCTTGCCTTGCAATTTGAATCCAAAAAAGACGATCGCCGGAAAATTTGTATGTTGTAAATTCTGGTGATACATACTTGAATTTTTCTCTTTTAAAAATAGCCATACTTGCATTGTAGATAGACACCTTTACAGCCAGGTAATCTTGGATAAAGGCTTTACTTTCTATCACTTCAGACAAACAACGATGGTTAGACTGCCATATAATATCATTGTGCTCGTTGATACAGGACATCTGGCAATAACTGATCACAGATTGATCGTCCTTTTTGATACCTTCAACAAGGGTTTCTAAAAGCGACGGTTCGCACCAATCATCACTTTCGGCAATCCAAACATACTTTCCTTTGGCAAGGGCAATGCCTTTTTTCCACTGCAAAAAAGGGCTTCCGCTATTTGCACTATTAAATATAATATGACTGATCTTTGGATTTTCGGCGTATTGTTCTATTACCTCTTTGCTGTTGTCTGCAGAACAATCATCTAAAATAATCAGCTCGAAATCTTGAAAAGTTTGGTTCAGTACAGTATCTATCCTTTGTCTTAAAAACTGGGCATGATTATAATTTGGGATAATAACAGATACTTCTATCATTGTAATTTAGGATTATTGCAACTATATAAACAACTGTGTGGAAACAAACATTTGCTATAACTCTTTGTCCGATTCTAACCAGAATAAACTTTTAAGGTTTGCTTAGATTTGCTTGATCTATTTTTAGATACTTCTTTTATCACCTAAAAAATGGTAAGTATTTTGTTTGTTTAAATTGATGCAAACACCAATTTTTATAGGGTAAAAGAAGCATTGGTATTCTTTTTTGTATAAATTTAAACAGGCGTAGCTTAATCAACAAACGTTTGCATATCAATCAACCTTTTGTAAATGCCGTTTTTGGCCATCAATTGCTGATGGCTGCCTTGTTCTGCAATTTTTCCATTGTCTAAAACCACAATTTCATCTGCATTTTGAATAGTCGTGAGCCGGTGCGCAATAATGAGCGAAGTGCGGTTTTTGGTGAGGTTGTTTAAAGCGTCTTGCACTAATTTTTCGGATTCGGTATCCAGCGCAGAAGTCGCTTCGTCCAGCAACATAATCGGCGGATTACTCAAAACGGCGCGTGCGATGCTGATGCGCTGTTTTTGTCCGCCGGAAAGTTTGGAACCGCGGTCGCCGATATTGGTTTGATAACCGTTTTCCGTGTTCAGGATAAATTCATGCGCATTGGCAATTTTAGCGGCGGTTTCCACTTCGGCTTGCGTAGCGTTTGGTTTGCCAAAAGCGATATTGTTGAAAATGCTATCGTTAAATAAAACGGATTCCTGGTTCACAAAACCCATTAAAGCACGCAGCGAATCAGTTTGGATATGCTGGATGTCTTTTCCATCGATCAAAATCTTACCACTTTTTGGTTCGATAAACCTTGGCAGCAAATCCATCAAAGTTGATTTTCCGCCGCCGGAAGGACCCACCAATGCGATGTTTTTTCCTTTTGGGATGGTAAGCGATACTTCTTTTAGCACCTCTTTTTCGTTGTAAGCGAAAGAAACATTTTCCAAACGGACCGAATCAGAAAAAGCATCGATAAAAACAGCATCAGGCGCATCATTGATTTTTGGTTTTTCATCGATCAGTTCCAGCACGCGTTCGCCGGCCGAAATACCCGAATGTATGTTGCTAAAAGCATCGGAAATCGCTTTTGCAGGCCGCATCACTTGTGAAAAAACGGCGATATAAGAAATAAACTCCGCGGCACTCAGCGAGGAATTATTGGAAATGATGAGCGAACCGCCATACAAAACAATCCCGGCAACCATAGAAACGCCCAGAAACTCTGAAACCGGCGACGCCAATTGCTGCCTTCTCGCCATCGAACGTGTAATATCGGAATAACGGTTGTTCTCTTCGCCAAATTTGTTTTTGATAAAACCGGCCGCGTTAAAAGCCTTGATAATCTTGATGCCGGACAACGCTTCGTCCAAATAACTGATCATTATGCCGTAAGATTGTTGCGACGCTGTTGCCTGCTGTTTCAGGCTTTTTACGATTTTTGAAATGATAAAAGCGGAAACAGGAATCACCAATAAAGCAAAAAAGGTAAGCCGTAAGGACACAAAAAACAGGTAAGCGATATAGGCGATCAGTTGAAACGGTTCTTTAAAAACAACCTGCAACGTGCCGGTGACGGAAAATTGCACAACCTGCACATCAGAAGCAACTTTAGAAATGATATCGCCTTTCCGTTCATTGTTGAAATAGCCGAGATGCAGGTCCATCACATTGTTAAAAACCGCTTTTCGCAAATTTAGCAAAGTATGTATGCGCAGGTTTTCCATGATCCGCTGTGACAGATAACGAAAAATGTTACTTAGGAAAACGGAAACCACAATCATCACGCAAACAAACTTTAAAGCACCGTCGATGCCATAATGTACGTTTGCCTGATGGGCGTAATAATTAAAAGTATCTAAGGACAAAAAATGCGCTGGCTTGGCGGTAATCGGTTTTGTGCCTTTGTTTAAAAAAAATGTGTTGAGCAAAGGCACCAGCAATGCCAGGTTCAGCGTGTTGAAAACAACAGAAAAAACAGTGGCGATAATATATGGAATAGCAAATTTTTCGATCGGCTTGGCAAAAGATAGCAGGCGGAAGTAGGTTTTCATTCAAAATATTCAGCCGGTAAAATTAAGAAAATAAGGGTATGAAATGTTTACTTTAGCAATTGAGCATTTGATCGCAAACAATATCTCAGCTTATTTCTGTAATATTATACTGCTTTATAGCTTATAATCTATTACAACTATGATTTTGAATTAATTACAATGCTTCTTTTATCCCTATAAATTAAGCATTCATCAACTCTTCAATATGCTCTGCTTCCAAAGGTATATCCGCCATCAAATCTATCGTTCCATTTTCGGTGATCAGAATATTGTTTTCCAAGCGGATGCCCAAACCTTCGGCGGGAATATAGATACCTGGTTCTACGGTCAGCACGTTTCCGGCGGCAAAAGGCGTATATCTTCCGGCAAAATCATGTACATCCAAACCCAGATGATGCGAATTGCCGTGCATAAAATACTGCTTGTACAGCGGCATGTCTGGGTTTTGATGCGCAACATCGTGTTTATCCAGCAAACCCAAACCCATCAGTTCCGAAGTCATGATTTTGCCAACTTCTTCATGGTAAGCATTCCAAATCACACCAGATTTTAGCAGTTGGATCGATTCTTTCATTACCCTCAAAACTGAATTATAAACCGCTTTTTGCCGCGTTGTAAAACGGCCGTTCACCGGGATAGAGCGCGTCATATCCGCATTATAATTGGCATATTCGGCCCCAAAATCCATCAAAATCACATCACCATTTCGGCAAATCTGGCTGTTGTCGTTGTAATGCAGGATGTTGGCATTATTGCCTGATGCAATAATCGGGTTATAGGCATGGCCTGTTCCGCGCTGGCGGATAAATTCGTGGATAATTTCGGCTTCAATCTCATATTCGCCAACGCCGGGCTTCACAAATTTTAGTACCCTAAAAAAAGCATCGTTGGTTAGCTGGCATGCTTTACTGATCAATTCTATTTCTACAGAAGATTTTATAGCGCGCAAGCCCCGGAAAATTGGTGCAGCACGAAAATACTGATGCAGCGGGTATTTTTCTTTTAACTGCTGGATGAAACGAAGATCTCGGTAAGAAACGGAATGTGCGTAACGGTCATTTTCGTTAGTGTTGAGGTAGATGTTTTCTGCGTAAAATATTACTGATGACAAGATCGCATCAAATTCCTGCAACCAGTAAATTTTTTTGATACCGGAAGCTTTGCCGGCTTCTTCCCTTGTATATTTATGTCCTTCCCAAACAGCAATTTGTTCGTTAGTTTGTCTCAAAAACAGAACTTCCCGGTATAATGGGTTCGGGCAATCCGGAAATAACAATAAAATTGTTTGTTCCTGGTCAATTCCACTCAGATAAAACAGATCGGCATTTTGCTTAAAAACATGGTTTTGATCGCCGCTTCGGGGAAATTCATCGTTGGAATTAATCAAAACTAAAGAATATGGTTTTAATTTTGAACAAAAATTGATCCTGTTCGTACAAAACAATTCGTTAGCTATCTGAGTATATTTCATTGAAAAACAATAATTTATATTTGATGTTAAAAATTTATATGTTTACACAGGAAAATAAAATATAAAAATGGAACAAAGTTTGGTAGAGCGAACCAAACATAATAACTATTTTTGAAAAAAAAATCACAATTAAAATCGTTAATCTTAAAACTATGAATTATTCTACCTTAAAGAAAACGGTTGTCCTGTCGATAGCTTCCCTGATGAGTGTTGTTGCCGCCCATGCACAAACCTCAACAGATTCGACTACAACTGTTGCTCCGGGGTCAGCCAAGGTATTTGGTGGCAGGGGGCAGTACAAAACATTCAGCATTGGAGCAAATGCCGGCGTTTTAGCACCTAATATCCCTTTTGGGGTCAATGATTTTACCAAAAGCAACTACGAGTTGGGTTATGGTATCTCATTCAGAGAGCAGTTAGGCCATGCTTTCGGTTTACAATTAAATGTAATGCGTGGTACTGTATCTGGAGACAATAGCAGAAACAGATCAGGTGCTGTTAACGGCGTAAAAAATGGTTTTCAGTCTTTTAAAACTGATTTAGCTTATTACGCAAATTTAATGGGTGTGGTTAACGTTGCAACTGTAGATTTTATCCGCAGAAAAAATTCGGTTAATTTCTTTGTAACTGCCGGTGGTGGTTATGCTGCTTATGCACCAAAAGTAACTTTAGCCAGTGGCCAGGTAGTTGATTTTAAAGATCATGCTGGTTCTACTCGCGATAAAAAATACGTTCACGAATTGGTTATCCCGGTTGGTGTTGGCGTAAAATTCAAACTATCTGAAGTTGTAGCATTGAACTTAGGTTATACAGCCAACTTTGTTGACGGAGACAACTTTGACGGTGCTAATGTTAACTATCCAACAAAAGATAAATTTTCATACGGTTATGGCGGTTTAGAATTTACTTTAGGCAAATCATCAAAACCGAATTTGGATTGGGTAAACCCGCTTGCTTTAATGTATGATGAGTTGAAAGACCCATCTTTGCGTGAAGAAGTTGAAGCCTTAAAAGGCCGTGTATCTAATGTAGAGAAATCAGTTGACGATCTGAAAAAAGATTCTGACGGTGATGGTGTTTCTGATCAATTTGACAAATGCCCTGGTACTCCTGCTGGTACTGTTGTTGATGGTTCTGGTTGCGAAATCAAGTTCCCTAAACCGGATACTACAATGGCTACCGGTACATACTCCAACATTCAGTTTGAGTTTGACAGTTCTGTATTGAGAACTTCTGCTTACCCAACATTAGATAAATTATCTGCTGATTTGAGAAGCAATACTGCTAAGACATTTGAATTAGATGGCTATGCTTCATCAGAAGGTTCTGCTGCACATAATATGCGTTTATCTAAAGACAGGGCAAACTCAGTTAAAACTTACCTGGTCAACTCTGGTGTTGATGCAAAACGCTTGACTGTTAAAGCTTACGGAGAAACCAATCCGGTGGCTGATAATTCAACCGAACAAGGACGTGTATTAAACCGTCGTGTTGAGTTAAAAGCTGGTATGTAATTAATAAATTTAATTCATATACAAGGGGTTCAGATTATTCTGAACCCCTTTTTTTATATTTGTACCATGTATTTTTTCAGAAAAAAAGATAAAAACCGGCCGGATAATTTTAATATCCGTGCGATGCATTTCATCAATAAAACAGCAATTGTGATGTTTTTACTGGGGATTATCTGGAAACTAATTGACTGGTTTATCCTAAAAAAATGAAAGAAATTATCAATACAAAAGAAGCACCGCAGCCAATCGGCCCATACAATCAGGCCGTTGCCGCAGGTGGTTTCCTGTTTATTTCCGGGCAGATTGCCATTGATGCCAAAAGCGGTAATTTGATTACAGATGATATTGCCATCGAAACGCACACCGTTTTAAAAAACCTGAAAGCAATATTGGCCGAAGCCGGTTTAACTTTTGATCACATTGTTAAAACCACGATCTTTTTATCAGACATGAACAACTTTGCTTTGGTAAACGAAATTTATGGTTCTTATTTTTTCAAAGATTTTCCGGCACGCGAAACCGTAGAGGTTTCTGTATTGCCAAAAAACATGAATGTAGAAATCTCTGCCATTGCCATCAAAGCATAAACCGCTGATGCTGTTTTTACCGGCATAAATTTAGGCTTGTTATAAACTGATTTTTGTTTGGACGAATTTTTTAAAACGCCGGTTGAGTATTTAAAAGGTGTTGGCACAGCAAGGGCCGATGCCTTGAAAAAAGAACTCGGTATTGCTAATTACGGCGATTTGCTGCAGCATTTTCCGTATAAATATATTGACCGCACCCGTTTTTATAAGGTAAAAGAAGTATTACCGGATTTGCCATACGTGCAGGTTTTGGCGCGGTTAACGCATAAAGAAATTGTTGGCGAAAAAGCGGCCAAACGTTTGGTTGCGGTTGCGCAGGATGAAACCGGGCCGATAGAATTAGTCTGGTTTCAGGGGATTACACGCATTGAACAAAACCTGATCGTTGGAAAGGCTTATGTTTTTTTCGGTAAACCGGGTTTTTTCAACAACAAACCCCAAATTGCGCATCCGGAAACCGAACTTTACAACTCTAAACCTGCTGAAAATAAAGGCAGCCTGGCTTTGCAACCAGCATACACATCTACTGAAAAACTTAAAAAATTTTTGCTTGATTCTAAAGGGATCCAAAAACTGGTTCTGGCTTTGCTGGAACAATACGGGCGCACAATTTCCGAAAACCTGCCGGAATATCTGCTTGCAAAACATCATTTGATCAACCGGGCAAAAGCGTACCAGCAAATTCATTTTCCTGACCATTTTGAACAGCTAAAAGAAGCATCCAAACGGTTGAAATTTGAAGAGTTTTTCTTTCTTCAGATCAAACTGCTTAAAAACAAATTATTTCGGGAGCAAAAATTTAAAGGCAATACTTTTGATAAAGTAGGTGCTTATTTCAATGGGTTTTATACTGAAAAGTTGCCGTTTCCGCTCACTTCGGCTCAAAAAAGAACAGTAAAAGAAATCCGGCTGGATACGCAAAAAGGCATCCAGATGAACCGTTTGCTGCAAGGCGATGTGGGCAGCGGCAAAACCGTGGTTGCTTTGATGAGCATTTTGCTGGCCATTGACAACGGTTTCCAGACTTGCATGATGGCACCTACCGAAATCCTGGCCAATCAGCATTTTCAATCGGTAAAACAGCTTTTGGGCGAAGACTTTGTGAAATTTGCTTTATTAACTGGTTCAACCTCTAAGAAAAACCGAAATGTGATTCATGCCGATCTGGAAAGCGGAAAACTGCAAATCCTGATCGGTACGCACGCTTTGATCGAAGATAAAGTACAATTTAAAAACTTGGGCTTTGTGGTGATTGACGAGCAGCATCGTTTTGGTGTTGAGCAACGCGCAAAATTATGGCGTAAAAACAGCATCCCGCCGCATATTCTGGTGATGACGGCCACACCAATCCCGCGGACATTGGCCATGACTTTATACGGCGATCTGGACGTTTCGGTGATTGACGAACTGCCGGCCGGACGAAAACCCATCGAAACAAAGCACTTTTATGAGAACAGCCGCCTGCGCATGTTTGGTTTTATGAAACAGGAAATTGCGAAAGGGCGCCAGGTTTATGTGGTTTATCCGCTGATTAAAGAAAGCGAGAAGCTGGATTTGAAAAACCTAAGTGATGGGATAGAAGTAATGTCGAGGGAATTTCCGCTGCCGGATTATCGCATCAGCATCGTTCACGGGCAACTTTCTGCTGCAGACAAAGCTTTTGAAATGGAGCGGTTTATCAAAGGCGAAACCCAGATTATGGTTGCAACCACGGTAATTGAAGTTGGGGTAAATGTGCCAAACGCTTCTGTAATGGTTATTGAAAATGCGGAACGTTTCGGGCTTTCGCAGTTGCACCAGTTGCGCGGCCGGGTTGGTCGGGGCGCAGCGCAATCGTTTTGTATTTTGATGAGCAACCAGAAATTATCCAAAGAAGGGAAAATCCGGCTGGACACAATGGTGCAAACCAATGACGGCTTCCGGATTGCTGAAATAGATTTACAGTTGCGCGGGCCCGGAAACATTGAAGGCAAACAGCAAAGCGGCGTTCTCGACCTGAAAATTGCCAGTCTGACCGAAGATCAGGCTGTGCTGCATTTGGCTCGGATGGACGTGGAAGAAATCTTCAAAACTGACCCGCAGTTGGAATTACTGAAAAACCAGATTTTAAACCAACATTTCCAGCAAAAAAACGAAGGTTTAAGCTGGAATAAAATTTCCTGATCTATTGCAAAAAACCCGGCAAATTTCTATTTTGCTGTTAAAGCTGTTTTTATGAAGTTAAAATTTTTACTTTCCATTTTATTTTGCGGTTCATTGGCCGCATCTGCTCAAAATCAGGATTCTTTATATCTTCGGAAAATTTATGACGAAGCTTTGGTAAACGGAAAACCTTACCAAAATTTAGAATATCTGTGCAAAAAAATCGGCCCAAGATTAAGCGGTTCTGCAAATGCGCAAAAAGCGGTCAACTGGACAAAAAAACTGATGGAGCAATATGGTTTTGACCGTGTTTTTTTGCAGGAAGTAATGGTGCCACATTGGGTTCGGGGCGAAAAAGAACAGGCAAAAATAGTATCCGGCAAGCGGCAAATTCCTGTTTCGGTTGTAGCTTTAGGCGGATCAGTTGCTACGGCAAAAAACGGTTTAACGGCCGAAGTGATTGAAGTACAAGGGTTACAGGAATTGAAAACTTTGGGCGAAGCAGCCATTAAAGGTAAAATCGTTTTTTACAACCGTCCGTTTGATCCGCGTTTTATCGAAACCGGCGCAGCTTATGGCACAGCAAGCGATCAGCGTTTCCGCGGCCCGGCAGAAGCGGCAAAATATGGTGCTGTTGGTGCAATTGTGCGTTCGATGACAGAAGTTATTGATGACTATCCGCATACCGGTGCCACACAATATGATGAAGGCGGCAGCAAAATCCCGGCAGCGGCTATTTCAACCAAAGGGGCAAACCAATTAAGTGCGCTGTTGAAGCAGCAAAAAGCTGTTAAGTTTTACCTCAAGCAAAACTGCCAGACTTTGCCGGATGTACTTTCCTATAATGTTGTAGGGGAACTGAAAGGCACGGAAAGCCCTAATGAATTTATTACCGTTGGCGGCCATCTGGATTCCTGGGATTTGGCTGAAGGCGCACATGATGATGGCACCGGCGTAATGCAATCGGTAGAAGTGCTGCGGATTTTTAAAGCTTTAAATTATCGCCCTAAACATAGTATCCGCACGGTAATGTTTATGAATGAGGAAAATGGACACAAAGGCGGTTTGAAATATGCAGAACTCGCCCAAAAAAACAACGAAAAACATTTGGCCGCGATCGAATCAGACGAAGGCGGGTTTACGCCGCGCGGTTTTTCTTTTAGTGATGTAAAACCGGCATTTTTATCAGGGATAAACAAAAATTGGCAACCTTTGCTGGAGCCTTATGAAGTTGACCGCTTGGTAAAAGGCGGTGCCGGAACTGATATAGAACCCTTGAAAGCCACTGTACCAAATATCACTTTAATTGGTTTTCGGCCGGATTCGCAGCGATATTTTGATCTGCACCATACCGCGAAAGATGTTTTTGAGAACGTAAACAAACGCGAACTGGAGTTGGGTGCCGCAGCTATAGCCGCCTTAATTTACCTGATTGATCAGCATGGCCTGTCATTTTAACAAAACAATCCGGAAATCATCATGCTTCTTTTAGCACCTAAATTTTAATATCTGTGGCCGACGAAGACCCTCAACTTATAAAAAAATCTGATCCGTTTGCAGCACTCCGTTTCAAGGAGTTCCGGTCATACATGGCCATGCGCTTTTTCCTCACGTTTGCCTACCAAATGCAGGCCGTAATTATCGGTTATCATATTTATCAGCTCACACACAGTGCTTTAGCCTTAGGCATGATCGGTTTAACAGAAGCAATCCCTTCTATCGGTATTGCGCTGTATGGCGGTTATGTGGCCGATAAATCAGAAAAAAAGAGTTTGCTGCTGCTCATTTTTTCGGTGATGTGGATTTGTTCTGCCGTAATGCTGCTGGTTACTCTGCCCGCTGCAACTCGGTATTTAAGCAGCGGCCACATTGTGCTTGTACTTTATGTAATGATATTTTTTATCGGCCTGGCACGCGGTTTTTACGGGCCAACGGCTTTTTCGGTGATGACAAGGATTATCCCGCGCGAATTGTACCCAAACTCTTCAACCTGGAACAGTTCTGCTTATCAAACGGCCTCGGTTTTGGGCCCGCTGGCCGGCGGTTTGATTTTTGACCGACTGGGGATTTCTGTTACGTTTACGCTGGTTGTTGTTTTTATCACCACGGCCATCGTTGCAATCCTCACATTAAACAAACATGAAGCAGAATTTGTACCCAAAGAAAGCATTTACAAAAGTTTATCTGAAGGAATCAATTTTGTGTTCGGAAACCGGATGCTTCTGGGTGCTTTAAGTTTGGATTTATTCTCCGTGTTTTTTGGCGGGGCCGTGGCTTTACTGCCGATTTTTGCAAACGATATTTTAAAGGTAGGCGCAGAAGGTTTCGGGTTGATGCGCGCCGCAGATTCTGTTGGTGCGGTGTTGACCATGCTGGCCATGACGCGGTTTTCGCCAATGGGAAAGCCCTGGAGAAACCTGCTGATTGCCGTAATTGGTTTTGGGGTTTCTATCATTTGCTTCGGATTGTCCAAAAACTTTTATTTGTCGCTTTTTTTCCTGTTTACTTTGGGCGCGTTTGACAGTATCAGCGTTTTAATCCGTTCTACCATCATGCAATTGCTCACGCCGGATAAAATGCGCGGTAGGGTTTCGGCCGTTAATTCTATGTTTATCGGTTCATCCAACGAAATCGGGGCGTTTGAATCCGGTGTTACCGCAAGATTAATGGGCACGGTTACCTCCGTTATTTTTGGCGGAACGATGACGCTGATTGTTGTGCTGACCACCTTCCTCAAAACCAAAAAATTAGTGCCAATGCGTTTGGATGAAATCAATGCACCGGAAGTAGCTAAAGTATAACTTAAGCCGAAGCTCTTTCTTTACTTTGATTTTACGCTGAAGAGGAAAACCTTGACCAAAAACGATGCTTCTTTTATCGGTATAAATTCAGGCTGATAAAAGAAGCATTGGCTTTTAAAAAAAGCTTTCCTGTTTCTTGTTAAAAACAAAGGAAGAAACATACATGATTTATTCTTTACAATGCTTCTTTTATGCCATCAAATTTTGTTTACAAAATTATTGTGTATAAAAGAATTAAATAAAACCCGCCAGATTTTAGGTGGTAAAAGAAGCATACAATTTTTTGAATAGAATTTGAAAAATTAATTTTAAGTATATCCTTATGTTCTGATCTTTAAAAATCAACATAACACTTACAAAAACAGCAAACCATTGTCAGCCAAATGGCTGCAAAATAGATGGATCTGGCGACAGACAATTTAAGTTTAACTTTTGACAACAACGATACTTTCAAAAAATACAACTTAGTTTGATATAGAATGCTTAAACCAAACTTGTGCCCAAAGGCAGTTTTAATCAGGCGGGATTTAGCGAAACTATCTGACTATCAACACACTCTTCCTCTTCAAACAAACAAAACAAGATAACTACACCATTTATATACTATCAAACTATGTTGTTCAATAACATAAAGAAATCCAGCTTATTGCTGACATTGTTTCTCGGAAGTTTTGTTGCCTCTGCCCAAAACACTTCAGTAATAACAGACCCTGTTGAATGGGTAAACCCTTTGACGGGATCTGATTCAAAATACGAACTTTCTAACGGCAACACCTACCCTGCTATTGCTTTGCCATGGGGCATGAACTTTTGGTCGCCGCAAACCGGCCGCATGGGCGATGGATGGCTTTACACTTATTCGGCCGATAAGATAAACGGTTTTAAACAAACCCACCAGCCTTCGCCCTGGATGAACGATTACGGACAGTTTTCTATCATGCCTGTAACCGGGAAAGTGCTCGCAAGTTTGAAAAGCCGTGCCAGTTGGTTTTCACACAAAGCAGAGATTGCCAAACCGTATTATTACAGTGTTTTTTTGGCAGATCATAATGTAACTGCCGAAATTACCCCAACAGAACGTTCTGCCCAGTTTAGGTTTACTTATCCTAAAAATGACAGTTCTTCAGTTGTGATCGATGCTTTTGATAAAGGGTCATATATTAAAATTATTCCCGGAGAACGTAAAATCGTTGGATATTCTACAAAATACGCCCGTGGACCGTTAAAAAATTTCAAAAACTTTTTTGTAATTTATGTTGATAAGCCGATAACCTTTACCCGCGTGTATAATGATACGGTTGCAATCAATGGCAACAAATTAACTGCGGATCATGTTTTAGCGGTCATAGGATTTAAAACCGGCGATAAAGAGAAAGTGCATTTAAAAGTTGCATCATCATTTATCAGTGAGGAACAGGCAGAGCTTAATTTAAAGCGCGAACAGGGAAATGACAGCTTTGATGTTGTAAAAGATAAAGCAAAAGCAGTATGGAACAAAACCCTCGGCAGGCTAAAGGCTGAAGGGGGAACGGTTGATCAAACCCGGACTTTTTACTCCTGCCTTTACCGGATGCTGTTTTTCCCGAACAAGCTTTATGAAATTGACAGCCAGAATAAAATTGTGCACTGGAGTCCATATACTGGCGATGTTAAGCCGGGTTATATGTTTGCCGGTACAGGCTTTTGGGATACTTTCAGGGCGTTATACCCTTTTTTAAACCTCGTTTATCCTTCTATAAACAAAGAAATGCAGGAAGGGTTGATCAATGATTATAAAGAAGGCGGCTGGCTGCCTGAATGGTCCAGCCCGGGTTATGCCAACATTATGCTTGGGAACAATTCGGCCTCGGTTGTTTCTGATGCTTATATAAAAGGCGGAAGAGGTTATGATATACAAAAACTATATGAAGCAGTTATACATGGTGCAAACAATGAAGGCCCAAATGCCACAGGACGCCGTGGTGTAGAATATTACAATTCCTTAGGCTATGTACCGCATGATGTGCGTATAGGCGAAGGAGTAGCCCGGACATTAGAATACGCTTATGACGATTTTGCGATATATCAGCTTGCCAAAGCTTTAAATAAACCCGCTGCCGAAATAGCGTTGTACAAAAAGCGCAGCATGAACTATAAAAATGTATTTGATCCCTCGATTGATTTTATGCGTGGCAAAAACAAAGACGGAAGCTTTGAAACCCCTTTTGATCCATACAGGTGGGGCGGTTCTTTTATAGAAGGCAACAGTTGGCATTATACCTGGTCTGTGTTCCATGACATACAGGGTTTGATAAATTTAATGGGAGGCAAGCAAAAATTTATAACAAAACTTGATTCTGTATTTTCTGCCCCGCCGGTTTTTTCGAGTACCCGTTTCCGCGGTGGCGTAATACATGAAATGCGCGAAATGCAAATCATGAACATGGGCCAGTACGCGCATGGGAACCAGCCTATACAGCACATGACTTATCTGTATGACTACGCGGGTGTGCCTTATAAAACCCAATATTGGGTAAGGCAGGTTATGGACAGGCTTTATAAAGCAACGCCGGACGGTTATTGCGGCGATGAAGATAACGGGCAAACATCTGCCTGGTATGTGTTTTCTGCAATGGGTTTTTACCCGGTTTGCCCTGCAACAAACCAGTATGTGCTGGGGGCACCATTATTTAAAAAGCTGACCATAAATTTAGAAAATGGTAAACAGGTAACAATCAACGCGGCGAACAACAGCGCACAAAACTTTTATATACAATCCTTAACTTTAAACGGGAAGCCATATTCCGCAAGCTGGATCAATCATAATGACCTCGTTAAAGGGGCGGTGTTGAACTTTAACATGAGTTCAGTACCCAACAAAACCCGTGGCTCTGAACCTAAAGATTACCCGTATTCATTAACAAACGAAAAATAAACCGGCTGATGAAGTTAATTTTTGCTATAAAAACAGCATAAATAGGTAACAGTTGGTTCACTTCAAAACATGAAAAAACATAGTATTTTTATCATCCTTTTATTGGCAATAATATTTAACAATTCTGTTTCAAAAGCGCAGGATGTTGTCAGCAAAAAAGGTTATACCCTTACTTTTGAAAGTAATTTTGCCGCCCTTGACCCAAAGTTGAAAAAGCGGCTGATCGAGACATTTTTTACCGTTTACCCCGAACTGGCCAAAGAATATAATCCGAATACGGCAAAAAAGGTTACTTTTTTTGTAGATACCGCTTATAAAGGTGTTGCTGAAACGGCTAATGACAAAGTTGTGATCAGTTCGATGTGGATGATAAAGCATCCGGAAGATATTGACGTAGTTACCCACGAAGTAATGCACATTGTACAAAATTATGGCAACACCGTTGGCCCCGGATGGCTGACAGAAGGCATTGCCGATTATGCACGTTCTACGTTCGGGGTGGATAATGCCGGTGCCCGATGGACGCTGCCTGAACTAAAACCGGGACAAAGTTATAAAAACAGCTACCGCATCACAGCAAGGTTTTTTACCTGGATGGAAGCGAAAGTAAAGCCTGGGATCATCAAAACGGTAGATAAAAGCCTTCGTGATCATACTTACACAAACAACATCTGGAAACACGAAACCGGAAAAGACCTGGATGAACTTTGGGCCGAATATGTTAAAAACCCTAAACTGACTTAACACAATTTTTTTTGATGATTGGGAAATTATAAGCGAATACATTTTACAACCTCAACACTTTCAGAAGTTGTTTAAGAGCCTGTTTAATTTTTATTGATAAGCTGACAATACTTCTTTTATAACATTAAATCTTACTTTTCCAATTTTATGCCTATAAAAGAAGCATGGGAATTTCCGTTTTTTATAGGGTAAAAGAAGCATACAAAATAAATCGGATAAAATTTAAACAGGCTCTAAATTTGGGTTGAAGCATTTTTGACATATTGTTAATTTTAAAAAAACAAGATGCTTCTTTTATCACCTAAAAAACAATGACTTTGAGCATTTTTTTGTGATCTTTTAAAATTTAGCCTGTTTTAATTTTGTCCGGATTATTCATAATGCTTCTTTTATCACCTAAAAATTGCTGAATTATAAATTTGCTTTTTGCTGGCAGATGATACAAGCCACCAATTTTATAGTGGTAAAAGAAGCATCCGGATTTTTTCGGGACACAAATTTAAACGGGTTTAAAAACCCGTTTAAATTTTATTTTTCAACTGGGGGAAGTGTGGCTGTACCCCAATTTTTGTTTGGTTGTGCCCCCATCTCCAAAACCAAATCACCGCCTTTAAGGAGTTCTTCGGCAGGAAACCAAAAAGATTTCAATTCTTTTCCGTTCAAAATGGCGTGCTGGATATATTTATTACTTCTGGACACATTCCCGGCTTTGATTGTAAAGCTTTTCCCGCGGCCGTATAAATGATCTAAATGAACAATAACTTTAGAAAATAACGGGCTTCCGATTTCATAAATCGGATGTACATTAGCTCCGCCATCTGTTTGGAAAAGGCCTAAGGCACTCATGATAAACCAGGCACTCATTTGCCCCTGGTCCTCATCACCGAGGTAAGCATTGGCAACGCCGTAACCATAATAGCGGTCAATAATTGCACGGCTCCATTTTTGGGTAAGCCAGGGTTTTTTTATCCAGTTGAACAAATAAGGCAAATGCATCGTTTGCTCGTTCCCCTGCATAACCGGATAATCCCAGTAATTGTCTTCAGGAGCGTTAAACCTCCATTTATAGCTTGCGGCAAAGCCCCATTCAAGCCGGTCTGCAAATCTTTCTGCCCCTACTGCCTCAACCAGCCCCGGTATGTTTTGTGGGACGTAATACGTTAACTGCCAGGCATTTCCCTCTACATAATGTTTATTTGCACCAGATTTAAACGGATCAAAGTTTGGAAACCAACTGCCATCGGATTTTTTCAACCGTGCATAACCTGATTCTTTATCTATAACATTTTTCCAATAGTTTGAGCGATCGCTAAATTCCTGATAAGGCTGGTTCTTCCCAAGTGATTTTGCAAACTGCGAAACCGTCCAATCATCATAAGCATATTCCAGTGTATTAGAAAAACGGCCCAAATCATACGGCACATATTTGTATTTTAAATAAGCGTTGAGGTCTTCATTTCCGGCAAAACCTGCTTTTCCAACTTTTTGCGCCGGTGTAGTTTGCATTTTATAAACGGCTTCGAAAGCTTTTTGGGCATCAAAATCCCTTATCCCCATCTGATACGCGCTTACAATCAGTGGTATTTCATGCTCTGCTACCATTACAGGGACATAATTCATCCCGGCAGGGCCTTTTGCCAGCCAGCCATCAGCATTGTACATGGCCAATTGGGACTTTACCCATTTGGAAGACCATTCCGGTGTTGCCAGGTTCCAAAACTGGTTCAGGTTCCAAAAGGTATTCCAAAAGGCATCGCAACCCATTGCCAGCTCGTCCGGGTTTTTTAACTGCCGGATTTGTTTTGAAGCATCTACCCAGTGCCCGTCAACATCACTCCAGGTATTACGGCTGGCCAACGCCCTGAACATATTGCTGTAAAAACGGGTTTTTTCCCTACGGTCATTGGTGCTTATTTCCAGCCGGCCTAATAAATTGTTCCAGTTTTCTTTTTGGGAATTGTAAACCTTGTCAAAATCCCAATTAAAAGGTTTTGTAATTTCCTGGGATAAATTATTTGCCGCACCTGCTAAACTGACAAGCGATATGCCGGTCCTGATCTGTACCGTCTGATTTTCTTTGTTGTCAAACTCAACATAAGCACCTGCTTTTTCCGGGTTTAGGACGTTAATTGCATCACTTTCAGATACTTTATTGTTAGTCCAGGTGCCAAATTTTTTCATCGGGCGGTCAAATTCTATTACAAAATAAATAGTGTACTCCTGGTTAACCCCTCCTGCCCATACATCACGCGTGTATTGTTTGCTATATCCTTCAATACGATGATCGTTTACTTTTTTTAACGTTGCCGCTTCTATGTTATAATCATATTCGGCAGGGATTTTTAAATCGATCATCACCCTGGCATCTCCGGATTTAGTATAGGTGTAACGCTGAAAGCTGCAACGATTAGTTGCGGTAAGTTCTGCTTTAATGTGGAAGTTTTTCAGCATCACTTTATAACAGCCTAATGGTGCTTCTTCGCTTTGTTTATCAATTTGCGAACGATAACCACCACCCGGCTGGCGCTGATCTCCAATATTTGTGGTTAAATTTCCGCTGGTGGGCATAATGCCCAAGCCCGCCATTGTCCACTCGTGTATATGGCTAAATGTACCGATACTTTCAAATGTGGGGTCATACCCTCCCATCCATCCCGAATTTTGATTGTCGGGACTTAATTTAACCATGCTAAAAGGCATCCAGGGCCCGGGCGCAATCATCCAGCGGGAATGTGCCGAACCGAGTTTGGTATCTACATAATCAGCAAAAGTGTTTATTTTACAAGCCCGGCGGTCAACCGTGCCTTTTTCCAGGGATTGGCCATCACTAAAAATTTCATACTGGCTTTTTTTTGCTTTTGATACGGCAGGCATCGGTACTTCAAATTCATGCTGCCCCGAATCAGGCATTTCCCTGAAAATCAATTTGCCATCTAATTTAACGGTAAGCCTGGGTTTCCCGTAAAGATGCTGAACGTTTACCAGTAACGGCTGAAACAGTCCGGACTCCGTTTTTATTTCGTAATTGGCTGGTTTTACCTGTCTGACAAACAGTTTTCCGGGTTTGATCAGCGAAATAATGTTAGGGCTTTCCAGTTTTACCTGATCAAACACCAACCAGGAGCCATCCAAAGAAGTAATATTGACCTCATTACCGCCTTTGCGTAAAAGTCCGTTTTTGACAGGGATAGAAATTTTGTATTTATTGGATCGGGAGAAATCGCCCTCAATGCTCTTGTCATCTGCCCTTTTTGGGAGTTGAAACTCAAACGACTGCCCGTTTAGCACTACTTTTAATAAAGGCGGCAGGCTGCCGTGATAGCCCAACATGGAAATGATCAGGCTACAGCTTGTATTGGCCGGCAATGCTTTTATGCCGAACAAAATATTTAACACCTGCGAACGGATACCGGAGTTTTGACCCGTTCCTGCCCAGTTATCTTTAGGCCCGGGCAATATATAAGGCCAGTCGGTTTTAGGGTTGGAATAACCGATTAAAAAGTAACGGTCTTCCCAGCCAAAGTCTTTTTTTAAAAAGTCTGTATAGTTTTTAGGCGATAAAGCCATATCTGCGTTGCTGTTGTCGCTTTTCCCGATTTCCCAAACCACTTTCTGCTGGCCAAAAGACACGCTGCACAGCATCCAAAAAGCCGCTATCAGAAAACTTGTTGTTACTTTCATTTTTTTTGATTAAGATTATAATGTTATTACCGGAACCGCATTGATTATTTGCAGAACATAACTTTAATTTTTTATGATGCTTCTTTTATCGCCTAAAAAACAGTGAAGTATATTTTACTTTTCATAACAATAAAGCTATAAACACTAAATTTTAGGTGCTAAAAGAAGCATCAGGATTTTATAATAAACACAATTTAAACAGGCCCGCAATAGTACAAAACTACTACATTTACCTGCATAAGTTCATTATTTTAAAAATCAGCTAATGCAATTTAAACCAAAACCCTGTTTAAACTTCATTATGGTTTTTCCATAATACTTCTATTATCCCATAAAATTTATGTTTGTTTTTTTGTGGTGGTAAAAACAACTGGTTTAATGATTTTTAACAGGTAAAAGAAGCATTGTGAATTCAATAACATTTAAAACAGGATTAAATAATACGCTCATGTTTCGATATATTCTCTTCAGTGCTTTATTGCTCACAAGTGCTGCAAATGCCCAGTTATATAAAAACAAAAATGCACCTGTTGAAAAACGTGTGGCCGATCTTTTAAAGCGGATGACACTCGAAGAAAAAATCGGGCAGATGAGCATGTCTTCATTAAAAGAATCTACGGCCAGCAACATAGCTTACGGGGTTTTGGAAAGCCCTTTTATAAGTGCCAAAGAAGTTGCGGCCCAATCAATAACCGCAAAGCAACACGCCAAAAATAAAACAAGGCTGGGCATTCCGCCAATACAGATTGGGGAATGCCTGCATGGCCAGCTGGCGGCCGGGGCAACCGTGTTTCCGCAGGCGATAGCGCAAGGCAGTACCTGGAACCCCGAACTGATCAAACAAATGGGTTCGGTAATCGCTTATGAGGCATCTTCATCGGGTGTGGATCAGGCACTTTCACCTCTTTTTGATATTATCCGGGATGCCCGTTATGGCCGTGTGGAAGAGTGTTTTGCAGAAGACCCTTACTTAGTGGGCCGGATGGGTGCTGCATTTGTAACAGGTATGCAGGGAGTGCCGGCATCAAGCAAAAAGTTTATTGCAGCAAACAAATTAATGTGCACAGCCAAACATTTTGCAGCTTACAGCAAGCCTATGGCTGGCATAAACCTTGCGCCTGCAGAAATCGGTGAAAGGGAATTACGGTCTATGTTTCTGCCTCCGTTTAAAGTAGCGGTACAAAACGCAAATATTTATGCGGTAATGCCGTCTTACAACGAAATAGATGGTGTACCGGCACATAGCAACCAATTTTTACTTCAGCAGGTTTTACGGGAAGAATGGGGTTTTAAAGGATATGTTTTTTCTGATTACGGTGGCTTAAGCCAGCTTTACAACTTTCATAAAGTGGCCAAAACCCCTGCCGATGCAGCTCTGATGGGCATTACTGCCGGTGTTGATCTGGAAGCTTCCCGTCCGGACGTATATACGCATCTGGCAGAACTGGTCAAAAGCGGAAAAATTAAAGAATCACAAATTGACCATGCAGTTACAAGGATACTTACTGCAAAATTTAAAGCAGGTTTGTTTGAAAAACCGCTGGCAGATACGCTGAACTTTAGCAAACGGTTGCACACGGCAGACCATATTAACCTGTCTCAGAAGATTGCCGAGGAGTCTGTCATCCTGCTGAAAAATGACCATAATACTTTGCCATTAAATATCAGTAATTTAAAATCACTTGCTGTGATCGGGCCAAATGCCGATAAGGTTCAATACGGGGATTATAGTTTTACGCGCGACAACCGTTCTGGCACTACGGTTTTAGAAGGTATCAAACAACTCGTTGATAATCGGATAAAAATTAATTACGCACAGGGCTGCGAGCTTACAGGGTACGATAAAAGCGGGTTTGATCAGGCTGTAAAAGCTGCCAGGGAAAGCGATGCAGTTGTTGTAGTGCTGGGTACAACCAGTGTGGTTTTTTCCGGGATTGGGTGGAATGGCCATGCCCCGGAAAGTGAACCTAAAGACCCATTTACCTGCGGAGAAGGATACGATGTTACCGATATTGACCCGCAGGGCGTACAACGCGAGCTGCTGCAAGCTGTTTATAAAACCGGGAAGCCTGTAATTTTGGTTTTAGTGCACGGCCGCCCCTGGAGCATTGGCTGGGAAAAAGAACACGTCCCGGCCATACTCGAAGCCTGGTATCCGGGCGAAAGAGGTGGTAACGCAATTGCAAACATCCTATTCGGCAAAGTAAACCCTTCCGGCAGGTTAAACATGTCCGTACCGCAATCGGCAGGCCACATTCCGGTGTTTTACAACTATGTAAATTCGGCAAAAGGGATTAATAGACGGCATGGTACGTTAGACAAACCGGGCTTGGATTATGTATTTTCATCAACAGACCCTTTGTTCCCATTCGGTTTTGGTTTAAGTTATACAACCTTTAAATATGATAATTTAAAGGTTTCAAAAACGCAATTCAATAAAAACGATCAGGTAACGATCTCTGTTGACGTAAAAAACACAGGCAGCATTGCAGGTAAAGAAGTAGTGCAGTTATATTTGGGAAACAAGGTGAACTCTGTGAGCACGCCTGTTATGGCTTTAAGCCGGTTTAGCAAGATTTCACTTGATCCGGGAGAAGTGAAAACCGTTACTTTCAATATTGGTGCAGCAGACATTGCCATCTGGAACCGAAACATGAAGTTGGTTACAGAGCCGGGAACGTTTGATGTAATGATTGCCAGATCAGCAGAGGATGTTTTGTTAAAAAAACAAATTGAGTTCAGGCTTTAAAAACTTGAACTCAATTTTCCATGCTTCTTTTATCACCTAAAAATTGATGGTTTTTTTACGTAGATTTTTCTATTGCCAACAATTAAAAGAAGCAAAATTTAGGTGGTAAAAGAAGCATTCTAAATGATCACCGCTTAAATTTAACCCAGCTTTTTAATTTAAAATCACACTTCCGCTTCTGTACGTTCGCCAATTTGCTGGCGCCACATGGCGTAATATAAACCTTTTAAATCCAGCAATTCTGCATGTTTCCCGGATTCAATGATGCGGCCTTTTTCCAGCACATAAATCCGGTCGGCATGTAAAATAGTGGATAATCGGTGCGCAATCAAAATCGTGATGTGGTTTTCCTGCTCAGAAACATCGCGGATCGTTTTAGAAATCTCTTCTTCCGTAATCGAATCCAGCGAAGAAGTAGCTTCATCAAAAACCAACAGATCCGGTTTCCGAAGCAAAGCCCTCGCAATCGATAAACGCTGCTTTTCCCCGCCCGAAACCTTTACGCCGCCTTCGCCGATAACCGTGTCCAAACCATTTTCTGCACGTGCCAACAAGTTGTAGCAAGCTGCACGTTTCATGGCCGATAAACATTCTTCATCGGTTGCTTTGGGCTGCACAAAAAGCAGGTTTTCGCGGATTGTCCCGGAAAATAGTTGCGTATCCTGCGTTACAAAACCAATTTTTTCGCGCAGCTGGTCCAAATCAATTTCTTTACTGCTGATGTTGTTATAAAGCACTTTTCCGCTTAAAGGCTGATACAAACCGACCAGCATTTTCACCAAAGTTGTTTTCCCGGAACCCGAAGGGCCAACAAAAGCGATGGTTTCCCCTTTTTCCACACTAAAATCAATATCGCTGATGGCATTGCGTTTTCCGGTAAGGTGTTTAAAACTTACTTCATCAAAAGTCAAGGTATTAATTTTTGGCAGATGGACAGGATTGGCTGGTTTTACATCGATATCTGTACTTAAAATCTGCTTAAAATTACCCAGCGAAACCTCGGCTTCCCGCCAGGAAAGGATTACATTTCCTAATTCCTGCAGCGGATTGAAAAGGAAAAACGAATAAAACAGAAATGATAAATATTGCCCTGGTGAAATCGTTTTTTCAAAAATCAAAATCAGTAAAACCACTACCATTGTACTGCGGACAAAGTTTACAGTTGTGCCTTGTGCAAAACTCATGCTTCGCACATATTTCACTTTTTTTAATTCTAATTCCAGGATTTGATACGTTGTTTTATTCAATCGTTTAATTTCCTGTCCGGCCAAACCTAAACTTTTAATCAATTCGATATTGCGCAGCGATTCTGTTGTGGAGCCGGCAAGTGCGGTTGTTTGCTTAACGATTTTTGTTTGGATTGTTTTTATTTTCCGGCTCAAAAACATACTTACAAAAGTGATGACCGGGATGGCGGCAAAATAAACCAATGTAACTTTGTAGCTAACGGTTAACGAATAAAAAATGATGGCCATCATCCCGATCAGGCTTACAAATAAAACACTGATAAAAGAAGTAATAAACTTTTCGGTATCGAGCCTTACTTTCTGCAAAACACCCAAAGTTTCTCCGCTCCGCTGATCTTCAAATACCTGATACGGCAATTTTAAAGAATGTTCTAAGCCATCAGCATACATTTTGGCACCCACTTTTTGAGTAATGATATTGGTGTAATAATCCTGGAAATTTTTGGCAATACGCGAAACCATTGCTGCCCCAATAGCCAAACCGATTAAAGCAAGCACGCCATAAATGAAATCATGCCGCGACAGGACATTGATTTTATCGATGTATTTATCAAAAACACGACCCGTAATGTATGGATCAAGCAATGAAAATCCCTGATTAACAGCAGCAAGCAACAATGCTATTAACACATAGCCACGATGGGTTTTTAAATAATTGAGTAGTAAATTCATGTAATTTTAAAATAAAAAGAGGGAATTGCCATTCGGATATTCCCTCTCTAAAGTAGTTTAAAAATAGTTTTTAAACCGTCATAATATCTTTTTCCTTTACGCTGGCCAGTTGGTCAACTTTTATAATATAACTGTCTGTCAGTTTTTGCACGTCGCCTTCGCCAACTTTAATATCATCTTCAGATACACCTTCCGTTTTAAACTTTTTGATTTTTTCGTTGGCATCTTTGCGGATGTTGCGGATGGTAATTTTGCCGTTTTCCGCCTCGGCATGTGCTTTTTTTACAAGGTCTTTTCTGCGTTCTTCGGTTAATGGCGGTACGTTGATGCGGATGATCTGCCCGTCGTTTTGCGGGTTCAGGCTGAGGTTTGATTCGATGATCGCTTTCTCAATCGGTCCAAGCAATGATTTTTCCCAGGGCTGGATCACCAAAGTGCGCGCGTCCGGCGAGTTGATGCTGCCAACTTGCGCCAATGGCGTTGCGGTTCCGTAGTAATCTACAAAAAGGCCGTCCAGCATGGCCGGGGAAGCTTTTCCGGCACGTACTTTTAACAATTCACTATCTAAATGCTCAATGGCGCGTTCCATCTGCGCTTTCGTATCTTTTAACTGTGTTTTAATGAGTTCGCTCATTGTTGATTATAATTTCGACAAAAGTAAAAATACTGATCTAAAATTGTTGGGGAATGATGCTGTTTTTATCGGCCTAAAATTAGTGTACCAGCGTGCCGATGGCTTCACCTTCGGCAATCCTTTTAAAATTCCCTGTTTTGTTCATGTCGAAAACGATGATCGGCAGTTTGTTTTCCTGGCACAACGTAATGGCCGTCATGTCCATCACGTTCAAGCCTTTATCGTAAACTTCCTGAAACGTGATCTGGTCATATTTTACTGCGGAAGGGTTTTTCTCAGGATCGGCAGAATAAATGCCATCCACGCGGGTGCCTTTCAAAACCACATCCGCTTTGATTTCAATCGCACGCAAAGAAGCGGCCGTATCTGTGGTGAAATAAGGGTTTCCTGTACCGGCACCAAAAATCACCACGCGGCCGGTTTGCAAATGCGTCATCGCCCGGCGGCGGATGTAAGGCTCGCAAATCTGCTCCATTTTGATGGCCGATTGCAAACGGGTTTCTACGCCGATCCCTTCCAGCGCACTTTGCAAAGCCATGCAATTAATCACGGTAGCCAACATGCCCATATAATCGGCCTGGGCGCGCTCCATTCCTGATTTTTCTGCACTCAATCCGCGGAAAATATTTCCTCCCCCAACCACAACCGCTATTTCCATGCCGGCCTCAAACACACTTTTAATATCCTCTGCATATTGTAAAACCCGTTTGTTGTCAATACCGTATTGTCGGTCGCCCATCAGGGATTCACCGCTCAATTTCAGGAGGATTCTCTTATATTTCATGTTTTGCTAAAGTGTTTATTGTAAATTTTATTTTAAGGTTGAGGTTTGACGGGCAAAAATTGTCCTTTAAAAACAGTATGCAGGTGTTCAAAATCTGCATTAAATATGATAAAATCTGCCCGGCTGCCTTTTTGGATTTGTCCTTTTGTTTCGTCTTTTAACATTTGTGCCGGATAAAGCGAAGCCATGTTAACCGCTTCTGCCAAAGCAATATCAGCAAACTGAACGCAGTTTTTCACACCTTTTAGCATTGTTAAGGCTGAACCTGATAAAGTTCCGTCAGGCATTACGTAATGGTTTTTGTTGAGTTGATGCTGATAAACGCCTTCGCTGCTTTCTGTTACCGCATCGGTGATGAGGAAAAGCTTGTTGCCCAATTCGCGTTTTGCCAGGCGGACCATCGGATAATCTACATGAATCCCGTCCGGAACAATACTTGTAAACGGTTTTTGCTCAAATATAGCCGGGATAAAACCCGGATCGCGATGGTGCATTTGCGGCATGGCGTTGTATAAATGCGTTACCGCTTTTACGGGCGATTTTAAAAAACGATTTGCCTCGGTAAAAGAAGCATTGCTGTGCCCGGCAGATAAAATAATGTTTTGCTGATCCAGAAAATACAGCACTTCATCGCTTTGCAGTTCCGGCGCAATGGTCATTATTTTGATTTCACCTTCGGCCAGATCAAACCAATGTTTCAGTTCCTGCAAACCGGCTTTCCGGATCAGGTTTTCCGGATGTGCGCCTTTTCGTTTTGGGTTGAGGAACGGGCCTTCCAAATGCAGACCCAGAAAATTGCCGATGCTGTTTTTACGGTATGTTTTTGCAGATTCAATTCCCTGCAAAACAATTTCGGTTGTGTTGGTGGCAATCGTGGCAAAAAAACCGGTTGTGCCTTGTTGCAGCAAACATGTTTCCATTTCCTGCAAAGCTGCAACGGTTGGTTTTCCTCCGAACAAAGCATTTCCGCAGCCGTAAATCTGCAGATCGATCAGGCCTGGGGCAAGGTAAGCACCATTTAGATTGATGCTGTTTTTATCGGGTAAAAATTGGTGTTGATCAATGATATCGGTTACAAAACCATTTTCAACCAAAACCACTTTTTCTTTAAAAATCGTTCCGTTGGTAATCAGTTGTAAGTTGTAAAACGCTGAAGTCATTTTTTTACCGATAAAAAAAGCACAAAAAAAATCCCCGCTGGTTAGGCGGGGATTGAGATGATTGTTTATGAGCCTAAAGCAACTCTTTTAAATGCGGTCACCGTTAATCCTTTTTGCACGGTATTTAAAAACTGGGTAACCGTTTTGGATGAATCTTTCACAAATTCCTGATTTAATAGAGTAGAATCTTTATAAAATTTGTTCAGTTTTCCCTGGGAAATTTTTTCCACCATTTCTTCCGGTTTTCCTTCGGCACGGATTTGCTCTTTCGCAATGTCCAGCTCGCGTTGGATGGTGGTTGCATCCACGTCACCTTTGTCAATCGCAACCGGGTTCATCGCCGCAATTTGCATGGCCACGTCTTTTCCGGCTTCGTCAACACCTTCGGCAACTTCATTTAAAGCAACCAAAACACCCAAACGGAAATTACCGTGGATATAAGGCACTACGCGTGTTCCTTCTAAAACCTCGTATTTAGAAATCGTGATTTTCTCACCGATTTTTCCGGTTTGATCTAAAATCGCATCGGCAATAGTTAAACGATCATTGTCCACATCTAAACCTAAAGCCGTTAAATCTGCAATAGTGGCCGGTTTTTCATCAACTGCACGGTTGGCAATATCATTTGCAAAAGCGATAAAAGCAGCATTTTTAGCTACGAAATCTGTTTCGCAGTTCAGTTCGATCAAAACACCACGCGTCCCGTCATTAGATGTACGGGCGATAACTACGCCTTCATTTAATTCACGATCTGAACGGCTTGCGGCAACTTTGGCACCTTTTTTACGCAAAAAATCAATTGCAGCTTCAAAATCACCATTGGTTTCCGTCAATGCTTTTTTACAATCCATCATTCCGGCTCCGGTTTGCTGGCGCAGTTTGTTTACGTCTGCCGCAGAAATTTGTACTGTTGACATATTTTTTTGATTTGAAAAGTTGTACACCCTAAACTTAAAACAGTTCGGTTACAACAGTTAATATTTTATTTCGGGTTGAAGATTATCAGTTTTTCAACCTGAACCCGCAACCCGAAAATTTTAATTTGTTATTTTTCCTTTCTGTTGAAAAGGAAATTAAGCCGCTCCATGTCCTTCTGTCGCAGTGCTGTCTATCACGTTTGTAGGTGCTTCCGTTTCAGCGGCAGCCCTTCTGCGGCGTGTACCTTCAGCAACGGCAACATCCTGCTGTGGTGCATCAGCTTTTGCTTTCGCAGCAGCAGCTTCTTTTTCAGCTTCGACTTCTTTATCATGTTTACGCTCATCCAAACCTTCTTCAATCGCTTTGGTGATGATACCGCAGATCAAAGAGATGGATTTGGTGGCATCATCATTTGCCGGGATTGGGAAATCAATGTTTGTTGGATCAGAGTTGGTATCCACCATTGCAAACGTTGGGATGTTCAGTTTTAATGCCTCAGAAACAGCAATGTGCTCTTTCTTCACATCAACCAAAAATAAAGCGGCCGGCAAACGGTTTAAATCAGCGATACCGCCCAAAAGTGATTCTAATTTAACACGCTCACGCTGGATCATCAATCTTTCTTTTTTAGAAAGAATGCTGTACGTACCGTCTTTCGTCATCTTATCGATGTTAGACATCTTTTTGATCGACTTACGAACCGTTTGAAAATTGGTCAACATACCACCCAGCCAACGCTCGGTTACGAAAGGCATGTTTACAGATTTTGCAAAATCGGCAACCAAATCTTTCCCCTGCTTTTTAGTAGCAACAAATAATACTTTACGGCCTGATTTTACAATTTGTTTGATGGCCGCCGCAGCGTCATCAACTTTGCTTAATGTTTTGTTTAAATCGATAATATGGATGCCATTACGCTCCATGAAAATGTACTGCGCCATTTTCGGGTCCCATTTACGGGTAAGGTGGCCAAAGTGTACACCTGCATCCAGTAAATCCTGATATGTTGTTCTTGCCATTGTTTGTGTCCTCCTTTAAAATTAACGTTTACTGAACTGGAATTTACGACGTGCTTTTTTGCGGCCTGGTTTTTTACGTTCAACCATACGGTCATCACGTGTCATCAAACCTTTTGCGCTTAAAGCAGATTTTTTCTCGCCATCTAATTCAACAATAGCTTTGGCAATTGCCAAACGAACGGCTCCCGCCTGTCCGTTCACACCGCCGCCTGCAACGTTAACTTTCACGTCAAATTTCCCGGTAGAGCCGGAAACTTCTAATGATTGGGTAACCACATATTGCAATGGTAAGGTTGGAAAATACTCTTTATAATCTTTGCCATTAACGATAATGGCACCGTTGCCTTCCTGCAGATAAATGCGGGCAACTGCAGTTTTTCTCCTGCCGGATGTGTTGGTAACTGACATTCTTTTTCTCCTTTAAAAATTAAAGTGTAATGGTTTTAGGGGTTTGTGCTTCGTGCGGATGCTCGGCACCTGCGTAAACGTGCAGATTGCCAAATAAGGCTTTGCCCAAACGTGTTTTGGGCAACATGCCACGCACCGCTTTTTCTACCACGCGGGTTGGATGTTTTGCCATTAACTCCTTAGGGGAAATGAATTTCTGACCGCCCGGATAACCCGTGTAAGAAACATATTCTTTTTCACTGAATTTGTTTCCGGTCAGTTTTACCTTGTCTGCATTGATAACGATCACATTATCGCCGCAATCTACGTTTGGGGTGAAACCAGGCTTGTGTTTTCCTCTGATGACCATTGCGATCTTAGAAGACAAGCGCCCCAAAATCTCTCCTTGTGCATCAATAACAACCCATTCTTTATTGACGGTTTTCTTATTGGCAGAGACAGTTTTGTAACTTAACGTATTCACTTGCTTTGTATTAAATTAATTAAACAGTTTGTTTTTCCCGTAATTTTCGGGACTGCAAAGATACTGGAAATTGTTTTATTACAAAGTGTTAGCGGTAAAATTTTAGGTGATAAAAGAAGTATGGGAATTTGAATGAACAAATAAAATATTGTTGTTATACCAGCTGCTTGTTTGCACTTTTTGATCCGTATCCTTTTATCAGATCCTGTTTGAATTTATGTCGAAAAAAACCACCATGCTTCTTTTATGCCCGTAAATCTTGTTTTCCAATTTTAAGCCGATAAAAAAAGCATGGAAATTTTCGTTTTTTATAGGATAAAAGAAGCATTAAAAATATATTGGATAAAATTTAAACAGGTTCACAATATTTAACCCTGTAAAAGAAGCACAAAAAAAGCCTTACTAACTTGAAATAGCAAGGCTTTGTTATGACTTATAGTAAATTGGCTTAGTTTTAAGCCAGCTTCCGCTTTACTTCAACATTTTCGTAGGCTTCTACAATATCACCCACTTCGATGTTGTTGAAATTGTTGATGTTCAACCCGCACTCGTAACCGGTTGCTACTTCTTTTACATCATCTTTATAACGTTTTAACGAAGCTAATTCGCCTGTGTAAATCACTACGCCATCACGCACAATCCTGATTTTGCTGTTACGGTTGATTTTACCGTCGATCACCATACAACCTGCAATGGTACCAACTTTGCTGATCTTAAAGGTTTCACGGATTTCTACATTGGCCACAATTTTCTCTTCAAAAGTTGGTGCCAACATGCCTTCCATTGCTGCCTTAATCTCGTTGATGGCATCGTAAATAATAGAATATAAACGAATATCGATCTGCTCCTGCTCGGCCAGTTTACGTGCACTTCCGGAAGGACGAACCTGGAAACCAATGATGATTGCATCTGAAGCAGAAGCCAGCAATACATCAGATTCTGAAATCTGGCCAACCGCTTTGCCAATGATATTAACCTGTATCTGATCGGTAGAAAGTTTTAATAATGAATCAGAAAGTGCTTCGATAGAACCATCCACATCACCTTTAACAATAATGTTCAGTTCTTTAAAGTTCCCAATTGCTAAACGACGACCAATTTCATCAAGCGTGATATGTTTCTGGGTACGTAAGCCTTGTTCGCGTTGTAACTGCAGGCGTTTGTTTGCAATTTCCCTTGCTTCAACCTCGCTTTCCATCGAGTTGAATTTATCACCTGCAGTAGGTGCACCCTGCATACCTAAAACCTGTACCGGCGTTGATGGTCCGGCTTCTTCTACCCGTTGTCCGCGTTCATTTGTTAATGCTTTAACACGCCCACTGTAACAACCGGCCAAAATCGGATCACCTACCCTTAGTTTTCCAGCCTGAACCAAAACGGTGGTTACAATACCGCGGCCTTTATCCAAAGCAGCTTCGATTACGGTACCAACAGCGCGTTTGTCCGGGTTGGCGGTCAGCTCTAACAATTCTGCTTCCAGCAAAATCTTTTCCAACAGCAAATCAATATTTAAACCTGTTTTTGCAGAAATTTCCTGTGCCTGATATTTTCCGCCCCAGTCTTCCACCAAAATGTTCATGGCAGCCAATTGTTCGCGTATTTTATTGGCATTGGCACCAGGACGGTCAATTTTATTAAAAGCAAAAATAATAGGTGCACCGGCGGCCTGTGCATGGTTAATTGCTTCCCGCGTTTGCGGCATAATGCTGTCATCCGCGGCAATCACAATGATAACAATATCCGTTACCTGGGCACCACGGGCACGCATTGCTGTAAAAGCCTCGTGGCCTGGTGTATCTAAAAACGTAATTTTTTTATTATTTTCTAAAGTAACCTCGTAAGCACCAATGTGTTGCGTAATACCACCTGCTTCTCCGGCAATTACATTTGTTTTGCGGATAAAATCCAGTAAGGACGTTTTACCATGATCCACGTGACCCATAATAGTAACAATCGGTGCGCGTGACACCAACGTATCAGCGGCATCCGGTTCTTCTAAATTACCTTCTTCATCCTGTAGTTTTACAAACTCAACTTCGTAACCAAATTCATCGGCCACAATTGTTAAAGTTTCTGCATCTAAACGCTGGTTGATCGATACAAATAACCCCAAACTCATACAAGTTGAAATAATTTGGGTAACAGAAACATCCATCATCGATGCCAGTTCGTTTGCCGTAACAAATTCGGTGACTTTTAATACTTTGGATTGCATTTGCTGCTCCATGGCCGCATCTTCTGCAGATGAAGCGTAATCATCACGTTTTTGACGGCGCATTTTAGCCCGTTGCGCAAATTTACCGGATTTACCGGCACCGCTTAACCTGGCTAACGTTGCTTTAATCTGATCCTGTATTTCCTTTTCTGTTGGCTCTTCTTTAGGGCCTGTAGAAACCGGACGGTTGTTCCCGTGATTATTGCGGTTATCAGGGCGGCCAGAGTTGGTATTTCTATTAAAAGGAGGCCGACTGCCGGGTGCACCATTTGCCGGGCGCGGATGATTATTTTGACCAGGGCTGAAACCGTTATTGTTTCCGCCTTGAGGTGTTTGATTTTGATTTTGATTATGATATGGCGGCTGGCCCGGTGCGTTGTCTTTGCGCTTGCGTTTGCGTTTTTGATCTGCTGCGTTACTGTTTGCATTAGAAGATGCAACAGGCTGATCTTTACGTTTTGGCGGTGTTACCGGCAAAGTAATCCTGCCGACTACGTTAGGGCCGCTTAACCGGTCTGCACGCGCGCGTATTACTTCTGTGTCCGGCTGTGTTTCTTCAACTGAAACTGGGTTTACAGGGATAGCAACCGGTGCAGTCTGTACCTCTTTCGATTCAGGAGTTGATACTTGTGCTGCAACTGCTGCAGGTGCCTCAGCTGGTTTCGATGCTTCTTTTATCGCATCTTTTTTGGCATCTTCTGGTTTTGCGGCCGGAGCAGAAGTTGATGTTGTTATGATTTCCGGTTGTTTTTGCTGAACAGGTTCCGGTTTTTCAACAGGTTTTGGCACTTCTGCCTTAACCGGTTCCGGTTTTCTATCAACCGGTTTTGGTGTTTCGGTCGGCTTCGGCACTTCAACTTTGGGTGCTTCTTTTACCACCTCTTTTTGCTGATGGCCGCGGCCGTTCAAATCAGCTAAATTTATTTTGCCTACAACTTTTACGCCCGGCAAATGAGCATCATCTTTTGTGCCTTGTGCAGCTGCAGGACGCGCAGTATCAGTATGGTTGCCTAAATTTTTAACCAGCACTTCCTGGTTATCAGTCTCGCGGCCAGCAAAGGCAACAGGCTTTTCCGCCACTTGTACAGCTTCGTCTTTCCTTATTTTTCCGATGCTGATTTGCTTTGCCTCTTCCTTTATGTTTTTATCACCCTGAAATTCTTTCAAAAGAGCATCGTACATATCACCGCTCAATTGTGTTGTAGGTTTATTTTCAATTTTAAAACCCTTCCCACCCAGGAAACCAACAATAGTACCGGTGCCAATGTTCAGCTCTTTTGCTGCTTTAAATAATTTTATCGATTTGTCTTCTGACATTTATATTGCTTTCTGCACTTTTACACAAAAGTACATTTTTTTAATTGGTTTTATTCAAATTCCGACTGTAAAACCGACAATACTTCTTTTATCGTCTCTTCTTCCAAATCGGTACGTTTTACCAGATCGTCCACGCTGAGGTTTAAAATCGATTTGGCGGTGTCCAAACCGATGCGTTTAAATTCATCCAGTATCCAGCCGTCAATTTCATCAGAAAATTCTTCAATGTCCACATCCTCTTCGTGCTCATCCACTTCACGGTAAACATCTACTTCGTAACCTGTCAATTTACCTGCCAGTTTTATATTGTGGCCGCCCCTGCCGATCGCTAAAGATACCTGATCCGGCTTTAGATAAACGGCTGCTGTCTTCTTTTCATCATCTAATTTTATCGAGGTGATTTTAGCAGGGGACAAAGCGCGCTGTACATAAAGTGATGTGTTGTTGGTGTAATTGATTACATCGATATTTTCGTTCTTCAATTCCCGCACAATCCCATGAATCCTGGAACCCTTCATGCCTACGCAAGCACCAACCGGATCAATCCGGTCATCATAAGATTCTACCGCAACTTTTGCCCTTTCGCCCGGTTCGCGCACGATTTTTTTAATTACAATAAGACCATCAAAAATTTCGGGAACTTCCATTTCAAACAAACGCTGTAAAAATTCTGGCGCAGTCCTGGAAATGATGATCTTCGGATTGGTGTTCATCATGTCCACTTTCAGGATCACGGCACGCACAGAATCTCCTTTTTTAAAGTAATCTGCCGGGATTTGTTCTGATTTCGGAAGCAGCAGTTCATTCCCTTCGTCATCCAGGATCAAGGCTTCTTTTTTCCAAACCTGATAAACTTCACCAGTCACAATTTCTCCAACGCGGTCTTTGTATTTTTTATAGATTTCGTCTTTTTCCAGTTCCAAAATTTTGGAAACCAGTGTTTGTCGCGCCGCTAAAATTGCCCTGCGGCCAAAACTTTCCAGCGTAATCAGTTCAATCTGCTCATCGCCAACTTCCAAATCCGGATCGTACGTTTTGGCCTCTGCAAGCTCCACTTCCAGATCATCATCTTCAGAAAACCCGTCTTCCATAACCATCCGCGTACGCCAGATTTCCAGATCGCCATTGTCCGTGTTCACGATAATGTCGCAATTTTCATCGGTGCCGTATTTTTTTCTGATCATGCTCCGCAGCACATCTTCCATCACACTCATCATCGTTGGGCGGTCGATGTTTTTGAAATCTTTAAATTCCTGAAAAGAATCAATTAAATTTATATTGCTCATTTTTTCACCAAATTTTATATTAATGTATCTTGCTGCCACATACTGTTTTTATCCCTATAAAAACAGTATGCAACGGTTTTATTTAAATGATATTAAAACGATTGCTTCCTGTAACAGGTTTTGCGGCAGTTGCACTGCTTCAAAAGTAGCTTTTTTGCCTTTTACGGCTATTTTTTCTTCTATTGTGATATTTTCTTCGTCTGCAGCTATTAATTTGCCTTCTTTTTTACTGCCGTCATTTAGTGTTACGAGCAGGTTGCGGCCAATGTTTTTTTGATACTGCCGCACTGATTTTAACGGAAAATCAATGCCGGGGGAAGAAACCTCCAGATTATATGCCTGTTCAATCACATTATTTTCTTCCAGATGAAAACCTACATGCCTGCTGATGGCCGCACAATCCTGTATCCCGATCCCCTGATCTCCATCTACCAGCACAATCAGGTTGCCGTTCGGGTGCATTTTCACATCAACCAAAAACAAGTCTGGCCGGTCGCTTATTTTCTCTTCTACCAAGTTTTTCACCTGCTGCTCAACACTCATATTTCAAAATTAACGGTTAAAAGAAAAGAGGGGACAATGTCCCCTCTTTTCTTTAATAACACAAATATAGATAAAATATTTAACTGTCAAGCTTTTAAAACTAATTTTGCAGGAACTGGTTTTGCACGATACTGTTTTTATCACCTAAAAATTAGTGGTGTTTTTTTTAGCCGGATTGATAAATTTGCAGCCGAAACATTTATTATGAGATTTATACTTGAAATTTTACTGACCGGGCTGGCTGTTTTTTTGGCCGCACAAATTATTCCTGGCGTGCACGTAAACGGTTATTTTACAGCCGTGCTGACAGGCGTTTTACTGGCCGTGGTTAATGCAACCATTGGTTTTATACTGCGGATATTGACCTTTCCGATCAATATCCTGACTTTGGGCCTGATCAGTTTTGTAATCACTATTTGCATGGTTCTGTTGGTTTCTCACATGCTTACCGGATTTAGTGTTGACGGATTTTTTACCGCCGCTATTTTTGCCATTGTGCTGGCTGTGTTGAAAATGATTTTCGGTGCTTTGGAACCTAGGGCTTAAAACCTACTTTTCTGCCAGTAACTGATCGATCAGGGTTTCAAATTCGTGTGTAAACTCGGTGTAATGATCTCCGGTTCCGGGGCCGCTGAAACCTGTATGGATTTTGCGCACATCGCCTTTTTTGTCAATAATAATTGTGGTTGGGAAACCTACAATCCCGGATAGTGCGGGCAAACTTTTGGCCGCCTCGGCTCTGTTGCTGGTATAACCGGTCACCAAAATATCGTAAGGAATATTAAAACGCGTTTTCAATTGATCCAGGTTTTTTTTAGAAGCCGCAAAATCCGTTGTCCGCTCGTAAGCTAAGCCCAAAACAGCTACTCCTTTTGCATGGTATTTTTTGTAAAAATCGTTGCTTAAATACGCGGTTTCGTCCATGCAATTCGGGCACCACGAACCCAAAATCTGCAAAATAACCACTTTGTTTTTAAACTGAGGGTCGGCCAGCGAAACCTGTTTTTTATCCAAATCCGGAAACGAAAAATCGATTTTTTTATAACCCGGTTTTAAAACAGTCAGCGAGTAAGCATCCGGCAGTTTGGCGTTTTCATCTTTCGTGGCCGACCATAAACTTACCGATGAAGCACCGGCATAAAACTTTCCGTTCACAATGGTTTTCTCATTGCTGATTTTCCCCGTAAACAAAAAAGCGTGCGAACCATCAAAACACGATAAATACAATTCATCACCAGAAACCGTGCCTTGTAAAAAGCGGTAATCGCCCGTTGTGGTCAAAAAAGTTCCGGTTACATCGGTGCCGTTTTGTTTAAACTCGCCAACGGTAACATCTTTGTTTTGCCCGTCCTGATCGGTAAAAGGCGCAGACCATCGGCCGGAAATATTAAATTTTGCTTGCTGCGGAAAAGAAAAAAACCGGTAAGAAACATCCGCTTGTGCCGAAAAAGGGACCAAAACATTTTTGGTGCCTAAATGCCGCACCCAGTTTCCTTCCAGCGTATTCCCTTTTAATTGCGCACGGATTTCACTGTCAAACAAAGGCATTTTGATCAATACAGAATCGCCCACAACCCTGACATCGTTTACTTTGAACCTTTCCTTTCCGTTGATAATGTTGATGGATTTTTTGCCTGCACTGTCTTTCAGCTCAAAATTAAAAGGGATCACCGTGCCCGAAGTGGTTTTAAGTTTGGCCAGCCAGATGCCGCTTTTAAACACAGAAATATGATTAAACGAACTAAACACAAAAGCTAAAACCGCAATTGTAAAAAAATATCCTGATTTGATTTTCATTTAGATTTTAAAAAATACTTGTTAAATTAATTTTAGGATAACCGTGCTTCTTTTACCGGCAAAATTTTTGTTTTTATTAATTAGGCAAAACCAAAGCATGGGCAATTATTGTTTTTATGGCGATAAACGAAGCATGAAGGAGAACCGGAAATAATGATAAAGAGCCTTGTTTTTGCCTGTAAACAAATATAACAACTTCAAAATTGAAAGTGCTTTTAAGGCCCGGGATACACGTTTTATTTTATTTAAAAAGGAAGGAACAGGCAGAAATTTACATTCGTGTAGCTAAACTGTATGCGCTTATGTTGAAAATTGCCATTGGTTATTCAAAAAGCAATGGAAATAGGTATCGATAGTTTTGCTTCGGCGATGTATGGTTCCGGCACGCTGACGGGCGTTATGGCAATGGAGCAATTACTGGAGCGTATTAAATTGGCAGATCAGGTTGGGTTAGATGTTTTTGGTATCGGGGAACATCATAAAAAAGAATTTCTGGATTCTGCGACAGCCGTGATCCTGGCGGCGGCGGCGGCACAAACCGGCCGTATCCGTTTAACCAGTGCGGTTACGGTTTTGAGCGCCGCTGATCCGGTGAGGGTTTTTCAAAGTTTTGCAACGCTTGATCTTATTTCTAAAGGAAGGGCCGAACTGGTGGTTGGCCGCGGGTCATCCGTTGAAGCTTACCCTTTGTTTGGCTTCAACCTGGATGATTATGACGCACTTTTTCGGGAAAAACTCGATTTGTTGTTAAAAATCCGCGATCAGGAATTTATAACCTGGTCCGGGCGGTTTCGTCCGGCATTGCAAAACCAGGCCGTATATCCGCGGCCATTACAGCAAAAAATACCCATCTGGCTTGGCGTTGGCGGCACACCCGCATCTTTTGCCCGCGCAGGCACACTTGGTTTGCCGCTGATGGTGGCCATTATCGGTGGCAGCACACACCGGTTTCGCCCGCTAATTGATCTTTATCGGGAAGCCGGAGCACGTGCAGGGTTTAAACCCGAACAGTTAAAAGTAGGGCTGCATTCGCCCGGCTACGTGGCCGGTAATAATGAAAAAGCCGTGGCAGAATATTATCCCGGCTATGCCGAACTTTGGACAAAGCTTGGGCGTGAACGCGGATGGCCGCCTGTAACAAAGCCGCAGTTTGACCAACTGATCGGCCCGCAAGGCGTGTTGCTGGTAGGCGGCCCTGAAAAAGCAGCTGAAAAACTACTGGCGCACAGCGAGTCGCTTGGCGGTATTTCCAGGTTTACCTTTCAAATGGATAATGCAGGGCTTACACATCAACAGTTAATGAAATCGATAGAACTTATCGGCACAAAAATGATCCCGCTGGTGAGAGCTGCAGGCGGATAAATATTTGCCGAAATCAGAAAACCATGCTTCTTTTATGCAGGTAAATTTTGCTTTTGCTGATGAGGAAATCATCAAAAACCACCAGATTTTAGGTGATAAAAGAAGCATGTAAAAATCCTTTGATAAATTTAAACCCGCTTTCTGTAATTTTTAATGCTGAAGTGCTTTGCCTGCTTTATAACACCTGCAAGACGCCTGTTCATTAGCAAAGGTTTGGCCTATGCTTCTTTTACCAGCTAAATTTTATAAACCTTTTTTAATTTTGTTGATGATGCCAGTGCTTGAAGTATTGTCGAGATAACGAATCAGTTCTACTTTTCCGCCCTGGTCCAGCACCCATTGTGCACCGGCAATGTCTTCAATTTTGTAATCCCCACCTTTTACCATCACGTCCGGGTTAACCAGATGGATAAGGTTTTCGGGCGTATCTTCTTCAAAAACCACCACCAAATCCACAAAGTGCAAAGCTGCAAGGATCAATGCCCGCGCATCCTGGTTTTGAATGGGCCGGTTTTCAGCTTTCAGCCTTTTAACCGATGCGTCCGAATTTAAGCCCACAATCAAACGGTTGCCAAACGATGCCGCCCCGGCCAGGCTTTGCACATGGCCGGCGTGCAAAATATCAAAACAACCGTTGGTAAAAACGATTTTCTGATCACTGAGCCGCCAAACAGCCAGTTCGCGCTGTAGCTGTTTTTCGCCGGCTATCTTATTTTTTATAACTGCTAATTTATCCATCAGATCAGCAGATTATTGTTGTTGTCCGGGAAAACCAAAACCGGTTCATAAGTTTTTGCTTCGTCCATCGGCAGAAAACCGTATGACATAATAATCACAATATCACCAACTTGCGCCAATCTTGCAGTGGCACCGTTTAAACAAACCGTGCCTGATCCGCGTGCCCCTTTTATGGCATATGTTTCAAAACGGGCACCGTTGTTATTGTTTACCACCTGCACGCGCTCATTGGCAATGATGTTGGCGGCATCCATCAAATCTTCATCAATGGTAATGCTGCCCACATAATTAAGTTCGGCCTGCGTTATTTTTACCCGATGGATTTTGGATTTTAAAATCTGAATAACCATATCACAAAGTTAATATTGATTTATGATTATCGTAAGCGTAAAATTTCAAGCCAAAATCACATTGTCGATCAGGCGCGTTTGGCCAACTTTGGCGGCAACAAGGGCAATAATCCCTATTTGTGGGTTGCTGATATCGGTGTCCAAATCTGCAGCGTTTACAATTTCTAAGTATTCCAGCTGTACATTTGGTTCAGCATTAATCAGTTCAATAGCTTCTTTCCGCAGTTCTTCGGATGCTTCTTTTACATAACTTTTTTTAAGCTGATGCAAAGCCCACGATAAAATGAGCGCATGTTTTCTTTCCTCCGGGGATAAATGAACGTTGCGCGAACTCATGGCCAAACCATCAGCATCGCGGACAATCGGGCACATTACTGTTTTTACCGGCAGATTTTTCAATTTTACCATTTGCTCAATTACTTTTACCTGCTGGAAATCTTTTTGCCCGAAGTAAGCAAAATCAGGTTTTACGGCCATAAAAAGTTTGTACACCACCTGCATCACGCCCTGATAATGGCCCGGCCGGAACTTGCCTTCCAGCCGGTGTTCTATTTCGCCAATGTCCAAATGCCAATGCTCTTTTTGCGGGTAAATTTCGGGCACATCCGGCATAAACAAAACCGCACAACCGGCTTGTGCCAACTTTTCAATATCGGCCTCAACCGGCCGCGGATATTTTTCCAGGTCGCTGGCATCTGTAAACTGCGTTGGGTTTACAAAAATGCTGCAAACCACCAAGCCGGTTTGTGCCAATGCTGTTTTTATCAGCGATAAATGCCCATTGTGCAGCGCGCCCATGGTAGGCACCAGGCCAATGGTTTCAGGCTGATTTTGCAGCCGGTTTTGCAGGGCAGCGATGGTTTTGATAATTTCCAAGTGAAAAAATTTTTGCGTTCAAAAATGCGCATATATACAAAATATCAGGCCATGTGCTTGCCTAATTGATTGATTAATCTTAAGATAATGTTTATCTTTGTGCCCTTAATTGTAAATTCCTTTACATATAATTAACAATAATAGAAGATGAGTAAACCTAAGCTTTTGTTTATTACCCAAGAAATGTCGCCTTTTCTTGAACTCTCTAAAATTTCCGAAATCACCCGTCAGCTTCCGCAGGCCATGCAGGAGAAAGGATTTGAAATCAGGATTCTGATGCCACGGTTCGGTAACATTAATGAACGAAGGAACCGTTTACACGAAGTGATCCGATTGTCCGGCATGAACATCATTATTGATGATAATGATAACCCGCTGATTATCAAGGTTGCTTCTATCCCTTCTGCCCGGATGCAGGTTTACTTTCTGGACAATGAAGAATATTTTCAACGCAAATACGTTTTCCGCGATAAAGAAGAAAAATTTTACGCCGATAACGATGAACGAATGATTTTTTTCTGCAAAGGCGCGCTGGAAACTGTTAAAAAATTAGGCTGGGCACCGGATCTGATCCATTGCCACGGCTGGATGACTTCTTTGATACCGGCCTATGTAAAAACCAGCTATAAAGATGACCCGACTTTTAAAAACTCCAAAGTAATTTATTCTTTGTATGAAAACGGATTTACCGAAACCTTGAGCCCGTCATTCATACAAAAAAGTGTGATGAACGGCATGACTGAAAAACAGGTTGAAACCTATGCAACAGGCACAAGTTCAGCTTTGGAAACCGGTGCTTTGGAGTATTCTGACGCGGTTGTTATCGGTAGCCAGGAAGTGAACCCTGAACTGTTAAATAATGTTAAAAAGGCAGGCAAACCGGTTTTGGAGTATAATTTAACCTCGGATTCAGAAAATTTTTACAACTTTTACGAAGAAATCACCAATGAAGAATTGGTACATGTTGCATAAGATTTGATTTTATATGAAATTTGTTAAAACAGACTTATTGACTTTGTTGATAAGTCTTTTTATTTTAAGCAGTTGCAAAAAGCCGGATGCAGTTAGTTTGGCAATTGACCCGACGCAGGTTATCAATGGCACGCTGCTGGATACTGTTTCTATCGTTACAAATACGTTGCGCGATGACAGTGTGGCAACAACTAATTTGGCCAACAGTGCTGGTGTTTATATTGCACCGCTTGCTTACTATAAAGATCCGGTTTTAGGTATTACCGAAGCAAATGTGGCTATGTCTATCGGTACGCCAAATTCTTCTGCTTTTACAAAACCAACCGGTACAGTTACGGTTGATTCTGCCGTTTTGGTTTTGCGTTACACACCACATGGGTTTTATGGTGATACCACTTCTACCAAATACAAGCTTAATGTTTATCAGTTGGCCGAGCAGCCGTTAAATCAAACTTATTATAACACCAAAGTTTGGGCTTACAATCCAACCATCATCGGAACGGGAAGTTTTAACGCCCGCCCAAGTGATATGGTTAAAGTTTTACAAATTGTGACCGGTGCAAAAGACACGATCAAGAAGCTGCCGCCACAGATTAGGATTCCTGTTAATACCTCTTTTGTAAAAAGTAATATTTTATTGACAGATTCTTTAAAATTGATTGGTACAGAAGCTTTTAAAAGATATTTTAAAGGTTTGTACCTAACGTTTGACAAAGCACAAACTACTGGCGGCACAGGCGGTAATTTTTATCTGCAAACAGATTCATGCCAGTTAAATATCTACTATAAAAAAACCAGCAGTACCGGTGTAATTGATACGGTGGTGGCTTCCTTCCCGGCTTCGGGCACTTTTGCTTCACAAATCAAGCATGATTATACGGGCACCGTTGTTCCGGCGGCGTTAAGCAACACCAAATCTGCCGGCACAATTTATTTGCAGGGTTTGGCCGGTTTGCGTGCTAAAATTGCTTTTCCTTCTTTGGCAACCAGCGTACATCAAATATTGGGGAATGCTACTTTAAACCGTGCAGAACTGATTGTTACGCCAGTTGCAGGCACACAATTGTACCCGTTTTTACCGGCACCGCGATTAACCATGTATCGTTACAATGTTGCCAAACAACGCATAGAATTGCCAGATGCAACAACAAACGATAAAAGAACTTATACTTTATCCTTAAGCAGTAACTATCTTGCTGTATTTGGAGGTATCTATAATTCATCCAAAAATGAATACCACTTCGTTATCACCAGTTATATCAGCGATTTAATTTCAGGAAAAACAATAGATTATGGTACGTTTTTAGCACCGGCAGATTACTATAACCTAACTGCTGTTGAGTACAATACCGGTTCTGTACAAAGTGCGGCAAGATTGATTGCCGGTGGCGATAAAACCTCAGCCTACAAAATGAAGCTGAACATTATTTATACCCCGGCCATTAAATGATAAAATTATATCCGCACATATCCCTGATTTTATACCGATAAAAACAGCATGTGCGGAATAGCTGGTCAGTTTGTATATAGCTTAAATTTCTCCGGTTTGATTTTCAGAACGATGCTTCTTTTAGCATGATTTTTTTGGGTGGCTACAGGTTAGGAAAAGCTGAGTCCGCAATAAAAAACTGTTGCCGATACTGTTTTTACCGGTGTTTTTTCGGCTAAAATTTAAGGAAAACAAACTGTTGACAATTTATTTAATAAGATGCGGCCGGATGGCATCAGTCCAGATTTGGTAGCCCATTGCGTTCATGTGCAGCATGTCTGGCCCAAACAATTCCGGCCGCATTTGGCCTTGCTCGTCCAGCATTTTTTTGTAAACATCAATAAAAACCGTTTTGCGTTCCTTCTGCAGGAAGTTTTTTATAAGTTGATTGGCTTCGATCATAATCGGTTGAAACTGGGCACGACTTGGGCTTGGTTTGATCGAAATGAAAGCAACCGGCAGCAGCGGCTGTTTATCTCGGATCAGCCTGAACAATGTTTTAAACCGGTTTAAAACCATTTGTGCCGTTACGTTTCCGTAAGCAATGTCATTTTCGCCACTGTAGATCACAACCTGTTTGGGCTGATACGGATCTACCAGATCATGCTCGTAATAAATCGCATCTGTTAAAGTTGATCCGCCAAAACCGCGGTTAATGGCGTGATAATCGGCAAAAGTTTTTTCCAGGTCCGTCCATTTCCGCAGGGAAGAACTGCCGATAAAAACAATACCGTTTTTAGGCGGCGGTTTTAAACTGTCCTGCTTTTTAAAAGCCTGTATTTCATCATGATACGGTTCTTGTTGTTGCGCAAAAACACTTTGGCACCAAAAAATACCCGATAAAAACAACATGGTAAGCAGGAAATTTTTTTTCATTTTTCAGTTTTGTTGAAAGCCGTAAATCTACCCTAAAACTATTAATAAGAAACGTGGCACAAAAAATTATACTGTAAACAGCGTTTTAAGTGGTATCCGAGCCTAAATACCTAAAAGTATCGATGATGTTGTGCAGTGGCGGCCGGATAGATTATGGCAGCCTGCAATATTTTACCAAATATTGGCCGAGCGACAACACCAACCCGCTGGAGCGCATTTATATCCAGTGGGAATACTCTTATTTTTATCCGGTAATTGCCAGTTGCAACCATATTACAGACTGGAGTTCAGTTTCCTTGAAATTTCGGACGGACGTGGCCATGATGGGCAAAATGGGCTATGCTATTGTAGTGAACAAATTATCCGAAAAGGATTTAAAGTTTTCGCAAAATGCAGTTGCTACGTATAAATCCTTAAAAAACCTGATTTTTGAAGGTGATATGTACCGCTTGGTCAATCCGCACGAAAACCCGATGGCTTCACTGGAGTTTTCATCCCCCCGATAAAAAGAAAGCCTTGGTGTTCAGTTATTTAACCGGCGACAGGTTTTTGCTTACCGCAAGCCAGCGGCCGGTAAGGTTAAAAGGCTTAAACCCAACTTCAATGTATCAGGTTCAGGAAATTAACTTATATCCGGGCAGCACTTCAACCATCAACACCAAACAATTATACACCGGTGATTTTTTAATGACCGTTGGCATCAACCCTGACCTAACTTTAACCAGAACAAGCGTAGTATTGGCCGTAACGGAAACCAGCACAAAATAACGCTGCCTGTTAACTACAAATGCTGTTTTTACAGGGTAAAAAACAATTGTTTAATTTGGCAGCGATGCACCGCCGCCTACTGTTTTTTTTGTTTTTGCTGATGGGCTGCCAACGGGCACCGAGACAGGTCAACACCAGTTTTTACTTTTGGAAAACCGGTTTTAAGTTGAACCCTGCCGAACAAAAACTGCTCAATCAATTACAACCGCACAAATTATACGTCCGCATTATGGATGTGGATTTGGATGAAAACACCCGTTTGCCGGTTCCGGTTTCGCCGGTTGTTTTCAGGGAAAAACTACCGGACAGTTTGGCCATTGTGCCGGTTGTTTTTGTAGTGAACGATGCGCTCAGAAATCTAAACAAAGCACAATTAGAAAAGCTTTCGCACCAGATCATTTATTTTGTGAACGGGAAAGTAAAACAGGCTGGTAAAAACAGCTTTGAAGAATTGCAGCTGGATTGCGATTGGACGGCCACCACGCGCAACAACTATTTTTATCTGCTTAAAAATATTAAAAAGCAGTTGAAAACCGACCAGGTTTTATCGGTTACGCTGCGTTTGCATCAGCTCAAAAACCAGTTATCGGCTGGCATTCCGCCCGCAAACCGCGTAATGCTGATGTGCTACAACATGGGCAACCTGCGTAAGTACGGTCGGCAAAACTCTATTTTAGAGGTTACCGAACTGAAAAAATATGCAGGTGATAATTTAACCGCCTATCCGCTGCCTGCGGATATTGGCCTGCCGCTTTTTAGCTGGGCGGTGGTTTTCCGCAACCAGCAGTATGCCGGGATTTCTAAAAGGCTTAATTATGGTTTACTTCAAAATAAAAGTATCTTTCAGCAAAAAAACACTAATTTTTATGTGCTAAAAACAGCATTGCCAGCTTTGGGTTTGAAGCAGAACGATGAAATCCGCTGGGAAAACGTTACTGCGGATGATTTACGCGCGGCAAGCAATTATTTGTCCCGAAAAATGAAACCCGGACCTTTTAATCTGCTTTTTTTTGATTTAGACGGATCGGTAATAAAAAACTATACTTATGAAGAACTGGAAAATATCAGCCGCATTTTTCGTTAGCTTTTGCTGCGCTTTTTTTGCCAACGTGGCCATTGATCTGGCTTGCGGCGGCGAAATTGATCCGTATGATTATTATATTTCCTTCTTCCACAACAATTTACAGCCAGACCCGGGTTATAAATCGTTTTATTTTACCGAGTACAAATTTTTGTATGATGATGCCGAGCCAGCCAGCGAAGCCAAAATCAATGCAACGGAATGGGCGCAATACCTCGGCAAAAACGTAAAACCTGCTGATGTACAAAAAGCAATGTATGGTTTGGACAGTGCCAGTAATCAGGCAGTTGACCAACAGTTTTTGGTTGATAAAAACAGCTTGCCAGATAGTTTATCGGGCAATACTTTTTTAAAAAATGTGGTTGCCCAGACAGGCGCGCTGCACTATTATCAGTTTGCCAAAGCGGTAGAACCGGCCGCTAATTTTGCTTATCATTTGTGGGAACCCACGCCGGTGGACACCATGACTTTACGCACGGCAGCCACAAAAGCGTTAAATTTTGCGCAGGCAGAAACAGACCCTTTTCTTAAACTTCGGTATTATTATCAGGCGCAGCGGCTGTTTCATTTTGGGTTTGATTACCGGCAGGCCAGCGATGTTTATGATCATTTCATCAGCAAAAACGCATCAAAAAGCCATGTAAAAGGCTGGGCTTTGGCTTTAAAAGCCGGTGAAGAACGCAAATTGGGCGATACGGTAACATCGGCATATCATTTTTCCAGGGTTTTTGCAGATTATCCCGAGCGTCGCAACCAGGCTTACCGCGATTATTTTTACAACCGCGTTTCGGTTGCACAAGTGTTGCCTTTGGCCAAAACCGATGAGGATAAAGCCGTGATTTATGCGATAAACGGTTTTGGCAATCCGGAAATCGGGCTGGAAAACCTGCAAAAAGTTTATCAGTTTCAACCTAAATCGCCGATGGTTGGCGTATTACTTTTGCGGGAAGTGAACAAACTGGAAGCGTATTATCTGAATTTAAGATTGAACAACATTACCGATTCGGCAGCAAAAAATAAACCTGTAAAAAAGGTTTATGCAGATCAGCAAACGGTTCGTAACCCTTATTTCGGCTGGCTTATTTTTGGCGGTTCGGTTTTGTTTTTTGTTGGGTTGCTTGGGTTTATCCTGAAAAAAAAGGCGGTAAAAACAGTATGGCAAATCAGCAGTTCTTTTTTGCTGATTGCCGGTGGCGTATTGGTGGCCTATGCTTTTTTTACCAGGCAAAAAACATCGGCACAAAAAGAAAACACGGAACTGAAACCTGATTTTTTTACGTCTGTTTCTGCAATTGATGAAGCCAAATACAGTAATTATATCCAAAAACTAAGCACTTTTTGTGATCGGCTTTCGGCAGAAAATATTTACCCGGAAGCCGGGATCGGCAATCTCACCAAGGCATATCTGGCCTGGATGCAAAACAAAACTGCCGATGGTTTTAAAGCGATCGCAGCATCTGAAAATGAAAAGCTGAACCTGAAAATGCAGGATCAGCGGCAAATTGTAAGGCTGCTTTTATCGGCACAAAAAATACAGCAATTAGACAGTATCAGTGAGCCGGAATTGCTGCCTTCGCTGAAATGGCTGGACGGCAAATCCAAATCTACTCAAACCGAAACAATTGACAATCAATGGTATGAAGGACGGATTAACCGTTTTACCACAACCGCGCGCAATTTTTACCTGCATATTCTGGCACCGGCTTACCTGCATCAGGGCGACAGTACACGTGCCGCGCTGGCGTTGTTAAAAAGCGGATCTTTTGGGGCAGAGCAGTTTAATTACAGCTATCGCCAAAGTAAAGGTTTGCCCGATTTTTGGTATTACTATTTGCGTTCGGGCCAGTTGAGGCAGTTGGTTAAATGGAAGCAAAATCCGCCTGAAAACCAGTGGCTGCAATTTTTAACCGCTGATTTAAAGGAAGTTAACTTTGATGATTTATATGATTTGTTAGGAACCGCTTTTTTGCGTGAACATAATTATGCCGCTGCAGCAACTGCTTTTGCTAAACAAACAACCGCCGGCAACCGAAGTTTGGAAGAAGAAACCGGCGATCCTTTTCTGGCGCAGCTAAATGATTACCCGAAAACTTTTGCCAATGCCAAACAGGGTTTTACCAAAGCTGATTTTGCAAAAGCGATGGCCGAATTGCAAAATCAGCTTAAAACTGAACCGGAAAACCCACAGCTTTATTACCGCTATGCAACGGGTTTGTACAATACTTCTACCTATGGAAACAGCTGGAACCTGATTTCTTATGATTGGTCGTCAACGGATTTCGCCCGAAAACCTATTTATACTTACGATGCCGATTATGTGCAAACCAGTAACGCCAAGCGTTATTATTTGAAAGCCCGCTCGCTAAGCAACGATGCTGATTTTAAAGCAAAATGTACGTTTATGGCTGCTAAATGCCAGCAAAAACAGCAGCAAATGCCCGATTATCTTTCTGATTATCAGGCGTATGAAGTTGCACAAAAAAATTACAGCAGGCAGATGCGCCAAAATCCTTATTTCAAGGAACTAACCCAATACAAGCAAACCAAATTTTATAAAACCGCTGTGCAGGAATGCAGTTATCTGCGGGATTTTATCACCGCAAAATAAGCGGTTAATCCTGATGTATGTTTTTTTTGATGAAAGACAGTTTTTATCAATGTCCGCAATAACTTAACAGCGCGTTTTGCAGCAGCACAAAAAATACCTTGTAAAAACAGTATCAAATGTATAATTCCGCCTGATTGGGGTTTATTTTTAACGAGGCATAATCAACCCAAAATTTTTTTTGTAAAACTAAAGCCGAGCGGATTTATAAATCTGGTCGGCTTTAAAAAGGTTTAACTTAATCGGCTTTTTATTTAGCAGGATCTTTTATCTGCTCATCAATTGCGGTAATTGTATTAAGGTGGCTTTTGATGACCGGTAAAGTTTGGGCCGCATAATTTTTCACATCCGGGTTTTTTCCGTTTACCGCATACGTTTGATACATCAAAACCGCTTTTCGGTGGCCGGGTGCCATCATGTGTACGTAAAGACGGTCAAAATCTTTTCCGCTTGCTTTAACCAGCATAGGTTCCGGCACAGTAACGGTAGCCGCGGCCGGTAATTGATAACCTTTGGCTTTGGCCAGTTGCATCAGTGCGGTTTGTGCTTTGGTATGATCAGCAACCATGCGTTGCCCAAAGGCTTTTACATCCGGCCGGTTTGCTTTTTGAGCAGCTAAATTGCCCGCACTGATTTCCTGCAGGTTGCCAATACTGGCCTGAATGATAAAATGCAGTGTCGTAGTATCCGGGTCTGGGTTTTGTGCAGCTGCCTTATCAAATGTAAAAAACCCTGTTAAAAACAGTAAAATGATTAATTTTTTCATGCGTGTACAATTGATTTGATTAATGTTTATCAAAGCGTGGCCGGTTTAGTTTATTGCGCGCCACATTCAGGTTTTTTTGATAGATAACCCACTTATCAGGTTATCGGTTTCAAAAAACTGCTTTTAAAAATCCTATCAGTTAAAAAATACCTCCTAAAAGAAGCATTTGAAAATAATTAAAAGGCACTAAAAAGCTATTTCTTCTAAAAAACCAATAGATAAAAACTAAGGGCATTTATATTTGCATAAAATTTATTGATAATGACTTTAGTGCAACTGGAATATATTGTGGCCGTAGATACGCACCGCAGTTTTGTGCTGGCCGCCAGGCAATGTTTTGTTACGCAGCCAACGCTGAGTATGCAGATCCAGAAGTTGGAGGAAATGCTGGACGCGAAACTGTTTGACCGCAGCAGGCAGCCCATCGTGCCAACCGAAATCGGCGAAAAAGTTATTGCCCAGGCGCGTACCGTTCTCACCGAAAACCAGAAAATAAGGGAACTGGTGGTTGATCGTAAAAAAGAGCTTTCCGGCGAATTGAAAATTGGCATCATCCCAACGGTTTCACCTTATTTGCTGCCCAAAATCATCCATGGTTTTGTAGAGAAATACCCGCTGGCAAAATTAGTGGTCTGGGAAAAAACAACGGAAGAAATTATCCGGCAAATCAAATCCGGCCTGCTGGATTGCGGCCTGCTTTCTACGCCTTTGCATGAAAACAACCTGATCGAAATCCCGCTTTTTTATGAAAATTTTGTAGCTTATGTTTCCGAAAACAGTGTTTTGGCCGATAAAAAAAGCATTGTCCCAAAAGATATTGACCTGGATGAAACCTGGATTTTGAACGAAGGCCACTGCATGCGCGATCAGGTTTTGAACATTTGCCAGCGTAAAAACAGCACCAAAAGTTCGCAGCAATTTGAGTACAACACCGGCAGCATAGAAACGCTGAAACGCATGGTTGACCAAAATAACGGTGCCACTATTTTGCCCGAACTGGTTTTGGAAGATCTGACCGCCGAACAATTAAAACGCGTTCGTTACTTTCAATCTCCGGAACCGGCCCGCGAAATTAGTCTGGTTACGCAAAAAAGCTTTTTGAAACGAAAAATGATCGGGGCTTTGCAAAAGGAAATCTTAGCTTTTATCCCTCAAAAAATGCTTGACGAAAAGCAGAAAGAGGTTGTGGAAAAGTAAGGCTTTGTTTCGCCGGGCAAATTCCTGCATAACAAACTCAAATTTACACCGATAAAAACAGCATCAGCTGCGCAGCACAATTTTGCCGAATTGGACGGAATCATCCATTTTGCGGATGGCTTTTTCTGCTTCGGCCAATGGAAAAACCTCATCTACAACCGGCACAATTTTGTGTTCGTTGATCAAATCCAGCATCGCCTCAAAATCTTCTTTAGTGCCCATGGTGGTTCCCAAAATCTGCAGCTGTTTCCAAAATAGTTTGCGTGCATCCAAAGCCGGTAAACCGCCCGCCGTTCCTCCGAAGAAAACAATACGCGCACCGGGATTGCATAAATCCAGTAGTTTGGCAAAACCATCGCCCAAAGCACTATCGATAACCACATCAAAACCCCCGGCCAATTGCTTTAACTGTTCGGCCCAATCCTGCGCTTTGTAGTTTACGCCGGCAGCAGCACCGAGTTCGCGTGCTTTTTCAATTTTTTCACTTGTTCCGGAAGTTACAAATACCTGACAGCCAGCTGCTACCGCAAATTGTAAAGCAAAAGAACCTGTTCCGGCACCTACGCCAACGATCAAAACTTTGTTGCCTTTTTCCAATTTTCCTTTGGTAAACAAAGCACGGTAAGCGGTTAAACCGGCCAGCGGAATGGCCGCAGCCTGCTCAAAAGTTAAATGTGCGGGTTTTGGGTAAAGATATTCGGCACCGATTTTTACAAATTCGGCAAAAGTGCCGTTTTCGGGCAAACCTAAAATCTTGAAATCTTTTTGCTGATAGTCGGGATGATCGCCCCAATTGGTTGAAGGATTGATAATTACCTCTTTTCCAATCCAACTTTGGTTCACATTTGCACTTACTTCGGCTACAATCCCGGCTCCGTCAGAACCTAAAATCGACGGATATTGAATGCCTGCATATTTTCCTTGTGTAATCCACCAGTCGCGCCGGTTTAATGCGGCAGCTTTTACCTCAACCAAAACTTCTCCAAAACCTAAAACCGGTTTTTCAACATCTTTTAACACAAGCGGCTTATCGGCAGCTTCCAAAACGATTGCTTTCATAATTTATAAAATAAAAAACCGGCCTGAATGTTTATCCATGCCGGTTTTACTAATTTTTATGCGATAAAAGAAGTATTAAGCCATTGCTTTTTTATACAATTCGGCAACGTGGTTCCAGTTTACTACGTTCCAGAAAGCGGCTATGTAATCCGGCCTTCTGTTCTGATATTTCAGATAGTAAGCGTGTTCCCAAACATCCATCCCCAGGATCGGCGTGCCTTTCACCTCAGCCAAATCCATCAACGGATTGTCCTGATTTGGTGTAGAGCTAACCTGCAGTTTTTTATCGGCACCAACCGTTAACCAGGCCCAGCCGGAACCAAAACGGGTTGCACCGGCTTCTGCAAATTTGGTTTTAAAATCAGCAAAAGAACCGAAAGACGAGTTGATTGCCGTTGCCAGTTCCCCGGTCGGTTCGCCGCCGCCGTTTGGCGATAAAATCGTCCAAAACATGGTGTGGTTATAGTGGCCGCCGCCATTATTGCGCACAGCAGGCGGAAACTTGGAAATGTTTTTGATGATGTCCTCGATCGGGCTGTTGGCTTCCGGTTTTCCTTCCAGTGCTTTGTTCAGGTTGGTTACGTAAGCCTGATGGTGTTTTCCGTGGTGGATTTCCATCGTCATTTTATCAATATGCGGTTCTAACGCATCGGTGGCGTACGGTAACGCCGGTAATACAAATGCCATAACGTTTAAATTTAAAGGGTGAATAAATAGTGGTTTTCGCAAACGTACAAAAATATCTGCAGTGCTGTTTTTATCGGTCAAAAATTGAATTTGGGTTGATAATCAGCTATGATTAAAAGGCTTGAAACCGGTTTTTGTTCTATCGGACCTCAGTTTTTCAGTCGTTTTCTGCGAAAGAAAGCGCGTACCAGTTCGGCACATTCGTTTTCCATAATGCCGCCGGTTACTAACGTTTTGGGGTGAGTGATGCGCTGGTTGATCCGCCCAAAACCACGTTGCGGATCATGCGCGCCAAACACGATTTTCCCAATCTGAAACCAATAACTTGCTCCGGCGCACATCACGCATGGTTCCATCGTAACGTAAAGCGTGCAGTTTTGCAGGTATTTGCCGCCCATCGCATTAGCCGCCGCTGTCAAAGCCTGCATTTCTGCGTGGGCAGAAACATCGTTCAATCGTTCGGTCAGGTTGTGTCCGCGGCCGATGATTTGTCCGTTGCAAACCACCAGCGCACCAATCGGGATTTCGTCTTCTTTTAAAGCCGCTTTTGCTTCCTCTAAAGCTAGTTTCATAAAAAAATCATCCGGTGAAACCACCGGTTCATCCGTAAAACTATAATATCTCATCTTGATTTTGGGGTGATAAAAACAGTATTGACCGCGAAGCTAAAGGTTTATAAACAGCGCATAAAATAAGCTTTTTTAAAAGATTTTCTTTAATTTTAAAAGATGAACAACCAAACATTGGATCATAACGGCAATGAAATTGAAGCATTTCATTACCCAAAAAAACATTGATAAAAACAGCATTCAACTTCACTGCAAAAATATAAGCTTTTGCCATCTCCTTTAAACTAAACCTTTTAAAAAGCTGACAGTCAGGGTTAACAAAGCATTTAATATTTTAAATTGATATGAAAGCTGCCTCAAAATGGTTTTATGGTTTATTAATTCTTTTTAGCGGAATACTGCTTTTATCCTCTTTTTTTTATCTGCCAAAAACCACTGCTTTCAGCTTTGACCTACCATATAAAAAAGCCGGACTAACAGAACGACAGGCTGCGGCACATTTACTAAGCCGTTTTACATACGGTGCCACGCCCGGCCAGGTGGACGAAGTAGTTAAAATCGGCTTAAAAAAATGGTTTTTGCAACAGTTAAATGGCAAATTGCCTGATGATTCCCTCAATCAATTGCTAAGCAAATACGATGATTTAAACTTAAGTAATGAGGAAGTAACGCAAACATTTCCGAAAAATGGCCAGGTTTTGCGGATGGCCGTGCGGGATGGCGTAGTGAACAAAGATTCTGTAAAAACGGATAAACCGGCTTACAAAGCGATGCTGCAAAACTACATGCAGCAAAAGGGTTTGAAGCCGGAGCAGGAATTGTTCAGGCAGTTTATCAGTCAAAATGTGCTGCGGGCGGCGTATTCCAACAATCAGTTGCAGGAAGTGATGGCGGATTTCTGGTTCAATCATTTCAACGTTTCGATCTCTAAAAATGATTGTGCGCAGTTTATCCCGTCTTATGAGCGCGATGTCATCCGGCCGAACGCACTGGGAAATTTCACGGATTTGCTGCTGGCCACGGCAAAATCCCCGGCAATGTTGTATTATCTGGACAATTTCAGCAGCACAGCCTCCAACGATCAGCCTCAAAAAATGCAGGCACGCCGACTGATGAACAGACTCCAAAACCAGGATACATCGATGCAAGTGATGCGGATCAACAATCCCCCAAAACCAAAAAAAGTACAAGGTTTGAACGAAAATTATGCCCGCGAAGTGATGGAACTGCACACTTTGGGTGTGGATGGCGGCTACACGCAGCAAGACGTGACCAACGCGGCCAAAGTGCTAACCGGCTGGGCAATTTTCCCGATGGGCAATAATTTTCAGGCGATAAAAAAAGCAGATAACAATCAGGAAAAGCCGGGTTTTGTGCACGAAGGCGATTTCCTGTTCAACCCAAACCGGCACGATAAAACAGCGAAAACGGTTTTAGGCCGAAACTTTGGCCCCGATGGCGGATATCAGGAAGGCGTGGATTTGCTGACGATGCTCGCTCAAAAACCAGCTACTGCAAAATTTATTTCACACAAGATTGCGGTCCGCTTTGTAAGTGATAACCCGCCGCAAACTTTGGTAGATAAAATGGCGGCCACTTTTTTAAAGAAAAATGGGGATATAAAAGAAGTATTGCTAACGATGGTTTCTGCACCGGAATTTTGGAACGCGGCCGCCATCCGCCAGAAAACAAAATCGCCTTTTGAACTGACGATCAGTGCCGTACGCAGCTTACAGGCCAGCATCAATCAGCCTTATCAACTGTTTAACTGGATGACTAAAATGGGCGAAAAAAAATATTATTACCTTGCGCCAACCGGTTTTCCGGACAAAGGCCAATATTGGATCAATACCGGCGCGCTGCTCAACAGAATGAATTTCGGACTTGCTTTGGCATCCGGCCGCATCCCAGGCGTTGCGGTAGATTTGATCGCCTTAAACCATCACCACGAACCGGAAAGTGCAGAAAACGCATTGGTTACGTACAGCAAATTGATTTTGCCCGAACGAAACCTCGATCAAACCATCAAACGTTTAACACCAATGCTGAACGACCCGAACTTAGTCAAAAAAGTAGAACTGGCCAGTCAGAAAACCGCTCCTGCCAATGCAGGTGCAACCGATAATCCGCAGCAAATGCAACCCATTATCTCTGCCAACAAAAAAAATCCAACCGGCACAAATTCCACCATGCTGGCACAGGTTGTTGGGGTGATTATCGGTTCGCCGGAATTTCAGCGCAGATAGTTTTTTAAACAAAATATTCATTTCAGCTTAAAATCGATTTAATCATGGTTTCAAGAAGAGGTTTTTTAAAATCAGGCGGCGTGGCCTTGCTTGGCGTGGGTTTAATGGGCGGCATCCCGGCTTTTCTGGCCGAAGCCGTTGCTCAAAACCAATTAATTTCCCCCTATAAAAAACGCAAAGTGCTGGTGTGCATTTTTCAGCGCGGCGCTATGGATGGGCTGATGGCCGTTACGCCTTTTACCGATGAATATCTAAAAGCGGCCCGGCCTAACTTGTTTATTTCTGCCGCTAAAAACAGTACCGGCAAACCGTTGATTGATCTGGACGGCCGCTTCGGTTTGCACCCGGCAATGCAGGGTTTTGAGCAGGTTTTCCGGGATAAACGCCTCGCAATTGTGCAGGGTATCGGCTCGCCAAACAACACGCGTTCACATTTTGATGCCCAGGATTATATGGAATCCGGTACGCCGTTTAGCAAAGGTACGGCCAGCGGCTGGCTCAACCGTGCGGTTGGTTTGCTTGGCCATGATGCGCTTACGCCATTTTCTGCGGTCAGCTTAACTTCTGCCATGCCGCGCTCACTTTACGGCGACAATCCAGCCGTGGCAATAAATAATTTGCAGGATTTTGCCATCCAGATGCGCGGCAACCCTTCCGGCGTAAATATGGCTGCCAAAAGTTTTGAAGATTTATACGATCAAACCTCACCAGGATTATTAAAAGACACCGGCAAAGAAAGCTTTGATGCGATGAAAATGCTGCAAAAAGCCGACATTAAAAACTATAAACCGGCGCAAAACGTGGTTTATCCAAACTCTTCGCTGGGCAATTCTTTGAAACAAATTGCGCAACTGGTTAAAATGGACGTGGGTTTGGAAGTGGCGTTTACAGAATCTAACGGCTGGGACACACATTACAATCAGGGCAATGATACCGGTGTTTTCGCCCGAAACGTGAACGATTTGAGCAGCAGTATCATGGCTTTCTGGAACGATCTGGACGCGTATCAAGACGATGTTACCGTAATGACCATGACCGAATTTGGCCGCACCGTGCATCAAAACGGCACCGGCGGAACCGATCATGGCCGCGCTTCCTGCAATTTTATTTTGGGTAACGAAGTGAATGGTGGTTTAGTGCATGGCAATCTGCAGCCTTTATCCGTAGAAAACCTGGAAGACGGCCGTGATTTGCCTGTAACTACCGATTTCCGCAGCGTTTTCAGCGAAGTGGCCGATAAACATCTCCAGGTAAACAACGACCGCATCTTGTTCCCGGATTGGAAAGGCAGCCGCATTGGGGTGATGAAAGGCTGATGCTTCTTTTATCGGCATAAAATCCATTGCATTTCTGCCATTTGCCTGCTGGTTTGTTATATATTTTTTGCCAGATAACTTTCGGCAGTAATCACTTTAATCTGAGCCGTTTTATAATCTTTAATATTTCGGGTAATTAAAACAGTAATTTCATTTTCAATTGCAGTATTATATTGAATAGCATCTTCAAAATTATTAAAATCAGAAGCAATTGCCAGATCAATCGTTTTGCTTTCTACCGGCAATGTGGTGACTAAAGTTTTAAACTTAGCAATCAATTGCCGTGGATTTTTTACAGCATAATGAGCATGTAAAATATAATCAATTGTAGAAAAAGACAGCGCAGATACACATATTTCAATTTCTCTTTTATCGCTCAAAGAAAATAATTGCTCAGCAAAACTGTTGAATGGTTTTCTGCCGGAAAGCAAATCCAGGCAAATATCAGTATCCACAAAAATCCTTTCCATTAAATTTTACTTCAGGTATTTTTTAGAAAGATGATCTTTGTAACTTTCCTTATGATTAAAATCCGAAGGTAGCGTTATCGTTCCTGAAAGGCTTTTAACAAAAGGTGTAACTGCAATTTTTTCTTTACTATCTGTTAAAAAATCTAAATGGTTTTCAATCAATTTGGACAGGCTAATATTTTTTGTTTTGGCATAAGATTTAGCTTTTTCGATAACATTTTGATCGAGCTTTAAAGTGAGTTTTGCATCCATAAAAACAGCATGTACGTACAAATATGAACAATTTTACGTACAACATAAATATTTTTTAGTATAACTGTCTTAACCTTCCCGTAAAGTCAGATTTATAAAAAAACTTCCTCCACTTTCATCCTTCCCCGTTCCGCCCCAAACCCTACCTTTGCTTCACAAATGAACGAGGTAATTCTAAAAAAAGGCAAAGAAAAAGCCGTGTTGCAACGCCATCCCTGGGTGTTTTCCGGGGCGATCGAAACGGTAAAAGGCAAACCGGAAAATGGCGAAATCGTGCGCACAATTGACAGCAAGGGCAACTTTCTGGCTTATGGTTTTTACAACAACCAGTCGCGCGTGGCGGTGCGCTTGCTGGAGTGGGACGATGCTGTTTTTATCGATGAATTTTGGTGGCGCACCCGGATTGCCACGGCTGTAAACAACCGCAAATCAGTTTTGAACGATCAAACCAATGCCTGCCGTTTGATTTTTAGTGAAGCCGATTTTCTGCCAGGATTAATTGTAGATAAATACGCGGATCATCTTTCGGTACAAATCCTAACTTCAGGCATGGAAAAAGTGAAGGAAATCTGGATTGACGAACTGCGAAATCTGCTTCAGCCCAAAAGTATTTTTGACAGAAGCGATGCAACTTCCCGTTCGCACGAAGGTTTGGAAGCTTCGTTTGGGTTGCTTTATGGCAATAATCCGCCGGAATTTGTAGAAGTGACCGAAAATGGGATCAAATATGAAGTGAGCATTGCCGAAGGCCAAAAATCAGGCTTTTATTGTGATCAGCGCGAAAACCGAAAACTGGTTGCCGCCCATGCTTCGGGCAAAAAAGTGCTGGATTGCTTTAGTTACAGCGGCGGTTTTAGTTTGAATTGCCTGCAAAATAATGCCGGGTCCGTTACCAGCGTGGATAGTTCTGCCCTGGCGATAGAAACATTGCAAAAAAATATCCGCCTCAATAATTTTAGTGCTAAAAACAGCATCGCCATCCAATCCGATGTGAACAAACAGTTGCGGAAGTTTCGGGAAGAACAAGAAAAGTTTGATTTGATTATCCTTGATCCGCCTAAATATGCGCCCTCACGTTCGGCTTTAAACCGTGCTTCTCGTGCTTATAAAGATCTGAACCGGCTGGCCATGCTGCTGCTGAACAAAGGCGGTTTACTGGCCACTTTTTCATGTTCCGGGGCGATGGATATGCCAACTTTTAAACAGGTTTTGGCCTGGGCCGCGCTGGATGCAGGCAAAGAAGTGCAATTTATCAGCCAGCTGGGCCAGCCGGAAGACCATCCGATCCGTTCTTCTTTTCCCGAAGGAGAATATTTGAAAGGATTGATTTGCCGGGTAGATTAAGTGTTGATTTTTGTCATTCTGAGTTTGTTTCGGCACTTTACAAATAAGGTTTATTACTTTTCATGAGAGAACCTGAAACGAGTTTAGGATGACAATGCTTCTTTTACAACACTTTTTTCAGCTTGTTGGATTTGGAACGCAAGCGCAGGTTCAGCACTTCTACCAAAATGGAAAAACCCATGGCAAAGTATAAATAACCTTTCGGGATATGCTGATCAAACCCTTCGGCCAGCAGCGAAAACCCGATCAGCAATAAAAATGATAAGGCCAGCATTTTGACAGTTGGGTGCAGATTAACAAAATCAGATACCGGCCCGGATGCCCACATCATAATGCCGACGGCAATGATCACTGCAGCGATCATCACCTCCAAATGGCTGCCGATGCCAACGGCCGTGATCACAGAATCCAGCGAAAAAACAATGTCCAGCAACACAATTTCTATAATTGTGGCCCAAAATGATCTGGGTTTAATGTTTTCGGCATCATCCTCGCCGCCTTCAAATTTTTCGTGTATTTCGGCGGTACTTTTATAAATCAGGAACAAACCGCCGGCAATCAATATAATATCGTGGCCTGAAATGGCCAGTTTTGCCACCCAGTCCGGATCGGTTGCGCCAATTAAACCAGACAAATTGAAGATCGGCCTGGTCAAACTCATGATCCAGGTGAGCGACAGTAGCAGCAAAACGCGCGTAAACATGGCCAGGAACAACCCGATTTTCCGGCCTTTGTCCTGCTGCCCGGCCGGTAATTTTCCGGATAAAATCGAAATAAAAATGATGTTGTCAATCCCCAAAACAATTTCTAAAACCGTTAAAGTGATGAGTGAAATCCAGGCTTCGGGCTGCGTTAATATTTCCATGCTGCAAAAATGCTTCTTTTATCAATATAAAATCCTCAAAAAGAAACTCCATCAACAATTTTGAGATTTGATAACTAAACGCCGCAAAAACCGTTAATTGATGCAAAACCGTTCCTTTGTTTGAGAAACAGGATTGACTGCTGACCGGTTTGCCCATGCTGTTTTTACGGGCTATTTTTAGGTGAGGGATTTTAATTGACGCCGGTTTGATTTTGCTAAAAACAATTGATTGTAATATTGTTATCATAGCGCAGACAGCCGTATTGACTGTCTTTTTTTTGTTTTAAATTAGCAAACTGTATTTACTTAAAAGCCGGATGTTTGGTACTGAAATTAATTTAACGTTGATAAAAAATATGTTCAAAAAGTTGTATTTAATGGCCATTCTTGGTGCTTCCGTAGCCTGCCACGCCACGCCGGGAGAACCTATAAAAGTGGCCGGTTCCAGAAATTTGGAGCCGGACGAGCAGCAAGCGATTGTTTGTAAAGAGGTTACGGAAATGATCACCAACTATAATTACAAAAAAATCAAGCTGAACGATTCGATTTCGACCGTGATTTTCAATAAGTATATCAAAGCGTTGGACGATAACCGTAATTACCTGCTGGCATCGGATTTAAAAGATTTTGATCAATACAAAACACAGTTGGACGATGATTTGAAAAACGGCGATTTGAGCCACGTTTTTTACATTTTTAATGTTTACCAAAAGCGTTACAACGAGCGGATCAAATATTCGCTGGAGCAGCTGGGCAAAAATTATGATTTTACGCAGCATGATGAATTTGTTTTTAACCGCGAAAATCAGCCCTGGGTTTCTTCGGTTTCCGAGTTGAACAAATTTTGGGACAAGCGCGTAAAATATGATTTGCTGAACCTGAATTTGGCTACACCAGACCTGGCAAAAAACAAAGAAACGCTGAAAGAGCGTTATCAAAACCTCATCAATCAATCTGCAAAGCTCAATAATCAGGATGTTTTCCAGCTTTTTATGGATTCGTTTACAGAATCTATCGATCCGCACACCAACTATTTTAACCCTTCCAACGCGGCGCAGTTCAACATTGAAATGTCTAAATCGCTGGAAGGGATCGGTGCTTCGTTACAATCTGTAAATGATTACGTTACGATTAAAACCATTGTAAAAGGCGGGCCGGCAGACCGTAGTAAACTGCTGACGATTGACGACCGGATTGTTGGTGTGGCGCAAGGTAAAAATGGCGAGTTTAAAGATATTATCGGTTGGCGGCTGGATAACGCCATCACGTTGATCCGGGGGGCGAAAGGAACAATTGTACGCCTTAAAATCCTGCCAAAAGGAAAAACCGTAACAACGCCTAAGATTATAGAATTGGTTAGGGAAAAAATCGTTTTGGAAGATCAGCTGGCCAGCAAAGAAATCCGGACTTATAATCAAAACGGGAAAACGCTGAAAATCGGTATCATTGATGTGCCCGGGTTTTATCTGGATTACAAAGCATATCAGGCCGGTGATAAAAATTACCGCAGCATCAGCCGTGATGTAAAACTGATTATCGATAGTTTAAAAGCCGCAAAAGTGGATGGTATTGTGATAGATTTGCGCCAGGACGGCGGTGGTTCTTTGCCGGAAGCCATACAGTTGACTGGCTTGTTCATCAAAACCGGCCCGGTGGTGCAAGTCCGGGATGTGCGAAACAAAATTGAGCAGGATGATGACGATGACCCTTCTATAGCCTGGGACGGGCCGATGGCTGTGCTGGTTGATCGTTTTAGTGCTTCTGCTTCCGAAATTTTTGCCGGTGCAATACAGGATTATGGCAGAGGATTGATCATCGGAACACAAACTTACGGCAAAGGCACGGTACAATCTGCCATTGACTTGGATAAAGTTATCGGTAATTCTTTTTCTAAATTGCTGGCCAGTGTGAAAGGTAAAGCTGTAAGCACCAACGCAACTGATAGTCCGCAAAGCTATGGTCAGATTAACTTAACTATTGCCAAATTTTATCGGATCAGCGGCAGTTCTACGCAGCATAAAGGCGTTATCCCGGACATTCAGTTTCCATCGGCCATCCCTCTGGATAAATATGGAGAAGATACCGAAGCTTCTGCATTGCCTTTTGATATGATCCCGCGCAGCAATTATACTGTTTACGGCAGCTTTACATCTGTTATCCCACAGCTTAAAACCTTGCACGATACACGGATGCAATCCAACGTCAGCTACAAAAACCTGATCGAGGACATTGCAGATTATAAGAAAAAAGACGCCGAAAAAACCGTTACGCTAAATGAAGCGGATCTGAAAAAAGAGCGTGATACCGATGATGCAAAAAGCCTGGCCCATGATAACGCAAGACGGGCAGCTTTAGGGCTGAAACCGCTTGTAAAAGGCGAAGCGCGTACGAAAGACAAAGATGCAGACTTCCTGAAAATTGAAGCCGGGCAAATCCTGTCAGATTACATCGATATAAAAAAGTAATACTGTTTTTATCACCTAAAAAACCTTCGGCCAAACTGCCGGAGGTTTTTTTGTTTCAAACCAAATATTCATTTCTCCCGTTACACACACATGGCCAAGCTGCTCCAGTTTACAGACAATGGTATTTTTTGTGCCGAAGGAAATTTTTACATCGACCCGTGGCGGCCGGTAGATGATGCCGTGCTTACCCACGCACACGCCGACCATGCGCGGCCCGGCAGCAAACGCTATCTGGCGCATGAGCTTTCTCGGGAAATTTTAAAGTACCGTTTGGGGGAAGACATCAACTTGCAAACCATCCCATATGGAGAAACGGTATGTAAAAATGGTGTGCAGATTTCGCTTTTTCCGGCCGGGCATATTATTGGTTCGGCGCAGGTCCGGGTTGAATATCAGGGCGAAGTCTGGGTAGTTTCCGGAGATTATAAAGTAGAAAATGATGGCATTTCCACGCCTTTTGAACCGGTGAAATGCCATCATTTTATTTCGGAATGCACTTTTGGGATGCCTGTTTACCAATGGAAACCCCAGCATACTGTTTTTACCGATATAAATAATTGGTGGGAAAAGAACATTGAAGAAGGCAAAGCCACCATTATTGCCGGTTATTCTTTGGGGAAAGCGCAACGCATTTTGTGCAACCTGGATCTTTCTCTTGGTACCGTTTTTACACACGGCGTGATCGAAAACACCAATGATGCTTTGCGCAGAAACGGGATTGAGCTGCCAAAAACAGTACGCATCAGCCCGGAAATCCCGAAGGAAGACCTGAAAAAAGGAATTATTTTGCTGCCGCCATCCGCTGTAGGCAGCAACTGGATGCGCAAACTCGCACCGTTTGAATTTGGTTTTTGTTCCGGCTGGATGAACGTGCGCGGTGCCAAAAAACGGCGCGCTGCCGATCGTGGTTTTGTACTTTCTGATCATGCTGATTGGGACGGATTGATCGCCGCTATTGATGCTACCGGCTGCGAATCGGTTTATTTAACGCATGGTTACACGGCTACCTTTTCCAGATATTTAAGGGAGATAGGTTTTGATGCACACGAAGTCCACACGTTGTACGGCGGCGATGAAAGTGAGGGTGAAGTTCCGTCCGACGATTTAGGAGCGGAGAGCGGGGAAAATGAGAGCGGAAAAGCGGGGATCGCAGACGAAGCGGACACCAAAAAAACAGGTGTAAAAGAAGTATCCGCATAAAACGAAACTATTGCAACATTTGGTGAAGCCGAAGCCAATCAATCCAAATCTTTATGAAACACTTTGCCGCCTTATTTGCCGCGCTCGACGAAACCAACAAAACCAACGAAAAGGTAAACGCCATCAAAGCTTACTTTTTAACCGTAAGCGATGCAGACAAAATGCACATGCTCGCTTTGTTTAGCGGCAGAAAACCCAAGCGTCAAATCAATTCAACCTTGGTAAAAAACTGGGCAATAGAACTGGCCAATATTCCGGTTTGGCTTTTTGAGGAAAGCTATCAGGTTGTGGGCGATCTGGCGGAAACAATTTCGCTGCTGCTGCCAACCAGCACCAAATCCTCCGATAAAAGCCTGACGGAATGGATTGCAGAAATCAATCAGCTAAGCAAATTGGATGAGGTGGAGCGCAAACTCTGGCTCACAGAATCCTGGGCTTCATTGTCCCGGCAGGAATGTTTTGTTTTTAATAAACTGCTGACCAGCAGTTTCCGGGTTGGCGTTTCGCAAAGTTTGGTTGTAAAAGCATTGGCCGAGATATCTAAACTGGATGCGCCAACACTCACACATCGCATCATGGGCAGCTGGGACCCAAATGTTTATACTTTCGATCAATTAATGGAAGAGCAGGGCGCGCTGGACGATCTTTCCCGCCCGTATCCATTTTTTCTGGCCTATCCAATCCAGGAAACTTCCGAAAAACAGAAATCGCCGGAGGAAATGCAAACTGCTTTGGGCAACTCAAGCGAATGGCAGGCGGAATGGAAATGGGACGGTATCCGCGCGCAAATTATCCACCGAAAAGGTGAGATTTTTATCTGGAGCCGAGGCGAAGATTTGGCAACAGAAAAATTCCCGGAACTGCATCCTTTTATCCAGGCTTTGCCCGAAGGAACAGTTTTAGACGGCGAACTGTTGACTTTCCGTGATGAACAGCCGCTTCCGTTTAATTTGCTGCAAACGCGTATCGGCCGGAAAAACCTCACCAAAAAAATACTGGAAGAAAACCCGGTTGCTTTTATTGCTTATGATTGTTTGGAAGTCGGCGGCGAAGACATCCGCAGCAAAACGCAAACCGAGCGCCGGGAAATTTTGGAGCAATTGCAGCGAGATACTGTTTTTAGCTCTATTTTTCGGGTGTCGCCCATTATTAATTTTACTTCGTGGGAAGAACTGACAGAAGTTAGAAAACAATCCAGAGAGATGATTGCCGAAGGGATTATGCTGAAGCGAAAAAACGCAACTTATCAGGTTGGCAGAAAACGCGGCGACTGGTGGAAATGGAAAATTGACCCGCTTTCGGTGGATGCCGTAATGATCTACGCACAAAAAGGTCACGGCCGCCGCGCCGACCTTTATACCGATTATACTTTTGCCGTTTGGGACGGCGACCGTTTGGTGCCTTTTGCCAAAGCCTATTCCGGTTTAACTGACCAGGAAATTGGCAAAGTGGATGCTTTTGTAAAACGCAACACGCTCGAAAAATTTGGCCCGGTACGCACCGTAAAACCCGAACTGGTTTTTGAAATTGGGTTTGAAGGCATCAACCAATCTTCGCGGCATAAATCGGGAATTGCTTTGCGTTTTCCGCGGATTTTGCGCTGGCGGCACGATAAGAAAAAGGAGGAAGCGGATACTTTGGAGAGTTTGAAAAGTTTGCTTTAGCTAATAAACTTCAACCATTCTTCTAATATGAACAGTTGAAGTTGTTTTTATCCTTGAGCTTAGAATATAATAATCCAACTGTTAAGCCTTAATTTTTGGCCTGCCTTTTTTGTTGATGCTTCTTTTACCGGGCAAAAATAGGAGTTGACCTGTTTTAAGAAGGCACAGATGTTTTTACTTAACAATTTTTTAACCTAAATAAAATTGCAGTTGTAAAACAAAGCCAATATCTTTATCGTAAAACATTATTATACCTAAATAAAGCTTTTGTAATTGCCTAAAATTACCAAAAGCCGCCTGCTACTTCTACCGAATAAAAACTTATTTTCTTTTTGTTGTTGCTCATAGTTTTATAAAAATGCTTATGAAAACACTGCCTTACCTGTTTAAGAAACCGCTTAGAACGTTTTCCCTGTTTCTATTTTTTTTACCATTACTGGTTTCTTGTAATAAAGAAAGCCTGACCAAACCCACCCAAACTGGTGCCAATACTTTTTCTTGTAAAATAAATGGTAAGGTTTACGTGGCAAAAAATGATCTTTTCGCACCCGGCCTTATTGGTGGGCTTAGGGGGGGAGGGGCTACCAATAGTTATCATTTTGAATGTGAAGCGGTTATGTATATAGGAAATAAGTCGGATTATACAATAGATCTAACAGTTTCTCCTCCTATTTCAGAAGGGGCATTTAATATAACGTATGGAAAACTAATTTCTAATACTGGAAATGGCTTTCGGTACAGTGCAAATGGTGGAAGCATCAACTTTAACCATATAGATTATTTATCCCAAATTATCTCTGGCACTTTCTCCTTTACAGCTGTAAACTCGGAAAACTCAGCAGATGTTATCGCCGTTACTGACGGCCGCTTTGATATGAAAAATTAATTTTTAGGTTATGAAAAAAATACTACTCTTTGTTTTAGTAATCCTTGCAAGTTTGACTGTCCGTTCCCAAACACTTAAAGACTATACGCAAACAGCCGATAGCTGCTTTAGCAATTTAAACAAATCTGGGATTACTACCGGCATCCTCTACGACCGGATTTATCCATTGGCAGCCCTGCCTATTTTTAACCAGAACTATGCGGATACCTCTTCGAAAGTTCACCTGATACAAGCGTATAGTGAACTTTTTTATGCTGCTTACTCTAATGCAGGGATGATTATTCCTGATACTCTATCTCAGCGAATTACAAATAAATTAAATTATGGCATAGTCCCAATTGGGATTCTAAATTACAGGTTTAACTATATTGATACGACTGCAATAAACAACAATCTTCTAACAACCTCGGGTATGTTGTTTTATGATGTGGCAAACAGGCCACGTTCCCCATATTTAGAAAGGTTAGTTAGTGTGGCGGCAGTGCTAACAGACACCATTACCACTAATTCACCGTATTTTGAACTGTCGTCTTCGTTATACTTTAACAATACTAGCAATGCCATTGCAAACCTAAATGTTGATTTTGGTGATGGTACTGGGCTGCATACAATCGGTTTAGGACAGGGAACCAGTATTAATTATTCTTCTTCAGGAGTAAAAACAGTTCATTATTATATCAACTATTCTAATGGCACACAGGTGGAAACTTATAGTACCATTTATGTAAATATAAGTTCGACTGAAAGTCGCTTGGCAATAAAAAGTCCTACCCCTCAAGGTGCGCCGACATGTAACGGTTTTAATAACCCTCATGATTTACCAAGAATAATTGCAGACATCGGGTTTCAGGGCTATGAAAAGGAAAACACCACAACCAAGGGAGAAGGGGTTGCTACAATTGTTTACCATACTAATACATGTGATCAGATGTTAAGAAAACCAATTATAATAATCAATGGTTTTAATCCAGGAAGCAGAAATGATATAACTTATTTACATAATAACTTATATTACAATAACAATCTAAATAATTTTGGTGATGAGATGTTGGCTAAGGGATATGATGTTATTTTCCTAAAATTTCCAACTTACAACAAAAATGGGGTACAAATTGACGGCGGTGCCGATTATATCCAAAGAAATGCTTTTACGTTGATCACACTGATACAAAAGGTTAATCAGATTTTACAACAAAACGGAAGTACCGAAAAATTAGTTGTCATTGGCCCAAGTATGGGTGGATTAATCAGTCGGTATGCTTTGAAGTATATGGAAGACCATAACATGCCTCATAATACCCGCCTTTGGGTTTCTTTTGATTCCCCTCACTTAGGTGCCAACATCCCAATAGGTGATCAATTTGCATTAGATTACCTCGGTAACGTGTTACACATCCCTTCTGCAAAGGAGAAAATTAACTCAACCATCAATTCTCCTGCTGCAAAAGAAATGCTGCTCGATCATTATATAAAACCAAACCAACAACCGCTACCAACGCCTTATGGTACACGTAATTCTTTTATGCAGGAACTAAATAGTTTAGGTTTTCCTTCACAACTTAGAAAAATTGCTTTAATTAACGGTGCGGGAAACGGCCTGACACAAGGCAACTTCGGTAGTTTAAACCTTAATGTTGCAATAGTGCCAACTACCTTGACAAGATTTATAGGAACAGCTGCAGTTGGTTTTATATACAGGGCGATATTAATAAAAGTGGTTCAAGCTATTGCTGTTGCAGCAGGGATAACACTTGATGCTGCTAAAGCTGTTAATATGTATTCTTATTTTAGTCCTGGTTATAATGGCTATAATAAAGTTTTTTCAGGTACCCTTTTTGGTATTTTCCTTAAAAGGACAGATTATGGGGCTACTTATAATAACTCTATAGGTTTGGATAATATATCTGGTGGTTATTACAATACACAGCAACAGATTGTATCAGGTATACAGGATGGCTTGCACGGTGCTAAAGGATGGTTTTTGAGATCAATGGTCTACACACTTATACCCACACATTCCTTTATACCGGCTAAAAGTTCTCTTGCTGTTACAAATGGTTCCAACTACGGTGAAGATTTTAGCAACAGAAATCTGGTTACAAGTAGTGAAACTCCGTTTAACACTTACTTTACACCAAACAAGAATGAAAACCATGTTTCCCTAACGGTTTGTAGCGCGCAGTGGTTAGCTAATGAAATCGACCAACAACCCCAAGCACCGGTGATCGCAACTAGATTCTCAGTCAACGGCTTAGCTAGTATTTGTAACGCGCAACCGTATTCCGTGACTAATTTACCGGCTGGCTCTTCAGTAACTTGGACAGCAAATCCATCCAGTCTTGTTAATATTACCGTATCCAACAATGTTGCAACTTTAACACCTGCGGGCAATGGTTCGATAACCCTTACAGCCGCAATTCCAACAACTTGCGGTACTCTACCAGTTTCATTTACTGTAAATGTTAATACCTCTCCAACAGTAACTTCCATTTCCGCAACCATGAGCGGTTCTTGCCGGAGCGGTGGCTACCAGGACTGGCTTTTGCAGGCCACGCCAAGTAACCCAAATGCCACCAACTGGCGTTGGACGGCAAGCAACCTTTCATCAGGCAGTACTATAACCTTTCAAAGCCCTAATTCGCCAAGTACTTATGCAACGGTACATGGCGGTGGTGGCGCCAATATAACTTATACAGACCCTTGCGGCAATACCGCAAACGGTGGTGTAACCATTTACAGCCCTTGCGGCACTGGGAGCAGGGTTGCCTCTTACCCAAACCCGGCAGACCAGGAGATGACGGTTGATTACCAAACTGCCTCCGACAGTTCCAACCCCGCTGCAACATCAGATGCCGGTACGCAAAGCAAAACACTAAATAGTTTTAGTGTGGAATTATACAACGATAAAGGAAAGGTTTTAAAATCAGGTAAAAGCAACAACGGCAAAGGTGTGGTTTTAAATACGGCCGATGTTCAAAACGGCAACTACTTTTTACATGTTTAGGATGGCAAAGAGGTTACCAAAAAACAGGTTGTAATCCATCACCCTTAAACCCTTACCAAATTATAGGTGGTAAAAGAAGCATACTGTTTTTACTACCTATAAACTATTTGCCAGGAAACAATCACCAAATTTTAACAGCCAACATCCGCGATAAAAACCAATTGGCAAAAGCAGCAACACAACTCAATGCTTCTTTTATCGATGGAATTATTGCAAACCCGGCGTGGGCGGCGAGTATTACTGGAGAGAAAATTACAGATGGGACGAGATCATCGGCACAAACCTAACCGGAAATTATAGTTGTGTAAACCCTTTTTTCCTATGCTAAAAACAGCATCGGCAGCAAAACATATTTTGATCAATTGTGGCGCGGTGATGAATAGCTGATGCTGTTTTTAACCTATAAAAATCAGTGCCGGCGGAACGAAGCTTACCATTTTTTATGGCATAAAAGAAGCATTAAGAAACGGATTAAACAAAAGTTTAAACAGGCTCAATATTCAATTATGAAGACGCCAGAAAACCTGTCAGCAAAGGATTTTATCAAAATACTATCCGGTAAATATGGATACGAAGTAACGCGACAAAAAGGAAGTTATATAAGACTGACACGAATATTCGTGGATAGAGAACATCATAAAATAAGCTTATTCCTCCAGCTTCGGGATCCGTTTTGGCGTATCTCTTCCGCTCACAATACTTCTCGAACTTAGCGCAATTGCGCGGATGGTTGCCGTAATATTATTAACGTCCAACGAACTAAACTCATCTTTTACGCTATGGTATAATTTATCCGTATCAATCTGATCGGTAGAGATGGTATGTGCCGGCACGCCAACTTTTGCCAGCGAGGCATTGTCGCTGCGGTAAAAAAGGTTTTGCTGCGGATATGGGTCAGGATAAAATTTAAAATCTGTCCCTTCCAGGTTTTTTTGCAGGATCGGCCCAAAATCAGAGCGTTCAAAACCGGTGATAAAAGCTGAATTTGGTCCGAATTTAGAAGCCTTGCCAATCATTTCAATATTGAACATCGCTACTGTTTTTACCGGATCGATTTGCGTGGCAAAATAAGCCGAGCCAAATTCGCCGATTTCCTCTGCCGTAAAAGCAACAAAAATTAAGGTACGCGCGTTGTTGTTCAGTTTTTTATAGTATTTGGCCAGTTCGATTACGGCGGTTGTGCCGCTGGCATCGTCATCGGCACCGTTGGCGATCGAATCGCCATCTACTGCTTTGATAATCCCCAGATGATCGTAATGGCCGGAAAAAACCACGTATTCATCCGGTTTGGTTTTTCCCGGGATCATGCCCGCAATATTAAATAAAGGCAGTTTTTCCACTTTTCCGGTATAACTGGCGGCAAAAGCTTTCACTTCGGTAAAATCGCCCAAAACAAAAACAATTTGCTGGTTTGGGTTGGTTTCCCGGCTGATGTTCCCGTCGGCATTCCGGGTGGCAATGCGTTTAAAATAAGCTTCAAAACGCGGATCAACCAGCACCAGCGTTTTTTTATTGCTGCCGAGGATTTTGCCATATTCCGTTCTGAAATTATCTTCCGCTTTTATTTTTACCACTTCCACATCCGCATCGTTGCCCCAGGTAAAAGTTGGTGCACCGCTTATTGCCGTTACGTTTTCTTTCGGGATGATGTTGTTATTAACGGAAGCAGAAACCGAAATCGGTGTACTTTTCGTCATGCTGAAACTCTGACGATAATCTTTGTTCCCTGCAAGCGGCTGTAAACCGGTAATTTTGTATTCGCTTTCGATAAATTTTGCCGCTTTTTCTATTCCCGGCGTAAACGTGGCACGGCCCTGCATATCATCCGCAGAAAGCGTTTTGATGATGCGTTCCACATCGTTTTTGCTGATGAGCTGCTCGGGCGTTTGGGCAAAAACCCGGCAACAAAAAAAGGCAGGTAAAAACAGTATGCAACTTAGTTTTTTGTTCATGGTTGATGGCAGACTTGCTTTAATAAATTGTTTTAAAATTGAAAATCTGCCAATTATCCTAAAAAAGATCGATAAAAGAAGCATTTACGTTTTTAAATCCTCGCGCACAGCTTTACGCTCGGCGCGCTTGCTGATGCTGTTTTTGATCAAAGAAATATTGGTGTTGATGCGATGGTCCTGCACGGCATCGGTAACCGTTATGTCCTGCTCCATATCTTTTTCTGCGAAATGGATGTTGGCTTCTTCGGTTTTGCCAAGTGCTACATCATACGGGCCTTTCGGCGACATCAGCTTGACCAAAACCGGCAAACATTCAAACAAAATAAACAAATAACTGATGAAAGATTGCGCCAGGTAAGTGTCCAGGTCGCGCGTGCCGTTGTTATTGTAGGAAAGCTGGCCCAAAGCCCAGTTCCGGTCAGAAAATCCGGCCACGTTGGCCAAACTGTCCAGCTGCCGGTCGTTAAACAATTTGGTATCGGTAACGCCTTCTATATTTTTACGGTTTGAGATATACTGATCTTCCTTCAGCTGCTCGTCCCGAACGGTGTTTAGCCGCGCTTCCTTCTCCTTCAAAACCGCGTCTTTTTGTTTGGCATACGTGCCGAAACCGGTTTTGCCGGAAGTCTGATTGGTTTTATCGCCAAAAATTTCCTGGTTTAGCTGATAGCGGGAGCGGGTTATATCTTTTTGCAGCGAATCTTTTTCAGCTTTGATGTCGGCAGCTTTGGCCAAATCCATACCGTACTTTTTGTTAAAAGTAATGTTCATGGTATCGATCTTAGAACGCTGGCCTTTAAGGTAAGAGGTTTTGAGTTTGTTGCGGATTTCTTTGTCAAAAATCTTCAGTTCCAGCGGGCGGGAAATAACGATCCCGATCATAACCGCCAGCAAAATCCGGGGCGTGGCCTGCAAAATCTGAGAATTAACAGAACCTCTTTTGTTGATACTGCCCACAATATAGCGGTCCATGTTAAAAATGGCCAAACCCCAGATCAGCCCAAACAAAATGGCAAAAAACGGCGCGCCAGGGTTTCCGCTGAAAACAAAATACATGGCATAACCACCTGAAAGCGAGGCAAATAAAGCCGTAAAAAATATGGTTGCGCCAATGCCAACATATTTATTCAGTTCGATAGGGTACTTTTTCAGCGTATCCACATGCACGCCGGAGCAGAACCAGAAAAAACGGTTTACTTGTTTCATTTTTCAAAAGTACATAACAAAAATGCTATCCGGCTCATATTTAGGTTGATGCTTCTTTTATCAATGCTTTTTTTACCTGGTAAAAACAGTACGGTTTGAGAACGGCCATCCGCTGAAATAATTATTTACCGGCGGTTAAATTTGATTTTAAAAATCAATTAAAGGCTTAACTTTGAAGCATAATCAAACTAAAAAATGAAAGAAATAAGCGTTCAGGAACTGAAAGATAAAATGGATTCGGGTGAAGATTTCCAACTGATCGATGTGCGGGAAGATTTTGAGTACGAAATGTCTAACCTGGGCGGCGAACTGATTCCGCTGAGCGGCGTTTTGATTGAATCCGGCAAAATTGATAAAAATAAAGAAGTTGTGGTCATGTGCCGCAGCGGAAAACGCAGTGCTGCTGCCATTATGCAGCTGGAGCAGCAGGGTTTTACTAATTTATATAATTTAAAGGGCGGTTTGCTGGCCTGGGCCGAGGAAATTGACCCCGAAACGCAGGTTTACTAAAATGGGCGCCAAACTGCTGCTCAACATTTTGTACAATTTAAGCATTATTTTGTGCGTGTTCCTGATTTACTGGAGCTTCAACCACCAGCGTTATGATTGGCTGGCGGCCGGTGTTTTTATTATTGTTGTGGCCATCCTGCTTAAAATACGGCTGGCCAAAGAAGTACGCGCACTTCAAAAAAAATAAAACCTATAAACCTAAAACCACATGCTGCTGATTATTCTGGGTGTTATCCTGCTGGTTACCGGCAGCTGGTTCAAACGCACGCCTTCCATCAACCCGGCTTATAGTCCGGTTATTTCTGTTTCCGGTATTGCAATGCTTCTTTTAGGGCTAAGTTTTTCGGTTTTTAAAGTGATAGAGCCCGGCAAAGTAGGCGTAAAAACGCTATTTGGCAAGGTAGAAAATGATGTGCTGCCCAGCGGTTTGCACTTTATCAACCCACTGGTGGACGTTACTACGTTTGATGCCAAAACCCAAAATTACACCATGAGCGGCCAGAGCAACGAAGGGCAAAAAGAAGGCGATGATGCCATCCGTATTTTATCTGCGGACGGTTTGGAAGTAACCATAGATTTGTCGGTTTTATTTAGGCTGAAGGCGGATCAGGCACCGTTTATCCTGCAAAATATCGGTGCCGATTACCTGGATAAAATCGTGCGGCCGGTTTCGCGCACGGCCATCCGCGATAACGCTGTTTATTATGAAGCGGTGGCTTTGTATTCCACTAAAAGACAGGAATTTCAGGACAAGATTTACCGCACCATCAGCGAAAGTTTTGCCAAACGCGGACTGGAACTACAGCAGCTTTTGATCCGTAACATTACACTGCCGCAATCCGTCCGGGCAACCATCGAATCCAAAATAAATGCCGAGCAGGATGCGCAAAAAATGCAGTTTGTGTTGCAGAAAGAACGCCAGCAAGCCGAGCAAAAACGCATCCAGGCGCAGGGGATTGCTGATTATCAGCGTATTATCGCCACCAATTTAACCGAGCAGCAGTTGCAGTACGAATCTATCCAGGCACAAAAAGCAATTGCCTTATCGCCCAACACCAAAGTAATTTTGATGGGGAACGGCAAAGGCGCGCCAATAATTTTGGGCGATAAAAACTGATGCTTCTTTTATCGGGTAAAATTTGGTTTAATCCGTTTTCCTGACAATTCCGTTTACGGCCTCGTCCATTTGGGTGGCACTATCGGCCAGCATTTCGCAAATGTTTTTAGTGTTTTGGTCTAAATCCATCTTGTTCAAAATATTGACCAAGCCAATAATGTTGGCTACCGGCCTTCGGATCAGGTGCGACTGTTCCCAGCCAATCTGGTCTAAAATACTTCTTTTCTGCTCAATTTCTGTTTTGGCCACTTCTAATTGCTGGTTGGCGTGCATGTATTCGGTAATATCATAACCCATGCAAAACACGCCGCCCGGCTGGTCCTGCTCATCAAAAATGGCGCGGTATTCCCACTGCGTAATGATGTAGCCGCCCTTGCCATCATGCTTGCGGATGGTTGCCGGAAACGATTTGCCCGGATTTTGAAAACATTTTGCCGCCACTTCCCCGCAAACTTTGGTATCGTCCGGGTGCATGGTAATGTAGTACGGTTGGCCAACCATTTCCTCGGCAATGTATCCGAAAGCGTTGGCATAATGCGTGTTTACATAGCTGTAATTGCCGTCCATGGCCGTTATGATGATATAATAAAAATTAGAATTTTCTAACAGGCTGATCGTTTCGCTGAAGTTGTTCATGCTTCTTTTATCGGGTATTTTTCAGTGAAATTAATACGGAATTCTTAAACTGAGGATTCAATTATTATTTTAAAAGATAAAAATCACGTATTTACCACAAGCAGAAACGTTATTTATACGGATAAAAACAGTTGATTACTAACTTTTGGTATAATGCCCGTTTCCATCGCTTTATCAAATAAAATGCGGATGGCTTTTCGGCCTTCCCCGCCCAAATCAACCGAATATTGGTTTACATACAAATCAATATGTTTGTACATCACTTCTTCGCTCATTTCCTGCGAGTGTTGGCGGATAAACCCCAAGCCGGATTTTGGGTTGGCAAAGGCAAATTCTACCGATTTACGCAGTACGCGGTTGATTTTATGCTGAATTTCTTCCGGCAGATTACGGTTTGCCACAATGCCGCCCAGCGGAATGGCGCAACCAGTTTCGCACTCCCAAAAATCGCCCAGATCAATAATTTTGTGCAAACCTTTGTTTTGATACGTAAAGCGGTTTTCGTGAATGATCAAACCCAAATCTTTTTCACCGCTGATGACCTGGTTTTCAATTTTCGAAAAAAGCACTTCCGTTTTGTTTTTTCCTTCGGGGAAGGCTAAGCTGAGCAAAAAATTGGCCGTGGTATATTTTCCCGGAATGGCAATTTTAAGGTTTCGGATTATGGATTTGAGGGTTTCCTGATCTAAAAATTGCTCATTTTTACAGATCAGCAGCGGGCCAACGCCAAAACCGAGCGCGCTGCCTGCATCCAGCAAAACGTACTGACCGGTTACGTAAGCAAAAGCGTGATAACTGAGTTTGGTAATATCCAGTTCCCCGCGGAAAGCTTTCTGGTTCAGCGTTTCCACATCATCAAAAAACACTTCAAAATCCAAACCTTCGGTATCGATTTTATGGTGGATCAAGGCATCAAAAATAAAAGTATCGTTTGGGCAGGGCGAAAAACCGAGTGTAAGTTTCATGTTATTTAGTTGTTGGTTTTCAGTGATGCTTCTTTTATCACCTAAAAATAGGAATCATGTTGAATGAAAATTTCCCCCGTGGTCGAGATGGCAACGCAATAAGCTTAACTTCTTTAAAAGCCCAATTGCAAAATCATTCAGGTTTTTAACGGCCAAACCGATTTTCCAGTTTTCGCGGCTGCGTTTCTCTACATAATTTGACACCGATCTGATCTGTACCGAGGGCACCATACTGTTTTTACAGGCATAAAAAAAGGCCGCACCTTCCATGCTTTCCAATTGCGGCTGCAGCCGTTTGGTTATTTTCCGGATCGAGTTTTCATCGCCATGAACCGTGTTTACCGTAATACCACGCACTTTTTTTACCGGTAAAAACAGCATTGTGCCAATCGGCCGGAACCGGCTTTCGCCAAAACCTAAATCTTCTATCGTCAGGAAACCGTTACCGTCTTCGGCACCCAATTCTGATAAAATATCTTCTTCAACTTCAACTACTTCGCCTAAAACCAAACTGCGGTCAAAACTGCCGGCAATACCCAGGTTAATAACCAGATCATATTTGTTTTGGGCGAAGTGATTGCCCAGCGCAAACGCCGTGGCCACCATGCCCACGCCGGTGATCAGCACGTCAAACGGTTTTTCATCGCCAAAATAATCCAGCAAAGGTTGTATTTCGGGTTGCGTGGCGGCAACAAGCAGGATATTCATTTCAGCCTAATTTGGGGCGAAGTTATAAACAACCGGCTTCTTTTTGTTTTGATATATTTGCAGCAATTTAGGTTATGATGATTTACATTACACGGAAAGAACATTTTAACGCAGCACATCGGATGTACCGCGAAGAATGGACGGCCGAGCAAAACCAGGAAATGTTTGGCAAATGCGCCAACCCCAACTGGCACGGCCATAATTACAATTTATTTGTAACGATTAAGGGTGAAGTTACGCAGGAAACCGGCTATCTGATGGATTTGAAGGACCTGAAAGTGATCATCAATAATTATGTGGTTGAAAAACTGGACCATAAAAACATCAACCTGGATGTTGATTTTATGAAAGGCAAAATGGCTTCGACAGAATTGCTGACGATTGAGATTTTCAATCAGCTTAAAAAACCCATCGAGCTGCATCCCGGCGTGTTTTTACATTCTGTAAAGCTGTACGAAACCGAAAACAATTCTGCCGAATATTTTGGCGGGTAAAAGAAGCATTATCAAAAAATGAACAACGAACAATACATTCCTGATTTGGATGATGAGATAGAAGGACATGTAAAAGCAGATCGCTACAGCATGGAAAGTATCGGCAAAATCGCCAGTCATTACGAAGAAATTTTAACGCAGCTCGGCGAAAACCCGCAGCGCGAAGGTTTGTTGAAAACGCCGGAGCGCGTGGCAAAATCGCTGGCATATCTTACACATGGCTATGATGTAAACCCGGCAGATATTTTAAAATCTGCCATGTTTAAAGAAGATTACAGCCAGATGGTTGTTGTAAAAGATATTGAAGTGTACTCGATGTGCGAGCACCACATGTTGCCGTTTTTTGGTAAAGCGCACGTGGCTTATATCCCCAACGGGCACATTGTCGGCCTGAGCAAAATCCCGCGTGTGGTAGATGCTTTTGCGCGCCGTTTGCAGGTACAGGAACGTTTGACGAATGAAATCCGCGATTGCATCCAATCAACCCTAAACCCGATTGGTGTAGGCGTAGTGATTGAGTGCCGCCATTTGTGCATGAGTATGCGCGGCATCCAAAAGCAAAACTCGTTTACCACAACTTCTGCTTTTACGGGTGCATTTTTGCACGATAAAACACGCAGCGAGTTTTTACAGTTGATTTCCTCTAAATTAAGCTAAACCATTTGATTTTATGAAAGCATATCTATTTCCGGGGCAGGGCGCGCAATTTCCGGGCATGGGGACCGGTTTATACGAGAAACATCCGGAAGCAAAAGAACTTTTTGAACAGGCCAACGAAATTTTAGGTTTCCGCATTACCGATGTAATGTTTAACGGAACGGATGATGACCTGAAACAAACACGCGTAACACAACCGGCCATCTTTCTGCATTCGGTTATCCTGGCCAAAACTTTGGGCGATAATTTTAAGCCTGAGATGGTTGCCGGGCATTCTTTAGGCGAGTTTTCTGCCTTGGTTGCGGCCGGTTCCATCAGTTTTGAAGATGGTTTGCGTTTGATTATTGCCCGTGCAAATGCCATGCAGCACGCCTGCGAAATACAGCCATCTACCATGGCGGCGGTTTTGGGCCTGGATGATTTTACGGTAGAAGATATTTGCCAGCGCGAAAGCAGTGTGGTGGTTCCTGCTAATTATAACTGCCCGGGCCAGCTGGTGATTTCCGGCACAATTGAGGGGGTAAAAGAAGCATCCGAAAAGCTGAAAGCGGCCGGTGCCAAACGTGTTTTGCCGCTGAATGTTGGCGGTGCTTTCCACTCGCCGCTAATGGAACTGGCCCGTGTAGAACTGGAAACAGCTATTTTAAAAACAGCTATCAAAGTGCCCGTTTGCCCTATTTATCAAAACGTAAACGCACAGCCAACAACGGATCCGAACACAATCAAAATCAACCTGAACAAACAATTGACCGGTGCCGTGCGCTGGACGCAAACCATGCAACGGATGCTGCAAGACGGCGCAACCAGTTTTACGGAAACCGGCCCCGGCAGTGTGCTTCAGGGTTTGGTAAAAAAAGTTGACCGCAATGTAGTAACTGAACATGCCTGGATTTAATTTCTATCGTTTGGGCTAAATTTTATACTACTTTTATACAGATGGAAACAACTGCTTTGAATACATCTGTGAAGGTACGTTTCTTGCTGCTGGTACTGTGTGTAAGTCTGTTTTTATCGGCCCTGACCGTAAAAATGACTTCTGATACCGGCAATTTGCTGGCCGGTTCTGCACTTACGCTACAAAAAAAACTGAACGACCGGGAAGCATTTGTTCAGGATATTTTAAGTGACCCGGTTCAGTTTAAAACACTGCAACGGATTGATCATGATGAAAAAGCAGCTTTAAGCCTGATCCAAAACATTACCAAAAACAAAAAAATCTATTTCTGCACTTATCGGCAAAACAAATTAAATTTTTGGAGCAGCAGCCGTATCGTTCCGGATAGTTCATCAGCCTACAAAGCCGGTACTTCTTTTACCCAGGAAAATAATGGTTATTATGAAGTGGTCAAAAAAACCCAGGGCAATTTTTCGGTATTGTTTTTTATACCGGTAAAAACAGCTTATACACTCCAGAACAAGTATCTTCAAAACCGGTTTTCCAGGCAATTGCTGGACAATGATTATCTTGATTTGGTAAATACTGCCGGCAAACAAACTTATAAAATTACCAGCCTCGGCCAGCAAACCTTGTTTTATGTAAAATTAAAAGCCGGTTACCGTAACAACTATTTTACCTCTTTAGAAATTGTTTTGTGGGGATTGAGCCTGCTTGCTTTATTTGCCCTGGCCTACAACTTTTGTACTTACCTGGTTTGCAAAGGTTATGTAAAGCGCGCCGTGTTGCTGGCCGGTTTGTTTGTGCTGGCCTGCATCACCGTAAACTTTTTTCTGCACGCGCTTGATTATGCTTCCGGAGCCAAAGCGATGCCCCTGCTTCAGTTAAAAAATGTTTATGTTACTTATTTTTCTATAGGCGATATTGCACTGATTATTTTGTTTATCAGCTGGCTGGCAACATTTGTTTATAGCAACCGCGGTCGGCTGTTACGTTCAAAGGTTAAGCCGGTTTTAAGTTATGTGTTATTTGTGCTGATGCTGTTTTTACTCATTGGTTTATCGGTTGTTTTTTCAAACCTGTTTTCAAACCTGATTATTGATTCTCGGATTCAGTTTGATATTGATAACCTGCTTAACCTAACCGCATACAATTTTTTAGGCACGATCATGCTGTGCCTGTCGTACCTGATTTTTTATCTTTTTGCCGAGACCTGTATTACCGTTTGTCAGAAACTCAGCATATCAAACCAAACCAAATTATTGCTTTTTGCAGTTGCTATTGTGCTGGCAACTTTGCTGCATGTATATTTCTGTAAAGAATTTACATCATTTTATCTGCTGTGGGCTGCAGTGGTTGCCTGGCGCGCTTATAATGTTTTTTATGAAGGCGGAAAAATGCCCGCTGTGGTTTTTATCCTGATTTTGTTTGCGGCTTCACTGATTGCCACCCTCAAGCTTGCCCTTATCCAAAAAGTATTGGATAAAGAGAATGGCAAACTGCTGGTGCAAAAGCTGGCCAATACCACGGATACAAATGCCGAATCAATTTTCAAGCGTGCAGAAAACAACATCAAAACGGATCCGGTTTTAGTGCGCTATTTCTCCAAGCCTGATCGTAACGAGGTGTATCTCAAAAACCATATCCGTACCATGTATTTTGATGATTATCTGTCTAAGTACAAGTTTAAAGTGTATGCCTACAACAACCTGCGCCACAATATATCCGGGCAGCAGGATTACGAGCTGGATGTTTTCCAGAATATGGTATTGCTGGGTTCGCCACAGGTAAAAGGCACTACCGGCTTTTACAAAGTAACCGATGTTTTTGGCGAAAGAAGATATTTTGCCCTCATCCCGATCAAAAAGGGGCGGGAGCTGGAAGGTACGCTGGTGATTGACCTGGTCTCAAAATCATTAGAAACCAATCCTTCCTTTCCGCAACTGCTGTCAGGCGGAAGTACTGCGCAGCAAAGCAATTTAAAAAATTATTCTTATGCCTTTTATAGAGACAACAGGTTGCTTAATCAAAACGGTAAATACGAATATAACCTGATAAACAAGCAGTTTAAAGGCAAACCAAACGAATACAGTTTTCTGGAAACCAAAGATCCGGGTGGTGATTACAACCACGAAATCTATCAGCTTAACGCCCGCAAGCTTATTGTTGTGAGCATGGAAGATAAAAAATTAGCAGATGAACTGTCTGTGTTCATCTTTTTCTTTGTCATTTTCTTATTTTTTGCCTTACTGGTCATTGCTTTTTACTGGTTCTGGAACCGTATTAAAACTTTAAATTTTAACCATTTTGTGTGGAGCCTGCAAGTAGCCGCCAACAATTTATTGTATAAAACCCGTATCCAGGTTTCTATGGTAGCTTCAGTGGTCATTACGCTGCTGATTATTGGTTTTGTTACGTTTATTACTTTTGGCAGGCAAGACCGCAAGCAGCAGGATGATCTGAATCATGAAAAAATTAAACAAATTGCCGCTGATTATGAAAGCCAGTTTGTAGATAGTAAAATTACCAATCCGGAAGAGCGCGAACTGCATTTCAGTGCTTTCGCAGAAACCTATGGCGTAGATTTGATTTTGTACAATACCCAGGGCGTGCCCCTGCTTTACACGCAGCCCAAACTTTACAATTACGGCCTGATTGGCCGCCGGATGAACGCCACCGCTTTTGTTAAAATGCAGCGTTTACAAAAGTCAGAGCTTTTAAATGATGAAGATATCGGCAGTTTTAAGTACAAATCGGCCTATATTGCTATTTATGATGCAGAACATAAAGTTGTTGACTTTTTACAATTGCCCTATTTTTCTAACGAGGAACAGTACAAAGCACGTATTGGGTATTTTATCAATTCGATGCTCAACGTTTATGCGCTGGTGCTGGTTGCCGTAGGTTTGTTTGCTGTTTTTATCGCTAAAAAAATCACCAATCCGCTTACTTTGATTCAGCAGGGCTTAACCAACACCGTGTATGGCCGCAAAACCGAACCGATCAACTGGAAACGGAACGACGAAATCGGTTCGCTCATTAAAGAATACAACAAAATGATTACTTCGCTGGAGTTGAGTGCCGGCAAGCTGGCCAAATCCGAGCGGGAAAACGCCTGGCGCGAAATGGCCAAACAAATTGCCCATGAAATAAAAAACCCTTTAACGCCGCTTAAATTGGGTTTGCAATTGCTCAGTAAATCCTGGAAAGACAAAGACCCGAAATTCGACCTGAAATTTCAAAAATTCAGTCTTTCTTTTATCGAGCAGATCGAAACCTTATCGCGCATTGCCACCGAGTTTTCTGATTTTGCCAAATTGCCCGATGCAAAACCGGAAGTGGTCAATATTTTTGATGTGATCTCCGGGGCAGCCAATATTTTCAGTCAAAGTGAAAACATGCGTATTGATTATGCACCCTCCGATGAACTTTACCTCATCCGGGCAGATAAAGACCAGTTGATGCGCTGCTTTAACAACCTGCTTAAAAACGCTATTGAAGCAATGCCCGTAAACTATAAAGGTGTAATTGCCATTACCTATCAAAGCACGGACGACAACATCCGGATTGAGGTGAAAGACAACGGCAGCGGCATCCCGGAAAACCTGCGGAGCAGCATTTTTCAGCCCAACTTTACCACCAAAAGTTCTGGCACGGGCCTGGGCCTGGCTTTTATCAAAAATGCTATTGAAAACGCCGGCGGCAAAATCTGGTTTGAATCAGAGATCAACGTTGGCACCACGTTTTTCCTGCTTTTTCCTGCAGCACCAAAAAACTTTTTGTAACCGGTTTTAGGTCGATGCTGTTTTTACCGGGTAAATTTCAGGATTGAAATACTTTGCGCAGTGCCATTGATCACCCCAAAAAATAGGTGGTAAAAACAGCATCAACAACCAACCAATGCTGTTTTTACCACATAAAAAAAAGGATTTGGGTTTCACACCAAATCCTTTTTTAAAAAATAGTTGACCGCTTTTATCGCAGGTTGAAAGAAGATTTGCCCATTTGGTAGCCATCAGCATAAAGCATAACCGAATAAGTCCCTTTTTGAAACTCGCTTGGGTTTACCCAATCAATGGCATAAGCACTGCCGTCATTTTTAAAATCGATGGAACTTTTGTAAGTAAACTGCATATCCTGGCCATTAATGGTAAAATTTCCGGAGTTTCCGGTAGTGATCAGGTTGCCGGTCGGGTCAATTATCCGCAGATAAATATCATGCAAGCCTTTCTGGGCCAGTTCATTAGTGGTAACCGTAAATTTAACTTTTATTTTTTTGGCCGGATTGGCGCGCGAAACTTCCACTTCCCTGCCGCTGTTTTTAACTTTATAGGCCGCAATTTGCACCGCAGAAGTTTTTAAGGCAGCTGCAATCTGTACTTTGGTGTTCAGATCCTGATTTTGCTGCTGCAGGGTAGTTGCTTTTTGGTTTACGGTTGCCAGGTTGGTTTTCAAGGTATCGCGCTCGGTTGTTAAAGTGGCGTTTTGCTGTTTCAATTCTTCAATATCGGTCGTGTATTTGGTTACAAAATAGCGCAATTGCTTAATGTCTTCGCGGGCAGAAACAAGTTGCTTTGCGTTTAAATTACCGCTGGCCAGTGCCCTTCTTAACTGGGTGATTTTGGCCTTCAGTTCTTCATCTTTCGCCTGCAAAGCCGCAGAAACCCGGTGTTTGCCACTATTTGCAGAATCTAATTGCGTGGTCAAACTGTCCAGAGAAGCCCGCATAGTAGTGCGCGTATCGGTCAAAACCTTGGTATCATCCGCTTTCTGCGTAACAATCCGCTCGTCGGATTTATTTTTCTGGAAGTATAAATACGCGTTTGTGCCCAGCAAAGCCAGTACAACAACGATCAAAAAATAAATCAGATTTGATTTTTTGGCAGGTGTTTGTGGGTTTTGATTCTCCATTTTTAAGAGTTTGGTTAATTGGTTTCAGATGAAAAACTTATGTAAACGTTCGGTTTTATGGTGATTTGTTCGCCCTAAAGCAATCAATATTCCCGATAAAACTAAGATTATATGCGGGATATTGTATCACGATCGAAAAAAATCCTGAACCGAAGATAACATATTCCCGTTTAAATGGATAAAAATAGCCGGTAAAAACAGCATCTAATTACTTTTATTTGAGCAGGTTACCTTAAACTTGAACTGATTTTGGATTTATTTTCCTATAATTATTTTTTATTCCAATAAAATCGGGCAGATACAGTTTAAGTATCTTTGCCATTTTTAAAAAAGAACCGGATGTATCGTTGTGCTTTGCTGTTGCTGTTTTTGATGGGTATGGTTGGATTGACTGATGGCCAGGTTTTGCCTCAGCCTAAAAGGGAATTTCGCGGCGTTTGGATTGCTACCGTAACCAATATCGACTGGCCAAGCAGCAGCAAAATCAGTTCGCAACAGCAGCAGCAGGAACTGATCGGGATTATCAACGCGCACCATCAAACCGGCATCAATGCCATCATGTTTCAGGTGCGGCCTGCTGCAGATGCGCTTTATGCCAAAAGCCTGGAGCCGTGGTCGCAATGGCTTACCGGAAAGCAGGGCAAGGCACCAAACCCGGCTTATGACCCGTTAGAACTGGCCATTAATGAAGCGCACAAACGAGGTATGGAACTGCACGCCTGGTTTAACCCGTACCGTGCTACATTTTCGGCCAATCAAAAAGGATTAAGCGATGATCACATCACCAAACAAAAGCCCGAATGGTTTTTTACCTACGCCGGAAGGAAACTTTTTAACCCCGGTTTGCCTGAGGTGAGGGCTTATATTATTAAAGTGATTTTGGATGTGGTTGATAATTACGATATCGACGGCGTACATTTGGACGATTATTTTTATCCGTATCCGGTTGATGGACAGCATATTGATGATGCACAAACCTTTGCAGACCATCCGGATGGTTTTACCGATATTAAAGATTGGCGCAGGCATAATGTAGATACGCTGATCCATGCGTTGAGCGACAGCATCCATCACCATAAAAACTACCTGAAATTTGGCATCAGTCCGTTTGGCATCTGGGCAAATAAACGCCAAAACCCCGAAGGCTCCGAAACGGGCGGCGGTTCTTCTTATTACGAGCAGTTTGCTGATTCGCGAAAATGGGTTAAAGAAGGCTGGCTGGATTACATCAACCCACAAATTTACTGGCCTTTTAACAACCGCGCCGCCGCTTACGAGAAATTGGTGGATTGGTGGAGCAACAACACTTACGGTCGGCATTTGTACATTGGTTTGGCGGCTTACCGCATCAACGAGCGCATGAGTGCCAGCTGGAGAGACGTGAGCCAGATGCCCAGACAAATACGCTATGAACGGGAAAATCCGCGCGTAGAAGGCACCGTTTATTTCAGTTCGAGATCCTTGCAAAATAATTTACTGGGCTTTACCGATAGCCTGAAAAACGATTTTTACCGCTATCCGGCTTTGCCGCCAGCCATGCTTTGGCGCGATGCCGTGGTGCCCAACATTCCGCGCGAACTGATTGCCCGCACGATGGGCAAAAATATAAACCTGCAATGGCAATTGCCTATCCCGGCCAGCGACGGCAACACGGCTTCAGGTTATGTGGTTTATCGTTTTGATCAGGGTGAAGCCATTAATCTTATCGACCCAAAACATATCATCAGCCTGAATTATACGCAAGAACGTTCTTTTGCAGATCAAACCGCCGAAGCCGGAAAAACCTATCAATATGTAGTTACGGCTTTAGACCGGCTAAAAAACGAAAGCTATCCATCCAATACAGTTATCATCAGCGTGCCTACCGTAAGTTTATAAGTAGGGCAAAAAAGGTATTAGTGGTTTTTGCCCTTAGCTGGTAAAGTAAATATAAAAAATTGTCGCTTTTTTATATTTATGGCGTGTTTGGATTTGTATCAAAAAAATTTACTATGCTTCTTTTATCCTATAAATTTTGTATTTCGATTTTATACCGATAAAAGAAGCATGGGTTTTTCTTGTTTTTTATATGGTAAAAGAAGCACAGCAAACAAATCGAACCAATTTTAAACAGGCCCTTGCTTCTTTTATCAAACATTATTTTGTAATTGAAGTAATACTTTCACATCAACTATAAAACGCAATGACATCTATTCAAAACATCCAGCCGTTAAATGCAGAAGCACTTTTTGATATTTTAAAAAAAGAATTTCCTGATTATATCAACGAAAAATTAGACTCGACTTTAACAATCGAATTTGCACACGTTTATGATATTATCAATGTATCGTTTCCGGAAGTAATTGCAGGCACGGTTTTGACCGTTACGGTTTCTGAAGATCAGATTGTGGTTACGGACAATGATACGGAACCTGAAAACATGCTGGAATATAATACAGAATTGCTGGAAAGCCATTTGGTGGATTTCCTCAAAATGAAAGCGGAATAACCGTTCTCATTAAACTTGTTTAATAAATGGATTTAAATCGGTGGTTTAAATCCATTTTATATATTTCAGCTTCTTTTATATCACAAAATATAATTTTCTTTTCAATTAGGTAATTTCAAAAAAATGCGCCTTTATCAATTTCTAAATAAATAGAAACGTCATTTACAATAGAAGAAAGTGTTCCTAATTTTAGCGGATCATGATTGGGTACAGTAATATGATGGTCTCCTTTTGAAGATGATTTGGTTAACCTGATGTGACTTCCTTTTTGTCTGGTTATCTGATAGCCGTGTTTAATTAATATTTTTATTAGATCCTGTGCAGATAAATCTCTTGGGGTTTTCATATAATTGTTACGCTCCAGAAAATGGAGCCTGTTAATATGAATTTATTATTTGTGGGAAAAACTACAAATCCTAAATCCTTATTCAACTTGAAGTTTTTAAGGAATTAATTTTATAGCGTTAAAACCTCCTCTTTTACCAAATGCAAGCGTATAATTTTAGGCAAAGCATTTCCTTCAAAATGACATTGCACAGCTTCTCTGATATTTGCCCGAAGTTCTTCCATGGTTTCAGCTTCCGTAAATATTGATTCGCCCAAAGCTTTAGCTGTATAACCGCCTTCTAAAGCTTCTTCTACTAAAAAAAATATTTCGTTCATATTTCAAATTTACAGTTTTTAAAAGACGTTTATTCAGCTGAATTTATAACGCCTTCTGCATCACAAAATCCGTCAGCAAATATTTATCCAGCGGCCGGTTTACTTCTTTTATCACCTTAAAACCCATTTTTTCGTAAAAGTTTTTGGCTTTGTTTTCACGGTGAACGTAAAGTTGAAGGAACAATTTTCCGGCGAGTTTGGCTTCTGTGGCCACAAAATCAAGCAGTTGTTTTCCGTAGCCTTTTCCCTGCGTTTCGGGCAGGCAGTAAATCTTTTCCAAAATCATTACTTTTTCATCTTCCTGATCGGCAGCAAAAGCGGCAAAAGCTACCGCATGTCCGTTTTCTGTTAAAAGCACAAAACTTTGCCCGCCGCTGCCAATATATTTTTTTAGCTTTTCTTCGCTGTAAAATAAATCCAGCATAAAACCGATTTGCTCTTTTTCAAGGATGTCGGCATACGTTGGCCACCAAATTTGATGTGCTAAAAGATGTATCGTTTTTACATCGGCCAGGGTAGCATGTCTGATCGTGATCATTGCACAAAATTAAACCGCAAAATAATTTTCCAGTTCTTCCAGCGTGTTGGAATTTGTTTCGATGTCTTTGATGATTTCGCCTTTTTCCATCAGCAAAATGCGCTGGCAAACATCGGTTACATGGTTTAGATCATGACTGGAAACGATGGTAGTCATGCTGTTTTTATGCCCTAAATTTTTGAGCAGGTTTTTCAGCCGGATTTGTGTGGTTGGGTCGATATTGGCAAAAGGCTCGTCCAGCATCAAAATTTCCGGGTTTTGGAGCAAACAGGCAGCCACGCCAACTTTACACTGATTTCCTTTGGACAGATCGCGGATGTATTTGCCTTTTTGCAAAACTTCACCGTTAAAAAAATCTGCTAAACCGGCCAGTTTTTCATCAACATAAACCTTGTTTTGATTGTGCAGACTTCCCACAAAATAAAAATATTCTTCGGGCGTAAGATATTCGATCAAAAAGCCTTCATCCAGGTAAGAAGCCGTATAATCTTTCCACTGCTCGTCCTGCATCACGTTTTTTCCGTTGGATAAAACCTCGCCGCTTTCCGGCCGGATCAAATCCAAAATCATGCGGAAAAGCGTGGTTTTTCCGGCACCGTTGTTCCCAACCAAACCAATAGTTTCGCCTTTTCTGATATTCAGGTGAGAAATGTTTACAACCGTTGCGCCGGCGTAGGCTTTGGTTAGGTTTTTAATTTCAATCATGGTTATTTGTTTCTGAAACCTTCGGCAATGGTATATTTTTTCACCTCAAAATCTGCTTCCAACTGTTTGATCCAGTAATTGCGGGTCAGGATAAACACAATCCCGGTAACGCCCAGCAAAATCAAGCCAATATCTGCATGGCCGAGCCACGAACTTGGCCAATAAATGATAAATGGTGCCAGCAAAATCGGGAAACCCATCAGCAGCTGTGTGGCACCAACGCCTTCCCAGTTAAAAGAAGCACCTTTTGACAGATCAACGCGTTTGTAATTTCGGTTGGCAAAAAACAGTACGATCACCGTGTTTACGCCGATGTTCCACAAATACATCATAAAATGGACAAAAATAACGTGCCAGCCAAAGTAAACGTAAGGCAGCGTAAGCAAAAATGCCAGTGTGGAAACGCTTGTGAACAGCAGGAATTTCGCCCTTATAAAATCCCGGAAGGAAATTTTACTGATTAAAATGCCATCAAAGTGAGAACCCTGCCAACTGAACATAAACTGGCCGTAGTTGATGATGAACAAGCCTGTTATGAAAGTGCCGCAAAACAGTTTCATGCCTTCGCCATACGCTTTGTTGGTGTAAAAAAGCAGGCCGTAAAACAGGAAAGTGCCCGTCATGATCAAGGCAGAGCGGCTTCGTTTATTGCGTAAAATGAGTTTGATCTCGTTAGAAACCAGATCACCGATTTTACCGAAACGGTTAAAAAACGGAATATCGGTACTGCTTTTATAAGCTGTTTTTTTGCTGCTGAGTTCTTCTAAATAAAGGTTGTTTTTTAGGTAGATAAAGTTGACAAGATACATCAGCACAGCCAGGATTACCGGTAGTAATACTAAATAATGCTGATGCAGCAATCCGCCAAAATACGCGAAAGACAAGTTGCGGATGGAATATAAATGCCAGGAAAAATCTGCCGTGGTAAGCAGCACCAGCAACAATGCAAAACCAATATAAACCCAGCCGTTTAAGTTGGCTTTCCGCTTGATAAACAAACTTAAATAGTTGTTAAAAACCGTTAATGCCAAAATTGCGACAACAAACAGCAATGCGGTCACATGGCTGGTATCAACCCAAATTACCTTAAAAATAAAGGGTAAAAACAGTATGAGCGGCCACAAATTGAAAGCCGAAAGCAAAGAAGCGAGCGATAAATAACGAACAATTGCATTTTTTTTGACCCGCAAATGCAGGTAAGGCTGCACCTGCAATGTTGGCAGTTCCTGCAGTTGGAAACGCCACAGCAGATCAAACAAAAAGTAGTACAGGATAATTTTGCAAAAAGACGTGATCAGGTCTTCGTTCGGAAAAATTTCTTCCAGCAATTTATCCATAAAAAACCCCAGGGCCAGCACGTTCAAAAACAGGTATAAAATCAAAATACCCATAATTACTTTTATGGCGATACTTTTGCCCGCGCCCACCGTGCGCGTAAAAGATTTGATTTCGTGCTGAAAGAAAATTCCGGTCATCGGTTTAATTTGCGAGTAAATCATATATTTGAAGTAGAACTGAACGTATTTTTACAATTCAATATCAAAAACAGACTTAATTACTGTTAATATTTCTTTTAATTTAACTTTATCTGCAACAGCCGAAATCTTTTTAATAATGATTTGACTATCAATCACCAATACCTTTTTGCAATAAACAAACTGAGTATTGTGCGGAGGCTTAAAAGGGATGGTTATATGCTTGTTGTTTAATTCAACAGCTAAAGCATTGCTACTAAGATTTTGAGTGGTAAGCTGTACAATGATTACATCAGTTGATACATTGCTGACAAGCGCGTTTGAAACTACAATTCCGGGCCTTACTTTAGTTCCTTGCTGATCGGTAAACGGAAATGGCAGGAGCACAACATCGCCTTGCTTATAAGTCATTATCGGTTTTGTTTACAAGTAGGAATTCCAGTAATCATCGTCATCTTTATCCCAAACCTTAGCCATCGTTTGTTCCGATGCTTGCATAGCTAATAATGTCATTTCTTTTTCTTCGGATGCAACGGCCAGATCGTCAGTAATCTGAGTTAAAGTGCTACGTATTTTGCTTACTTTAAATTTTAATTTATCTGCCATTTCGTATAAAAGACGAATGTGTTTTTCATCGAAATCTTCTAATAAAACTTTCATGATAAATTTTTATGTTGTAAACAAACTTAATTAAAAATCAGTGATTTTGTATAATTTTTAATACCCATACTTCCCTTTCCACAAAGCTTTCAACCGTTCATGTGCTTTCACTTCTGCCGGATTTTTCCCCGGCTCATAAAATTTTGTGCCGCTTATGGTTTCCGGTAAATATTCCTGATCGGCAAAGTTCCCTTCAAAAGCGTGCGCGTATTGGTATTCTTTGCCGTAACCGATGTTTTTCATCAGTTTGGTTGGCGCGTTGCGGAGATGCAAAGGCACGGGCAGATCGCCAGTTTGTGCTACAATTTGCTGCGCTTTGCCAATGGCTTCATAACTGGCGTTGCTTTTGGGCGAAGTGGCCAGGTAAACCACCGTTTGCGAAAGGATGATCCGCGATTCAGGCCAGCCGATTACGTTTACAGCTTGAAAACAATTATTGGCCAGAAGCAGTGCATTCGGGTTGGCATTGCCAATATCCTCGGATGCCAGAATCAGCAATCTCCGGGCGATAAAAGAAGCATCTTCGCCGCCGGCAATCATCCGCGCCAGCCAATAAACCGCCGCATTTGGATCGCTGCCGCGAATGGATTTGATAAAAGCCGAAATAATATCGTAATGCTGCTCGCCGGCCTTATCGTACAACGCCATGTTTTGCTGCACGTTTTCCAGCACTAATTTATTGGTGATCGTGATTTCGTTGCCGTCTAGAGCGTTCACCAGCAACTCAAAAATATTAAGCAATTTGCGTGCATCGCCACCTGAAAGCCTAATTAACGCTTCATATTCTTCAATTTCTATTTTTTTAACACTAAAAACAGCATCGGTTTTGATAGCTTTCTGAAGCAGGCTGATCAGTTCTTCTTCTGTTAAATTCTTCAGAATATAAACCTGGCAGCGCGAAAGCAAAGCCGAAATAACTTCGAAAGATGGGTTTTCGGTCGTCGCACCAATCAAGGTGACAATCCCTTTTTCTACTGCGCCGAGTAAAGAATCCTGTTGCGATTTGGAAAAACGGTGGATTTCATCGATAAACAAAACGGGCTGCGGTTGTCCGCCTTTTTTCAAAAGGGAAGCTTTTTCAATCACTTCGCGTACTTCTTTTACACCTGAATTTATGGCGCTCAAAGCAAAAAAAGGCCGTTTTAAAGATTGGGAAACGATGTTGGCCAGCGTAGTTTTGCCCACGCCCGGCGGCCCCCATAAAATAATAGAAGGCATATTCCCGGATTCAATTGCGCGGCGCAAAACGGCTCCTGCGCCAACCAAATGCTGCTGACCGGCGTAATCGTCCAGGTTATTTGGCCGCATCCGTTCGGCTAAAGGTGGTAGGTTGTTCATTGCGATAAAATTGGAGATTATCAGATTGAAAACCTAATTCATAGAAAGGCAATGGTATACTTATTTACAGTATCTAATTTAAATTTTTTAAGACTTTTTGTTAAATATGTTTAACATAGAAAGTTAAAATAATTAATTTTCAAAATTAACTAAAAAACTTTTTATAGATTTGGATGTCATTAAAAATGAATCATTTCCAAAGTTAGCGCGAACTAACTGTCAAATATTTCGTAGAAAAACACGTTTTTATTTGTAAGGAATTTAGTTATGAACAACATAGAGCAAAATCACACAGATTTTTTATTTACAACGCCCAGTTACTTAACTGGTGCAGCTACTATTTTTAATTTGGCCGGTAATTTTTATGAATATAATTCGTGTGAAACCGGTGAAGAAGCCGATAGAGTAGCAATAGCAAATGACTTCAATATTACCGGAGATGATTTAAAAAAATCTATTTCTCAAATAATGGAAAAATAATTCTTTTGCTAATGGCAAACGCTAGGAAAAAATCAAAATCCAACGATGAGATAATTAAGACCGAAGCGGATATTGTTAGCAAGATCGATCCGAAACTCTTTAACAGTGTTAACACTCCTGATAGGCAACAGGCACTGGTAAGACAGATTTTAAGTATCACAAAAATGCAAAGTGGGCCGTTACCAGACCCTGAAACTTTACAGCAATACAAAGAAATATATCCAGAAAGCGTACAAATAATTTTCGACGTTTTTAAAAATCAGTCCAGTCATAGAACTGCTATGGAAACATTAGTTGTAACTTCCCAACAAAAACAAAGTGCATGGGGACAAATTTATGCTTTCATAATAGCAATATTTGTTTTCGCTGGTTCTATGTTTTTAATATACTTAGGGCATGAAGTTTCAGGTGGTATTTTAGGGTCAGTTGATCTGGTTGGTTTGGTAACAGTATTTATAATGGGTAGGTTTTACCAAGTAAATAACCTAAAATCAAAAAGTCCTCAAAAAGCCTTGCCATTGTCTAAATAGATTTAACTGCTAAAAACAGTATCACCAATCCTGCTTACGGCATCACCTCAAACAAAAAGAACTGTGTTTTTTCGGTTTTGCTGAAGTTGTTGTCGGCCACAAAAATGATGGACCGATGTCCGTTTGCCAGCATCGGGCCGAAGGTTGCGCCTTCCACATTATCGATATAAACCCCAAGTGTATCCATATTAAGCAACAGTTTTTTGCTGATCAAATGCTGCGGTGGGTTTTTGATAAAAGAAGGGTTTGAAATCAAATTATCAGCATCACTCATATCAGCCAGAAAAACTTTAATCACACAACCTTCGCGGCCAGTGGAAAAGGAACGCTCGGTTACTAAAAGCTGGTTTTCGCCTACAGATAAAATATCCGGCACGCCGTTGATTTTGAACGCATTTTCGGGCTTGGCCGGATAAGCAACCGGCTCCGGTTTGTAAGCATATTGCGCTGTGTTGCGCTTCGTTTTCCAATCAAATTTAAAAATCCGGATCAATGGGTTTACGTCTGTTAAATCTGCCCGCGGGCCATCTTCATAACGCGGCTCTTCCAGGTTTACATACAGCGTTTTATAGTTGTCCGCAAAAGTTAAACCTTCTAAAACGCCGTTTCTGCGCGGACCGTTTTCGGTAGCGTGCATTTTTAAAATATCCGGCAATGGCAATGTGCCGCTGTATTTTCCATCGGTAAAAACAGTATTTACAGACGGATCAATCAAAACCGTATCCCCTTGGTTTACAATACGTTCCCCTTCGCTGCTCCAAACCAATTGGTTTGTTTTTGGGTCGAAACGCATCGCTTCCGGATCGATGGTTTGTTTGGTATGCTTTTTTAAATCAGGATATGGTTTGCCGTTTTGCTGCAACAGTGTAGTTACGGCAACTATTTTTACACTGTTGATTTCATTTTTGCTAAGGCTGATTTTGGCCGTGTAAAAACGAGAAGGATTGATCTCCGAACGATCATCAGAAATCAGATAATACCGGTCGTTTTTAACATCATAATCTATTGAAGATAAGCCGCCAACGGTTGTGTTTTTATATTGCAGGTTGTAGGGCAGATCATATTCGTCCAGAAATTTTAAACCGCTGATTGTGGCCGATGCTGTTTTTACCGGTGTTTTTTTAAAAACCGAACATCCGGAAAATAAGAGGCAAGCCATCGCCACAAAAAAAAAGCTTTGTACTTTATTTGTATTCATGTTTAGATAAACCTTAAAGCCTGTCCAAATTTAGCCGGAAACGATTGTCATGCTTCTTTTATCGCCTAAATTTTGGTGATAAAAGAAGCATGGTAAACTTTGTGAAAACAAAATTAAACAGGCTTTTAAAGTAAAAGAAAAATCCTGAAAAGCTTAATTAAATATCGGTGATCGGTGCAAACTTGGGCACCAAAGCTTTCATAATTGCCCAGGCAATGAGGTAGGCAACGGCGCAAAATGTAAACATAATGGTGTAGCCGGTTTGGATGTGGCCCAAGGTTTTGTAATGATCAAACAAAGCACCGCCGGTTTTTGATACGATCACGCCGCCGATCCCGCCGGCCATACCGCCAATCCCGATGATGGAACCGATGGCTTTTTTAGGGAACATATCCGAAACGGTAGTGAAAATATTGGCCGACCATGCCTGATGCGCAGAGGCACCAATGCCGATTAAAACCACCGGAACCCAGTAAGAATAATGCCCGAAAGGCTGCGCAAGCAAAATAACCAGCGGAAACAGGGCAATCATCATCATCGCCTTCATCCGCCCTTCATAGGCGTTATAACCTTTTTTCAGGAAATAAGCCGGAAACCAGCCGCCGCCGATACTACCGACCATGGTCATGCTGTAAAGTACAAACAGCGGGATGGAAATAGATGTGCCTTCCATACCATACTCTGCTTTTAAAAAAGAAGGCAGCCAGAACAGGAAAAACCACCAAACACCATCTGTCATGAATTTGCCAAACGTAAATGCCCAGGTTTGCTTGTAAGCCAGTAGTTTAAACCAGGAAACTTTTTTTGCCGCTGTTTCCGATTCGCTCGGGACGATTGCTTTTTCATCCGCATCCAGTAAAATGTATTCCAGTTCGTTTTTAGACAGGCGTTTTTGCTGCTCCGGCTTATCGTAAAAAATAAACCAGAAAATCAACCACAAAAAACCAGCCCCGCCGATAATTAAAAAAGCGGTTTCCCAGCCCCAAACCTTGGCAATATAAGGTACAGTTGCCGGTGCCAAAATTGCCCCAACGTTGGCTCCGGAATTGAAAATGCCCGTAGCAAAAGAACGTTCTTTTTTGGGGAAATATTCGGCCGTTGCTTTAATTGCTGCCGGAAAATTCCCGGATTCGCCAAAGCCCAAAACAGCCCTCGAAAAAATAAAACCCAGTACCGATACCGATAAGCCGGTAATGCCAACCAATTCAAAAACAGAAGCTATTGCCCCTCCGATCGGGATGGCTTTGGCATGTAAAATTGCGCCGCAAGACCAGATAACAATAGCGATTGCATAACCCCATTTCGTCCCTAATTTATCAATCAGGCGGCCTGCAAACAGCATGGAAATAGCATAAATAAACTGAAAAGCGGCTGTTATATTTGCATAATCGGTATTTGTCCAATGAAATTCTTCTTCCAATCTGCCCGAAAGCAGGCTTAAAACCTGGCGGTCTAAATAATTGATTGTAGTAGCAAAAAACAACAGGGCGCATATTGTCCACCTATATTTACCTATTTTATTGTCCATCATCTTTTAAATTACCGGCAGTTTCTAACCAGTTCGTGTGCTTCTTTTATGGCATAAAAAAGCTCATTGTACAGCTTGTTTTCAATCACATTTTTGCTGATGAGCTTGCTGCCCAAACCAACGGCACTTACGCCTGCTTTAAACCAGCCGGTCAGGTTTTCTTTGGTCAGTTCTACGCCTCCGGTTGGGATAAAAAGCTGTCCCGGAAACAAATCTTTTATCGAAGTTAAAAAAACTTCGCCCAAAATATTGGCCGGAAAAAGCTTGATCAATCCTGCCTGGTTTTCCTGTGCTGTGTAAATTTCCGTCGGCGTCATACAACCCGGAACCCAAAGTATTTCAGCTTCTAAAGCTAACTGTCCAACTTTTGGGTTTACAATCGGGCTGACCAAAAAATCTGCTCCGGCCGCCATAAAATCCTGTGCTTCTTTTACCGACTTAATTGTGCCGATGCCCAAATCCATGTCCGGCATTTCCTCATTTACCAGCTTTCTGATCAGCTTAAAATTTTCCAAAGCTTCCGGCCCGCGGTTGGTGTATTCAAACACGCGCACACCAGCTTTGTACAAAGTTTTGGTAATTTCCAAGCTCACTTCCGCATCTTTGTAAAAAAACAAAGGCAACGTTCCCTGCTCCAAAATCAGGTTGAGGGAGTGTGTTTTTTTACTCATTTTTGATGGTTTTAAATACTTCGTCCGCGCTCATGGTTGTTGCGTCGCTTTCAATAAATAATTTTCCGTAAGCTGCGGCCGTTGCAAAACCCAATGCTTCTTTTACCGGTAGTTTTTTGTACAAACCATAAATTAATCCGGCCATAAAACAATCACCGCTGCCCACTTTGTCCAAAATTTTTGCTGCCGAATACTCCTGCGAAACCTCCAATTTTCCTTCCGTAAAAGCAGTCGTATAATATTCAATCCCGGGATCTCCGAAACGGAAAGTATTGGCCACATATTTACATTTTGGATAGGTTTTGATAATTGCTTCTGAAGTTTTTTGCGCGTGGTTTAAGTAGTTTTCTTTTGTGCCGATTTCCTGCACGTTTTCATCCAAACCTGTCCCGAGCATTTGGTTTGCCGCCCAAATATTGCCCATGATCAAATCACAATACTGGGCAAGTTTTGGTATAATTTCTATCGGCTCTTTTCCATATTTCCAAAGTTTGGCGCGGTAATTCAAATCCAACGAAATAAAAATATTTTTTGCAGATGCAACTTTTAAAGCTTCCTCACAAACTTCAGCAACATTTTGACTCACAGCCGGGCAAATCGCGCTGAAATGAAACCAGGAAACACCCGTAAAAACAGCGTCCCAATCAATAGTTTTAGGTTTGATTTCGGCAAACGACGAATAATTGCGGTCGTAAATCACACCAGCATTTTTCAAATCTTTTCCTTTCGGGAGATAATACGTGCCGATCCGGTTCCCCTGAAAAAGAACAGCAGTTGTATCAATTTTTTTTTGCTGAAGATAGCTGATCAAATGTTCCGACAGCATGTTTTTAGGCAAAGCCGTAAAATAGGCAGAAGGCAAACCCCACAAAGCCAAAGCTGTTGCCACATTCAGTTCCGCACCGCCAACATAAAAAGGCAACGAATTTTCTTTCAGCCAGTTACCTTCTGTATCAGGGCAAATCCGCAGCAATAATTCGCCAAAACTGAGTATTTTGCCATAATTAAACGTTGAAATAATTTTAACTGACGGTAGCATCTTAAAAGTTGAAATAATTTTTGGCGTTGTGGTAACAAATGTCCGAAATAATCTTGCCGATCAGTTCCAAATCATTTGGCAATTCTCCGTTTTCCACGTCTTTCCCAAACAAATTGCAAAGCAACCTGCGGAAATATTCATGCCTCGGAAACGATAAAAAACTGCGCGAATCAGTCAGCATACCAACAAATTTACTGAGTAAACCCATGTTGGAAAGCGCATTGATCTGCTTCGTCATGCCATCTTTTTGATCCAAAAACCACCAGGCCGAACCAAATTGTACTTTACCGGCAACCGAACCATCGTTATAATTCCCGACCATGGTTGCAATCAACTCATTATCAGCCGGATTTAAGTTATAAATAATCGTTTTCGCCAACCGGTCTTCCGCATCTAAGCGGTTTAAAAACTTAGACAATTGCCTTGCCTGGCTAAAATCACCGATCGAATCCCAGCCCGTGTCTGGCCCTAACTGCTTCAGCATCCGCGCGTTATTGTTCCGCAGCGCGCCCAAATGATATTGCTGCACCCAGCCCTTTTCATGGTCCCAAATGGCAAATTGAAACAATAAAGCTGAACGAAATTTAAGGTTTTCGGAATAGCTGATGCTGTTTTTAGCACGTATTTTTTCAAAAATATTTTTAATTTCTTCCTCGGTATAATCTTCGGCATAAATTTGCTCCAAACCATGATCGGAAACCGAGCAGCCGTTTTCGGCAAAATAATCATGGCGGGATTTTAAGGCAGAAAGATAAGCTTCGTAACTGGCTATCGATGTGTTGGTTACAGATTCTAATTGATCAATATAAGCATTCAAAACTTCTAAATCATCCGGGTTCATGGCTTTGTCCGCCCGAAAAGCAGGCAGCATCTTCACCGTTCCGCCTTCGTTTTTTAATTGCTGATGAAAGTGCAAGTCATCCGTCGGGTCATCGGTTGTACAGATTGTTTCCACGTTCATTTTCTGCAGCAAACCCTGAACCGAAAATTCCGGCGTTTGCAATTTCGCCGTAGCGTTATCGTAAATACTTTGTGCTGTTTTTATCGATAATAAATCGTGAATGTCAAAATATCGCCGCAATTCTAAATGTGTCCAAACATAAAGTGGGTTCCGCATGGTGTAAGGAACAGTTTCCGCCCATTTTTTAAACTTTTCGTAATCGCTTTTTCCGCCGGTGATAAAATCTTCCTTAATTCCGTTGGTACGCATCGCGCGCCATTTGTAATGATCACCATATAACCAAACTTGTGTAATATTTTTAAAGTTGATGTTGCCCGCAACCTGATCTGGAGGCAAATGGTTATGGTAATCAATGATCGGCAGTTTCTCCGCAAAAGCATGATAAAGTTTTTGCGCGGTTGGCGTTTGCAGCAGAAATTCTTCGTCTAAAAAAGGTTTCATTTATTTATTTTTTATGCTGATAAACAGCTTAAATTCAATTTTTTAGGTGATAAAAGAAGCATCGGTTTATAAAGAAACGCCTCTTTTCCAAGGGATAAAATCATCCTGACCGTGGCGCACGGCACTCACCTCGATTTCGCCGCTGGCCACGCGGATCACGTAATCCAGAATACGTTCACCGGCTTGTTCAATGGTTTCTTCGCCTTCGATCACAGTTCCGGTGTTTATATCGATGATATCACGCATTTTATTGTACAGTTTCGTGTTACTGGAAATCTTGACAACCGGTGCGACCGGATTTCCCGTTGGCGTGCCTAAACCTGTCGTGAACAAAACCACATTTGCGCCGGACGCAACTTCCGCAGTCGTCGATTCTACGTCGTTCCCCGGCGTGCAAAGTAAATTTAAACCCGGTTTTTTTACCTTTTCGGGATAATCCAGCACATCGACGACTGGAGAAGTGCCGCCTTTTTTGGCTGCTCCGGCAGATTTTATCGCGTCCGTAATCAAACCATCTTTGATGTTTCCGGGAGAAGGGTTCATGTCGAAACCAGAACCTACTGCTTTTGCGCGTTCGTTATAAGTGCGCATCAAATAAGAAAACCTTTCCGCATTTTCTGTGTCCACACAGCGGTCGCTCATGTTTTGCTCAACGCCGCACAACTCCGGGAATTCGGCCAAAATAACAGAACCGCCAGCGGCAATCAGTAAATCGGATGTATAACCGATAGCAGGATTGGCAGAAATCCCCGAAAAACCATCCGAACCGCCGCATTCCAAACCAATACAAATTTTACTGATCGGCGCGGGTTGCCTGCTGTTTTTATTGGCCAAAACCAGTCCTGCAAAAGTTTGCTTGATCGCTAATGAAAGTAAATCCGCTTCGGTGCCAACTTTCTGTTGTTCCAGTACAAAAAACGGTTTGTCAAATATTGGCAGGCGTTTTTTAATTTCTTCTTCCAAGATAGAAACCTGTGCATTCTGGCAACCCAAACTTAAAACCGTTGCACCGGCCACATTTGGGTGCGTGATGTAACCGGCCAGCAAACCGCAAAGTGCCTGCGCATCCTGCCGCGTGCCGCCGCAACCGCCATTGTGTACCAAAAACTTAATGCCGTCCACGTTTGGAAAAAGGCGTTCCTGCTTGGCAACCTGCTCAACATAAGGCATTTCAGCATTCAGGATTTGCGTTACGTCGCTGCCTGATTTGTACATTTTAATCAGTTCCTGCGCCTGATTGGCGTAAACGCGGTTGCGGCCATAACCCAAAGGTTTGATCAGTGCTTCCTCCAAAACTTCCAGGTTGCGGTTCTCACAAAAAACCATCGGAATGACCAACCAATAATTTGCCGTTCCAACGCTGCCATCCGATCTTTGGAAGCCGTAAAATTTACGGTTTACAAATTTGCCAATATCCGGTTTGTGCCAATCGGTTTGCCGTTCGCCGATAAAAAAATCGTTGGCCGCATGATGGATATTTTTGGTGGTCAATAATCCGCCGGCCGGAATGAAATTTTGCGCTTTGCCAACTAAAACGCCATACATTGTAATATCATCGCCAGTTTGAAAATCCTGCGCGGCAAATTTGTGTTTCGCAGGCACGTTTTCCGTTAATATATATTGCTGATTATCAAATTCAAACTGCGTTCCCTGAGCCAAATCCGTTAACGCCACAATTATATTATCGTTGGGATGAACTTTTAAGACTTGGTTTTTCATTGTGTTAATCTTAGTTAAGTAAAGCCACTCTTCTTTTCGTAGTGCCTTTCAAGGTTTATTATGCAAACATTTCAATTTGTCTACTGCCAACATGCAATATTTCGGTTAGGAAACTGTCCCACAAGTCCAATGTTAAACTAAGTTTGTATTTAATATTTAGTTGATCCAGTTCTGTTTGCAAATTTTGTTTACTAATAGCTTTTGTTAATTCTAAAATGTCAATCCGCATCAATACATCTTTTGTAAAAGTTCTTTTTGCGTCAGAAAAGGTTATCGATTGCAAAAACTGCATTGTTAATTCTGAATTTAAAAGCATCAAAGTATATACAGCAAATTCTATTTTATCGAAACCTATTAAATAACAAGTGTCGTCAAGCATTACAGGCTTGCCGGTTTGTTGCAGAATTAATGTAAAATGAAACGTTTTGTAAAGGCCGGATATGGCAACTTTGAAAGGTTTAAAAGAATAGTTGCCAATGCCAAAAATTGAAAAAAGAGGTTTGTTAATATATATACTTGATTTCCGTGCATCAAAACTGGATTGATGTTCTATCAGATACTGATATGTTTTAGGATAATCGTATTTTATATAATTAGTTTCCTGCCCTACTTTTCTTTGTGTAACAATTGTGAATTTTCTTGTTCCGGCAATGACTGTATTTTTGAGGTCAGAACTTTTGAGAAGACCATAAACTAATCCGTCTTCTAAATTTACTTCTTCGTTCAAGCCATTTACATAATGGTCATTCACTTTTTCTAATTCCATTATGCCTGAACAGTCGTGCTTCAAGCCTTGTCTCCAAATGAAAGGACATTCTCCATCAATTTCTTTTGTATGGATATAAGTATCAATATTTGAAACAAATTTGTTATTCAACCAACCAAACTTTTGATAAGATTTTTGATTACTGTAAAAATTAAATTCAGTACAATAAAAATCAGGTACAGCATTTAATTCACAATAGAATAAAGATGCTTCAACAGAAACATTAAATTCTTTCTTACTATCAATGCAATGCTTTTCAATAGACGCAATATTGTATTTATTTTTAGATTGGTCAAAAACAATATTTTTAACGACGGAATTTTTAACTAATAAAAGTAAATTTCCATTGGCTTTTTGAAAGGTTTTAAGTAATGTCAAAGTAATATATTCAGCAATGTCAAAGTTGCCTTTACCTGTCATTGCATCTAATCCGCTATGGTTTTTAAAGTTCGTTTTTCTTGGTAAGTTAACCGAATTTAAGCTTCCTAACTTTGAGTTTGTAACCCAGGGTGGATTACCAATTACTAAAATATCTTTGTTTGAAAACTGCTTTTCAATCTGCTTAAAGTCGAAATCAAAAACGTTACAATGAATGATAGAAATTATAGGTCTTCTAGTGTCAGGGTTTTCAAGAAAAAAATTGATAATGTTAAATTTGGTTTCCCACACATAAGGCTTGTATATTTCGATTCCGAATATGTTTTGGACATTTAGGAAATTCTTTAAGGAAGCGATGATAAAATTCCCTTTTCCACAAGTTGGTTCAACTATTACTTCTGGTGAGATACTTTTGAAAGCTAAGTGTAGTGTTACTTTATTTGCTAACTCTTCATTTGTCTGAAAGTCGCCATATTCAGCTCTTTCAGGCTCTTCAAGTATATTGTAATTATCAGATATTACTTCTTTAAGAGTTTCTAAACCTTCATTATTGTCAAAAAAATGTTTTATACCAAAGGCATTAAACATTTTCTGATTGGCTAATTCAAATGATGCAATATTTCTTAAACTTTGGTTTAAGAAATCTGAAACTTTATAACTAATATTTGCTTCAAATACTTTCATCATTTAGGTTTATTATAACTAACAATTTTAGATATGCCCGGAATATCATCAATCAACGCCACAATCCTTTGATACTGCAATCTCCACTGCAAAGCATTGGAAATTGTTAGGTAACCCTGTTCGGGTGGGGTTTGCAAAATGAGTTCGGATAACTTTAACAGTGTTATTTCATCTGCAGGGATGTTTTTGTCTTGCAAGTATGCTATAATATCTGCTTCATTAGCATTATCTTTTACCATTTCTCTTAAGCGAAAAGTAGTCGTGTAATCTGCCGTTCGCTCTTTAGAAACGAAAGAGCAACTAACAAAATTGAGCGTTGCAGTTCTGGTGTTCTCATCGTCGCTTTTATCATAAACGAAAACAAGCAGATTATAACTTAATCCGAATATTTTTTGCTTTGCATCTTTAAAAGGGCAAGAGGATTGAGGTTGTTTTATGGAAGTTACTTTAATATCCGTTAAAATGTCAGCAGATGGTAGGTCAATACCATTAGCAGATGAGCCAATTGTAACTTCATATTTATCTTGCAAATACTTTTGAAATTTCTGTTCGATTAACGTCCCAACAGCTTTGCCGTCAGTAACTCCAAAAAGTTCTTTATGCTGAAATTTTGATTGTTCAACACAGAAAAGTTGGGCTTCTTCAATAAGCTTAGGCAGCGTAAGTTTTTCTTTAATCTCCATATTGTAAAAGTATCGTTTTAAACTTCGGCAAATTGTATTGTGAATGCTGTTCTATCAGACTATAGATGTTAGATACAGTTCTTTATAACTTCTCCATCGCCCTCAAAGCCCCATCAGCAAGGATAACATTATAATCCCACTGCACCGCATCCAAAAACCCTGGCAACAACGTCAAATCCGTTCCCCAAAGTTCGGTATTACTTAATATCGTGTAAACCCAAAGGTCGGCCGGAATGCTGTTTTTAAGGGCATAAAAATAGTGTGCCTGGTCATCGTTTACCGGATAGCTTTTTCCGTTCAGTTCGCCAAAATATTTGCCGTTTTCTTCTTTTTGCACTTGTACAAAACGCAAAAAAGCGGCGAAACCTAAAGCTATGCGTTTCGGTATTTCGCTTGATTTTTGGTAATGATTTAGCAAAACCGGCACCACGCGCATCTTCAGTTTGGCCGTGCTTTGCATCGTGATCGCGATCCATTGATGTTTGATGTGCGGATTGCGGAAACGGTCTAAAACCTGCGACGAAAACTCATCGGTTTGTTTTTTACTTACTTCGTAAGGAATCGACGATGCAATTTCTTCCGTCATCAGTTTGCTGATAAATCCCGCAAAAACAGTGTTGTCCATTGCTTCTTTTACCGTATCAAAACCGGCGAGAAAAGCCAGCGTGCAACTTAAAGTATGCGTGCCGTTCAGCATTCTGAGCTTTAATTCGCGGTAAATTTCAATGTCTGGCGCAATGACCACGCCTTGATCTGCTTCGGCAAAACTTAAAACAGCTTTTACTTTTTCATCACCTTGAATCGCCCACAAACGGTAAACTTCTGATACGGTTAACAACTCATCTTCGTAACCGGCTTTTTCCTGGAAATCGGCAACGGTTTCCACATCCGGTTTTCCGGGCACAATCCTGTCAACCAGTGAGTTGCAAAACGTATTCTGATCTTTCAGCCAATTAATAAATGCTTCTTTTAGCTGGTTAAAAGCCGCCAGTTCCAGCAAAATAGCTTTTAATTTATCGCCATTGCTAACAATCAGTTCCGTCGGCACGATCACCATTCCGCTTTCTTCACTTCCGCCAAAAGCATTAAATCGCTCCAGCAAAAAAGCCAATAATTTTGCCGGAAAAGAAGTTGGCGGCTGCAGATCAAGTGCTTCTTTTACCAGGGAAATCCCGACTTCTGTTGTATTGGAAATCACGATTTTCATTTCCGGGTTACGGGCACATTTTAAAATTTCCGGCCAGTTTTCTGTTGCTGATACAACGCGGCTAATGGCAGAACAAATGATATCCTCTTCAGTTTTCTGTCCGTTTTCGATACCTTTTATGCATAAAGTATAAAGTCCGTCCTGATCGTCAAACGCTGAAGAACTGCCCGCAGCGGTTGATTTTACAACAACAATCCTCCCGTTAAAAACACCCTGGCGGTTGGCTTTGTCGATAAAATAATCCGGCAAACCGCGCAGCAAAACGCCTGTTCCAAATTGTAAAACTTTCTCCGGGAGATTAAAAATTGCCGCATCAGGAACGATTATTTCAGACGATTGGATATCTTTTAAATTAGATTTTGATAAGATCATTTCAGGTTGTTAAAAATTAGTTTATTTCCCGTTCAGGTGAGTTCAGATTTGAAAATTATCCATTTCCATGAAAATACACAAGTTTTTACGGCAATGCCCGATTACTTCCATTTAAATGCTTCTTTTACCGACCTTTTTTAGGTGTGCGTTGTGGAAAGGGCCCTCCGATTTTCATAACCGTTTATTTGATGGGCAATGCTGTTTTTATCGGCAAAAAATGTTGAAAACAGCCGACGGCTAATAGGTAATAGTCCACACCTCCAGCCTCAGTTACACATATCTTCCGGGATTTCGCGGGTGATTTTTTGTACTTTGGTAACCACCATTGTGCTGTCAAACTCGGCACCGATACCTTCCGGGCCGGATTTTATTTTCATGGCTTCCACTTCTACATAAACCGGTTCGTAAGGCTTTTCAAAGTTCATGTTCGAGTAATCCAGTTCCAGTTTGCCAGAACTGTCTTTCACCCAATATTCGCGGCCGGTGCTGCACTCTTTAAAAGATTTCACCTCCAGCCCAAAACTGTACAAACCTTTGTAAACCTTGCTTTCTGCGGCACTGTGTGTGTTGCAGCTGGAAAAAACAATCAACCCTAAAATAAAACCGATGAACACTGTTCTTTTCATGCTGCTAAGTTACAGTTCCTGTTTAATTTCATCCAGTTTTTGCACGCTTAAACGGGCACTAATGCCCGATGCCAGCACAGAAATACCGCTTACGGTAATAAAAACCAATAAAAAATCGCTTGCTTTTAACGTAACCGGATAAGGCTGGACCATGGTGCTGCCGCCCATCGTGATAAAGCCGAACTTTTGCTGCAGCAGCGCAAAAACCAAACCGGCCAGCATCCCGGCAAGGCAGCCAACCAGCGTAATCAGCATTCCTTCAAAAAAGAAAATGCGCTGGATCAGGGTTTTATCCGCACCCAGACTGGTTAAAATGGCAATGTCTTTCCGCTTGTCGATCACCAGCATGGTCAGCGAACCGATAATGTTAAAAATGGCAATAATCAGCACAAAAGTGAGGATTAAAAATACTGCCCATCTTTCAACATTAAGTAATTTATAAAGCGATGTGTTTTGCTGTTGCCGATTTTTGATCACGAAATTTTTGCCAAACTTACCTTGCAATTGCCGCTGTATTTTGTTTGGGTCGATGTTGCCACGCAAATTCAGTTCTACATAAGAAATTTTGACCGGTTCGTCCAGCAAATCCCTGGTAAAGCTGAGCGGCGTAATCACGATATCATCAAAATCTTGTAAAACGGAGAAAACACCCGAAGGTGCAATGCTTCTTAGCACAAATTCGTCCATCGGATTAAACGAATTAACCATATTGTGCCGCGGCGAATAAATTTGCAGCATGGCCGATTGGTCTTTAATGTTGATGCCCAAACTAATCGCCACTGAAGCACCGATCACAGCCAGATTTTCGCCTTTTTCTTCCAGCGTAAAAGAACCCATTTGCAGCGTGTTGTCTAAACTCGGGTTTTTTAAAAAATCGTTGCTCACGCCTTTTACTGTGCCGATAAATTGCCCTTTGCCATAGCGTAGCAGCACTTTTTCTTCCAGCACTTCAGTTATCGAAAGCACATTTGGCAGTTTTCGTAAACTATCTAAATGTAATGTTCGCGGGTCAAAGGTTTTTCCTTTTGCAGGAAGCACTTTTAAATCAGGTGTAAAACTGCTATAAAGAGCAAGTACTGATGTTTCAATTCCATTAAAAACCGACAAAATAAGCACCAGCGCGGCACTTCCAACCAGCACGCCCAGCATAGAAATACCGGAAATAATATTGATGGCGTTGGTTGATTTTTTAGAGAAAAGGTAACGCCGGGCGATAAATGCAGAGGTGTTCAATTTTTGGTGATGCTTCTTTTATGATACTTTTTTTGTTGTTCAGGTTAAAAACGGATTGTATTGTTTTTCGTAACCGATAGTGGTTTCCGGGCCGTGGCCGGGATACACAATTACCTGATCCGGCAAAACAAACAGTTTTTTGCGGATATTTTTGATGAGTTGTTCGGTGTTCCCACCGGGCAAATCTGTACGGCCAATGCTTTCGCGGAAAAGCACATCGCCGCCAATCAGCAAATGCTCATTTTCCGCATAAAAACACAAATGCGCAGGCGAATGGCCGGGCGCAAAAATCAGCTTCAGTTCGGTTTCGCCAAAGTTGATCGTTCCGGTTTCGGGCAAAAACGTATCCGGCAAAGGCGAAACCTGATAACGGATGCCCATTTGCGGCGCATAACCTGGCACCGCCGAAAGCAAAGGCAGTTCGCCTTCATGGAACTGTGGCTTTAATCCATATTGGTCAAAAATAAATTTATTGCCCAGCACATGGTCGATATGGCAATGCGTGTTCAGCAGCAAAACCGGTTTCAGCAAATTTTCGGTGATAAAAGAAGCAACCTTGTTTTGCTCTTCGCGGGTGTACATGCCGGGGTCGATAATGACGCATTCCAGCGTATCGTCAAAAAGCAGATACGTATTCTCGTAATAAGGGTTATTGGCGAAGGATTTTACGTGCAACATAATTTTTAGTGGATAAAAGAAGCATTGCTGCGGTAAGCTTATAAGCAAAAACGGAGCGGCTTTGTTAGGCAAGATACCAGAAATCTGCAAAATATTTCCTTTTGATCACTTACAGGCTGCCCCAATATTACTGCTTAAATCCGTCATTTGTGCCTGACTGCGGCCTTTTTATCCTTAATTTTATGCAGAAAATATATTTTGCTTATACCATTATCAACAGTTATGAAATATAAATTAGGTGATTTTGTGCGTTTTGTGGAAGAGAAACGGGAAGGTTTTATCACGCGGATCATTGATGAACAAACCATCGGCGTAACCGGCGACGATGATTTTGAAATACCGGTTTTGGCTTCCAAAGTTACTTCGGTACATGGCCGCGAAGCCAAAATTGCCGCTGCCAAAGAGCAGGAAATTATAGTTGAAGAAGCTTCGGCAGAATTTGTGGCCAAAGGAATTTATCTGGCCGCCATCCCCGAAAAACAGGTAACTTCTGTGGTGCAGTTTCATCTGATCAACAACACTTCTTATACGTTGCTTGCTTCTTTTAGCACGGAAAAAAACCAGGAATACAAAGGTGAATTTGCCGGGTTGATCGCCCCAAAAACTGCTGTAAAAGTGTTTTCTGCCGCGTTGCCGGATATTTCGATCTGGCCGAAATTTATTTTTCAGCTGTTATATCACAGCAAACAAAACGCTGATTTTTTAGATCCGTTAATTTATAACGAACGTTTTAGAGCGAAGGATTTTGCCGGGTCAAAAACGGCTGTGCACCTTTTAAACCAACAAGGCTGGCAGTTTCAGCTGGATTTGGGTGAGGTAAAAGTGGATGCCGAAAAATTGAAAGAAAGCTTTTTTAAATCTGCGGAGGAAAAAAAAGTGGTAGAAAAACCTTTCAAAGAAGTTGATCTCCATATCGAAAAACTGCGCGAAGATTATCAATTTTTAAGCAGCAGCGACATTATCAAAACGCAACTGGAGCGTTTCCAGAAAACGCTGGACGCGGCCATTGTGCACCAGCTGCCGTCGGTTGTGTTTATTCATGGCGTTGGCAACGGCATTTTACGCCACGAAATCCATAAATTGGTGAGCAAACATCCGCAGGTAAAAACATTTACCGATGCCCGAAAAGAGAAATTTGGCTACGGTGCCACAGAGGTTTTCCTGAAGTAGATTTTTACCCGATAAAAACAGCATCGCTTTAAAATTATGGTTTCCGAAAGTTCAAAACCGCATTATAACTGGCTTTATTTTTTTATTGCGCTGGCGGTTTTGCTCAATTTCAGCGGACTTTTTGTACCGATTTTAGGTTTGGATGGCCCGCTTTACGCCACCATCGCCAAAACCATGGTGCTGAAACACGATTACGTGAATTTGTTTTCGCAAGGGAAAGACTGGCTGGACAAACCACATTTTCCGTTTTGGGTTACGGCTTTGTCCTTCAATTTATTTGGTTTTACAACCTGGGCTTACAAATTGCCAGCCATTTTGTTTGTGCTGATGGGCGGCGTTTACACGTATTTGTTCTGCAAAAGGCTTTATAATCAGGAAATTGCGTTATGGTCGGTTTTGATTTTGCTGACTTCCGAACATCTCATCATTTCCAACAACGATGTGCGCGCCGAACCTTATTTAACCGGTTTGATCATCGCTTCGGTTTATCATTTCTACAAAACACTTGATAAAAACAGCATCTGGCAATTGGTTTTAGGTTGCGTGTTTGCCGCTTGCGCCGTGATGACGAAAGGTATTTTTGCGCTGATTCCGATCTTTGGTGCTTTTGCCGGCCAGTTTATCTTCACTAAAAACTGGAAGCAATTTTTCCATTGGCGCTGGCTGCTGGCTTTTGTTTTAACGATACTGTTTTTAGTGCCCGAAATTTATTGTTTGTACCAACAGTTTGATTTGCATCCCGAAAAATTGGTTTTTAACAAGCACCACGTTTCGGGCATTAAATTCTTTTTCTGGGACAGCCAGTTCGGCCGCTTTTTCAACAGCGGGCCAATCAAAGGCCACGGCGATCCGTTTTTCTTTTTCCATACAATTTTATGGGCATTTATCCCTTGGTCAGTATTATTATATATTGCTTTATTTCAGTTTTTTAGCAATTCAATCCGGCAGAAAAAAGAATGGTTTTGCATTAGCGGCGCGCTGCTTACGTTCCTGGTTTTTTCGGCTTCCAAATTTCAGTTGCCGCATTACATTACCATCGTTTTTCCGTTTTTTGCGGTCTTAACGGCGCAGTATTTAATCAGCATAAAAACAGTACAAGGCTGGCGGGCAATTCGTGTTACACAAACCGCAGTTTTGGTTTTGCTGGTTTCGATCATCCTCCTTTTACAATATTTTTATCAGGCAGAAAATATCACTTTTTTAACCATTTTATCTTTGCTGCTTTCAATTGCGCTGTTCATTTTTGTATCGGTAAAAGAAGCATTCTCGCCAAAATATAAATTGCTTTTCCAATCGGTTTTGGTGTCAATTGGCATCAATCTTTTCCTCAACCTTAACTTTTATCCGTCGCTTTTAAAATATCAATCCGGCAGTGAAGCTGCATTTTATATCGATAAAAACAGTCTATCGAAATTCCCGGTTGCGCAGTTGCAGGAAGAAGAATACAGGCACGCTTTGGAATTTTACCTGCACCAGCCGCTTTTTTTGGTGAATGAAGACGGCAAAGGAAACCTTCCGAAAAAACCTTATTTGTTGTATGCTTCGCCGGAACACATCAACCAATTAAAGTCAAAAGGCTGGAAAATAAAACCGGCCAAAAGCTTTGATGATTATTTGGTAACTCGCTTAAAAGGAAAGTTTTTAAACCACCAAACCCGAAAAGAAGAACTGGAGCAGAAAGATTTGGTTTTGGTGGAAAAGGACGTGGTAAAGCCGTAGTTTTAAACACCAAATTTTTGCCTATAAAAGAAGCATTTGAAAGTACAAGCACAAACCCGGATCGAACTAAAACCAAAAATGTGATGCAATCGAAAATTAAAATACTGCTTTTTTGCCTAACCTCTTTTGCTTTGATTAGTTGCGACCAGGTAACGAAAAAGCTGGCCAAAACACATTTGGCAGATCAGCAACCGGCTTCCTATTTTCATGATACTTTTCGGCTGGAATATGCAGAAAATACCGGGGCCGCGCTAAGCTTAGGCGCAGGTTTGCCGCAGCCTTATAATTTTATCTTGCTGAGCGTTATGCCGTTGCTGCTTTTACTGGCTTTGTTTTTTTACACGGTCATCCATATCAAAGAATTTAATTGGCTCCGGCTTTTATCATTTGCTTTGATTTTTGCGGGAGGAATCGGAAATATTATTGACCGTATTTTTAATGACCGGCATGTAACCGATTTCATGAACTTAGGCATTCAAAACCTGCGCACTGGTATTTTTAACGTGCCGATATTTGTATTACGGCTGGTGTGATCGGCATTTTTATCTCCTTTAAAAACCATCAAATTGTAGCGTTTAAAGCATGAAAATCAATTTAACATTAATTCTGCTGTTCCTCGTTTCTATCAGTTTTGGCCAGCAGCAAACCGATACTTCAAAGCACGCCGCCACTGCAATATCTGTTAAAGAAGATTTCCAGGACGACTGGGCTGATCTGCACCATTACGCAGCGAAAAACGCTGCCTTGCCTGCGCCTGCCAGAGGTGATAAACGGGTGGTTTTCCTGGGAAGCTCTATTTTTGAACGCTGGCCGGTTTTAATGCCTGAATTCTTTGAAAATAAAAATTATGTGGATAGAGGCATCAGCGGGCAAATTGCGCCGCAATTGCTGATCCGGTTCAGGCAGGACGTGATCGACCTGAAACCTAAAGCGGTTATTATTTTGGCCGGGAGCAACGACATTGCCGCAAACAGAGGCCACATAACAATGGAAAGCATTATGGACAACATTAAATCCATGGCCGAACTGGCCAAGCGGCACCACATCAAAGCTATCCTTTGTGCTTACCTGCCCGTGTTTGAATATCCCTGGCGAAAAGGCATTGAGCCTGCCGGAAAAATCATCACTTTAAACAAGCTGATTGAAGCTTACGCGAAGGAAAAACACTTGGTTTTGTTAGATTATTTTACACCTTTGGCAGATAGCAGAAACGGGCAAAAGCCAGAACTTACACTGGATGGCGTGCACCCGAACGCGGCCGGTTACAAAATTATGGCGGAAGTAACGGAAGCGGCAATTAAAAAGGCTTTGCATTGAGAGGCTTTTGAAATTTGCCTGAACTGTTTTTCATGCTTCTTTTATGCGACAAAAACTCACCTCTTTTGCCTTTATCCACGATTAGCAATCCCAACCACCGCACCGATTATCACCAACGCCGGATAAGTCAGTTTATCTTTTTCCGCCATCTCCACCAAATCTTTTACCAAACCTTTTACCGATTTTTGATAAGGCAAAGAAGCATGTTGGATGATGGCTGCCGAAACTGTTCCTTTTCCAGCTTCTACATAAGTTGCCGCAATTTCAGTTAGTTTTTTCATGCCCATATAAATCACAACGGTTGCGTTGCTTTGCATGGCCAGGCGCAAATCCGCAGAAAGCGAACCGTCTTTTTTGGTGCCGGTGATCGCCCAAACACTTTCGCTCAAATTGCGGTGCGTTAGCGGGATGTCTTCAAAACCGGAAGCCTGCATACTCGTAATGCCTGGGATAAAATAGGTTTTGATGCCGTTTTCCCGGGCAAATAAAACCTCTTCAAAACCACGGCCGAAGATAAACGGGTCGCCGCCTTTTAAGCGGATCACCTGCCCGCTGGCAAAAGCATGATGTTTGATCAGTTCCAGGATTTTTTCCTGAGGCGTGTATTCGCCGTACGGCTGCTTGCCTACGTAAATCATTTCGCAGTTTTTTGGGGCGAAATCGAGCAATTGTTTGTTGGCCAGGTTATCATACAAAATAACTTTGGCCTGCTGCAGCAATTTGTACGCTTTTAAGGTAATCAATTCCGGGTCGCCCGGTCCGGCGCCCACTACATATAATTCGGGTTTTGCTTCCTCGTCCATACTTCTTTTATCAACCTTTTTTAGGGCTGTTTGCTTTTTATCGCCTTGCAATCCGGCGTTAAATTACACACCGTTTACGTGTTCGACCGGTTTTGCAAGTATATTTTTTTACGCAGGTTTTTATCCGAAAGAAAGATGGTTAATTTGAAGCGGTGAAACAATTATGACATGACTGACAAACCTCACCCAAAAAACACCGGTAAAAACAGTATGCCCTCCATATACATGCTTCTTTTGGCCCTCTTTTTTTCGGCTGCGGTTTGCGCGCAAGACACAAGCGTTGCAAAATCGGCTGTAATTGCAAACGGGCAAAAGCTGCAGCTCGTTTCCAAACAATTCGGCTTTACCGAAGGCCCGGCGGTTGATCGGCAAGGCAATGTTTTTTTTACTGATCAGCCAAACGACAAAATCTGGGAATACGGTACGAACGGCAAACTTTCTGTTTTTATGGACAGGAGCGGCCGTTCCAACGGTTTGTATTTTGATCAAAAAGGCAACCTGATCGCTTGTGCGGACGAACACGATCAGCTTTGGCAAATCTCCCCAAAAAAGAAAATAAAAGTTTTGGTGAAAGATTTAGGCGGAAAATTATTGAACGGCCCGAATGATTTGTGGGTGGACGTGAAGGGCGGCATTTACATCACCGATCCGTATTACCAGCGCGATTACTGGGCGCGGAAAAAGCCCGGTTTGGATGGCCAGAAAGTGTATTATCTGCCAAAAGGGAAAATAAAATTGGTTTTGGTGGCCGATGATCTGCAACAACCAAACGGAATTGTGGGCACGCCGAATGGGAAACAGCTGTATGTGGCAGATATTCAAGCTAATAAAACTTATAAATATGAAATTGAAGCCGACGGATCGCTGACCAACCGGCAACTTTTTGCACCAAAAGGAGCTGACGGGATGACGCTGGACAACCAGGGAAATTTGTATCTGGCCGGAAACGGGATTACGGTTTTTAACGCCGCAGGAAAAGAAATTGAGCATATCGATGTGCCCGCAAAATGGACGGCCAACCTGTGCTTTGGCGGTAAAAACCGCGATCAATTGTTGATTACGGCTTCAGAAAATCTGTATCTGTTGCAGATGAAGGTTAAAGGCGTGGAGTGATATTGATCCTGTTTTTATGCCGATAAAAACAGCATCAGGAAAACAGTTTTTGCAGATCAATCTGCAAACCCGGCAAAGTGGATAAAGTAATTGTCCCGTTTTGCTTCTCTTTTTGCTTCAGCATAAATTCTTCGTTTTCTAAAAAATAATCTTCAGCATCTTTTTTGATTGGGTCAATAATCAAGTATTCCTTCACACCAAAACGTTCATAAACATCTTTTTTCTGCTTCAAATCATAATAAGCGGTTGATGGAGAGAGGATTTCGATCACCAAATCCGGTGCGCCCATGATCCGGTTTTGCAGCAGCTCGGTTTTTCTTTCTGCAGAAATATAAATTAAATCGGGCTGAAAAGTATTTTCTTCATCAAGCCGAACATCGATTGGCGAATAGAGGCAGATGCCATTGTTATTGGTTTTTTCGATGTAGGTTTGAATTAAATAATAAAACCTTCCTGATAAAATCTGATGATAAGAAGTTGGGGCTGGCGACATGATTAAATCTCCGTTAATGAGTTGAAAAGGTGCGCCTTCTTCCAGCAGATTATAATCTGCTTCGGTGTATTTTTTCTGTTCGGCGATGTGCATAATCAAATATACATTTTTGGGGCGATAAAAACAGCACGGCAACCAACGTTTTATATATAAGCAAAATGCTTCTTTTACCAGCCTAAATTTGGGTTGATAAAAGAAGCATCTGCCTGAGAAATCCTTACAAAGCGCGAAACTTTGCGCAGGCAACCTGTTTTAAATTTGTTTGCTTTTTGGGGAAAGATCAAACGGTACGATCACTTTAAAGCTGATGTTACGGCCCATGTTGAAAATACCGGGCTGAACACCGGCAGGCACATTACCATTGTCAAAATATTTCAACCTGCTCATGTTGGATTGATAATTTACGTTGGTCAGGTTTCTGCCTTCAATAAACAACCTTACTAATGTTTGGCCTTTACTATTGGTCAGGTTTCCGCCAATGCCGGCACTTAATAAATTATAACCGGCGGTATAGGTTTCTGTTCCGTAGGCTGAAAAGAAACGGTCCTGCGCGTTGTAATGATCAAAGCCAACAAAAACATACAGGTTTTTAAAATGATCAAGCCCTTTGTTAAAGCTTCCCCGAAGTTCAGAATGTGTGTGCAAAGGAGGGATAAAAGGCAGGTATTTTAAACTATCAGGTTCGTTGCCGCCACTGCCCAAATTCCGTCCATAGGTTAGCGTTAACGAATTTTCAAAATGCAGCCATGGCAAAGGGTGAACATCCAGACTGATTTCGCCGCCCTGGATACGTGCCTTGCTTTGCACATAAGTGAAAATGTTATATAGCGGAAATGCAGGGTTAACTGCAGGCGAACCATCAGGGTTTAACAACTGCTGCTGAAAAATATAATTTTCAAGATGGTTGTTAAAAAGTTCAACACTTGCAGAAATACTTGGCAAAGTAAGAAAAGCGCCAACATCTTCCTGCACACTAAACTCCGGTTTAAAAGTGCTGTTGCCAACATGATATATCTGTGAACCAGGGTCCGGGCCATTGGCAGAAAGCTCGGCAATACTTGGTGCCCTGAAACCTCTTGCAATATTTGCCTTTAATAAAAACGCATCAGAAAAATTGTAAGTTCCGCCAAAACTTCCGGAAAAACCGGAGAACGTTTTGTTTAAGGCTGTAAATTGCTCTGATACGCCTGGTGCCGTGGTTGGGTTATTTCCTTCATACAATTGCGGATATTTATTACTTAAAGTATCAATAAAAGCTGCCTGGCCGTTAAAAGTACGGACGTCATACCTTACTCCAGCCGAAAGGTCTAACTTGCCAAAAGACTTTCTAACGATCGCAAACGGCCCCACATCAAACTGGTGATAGGCAGGGATCGGAAAATCTGTAGCCTGGCCGATAGTATTGTTCTGATATTGGCCATTAACACCAACAGTGGCATCATAGCCGTTTGCAAAAACATAGTTATACTTAACATCATAAGTATAAGTGCTTAAATGCAGGTTTAGGCCGGCAATATCGGCATCTTCCGGATGTGTATATTCCCGGCGGTGGCTAAACTGGTAGCCAAGGTTAACAATCAGGTTGCCATTACCCAAAACAAAATTACTGTTGTTGTAAATCCGGTAAAGCTGCACATGCTGATGCAGGGTTGGGATATGATATGAATTTAATTCAGAGGCAGATACAATTGGCCGGAACATATCGTCTTCTGTGATTTGCTTGGTAAACTGTCGGGTTGCAGAATCACGGCTACCATCAGGTATATCCTGCAAGTCATCATATAAAGAAGCGTGGAAATAAGAATAGCCCCAGGATTTGTTGAGGCCAACCATTACACGGGCATCCCTTTCCTGATAACCGGTAGCATATACGCGGCCGTCATGCTGGTTTTGGTAATCTTTTGCTTCTTTAGCAGATATCACCGTTCCCCACACCAAACCGTTTTGATTGCCGTATAAGCGGAATGAACCGTTTAACAAACTTTGGTTTGTCCCGTAAAGCCCCTGTACAGAGCCTAAAATTTTCCCTTCCGGCACTGGTGTGGGAGAAATCAGGTTAACAACGCCTCCGATCGCATCAGAACCATAGCTTAAACTGGCCGGCCCTTTGATAATTTCTACCCGGTCGATAGCGTTTTGATCTACTTCAATCCCGTGCTCATCTCCCCATTGCTGGCCTTCCTGGCGTATGCCGTCCTGCAAAGTAACTACCCGGTTGTAGCCCAAACCGTGAATAAACGGTTTAGATACATTCGGGCCTGTAGTAACCGCATTGATGCCGGGCAAATTAGCAATCTGATCAATGATATTTCCTGATGCAGCGCGCCTGTCTAAATATTCCTTGCCAACAGCAACCAATGGTATCGGGCTTCTTTTTATCTCTGTGGCCCTGCTTACGCCGGTAACCACAACCTCACCGGATTCGATAGCAGAAAGCTGCAACTGAATGTTCAACACACTGGTCTTTGAGAAATCTACCCGTTGGGTAATTGTAGCATAACCCAGATAACTGACCTGAACTATATAAATACCTTTAGGCACACGGTTTAAGGTATATTGCCCTTTTGAGTTGGTAGAAGTACCGGTCCTCAAATCGGGGATACTTACAGAGGCGCCAAAGATAGGGCTGCCATCTGCTTTGTCTGTTACCGTGCCGGACAGGCTTCCTATGGCTTCTTCATCATTATGGGTTTTTACTGCGGCATTTAAAATGGTTGTGAAGCTTATAAATAAACATAATAAGCCGCTAAATAGCTTTATTTTCATCGTAAAGAAAATTCGTTTTTGGAAAGTTTAGTAAATAAATTGTCCGGAATTTGAAAACCGGAATTCAAAAATTAAACTTTTGCAGGCGGGGAAAGGCCATCAGCATGAACCAGCGCATTGCCCAGATAGTGCTGCCGCGCGTAAGTGTAAAGCCGAAATACAGGTGTTAAAACAGTGCTGTAATCCGGGGTGCCCACATAGCTGATTGCCGCATGGTGCATCTGATCACATAGACTACAGCTTTCATGAACAACCTGCGGATGCTGCGAATGATTATGACGAACCGATAAAATGCTGTATTTGGTATGATGCTGGTGCGCAAAAACAATAATTTGCCCAACTGCAAAAAACAGCAGCAGCAGCCGGGCCAAAATTATAGGTGCTTTCCGTTTGTTCAAAATACCTTGTTTGCGTTAAGCATTTTGCAAATATCCTTTATTTTTATGTTTTTTTCATCAAAAACCATCTTTAGTTATGGCGAGGTATGCTGATTGGCGGTATTTAGCTGTAACAATGTAATGACAGGCAGATGATGCTGTTTTTATCGACCTAAATTTGTCAGTTTCAACTTAAGCCAAACCTTATATTTGCCAGCATGACCGCTGCTGAAACAAACCAGAAATGGACCGCCCTACAAAACCGTATTGCACAGGATTTTGATTCGGACGTGCCGGATATCAAAGTGATGCTTTTTTTAATTGGCGTGCAGGAACTGGGCAAAGGGCCGCAAAAATTTACCAAACGCCAAAAGGAAGAACTGATGCACATTGCCACCTGCAAACTGTTCAGTCAGCTTGGTTTTTACGAACTGGAAGGTTTGGACCAGGATGGCTGGCCGCACTGGAAACTGGTAAAAACGATCCCGAATTATACCTTGATGGAACAGGAAATGGTAATGAAATCTCTGGTGATCAATTACTTTGAGGAGGAAGATATTTGAGGTGTGAGGCTCCGGCTATTAGCCAAAATCACTGACTATTTACCATGAACGATGCAGCCATCAACATAATTTCTTTTCCCATGAAAAAACTCGCTACTGTTTTTACCCTACTTTTTTTAACGTTCAGCCTTTTCGCCAAACCACCTAAAAACCAATATGTCCGGATCAAAACCAATTATGGCGAATGTATTATCCGGCTTTATAACGAAACGCCTAAACACCGCGACAACTTTATCAAACTAATCAAAGCAGGTTTTTACAACGGAACATTATTTCACCGCGTGATCCAGGATTTTATGATCCAGGGCGGCGATCCGGATTCTAAAAATGCCAAACCCGGACAAGCTTTGGGCGATGGCGATTTAAAATATAAAGTTGATGCCGAAATCCGCGACAGCCTGTTCCACAAAAAAGGTGTGCTTGCCGCTGCGCGCGATGACAACCCGACCAAAGCTTCCAGTGCCACGCAGTTTTATTTGGTGGAAGGCAAACGCTTTACCGATGAGCAGCTGGATAAATTAGAACAAACGCGCTTAAAAGGACGAAAAATCCCGCTTTCTGAACGGGAAATTTATAAATCGGTTGGCGGCGTACCGCATTTAGACCAGAATTATACGGTTTTTGGCGAGATTGTTTTTGGCTTGGATATGGTTGACCGTATTGCCGCTGTTAAAAAAGATGCACACGACCGGCCGCTGCAAAACGTGCCAATGACCGTTAGTTTGCTCAAGAAAAAAGAATGCAGGCGGCTGGATAGGATTTTGAGCGATTAGGTACGAGGTTAGAGGTATCAGGCTTTAGCAAACGAGCCGAGTCAGTCTTCAAACCTTTTCATCTTCCGCTTTTTTCCTCAAACCCCACACCTCATACCCATGAAAATCATCACCTACAACGTTAACGGAATCCGCTCGGCCATCAGCAAAAACTGGCTCGCCTGGCTGCAAGCCACGGATGCTGATGTGGTTTGTTTGCAGGAAATCAAAGCCTCGCCGGAGGTCATCCCAAGCGAACTGTTTTTGCTGGAGCAAATGGGTTATCAACATTTCTGGTTTCCGGCGCAAAAAAAGGGTTACAGCGGCACTGCTGTTTTTACCAGGCAAAAACCAGTGCATGTGGAATATGGCTGCGGCATCCCGGATTTTGATTTTGAAGGCCGTTGTTTACGTGTTGATTTTGAAGAACTTTCGGTGATGAGCGTTTACTTTCCATCGGGCTCATCCGGCGCGGAGCGGCAGGCTTTTAAGTTTCGTTTTCTGGATGAATTTGGCGATTATCTGCATAAACTCCAATGGGCTTTCCCGAAGTTGGTGGTTTGCGGCGATTACAACATCTGCCATAAACCGATCGATATCCACAATCCGAAATCAAACGCCAACAGTTCCGGTTTTTTGCCCGAAGAGCGCGAATGGATGGAAAAACTGCTCGAATCCGGCTTTACAGATACATTCAGGCATTTCAACAAAGAACCGCATAATTATACCTGGTGGAGTTTTCGCGCTGGTTCGCGCGGCAAAAATTTGGGCTGGCGGATTGATTATAATTTAGCCACGCACGCTTTAATCCCTCACCTGAAAAAGGCATATATTTTGCCGGAAGCCAAGCATTCTGATCATTGTCCTGTGCTACTCGAACTTGATTTTTAACGATTTTTAGGTGATAAAAGAAGCATTGGCTGCGATACCGAAAAAGGTTTGTCTTCCTCGGCAATGCCACGGTTTACAGCCGGTTTGTTGTTCATTTCCAGTTTTAAAATCCCGCCGTTGGTTATTTCACTGTGCTTTAAAAAATCCCGGTCAAAAGGTTTTCCGTTTAAACTGGCCGTTTTGATGTAAACGTTTTCCCTGGAGTTTGCCGGTGCGTCAATGATAAATTTTTTGCCGTTTTCCAGCGTGATCGTTGTTTTTTTGAACATCGGGCTGCCCATTACATATTCATCAGTGCCTGGGGTAACGCTATAAAATCCAAGTGCGCTCAGTACATACCAGGAAGAAGTTTGGCCCTGGTCTTCATCACCGGGATAGCCGTTTTCTGATGAATTGTAGAGTTTGTACATAATATCACGTACATGAAACTGGGATTTCCAGGGCTGGCCGGCATAATTGTACAGATATGGCATGTGCTGTATCGGCTGGTTGCCATGTGCATATTGCCCCATGTTGGCCACCACCATTTCCGTCATTTCGTGGATCATCCCGCCATAAGAGCCCGTATTTACCCGGTTTGGTTCTGTAAAAACAGAATCCAGTTTGGCGGTGAAGTTTTGGTCGCCGCCCATCAAATTGATCAAACCCTGAATGTCATGAAAAACCGACCATTGCCAGTGCCAGGCATTTCCTTCTGTAAAAGGGCCGCCCCATTCGTCAGGGTCAAAGTTTGGTTTCCATTGCCCTTCGGCATTTTTTCCCTCCATAAACTTGTTTTTCGGGTTGTACACATTCCGGTAATTATAAATCTGCCTGACAAAAATGTTTGCATAAAAATCATTGCCCGTCATTTTGGCTAGCTTATATCCGCAAAAATCGTCATAAGCATATTCTAAGGTTTTGGCAGTAGCTTCCCGGTATTTTGGATAGGGCACGTAGCCCAGTTCATAGTATTCTTTCCATCCGTCCCTCCCGTTTGACGGCCCCCATGGCCCTTTGTTTATGGCTTCATGCAGATAAGCTTTTAAAGCTTCCTTCGGATCAAAAGTGCGGATGCCTTTTGCCCAGGCATCGGCGAGTAAAGAAATGGCATGGTTGCCGATCATACTTCCGGCCTCACTTGGGAAAGACCACGACGGCAGCCAGCCGCATTGTTCGTAAGCAGCCAGCAAAGCCTGCATATATCTGCCTTGCATTTCGGTTTGCAAAATAGTGTTCAAAGGAAATTGGGCGCGAAAAGTGTCCCAAAAACCGGTGTCGGTAAACATGTAGCCCGAATGAATTTTACCATCGTAAGGGCTGAAATAATAGGGTTTATCGTCTTTGTCCAACTCATAAAACTTTCTTGAAAACAAACTCGCCCTGAAAAAGCAGGAATAGAAAGTGGCTTTATCTTCCTCGCTTCCGCCTTCCACCAAAACTTTCCCCAGTGATTTGTTCCAAACCGCTGCCGCTTTTGCCTTGGTTTGTTCCAGCGTTTTATCTGCGCCTAATTCTCTTGTTAAGTTTAATTCGGCTTGTTCTACGCTGATGTAGGACGATGCTGTTTTTACCTGTACTTTTTCGCCGGACTTGAACTCAACATAAGCGCCTTTGCCCAAACCTTCTGCCGCAACAGAATCTGCGTGGACGGTGTTGGTTTTATTGTCCCAGGTTCCAAAAGACTTGATCGGCTGATCAAACCTCAGCACAAGAAAACTTTTCCAGCCTGCTTTAAAACCTTCCCCATTGTTTACCCAGCCGGTGATTTTGTTTTCTTTCGAATAGATTTTTACGCCGCTAAGCCTCGTATAACCGTCTAAAATCAGGTAACTTTTTTTCCCTTTGGGGAAAGTAAAACGCAGGTGTGCGCCGCGTTCTGAAGGGGAAATTTCGGTAACGATCTGATTGTCAAACTTAACTTTATAATAATTTGGTTTTGCGGTTTCGTTGCTGTGGCTAAATTTAACTTCCCGCTCATTTTCGTTCACTACCAAATTTCCAGTTTCGGGCATCAAAGAAAAAACAGCGTAATCCCGCGTCCACGAACTGCATTGGTGCGATTGCTGAAAGCCGCGGATATGATCTTTAAAATATTGATATTTCCAGCCGTCGCCGTTTTTGCCGGTTTGTGGTGTCCAGGTGTGCATGGCAAAAGGCAAAGCGGTGGTTGGATAAGTATTTCCATGCGTCAGCTCCTGTTTGGAATTTGTACCCTGCAAGGTGTTTACATATTTTACCAGATCGGGTTGCTGCGCAAACAAAAAATTGCCTGGTAAAAACAGCATCATGGAAATCAAGGGTTTCAGTTTCATTTTGGGGATAAGGACCTGTTAAATTTAATAAACCACGATGCCTCTTTTTAAAAAATAAAAATTGATGTTTGAAAAATTATCCCGCACAAAAGAATTATTGCAATATATATTTTTATGTGATAAAAGAAGCATCGGACAATCTTAAATCGGATCAGAAAGTTTCAAATAAACATTACCAGGTAATATCGACTTTTATGCCGTCAGGATTATTATCAAAGCTTAGGTAGCATGTTTTTGAAGATGCGTTCCAAGAGGTTTTTACTTCATTGACCTTTTCGCCTTTATTGTTGGTAATCGAAACATTTTTCGGTTTTGCAGGCAACAATACGCGCATGGAATTGGTAGTGTTTATCGGACTTTTACACACAAAGCTGTATTTGTTGGCCGTCCGCTCCTCGTTATAAATCCGCGATGCGGAAGCTAAAACCTGCGGTTTTGTTTTATCAGGGACACGGTTTACCACATATAACAACGATTGCTCGCCAGGGTTCACGCTTTTTTGGGCAAGCACCGGCAATTGCGGGTCGAACAAATCGATAACCGGCCCTTTTATTTGGTATGGTTTGCTGTCGCTGTTTTCATCCAGTACGGCAACAACATCGTATGGCCCGCGCTCCAGGTACAAGCTGTTTTTAAACGACAATTTTCCTGCTTTGGCATCATCCTCATAACCCTGCTTCACCAAATCAACAAACACATTGTCGTTGTTTGGCTGCATTACAAAGTCTTTTGGGTTTTGCCTCGAAACATAAACCGCACCTTTGCCAACTTTAAAATGTTGGTTATTTTTTGTTGGGTTGATGCCCAGTAATTTAAACAAGTGCTGCGATGGGGCGGTAAATTTGTTTCCATTGGTGTCCCACCATTCCATTACGGATTGGTAAGGGTCGTCGTCCTTTCCGCAGTAAATCAACACGCCGCCTTTTTTTACCCAATTGGCCAATTCGGTATGCACTTCGGCAGATACAGGTTTCATGTTCGAGTAGCTCATCACCAAAACCTTGATGTCTTTTAAAGAAGCCGCATAACCAAGGTTTTCCATGTGCACGGTTTGCACGGGCACGCCGCGTTTTAACAACGGAAATGTTTGCCCGTAAAAATTGGAAAATTGCGGGTCTTCATATCCGGCATGGGTTGGAAATCGCTGAAACATCAAGGTATTGCCCATCAAAACGCCAATACCATTTACGCCCGATACCTTGTTGTTTGATTTTGGCATACTGTTCAGCGCATTGACCATAACCTGCATTTGGGTTGAATAAAACCTTGGGATCAGCGTTTTTTCGTTGCTGCCAAGAACAGGATAAGGGTGTGTATAAATGCGTTCCGGCCAGGGCATTACTTCATAATCGGCAACCATCGGGTATAAAAGTTTGGCGGTAAAAGTTGCCTGATAGTTGCGTTTGTAATCGCTCCAATCGTGTACACGGTCTTCGATTGGGTCTGTCAGTAAAAATACTTTTCGCTTGGTCGGCGCGGTCATGGAAACAACCGAGCCATACTCCAGGAAAGCATTTTCGAAAACCCGTTCTTTTTTTTCACCATTAAAATAAGTCGGCTCGCGTGCCGTGCCCGTCCAAACCTGGGCGATGTAACCATCAATACTCGGCAACGATGCCAAGCTTGCTTCTGGACTTACAATTTGCCAGGAGGAATAATTGACCAGGGAATGCGTCGGTATAAAAACCTTAACTTCCTTGCCTTTGCTTTGGCCGTAAGCTTTGGCGTAGGCAGATACTTGTTTTATGGCATCAAAATATAAATGATATTTTAGTTTGCTCGACAGATAGGTATTTTCTGCTGATGCGTCCTGCGGTTTCCAGGGGAAGCCGTAATATTTTTGCCATTCTTCTTTAAACGGCGCGCTATAACCGGCGCGTGCCCAAAATTCCGGCTCTTCCAAAAATATGGTGCTGATGTCGGCATCGATCACCCTTTTTACAACAGCCGTTTCCATATAATCGATAAACGATTGTACCGGTACAACGTAAGGCATGTTTTTACCGTGCATAATCGTATCGCCTTTGATGGTTACCTGGCCAACGCCAAGGTGGTTCTTGCCGTCCCATTTGCCCAAAAAGTAATCAAAATACTCGCCCCAGGCAATGCCGGTCATGAAGTTCACCTCGTAACCATGGTCCCGCCAAGTTTTTACACGCTCTTCAAAGGTCATCCCCGGACGGTCATTTGTACCGTAAACAATCGCAATATCTGACCGTACATCAATTTCCGGCCGCCAGGGGCTGCTGGTTTGAAAAGCTGTTTTTTGTTTTGAGTTGATTTGTGCAAACGCATCTAAACAATTAAAAACAAAGCTTAAAGCAATAGCAAAAGCGAGGTAAAATTTGATACTTTTCATGTTGTAGCAGATTTGGGAAGATGTTGTCCGGGTTTTATTTGGGTTGATGATGATGCTTCTTTTATCACCCCAAAATTGGTATTTTTTTCTATTTTTTATAGCGATTTGACAAAAGCACCCATTTTATACCGATAAAAGAAGCATTACCAATTTTTGGCATATCAAATAATATTAGATGCTTCTTTTATCACCTAAAAAACATTGTACGGTTTAGGTTTTTATGTTGAAATTATGTGCAAATGCAAGGTTTATATGTATAAAAGAAGCTGAAACAACAATCTTCCGTTAAATTTCGGCACAGGTCAAAACACAAAATCCTCATCCTGTCAAAAACCCCAGTTTTTTTTCGGTGTGATACATTGGTGAAGTTTAACGTCGAAATCAGCTGCATCATCGATTTTAAAAACCGGCCCGAACAATGAAATACCGATAAAGCGCGTTCCTGCTTCACAATCTGCCAAAAAACGATCGTAAAAACCGCCGCCGTAACCCACGCGGTTGCCTTGCTCATCAAAAGCGAGCAAAGGTACCATCACCATGCTGTTTTTATCGATATAAAATTGGTTTCCGCTAACCGGCTCCGGGATACCGTATTTATTTTCGGCAATGATTAAATCTGCATCATCCAAAAAACCGGTCAAGGTTTTATGCTGAAAATCTGCTTTCGGGAAAACACGTTTAATTTGCGGATGCTTTTTTTGCAGGAAGTTTAGCAGTAATCTGGTGTCGGGTTCTTTGTATTGAAGCATCGGCAAAAAAATATGAACGGCTTTAATCCCGCCAAAATCAAGCTGCATAAACTGCTGCAACAGTTGCTGATTTAAGGTTTGATGTTCCGCTTCCGAAAGCTGCAACCGTTTTTCCAGATAAATTTTGCGGAGTCCGGCTTTATTCATACAATAAATAATTTATTTGCAGCAAATTTTTGTTGAAGCAAAAAAGGCGTACAAAAAACCTGCACACCTTTTTTATACCGGCAAAAACAGCATCGCTTATTTTACGCGTTCTACATAACTTCCCGTTGCGGTATCAACTTTCACTTTATCGCCCAAATTGATAAACAACGGCACTTTTATTTCGGCACCGGTTTCTACCGTGGCATTTTTTAACGCGCCGGTCGAGGTATCGCCTTTTACGGCCGGCTCGGTATAAGTAATTTCCAGTTCTGCGGAGGCTGGTGCTTTGGCCATAATCGGCTCATCACTTTCAAAAGCAACAATCACGTTGGCTCCTTCTTTTAAAAACTTTACGGCCGGCCCGAACAAAAACTTAGGAATGTTAAACTGCTCAAAAGTGGCATTGTCCATCACCACCAAATCATTTCCATCTTCATAAAGATATTGATAATCAGTAGTTTCTACCCGGGCAATTTCTACTTCTTCATCTGTACGGAAACGATATTCCACCAGTTTGCCGGTTTTTACGTTGCGCATCCTGGCCTGATAAAAAGCGCGCAAATTGCCGGGCGTGCGGTGGATAAATTCTTCTACCTGTATCAATTCGCCGTTAAAACGCAGGATGTTTCCATTTTTTATATCAGATGCCTTGGCCATAAATCAGTTTTTTTGAGAGCGACAAAATTAGCAATCAGCCCGAAACAAACAAAAGCTTAATTGGGGTTGATGAATTTATACCGATAAAAACAGCATCAGGGTTTCTGTTTGTAATCCAAAATATTTAGCCGGTTTTTGCAGAAACCATATTCGTGTTCCTGGTTAGAGCAGATGATGGTCAGGCGGTTTTGCGCAAATCTTTCGATCAGTTGCAAATACCAGTCAATCCCTTGCGTGTCCAGGTTTGCGGTTGGTTCGTCCAGCATCAGCAACGGCGTATCGGCACAAAAAGCCAGAGCCAGTTTTACGCGCTGCTTCATCCCGGAAGAAAAATAACGGATTGCCTTGTTTTTGCTGGCCTCCATCTGCAGCAGCGTGATGATTTTATTTCGGTCCATTCCGCTGGCATATTTTTTAAACTGAAAATGGAAATCGATCACTTCCGATAAACTAAATTCTTCAATCAGCTCCAGATAAGGCGCGGCCAAACTTATGTGCTGGTAAACCTGCTCAACCTCAACAATTTTATGCCGGTAAAAGAAGCATATCGTTCCGGCCGAGGGCGATAAACTGCCGTTCAAAACCTGCAATAAAGTGCTTTTGCCCGAACCGTTGATGCCCAAAATAGCGTAGGTTTCGGGTTGGGAAAAAGTGCAATTGATGTTCCTGAAAATCCAGTCGCGGTTAAAACGCCGCCCTAAATTTTCAAGCACAATTTCCATTTAGTATCGTTTCTGGTTCTAAAAAGAGGAAGGATTGCCAAAACCTTTCATAATGCCGCGGTTGGAATTTCGGATAAAATCCAAGATTTCATCGCGGATTTCTGTTGGCCGTCGTTCCGCCTCAATCATGTATAAAGCATTGCTGAGGTTGTGTTTTTTTACGAAAATCGTCCGGTAAATATCTTGGATTTCGTTGATCTGTTCTGAAGAATAACCTCTTCTGCGCAAGCCAACTGAGTTAATTCCGACGTAAGAAAGCGGCTCGCGGGCAGCTTTTACATACGGCGGAACATCTTTCCGCACCAGGGAACCACCGGTAACAAAAGCGTGCGCGCCAATCTGGCAAAATTGATGGACGGCCACCATTCCGGCCAAAACCACATAATCATCGATGGTAACATGGCCCGCCAAAGTGGTATTGTTGGAAAAAATGCAGTTGTTGCCAATCTGGCAATCGTGGCCAACATGGCAATAAGCCATAATCAGGCAATTATCGCCCACAACGGTTTTCCAGCGGTCTTTTGTGCCTCGGTTGATGGTGGCACACTCGCGGATGGTCGTGTTGTTGCCAATTTCAACCGTGGTTTTTTCTCCGTCAAATTTTAAATCCTGCGGAATGGCAGAAATGACAGCACCCGGGAAAATGCGGCAGTTTTTGCCAATGCGAGCACCATCCATAATGGTTACGTTGGAGCCAATCCAGGTGCCTTCGCCAATTTCCACATCGCCATAAATGGTTGCAAAAGGCTCAATCACAACTTGATCTGCAATTTTGGCACCCGGATGAATATAGGCTAAGGGCTGCGTCATGCGTTTTTATATCTAACAATCTGTGCCATCAATTCGGCTTCCACCACTACTTTTTCGCCAACTGTGCCCACACCTTTCATCTGTGCAATGCCGCGGCGGATTGGTGCCAGCAAATCACATTGGAAAACAACGGTATCGCCCGGCAAAACTTTATCTTTAAAACGCGCATTTTCGATCTTTAAAAACAGCGTTAACCAGTTTTCCGGATCGGGCACGGTGTTCAGCACTAAAATGCCACCGGTTTGCGCCATGGCTTCAATCTGCAAAACACCCGGCATTACAGGCGCGCCCGGAAAATGGCCTGCAAAAAAAGGCTCGTTCATGGTAACCGCTTTTACACCAACCACGTGTGTTTTGGTCAGCTCCATAATCCGGTCTATCAGCAACATTGGTGGCCGGTGCGGCAAAATATTCATGATCTGTACCGTATCATAAACCGGTTTTGCATTTGGGTTGTAATGATAGAAGCTTTTTTTACTACGCTCTTTTTTGATAAGTGCTTTTATTTTTCTGGCGAAGGCGATATTGGCCGCATGGCCGGGGCGGGCGGCCATAATGTGGCCTTTCAGCGGAACACCAACTAAAGCCAAATCCCCAATCATGTCCAGCAATTTGTGGCGGGCAGGTTCATTTTGATGGCGCAATTCGATATTGTTCAAAATCCCCTGCGGGGCCACATCAATATCTTTACGGTTAAACAATGTAGCCAGATGCTGCAATTCTTCCTGGTTCACGTCCCGGTCAACTACCACAATGGCATTGTTGATATCGCCGCCTTTTATCAGGTTATGCTTCAGCAACGATTCCAACTCGTGCAAAAAACAAAAAGTACGGCAGGAAGCAATTTCCCGGCGAAACTCGGTAATGGTAGAAATACTGGCGTGCTGGCTGCCCAGCACCGGCGAATTATAATCCACCATGCAGGTAAATCGGTAATCATCCAGCGGCATGGCCACCATATCTACTTTACGGTCTGGTTCAGAATAGTGAATGTTGTACGGAATACTGAAATATTCCCGGTCAGCGTCCTGCTCTTTAAAACCAACTTCCACCAAAGCATCTATAAACTGCAGGGAACTGCCATCCATAATCGGTGTTTCCGGCCCGTCCAGATCAATCAGTATATTGTCCAGCTCTAAGCCAACCAAAGAAGCCAGAACGTGCTCAACTGTATTTACTGAAGCACCGTTTTGGGTGATGGTGGTGCCTCGGGAAGTATCGGTTACGTTATCTACATCAGCATCAATTATTGGCTGGCCTTCAACATCTATCCTCCTGAACTTAAAGCCGTGGTTTTCTGGGGCCGGACGAAAAGTCAGCGTTACTTTTTCACCTGTGTGCAACCCTGTTCCGGAAACAGAAACTTCAGCTTTAATCGTTCGTTGTTTTGTGTTCATATTTATCAAATCTTATTACCGAGGCTTCCTGTATAGTTCGGGAGGTTGCTGCAAATCGGCCAGTTTTTTTTCCAGCTCTTGTATTTTTTTTTCCAGTTCGGGCAAGCGGTTCACCCTGATCTGCGAGCGCATGTGGTCCTGATAATTGGTTGCGGGCGCACCGGCCCATTTTTTATTTTCTTCTTTAATGGTTCTGCTGATGCCGGATTGCGCCTGCACCTGCGAACCTTTGGCAATCTGGATATGCCCAACTACGCCAACCTGGCCGCCCAGCACCACATTTTCACCAATTTTGGTACTGCCGGAAATACCAGTTTGTGCGGCCACAACCGTATTGCTGCCAATTTCTACGTTGTGTGCAATCTGGATCAGATTATCTAATTTTACACCCCTGCGGATGATGGTTGAACCCATTGTGGCACGATCAATAGTGGTGTTGGCACCAATTTCCACATCATCCTCAATAATCACGTTGCCAATCTGGGCCACTTTTTGATAAGTCCCATCACCCTGCGGCGCGAAACCAAAGCCATCACCACCAATAATAACACCGGAATGCAGCGTAACATCATTTCCGATTTTGCAATCAAAATAAATTTTTACACCGGCAAAAACAGTAACGTTGTTTCCTAAAACCACATCCGCAGCCACGTATGAATTTGGGTAGATGCGGCAGTTATCCCCCAAAACCACATTTGCGCCGATGTAAGAAAAAGCACCGATATAAACGTCTTTGCCCAGTTTTGCCGTTGGATGGACAAAACTTGGCTGCTCAATACCCGGTTTGGCCAGTTTGCTTTGGTTATACTTATCAAGCAAAACAGAAATAGCGATGTAAGGGTTTTCTACCCGGATTAAGGTAGCATTTACAGGCTCTGTTAAAACCTGCCCCTGATCAATAATCAGTATGGAAGCCTGCGTAGTATATAAATATTGCTCGTATTTTGGATTGGCCAGGAAAGATAAACTTCCGGCTTCGGCTTCTTCAATCTTGGCCAGCTGATTAACCGTAACTTCAGGCTTGCCTTCAATGGTTCCGTTCAGCAATAAGCTGATCTCAAGTGCGGTTAATTGCATCGGGCAAATTTAATTCTAAATCTCAAAGCAGCAAATTATTAAAAATGCTGTATTTAATGGTTATACATCTTTAATCACGCACAAAACATACTTTACTACCCGCTTAGAAAGTGAAATTAAGTTTGAATTGTCACTTGCATCGGCAATATCCTGCACTTCGCCGCTTTTCAGCAAAATCCTGATGTTTTCGTCGCCCACTTTATATGCATCGTTTACCACACGGTCTGTAAAAACATAGTAGCCGGCATCTTCTTCATCCAGCAAATCCAGTTTTTGGATGGCCTGATGCTTCAGTCTGACGGTCAGTTCCAGGTCCGGCGGCATGTTGGTCAGTTCTACCCGGTACAAATTTCGGTTGATAAATCGCGAGCAGAGATCAGACAGGATAAAATCCGAATGGTTTACCCAAACTTTTACGGCAGATAAAATATCCGTATCGTCCAGGTTTACAAAGGCGTCCAGATGGCGCGGATCAGTTACGAATGCTTCTTTTACCACACTTTTTTGGAGGAAATGCGCCAGGGGCGGCGTGGCAAAAAGCTCAAACTTGTTTAAAGCCAGCAATCGGCCCCGTTCCAGTATTTTTACCAGCAGCATTTCTGCGGCAATTACGGTTTTATGCAGATAAACCTGCCAGTACATCAGCCTTCGCGCAATTAAAAATTTCTCTACCGAGTAAATGCCTTTTTCCTCAACCACAATATAATCGTCCACAACATTCAGCATTTTGATGATGCGGTCAAAACTGATCACACCTTCCGAAACGCCGGTAAAAAAACTATCACGGTTCAGGTAATCCAGCCGGTCAATGTCCAGCTGTCCGGAAACCAGCTGATGCAGAAAATGGCGTGGATAAGTATCATTAAAAATCCGGATCGCCAGTGTCAACTGCCCGTTAAACTCCACGTTCAGCCGGTCCATCAGCAAGCTGGAAATCATTTCATGCGATACTCCTTTTACCAGGGTATTTTCGAGCGCGTGCGAAAACGGGCCGTGGCCGATATCGTGCAGCAAAATGGCAATCTCTACGGCTTCTTCTTCCTCCGCAGAAATTTCGGTGCCTTTGCCGCGCAGTGTTTCTACCGCCAAACCCATTAAATGAAGTGCGCCCAGCGCATGATGAAAACGCGTATGCAGCGCACCGGGATACACTAAATGTGTCATCCCCAACTGTTTGATGTAGCGCAGCCGCTGGAAATAACGGTGTTCTACCAGATCAAAAATAAGTTCGGTTGGTATGCTGATAAATCCGTAAACAGGATCATTGATTATCTTTTTTTTGTTCAAAATAAAGCGGGCTGAAAGGGTGCGATTTAGTAAAAGTTTGTCTGATCTGCTTCCTTTTTTTGTGTTAAATTTTGTTAATTTATGTCACTACGGCAACAAAACGTTGTCATACAGGTTTAAATTTTAAATAAATAATTATCATGCAGGATACCACCATTTTATGGGCTGATGACGAAATTGACTTTCTGAAACCGCACATACTATTTTTAAGCGAAAAAGGCTATCAGATCAAAACCGCCACCAACGGGACAGACGCGGTCGACCTCTTCAAAAATAATAATATCGATCTTGTTTTTTTGGATGAAAATATGCCGGGCTTAACCGGTTTGGAAACACTAACGGAGATTAAGAACATCAACGCCGATGTGCCGATTGTGATGATCACCAAAAGCGAGGAAGAGCATTTGATGGAAGATGCCATCGGCTCTAAAATTGATGATTACCTGATCAAACCGGTCAACCCAAAACAGATTTTGCTCACTATCAAAAAACTGACCGAAAACAAGCGTTTGGTTACCGCCAAAACCACTATGGGTTATCAGCAGGATTTCCGTACGCTTGGCATGACGCTGAACGATAATTTAAGCTACCAGGAATGGGTTGATGTTTACAAAAAGCTGATTTATTGGGAGTTGGAGCTTGAAAAACTGGAAGATGCCGGAATGCACGACATCCTGACTTTGCAAAAGGCAGAAGCCAATACGCAGTTTTCCAAGTTTATCGAAAAAAACTACCTCAACTGGATCAAAAACCAGGATACGGCACCAATGCTCTCTCATCAGCTGTTCAAAAAGAAGGTTTTTTCACAATTAAATACAACTTCGCCTACGTTTTTTATCCTGATTGACAATTTACGTTATGATCAGTACCGCATTATCCACCCAATTATTTCAGAATATTTCAGGCTGGAGGAAGAAGATACCTATTTCAGCATTTTGCCAACCGCCACACAATATGCCCGCAACGCCATTTTTTCTGGTTTGATGCCGCTGGACATGGAAAAACGTTATCCTGAAATGTGGCAGAATGATGAAGATGAAGGCGGTAAAAACCTGTTTGAAGAGCAGTTTCTGGGCGATCAGATCAAGCGGACATTGCGCAAAGACTGTAAGTTTTCGTACCATAAAATTTTAAATATTGACGAAGGCCGTGCATTGAACGATTCTATCAGCAACCTAATGCAGAACGAGCTGAACGTGGTGGTTTACAACTTTGTGGACATGCTTTCGCACGCACGCACGGATATGCAGATGATCCGCGAACTGGCCAACGGTGATGCTGCTTACCGCTCGTTAACGCTTTCCTGGTTTGAGCATTCGCCGTTGTTTGACCTGCTGAAATACCTGGCACAAAAACAGGTTAAAGTGGTGATTACCACTGATCACGGAACGATCCGTGTAAAAAACCCAAGCAAAATTATAGGCGACCGCAACACCAACACCAACTTACGTTATAAACAAGGTAAAAACCTGAATTACAACGCCAAAGAGGTTTTCCATATCCGCAACCCGCACGATGCGATGCTGCCGAAACTGCACGTCAGCTCCAGTTTTGTGTTTGCCAAGGAAGACAAATACTTCGTTTACCCTAATAATTTTAACCATTTCGTAAACTTTTATAACGAAACTTTCCAGCACGGCGGCATCAGCATGGAAGAAATGATTGTGCCGATAGCCACTTACGGGCCGAGATAAACAAATAAATGATACTGTTTTTACCATTATAAAAACAGTATCATTTGAATATTTTTGCGGCGATTATATTTATCGGTAGATGGAAATTATTACAGCTGATATCGATCAATTACCAAACGCGGCCTGGCAATTGATTGATTTTTTAGGGGAAAAAGATAAAATTCTCCTCTTTTACGGCGAAATGGGTGCCGGGAAAACTACTTTTATCAAGGTTTTTTGTGAGGCTTTAGGAGTGGCGGATACAGTTTCCAGTCCTACTTTTTCCATCGTTAACGAATATCATTATCCCGAAGGAATTATTTATCACTTTGATTTCTATCGCCTTAAAAACCAAACCGAAGCGTTGGACCTGGGCGTGGAAGAATACTTGTATTCCGGCGAATATTGTTTGATCGAATGGCCAGAACAAATCCCGGATTTACTGCCCGAAAATTTTATCCGAATCCGTATTGAAGTGCAGCCTGATCGGCAGCGAAAATTAACGATCACGAAAGATTAATCTCTATTTCAACTTATATTTGCTTAATTTCAGCAACCGGAAATTGGGAAAAATATGAGTTCAGGGATTTTAAGCGGATTTTCCGACATCGCAAAGCAGGCCATGATGCAGCCGCAGGAATCGATGCTGGAAGTGAGAAATAAAAAAAACAAGCTTTACATCGGTATCCCGAAGGAAACCTCTTTTCAGGAGAACCGCATTGCCATTACGCCGCTTTCGGTTGCCACATTAGTAAACAACGGCCACACTGTCATCCTGGAATCCAACGCCGGGATGGGTGCCAATTTTACCGATAATAATTACAGCGAACAAGGCGCACAGATTGTTTACGATACAGCGCAGGTTTACCAGGCCGATATCATCCTGAAAATTGCACCGCCAACGCTGGCCGAAATCGGGATGATGAAAATGAACCAAACGCTCCTGTCTGCCTTGCAAACTTCTACCATCAAAGCCGAATATTTACATGCTTTGATCAGCAAAAAAATAACCGCGCTTTGTTTTGAAAACCTGCAGGACGAAGGCGGCACATTAAGCGTTGTACGCGCCATGAGCGAGATTGTGGGCGCAACTTCTATCTTGATAGCTGCCGAATATTTAAGTAATGTTTTTAACGGCAAAGGCCTGATGCTGGGCGGCATTACCGGTGTGCCGCCAACCGAAATTGTGATCCTGGGAGCCGGAACGGTAGGCGAATATGCCGCCAGGACCGCCATTGCTTTAGGTGCCGAAGTGAAGGTTTTTGATCCGTCGATCTACAAATTGCGCCGCCTGCAAAACAACATTGGCAGCCGGGTTTTTACCTCCGTTATCCAGCCGATTGTATTGGAAAAAGCCATTACCACCTGCGATGTGGCCATTGGTGCCATGCGGGCCAAAGCCAGCCGCAGCCCTTGTTTGGTTTCCGAAGAAACGGTAAGCCACATGAAGCCCAATTCAGTTGTAATTGATGTGAGCATCGATCAGGGAGGCTGTTTTGAAACTTCCGAAGTAACCAACCACACCAACCCGGTTTTTCGGAAATACGATGTCATCCATTATTGCGTGCCCAACATTGCTTCCCGCGTAGCGCGAACGGCCACTTATGCTTTAACCAATATTTTTACACCGATTTTACTTGACATCGGCGAACATGGCGGCCTCAAAAACGTGATCTGGGAAAAAGCAGGTGTGCGCAACGCAGTTTACATTTATCAGGGCCATTTAACAAGCCCGGTTTTTGGCGAACGGTTTAACATCCCGAGTAAAGATTTGGATTTGCTGATCGTTTCTAATCTGTAAAAATTGTGATGCTGTTTTTATCACCTAAATTTTATGTTTAAAAAATACTTTGCCCTAAAATATTTAAAACGTATTGGCAAAATTTTGCTGACAACATTCAACTGTTTTTTAGATGATAAAGGGCTGAAATTTAGCGCAGCATTGGCTTATTATACCGTTTTCGCACTGGCACCGCTATTGATGTTGGTTATTTCGCTGACCAGTGTTTTTTTGGGCCATGATGCGATCCAAAACAATATCTACCCGCAAATTAAATCGTATGTGGGAAGTGCTGCGGCCATCCAGATCCAGAACATGATCAAAAGTATTTCCCTGTCTGGCAAAACCACAATTGCAGTTGTGACCAGTGTAGTTACCTTAATTATCGGTGCAACAAGTATTTTTATGGAGATCCAGGAGTCTCTCAATATTATCTGGCGCGTAAAAGCAAAACCTAAAAAAGGCTGGGTAAAAATGCTGACCAACCGGCTGATCTCTTTTTCGATGATTATTGGCTTAGGGTTTTTGCTCATCGCATCGCTAATCGTTAACGCTTTGGTACTGGCTTTGAGCAGTCACATCACACGTTATTTCCCGGAAGTTACCGTGCAGATTTTCAACCTCATTAATATTGGTATCACCTTCATTGTGATTTCGGTACTTTTCGGTATTATTTTTAAGTTTTTGCCCGATGTAAAAATTGCCTGGCGCGATGTGCGTACTGGTGCTTTTTTTACCGCCCTTTTGTTTATGCTGGGCAAATATTTAATTGGTATTTACATCCAAACCACCGGCACAGGTTCTACTTATGGCGCGGCCGGTTCATTAATCGTTATTTTGGTGTGGATATATTATACTTCGGCCATTTTATATTTCGGTGCCGAGTTTACCAAAGTTTATGCAGATGATTATGGCGAGAAAATTGAACCTGCCGAATATGCCGTGCACATCGAGCAGAAAGAAGTGGAACGTGATGTAAAAGTTTTGCCGCAGCAGCATCATGTAAAAAAGTAAGCAATGCTTCTTTTACCACCTTAAATTTAGGCCGGTAAAAGAAGCATTTTGAAAGTTTAACCGATAATAAAACCTGCTTCGATTTCTTAGTTCCCCTTTCCAACAGCAATTCCTTCGCCGCAACATCCAGTTGAGGATTCTTTAAACTTCCTTTGCCCAAAGCCTTGGAAACAGCAACATCAACCGGGCGGATGCAGCTTCCTGTCCTTGCTCATTTCCTATAAATTTAAGCAGTGATTGTTATAAATCTTACGCCGGTTTGGTAAGTTAAACAGGCTCTTGCATTCTGTAAAACTTATAAAAAAGGATCGTATTGACCACTTTGCATTGAGGAAATACGGTTTCGTATAATAGTTTTTTTTGTTGCTGCTGATAGAAGGATATTTATTGAGCAAAACAAAAAATGAAGCTACTGATGACCTTTATACTTGTTACTTTAACCTGCTTATTACTTGTTCGTACAGGTAATGCCCGGCAAAAAGCAGCAACGCTAACCGGGTCAGTAAAAGACTCATTAACCAGACAAGGCCTGCCCCATGCAACGATTGTGGTTACTAATATGCTTACTTCGGTAAGTGTAAATACAATTTCCTCGGATAAAGGGAACTTTACAATCAGCCATCTTCAGCCGGGCAAGTATCAGTTAAAAGTATTATATGTGGGCTACAATACCTTCACCAAAAGCCAGATTACGATAGGAGATAAACAACAATCTGTCGAATTGGAAGTATATATGTGCCTGCAAATAAAATCACTTAAAAGTGTTGTCATCAGTGCGAAAGTAGCAAAGCCATTTATAACCCTCGGCGGTGGTAAAATCACGCTGAATGTTGCCCAAAGCCCGCTGTCTGCCGGGAGTAATGCGTATGATATTTTACTAAAAGCACCGGGCGTTGTGGAGCAAAATAATGTGCTTTCCTTCAGAACAAAGTCTGTAAATGTTTTGATAGATGATAAACCCACCCATTTAAGTGATGAAGAATTGAAAGAGATGCTATCCTCCATGCCTGCCGGCAGTATAGATAAAATTGAAATATTACCAAACCCTTCTGCCAGGTACGATGCACAGGCCGGAAGTATCATCAATATAAAACTGGCTAAAAATAAAAACTATGGTTTAAACGGAAGTTTAACTTTGGGGCTTGGCACAGGCAGGTTTTTGAAGTATAACAATGGGTTGAACCTTAATTACAGAAGCGAAAAACTAAATTTTTATGGTGCTTATGATTTTCAGCACACCAAACAGTATTATGATAATAAGTTTAACAGAGAAATTGATGCCAGTTCCAATATCCTTCAGCATGAGTACGAAATACGCAGCAGGAATAATAATGCTTATAGATTAGGATTTGATTATGACGTAAACAAACATAATTCTTTTGGTATCGGGTTTAAAGGTTATACCAATTATAGAAGCAAAACGGCCACTACGGTTTCAAACCTGGTACATGCTACAGAAAATGATTCTTCCTCAGTTGTTCATACCAATGGCAGTGCGAAAGTTCTTAATCCAGCGATAAATGTATATTACAAGGGTATATTGGATAGTTCAGGAAAATCGCTGACGATAAACGCAGACTATTTTAATTATAATAAAAAATGGCAGGATAACTTTGCAACCGATTATTTTGATCGCCAGGGCAACCCGAATCAACCGACTTATTTTTTAAGGGACAATTCGCCGGCACATATCCATACTTATTCATTTTCAGCTGATTACTCACAGCCCTCTTCAATAGGAAAAATTGAAGCAGGTGTTAAAAGTCAGTTCACCGTTTCTGAAAATGACATATCATGGCAGCAACTGGTTGGCAGTGATTGGATGACGGATAATGGTAAGACTAACACTTTCATCTATAAAGAAAATGTAAATGCCGCCTACATAAATTTAAACAAAACCATAAAGCAATTCAATCTTGTCCTGGGGGTTCGGGCTGAACAAACAAACGTTAGTGGCGATTTAGTAAATACCAATACTGTTAACAAAAAAAATTACCTGAACATTTTTCCGAACATCAGTTTTGAATTTGTCAGAAACTTGGACAATGTGTTGGATATAAGTTACAGGAAGAGTATCCAAAGATTTGGGTTCAATATTGTCAACCCTTTTGTAATATACCAAAGTCAGTATGCCTATTATCAGGGAAACTCAAATATACAACCGGAGATAGATCATAACCTGGAAGTTTCCTACAGCTATAAGCAATCGCTTGTTTTCGGCTCGAGTTATACACATGGTACCAACGCATTGGCACCAGTTTACTTAAAAGGGAATGATAAACAGGTGATCTCCACTTTTGACAATTTGAGAAGCTCTGATTTATTTTATGTTTATGCTGATTTTACCCATCCTGTAACCGCTTGGTGGAACATTTATATCAGCGGCGGCACCGGCTTTCTAAAATACAATACGGCTACTTCTTCCCTATCAGGGCAAAATAATAATGCTTCCTGGTCTTACTTATTTCAGACAGAAAATACTTTCAAGTTTAATAATAACTGGGCGGCTGAGCTAAATGCCAATTACCGGGGACCTTACACTTCAGGCATATACAAGGCAGCACGGAATTTTACTACCGGCACCGGGATCAGCAAGGGCATCTTTAAAAACCGGGCCAATATTAAGCTCGCCGTTCAGGATATTTTCAATACGGATAAACAGGATCAGAAAATAAATTATCAGGGCGTAATGATGAATGTGGTTAATAAAGCGGAGACAAGATTTTTTAACATGGCAATCAGCTGGAAATTTGGGAACAGGAATATAAAGGCAAGAAAGCAAGCAGCCATTTCAACGTCAGATGACATTAAGCAACGGGTGAATAACAATCAATAAATAGAATTACAATCACACCAACATGAGAACAACAAAAATAGCCTTTACATCCGTGTTCCTAATGCTTTTTTCAATGGTAAAGGCACAAAATGCAGCCGATGCACAAACTTTGTTATGGAAAATAAGTGGCAAAGGTTTGCAGCAGGAATCTTATATCCTTTTGACCACAACCAAAACCTGTGAACCAAAAATAAAGCTGAGCGACAAAGTGCTTAATGTTTTGAACAAAGTGAAACTGATTGCTCAGGAAACAGGGCTGAACAGCAAAGCTTTTGCAGGTGTTGCAGAAAAAGCCAACGGGTTGAAAAACAACAATCAGTCTGCCGAAAAATCGCTTTCAAAAAACACATACGAGAAACTAATAACGGTAGCAGAGGACGAAGGGATCCCTGAAATATACCTTAACCAATATAAACTTTGGTACATCTACATGTTTTTGATGACAAAAACCTATCAGTGTAACGTGCCCAATGCTGAAAAGATCGACGACGTGATAAGAAATTATGGTTCAAAACACAACATACCGGTTAAGGAACTATTAAGCATAGACGAAACTTTGAATACACTTTATGATAAATTTCCAAATAGCTATTGGGAAAGTGTCATCAATTATATGGTTAATAACAAAAACAGGGTAATAATGGATATTGATGCCAAGGCCGGCTTTTACAAACAGGAGAATGTGGCCGGTTTAAAAAAATTGCTAACATCAAGCGGCCTTTTTAAGCCGAGATACGTGGCTGCGGATGCCGAAATGTACAGGATGCGCCTAATCATGTCAAGAATAGAAAACACCATTAAAACTCAATCAACCCTGGTTACGCTGGATGTTGTAGATATAGGAAATGATTCGACCTCTATATTAAACTTATTAAGTAAATCAGGCTATACTATCAGCCCTGTAATAAATTAACTATTAAAAATATTCTTTGGCCAAGAATCCAAAAGGGGACGCCGAAAACCTTTACCAGAGTAGGCAATCAAAATCAATAACTAAATTATCATGTCAACACAAAACGAAAACCTGTTTGCAGAAGCCATCTGCATCGAAAAAATGGAATCAAGATTGGAACTGGCTGCTGCCGCTTCTAAAGTGAAAGTAGACATAGAGATCGAATCTTAGTCAAAATCCGCTTTTGTCCGGGGATAGGGCATTTCCGGTTACTTTTTTAACCATTAAAAACTTAAAACCATGTCAACACAAAACGAAAACCTGTTTGCAGAAGCCATCTGCATCGAAAAAATGGAATCAAGATTGGAACTGGCTGCTGCCGCTTCTAAAGTGAAAGTAGACATAGAGATCGAATCTTAGTCAAAATCCGCTTTTGTCCGGGAATAGCGTTATTCCCGGATATTTTTTAACCATTAAAAACTTAAAACCATGTCAACACAAAACGAAAACCTGTTTGCAGAAGCCATTTGTATCGAAGAAATGGAATCAAGATTAGAACTGGCTGCTGCCGCCTCAAAATTTCACCGCGTTATAGATATTGAGTTTTAGGCAAATCCCTTCTATCGTCCGGGGATAAAATTATTCCCGGATATTTTTTAACTGTTTAGAGCTTGTTTAAATATTTGTTCAGTATATTTTGTATGCTTCTTTTACCACCTAAAAACCATTGGTTCATTGTACTTTTTGTATTGAAGTAGCCCAAAAACAAAATTTATTGGCATAAAAGAAGTATTGTAAATTTTTATGACAGAAATTCAAACAGGCACTAAGAGCCTACTTGAAATTTCTTCAATTTATTTCTATGCTTCTTTTATTACCTAAAAATCATCAGGTTTCTTAGGCTCCAATATTTGTGTCAAATACAAATTTATAGTGATAAAAGAAGCATTACGCTTTCTTTAATTTATAACCTGCACTTTAATAAAGCTTTGAAAATATAAACCAAGTGATGTTTTTGCCTGCATCTGAGAATTGGCAATGATTATGAGAAATATTATTTTGTTGTTTATTGCTACCTTATTGTTATCCTGTAGTTTTAACAAGGTGTTTTTGCACCCTAATAAATTTCCTGCAAAAACAACCAGGATAAAAGTTGTGGACTTTGACAGCAAGGATACCACCATTATTCATTTTTCAGGTGCCTATTTTCAGCCTGAATTTACCAATATTAATAATGCGCCCGTTCAAAAACCTTTTGTAGTAGAGAGCGTGCTATTCAAAAACAGAAACGGGATTTTACTTAACGGCTGGCTGATAAAACCTGCCGACAGTGGTAAAATAAACATAACACTGCTCCATTTTCACGGTAATGAAGGTTCATTGGTCAGCCAATACCAAGCCATTGTCCCTGTTGTAAAGGATGGTGTACAGGTATTTATGTTTGATTACAGCGGGTTTGGCTTTTCTGCCGGCGAAGCAACCATGCAAAATGTTCGGGCGGATGCATTGGCTGCACTTAACTATATCACCGGCAGGGCAGACGTTAAAAATACGAAGCTGGTGATCTATGGCCAGTCATTAGGCGGCCATCTTGCTGCCGTAATTGCAGCCGATAAACCCGATAAAATAGCCGGATTGGTAATGGAAGGCGCGTTTTCATCACCAAAAGACATGGCGGCTTACACCGTTAGGAAATCAACGGGGCTTGGGTTTATAGGCCGGTTACTGGTTAAAGAAGATTACAGCGCAAAAGCTTCCATAAAAAAATATCGTAAGCCATGCCTTATTATCCACAGTACCGAAGATGAGGAAGTTCCATTTTATATGGGGCAATTATTATATAAAGATGCAAATACGCCCAAAGAATTTTACCAGATAAAAGGGGCACACATTAATGGGCCAAGAATTTATGCGGATTCAATCCTGACCAAAATAAAATCAATGCTCCAACAATAATTAACTGGCTAATTAACCAACCATGTACGAGTTAAAAACAATAGACGAAACTGCCGGGCGAAGATACCTGTTACTGGATAACTATGGCGGGATCTATAAAATCACTGAGGTTTTATACCACATGCTTTTCAGCTATAAATCAAAGCCGGATTATGGTTTGATTGCAGTAGATATGAACAATTTGTACAAAACTGCTGATTTTACAGTTTCTTTTGTTGAGACATCAATTAATTCAACGCTTACAAAAATATCTAAAAAGGAAAGCAGCTCGTTTACAACAACCAACAAATATATAAAAGGCAAAATAGTAGTTTTAAAAGAGGGACAGCTGCAGGCAGTTTATAAAGTATTATCCCTTCTGTTTTATAAAAAGACCTTTACCTTTTTTTCACTTGCTGCTTTGGCCATCACTTTTTATTTCTTTTATGCACATCACTTGCTGTCATTCGGCACTATTTATCAGTCTTCATTAGGGCTGATGTCCGTTACTCATTTAGTGATCGTTTATACTTTGTTCGTCCTGATTATCTTGGTTCATGAAATAGGCCACGCTTCCGCTTCTTACAGGTTTGGCGTGCGTCCAAAAGAGATCGGATTTGGCTTTTACTTTGTTTTTCCAGTTTTCTACACAAACGTAACCGACATTTGGGCACTAAAAAAAGAAGAAAGAAATACCGTAAACATAGCCGGAATTTATTTTCAACTGCTTATCAACGTATTCCTGATCGCTTTTTTTTATGTTGATACTTTTAAAGTAATCGTTTTCACCCTGATCCTGGCAAACACAATTAGTGTGATTACTTCTTTGATCCCGTTTTTTCGCTATGACGGATATTGGTTATTTAGCGATTATTTTAACATCCCGAACCTGCAGAACAAGGCAAGGCAATTCATTATGGAAATGCTCCGGGAGCCGAAACATGTGTTTCGCGAAACCCCAAAGCCATTGATTATTTATTCTTTATTGAACATCTTGTTCTGGGTGTATGTATATATTCTTTTGCTACAGTATATCATTGCCAACTTTACAATTTTGCATCATTCGTTATTTAGTGAAAACCTGATGTTCACGCAAATAACATTTAGAGATATCATCAGCACAGTTACGCTGATCATTACGACTTATTTATTGCTGAGTCAAATCCTCATCACTTTCAAATTTTTATACCATGAACCAAGCAGAATTTACAGAACGAAGAAATAAAATAGTTGAAAGCACATTACACAACCTAAATATACTGGATGATGACCTGCTTAACCGGACCCAGAACTTCGTTAGTGCAAACATGCTGAACTTTATGCCCGAGGTAAAGGTTACAGAACATGAAGATATTTTCAGGCACATTCTATTGAATAAAGATTTGAGCATCTTGGAACAGCAATACGCTGGCATCATAGATGCTGTAAGTTATGAAGGTTTGAGCAGGCAATTTTTCAACCTGCTGGATTCTAAACCTGCTATTTTCTGTACTTTTCATATGGGCTCAAACCGGGTTATCAACCATTTCCTGGCCTCTAATAATATACCTTATACTTTAGTTGTCGCAAATCATATTTCAACTGGCGAGGGTTCCTCCTTCGACAAGATGTTTTCTGATGTTTATCAAAATGGTACAAATAACGAACTAAACATTATCTCCGCCCAGTTACCGAATGCCGCGCTGAAAATGTTGAGGGAATTAAAAAAAGGAAAAAGCCTATTGTTATATATTGACGGCAATACCGGTGCCGGCGACGATAGTGTAAAAAATGAGAACAGGTGCAAGATCAATTTTTTAAAGCAATCCATTTACGCAAGGAAAGGCATCGCCTATCTTTCTCACCTGGCTGGTGTGCCCATCATTAACGCAGTTTGTTACCGGAAATCGCTGGAAGATATCAGGCTTAAATTTTTCAGCCCTATTTATCCTGACAAAAAACAGAGCAGAACCGATTTTGCAGAAGAAACCACGCAAAAGTTATATGATATGTTTGTCCCTATCCTGAAACTGCATCCCGGGCAGTGGGAATGTTGGATCTATTTGCATACCATGATCAATTCAAAAGAATTTATTTATAAGGAAGAACAACAGCCGCTGGCCGAACAGTTTTTGTTGAACAAAGACAAATTCGGGTTTTTCAATATCGGTACAGAATTATTTTTGTTTGATAAAAAAACCTACAATTCTTACCCGATTGATCCGCTTACTTATAAAGTGCTGTTTAAATCAGCAACGCAGCCGGTAGAAAAAATCGAACTTAATAACAATAACCTGTTTCAGCAATTGTATAATAATCAAGTATTTATCAATGTTTAAAACTGGTTAAATTTATTTTTGATGCTTCTTTTATCACCCTAAAATTGGCAAGCATATATTTGGGGGTTTATTTAGATTGATGCCGACAGCAATTTTTATAAGGTAAAAGAAGCATTGGCATCCATCCTGAGTTTATTAAGAGATCATTGTATAACTTGACCTAGTTTTAAAAAGCTGCTTAAATTTTTTTATCCGAAAAAAACCGGCACACCAAAATTTATGGCATAAAAGAAGCATTGTGATTATTCATCTTAAGCTTGTTAAAGAAGCTAATGGAAATTTGAACAGCTTTTAAGTAAAATATAAGATACTATGCCTATTTTTATTAACTAACGATTGATGTAGTTAATAAGTGTAAATGGTAAGTATTGCTGCTAATAAACGAAACAACCCTTTTAGTTTGCCCTGGCATGTTTTAGCATGGGCCCTGTATGCGCTTTACATATTTTTTATTAATTATATCACCAACAAGGAAATAAAGGTGATAGAAATCCTTTTCTATATCACGCCTTTCGGTTTGGCATTTTATACCAGTCTGTATTCTTTTAAATTGTTTGTGAAAAAAGGTGCTATTTACGGATTGATAGCTTTTTTTTCTTTTTTTATAATACTATCGTCAGCCGGTTATTATTATATCTATCATCTTTTGCCATTATATGATGTGACTCTTTATGACAAGGCAGATGACTTAAAAGTGTTTATCCGAACAGCTATTTTTGGCTATATAAGATTTACTGTTTACGCACTTCTGTACACTGTGATCAAAAACTTACTTAAAAACGAAAGGGAATTGAGGGATTTACAGGAAGAGAAATTTGTTTTAGAACAACAAAAAAAGCAACATGAGCTGCAAAATGCCTTCCTGACCCAGCAGGAACTCAAGTCACAACAGGAAAAATTACAATTTGAATATGCTTTTCTGCGTGCACAGATAAACCCGCATTTTCTTCATAACACCCTCAATGTATTATATTCCCAGGCATTAAATTACTCTGATGAACTGGCAGAAAACATACTCAAACTTTCGCACATGATGCGGTATGCCTTAGAAAGCCTGGAACATGAAAACGGAAAAGTTTCAATTCAAAAAGAACTATCGCACTTACAAACATTGATAGACATTAATTATCTCCGGTTTGGCAACAGTAAAGCGGTAGAATATACGCTTGAAGGTGAAATGGCCGACCAGATGCTGCTGCCGCTGTCTATAATCAGTATTGTGGAAAATGCTTTTAAATACGGAGACCTTAAAGACCTGGAAAACCCATTACAAATAAAGATTGAGCTGCAACCAGGGCATATCTATTTTTTCTGCAGAAATAAAAAGAGAAAAAACAATATAGAACTGACATCGCACCATATCGGCATTACCAATTTAAGCAAACGGCTTGATGTGTTTTTTAAAGATAAGTATGAAATAAAAGCTATTAATGAAGACGAGTTCTATACATTTGAATTAACCATAAACAATTAACGCAATGATAAAATGTGTGATCATTGATGATGAACAGCCTGCTATTAACGTGATTGAAGGTTTTATAAAAAAAATGCCAAACCTTGAGTTAATGGGCACCGCAACCAGCCCCATATTAGGGATGGAACTGATAAAAAAACATAAAGCTGCGCTTGTTTTCCTGGATATACAAATGGATGAGATGAATGGGATTGATGTAATGCAAATGTTAAACCCGGAAACCAAAGTTATATTTTGTACCGCTTTTTCCGAATTTGCTGTCTCCAGTTATGAACTCCATGCTTTGGATTACCTTTTGAAACCAATACCTTTCAATAGGTTTGTGAAAGCCGTGCAGCGGTTTACCAACGAAACAAGCGCGAGCGGCGACTCCGGCAACGGTTTAATACCAAATGATTACATATTTGTTAAAACCGAGCAAAAAGGAAAAATGATAAAGATCGACCTGGATGATATTGATTATATTGAAGCTATGAGCAATTACATTTTTTTTCATCGGGGAACTCAAAAAACATTAGTTTACCTAACCATAAAAGAGTTAGAAGTGCGTTTGCCCGCTTTTCAGTTCATCCGCGTTCAAAAATCATATATTGTAGCTATCAAACAAATCATGGCAATTGAAAATGGCAGTTTAATTTTAAAAGGCAGAACAGAAAGGATCCCTCTTGGCAACAATTACAAAGAAGCTTTTATGGAGAAAATGAAATTTAAATTAATGCAACATTAAGGGCTGTTTAAAAATTTGTTCCATATATTTTCCATGCTTCTTTTATCACCCTAAAAATGGCAGGCAATTGTTTTTGATTGGGTTGAATTGATGCAGATACCAATTTTATAGGGTAAAAGAAGCATTGTTGTCAATCCCAAGCATATCCGAGTATCTGGAATAAACTTTCTATGCTTCTTTTATCACCTAAAAAACATTGGCCTATTGTACTTTTTGTACCGAAACAGAATTTACAGGCATAAAAGAAGTGTTATAAATTTTATGATAAAAATTTAAACAAGCCCTTTAAACCTGTCAATTCCTTTACCTCGATTTCTTCATTCCAACCTCCAGCAGCAATTCCTTTGCCGCTGCGTCCAATTGAGAATCTTTAACATTTCCTTCGCCCAAAGCCCTGGAAACCGGAATATCAACTGCACGCGGGTGCAGCTCCATATCCTTGCCTTCGTGGTCTTCAATCTTGCTAAAAGGCAGGCGGACAGAAGAGCCGTCAATCAAAGTAACAGCACTTGTAAAAATAATCCAGCCGCCGGTGGGTTCGCCTACTACTTTGCCCAACTTCATGGTGCGGTAACCTTCCGTAAAATCTTCCGCATCCGATAACGAATGCTGGTTGGTCACCAAAATCGTTGGCAGTTCCAAAGTCCGTTGCCCTAATTGTGTACGCGCCGGTCCGGAAGGCATTCCTCTTCCTGTCATGGTCAAATATGGCTTTCGGCTGAGCACGTCCAGAGCATAAGCATTTACAAAACCGCCATTATTGTTGCGGATATCAACCACAACACCTTGTTTGGATTGATTTTCGGCATCCAGATCTAAGTAAAGCTGGTTTAAAGCCTGTTCAGACATATCCACCAGATGCACATAACCTAAACGGCCATTGCTTATTTTATTTACATAATCGCGCTGCTGCTGCACCCAGCCGCGGTAAAGCAAGCCTTTTTCTGTAGCCTGGTTGGTTGGCCGAACCGTAATTTTTTGCGGCGTGGCACTTGTTGCCGAAGTAATGCTTAACGTAACCCGGCGGCCAACTTTATTTTCCAGCAACTGGTTCAGGTCGTCATTTGGTTTGATGGGCTGATCATCAACCGCCGTTAAATAATCGCCTACGTGGATGTTTCCGGATAAATCTGCCGCACTTAGCGGAACTATTTCGGTAATTTTAAAGCGGCCTTTATCTTCATAAACCGCACGGTCAAAATACAAACCCAAACGCCCGGTGGCAAACTGGCCAGGATTTGGCGGCCCGGAAACACCTGAATGAGAAGAGTTTAACTCGCCCACCATCAAATTTAAAATGCGGCGCAATTCTTCGGGCGTGCTGCTGCCGGCCACCAAAGGCGCATATTCACGGCGCACTTCGTTCCAGTTTGTTCCGTGGAAATGGTCATCGTAATAACCCTTGTTCAGTGCTTCCCACGCCTCCTCAAAAACCTCATTTTTTTCTGTGTTGAAATCGATGTCCATTTCCGCAGCAACCGAAATTGGCTTAACTGTTTTAGAATCTACCGAAACCATCATGATCCGGCCCTGCTCCATAAAATAAACTTCGCGCCCATCTGCAGAAAACTGTGCATCGGATTTGTAGCCCGGCGTAGAAGTGAGTTGTTTTAAAACGGCCCTTTCTGCGGATAAATCATCCAGCGGATACGTGTATAAATTGGTTTGCCCTGCGGCAGAAGCGGTGACTAACAGCACTTTACCATCTTTGCTGATTTCCTGATCGCTCACACTTACGCCCAGCGGCAGCAGGTTTAACCGCTGGCGTATGCCTTCTGTTATTATTTTGATTTCCGGTATAGCAGGTCCGGTTTTTGCAGATGCTGTTTTTACCCCTGTTTTTTTAGTGGTATCGGGCAGCGCGGGCGTTTTTACAGTTGCGGGCCGGGGCGCGGTTGGGTTAACCGGACTTGCAGGCGAAGTATTTTGCTCTGTAAAAAGCTGCTGAAACTGATCTTCCCTGAATTTTGGCCGCTGCGGCACCAAATCAATGCGGGCAATGTTGGTATTTTCCGTCCGCTGCGTGGTGTTGAACAATATGTATTTACCATCGGCACTCCAGTTTACGTTTCCGCCAAAAGTATTCGCCAAAAAACTAACCGGTTTTGCTTCGCCGCCAGCCGCCGGAACCACGCTGATGTTGCGGAAAGTTTTCGTCCCGTAAGATGCATAAGCCAGCCATTTTCCGTCCGGCGACCAGCAAACGCTGCCCGAAGATGAAAACGGCGGCCGGTCAAGGTAGCCTTTTGCAACCGTTTTTTCCTGCCGGGAAGTTAAATCCATCACCATTAATTCTTTTCCGTTACGGATAAAAGCCACCTGCTTGCCGTTGGGCGAAATCACCGGGCCGCCATCATCGAGGCCGCTTTTGGTCAGCTGTGCTTCTTTTGCCGTGATAAAATTGTACTGGTACAAATGCGCGGCATCTTCCCGGTCAGAAACGTAAATCAGCACATTGCTGTTGGGCAGCCAGGCCAGTTGAGATTCATTGCCGCTGGTTTTGGTTACGCGCAAAGCATCGCCGCCTTCCTTGGCCGAAGCCACAAAAACATCACCATGCGCCGTAAAAGCTATTTTTTTTCCATCGGGAGATAAAACCATATTACGAAACTGTGAGGTAAACCGCTGATGATCTACGCCCGGACTGGCAGGCGAGCCACGGCGAACAATGTTTACTTCGGAAGCTTTGCCCGATGCCAGTTCGTATTTCCAGATATTAAAATCGCGTTCAAAAACCAGTGTTTTGCCGTTGGATGACATGGTTGGCCAAAGCACGCGGCCTTTGGTAAAATGCGTTAATTGTTTGGGTGTGCCGGATACTGTTTTTACCCATAAATTTTCGGTGCCGCTGCGGTCGGAAACGTAATAGATCGATTGGCCGTCTTTGCTCCACATCGGCCACAGTTCTTTCGCGCCGCCAGCGGTAATTTTTTGGTACGATGGCGTTCCGTTATCTTTCATCAGCCAGATTTCGGATTGGTCCAGATGGCTGCTGCCGTTGCGCCACCACTGCGCATTGGCAATGCCGCGCGCCGCCAGGGCAATCGTTTTTCCATCCGGGGAAGGCATGGCAAAAAACTCGTTCATATACCGGTTCTGGCTTACGGGCATGGGCGTGCCGCCTGCTGTTTTTACGCGGTAAATATCGCTCATGCCCGAAATGTCCCGGCTGGTAGAAGCATAATAAACGTACTTTCCGTCCGGCGACCAAGCACTCAGGCTTTCATTGCCATCATCAAAAGTAAGGCGTTTCAGTCCGTTTGTTTTTAAGTTGAAAATATAAATGTCGCCATTTCCGGTCCGGGTCGAAGTGAAGGCCAGATAGTTTCCATCCGGAGAATAAATCGGCCTGGAATCATAAGCCGGATCAGAAATCAGCAAATGCGCATCACCGCCGACCGCCGCAACCGTCCAGATATCGCCGCCGGAAGTAAAAGCAATCTCGCTTCCGTCTGGCGAAATGGCCGGATCAGAAAAGTAAGAAACGCCTGCAATAGTTTTTTGCGCCACATTTTGTGCAAACGCAGCCGGTGCAGCAGCCAGCAAAAATGCAAGGCAGGCCACTTGTAATTTTTTATGCATAAAAGAAGTATCGAATTTCACCTAAGTTAAAAAACTTTTAAGATAGTTTTTTTGAAAGGGTGAATTTGTAAAAATCTTGTGGAACGATAAAAGCCCGGCTGCAAAAAAATTAAACTGCTGCTGTTTTTTAAAATGACGAGCATGATTATCAATAAAAAACCATCCTAAGCGGATGGCAATTTTTAGGTGCTAAAAGAAGTATGCCCAAAATCCAGGCTTAAACCAGGCGTTTTATTTTACGGATTATTTTTTCTACTGCAAAATCCGCTTTTTTTAAATAAGCCGAATGCTGTTCGAGGATAATTTGTGTTGCCGTATTGCTTTCGGGCTGCAACAAACGCAACTGTTTAATATAAGTCCTGAAGTAATATACCAAATGGATGGCCACCGTATCGGCATCGTTTCTCAACACAAAATCGGCCATAATAACCTGTTTACAGTTAAAATAACTGATGCTGCGGCTTTTGGCGGCCAAAAAACTCCAGATGGTTTGCTCCAGCCACGGAATGCCTTTTTTAACGCCGCGGCTAATCACGCCATCGTTTAGCAAAGCTTCTATAAAAGCCAAACTAAACAGGTTTTTGGGGAAGTAAAACAAGCCTGTGTTTACGTTCGGAAAAATCGGGATGTTGATTTTAAGCAGATCAAGCGGCGTGAAAGAGTAAGCATTTTGCGTGTCCCACATAAAAACCGGCATTTCGTCCATCGCAGGCAAAACAAATTTTTTCAGGAAATAAATATCACTGTCGATATAAAACACGTCCCGGTCATCAAACAGCATCACATCAAAAATTTTCTGTGCATAATTGGTGCTGTCGCGATACGCTTTGCAGGCCGGAAAATCGGCCAGAAGCGGTTTTAACTTTTCATCGCGCCTGGCTTTTCTAACAACCACGCTATTTTTAAGTCCGGATAAAAGCCTGGCCTCATCTTCATCCGTAATGCTGCCGTCTTCAAAAATCTCCAGCAAAATCCCATCGCCGGAGTGTTGCAGAAAACTTTGCAGGCATTCTATCGAAAAATCCAGGTTTTGATGCCCCAGCAACGTTTTGCAGTGTATCTGTTTTGCCATAAACTGATTAATATTGGATCCGGTTTACGCAGTCAACGATTAAATATTCAGGATTGACTTTGTTTAGGTTTAAAATAATTGGTGATCGAATTTAAAGATTAATTGCTGACAATCAGCAATTTCTACCGCTATTTTTTCTGAGCGTGTCGTATGTTTCGGATCGGCTTATACCCCAAATACGATGTTGCCTCCAGTAAAGTTTCAACCCGCAGCCATAAATTTTAGTGGTAAAAGAAGCATCATAATATCTGCCCGAATGCTTTTAGGTACAGCTTATTTTTTTATTTTTGAGTTGAAGTATGATGCAATCCGGTAGCAATTACGATTTACTGCTTGCCAAAATGGATGAATTTATCCGGAAGTATTACTTAAACAAGTTGCTCCGCGGGTTCATTTTTTTGGGCGCAGCACTGTTTTTCAGCTATTTGGTGATCACTTTTTCCGAGTATTACGGCCATTTCAACACGTTTTTCCGTTCGGTTATTTTTTACGGGTTTATTTTGCTCAACCTGTCGCTTTTTGGCTGGCTGGTTGCGCCTTCTTTGCTGGCTTATTTTCGTTTGGGGCGATTGATTTCGCATGATCAGGCCGCAGAAATTATCGGCAAATATTTCCAGAACGTGCAGGACAAGCTGCTGAACACGCTACAACTAAAAAAAATCGCCGATCAAAACCCTGAACACAAAAATTTGATCGAGGCCAGCATCAACCAAAAAATTGCCGAACTGAAACCGGTCAGTTTTTCCGCAGCGGTTAAAATCAACGAAAATAAAAAGTTTTTAAAATGGGTTTTGATCCCGCTGGTTTTAATCATAATGGTTGCATTTGTGGCACCTTCCATCATTCACGACGGCACGGAACGCATCATCAAACACAACCAGTATTTTGCACCGAAAGCCCCTTTTTACTGGCATATTTTAAACCGTTCTCTTTCAGTAGTTCAGGGCGAAGATTTTAAGCTGAATTTGAGGTTGAGCGGAAATGAATTCCCGGAAAGCGTTTACCTCGAATCCGGCAAAAACAGTTTTAAACTCGACAAAGAAAACCTGAGCTCTTTTTACCATACTTTTTCTAACATCCAGCAAAATATCCGTTTCCGTTTGGTTGGAAATGATTTTTCTTCGGAGGAATTTGAGATTAAAGTGAACCCAAAACCTTCGCTGCTGCATCTGGATGTGAAGCTTATTTATCCGGCTTATCTGCATAAATCCGCAGAAAACGTAAATAACGCCGGTGATCTGACTTTGCCTGAAGGAACTTTGGCGCAATGGCAAGTTCATACCGAAAACACCAGCGAAGTTTTGTTTTCCGTTAACCAAAAAAATACCTTGCTTAAAGCTGATAATGAGACTTTTAGCTATCAGGAAAAGTTGCTGAAATCAGGTTCGTATGCCGTAAAACCGATCAACAATTTTGTTTCTTCTGCAGATTCTGCCGCTTACCGGATTTCAGTAGTGCCGGATTTGCCTCCGGTAATTTCTGCGGAGCAAAAAGCGGATTCGATCAGTGCCAAAGCATTTTATTTCAACGGAAAAATCCAGGACGATTATGGGTTTTCAAGCCTGACTTTTCATTATTCTGTCCGCAGTACAGCTTCTCCGCAGAAAAATAAAAACTACAGTTTGCCGGTTAAAGCTGATTTGGGCCAAACATCGGCCACGTTCTTCTATTTTTGGTCGATAAAAGAAGCATCGTTAAACCCCGGCGACGAAGTGGTTTATTATTTTGATGTAGCTGATAATGATGGCGTAAACGGTGCGAAACACAGCAAAACGCCGGAGCAAACGTTGCACATTCCAACGGAAACCGAGCAGAATAAACAATTGGACGCCGGCACACAATCGGTAAAAAACAAAATGCAATCGGCCATCAAACTTTCGGCACAGGTAGAACGCGATGCGCAAAAGCTGAACCGGTTATTGCTTGATAAAAAAACGCTTTCTTTTGATGAGAAAAAGCAGGTGGAAGATTTGCTGCAAAAACGCCACGAACTGGAAGATTTGGTAAAAGATATGCAGCAGGAAAACGAAAAAAACCTGTTTAACCGCCAGGAAACGAAGCAGCAAAATCAGGAAATCCTGGAAAAACAGAAACAGATTAATGATTTGTTTAAAAATGTTTTGGACGAAAAGACCAAAGAGCTGCTGAAAAACCTGGAGCAAATGCTGCAGCAAAACCAGAAAGATGAGGCGCGGGAAGATGTGAACAAAATGCAGCTGGACAATAAATCTTTGCAGAAAGAACTGGACCGGATGCTGGAATTGTACAAGCAATTGGAGTTTGACCAGAAACTGAACCAGAATATCAATCAACTGGATAAACTGGCCGACAAACAACAGGCTTTGGCAGAAAAGAGTGCACAAAAGAAGCAGGACAATAATCAGCTTAAACAAGAACAAGACGCAATAAAAAAGGAATTTCAGGACGTAAAAAAAGCATTGAAAGAACTCGAACAAAAAAATGAGCAATTAGAAAAAAAGAACGATTTTGAAACGCCGAAAGACGAGCAAAAAAACGCTGACGAGGAAATGGACAAAAGCTCGGAAGAACTGAGCAAAAACGAGCAGCAAAAAGCAGCAAAATCGCAGAAACAAGCGGCCGATGCCATGCAGAAAATGAGCAACAAAATGAAGCAGTCGCAGCAGCAAGGCGAAGAAAAAGAAACGGAACTGAACGCACAGCAGCTTCGGGCGATTTTGAAAAGTTTGGTCACGAGTTCTTTTGACCAGGAAAAAGTAATGCAGACTTTTAAGCAACTCAATGCAAACGATCCGGATTACGTAAACCAAACGCAGCAGCAGCAAAACATAAAAGACAACCTGAAAACGGTAGAAGACAGTTTATTTGCCTTGAGCAAACGTGTACCACAAATAGAATCTACCGTGAACAAGGAAATTACGGCGATCAACAACAACATCGATCAGGCTATTAATTATTTAGGCGAAAGACGGACCAATGAAGCTAACCGCGCGCAACAATTTGCCATGACTTCTATGAACAACCTGGCTTTAATGCTGAACGAGGTTTTGAACCAGCTGCAAAACATGATGAAAAACGCCAAACCTGGCAGCGGCAAAAAGAAGCAGCCATCGATGCAGCAATTGAGCCGGATGCAGCAGGAACTGAACAAAAATATGCAGAAAGCAAGGCAGCAAATGCAGCAGCAAGGACAGCAAGGCCAAGGAAAACCAAATCAATCAGGCCAACAACAACCTGGCATGAGCAAGCAGCTGGCCAAGATGGCGCGCCAGCAGGAAATGATACGCAGGGCACTGCAAAACATAAACCGGGAAGAAAACAAAGGCGGTAAAAGCGGGTTAGGTAACCTTAACGAGATTACCAAACAAATGGAACAAACGGAAACCGATCTCGTAAATAAGAAAATTGAAACGGAAACGTTAATCAGGCAACAAAAAATACAAACACGGTTGTTGGAAGCTGAAAAAGCTGCTCAGGAACGGGATCAGGACCAAAAGCGGGAAAGCCAAGCCGGCAAAACCACCGCTCCGGGTTATCAGAAGGCATTGCAGCGTTACGAGCAATTAAAAAACAAGCAAACAGAACAGCTTATTACCATACCGCCCGATGTAAACATTTTTTATAAATCAAAAATAAAGACTTACTTTAACGCAATTAATCACAAATAATAATGGTGCAGCCAGTAAAAGTATCAGACGGCGAATTATATACGCTCCAACTGCCTTCTGTAATGGAAAGTATAGCCCGCCTGGAAAGCTTGGTTGAAGAAATTTCAGAACGTTATCATGTGAGTGAAGATACTTTTGCCAATATGATGACTTGTTTAAATGAAGCATTAATCAACGCAATAGTTCACGGAAACCAATCAGACCCTAATAAAAAAGTATATATAAACGCGGAAGTAAAAGACCAGAAAAAAATTATCTGGACGATTGCCGATGAAGGCCCGGGCTTTGATTACAACAATATCCCAGACCCAACCGCTCCGGAAAATTTGGAAAAGCTGACCGGTCGCGGCGTTTTCATTATTAAACATCTGGCAGATCAGTTTATTTTTAACGCACATGGAAACGAGGTTGAACTTCATTTTAAAATCTGATCAATGTCCTCTAAAATTAATTTTTTTACAGAGGAAATTGATTTCAAACTAAAAAACAAAAAGTATTTACGCAGTTGGATTGAAGCTACGATCGCTGCCGAAAATTATGTGCTAAAAGAAGTAAACTACATTTTTTGTCCTGATGCTTATCTGCTGAAAATTAATCAGGATTATTTGCGGCACGATACCTATACGGATATCATCACGTTCGATAATGCTGATACAGAAAAAGAGATCGTCAGCGATATATTTATTTCGATAGAAAGAGTGGCCGAGAATGCTTCGACTTATCAGCTTGCCTTTTTACAGGAACTTTATCGGGTGATGATACACGGCGCGCTGCACTTGTGCGGTTATAAAGACAAATCCCCCAAAGACAAAAAGCTGATGACCGGGAAGGAAAATTTTTACTTGTCGCGGATTCATGACTTTATAAAATAGTTTATATTTGCCGAAAAAAACATGATCAAATCATTTGTAATTATAATGGCTTTACTTTTTACGGCACCTGGTTCGGTGTACGATTTTAAGCTAAAAACCATCGACGGAAAAAACTTTAACCTGGCCGCTTACAAAGGCAAAAAGCTGCTGATTGTAAATACAGCTTCTAAATGTGGTTTTACACCGCAATACGCTGAACTGCAGAAACTTGCCGATCAATATAAAGACAAAGTAGTGGTGATTGGCTTTCCGGCCAATAACTTTGGCGGCCAAGAACCCGGTGCCAATCTGGCCATCAAAGAATTTTGTCAGAAAAATTACGGCGTTACCTTCCCGTTAAGCGAAAAAGTCAGCGTAAAAGGTGATGATATTTCCCCTTTGTTTAAGTTTTTAACTACTGCGGAAAACCCTGATTTTACAGGAGAAATCCAGTGGAATTTTGAAAAGTTTTTGATTGATGAGAACGGAAAATTAGTACATCGTTACCGCTCAAGTGTAAAACCGCTTTCTACGGAAATCACCAGTCAGCTTTAAAAAAAGTATGCTAAAAAAAGCTTTCCTATAATCAGGAAAGCTTTTTTTATGCCAGAAAAGTTTCAAATTCTTCCCGGCTGATCATTCTGGCGCCCATTGATTCCAAATGTCCGGTGTGCATCTGGCAATCGATCAGCTCATGGTTTTTTTGCTGACATAAAGCGATCAATGCCACTTTAGATGCGTTGCTGACCTTGCTAAACATACTTTCCCCGCAGAAAACACGGCCCGTTTTTATACCGTACAAACCGCCAGCTAACGCTCCGTTTTGCCAAACTTCTATAGAATGTGCGATGCCTTTTCGATACAGTTCGAGATAAGCATTTTCCATTTCCGGCGTAATCCAGGTGCCGGCCTGCCCTTCGCGGCGTACGGTTGCACAAGCATGGATCACGGCCGGAAAATCCCGGTTAAAAGTGACCTGAAAAGTGTTTGCGTGAATCACCTGCCGCATACTTTTTGATATTTTTAATTCCTGCGGAAAAAGAACAAAGCGCGTGTGCGGCGAATACCATAAAATCGGCTCGTTGTAGCTGTACCAGGGGAAAATCCCGTTTTCGTAAGCAAGCATTAACCTTGCAGGCGTTAAATCCCCTCCTATCGCCAGCAAACCATCCGGTTCGGCCAAATTTGGGTCTGGAAAAATCAGACGCTCATCTAACTGAAAAATCATAAAGTAGCGGGGTTCTAACCTTTTTCACAAGTTTTCCTTAAATATTTAGTGCAGGTTTTTACCCCATTTCAGGCAAAAATGTTTTTTAAGCACAAATCAGATTTTTTAAATAATACCGATGCTTCTTTTATCGTATAAAATTAGCTGATTTAATGATTGGTCCGCATTATTTTGCGTGCTTCCTCATAAGTAAACGTATAAATTTTGTTTGGATTTGTTACCGACGAAAACATTTTATCAAAGCCAAATTTTAGGTGATAAAAGAAGCATCCAAATAATTTTCAATAAAATTTAAACAGGGTTTAATCATCACAAAAATCAATCTTGTTCTGCCTGTTTTAAATTACCTGTATATTCGTGCAAAACAACTATACTTCTTTTATGTACCTTTTTTTCAAATATTTTCATTCCGGTTTGCGGTATATCGTGCTGATTTTGGTGCTTGGGGCAATTGTTCAATCACTTTTAGGCTGGATCGGTAAAAAACCTTATACGGAAGGTAACCGCAAACTCAATCTTTTTGCACTGATCTCTGCCCACACGCAACTGCTTATCGGGTTGATTTTGTACTTTATTAGTCCGTTGGTGCAGTTTTCTAAAGCAACAATGAAAAATGCGACTACCCGGTATTGGACGGTAGAACACATCAGTATGATGCTAATTGCCATTGCCTTGATTACGGTTGGCTATGCGCGATCCAAACGTGTTGCGTCTCCGGAAAAAAAGCATTTTAACGTATTTATTTTCTACTTTTTAGCCATAATAATTGTCGTTGTTACACTTATTTTAAGCGGGAGAGGCGTACTAAACATGTCAAATCAGTAAATATTTTCAAAAAAATTTGCGGATTCATTTTTCTTTCTAATATTTGTTAGATAATGATTGATCAAAAACATAAAAACAGCTGGCAAAACCTTCCTAAAAGGGAAGCCGGATGGTGTTTTTGATTTTTCTAACCTAATCAATTATAAACCTGATATAAACCCGGCCGTTAACACGTGCCGGGTTTTTTTAATATCAAGCCATGAACTACAATCTAACCACTACTTACAAAAAACTTTTAGCCGATACGGCCACACCGGTAAGTATTTACCTTAAACTGCGCGATGTTTTCCAAAATAGTTTACTACTGGAAAGTTCTGATTATCACAGCCGTGAAAACAGCACAAGCTATATTTGCTGCGAACCGATTGCGGGGATGATTTTACAAAACGGCGTGCTGACAAACCAATACCCTGACGGTACGCAGCAGGAGTTTGCAGCCGGAACATTTGATGTTGTAAACCAGGTAGAGGCTTTTTTGCAGCAGTTTGAAACAACTGAAATGCCGCTTAAAATTGCATCAAACGGTTTGTTTGGCTATTTTTCGCATGAAATGGTGGAGCATTTTGAAACCATCAAACTTAAAACTGAGGAAGATTATCGCGGCATACCAACCATGCAATACTTCGTTTACCGGTATATTATTGCGGTAGATCATTTTAAAAACGAGCTGCACATTTTTGAAAATCAACCTGAAAACAATCCGCAGTCTTCCGGTCTGGAGCGCATCCAATACCTCATTCAAAATAAAAACTTCCCTGAATATCACTTCAACTTAAATGGGGAAGAAACTTCTAACTTAAAAGACGAAGAATTTATCGCCATTGTTGATAAAATGAAACAGCATATTTTGCGGGGCGATGTTTTCCAGATCGTGCCTTCGCGCAATTTTTCGCAGCCGTTTCAGGGCGATGAATTTAATGTTTACCGTGCCTTGCGCTCCATCAATCCTTCGCCGTATTTGTTTTATTTTGATTATGGCAACTTCAAGATTTTTGGCTCGTCGCCGGAAGCACAGATTACCATCAAAAACAGGATTGCCACGATTTATCCGATTGCCGGGACTTTTAAACGCACCGGCGACGATGAAAAAGATGCGCAACTGGCCCGCGCGCTGGAAAACGATCCAAAAGAATCTGCAGAACACGTAATGCTGGTTGATTTGGCCAGAAATGATTTGAGCCGACATTGTACCCACGTAGAAGTAAAGGCTTTTAAAGAAGTGCAATATTATTCGCATTTGATCCATCTGGTTTCCAAAGTTTCGGGCAAAATCAAACCGAATGTGCCAACTTTTAAAGTGGTTGCAGATACTTATCCGGCCGGCACGTTAAGCGGTGCACCAAAATTCCGGGCAATGGAACTGATCGATGCTTACGAAAAAGGCAAACGCAGTTTTTACAGCGGTGCCATCGGTTTTCTGGGTTTCAACGGAGATTTTAACCATGCTATTATTATCCGCTCTTTTTTAAGTAAAGCAAATGTTTTACATTACCAGGCCGGAGCTGGTATTGTGGCCGATTCTGTGCCGGTGAGCGAACTGAACGAAGTAAACAATAAAGTAGCGGCCTTGCGCAAAGCCCTCGAAACCGCAGCCGAAATTTAACCCGATAAAAGAAGCATCATGACCAATCCAAAAATTTTAATCATTGATAATTACGATTCTTTCACTTATAATCTGGTTCATTTAGTGAATGAATTAGGGCTGGAATGCGAAGTTTGGCGCAACGACCAGTTTCGGCTGGAAGACGTGGAACAATTTGACAAAATCATCCTTTCACCCGGGCCGGGCATTCCTTCCGAAGCCGGTTTGTTGCTGAAAGTGATCGAAAAATATGCCCCTAAAAAAAGCATTTTCGGCGTTTGCTTAGGTCAGCAGGCCATTGCCGAAGTTTTTGGCGGACAGCTTTTAAACCTTAGCAGGCCGATGCACGGTTTATCAACGCCGATAAAAGTGATCGATTTGGAAGAAAAGCTATTTTTTGGCTTGCCGGAAACCTTCAACGTTGGCCGCTATCATTCGTGGGTGGTTGCAGAAAAAGGTTTTCCGGATGAACTTCAAATCACGGCAATCGATGAAAACGACAATTCCATTATGGCGATGCGGCACAAAAACTATGATGTCCGCGGTGTGCAGTTTCACCCTGAATCCGTACTGACCGAACACGGTAAACAAATGATGCACAATTGGTTAATGGGCACCGAAAATGTAACAAACCCGGATTTGGTGGCCAATCATTTTATCAAACTGTAAGCTTTTCTGCAGAAAATATTTTACTATGATTACGATTTTAGACCGGATTGTTGCCCGAAAAAAAACAGAAGTACAAGCCGCAAAAACCAAAACATCTTATTCCAAACTGGAAGAAGCCGAATTTTTTGACCGCACGCCGCTTTCTTTCCGCGAGTTTTTACTGCATCCTTCCAAAAGTGGCATTATTGCAGAATTTAAGCGGAAATCTCCATCAAAAGGCATCATCAACAATCAGGTAAAAGTTAAAACGGTTACGCAAGGTTATGCGGCGGCGGGAGCTTCGGCTTTGTCGGTTTTAACTGACCGTGCTTTTTTTATGGGCAAAAAAATGGATTTGATACAAGCCCGAAAATCCAATCAAATCCCGGTTTTGCGCAAAGATTTTATGGTTGACGAATATCAGATCATTGAAGCCAAAGCTTTGGGCGCAGATGTTATTTTGCTGATCGCCGCGATTTTATCTCCGCAGGAAATCAAAAAAATGGCCGCATTGGCCAAAAGTTTAGGTTTGAGTGTTTTGCTGGAAGTGCACAACCTGGAAGAACTGGAACGCAGCTTGGACCCGCAAGTAGATGCCATCGGTGTAAACAACCGCAACCTGGCCGATTTTACGGTTTCGGTAGATACTTCTTTTACCCTTATAAAATCCATCCCGAATGAGTTTTTGAAGATTTCGGAAAGTGCGATTAGTAATCCGGAAACGATTCGACAGTTAAAAGAAGCTGGTTTTAACGGTTTTTTGATTGGCGAAACTTTTATGAAAGAAGCTGATCCGGGAATGGCAATGAAGGAGTTTGTAGGAAAGATTTAACGGGAAACATTTTCTTTTTGATGATAGATGGAACTGATTTCTACATTATCATGTCCTGTTAAATTATAGAATATATAATACTGATCCCAGATGAATACATAAATATTTTCTTCAACTATTTTTATACCAACTGTTTTATGGTTTTCTAAAATTTTAAGTTGTTGATAAAGGCTTTTAATAAACTTTTTTGAATAGATATCTGATTTGTTCCTATTGTTATTAAATTCTACAATACGATCAATATCAGCATAAGCTTTGGCAGATAAAATTACTCTCCCAGCCATTTTTCATACTTCTTTTCAAAATCATTTAAAGTATAAACTTTTCCTGCTTTAATATCTTCGCGACCTTGCTGGATGCCCTTTTTCCATTCTTCAGGAATCACAAACAAGGTTTTATCTGCAGAAATTAAAGTGTTAATTGCCTCCAAGATTTTTTCATCATTTAGCTGGTCGATTTTGTAATGAAGCCGGTCTTTCAAATCATTAATACTCATACCTTAAATTTAGTTTATTTTCTCTCATAAAAACAGTATCTTTAAATAAATACTTTACTAACAAACAATCATGCTTCCAGATTTATACCGATAAAAGAAGCATAACTCAACAATGAAACCAAAATTTTATGATACTGCCGAGAAGCAGGAAAAAGCCGTTTTGGTAGGCATCATCACGCCGCACGAAACGGAAGAACAAGAGCGCGAATACCTGGAAGAGCTTGAATTTCTGGTAGATACTGCCGGCGGTTTAACCGTTAAAACTTTCACCCAAAAGATGCAACGGCCGGAACGCGCCACTTTTGTGGGCACTGGAAAACTGGAAGAAATAAAAGCTTATGTCGTTTCCGAAGAAATCGATATAGTGGTTTTTGATGACGAACTGACGCCATCGCAAATGCGGAACATTGAGACAGAACTGCAGGTGAAAATTTTAGATCGAAGCAATCTAATCCTAGATATTTTTGCCGGCCGCGCGCAAACAGCGCAGGCAAAAGCGCAGGTAGAACTGGCACAATTGCAATATTTGCTGCCAAGGCTGACCCGATTGTGGACGCACTTAGAACGGCAAAAAGGCGGTATCGGGATGCGTGGCCCGGGCGAAAGCCAGATTGAAACGGACAGGCGTTTGATCCTCAACAAAATCTCTTTATTAAAAGAAAAGCTGAAACATATAGACCGCCAGAACGAAACGCAGCGTAAAAACCGCGTGGCTTTGGTTCGGGTGGCTTTGGTTGGATACACCAATGTGGGAAAATCCACGATCATGAACATGGTTGCTAAATCTGAGGTTTTTGCGGAAAATAAATTATTCGCCACGCTGGATACAACAGTGCGGAAAGTGGTAATCGAGAATCTGCCTTTTTTACTTTCTGATACAGTTGGGTTTATCCGCAAGCTCCCGCATCATTTGATCGAATGTTTTAAATCAACTTTGGATGAAGTGCGCGAAGCCGATATTTTAATTCACGTAGTTGATATTTCGCATCCGAATTTTGAAGATCAGATTGCAACTGTTACCGAAACTTTGAAAGATCTGGGTGCCATTGATAAAAAAATCATCACTGTTTTTAACAAGATCGATGCTTATCACCCGGAAATCATCAACCCGGAAGAACCAGAAGTAAAGCTGACTTTGGAAGAATTTGAGCAAAGCTGGATGGCCAGAAATAATAGTCCGGCGATATTTATTTCCGCTTTAAACAAAGAAAACCTGGAAGATTTCAGGAAACTGCTGTATGAACGCGTAAAAGCCATTCATACAGAGCGTTATCCTTACGATCAGTTGTTGTACTAGTTTGTGCAATGCTGTTTTTACTGTACTTTTTTTAGTGTGATAAAAACAGTATTACCTTTAATTTGCGTTAACTGATAAAACCTTCCCAACAAAAACATTTTAAAAATGGAATCTAAAAGACAACAAAAGTTTGCCGGCGTGCTCCAGCAGGACCTGGCAGCTATTTTTCAGCGGGAAGGAATGAATTTTCTGCCCAATACTTTAATCACGATTACTAAAGTGCGCGCCACGCCGGATTTGGCCATTGCGCGCGTTTTCCTGAGTTTTTTTAACGGCACCAACAACGAGCAGGCTTTACAAACGATCAAGTTACATTCGTCGGAAATCCGTTACAAACTGGGCAAACAGATTAAAGATCAGGTCCGCGTGATCCCGCAACTGGAGTTTTTTGTGGACGACACCAGCGATTATGTAGATCGGATGGATAAAATTTTCGACAAAATCCATAAAGACGAAAACGAAAATTAAGGTTTTATGCTGAACGAAAAGCATCGGCACTTTGCCAATATCCTGCAAAACCATGCGCAGGAAATTGGCAAAGTTGTTGATTTTGATCCGCAGGAAGAACAACTGTTTCCGTTTGATTTTACTGCGGCCAACAAAAATTTAGCTGTAAAAACAGTAGCTGATACGGCTGCTTTTTCGGCTTGGGTCGAAACCGTTCTCAGGCAAAACCATTGCAAATTTGGCATTGGCGGTTACTTTGAAAACCGCACTTTGTACGCCCGAAGTCCGCATTTTAATACTTCAGACGAGCCGCGCCGTTTGCATTTGGGCGTAGATATCTGGGGCGAAGCAGGCACGCCGGTTTATGCGCCTTTTAGCGGCAAAATCCACAGCTTTCAGGATAATGATCATTTTGGAGATTACGGTGCGACGATCATTTTAGAACACTGTTTTTACGGCCTGAATTTCTTTGCACTTTACGGACACTTAAACCGGAAATCGCTGGAAAATTTGTTTCCCGGAAAAACAATCCAACAAAACGAAAAAATTGCCGAATTTGGCATTCCTGATGAAAACGGCAGCTGGCCGCCGCATTTACATTATCAATTGATGTTTGATCTGGAAGGAAAAACAGGCGATTATCCGGGCGTTTGCAAACTTTCTGAAGAGGAAAAATATCGGCAAAACATTCCTGACCCAAATTTAATTTTACGTTTTTAAGTACAACGATCAGGCGGTTTTTTCGTTATCCTATCATACAGAAACCAAAAAACATGTTGTATTTATTTATAATTTTCCAATCGCTGATTTCGGCGTTTGTGGCCGAGGACCAGCCGCAATTTAAAGGCGGGCCGGGCGCACTCAATAATTTTTTGTCGCAAAATTTAATTTATCCGGATTACTCCAGACAAAACTGTATTTCGGGCACGGTGCAGGTAAGTTTCAACATTGATCAAAACAATAAACCGGTGAATGTAAAAGTGCAAAAAGGTTTTGGGGTTGATTTGGATGACGAAGCCGTGCGTTTGGTAAAAATGACGGCCGGGAAATGGATTTTGCCGCCAGACCATGATTTAAGCACCACGCTGGTTTTGCCGGTAAATTTTAATTTGAGCGATTCCAGGTGCAATATCAGGAACCGCAGCGATATGGAGCAGGCAATCAATGCTTACAAAGAGCGCGAGGCTTTGGTGGATGCCGTAACCAATTATTACAAAAATAAATATCTGGGCAAAGCAGATGCTGCTAAAGAAGCAGAGATTTTAGCGTTAAAAAAGCAGCTGGGCCTGGATGATGATTATGCCGATGAAGTGCTTGACCAGGCAAACAAAAAGCTGAAACAGGGCGACCGCGAAGGTGCTTGTGAAGACTGGAACTTTGTGCGCAACATTGGCAGCGATAAAGCGGACGCGATGCTGGCAAAATATTGCAAATAAACGGATGCTGTTTTTATCGGTATAAAATCAGGTTGTCATCCTGGTCCGCAGGGAGAAATCTTCTTTAAAGCGAACGAAAAACCTTACATCATTCAATGGAGATTTCTCCCTTTGGGTCGAAATGTCAAAGCGTACAAATCTTCGCTCCAAAATCTCCACTCTTTTCAAAATATCATACTTCTTTTATCGGCATAAAATTGTTGTAAAACAGCAAAGCCCCCTGATGGGCAGGGGGCTTTTACTAACCAATTATAAACCTAAATTATGAGAAGGGCTGTAGGAGAAGGGGTCGAACCTTCACGAAGTGGTTATCATGTTGCCATGGTTTCCCAGAATCTTCGCCACCGGGACAAGGAGGTGTGTCTGCCAAATTTCACCATCCTACAATTTGTTTTTTCAGCAATTAAAGAACGTTTTATCTGTTTGCTGGTACAAATCTAAGGTATGATTCATTTTCTTGCAAATATTTCAACAAAATAATTTTATTTTTATCTAAAATTAAATTATACTTGCTAAACGTTACATATTTGAAAATATATGCCTTTGAAAAAACCTCATAATTCAGAAATTGATAATCTTGATATTCAAATTCTGTCTATCCTGATGAAAAACGCAACAACGCCTTACACCGAGATTGCGAAAGAACTGATTGTTTCGGGCGGCACTATACACGTTCGGATGAAGAAACTGGAGGAACTGGGCATTATTAAAGGTGCCAATTTGGAAATCAACCCACAAAAATTAGGTTATGATATTTGCGCTTTTTTGGGTATTTTTCTGGAAAAAGGTTCGCAGTACAACAATGCCGTAAAGCAGCTGCAGACTGTAAACGAAATTGTTGAACTGCATTACACTACTGGCAGCTGGAGTATTTTTGCTAAAATTATTTGCCGCGACACTACGCATTTGCGCGAGATTTTGAACGAGCAAATTCAAAGTGTAGAAGGCATCCAGCGCACAGAAACGTTTATTTCGCTGGAAGAATCCATTAAACGCCAGATCATTTTGGATTAAACCGTTACTTTTAAAGCGCTACCAGCTCCTGCAAAAAACCATAATATAAATAGCTGCTTACGTTTGGATAGCCCATTTGGGTAAGCAATTTGCCGTACGCTTTTACTTGGGTTCGATGCTCGGGCCGCTGATCGGAAGTGAATTTAAAATCCAAAATAGTTACTTCACCATTCCCGATTAAAACCTTGTCCGGCCGGTAACTTTCGCCTTTGCTGTCAATAATCGTTTGTTCCGAAAGGTCCTGATATGGTTTGCTAAACAGTTTTTTTAATTCCTGATTTTGCAGCACACTCTGCGCATTTATTCTAACTTCTTCTTTTTCTGCTTCGCGGATCAAACCTTCCTGCTGCATTTCGTTGATCACTTTTGGCAATTTGGCCAAATCCATTGTTCGGGCAAGCAATTCGTGCAAAATAATGCCTTTATGCTGTGCTGCGTCTCCGCTTAATAAATCCAGCTTGCTCCACACTTTTTTGCTGGCCAGTGCCTGGCTCAGCCGCTGCGAAACAGGATATTTTTCCAGCTGGATTTTTTCTTCGGATGCTGTTTTTACCGATGTTTTTTGGGCAACAGGTTCATCCAAAACAAAATTATCACCGGTAAAAGAAGCATTCAAACCAACAATCGGAATTTTTAAAGCTTCCAGTATCAAATCGCCTATAATGCTTGTTTTACAATCATTTTTTCCTTGCCCGGGCGCGGCGATGTATAAATGATTTCTTGTGCGCGTGGTGGCCACGTAAAGCATGTTCAGCGCATCCATCAAATTAAAAAGCAATTCTTCAAAATAAGCTTTAGAAAAATCCGATTTGCCCAGTGATTTTTTATAATTTACGGGAACAGATTGTAGCATTTCGTAAGGCGTTCCCTGCGTATTTACCCAAAAAATACCGTTCGTCATGCCATCCAAATCCCAACTGCAAAACGGCAGCATCACAACATCAAAAGCAAGCCCTTTGGATTTATGGATCGTCATCACCTGTACGGCATCATTTTGAGAACCAGAAGGCAGGGTTTTTAGTTTTCCTTCTTCGTCCCACCAATCTAAAAAACGTGTAATGCCCAACTCGCCTTGTGTTGTAAAGCGCGCCAGCATGTCCCGAAAGGCAAAAAGATACGGCAAATGCTGTTTTTGGGTATCCAAATTATATACGGTAATCAGTTGCTCGGCCAGTTCGTTGAGCGGCAATTGCTGCCAAGCGTAAAAATTTCGGCATAAATCCGGCGGAAGCAGGTTTTGCATTTTGCCAACCGGCGTATCTTTTAAGTTGATCCAGGCTTGCGGCGGCACACTTTTCCCCAATTGCTTAAAGTACAGTTGCAGGCACAAACCTTTGTACAAAACCGATTGCTCGTTCTGCGTAACCATCAGTTGCAGCGTACTCACCAAAAGTTTGACGGCAGAATTATTGTTGATGAGCAATGCCTCGCCTGAAAGCACTTCGTAAGCACCAAAAGCTTCGCCAAATGTTTCCTGATCGATTTTCCTCGCCTGCTGATCGGCCATTAAATGCCCGATCACATCTCTCGCTTCACGGTTGCTTCTCACTAAAACACAAATTTGTCCGGCTTCATATCTGCCCGAACTGATCCATTGATTCAGCTTTTCTGACAAATGGTTCAAGGCATCGTCCCGAACCTGCGATGCTCTTTTTGCATTATTTTCCACCGGTAAAAACAGCACTTCCACAGAACCGCCGGGCAATGTGCCCGGTGCTTTTTTTTGAAAACTTTGCAGATAAGCATCCGGAATAATGTGGTCCAAACCGATCGCTTTCCACCAATCTTCATACAATGTTTCACTGCCGTCCTGCAAAACTTTATCGTTAATCAGCGTTTGTAAAAGCTTCGGGATTTCCTGAAACAGATGATTGTTAAAATCGATGATATTGGCCGCGCTCCGGTAGTTTTCCTCCAGCGAATCACTCAGCACATTATTTGCGCCGATATCTGCTTTGGCTTTGTGCAGCAAAATGCGCCAATCGCCGTTGCGCCAGCGGTAAATGGATTGCTTTACATCGCCCACAATCAAATTGTCGAACATTTTTCCGTTGGCTTCGCTGATGGTATTTTGCAGCAGCGGCAAAAAGTTATCCCATTGAAAGGATGAAGTGTCCTGAAACTCGTCAAACAGAAAATTTTTGTAGCGGTTGCCCATTTTTTCCCAGATAAAAGAAGGGTTTTCCTGCTGATCGGCTGTAATCCCTTTCAGCAAAAACTGCGCATCGCTGATGAGCATTGCCTGGTTTTCTTCGCGATAATCGGTTAATAAGGAAGCCATTTCCTGCATCAGCCGCAAATAATACAAGTTGGTGTTAATGGCTTTGGCCATTTCGTATTTGCCGGTTTCTGCGGAGAAAAAATCCTGCAAATCCTGCAAAACCGGATTAAGCTGATTGTATAAATTTGCAGCCGAAGCGGTTAAATTTCCACCTTTTTGATATTCTTCCGGGTTATCAATTACCTTTTTTAGGTCGGTAAAAACAGCATGGTCACCGGCAGCAAGTTTATGCAGTTTGGAAAACGGATGTCGGGATTTCCCTTTCAGTCCATCCAATTGCACGCCGGATTTTTCCCAAACCTGCAAAGCATCTTCCGCAGCAACCTTAAAAGCTTCTTCAAAATACGCAATCCGCGCGCGCGTCAGCTTCATCAAATCCTGAAAAAGCGTGACCGGATCCAGTTCTTTCAGCGCGTTTTCAAAAGGCTGGAAACGTTCTTTAAAAACCTCGCTGGTCAAATCCAGCAGTTCGCGGCGATAGTTCCAGCTTTTGTTGTCTCCTACCCGGTCCAGCGCCAAACTGATGATCCATTGCAGCAGTTCGGGTTTTTCGTCCAGCCGCTCGTTCAGTTTATCGGCCAGCGATTGTTTGACTTTGTCCAGGTTCATTTCCAGCTTGTAACCGGCATCCAAACCCAGTTCAAACGCAAAACTGCGGATCACCTGCTGCACAAAACCGTCTATGGTATTGATGGCAAACCGGCTGTAATCGTGCAAAATCCGGCGGTAAATCTGGTGCGCCCGCTCCTGCAACATTTCCAGATTTAATTGCGGATGCGCCTGCAAAATTATGCCCCTAAAAACAGCTGCACTTTCATCACCTAAAGCCAACGAACGCAACACGCTTAAAATGCGGCTTTTCATTTCTTCGGTGGCTTTGTTGGTAAACGTTACGGCCAGCACTTCGCGGTATTTCACTTCGTTATCAAACAAAAGCGTTAAATAATGCGCCGTTAAGCTAAACGTTTTGCCGGAACCGGCCGAAGCCTGTAATATTTTGAGCGGTTTTTGGAGGATTAAATCGTTGTTCACAATGCTATAATAACAATTGTTTTCGGAAGATCAATAAATTTGGAATGCTTCTTTTATGGCTATTTTTATGGCGGATTTTTTTGAATATGAAAAAGAACTTTTTTCCATTTTTGATTTTGCTGCTAAGTGCCTGTTCTTTGCAAAAACACCAAATTTTACCCGATAAAAGAAGCATTGCAACGGCAAATCCAATCAACACAAACGGTAAAATTATGGCCAATATTTGGATGCAGCGTTCGGCAGAATATAAAGCGTTGTGTTTTCAGGCTTATAATTTGGCGCAATTTCGGTTGGATGAAGCATTGAAAACAGCTTCTGCAAAACCTAAAGCGATTGTTACGGATATTGATGAAACCGTCTTAGATAATAGTCCGCACGATATGGCCGAAGCGTTGGCAGGAAAAGATTTCGACCTGAAAACCTGGAAACTATGGACGGCCAAAGCAGAAGCTGATACAATTGCCGGGGCGGCGGCTTTTTTGAAATACGCGGCTTCAAAAAATGTAGCAATTTTTTACATCACCAATCGCGATGAAGATGAACGTGCCGGAACGCTAAAAAATCTGCAAAAATTTAATTTGCCAAATGCAGATGATACGCATTTGCTGCTGAAACAAAACACTTCCAGTAAAGAAATCCGCAGAGATCAAGTGCTTCAAAATTATGATGTTGTGTTGTTTTTGGGTGATAATTTGAATGATTTTTCGGCGATGTTTGAACGGAAAACTTATGAAGACCGGCTCCAAAATGCCAAAACTCATCAAGCCGAATTTGGCAAAAAATTTATTGTGCTGCCAAACCCGGCTTACGGCGATTGGGAAGGTGCTTTGTACCAATATAATTATCAGTTAAAACCTGTACAAAAAGATTCTGTGCTCAAAAAATGGGCGATAAAAGAAGCATCAAACTGATCCGATCTTTTCTTTTTTGCCCGAATCCAGGCTGCGGTAAATGGCATCAACAACCAGCATATCTTTCAAACCTTCTTCGCCAGGCACGCGTGTTGGTATTTTGGTGTTGATACAATTTGCAAAATCGTCCATCTGTGCCGCCTGCTGGTTGATGTTTGGCAAATTCATCGGCCCGTTAGATGTCCTGCCTTCAATTCCGCTATAACCATAAGCGGGTTCCAGTTCAAAAAAACCTTTTTCCGTTTTCGCTTTTAACGAACCCCAGTTGTTGTTATAGCTTGATTTTCCCTGAGTTACAAATTTGCCCGGAAACTCCAGTTCCCAGAAAACGGTTTCGTCCACATCTTTAAACAATTCGGGCTTTGTTTTTTCCTGCGTTGCTTTTACAAACAGCGGCTCTTGCCCCAATGTGTAACGCGCGCCCTGTATGGCATAAATGCCCATATCCATCAATCCGCCCCCGCCTGCCATTGCTTTTTTTAACCGCCAGGCATTTGGGTCGCCGCCGTAAACAAAGCCGTTTGCCGTATCTAACTGCGTTGTTTTTCCCAGAATCTGTTTCTGGCCCAACCGCAACACTTCCAGATTATGCGGTTCAAAATGCAAACGATAACCGATGGAAAGCATCCGGTTTTCCTTTTTGCAGGCAGCAATCATTTCCCGGCAATCGGCAGCGTTTAAGGCCATTGGTTTTTCGCAGATCACATGTTTACCCGCTTTTGCTGCACGGATAGTAAACTCTTTGTGCATCGAAACCGGCAGCACTACGTAAACAATATCAATATCCGGGTTTTGGGCGATGGAATCAAAGTTCTCGTAGTTGTAAATATTTTTCTGCGGAATGTTATATTTTGCCGACCAGTTTTTTGCTTTTTCCGGAGTGCCCGTTACCAAACCGGCCAAATAGCAGTTTTTAGTTTGAAGCAAAGCAGGTGCTAATTGTCCGCCGGCATAATTTCCTAAACCAACCAATGCAATACCCAGTTTTTTAGGTGCTAAAAGAAGCATTTCAAAAGAGGAAAGTGCTGAGCCTAAACTAATTGCCCCGGCACCGATACTCAACTGCCGGAGGAATTTTCTGCGGGAAAAATCATTTATTTCCATAAATATTTTATAAGTGATTGATAACTTAAAGTTAAGCTTTGTTGTTTGATGAAACCTTTTGAAAACGAAAAATTTGGCACAAAAAAATCCCGGATGTTGCTTCCGGGATTTTTGCATGAAATATTTTCAGGTTAAATTTCTTTCAGTTGTACGCCCAATTGTTTCAGGATACCCAATTCGTCCGAGCTTCCCCAACGTTCGGTCATTTTGCCGTTTTCAAACTTGCTGATCTGCATACCGCGCGCTTTAATGGTTTTTCCGGTTGGTTCCACCGTCATAAAAGTTCCCTGATGCGTACCGGTGAGCGTGTAAGCAAAAGCGACTTTATCTTCATCTGCCAGCAAAGTTTCTACCGTTACCTTCATGTCCGGGAACGCGCTGCGCATCATCGTAAAAAACCTGATATAACCTTCCGGGCCGGTTCCCTGGTTTGGCGACGGATCGTGATCTACAGAATCCGAAGAAATTAAATCACGTAATAACTCTAATTGGCCAGTATTTACGGCTTCACCGAATTTTTTCTGGGTTTCGATGTTTGCTTGTGCGCTCATTCTAGTTTTTTTAATTAACGGTAATTACATCAAAAACGAGAGAAATGTTTGATTTAAATTGATAGTTTAAGCTTCACCTCTTTTCTACTTTGTTTAAATAAAGCAATCAACCAAACAATTATAAAAGGGGTGAGTAAAAAGAATGACCAAAAGATAAACACAATAAAAATTACTAAAAACATTAAAGGAACCCAAACCAAAAGTGCTTTAAAGTAATTCGATTTTGTCAAGAAAATTAAGCTTATTAGAGCAAGGTGTGATAAGACAAGAACTATCCACAAAACTAACGTTGATAAATTATAATTTCCTGATTTTAAAATTGCAATCGGACCTATAAATTCAATATTGTATAAAGATATAAATCCTAAATTTCCTGTTGCACCTGTTATTGTTGAAAACATTATCATTAAAAAAACTAACACTTTCATTTTTTACTTTAATGCTAAACTTGATCTTCTGCCTTGTTTAAAAAGCGAGATGATCCATACAATAACAAAAGGTATCAAAAAGAACCAGGCAAAAAAGTCAAAAAGGCCAAATATTATAAAGAAAGTTGGTGGAACAAAATATAATAAAGTATTAAAGTAAGGCTTATTAACAAGGAACACCAAAGACACCAAGCTTAAATGTGACATTAACAATATGAACCAAGCAATCATTCGTTCAGGCGCAATCACTTTACCTGTGATTTCTGATATTGGACCTAAAAACTCACTACTAAACAATCCAAACCAACCAAGATTGGTGGGAATACCTACAATAAATGATAAGACAATTAATAATAGAATTAGACCTTTCATAATAATTTATAGTGTAAATTTTAGTTACAATCCCCGTGGCTATTAGGAGCATATCCAGGTGTGGTATTTGTTCCAGACACAGAGCGCAAATCTTGACCATACTGGCCCGGTGATGTATTTAAACTTCCATTAGGTGTACCAGATGGAACATTAACATTTGCTTCCCACATCCAATGTATTGCGGCATCAGTACAATTATATTCATTTATTCCACCAACTGTAGATAGTTGATAATGTGCTAAACTTTCGTTGTCCACTACAAGCTGTAATGCTGCATTAAACTCTACTGCACTTACCGTAGAAGTATAACTTATCGAATAACCATGACCTCCATCGTCTTTTACAACCCCATCGGGACGAATACTAACCCCACCACCAGGATAAAAGCCCATTACTTGTGTAACTGATGTCCTATCCGTATTTATTTTAGTAAAACCAACAAATGTATGTCCAACATTATACAAAGTACCATTTGGTGTTTTATAAGTTTCTCCACTATACTTAGTAATTGAAATTGGCTCATTACTTCCTTGCAGGGGTTGGTCAACATAAATAGTCATTTTATATTGACTTGCTGGTTTGCCATCTGTAAAACAGTTAACGCGTTTTTTAGGATCAATCGGAAGTTTACCATTATCAACATAGATAGAGTTAGCAATATCTCCATTTGAAACAGTAGGGCTTGAAGAACTACTACTTCCACCGCCTCCACTGCCATTATCACTTACACGTTCTGCATTTGGTGGGATTGGCGGCCTGTTTTTTCCAAATTGTTCATCATCATCGTCCATATTCTGGCATACTTGGAAATAACTATAGGTGCCATTAAAACGCGGTTCGCTGCACCAACTACCAGAATTAGAACAAACTATCACCAAATCCGGAACCCTAAATATAACGCAGGACATGGTAGAATTTGTTTTTAAGCCTTGTGGTTTAAGAATACCAGGTGCGTTGGACTGAACTGTTACATTGTACAGGTGCCTTGGCTTGCCGCCAGATATCCGTATTACCATGTTTACTTCGTTGTCCCAGTTACGGTATTCGATGTAGCCGCTAAACTTTTTGTCCATCCCGTTTAGCCAGTTATTATTTGAGGGGTCAGGGTTTTTTGCCAAATAACTTTTGTCGGGGATATATGTAATGATGCGTTTGTCGATTATCTTCTTGCTGCTGTCCCGATAGATCAAGGCCCGTGTAAAAGCAGCTTTGGCAACGGCGGTATCCATATCATAGGCAGAAGTGTCGCCTCCAAGTTTGTAGAAGTTTGTTATCCTATAGTCCAGTGCTACTGGTACTTCTACCACTTCAAACCGGCTGTTTAAAAACGCTTTGGCCTTGCCCCAAAACAGAAAACCGTTAAACGTTGCAAGGCTGGAACCGCCGTCTGTACTGGAGAGCTTAATGGTTGTAGCGTCTGTTTTAAGGGCACTGTCGAGATACGCTTTGGCATTAGCAACACTTAATGATTTTGTAGCGTTTTGTTCTGTGTTTACTGGTTTTTGAACCGTTTCTTTACGACAACTGATAACAAAAGTTGTAAGTAAAAGCATAATGGCAAATATATGCCTTAAGGATAAGTAAGTTTTTTTCATGATCTATTTTAAGTTTAATATGATGACTTAAAATGACCAAATAAAAATTACAATAAATTTGACAAAAGTCAAAAAATACGCTTCGCCCTAATTCGGCTTAAAGTTTCCAAACTCATACCTAAATGGGAAGCAATTTGCCCTAAAGCTGCTTTTTGGAGAATAGTCGGATTACTTTTGATCAGCGATAAATAACGTTCTGTGGCTGACAAAGTGCGCAAAGCAATTGCCCTTTCTTCACTTTTAATGTAGTAATGCTCGGTGATGATGCGGCCAAAAAGGTTAAATTCAGGAAAATCAGCATAAATTTTCTGCAATTGTATCCAGGACATGGAGAGGAATATTCCGTCTTCTAAAACTTCAATAAATTCTGCGGAAGGCTGCTGTGTGAAAAAACTATACACGGAAATCATAATATCAGCTTCACCCATAAACCAAGTTGTGTATTCTTTTCCGTCTTGCAGATAATACGACCGACAAAAACCTGTTTGTATAAAGTAAATCCGTCGTGCAACCTGTCCTTCTTTTAAAAGAAGATCGTGTTTGCAGAATTTTTCTTCTTTTAAACTGGAAACAATAAAATCCTCAAGCATTTGAGAAAGCGGCGCAATCTGATTAATCCTTTGAATTAAAGCTGTAGAGTTCATTCGGATTACAATCTACATCAAATAAATTGTTTTAAAGATTGTTACGATAAAAAATAGGCTTTGTAACTTAACCTAAACGCATTTCCAAACCGCATCCACAAACCATTTTTTAGCATCAAAAAAATGCCGAACAGGTTCAAATCCGCCTGAAAATGCCATTTGGTCAATTTCCTCTAAGTTATACTTTTGGGAAACTTCCATATCAATCCATTCGTTTTCTTCAAACATAATTTTGGTTGAACCTATGCGGATTTCCTGTTGAACCAAACTCACCAAAAAGCTTTTACAGGCACCCGTTTGCGGATCGTAAAGCGGATAATGGTCAAACTGATCAAGGTTAAAATCAGCATCCAATTCGCGGTTTATGCGTTTTAAAAGGTTTAGGTTGAAGTTTTTGGTGATCCCGGCCGCATCATTATATGCGGCCAGGATCGTTTTTGGGTTTTTTTTCAGATCGAAACCAATGATCGCCAAATCGCCGGGCGATAACGCTTTTCTCAATTCGACACAAAAAACAAATGCTTCTTTTACGGGCATATTTCCGATGTTCGATCCCATAAACAAAACCACTTTTGGGCGGCCGGAAAGCCGCGATGCTTCTTTTAGCATATCAAAATAATCGCCGTTTAAACCGTGCATTTGCAAACCGGGCAGTTGTTTTGGTAATTTATAAAGCAATTGCTCGATAACATTTGTGGAAATATCGATCGGCAGGTAGGTAAAATCAACTTTTTGAGCCAACAGTTCCTTCAGCAAAAAAACAGATTTGGTGGCATCACCGGCACCGAGTTCTATCAGATCAAAACTATTAAAACAGGCAGTCAGTGTTTTTACAATTTCTTTTGTTTGTTCCGAAAATATCTCCATTTCACAATTGGTGAGATAATATTCCGGAGCTTGCATAATGTCCTGAAAAAGCCGATCGCCTGCCGCATCATAAAAATATTTTGATTGCAGTTTTTTAGGCGAGGCCATTAATCCGGCTAAAATATTCTGGCTAAAAGAAGCTTTCAACTCCCTTTCAACGGATTCTTCTTCTGTTTCAGTTATTATAAATGTTACGTCTTTTATATAAATGTTTGTGTCCATAAGTTATTTGGCTAAACGGATTCCGATATATTGCCAGCGCGCGCTGGTTTGGAAAAAATTGCGGTAAGTTTTGCGGCTATGATTCGGCGAAGTAACCACTGACGCTCCGCGCAAAACCATCTGGTTTACCATAAATTTGCCATTATATTCGCCAATTGCACCCGGCGCGGTAACAAAGCCGGGATAAGGTAAGTATGCACTATTTGTCCATTCCCAAACGCTGCCCCAATTCAGTTTTTCCGAAGCCACTTCCCACTCAAATTCGGTTGGCAAACGTAAGCCTTTCCAACTGGCGTAAGCAGATGCTTCATAATAACTTACATGGCAAACCGGTTCTTGCAAATCGATTTTTTTGATGCCGCCCAACGTATAATTGCACCATTCACCATCTATAAAATGCCAGTATAAGGGTGCTTTAATTTCGTTGTTTTTTACCCAATCCCAGCCTTCGGCATGCCAGAAACGGAAGTTTTGATAGCCGCCATCCTGGATAAATTCTAAATATTCCTGATTAGTTACCGGCTCAGAACTAATCTCAAAATCCGGCAAATAAACCGCGTGTCTTCCCAATTCATTATCAAAATAAAATCCTTCACCCTGATGGCCGATTTCATATAATCCTGATTTTATAGGGATAAAAACAGCATCGTTTTTAGGCATACTGTTTTTACCGGGATAATTTTCGGCATAAGCAGGCAGCAACGGATTATGGCCTAAAATATATTTGATATCTGTCCACAACAATTCCTGATGCTGTTCTTCGTGGTAAAAACCTAAAACCAGCAGTTCATGCAATTCCGCAGAAACTTCGCAACGCAGCAGATTTTCCATTGCGGCATCCACATAATCGCGGTAAGCATAAATATCCTGAACGGTTGGCCGACTTAAATTGCCGCGGTTGGTACGGATTACCCTAACGCCAACGCTTTCATAATAACTGTTGAAAACATAATTGTATTCAGCATTAAAATCCTGATAACCAATTACATTAGGTTTCAAAATAAACGTTTCAAAAAACCATGTCGTGTGGCCCAGATGCCATTTCGGCGGACTAACATCTGCAACGGGCTGCACCACATAATCTTCTGTTTGCAGCGGCGCGCAGATTTGTTTTGAGCGATTGCGAACGGTTATATAGCGGTCAAGTAATTCATTTCCCGTCGAGGTATTTTCTAAGATCAGAGATGGTTCTAATATGTAGCTCATGTGCTTGTTTATTTCTCATCATCAGCGCATAAGCGTTGTTAAAACCAACCGGCTTTAACCATTTTAACGCATATTGCTGTTCAAACGCATTTTTAACAAAATTATAAACTTTGAGTTTGCTGCCACCAATCGAATCGGTTATTTTCTGGGACGATTGTAAAATAACCAGCAATCCTGTGCCTGTATATTCCGGGTAAAAATCAATCTGATTGTTCGTCAGCGCATCAAAACAGATTTTTGTGCCGCCCAAACCGGTTTTTGTGGAAACTGCGTAATCGGTATAACCTTTTATCAAATCCGCATACATGGCTGCCAAAATGTATTGCTCGCCAAAAATTTTAGAACCGATGCGAACCGTTCCATTATTTCCGTTTTGAGGATTTCGAAAAAGCTTTTTTTGCAACAGGAAATCATGCGCTACTTTTTCCGGGGATTGCTTAAGCTGATCAACTTTATAATTCAAATCCGTCATCACAGAATCATTGATTGCCCCGGATAATAAATTCAAGGTTTTTTCCAACTCCGGAAATTTTTGCAGCGCATCTTTCCGAACCACCGGCGCACAATAATAGGGCGGGAAAATATGTTTATCATCTTCCAGAATTGTTAAATCGTACGCTTTTAAACGGCCGTCGGTGCTGTATCCGCTGATCACGTCCAGCTCTTTTTCGTAAGCGGCTTTGTACATCACGGCATCGCTGATGACAACGGTTTTTATTTTCAGGCCATAAATCTGTCGCAAACCCAGATCTCCGTCTCTTCTGCCCATAAATTCGGGCGTAAAACCAGCCAGCAATTTATTTTTTTGGGTTGAAGGAATCCAATAAATAGCCGATAAAAGAAGTATCGCCGCCGGGACCGCCCACAAAAAAACTTTAACTTTTTTTAGGCTGAGGTTTTGGATTCTGGAAAGTAAAAAATCTAAAATAATCGCCAGTAAAGCCGCAGGAATCGCCCCGGCCAAAATCATGTTGCTGTTATTGAGGGAAATCCCGCCGAAAATAAATTCGCCCAAACCACCGGCCGCAATAAAAGCGGCCAAAGTTGCCACGCCAACATTAATCACCGTTGCCGTGCGTATCCCAGCCAGCAAAACCGGCATCGCCAACGGCAGTTCTACCTTAAATAATATCTGCCAGCTGCTCATGCCCATGCCGCGCGCTGCTTCTTTTACCGTTGCATTTACTTCGGTAATGCCGGTATAAGTATTTCGGATAATCGGCAACAGCGCGTACAAAAATAGCGCAACAATAGCAGGTTTTGGCCCGATCCCGAACAGGGGAATCATAAAACCGAGTAAAGCCAGGCTCGGGACCGTTTGCAAAACGCCTGCAAAACCCAAAACACTTCCGGCAAATTGCTTTTTTCGGGCGATCCAAATGCCTAACGGCAAAGCAATTAAAATAGCCAGAAACAGCGAAATAAACGTTAAGCCTAAATGCTGCACCGTTTGCTGTAACAATTTTTCATGTTCCTGCTGCATAAATTGCCATAAACTTTGCTGATTGTTCATGTCATCAAATTTTTATGGCTAAAAAAAGCATCCATCAAGTTCCGGAAATTGGTTTGTTTCCGCTCGTTGGTTTTGGGCTGATGAATACTGATTTGTTGCAAATTATTTTTTTGTAGGAGAGAAATTGTTTCCCAAACACTAATTTCCGAAGTAATTTCCGGTTCTGATTTTATACCGGTAAAAACAGCATGATGATCCCACAAATCATCCAGTGAAACGGCTTTGAGTTCTAATTGCAGCCGCTGATCATCCAAAAATGTAGCTACAAATTCATCCGCAGGTTTAAACAACAACTCTGCCGGTGTGCCAATTTGCTTGATTTTTCCGGCATCCATCAGGCAAATCCTGTCGGCCATTTCAAAAGCTTCCTGCACATCGTGCGTTACCATTACAATGGTTTTTCGCTTCAGTTCGTCCAGGTTTTTAAATTCTTTTCGGATGGAAATTCTTGTAATCGGATCCAAAGCACCAAAAGCTTCGTCCATCAGCAAAACCGGCGGATCGGCCATCAAAGCTCGCGCCAAACCAACGCGCTGCTGCTGGCCTCCGCTCAGTTCATTTGGAAGAAGTTGTAAATAATTTTCGGGCAGATGCAGTTTTTCCAGTAAAACTTGTGTGCGCTGGTTGATTTTCTGCTGATCCCATTTTAATAATTTGGGAACAATAGCCATATTTTCAGCAACAGAATAATGCGGAAACAAACCGTTGTTCTGCAATACATAACCGATGCTCCGCCGTAATTGATCGGGGTTTTGATCTAAAATATCTTTGCCATTAACCCAAACCCGGCCGCCGGAAGGTTCCGTTAGCAGGTTGATCATTTTTAAAGTAGTGGTTTTGCCGCATCCGCTGGTGCCCAAAAGCACCAGCGTTTCGCCTTCTTTCACTTCAAAAGAAATATCATCAACCGCTGTAGTTTTACCAAAACGCTTGCTTAAATGTTCGGCAACAATCATGGAAGCAAGTTAAGCTTCTTCTATCGACATAAAAAGGTTATTGATGGATTCTGCCATTGTGGGGTGCGCAAAAATGTTTTCCCGTAATTTGTGTGCCGTTATTTTCCCTTGCATGGCCATTTGAAACACGGCCATTACTTCGCCGCCTTCATAACCTAAAACCGTTGCGCCCAGGATCTGGTCGGTTTTGGTATCTACAATTGCTTTCATAAAGCCTTTGGTTTCTCCGATTTCGTTGGCACGGGCAACATGTTCCATTGTTAGCTTGGCAACTTTAATATCCAACCCTTGTTTACGTGCTTCGCTTTCTGATAATCCAATCCTGCCCAATTGCGGATCCGTAAACATACAATACGGAACCGGACGACCTTTGATCGTTGCATCCGCGCCTTCCAGCAGGTTTTTAAGCACAATCAAATGATCATTGTAAGCAATATGCGTAAACGCCGGTCCGGGTTTTACATCGCCTAAAGCAAAAATCCCTTTTGCAGTGGTTTCCAACTTGTCATTTACCTTGATGTGGCCTTTTTCATCCACTTCAATATCGGTGTTTTCCAGACCAAGCGTTTTGGTTTGCGGCGTACGGCCAACGGCAATTAAAACCTGTGAAGCCGTAATTTTTTGTTCGCCTTGTTTGGTTTTAATGGTTAAAATAACGCCATCGGCAGCTTTTTCAATTTTTTTGGTTTCTGCGGAGGTGAAGATATTGATGCCTTCTTCCGTTAAAAAACCGGTTACGGATTTACTTACGTCTTCATCTTCTCGGGACATAATGCGTTCGCTCCTTTCAATCAGCGTAACCTTGCTGCCAAAGCGCGAAAACATCTGTCCAAACTCTAAACCGATGTAATTTCCGCCGATGATGATCAGGCTTTCGGGCAATTCCTTCAGTTCTAAAATACTGGTGTTTGTGAGATAATCAACCTGATCCAGACCATCAATTTTTGGTATTGTTGCCGTTGCACCGGTATCAATAAAAATCAAACCGGCTGTCAGTTCTTCTTCGCCGCCAGCGTTTAATTTAATTTTCAGGGTTTTTTTATCGATAAAAGAAGCATCGCCAAAAATCAAATCCAGGTTTTCGGTTTCTTCTAAATTTTTTTGTCCGCCGCTGCGCGATTTTTCTACAATTTCGTCTTTACGTTTCATTATGGCCGGAAAATCAACCTTGAATTCCGTTGTGATCACGCCCAAATCTGTTCGCGTGGCCATAAAAGCATTTCGGGCAGAACCGATCAATGCTTTGGTTGGCGTGCAGCCATCGTTTACGCAGGTTCCGCCTACAAAACGCTTTTCAATAATGGCCGTTTTTTTGCCTGCTTTGGCCAGTTTTTTTGCCAAAGGCGTGCCTGCCTGGCCGGAGCCAATGATTATGGCATCATAAGTTTTCATTCGATACTGTTTTTATCGGGTAATTTTCACGCCCTTCCAAAAGGCAACGTAATTTTTGATATTGGCCGCGGCATCTTTTGGTTCGGGATAAAACCAGGCCGCATCCGGGTTTTGTTTGCCGTCCACCTCCAAAGTATAATAAGAAGCTAAACCTTTCCAGGGGCAGGTAGAATGTGTGGAAGACGGTTTTAAAAATTCTTTTTTAACAGCTTCCAACGGAAAATATTGATTGTTTTCTACTACAATAGTCGCATCGCTTTCGGCTATAATTTGGTTGTTCCATTCGGCTTTCATAGTTTGGGTTTTTGATTTGTTTGTGCTGATTTCCAGACTTCCCTTGCATCAACCTTATTTAACAGATTTAGTTTTTTATGCGGGATGAAATGCTTCTTTTACCGGCATAAAAAAAGCACCAGAAAAAATTCTCTGATGCTGTTTTTATACCTGTTTTTTTGTTAGAACTACTCACGTCCCCGGCCTTCGCGCCCGCCCCGTCCCTCACGGTAATCTTGCTGTGGTGCTTTTCCGGCAAATTTTTGTAACCTCAAACTAAAACTTAATAAATAATAACGGCCTAATCTGTTTACGTTCGATACCGTATAACCGGCAGCCCCGTTGTTAGGCGTAAACGTATAGCCTGTATTTTGGTTAAACAAATCGTAAGCGGCAATGCGTATCGTTGCGGCATTTCCTTTCAAAAAACGACGCTCTACATAAGCATTTAAAATATTAGGGTTTTTTTGCGCCACACCCGTATAACCGCTGTAAATAAGTTTAGTATAATCATAACTTACGGTATAGTTTTTCCACAAGTAATTTTTACCGTTCAAACCAAGCGAAAGTGTCCTGGCCACTGTGTTTTGAAACGTTGAAGAGATAATCGAGTTGTTAATTGTGCTGATACTATAATTGGTGTTTAATTCTGCATCAATAATATCTGTTATATCTGTCCTGAACCGCAGGCCCGGCGTTACAACTAAAGATTTTGCCACATTTCTTTCTGAGATCAACGTTTCTGAATTAGACGCTGCACTATAGGTAACCCGGCTGCTGTAACCAATATTGTTTGTATAATTTGCATTTGCGTTAAATGTTAAAGTGTATTTGCGGTTTGCCCAGGGTTTAGAATATGCCCCAAAAAGCGAAGAACTATAATAGCCGTCTGCATTCTGATACTTAGTTAGATAAGTACCGGCCAACGTTGGGCTTAACGGATCAACTGTTGGATATTGAATAGAGTTGGCTACAATTTTGTTACTGGTTTGATTAAAGCTTAAATTAGTGAACAGTATATCCCCGGTGGCAAAACTAAAGCGGTTATATCTTAAATTAACATTATTGTTGAATTCGGGGATTAGGTTTGGATTTCCCTGAACCGGATACAACGCGTTGGAAAAATCAATTACTGGCTGTAAGTAATTGAAGTTTGGCTGACTGCTTGATCCGTTATAGTTTAAGTTGATTGCCTGCGTTCTTGAAAAATTATAATTAAAATGTGCCACCGGCGCAAAATTAAGCGTTGAAACATGGGTGGATTGATTGGTTGTAGGGGAAAATCCATCCAAAACTGCCGGTTGTAAGCCCAAACCTACTGTAAAATTGTACTTCTTTTCTACAACCCTGTAGTTTAAGCCAATTTTATTTGTAGTAAATGTATAATTATAATTGTTACTAAACCTTTGATAAAAAACTTCCTGGTTATTTGCCGTAAGTGTGTCTGTCCGCTTATCGCTGGTTGTATAAGAGTGGTTGAAGTTATAATTAAGCTCTAAATATGATACCTTTCCTATCGGTTGCAAAAACGAAACATTTGTACCAAAGCTATTGGTTCTGCTGTTGGTATTAATTAACTGAAATTGGGGTGATGCCATCGGGCTGCCTTGTGAATAAAGTGTTGTAGGGTTGTCAGATTCATTCGTTTTTGAAGAATTAGCATTTAAGTTGATACTTAAATTACGCCGGCCAGGAAATTTATGATTGTAAAGCAACGTAGCCCCAAAATTTGGAGATTTTGTTATATCTGTGCTGAACTGACGGTAAGCAACGTTAGCTATTTCCTCACGAAAACTGCTGAATGTACCATCAGCATTTGTATTGGCACTGTTAAAGGAATAAGTTGGTGTAAATTTAAAGTAGTTTACCGTATCGGGCTTGTATTCCATATTCCAGGTAAGCCTGTGGTTAACATTACGGGTGCTTTGGATACTGTTTTGCAATACACTATTTGTTTGACCGGCGTTTATCCCTTGCTGATAACTGTTACTGATTGTGCTGGTCAAATTATCAGAAAAGCTGTAGCTGCCGTACACAGACAGCTTTTTGCCCCATTGGTCCCGAAAGTTTAAACCTATGGCATGGGCATCAGTTATCCCGTTTTGATTAGTTGTAGTGCTTGCGCCCCTGAGTGCATTTCCCCGGCCGCCGCCGCCGCCAAAACCGCCGCCACCACCACGTCCGCCGCCACCGCCGTAAGTAAAAGTGTTGATGTTTGTATTGTTGATGTTGCCTAATACAGAAATCTGCCTGTCACCTTTAAAGCTAAAGTAGTTAACTGTCCCTAAGTAACGATTGTGGTTTTCGTTATTATTTATTGCTGCAGGATTTGTTGGGTCAACACTTGAATTATTTGAAGTTGGTAACGCATCGCGCCCATCGCCCGCTGTAGCCTGCAAAGAATAACCTACGTTCCGGTCTTTCCTGATCGTAATGTTCATAATACGGTCTGGTTCTCCGGTTTTTACGCCCGTCAGGTTTGCCTGATCGCCATAATCATCAATCATCTGGATATTTTCAATCACATCTGCGGGCAGGTTTTTCGTTACCGATTTCACATCGCCGCCCATAAAATCCTTACCATTGATACGGACTTTTGTTACAGATTTTCCACGATCGGTAATATTTCCGTCTTTGTCCACATCTACGCCCGGCAGCTTTTTGATCATATCCTCTGTTGGCGCGTTTTCCCGCACTTTGTATGATCCGGCGTTGTATTCTACTGTATCTTCTTTAATCCGAACCGGATTAGTGCCCACAATAGTTACGCCTTTTAACTGCGTGGCGGCAACCTTCATCTTAATAACACCAACATTGATGGTATTAGGGTTGTGGGGTTGTGGCAGGAACCTTCTGTTAACAGTTTGAAATCCGATTAAATTAATTGTCAGCCTGAATTCTGTAGATTTTACCCTCGGAAATAAAAAAGACCCATCTGAACCAGCAGCTGTGGTTAAGGTATCGGAGGCAGAAAACAGTTTTATAACTGTTCCGGGCAAAGTTGCACCGGTTGAGTCCTGAACGCTGCCGCGCACTTCATGGGTTTGTGCATGTAAAGCAACTGATGTAATCAAAAAAAATAAAAATAAGAGTAAGGTTCGTTTCATGTGATTTTGGTCCGTGAAGATGTCTTGATGTCAATTTGCCTTATGACGCTGCAAAATCGTAAAAGTTTCATAAGTGCGGAACCAGGTGCTGTAACATTTATGCGATGCTGATTAATCCGGCCTGCACACAATAAACAAGGCCGAAAACCACTTTCAAAATTTTGTAACAATTTAATTATCAAATTACTTTGACCGGATTCAGTGCCTGTTTAACTTTTATCCAATTTATTTTCAATGCTTCTTTTATCGGCATAAAATTGGAAAAACAAGATTTATGGCCGTAAAAGAAGCACGATGATTTTTTCGGTACAAATTAAAATAAGTCTGATAGCAATGCTTCTTTTATCAATATAAATTTTGCAGAAAAAAATCATAAAACCAGAAATCCCGGGTTCGGACAACAATTGTTGTCGAACCCGGGATCTTTTCAATTTAAAAAGCTCTGTACTTATGCCTGCTGAATATCGTTGTTGATATCGTTAGATTTTTCTTTCGCTTTTGATTTGGCATCATCAACCGCCTGATCTTTGTAATCAACGGCTTTGTCTTTCAAATCTGCGGCTTTGTCTTTATACTCGCTCACTTTTGCTTTGGCCTGATCAGCAACCTGGTTTTTATAATCAACCGCCTGATCTTTATATTGGTTCAGCTCATCTTCGCCGGTTTTTACTTTTTCTTTAATTGTGTCCCAACTGTTCGTAGCTGTTTCTGCAAGTGCGTTACGGGTTTCCTCGCCTGCATCCGGGGCAAATAATATACCTAAAGCAGCACCAACTGCTGTTCCTAACAGAAATACGCCTAAGGTTTCTACAGAATTTTTCATGATTGATATTTTTAAGGATTTATGTTGATAAGTAACCGTTTTCTAACTTAATAGTTTTCAACAAATTATATTTTCTAATTGAAAACTAAATTTATGCCGATAAAAGAAGCATGTTGGCCAAAAATTATCAGCCAATAGTTCATTTACTGATAGTTGATTTTTAAAAGCTATCAGTTGGCCGCTTTTTTAAACGCATCCAAACCAGTTTGCAGATATGCTTTGTAACTGTCGGCATTATAATCTGCCCCTTGCGGCGGCACTAACAAGTTGCCACTGTCATCCAGCAAAACATAAAATGGCTGCGAGTTGGCTTTAAAACGCGATGCTTGAAAATCGCTCCATTTTTTGCCAATGGTTGTTATTTTTTTGCCCTGGGCAGAAACGGTTTGCTCGCCTGGCTGCAAATCAGTTTTATCATCCACATAAAGCTGCAGCAATACATAATCATTGCTGATGATGTTGTAAACAGCTTTATCAGTCCAAACACTGGCTTCCATTTTCCGGCAGTTTACACACGCATGGCCGGTAAAATCAATCATTATTGGCTTATGGTTTGTTTTTGCGTACGCCAGTGCTTCCTCATAATCAAAAAAAGCGTTCAAGCCTAATGGTGCTTTAAAAATATCGGCATATTTATGGGTTGTGGCACTTTTGTTTTGTGTTGATACAGTTTGATTTCCGCTGATACTTGGCGTATATAAATCAAAATCCTGCGTTTGCAACGGAGGTAAAAATGCGGAAATGGATTTTAAAGGCGCCCCCCACAAGCCCGGAACCATATAAACCGTAAAAGCAAGTACGATAATTGATAAAAACAATCTTGGTATCGTTACAAATTCTACCGGGGAATCATGTGAAAATTTGAGTTTTCCCAACAGATAAATGCCCATCAACCCAAAAATTACGATCCACAAAACGAGGAAAATCTCGCGGTCGAACCATTCCCAATGGTAAGCCAAATCTACGTTCGACAGGAATTTTAATGCTAAAGCCAGCTCTAAAAAGCCCAAAACCACTTTTACACTGTTTAGCCAGCCGCCAGATTTTGGCAGCGAATTTAACCAGGAAGGAAACATGGCAAATAACGCAAACGGAATGGCCAAGGCCAGCGAAAAGCCAAACATACCAACCGCAGGCCCAAGCAAGGCACCGGATGTAGCTGCCTGCACCAACAGCGTACCAATAATTGGCCCGGTGCACGAAAATGAAACCAAAGCCAGCGTTGCCGCCATAAAAAACAGACCTAAGAAACCACCCTTGTCGGATTGTTCGTCCATTTTGTTGGCCCAGGCAGATGGCAATGTAATTTCGAAAGCACCAAAAAACGAAATGGCAAAAACGATGAGCAACAGGAAAAAAACCAGGTTAAAAACACCATTTGTGGCCAGATCGTTCAAAGCATCGGCACCAAAAATAACGGTGATGATCAACCCAAATGCTACGTAAATAACAATGATGGACAAGCCGTAAATAATCGCTTTGGTTATGGCACTTCCTCGTGATTGTGCCGTTTTGGTAAAATAACTGACGGTTAAGGGCAGCATCGGGAAGATACAGGGCATAATCAGCGCAGCAAAACCGCCCAGCAGTCCGGCTAAAAATATGGCCCATAACGATTGCTGCGCTTCCTTAACTTCTATTTTGTGCGATGCTTCTTTTACCGCCTCTTTTTTGACCGGAGTTGCTTTTGCAGTTTGTGTATCGGCCGGCAAATCTGAAAATTGGACATCAGCGGTTGAAATGGTGTCGGTTGAAGTTTGTAACGCGTTACTTTTCTGATTGAAACCAAATAGTAAACAGAAAACCAGCAGCAGGGAAAATAAATATTTGTGCTTGATAACAGATTGCATTGAAGACTTTAATTAAATTTATCGGCTAAAAGTAGCAAAAATCAAGTTTGACTTTTGTCATTTTACCGGCCAGAACTGTTGATACCAAATTTAGGCCGATAAAAAAAGCATCGGCATAAAAAAAAGCCCTGCCGGTTTAGGCAGGGCTTTTTATGAATAGTTTCGTTTGCTTATGCGTGCACTTCTTCTGATTTGAAAAGTTTGGCAGTCAGGAAATCGCCGTTCATGCGGGCAATATTGGTCAGCTTGATCTCTTTCGGGCATTCGGCCTCGCAAGCTGCGGTATTGGTGCAATTACCAAAACCTTCTGCGTCCATCTGTGCAACCATGTTTTGTACGCGGGTATAGCGTTCCGGCTGCCCTTGCGGCAACAATGCTAATTGCGAAATTTTAGCCGATACAAACAGCATGGCCGAAGCATTTTTGCAAGCCGCTACGCAAGCACCGCATTGGATACAGGTTGCCGAGTTAAACGCCTCATCTGCAATTGGTTTCGGGATCGGTATTTCGTTTGCGTCCGGCACGCCGCCGGTATTGATCGACACAAAACCACCAGCATGCTGGATACGGTCAAAGGCCGAACGATCGGTTGCCAAATCTTTTACCACCGGAAAAGCACCCGCCCTCCAAGGTTCAATTGTGATCGTTTGCCCATCGTAAAAACTGCGCATGTGCAGCTGACAAGAAGTAATTCCTTGTTTTGGGCCGTGCGGACGGCCATTAATGTATAAAGAACACATCCCACAGATACCTTCACGGCAATCGTGGTCAAAATAAATTGGTTCCTCTTTTTTGTGGATCAGATCTTCGTTAACTACATCCAGCATCTCCAAAAAAGACATGTCCGGAGAAATATTATTGGCCGGATAAGTAACCACTTTTCCGGGGGTTTTTGCATCTTTCTGGCGCCAAACTTTCAGCGTCAGGTTCATATTTCCATTACTCATAATGCTAAGTATTGAGTATCAGGTATCAAGTATCAAGCACTGTTGCAATTTCTTGCTACCTGATACTTTATACCTGCTACTTATTTATAACTTCTTTGTGTTAATTTTACGTTTTCAAAAACCAATTCTTCACGGTTTAATTTTTCCGGCTGATTTTGGCCCATAAATTCCCAGGCAGCTACGAAAGAAAAGTTCTCATCATCACGTTTTGCTTCGCCTTCTTCTGTTTGGGATTCTTCGCGGAAATGGCCGCCGCATGATTCACGGCGCATTAAAGCATCATCAATCATTAATTCGCCCAACTCAATAAAATCTGCAACCCGGCCGGCACGTTCTAAAGAAAAATTGATCTCTTCATTTTCGCCCATTACAATGACATTTTTCCAGAAATCGGCTTTTAATGCCTGGATCAAACCTTTTGCTTTGGTCAAACCGGTTTCATTACGCGCCATTCCGCAGTATTCCCACATAATATGGCCCAGTTCACGGTGATATTCGTTTACTGTTTTATTACCATTTTTCATGGATAAAAACCTGCTTACATTAGCTTCTACATCTTTTTTGGTTTGCGCAAAAGCCGGATGGTTTGGGTCGATTGGTTTCGGGCCGATTGTAGCCAGATAATCGCCCAAAGTATAAGGAATCACAAAATAACCATCAGCCAAGCCTTGCATCAAAGCAGATGCTCCCAAACGGTTGGCCCCGTGATCAGAGAAATTGGCTTCACCTAAAGCATAACAGCCTGGAATGGATGTCATCAGATTATAATCAACCCAAAGGCCGCCCATGGTGTAATGCACAGCAGGATAAATCCGCATCGGTTGCTTGTACGGGTTTTCATCTGTAATCTGATAATACATATCAAACAGGTTACCATATTTTGCCCTCACCGTATCTTCGCCCAAACGTTTGATGGCATCTGCAAAATCCAGAAAAACCGCTTTGCCCGAAGCACCAACACCTTTACCTTCATCAGAAACTTCTTTTGCATTTCGGGAAGCCACGTCCCGCGGAACTAGGTTGCCAAAAGACGGATATTTACGTTCCAAAAAGTAGTCGCGGTCTTCTTCCTTAATATCAACTACTTTAATTTCGCCTTTGCGCAATTTCTCAGCAGTTTCTACTGTTTTTGGTGCCCAAACGCGGCCATCGTTCCGCAAAGATTCCGACATTAAGGTCAATTTGGATTGATGGTCTCCGGAAACCGGGATACAAGTTGGATGGATTTGCGTGAAACACGGATTTGCAAAGTAAGCACCCCGTTTATGTGCACGCCATGCGGCCGTTACGTTGGAGCCAATGGCATTTGTTGACAAATAAAATACGTTACTGTATCCGCCGGTACACAGTAATACTGCATGGCCGGCATGTGTTTCGATAGAACCTGTGCGTAAATTGCGGGTAACAATACCTTGCGCTTTACCATCAACCACAACCAGGTCAAGCATTTCTGTACGTGTGTACATTTTTACTTTTCCTAAATTGATCTGACGGTTTAAGGCAGAATATGCCCCTAAAAGAAGCTGTTGTCCGGTTTGTCCGCGGGCATAAAACGTTCTGGAAACCTGCGCACCGCCAAATGAACGGTTGTCCAGCAAGCCGCCATAATCACGTGCAAAAGGAACACCTTGCGCCACACATTGATCAATAATATTAACAGAAACTTCGGCCAAACGATAAACATTGGCTTCGCGGGAGCGATAATCGCCACCTTTTATCGTATCATAAAACAACCGGTAAACACTGTCGCCATCGTTTTGATAATTTTTTGCTGCATTGATGCCGCCTTGTGCCGCAATCGAGTGGGCACGTCGCGGACTATCCTGAAAACAAAAAGCCGTTACATTATAACCCAACTCGGCAAGAGAAGCTGCAGCAGAAGCACCGGCCAGACCTGTACCAACGATAATTACGTTGTATTTCCGTTTATTGGAAGGGTTGACCAGCTTTAAATTGAACTTTTGTTTGTTCCATTTTTCGGCTAATGGCCCTTCGGGCAATTTTGCATTTAATTCCATTTTACAAATTTTAGCTTATAAAAGAAGCATTGCTGCTGGGTTTATCTTTTGGTGAAATAATAAATGATCGGCATCAGCGCAAAACCGATTGGGATGATCACGGCAAAAAGCCAGATGCCAATTTGGTTAACAATCGGTTTATATTTTCGGTGGTTCATACCGATCGTTTGCCAGCTGCTTTGAAAACCGTGCAACAAGTGAAATGATAAGGCAGCCATTGCAATCACATAAAAAATAACATACAACGGCGAGGCAAAAGAGAAAATCACTTGTGCCTGCAAATCTTTGGCAATCGTAATTTCCTGTTGTGCGTTTACATCTACATATTTTGCGTATTCATATTCCCCTTGCGGCAATTGTTTTGCAGAAACCAGTTTGCCGGTTTTTAAATCGGTACGGTATTCTTTAAAAGGCATTTTCGGCCCTTCATGATTTTTAAACCATTCATCTTTGTGATAGCTAAACCAGAAGTTTCCCATATGGATCACGATAAACAACAACAGGAAAGAACCTAAAATCCCCATATTACGTGATGACCAGATGCTGGGCGATTTTGGTGCCTGAACATAATTTACCGGCCGTGCTTTGCGGTTATTGATGGTTAATATTAAAGCGTAAACGGAGTGGACAATAATTGACAGGTAAAGCAAATAAGACACTACTTTTATCGGCGGAAAATGCGTCATAAAATGGGAGTAATCGTTAAAAGCCAAACCGCCATCGTTTTTAAACAACTGAAAATTACCACTTAAATGCACAATCAAAAAAAGGCTTAAAAACAAACCGGTTAATGACATGATGAGTTTTTTCCCTATCGAAGAAGAAAGTGTATTGGTAGCACTCATTGATTAATAGTTTTTTAGGTTATGATTATGCAAAAGTATTTATTAATGCCGGAAAAGATATTCAAGCATGAGGCCAATATACCATACAATGTTTATTTAGAAACAATCTAAATTTTTAGGTATTTAGTTTTCAATTTTTATTCAAAATGCAATCACTTTATCATTCAAAATGCCAAAAACACGGTCTGTTTCCTGATGCTGAATGGCAACCCGGCCTGTAAATTTGCCAAAAGAAGGTAAAATCGCCTGGAAAGCCCCGAAGGAAAAGCAAGACAACGTAACCGAATCCCGGCCTTTGCCCCGCAAATGCACGCCCGGATGAATGTGGCCGCAAAGTGTGTAAGCTTTATGCTTTTCTATTTCTTCGGATTTGAGCGGATGATGTGCCAGCCGGAAAGGCCCCATCAGCATTTCTTCCTGAACGGTAATATCCAGGTTCAAAAAGTTTTCTTCTTTAATAATATCATGGTTGCCTTTAATCAGGACCATGCTTCTTTTAGCATACTTTTTTCGCCATAAGGCAAATTCGTGCCAGTCGCTGTTTTTATCACTATGAAACAAATCACCCAAAAAAATGACGGTTTCAGGCTGATGCTCGTCGATCAATCCAGAAAGCACTTCCAGATCTTTTGCGGCCAGCTGCGGCGGAACGGCAATTCCGGCCTTTCTGAAATGAGCCGTTTTACCGAGATGCACATCGGCCAGGATCAGCGTTTTCTGCTCTTTCCACAGGATTGCTTTTTGAGGCAGTAAAAGAAGTGTCTGGTTTTTAAAAAAGAATTCGATCCCACAAGTCATCGGCACAAAATTAACTATAAACAAAAAAACCTGCAATTGCTTGCAGGTTTTTGATACTGTTTTTACCGACTATTTTTTAGTTTCCCATTTGATAACCATTGTTAAAACGGCTTCCGTCTGGCCGGATACCAGCGATAAATAAAGAACCGCCTTGTACATTAGACAATGCTTTATCAATATCGGCCGGAGAATTTACAGGCACTTTGTTAATGCTTGTAATAACAGAACCTTCTTCGATTTCCAGTTCGTCAAACATCCGTCCCTGGCGCACTTGCGTAACTAAAACACCGCTGTTCATGTGGTATTTTTGTTTCTGGGCAGGCGTTAGCGGAGCAAAGCTGGCACCTAATTTATTATAAATTTCTTCTGCGGATTTTGTTCTGGTTGATGCTAAAGTACCAGTATTGTCTGCCTTTAACGTTACGGCAAAAGTTTTCTCTTGTCCGTCGCGCAAAACCGTTAAGTTGATTTTATCGCCAGGTTGCAAACGGCCAACTTTTTCCTGCAGATCAGATGATTCATAAGCAGTATTACCATCAACTTTTGTAATTATATCACCTTTTTTGATACCAGCTTGTTGCGCGCCACCACCTTGAACTAATTCGTTAACATATAAACCATTTGTAGTTTTAATGTTCAATTTTTCTGCCTCATCAGGATCAAGTGTAACAAACTGTACACCAACGAAACCACGTTTTACTTTACCAAACTTCTCAATATCATTCAACACTTTTTTGGCTAAGTTAATCGGGATTGCAAAACCATAACCTTCATAAGAACCGGTGTGAGACAGAATTGCAGAGTTTATACCAATCAGTTCGCCTTTTGTATTTACCAAAGCACCGCCGCTATTTCCGGGGTTGATTACAGCATCAGTTTGAATGAAAGATTCAATGCCTTTTCTTAAAGCCGGAGTTTGTGCCTGATCCTGGTTTGGGTTAGAAAAAGGACTTTGTTCGTCATCATTTTCACCTCTGCCAATAATATTAACATTTCGTCCTTTTGCACTTACAATGCCGGCAGTAACGGTAGAAGTAAGGTTGAACGGATTGCCAACGGCCAAAACCCACTCGCCTACTTTTGCCTCATCAGAATTGCCAAATTTAATGATCGGCAAATTTGTGGCACTTACTTTAATCAAAGCCAAATCTGTGTTTGGGTCCGTCCCGATCACTTTTGCGCTAAACTGGCGGTGATCATTAGTGGTTACTTCAATTTTGTCCGCGTTTTCTACCACGTGATTATTGGTAACAATATAACCATCGGTAGAAATTATTACCCCGGAACCTGAAGCCCGCTGCGGCATGTTGGATTGCTGACGACGGCGGCCCATGCCAAACATATCGCCAAACATTTGTTCCATCTGGTCTTGCTGTCCGCCGCTATTTTGCTTGGCAGAATAAGTGGTGCGGATGTAAACCACAGCCGGTGTTACCGCTGCTGCCGCCTGTGTAAAATCTACCGTGCCGGCCGAAGAAACCAATGGGGCAATATGGTTGCTTGCAAAATAAACTTTTTGCCGGTCTTCAAATGTGCCGTTGTTTGCTGTTTTTGTTTCAACCATTTTGTAGGCACCTACGGCAATCGCACCTCCCAAAACAGCTGTCATTAATGATAAACCTATTCTTTTCATGTTAAATATTTTACTTGTATGGATAATCTATGTTCAAATTTAATGCCTTACTACCTTTATAATCAACCCAAAGCAGCCAAAAACAGTGTTAAATAATGTTAAATAGCTTAATCTATACTGATTTTTGTATTTGGCTTGGTTTTAAAACCCAATAAAGCCAACTTTGTGCTGATTTAAAAATAATCTTAAACGTGAAGCAGGTTTTTTATAAATATCAGGGTGCCGGAAATGATTTTATACTGATAGACAATAGGTTACAGCAATTCAATCATCAAAATCCGACATTAATTGCCAGGATTTGCGATCGCCGTTTTGGCATTGGCGGCGATGGTATCCTGTTTTTGCAGCTAAAAGAAGCATTTGATTTTGAGATGGTCTATTACAATGCAGATGGCAAACCAAGCAGCATGTGCGGAAACGGCGGCCGCTGTATTGTAGCTTTTGCCCGGTTTCTGGGTCTGATTGATCAGGAAACGAACTTTTTGGCAGTTGACGGGCCGCATTATGCCAAAATTACCGAAACCGGCGACTGGATAAGTTTGCAAATGATTGATGTTGCGGGGATTAACCGGGACGGAGAAGCTTTTGTGCTGAATACCGGTTCGCCGCATTTTGTACAGTTAGTGCAAAATCTGGAACAGAAAAACGTTTATCAGGACGGTTTTGCCATCCGTAACAATGAAACGTATCGAAAAGAAGGCATCAACATTAATTTTACTGAACCTTTAAACGACGGTTTTTTTGTGCGCACTTTTGAGCGCGGCGTGGAAGATGAAACGTATGCCTGCGGAACCGGAGTTACGGCAGTTGCCCTGGCGATGGCCCAACATCAGCATAAAACTGGTGCTGTTTTTACCCCTATAAAAGTGTTGGGCGGAGATTTAAGCGTAAAATTTAATTACAACGGTACTGTTTTTACCGATGTTTTTTTGGAAGGCCCGGCAGTGCAGGTTTTCTCCGGGGAAATTGAGATTTGAATTGATTTTACCGTCCATTCTTCTTTATTTATTTTCCCGTTTTCTACTCTTTTGTTTTTATGCGCTTTTCCGTTCATTTTCTGCAAAAAGAATTTTTCTTTTAAGCTAATTCTGATTACGTTTGAAACTTTGCCTGATCGTAAAAGCAATTGACCAGCTATTTTACCGACCATGTTGAGAGTTGACAGCACAAAGCCTTGTAAAATTATTTATGCCATTTGCAGGCATGAGTATTTTTCGTTTATGATTGAGCCGCACGTTGTCCAACTCAACCCAAACGGCGAATATTCGCTTACGCACCAACGCTTGTTTACCAACACGGCCGAAGAATTTGCGGATTGTTTGGATGATACCGACCGCAAATTGATCAAAATTTTGCAGGAAACCGAGCAAAGCCACATCATTGTTAAATACTACAAAAAACCGATCCGGCCGGTAGAGTTTTTCTCCAAAATTTATACCGAAGACCTGTACGAAACCATCCGCCCGAAAATTGAAAAAAAACTGGCCGAAGCCTTGGCTTTGCTCCCCGGAAAAGAACTGTGCGTGATGAGCCGTGAAGGTTATCCGGCAGAACGCATTGTAAAACTGGCCGATGAAGCGGCAACGGTTTTGTTCCATTTCCGCAGAAACGAAACCGGAACGCGCTATTATCCAACTATTAAATACAAAGGCCAGCGTATCGAGTTTATGTACAAAGGCGCAGATATCATCTGCAATCAGCCGGCGTATTTGCTTTTGGAGGATGTGCTTTATTATTTTGAGAAAGATATTGAAGGCAAAAAACTGCTGCCATTTTTAGAACGGCGTTATATTTCGATCCCAAAATCATCCGAAAAAACTTATTACGAAAAATTTGTGGCACCACTGATTGAAAAATATCCGGTTTACGCGCAGGGTTTTGAAATCATCAGCGAACGGTTTAACGCCGAACCAGTTTTAAAGCCGGTTTACACAGAAGGCGGCGTTTCGCAAATTCAGTTGTTGTTTCGTTACGGGCAGGCGGTTTTTCCTTATGGCGATGGGCGGCAGGTTTCCGTCAGAATTGAAAACACCAACGATCAATACTGTTTTTACCGCATTAAAAGAAGCCTCGCCTGGGAAAAAAAGAAGTTTCTGGAGCTTGAAAATTTAGGGCTAAAAACAGCATCCGGCCTTTTCCAAAATTTGGAAGTGGCGCACCCGGAAGAGGAAGAAGATGCTTCGCTTTCGGTTTTTAACTGGCTGAACGAGCACCACGACCTGCTTGTTGAAAACGGTTTTGAAATTGAACAACCGGAAGGTGATAAAAAGTTTTTTTATGCCAGTCCGAAAATCAACCTCGAAATCCGCGAAGGAAATGATTGGTTTGATATTTATGCCATCGTTTACTTTGGCAGCTACCAAATCCCGTTTATCGAACTGAAACAACATATTTTAAACCGGCGGCGCGAGTTTGTTTTGCCTTCCGGCGAGATTGCGGTGATTCCCGAAAAATGGTTTTCGCAATATGGCAATCTGCTTTATTTCAGTAATCATACCGATAAATTGCAGCTTAAAAAGCACCACATCGGCCTGATCAATGAGCTGGCCACGAGCGATTTTGCAGAAGTTACCATGAACCGCAAACTGCAGCAGCTCAATAACTTTGAAAGCTTGGAGGAAGTGCCTTTGCCTCAGCATTTTAACGGCGAGTTGCGTTCGTACCAAAAAGCAGGTTATGATTGGTTTCATTTCCTTAAAAAATATCATTTTGGCGGTTGCCTGGCGGATGATATGGGCTTGGGCAAAACTGTACAAACGCTGGCTTTGCTGCAAAAAACAAAGGAAGAACATCAGCTTTCGGGCAAGGTTACTTCGCTGATAATTATGCCGACTTCACTGGTGCACAACTGGGTCAACGAAGCTAAAAATTTTGCTCCTGGGATAGAAATCTTAATTCACACCGGCAGTTTCCGGCAGCGCGATATTTCCGTTTTCAGCAATTATGATCTGGTGATAACCACTTATGGCATTACGCGGATTGATGTTTCGTTACTGAAAGATTTCTTTTTTGAATACATTATTCTGGACGAAAGCCAGAACATCAAAAATGCTTCCTCCAAATCTTTTCAAGCTGTAACCGAGCTGAAATCACGTTTTAAATTGATTTTAAGCGGTACGCCGGTAGAAAATTCAGTCAATGATTTGTGGACGCAAATGTCTTTTATCAATCCCGGACTGTTGGGCAACCAGGCTTATTTCCAGAACAATTTTGTGATTCCGATCGAGAAAAAAAAGGACGAAGAAAAAGCCCAACGCCTGCAAATCCTGATCAAACCTTTTATTTTAAGAAGGACCAAAGAACAGGTTGCAACAGAACTTCCATCTAAAACAGAAAACTTGTTTTATTCTGAAATGACTGAAGATCAGGCAGATGAATACGAAAAAGTAAAATCAGAATATCGAAATGAACTTTTAAAAAGCATTGAAGAAGGTACTTTTGCACAAGCCAAACTTCATGTTTTACAAGGGTTGATCAAGCTGAGGCAAATCGCCAATCATCCGCGTTTGATCAATGAAGATTACGAAGGCAGTTCGGGCAAGTTTGATGATGTTTGGCACATGCTGCTCAATGCGCTGGAAGGTGGCCACAAAGTGCTGGTATTTTCGCAGTTTGTACGACAGCTAACGATTTTCAGAAAGGAATTGGACCGGCAGGAAATTGCTTATGCTTACTTAGACGGCAAAACCAAAAACAGGGAAGAAACCATCCGTCAGTTTCAGGAAAACAACGATTTGCGCATTTTTTTGATTTCGATAAAAGCGGGCGGCGTTGGCTTAAATTTAACAGAAGCAGATTATGTTTTTATTTTAGATCCTTGGTGGAACCCTGCGGTAGAGCAACAAGCTATCGACCGTACGCACCGCATCGGCCAAACTAAAAAAGTGATTATTTATAAGTTTATCACCAAAAATACAATTGAAGAAAAGATACTTCTTTTACAACAACAAAAACAGCATGTTGCCAACGCACTGATTACTACAGAAAGTAATTTTATCAAATCTTTAACACCGGAAGATATTCGGGATTTGCTGCTGTAACTGATTTTTATTTGATTTTGTTGGGGTTTTATAAAACCGGATCGGCAATCAACTCAACTAAATCAGGGGCTTTTTAAATTTCATCACAAAAAAGCCTGATGCTTCTTTTATCACCTAAAAATTGATGGGTTTTTGGATTATTTATCATCAGCAAAAATAAATTTACTGGCATAAAAGAAGCATTGCAACTTCTTTAAAAATTAAACAGCACTTGGTTTCCGGAAAAAAGTAATATAAAAACAGCATTGTAGTTTGGTTACTTTTTTTAGCGGATGACTGAATCAATGCTTTCATCAGCAACAATCTATAAAAGTTGATGAATGTAAAAATTGATTTTTAAAAGCTGTATCGCCTTGGCCGGTTATCTTTCCAAAATCATAATACGTACTTTTGTATTTTGTAAAAATCTATGCCGTACAAAGTTATTGTTGCAGGCGCAACCGGTTTGGTTGGCAGCTTGTTGGTAGCGCAATTATTGCCTGATCCTGCTATTGCTGAAGTGCTGGTTTTGGTCAGGAAACAGCTTTCCATTCAGCATAAAAAGTTAAAACAATTAGTTATTGATTTTGACCGGTTGGAAGATTATCAGGCCGAAATTAACGGCGATGCTATTTTCTGTTGCCTGGGAACCACCCGCAAAAAAACACCGGATTTGAAATTATACCGAAAAATCGACCATGATTATCCGCTTGAACTGGCAAAAATAGGTGCTAAAAACAGCATCCGGCAGTTTCATTATATTTCATCGCTCGGTGCAAACACTAAATCTTTTGCTTTTTATACCCGGCTAAAAGGCGAAACGGAACGCGACTTAAAAACCTTGCAAATCCCTTCCATATATATTTATCAGCCGTCTTTTTTGGTTGGCAACAGAAAAGAAAAGCGTTTTGGCGAACGTTTTGGCATTAGATTAGCAAAGTTGATTAATCCGTTTTTGATCGGAAGATTAAGAAAATACAGAAGCATTTCGGCCGCTGTGGTTGCAAAAGCAATGCTCAATCAATCCTTAAAAAACAACGCAGGCATTTATACTTATCCATCAGATCAAATTAAAAAATTAGCGTGAGTACATTAATTTCCGCAGAAAACCTTGGCCATTCTTTTCATGATAACTGGCTTTTTAAACAGCAAACTTTTGGCATTAATACAGGCCGGCGCATCGCTTTGGTAGGCGCAAATGGTGCGGGCAAATCCACTTTATTAAAAATTCTGGCCGAAAAACTCAAGCCGACAGAAGGCAAAGTAGTGAAAAGCAAGTTTCTTTCTATGGGCTATTTAGAGCAAGATCCGCAATTTAACCCGGAAGAAACGATCAATGATTTCATTTTTAAATCGGATAACGAACAGCAGCAATTAATTAAAGAATATGAATTGCTACTCGAAAATGATCCTGAAAATTATGAGCAGATTGAAATTGTAACCACTAAAATCACTGAACTTGAAGCCTGGGAATACGAATATAAGATCAAAAATATCCTGGATCGATTGGACGTTCATCACCTGGATCAGCAGATCAAAACACTTTCCGGCGGACAAAAAAAGCGTTTGGCTTTGGCTGAATTACTGATCAGCGATCCGGAGCTTTTTGTTTTGGATGAGCCAACCAATCATTTGGATATTGAAACGATTGAATGGCTGGAAAGCTTTTTGACTTCGGGCAATAAAACGATTTTGCTGGTTACGCATGATCGTTATTTTTTGGATAATGTTTGTAACGAAATTTTGGAAATCGATCAGCAAAAGATATTTCCTTATCAGGGAAATTACAGTTATTACTTAGAGAAACGTGCTGAACGTGAAGCTGCAGATCAGGCCCGGTACCAAAAAAATTCCAACCTTTTAAAGAAGGAATTAGAATGGATGCGCCGGATGCCGCAGGCGCGCAGCACAAAATCAAAATCACGGATTGATGCTTTTTATGATCTGCAAAGCAAAACACAAAATAACGGCCCGAAGGAGCAGTTGGAACTAAGTATCAAATCTGCCCGGCAAGGAAACAAGATTTTGGAGATTGATCATCTTACAAAATCTTTCAACGACCGAATTATTATTAACAATTTTAACTACGTATTTAAAAAAGGCGACCGGATTGGTTTGGCTGGCAAAAACGGCACCGGAAAATCAACATTGTTAAATCTGCTGACCGGGGAAATCAAACCGGATTCTGGTGCTGTTATCGCTGGCGAAACAACTTCTATCGGTTATTACCGGCAATCTGGCCTAATTTTTAATGATGCGGAAAGAGTAATAGATACCATAAAAAATGTAGCAGAATTTATTACAATGGCTGATGGAAAACTGCTTTCTGCCTCCCAGCTTTTAACGCAATTTTTGTTTCCGCCAAAAAAGCAGCATGGCTTTATCAGTAATTTAAGCGGTGGCGAAAAAAAGCGCTTGCAGTTGCTGATGATTTTGATCAAAAACCCAAATTTTTTGATTCTGGATGAGCCAACGAATGATTTGGACACAGATACTTTAAATGTTTTAGAGGATTTCTTGGTAAATTTTTCCGGCGTTATAATTCTTGTTTCACACGATCGTTATTTGATTGATAAATTGACCGAGCAGCTTTTTATCTTTACCCAAAACGGCCATTTGCAAATTTACAACGGAAACTATACCGATTTTAGGTTAGAAGATGCAAACAACAAACAGATTGTTAAAAACTCAAATAAACCGGAAAAAGCGGTCAGTATAAATAACTCAAGTAAAAACAGCTTTAAGCAGGATAAAGAACTAACCGATCTTGAAGCCAACATTGCCACTTTGGAAAAATCTATTAGTGATTTGAATTTGGTTTTGAACCATAAGGAAACTAAAACGGAAGATTTGATCTCTGCATCTAATAATATTCAATCTCTGCAAAAAGAGTTAGATCAGCTTACAGAAAAATGGCTTACTCTATCAGATTTATAAAATAAAATCAATGTTTCACGTGAAACCATTTAAACGCTATGTTTAAAAAATATGATTTAATTGTTGTAGGCGGCGGACATGCAGGTTGTGAAGCAGCAGCAGCAGCAGGAAAGCTTGGATCCTCGGTTTTGCTGATTACAATGAACATGGCCACTATCGCACAAATGAGCTGCAACCCGGCTATGGGTGGAGTGGCAAAAGGACAGATTGTTCGGGAAATTGATGCAATGGGCGGCGGCTCAGGGATTGTTACCGACAAATCTACAATTCAGTTTCGAATGCTAAACCGCTCTAAAGGGCCTGCAATGTGGAGTCCGCGAGCACAGGTTGACCGAATGCGGTTTGCAGAAGAATGGCGTTTGATGCTTGAAAAAAACATGAATGTAGATTTTTGGCAGGACACGGTTAACGCATTAATTGTCAAGAATGAAAAGATATGCGGTGTGGCAACTTCTCTCGGTATTGAAGTTGAAGCCAAAGCAGTTGTGCTGACCAACGGGACTTTTTTAAATGGATTGATCCATATCGGTGAAAAGAAGTTTGGCGGCGGCCGTACAGCCGAAAAAGCCGCTCATGGAATTACCGAACAATTGGTTGGATTAGGTTTTGAATCAGGAAGAATGAAAACCGGTACGCCTCCGCGGGTTGATGGCAGAAGTTTGGATTATACTAAAATGGAGGAACAGTGGGGCGATGAAAGCCGCGGTGAGTTTTCATATACCAATATTAAAAAAAATCAGGAGCAACGCTGCTGCTGGATAACTTACACCAACACTAACGTTCATGAAACTTTGAAAGAAGGGTTTGAAAAATCACCGATGTTTTCAGGAAGGATTAAAGGTTTAGGGCCGCGTTATTGTCCATCGATTGAAGACAAAATCAATCGTTTTGCTGAACGCGACCGGCATCAGATTTTTGTTGAACCCGAAGGTTGGAATACAGTAGAGATCTACGTAAACGGCTTTTCTACTTCATTACCAGAAGATGTTCAATACAAAGCATTAAAGCAAATTGCCGGCTTTGAAAACGTAAAAATGTTCCGGCCTGGTTATGCAATTGAGTACGATTATTTCCCACCGACTCAGTTAAAATTAACACTCGAAACTAAAATAATTAGCAACCTGTTTTTTGCCGGACAAATTAATGGCACAACAGGCTACGAAGAAGCCGCCTGCCAGGGTTTTATTGCAGGCATCAATGCGCATCAAAATATAGTGGCAAAAGAAGCATTGATTATGAAACGGTCAGAATCATATATTGGCGTTTTGATTGATGATCTGGTTACGAAAGGAACGGAAGAACCTTACCGCATGTTTACTTCGCGCGCAGAACACCGCTTGTTGTTGCGGCAGGATAATGCAGATATCCGCCTTACCCCTATTGGTTATCAGTTAGGCCTGATTGATGCAGAAAGAATGAAAACGGTAGATGATAAAGTACAAAATACGGCAGCTATTGTAAATTTTGTTAAAAGCAACTCGATCAAACCCGAGGAAGTTAATACAATTTTGGAAGAGGCCGGAACAAGCAGCATCAGCCAGAATGTAAAAATGGCGACGATTATCGGCAGGCCGCAAATGGATTTTTACCGGCTAAAAGAAGCATCGCCTGTTTTGAAAAATTTTCTGGCTGAGTTTGACAAGGAAACCATTGAGCAGGCTGAAATCAAAATTAAGTACGAATCTTATTTTGAGAAAGAACTGGAAATAGTAAATAAAATGAAAAAGATGGAAGACCGCGAAATCAATCCTGCATTCAACTATAACGATATAATTTCCCTGTCAAAAGAAGCACGCGAAAAACTGATCAAAATAAAACCAAAAACGTTAGGGCAGGCTTCACGAATTTCCGGTGTTTCGCCTTCAGATGTTTCTGTGTTGATGGTACACATCAGCAGATAACGGATTTTTTGGATTTTTGATCAATTTTTGCCCCAAAATAAATCTGCTATAAAAGGAGATTTATTTTTATGAATGATAATCTTCGCCCCAAAAAAATATTTGATTATAGCGCATTTAAATGGCTTTTAAAAAGAACCTCCTGCCCTGCTTACACCTGAGTGCTGTTTTTACCACTATAATTTTGGCTTTTGGTTGTGCAAGCATACAAAAACCGCAAGGAGGCCCGCGCGATAAAACTCCGCCTAAATTATTAACGGCAACACCGGCCAATAAAACCAGGCATTTTGATGCCAAAGAGATTGTGCTGAATTTTGATGAATATTTTAAACTGAACAATCAGTATCAGGAAATCAGTGTTTCGCCGGCACAGGAAAAGCAGCCGGAATATCGCATCAAACAAAAAAGTTTGGTGATCAGCCTGAAAGATTCATTACGGAAAAACACAACCTACGTTTTTAGTTTTGGTAAAGCAATTGGCGATGTGAACGAAAATAACATCCTTCAAAATTTCACATATGTTTTTACAACCGGAAATGAGATTGATTCGCTTAGCATTTCGGGCAAAGTGATCAACTCGGAAACGCAGGAACCTGAAAAAGAAGCAACCGTTTTTATTTTCACGGCAAAAGAAGATTCGCTGTTGTTTGGTAAAAAAAAACCTTCTTATTATAGCGTTACCGATACGGCCGGAAATTTCAAGATCAGCAACCTGCACGCTAACAATTATAAAATTTATGCTTTAAAAGAAGCAAGCCCGAACCGGATATTTGATAATGACAACGAACTGATCGGAATTTTGTCTAAAAACATCAACTTAAAAAAAGATACTTCGGGCATTCAGCTGGAACTGTTTAAAGCGGTCCCGCAAAAATTTCGGGTGGCTGAACGGAAGATTGATGCGGACGGAAAGCTGTTTTTTTCTTTTAACAAAGGGATTCCGCAGCCTGAAATCCGCATCTTGCAAAACGAAAACTTAGACAAACAAAAAGTGGTAGAATTTAACAAAACCGATGATTCTGCCCGGGTTTATTTACGTGATATGAGTTTTGATTCGGTAAAAGTAGCCATTTTATCAGCCGGAAAACCATTGGACACTTTGACTTTGCGACGGGGAAAACGCGATACTTACAAGCGGAGTTTGAGCATTACCAACAATGCCGGCGGATTGCTGAAACCAAAAACCGGTTTGACTTTAACGGCTAACTTCCCCATAGAATCTACCAATGAAGCGCAGATTGTTTTGAATGAAGACTCGATACCGAAATATGGGTTCAGTTTAGAAAAAGATACCGCAAAACTGAACAGTTACACGTTAAAATATCCCTGGAAAACCGGAAAACATTATGATGTTGTTTTAAATGAAGGTGCATTTATTGATATTTTCGGAAATAAAAACAAAAAAACCACAGTTGCTTTTCAACTGAACACAGACGAAAATTATGGCTCGATGGTGTTTGCGGTCAATATCCCCGACCCAACAAAAAACTATTTGTTAGAACTGCTTTCTGCCGAAAAAAACGTGATAAAAACAGTACCGATCCAAAAAAGCGGCAAAATTACCTTTAGTAATTATGCCATAGGGAAATACCGTGTGCGCGTAATTTACGACCTCAACAAAAACGGAAAATGGGACACCGGCGATTTGAAAACACGGACGCAGCCAGAACCGATTTGGTATTTTAACAAAGAGCTGAGCCTGCGCGCAAATTGGGAAATGAACGAAACGATAGACGTTCCGAAGCTGGTTACAAGTCCGTAAACCAGCCCGAATACAAAATATAATTTAAAGGAAGCTGCTTGAGTTGCTGCATTTGTGCATCGGAAACAGCTTTTATTTTTCTGGCGGGCGTTCCGGCATAAATAAACCCGGACTCGCATTTTGTGTTCTCTAAAACAACGGCACCGGCCGCAATGATGCAAAAATCCTCTACAACGGCATGATCCATAATAATTGCGCCCATGCCAACCAAAATATAATTGTGCAGCGTGCAACCATGCACAATAGCGTTGTGGCCAACAGAAACATGGTGACCAATAACGGTAGCTGCTTTTTGATAAGTACAATGAACAACAACGCCGTCCTGGATATTGGTTTGGTCGCCGATTCTGATTGAATTGACATCGCCCCGAACAACCGTATTAAACCACACAGAACATTGGTTTCCGATAATTACATCGCCTACAATTGTGGCATTTTCGGCAATAAAACAATCATTACCGATTACAGGGGTTTTATCTTTTACAGGAAGGATTAGCGGCATAAATCTATTCTTTAAAGTTCAGCAAATTGTGATGCTTCTTTTATCATACTAAAAATGGTGAAGCATTTAAAAATTTTGCAAAACAAGATACAAACACTAATTTTATAGTGGTAAAAGAAGCATCAACTTTGCTGACATTTATTTTTATCTGCGGAAATAGCTCAGCTGGTAGAGTATCAGTTTCCCAAACTGAAGGCCGCGGGTTCGAATCCCGTTTTCCGCTCTTGTAAATGCTTCTTTTACCACCTAAATTTTATAAAATCGTATTGTACAATTCTTTTGCGTGATTTGGATAATCCGTGGTAAAATGCAAACCGCGGCTTTCTTTACGAATCATGGCCGATTTTACAACGAGATACGAAACCTGGATCAAATTCCGCAGCTCGCAAAGCTTGACCGAAAGCTTGGTTTTTTTGTAGAAATCTTCCGTCTCTTCATAAAGCAAACGCAAACGGCGCAAAGCCCGCTCCGACCGGAAATCCGAGCGCACAATCCCTACATAATCGTTCATTATTTTTTGCATTTCGCGGATGTTGTGCGTTACCAAAATATCTTCGTTTTGTTGCGCAACGCCAAACTCATTCCAATCCGGCACATTTTGCGGGATAAAAACAGTATTGACTTTTGGTACGGCATCTTCAAAAATCCGGTGCGCAAAAACCAAAGCTTCAAGCAAAGAATTGGAAGCCAGCCGATTGGCACCATGCAAACCCGTGGACGAACATTCGCCGCAGGCATACAGATTTTGTATAGAAGATTGCCCGTGATGATCAACCATTATGCCGCCGCACATATAATGGCTGGCCGGCGAAACCGGGATCAGATCCTTCGTCATATCAATACCGATGGACAAACATTTGGCATAAATATTCGGGAAATGTGCTAGCAAATCATCCTTGCTTCGGTGGCGGATATCTAAATAAACAAAATCATCTCCGGATTTTTTCATTTCCGCATCAATGGCGCGGGCCACAATATCACGCGGTGCCAGGGATTTCCGCGGATCGTATTCCTGCATAAACTCCTCCCCGTTCCGCCGTTTCAAAATCCCGCCAAAACCACGAACGGCTTCCGAAATCAAAAATGAAGGATAATCGCCCGGATTGTACAAAGCCGTTGGGTGAAACTGGATAAATTCCATATCGCGCACCTTGCCTTTTGCCCGGTAAACCATCGCCACGCCGTCGCCGGTTGCAATGGTCGGGTTTGTGGTGATGGAATAAATATGGCCAGCACCGCCGGAAGCCATAACGGTTATTTTCGACAGGATTTTTTCAACTTGGTTTGTTAAATGGTTGAGCGCATAAATACCAAAACATTTAATATCCGTGCTTGAACGGTCCACAAACTCACCTAAATGATGCTGCGTGATCAAATCGATGGCAAAATAATGCGTCAAAATTTCGATATTTTCATTCCGGTGGATTTGCTCCAGCAGGGCGCGCTCAATCTCAAAACCGGTGATATCTTTATAATGCAGCACGCGGCTTTCAGAATGTCCGCCTTCTTTTGCCAGATCAAAAATGCCCTGGTTAGTTTTGTCAAAGTTAGTTCCGTAATCAATAATTTCTTTAATCCTGGGCGGTCCTTCTTCTACCACAATCTTAACCACTTCCACATCGCACAAACCATCGCCGGCAATCAGCGTGTCATCAATGTGTTTTTCAAACGAATCTTCCTGCTTATCCACAACCACGGCCACACCGCCTTGCGCATATTTGGTGTTAGATTCGTCTTCGTTGGATTTTGTAACAATCAGAACCTTACCATATTGCGCCGCTTTTAGTGCAAAACTCAATCCTGCAATCCCGGATCCGATAACCAAGTAATCAACATTTTTACCTATCATATTTTCAGGCTAAAACCAGCTTAATCAACACATTGTTTATAACAGCCGCAAAGATGTTAATTTAGCGGTGATAGAAATGTAACAAATATTTTTTTGTGGGGATAGCTGTGGATAACCTCGTTGGCGCGAATTATTCTTACGCAATTATCCACCGTTTCAGGCATTGCTATCAACATCGTGGATAACACAAAAAATGCACATCAAAAAGTTTCAGGAAAAATCTAGGCCGATAAAAACAGCACATAATCAGCACGATAAATAAACATTTTGTTCAAAACGATGTGGATAACAATTGTTCAACTACTTTTGCAAATATTTTAAGGCTGATTTTTAAACGAAACTAACACACTAACAAATCATAGTTTTATTTTTTAAAGAATAAGTTGTTTTTATTGAAATGTTAAAAATGGATACTTTTGAAGAAATACGAGTGAAAGGTTTTGCAGACGAATACATTGATCCGTCGCTCGATCTTTTTGCGGAAATAGAAAAATTAAAAAAAGAAAAAAATGCAATTATTCTGGCCCATTATTATCAAGAAGCTGATATTCAGGATATTGCAGATTATATTGGAGATAGTTTGGGTCTTTCACAGCAGGCAGCTAAAACCGATGCCGACGTAATCGTTTTTGCGGGCGTGCATTTTATGGCCGAAACGGCTAAAATTTTGTCTCCGCAGAAAAAAGTTTTATTGCCGGACAGCAAAGCCGGATGTTCGCTGGCAGATAGTTGCCCGCCGCATTTGTTCAAGAAGTTTAAAGCGCAATATCCGGATCATTTGGTGATTACTTATGTAAATTGTACAGCAGAACTGAAGGCGATGAGCGATATTGTTTGCACCTCCAGCAACGCGATCCAGATTGTAGAAAGTTTGCCGCCGGAACAGGGAATTATTTTTGGACCAGATAGAAATTTAGGCAAATATGTAGCTAAAAAAACCGGCCGTAATTTAGTTTTATGGAATGGTGCCTGTATGGTGCACGAAATATTTTCGAGGGAAAAAATCACTAAATTAAAAGAGCGTTATCCAGCCGCAAAATTTATTGCGCACCCGGAATGTGAGGAAAGCATTCTGGAGATGGCGGATTACATTGGTTCGACCACCGGATTGCTGAATTATGTTACCAAAAACCCGGCGCAAGCGTTTATTGTAGCCACAGAATCGGGCATTTTGCACCAGATGCAGCGCGATAATCCGGCAAAAACATTTATTCCGGCACCACCAACTAATGCCTGTGCCTGCAACGATTGTCCGCATATGAAACGCAACACGCTGGAAAAACTTTATTTATGTATGAAAAACGAGTTGCCGGAAATTTTTGTTCCGCAACACATCATTGTAAAAGCAGTGAAACCGATAGAAAGAATGTTGGAAATTTCGGCCCGTTTAGGATTATAGTTTCACTGATTTTTATGCGATAAAAGAAGCATTTAAATCAACCAAAAAATAAAAATGTTTGATAACAAAGAAAAAACAGAGATAGCGAGTTTAGGAGAATTTGGCCTGATCAGCCATCTCACCAAAAATATAAAATTACTCGATAATACGTCTGTAAAAGGAATTGGAGACGACGCTGCGGTGATGGATTTTGCCGGAAAAAAAACGCTGATCTCTACCGATTTATTGCTGGAAGGCGTACATTTTGATCTGGCATATGTTCCGCTTAAACATCTGGGTTTTAAAGCAGTACAAGTTAATTTGAGTGATATTTATGCCATGAACGGCACAGCCAGCCAGATCACTTTTTCGCTGGGGATTTCAAGCAAATTTCCGCTGGAAGCTGTAGAAGAATTATATCAGGGCGTTTTGCTGGCCTGCGATCAATACAAAGTAGATTTGATCGGCGGCGATACTTCCGCTTCCAAGCAAGGTTTAGTGATTAGCGTAACAAGTATTGGTTATGCCGATGAAGCTGATGTGGTTTACCGCAACACGGCCGAAGAAGGCGATTTAATTTGTGTTTCCGGGGATCTGGGCGGTGCTTACGTGGGTTTGCAACTGCTGGAACGCGAGAAACAGGTTTATCTTTCTAACCCAAACATCCAGCCGGATTTGGAAGGCAAAGATTACATTGTAGAACGCCAGTTAAAACCCGAAGCGCGCGGCGATATTATTTCCATTTTAAAAGATTTGAAAATCAAGCCAACTGCTATGATCGATGTTTCCGACGGTTTGGCTTCCGAAATTTTGCACATTTGCACACAAAGCAATAAAGGCTGCTCTTTGTATGAAGAAAAAATCCCGATCGACCCGATGACTTATGAAACCGCCCGCGAATTTGGCCTCGACCCAACGGTTTGTGCATTGAGCGGCGGCGAAGATTACGAACTCCTTTTTACCATCAAACAAAGCGATTACGACAAGATCAAATTTAATGCGGATGTTACCGTTATCGGCCACATTACGGAAGCTGCCGCGGGCTGTAATCTGGTTTCCAAATCGGGCAATGTGCACCAGTTGACGGCGCAGGGCTGGAATGCTTTTAAAGGATAATTTCAATTAATTTGTTTTCTGTTTTGATTGCAAAATGCTGATAAAAACCAATTACAAAATTGTATTCTGGCTGATTTTACTGCCAATATTTATCCTATTGAGCTGCCGGAAAAGTGATGTCAGCACAGAGAAAAACATCAACGCCAGGATCGACAGTACAGGGCTTTGTGGTTTTGTGGTGAAAATAAACACTTCAAAAACAAGTTACAATGCCGTCAACCTTCCTGATTTATATAAAAAAGACAGCTTAAAAATTAGGTTGAGCTATCATCTGCTCAACACAAAATATCAGTGTATTTCAGGTACTTATCTGCAAATTTATATTGATGCCATCCATGTACAGCAGTAAAATATACCGATAAAAGAAGTATCTAAAAATATGCTTTTGCGTTTAACGTAAGTACAGATTGGTATTTATGAAAAAGCATTTTATTGGGTTTTTGATGTTGATCTGCAGCATCAATAGTTGTAAAAAACAAGATACGGTTACCTACACAGAAACTACTGCAATGGTACTTTATGCAGGAAATGTTGCTTCGGACGGTTGCGGCTGGCTGTTAAAAATCGATAATAGCAATGCTGTTTTTAGCCCTTTAAATTTGCCGAATTTGTTAAAAACGGACAGTTTACAAGTAACGGTTAGTTATAACTTACTAAACACAAAATTTAATTGTAGTACCGGCAATAATTTCACGCAAATCAAAATCAATTCCATTCGTAAAAAAGGTGCCATACGGCCTGATTGATTTTTTGTCCTATTCCTCTTCCAACAATTTCTGATCCAGCTGCTTACTGTTTTTAGCACCTAATTTTCTTAAAGTTTCGGCGCGGCTGGCCAAGTTTCCGCTTCCGGTAGATAGTTTGCTAAAAGCTTCATTATAAGCATCTTTGCTTCGATCAATATTTTGGCCAATTTTCTTCATATCTTCTGTAAAACCTACAAATTTATCGTACAAAGCACCAGCTTTTGTGGCGATGTCCATGGCATTTCGGGTTTGCTGTTCCTGTTTCCACACGGAAGCAATAGTTTTTAAAGTGGCCAGCAAAGTAGAAGGCGTAACCAAAACCACGCGTTTTTTCCAGGCGAAATCAAACAGCTCCAGATCATGCTGAATGGCGATAGAAAAAGAGGATTCTATCGGCACAAAAAGCAGCACAAACTCTGGCGAAGATAAGCCCGACAAATTCTGGTAGCTTTTGGCACTTAAACCAGTTATATGGCTTTTTACAGAATCGATATGCGCTTTTATATGTCTGGCTTTTTCTTCATCGGAAGTTGAATTAACAAGTCTTTCGTAAGCAATCAAAGAAACTTTTGAATCGATAACCAAATGTTTATTTTCCGGCAGATGAACGATCACATCCGGCATAAAACGGTTGCCGTCTTTATCAAAAAGGTTCATGTTTTTGCCTTGTTTAGTATAGCTTTCGCCTTCTTTCAAGCCCGAAGCTTCCAGCACACGGTCTAAAATTACTTCGCCCCAGTTTCCCTGCATTTTGGTATCGCCTTTTAACGCTTTGGTGAGGTTTGTGGCATCGTCCTGGATGATTTTTGTCTGCTTGATCAGCTCATCAATTGTTCCTTTCAGTGTAAAACGTTCGTTGGATTCATCTTTGTAAACCTTGTCCACTTTTTCTTCAAAAGCTTTGATATTTTCCTTTAGCGGATGCAACAGCAAATCCATATTGCTGCGGTTGGATTCGGTAAATTTCTGTGTTTTTTCGTCGAGGATTTTGTTCGCCACGTTTTCAAATTCCCGCTGAAAATGCTGGCGTGTTTGCTCTACTTCTATTTTTTGATTTTCCAATTGCTCTTTTTGTGCGGTAAAAAAAGCATTCGTTCTTTCCAATTGTTGCTTCGTTTGGTTGTGGCTTTCACGTTCTTCAGCCAGATCAGCAATTAAGCGGTCTTGTTCTTCACGCAGCATTAAAGTGGTATTTTCTTTTTCCTGATGCAGGTTTGCGGCGCGTTCTTCTGCTTTTCCTAAACTGATTTTTAGCTGAACATTCTCATCTTGCAAATGCGTAAAATCCTCCGCAGAAAAACTGGTTTTGGGCGATGCTCTTTTTATCAGCATAAAAACAGCAACCAGCAAAATAACGAGAACGGCAACGAGGAGAATGGTGTTCATTTACTAAAAATTTTATCAAAAGTAGTAAATTGAAAGGGTATGAGAAATTGGTGAAAATAAACGAGGGTAATATTTACCTTTCAAAATCCAACGAGAGTAAAAAAGTATTATTTTTACTCTCGAAAATTAAACAAGGGCAAAAATTGCCCTTGTCTGTAAATAATCAAAATGGCTTATCATCCCGAAAAACCTTACAATGAATTGCCTGCTTTGCCGCCAATTATCGAGATAGAAACCGTTGCAATCCTCAAAAAAACAATTGCTGCAAGCAGGGCATTGTCAGAGTTGAAAGGTGCGATTACCAATTTACCTAACCCAACATTATTTATAGATACAATTTATTTGCAGGAAGCGCAGGCAAGCTCGGCCATAGAAAACATTATCACTACACAGGATGAACTTTTTAAAGCAACCATAACGGATAGAAATATCGAAAATACAGCGGTAAAAGAAGTAATTCATTATAAAGATGCTTTGTGGTTTGGTTTTGAGCAATTGGAAAAGCGGCCGGTATTGACTACCAATCTCTTTATTTCTATTATGCAGCTAATTAAAAAGAACCAGTCGGGCATAAGAAATACACCCGGAACAAAATTAACCAACCCGGCAAACGGACAATCAGTTTATACACCACCGGAAGGAGAAGAAATTATCCGTGGGAAACTGAAAGATTTAGAAGATTTTATACATGCAGAAGATAACATTGATCCGCTCATCAAATTAGCTTTGATCCACTATCAGTTTGAAGCCATACATCCGTTTTCTGATGGAAATGGCAGGACCGGAAGGATTATTTTGTTATTGTATTTAAAGCAAGTTGGTTTGCTGGAACTGCCTGCACTTTATTTGAGTAATTACATTATCGATCATAAAAACGATTATTATTTGAAGCTTAGAATGGTTACTGAAAAAGGCGACTGGCAAACCTGGATTATGTACATGCTGGACATGGTAGAACAAACGGCGATAAAAGGAAGACAGCAAATTACAAAAATAGAGTTGCTAATGTCTAAAATGGGTTCTGAAATACACAAAGAATTGCCCAGAGTTTATTCAAAAGATTTGATGGAAGTGCTTTTTAAACTGCCTTATACCAAACGTTTTTTTTTAGAAAAAGCAGGTTTGGGAAACTTAAAAACGGTTGGAAATTACCTGAATGATTTAGAAAAAGCAGGTTTTTTGAAAAGCGAATTGGTTGGTAAAGAGAAGTTGTATTTGAATTTTGAGTTGATGAAAATATTGAAAAAATAGGTGATAAAAACAGCATCTATTTTGCCCTTTCCGCCCGAAAACCCACATCAGAAACGCCGCGCAACGGATTGTCCCGCATGTTTTGCTCAATGGTAAACGTATAATTTCCTTTGGCCGGAAACTGAAAATTAGTGTATAAAGGAAGCACGTAGCTATACAAATTGCCCGAACCGTTGCCCAGCCATTCTCCATCAGGATTTGCCAATTTAAATTCGTATCGAATAGTTTTGGTGTGATGATCCGGCGAGGTTTGGTGCATCAAAATAAAGATATTGGAATATTTGTACTCCGCCGAATGGCGCAAAATAAAATAGACATTATAGGGCACGGAAGTATCTTCTACCTTAACCTCCGTTTTGATTTTGTTGGAATATGACCAGTTTTGACTGTTAATTGCCGTACGCTGATCAACCAATGTGCCCGGCTCATTGCAAGCCGAAAACATTGAGATCATTCCGATAAAAATAGCTGCTAAAAGAAGCTTCCCGCGGATCATTCTGGCTTAGGGTTGTTGTTTTGCTGATTCGGGTTGTTTTGATTGTTTGGATTGCGGTTTGGCCGGTTTCTTCGATGGTGGTTCCTTCGGTTTGAGTTACTGCTTTCTCTCGGAACTGCAGCGTCAGCGGAAACTTCCTGGTTTGGTGATGCTGTTTTTACCGGTATATTTTGGGCAACTTTTGTATTTTGAACAATCGGTTTTTGTCCGTTTTCTGCGGAAGGTTTTGTCCGGTTACGGTTGTTGTTATTGCGTTTATTGCGGGTGGCGCGTTCATCTAAACGTGTTAAACTGTCCTGGCCAACAACGTTTTCATAATCAAACGCTTTTACGGCTATTTCCGGTTCTTTGCTCTCACCTAAATCCGGCACAGTTTCGCCGCTTTTGTTAATGGCTTGTATTTCCCTAACATGTTTAATCGGCACTGCAACCCAGTTTTCTTCCTTCGGATAACTGAACCACATCAGCTTTTTAAAAATATCCGTTTTTTGCAGCCGGGCATCGCCTTTTTCGGTACGCAGAATGTGCACATCATCCGGGATATCCTTTAAAGCATCCATGTAACTATCTAACTCATAGTTCAAACAGCATTTCAATTTGCCGCATTGGCCGGCCAGTTTTAAGGTGTTTAAAGACAGATTTTGATAACGTGCCGCAGCGGTAGAAACGGTTTTAAAATCAGTAAGCCACGTAGAACAGCAAAGTTCTCTTCCGCAGGAACCGATTCCACCTAAACGGCTCGCCTCCTGACGCATCCCAATCTGGCGCATCTCAATCCGGATACGAAAAGATTCGGCCATTTTTTTGATCAGTTCCCTGAAATCCACCCTTCCCTCCGCCGTATAATAAAATGTGGCTTTTGTTTTATCGCCCTGATAGTCCACATCGCTAATTTTCATGGAAAGGTTCAAATCCAAAGCTAATTTTCGTGCTTTGTGCATCGTTTCCCACTCCTGCTCCTTGGCGGCTTTCCATTTTTCCACATCACTCGGCGAAGCTTTCCGAAAGATTTTTTTGGTGACGTCTGCTTCTTTTACATGCTTTTTTACGAGCTGCATCCGAACCAGTTCGCCGGTGATGGATACGTGGCCAACATCAAAACCGCCGGTAGTGGTTTCGGTAACCACCAATTCGCCGTTTTCTAAATAAATATTATCAATATTGAGGTAAAAATCCTTGCGTGATCCTTTAAATTTTACTTCTACAATTTGAAAAGGTTTATAGCTGGAAGGCATATCCATGTTAGACAGCCAATCGTAAACATCCAATTTGCTGCAACCGTTTGTAAGGCAAGCACCATTACTTTTGCAGCCTGCAGGCGCACAACCGCCGCCTGAAGAACAACTTCCACATCCCATGTTAATATAATATATGTTGAGTCCCTTGCGGGAACGTTTTAAATTTCAAAATCTTCACAAGTTGTAAAGATACGTCTAAAAATAAAATTCTGGGGTTGGCATTGCGCTCTACATGGTAATGCGCTTTGTCCAGTTCACTGGTAATCACTTCCACCATTGGCATCGTCAGCACTTTGCCGGCCATATTTTGGGCAACAATCATTTCTTTTTCGGGGAGATGAACCAGATCACCGGCACCCGAAATCAGCATCCCGCATTCGCGGATAAAACATAAACCGTATTCTAAAAAGTTCTTCTGGTTTTCCCGGCCGAGTTTGGCCAGTTGTTCAGTAAATTCGATCAGTTTTAAACCATCATTGGTAAAACACAGCCGGAGCCATTGCGCAAAACGATCGTGGTAGTTGCCGTCATCCGCACTTATCCGATGAATGGCAGCCGTTAAATTACCATTGCTGAGGTAAGCAATTTGTGCCGCTGCTGCTCCAGATTGCTGGTTTTTTTCCAGAAACTCCTGTACATCTGCATCTTTTAGGGCAGGGATTTTCACCAATTGCGTGCGCGATAAAATCGTGTTCAAAATATCGTCCTGCGATTCTGCAACTAATAAAAAAAGCGTTTTTTGCGCCGGTTCTTCAATGATTTTTAATAGCGTATTGCCTTCTTTGTCAAGATATTCCGGCAGCCACATAATCAGGATTTTGTATTCTGATTCAAACGGTTTAAAACTCAGCTTACGGATAATCTGGTGGCATTCGGCAATGTTGATATTGGCCTGTTTGTTGGCCGCATCGAGGTAACTGCGCCATTCGTCCAGGTTTAAATACGGGTTTTTAAGGAAAGCTTTTCGCCACTGATCAATAAAAATCAAGGCCGTATCGTCTTTATGCTTGGCAAAAAACGGATAAGAAAAATGCAGGTCCGGGTGCACCAATTTCTGGTATTTTCGGCAGGAACTGCATTCTCCGCAAGAATCATTTTCCTGTTTGTTTTCGCAGGAAATGTATTGCGCATAAGCCAACGCCAACGCCAAACTTCCCGAACCTTCCGGCCCCAAAAATAGCTGCGCATGGCTAACCCGGTTTTCTTTTACGGTGGCAATTAAACGTTGCTTGGTTGCTTCCTGGCCTATTATTTCTTGAAACTGCATCGATGCAAATTAAGGATTAGTATTGAGATTGCCGTTCGCAAAACTTTTTATCTGATTTGTTTGATGCGGGATTTATACATTTGCCTCCGCTTTAACACCAAAATTTACCCGATAAAAACAGTATGCCCCGCATCATGGCCTTTGATTATGGCACCAAACGCATTGGCATTGCCGTAACAGATCCTTTGCAGATTATTGCCACCGGACTGGAAACCATCCACCCGAAAGATATTGTAGAATATTTGAAAAAATACCTGGTAAAAGAAGTAGTGGAACTTTTTGTGGTGGGCGAACCGAAACAGATGGACGGTTCGCCTTCGCAAGCTGCACCAATGATCAAAGGTTTTATAACGATTTTGAAAAAGCATTTTCCCCTGGTTCCGATAGAGATGATGGACGAACGTTTTACTTCCAAAATGGCCTCCGCAGCAATTGCCCAAAGCGGATTGAAAAAAATGGACCGCCGAGATAAATCTTTAATCGATACTATTTCTGCAACAATAATTTTACAATCTTACCTCGAAAAAAACAGTCGGTAAAAACAGCATCTGCCCAAAAAAACAGACAGGCTGGCCAGTATTTTAAAAAGAATATCTTTGCCAGATGGAAATTTTGGACCGGCTGCTGCAAACTTATCTCGAAAACCACTGCGGGCCGGAGCCGGAAACCCTTCAAAAAATTGCCCGCGAAACGCATTTAAAAGTGCTGCGGCCACACATGATCTCGGGGCATTATCAGGGCAGGGTGCTTAGTTTTTTCAGTAAATTAATCCAACCCAAAGCCATTTTGGAGATCGGCACTTTTACCGGTTACGCCACCCTTTGTCTGGCCGAAGGACTGGCAGAAAACGGCGAAATCGATACGATCGAAATCAATCCTGAACTGGAAGATTTGCTGAAAAACAACTTTTTGGCATCGGCTTACGCAGATAAAATCAATTTATTTATCGGGGAAACATTTGATATTTTTCCCTTATTATCGCATAAAATATACGATATTGCATTTATAGATGCGGATAAACGCAATAATTACAAATATTACGAGTTAATACTCAATAATATCCGTTCCGGAGGATTGATAATTGTGGATAATATTTTGCGGAAAGGTAAAATAACAGACGACAATTTTCAGGAAAAGGATATGCAGTTGCTGCGCGATTTTAATGATAAAACAACCGCTGATGCACGTGTTGAAAATTTGATCCTCCCAATCCGGGACGGGCTGATGTTCATCCGAAAAAAACAATTATGAAGAAAGTATTTTTACCGTTACTCTTATTGTCCGGCTTTGTTGCCAAAGCACAAAACACTTCAAAATCTTACATCGACAAGTACAAAGATGCTGCCATAAGTATTATGCACGATTACGGGATCCCGGCGAGCATAACTTTGGCCATCGCCATGCACGAATCTGCCAGCGGAAACAGTGCTTTGGCCAGAAAATCCAACAATCAGTTTGGCATGAAAGGTCGCCATTCCTACAAAACGTATGATTCTGTTCTGGCTTCATTTGATGATTTTGCCCGGATGATGTCTGAACGGAAACAATTCAGTCATCTGGCAGAAAAATTTGATTCTTTTGATTATAAAAGCTGGGCAAAAGGCATCCAGCGCGGCGGTTATGCCAGCAGCAGCAAATGGTCGTCTCAGGTACTTTCACTCATTAAAAAATTCAGTTTAAATGAGTTGGATGAAAAACCGGAAGACAGCCAGTAATATTTTTAATCAGCAGCAATCTCTCGCCCCTGTTTTTCAGAAACAATTTATATTTGCCCACGTAATACTTTTTTTATGTATAAAAAACGGGCATTTTTTTGTGCGCTGATCATTTTGGCTTCCTGCAGTTCCCGGAAAAACGGAATTACCAATCATCAGGCGGCAAAAAACAATAAATCCATCCAGAAAACCAACAAGGATGCCATCGCCCAATATGCTACGTTTGGCGGTGTGCCACAATATATAGATCGTTTTAAAGGCATTGCCGTGCAGGAAATGAACGTTTATGGTATCCCGGCAAGTATAACGCTGGCGCAGGGTTTGCTCGAATCCGGTAATGGCAACGGCGAACTGGCCGTGGTGGCCAACAATCATTTCGGTATCAAATGCACTTCGGACTGGAAAGGAAAATCTTACTTTAAAAACGACGATAAGATCAATGATTGCTTTCGCGTTTACGATAATCCGGAAAGCTCTTTCCGCGATCATTCCGAATTCTTGAAAAAGAAACGTTATGCAGCTTTGTTCGAGCTCAACAAAAATGATTACGAAGGCTGGGCTTACGGTTTAAAATCAGCGGGTTATGCCACCAATCCGCAATATCCGCAACTGATAATCAGTTTGATAAAACGCTACAACCTGGATCAGTACGATATGAGCGAAACCGATTATCAAAAAATCAAACGGGAAGACCGCGTACTCACGCAAATCAATAAAAATATTGGTAAACCGGCTAAAGATACTTTGGCACATGCGCCATCGCCAACCAAATTAGTGGTGGCACCGGCCATTCCTGCAACCGGCAGCAGCAAAACTTATCAGGTAAAACAAGGCGATACCCTCTACAATGTTTCCAAACGTTTTGGTTTGAGCGTAGATGAACTGAAAGCGTTGAACAGGATGGGCGAAGACAATATTAAAATTGGCCAGCAGCTCATCATTGCACATTAGGTGCCTGTGTAATTGCCACTGATAAAGTTTGTCATGCTTCTTTTACCAGCTAAAGTTTGTTTTTGTAATTGTTGCTAACGGAAACATTCATCAAAAGCACCAAAATTTAGGTGGTAAAAGAAGCATATAAAAACCTTTGTATAAAATTTAAACAGGTGTTGGGTTAATTATTGTTAAGGAACTGCAAAATCTCGTGTTTGTAAAGTAGTTTTGTGTTGTAATGCTGAAATATTTGCTGTGCGGGTTTTGCCTTTTAATACTTTTTGAGGATTTGCGTGCGCAGGAAAAACCGATCCAGGGAATTGTTTTTGATCAAGCGACAAAAGAACGCGTGGCTAAAGTTTTAGTCAGCAATTTCCGCACAAAAGCAAACACATACAACAATTTAAAGGGCGAGTTTAACATTGCTGTCCGCGAAAATGATTTACTGATTTTTTCAAAAACAGGTTATTTTAATGATACCGTTAAGATAACCACCTTGCAAACACTTCCGGTTTATTTAAAACGCTCCAGCATTGTTTTGCGCGAAGTAACGATCAGGGACAGTGCTTTGAGCGCGCAAAAAAAACTGGAAGAAAACAAGAAAGAATTTAACCAGGTTTATGGTTCTTTGGCCAACAAAGATTTGATAACTACCGGCAGCAACGGGGCCGGGATCGGGATCGATGCAATTTACAATCTGCTGAGCCGCCGCGGCCGCAACGCTGCTAAACTGCGCGAAATTATAGACCGGGATTATAAAGAACAAATCGTAGATGCCCGTTTTAACCGCATCGCCGTAGGTGCTGTCACCGGTTTGAAAGGCGAATTATTAAGCAGCTTTATGTACCGTTATCGGCCTGATTATAACATGGTTGTGTTGCTGAACGATTATGATTTTATCGCTTATGTCAAATCCTGTTACAACCGTTTCCGGCGCAATCCTTCTGCTTATTACCTGCCACCTTTACAGCCCGAAAAATGAAGTTAAATTATCCGGTTCTGGTTGTTCCTTCGCTTAAAGTAAACGGTATGGCACTGTTCCCGTTTATTTTGGTGAAACTAAAAAAATCCAAACAGGATGAAACGATGATTAGGCACGAAATCATCCATCTGCGCCAGCAGTTGGAAATGCTGGTGCTGCCCTTTTACTTCTTTTACCTGATAAATTATTTGTACAATCGGTTAACTTACGGTCATCATGAAGCGTATATGAACATTGTTTTTGAGCGGGAGGCGTATGCCAATGAGTCTTTTGCGGATTATTTAAAGCGCAGAAAGCTGTTTTCGTGGATAAAATATTTTAAAAAATAGCATTAGTTTTGGGTTGAAAAATTGAAAATCACTTCAAATAAAAATCATTTTTGCTTTCCTTTGCCTGATATGCACAAGCTCACGGCTTTTTGGCTGATACTTCTTTTATCACTGTTTTTTCATTCTGCCGATGCGCAGGTAAGGGATTCTATCATGCGGGATTCGTTAAGAACAGATTCACTCAGAAAAGATTCTATAAGGATCCGGCTTGATTCGATAAAAATCGACACTAATTTGCTAAACCGTTTCCGGATAGAGCCCGGCCGCAATATTTTGCCGGTGCATTTACAACCGTTAAATTTACAACCAGAGTATATCCCGGTCCCGGGCCTGGATTATAAAGTAAGTTACTGGCGCAACAACGTGCTTTTTGGCTTCAACCTCAATCAATCTGCCTTTAGCAACAACTGGAGTGCGGGCGGCGTAAGTTCTATCGCTGTTGGAACAAATTTTGATTATAAAACCGAGTATAATAAAGATGGCAAGGATTTTACTTCGGAACTGATTTTGCTCTACGGAAAAGTAAAAAACCAGGGCCAGGTACAACGCAAAACCAACGACCGCATTTTTTGGGACAATAAAGTTTCCATCAATTTTTCAAAGCACTGGGATTTTTACGGCTCGCTTAGTTTTGAGTCTCAGTTTGATGACGGGTTTACTTATTCTAACGATATAAACGTTCGGCCGGTACTCATTTCCAGGTTTATGGCGCCCGGTTACCTTACCGAGTCCATCGGTTTTGAGTATAAACCGGTAACCTATTTCAGTATGCGTTTCGGTACAGGTACGGCGCGGCAAACCTTTGTGCTCAGTAATTCTGTTTACCCAAGCGATACGGCAACCGTTTATGGTGTTAGATACGGCAGGCATGTGTTAAACCAGCTGGCTTTCCAAATCGTTTCCAACTTTGATAAAGACATCGCCAAAAACGTCAATTTAAAAGCCCGTTACTTAATTTTTATCCCTTATGATACACCGTTAAACATGACGCACCGTATCGATGGCACGCTTACCGCCAAAGTAAACCGGCTGGTAAACGTTAGCATAATCGGTACATTGCTTTATGATCCAAACACTTCAAAACGCGTACAGGCTTACCAGAGTTTGGCGTTGGGCATCACCTATAAATTCCCTTATTACCGATAGTTTTTGGCTGGTTTTTACCCGATAAAAGAAGCATCGTTAAAACGCTATGCGGGTAAATTTTTTAGCTTCAAAATCATAACTTTGTGTTTTGTTTTTTAATGATTTAAAAAGATGTTTGATAATCTTTCGGATAAACTCGACCGCGCATTCAAGGTTTTAAAAGGACAAGGTTTGATCACGGAAATCAACGTGGCCGAAACCATGAAAGAAATCCGCAAAGCTTTGCTGGATGCCGACGTAAATTATAAAACGGCCAAAGCTTTTACCGATGAAGTGCGCCAAAAAGCTTTAGGCGAAAACGTGCTGACTTCAATTTCCCCCGGCCAGCTGCTCACCAAAATCATGGGCGATGAGTTGACTAAATTAATGGGTGGAACCACGGAAGAACTCACTTTTCAGGGCAACCCAACCGTTATTTTAATTGCCGGACTGAACGGTGCCGGTAAAACTACGTTCTCCGGAAAACTGGCCAACTTCCTCAAAACTCAAAAAAACAAAAAGCCTTTGCTGGTTGCCGGTGATGTTTATCGCCCGGCTGCAATTGAGCAGCTCAAGGTTTTGGGCGAGCAGATTGGCGTGCCGGTTTACGCTAATTTAGAATCCAAAGATCCGGTTGCAATTGCTTTGGAAGGCTTGGCTCAGGCAAAACAAAACGGAAATAATATTTTAATTGTGGATACCGCCGGCCGTTTGGCTATTGATGAGGCCATGATGGTGGAAATTGAGCAGGTAAAAAAAGCATTGAACCCGCACGAAATTTTGTTTGTGGTAGATGCCATGACTGGCCAGGATGCGGTAAACACGGCCAAAGTTTTCAATGACCGTTTGGATTTTACCGGAGCTGTTTTAACGAAATTAGATGGTGATACACGCGGCGGTGCGGCTTTGTCCATCAAATCTGTAGTCAACAAACCAATCAAATTTATCGGTACCGGCGAAAAAATGGAAGCACTGGATGTTTTCCACCCGGACAGGATGTCGTCCCGGATTTTAGGAATGGGCGATGTAATTTCGCTGGTTGAACGTGCGCAGCAACAATTTGATGAGAAAGAAGCCGCCGAACTTCAAAAGAAAATCCGCAAAAATAAATTTGATTTTAATGATTTTTTTGGCCAGATACAGCAGATCAAAAAAATGGGCAACATGAAAGATCTGATGGGCATGATCCCCGGGGTTGGAAAAGCGATGAAAGATATTGATATCCAGGATGATGCTTTTAAATCCATCGAAGCCATTATCCAATCCATGACGCCGAAAGAAAAAGAAAACCCGGACATCATCAACCAAAGTCGAAGAATGCGCATTGCAAAAGGTTCGGGCAACGAACTGGCAGAAGTAAACCGTTTGATCAAACAGTTTGACGATATGCGGAAAATGATGAAGCAGTTTTCCAATCCGGCACAAATGGCCAAAATGATGAAGAACATGCCAAGACAAGGCAGATAAAAAATAGAAAGCCGGGACGAAAGTTCCGGCTTTTTTATGTGGTAAAAGAAGCATTGGCTTTTCAATGTATTTGTTTTTCATGATCGTGCGTTTTAAACCATACTAAAAGCAAAGCAATCCATATATTTACTATTGAAACCTATTGATAAAAATATTGTGGGAAAAATATTTTTTTGCCTTTTACAATTGGTGTTTTTGTTCCCTTTAACTGGGCAATGTCAGCAAGATTCAGTTATAAAAAATATCCTTTCAAAAGTAAAATCCTTTAACACAAATTTTCCTACAGAAAAAGCTTATCTACAATTTGATAAGCCTTATTATGCAGCAGGGGACACAATTTATTTTAAAGTTTATGTTACTCTTGGGCAAGAACATTTGTTAAGCACTAAGAGCAGTGTCATCAATATCGAGTTAATTGATGCCAATAATAAAATAAATAAGGTCATAAAACTACCGCTTACTGGTGGTATCACTTGGGGAGATATTACCTTGCCTGATTCTTTATCCATGGGAAATTATCGTATAAGGGCTTTTACCCGTTGGATGCGAAATGAGGGTGAGGAAGTATTTTTTGACCAAACAATACCAATAGGCAATATTGGTGCAGCAAATGTTCCAAATGAGACAAAAAGTACTTCAACAAAAAAAGTTAATAGCCAAAACGACATACAATTTTTGCCAGAAGGCGGAGAATTGGTAAGTGGGGTTCATTGTAAAGTAGCTTTTAAGGCTTTGGATAAAGAAGGTAAAGGAATTGAAGTAAAAGGAACGATAACTGATAAGAACAAGCAGATTACATCGTTCAAATCAAACCCTTTGGGTATGGGTTTTTTTAACATGAATGTAGAAGAGGGGACTTTTTATAAAGCAAATATTGTTTATGCTGATGGTAGCCGGAATATAAGTGATCTTCCTAAAGTACCAGAAAGGTCTGTAAGCCTTGCAGTCATAGATTCCACGGCGAAGTTTACGGTAGCGATCAACAGCAGTAAAAGCTATTATCGGGACAACAAAAATAAAAAGTTCTTTTTGCTGATCCTTGAAGGGGGCAAAGCGGTTACAGTAAAGGGCGGATTGGATAGTACGACAGTTAAATTTGATGTGCAAAAACAGTATTTACATTCTGGCGTAATGCAAATCACATTATTTTCAGAAACTGGCGAACCTTTGAGTGAACGTTTAGTATTCGTTCAAAACCCAGACCTGTTAAAGCTTTCTGTAATTAACCAAAAAACAGTATATGGCAAACACGAAAAAGTTTTAATAAACTTAAAAGCAACAAACGCAACAGTTATTCCGGTAGTTGGTCATTTTTCAGTTTCAGTAACTGATGAGGGTAAAGTGCCTTTGACAGATAGTACCGGACAAAATATCTTAACCTATTTACTCCTAACTTCAGATCTTAAAGGCAATATAGAAAAACCAGGACAATACTTTAGCAATACAGAAGAGGCCCGAAAAGATTTAGATGTATTGATGCTTACCCATGGTTATCGCCGGTTCACTTGGAAGCAACTGTTGGAGGATAAGCTGCCGCCTTTAGCTTTTACAGCAGAAACAGGACTTGAAATAAACGGGTTTGCAAAAACATTAACCGGAAAACCATTGAAAGGAGGTTTAGTGTCTTTGATATCAATAGAAAACGGACTAATTCTTAATGCTTTAACTAATGATAAAGGCGAGTTTAGTTTCAACAATTTGTATTTTATTGATAGTGTTCGGTTTGTTTTGAGCGCTACAAATGCTAAAGGCAGAAATTTTGCAAGGCTTATATATAATAAAGAAGTTTTACCTCCTTTAACAGTAAATAATACATATCAGATACCAAGCAACACAAATGAACTAATGGCTTCCTATCTCGAAAACAAAAAACTGCAACAGATTGAAAATTTAAAACTTGGGTTAAATAATGGTATAAAGTTGAAAGCAATAACAATAATTGGAAAAAAGTTTGACAACCACTATTATACTTCAAGCCGTGCCGGAGCTGGAAATGCAGATTTTGTGATACATGCTAAAGAGTTCTCTAAAATCAGTGGACTTTTGTCAACCAGGATTCTTGCGCATCTACCCGGAAAAGGTTTGCCGTCAATTATTATTATTGATGGAGTTAGAGAAAGTAACTTGGATGATTTATCTGCCGATGACGTAGAAACAGTTGAAATTCTGCGGAAAGGGGCAAATAGCGCGATTTATTCTGATGAAAAATTACAATTTGCCGATGTGGTAATTATAACAACTAAAAGAGCTGCTGGAACAGATAAAACCAATAAAACTTCTACTGGAATATTACCAATTATTATAAAAGGATTTTATAAAGCAAAAGAATTCTATTCGCCAAAATACAATTACAATCAATTAAAAAATTTTAAAGAAGATTTACGGTCGACAATTTTTTGGAAACCAAACGTAGTTACTGATAACGAGGGCAATGCTTTTTTTGAATACTATAACGCTGGCAGTGTAGCAAATTATCGAGTAGTGATAGAAGGAATTGATGCTTCAGGAAACCTTGGTAGAACAGTTTATGAGTATAAGGTTGAATGATTTATCAATATAATTCTTCTAAAGCTACTTATATTAATTTTTAGTTAATTTACAGGAAATTTAAAATCATTTCCTGTGCTTGTAAAAACTTTTGGCAGTGCTGTTTACGGTATCGAAGCCACCACAATTACCGTTGAAGTAAACATTACCGGCGGCACCAAATACTATGTAGTTGGCTTGCCCGATAATGCTATAAAAGAGAGTTATTTCCGAGTAAAATCTGCTTTAAAAAACTGCAATTACCACATGCCCAAACAGCAGGTCGTGGTGAACATGGCTCCGGCCGATGTGCGCAAAGAAGGTTCTTCGTATGATTTGACGATTGCAATTGGCGTTTTGGCGGCTTCCGGGCAAATTTCGCACGATGAACTGGATAAGTACCTCATCATGGGCGAACTTTCGTTAGACGGCGGATTACAACCCATTCGTGGCGCGCTGCCCATTGCCATTCAGGCACGAAAAGAAGGTTACAAAGGTTTTATCCTGCCCAAACAAAATGCCCGCGAAGCCGCAATTGTAGATAATTTAGCTGTTTTTGGAGTGAATTCTATTACTGAAGTAGTTGATTTTTTAAACGGAGATAAACCGCTGGAAGAAGAAATTGTAAATACACGCGATGAGTTTTATCGCAGCATCAGTTTGTACGAAGCTGATTTTTCGGATGTGAAAGGACAGGAAAACATCAAACGTTCGCTGGAAATTGCTGCTGCCGGTGGTCATAATGCAATTTTAATTGGTCCGCCCGGAGCCGGTAAAACCATGCTGGCCAAGCGGTTGCCTTCCATTTTGCCGCCTTTAAATTTATCCGAAGCGTTGGAAACCACCAAAATCCATTCGGTTGCCGGGAAACTGGCTGCAGCGGATGCGCTGGTTTCGGTACGGCCGTTCCGTTCGCCGCACCATACGGTTTCGGATGTGGCTTTGGTTGGCGGCGGCGGCAACCCGCAGCCTGGCGAAATTTCTTTGGCGCACAACGGTGTTTTGTTTTTGGATGAACTGCCGGAATTTAAACGGACGGTTTTGGAAGTGATGCGCCAGCCGCTGGAAGAACGCCGAGTAACCATTTCCCGCGCGAAAATGAGTGTAGATTATCCTTCGAGTTTTATGCTGGTCGCTTCCATGAACCCTTGCCCCTGCGGTTACTACAATCATCCAGATCGTGAATGTGTATGCGGGCCGGGCATCGTACAAAAATATTTGAGTAAAATTTCGGGACCGCTTTTAGATCGGATTGATCTGCATGTAGAAGTAACGCCGGTAAATTTTACAGAGCTTTCTTCGGAACGGGTTTCGGAAAAAAGCGAAACCATCCGCGAACGTGTGATCAGAGCGCGGGAAATCCAACAAAAAAGGTTTACTGAAAAGCCTGATTTACATTGCAACGCACAAATGGAATCCAAAATGGTGCGCCAGGTTTGTAAAATCAGCGAAACAGGACAAATCCTGCTAAAAAAGGCAATGGAAAAATTAGGTTTAAGTGCCCGCGCTTACGACCGGATTTTAAAAGTTGCCCGCACCATTGCTGATTTGGCCGGAACAGAAGACATCCAGATTGAGCATTTGGCAGAAGCGATACAGTTTAGAAGTTTGGACCGCGAAGGTTGGGCAGGATAAATTTTATATGATAAAAGAAGCATCAACGTAACAATGCTTCTTTTATCTACCTAAATTTGGTATTTACGGAAACTCTGTTCTGGCTTTATTAACCAAACCAGCCAAATCCGAGCCGCCGCTTGCCGTGTTGTAATTGGCATTTTGTGCACTTTGTGTGGCAACTGCATACGGCTGGCCTGCCCAATATCCCCAAAAAGGGCCACCGCTTTGTCCGGGATAAACATCCGCCTTGTGGGCCATGTATTCGGCGTCATCAGAAGTTCCTGAATCGCCATCCAAAGCAATACCGGTTTGATAGGTTGGCCGTTGTGTGCCGGTCAAATCTGCAGGATAGCCGGCGTGGGTCCAAACTTGTTGTCCGTCCCAATTATCGGTATAAGATTTTGAACCCATCCAACCGGTACTATTGCCCAGCGGCTTATCCAAAACCACAACCGTATAATCAAATTTTGCTTCGGTGCCATCAATGGTTGGGCCGCTTACTTTAAACATGTAATAAGTGCGGATGCCGTTTGCAACACCATAAGGCGCGCTGCCATTGTAATACATCGGTGTAAATTTTAACCAGCCGGTTTGGTTATTTGCCTGCCAATCAATAATATGCGAGCAGGTGAGCAGGTGGCGCGGGCCAATCATCACACCGCTGCCGAAACCTAAAGCCGTTTCTACACGGCCTACACAACGCCACGGGTAAGCAGTAGAATAATAAACTTTGCGATCATCCGTGCCGAAAATTGTTTTCAAAATATCGCCGGGCAATGCAGCATTTTGCCCGATAAACCGAGGTTTCTGCAATTTCTTGGGTTCAGGCTTCGGGAAATAATCCAAATCGCTGAAAGTAGGGTAAAAATGATCGGTTTCTGTAACGTTGGCCAGCGCAAACTTATCTCCGGCCTTTAAACCAACCGCTACCATTCCTTTTGGATAGCGGCGGCCGTCAATCACTTCTGTTTGCGGTTCCTGGTCAAAATTTGTTCCTGTGTTCAACAGGTTTTCTGCGGAAGTTGCTTTTACCGGAGATAATTTTTTGAGTTCATCGATCGTCATCGGATCCTTGGTTTCTGTACTTAACATCGCTTTAAATTTTTAGCGTTTTTCCTACTCGTTTCAGGTTTTTCGGATACTACCTTTTCTTTAAATGCTAAATTACAGGTAGTTATAAAGTACAGAAAGGTTGCTTGTACGCAATCAGCTTGGCGTTTCCACGCAAATATTAACGTGATTTTACGTAATGCGTTTTTTAGGATGCTGTTTTTATCACCCTAAAATTTGACTGATAAAAACAGTATTGCCTAATTTTAGGAGCGGTTAATCCAAATAAATATCCAATAAACCTTCGGGCAGGTCCACCAGCACCACTCCTTTTGCCACATCAATATTTTTAATGATGTTTTGATTGAGCGGAAAAAGCACTTCCCGGTTTTTATACGGAACGGTAGCGATAAACTGCTGCGGATATTCCTGAATATCAATGATTTCGCCCAGTTCGCCTTCATTTTCGTCCACCGCAATAAAGTGCAGCAGATCCTTCAGCCCAAATTCGTTTTTTTTCTTTTTAGGTTTGATTTTATTGAGCAGGAAAACGTCTTTTTTAATTAATAAAGATGCTTTTTCTATCGTATCAACGTCTTCCAGTTGCAGATAAGCCACGTTTTTCATCGGTAATTTAAACAGCGTGACAAAGTACGGGACCAATTTTCCGCCAATTTCTAAAAAAAGGCTTTTAAATTTGAGTTTTTCCGGTTCTTCAAAATCAATATAAACCTGTAGTTCGCCTTTTAACCCGCGGGTTTTGGTTACGGTCCCCAAACGGAAGCAATCCTCTGTCGTCATCTTAAAAAAGGGCTTAAAACAAGTATAGCGAAGCTTTATTTCAAAGCTTCGCTATACGCAATGTTGTTATTTATGCTGATTATTCAGCAGGAGTAGTTTCTTCCGTTGTTTCTTCAGCTACCGGTTCTGCAACTGGCGGAGTATTTTTGGCAACAATTGCAGCGGCACGGTCAGCATTTTTCTTCGCTTCTGCAGCTAAAGCAGTTTTGCGTGCGTCGCTTTTTGCGGTTGATAAAGAGGTTGTTTTACCGCTTATTTTATTTTCTTTTTGTTCAGTCCATTCTGCAAATTTTGCATCGGCCTGTTCTTGCGTTAAAGCACCTTTTTTAACACCGCCCTGCAAGTGTTTTTTGTACATTACGCCTTTATAACCCAAAATTGCACGGCAGGTATCGGTTGGTTGTGCGCCTGTGGTTACCCAATCCAGCGTTTTATCAAAATCAATATTGATTGTTGCCGGGTTTGTGTTTGGGTTGTAAGAGCCCAAACGCTCAATGAAACGGCCATCACGCGGGGCGCGGGCATCTGCCACTACGATGTAATAAAAAGCTTTGCCTTTTTTACCGTGTCTTTGTAATCTGATTTTAGTTGCCATTTTTTTGTTTTTATGTATTCAACATATTCCCCGGAACTTTTTGTTGCGGGGCTGCAAAATTAGGAAAAATATTTAAAATTTTTATCTAATCACCAATAAATCAGCTTAAAATCAATTTTAAGTTTGTTTTTTTGAGTTTGGAAGCTGGCTGAATTTTTATGTGAGCTATTTACAAGCTTCTTTTATACCTGTAAATTTGATATTTTCCGTTTACCGATAATTAAAAAAACCACCATATTTTAGTTGATAAAAGAAGTATGGCCAATAAGTCCAACGGTTTTGAACAGCTTCTTGAAAAAATTAATTTATTTTGCAAAAACCTGATTAAAATGGAAAAACAACGTATTGCCATTGATATGGACGAAGTGCTGGCCGATGTAATTGCTAAATTTGAGGCCCTGTACAAAAAAAACCACCCAAAAGAAGCATTACGGCAGCAGCAGGATGGCGAAGAATTTTATGCCATTTTGCCAGATCATATTTCCGGAGACTTTAGGAAACACATTTATGAAAAAGGTTTTTTCCGCGATTTGGAAGTAATTAAAGACAGCCAGCGCGTGGTGAAAGAACTGAGTGAAAAATATGACGTTTTCATTGTTTCTGCCGCAATGGAGTTCCGTAACTCGCTGGAAGATAAAGTGGACTGGCTGGCTGATCATTTTCCATTTATCCCCTGGCAGCGCACTATTTTTTGCGGGTTGAAAATTGTAAACGTGGACATCATGATTGATGACCGCAGCCGTAATTTCACTGCTTTTAATGGCCGGCCGCTGCTGTTCACTTCGCCCCATAACAAATTAATAACCGAATTTGAACGTGTTGATACCTGGGAAGAAGTAGCCGCCAAGTTGCTTTAAAAATTAAGCCGGTAAGAGAAGTATAAAATCCTTTTCCTTCGGACAGAGCTGACGCTACTTCTTTTATCGCCTGAAATTTATAGAGAAAGAATTTCTACGATCTTTAACAGTTTGGGGTTGAGTTCGGTATTATGCTTGATGGCACGGCTAAAATCGATGTAACTGATGTCATTATGAATTACGCCGATCATCTCATTACGATGGCCATCCAGCAGTGCTTCTACTGCGGCAACACCTACGCGGCTGGCCAAAACCCGGTCCATGCAGGTTGGCGTACCGCCACGCTGGATATGGCCTAAAACAGAAACCCGCGTATCGTAATTAGGGTATTTTTCTTTGATCTGATCGCCAATATCAAATGCAGCACCTGATTCTTCGTCTGCTTCGGCCACAATAATTATTTTAGAAGATTTGTGCCGACGGTCCCGCTCTAACCGTGCAAAAACAGCATTGATATCGCTGGTAGAATCCGGGATCAAAACTGCTTCCGAGCCGGTTGCAATGCCCGTGCGCAAAGCAATCATGCCGCCATCTTTGCCCATCACTTCTATAATAAACAAACGATCGTGTGATTCGGCCGTATCGCGTATTCTATCTACTGCATTTACTACCGTATTGATGGCCGTATCATAGCCGATGGTAAAATCTGTCCCGAATAAATCATTGTCAATCGTGCCCGGAAGGCCAACAATCGGTATGTTAAATTCTTTACCAAAAAGCTGTGCACCTTTAAAAGTGCCATCACCACCAACGGCAACCAAAGCATCCACTTTATTTTTTTGCAGCTGCTCGTAAGCTAATTTCCGTCCTTCGGGCGTCATAAACTGCTCGCTCCGGCCGGTTTTCAGGATTGTACCGCCGCGCTGCACAATATTGGCCACCGAGCGGCGGTCCATCAAAGACATTTCGCCGTTGATCATGCCTTCATATCCGCGCCGGATGCCCGTAACCTGGATGTTGTAATACAAAGCCGTGCGCACTACCGCCCTGATGGCTGCATTCATGCCTGGCGCATCACCGCCAGAGGTGAACAGGCCAATATTTTCTATAGATGTACTCATTGCTAAATCTTGATCCTCAGCTACTTACTTAACCGGAATGTTAAATTCAAAATCATCTGGCGGCAGGCATTGTTTATCGTTACAAACCATAAACTCTATCTTGCCTTTAATGTTGGTTTGGTCTTTATTCAGTTTGATTTTTTGCTGAAAAACGGCACTTTTTTCAAAATAAAGCACATTCATTTTAAATGCATTTTCAAATTTGGTAACCGGTTTAGGTTCGGCCACTATGCCAATTAAAGCATAATCTTTTGATGGCGTAAACGTAAATTCGGTTTTTACCGGTCCGCCTTCTTTTTGTCGGGTTGAGTAAATGTGCCAGCCGTTATCAATAGTGGCTTTAAGCAATAAAACAGCTTCGGTTTTACTGATTCTTTTGGCCGCATATGACCATTTTACCGGCTTTAAAATTTGGGCAAACAAGCCGGTGCTCAAAAAAGATACGGCTAAAAACAGTGTTAATTTTTTCATGGTTGATTAAATAAAAATTTGACTTCTTTCAGGTCAAAAAATTCAGTTTCGTTTTCTTGTTGGATACCAAGTTTGCCCAAATGGTTTACTGTTGATATTTTTCCGATGAAAGTTTTTTCTTTAGTTTGAAACCAAATCTCCTGCCCCAAACCGTACAGATTTTGCAGATATTCCTGCTTTACATCGTCAAATTCTCCAGCTTTTAACTTCAGATAATAAAATTCTATACTGGCGCAAATTTGTAACAATACTTCTTTTAGCACACTTTTTTTGTATAAAACCTGCCAGATCGAAATCGGGTTGGGCAAATCATCCGGAAAACTTTCCTGATTGATATTGATGCCGATACCCACAACCGATTGTTTAATGCTTCTTTTAGCCAGTAAATTTTCTATCAAGATACCGCCCAATTTTTTTTGACCATAATAAATATCATTGGGCCACTTGATGCGGGTTTTATCCCCTAAAATAAGTTGCAGGGCTTTAATCACCCCTAAACTTATTGCACACAAAAGAGAAAAAGACTGGTCGGCAATTAAAAAATCAGGAAACAAAAGCAAACTAAAGGTGAGGTTTTTGCCCGCCTGACCATGCCAGCCACTTTGCTGCTGCCCTTTGCCGGCGGTTTGATGGTCTGCCATAATGACCGTACCTTCAGGCAATGGCGTAGATTTTGCCATTAACTCTTTCATCAGGTCATTAGTGGAAGTTATCTCCTTATACGTTAGAATATTTTGTCCAACAAATGCCCCCGAAAATATGTTATTTTGCAAAGTAGAAAAAAACGTATGTGAATGTGGCTCAAAACTAAGTTTTTTTAATGGTAATAAACAAGAATAAATTAGAATCGGCCTTAATATCGGAAATCATTATCAATGGGATACAAGAGAAAAAAGGCAATGATATTGTTAGATTAGACCTCAGAAATATCCGCAGTTCAGTGTCAGATTATTTTGTGATATGCCATGCAGAATCCACTACCCAAGTGAGGGCAATTGCCGGAAGTGTGGAAGATGAAGTTTACAAAGCTTTAAAACAAGATCCCTGGAGGAAAGAAGGCTTTGAATATGGTGAGTGGATTTTATTAGATTATGTTGACGTTGTGGTACACATATTTAAAACAGATAAACGCGAGTTTTACGGGATAGAAGAATTGTGGGGCGATGCCGAGTTTAAATCTTATAAAAGTGCTTAAAATGTTAGATCCTGTTGCGTACGTGTATAATATGTGTTTGTAGAAATGAAAGAAAAAAACGCTGAAAATCAGAAAAATATCCGTCGGATACCTAATAAAAAAACAACACCAAAACCACCTAAGTTTAATTTTATGTGGATTTATGCCATCGCCGTGATCGGTTTGCTGGTGGTGCCTTACTTTTTTGGCGGAAGTGGCGGTACACTGGTAAACTTTCAAACTTTTGAAAGTACCATGCTTAAAAAAGGTGATGTTGATAAAATTGTTGCCTATAAAAATGGTGATTTGGTGGTTGCCGAAGTTTATATTAAAAAAGATAGCCTTAGCAAACCGCAATATGCTAATGTGCGCGAAAAACGCTCGTTTAACATGGCCAATGATAATGCGCAGTACTACTTTACTGATGCTTCTTACGAAAGTTTGAAACAATCTGTGCTGGGTGCGCAAAAAGATGTTCCGGACGCAGAAAAAGTACAGCCCACCTACGAGCAGCACGAAAGTATTTTTTCCAGCTGGCTGGTTCAAACCATTATTATGGTAGCCTTATTTGCCGGTATGTGGATGCTGATTATGCGCCGGATGGGCGGCGGTGCAGGCGGTGGCCCGGGCGGACAGATTTTTAACATCGGGAAATCCAAAGCAACCTTGTTTGACAAAGAATCACAGGTGAGCGTTACTTTTAATGATGTGGCCGGTTTGGAAGAAGCCAAACAAGAGGTGATGGAAATCGTGGATTTTCTAAAAAACCCTAAAAAATACACTAATCTGGGAGGTAAAATCCCAAAGGGTGCATTATTGATCGGTGCACCGGGAACAGGCAAAACTTTGCTTGCAAAAGCAGTAGCCGGTGAAGCACAGGTTCCTTTCTTCTCGCTTTCAGGTTCTGATTTTGTGGAAATGTTTGTAGGTGTTGGTGCTTCCCGCGTACGTGATCTGTTTAAACAGGCAAAAGATAAAGCGCCCTGCATTATTTTTATTGATGAAATTGATGCAATTGGCCGTGCCCGTGGCAAAAACAATATTGTTGGCGGTAATGATGAGCGGGAAAATACATTAAACCAGTTGTTGGTGGAAATGGATGGTTTCGGTACAGATTCTGGCATTATTATCCTGGCAGCAACCAACCGTCCGGATGTTTTGGATTCTGCATTAATGCGGCCGGGACGTTTTGACAGGCAGGTTTCTATCGATAAACCGGATTTGAATGGACGTGAGCAGATTTTTAAAGTCCATTTACAGCCGATAAAAACAGCAGCTGATGTTGATGCCAAAAAGCTATCAGCTCAAACACCTGGTTTTGCCGGTGCCGAAATTGCCAATGTTTGTAACGAGGCCGCTTTAATTGCCGCCCGTAAAAATAAGGAAGCGGTTGATATGCAGGATTTTCAGGACGCAGTTGACCGTGTAATTGGCGGTTTGGAAAAGAAAAACAAGATCATTTCCCCGGAGGAAAAACGGATTGTTGCTTTCCACGAAGCTGGCCATGCTATTGCCGGTTGGTTTTTAGAACATGCCGATCCGTTGGTCAAGGTTTCGATTGTTCCGCGTGGTGTTGCCGCTTTGGGTTATGCACAATATTTGCCTAAAGAACAGTTTTTATACACTACCGAGCAATTGGTTGACGGTTTATGTATGACAATGGGCGGCCGCGTGGCAGAAGACATCGTTTTTAATAAAATTTCAACCGGTGCACAAAATGATTTGGAACGTATTACCAAACTGGCTTACGCAATGGTGAGTATTTATGGGATGAACGAGAAAGTTGGCAACGTTTCTTTTAACGATACGCAAGGAGAATATCAGTTTAACAAACCTTATTCTGATAAAACCTCCGAATTGATCGATACCGAAGTGCGTAACTTAATCGGGTCAATCTACGAGCGTACCAAGCAGTTATTGACAGATAAACGCGAAGGTTTGGATAAATTGGCCAACAAATTACTGGAAAAAGAAATCCTGTTTCAATCTGACTTGGAAGAGATTTTAGGAAAACGTCCGTTTGATAACCGCACTACTTATGATGAATTTGTAAATGGTGATGACCCATCCGGAAATTTGGCACCGGTAGAGCAAAACTTAGTACATGAAGGCGTTGGCGATCATTCCGGGACTTTCGAACGCAATCCTGAAGAAAAAGAAGCCAATGCCAAAAAAGATTAATCGTTATTAAATAATTTTTAAGCCACTATGTACATGCATAGTGGCTTTTGTGTTGAAATGAAAGATACGACACCAAAAGAGCAGTTGCTGAAAAAAATCCGTAAGGCTTTGCTGGAAAAGCGCGACAACCCGTATCCGCAACTGGAAGATTTGCCGCTTTATCCGCCGCAGGAAGATTTACTGGAACTGATGTTTGCCGAGCAGTTTACAGCTGTAGCAGGTCAGTTTATTTTTTGCGAAGATGAAATTCAGTTTATCGAAAACCTGCTGACTTTGGCCGAACAACGCAACTGGCATAAAATATATTGCTGGGAAAGCTATCTTCAAAACATCCTCCAAACCTACGAATATCCATATTTTGAAACTGATAAAGATTTTGAACAGGCCGAAGTAGGCTTAACCCTTTGCGATGCGTTGATCGCCAGAAATGGCAGTATCTTAGCAACCAACGGCAATGCGGCCGGCCGCAGGTTAAGCATTTATCCGCATCAACATATTGTGCTGGCTTATACTTCGCAATTGGTATTGGATTTAAAGGATGGCTTCAAACTCCTCAAAAACAAATACAAAAACAATTTGCCTTCGCTGATCTCTACCATAACCGGCCCAAGCAGAACCGCGGATATAGAAAAAACACTGGTTTTAGGGGCTCATGGCCCAAAAGAGCTTTTTGTGTTTCTGCTGGATGATTTGCAGGCATAAAAGAAGCATCGTTCCGCAAATTAATACTGTTTTTAGCACCTTTTTTTGGTGTCGATTTAAAAAACCTGTTTGTTTTTTTATTGATTTTTAGGGCATAAAAGAAGCATCGTTCCGCAAATCCATACTGTTTTTAGTATCTTTTTTTGGTGTTGATTTAAAAAAACCTGTTTGTTTTCTTCATTGATTTTTAGTGCATAAAAGAAGCATCATGTTGAAAATCCATGCTGTTTTTAGCACCTTTTTTTTGTTGAAAAAATGCAGATTGCTATTATTTTTAGCAAATTTGCGCAATGGATCAGCAGGAAAATTATTTTAAAGGCAGAGGTGCACAACTAAATACGCACAATAAATTCCTTCAAAACAAATATGTAACTGAATTTGAAGAAGGTTTGGACGAACCTTTCCTGGAAAACTCGAAAACGCAGTTTTTTAACGAGACGCCAAAAAAGATCGTTACTGAATCCAACAGTCCGGATCAATCCTTCAATTATTCCATCAACCCATATCAGGGCTGCGAACACGGCTGCATTTATTGTTATGCCCGAAATGCGCACGAATATTATGGTTTTAGTGCCGGTTTGGATTTTGAGCGAAAGATCATTGTCAAGCACAATGCGGCACAACTGCTGGAAATCTATCTTAACAAAAAAAATTATGAACCGGCAACCATCGTGCTTTCCGGCAACACGGATTGTTATCAGCCGATTGAAAAAAAGCTGAGAATTACCCGTTCGCTGCTGGAAGTTTTCCTGAAATATAAGCATCCGGTAAGCATCATTACAAAAAATAATTTGATTTTGCGTGATCTGGATTTGGTTGCAGAACTGGCCAAACTTGATCTGATCCATGTAAATATTTCCATCACATCTTTGTCCGAAGATTTACGCCAGAAATTAGAGCCGCGTACGGTTACGGCTGCCGGCCGTTTAAACGTCATTAAAAAACTGTCAGATGCAAATGTTCCTGTACGTGTGATGGTTGCGCCGATCATTCCGGGTTTAAATAGTCACGAAATCACCGATATTATTAAAGCTGCCGCAGGTTGCGGAGCGCGCGATGCGGCTTATACCATTGTGCGTTTGAACGGCTCGCTGGCCTTGCTTTTTACCGATTGGATCTACAAAGCTTTTCCGGGAGAAGCAGCAAAAGTTTTACATCAGATAGAAAGCTGCCACGAAGGAAAACTAAATGATTCGCGTTGGGGAACCCGCAAAACCGGTGATGGCAATGTTGCTTCTTTTATCAAACAATTTTTTAACCTGGCCCGCAAAAAGTATTTGCAAGGCAGGGAAATGCCTGCATATAACCTCGGCCATTTTGTGAACAAGCACGGGCGGCAAACAAAATTATTTTGAAAATAAATATTTTAGCTTAAATTTATACCATATACCATTTTGGTATTTAGTATAAGTCATGTCAAATTCTATTCGCTCCGTTATTGTTGCTACCGGAAGTTATCTGCCGGAAAAAACCATTACCAGTGATTATTTCGCTGATTATCAGTTTTTTGAAAAAGATGGAAAACGCGTTGCCAAAAGCAATCCTGTCATTTTAAATCAGTTTAAAAGCATTACCGAAATTGAAGAACGGCGGTATGCAGCCCCGGATCAAAACACTTCGGATTTAGGTTATCTGGCTGCAAAAGATGCTTTGGAAAGTTCCGGGATTGATGGTGAAACGCTGGATTATATTATCGTGGCGCATAATTTTGGTGATGTTTCTGCGGGTAATAACCGTGTGGATTTAGTCCCTACGCTGGCTGCCCGGATCAAGCAGAAGCTACACATCAAAAACCCGGATTGCGTGGTTTATGATTTACCTTTTGGCTGCCCTGGGTGGGTAGAAGGGATGATACAGGCTAATTATTACCTCAAATCCGGTGATGCCAAAAGGATTATGGTAATTGGGGCCGAAGTTTTGTCGCGGGTTACAGACCCGCATGACCGTGATAGCATGATTTATGCTGATGGTGCCGGGGCCGTAATTTTAGAAGCGGTTACCGATACAAATGCAGGGATTATTTCGCATAAAACCCAATCGCACGCGGTGGATTATGCTGATTTACTGACGATGGGAAGCTCTTATAATCCGGAAAAATCCGCAGAAAAAGATTTATACATCAAAATGAATGGCCGGAAACTGTATGAATATGCATTGGTTCATGTGCCGCAAGTAATCAAAACAGCACTCGAAAAAGCCAACACCAATTTATATGATATAAAAAAAGTATTGATCCATCAGGCAAACGGCAAGATGGACACGGCCATTATGCAGCGTGTTTTTAAGCTTTATGGCGATGTGGAGTTTAAACCGGAATTGATGCCGATGAATATTTCGCGTCATGGAAACAGTTCTGTGGCCACAATCCCAACGTTGCTGGATTCTATTTTAAAAGGAAAAATGGAAGGCCAAAGCATCAGGCCGGGAGATAAAATCTTGTTTGCATCGGTTGGTGCCGGGATGAATATTAACGCAATTGTGTATCAATATTGATGGAATGCTTCTTTTACGGCATAAAAAAAGACACTTTTTCCGGTGTCTTTTTTTATTTAATTGAAAATCAGATTTTAGACAGTTGCAACTGCTTCTCCGTTTTCTAAAACCATTTGTTCATCAACCAAAATCCGTCCGCAGTGTTCACAAACGATGATTTTTTTACGCTGGCGGATATCTGCCTGGCGTTGCGGCGGTATCTCATTAAAGCATCCTGAACAAGCATCGCGGGAAATAGTTACCACGGCCAAGCCATTTTTTGCATTGCCCCTCAGCTTGGTATAAGCAAAAAGCAAACGCTCATCAATGTTCTTTTTGGCATCTTCGATCTGGCCGGTCAGTTCGTTTTCTTCTTTTTCAGTTTCAGCAGTGATTGTGCCCAATTCAGCTTTTTTGACTTCAAAATCTTTGCGTCTTTCTTCTAAATCAATTAATGCTTTATCGTAAACCTGTGTTTTGGTGGCAATTTCAAAACCAATTTCTTTGATTTTTTTCTCGCTTACCTGCACGTCCAGTCCTTGGATTTCAATTTCTTTAGAAATAGCATCGTACTCGCGGTTATTTTTTACCTCCGCCAGTTGTGCTTCATATTTTTTGGTGTTTGCCTGTGCTTCTTTAATCAGGTTTTTGCGGGTTACCACGCTGTCTTCCAAATCATCCAAATCGTATTTAATTTTTTGGATCCGGGTTTCCAAACCGGCAACTTCATCTTCCAGATCGCTCACTTCCATAGGCAATTCGCCTCTAACCTGTCTGATCCGGTCTATTTTGGTGTGGATAGTTTGTAGTTCGTATAAAGCTTTCAGCTTCTGCTCTACTGTTTGTTCCATTAAATAATATATTTGACGGGGTTTGTATTAATTTTTGTTAAACGGACTGCAAAGTTAGGAAATTTTTTGCCAATAATTTCGGCCAATAATTCTTGTGTAAACTGCTCAGTTTCAAAATGTCCGATATCGGCGATCACTAATTTCCCTTCTGCATCAAAAAACTCGTGGTATTTAAAATCAGCCGTTACAAAAACATCTGCACCGGCAGCAATGGCATTCTTCAGCAAAAAACTGCCCGAACCGCCGCAAACTGCAACTTTCTTCACTTTTTTATCGGTAAAAACAGTATGCCGAACCACTGCTGCCTGCATTTGGGTTTTTACGTGATATAGAAAATCCAGTTCTTCCTGCGGAGAAGTAAGTTCGCCAATCAATCCCGCGCCAACTTCCGGATAATTATTTGTGATCGGGTACAAATCATAAGCAACTTCTTCATAAGGGTGCGCCATAATCAGATTGGCAAGCAGCTTGTTTTCAATGTTTTGAGGATAAATAACCTCAATTTTAACTTCCTGTTCCTGGTGGCGCAAACCGATTTCGCCGCTAAAAGGAGCCGCGTTTTCATTCGCTCTAAAACTTCCGGTCCCGTTACTGTTAAAGCTGACTTCGCTATAATTGCCGATATTTCCGGCTCCGGCAGCAAACAAAGCATCCCGAACTTCATCTGCTTGGGCAATAGGTACAAACGTGCTCAATTTCTTCAGCAGGTTGCTTTTGGGCGATAAAACCCGGCAGTTTTGCAAACCTAATTTAGCTGCAATTTTTTGATTGACGCCGGTTTTTACATGATCCAAATTAGTATGGATGGCATAAATGGCAATGCTGTTTTTAATGGCCTTTTCTACAACGCGCTCTACATAAGTTTTGCTGTTGAATTTTTTTAAGCCTTTAAAAACAATTGGATGATGCGAGACGATCAGGTTACAACCGGTTGCAATTGCTTCATCTACAATTGCTTCTGTACAATCCAGAGAAATCAATGCCTGCGAAATTTCCTGATCGGCATAACCTACAATCAGCCCGGAATTGTCATAATCTTCCTGATAACTCAGCGGGGCCAGGCTTTCCAGATAATTTGTGATTTCGTTCAGTTTCATGCGCTGAAATTAAACAACAAAATTTACCCGGTAAAAACAGTATTAATGATCTATCCTTTTAGAGCCTTTCATCAGCAGCAAAGCAACGGCCAGCGCAGAAATTACGCCGACCAGCAAAGCACCAAAAATTTTGCCCGAAAAATCGGTAATAGAACTTTTTGCCACATAAGTAACAAATAAAATGGCGATAACCACGGCCACAAACCCGCCGAAAAAAAGGATTTTAAAACCTTCCTGCAAACCCTCAAAAAAGGTGATATGGCCTGCTTTATCTACGTCGCGGTATCTTTTCACCCCAAAAAACAAACCGATGATCGGGATTAATATCGAAGTGGCTTCATAAGGTGAATCCGTACTAAAAGTAGAATGGCCGAGCACGTACATTGCCCAGATCCATATCCCGCTTAAAATTCCGATAACGACTCCAAAAATAATTGCATTTTTCATGAGGTAAAATTTAGGTATGTAAAAGAAGTATCAGCAAATTAGCTTGCTGTATGAAAACAAACAGATAAATATTTGTTTGAAAGATTTAACTTTTACCAAACACTTTTTACCAGATTTTCTATTTGGTATATTTGCAGCAATTTGAATATCCGCGATATATTAGAACGTTACAAGGCTGATGGCCGCGTAAAAAGTTTGGCCCAGATGCTAAATTCGGGCAAAAACCAGCGCATACATTTGCGTGGTTTGGTTGGTTCAAGCGATGCATTTCTGGCCGTTGCGCTGTATTTTTTGCAGCATAAACATTTGATTTTCGTTTTGCCTGATCAGGAAGAAGCCGGTTATTTTCAGGCCGATTTGGAAAATTTGCTGGACAAAGAAATCCTGCATTTCCCGTCGTCTTACCGCAAAGGGTTTGATTTTACACAGCCCGATGCAAGCCATGTTTTGGCACGTGCCGAGGTTTTGAACGAACTGAACCATGCTTCGGAATTTGGAAACCTGATTGTTACTTATCCGGAAGCTTTGGCCGAAAAGGTGATCGACCGCAATTCTCTCGAAAAAAACACATTGGAAATTGCCGTGCAAAACAAGCTCAGCATTGATTTTATCAACGAGTTTTTGATCGAATATGATTTTGAACGCGTAGATTTTGTGTACAGTCCGGGCCAGTTTTCCATTCGCGGAGGCATTGTGGATATTTTTTCTTTTTCGCATGATTTGCCTTATCGTGTTGAGTTTTTTGGTGATTTTATTGAATCGATCCGGACTTTTGAAATCGAAAGCCAATTATCTGTAGAACAAGTAAGAAGCATTACGATTGTGCCGAACGTGCAGTCCAAATTTCTTACCCAAAACAATATTTCCCTGTTGGAATATATTGATGCTGATACAGCAGTTTGGATAAAAGATGTACAATTTACGTTGGATATAATCCAGGAAGGCCACAAAAAAGCCACGCAACTTTGGAAAGCTTTGCCTGTAACCGAGAAAAACCAAAATCAGGATTGGATCGATCCGGTTTACAGTTTTTGTAATGAAAAAATGATTGCCGATCAATTGCGTGATTTTAGTGTGATCGAGTTTGGCAAGCAGTTTTTTTATCAGGCAGACCAAACCATTAGTTTTGATATCCGGCCGCAGCCATCATTTAATAAAGATTTCAACCTGCTGATCCACAACATCAAAAATAACGATTCGGAAAAGATCGAAAACCTGATTCTGACCGATTCTACCAAACAAATTGAACGTTTATACGCGATTTTCGAGGATTTGGACAAAACGGCCAAGTTTACGCCAATCCCTGTTTCTATCCGTGAAGGTTTTGTAGACCGCGACCAAAAACTGGCCTGTTATACCGACCATCAGATTTTCGATCGTTACTATAAATACAAGCTTAAAAAAGGCTATCAGAAATCGCAGGCAATCACTTTAAAAGAACTGCGCGAACTCAAACCGGGCGATTATGTAACACATATCGACCACGGAATTGGAAAGTATGCCGGTCTGGAAAAAGTGGAAGTGAACGGCAAATCTCAGGAAATGATCCGGTTGATTTATGCGGACAACGATTTGCTATACGTCAACATCAATTCCCTGAACCGGATTTCCAAGTTCAGCGGAAAAGAAGGTACGATGCCTAAAATGAATAAGCTGGGCACCGATACCTGGGACCGGCTCAAAAAAACCACAAAAAAAAAAGTTAAAGACATTGCCCGCGATCTGATCAAATTGTACGCCGTGCGGAAAACGCAACACGGAAATGCTTTTTCGCCGGATAGCTATTTGCAAAATGAACTCGAAGCTTCTTTTATCTATGAAGATACGCCGGATCAGGAAAAAGCGACGGCAGATTTAAAGCGAGATATGGAATCGCCGCACCCAATGGACCGTTTAATTTGCGGCGATGTTGGTTTCGGCAAAACGGAAGTTGCCATTCGTGCCGCATTTAAGGCTGTTGCGGATAGTAAACAAGTGGCCGTTTTGGTGCCGACAACTATTTTGGCCGCACAGCATTTTAAAACGTTTTCTGATCGTTTAAAAGATTTCCCCTGCAATATTGATTATGTAAACCGGTTCAAATCATCCAAACAAATTAAAGATACGCTGCAAAATGTGGCCGATGGAAAAGTTGATATTCTGATCGGCACGCATCGTTTGGTCAGCAAAGATGTGAAGTTTAAAGATTTAGGTTTGATGATTATCGATGAAGAGCAAAAGTTTGGTGTCTCCACCAAGGAAAAACTAAAAACGATGCGTGTAAACGTGGACACGCTGACCTTGACCGCCACGCCAATTCCGCGGACTTTACATTTTTCGTTGATGGGCGCGCGCGATTTGTCCATTATTTCCACGCCGCCGCCAAACCGGCAGCCTGTAGTTACAGAATTGCATGTTTTTAACGATAAGCTGATAAAAGAAGCCGTAGAATTTGAAGTAAACCGCGGCGGACAGGTTTTTTTCATCCATAACCGTGTGCAGGATTTGGCACAATTAGGCGGTATGATCCATAAATTGGTGCCTAAAGCCAGCGTTGGCATTGCGCATGGACAATTGGAAGGCGATGCGCTGGAAGATGTAATGCTGAAATTTGTAAACGGCGAATACGATGTTTTGGTTGCTACAACGATCATCGAAGCAGGATTGGACATTCCGAACGCCAACACGATCATTATTAACCATGCGCACATGTTCGGTTTGAGCGATTTGCACCAGATGCGCGGACGCGTTGGCCGGAGCAACAAAAAAGCGTTCTGCTATTTGCTAAGTCCGCCATTATCAACCTTAACTTCCGAAGCGCGGAAACGCCTGAGCGCGATTGAAGAATTTTCTGATTTGGGCAGCGGTTTTAATGTGGCGATGCGCGATCTGGATATCCGCGGTAGCGGAAATTTGCTTGGCGCAGAACAAAGCGGTTTTATTGCGGAGATTGGCTTTGAAATGTACCACAAAATTTTGGACGAAGCGATCCAGGAACTGAAAGACGAAGAATTTCAGGGTGTTTTCCAGGATGAAAAACCTCGTCCGTTTGTTTCTTTTACACAGATTGACACGGATTTGGAAATCATGATCCCGGATGAGTATGTAACGAGCATTGCCGAACGTTACAACCTCTACACAGAACTTTCTAAATTAGAAAACGAAACTGAACTGCAGGCTTTTGCCAAACAACTGGAAGACCGTTTTGGCCCAATCCCGCGGCCGGTAAAAGATATGCTGAACACCGTGCGTTTGCAATGGCTGGGCAAGTCCATCGGATTTGAAAAAGTATCCCTTAAAAAGAGCATCCTGCGCGGTTATTTTATTGCCAACCAGCAATCGCCTTATTTTGAGAGCGTTTCCTTCCATAAAATTTTGCAATTCGTGCAGGATAATCCGCGCAGATGTAATTTAAAAGAAGTGAAAAACAGTTTGCGCATCAGTTTTGAAGGTATTAAAACGATCAATGAAGCTGTAGAAGTTTTGGAAGAAATGGCCGGACAGGCCGTGGTTGCTTAAAATTTAGGTGCTAAAAGAAGCATTGGGGTTTTAAAACCCCAATGCTTCTTTTACCAATACTTTTTCCTTACAAAACCACCTGATAAACCGCGTTCAGATTTCGCCCCAAACCTTTGTAATCCAAACCGTAACCAACTACAAATTTATTTTCGATCTCGAAGGCAACATATTGCAGATCAAGCTTTTGTTCCATTGCGGCTGGTTTAAAAAGCAATGTGGCAATACTTACCGAAGCCGGTTTTTTGGCCTGTAGCTTATCAACAATAAAACGCATTGTGTTGCCGGTGTCCACAATATCTTCCACAATAATTAAATGCCGGCCGGAAACAGCCATTTTCAAATCATAATCTTCCGTGATCGTGCGACTGCTTTCCATGCCGCCGTGGTAAGAGGAAACTTTCATAAAAGCAATCTCACAATCCACATCAATTTGCTTGACCAGATCGGCCATAAACAAAAAACAACCGTTTAAAATACCGATCAGCACCGGTTTTTTATCTGCAAAATCCCGGTTGATTTCCCCGCCCAAAACCCTGATCCGATCGGCAATGGTTTCGGCAGAAATCATCATTTTAAAAGATTTATCGGCAACTGTTGTAGTTTTTGGGTTCATGGTTTGTAGTTCATGGTTGATAGCTGATACTGTTTTTATCGGGTAAAATTAGGCAATCGGCAGCTTGTTTCTTCAAATTCTTTCGGCCCGTGATTGCTTATCTTTGCTGCCGAGCATGACAAATTACCAAACGCATCAGTTGCCCAACGGCATCCGGATTTTATATTGCCCCGCAGATTCTACGATTGCCCATTGCTGTTTGATGATCAACGCCGGTTCGCGCGATGAGGCCGAAGGCAAAGACGGGTTGGCGCATTTTATTGAGCATCTGCTGTTTAAAGCTACCGAAAGGCGGAACACTAATCAGATTTTAAACCGATTGGAAGTGGTTGGTGCCGATCTGAACGCTTACACCACCAAAGAATATACCTGCGTCCATGCTTCGTTTTTGAAAGAATATTTAGGGCGTGCGATGGATTTGCTGGAAGATATTTTTTTCCATTCCATTTTTCCGCAAGAGGAAATGGACAAAGAAAAAGGCGTGATTTTGGATGAAATCGCCTCGTATCAGGATCAGCCGGAAGAAGCTATCCAGGATGATTTTGAAGAGCTGGTTTTTAAAAACCATGCTTTGGGAAGGAATATTTTGGGCACTGCAACGTCTGTAAATTCCCTCGGCAAAAACGATATTGCTTCTTTTATCGCCCAAAATTACAATACGCACCAGGCGGTTTTTGCCGTTACGGGAAGTTATGATTTTGGCAAAATCATCAAGCTGGCCGAACGTTATTTTGGTGCTTTGCCAGAAAATAAACAGCCTGAAAAACGCATCGCGCCAGGTACGGTTGCTGCGGATTTTGTGCGCATGGAAAAGCCGATTTCGCAAACGCACTGCATGATGGGCGGCAGGGCATATGCTTCTTTTACCGACCAAAAAACGATGCTTCTTTTACTGAACAATTTGTTGGGCGGCAACGGCATGAGTTCGAGATTAAACCTGGAAATCCGCGAAAAACACGGTATTGCTTACACGGTAGAATCCAATTATTCGCCCATGACGGATACAGGTTTGTTTTCGATTTACTTCGGAACAGACCCTGAAAAGGCACCTAAAGCCATTAAGCTTATTCAAAAAGAACTGCAAAAACTGCGCGATAACAAGCTGGGGGCGTTGCAGTTACATCAGGCAAAACAAAAATTTATCGGTCAGATTGCTTTGGGCGAAGAAAACCGTTTAGGCCTGATTTTATCGATGGCCAAAAGTTTGATGGATTTCGGGCGGATTGATACGCTGGAAGAAGTTTTTGCGAAAATCAACGCGGTTTCTTCGGAGGAACTATTAGCGGTAAGTAACGAAATTTTTGATCCCGCCGGAATGTTTACGCTGCTGTTTGAACCGGAAAATTAGCGGTGTTTTAATATTTTTGGCTAAGTGCCCGGGTTGATTAAAGTTGCAATGATTGCCATGCTTCTTTTACCACCTAAAATTTTACCTGGTAAAAGAAGCATTTTAACAATCATTTTTTAAAAAAGATAACGGTTAAAAAATTTCCGATCATTTGCCCTTCACAAAAACCTGCCCGTTTTTTAATAAATTTTAATTGTAAAGCAATGAAACATTTGCGCTGTTGTGCTAATTGTTAACAATTAAGCAATAATTAAACATTAACAAACTAATCCTCACCATCATGCAGTTTTCAGACTCGTTTCTCCCAATGGCCAGCAGCGTTGGCATGTCGTCCATGATTACGTATTTTTTCCTGATTTTTGCAGCCTATGCTTTTCTGGGAAGTGTGATTTTTTCCTGGCTCGGCAAATCTTCCGTAGCACCGGAACACCGTTCTTCCAGGTATCTTACCGCCATTATTTCGGCCGTTGCCGGAATCTCTTACATGCTGATCGCTCATTTTTACCATGAAATGCTCCGTGAGCTTTCGCAACTTACAGATCCGGAAAAAAGAGACGAATTATTAAGAAATTCTTACAATGCGATTGGCCAGTTACGCTATATCGACTGGGGCATTACCACGCCATTGCTGCTGATCAAAGCAGTAAGTATGCTCAAAATTCAGCCAAGTCAGGAAAAAAGCAACATTTTCTGGTTGTTGTTTGCTGATTTTTTTATGATCCTGACCGGCTATATCGGCGAGCAGCAGTTAAGTGCCAACGGTCATATTATGGTGGGTGATAAACTGATGTGGGGAGCCATATCTACCGTTGGGTACTTAGTGGTTCCGTACATTTTGTGGATTTTTTGGAAACGTTACAAAGATACCGTACAACCCGAAGAGCGCAGGGCTTACAAATGGCTTGCTTTATCAACCGTAACTACTTGGGGCGTGTATCCAATTGGGTATGTTTTAACCACCGTTCATGGTTTTAACCTAAATTATATCCACATTTCCTTTAGCATTTTTGACGTCATAAATAAAGTAGGTGCTGGTGTGGTAGTTTATTTGGCCGCTAAAAAAATACTCGAAAAAAGGGTTGCAGAAGAAGCTACCATGGATGCACACCTGGTAGATTAATTTTGCCCTTAGCTGTTTAAACCGTGCATTACCTGCATGTGCGGCAGCGTAATCAGCGATAAAAAAACAAACAGCAGCGGCAACGGATCAAACAAAGGTGCATAGCGCGGAAGCAGATAACCGGCCAGCAATAAGCCGGTTATGGCAAGCAGGCTGAAAGGCAATGCCCTTTTCCAGATTTTAAACAAGGTTTTATCGGCGGCGGCATTTTCACCAATGATAAAACCTTTTATATTGAATAGCGTGACCAGCCCGTGCCATCCTGCAAAATACAAACCGAATGCCGGCAGCAAAGGCAAAAAATAAGTGCATAAAAGTATGGCCAGCAGTTGCAACGTTAGTTTAGACCAATGCGGATAATTATGGTAAAACCCGGTAAACAGGAGCAAAACTAAAAGTATCAACCCTGATAATGGCAGCAGCCAAAAAGCGTGGCTGCTCAGCCAGAGCCATTGTTCAAAAAGCAAACTACGCGCAGGGACTAAGTGCAGCAATACCGGGCCAACTTCGGTTTTGTGTGCCAGTAAAATCCAGCTCAACACAAAAACCCCGTATAAAAAACGTAATATTACGGTTAGAAAAACCTGTTGCGGATAGGTTTCAATATCAGTTTCGCCAAAATGCCAGCAGGAAATCAGCAGAAAAAAAAACAGGCTGAAGGAAGGGAAAACATACCAGGCCAGGGCATAAAGCAGCATGTTCAGTAAATATCCGCCTAAAAAAACAAACAGTTTGAAAGGCTTGCCGCGGCGTTTGGCTGTTTCCTGCTGCACCAAGTGATCCAAAGCGCCATGCGGAATCCCGGTAAGCAGCAGGCCAATCACCAAAAACGTCAATTGAAACGCCATTGGGATCGGGTGCAGCATTTGCCAGGCAACCAGCACCACACCGGTCAGCACGGTAAAATTAACCAGTTTGGTTTTTTGAAGGATTGGGTCAGTTTCTGCCACGATCAGTAAAAATATATTTTATCGCCTGCTTAATAAACGGGACGATGGGCAACGAAGCAAAGATTTTTACCTCTTGTTGCCGCGTGGTTTGCTCGTCCAAAAACCGAAGTACAACCGGCAAACGGTTATTTTTAAAAAGCCGGGCAAAAACTTTTGGGATAATTTGGGGCGATTGCCGGATCATGTTCAGCAGCAAAGCGTCATAAAACCTGAACCGGCCGCGGGTAGCCATCGAGCTTAAATGCTGTTTTTGTGCCCTGTTTTTCGCCAGGAAAGCACTGTCTTTTGTAATGCGGTTAAAAGTGTAGCCCGTGCTGGCTTTAACCATGCCGGCGGCTTTGCCGATCAGCGTTTCCCCGGCCGTGCCATAGCGGCCAAAAGTTTGTTTGCTCATTGGTATGCGGCCGGTTTCTGCGGAAGTGATTTTGTAACAAATTTGCGGAAAGTGCTGCTGCAGATAAACGGTTATCAACTCCTCGTAAATTTCCTCCCGGACCAACTCCGCAGAAAAAAAAGTAGCTTCCACCAATGCCCGGGTTTTAGAAAACGGCAGCACGTAAATAAAATGCACCTCCTGATATAACTGAACGGTATAATCCATCAGCACAGCGGCACGGTCATCAAAAGTTTCCTGTTCGGTTTCGATATACCAGCCTTTAAAATGCTGCCAAAGTTCGGGTTGTTTGTTTTGCTGCAGAACCAGGCTGCTGTAACAGGTTTTCGCCCGGAAACTTTGATCGGTTGTATCGATCAGAAAGCTGTTTGCTGATTTTTGCACCCGGTTTACTTTTGCCTGTACAACTGTAATGTTTGGGTTTTGGGGGAGAAATTGCTGCTCAAAATAAGCAAAAAAAACCTTGCCCGGAATATGGTGATACACATATGGCGCGGCCATTTGCGTAGTTGAAAACCCGGCCGAACGAAAGCTGAGCTGCTGCCAGCTTTTGGTTGCCAGATGTTGCAAAGGATGGTTGCCGGCCGACCAAAAACACCAGGATTGCTGTTTTTCTGCGCCATCATCCAGCAAAAGCACTTTACAATCGGCCCAATCATCCTGCAAACTCAATTGCTGCAGCAATTGCCACCCGGCGCAGCCTGCACCAATAATGGCTATATCAAACTCCAGTTGCATTGTGTTTTTTCAAGGATCAAAGATAGCAGAAGCCCGGGCGAATGCTGTTTTTATGCCAGTAAAATCAAACGTTTTCGGTTAGGTAAAATTAACTTTGTTGAGGTTGTTCAACTCACGCTTAAAACGCCATTTTTTAATAAGTTTTTTAGGCAGATGTTTCCCAGATTGATAATCAGTTAAAAGGTGTAAAAGCTTTTTTCGGGTGTAAACTAATTGAGCAACTGGCCCATCAATAATTAACAAAGCATCTGCAAAAATCACAGGAGCATATAAAACTGCCACAAAAGTAGCATTCGTACTTAAAAATGCGCTGATTAAGCCTCCTGCAAGAAATGCCCCTATCACTGTTTCAATCGTCGATGCTTTTCTGATCTTGAAAAAATACTTGATCAAAGCTTTGGAAGAATCATCCGTGCCGTAATGATCTAAAAAATATTGCTGCGGATGTTTATAATTGTTTAAGTTGATGGAAACCGGTTCTGATTTCTGTGCCAGAAGGTGGGATATGCTTAACAGCAAAGCCAGCAGGCAAGCTAAAATTGTTTTCATATAATCAGGTTTAAGACGTAACTAATATACTTCTTTTATCACCTAAATTTTAATGTTCCGTTGGATAAAACTTTATATTTGTTAACCAACTGGCCGCCCCCGGCTTTTGATAAACCATTTATAATTTAGATCATGTCTGACAGGAGAAAATTCATCAAGCAATTTGGCAGTACCGTTTTGCTCAGTTCGGCGGTTTTAAGCTCTTTTGCTGAACAGGAAACACACGAAACCCGGATTTTACAAGTCGAAAAACGCATTTCCGCCAGTGATAAAATCCGCATTGCCACCATCGGCATGGGCATAATGGGTTTTAATGATACCCGCGCCGCGCTTACCGTGCCGGGCGTAGAACTGGTGGCCTGCTGCGATTTGTATCAGGGCCGATTGCAGCGCGCTAAAGAAGTTTACGGCAACCAGCTTTTTACCACTTCTGATTACCACGAAATTTTAGACCGCAAAGATATCGATGCCGTCATCATCGCCACAAGTGATAACTGGCACAGCACCATTGCCATTGATGCCATGCGCAAAGGTAAAGCCGTTTACAGCGAAAAACCGATGGTGCACACCATTGCCGAAGGTTTGCACGAAATCAAAGTACAGCAGGACACCAAAGCGGTTTTTCAGGTAGGCAGCCAGCGCATCAGCAGCGTGGCCTTTACCAAAGCGAAAGAATTGTACAAAGCCGGTGCCATCGGGCAGATCAATACGGTGGCAGCTTCTTTTAACCGGCAAAGTGCGCTGGGCGCCTGGCAATATACCATCCCAACGGATGCCAGCACAAAAACGGTGGATTGGAACCGCTTTCAGGCCAATCAAAAAGTAAAACATGCTTATGAAGACAACCGTTTTTTCCGCTGGCGTAATTACCGCGAATACGGCACAGGCGTGGCCGGCGATTTGTTTGTGCATTTGCTTACGGGCATCCATTATTTAACGGATGCCAAAGGGCCGGAAAAAATATATTCCATCGGTGGTTTAACGTATTGGAAAGATGGCCGCAACGTGCCCGACGTAATGACGGCCGTGATCGAATATCCGCAAACAACAGAACATCCGCCATTCCAGGTTTCGCTGCAGGTTAATTTTGTAAGCGGAGAAGGTGACCGCACTTCAACCAAAATAATTGGTACAGAAGGTGTTATTGAATTATTTGGCGAGGGAAACGGCTTTACCATACGCAAAAGCAAAATGCCGATAGCACCGGGTTATGGCGGGTGGGATTCGTTGTTTACGTATCCGGAAGCCATGCAGAAAAAGATCATTACAGACTATAACCAAAAATATTCTACAGCAGAACAAACCGCACCCAAAATGCCCGATGTTACTTACACTGCAGCCGAAGGTTACAACGCTTCCAACGACCATTTTGCCAACTTTTTTGATAGCGTGCGCAACGGAAAACCCGTGGTAGAAAACGCGGTTTTCGGTTTCCGCGCCGCTGCACCGGCTTTGGCCTGCAACCTCAGTTATTTTGAAAACCGGGTGATCCACTGGGATGCAGAAAATATGCGGATCATCAGCGTATAAAAAATAAACACTAAAATTTATACGCTAAAAACAGTATGCTTTTCGGTAAAACTTTTTTGCAGCTAAACGTTATAAGGCCATTATGCTTTTTAATGAATGACGAATACTTCTTTTATCATACAAAAAACCGCAGAATTTGTAAAGCAAACTTTAAAAACCGCAGAAAGTGGCCACGACTGGTGGCACATTCTTCGTGTTTGGAACAATGCCAAACGCATCGCCCAAACAGAAAATGTTGACTTTTTTGTGGTTGAACTGGCCGCGCTGCTGCACGATATTGCCGACGCAAAGTTTAACAATGGCGATGAAGAGATCGGGCCAAAAACAGCCGGGGATTTTTTGAAAAGTTTAAATGTTGATGCCGAAATTACAGAACATGTGCAGCAAATTATCCGGCACATGTCGTTCAAATCAAGTTTTGATGCGGTTGGGTTTACTTCCGAAGAAATGAAGGTGGTGCAGGATGCAGACCGGCTGGATGCCATCGGTGCCATCGGGATTGCGCGCGCTTTTACTTACGGCGGATTTAAAAACCGGGAAATGTACAACCCGGAAATCGAACCTGATTTTAGCCTCACAAAAGAAGCATACAAAAATTCTGCTGCGCCAACCATTAATCATTTTTATGAAAAATTGCTGCTGCTGAAAGACAAAATGAACACCAAAACGGCCCGCAAAATTGCCACGCAAAGGCACCGTTTTATGGAGCACTATCTGGAACAGTTTTATGCCGAATGGAACGAAATTAAATAACTTGTGCTTTATTTGCAATTCGTTTGAACACGGGTTATTTTTATGCACAAAACTTTTTACATACTGTTTTTATCAACCTTTTTTTTAGCTGCCAAAGCCCAAAACACAGATACCGTAAAACAGCAACGCTTTAATTTCCATTTCCAGCAAACCGTAGTTACGCAAACGCATCCCGGTTTCAGCGCAAAATATTCCGGCGACAACAGTTTATCACCCAACCACGAAACGGCCAGTTCTTTAACCGCTACGCTTTTTGGCGGAGCGAGGTTATGGAAAGGTGCCCAGGCTTATTTTAACACCGAAATGTCAGGCGGTTCCGGGTTTAGTCAAACGCTGGGCGTGGCCGGTTTTCCTAACGGCGAAACTTTTCGCGTGGGTGCTGCCGAGCCAAAGATCTACATTGCCCGTGCTTATTTAACGCAGCGTTTTAGCTGGGGAACGGAGCAGGACACGCTTTCGGACGACAACAACCAGTTGGCCGGTTTGCAAAGCAGGCGTTATTTTTCCATCACGGCAGGCAAGTTTGGCATGGCCGATTTTTTTGACACCAACGCTTTCAGTCATGATCCGCGCACGCAGTTTTTGAACTGGAGCCTGATGAGCAACCCTGCCTGGGATTATCCGGCCAATACGCGCGGCTACGTTTTTGGTATTTATACAGATTATCACCAGCCATCCTGGGATTTGCGTTTCGCCTTAACCATGGTTACCAACACGGCAAATGGCTCGGTTTGGGACGGTAAAATCGGCAAAGCCAATGCACAAACGCTGGAATTTGAAAAACGCTACACTTTTGCAGGCAACAAACAAGGTTCTTTCCGGATCCTGACTTTCAACAACAATGCAAAAATGGGCGATTACCGCTTGGCCATCGCCCAAAACCCAACGGCACCGGATGTTGTATCGACCAGAGATTACGGCCGCAACAAATTAGGTTTTGGCATCAACGCAGATCAGTTTATGACGCGTGATTTTGGTGTTTTTGCCAAAGCCAGTTACAATGATGGCCGCTACGAAACCTGGGCTTTTACCGAAATTGACCGTTCCATCAGCTTTGGCGGCGTTTTGGCAGGCACCTCCTGGAAGCGCGCGAAAGACGAAATCGGTTTGGCTTTTGTAGGGAACGGCCTTTCCGGCCCGCACCGAGATTATCTGGCGGCCGGCGGTTACGGTTTTATAATTGGCGATGGCGCGCTCAATTATTCGCCGGAAATGATTGCCGAACTGTACTACAAGCTGAACGCCTATAAAAACAGCTTTTGGTTAACGCCTGATTATCAGTTTATTTTGCATCCGGCTTATAACATAGACCGCGGCCCGGTCAACGTTTTCAGCATCCGCGCGCACGTAGAGTTTTAATGCTGATAAACAAGCCAGCCAAAATAAAACAGCATAAAAGCAGCACTGATAAAATTCATGCGCATGGCGTTTTGGTAGTTTGCTGCGGATGCTGTTTTTATCACCCCAAAAAACCAGTAATTAAAAAACAGAAATATGGGGAACGAGCAGGCCAGAAACACGTAAAAGTTTTTCATCTCGCCCAAAATATGCCAGTAAAAGAAGCTTAATACGATTCCGGCGGCAAACACAATTCCCGAAAAAATAAACGAACCTTTGTATCCCAGCAGCAAACTCAGCGTATGGTCGCCGCGTTTGCTGTCTTCTTCATGCTGATAGATTTGGGTGAGCGGATACGAAGCGCCGATCAAACAGGAACAAATTCCGCCCGCAATCAACACCGAGCTGTCCCAGCCCAGATAAAGCAAAACCGGGCCCGCTAAACCGCCATAAATTGCCCAGTACATAAACGCGCCCTGAAAAAAAAAAACCGTTAAAAAACTGATGACCGGATATTTTTTTAAGCGCGTTGCCGGATGGCTGTACAGTTTGGACATAATCCCATAAAGCAGCACCGCAAAAGCAAACCAAAAACTGATGAACAAACCCAGCAAAAACGCCAGGGTTTCCATCAAAATAGAAACAAAGTACAAATTTTTATCAACTGCCGGCGGCTTTTCCAGCAAGCCAATGCTGCCTTCATCTTTATCAAAATAACTGTTATAGCCGTTGGTTGCGGGGATGGCCAGCACGTACCAGATGATAAAAACCAGCAATGCCCGAAATGCAGGCACATCATTGATCTGGCTGTAGGCAAACAGATAAACCGGCAGTAAAAAAACGGAAAACACAAACCGCAGGTGCGCCAGGGTTGATTTGCTTACAAGCATTTGGAAATTTTATTTGCTAATGTAATAATACATCAGGATTTTGGTTGAAGATTAAACGTAAATAAACCATGAAACAAATTTTAGCGATACTGTTTTTAGCACCTTTTTTTTGGCAGCCTTGCGCCGCGCAAACGCCGCAAAAAATAACTTCATCGGCAGTAACTTTCCGTATCAAAAATTTGGGGATTGGCACCGAAGGTAAGTTTGGCGGTTTTAAGGCCAAGATCAGTTTTGATCAAAATAACCTCGATAAAAGCAGTATTGAAGCTTCGGTGGATGCCCGCACGCTGGATTCCGACAATTCCATGCGCGATAAACACCTTAAAAAAGAAGAATATTTTGATGTGGAAAAATATCCGGAAATCACGCTGAAATCCGTTTCTTTCGATCACCAAAAAAACGAAAACTATACCGGCCTGTTCAACGTAACTATAAAAGGTAAAACCAAACGCATAAAAGTTCCTTTCACTTATACAGAAAGCGGAAACAGCAGTTCATTTAAAGGCAATTTCACCATTGGCCGTTCCGATTTCGGTATCGGCGGCAAAAGTATGGTTTTGGCCAATGATGCGCTGGTTTCCGTGGTTGTGGAAACAACAAAATAGCCGTTCCAAATTGATAAAAAATGAGTAGTTGCATCAGTGCCATCGGAACCGCAAACCCGCCAAATCATCTCGCCCAAAATAAAACTTACGGTTTTATGCAAAAGGCTTTCCGTTTGAATGAAAACGATGCAGCCCGGCTTAAAAAAATTTACGATAACAGTGCTATCGCTTCCCGGTATTCGGCCATTCCGGATTTTGGGTTGGATGATTTTGCCGAAAACCAGTTCTTTCCCGCAAATGAAAACCTGGAACCTTTCCCTGACACCAAAATGCGGATGGGTTTTTATCGGGAAAATGCCATCAAAATTGCTGTTGCGGCGGCGCAAAAATGTTTAGCTGCATTTGATGCTTCTTTTACCGGTAAAATTTCGCACCTGGTTACCGTAAGCTGCACCGGCATGTACGCGCCCGGGATTGACATTGACCTGGTTGAAAATTTGGGTTTAAACCGAAGCACCGAACGCACCTGCATCAATTTTATGGGTTGTTACGGCAGCATCAATGCGCTCAAAATTGCCGATTCTATTTGCAGGGCCAACCCAAAAGCCAAAGTTTTGGTGGTTTCGGTGGAGTTGTGCACACTGCATTTTCAAAAAGAAAACACGGTAGAAAACTGGATTGCCAATTCGCTTTTTTCTGATGGCGCGGCGGCAGTTATCGTAGAAAATACCGATAAAAGAAGCATCGCGCAGCCTTGCCTTAGTTTGGAAAGTTTCCATGCCGAATATATTTATGATTCCAGAAACGAGATGAACTGGCAAATCGGCAATTTTGGTTACGAAATGATCTTAACGTCTAAAGTTGCCAAACAAATCCAGAAATATATCCGCGGCCTGGCAGATCAGGTTTTGCAGAAATCAGGTTTGGTTTTGGCAGAGATTGATCAGTTTGCCATTCATCCCGGAGGGAAAAAAATACTGGATGCCGCCGAAACCGGGCTTGGGATTTGTGCCTGTAAAAACAGTATGGCGCACCAGGTTTTGCAGGAATTCGGCAACATGTCATCCGCCACGATTTTGTTTGTACTGAAAAAAATCTTGGACGAAAAAACCGGACCGGCAACCCAAAATATACTTGGTTTTGCCTTCGGCCCGGGCCTAACGGTAGAATCCTTAGTGCTGAAAAAGCAATCCGCATGAATGATGTGATCATCATCGGCGGCGGTTTGGCCGGTTTGTTCAACGCCATTTTGCTTAATCGCGCCGGTTATAAAGTGTTGCTGATCGAGCGTAAAACGTATCCTTTTCATCGGGTTTGCGGCGAATATATCTCTAACGAAACCATTCCGTTTTTAAAAAAACTGGCTATTGATCTGGAGGGACTGAACGTTTCGCGCATCAATCGGCTGGAAATTACGGCAGTTTCGGGCGCAAAATTTTCGCAAAAGCTGGATTTGGGCGGTTTTGGCCTGAGCCGATATACTTTTGACGAATTTCTGTACAAAAAAGCACTTGCAGAAGGCGTTGGTTTTATGCTGGGCACGAAGGTGGAAGAAGTGGGTTTTCAGGATAATCAATTCAAAATCAAAGCAAACGGAATAGAACTGGAAACGCCGCTGGTGATCGGTTCTTTTGGTAAACGCGCCAACCTGGACCAAAAACTAAACCGCCGGTTTTTTTATAAACGAAGTCCGTTTCTGGCCGTAAAATTTCATATCAAAGCGGATTTGCCTTCGGATTTGATCCAGCTGAACAATTATAAAGACGGTTATTGCGGCGTTAGCAAAGTGGATGGCAACCGCTGGTGCATGTGTTACCTGGCGCACCGTGATGACTTGCGGAAATACGGGACGCTGGCTGCGCTGGAGCAAAACGTGATCCGAAAAAACCCATATTTGAACCGGATTTTTGAAGAAGCCGAGTTTTTGCTGGACAAACCGGAAGTGATCAATGAGATTTCTTTCGAGAAAAAACAACCCGTAGAACAGCATATTTTGATGAGCGGCGATACGGCCGGCATGATTGCGCCGCTATGCGGAAACGGCATGACGATGGCCATTCACTCGGCCAAAATTTTAGCAGAAAAAATCATGGAATTTTACCGGCCACACCAATTTTTACCTGATAAAAGAAGCATGTTGGAACAAGCTTATACTTCGGCCTGGAACCAGAAATTTGCGGCGCGTTTGTGGACGGGGCGGCAAATGCAGAAGCTTTTCGGGCGAAATGCGGCAACCGATCTTACGCTGAAAACATTGAACCATTTACCAAAACTGGCTGATTTTCTGATCAGTAAAACACATGGACAGCCTTTTTGATGCCTGATTTTAGCAAGCGCGCCACCGGGCCGGAACTGATGGACGATTTCAGTCTGGCTTCCGCAGAAATTGACCCTTTATTGAGCGGTTTGGAATTGGTGAACCGGTATCTTGGCGGTTACAATGTTGTTTTTTCTGCCCTAAAAACAGTATCGCCACAACAAAATTTCCACATCAGCGATTGGGGTTGCGGCGGCGGGGACGTGCTGCGTTCCATCAACCAAAAATTCATTGCAAAAAACCTGGTTTTAACCGGAATTGATGCCACGCCTGTAGCTGTTGGTTTTGCCCGCCGGAAAAATATTTCGCCTAATATCCGTTTTGTTTTGGCCAATGTTTTATCCGCAGAAACTGAAAAATTGCAAGCTGATGTTGTTTTAAGTACGCTTTTTACGCACCATTTTTCTGATGAAGATTGGGTTTTGCTGATCAAAAAAATGATGATTTGCAGTGGCCGCGCCGTAATTATTGATGATTTGCACCGGCACTGGCTGCCTTATTTTGTGGTTAAAATCTTGACAAAACTAACCGGTTCCAGGTTGGCACAATACGATGGCCCGCTTTCAGTTTTAAAAGGTTTTAAGCGGGAAGAACTGAAAACGCTGCTGCAAAAAGCCGGGACCACAAATTATACTATCCGCTGGAAATGGGCGTTCAGATGGCAGATTATCCTCTACAAAACCTAAATTTGAGGTATGAAGCTCAATGTACTGGTTTTTATCAATGCGCTGGCCGTTGCCATTACCCTCGGCATCACCAACTTTTACTTCAGCCGGAATTGGTATGATGTGCTGCAGATTTTTTTTATCTCACTGATTACCAGCTTTGTTGTATTTTATTATCTGATCGAAAAATACGTTTACTCGAAAATAAAACTCATTTATAAACTCATCAACAACCTGAAACTGGGCCGGGATTTGCGCGATGCCCTGGGCGAAAACATGGGTTCTGATCCGATACATGATGTGGAAGAAGAAGTGAAAGAATGGGCAAAACAGAAAAAAAAGGAGATTGATGATTTAAAAAAACAGGAACATTTCCGGCGCGAATTTTTGGGCAATTTATCGCACGAATTTAAAACACCGCTTTTTGCCATTCAGGGTTATCTGGATGCGTTGCAGGATGAAGATGGTTTGGAAGATACCGAACAGGCATTGAAATTTCTGAAAAAAGCTTCTAACAATGTGGACAGGATGAGCTATCTGATCAACGATCTGGATGAAATTTCCAAGCTTGAATCCGGCGCACTGCCGATCAATAGCAGCAAATTCAAGATAAATGAGCTGATAAAAGAAGTATTTGAATCCGAAGAGATCAAATCTGAAAAATACCAGATACAATTAGTTTTTAAAGAAAAATACAACGAACCGATTTTTGTAAATGCAGACCGCGAAAGGATCAGGCAGGTTTTATTAAACCTGATCGATAACGCTTTTAAATATGGAAAAACCAACGGGACCATTTTTGTGAGTTTATTTAGTTTGCACAAACAGATTTTGGTGGAAGTAACGGATGACGGTGACGGCATCGATGAAAAAAACCTGCCACGCCTGTTTGAGCGTTTTTACCGCACCGACAGCAGCCGTTCACGCCAGATTGCAGGCTCAGGATTAGGGCTTTCTATTGTAAAACACATTGTAGAAGCGCATCAGCAAACCATCAACGTCCGCAGCACGGTTGGCATCGGTTCTACTTTTGGTTTTACGCTTGAAAAAGTCAAACAAGCCACTTTCCCCGGTTTACCCTACTCAATTTAACATTAACTTAACATCGGGTTCTGTACTTTTGACTGTAATTTTTTCATATGTCGTTAAACAGCATCTTCCAGTATTTTGTCCCGAAGGATAAAAAAATCTTTTTCCCTTTATTTGAACAAGCGGCAGGAAATGTGGTAGAAATGGCTGTTTTAATTGTAGAAGCCGTAAATTCTGATGATATGGCCGAACGACAAAAACTTTACCAGCAGATTGACAAACTGGAAAATGTTGGCGATGATATTACCCATCAGATTTATTTAGAATTGGGTAAGAACTTTATCACACCGTTTGACCGGGAAGATATCCATTCATTAGCCGCAGCTATTGATGATGTGGCGGATTTGATACAAGGTTCGGCCAACCGGATGAATTTGTACCAGATCACGGAGATGACGGAGCCAATCCGAAAATTGTCTGAACTGATTTTGCAAGGCAGCAATGATCTGCAAAAAGCCGTTGCCGAACTGAAAGATTTAAAAAACGTACGTAATATTGCCGAATCCTGCATCCGCATCAACAGCATAGAAAACCAGGCCGATTATGTTTTCGACCGCGCCGTGGCAGATTTGTTTTTATACGAAAAAGACCCGATTCGCCTGATTAAATACAAAGAAATTTTAGCTGCGCTGGAAACCGCAACCGATCGTTGTGAAGACGCGGCCAACGTAATGGAATCGATCATTGTAAAAAACGCATAAGCAATGGTTTCAGCTTTACTTGTTGCCGTTATTATCCTGGCTTTGATTTTTGATTTTATAAATGGTTTCCACGATGCGGCAAACTCCATCGCCACTATTGTTTCTACTAAAGTTTTAACGCCTTTTCAAGCGGTTTTATGGGCGGCTTCCTTCAATTTTATAGCTTATTTTTTGATTAAAGACCACAAAGTAGCCAATACCATCGCCAAAACCGTTTTTGAGAACTTTATTACAATGCACGTCATCCTGGCCGGGTTACTTGCTGCTATCACCTGGAATTTAATTACCTGGTGGTTTGGTATCCCGTCCAGCTCATCACATACTTTAATTGGCGGTTTTGCCGGTGCCGGGATGACGAATGCTGCTTTTATGCATGTAAATCCGTTTTCGGCCATCAATTATGATCCGATTATCAAGATTGTAATTTTTATTTTCCTGGCACCGATTATCGGGATGATTATCGGGATGGCCATCAATATCCTTATTATGAACATCTGCCGGAATGCGCGCCCGTCTGTTGCAGAAGTTTGGTTTAAACGCTTACAATTAGTTTCCTCCGGCGCATTGAGTTTTGCACATGGCGGCAACGATGCGCAAAAAGTAATGGGTATTATTTATGTGGCACTGGTGGCTTCAAAAGTGATCACAAACGGAACGGTTATGCCAGAGTGGATCCCGTTTGCCTGTTATTCGGCTATTGCTGCCGGCACCATGTCTGGCGGGTGGAAAATCGTTAAAACAATGGGCACCAAAATTACCAAAGTTACGCCGCTGGAAGGCGTAAGTGCCGAAACGGCCGGTGCGATTACGCTTTTTGCAACTGAACATTTTGGTATCCCGGTTTCTACCACGCACACAATTACCGGTTCTATCATCGGTGTGGGTTTAACCAAACGCGTTTCTGCCGTGCGCTGGGGCGTAACGATCAATTTGATTTGGGCCTGGGTTTTGACCATTCCGGTTTCTGCGCTGGTTGCGGCGGCTGTTTTTTCGATTATACAGTTGTTTTAAAACGAGTTTTAGAAATTACTGATCGTTTTTGATGCTTTGAAAACTTTTAGTTTGATGACGATGAAACCTTTAGGTGCAATCGTTCGTCAACAGAAGCGTTATCTTTTCAAATATCATCAGATGAAGAAACCCATCTTTTTGTACATTACTGTTTTTACCATACTTTTTTTGGCAGGGAACCCTCAAAAAGCGCAAAGCCAGTTCCTCAATAAAATTTTATCCAAAGCTACCAAAACCAGTACAAGCGGCACACCATCAGACCAGGAAATTTCTACCGGCATAAAAGAAGCATTGCAGCAAGGCGTTATCAAAAGCAGCGATAAGCTTTCGGCTGTAAATGGTTTTTTTGGAAATGCTGCCGTAAAGATTTTATTTCCGCCGCAGGCACAAAAAGCAGAAGCTACTTTGCGGAAATTAGGGCTGAACAAGTTGTGCGATAACGTCATCCTGTCGCTTAACCGAGCTGCAGAAGATGCTGCAAAAGAAGCTAAACCGATCTTCATTTCCGCCTTAAAACAAATGAGTTTAAAAGATGCCACCAACATTTTGCTGGGCCCGAGTGATGCGGCCACGCAATATTTTAAACGGACTACAACAGATTCGCTGGCCAATAAATTCCGACCAGTTGTGCACCAGAGTTTGGATAAAGTTGGTGCCGCACAATATTATAAGCAGGCAGCCACAGCTTACAATAAAGTGCCGTTCACATCTGGCAAAGTTGATCCGGACATTGAAAACTACGTTACGCAAAAAGCCATCAGCGGTTTGTTTACAGAAATTGCACAACAGGAACTGCAAATCAGACAAGGTTTACCATCTGCCCGGACAACTGCTTTGCTGCAAAAAGTATTCAGTTATGCTGATAAAACTAAAAAGTAAGCACTGATTTTTAGTTAATAAAAGAAGCATACGTAAAAGCGAATGCTTCTTTTATCGAACAGGCTTGGCATTGTTTGGATATTTAAAAAACATCTTCCGACAACTGAAACTGATGGCGAACTATAGCTGAAACCAACAACGGCCTGCCCAATAATGCCAATCCCCATGTTAGTGGTTCGTTGTTCTTTCAGTCTTTAGATGTAAATTTAAACATCATTAAATTTCCTTTGTCAACACTGTTTTTTTTAAAATTAGTTTTCTCCAAAAGCCATGTTGAACTTTGGTTTTCGGAATGTGTATATGCTTCTATTGAACTTAGTCCGATATATTGAATTCCAAAGGCAATTACCTTTAAAGTCGCTTCCAGCATTATTCCTTTTCCCTGAAAGTCGGGTAATAACTCATATCCAATTTCTGCCTTTGAGTTGTGATCCGAAAAGTCAAACAAACAGATTGTTCCAATTAGTTTGTCAGTACCGCTCAACGTAATTGCCCAATAAATTGAATTTTTCCTTTGGATGTTTTCCTTAATAGTTTGAATGAAAGTCTTTGCATCATCAATTGATTTGCTCGGCTTCCTATCGAGGTATTTGTTTACCTTGTCATCCGAACGCAGCGCAAATATTTCATCGGCATCACTGTTTATAAGTTGTCTCAAAGTCAGCCTTTCTGTTTTCAAAACCGGAAACAGCGTAAAATTTATGTCTCTCATTTAAGAACCTGTTTAAATTTCTATCATCAAAATATATGATGCTTCTTTTATGCCTATAAATTTTGTTTTTCAATACTCTTCCAATTTAAAAAGTACAATAACCCAATGATTTTTAGGTGATAAAAGAAGCATAGAAAATGTATTCAACAAATTTTAAACAGGCTCTAAAATGATTGAAAAATGTTATCGGTGCCGCTTTACAATGACCGCTAACAACCTTATTTCTGTGTTGCCGCCCAGGCATCCATTTTCTTTTCCAAAACAGACAGCGGCATCGAACCGTCTTTTAAAATCTGATTATGAAAATCGGCCAGGTTAAATTTACTGCCCATTTGCTTTTCGTATTTATTACGAAGTTCCTGGATTTTCAACGCACCAATTTTATAACCCAAAGCTTGCCCCGGAATGGCCATATAACGCTCAATTTCTGCTGTGGCACCTTGTTCGCTAATGGCTTCGTTGTCCATCATGTATTTGATGGCCTGTTCGCGTGTCATTCCTTTTGTATGGATGCCTACATCAACCACCAAACGGATGGCGCGGTGGATTTCATCGCCCAAAGCACCCATATATTGGTACGGATCGGTGTATAAACCCAGTTCTTTTCCTAAAGATTCGCAATACAGTGCCCAGCCTTCTACATAAGCATTATCGCCGCCAAAGCGTCGGAATTTGGGCAGCGAAGTATTTTCTTGGGTAAGTGAAATCTGGTAATGATGACCGGGAATCGCCTCATGCAGAAACAAAGATTCCATGCCGGAAGTGGTGTTGAATTTGGTGGCATCCAAAATCGGCACATAAAAAATGCCCGGCCGACTGCCGTCCGCAGAACCCTGATTGTACTCTGCACTGGCCGAAGCTGCACGAAAAGCCTCTGTTTGCCGGATTTCAAAAGGCGTTTTCGGCACGTGGTTGAACATTTTTTTCAGGTTCGGCTCCATGCGTTTATGGATCTGATCAAAAGCGGCCAAAACCTGTTGCGGCGTTTTGTAAGGCATAAACTTCGGATCGGTTTTCATGTACTCAAAAAATGCTTGCAAATCGCCTTTAAAACCAACCGCTTGTTTAATGCTGTCCATCTTTGTACGGATGCGTTTCACTTCACTCAAACCCAGCCGGTAAATTTCTTCGGGTGTTTTGTTGGTGGTAGTTTGCTGCTTTACCAGATATTTATACATTTCGGCACCGCCCGGCATGGCAGAATAACCAGAACTGGTTCTGGCATGGGGCAAATATTGCGTTTGCAGGTAATCGCCTAATTTTTTATATGTTGGGACGATAACTTGCACAATTGCTTTTGTATATGCTTCTTTTAGCCTACTTTTTTCAGTGCCCGAAAAAGATTTTGGGAAATTATTGATGGGACTGTAAAACAAGCTTTTGGCCGGATCTGCAACTTCCATGGCGCGCATTTGCGGTATCATTTTAACAACCAAAACTTTTGGCAATACGGTCCCTGCTTTGATGCCTTTGTTGAAATTGTTGATGGCCGTATCTGCCCAAACCGAAAAAGCGGACAAGCGTTTCAGCCAGTCATCATAATCTTTTACGGTTTTAAACGGTTGCGCGCTGCTGCCCGAACCAAACTGGCCAATTGTAAGCGGCAAGGCATAAAACTGGTTAAAAGGCAGGTACTCAAAATGGTAGTTGAAACCGTCAAGCGCCATCTGCATTTCGTACGTAAAAATATCATAGGAAAGCTGATCTTCTGCGTTCAAATCTTCCCGTTTAAACTGCTTTATTTTTTGCAGGTTATCCGCATAAAAAGATTTTGCTTTTTTGAGGAAATCCGCAGAACCATCATTCGGCAACTGATCGTTGTAGCGGTTATCACCAATAGAAGTTGCTTCCAACGGATATAATTTCAACCGGTTTTCGTAATACCGATCAAAAAATGAGGCCAAATCCTGGTTTGCGGCAGCGTTAGTCCCTGTTTTTGAATTTTTACAACTTGCACACAGCAACGGCAAAATCAGTAGAAGTAAAAGTGCTTTTTTCATTTTTTTAAATTTAAGGTTTCTGCGGAAAAATGCAGTTGGTCAAAAACAAAAAAATCCCGAAAAAATTTTCTTCGGGATTTTTATATCGATAAAAGAAGTATCCGGTTTAGATCAGCAACCTGACCGGTTCTTCCAACAATGATTTTACGGTATTTAAAAATGCTGCTGCTGTGGCACCATCCACCACGCGATGATCGGCACTTAGCGTAACTTTCATCACATTTCCCGGAACAACCGCGCCGTTTTTGACCACCGGAATTTGCTGGATACCGGCCACAGCCAAAATACAGGAATCTGGCGGATTGATGATCGCGGTGAAATCATCTACCCCAAACATGCCCAAGTTAGAAATGGTGAACGTAGAACCTTCCCAATCAGCTGGCTGCAGTTTTTTGTCTTTTGCTTTTTTGGCGAAATCTTTTACTTCCGCAGAAATCCGGCTCAATGATTTACCATCTGCAAAACGAACGACCGGAACCAGCAAGCCTTCATCAACTGCAACAGCGATGCCAATATTTACGTGTTCGTTGTAACGGATTTTATCGCCCAACCAGGATGAATTTATAGCCGGATGCTGCTTCAAAGCACTCGCACAAGCTTTCACCACCAGATCATTAAATGATATTTTGACCGGCGAAACCTCGTTTATTTTGGTACGGGCAACCATGGCGGCATCCATATCAATAGAAACGGTAACAAAAAAATGCGGTGCGGTAAACAGGCTTTCGGCCAGGCGTTTCGCAATTACTTTGCGCATTTGTGTAACCGGCTTTTCGGTAAATTTCTCTTCGCCAATGTAAGGTGTAAGCGTAATTGTACCTTGCGCTTTGGCCATTCCTTCTTTGGCAGCTGCACTAATGGAAACGGCTTCCTGTGCTTCTTTTACCGATGGAATTTCTGCCGATTCGGGCGTTGCCGTTGTGCCTGCAGGTTTTGCGCCCGGTTTAAAGGCTTCAATGTCTTTTTTAACAATGCGGCCACCTTCTGCACTTCCTTTAACTTCTGTTAAGTTGATGCCTTTATCTTTCGCAATTTTCCGCGCCAACGGAGAAGCTTTGACCCGGCTGTCATCTGCCGGGATTGCCGTTTCTGCCGATGCTTCTTTTACCGGTGTATTTTCTGTTTCTTCTGGTTTTGTTTCTGCGGACGGTGCATCTGTTCCGCCATCTTGTAATAAAGGCGTAATGTCTGTTCCTTCTTTACCAACAATTGCTATGATACCGTTTACAGATGCGGCTTCACCTTCTTTTACACCAATATAAAGCAAGGTGCCTTCTTCATAACCAACAACTTCCATTGTTGCTTTATCAGTTGCAACATCAGCAAGCGAATCATCAGCTTTAACTTTATCGCCTACTTTGAAATTCCATTTTTCAATGGTTCCTTCTGTCATGGTATCGCTAAGCAACGGCATCCTGATCACTGTTGCCGGAATGCTTGACAAATCAACTTTTGCAGCGGCAGGTTTTTCTTCTGCTTTCGGAGCCTCTGTTTTTGTTTCAGGTTGAAGTGCGGTAACGCCATCAGCATCTAAAGCGGCTTTATAATCTTCGCCTTCTTTTCCGATTACGGCAATTACGGCATCAATTGCAACGGCTTTTCCTTCTTCTGCACCGATATAAAGAATGGTGCCATTCTGATAAGATTCCAGGTCCATTGTGGCTTTGTCGGTTTCCACTTCTGCCAGCAAATCACCTGATTTAATTTTATCACCAACCTTTTTATGCCATTTTGCCAATACCCCTTCAGTCATGGTATCGCTCATTTTTGGCATTTTTACTACTTCGGCCATATCTAATAATTGGAATTTTTTATGTTGATCAATGCTTCTTTTATCGGCTAAAAAATCAGCTCATGATATATGGATAATCTTTTTGCATATACACATCGGTATAAAGCTCGGAAGCTTCCGGATAGGGTGATTCTTCTGCAAATTTCACCGCTTCGTCCACAATGCCTTTTACTTTAGCATCAATTTCCCCAATCCAGGCCTCATCAGCATAGTTTTCTTTTAAAATAGCTTGTTTGACCACTTCAATCGGGTCTTTTGCTTTATAGCTTTCTACTTCGTCTTTAGTGCGGTATTTCTGCGGATCAGACATGGAGTGTCCTTTATAACGATAAGTACGCATTTCCAAAAAAGTCGGGCCTTCACCATTTCGTGCACGCTGAATTGCTTCGTCCATGGCATTATGCACCGCAACTGGGTCCATTCCGTCTACCGGTGCAGAAGGCATGTCATACGCCAGGCCCATTTTGTAAATATCCGTCATGTTGGTGGTACGTGCTACGGATGTGCCCATGGCGTAGCCGTTGTTTTCGCAGATAAAAACGACCGGCAACTTCCACAGCATTGCCATGTTAAAGGTTTCGTTCAGTGCGCCCTGACGAACGGCACCATCGCCCATATAACATAGGTTTACAAAATCTTCACCTCTGTATTTGCTGGCAAAAGCAATACCTGCGCCCAGCGGGATTTGTCCGCCAACGATTGCATGGCCGCCATAAAAAAAATTTTCTTTATCAAAAAGGTGCATCGAACCGCCTTTTCCCTTAGAGCAGCCGGTTGCTTTGCCATACAACTCGGCCATAATTGCGTTTGGGGAAGTGCCCAATGCCAAAGCGTGTGCATGGTCCCGGTAAGTGGTGATCATACTGTCGCCTTTTTTTATGACAGACATGGCCCCGGCCAAAACCGCTTCCTGCCCAATGTACAAATGGCAAAAGCCGCGAATTTTCTGTTGTCCGTATAACTGTCCTGTCTTCTCTTCAAACTTGCGCATTAATAGCATGGATTCATACCACATTAAATACGTGTCTTTGGTAATCGCAACTGAGCTCATTAAACTATATCCTTTGTTTTTAAGAACAGCAAATCTAATTATATCCTGACAAAAAAGCGAAACCCGCAACAGTTTGTTTACGTTATACCCAAGCGATAAATTGAAAAAAATTATCAATTTGGTTTTTTTTAACGAAAAAAAGCAGATAGATTTGAAATCCTGATAAAAGAATGCAATCAGGAGTTAAATTAACTCATTGAAAAATCAATAAAATTAATTAAATGAAGAAATTAATAACTGTTATCCTATTAGCAATCACAACAGTTACTGTTAATGCACAAATAACAAAAGTCGTTCCAAATCAACCCACAGAAAAAAATAATGATGATGATAATGAAGATAATTTGAGTAAAGGCTACTTTTCTCAGATTATGGGCGTGGCATTATCCGCTACTTCTAATGTAAAGCTGTTTCAGTTTGTTTATGATTGGATCGGAACGCCTTATCATTTGGGCGGAGACAACAAAAAAGGGATCGACTGTTCTAAATTTGCTTTCGAACTGTATAATAATGTATTCAATACCGTTATCGGCAACAACAGCCGGAACATTTTCAGCATGGTTAACCCGGTTGGAAAAGAGGATCTGAAAGAAGGCGACCTGGTTTTCTTCAAAATACACAGCCGCTCCATCACTCATGTAGGCGTTTATATCGGCGATGGCCGCTTTGCTCACGCTTCATCCAGCAAAGGCGTAATGATCAGCAATCTGGCAGACCCCTACTGGACACGTTATTATTACAACGGCGGCCGGTTGCTGGCACAATTGGCTTCTAACAATTAACAAAAAAACCCTTGCAAAAGAAGCAAGGGTTTTTTGTTTTATACATCTTTTGTGGTGCGCACCAGGCTGATCCCGCTGGAGAAAAAAATAATCCCTATGATTACCGCTACCCAAACAGACCGCGTATCGCCTGTGTGCTGAATAAAGCTGTATCCGCCATAAATAATTCCGATAATACCTAAAACGGTTAAAACCGCGCCAAAAGTTCTTTTCATTTTTTTAATTGTTAAAGGTTTAAGTGGTTGCATAATAGCAAAAAATAAACCAAATTTATTGCTGCGGATATTATACGTTTGTCCGTAATAAAATTCCTTTAGAAATGGCAAATGTTTTCTCTTTGGTTTTTGTGCTGATTTTGCTGCTGATTGCGTTCAGCTCGTTTGTAACGGTGCAGCAGGGCACAATTGCCGTTGTAACGGTTTTTGGCAAATACAGAAGGATTTTGTTTCCGGGCCTCAACTTCAAAATCCCGCTGATAGAGCAGGTTTTTTCCCGTATTTCCATCCAAAACCGTTCGGTAGAACTGGAGTTTCAGGCTGTAACGGTTGATCAGGCCAATGTTTATTTTAAAGCAATGTTATTATATTCGGTTTTTGATCAGAATGAAGAAACCATCAAAAACGTGGCTTTTAAATTTGTGGACGAACGAAATTTGATGCAGGCTTTAATCCGTACGGTCGAAGGTTCTATCCGTGCTTACGTGGCCACCAAACGCCAGGCCGATGTGTTGATTTTAAGGCGTGATATCGTAGAGCATGTAAAAGAACAATTGGATCAGATTTTGGAAAGCTGGGGCTATCATCTGCAGGATTTGCAACTGAACGACATCACTTTTGATGACGTGATCATGAAATCCATGAGCCAGGTTGTGGCATCAAACAACCTGAAAGCGGCTGCCGAAAACGAAGGACAGGCGTTACTCATCACCAAAACCAAAGGTGCCGAAGCGGAAGGAAATGCCATTAAAATTGCCGCAGAAGCAGAACGCCAGGCGGCACAATTACGCGGACAAGGTATTGCTTTGTTCCGGGAAGAAGTGGCCAAAGGCATGTCTGTAGCGGCCAAAGAAATGCAGGACGCCAATATGGACACTTCTGTAATTCTGTTTACGATGTGGACAGAATCCATCAAGCACTTTTCTGAAAACTCTAAAGGCAACGTAATTTTTCTGGACGGTTCTACCGATGGCATGAAACGTACCATGCAGGAAATGATGAGTATGAATTTGCTCAATACAGAAGAGAAGAAAGCGTAGGGGTGTTTTTAGCGGTTGTTTTTTAATTCTATTGGCTTCTAATAGATAATCAATTTCTAATATTGCTCCAAGTAGTGTTACTTGCATCAATATAAAAGTAAACTTCTATTACCAACATTATACCTACATGACATTTGATAACATAACCAATGGACACAAGTGCGACTGTTTAAGCAAGACAAGCATTCCTAAATCTGAAGAAGTTTATCTTAGAAAATTGAGAAAAGAAGATTTGGCAGACAAAGATTTTGAAACTCATTGGGAAAGGGGAATTGGTGTAGAATCTGAAGGTTGTGACGATATTTGTAATTACAAAGCTTTGTCTATAAACAAAACCTCTAACGAAATCGAAACACTTATTTATGAACATTATAAAACAACATTTACGATTAATCCTAAGAAAGGTGGACACTGTCTAAAATTTAAATTTAAAGAAGAAGCAGGAAAGGTCATTCATGCTCCAATCGAAAATGCAGATAGCCATCATAATTTTTTTAAATCGGACTTGTTCACCTTCGACTACATTGAACCAGTTGATGTTATAAAATTTGTATAATGGCACCGATTGACATAAATAACTTAATTGCTTCAAGTCTTGAATTAATAAATATTAGCTCAAGCTATAAAGTGTTGCACTATGATGATTTTCCTATTCTATTTTTAGGCGTCAATAAATTTGGTAATAAAATCTTAGGTTCACACTTGGAAGAAGACGATGATGAAAAAGTAATTTGGACTATACACTCTATTCTTTCAAATAAGGAATACTATGAATTTATTAATAAAAAGAAATCTTACAAGGAACTATTAAAAGAAACGACGACTAAATACCTTGTAAAGAAAGGTTTTAATGGTAAAACCTTAAATGCATACTCATTAGAATTTGAAAATATTCCAGAAGAATATCAGCCACTTGATAGTTCTTTTTGTCCTAACTATAAAAAGACTTTTTCGTTTTCCTACTCTTTGGGATTAAAAGGTAAAGTTGCGGATTTGAATAGAGCAATTGCGGAAGAAGTTTCAAATATCCAAACAGCGTTTTCCGATTTCTTAGAAGGGAGACTTAAAAGTTTAAAGAACATTAATCTTCAACCATCTGCATATTTACAACCCTATTCACCTGGAAGTTTTAAAATAAATCTTGAATTAGAATTTAAGCACAAAAAAGGACAAGATTTATTTTCACCACAAATTCCGATAGAAGAGTATATACATGAATATGTAAAATATATATCAACTTCAATTGTAAAAGACAAAGAACAATTCATTAATGAGGTAACGGAGGTTTCAGACGAATATAATAATTTACTCGTCGCATTTGAAAATCTTTACATCAAAGGAAATTTGAAGCAACCTGAAAGTTTTGAAAAAGAATTGAAAGATGACTTAAAAAAATCATTGCCATTATTTGAAGAAATAACTGAACAAATTGGTAAAAATTTTGACACTATAGAGTTCTCAAATTATAATGGGCAAGACGAAGAATTTATTTCTATCATGGACACTAATTATTCAGAAGCATTTCAAAATGCAGTCGAAGCAATAGAAGTGTCTAAAAAACTAATTTCTATTGATGATGATTTTCAATCTTATGAAATTTACATTTATCATTTAAATACTGATACAAGACAAGGAAATGCCTTTATCAGAAACCTGAATGATGAAACTGAAATGTCAAAGCCTAAAATAAAAATATCAGGGAACGAACATATAGAGCAGACAAAATATACTGAAAGCTTACATTTAAACAAATGGATTAATGTAAAGGCAAAGGCAAAACGCGTTGACAATAAATTCAAATTTTTAGAAATTCAATATGAAGAATAATAGTAGTTTGCAGGGTAGTTATATATGAGAAAATAAATATTTAACTACCCAATACTTCTTTTACCACCTATTTTTCATACATCACCGTCATCTTCGCAACACGTTCTTCCAGGGATTGCATGGTCATTTTTTCGCGCAAACGATCAACCAAAATCGGGAAAGCAAAAGGCGTTGGCCGTTTAATGGTTTTGAGGATGATTTTTTGGGTAGATATTCTTAGCAAGGCCGCCCGCAGCCTGAACTCTTCTAATTGATACGCCAAAGCCTCATTATAAGCTTGTTGCAGCAGTAAATTATCCGGCTCATATTCACTAAAAACATCAAACAAAAGCGAAGTAGAAGCCTGCAAATGTTTATTTTTTATCGGCTGGCCCGGATAACCCGTAAAAACCAAACCGCCGATGTGCGCAATATCCCGGAAACGGCGTTTGGCCATCTCGGTGGCGTTCAGGCTTTGCTGGATATCGTCCAACAGGTTTTGCTGACTGAAGACGTCTTCTTTCAATGCTTCTTTTATCGGTATAAAATCATCGGTCAGCAGTTCAAAACCGTAATCGTTCATGGCGATGGAAAACGTGGCCGGTTTGATTTTTGCTAAACGATAAGCCAGCAGCGATGCCATGCCTTCGTGCACCTGGCGGCCATCAAACGGATAAAAAAACAGGTGATGGCCTTCGCGGGATTCCAATTGTTCGATCAAAAACTCATGGCTTTGCGGCAGGTGCGAATCTTTGGCCTGCAGATCAAACAGCGGTTTCAGGGCTTTTATTTCCGGGTCTTTTTCCAGCCCTTGCGCCACCTCGTCCAGCTTTTCGCGGATCACGGCCGAATATTGTGATGAAAGCTGCATCCGCTGTCCCATCCAGCTTGGGATCATGCCTTTTTTAGCACTGGATTTTTTAACGAAGGCCGTCATGTCTTTCACCTTAATCAGTTCCAGACTTCGGCCTGCAAACCAAAAATTATCGCCGGGCTTTATTTTAGAAATGAAGTTCTCTTCAATCGTGCCCAAACTGCCGCCGCTTAACCATTTCACGCGCAAACTTACTTCACTTGTAATCGTGCCCATGCTCATGCGGTGGCGCATGGCCACACGGCGGTTGTTTACTTTGTAAAGGCCGTTCTCAAATTCAACCTTTAAAAACTCGTCATACTGAGAAAGGGTTTTCCCGCCGGAAGTGATAAAATCCAGCAGGCTGCCAAATTCTTCCCGGCTTAAATCCGCATAAGCGTGTGCTGTTTTTACCTGCCTAAAAACGTCATCGGCACGAAAACCATCCGAAACGGCCAGCGTGACCAAATATTGCATCAACACATCAAAAGCCAGCAAAACGGGGTCGCGGCTTTCGTAAATCCCGGCGCGCATCGCTTCATTTAAAACAGCACCTTCCATCAGTTCCAGCGAATGCGTGGGCACAAAGTAAGCTTTGGAAACTGCTCCGGGATGATGCCCGCTTCGGCCGGCGCGCTGCATAAAACGGGCAACGCCTTTAGGGCTGCCAATCTGGATTACGGTATCCACAGGACGAAAATCTACCCCTAAATCCAAGCTTGATGTACAAACCACTAATTTCAGCATTTCATCGTGCAGGGCTTGCTCTACCCATTTGCGCAACTCATTGTCCAGCGAACCGTGGTGCATTGCCATAATGCCTGCGTACTCCGGATATTTGTCCAGCACGGCATGATACCAGATTTCGGCATGGGCACGCGTGTTGCAAAAGAGCAGTGTAGTATTGCTTTTATTTACAATTTCCATCACCTGCGGCAAAAGTTTTACGCCCAAATGGCCGCTCCAGGAATACCGCTCCAGTTCGTGCGGAATGACGGATTCTATGGTGATTTTTTTCTCGATTTCCGACCGGATTAGGCGGATGTTTTCCTTCGGGAAATCATTTCCCAGCAAAACCGCCGCGGCCTGCTCCAGGTTGCCGATGGTTGCGGAGATGCCCCAGATGCGGAGTTGCGAGGCGCGAGGTGCGGGTTGCGGGTTTTTGGTACTAACAGCCTCACCCCAACCCTCTCCATGGGAAAGGGAGCCAGAGGCGATGCTGTTTTTATCACCTAAAACTGGCAACTCGCCACTTGCAACTGGCAAACGCTCAAGGCCTTTCAACCGCGACAAACCCAACTCCACCTGCACACCTCTTTTACTGCCTAAAAGTTCGTGCCACTCATCCACCACCAGCACCTGCAAAGATTGCAGCGTTTGCGGATAATTTTTTTGGGCGAGCATCAAATGCAAACTTTCGGGTGTGGTCAGCAGCACTTCCGGCAACCGTTTGCGCAAGGCGTTGCGTTCGGCAGCAGAAGTATCTCCTGTACGTGTGCCGATGTTCCAGGGCAAACCCAGATCATCGCAAACAGCTTGCATGGCTTTGCGGATATCATTGGTTAGCGCACGCAGCGGCGTAATCCATAACAATAAAAGTCCGTTGTTTTTCCGGGTTTGATAATCTTTGGGGTGCGTATCAATATAATCTACCAGAAACGGCAAAAAAAGCGCAAACGTTTTGCCGCTGCCGGTTGGCGCATTGAGCAAGCCTGAATTTCCCGCCAGGTAAGCCGCTTCCATTTCTTGCTGAAACGGAAACTGTTTCCACTTTTTTTGCTTGTACCACGCGCGGATAACCTGTTGCCCTTTTGTTAACATTGATTTACAAAGTTAGCAGGATTGCAGGCGTTGCGAAAAGGCTTTGATTACTTACAACAAAATTTAGGGGATAAAAACAGCATTTTACTTTTTGGGAAATAAGGCGTTTTGTATTTTCCTGAGTTCTTCTAAATCGCCTAAATCTTTTGGACTGGCTGTGGCTTGCTTTTCTTTAATCAAATCAGCCAGTAAAATAACTTTAATTGGCGTACCTTCAAAATCACCGGTTATGGCTTGCGCATAGCAATCCTCAAAATCATGTTGGCAAAAGCTTTGGTTTGCTCGCCTAAATCCAACGTAAAACCATTTTTACCAAACGGAACAGTCGTATAGCTGAAACCAAATTGTGTGTTTATCAAATATTTTGCACCCTGAACATTATTTTCTGAAAGTGCCCTAACCAAACTTTCCCGGTTTTCAACACTGTTTTTTATCCAGATATCCATATCGGCAGTGGTGCGGGTATGGCCATAAAATGCACCTGACATGCCACCAATCAGCAGGTATTTTAACTGATGTGTTTCAAAACTTTTAAGCAGTTGCTGAACCTCATCACTGGAAATGTCTATTTTTGGAGGTTTTTTTAGAAGCGGATTGGCCTTTTGCAATTTGGCAGACAAAAACATCAGCTTAAAAAAGTTGTTGAAGTTGTATTGATTCTCAGGAAAATAAATTGCTGTTTGCCGCACTTTTATTTTTGATCCTCTAAAATTAAGATAAAGTTTGAATATATGTTCCTCAAAAAGCTAACCGTAGTTTGCAGTTTTTTCCTTTTGCTGGCCTGCAACCAGCCGCAAACCCAATCTGCCCAAACCAAAAAAGTAGCCGATACTGTTTTTAGCACGGTAATTTCTGCGGAGGAAAAGCTGGTTCCGGCTGCGGCCCTGATTGTTCCGGGGAAAAGTATCGGGCAAATTACCCTGCGCGAAAATGCAGATTCGGTTTACAAAGCTTTGGGCAAACCTGATTCCGGCGATGCGGCCATGGGCAAATCGCTTTCTACCTGGTTTGCCGATCATAATCCTAAAGGATATCAAACGCAGGTTTTTTGTGTAAGAAACTTAGGCAATCCCGACGAAAACATCAGCCGTATAAAGCAAATCCGCGTAACTTCCCCTTATTTTAAAACCTCGGAAAGAATTGGTGCAGGTTCAACTTTAACCGAAATCCAGACCAAATTTAAGGTGATAAAAACAGCATCTTATGCTGATAAAAAACCGCCATACCAAATTTATGACGATAAAAAAGGCATCGCTTTTGAAATTTTAAATGGAAAATGCCGGGCCGTGATTGTGTATTTGCCCGGTGATCGTGGCGGTATTACCTATTTAATTTTTTAACGGTTGACTATCGGCAATCAGCTTTCAGCACTATAGCCGCCAGCTCATTACCATTTTTAGATGGCTGAAAGCTGACGGCTATAAGCTAATTGCTTCTTCTACTTCTTCTCCGGCAACAAAATAAAGCGTATCAAATTATCGCCGCTCAAATATTTATCGGCCGTGGCTTTTGTGCTTTCAACCGTTACCTGGCTTAATTCTTTAACATGGTTTAATACATCCGCCGGGTCTTCCTGATATTGAGAACTTCTGGCAATCTGCCCCAGCCAGAAACCGTTATTTTTCAACTGTAATTCTGTTGAACGGCTTTCTTCGGCATTAAACTTCTGAATATCAGTAGTTTCGGCACCTTTTTGTTTGATGGTGGCAATTTCTTCCAGCGCGGCCGTGATCAGTTTTTCCACGTTTTCGGGCGCGCAACCAAAAGAAACGGTGGCGTTGTAACGGCTGTTCGGGATTTTGGTGTAAGAAATCCGGACACTTGGCGAGTAAACGCCGCTTTCTTTCTCACGCAAACGCTCAATCATTTTAATGTTCAGGATCTCTTCCAGCGCGTCCAGCTGCAGATTGTTAGCTTCGCTGTAAGTATAATCGCCCGTAAAAACCAATTGCACTGAACTTTTTGCCTCCAAACCTTTATAAACCGTTTTGGTGATTTTGCCTGCCGGCGCATGGATGTTCAGGTTTTTGTACGAAGTATTTGCACCAGTGGCAGGCAATGCGCCCAGATATTTTTCCAGCAGTGGCTTGATTTTTTCGGGATCAAAGTTTCCAACCAAAGTAAAAACAGCATGGCCATTATCCGCAAAACGCTGCTGGTAAAAATTGTAGGCTCTATCTAAAGTGGCCGCGTCTAACTGCTTTAAAGTTGGCGTGCTGCCACGCATGTTGTAACTGCTCATCACGGCAGAGACCGTGTCCTGAAAAACGCTTTCGGGCACGGCACTGCGGCTGGCAATCACGGTTTTATATTGAGAGATATTGGCGTCCCAGATGTTGGCATCTTTTCGCGGCGAAGTAGTATATAAATAAACCAACTGCAACGCCGTTTCCAGATCTTTAGGCGAAGTGCTGCCGTTAAAACCCTGGGTTGTAGAACCAATGTAAGGCGCAACATTGACCGTTTTGCCCGCCAGCATTTTATCCAATTGTATCTGGGTAAAAGAAGCAACGCCGCTGCTGCCGATTACGCCATCGGCCATCTCTGCCGAGGTATAATCCGCATCACTGGACAGCGAAGTCCCGCCAAAACTGTAACTGTTGATGAGTATCTGGTCATTCTTGAAATCTGTTGGCTTCATCACCACTTTTACACCGTTAGCGAGCGTAAACTCGGTACTGCTAATGGCTGCGTTTTTCTTTTCGGAAACCACTTTTGTACCCGTTGGGATGTTTTCCAGCAAGGGTTTGTTGCTCACTTCATCCACATAAGCCGTAATACCTTGTCCGGCCGAACTGATCCAGCCAAGCAGTGTTTTTTCATCCGGCAGATTGGCTTTTTCCTTTTCCGGGGCCTGAACGATCACGACACGGTTTTCATTGCTGATAAATTTGCTTGTGAGCGCATTGATTTCGCTCAGCTTGATCCGGCCCATGTTTTTGCTGTAAAAATCATAGCGATAGGTAATGGAAGGAATTGCCGTTCCTTTTAAAAAATTTTGCTGATATTGATTGACAAAAACAGCAGAACGTGTTTTATCTTTCTCTTTAAACTGCTGACCTAAAGCGGTCAGCACACTTTGTTTTGCCCGGTCCAGTTCGGTTTGCGTGAAACCAAATTTTTCTACACGGTCATTTTCTGCCATAATGGCTTTCACGCCTTTTTCCAATTCGCCGGGTTTGGCCACCACAACGGATGAAAACGCATCCAATCCGCCCAAAAAGCTGCCGTAACTGCTTTGCGCAAATAAAAATGGCGGGTTTCCTTTTTGCGTCAGTTCGGCAATCCGTGCAGCAATCATGCTGTTAAACAAGCTTACGCGCATATTTTGCAGTAAATCCATCGTGTTTCTGGTGATGGTTTCCGGATGTTTGATAATGATTTGCGCGATGGTATAAGGCTGCTCTTTATCGGTTACGATTTTTACCAGCGTTTGCTTGTGCGCCGGGATAGCGTACGTTACAAAAGGCCTTTCTTTGACCGGGTTTTTCAGTTCCGAGAAATTTTCCCTGATCAGTTTCAATACCAGCTGCGGATCAAAATCGCCAACGGCAATCACGGCCTGCAAATCCGGCCGGTACCAGTCTTTGTAAAAATCTTTGATCGTTTGATATTTAAAATTCTTCAAAATAGCTTCTTTCCCGATCGGAATGCGCTGTGCATAACGCGAATTGTTGAACAAAACCGGATACGTTTGCAGTGAAATTCGTTCCTGTGCGTTTTTGCCGCGCAGCCTTTCTTCCTCCAAAACCACGCCGCGTTCTTTATCGATTTCGCTTGGGTCAAAAGAATCAAAACCCGCCCAGTTACTTAAAATATCAAAACCTTTGGCAAATAGTTTGGCACTATCGGTGGGCAGCGGCAACTGGTAAACCGTTTGATCGAAAGACGTATAAGCGTTGATATCGGCACCAAAACGCACACCGGATTTTTGCAGGAAATCAATAAGTTCGTTTTTAGGAAAATCCCGCGTGCCGTTGAACGACATATGTTCTACAAAGTGCGCCAAACCCTGCTGGTCATCATTTTCCAAAACCGAACCTGCTTTGTTTACCAGGTATAAATCGGCGCGGTATTTCGGCTCCGTGTTTTTGCGGATGTAATACGTTAAACCATTTGGCAATTTGCCAATCAGCACGTCCGGATCGGCCGGAATCAGCGAACCGGCCAAAACTTCTGGCCGTGGTTTGTTTCGGGGCGATGGTTTTGGTTTGATTTGCGCCGTTGCAGCTGTTTCAAAAGCCAGCAAAGCAATCGAAAGATAAAGTAAACGATGTTTTAGCATAAGTTTATGATGGAAGAAAAATTAGGTTTAGTATTTGGGTTGTAATGAGTAATGCTGTTTTTATCAATGTTTTTTTGATGTTTAATTTAGAGGGTTTTATACATGTTAAATTAGCTTGGTTACTGTTATCCAATCATTGCTAAACCCTACTTTATCAAGCACAAAATCCTTAGATACAACCTCTGGCTTTCGTAAATTAAGTACCAATCTTTCTTTTGGTACCGATTCAAATATGGTAAATTGTTGTCCTCCTGATTGCCAGGTAAATTTTTGAACATTATCTGCTTTATAGTAACCATACAAATTTTTGCCATTCCATTTCCAGTAAAATAATTCAGGGTCGTATCTAATTGCATCAACCTCATAGATCACGCATTCTGATAAGCTTTTAGACCGAATCAAAATTATAGTCCTTAAATGTTGAAATTTTTCACGTATTGCAGAAACCCTGGCATTGTAAATATTTAAGACTTTTTCCCCATGCTCCTCTGGAAATAAGCCAGGCTGAACATTGTAGTTATATGAATTTATCAAATCATTTCTACCGGAAATTAACCTAATGTTTGTAACGGTAGATGGCTTTTTGTTTAAAATAGATTTTGCGCCCCAAGCAGTATTGCCCATCCTAATATCATCTAACCCTACAACACTGGGTGTCCAGTCTGCGCCGATAGATTTACCAAAAATAGATTCCCATTCCTTTCCTTCAATATCTACCTCTCCTCTGGTTGCAAGTATATAAATCAATTGTTCACCAATTTTGTAAGGAAAATCTTTTGGGAATTTATTTAAAGGGTACGGAGGGACAGATTTATTAACGGTTCTTAATTTAGGTAAATTGCTGTCCATTCATTATACTATTTCGTACTCGTTCAAAACACCTTTTATATCCATTAATTTTGCCACATATGGAAGTAACTTTAATATAACAGCCTTAACCAAATTTACAGGCACAGCATTCCCTGCTTGCTTTCTGGCCTGTGTATCATTTGCAATAATTTTATACGTATCAGGAAACCCTTGCAAACGGAACATTTCTCGGGGTGTTAATCTTCTTTCGCCATTTACAAGTAAATAATTATATGACGCACCTGCACGTAATGCACATGAATACGGATAGGAACAAATATTACCTGATTTATTTTCGTGCCAGATTGAAAGTTTATAAGCTGATTGATGTCTTTCTTTTCTCTTTTTTACAATATAATCTGATGCCAAATGTTTTTTGTCAATCTTCCACTCCAATATTTCCGATAATGGCTTAAACGGTCGCATTGGTTGTGGATAAGAAAATAAAATGGGTTCTTTATGCCCAACAATTACCACACGTTCTCTTTTTTGCGGCAACCCATAGTCGAGCGCATTTAAAACAGCAACCCTAACAGTATATTTCAGGTCTTCCTGCAATACTTTAAGGATAACTTTTAAAGTTTGCCCGTTGTTGTGCCCTACTAGTTGCTTAACGTTCTCTAAAACAAATGCTTTTGGTTTTTTCTCTTTTATAATGCTGGCAATGTTATGAAACAAAGTTCCTCTGATATCATCAAAACCTTTCATTTGCCCGATGATACTAAAAGGCTGGCATGGAAATCCACCAAACAAAATATCATGATCCGGAATTTCTTTTGGATCAATTGACGTTATATCTCCCGCTGGCTTTTCTCCAAAATTGTTTTCATAGCTATCCTGACAAAATTTATCTATATCGGAGGAAAACACGCATTCCGGAATGATATTATTCTCTTTACAGGCCTGATCCATTGCTATCCGAAACCCGCCAATACCACAAAAAAGGTCTATAAATTTTAGTTTTTCCATTTAATCAGGCTGATTTATGATGCTTTTTTTAGCAACTATATTTTCTTCGAAAATAGCTTTTTCTGTTTAATAAAGAATTACTTGAAGCGGAGATTTATAAACCTGTCAAACCTTAATAATCAAATTTTTCCGGTACATCAGCCATAAAATAATGTACCAAATCAACACATAAGTCAAACCGCCGGCCAGCGAAGCGTTGATGGGTGAAAAATAGGGCGTAAAAAAAGTATTGTACAAATATTCCTGCAGGTTTACTGTTGTTCCTTCGTGATTATTGAATTTAATCATGCTGAGGATCCGCGGGATAATGCCCGAAAACGTGTAAACCGTAATGGCGTTCACCCCAAAAATAACGAAGGGTTTGGTAAAGCGTTTGTAGCCCTGCACATCAATCAGCCAGTATAAAAGCGTTAACCCGAGGATGGCCAAACCGCCGGCATAAAGCACGTACGAGCTGGTCCATAAGGCTTTGTTTATCGGGAAAAAAAGGTCAGCCAAAAGTCCGGCAATAATGGCCAGCACGCCAACGGCAAACAGCCAGGAAACTTTTTGTGCTTCCGGCTGGTCTTTCCGCTTTAAAAAAGTGCCGATCAAAACGCCGAAAATCCCGGTGGCAACGGCGGGCAAATCGGTCAAAATACCTTCCGGGTCCCAGGTTTTGGAGGATTTCCACAAATGCGCCTCGCCCAAAACACTCCGGTCAATCCAGGCACCCAGGTTGGTTTCGGGGTTGAGGTTTGCATAACCAACGCCCGGCACCGGGATGAAAGTCATGATCAGATAATAGCCGATCAAAATCGCCCAAAACGTAATCAGCATGGCTTTTCGGCTTTGATAAATATACAGCAAACTTACGATCAGATACACCACGGCAATGCGCTGGATAACGCCCGGAATGCGCACTGTTGCAAAATGAAAGCGAGGGAACAAACTCAAAAGCAATCCGATAGAAAACAAAATAACCGCGCGGCGGACAATGCCGATGATCAGTTGCCGGTGCAATGCCGGATCGGCTTTTTTACTTTCCATCGCAAAAACTATGGAAACGCCAACGATGAACAAGAAGAACGGAAAAACCAGATCGGTTGGCGTGCAGCCGTTCCACTCGGAGTGTTCCAGCGGCGTGTAAATGTGCGCCCAGCTGCCGGGATTGTTCACCAGCGTCATCATGGCAACGGTGATCCCACGAAAAACATCGAGCGAAAGGAGGCGTGGTTTGGGCGTCTTTAGGGCAGGGTTTAGCATAATGCTTCTTTTATCGGTATAAATTCAACATAAAAAATTTACTTTAGTGAGGCGGCAAACCGGCCCCACAAAAACCATCAGAATTGAACAGCAATGTACAGCAACTTTTTGCAATTGCGCAAAAGAAACAGAAAACTATTATCGGCTTAATGTCGGGCACGTCGCTGGACGGGCTGGACGTGGCCTTATGCCGGTTTTCGGGCAGCGGAATGCAAACCAAATTTGAGCTGCTGGAATTTGAAACGATTGTTTACGATGATTTTTTTCGGGAAGAAGTGCGCCGGGTTTTTTCCAAAAAAATGGTTGACCTGGAAAAGCTGACTTTATTGAACGCATATATTGGCAGTTTCCATGGCGAATTGGTTTTGCAATGTTTGGAAAAATGGCAGGTAAAAACAGTATCGGTGGATTTGATCGCCAGCCACGGGCAAACCATTTATCACGCGCCAAAGCATCAGCACCAGCAAAAAAACTACCCGAACGCAACGCTGCAAATTGGCGACGGCGATCATCTGGCGGTGAAAACCGGGATTATAACGGTTAGCGATTTCCGGCAAAAACACCTGGCTGCCGGTGGCGAAGGTGCGCCTTTGGCTTTATACGGCGATGTAATTCTGGGAAGCAAAAAAGGCGAAAACCGGATTTTGCTGAACATCGGCGGTATTGCCAATTTTACTTTTTTGCCTGCGGATGCTTCTTTTACTGGCATAATTTCATCGGATATCGGGCCGGGAAACACGCTGATCGATGCTGCCTGCCGCAAGTATTTTAATTTGCCTTTTGATGCGGACGCAAAGATTGCATTTTCGGGAAAAACGGATCCGGAATTGTTGTCCGCCTTAAAAGATCATCCGTTTTTTGCAGAAACATTGCCCAAATCAACCGGGCCGGAATTGTTCAATCTGGATTTTGTAGCGATTGCACAGGTAAAATCCTCCACCCAGAACATCAGCCCCAAAGATTTGATAACCACGCTTACTGTTTTTACCGCACAAATTTTGGCAGAAGGTATTTTGAAAAATTTTTCTGCGGAGGGTTTGCGCGTTTTTGTAAGCGGCGGCGGTGCCCGAAATCCGTTCCTCCTGCAAACACTCCAAAAAATGTTGCCTAAAAACAGTATTCAAAATTCTGCGGTTTTAGGTTTGGATGCGGATGCGAAAGAAGCCGTTTTGTTTGCCTTGCTGGCCAACGAAGCAGTGGCCGGAGAACCCATTACGATCAACCAAAACCCGGCCGTGTTGATGGGGAAGTTTTGTTTTCCGAAGTAAACTTCTGTACTATTTTCAAAGCCTGTTCAGTTTTCATATCAGAAAAATTTATAATGCTTCTTTTAGCCAGTAAATTTTGTATTTTGAATTTTATACCGATAAAAGAAGCTTAGAAAAATCACATTTTTTATGTGGTAAAAGAAGCATCGAAAATAAATTGAACAAAATTTAAGCAGATTCAATTAAAATGATTTGTTTTAGCAATATTTAGAAAAAAATTACATTGCATTACCATAACTGATTTTGAAGGTTGGTTGATGCCAATTTTCTTTTAGTTTTAACAAAAAAATAAAACTGTGTATGAAAAAAAATTTACTTCTGTTTTTTCTGGGGATGTTGTTTTGTACTGCCCAGGTGATGGCGCAGAACAAAAAAATTACCGGAAAAGTTGTAGCCGAAGAAGACAGCTACGCGCTGCCCGGCGTTTCTGTAAAAATTAAAGGCACCAACATTGGCGTGCAAACCGATGCAAATGGTTTGTACACCATTTCGGCTGCTACGGGCCAAACCCTGGTGTTTTCTTTTGTTGGGACGGCTACGCAAGAACGTGTTGTTGGCGCGGCAAATACAATTAATGTAAGTTTAAAACAAGATGCAAAAACGCTTAACGAAGTTACCATAACAACCGGTTTCGGTGTTTCGCAAAGGCAGCGGGATTTAACCTCGCCGGTACAAACCGTAAAAGGGGCAGCTATACAGCAAACGCAGCGCGAAAACTTTTTGAATGCTTTGCAAGGCCGTGTTGCCGGTGCTACGGTTACCAGCACAAGTGGCAATCCGGGTGCCTCATCATCTATTGTATTGCGCGGTGTTAATTCAATTGGCGGCAGCAACAGTCCGCTTTTTGTAATTGACGGTGTACGGATCAGTAATGATGCGGTTGACCAAACGTTGCTTACTTCCAACGGTGCCAACCGAAGTGCGGATTTTACCAACCGTATTGCCGATTTGAACCCGGATGATATTGAAACGGTTACCGTTTTAAAAGGAGCGGATGCGGCGGCGGTTTACGGTTCTTCGGCTTCCGGCGGGGCAATTGTAATTACCACCAGAAAAGGCCATAGCGGCAACGGTGCGGTTACTTATGACAACAACTTCAGTTTTGCCAACGCCTATTTGTTCCCGAAAGTGCAAAACATGTTTGGCATTGGCACAAACGGCAACACCAGCACAGCGGTACGCACCGCATTTGGCCCGGCTTATGCGCCTGGTACACCAACTTTTAACAACCTTAAAAACAGTACGCAAACCGGCCATGTGGTTCAAAACAATGTGGCTTTTGAAGGTGGCGATACCATAACCACTTACCGCATTTCGGCTTCTTTTAGGGATGCTACAGGTGTGTTGCCGGTTGCTTACAACAATAAAACGTCCATCCGTTTTGCCGGAACATCCAAACTGTCGTCTAAACTGCAAAGCAGTGCAACTTTCAATTATTTCAACGTTGATAACCGCAAACTCAACAAAGGTGCAACAGGCACTTTTTTAAATGCTTTGGCGTGGCCAACTTTTGATAATGTGCGCAATTACCAAAATGCCGATGGCAGCAAACGCTTAATTTTACCGCTAACGTCTGCAGGCGGTATTGCGGATGATTACGATAACCCGCTTTGGGACGCACACAACAACATCAGTTCTGATAAAACAAACCGCGTGGTCGGTACCATAGATTTATCATACAATGTTACCAACTGGTTAAACATCAGAAGTTTGATGGGTATTGATTATGCAGGCACACAGGGCAATAATTTTATCAGTCAGAACAGTTTGGCCACACAAAATTCGGCCCTTAACGGTTTTGCCAGCACGTCCGGTTTAACGGCAGGCGGCATCATTGATAATTATGCAGACAACAACCTGCAATTAAACGGTTCCTTATTTATTACTGCTAAAAAAAGCTTTAAAGATTTTAGGGCAACTTTTGCTTTAGGAACAGAAGCCATCAGCAATTCGGATGATTTAAACGGTTTTTATGGCGAAAAATTTATCCAGCCGGATTTCAATAGTATCAATAACACTACGCCAACCACACAACGATCATCAGATTATTTGCGGCGGACACGTTATCTGTCGGGCATTGCCAGGCTAAATCTGGTTTATAAAGAAATGATTATCGTGAACGCCACCGCAAGGGAAGAATATTCGTCGAGGCTTTCGGGAACGGCACAAGATCATTATTTCTATCCTTCGGTAGGTGCTGGTTTTATTTTTACCGAACTGCCGTTTTTAAAAGACAATCCGATTTTATCTTACGGAAAGTTAAGGGCTTCTTATGCTGAAGTAGGTAAAGACCCGGCCCAGCCTTACAAAATATTTTCTACCTTATTACAGCAAACCACAACCGGCGGCGGTTTTGCTTATGATGTGACCGGCAACAATCCGCGTTTAAGGCCGGAAAGAGATAAAGAAATTGATTTAGGTGCAGAATTACAGTTTTTTAAAGGACGTTTTAACGCAGATATCAGTTACTATCAATACATTGCTACTAACCAGATTTTCAATCCAAGAATTAGTTATGGCTCAGGTTACATTTTGGAGTATCTGAATGGCGGTGAAGTAAGAAATCATGGGGTAGAAATAGCATTGACCGGTTCGCCGGTAAAAACAAAATCCTTTAGCTGGGATATATTTTTAAACTTTGATGCTAAACGTGGCAAAGTAGTTAATCTTGGCGGTTTGCCAGAATATTACAACTCTGATACCTGGTTATATAACAATACACGGTCAAGCGTTTTTCCGGGTGCAAGCACTTTAAACATTGCTTCTTATAATTATGCCAAAAATAATGCCGGTCAGGTTCTGGTTGACCCAAGCACAGGTTTACCGATCAACAATTTAACTTTTGGCGTGGTGGGAGACAGGCAGCCTAAATTTTCCATCGGTTTAGGCAATCATTTCGCTTATAAAAACTTCGACCTGAATTTTCTTTTTGACATTCGTAAAGGCGGAGATGTGTTTAACGGGAATGAATTGTTCCTGACCAAGTACGGTTTAAGTGCCCGCACCACAAACAGGTTAACGCCAATTACGGTTCCCGGTGTGCTGAAAGACGGAAAGGAAAATACGGCCACGCCAACAGTCAACACCATTCAGGTAACACCTTATTACCAAAACACTTATTACACCAGTGCTATTGATGCTGATTTTATCGAACATAATATCAATTGGGTCAGGTTAAAAGATATTACGTTGAGCTATCGTTTGCCGCAAAAACTTTTAGCCAGACAAAAGGTGTTTAAATTTGCCAGTGTATTTGTTACCGCTACAGATGTGTTTTTAATCACCAATTATTCTGGTGCCGATCCGGATGTCAACGGGACCAACTCTTCCACTTTAGGTTCCGGTGCCGCAGGATATGATTATGGTGTATTGCCTACTCCGCGGGTAATTTCTATGGGTTTAAGGGTAAGGCTGTAAAATCAATCACAACATGAAAAAAATTAAATACTATATATTTTCCCTGCTAACAGTAAGTGCTTTAAGCAGTTGTAAAAAATTTGTTGATGTAAATAATAACCCGAACGCACCGGTAGCGGTAGATGCTTCCAGCTTGCTGCCCGCTATCCAAGCCGGTATGGCCAGAGGGGTTTGGTTTGACAGCCGTTATGTTGGCCAGTATGCACAGGTTTGGGGTTCATCGGCCGCAAATAATCCTTGGGACCAAGAAGGGTATGTACCTTCCAGTGATGCAGGAGGCGAAATGTGGCGTACGGTTTATTTCAGCCTGGGCCAAAACATCACTTTATTATGGCAGGATGCAACACCAAAACAAAAGTATGATTATATAGGCGTGGGCTGGGCAATACGCGCCTGGGGATGGCAGAACGGCGGCGACTTGTACAATAATATGATCGTAAAAGAAGCATTCGACCCAACACGGTTAACTTTTGATTATGATACCCCGCAGGATGTTTATGCCGAAGTAGTTAAAGATTGTCGGCAGGCTTTAAATTATCTTAACCTTGCCATTAAAACAGATGGTACAACAACTTCAACTTCCTTAGCGAAAGGCGATTACATTTACTACGGAGACCGCAGCAAATGGATTAAATTTGTTTATGCCATACTTGCCCAAAATGCTTTGCATTTAAGTAATAAATCCAGTTTTAAGCCCGACGATGTAAAAAAATATGTAGATAGTTCTTTTGTAAGCAATGCCGATAACGCAAGCGTAGAATGCAATGGCTCAGTATCTGCTGATTCAAATTTTTGGGGAACTGTCCGGGGCAACCTGGGCTCTTATAAGCAATCCGATTATATAGTACGGTTGCTTGACGGGCGTATCTTTACCGGCTCCACAACGGCAAACTATACACTTGACCCGCGCTTGCCCTTTATGCTTGGCGCAAGTAACGACGGAATTTACCGGGGCGTTGTGGGCAGCAACGGAGACCCCAATACCAATGACCCTAATACAATCATACCCTATTTGTATGGCCAGGGAATAATACGTTACCCCGCTCCCGGCTCTACACAGCATTATATTTATAGTGATAATTCCAGAGGGGTGTTTATGACTTATCCGGAACTGCAGTTTTTTAAAGCAGAGGCTTTGTATAAAAAGGGTGACTTAGAGGGTGCATTTGCGGCTTACCGAATTGCTGTATCGGCAAGTTTAGATTTTGTTAGTAATCCGCCATCTCAGAAAAATTTAACAGGTTCTCAAAACTATATCAGTGCAGCCGCAAAAGCAGCTTATTTAGCCGGCCCTTGCGTACGGCAAAGTGCTGCAACATTGCAGCTAAGCGACATTATGCAGCAAAAGTTTATTTCGCTTTTTGTTTGGGGAAATTTTGAAGCCTGGGCCGATGAACGCCGCTACAATTATGATCCGGGTATTTTTCAAGGGTTCCAAAAACCGGATGCACTTTACCCTGACAATGCCGGTAAACAGGTTTATCTGTTAAGGCCTCGTTATAATTCAGAATACATTTGGAATGTACCTGCTTTAAAAGCAATAGGCGCGCTGCAACCAGATTATCATACTACAAAACCCTGGTTTATTTTACCTAATTAAATCTGACAAATTACTATGAAGAAAATATATATCGTCTGCTGGTTTGTGCTGACTTTAGTTAGTTGTAAAAAAACAGTGCCAAAACAAGCATCGGCCCCGGCAACAGGTACACAGCTTAAATTTATCCATGCCGCACCGGGTGTCCCGGCTTTAAATGCTTTTGTAAACGGGGTACAGGTTACGCCAAATGTCAACGCATCTTTAACAGATAACGCTGCGCCAACATCAGTTGTAACAGGTTACAGTTATCTCGGTATTTTTCCGGGAAGCAATTATTCAGTAGTTGCTTCGGGCAATACCAGCATCAAAATTATAACCGCTGCCCCTGTACCGGCCTTGGTAAGCAAGCAAACCGTGATTCCGGCTACAACAGTAAGCAGTATCACACAAAACACGGCTGATGGTTCGGCCTATTCCCTATTTACAATCGGTTTGCCCGGCTCTGCAACTACAGGTTTAACAAGCATTATGATTATGGATAAATTTCCGGATGCTGTTGCAGGCAAGGCTTACATCCGCTTGGCGCAATTGATACCAAACGGAACTCCTGTAGATTTGGCGGGCACTTATACGCCAACAGGCGGTACGGCCACTGCCAAAACAATCATCAGCAATGTTGCTTATCCAAACGTAACCGATTTTGTAGCCGTTGATCTGAACGCGATAGGAACAACATCCTATACGTTTCAACTATATTTAGCCGGTACTACAACCAAAATTGGAACAGTTTCTGCATCAATAGCATTAACGCCGGGGCGGTTTTATACCATTATCGGCAGAGGTTTGGCCGCAGATTATGTTGTGCCCGGAGCTGGGATTACTTTAAAAGCCAGCACCCGGCCTACTTTGCCAACCACAGACCCGACTACAAAATTTCCGGAAATTTATTTTAACCCTCCAGGGATTTCTTTTTATACCAACAAGTAAAATTTATCCCTGTAAAAGAAGCATCGGCCTACTCCCTCTCTTTTGGAGAGGGTTGGGGTGAGGCTCCGATGCTTCTTTTACCCTATAAAAACTTGTAGCCCAAACTTAAATGCCAAACGTTTTGCCGCTGGCCATAAGCCGGGTTGATTTGGGTTAAACCGCCTTCGTAACGTAAATCAACCGAGAAAGCAAGTAAATCTACGCCCGCTCCGGCCTGATAACCTAACGTGCTGTTGCGGTAATTGCCAAAATCCTGATAAGCGTTTTTGACGTTTTGGGATAAATTCTGATCCGTGTTCAAAATATACGAATACATCGGCCCGGCCATCAGCCTGAAATTTAATCTGCTCAACCCAAAAGACTGGCCAAAAAGTAGAGGTACATTTAAAGTGGTAAACCGCACCTTACCGCTTTCGGTAATACTTTGGTTGGATTGATCGTAGTTAAAATTGAAATTACTGCCCGAACTGCCTAAGTAAACCTCCGGCTGCACGTAAAATCCTCGCCCGACACGCGTCCATAAACCTATCTGATAACCTGGTAATGCGCTGGTATTGATCCGGCCATTATCCACACTTAAATGCGAAAAATTAACGCCGCCTTTTATCCCCAGGCTAAATTGGGCTTTTGCACTGAAACTTACGGCAGCGATAAGCAGGGTAAAAAAAATCTTTTTCATAGGTTGTTAGGATTGGTTTTTTCGTACAAAGTTTAGTTGCAACAATACAATCAAAAATCGACGATGCTGTTTTTAATCGCCTAAAATTTGTGTTACGTTTGAATAAAAAAAGAAAATGGCAGAAATATCCATCAGCAATAAAGAATGGGAACGCGTGAAACTAAAAGTGCAGCGTAAATATAATAGTTTAACAGATGAGCAATTGCAATATACCGAAGGCAACGAAAATGATTTGATCGAACGCCTGATGAAACTGGTTGACCGCAACCGCGAATATGTGGTTTTTACGTTGAAAAAAGCGTTGGTCAACATTGATAATAATCGGCTTTAATTGCAGTTTTAGCAACAGGTAATTGCTTTATTTCTATTAAATTAGTGTTCCGGATTTAAGTTTATGGCAAAAAGCAAAGTGGTCAGTAAAAGTAAAAAGTTGGTTTTGGGCGGAAGTTTGTTTTTACTGGCTGCCAGCGGCTGGGCTTTCCGGGACGATTTGTTCCAGGTGGCCAAAAACCTGGATATTTTTGCCACGGTTTATAAAGAAGTGAACCTAAATTATGTAGATGAAATTAACTCCACTAAGCTAATTAAACGAGGTTTGGACGCGATGATGGAAAGCCTTGACCCGTACACCGAGTTTGTGCCCGAATCCGAAATTGAAGATTACAAACTGCATTACATCAGCACGCAATATGGCGGCATTGGTGCCGGCGTGTATAACCGGAACAATAAAGTGATTATTTCGCAGCTTTTTGAAGGTTATCCGGCACAAAAAGCAGATGTGCGCGTAGGTGATGAAGTGCTCAAAATCAACGACATAGACCTGGCCGGTAAAAAAAGTAATGAGGTGAGCCAGTTGCTAAAAGGTGCAAAAGGCGGCGTAGTCAAACTGCTGGTCAAGCGCGAAAACGCAGCACAGTTATTGGTAAAAAACCTGGTCCGCGAAGAAATCAAACAGCCAAATGTTTCTTATCACGGTATGGTGAAAGACGGCATCGGGTACATCAAACTGGATAAATTTCTGGAAAACTCCGGCCAGGAAGTGCAGGACGCTTTGCTCGACCTGAAAAAAAATAACCCGAAAGGCATCGTGTTAGACCTGCGTTTCAACGGTGGCGGGATTTTGCAGGAAGCCGTAAAAATCGTTAATTTTTTTGTGCCGAAAGGAGTAGAAGTGGTTTCTCAAAAAGGCAAGCTGAAAGAGAAAAACAATATTTATTACACCCAAAATGTACCGATAGAAACCGATTTGCCATTAGTTGTTTTGGTGAACAGCAGATCTGCTTCCGCTTCAGAAATTGTGGCCGGTGCACTGCAGGACCTGGACCGTGCGGTAATCATCGGCCAGCGCAGCTACGGCAAAGGCCTGGTGCAGCAAACCTTTTCTTTGCCCTACAACAGCTTGGTTAAAATTACCATTTCCAAGTATTACGTTCCTTCCGGGAGATGTATCCAGGCGTTGGATTACACGCACCGTAAAGAAGACGGCACGGTTGTAAAAGTGGCAGATTCTTTGATCCATGAGTTCAAAACCAAAGCTGGCCGTTCAGTTTATGATGGCAGCGGTATTTATCCGGATGTGGTGGTAAAACAGGATGTCATCGCTAATATTTCCAAAGCATTGATCACTAAAATGCTGATTTTCAATTATGCCAATTCGTACCGAAATACGCACAGTCAGTTGCCAACGCCGGATAAATTCAGCCTGAATGATGCCGATTATGCTGATTTTATAAAATATTTATCGGGCAAAGATTACAGTTACAGCACGCAAACCGAACGTGTTTTGACGGAATTGAAACTGATTGCCGATCATGAAAAGCAAATGCCTGAAATTAAACCGGAGTTTGATGCGTTGAAAGCCAAACTGGCCGTTAGCAAAAAAAATGATCTGATACAGCATCAGGCAGAAATCAGGCAGATTTTGGAAAGCGAATTGATGGCCCGTTATTATTTTGAAAAAGGCCGGATTGAAGACAGTTTTAAATACGATAAAGAACTGAACGCCGCCGCGCAAGTCATCCAAAACAAACCGGAACTGGCGTCGATTTTAAAAGGCGAGGGCGAACACAAAATTATTGGCAAACCGATTGCTGCTTTGGCTGCCAAAATGCCTGCAACTGAGGAAAACTAACGGATTTTTTTGGCGGATTTCAAAATCGCTTTTCACCTAAAAAAGGTGCATAAAAACAGTATGCCATCAATATAGAACAAAAAGCAATGCTTCTTTTACGGGTGTTTTTTTATCGGATTATTCTTTCCATCCTAAATTCATATTTTTAAACATAAACGCCCATTTATCAGCTTCCTGACCGATAATTTGTGCTGTTGAACGGCCTGCACCATGCCCGGCTTTGGTTTCAACCCTGATCAAAACAGGCGCGTTGCCTTGCTGAAATTCCTGCAGCCGCGCGGCAAATTTAAAAGAATGTGCGGGAACTACGCGGTCGTCGTGATCGGCAGTTGTAACCATCGTTGCCGGATAATCAGCGGATTTTAAAGCGTGATAAGGCGAATATTTGTACAGATAATCAAACATTTCTTCAGAATCTTCTGCCGTTCCATAATCGTAAGCCCAACCTGCACCGGCAGTAAATTTATGATAACGCAACATATCTAAAACGCCAACCGCTGGCAATGCAACAGCAAACAAATCAGGCCGTTGTGTCAACATCGCGCCAACTAATAATCCACCATTTGAACCGCCGGAAACTGCCAGATAATCTTTTGAAGTATAGTTGTTTTGGATCAGATATTCCGCAGCAGCGATAAAATCATCAAACACATTTTGCTTGTTCAATTTTGTACCCGCTAAATGCCAGTTTTCGCCATATTCTCCGCCGCCGCGCAAATTTGGTACAGCGTAAACGCCGCCTTGTTCCAGCAAAATAATATTGGAAGTGCTGAAAGCAGGCGTCAAACTCACCCCAAAACCACCGTAAGCATAAAGCAAAGTCGGATTTTTGCCATTAAAAACAGTATCTTTTTTATGCGTAATTAGCATCGGGATTTTTGTTCCGTCTTTAGAAGGATAAAAAACCTGTTTCGATTCGTACTTTTCCGAGGCAAAAGCTACGCCTGATTTTTTATAAAGTTCCGATTTGCCTGAAGCAATATTATACTTAAAAATGGTTGGCGGATACACGTAGGAAGTGAATGTATAATAGGTTTCCCGCTCTTCTTTTTTTGTGCCAAAACCGCCTGCCGTGCCAACAGCAGGCAACAGGATCTGATGCTCCAGCTTTCCCGCATTATCGTATTGCAAAATCATTGAAGTGGCATCCTTTAGGTATTCTGCAAAAATCTTTCCGCCGCCGGTAGCAACATCGAGCACATTTTCCGTTTCCGGGATTAAATCCTGCCAGTTTTCCGGTTTCGGATCAGCGACATCAACGGTAACTAATTTATAATTCGGCGCATTTAGATTAGTAAAAACGAAAAGTTTGCCGTCAACGTTTTCTATAATTTCCTGATGAGAATCAAAATTGCCAACAATGGTTTTAATGCCGGAGTTGGGTTTTGTTAAATCCTGAAAATACAATTCGTTCCCGGTGGTACCTTCGGCTGCGGAAATCACCAAAAAACGTTCATCTTCTGTTAAATATGCGCCAATATAACGGCGTTTTGTTGTTTCCCCACCAAAAATTAATTGATCTGTGCTTTGCGACGTGTTAAGTTTGTGGTAAAAAAGCTGATGATATTGCGTTAAGCCTGCCAACTGGCTGCCTTCTTTTGGCTTTTCGTAACTGCTGTAATAAAAACCTTCGTTGCCTTTCCAGGCCAAACCAGAGAATTTAACATCCGCTAAAGTTTCGCCGATGCTGTTTTTATCGGATGTTTTTAGGACGATCACCTTGCGCCAGTCAGAACCGCCTTCCGAAATCTGGTAAGCCGCCAAACTGCCATCTTTACTAAAACTGATGCCGCCAAGCGACGTAGTTCCGTCTGCAGAAAAAGTATTTGGGTCGAGAAAAACTTCCGGTTCGCCGTTTTCCAACTGTCGGTACAAAACCGGTTGATTTTGCAGGCCGTCATTTTTGTAGAAATATGTGTATTTTCCTTCTTTAAAAGGCGCGCTAAATTTTTCATAATTCCAGAGTTTCTCGAGTTTTTGGCGGATTTTATCGCGAAAAGGGATTTGATGCAGATAATCCTGCGTTACTTTGTTTTCCTCCTGAACCCAGTTTTTGGTTGCTGCGGAAGTGTCATCTTCCAGCCAGCGGTATGGATCGGCAACAACGGTTTCAAAATAAGTATCGGTAATTATTCCTTTGGCGGTTCTTGGGTACGATTGTGTTTTGATATCCATTTGTATAAAAACGCTTTTAGCTAAATAAAGTATTTAGATTTTATTTTGGCAATACTTCTTTTATGGCACAAAAATTTTACCTGTAAAAGAAGCCTCACCAGGTTTTCAAAAAAACAACTTTTGCAGTATTTTTGCTGAAATGCCCGTTCGTAATAAACTTTATTTTGCTTCCGATTTTCATTTAGGCGTGCCCGATTATGCTGCTTCCCGCGAGCGTGAAGATCGCATTGTCCGCTGGCTGGACATGGCCGGAAAAGATGCTTCGGAAATTTTTTTGATGGGCGATGTGTTTGATTTCTGGTTTGAATATAAAACCGTGGTGCCCAAAGGATACATCCGTTTTTTGGGGAAACTGGCCGAACTTTCTGATGCGGGCGTAAAACTTTACTTCTTTAAAGGCAACCATGATATGTGGATGTTTGATTATCTGAAAATAGAATTGGGGGCAACCATTATCAGCAATGAACTGGAAATTGAGCGCAACGGTAAAAAGTTTTTTCTGCACCACGGCGATGGTTTAGGCCCCGGCGATCAGTTTTATAAATTACTGAAATGGTTTTTCCGCAGTAAAACCTGCCAGTGGCTTTTTGCGCGCTTGCATCCAAATCTGGGCGTTGGCATTGCCTCAAAATGGAGCCGGAAAAGCCGTATCATCAACGAAGGAAAAGAAGAATCCAAACCCGGCCAGCAGGAATGGCTGGTTACTTTTTGCAAAGAAGTGCTGAAAACCAAGTTTTATGATTATATGGTTTTCGGCCACCGGCATTTACCGCTGGACATTCAGCTGGACGAAAAAAGCCGTTACATCAATCTCGGCGAATGGGTTTACCACAATACGTATGCTGTTTTTACCGGTGAAAATTTGGAGTTGCGGTATTTTGAACGAGAGGAAAATAAATCGCTCGTTTCCGGGAGGAAATAAATCCGCCAAAACCGTAAATTTACCCCATAAAAGAAGCATCGGCACAAACCTGATCTACAGGAAAAACAGGCCGCTTCCACTACAAAAAACCATATGTTAGATAAATTAGAAGCGATTGAACAACGCTGGCAAAACGTAGAATCGGAACTGAGCAACCCGGAAGTAACCAACGATATGAAGCGTTATGCACAGCTGAACCGTGAATATAAAGAGTTGGGCAAAGTGGTTGAGGAATACCATATTTATGCCAATGTGATAAGTAATATTGATGCCAGCCGCGAAATCCTGGCGAACGAAAAAGACGAAGATTTTAAGGAAATGGCCAAAGCCGAACTGGACGAGCTTTTGCAGCAACAGGAAGAACTGGAATCAAAAATCAGGCTCATGTTGATCCCGAAAGATCCGGAAGATGCTAAAAATGCGATCCTGGAAATCCGTGGCGGGACTGGTGGTGATGAAGCTGCTATTTTTGCCGGTGATTTGTTTAGGATGTACACACGTTTTTTTGAGAAAAAAGGCTGGCAATATAATATTGTTGATTTTACCGAAGGTACAGCCGGTGGTTATAAAGAAGTAATTATTGAGGTAAACGGTGAAGATGTTTACGGCTTATTAAAATACGAATCGGGTGTGCACCGCGTACAGCGCGTACCGGATACCGAAACGCAGGGGCGCGTGCATACTTCGGCAGCTTCAATTGCGGTTTTGCCTGAGGTGGAAGAAGTGGATTTTTACCTGAACCCGGCTGATGTGGACCTGCAAACTTCACGGTCTGGTGGTGCAGGCGGACAGAACGTGAATAAAGTAGAGACCAAAGTACAATTAACACATCGGCCAACTGGTATGGTAGTGGTTTGCCAGGTAGAACGCTCGCAGTTGGGCAACCGTTTGCGTGCCATGGAAATGCTGCGCAGTAAGTTGTATGATATTGAGCTGCAAAAACACAACGGCGATATTGCAGCCAAACGGAAAACGATGGTTTCTACGGGCGATCGTTCGGCAAAAATACGCACGTATAACTACCCGCAGGGCCGCGTAACCGAGCATCGTGTAGGGTTAACTTTATACAACCTGCCCGCTATTATGGATGGTGACATTCAGGAAATTATAGAAGCTTTGCAGTTTGCCGAAAATGCGGAGAAACTACAGGAAGGCACAACAGTTTAATTTTTTTGAAAGAATTGTTGCAGTAACCAAAATCAAAGCTATATTTGCATTCCAAACGGAAACGGAGTGGTAGTTCAGCTGGTTAGAACGCCTGCCTGTCACGCAGGAGGTCGCGGGTTCGAGTCCCGTCCATTCCGCTTTTTCAATATCAAAAACAGTAAAAACCCCTTAAATGACGTCATTTAAGGGGTTTTTTGTTTTCAGGGCATACCAAATTATTCATCTTTTCACAAAGTAAAAGGGAGTAATTCGGGAGTCATTTATAAGTTAGCTTGCGAACTCCCGAATTAACCTGTAAAAGTTTGACTTACAACTTGTTCAGTTATTGAACATCTTGATTCCTGGTGATTAATTAATCAATTTTATCCACTTTTTAATTAATCCAAAGCCATGAGAACAACACTCTCTTTGCTCTTTTCCTTGAGAAAACCTAAAAATTACAGCTCAGGGGAAATGCCAATTTATTTACGCCTAACCGTGGACGGCAAACGCACGGAATTTGCGGTCAGTCGGAAATGCGACCCAGAAAGATGGGATGCCGCGACTGGTAGGGCTACCGGAACAAAAGCAGATTCCAGAACATTAAATGCTTATCTGAGCGGTATCCAGTTTAAAATCCATGAGCTACAACGCCGCATGTCAGAAGCAGATGAAACGATAACAGCCGAAACCTTAAAAAGCCGCTTTATCGGTAAAGAAGAAAAAGCACGCACGCTGCTATCCGTGTTTAAAGACCACAACAAAAAAATGAGAAGCCTTGTCGGGCAGGAGTTTGAAAAAAGCACCCTGCAACGTTATGAAACTTGCCTGATGCACACTAGGGATTTTATGCAATTGCAGTATAATATTTCGGATATTCCAGTAACAAAAATCAATTTTGAGTTTTTAAATGATTTTGAATATTATCTGCGGAGCGTTCGTAAGTGCGGCAATAACTCCGCGATCAAATACATTAAGAACCTAGGAAAGATTGTTCGTATTTGCCTGGGGAATGGCTGGCTGTTGGTTGATCCTTATGTGAACTACAAGCCCAAACAAAAGGCGGTTCACCGCGAGGTGCTGACCAAAGAGGAATTGGAACGGCTAACAAAAAAGAAATTCAGTGTGGAGCGGCTTAGCACCGTTAGGGACATGTTTGTATTCTGCTGTTATACCGGCCTGGCTTATGTGGATGTGCATAAACTGAAACGCTCGGAATTGGTTAAAGGCATTGATGGGGATTTATGGATCTACACCAGCAGGCAAAAAACGGATACACTTTCCAGGATACCGGTTTTACCTGTTGCCCTGTCTATTATTCGTGCGTACGATGACCACCCGCAATGTGTTGTTAAAGATACCCTGCTTCCGGTAATGAGTAACCAGAAAATGAACGCCTATCTCAAAGAGATTGCCGACTTGTGTAAGATTAGTAAGCTGCTGACCTTTCACATTGCCAGGCACACCTTTGCCACAACGGTAACGCTGAATAATGGCGTACCAATTGAAAGCGTAGCCAAAATGATGGGGCATACCAGTATTAAGACCACACAGATCTACGCCAAAGTGATGGACCATAAAATAAGCGAGGACATGCAGCTTCTAAAAAAGAAAATGGCTAAAAGCTAATTTAATGGTGTTTAATACCATTACCGGTGGGTGAATTACCTCCAATACACAAATAGTTATCAAAAACTTTTAATTTCAATTTTTATGACCAACGATCAAATTATTATATATCAATCGACTGATGGTACAGCAACTGTAGATGTAAAACTACAGGAAGATACCTTATGGTTAACACTTAATCAATTAGCAGACCTCTTTGAAAGGGACAAGTCTGTTATTTCAAGGCACTTGCGTAATATTTACGATGAAGGCGAATTAGAAAGAACAGCAACTGTTGCAAAAAATGCAACAGTTCAAATTGAAGGTGAAAGAAAGGTCGGCAGAGAACTGGAGTTTTACAATTTAGACGTTATTATCTCGGTCGGGTACCGGGTAAATTCCAAACGAGGTACCCAGTTCCGTATTTGGGCGAATAAGGTATTAAAAGATCACCTGATTAAAGGTTATTCAATCAACGAGCGAAGGCTGAAAGAGCATAACGATCAATACAACTCCTTAAAACAAACTGTACAGCTTCTTGGAAATGTACTGAAAAGCAAAGAGCTGACTTCAGATGAAGCAACCGGGTTATTGAAGGTAGTAACCGACTACAGTTATGCTTTAGATATCCTCGACAAATATGACCATCAGCAATTGGGCGTTGAAGGGACTACCGATCAGCAGTTGTTCGTTGCCACTTACGAAGAGGCCATACAAGCAATCAAGGCCCTGAAAGATAAATTTGGTGGCAGTTCCTTATTCGGCAATGAAAAAGATCAGTCTTTTAAAGGTTCTATCGGGACCATTTATCAATCCTTTGGTGGCGTAGAGTTTTATCCAACAATTGAGGAAAAGGCAGCGAACCTGTTATATTTTGTGGTTAAGAACCACTCGTTTTCAGATGGCAATAAACGGATTGCTGCTTACCTGTTCGTTTGGTTTCTGGAAAAAAACAATATTCTTTATAGGGAAGATGGTTCCAAACGAATAGCAGATAATGCCTTAGTTGCTTTAACTTTAATGATTGCCGAAAGCAAACCGGAAGAAAAAGATATGATGGTAAAAGTTGTTGTCAACTTGATCAATCCTAAAAACTAAATTATCAGCATTAATACGCGCAAGAAACCTACAAGATTGCAAAAAAATAATCTTGTAGGTTTTTAAAAAGTAACCAAGTCATGAAACATATCATTATCGGCGATCTGCACGGCAAAGACTACTGGCAGGAAATAAATATCGAAAACTATGACAAAGTGGTTTTCCTTGGGGACTACGTTGACAGTTTTACTGCTTCCAATACAGTCATTTACGAGAACCTGGAAAACATCATTAACCTTAAGAAAAGAAACCCGGATAAAATGGTTTTACTATTGGGAAACCATGATATCCAATATCTTTATTTTCCTAGCTACCAATGCAGCGGCTTTCGTCCTACAATGCAGGCTGAGTTAACAAGCTTGTTTAACGACAATAAGGATTTATTCCAAATTGCTTATCAAAAAGGAAATTACATTTTTTCTCATGCTGGAATTACAAATTCCTGGTATCAGGAGTTTTTGAGGATACCTATTTTACAGAAGATCAAAGACGAAAACGATACTTTAGCCGATCTTCTGAATAAAGTTAATCAAACCGGTCAGCGGTACATTTTACATGCTGCCGGATATTTTAGGGGCGGTGAAGGCAACGGGGGTATAACCTGGGCTGACAAAAAAGAAACAACTACTGACATGTTAAAAGGATACCACCAGGTGGTTGGCCATACAGTTGTTCACGCAGTTGAAACCCTCCAATATACCGACCGCTCCATTACTTATATAGATGTTTTAGATACCGTCATCTATTTTCATGAATTAGATTGCTGAAAGGTAATTGAAAAAACATACCACCTTTGTTTTATCAAGTTTTCAAAAAGCCTAACTCATATACTTGAGGTTCTAATTTTTCACTTAACGCTCTGTATGCATATTCAAAAGGCTTAAAGCTTATAGGAACAGAATCTCCACTTGAGTTCCGTGCCTGTAAGGCTTTCCTAACCTGGTACCAACCAACGTCAGACCGGTTTAACATCAATTCGTCTCTTACTGTTCTTACATCTGTCTGGGAGAAATAAGCTTGCCACAATATCTTTCCTTCCTCTATTACCAGTTTAGCTTCTTTTGAAAGAGTTTTATCTGATAAATATTGAACCATAAAATCTGATTCAAAACGCTCCGGTGCATTAACCTCGTTCTCAGTATAAGGGATAAAGTGATTCACAATTGACCATTGTTTTCCATTCCAATTAAGGTCGTTTGCACTAGCAGTTAAATTACTTCCATCGAACAACATCCAAACCAAGCAGTCATTTTTAAATTCGTCCAACAATGGTTTAATAGGTTGTAGGAATTGATCCCGGTCATTTAACCATGTGGGCTTGATTAGACTGCGAACTGAATAAACAATAGCCGCTTGCCAAAGATTTTCAGCATTAATGAAAATCCCATGCCCGTCACCAAATCCAGATGAAAACAGTGCTGTCTGATTAGCGTGCTGCATGTCGTTACTTTTGCACCAAAGAAATGCAATTGCATTATCTGACCATTTTAGCCCTCTTAAATCTTTTGTAGATGTGGCTGGAGTAACGGCATTTTTTAAAGGAATAACTTCAGTTTTATTTGTTTTAGGCCGAGTAATCCAGTTGGTCAATAATTGTTTATTTGGAAGATGGTAAAAACGTTTTTCGCCAATAGCTTGGGCTTTCTTATTTAAAACTTCAGCAGAAATTTCAATGATAGGCAGTTTCTTTATTGCATTTTGATTAGTTGACCATATTAAAAAACCAATTGGGAAATTCCCTTTCAAACCTTCAAATGCTTGGTTATGAACTACAAATCCACCTAAATACTTTGCATTCCATTCTGTACGGAAAATATCCATTGTTTGAGCATTAACGTACTTTAACGTACTAAACATTGCAAGTGTGGCCGTTGGAATTTCAAGTGCAACACGAGTTACAAATTGAGTATAAAGTTCATTACTTGCTTTTCCATATTTTGCAATAGCCGTGGCAGCTAATTTGGTTTTTGCTACTCCTAATTTACTTTTACTGCCTAAACCTGCTCGTGCTTCAGCGTATGGTGGATTTATTAATACTAAAATTTTTTTACCTTCCGCAATAGCTTTGCGTAAGCCTTCAGGAATTTTATTTGTCAGGCTGTAATCAATTTCCCCAGCCTCGGTAATATCATCATTTAGATAATCGTATTGAAACCGTTGTGCGGCCACACAAGTTTTCGTGGCTTTCATCACATCAACATCTGCTTGATCTAGAGTACTCATGTATATGTTGCGTGGATTACTGTGCTTCACTTCTAAATTACCCACACCACAACACATATCCCATACTATGTATTCCTTCTGCCAGTTTTTGCCTAGAGTTTCCGCAAGCTTATCATAGGCCTTATCTACCACAACTAAAGGTGTATAAAAAGCTCCTTTAAAACTGCGTTCGTTGATAGGAATCAAACTATCACGTCTTTCAAGTAAGTAATTGCGATACTCAGCTTTTGGCGGCTTATGATAAATTGCCCAAAATTGGCGATATCCTTCTTTGTTCCCCAGCTCATAAATATGGCCACTTAAACTAAATACAGGTGCGCCATTTTTATGCATAAGTTCTGCAGGCAAGTTTTCATGAGTGGAAACAGTACCATCATGCATGATATCGGCAAAAAATAAGAGAGCATAATCTTCTTCTGCTATTCCTTTAATCTCCCTCCCAATCATCAAAACCCATTTATCAAAAACCTGCTTTAAATTGTCAGGCGTAATTTGTATTCGAATAATGTCACCATTTTTAACAGCACTTTTTATCGTGCTTATAAATTCATCTTCATGAGTTTGGATTTTAAAAGAAACAAAGTGAGTACCGATGTGAGCAGAAATAGCGTCTAAAGCCTCCGGTGTGTAACCACTGGCAGATTTACCCCATTTGATAGTCCTTTTTGCAAGAAAAGGTAAAACATCCGCACTTTTCATAATTGCGGCTTTTTGCGTATCAATTACTGCTAAAAATGGCGGAACATAATCGCCTTTATTTAATGCATCTTGAACATAGTGCATTAATTGAGTAAACATCTTGTATGTAGAATGTTTACCAGTATCTTTTGCTTCAAACCAAATTTCTTTAGTTTGAATATCTATCAAATTTTTTTGATATTCTTTTAAACCAAGAGCTTTAATATAAGCATCCTTAACATCTTCTTCGCTGGAAGCTTTCTGTAATCTATCATAAAGACTCATTATTCTTTTTTGCCGAATAATACTAAATATTTTCGGGTTATTGTTTACTCATGAATAGACCCCTATCTTTAACAGCTTAGACCTAATATTATTTCTTAATGAATACTTCGAGAGGATCAATCTGGCGAAAATGCGATTTTCATGTTCACACCCCATTTTCGGCACTATCAAATGAGTTTGGAGCTGATTTCGATGTTTATGTTCAAAAGCTATTTCGTAAGGCTATCGAAAAAAAAATAAATGTCATAGGTATAACTGATTACTTTACTATTGAAGGTTACAAAAAGATCAGACAAGATTATTTAGAAAATGAAATAAAGCTAAAGGAACTATTCACAGAACCGGAGATTTTTAAAATAAAGCAGATTCTTCTTCTAGCAAATGTTGAATTTCGTTTAAATAAAATTGTTCAAATTAATAAATTTGAAAAGGACGGAAAAACCAAAGTAGAATCAGGCCGAATAAATTTTCATGTCATCTTTTCAGATCAATTATCCGTTAAAACAATTGAAGAGAGCTTTCTTCATGACCTTGATTTTTTATATGAATCAGATCCGGATGAATCGGATAAGCGAAAAAAATTAAAAACCGTTAATCTGGAAAGTTTAGGTGCTCGTTTAAAACAGGAACAGCCAGATTTAATTGGTACTTCACTTCGAATAGGTATGACACATGCCGTAGTAGATGATAGTAAGATAACGGATTATCTAATAAATAATACTGATTTTAAAGAAAAGTATCTTATTGTTGTTCCATCAGATGAGGATCTTTCCGAAATTAGATTTAATCAGCAAGATGGCTTAACAAGAAAACTTATTTTAGCAAAAGCAAACGCCTTGTTTAGCTCTAATGCAAAAACTATCAGTTTTGCATTGGGTGAGAAAGCAACTTCAGTAGAAGACTTTTTGGGAGAATTTAAAAGTTTAAAACCCTGCATCTGGGGTTCTGATGCTCATGATTATGATAAGCTGTTTGAGCCAGATCAGCAACGAAACTGTTTTGTCAAGGCAGGTATATCTTTTGAAGGAATAAGACAAATACTTTTTGAACCTCATGACCGTGTTTTTATAGGAGAATATCCACCTCTTTTCGCTCGTATTAGAGCTTCAAAAAGCAACTATATTGACAAAATAAATATTAGTAATCAACCAGATTACGATGGTAAAAAAGGAGTTTGGTTCAAAGATTTTGAACTTGAACTAGGACTTGAATTGACAGCTGTAATTGGCAATAAAGGGAAGGGGAAAAGTGCAATTGCTGACATAATTGCCCTTCTCGGTAATTCTCACATTGCTAAGAAAGATTTTTCTTTTTTAAATAGCGACAAATTTTGTCAAAAGGGATACGCTGAAAATTTTAGTGGTACCATAACCTGGTTTGATAGATCAACTTCAACCCGTAACCTAAATGAAAATATTGATTTTAATGGAGTTGAACGAATTAAATACATTCCACAAAGTTATCTTGAAAAATTATGTAACACTGAGGATAGCAACTTCAAAGAGGAAATCAACAAGGTGGTGTTTTCCCGATTAGATGATTCCGATAAGCTTGGAAAAACTTCCTTTGCTGATTTGGAAGCTTATAAAACCGAATTGTTATCAAGACAGATTGATCAACTCATAATTAAATTAGGGGTTATCAACAAACATCTTGATGTTTTAGAACAAAAAGTTACACCGGATTATAAGCAAAGCATAGAAAATCAAAAGGTCACAAAGGTTAATGAGCTTGATCTGCATAACAAGGAAAAGGACACTATAGTTGTGGTGGTTAATCCAGACAACGATACTTCATTGTCGTTGGAGCAAAGACAAAAAGCTGAAAAGGTAACTAAACTTTCGCACGAGATTAGCGGGCTAGAATTCGAAATTGAAATGGAACAATCTAGCCTAACCGTTTTAAAGATAAAAGCTACTGACTACGAAAATCTGATATTGGAGACAAATGGATTACAAAGATCGTTTGATGATTGGAAAACTCAGCAGCAACCCCTATTTGAGAAATACCAATTTAATATCAATGAAATTGTCTCACTCAACATTGATCTTAAAACAGTTCAAGAGGAACTAAGAAAAGTTAATCATTCTATTAGCGAGGTTAATACAGCGTTGTATCCTGTGGCTGCTGCCGATCCTGTAAATGAAAAAAGCTTGATAGTTAAACTTGCAAAACTGCAAACTGAAAAAACTGCCCTTGAAAAAGAACTCGAAAAGCCGTTTAAAGATTACCAGGACTACCTTGTCAAAATTAAGGATTGGGAAACGAAGCAAAAAGCGGTCATTGGCGCTCATGATGTTCCTAATACAATTAAATTTTACGAAGCGGAACTTGCGTATATTAACAACGCTTTGCCAAAAGAAATCGAAACTCAAAAAGATTTACGCAAACAACTGACAATAGATGTTTACAATCAAAAAAAACAGATTCAGGAAATATATAATAAGATGAAACAGGCTATTTCTGTTATCCTGGAAGAGTATAGTGCTGAACAGAATATTACTATTGAAAGCTCCTTTAAAGTAGATAAAACATTTTATACACAGTTTTTTGACTATGTATTCCGTTATGGAGCTTTCCATAATAACGGCGATGAGGCAATCCGAAAACTAATTAGTAAATATAATTTTGATATTGAAGATAGTATTAATGAATTTTTGACGGAAATTGACACATTGGATATTCGCATTAAGGATAACCGAAAAGTTGATTTTTTTAATTACTTATGTTCCCTGTCTTATCTTAAACCTGAATATGATCTGCGGTTAAATAGAAAAGGTTTAAATCAACTATCGCCCGGAGAAAAGGGCGGATTGTTGCTTGTTTTTTATCTTGTTTTAGATAAGGATAATAAGCCATTGATTATTGACCAGCCGGAAGATAATTTGGATAATCAGAGCGTAGCGGAAATATTGGTTCCTTACATTAAGCGTGCAAAGAAGCTTCGCCAAATTATTATGGTTACCCATAATCCGAACCTTGCTATAGTGGCGGATGCTGAACAAATTGTATATATGGATATTGACAAAGAAAACAACTATGTCGTTTCATGTGATGCAGGAGGTATTGAGGATAAAGTTATGAATAATCACATTGTTGATATTCTTGAAGGTAAAATGAAAGCTTTTGACAACCGACGGGTGAAGTACAAAAAGTACCCGGTTTTGAATTAGCGAAAAATGTTTAGGAACTGAGAGCTGAAACATTTAGTGCACAATAAATAAATGGCAGATATGGCTTTTGTATTTAAAAATAGTAGGAAATGAGCTTCACGAAATAGCTTGATAGATAAAAAACCCAATTGGCTTTGAAAATAGTTTTCTTAATTGCTACTAACAGTAATAACATTGAGAATAACTGCCTGTTTAAGAAATAGATTATTTATAGCCAAGATCGTAAAAAAACCCCACAAGGGGTTTTTAGGGCTACATCAGCCCTTCATCAGCAAGAGAGGTGTAAGCTTCTTCGGTTAAAATTAGGTGGTCAAGGACTGCAATATCCAGTAGCAACCCACCTTTTTTCAATTTTTCGGTCAGCTGTAAGTCTGCCTCACTTGGTTTTAAGTTTCCGGAAGGATGGTTGTGTGCAAGGATAATGGAACTGGCATTGGCTTTTAATGCTGCCTGAAATACGACCTTCGGGTCGCATATGGTCCCTGCAAACCCTCCTACAGATACTAAGAAAATCCCGATGACTTTATTCATTCGGTTTAACAACATGATCCGCATTTCCTCGCGGTGTTCTATACTACCTTCGTCCCAGTTATCGCGCAGGATTTCGCAGGCATCCCTGCTGCTTCCAATCTTTGGCCTCTCGGATGGTTTAACTTTACTGGAATAACTAATACTGATTTCTGCTACCTGAAAGAGGGACGGTGTTTGATGGATACTTTTCATGATGAAGATTGTTTAGCGTGAGGTAATGGGTGATAAAAGCCACATCACGCTATCCTTCCCGGAATAAGGGCAAGGTGGAGACCATGAAAAAATGCGGAGGCTCCCGGAGTAGAGCGAAGGGATACCCATTTTTTCAGGGTACTACCTTGGTGCGAGGGCAACAGGCGTGCAAAGGCCACCGTTTCCGGGAGGATGGCGAACTTTGCTTGCTATCAGTGATTACCCTGCTTTTTGTTTTTGATTAGAAGCGATCATAAAAAAGGGAATAAATACCGCTTGCCAGAAACAGACGATTATCCCGGCTACTGAAAGAAAATGGGGATAGGATATTCAGCACAAAACAAACAGACCAGGGCATTGCAATGCGTAACAGGCTGACTGCTGTTAGCGGTAAGACTGTCATAGGTCGGGCAGGCAAATAAAAAAAACAAAAACAACTGCCCGCTTTGTATAGCCTTGACGGTTTTACCGCGTGGCTACCTTTGTAGGAGCGGTGCGTTGCCTCTACCAAATCAGCCGGATTGCGAAAGAAAGATACCATTTGGTTTATTCCCCATAAGCCAGCATGTAAATATCATTCACTCTTTCCAACAATTTACTAACTAAATCAAAAAGCAATCTTACCGATGCTTCTTCCGGCTTAAAGTCATCCTTGTACCTCGGTTCATTGTAAGCTTTTTGCAGGAGGTTAAAAAGCTGGACGCCTTCTATGGTATCTAAGGAAAATACTGATTTCAGTTCTTCCGTAAATATCTCAGTGATGCGAAGAAGCCTGGCAAGGTTATGCAAGTTTAGCCTGTAGCCTAACACTGCACGGATAATAGCAGTAAGCGCATTTTCTGCTGCCTGATGCAAAGAAAACGAAGCAAGACCATAAACACTGGAATTCCAGTAATAATCCGCTCCGTTTAAAAACTCGTTTGCCTGACCATACCAGTGCTGAAAATTTTCCTCCCTTTTTTGTTTTAACAGTTCCCCATCGATTTCAGGCGGCACCGGCAACAGAACGTTGCCCGATAAGTAAAGCACTGGCTTTAGAAAAGAATTGCAGAAAAAGTAATTCTTTCGCTCTACTGCCTTTAAAACAATACCTGCACTATGTACCAATGCCGTAACGTTTGCAAGGGGTTTGCAGCTTTCTTCAATCGTACTGGTCAGTTCATGCCCTTGCTTTCTTTCATCATTACTTACAATAACCAGTAAATAAATAGATGGAATTTCATCTGGTTTACCACTTATTGCACCTAAATAGATTACGGCCTCAACTGTCGGTACTTTATGTTTGACAATGCTAATAATCTTTGAGAGCAATTGCTGCCCCTCTTGGGTAACAGAAGTTTCAAGAGTGGGGGGCCGATAGCCGACAGAACTTAGGGTTTCATTTGTACCTTCTTTTTTGACCTCTGTTTCCGTTATTTCCTTTCCTTCTGCTATGGTTATTTCTGCTGCTATTGTTTCTGCTTCTTCTGTTTCTCGCGCTACTTCCGCCACATTGTCATTCTTTTTTTTAAGCACAGGTTCCATTTCCCTCCGGCGGATCAGCCATGTAGCCTGATAAAGCTTTTCCAGGTTTTCGTAAACCCTGATGATTTCCCTTGCTGGCATAGCCTCGTCAGCAGCAAAACGGGAAAGTCCCTTTTCCAGCCACTGGTAAAGAAAGTCGCGATATTGGGGCAAGTTGTAATCTTTAAAAAAGCTTTCCAATACTAAGTAAGGGTCTAAAAGTTCCTCATGGCTTAACCCTTTCGGGAAATGCAGCCAGGTGCTTTTTTCCTGTAAAAGCTGTTTGTCCTGTTCAGCCTCTCTCGGGTTGTCCTTTTTTCTCCCCCCGCTGGATTGCATCAACAGGAAACAAGCCTCGACCAACTGGACGTGAAGCATATAAGTATAAAGCAGGTTTGCAGGGTTATTCTGCCGGTCGGTATAATGCCTGTCTTCTGTTACAAATGTCCGCCATGTTTTCAGTGCTTCCAGATGGCCGGGAAGCCAGTCGGCGGAAAAGAACTCAACGATAACGGTTAACGGGTTGTTTACTTCATCCCGATTTAAGTATTGGGGATAGAAATCCCAGGTGGAATAATGGCGAAGGTTCATTGCCGTACTTTTTATGGCCTGCCTTTATTGACTGGCCAAATCAAAGTAAAAGCAAAGCTCCATCGTACCGAACCATGCGCGTTTGTACTTTACAACGTGCCATTTGTTTCGTACATTTACCCATATTCATACTTTTGAAGCTATGGCAGAGACTTTACATATAGGACGCAAAATAGGCCGGATTCGGGAATTACGAAATATGAAGCAAGAAACCCTTGCTGCCGAATTGGGAATTAGTCAGCAGGCAGTTTCTAAGATTGAGCAAAGCGAAAAAGTAGAGGACGAAGCTTTAGAAAAAGTAGCCAAGGCTTTAGGGGTTACGCCTCTTGCAATTAAAAACTTTGATGAAGAAAAGGCTATCAATCTTTTTAATAATATCTACGATAATCAATTCCATGAGAACTCAGTAGCCTTTATTTACCAGCAATTTAATCCTATTGAAAAAATTATCGATTTGTACGAGCGTTTATTGCAAAGTGAGCGAGAAAAAGTTGAGTTGTTAAAGAACTCTAAAAATTAACCACCCACTTTACAATAAATAAGCAATATCACGCGTTATTTATCCGCTGTCTTTTCATAAGCCTGATCCATCGCACTCAGCACTTTTTTCTTAGCATGTTGCTGTAAATAAAGCCATGCCCTTCCGTAATGTACTGACTGGCTGACATCTTTATTATATCTATAGATCTCAATAGCTTTAGAACTCGATATAAAGATATAAGTCGCAACCATAAAGCAGAACGCCCACGCGATCAACCTGCCAAACACAATTTTGTAATACTGGCCGGGATTGACCTCCGGAAAGAGCAAAATACGCAACTGTTTAATAGCAGATTTCGGTACTTTGTCCAGTTTATTGTTAATAGCACGAAGCGAAGCCAACAACTGACTGCTTTGATCATTTTCCCTGCTTTCTCTGACCTCGCGGGTCAACGTTTCAATCGCTTCGGAATAATCCGGGATTTTGATTTCCAATATTTTACCCAGCTGCTTTTCTATTGCTGCATTCTTTTTAACGAGATTGTTGATGTTCTCTTCATTGCTATCAAGCCTCTCACCAATTTCTTCCTGAATGTTTTTTCTATTGTTATCGTCCATTTCTTTTTTTTCGTTATACACCTGAATGTGGTTACCGTGTATTGGTCCGGGCTTGTTTCTTCCGGTGCCTGTTTCGGCCAAGAATGGCCTCGTCATCAATATCGTCCGAAATACCAATATCAAAGCCGGGGTCGTTACTAACAAAATCCAAGTCCGGCATTGTTTTTAAATATTGCGACTGAAGCCCGGTTTGCGGGTAATCCGTTTGCTGCTCTGGCTTTTGCGTATCGCCGCTTTCCTGCCGGGCGTTTTGCACGGCTTCCCGTAACTGATCCGCCAGGCTTTTTTCGGGCCCCATTTGTTGCTGCCCCTCTATCGCTGTACTCAATTTTGCATAACTCATACTACGGTCAATTTCGGAGCCTTTGAATTTGTATTCCCCTTTGCTGAAACTGATGCCCTGTACTTCGGTGCTGCCGCTTTTATATTTGAGTTGAAGGGTGATGCCCTGTTTGGAAAGTGCCTGTTGTAGCTCCGTGATGTTTTTTACTTTTTTGCTGGCTAGCCGAATTGCATCGTACAGCTCGTACTTGACCTTGTCCCGGCCTTTAAGCCTATCCCGATTCACATCTTCCTTGCCCGGTGACAAATAAAAACCATGCTTTAGGGTCATCTCTTTTGCAACCTGTACGTTCCGCTGCCTTTGAAAATTGTCCGATATGGTTTTGCCGCTGTTATCTACCCGGTTGTAAACAATATGCAAATGCGGGTGGCTTTTGTCTTGGTGCTTTACAATTAAATACTGCGTTTCCCGGATTTTCATTTTTTCCAGGTACTCCTTTGCCAAATTCAGCATGACTTCATCGTCAAGTTTAGCAAGGTCGTTTACACTCCAGCTTAACGCAATATGGCCTACCGCTTTTCCCAAGGCAAGGTTGTATTTTCTTTGCAGGTTAAAATCATTTATCATCTGATTTACCTGCTGCATCCTTACGCCTGCTGCATCCAAAATCACCGCATCCTGCTTTCCTACAACATAGCGGATACAACCGCCGAAACTTCTACCGGTCATTGTTTTCCCGATCATCGTTATTCAGGTGTTTTAAGGTAATATCGATCTCTGTTAAAATGGCAGAGCAATCTCTGACGACGTTTAAAAGTCCCAACTGGTGGGCAAGCTTAGTCAGCTGGTTTAAGTTGTTCGCCAGCTCTGCAAGCATCCAAAGGATGCGCCGTTCGTCCGCAGTTAAGCGGGGAACTATCTTGGCACTTTTGGCCGCTGCCCTGATCCAGCTGCTCGAACGCATCCCGGCAGCTTTGGCTTTGTTGTCAACCTGAAAGCGTTCGGTCGCGGTCATCCTCACCCTAATAATTAACTCCCGCCTGACCCTTTTCTTCGGTGCGCCTCCCTTGTTTTTTGGCTGTCCGGCCACTCTTATATTATCTTTTTTGACTGCTTTCTCCATTGGTTAATTGTTGTGAATTTGTCGTTATCTCGTCTGCAACCACCGGGCGCAAAGGGCAAGGTTTCCAGGCGGCCATAGGCCCCCGGAAAGGTTTTTGTGGTAACAGAAACACAACCTTGCTCCTTACAGGCAGATAGAGTATCCCGCTACTATTTATTGCGATACGGTATATTGCAATTGGTTTTAACCTGTTCATCTTACATACCTGCTTTTGCCGTAACTAAGGTCACCCGGCTTGCAATATGCTTATCAAAAGAAGGCTCGTAAATGATGTACTCCTCTTTGATCAGTTCCTTTAAACACTTATGATAAGTGGCCGCTGAACGGATGCCAGATGTTGCCATCAACCTACTTCGGGTTACCCTGAAAGGTGTACTGTACTGCTGTTCCTGCCACGAGCATAGCATTGCCGTGTAAAGGCTAATATGAAAAGGGCTCAGCCCTTTATGTTTTTGGATTGCTTTTAGCAATGCCAGTTCGGCAGGTGCCTTTTTCATTTGACACCTCCTTTTTCCAATAGCCTCATGATGTCCTGGTAACGGTAATACATCATGCCGCCTATTTTGGAATAGGTGAATGTACCGTTAATACGCAGGTTTTGCAGCGTACCAGGCGAGATACCCAGTAGCTTTCTTACCTCAGCACTTTTTAGCCATTCCTTGTTTGTTGGTTTCGCACCTCCGCCGAATGCGTCTTTCAGTTCCTGTACCAGTTCTGCCTTGAACTGTTTCAGGTCTTCTTTAGTTAATAGCTCTACTTGCATCTGTACTCCGTTTTTTGGTTAATTGGACGAATGTATACCAGCAAATAGCTGATCTCATGACCATCAGATCCGAATGGTCATGTATAAGAGGCGAACAAGATGGGTGTTGTTAGAATTAAGTTGTTGAATTAATGAAAGTTAGGCCACCTATGAAAGAATGGGGTGAAAACTGGCTAACAGCGATAAGAAAATACCTTTTAAGCTTTATTGCTTTTCTTAGTCACCTTTTTAGCGGTGTTTGGTACGATCTTAAACAGCTTATTATCCAGAGGGACTGAAGTACCCTTAACGGCTAAATCATCTTGTTTACCGGAGAAATAATTCTTGGCAGTCTCTATGGGTATGTCTTTGCCATCGATGGAAAAATACTTACTGATCATCTTGTAATAAGGCGTTTTGTAATCGCAACGGACCAGGTTCCTGCCAGCAGGTAATTGCAGGTCGCGTAGTTGCTGAATCAAATCAACGACTGTCGGCAGGTGGCCTTCCTCTATCCTGATCTTCTGTACCACGTCGTATTCCTTCATTTCGCTGATCTGCTTTTCTAATGCTATAATCTGGTTTTGCAGTCTTGCGATAGCTGCGTCCTTTTCAGTATAAACCTCAAGCCGGGGGCGAACGGCCCATTGGTCGATAGAATCCAGGTAACCAGCAAATGCCCGCAGCTGCGCTTTTTGTATGTTGGTTCGCTCGTGCTTGGTTTTTGAGCCGGGTTTGTCTTCCTTGATCAAGACGGCAATTCCGTCCTGAATAAGATCTCTTAGGTGCTTGTAAAATTCTACCTCTTGCGATCCTGGGTTTACTTTTAAAAAATGATCCAGGTGATATTTGTAAAAAGCTTCAAACTCGCTTTCTTTTCGCTCATATAGATTATTCAAGAAATGGCGGTCATAATGGCCTTTCCACCAGGAAAAAGGCATTCCTATGTCGAAAGGATGTTCGCGTTTTTTGAAAGAGGCAAGTGGTTTAAAGTATTCTTTCATAGGGATACGAAACTAACCAAACTGAACAAAGATGATAAAATTTAGATTATGCCCTATAAATCGATCTCCTGCAATTAATATTTTTACACTGGCGAATATTTGCTTTCGAGAATTCCTATAGATACTATTAAGCAAAAAATATATGCAGTGAAATTATTGATAATGTTCATTTATCCTTTATTGGTTCATAAATATATTAATTATCAATTACTGACCGTACATTTCGCTCCAATATCTTAGATTTAGTAAGGCGTTGTAGATGTTAAATCTCAAACATCGAATTCGAGTACAGTTTTAATTGGACTTTGGGCTTGGTTGACTACTAAAATTAGCAGACTATATACAAAACGGGTTATAACCAACAAAATGGAAGAATGGATCATATCAACTAAAAAAGCGCTCAAATGGTTCATTGAGGTTTTAGGTAACGAAGAGTGGGAACGACGCCGAAAAAATGTCGTGGCTTACTTCAATGCTTTGGAAGCAAAAAGCCAAAGCGAGCGCCCGGAGTTCCGTTCAGATGTTAACAAACTTTTCGAACCATTCGCCGTGTACGACGACTGGATGGCTTGGTATATGTATTTAATAGATTCGCTGGTTACCCGACCGGGTTGTGATGAACCTTTTCAGTCCGCACGTATTTATCCTTTCTTTGCGGCTATTGGCAGGTACATACCGATGTTAAAACAAATCGATGGAATTGACCAGCGGTTGACAGAAATGTTGAATGAACGCCAAAATCAACCAGATTCCACCTTATTCGAACTCGTTGTCGCTCTCGCTTATGCTAAAAGTGGCTGGCGCGTAGAATTTTTAGAAGAAGCAAAGACCGGCCATACCCCAGACCTTAAAGTAACACGGCGTGGAACGCAATACTTTGTAGAATGTAAACGCCTGGCAAAGGTGACCGAGTATGCTGAACAGGAAAGGCAGCAATGGTACAAACGATGGCGTCATTTGGCGATCGCTATGCAGGCTTACGGCACATTTACCCATGCGGATATTGTATTTAAAGTCCCTGTGGAAGAAGTGCCCGAAGACACGCTTGGCAGGCTATATAGCGATTTCTTTCGAGCCGGAGGACTGAACCAAAAGGATCAGATGCTGGAAACCAGCCAGGTAGTTTTTAGCGCACGAAAAATTGACATGGACAAAGTAGCTAAGCACATGATCGTCAACTCGGTAAGAAAAGGATCGCCTCAGATGATCGAACTCTTCGCCGGGGAATATGAGATACATGGCAGCTATACGCAAATCATCGCGCCATTGGAGATTTCCACTTATGGCTTAGAAGATGGTTTGCATGTGCTTAACCAGTTTTATGGAGGTGTTCATCAAGCCTGGTCTGCAAAATGGGAATGCATCGCTGAAGAATCTATCGACAGAAAAGCAAAAGACATAAAAAAGATCCTAAGTAAGGCTGTTAATCAAATTCCTGCCGATGGGAAAGGCATCATTCATATTGGTTATGAAACGGTTAGCGGCCCGTATGTTGAATTTAGACGGCATGAAAAGATTATAGAAACGATCAAATCTTTCAAATTCGCTCCCAAAGAGATCGTAAGTATTGTTTGCCATGCTATCCAGCCACTAAGTAAAATAGAAGAGTGGGAATGTGCTGAAACTGCTATTTTTTTTGGTGAGGAGATCGATAACATATTAAACGATCTACTTTTGCTGGCCCCGCCAGGTACCGGTTTCAGAGATAGTACACATTGGGCTGAGGACACGGCCTAAAGCGACTCCAATATGGATTTCCTGCTTTTCAATTGCACATTAGTCATAAAATTATGATCAGACTCTACCAAATCCTCTGTGGCGACATTATTTAATATCTTATAATGCACCAGTAACTTTTTCATATTGGGATAGAACAGGCAATGATAATAAAGCAGCATTAATTCATATTCAGACATTTGTGCCTGTACAAATTGGGCGTAATAGTAAAACTTTTTCTTTTTTAAAGTATCTTCATCATCGTTAAGACCGGCTAACTGATCATTTTCTGAATTCTTCAGAAACTTAAGTATATAATATAAGTGGCGAAAATAATGTCCGATCGCATGATGGTGCTTGATCAGAAAGTGACCATAGGCCAGCTTAACCCGTTTTTCCAGGTTAAGTTTTTTTGCCTTTTTCCAATCGTTTTCTGAAATATTGTAAAATAGATTGGCATAATAGATCCGGGCTTCAGTTAGATCCGTGTTATCTTCGGTCGGATCATCCTGCGTAGGACCAATAGCGGCGTAGGTCCAATAATCCCATCGATCATATTTTGTGTACGCCAGGGCCTTTAAAATGCGCGCGATCTCAGACTTGGAAACCATAAAAAACTCCCTTCCTTCATATTTTTTACTGACCGCCTGCGTCCAATCCTGTTGAATACCAGTTATAATGGATTGTAAATCCTGAGTGATCTGGAGCTGGTTTTGCAATAAGTTAAAGAAAGTCGACTCGAATTGCTGTGTTTTCGATGTTTCATTTTCTACTTTAAACTCCTTACGCGTTTCTTTCAGCTCCCGTCGTTGCAGTAAGATCGTCAGGATAATTCCTGCCAAAGCTAAACCCGAATATAAAGCGTTAACCGCACCGAACATTTCACCGGTAGCTGCTTTATCGTCGTTCTTTAAACTATAGAGCAGGTAATAATTGATGAACCACGAGCCGGCGATAAACACAACTACCACCAGGGCGATGAGGAAAAACTGTATATCCCGTTCCTTTTTTGATTTCGCCGCCATAAGATAAAGTACCGTTAAGCGGTAGCAAACAAGGAAGCAATTTTAACCTCTTTGTTGGGGTTATGATAAGTCAGCAACGGTCGGCTGCGTTGAGGTATCTTCTTAAGATGAGAATCCAAAATATGTTGGACGGATAAAATTAAATCATTTCTCCCGATATTGTACATTAAGCCACGCGCACCTTCAAATGTACAATTTAAGGCGCTTAAAGCCTGGCCAAATTGCAAGGCTATACCGATATCTTCTCTGCTTAAGGACTGCAATTCTACACCGGCTGAAAACAGATTAATAATTATCCCGGCGCTACACCAATCTCCCGCACCAGCGGAATCAATGACATTATCTATTGTATAGCCAGGTAGGTTCAGCCATTGACCACTGTTTTTAGTCCTGAATTTTAAACCATCATTCCCAAGCGTCTGTATTTCCAGGAAACACTGCCCGGTAGCATAACTGTCTTCGTAGCCGGCAATCCTGTCCTGCGAAAATTTCACCACGTCCGCTATGGATAGGCATTCCTCGAACCCCCTCAGATCCTTCATGCTCGACGGTTCAAAGAATATAATTGCACCTTTAGCCTTATATTCTTTAGCCAGGTTGATCGAAGCCCGGTTGATCCGGTCAAAATAAAAAACATGGGGTATAATACCTGTTTCGACAATACCCGGTACTGATTTGGAGAGGCAGGGTTTATAAGAAGGCAAGTAAGTACCATCTTCCGGATTTCTAAATTCGAAGCGATGTTTAGGTGCCCCGGAACTATCTTTTAAGATACGGTGAATAATGATCGGCGTACTGCCATCGTCCGTGAAAGAGAGAAGATCGTCTTTTACCTGCCACTTCTTTAAGTCTTCCATTAAAAGACTCGAAGCTGGATTATCTGACAACCGGGCAATGGGATAGGTATTCCAACCTAAGTAAGATAAGATCGTGATCACATTACCGCAAGAACCGCCCGCGTAAAACTGTGCAGCATTACCGGCGTTACTGCTGATAACAACATCCAGCGCTACCAAACCTGTACCGATACAAACCGAATTTACCTTATTAATCATCAAATTATTAACTTTCATCATAGGGTTCCCCTGTAAGCCAAATTACAAAAAGTTCGCTATCTTCTTTAATCTTTTTTAAACTTTCAAATGATTCGATCTCATAACCCTGGGAATCAACATTTAATACACCTACACCAATTTCGTCAATTAAATCATAAGCTGTCATCAGTGTCCCAATGGATAATAACTTACTGGAGAAGGTCGAAATGACTGCTTTACAGCCATCAAGTGCTGCTAGAGATTCATTATAATTACTGATCGCCTTAGTTAAACGAATATAAGCCTCGAAAGGATTCTGTTCCGGCACATACATGATGTTCTGCGGCTCAATATTCAATTTATCAAACAAAAGCTGGTGATAGTCTTTAATGAGCGTATCTGACCGGCGTGGATTTTTTGATGGAAAAGGCAGCACCGGGCAAATCTCATTGGGCCGAATATGTCCGTACGCTTTATCTAAATGCTCAACTTTATCTTCGCCCAGGATCGGGAACCATATTACAGGCTCTTCTGATTCAGATGTGAGTTCAATCGTCCCTCCAAAACCGTGCAGGTATCCCACATCTTGGTCAATACCTTTTTCTTTTATTCTGATATCAACCTCGGCATTTTCTGCTACAACTACGAAAAGGTTTGGAGTCTTGCTGGTTGCGTACATATCAATAAAAGTTAAAAATTTACCTACTAGTGAAAAATAAACACCCCTCGGCAGGGCACTGATATCGATAATAATATCAGTAAAGGAGGAGATTTGATCATAACTGCTTAGAATTTGTGCCGCTTGTCGGTCACCGATCCTCTTGCGCTTGCCTTTACCTTTCGAACTCCAAAGCAATATCTTTTTTGAAACCAAGGCCTTACCTGCCAGCAAGATTTGCAGCTCTGTCAAATTTTCATCTGCATAAGACTGATATTTAGTAGACGTTGAACCGCTACCTTCATCAAACTCTATCATCCAGCATTCAACATCAACTGCCGGGCTGCTGTCAACTAATTCCTTAATAGCGATATTCATACGAACATCAAAACCTTTGCCCAGTATAAACAAAAGTTTTCTGGACTCATCTTTACAGTGTTCCTTCCAAAATTCACTGGTTTTGTTACCGCGTATCATCACGGAAGGGTCCCATCTCAATGGTTTCATACTTTGGTCCATTTAAGTAATTCATCGGTTTGCTTATGACGCCAACCACCATAAGAGAACGGCAAATTAAATTTCAAGCATAGCCACCGGTTTAGGTAATAAACATCATTTTTATTGTCTTTTTCGCCCTGGATAATTTGTTTAACTTCTAAGAGATTAAAGGCCACACAAGTAGAAATCACATTGATTAACGACTGATAATGCTCCATTTCGAACCAATTCAGCCCCTTATCAAACATATTTGGACTTTCCTTAATGGCAAAGCCGGTTACGCCTTGCGCATAGGGAGCATTGGGTTTATAGGTATCGCTCTTGCAACTCTCGCCAAGTTTGGAAAGGAAGTTCAGGACAATATTGGCATAAGGAAGAATTTTACTTAGTTCATTCCATTTGGCATCAACGGCCTTGGTTAGTATTTTTTCCTGTTCGTTGGTTTCCACATTGATTTTATAGCCCAGCAAATTATTGGAAAGCATCTCTTCGAACATATCCGCTGAAAAAGATAAGAACTGCTCAATATTATTGGACGATAATTTGACCAGGTTCTTAAACCCGAAATAGTACGGCAGGTTTACGGAGTTCGACAAAAATAATTTGGATGATACTTCCAGGTCTGGTTTAAGTTTATCATTGAGTTCCTGAGCAGACAACGGAAAATCAAAAGCCAACTGCGATTTCCCCAAATTTCTGTTGATCAAGATCTCCAGCTTTTTATAAAGGATAGCAATGTCCAGTTCACTGCCGTTCTGGCTTTTCACGAATTCGATCCAGTGATCAAATTTGTTGGTATAACTGGTGATTTTGGCAATCTTTTCCCTTGTGGTTTCAATAGCTTCTAAAAAAGAATTTTTAAATTGCCCTTCTTCAAGGTCGTTGTCTAGGTATTCACGGAAGGAATTAACCTCTTCGGTCGATATAGATGCCCTTTTGTCCGCGATATTTGCCAATACCGATTCAAACTTACCGGGCCGGTCACTCCAGAATTTTTCAAGATTAAGCACCTCGTAATCCCTCCCTTCAAAAGACCTTAAATTCTCAACCGGGTCCAAAGCCTCTAATCGCTCCGAAATCCAAATACTGAAATTCCCCCGCTTTTCGATGACATACTTCCGTAACGCAGTACGTTGCGTATTGGATAACTTGTGTGTGTCATCCAGCATATACAGGATTTTATTGATCACCGGCTTGCCATTGAGCAACAAATTATCCGGTTTCAGCACGCTGAGCGAAAATAATTCATCGTGTCCTGTCGGCTGGATATCCGCAAGCGGTAAAAAACTATCGATAGCTTGGTAAACTTTCTTTTCGATATTAGACGCCCAGGCATAGAGTTCTTTACCTGTGCAAGGCAGTGAAAGGCCTGTAAAAAAGTTCTCCCGGTTGTCATAAGTATAATTAACACTTTCTAATACCTCGTTAAACGGAGCGTTTGAATTTTCAAGGTCAACAACAGACCGCAATGTCGCCAAAATGATCCTAGCATTCAATAGCGAGAAAAAATAACGCAGCTTTTGAGCGTTAGACACATCAAGTTCTTCTAATATCTCATAATTACGGGTACACACTAGGGTGACACCCAGCACCTCAATGGAGTTATCAGTTAGTACGTTCAGCTTTTTCAACAAACCAAATAAACCCTTGCTATCCGGTGCTGATTTATTATTTAACAGGGTACTGAGTGTATCCGGCTCGAAAACCCTTAATAAAGATGTTTTACCGGCTCCAGGGGAACTATGAATATAAAGCACATTATTCCACAACAAACCATCCTTATCCCGATCTATAATAGAGTCAAGTATAGCAGGGTTATATAATCGCAGAAAACTGGCATCAGATTCAATTTTCTCCGATGCCCGCAAACGGAAAGGGTTTCTCAGCCTACTCATCTTTATGTCGTTTTACCCTTGGGAATAATCCTTTTACTTTATCGTCAGGGAACCACAATATTGGCAATGAATTATTTGGCGTGTTATGGTTCAAAATCAATGGCAAACCGCATTCATTGAAGCCAAGGTAAGGCTCATCATGCTTACCCTCTTTATAGTGACTATCATTAATACTATCATCGTAGTAACTTTTAATCAAATCCACAAAGGCGGTATTCTTTAAAATCTCCGCTTTTATATCGCTCCCGATAACCTGCACCGCGTCGATACTAAACTCGAAGTTGAATTCAGGGTGTTCAGTTTTAAAGGTATCCATATTAGCCCGCAATTTCTCCAGCGCCTCGCTTGTGGCGAGATAAAAGATGATATGAATGTCCAATTTTTCCCCGGCCTGAAAAAGTTCAGCATTAGCTGCTTTGGCGGTAACGGATTTTAAAAATTTGTAAATTTTCCCTTTCCAGCCGCCTTCAACTCTCCGAAAATAGCTGGTACCGCTAGCCGTAAAATCATCAATGAGAAAAACGGTATTGAATTTATTGCTGATTTGCGATTTTTTCAGCTCGCCCAGCATATCTTTAATTTTTTCCCCGGAAATCGAATAGGTCGTTAATACCTGTTCATTACTGATCCGCGACGTACTTCGCCTCAGTTGATCAATTTTCGATCCGTCACTTAAACCAATAAACAGCGACCTGCGCAAAATTACCTTATAGCTGGTACTCTTAACTATTTTTCTAACCCAAAAACTATTAATGCCAATGAAGTCGGCGGTCTTTTTAATAATGATTGGTTGGATTTTGTCCGCATACGTAATATTTACCAAGTGAGCAACTTGGTCGTTAGATATGAAAATTAGTGATTTGGAAATGAAATCATAAGCAGTTTTCTTTTCCTCGACAGTTTTAAATTGCGCCAACCACTTAACCAAACTTTCAATAAATCTGATGCCAGGAGAGAATTGCTGATATTCATCGTATTTAAAATTAGCTAAAGCTTGTAATAAAGGACGTTCCCGGGATGTTTCATCCGGTGTCCAATGCATCGTTTTAGCTAAAAGTTTCTCCGCTAAGGCTGACCTCATAACAAATTTATTGTGACCCCATTAGGCTTATAGGTCAGGCAAGATAAGTAATAGATCGTAGCTTTTACATTTTTTATGCCGGGTGCTGCAACATTCCAACCGGTTTCACTTAATGAAGAAACTTCATCTACACTCAAAGAGTAGGTAGATGTTAATAATTGATAATCATTACCTGGCCATTGCCCTTTATCACCGATACATAGGCAAGCACCTGCCAATTTCAATTGATGTATAAGTGACTCGCAATGACTAATAACATTAAGTTTCGATGTCATATTTTGATCAATGATATCCATCGAATGACTAGATTCCAGAATCTGAATACCGCTTAAATTTTGACTTAATATCAAGTCGATAATCATTGTCCGAACCTTTTTCCATTCGTTTTCCTTTTTGATCTCTACTGTTATTTGGTTAGGTTTTAGTTCAGGAGAAATTTCTACTGGAAAATCATAGGCGTTTATTGTTGCAAATAATTCCTGTAGTGGCTTACTCACTTCGATTTCTTTATCTGGCTTGGTTACATCACTTAAAAAGCCGATATCAGCGCAGTTATAATATCCAATGATTACCCGGTCATGATATTGAGTCGGAATTTTGTCGACCAAATCTTTACGTACGGATTGGCCACGGCCAGTTGCGATACCAATCACCAGCCCATTTTCCAATAATTCGTTTAAGCTGGTTGTTACTTCAGCATCGATACCACAAAATCTATTTGATCCAGCACACAACGTACCATCATAATCGAAGATAATCGCGCCAAAAGTTGCGCTGTTCATAGTTTTTTTGAAACCCCGATATGCTTTACTCCAGTAAGCGACTTCTTGCTCTGACAACGAGTTAATTGATGGTACTTTTGTTTTACGTAAAATAGCGATTCTTTCCAGTTCGGATAATCCGGATTTTTCCGGTTTAAATAAATTGCTGTACCTCAGGTTGTACAGTTTACTGCCAAAACCTGGTACACCGGGTCTTCCCGGGTCTATTTTTTGAATTTCACCGACCCTTCTAATAAAACTAAAAGACTTAACCAAAAGGTCAATGCTTCCAAATGAGCCTTTTAATCCGGTTCTGATAATTAAAACCGGGATGTCTGCCGGCAAAATTTCTAATGTTTTTTTAGCAAGCAATTCTTCTTCCGGAGAAATGATAGCGATGATTGCTGAATTATCTTTTCGCTTATCAAACCAATGATGTCGGCCATGCCCGAAATTTCGATAATCCGAAACGAGCACGTCAGCAAGTGCCGCTTCCGCCAATTTAGATTCCAAGTCAACCGCAACAGGCTGCCCATAACCTGCATGTAATAAATTAAAGGTGTAATCCGGCGTAATTTTGCAGATAAAATCTTCAAGATCAGCTAAGAATGTAATGTCTTCTTCTAATGGGCCTTGTTCATCTTTGGGGTTAATACACAATGTATTAAATAAAATCGCAAAAAAGGCAATCAGACTATTGGTGGCTAAAAATCCGTCTTTGCCTGCAGGGTTGTCATACTCAAAATGCTCGCTTAACGAAGTTTCCGCAGCTAATGCAGCTAACGGACTTCTCAATTTCATACATAAACTAAAAATCTTATTGGGCTCAAAACTGATCGCAGTCTTATAACCGAACAAAATATCTGTGTTCTTACCGCTGGCCGTAATAAACAACACGTTCGATTCACGCAAAGTATTTTGAGAATAATATAATTCAAGAGGAGTAATGGCTTTGGCCATTATACCGCATTGCTGGTATAATAATGCAGCGTAATGACAAGCACTAAGAGATCCTCCAGACCCAACGACAAATAATGGTTTAGATTTATTTTGCAATAAATGCTTCCGGAATGCGCTCGTATCCTGTGCCAACGCCCATGTTAAGGTATCGTTTATTTTCTCTAATTCTTTAGCAAATGGTTTTCCCATACTTTGTAAAATTAATACTTTTAATTAGGGTAGGCATTATCCTATTCGACAATAAAATGCTAAATATATTAGTAATTATTGAAATTAAGAAGACTCCAAGCTCGTTATTTAATAATTTAGTAGATACAGTCATGACTATCTTTAAAGTTCCAGGTAAGTCCTAATTTAAGATATGTTATTATGAATAAATCTACGGGAGTATTCAACTTGGAATGACGACCAAACAACGGTGTTGTCACTGCAAAATGATATCTTCGAAATTAATATATGACCACTTTAATTAAACTGTGGACAATATCAAATAGACAACAGATAATTATTTATTATATGTTATCTATTCTATAATATACCGAAAGTTGATCGCAGCTAAACCGTCCAGGAACTTAGTGACTTAAATGCGATTAATAATGACATTCCAAGAATTTTCTATTTATATAATTAAATATTCATTTTTATATTTAAAGGATAATTTTTCACGAAGATATTTTGCATCAAATGTTATTACTTCTTATCTTTATGCAAGTCATTAGGAATCAAACTGTAGCAAATTATTTGTAGGTAATTCGGGAATTGCCACATTTTTAAGCTCTTAAATTATTGATTATCAATGGATTGTTAGGATAGGTTGCTGTCCCGTCCATTCCGCTGAAAACAATGTCAAAATTGCATAAAAGCCTGTAAATCATCGATTTACAGGCTTTTATGTTTAGCCGAAAATACCAAAATATGCATGTTTTAGCATAAAAAAGGTGAGCAATTCGGTGAGCATATTAAAGCTAAAAAGATGCTCACCAGAAATACCATAAGTAACTGATTTAGAAGATGTTCAGCGAGTGAACATCTTGATTGCAAGTGATGGAATAATCAATTTTGTTTCACTATTTAATTCATTTGTAATGAGAACTAACATCAATTTGCTTTTTTATTTAAAGAAGCGCTCTACCTACAAAAATGGTCCGGTAGCCATTTATCTGCGGTTTACCGTTGACGGCCGACGGGCCGAAGCCTCAACCGGAAAAACATGTGATCCTTCCCGCTGGAATACACAAGCAGGCCGTGCTATCGGCACCAAAGAAGACGTTCGTACCCTCAACTCTTATCTCGACACCTTGCAGGCTAAAGCCCAGGAGTTCCATCGCTGGATGACGGCCAATGACGAAATGGTTACCGCCGAAAGCCTCAAAAATCGCTTTATTGGTAAAACAGAAAAAGTACGCACCTTGGTTACCGTTTTTGAAGACCATAACCAAAAGATGCGCAGCCTGGTAGGGCAGGAATTTGAGAAGAGCACACTGCAACGTTATGAAACAGCGTTAATGCATACCAAAGATTTCATGCAATGGCAGCACAATGTTTCTGACATACCTATCACAAAAATCAATTTCGAATTCCTTAATGATTTTGAGTACTACCTCCGGAGCGTTCGCAAGTGCGTCAACAATTCTGCGATCAAGTATATTAAAAATTTAGGAAAAATTGTCCGTATCTGCCTAGGTAATGGCTGGCTTACGATTGATCCGTATCTGAACTATAAGCCTAAAACCAAAAAAGTTCACCGGGTTGTGCTGACCAAGGAAGATCTGACGGCCATTGCAGAAAAGGAATTTTCCGTAGATCGGCTGCGCTTAGTCAGGGATATTTTTCTGTTTAGTTGTTATACCGGGCTTGTCTATGTCGATGTCAAAAAGCTTAAACGTTCCGAAATGGCCAAGGGAGTCGACGGCGATCTTTGGATCCATACCAACCGCCAAAAAACAGATACTTTATCCCGCATTCCCATTTTGCCGGCAGCATTAAAAGTTATTGAAAGATACGAGGATAACCCACAATGTATTGTCGACGATCTTTTGCTTCCGGTAATGAGTAACCAAAAAATGAATGCCTATTTAAAGGAGATAGCCGACTTGTGCGGCATTTCCAAACTACTGACTTTCCATAATTGCCCGGCATACGTTCGCTACGACTGTAACGCTTAATAATGGCGTTCCAATAGAGAGTGTGGCTAAGATGATGGGGCACACCAGCATCAAGACCACACAAATCTATGCTAAGGTAATGGATCATAAGATCAGTTCTGATATGGCCACACTTAAAGTTAAGCTGTCGGCAATTAATTAAAACCATCAATTGACAAATATTCACAAATATTAGGCAGTTCGTATAGTTTTTAGTTAATTTTGGGTATGATAAAAGAAATCAATAAAAGAGTAGTATTAGTGCATTGGAAACGTTTTGCAGGAATCGATATTGATGTATTTTCAAGTCTTAAAGGTTTTTGCGACAGCTACCCTGATTTTAATTATCATACCCTGAATAATTATCTTTCCAAGAAAAAAATCCCATTTGAAAATGACGATGTTAAAATAGAGCGGCAGCCATTGATACAAAAAGTCACCAGGCCTAACCTGCCGCCTGTATTATTCTGGGATTTTGATTTTGATAAAATTGATTGGAGAAGGTCAAAGCTGACGATTATGGAGCGGGTGCTTAATAAGGGCAACAAATCAGAATGGGAAGAAATGATACGATTTTATGGAAGGGACAACGTTATTTGTTCTCTGAAAGAAGAAATCAATTATTTAACCGATATGACCATTGATGCTGTTTGTGAATATTTCCAGTTGAGCAAAAATGAGCTCAAATGTTACACAAAGAAACAGTTAAACCAGGGACACTGGATCTAATCAAAAAGCTGATGCGAGATCAGCAGTTCAATTCTTTTCACCTAGTTGGAGGAACCGCTTTAGCACTGAAGCTTGGTCACCGGGATTCTATAGATATAGACCTTTTTAATACCGGGGATTTTGATGGTGGGGAATTAGCGGACCATTTAAAAAAACAATATCACGCCGAGATCAGGGGACAAAAAAACAATTACGTTAGTGGAAGTATTTTTGACGTGGATTTTGACCTGATAAGTCACAAATACCCGCCAATTAAGCAAATTGAAACTATTCAAGGGATTCGGATGATGTCACTAGAGGATATTGCCGCAATGAAAATAAATGCAATTGTTAATAGTGGGCAACGGGTGAAAGACTTCATAGATATTCACTATCTGCTCAAAGAATTTACTTATGAAAATATTGTGGACTTCTATTGCAGTAAATATCCAAATGTTAATCATGGCATGGCGCGCAAATCACTACTGCATTATCAGGATGTTGACTTAAGCGTTCCCGTCATCCTCAAAGACAAAAAGCTCACATGGGAAATTGTAAAAAGTAGTATTAACAATGCAGTGGATGAATATGATAGGATGCAACAAAACCCAGGATCTGATCGGGACGATGATGATAATTCTGAAGATATAGGACGAGGCAGAGGTGGGTATCGAAGATAAGTGATATGGATTGCAATTTCATAATGGTGCGGAGAATATGACATTTATTCTCCGCAAATTTGCGGAGAAAGAGCTAGGCAGTGGACGAAATACCACCTATGCGTTAACGACTTAATACTTATTGCGAAATAACCAAACCACCAATTTCTAAATTCGCAAATCGCGAATTTAGAAATTGGTGGTTATATTCGTATATGAAAGCGCATAATGGGATGAGGCCGCATGATTTGGTCTTACTGCTGAAAATAACTTCGTCAGACAAAAACTGGCTGAACAAAGATCTTGCGACTAGTTTATACATCAGCAATTCTGAGATCAGCGAATCCTTAAATCGTTCCATGATTGCCAAATTGATCAGCCCTGATAAACGGGTTGTTTTTAAAACTGCCCTGTATAATTTTATCGAGCACGGATTAAAATTCGTTTTCCCTGCTGAGCCAGGCCCTATTGTTCGCGGGCTGCCAACCGCACACAGCGCTCCCATTCTGAAAGATTACTTTGTATCTGATGAAACCTATGTATGGCCAAGTGCTAATGGGAAATCAAAAGGCCAGGCGATAATACCGCTATACCCCAATCAAGTAATGGCGGCAATGGATGATGAACAGCTATATGATAAACTTGCTTTAGTCGATGCAATCCGCGTGGGTAAAGTTAGGGAGCAAAAAAAAGCCTTAGAGCTATTAAAAAAATCTTTTGAATTGGTTTTTTGAAGAGGCAATCGAAGCCATTCTTGATAGTTAATTAGATAAATATCCGAATAAATTAAGAAAAGCGGCTGTATCATATATTGAGATACAGCCGCTCTGGTGTATTAGAATCAGTTGCTGTTAAAAGATATCCTTGTCTCCTTCAGTCATCCATTCACCTTCAGCCATTACAATTGGATCGAGCCAATCTGCTTTATGCTCGGCCCAAGCCAGCCAGTCATTATTGGAGCTGGGTATTGCAGCAAGGGACTCTCGAATAAGCTGGGCCTGTTTCCAGCGCTTTGCCTGCGTCATTAACTCTTTAAAGCTCTCTCGCTCTTCATGCTGGTGTGCATCACGTTTTGCCTGAAGTTTGCGTTGCTTTTCCCAATTCTCTTGCCATATACGTGCATTTTTTAAATACTCCTCTTCTTGTTTAGCTGATATATCCAACTTAGCCATTATTTTTGGCAACTGGTCTTCTAATAGTTTGGTTTTGGAATCTCCCCATTCAGACTTTAACCTGTCATCAAGTCGAAACACTATTTTACCATTTGGCCGCCACTCAAATTCCTGATAGGGTTTATCGACCTTGAATTTGGTTGTCCGTTCCCGAAAATTGACCCTGAGTTTTACCTCACCAACAACAATATAATTCCCATCTGTACTTATCTCATAAATATATCCTCTGGCGCGAACGCATTTAATTAACGTATCCATAAAACGAAGTGCCCGCCCAACATTAGATGATGCCACACGAATGTCCAGTTGCCCTTTTGTGGTTACAGCCATTCCAGGATAATTGATATCAGTCAGTTTTTCCAAACTTTCTTTCGCAGCTATAATTAGCGGGTCAGGTTTTATCAATCGTTCTGGTACCTTGAATGGAAATTCCTTCTGAATTATTTCTTTAACGAGCTGTATTCGCTCGGAAGCTTTTTTAACGGGTTGTTCCTGAGGTCGTTCTTTGAGTTCAATAAAATCTTGTCCATCCCATTGAGCCGGCAGCTTAGGTTGGCGTCTATCGTGCCCTGCTTTAACTTTAGCCCAGGAGCCTGTTTTTGGAACAGGAATATTCATACGAAGACATATTTTACGAAAACCAACATCCGATATCTTATATTTCTTAGCAATCTCTGTCATTGGTAGCTCCCATACCATCTGGTAGATTTCTTTACGTGTAAATCTGATCATAAAACTGGCGCTGCAGATTTTAGCTCATCCATGTTAAATTCACCCAGGCTTCGGAGATATTTCATCGTTATAAGTACTGATGAATGTCCCATCATTTTCTGAACCATATGAACATCCTTTGTACGACGAAAAACATCTATCGCAGCGGTATGCCGAAAAGAATATAATGTCTGTTTAGGGTATATCAATCCATGGCTCAATAATATCTTCTTTTCCCGTGACCATTGTTTGCTGAAATAATCATCATTAAATGGCTCGTTAATTAAACTGAATATATTGTCATCTCTTTTAATCCCGTCAAGAACAGGCCCCAGTTCATGCCTTACATAATCGGGTACATAGACAACCCGGATCTTGCCACCCTTATTCTCACTACCATCTAAATGGATCTCGGTATTATTAACCTTAAAATGTTTTTTAGTCAGTAGCCGTATCTCCTCATGAGGGCGCAATAAGCAGCCATAGGTCATCAGGCAGCAGCGATAAAGATTGGTTTGCCTGGCTTTTAGAAAATTGAGCACAGGTTTTAGCTGATCTTTTTCATAAGCTAAATGAAGTGTAGGTTTGATTTTCTGTACTTCAGTTTTCTTAACCGTCATTAAAGATTCATCAATTAGCCTGGTAGCCCCATTAAAAAGGGAACTTAATTCACGCCTTTTATTCATGTAGCTCGTGGGAGATGAATTGTACCGTTGGAGGAATTCTTCGATTGTAGACGTTTTTAATTTCTTGATTGACATTTCACGGCCTTCTGGCCCTAAAAAGAGCATGAACTGATTGTAGGCATATCGAAGGCTATCTCTATGCAGTTTACTGATATCGGATGTTAATTTTCTGTCGAGCGCCTGCTGAAAAAGCAAACCAATGGACTTGTTATTTTTTTTAATTTTCATCCCGCAAACATGCGCTTAAAGCACATATCGACTTTATTAAATTCTTTTTCTTTTTTGACAGCTATGAACAATACAGCCTTAATCACCATGTAAGCAACTAAAAGCAAAGCCGGATAAAATGTCAAGGGCGAGCCAGCCGCTAAAAGCGAACAATGCGGCTCGCTTGTATACCCTTGACATTTTATTCCGGCTTGGACTACCTTTGCGATAATGGTGAGTTAGGTAATCCCATGATAGTGATTTATTCATTGTTACCCATCTAACCAATCATGAACAAGGCTTTCGTGCAATTTTTAAAGACTTCCAGGAAAAAATGAGTTGCGAATTTTTTTAAATCCTCCCGGGAGGGCAAGAGACTTTTTGTCACACAAAAAGACATCTTGCAGTTACAAAAGCAACATGTTTTTTGATAATGATTTTTAAGTTAATTGATGCTTCGTAAAACTGAGAGGGCGATTTCAGGCACCATTTAAAAGCCGTTTTCGATAATCTCGAAAACGGCTGGTTGAGTTGGGGGCTTAGATAGGAAGATAACCTGATCGCAAGATTTGCATATCGCAAGTTTTAGCGATAATGGGATCGTGGGATTTACGGATTACAAGATCTGTCGATTTCGTGATCGTAAGATTGATAGATTTTATGCTATCTCCTCCTGCCAGGAAATCAGGCTGCCTTTTATAGGATGGTAAGATGGGCTATAACTAATATAACCTAACTCAACCAACTTCTTAATACATTTATGATAGGTAGCAGTAGATGCAATATTGCTATAAGACATTAATACCCTACGATTGACTTGAAAAGGAGTAATTCCACCATTCTGCTGCAAGCAGATAAATAAAGCATTATAAAGGCTTGAATGACTTATAAATAATCGCGGATCTTTCTTCATTTTCATAGCCCGCTCATTGTATACCTTGAATTTGTCGGGTTTTACAGGTGGTCTCATTGTTTACCCCCTTCCAGAACTTTTTGAATGTCTTCCAGCTTGTAATACATCATGCCGCCCACTTTGGTAAATGAAAGTGTGCCATTAATGCGCAGGTTTTGTAACGTGCCCGGTGAGATGCTGAGCAACATTCTTACCTCGTTGCTTTTTACCCATTGTTTTGCCGCCTGCTGAGTCGGGTTTAGGACTGCTTTTAAGTCCCTGATAAGATCATTCTTGAATTCCAAGAGATCTTGTTTGGTGATAATTTCTATCGCCGCCATAATAAAAAACTAAGGTGAACTTGAACTTTACGAAACGACTACGGGCCTATTCCCGTATTCATAAAGCTGCGATCAGCATCGCATTTAGACCCCGCGAAACTTAGTTTCGCTTAATTGGGCGGCATACATCAGGTAGTATACGCCTTGAGTATATCAAAGATAGTAATTGTTTTCAACTTTAAATATTTGTTATAAAAAATCTAAAGATTAATAAAATACACACCTTTCATTTCAGAGCTATACACTACGACTTAACTATATTACTAACTTATATGTTGACCGAAACAGATATCATATAGGATATGAACTTGTTGAAATATTGTCAACTTTCAGCAAATCAATCCTCATCCTCTATAACTTCTGCAATGTATTGTTCACAGAAAGAATCAAATTCTGTTTCAGATTTACTGTCCCATATGATCAGTCGCTCCCGATCTAATAGCCCGAGTACCTTTTTGTAGATATTTTGGGTAGAAGCTGTTATAGCGATAATTAAGATACAAGAGGTGCGTGTGACGATAGTATAGGCAAATTCAAAAACTTCCTTTTCAAATTCCAGTGGAATGCGAGTTGACCATATAATACATTCTTTTTCGAGCCCCTTAAGTCCTAAAACGGAATCTGTTTCCGCATCGATTCCATGACTGACAATTGCGTTGCATAGTTCCCTGTCTTTTTCTAAAATGGTAGCCTTTTTTAGGTCATAAATTTTGTACACGTTGAAAATTTTACAAATTTTTTCTGCAAGATCATTCGTATCCTCTCCGTAAACCAATATTGGACGGGCACCAGGTGGCGAGCCTTTATAAGGCGTTATTCCTGTTACTCCTTCATCATTTCCGAAGCGAGAGACAATTGCCTCAGATAGCATTTTAATACTTTCGCTAACTCGTACTGGCAGGCGATAGGACCCATCCAATCTATGAAAAATACGTCGGATCATTTTTTCATCTCGAGGTATTCGTGCTGCTGTTCCAAGATGAATAGATTGGGCAAGATCACCTGCAATTGTGAGATTATTCGGATTTTTAATCATCATATAAAAAATCTCAAAGTCGGCGTTGGTGCAATCCTGAAATTCATCCAATAAAATAAAATCGTAGTTGGTTTTTAATTCCCCTGATTTCAATTTTCCATATAAGTATTGTCTTCTCAATGTGAAACTTTGTATTCCTCCTTTATGCATCAACTGTGCATATTGAATCAGGCACCGCCAAGCTAATTTCCTCCGATCGCTGTTTTTGGGCATGGATGGGTTGTTGCCTCGTCCGGTTCTTTTGATAGAGAGATAGGTCTCTTCACCCTTGGTAATGCCAACCTGTAGGCCATAGATAACACGATGGTATTCCTCAAAAAGGAAGTCGTGATTCAGAATGCTATCGTATTGGTCATTAATAATCCGTTCTTCGTTCTTTACTTTTTTAATGATTTCATCAAGTAAATTAAAATGCTGCTGATGGCTTACAAGCCCTTGATAACGTACATTACCTAATAATTTAGGCAACATATCAAAGTGTAGAAGTCGAATATTAGTAACATTAGAGCCATGAAATTTAAAATGGCTTGATTTATCGTTAAAGCCATGAAAATTGGTATCGTACCGAATAGAATATTTGGTGTTGTCAAGTAAATCAATGAGCCATTCCGCAATCTTGCCAATAAGGCCTTTGTTGAAAGTTGTAACCAGTATTTTCAGATTGGGAGAATAATTACTGTTTTCTACGATATTCTTTATTTTTTCAGTGATAACAATACTTTTCCCGCAACCAGCCGGTCCTACTATGATAGCGGGGGAGTCCCCGTCCTTTGAGGCGCGTTTTTGTTTTTCATTTAACGTTACCTCCCTTCTCACGGTGATCGGAGGATTGAAAATGTTAAGTTCTGTGATGGGTTTTGCCCCGTAGCTAAATGCCATTGCAGCCTGTGGCTTTTGAAGAACAAGACCGGAGTGGCTCCTATCAATCCAGGAGGATGATCGTTGAAGCTCTGATATATCTAAAATTGAGCCTAATTTCACCCGGATTCTATTAATATTTTCAAGTGGTTTTGTAAAAAGCAAGTTGCTTTCTTGTATTCGATGTGCATCAAAGCCCTGAGATTTAAACTCATATTCGAGTTCAGTTAAGAAGCGCATTTTTTCAGGCTGGCTCGAAGTTAACAGGAGAACTGTTTGTGGTTTATACTTTTTAACTAATTCTTTAAAATCACTTGCAATTTCATTTTTATTATCAGACGCATCGAATAGGTAACTTGCTGATAAAATAGAATTAGAAGTTTCAAGATTATGTTCATTATTCCAGGAATTTACCTCAAACTCGGTAATGAAGTTGCTGTCAATTTCTGGGTAAACTTTAATGAACTCTTTCCATAAATAATCCCGATTATAAGTCAACATGAACGGACTTGTATCAATGTTAATTATGGTGATGCGTGGGACCCGTTTACCGAGTCTTTTTAGTCCGGCATAAATCAGTCCGAGCCCCCATTGAATAGCCCCCGCCCCAGCACCAAGATCAAAAACTTCGAGATGATCGCTTTGGTGCTCAAGTACTTTGTCTAGAAAGAATGTTAGAAATGTATTTACGCGCCTAGGATGGTACCAAAGAGAATAAGCGAATGCCGTATTAAACCTGTCATAACATAGGTCTTTTCCCCTAATTAAATTGTAGCTTTCAGTATGACATTTTTTAAGATCATATTTAAAGTTAGACATTGTCCGATGCTCATTATAAAATGCCACCGCGGAATCAGCGACGATCTTATCCAGGCTGTCCTGCTGGGATCTTAACCATACTTTCAGTTCTTCTGTCATTCGTTAAATTGGTGCGAAGCCTTGTTTTCCTTCTCCAAGCCAGGGAAGTTTCTGCTTAAATATCTGAACTACTTCGCTATATTTCAAATCATTCCAGTTCATAAGGCGCATTTGTTCAAAAGCAATTTCCCGTGTACTGGCAATAAACTTGCCTTTGTCTGGGTGAAACGGCTGTACGATAAACTTTTTTACGCCAGTGTGCAGTAATTCACTGGTAAAGTCCAATGCGTTTTCCACGGGCAGTAATGGCGTCATAGTAATGCATGTTTGGATACCCGCATCGGTGACTTCTTGTATGGCCTTGAGTCTTAATTTGTTTGAGGGGCAAAAAGGCTCAAATGCTTTTCGGACTGCCTCGCTGTCCGTAGTCACAGTCATATTTACCTGTACCACTTCAAATTGTTTAAGGAGATCTATGTCCCTGGTCACAAGGGGGCTTCTTGTCTGAATAACCAGTCTGGGTTTATGATAGGTTAATAACTCAATTAATAAACTTCTTGTTAACTGAAGGTTTTTTTCAATTGGTTGGTAAGGATCCGTTACACTACTTATATAGATAGTTTTATTATTTAAAGGTTTTTTTCGGAATTTCATTAAGAGCTGAAGTGCATTTTCTTTTACCTTTAACCAATATCCCCAATTATCTTTTTCATCTGATGATCGAGAAAAAAAGGCAGCGTAACAATAGTTGCAGCCGAATGAACACCCTGTATAAGGATTAAGGGTATAATCATAAGCACTCATAAATCCTTTCGCTTCGGTCAGAATGCTCGCTGATTGTATATACTCGACCTCTGCTTGTCCAATTTTAGCCTGTTTATTGTATTCGCCGGCGGCAACATTGCTGAATAAGTCCATATTTAATCGTTATTAGTAAAAATAGTCTTTATTGTTAAATATCAATTGTTAAATCTCTGCTTATTAGTAAGCTGCATAAAATAATCTATTAGTCATCTATTACAGATCAAGAGACCTTAGAATTTACTAATAAATTTAGTAATTCTTATTGATATAATAAATTTATTCCCAATATTTGTTTTATGAGACTGCCTGACATTCCAACATTATATTACGGTTAAATAATTTAGCCTCAAAGTCTGAATAAGCCTATATTTATGCCATACTAAGCCGCTATGATTGTATCTGTTCAAAATATTGTTGAAACCGTAGACTTGACCCCAAAAGACGCATTGTTGCCTTTATTTGAGTGTGTTGTTAATTCAATCATCAGTTTAATACAATCAGATGTAGCTGAGAAGGAAATTCAGATCAAGATTAAACGGGGAGACCTTCCGCAGCAGACACATATCGAGGGGATACGGACAATCAGTTCCATTACTATTACTGACAACGGTATAGGCTTTACCGAAAAGAATTTTAAATCATTTGAAACACCATTTTCCAAGGTGAACCGAGATTTTGGATGTAAAGGAATTGGAAGATTTACTGTGCTTGCTGCATTCCGCGAAATGAATGTAAGAAGCATTTTTAATGAAAACGGCAAATGGAAAATTAGAGAATTTAGGTGCGATTCTGAAGATGAGGTAACTCCATTAAAGTATGAGGATTCAGATACGGAAATCGCCAAAACTACGATTGAACTTGTTGACTGTTTTAATCCAATAATTAAAGATAGGACTGCAGTTAGCATCGCGGATATTTCCAAGGAAGTGATGCATCACTGTCTTATTTATTACTTGAGTGATCAAATGCCGCTCATTCGGATTTTCGACGCAGAAAGCCAGGAAGGTGAAGTAATTAATGATCTTTTCCAGCAAGTATCAAAAGAAAAGGAAAGAACATTCCAAGTCGGTGACCAGATATTCCGAGCCTATATAACTAAAGTCTTAAAGGAAAATAATAGGAAGAATCACTATATCTATTATTGTGCAAATTCACGAGTAGTGGGACAACCCAAGAGCATTGCGAAGGTGAATAGTCTTTTCAGCTACCCGATTGTCCAAGGTGGCAAGGCTTATTTTTTAGAAGTTTACATTGTTAGCGATTACCTTAATAAGAAAAACTATAAGACAAGAAACGGATTTGCTATTCCGCAGGAGGATGACGGGCTTTTTCAGGATCAGGGAATCATCTCATTTGACCAGATTGAGAATGCTTTAGTAAAAGTGCTTGAAGAAGAATACGATGATCACATTAAAGACTCGTCTAAAAAAAGCCAATCCGAACTTCAAAATTATATTGATGAAAAAGCGCCTAGGTATAAAAGTTTAAGGAATAATTCTGAACTGCTAAAATCTATACCGCCAAACTTAACGGATGATAAAAAGGAGGAGCATCTTTACCGTATTTCTTTTCATGCTCGTAAGGTAGTTGAAACCAAACTGCAGGATTTTATTGACAATAAGCAGATAAGTGAAGAAACTATTCAAAAAATAAAAAAGGATATTCAAGAAAAAACCGCTTATGATGTCGACAGTCTTGCTGATTATATGATGCGACGCAAGGCTATCATTGATCTGTTTGATAAGTTTCTTGAGGCAGATAGTGAAGGTAAATATAAGTTAGAACAGGATATCCATAACATTATCTTTCCGTTAGGATTTACCAATGAAGAAATGCCTTATGAAATGCACAATCTATGGCTACTTGATGAACGATTCCTGTCTTATAAGTTCATCGCTTCTGATAAGTCGATCACTTCGATTTCCCAAAAGAAAAGTGCTAAGGAGCCGGATCTCATCTGCTTGAATGAACAGCCCCAAATGTTTGACAACCCAATCAGTTTCGGTGATAAAAGCAACGGGGAGCTTAATTCTATGGTCATTTTTGAATTTAAACGACCTGGCGATGTGGCACATCAGAAAAACAAAAATGATTACAGGTGGCAGTTCTCTGAACTGATCGAGCCCTATTTTGATGATTTTCTTTATTCACCAGATAAGAAAAATTATAAAGGCAAACATGTTGTTGTAAAAAAGGAGACACCTAAATTTGGTTTTGTTATTCTTGATTTCTTACCTCCGCTGTTGGAACAATTTAATATTGGAAAAGGCTGGCAAAAAACACCATTCGGGACATTTTATAAGATGGAGGCCAATAACAATCTTCATATCGAAGTTATGACCTTTTCTAAGCTTATTGAATATGCAAAAAATAGACATATGCCCTTTTTTGATAAGTTGTTTGGTAAGGGATAAACTTATCTACCATTACTAGAGAAATTCGAGACGGGTACAACATTTTAATTTTTTAAAGTTGTCTTTAATGCCATATCGCTATTTAAAATTATTGTGGCATCCATGTTGATCTTGAATAAGTATGGCAGATACTCATAGTAAAGAAGTAAGAAGTTTTAATATGTCTCGAATCCGAAGCAAAGACACGCGGCCGGAATTATTAGTAAGAAAATATTTGTTTAAAGCCGGTTTCCGCTTTCGACTACACAATAAAAATCTCCCCGGAAAACCTGATATTATATTACCAAAATATAAAACAGTCATACTTATTCATGGCTGTTTCTGGCATGGCCATCCCGGATGCCGGTATGCTGTTTCACCAAAATCAAATACTGAATACTGGAGTATAAAGCTCAGTGGGAACTCGATACGGGATGCTAAAAACCAAGAAGGTTTGAAAAATATGGGATGGAAGGTTATTGTAATATGGGAGTGCGAGCTCAAAAAGGAATGTTTTTTAAAAACGATGACCTCTCTGATAACTCAATTAATTTATATTAACCCGATTTAATAACTTAGAATATTATAAATAATACTACTTTTAACATATAGACCTAATCAGGCCTTAAACCTTATTATTTATATGCTTAAAACAGAGGTCGTTGACCCAAATGTTGGTAATTTTATTGACTCTATAAGAGACATTGGGTACTCGTTTGAAGTCGCTGTCGCCGATTTAATCGACAATAGCTTAACAGCGGGTTGTTCGGAAATAAAAATCGTAACTGTTCCTAATCCTCATCTCGTTTTTTCCATGCTTGATAACGGATCTGGCATGTCCGAGCCTAAATTACTGGAGGCTATGAGACTTGCTTCTAAAAACCCGAAGGATGTACGAAAGAAAAATGATTTAGGAAGGTTTGGTCTGGGTCTGAAAACTGCATCTTTTTCGCAGTGTAAAAAACTGACTGTAATAACAAAGAAGGATGGTCAGGTTTATGCGAGACAATGGGATATCGATTATATCTCACAAAAAAATAAGTGGCTTCTTATAACCCCTGAGAACTTCGATCACATTCCTCTTCTACAGGATCTGTATGCACTGGAAAGCGGAACGCTAGTCTGCTGGGAGAATATTGACAGATCTGACAAGCATAGTTTTGCAAATGTAATTGCTCTTCTGAGGAAACATTTATCTCTTGTGTTTCATAAATATCTTGAAGGGTCAGAAACCGCTAAGGCAGTTAAAATATTTGTTAATCAAAATATTTTAATTCCGTTTAACCCATTTAATATGAATCATCCGGCAACGCAGCAACTACCGGCTGAAAAAATCAGGCTTTATGATACGAATATTATTATACAGCCATACATTCTTCCGCATCATTCCAAACTTACCCAGCAGGAGTATGATCTGTATGCAACTGAAGAAGGTTATATAAAATCTCAGGGGTTCTATCTGTACAGAGAAAACCGAATACTAATTTACGGCACTTGGTGGGGGCTTCATAAATCGCTTGATGCTCATAAACTTGTCCGAATAAAAATTGATATTCCCAACAGTATAGATGCACACTGGGGTATAGATATTAAAAAATCTATAGCCAGACCGTCAGAAGAAATTAAAAGAGATTTAAAAAGGGTAATTGGTCAGGCCACCGAAAAAGGCTCGCGTCCATACACTGGCAGAGGCAGAAAAATCGAAGACAAAACTATTGTGCAGTTCTGGGAAATTCTTTCTCTCAATGATGACATTCGTTTTGCAGTTAATCAGGAACATCCTCTTTTCAGGTCACTGATTGACGATTTATCTGCTGGCAGCCATAGAGAAACTTAATTTTCTGTTAAAAGGCCTTGAAGCATACCTTCCTATAGAAGCGATACAATTTAACCTTCAGAAAAATCCCCATTTGATTAAACAGCAGACTGCGTTTACTGAAACCGATATAACAGACTTAACATCAAAACTGCTTGCCTCCGGCTTATCGCAGGAAGATATTGATGATTTACTAAAAACAGAATTATACAAAGGCCGCAAAAATCTATTACAAGATGGACACAATTAGTTACCAAGCAGTTAACGAGAATATTCATAACAAACTATTAAAGGTTAACGGTTCTCTGCCGCCAACTAAAATTGAAGAAGAAATTACCAAAATCAGAAACGTAATTACAGCTATAGGCGCAGAAAACTTTGCCAACATACTTTCGATAGATTCTTATACTGACTTATCAGAAGAAGACTGGGCAAGGATGGCGACAGATTTTGAAATTTATTTTAATGTTAAGCTTTCTAACGGCACCCTGATTCAGGGTGAAGAACAGCAGGACCGAGATACTGTATGGTGGTCAACGCTTAATAAGCAGAAATCGCTAAAATATTACTGGCCTCGTTATGCCGATTATCTTGCAACAACCCTTCCGCCTGATGTAGTCAAAACGATAGATGAGGATACTGATATTATCTTGGATAATATTGAAAACCCAACTGTTTCGTCGTTCTCCAGATATGGAATGGTGGTTGGCCATGTTCAGTCAGGAAAAACAGGTAATTATGCGGCAATAGTCTGCAAAGCTGCTGATGCAGGGTATAAATTTATAGTAGTTATCGCCGGTGATAAAAACAATCTGAGGAATCAGACTCAAGAAAGACTCAATGAATCATTTATTGGTCAGTCCAAAGGTGTGCAGGTTGGAGCAGGAAAAGGAAACTCTAAAAAGGAAATGCTGCCATACAGTCTGACAACTGTTGAAAAGGATTTTAATAAGCACGATGCAGACAAGGTTGCTCAGGGTCTGAATTTTGACAACATCAGTGTGCCAATCCTTATGGTAATAAAGAAGAATTCGGGAACACTCAAAAATGTTATTGACTGGCTGCAGAAGCAGTATGTGAACAAGATTGTAAAACATGCAATGCTTGTTATCGACGATGAGTCTGATTACGCGTCCATCAACACTAGAGAAGAAAGTGATCCAACAATTATTAATAAAAGGCTGAGAACATTGATAGGTCTTTTTCAGAAAAGCGCTTATATCGCTTTTACTGCAACACCCTATGCTAATATATTTATTGATCATAAAGCTGAAAGTGCGGATTTGGGAAGAGACTTATTTCCAAAGGATTTTATTTATGCGCTTGATGCTCCGACGAATTATTTTGGAGCAAGACGTATATTTCTTGAGACTGAAAGAAAATCCCTGGTTGCAATTAACGACTGGACCGATATCCTTCCTCTCAATCATAAAAAGGATCTTGAAATTGATCACCTGCCAGGCACACTGCTGGAAGCGCTGCGCCTCTTTCTCCTTGTCGTAGTCATAAGAAATCTCCGCGGGCAGGGGAACAAACATAACAGCATGCTGATACATGCCTCCAGATTTACAGACGTTCATAAAAAGCTTGCAAAGCAGGCTGCCTCATATCTTACGAACTTAACTAAGGATATAACCTCATATGGTAAACTGCCGGATGCTCTTGATCAGAGCCTTCATCTTCAGGATCTAAAATCGAGCCTTGAAAAGTATTACAAAGAGATAGAATTTAATTGGAAAGATATTCTGCTCAGCCTGACAGATATTATCGATAGTGTAATTGTAAGAGAGGTCCATCAGAAGACCACTCTTCCGCTGATTTACAGAAACGACGCTGTTACTAATGCAATTGTTATCGGAGGTACCAGTCTTGCCCGCGGGTTTACTGTTGAAGGACTAAGCATAAGCTATTTTCTGCGAAGCACTGTTTTTTGGGATACCCTACTACAGATGGGCAGGTGGTTTGGGTACAGGCCGGGGTACGAGGATCTTTGCCGGATTTTTATGCCGGCAGACCGAATTGAAGATTTTGCTGAAATTATCAGTTCAACGGAAGATCTCTATAAGGACTTCAAACTGATGGCTGAAAAAGGCATGACGCCCAATGATTTCGGCTTGTCCGTGCAGGAAAACCCCGATAACGCACTTCAGGTAACAGCACGTAACAAACAGAAGAATGTTACGGAATATGTCCATTCTTTAAAGCTCGATGGAAGGCTAAAGGAAACGAGCAGACTTAGAAGCGACCCCGCCGACATAAAGAAAAACATCGATCTTGTCAAGTTGCTTATGGACTCACTTGCAGTTTCGGAACCAGTTGAAGGCAGTCGTATTTGGAAGAACGTGGATAGGAAAATAATCGGAGGCTTTCTTAAAAAGTTCAAGACTTTTGAAAACGACCGGCTTGGCCTCACCTCCAGAATGCCGCTACCGTATATCGAGAAATTTACTGAAGAACGGGATATTAACTGGGATGTTTCCCTTCACAATGGTACCGGCGCCCCTTTTATTCATAAAGGAATTGAAATCAAACGGGAAAAAAGACAGTTTACTTATAAGAAGGAAGGCTTTTTTGAAATCCAGAACAGACAGGTTTCATCAGGATCCGCGGAATCAATTGGAATAGCGGACCCGGAACTGAGAAAAAAATACGCGGCAGATCGCGGGGAGACTAGGAAGAATCTTCCGCGTCCGCTCCTGATGCTTCATATAATCGAACCCACTTTTAACAAAAATGGTGAGCCAACTAAGGAATACGGAATTGATGAAATTGTAGCAATTGGTGCCAGCTTTCCCGGCGATGTGACTTCAAAAGAGGATATCGTAACCTTGAAAATAAATACCGTTTATTACCAGAATCTCCTAAGAGATTTAGAATTAGATCAGGCTTCCGATGACTGAAGAAACAAACAACCCTTGGGCAAAAATTAACCTGGCTTCATCAAAAAGAGTTGAAATAAAAACCGCTTACAGATTTCACTGGATTAAGGATGATAAAGGGAGATCAGGCTTAAGAATAAATTTCAAAAATATTCCAGCTGACGCTGAGCCGATTGCTAAAATAAGCGGCATCACATCGTTAATTCACAGGCATGAAAATGTCGATGATGAATTGTTTTTAGTTATAATGAATCCTTCTGACCAGGATATTTTCCATACCCTGTGTCTTGACCTGATCAATAGCTCCCTGACTGCTGAAACAGAACCTAAGCTATACAGCACAGTTGCAAACAGACTGCGTCACTGGCAGCGTTTTTTAAGCATGGGAGCGGCAAAAACAATGACCGAACAGTTACAGATGGGGCTTTTCGCAGAGCTTGCATTTTTAAATGATAACGTTCTGACAGCAATGCCAATTGATCCTGCTATTGGTGCCTGGGTTGGTCCCGATTTTGACAAACAGGATTTTTCGTTTGATGATTTCCTTGCTGAAATAAAATCATACATTACCTCTAAAGGGCCCTTTGTCAAAATATCCTCTATGCATCAGCTGCTATTTGATACAAAGCGTCTCTACCTCGTTGCATTCGGCGTAAGTAAAACAAATGGCGGCAGGAATATCCTGGATTTAATTGATGATATAAGGGAGAAGCTTTCAGCAGATTCAAGGCTACTCGACAGTTTTGAGGGGAAATTAAATCAGTATGGTTATTTTGATGGAATTACAGAAGGACCATTTTTTAAATACACTACTGACAGCAGAAAAAGCTATAACGTCTCTGTAGAGTTCCCAAGAATAACTTCAGCTGCAGTTGCCGATCAGATTACTGCAGTACAGTATACAATTGATCTGTCTAAATGCAAAGCTTTTGAAACGAATATACCATCATTAAATAACATCTGATAAATGGCAAGCTTAGAAGAATTTCACCAGGACTTTATACAGTCAGTGCTGATAGATGCAGACTCACGCGGCCTGTTAACGGCCCAGTCATTTTTTGAAATTGTATGCGAAGACCTGGTGAGTGTTGGAGATCTGACGAGTAATTATACACCAGCAGAATATATTAAAAGAGGCATTGAAGCATATGGTTTTGATTATGATGATGAAAGAAAGATTCTGACGATTCTGAGCCATCAGTTTTACCAGGACGATTCTGTTCAGTCTCTGACAAGAACGCAGCTGGAAACAAAATTTACGCGTTTAAAAGCTTTTTTTAATAAATCCACGGAAGGATTGTTCCGGGAAATGGAGGAGACGTCGGAAGCACATTCGATGGCCTATAATATATACCGGTATTTTGAGAATAAAATGCTGCATAAGGTACGCCTGATGGTACTTACAGATGGAAAGGCTACAAGAAATCTGGTGGAACTTCCTGCGGAAACCATAAAAGATGTGCAGTTTGATTTCAGGGTGGTTGATATAGAATATCTCCATAACATATATGAGTCGGAAACAAAATCCGCAGTATCCGATATCAATGTAAACCTCCCTTGTCTTGTAATTAACGATGAAAATGACAGTTATCAGTCTTATCTGACGGTTTTAAAAGGTGATCTGCTGGTCGATATTTACGAGCATAACGGACAGAAGCTTTTTGAGCAGAATGTAAGAACTTTCCTGCAGTTCAAAGGGGGCGTAAATAAAGGTCTTCGAAATACAATAGAGTGGAAACCGGAGATGTTCTTTGCTTATAATAATGGAATTACTGCGACAGCAGAATCGGTGGAAATTGGCGACGATGGGAATCTTAAGGTTATTAAAAACTTTCAGATCGTAAACGGGGGACAGACTACATCTGCTATTTATGCGGCAAAAATGACATCGAAGCTTGATGTATCAAAAGTTGCCGTCCAAATGAAGCTTTCTGTTGTCAAAAAAACGGAGAACCAGGACGAATTTATATCTAAAGTCGCAGAATATGCGAACACACAGAATAAGATCAATAATTCAGATTTTTTTTCCAATAGCCCTTTTCACAAGGATATGAAAGACTATTCGAACAGAGTATTTGCACCAGCCACTGGAGGATCTCAGAAACGCACGCACTGGTTTTATGAGCGTGTGCGCGGGGAATATCTGAATAGTCAGGCATATTTGAAACCGACTGATAAAAACAAATTTTTAATTGAAAATCCGAAGCAGCAGGTAGTAGATAAAACACTTCTTTCAAAAACAGAAGTTACCTGGAGAAGACGGCCGGATATTGTTTCAAAAGGAGCACAGGAAGCTTTTAAAAAATTTGCCGAGGAAATAAATGAAATTCTTGAAAAGGATAATCTGGCAATTACAGAATCTTATTTTAAAGATGCAATCTGTCGTGTTATTCTTTTCAGAGCTACCGAACGAATAGTTTCCGCCGCCCCGTGGTATGACGGAGGTTTTCGAGCTCAGACAGTTGCTTATACAATTTCCTATTTATCGGCGTTAACCCAAGGTTCTGGCGTTGATCTGAACTTCGACCTAATATGGGAACTGCAGGATATTCCCGATTCGCTTACAGAAATGCTCAAGCTTATTTCGGAAAAAGTCTATCACAGCGTAACCCACCCGGCTACCGGTTATGCCAATATCACTCAGTGGACTAAAAACTTTAAATGCTGGGAAAGTGTGCAGGAAATTGACATCGAATTTCCGGAAGAAGATCCGAGGCTTTTTATTTTCCGCGAAGACAAAAATTTCAAAGCTAAAGATGCCAAAGAAACTAAGGCGGTGGACAAAGGAATTGATGCTCAGATTTTTGTTATGAAAGTTTCATCTAATGATTGGAACGTAATCTTAAATTACTACAGTAATTATAAAGGAATCAAAAACCTCAGCAGTATGCATCTTGATGTTCTTGCAAAAATGGCCGGAGGGAAAATCAATCTTCCTTCTGAAAAACAGGCAAAAATCCTGTCACAGATCTATGAGAGTGCAAAGATGGAAGGTGTCGGACTTGAGCAGTTGTAACTAATTAAAAAACCTTTTTTAAAAGCAAGCCTTATTTGCTACCTTCAAAGGTCGAAATTTTCAATTTGCAGAATTAAATATTTTTTCGTAAAAGACTCATTGTCAACAAATTACATTTTGAAAACTACTAAAAAAATTGGTATTGATATTTTCAGCGGCGCAGGTGGCCTGAGTTTAGGTGCCGAAAATGCTGGTATTAGTATCGGCCTGGCAATTGAGAAAGATCCGTCTGCTGCAAAAACATTCAGCAAAAATCATCGGGGCGTTAATATTCTCTGCGAAGACATTGGCAAGATAAAGCCCTTAGAGCATATTGCCAAAGAGCCCTTTATAGTTTTTGGAGGTCCGCCATGCCAGGGCTTCTCCCTGTCCAATACAAAAACCCGTACCGAATTCAACAAAAACAATTATCTGTTTAACGAATTCGTAAGGTTTGTAGATGAACTTCAGCCAGAGTGGTTTTTATTTGAAAACGTTGAAGGCATAACAACGTTTAATAAAGGTGAAACTGTCAAAGAAATTAAAGCCTGTTTCAAAGAAATAGGTTATGAAACCACCGAACAAGTTTTATACGCCTCAGATTATGGTGTTCCGCAACACCGCAACCGTTTTATAATGGTAGGAAACCGTCTGGGAAAGGTTTTTGAATTTCCTGAAAAAAGCGATACAAGAGTAACCGTAGAAGAAGCTATTTCAGATCTACCTGAACTTTTGAATGGCGACAAATTTGCTGAACTTCCATACAGCAAAGATATTAGCGAAGTTAGTGGCTATGCGCAGTCGATGCGTTCAAAATCAACTGTTGCCCGTCAGAATCTTGTTTCTAAAAATGAAGATTATGTAATTGAGCGTTACAAACATATCAAGCAGGGACAAAACTGGAGAGCGATTCCAATAGAAATGATGGCTAATTATGCAAATGTAGATAATTGCCATAGCGGAATCTATAAGAGACTTGATGCAGGATCTCCTTCGGTTGTAATATCAAATTACAGAAAAAATATGCTGATCCACCCGTTTCAGGACCGTGGTCTTTCGGTGAGAGAAGCAGCACGTCTGCAGAGTTTTCCGGATCATTTTGAGTTTGAGGGAACACTAATGCATGTGCAACAACAGATTGGTAATGCTGTACCGCCATTGCTTGCTGAGGCAATATTTAAAAAAATACTTACATATTAATTTAGCACATATTCTAATTGTATTCCGTGGATAATGAAAAGATAAATTCATTTTATATCTTAAAAATCAGGGAAGAGGTGAATCTGGACAATACAAAGAATCCACGATAGATGCCTATGCGAATTCAATTAACCTTATTACAGAAGATTTAAATAATAATTTTAGTCTTCATCTTAAATCTCTTTGCGACGAAGTTGATACATTTGTTCTATTAGAATATTTTGATAAGCTTTTCAATCTTCCACATGTTATAGAGTCAGAAAGAATCCAAAGAAAGCGAAAAACTAATGGGTTCAAACGATACATTGAGTTTCGAAAATTTGAAAATGAACTTTCAAACAACGAAAACCAGCCAGTAATTCTTGATACTCAAGAATCGGAAACGGAGGGTGGTGAAAAAATTGTCATTTCGAAAATTGCGGAACGTATAGGTAAGTTAAGGACTCAGGCAATTAAAATTCATGGTTTAACATGCAAGGCTTGCGGGTTTAATTTCTTCGAGAAATATGGTAAAATTGGAAAAGATTTTATTGAAATCCACCACTTAAGGAAATTAAAACCTAATCATGGCTTTGTTTTAGTAGAAACGAATCCTGAAACTGACCTAATACCTCTATGTTCAAACTGCCATCGAATGGTACATATGAAAAGAAATTTAACATTGTCACTTGAAGCATTAATTAATATAATTAAAGACAATGCAAAGTGATTCCAAATTTAACTAGAAAAGGCTCGGATAATATTTATTTTCATCGTATTTACTAAATCTTCATCTTTAACTAAGATTTGCATCAAAAAAGAAAAATAGTGAGTTGTCGGTGAGTTGAGATAGTGGAACGCTATAAGGTGCTGAAAATAAGATCAATAGGAAGTGGAAAATATTCACCTACGGCGCTGGAAAAAGATGTTCTCCAAGTTTTACTATAGACCAGAAAACTATATCAGCCAGTTCGATGGTGTAAGATTTTTTATCAAAATATCCATGTGCAATATTGTTGCGCAGGTCAAGCCCGCTTTTCGTATACAAGTAATTTAATACCTGATACTCCTGATCGGCTAATACCTTAAGTTCTTTCGACCGCTCAAGCAATTCCGGTAAATAAAGCTCCCGTAACTCGTTTGACGCAGTGTCAATTGTGGTAGTTGAGATTTCCTTGAGTTTAAATAAACTTCTCAAAAGAAATTTCAACCTGATGACCATGGCATCGATACACATAATAAAGTTGGCCTCACCTGAATTCGTTAAAGATTTAGTGACTTGTTCCAAATAATGGATTAATGCTGGACGTATGTAGTCATAAAAACATATTGGAGTTGATTTTCCGTCTGTTTCTGCCTGATGAATGATTCCTATCCAATTATTTTTGAAATGCTCGTCCATCTTTTCGACGGGTAACAGCCGGCTCTTAATGAGTTCATGCATAATGGTAACTATAATTTGCTTGGCGGTCAATTGAAATTGAGCGTGATACGTCGTATCGGCGTCGTTTTTCGGTTTAGCCCGGTCTTTTAAAAGTTTTGAATTTTGGTTCTTATCGAATTGATAAACCGTAAACAATGACGTTAACGATCGACTGCTATGTACCGCTGCTGATGCCCCGAACCTGGGAAGAAAGCTATTGTCACCTCCTAAAACAACAAGTCGCGCTTCGGGCGGTACAGCACTGATCCATTTGATAAATCGCTCGTTCATCGCGAATAGCTGTACCCCTAACGTATCACTCAAGGGAATTCTGACCCGGGCGAATGGTTTTCTTTTTTCTTAAACAAAGCAAGCTCATTGGCCGTCTCCTTAAATTTTTCATCAGCCTTTGCGAACCGGTAATATTTCATTGCTTCAGCAAGGTGTGGGATGACGACCAGTCCGGTCTTATCGTCTTTTCTGCCATTGGCATCAGCCCTTATTTTATCGCCCAGCTGTTCATAAAGTAGCGGTGCGTCCCCTGTTTTATAGTAATTGGCCACCTTGATGGCGCAAAGATGGATCTCTTTCGCCTGGAAATATCCCTTCAACACAGGATTGCCCTTGACTTCTTCCACGAAAGGTAATAAGTTGACTGCCTTTAATATCTTTTTTGCTTTTGAAAGTAGATGATCTATGATCATTTCTTTCATCCATAACTCAGTTCTCGTTTGGACAAACTTCTCTAAAATACTGGTAGCGCCAGAAACGCCTGACTCATATTTTAAATTCAGGCTTAATATCAATGCCTGTTGAAACGATTGTTTAAAAGGGCTGAAAGACTTTTCATCATTAGACAGCTTTGAAAGACAATGTCCTGCAATCTGCAGGTAGGATTCTATTGCTATTTTAACATGTTGGAATGACTTGTGAAACTCCCACAGAATATGTCCGTATCGGCTGATCGAGTAAAGGTTGGGGCTTTGAGTAATTCTCTTTTTTAAGTAAACAGCTGCGGTATCGGACGATAGTCGCTCTATTCCGGTAGCTGTTAAGCTATTAAAATGCCCTTCGTCATCAGGGAATGACATAAAGCAAAAAAACTCTACCGCCATTGGCGTTCGATCAAATAATGGTTCGTCCTTGTAAAGAATAAGTACCTCATTGGCCAGATCAATGGCATCAGTCGCAGCGTAAGCCGTCTCTTCCTGATCTACAAGGGCGTAAAACGTTCGCTCTGATAATGAAATGTCGGTATCCAATAGGCTTAAATATTTATGATAAAAATAATCAATAAATACCGATGTACTGTTTACTGATGACGATGAATTATATTGCATACCATTTAAAATCCTAAATTAATATGAATTTGCCGCCTGAATCAATTACCCCTCAGCAAATACTCGTCTCTTACTTGCAACAGATCGAACACAAAAGATCCGGTGGCGCTGTCAATTTTAGGGGTACAGAGTTTCAGATCGCCTATGCAGTATTAATCCTTTTAGAAAAGCTTAATGCCGACAGTAGCGACAAATACGTTCATCTGGAAGGGCTGGAAGATATTGATGTTGTTTCAGAGCGTAAATCCGATGCAAGAGAGGCAGAATATATACAGTTAAAATCGTCACAGAATCCGCTGAATGCAGGCACATTTTGGACACTTGGTGTCCTGCAAAACTTCCTTGAAGTATATGCTTTGGAACCGACGGCCAATTTCAGGTTAGTTTATAATATGAAAATCTCCGACGGAAACCTTCATGCGCTGATCTCCGGGAAAACAACTAGTGGCGCAATTGCTTTTTGGGCAGAAAAATTAAACAGCTTGGGAGAACAATACAGGCATATCGATTTTGCAAAGTTCCTAAGCCGCATCTCTTACGAAAAACATAATCTCAACGATATTATTTCAAAGATACGGTTATCACTATTGAAAAACTGGAATGTAAATGTCGGTGCCGAAGATCAGTACTTTAAAGCGCTATTTTACTTTGCCTTTACCCGCTCTAAAGAGCGTTCAAAAATTTTCCGAACCGATATCCAGGAGTTACTGATAATGGTTACGGATTCATTTTCCAAAGCCCCGGTAAATCTTGCCTGGCGACATAATTGGCTCGCCCCGGTAATTTACCAGACAACAGGAAAGTCTAATGATGATTATTTTGAAGGGAAGGCTGCCAAACCTGTACACATAGCCGACCAGTTGCCTGTACGACGAAAAGGCTGGGAACAGCAAATCAATACCAAACTAAATGAAACCGACGCAGTTGTGATTCGATCCTCGAGTGGGCAAGGTAAGTCAACATTGGCATGGCAAGTAGGGTTTAATCTTTCAAAACAGTATAAAATTTACCAGTTATACCAATGCGTGAATTGGGAACAAGTAAACGCTATCAAGGAATTTTTGACGGTGAGGATTATCATTGGAGAGCAACCGTTAATCGTTATTGACGGGTTAGATAGCACACTTTCTTATTGGTCAGTTCTTGCAGAGAAAATAGCGGATCTCCCCGTAAAATTATTGATCACTTCAAGATATGAAGATTGGTACCGGTACGGAGCGGACATATCAAGGATCGGGCTTCAAATAATAGATATCCAATTGTCTCAATCCGAGGCCAAAGAGATATATCAACAACTTAAACAAAAAAACAAACTATATACAGGTTCACCAAACTGGCAGCCTGTATGGGAGCAGGTACAAGACCGCGGGTTGCTGATTGAATACACCTACCTGTTGACCCGTGGCCAGATGATCGAAGACCGTATAAAACAGCAGTTGAAAGAGCTTACCCGGGAGAGTAGCGCTGCGGCTAAATTGGAGATACTGCGAATCGTAGCCGTTGCTGATTGCCTTAACCTTAAGGTAGAAACCAAAATGTTGATATCATATATCAATAGAACGATACGGTTTGAACAGGATCGCGGTGCGGTTTTCCAGGAATTGGAAAGCGAGTATTTCATTCGTTTTGACCAACAATACGTAGAGGGTTTACATCCCGTCAGATCGGAGCACATAAAAGATGCCCTACATGATTTCGTATCTATTGCAGATACTTTGATTGTGGTCTACACATTACTTGGGGAGGATAAATACGACTTTTTTGCTAATGCACCAGGTATGCTGAAGGACTCGGAAAAGCCTGTATTTTACAAAGAACTGGCAGGTCTGTTGGTCAACGGAGCCTTTACTGATATGGCCGCCGCCTTTGACGGTATTCTTCATGGTGAACCGCAAATGTATTGGTTGAAAAATAAATCCTTTTTTGACCAAGCTCATTGCGGGGGAGGGATTGAGATCTTCGTTTATGACTCAATTCCTTTCGCAAATTTAAAAACGCTGCAAAAATTCGGAGAAATGCTTGGCGATGATGGTGGGCAAAATTTTCGCAAACTTGCCGAGATCGCTGAAAAACTCCCTGAATATACATTGAAAGATACAGGGGTTTCTCAATTTGGTTCTGCCTTAAGCCTGGCTTTGCCATCAAGAACTGCACCGATCGTTAGTTATGAAGGCCTGGAGTTCTTGTACAAGTGGTTTAACAAATTAGAACTGACATTCAATTTGAAAATAGAAACTACACAGGAACACCTGATTCGCCAGCTGGTGGATTTGCCAGTTACGGAAAGCAAAGACCTATTTGTTTATTGTAGGATTGAGAATCCTGAAAAGTATCGTGATTTTATTAATAAGAATAAATCTGAAATCATTAGTCTTTTAAAAGTTAAAACAGATTCGATAACGATCAGTGAAGAGGGGGATGAAATAACGATCAATTATTTGCTTCGTGATGATGAGATTAACCAGGCAAATGACATTAGTGTTGACCGGATTAGAACAATCTCATCTTTCCTGCCTTACTACGAGAAATACAATACTCAAGCTATTTTATTGCCGTTTCCCAACGAGCAATTGGTTTCCACAGTGCGGATGAATTCAAACAAGGGAATGACGCTCGAATCTATTGGAAGTCTTTTTGATGTAAATCTTAACGTAATCTGGTCATCAACGATCCTTAAAAATTATGCGGCATCATCAGTTTTTGATTGGCAAAAAGGCATCCTATATATAAGGGCCGAAGCGGTTGAAACGGTTAAACCTTTCGTTCGTTTCTTAGATTCACTGATCGAAAGAAATAGGAAGAAACAACTTGCTACCATCGAACCGATGATCAAGCAAAGGGAAAAGTTATCGGCTCTTTTAACGGTTAGAAAGCCTTTTCCAAGCTATAAAACAAAAGTATTTAATACAAAAACTTATGAGGCTGACCATAAAATTATCAATAGTTGGCTCGTACATCTTTCAAATCTTAATAGCCAATTTCAGAATATAGTTAATCCCTTAAAGGATAATGACCGAAATATTGGTACCATCAATTTGAAAGCAACTTACTTCGACCTCGAAAAGATGCAAGCTGCTTTTAACACTATTGAAAAACTTACTTTTCAGTACTTTGACAATTCAGAGCTTTTAAGTAATGAAGCAAATTGGTACAACAGGCTCTATCAAACAGTCATGTATTTTCTTCACCATGAACCAATAGAGTCACAGCAGCCAAAGGCGGTCGGCAAAAATGCCGTTTTCGAATGGTGGGATAGTTTTCATGACCGCAAGTTGAATAGGGTTAAACAAATATTGAAGGAAATAGCCTCGTCAACCGACCTTGTGTTTTACCTGCCGTCACAACTTAAAGAAACTGATACATTAACCTTTGCGACGTTCGGCGTTGCAAATTTGGATCATACCAATGGTTACGAGCTTTTGAGATTTAGCTTATTACTCAAGCCGCTTAAGGTTTTGGATATTCACTTTTACAGTGTGTTTTTTGTTGACAATGATACTGTACGGTCTGGCCTTAGATTTTCCAAAGATTATATCGAGGAGGTCAGCATGGAATCGGATTTGGATATCGAGATGCCGATTCCAATTATACCGGACGAAGAGTCACTACTCTTTTTACCGGAACTCAAATTTACCAAGATATCACTAAATGAAGTTAAGGCCCTCTATACAACGATCATTTATGATTTATGGCGCTTGACGGAATCTCGGGTAAGGTTGGATCCGCATTCGCCAATTGAGTTATCTTGGTTAGTTGACCTAGAGAACAAATATTCAACACCGATTTTAGATAGGGTTAGAATGATTCCCGAAGATGAAATCGATATGGCATTTTTTCAATGGTCATTAGACATAGTCGAAGGCAAAGAGGTGCCTAGTAAAGAGGAGTTCGTTGGAAAACTTTTTGAAATGATTTCTTTATAAGCACCGTGGAATCGAGTTGGACCTGTTTTATCGGTGTGATTTAGGAGAGTTTCGGGATGATGATCATTGACGGCGTTTTCAGAAAGATAACTAAGATTAAATTTATAATCATCAGTCTTTAGATAGAGCCATTAAAATTCGGCGAATAAAATTGCATCAAAACATACTTTTTTATACCTTTGATGTAACCCATTTGCATTCAATCAGTTGCAAAAAATAGGTGAGCATCTGGTGAGCACCAGGTTTTTAGAAAGTAAAAACATTGAAATTCAACAATATAAGGGCATGGTTCGAGTCCCGTCCATTCTGCCAAAATAAAAAAGGAGCTACATTAATTTGTGTCTCCTTTTTTATTTATGTTCACTTCTAAAAGCTGTTCAAAGTTTAATTGCAGACATTTATATACTTCTTTTATGCCTGTAAATTTGGGTTTTTGGCAGATTGTTGAGAATGAAGAACCACCAACTTTTAGGTGATAAAAGAAGTATGACAAAATCGTCCTATCGTTTTTAAACAAAATTTAGTCCTAAAAAAAATATAAAAAACTCAAATCACCAATTTTTATATGCAACTTTGCTGCAATTGATAAATTATGCAATTGGCAGCAAACAAGCTTCTTAAAACAATTATAACGATTTTCTTGCTGGCAATTTTTTTCTTGTTGCCTTTTGTTGAAGCCTTTCATCATCACGATGAAAGAGGAGTTTCGTTATTTATCCGCTTTCATAAACATTTGAAAAACAAAGAATCGGTTAGTTCAAATTGTGCCGTTTGCGGCTTCGTTTACCACAAACTTTCCCAACAAACCCACCGGTTCGACGATGTTGCGATCAACCTTTTTGTCAATACCGTTTACCTGCAAAACAAGGCAATTGTTGGTGTAATCAATTTTGGGTTTGTCCATATTTCCGGCAATAAAGGTCCGCCTACGGCCTTTTAATCACAACGCATTTTTTCTTACGTGATTTTACAAAAATTAAATCCGCTCCTGCTTCATTTAAAACTTATGGCAAAAGCCGGATTTATGTTTTTCGGTTGTGTGCCGACTTCTAACCAGATATTACTCAATATTTCTCTAAAAACCACATGAAAATAAAATTTTTACTTGTTTTATCCTTTTTTTCTATCCTAACTTTCATCATACAACCCAATACTGTTTTTGCCCAACAATTATTTAAAGGAACCGTCTTATCGGAAGTAGATTCCCGCCCGGTAACAGGTGCTTCAATTACCGTTAAAGGCGCAGAAAAAGAAGCTAGCGGCAGTACAAATCCAGAAGGCAAGTTCAGCATTCCGATTGCCGCTTATCCTTTTACGTTGATTATCAGCCATGTTGGTTTTAAACAGCGGGAAATCAAAATAACCAAAGATTCATCGCTAAACAACCGGGTTTTCGTGTTGCAATATGTGGCAAAATCCCTTGGGGAAGTTGTGGTAACCGCGGGAAGGACAAGGCAAAGATTAAAAGACGTGCCGCAAAAAGTGGAACTTATCAGTTCAAAAGACATTGCTTACACACCTGCTTTAGACGTAACGGACATTATAAAAAAAACAACGGCCGTTGATGTTATTCAGTATCCAGGGATACTGTCTGGTGTTGGTTTTCGGGGTTTTCGGCCGCAGTTTTCCGGTTTAACGCAGCATACTTTATTACTTATCAATGGCCGCCCGGCAGGAACGACCAATTTAGGGACGCTGGACTTGAATTTTATCGATCATATCGAAATCTTAAAAGGCCCTGCTTCGGCATTATATGGTTCGCAGGCGATGGGCGGCGTGATCAATATCATCACACCACAAACAACAGGCAACGTCCGCGGAAATGTTTTTGCAGATTACGGCTCGTACAATACGCTTCAGTTTGGCGGCAAGGTCGGCGGAAATATCACTAAAAAACTTGATTTCGATGTAGCGGGAACGTTTTTCCAGCGAAATACAAATTTTAAAATGGGCGATGGTAATTTTTTCAGGCGGATATTACACAGCGGCACCGCGACAGATTATTACAGCAACGGCAAAGTAACCACGGCCGATGATTCGCGTGGCGACGGACAAGTACGGCCGAACACGCGTTATAAATACGGTAATGGATCGGCACGGATCGGTTATCAAATAGACAGCAACTGGCGTGCGGACATTAGCGGGACGCTTTTCCGGGCAAACCATGTGGAAACCCCGGGCGATATATTTTCTGGCGAAGGCGGTGCGGGATTGAAAAATATTTTGCGCAATAACGCGGAAGCATCGGTTACCGGGAAAATCAAAAATAACGATATCGGCATCCGTATGTATTATGCAAACGAGTCTTCCACCACGTTTGCCGTCCGTACCACTTCGGGGGCGGTTATCCCAAACCCTTATCAATCCGGCAGGAGCAAATACCAATGGTATGGTGCACAATTAAAGGACGCCATATCTTTTTTACATGGCCAAAAAGTAATAATTGGTTATGATTACAACAATGCATCATCCAAAACGATCAGCGAAACTGCACCTTCCAAAACAACCGGGTTACAAACTACTACCGCTATCGCGCCAAACGCTTCTATCATTACCAACGGGTTTTATGCGCAAGGTCAGTTCAGGTTTCTACAAAGCAAACTGATTGTTAACCCGGGTTTACGGTTGGACAATACCGAATTTAAGCTCACTTCAACCCCAAATTATACAAAAACACTTTTTGCGGGTTCGCAAACCAACAATATTGTCAATCCAAGTTTGAGTGCCCAATACAATTTCATCGGTAATTTTACGGCGCACGGCAGTATCGGAAGAGGATTTGTTACGCCGGACGCTTTGCAGATTGCCGGTTATCAGGTTTCCGGAACTGGGTCAGGGAAAGTAACGGTATCACAAGGAAATCCCGACCTTAAAAACGAAAGCAGCGTTTCCGAAGAAGGAGGGATCAAATATGATGATACCAAAACAGGCTTTACTTTTGATGTGACCTACTTTAGCACCAATGTAAAAAACCGGATTGCTTCCGTTTCAGCACCGCCATCACCGGCATATACAATTGGTACGGACAACGTAACCGCCGTGACCAATTATTACAATGCCAATAAAAGTAAAATCAGGGGTTATGAATTTAACGCCAGTTATGATTTTGGTGCGCTGGCCAATTTCCGCTACACGTTACGGACTTTTACCAACGTAACCTATAATAAAAGGGCGCAGGATATCACCGTAAACCCAACAACTGGTGCCGAAACGGCGGTTGCCATACAAAACGTGGCCAAAGTAAATGTTAATTATGGTTTGGAATATGGCAACAACCGGAACTATAACATCAGGCTGACAGGCCGTTATGTTGGCCGGCGTTACGATACCGATTTTAACGATCCGTTGCGGCCCATCGTTTACTATCCGGATTTTATCGTGCTTGACCTGGCCGGTTCTTACAACGTTACCAAACATCATCAGATCGGGCTTTCCATCAATAACCTGACCGATGAAAACTACTACGAAAAACGAGGCTACGACCAGCCCGGGCGAACATTACGGCTGCGATACACCTACAATTTTGGTTCGTCCGCCAGAAGATAATTATCGCCACTTATGGTTTTTCCTGAAAAATGCGATGCTTCTTTTATCGGTATAAAATAGGCGAAACCACATGCTGTTTTTATCGGCATAAAATTGAAAAACAAATTTTACAGGCATAAAAGAAGCATCAACATTTCATCACATTATAAAAATTTAGACCGCTTTATGGACTTACTTAAAATTTTAGAATCGCTGCTTTACACGCTTTCCAACCTGGTGATCTATCCGGTATTGGTTACGTTGCTTTTTTTATTGGGGAAAGTTATTTACGGCTCCGGTGTTTTTTGCCGGGAATATTGGCTCCGCAGCAAATCCCCTGCGTTTTTTATCGGGCAATTTATCAACGAGATAAATAACATGCGGCCTGATGATGCTTCTATTGTTGAAATTGAGTTAAACCACGTGCTGGAAAAAGCGGGGCAAAAAAGCATGCAGCAAATACAAGCAGCAAGGTACAGCGTAAAAATGGGCCCAACTTTAGGGCTGATCGGCACGCTCACGCCAATGGCAAAAGCGTTGAGCAGCTTGTCGCAGGGCAATTTAAACAGTTTATCGTCGCAAATGATCAGCGCATTTTCTACAACCATCATTGGCCTCGTGGTTGGCGGAATTGCCTATTCGATCATGCACGCACGCTTAAAATGGCAGCGAAAAGATATTTATGAGTTATCAAAACTGGCGGAAGAAAAGTTGGCAGGCAGTTTAAAAAAGACGTATCAACCTTAAATTTTAACAAAATGAAATTTTTAAAACCGGTAAAAAGATATACAGACAACGAAACGGAAGACGACCCGATTGCCGGCGTTGCGCAGCTGTTTGACGTGAGCATCGCATTTATCGTGGCCGTGATTGCGGCCATGTTCACATTGCTTTCTTCGCAGGATTTGATGAGCAAAGACAGCGAATGGACGCTGACCAAAAAAACAAAAAACGGCGACATTGAGATGATCGAAAAGAAAAACAACCAGATCGTAAAACGCAAGGTCAGCTCCAAAAACATGGCTGGCAATGGTGTGCGTTTAGGCACGGCTTATCAGTTGGAAAACGGGCAGGTGATTTATGTGTCTGATACCACAAAAACCCAATAACAAACATGCGTAAATTTATCGCTTATCTGCAGATCGCCGCTTTGGCATTGCTTTTTTTTAGCTGCCATCGTTCAAGAAAACCTTCCCTGGCCTTGGTTTCCCCACACGTGGAACTCAATCCGTACGAGTTTAAAAAAGCGGCAAAAAATTACGGCGATGTCATGCAGACAGACCTTTACGGCACAAGCGGCACCGGGCAGTTACCGGTTTTTTCTGTTGAAGAACTGAGCAAACATGATTTGGTTATTTTTGAGAGTTTGGGCACACGGATTTCTTTGCTGAAACCGCAGATCGATTCGATCAAAGCACGCACAAAAGTTTTGTTTTTAGAAACGCCGCTTGCCAAAGGAAATGTGCAGCTAAGTCAATATCCGGATATAAAAACCTACTGGGAAAACGGCAATGCGGAAAATTATAGAGGCCTGCTGTCCTACATCGCAGCTAAAGTATTTAAGCTGCCGGTCAACGTTGTCAAACCGATAAAATATCCGCTTTATGGGTTTTATCACCCGGGCAGCGACAGCCTTTTTAGCTCTGCTTCGGCGTATTTAAAATGGTACGACAAGCAATATCCCAAAACTGCGGATTCGGCAAACACGCCTGTTATCGGTTTGGTATTTTATCAAACCAACTACATCAAGAAAGACATGCGCGTGGTTGATGCGCTAATTAAAAGTATAGAAAAGCATGGTGCAAGGCCGATCGCCTTAATGCAAAAAAGTGGTTTTAAGCTGGATTCTTTTTTCAGGATAAACAACAAGCCTATTGTTGATGCTGTGCTTTATGGCGGGATGTACCTTAACTTTAGCAAACCTGAAAAAGGGCGAAAATCCGCAGAAAACCTTGACGTGCCTTTGCTCGGGACGGCCACGCAATACATTAAAAATCCTGCCGAATGGGAAAAAGAACCTGGTGGGTTTTCTCCGGACATGACAGACCGTTTTTATTTTACCGAGCGCGACGGTGTGATCGAACCGATGATTGTTGGTGCTGATAAAACTTTGGCCGATGGCGAGCGTAACGTTTATCCAATTGATTATCAGGTTGATTGGCGTGTGGAACGTGCAATAGATTGGGTAAAATTGCGGCGTACACCAAATTTCAACAAAAAAATTGTTTGTACTTATTACAGCGAAGGCAGTGGCAAAGCCAACGTTGGCGCAGATATAGATGCTTATTTGGATGTGCCGCAAAGTTTGGTGAAGCTGTTAAAAACCTGGAAAAACAGCGGATACAACGTTGGCGGCCAGCCTTTGCCATCTGCGGCGCAGCTGGCGCGGCAAATGTCTGTACATGCTTCCAATGTTGGCACTTGGGCACCTGCGGAATTAAAAAAACGGATAGCAAACGGAGAGGTGATCACCATCCCGGAACAGCAATATTTAGATTGGTTTCATGCTTATCCCGCTGCACAGCAGCAGGAAGTGATCAAAAATTGGGGCCCGGTGCCGGGCAAATTGATGACCATTACAGACAGTATCGGTAAAAAGTCTTTCATTATTCCTATAATCAAAGACGGCAATATAATTTTGGCACCTCATCCAAACTGGGGTTTGCAGGATAATCACGCCTTGATCTATGGCAAAGACGCCATCCCGCCAAGTCATGCTTATATTGCTTTTTACGAGTGGATGAAACGCGTTTACCAGCCGCATGCTTTTATAAGTCTTTTTAGTCAGCTCTCTTTGATGCCCGGAAAACTGGAAGGCCCGTCGCGCAAAGACTTTAATGGCGAACTGATCGGTAATTTGCCGCATATCAGCTTGGTTCCACTGATTGCCAATGGCGGGATTGCCAATAAACGCCGGGCAAGCGCGCTAACAATCGGTTATCTAACAGAAATTACACAAGCGGGATTAAGTGATTCGCTAAAAATACTTAGTAACGCTATTGACGACTGGCAAAGCTCGACCAATAACGTGCTCAAAAACCGCTTGCGGCAAAAAGCGATAGCTTTAAGCGTAAAACTGCATATCCAGAACGATCTTGACAATCAAAAGCTCATGACCGTTTCGCCGGATGATTTTTTGAAGCAGGCGAAAGCTTATATCAACAAAATAGCGCGGCAACATATGGCAAACGGCGGGCATATTTTGGGCAATGCACCAACCGGAAATACCTTGGCAGAAATGATACACGATATGCTGGGCGAAGAGTTTGAAAAACTGTTGCCTGGCGATAAAGCGAAAAAACAAAAACTTTCTGTTGATATGGTGCGGGATGTGGTCTTCAACAACAAAAACATCAACGAAACAACAAGGCGTTATTGGCACCGAAGCGACACGGCCGTTGCCCGCGAATTACAAAAGGCACTGGTTTATCGCAATAAATTGAACCAAGCTAACAACGAAATCACGCAAATTATGCGCGCCCTGGACGGTAAATATATTCCCACCGGGCCAACTGACGATCCGATCAGGAACCCGGAATCACTTCCGTCCGGCCGAAACCCATACTCCATCAATACCAAAAATATACCGACAAAAGAAGCATGGGTTTTGGGCAAACGCATGGCCGATCAGCTTTTGCTGCAGTTTGAAAAAAAGCACGGTAAAGGAAGCATTCCCAAAAAAGTGGCATTTGTGCTATGGTCTGCCGAAATAACTAATAATCAAGGAGTTAGCGAAGCTGAGATCATGTACCTGATGGGCGTAAAACCCGTTTGGAACACGAAAGGCCAGGTGATGGACGTTGCGCTTATCCCGGACAATGAACTGGGCCGTGAACGGATTGACGTGCTGATAACAACGTCTGGCACTTACCGGGACCATTTTTATGGCAATATCAAAATGCTCGACAAAGCGGTAAAACTGGCCGCAAGCGTAAGTACCGGCACCAATTGGGTGCGCAGGCATAGTTTGGCTTATCAGAAAAAACTGCACATCGATTCGATGGACGTTGCTGCTTTGCGTGTGTTTTCGAGCAACCAGGGCGCATATTCTACCAATGTTGAGTTTGCAGGTGAAAACAGCGAAGGCTGGAAAACCGATACCGTTGTTTCTAACCTTTACCTCAAAAGAATGGCACACGCTTATGGCGAAAAAGCAGAAGCACTTTACCAACGCGGCCTGTTTGAACTCAATATCAAAGATGTGGACGCGGCAGCTTTTAGCAGATCGTCAAACGTTTATGGCGTGATGGACCATCCGATGGTGGCTGCGTATTTCGGTGCTTACAATTTAGCCGTTAAAAACACGACGGGGCGGGAGCCGGACATGTTTATCAATGATCTTTCGGACACCAGCAACAGCGAGGTCACGCCCTTATCGGATTTTTTTCATGCCGAATTGCGTAGCCGTTATTTAAACCCAAAATGGATCAAAGGGATGATGGACCACGGTTACGACGGTGCCCGTTACATGGATGCTTTTACCGAAAATATGTTCTTGTGGAACGTAACCAACAGCAACATGGTAACCGATCAGGATTGGAACGATGTTTATGATACTTACCTTACCGATAAAAACAAGCTTGGTTTGAGCAAATATTTGGATAAGGCAAATCCTTATGCCAAACAATCTATGGTTTTCGCTATGCTGGAAGCCACAGAAAAAGGTTACTGGAAAGCAAGCGATGCGCAATTAAAAACCATGGCCACAACGGTTGCAAAATCTGTGGCCAGCAACGGGGCGGCTTGTAATACAGCCGTTTGCAACTCACCGGCGTTATCCAGATATATTAAAAGTATTGTTGAAAAAGTGCCTGGTGGGAAAACCCTTTCTGCTCAATACAGCAAAAAAATTGCGGCCATAAAGCGAAACCCAACCGGAACGCCCGGCGGCAGCGCATCAAAATCACAACCGGTTGCGGGCAGGCAGATGACGGAAGAACGGGTTTCTGCTGTGGCTGTAAGCGCAAATAGCAGCAATTCAAAAATGCTCCTGTTGCTCGCCGGGGCGATAATATTGCTTTTTGTGGCAGGGTTTTTTAAAAGCACCAGATTTTAGGGTCTGGTTAAATTATATATGCTTCTTTTATCGCCTAAAATTTGGTGGTTTATCAAGGGGGTTTTCTATAGGCAACAATTGCAAAAGCAAAATTTTGGGCGATAAAAGAAGCATTCAAAACTTTTTTGGCAGAAACTTAAACAGACATTATATCCCTTTCAATAAAAGTTACAAACGTATCCAAATGTTTAGTGGTCAAGATCTTGATCATTATCCTTTTATATTTGCACAGGCGATAAATTCGGATTTAAAGATAACCGGTCCACCAGGAGTTATAGCTGGCTTTATGCTTTCCGAACCAGAGGCAGGGCTTGTATAATAGAGCAACGACACCTATCCAAATCAGATATACTGCCCACAACGGTACGCCGCTTTCAGCACCTTTTGGCCTACCGAAGGAGCCCGAGGCAAAATTCATATCGGCCCAATGGAACCCCTGCGCAAAAAGTATGATCAACAATATTGTATGAATGAGATAGAAATGCACAATAAAATAAAACAACGGTACTTTTCCATAAACACCGGCAACAGCAGTTAATTTGTTGTTTCGTTTTTCTGCCGCACTAAGGATTAAAAACATAATCCCCAGCGTAACTAAGGTAAACAAAAGCGAAGGCGGGTATTTGTTAATATTGATAAATGACAAAAAAGTAAATATAGAAGATTTCTGGTAAGACCATGGAACCGTATCCCCATATCTGTTGACAACACGAACTAAGGCAAATAATATCAGCAATATTGAACCGATTTGGAAGAACACTGGCTTGCGCTTCTCTTCCGGCAATTCAAATAACCTGCCCGCTGCAAATCCGATAAGCATAATGCCAAGCCACGGAAGCGGCGGATAGGCAACAAGCATTAAATGACCGGAGAATAACGGTATCGGTGTAAGGTTAAACAACGGGGACAGAATTTTTAATGCCAATGAACCCCGGGCAAACGGAATTGAGGCAAAAAGATCGTGGCTAAAAACAATAATTAAACCGATAAAAAACAGGATTTTAAGCGGTACTCTGAGTAATAATGACAAAGCGATAAATCCGAACCCAATTGTTGCAATTACTTCAAACAAAAGCAAGTGAAAACCAGGGTCAAAGAAAAGACCAAAATTGACTACCGTAAATTCAAGTACGATAAGCCAAAATCCGCGTTTAAGCAAAAATTCCCTGCTTTGGGCGATATTGTTTTTTCTCTTTAGTGAAAGATAGGCTGATGTGCCAGCCAGAAATACAAATATCGGAGCGCACAAATAGGTTATCCATCTTGTAAAAAATAAGATCGGCGTTGTTGTGTTCAGATTGGTTGGTGATTGAGCTATCGAACTCACATGCAGTAAATCACGGGTATGGTCAAGGGCCATGATCACCATAACCAAACCGCGTGCAACATCAATACTGGAAATTCTTTTCATCCTCAAACTAAACTATAACAAAATTGTGATCAAAAATAAGCAAGCCATATTTCACTATTTTTTGGGCGATAAAAGAAGCATTAAAAACTAAACCCAATAATGTTTAAATCGGATTTGTTGACTGATTATCGTACGGCAGCAAATAATATCCGCAAAAAATATTTTTAAAGTAAAGCCGTTCAGCGCGTAACAAACACATGCTTCTTTTATCCTATAAAAATACAAGTTTCAACAAATTTATATTTGAGTAATTATCTGTTAAATTTGAAGGTTATTAAACTTCATTTCAACATAAAATATAATCAGCACATGGCCATTAATTTGCAAAAAGGACAACGGGAAAATATCAATGCGCCCAAATTTACCATCGGTTTGGGCTGGGACACCAACACATCTTCTACCGGAACGGAGTTTGACTTGGACGCTTCGGTTTTTATCCTGGGGGAAAATAAAAAGCTGCTTTCGGATGAACATTTCGTATTTTACAACAATTTGCTGTCTCCGGATGGCGGCGTAGAACATACCGGTGATAACCTGACGGGTGCCGGTGAGGGCGATGATGAGCAGCTTAAAATCGATCTGGCCCTGATCGATCCGCGGGCAACAGAGCTGGCGGTTGTGGTCACCATCCACGAAGCGGCCGGCAGAAGGCAAAATTTCGGGCAGGTCCGTAATTCTTTTGTGCGGATTTTTGATACGGCCAGCAATACAGAATTGTTGAAATACGAGCTGGAAGAAGATTTTTCGATCGAAACCGCCGTAGAATTTGGCCGCATTTACAAACGCGAAGGCAAATGGAAATTTGAGGCCGTTGGTGTAGGCATGAAAGGCGGTTTGCAGGATTATTTAAACAAATACAACTAAAATTATGGCCATTAATCTTCAAAAAGGACAGCGCATCAACTTGGAAAAAGCCAACGGCAGCAAGCTGCAAAATATTTGTGTGGGCATTAATTGGGGCGCGATCGAGAAAAGGGGTTTCTTCGGATTTGGCACCACAAAAGAAGCAGTGGATTTGGATGCCAGTTGCGCGTTGTTTGATGCCGACAAAAAGTTGCAGGAAACCATTTATTTTGGCAATTTGAAATCAAAAAACGGTTCGGTAAAACATAGCGGCGATGATTTAACGGGCGATATTGATGGCGATGACGGCCTGGACAACGAAGTGATTACACTTGATTTTTCATTGCTAAGTGCTGATATAGAGCATGTTGCTTTTGTGCTGAACAGTTTCCGCGGGCACGATTTTGGTAAAATACCGTTTGCTTCGATACGCATTTACGAAGGCACGCCAAAAATGGTGAAAGAAGTTTTTGCCACGTATGATATTGCGCACAATTCTGGCTTTTCGGGTTTTGTTTCGATGGTGATGGGGATTTTTTACAAGCGGAACAACGAGTGGAAATTTAATGCCATCGGCGAGCCAACTACCGATAAAAAATTGCCGGAAACCATCACCACGGTTATCAACCAATATTTGTAACACCAATTTTATGCTGATAAAAGAAGCAGCGGCACAAAGCAATTTTCAACCCAAAACTTAAATTAATGGAAACTATTCCAGCCAATAATCAAACCGTTCCTTCGGTAAAAATGGACAAAGACGGCAATGTCGATTTGTCTGCAATGACGCCGCAAGACGAGCAGAAGCTGGGTGAAATCAGCAAAACCATCGATCCAAAAGATGTTAATTCGATCCTGAATTACGGCGTGGAAGTGCAAAATTCGATGGAAAAATACAGCAATGCGTTTTTAACGTCAGTGCGTACGTACAACTCCGGCGAAGTTGGCGGTTTGATCACCGATTTGCTTTCGGAACTGAATTATATTGATGTGGACGAACTGGAGCAAAGTTCGTTCAAATCTATCCTTTCCAAAATCCCGTTCCTGAAAAAAATGGTGGTTGATACGCAAAAGCTTTTCCAGAAATACGATACCGTGGTGAACAATATTGATAAGATCACGAATAAAATCAAAATTGGCCGCGTTAATTCCATCAAAGACAATAGCTCGCTGCAAACCATGTTCGATAGCAATGTTTCGTACATCAAACAAATGGAAGAACTGATCATTTCCGGACAGCTGAAGTTTAATGAACTGAGCGAAAAGCTGGCACAAATGGACAGCAATCCTGCTGATTATCAGGATTATGAGATTGCTGACCTGCGCGATTTTATAAACCGTTTGGATAAACGTTTGGCTGATTTGAAAGTAGTTCGTTTCATCATGATGCAATCGCTGGCGCAAATCCGCGTGGTGCAAAACAACAATACTTCTATCGCCGAAAAAGCGCAGTCCATTATTTCGACTACGATTCCCGTTTGGAAAAACCAACTGACGATTGCCGTAGCTTTGAACCGGCAAAAACAGCATGTGGAAGTGCAGAAAAAGATTTCGGACACGACTAATTCCATCCTGCAAAAAAATGCCGAATTACTGAAGCAAAACAGTATTGACGTGGCGCGCGAAAACGAGAAAACGGTGGTTTCCATCGATACGTTAAAACGCACCACGCAATCGCTAATCGAAACGCTGAACGAGGTAAAACGCATCCATGACGAAGGCACGCAAAACCGCAAAGCACTGAATACGGAACTGCAAAGTTTGGAAACCGAACTCAAAAAAAATGTGACCAGCATTAAGTAATTTTGTATGAATGGACCAGCGGCAGGCAATTTTTCAAGATTCTCAAAAAATCATCAGTAAACTGCAATTGCTTGCGGCATTTTTTCAGGAAGAAATTATCTACAAAATTTATCTGCGCAGCCAGGTTATTCATCAGCTGTTCGAACAAAACCCGGAATTGGATGCCAATAATCTCGAGCTTTTCCATCTGCAATACACAGCAAGTTTGATTGATCTGCTGAAGAAAATCAAGAAAAACAACGAGCAGAACGTCAGCCTTTTGTTTGATGAAATCCAGCTGAACAATGAGCTGGAATCACAGCTTGCAAGCTCTTTTTATCAGGAAAAAAACTACGGGCAGGGAAAACAGAAACAGACTTTAAAGATCAATATTTCGTTGAGGTGTTTGTACCAATTGCTGTCTGACAATTCTGATGAATATCCTTTCTCCAAAAACATCAACAGCTTTAGTGCAAGGTTTTCTGCGGAGTTTTACAGCGAAATTTCTGCTGAACTTTTGCAGGATTTGATCCGGTTTGATGCGGCGAAGGTTTATGCAAACGCACATGCAGCCATCGAGAAAAAGCTGTTGGGTTTACTTTGCAAATATGATTTTAAAACAGCGTTTTTCTGCGGATTGAAAGCCGGAAACACGGTTCTGGAAGTTTATAAATTTGCAGAAACGGAACGTTATTTTTTGTTTTATCCGCTTAGGAACCTTTTTTTGTTTTGTGATTATGAGAAGATCATCAACATCAATTTAACCAATCAGGTTTCGCAAAAAGAAAATATGATTTCAGAGCTAAAAGCCAAAAACGATCAGTTGCAAAGTAATATTGGCGTGGCAAAAGCGTATCTTCCGCAGGAAATTAAAACCTTGCTGGCCGAAAATTACCGGAAACTAAGCGACATCAGTTTTATGCAGAACATCAGCAATATTGATGCGCAGGCAAACATTTTGAAAGCAATGCTGAACACCGACATGATTTAGCACTTAATTGTAACAACACACCAAAAAAACAGTCATAAAAACAGCATTACAAAAAAAGCGATATGGATTTTTTACATCGGTTATTGGGCGAAGATATACAGGCAGGCTTGCTGATAATTTTAAATTTAATTGTGATCGAAAGCCTGCTTTCGGTAGATAATGCAGCCGTTTTGGCTACCATGGTGATTGATTTGCCGAAAGAGCAGCGCAGTAAAGCCTTGCGTTACGGTATTATTGGCGCTTATGTTTTCCGTGGCATTTGTTTGTTTCTGGCGGCGTGGTTAGTCAAAATCTGGTGGCTAAAACCCTTGGGCGGTTTGTATTTATTATATCTGGCTTTTGATTATTTTAAAGGGAAATCAGGTGATGCTGAAGAAGAATCGGTAAATAAAAACGAAAGCTGGGTGTATCGTTCTACCGTTGGTTTGGTAGGTACATTTTGGGCAACGGTGGCTTTGGTGGAAGTGATGGACCTGGCTTTTTCTATTGATAATGTTTTTGCGGCCGTTGCTTTTACCGATCATGTTTTTTTAATTTATACCGGCGTTTTTATCGGCATTTTGGCCATGCGTTTTGTGGCGCAGGCTTTTGTAAAGCTGATGGAGAAATTTACGTTTTTAGAAACGGTTGCTTTTGTGGTAATTGGCGTTTTGGGCATCAAACTTACGGCTTCTTTATACACACATTTTTATCCTGGAACGCTATTTTCAGAAATACTGGAAGGAAAGAAAACAGATCTTTTTGTGTCGCTTTTTACCGTTGCAGTGTTTTTAGTCCCGGTGATTACTTCGCTGCTATTCAACTTTCCAAAACAACATGCGATCGAACCGGAGATTACGAAAGATGCAGAAGATGTGCTGGATAAAAGTTAACCGTATTTGCTGTTTTTATACCGATAAAAGAAGCATCAGTTTTTCCAGCGAATGCTTTTGATCATCACATCAATATCTTTTTTTACAAAATCCAAAACCGGTTTGATAGAGTCCTGACGTGGCAACTCATTGAAATACAAGGCTCCCCGAAGGTAATTTTTGGTGCTGTCTGTGAGGTAAAATTGTACAGATGAAGCAGCGTTGCCATCAATGCGGTAATAAATGCCGTACATTTTTCGGTTCGGGTAAGCGATGGTCCCTTCATCAATTCCGGTTGCTTTTACCGTATGTTTAAAGGCGAAAGTGTGGGCATCTTCAATCAGTTCATTAAAAACTTTTTTGGAAGTTACAGGCATATAACTGAGGTGCAGTGTACCTTTAAAATCCGGAAATTCAAGGTTGAACCAGCAAGGCTGTGCATTTCTGTTCTTATCGGGCTCAATATTGGCGTAAACCGGATAGCTGAACGTAAATGGGCACTTACCGTTATAAACACGATAAGCTTTTTTAGGAAAATTTAAGCGGAAAAAACCACGCGGTTTAGGGGAAAAATCATGATTGGTGCAGGAAAAAAACAAAACCGTGCAAATTGAAATCAGTAAAAATTTAAATGATTGAGATCGGTTCATGGTTTTTTTTGTTCCAGATTTCCCAGCCTTTTTCGGCTTGTAAAACAAGCATTTCGTGGCCGTTTTTAATTTCAGCCCCCTGTGCTTCGCCTTTTTGTAAAAAAACCGTTTTTTCAGGATTATAAATCAAATCATACAACAAGTGCCGTTCGGTAATGGCATCGTAAGGTATCGGCGGAAAAGCGGTAATGTCCGGATCTGTGCCCAGCGGTGTGGTATTGATGATTAATCTGTAGCTTTTAACAATTTCTGGTGTTAAATTTTCATACAAAAGCTGGTTTGGCCTGGGCCTGCGGGATACTACTTTAAAAGGGATGCCCAGCTTTTTTAAAACATATCTAACTGCCCGGCTGGCACCGCCGTTCCCTAAAACCAAAGCCCGTTTATGGTGCAATTTTAAGAGTGGTTTTAAAGAATGTTCAAAACCATAAATATCGGTATTGTAACCTTCCAGCCTAAAATCCTGGCCAACAAAACCCACTTCGCCCGAAAAAGCGGCTGCGAGGGCACTTTCCTGAATCACTTTGATACAATTGATGGCTTTTACTTTTTTGGCCTCGTCATCCAGCCAGTTTACATAAAAAATTGCACCAATTTTGTGCGGAATGGTCACATTTAAACCACATAAATCCGGGTTGTCTTTAATCAGTTCCGGGAAATCGCTCAGATTTGCCAATTCAAAAAGATCGTAAGAAGCATCATTAATCCCTTCTTTTTCAAACTTTTCTGTAAAATATTTTTTAGAGAAAGAATGTGTTAGCGGGAAACCAATCAGTCCGTATTTTTTCATGGGGTTATTGTTACCTTATGCTGAGTGAACACGAAAAGTGGTTTATTGATTCAGAAAAAAATCAAAGGTATCACTGCGCAATCCGAGGCGGATGGTTTCCAGTGGGATCACTTCTGCGGGCGCAATATTCCCTAAATTTACGTTTGCCCCGATCAGTTTGATAAACCAAACCTGCTGTGCTTTTTGCGGTGCTTCCCAAATAATTTTTTCTTCCGGGATTTGGGTCAGGATTTCATCCACCAAACCTTGCCTAACTTCGCCCGAATCACGGTAAATACCAACATTTCCGCTTTCGCGGGCTTCCGCGATCACTTTCCATGAACCGGCCTCCAGTTCAGCGTTCATCAGCCTGATCCATTTATAAGGCGCAAAAATCTTTTCCACGTCTTTAGAGCCCACTTCAGAAATTACGGTAACCTGATCGCTTAACTTCCTGATATAATCGCACTTTTCTTCGTGTTCAATGGTGATGGAACCATCAGAAACTTCGGCAAAATCCATCTGGTATTGATCCAGCGTGCGGCGGTAATCATCAAACTGGCCGCGGATAATAAAGGCTTCGAACAAAGTACCGCCAAAATACACTGGAATGCCTGCATCTCGGTAAAGCTTCAGTTTTTCGCTGAGGTTTGGCGTAACATATGAAGTTGCCCAGCCTAATTTTACAATATCGGTATGCTGGCCGGAAACCTCTATAAAGTCTTCTACCTGCCTCAAACTCAATCCTTTGTCCATTACCATGGTAAAGCCTGATGATCTTGGTTTTTGCGGTCGCTCCGGAATATTGTTTAAAAAATAATTCATGCAGAAACAAAAATTAATATAAAACCGGACGGTAACCGGCCCGGATATGCGCAAATGTAAAAAAAAACCAAAATCTAACTGCGTTTATACGTATGAAACCTTGACAATGCTTCTTTTATGCCTTAAAAAACCGGTTGATGATATCCACAATCGCTTTGTTTTCCTGCAATTGCGGCAGATATTCAAATAAAATCGGGTGCTTTTCAGGATCGGTTGTCAATGCGATTTCCAGATAGTTTAACGCTTCGTTATATTCTCCTTTGGCAAAAAGATAGGCCACCATGCGATAAAATAATTCTGCCGCGTCCGGGTTATTTTTTATGGCATCGGCAATTGTTTCAATAGCGGCCGTCAGTTTATGCTGCTCATATAAGATAGACGAATAATCCAGCCAGGCATCTACATCCAGCGGGTTCAACTCAATCACCTTTGCGTATGCATCTTCTGATCCGGGCAAATTCCCAAGCTTATAATTGGCATCTGCAATGGCAAACCAATAATCCGGGTTGCTGTCGTCAAGTTCCAATGCACGTTTATAATAGCGCAAAGCTTCAAAATAGCGTTCCTCAAAATCAAGCGTTACGCCGATACCAAACCAGGCATCGCCCATTTTGGCATCTTTGCGGACAGCTTTTTTATAATAGGCGCGCGCTTCGTCCATGCGTTCCAGTTTTTCGTAACACTCACCGATAGAGCAATACGTATCGGCACTGCTTGGCTCGTATTCCAGCGTTTGCTTGTAAACCTCAATCGCCTCGGCAAATTTATCCAGATTGATCAGCGCATTACCTTTGTTAAAATAAGCATATGTAAAGTTTTCATTGATCAAAATGGCATAATCATACGCATCAATGGCTTTTTCAAACAAATTTAATTTGGTAAAAGCATTGCCCAGGTTATACCATGCGGCATAGCTATACGGCTCTTTATCAATATATTGCTCATAAAACTGCACACTTTCGTTTTGCCTGTCCAGCACATCGTAACAAAAAGCCAGTTCGTATAAAGCATCCTGGTTTTCCATATTTTGCTCCAGGCAAAGTTTCAGGTAAGTGATGGCCAGGTCATACTCGCCTTTGCTTTGGTAAACGAAGGCAATGTGCAGCAAAATATCATCCGTATCTTCGGCAATGGGCAGGGCTTTTTCATAATTTTCCAGTGCTTCTTCGTGGCGTTCCAGGCTTTCGTAGAGGTTGCCGCGGATGATGTAGATATCGGCTTCAAAAGGTTCCAAACTTTCTGCTTTTTCTAAAATGGCAAATGCATCGGCCACTTGGTTGGTCACGATGAAAAGCTGAGCCTGTTTAATCAAAAATATGGCGGCAAACGGGTGCTGGCTGCGCGCGTAGCCCACTACCTGCAAGGCTTTTACGGGGTCATTTTTTTCGATGTAATAATCAATAATGTTTTCAAATACCTGCGTATCAAAAAAATATTGATCGTGGTTGCGGAGCATCTCTTCGTACCGTTCTACAGAAAACCGCGGATCCTCAGAGAAATTGTAATCAAATTCTTCTTCCATTCAATTTTATTAGCAGAACAAATTTTTGTTGTCTGTATTGAACAACAGTGTTTAATTAATTTTTAAATTGATACTGAAAAAGGTTTCTGTGCCGTTAACAATGCTTAACAATTAAATAAGCTTGAGTAAACCATACTGTTTTTAGCTGCCTAAAATTGTAGCTTTAACAAAAATACGAAAAAGCATTTTTAAATATCTTGTTTGAAAACGAAGTATAACCGGCAAAACGTAAAATATTGCTTTTTTAGTATAAAATTAAGCTTGGTTTGTGTCGGCAAAATGCTTCTTTTAGCAGGATAAAATAATCTCCGCAAAAACTGATAACCGCTAAATCCCATATATCGATTCATGAAAATTAATTTTAAAACAACTGCTTTTCTGGCAGTTGCCCTGTTCGCTGTAAATACTGCTTCCATCGCACAGCAAATGCCGGCCAAACCTGCTGATCTGCCTAAAAACTGGCACACCTTAGACCTGCAAAAAGATGGTTATCTGGGGGTGAGCTTAAACCAGGCTTACGATTTTTTAAAGGGTAAAAAAAGCAAAACGGTTGTAGTGGCCACCATTGATAGCGGCATAGATACGCTGCAAAAAGATTTGCAGCCGGTTTTGTGGTTGAACACGCAGGAAAAAGCCGGAAACGGCAAAGACGACGACCACAACGGTTACATCGATGATATGCACGGATGGAATTTTTTGGGCGGCCCGAACGGTAAATGTGATGTGAACGAAACCACCGAAGAAGTGCGCGAATATTATCGTTTGAAAGATAAGTACGCAACAATTACCACCGCTTCTGCTGCTCCCGATAAGGCAGAATATGCGTACTGGCTGAAGGTGAAAGGCATCCGGGACTCTACCGTTAACAAATCCCAATCAGAATTAAACCAGCTTTCGCCGCTGATGAACGCGCTGGTTACTACGGATGCTTATCTGAAAAAAACATTGAATTTATCGGCCGGGCAATCCTTCACCAAAGGGGATTTGAACAAACTGGACGATAAAAACGATACACTTAAACAGAGCAAATACATCTGGGGTTTGATTTTTCAGGAAGCAGACAATGCCAAAACCGATACCAAAACCATTACCGAGCTGAACGAATACATCACGAAACTGAACAATGATGTAAACCCCGACCTGGATGCGCGTAAACGTACCGTTGGCGATGATCCGAACAATATCAACGATAAAAATTATGGCAGTAATATGGTGGAATGCGGAGATGCCTCACACGGTACAGGTGTGGCCGGTTTGATCGGTGCGGTCCGTAATAATGGTTACGGCATTGACGGCATTGCCGATAATGTTAAAATTATGGCGATAAAAGCAGTACCAAACGGCGATGAATATGATAAAGATATTGCCAACGCCATCCGTTACGCGGTGGACAACGGTGCCAAAGTGGTGAACATGAGTTTCGGTAAAAAATTGTCCCCGCACAAAAAATGGGTGGACGATGCCATTAAATATGCTGCTGCAAAAGATGTTTTATTAGTGCAGGCTTCCGGCAACGATAACCAGGACGTGGATGTTAAGCCGGAATTTCCGAACGATAGTTTTTTAGACGGGACCACTTCGGATAACGTGATCAGCGTAGGTGCCTCATCGGCTTTAAAAGATGAAAACCTGGCTGCCAGTTTCAGTAATTACGGCAAAAAAAACGTGGATGTTTTCGCGCCGGGCGTAAAGGTAACGTCCATTGATAAAGATGCCGAATTTAATACGGCCGACGGGACCAGTTTTGCTTCGCCGATAACCGCAGGTGTTGCGGCTTTAGTGCTTGAATATTACCCGACATTGAGTGCCCGGCAGTTAAAAGAAGTGATTCTGGCATCAGCAAAACCAGAAAACATACAGGTGATTAAGCCCGGAACAAAACAGAAAGTTGATTTTACAACGTTGAGCAAAACCGGCGGCATTGTAAACGCTTTGGAAGCTTTAAAAATTGCTTCAACGATGAAAGGCGAACGGAAGCGATAAGCTGCTGATGCTTCTTTTATCGGTATAAAATTGAACGGCCGACAAGATTAAATCCTGTCGGCCGTTTTGTTGTCATACAAAATTTAAACCTTATTTGCTTAAAGTTTTAGGTTGATATTCTACCAAAACACTATTATTCTGTCCGTATTTTTTGGCAATTGCCTTTACAACCATATTATTGCTGATTGTAAATGGTTTAACATATACATTTTTTTTGCTGAAAGACGGCGTGCTTCCATCTGTTGTGTAATAAATTTTAGTTTCCGGCGTGCTGCTGGTGATGGTTAAAACTCCACCTTGCAAACTAAATTTTGGTTTGCTGATGGTGTTTACATATTTGCTGGTCCGTGCATCATGGATTTCACCTTTCCAGTTCATGCCAAAACCAAAATCGTAGGTGTGTCCGTCGGCATCGGTATAGCAAATCATGTCATGCGGAATATCTTCGTTCTGCAATTCCACCGTTTTCATGTTCGCCGGCATCTGGAAAGGCAACAAGCCGGAAGGTTCTGCCCGGCCAGTCAGAATATCCAGCAAAGCCTGGTCTTGCACGCCAAAACACGCTATAATGGCATTGGCTTTTTTCTCAAATTCGGCCGGGATGGCGGGTTTAGTAAGCATCATTACCACTATAACCGGTTTGCCTTTCATAGCTGCTTTGGTTTCCAATACTGTTTTTAGGTCATTAAAATTGGAGGCCGTAACGGTTTTGTTTTTGTACGATCGATTGGTCACGCCCGGCTCTGCCGGATCACCGGCTGCAATACTTTGTGCTCTGCCCAGCGTGGCCGTGTAAGGGCCATATTGCAGCGGTATCGGCACATAACCATTGCCGCCTTTTGCTACGTCTTTACTGTCATAACCGGCACTTCCGGTTGGGCTGGCAATTAAAACCACGGCACAGTCTGCTTTGGCCGGGTCATCGGTAATGTTAAAATATTTAGACAATAACGCCGGTTTCATCGCATCCTCCCATTTTTCTGCGGATGGCGGGCCGAAAAACCCCTGCACAGAAGGTGTATATTTTTTAGGCAGATAAACCGTCATGCTTTTTTTAAGGGGCAAAATATGGTTACTGTTTTTTAGCATTACGATGGATTTTAATTGCGCATCATAACCGGCTTTCATAAAAGCGGCCTTACCAACCGTTTGCCCGGATTTTTCTACATCCAGATAAGGGTTTTCAAACAAGCCAACCCGAAAGATATTTTTGAGCAGCCGAACGGCAGATTGCTCAAAACGGGCACGCATAAAAGCTTCGCCATGTTCTTTTACGCCCATTTGGTAAGCTTCAATTACTGGTGCGGCCACGTTGTTGCCGCCAAACTGATCCACGCCGGCCATCAAAATTTTGTAATGCCGCTCGGCCACGGTTTTGGTTTCCATCCCCCAGGATTTTCCGGCAAAAACATCCGGTTTCGCGCCTTCATCTGCCGTAACCAGCCAGTCGGTACAAACCACACCATCGTAATGGTATTTGTTCCGAAGCAAATCTGTAATCAAATATTTGCTGTAACTATTGCCGCCGTTTTCCTTGTTTTTGATATCCCGACCGTAAGAAATGGTGTAATACGGCATTGTTGCAGATGCCATGCTTGTTTTACCGGCCAATTTTAAGGCACCATCCACAAATGGCACCAAATGCTCATCAAAATTATTACCTGGATAAACTGCAAACTTGCCATAGGCAAAATGCGCATCGCGGCCGCCTTCTTCCGGGCCGCCGCCAGGCCAGTGTTTCATCATCGCGTTTACGCTTTGGTAGCCCCAGCCATCTTTAATTTCTGCAGGTCCGGTGGAGGTTTGAAAACCATCAACATAAGCCCTCGCCATATCGGCGTCCAGTTGCGGGTCTTCGCCAAAAGTGCCGTTAATGCGTACCCAGCGCGGTTCTGTGCCGAGATCAATCTGGGGTGATAAAGCCGTTGTAATGCCCAGCGCACGATATTCCTGAGCGGCAATTTGCCCGAACTGTAGCACAACTGCCGGATCAAAAGTTGCCGCCAAACCCAACTGGTCCGGCCATTGCGAAATTTTCCCGCCGGCACCGGCCGTATATTCTACGCCGGAATTGGTGCTGTGCCGCGGATCAGAACTGTTGTTTGCCGGGATGCCAAAACCGGCCCCTTCTGCCAAAGCCTGCACGTTGTTGTTCCAGCGGGCGGCCACTTCCGGGCTTTGTACAGAAGTAATAAGTACATGGCGCAAATTGTCCTTTAATAAAAATTCTTTTTGCTGATCGGTCACGTCTGCCGCATCAATACCGCCTGCAGAAAACGGTTTGCCGTTGTAAGTACCGGCACCAAAAGGGCCTCCGCTAAGTGCCGGGATAACCTGGTGCATACTATACAGCATCAGGCCGGCAATTTGTGGCAAAGAAAGCTTGGATGCGAGGTCTTTGGCGCGCTCATCAACCGGCAAACGCCAGTCTTCATATTTATCCAAAGTGCCGTTTTTGTTCAGGTCTTTAAAAGCCAAACTATTGACTGTCAGTATTTTTATACCTGATTTTCGGGAATAACCCAGCGTGACACCTTGCGGATTTTTGATGAGCACAATGCTGTCGGCGGCATTCGCGGACAGCCATTTTTGCCCCTGATCCGCAGAAAAACCACTGTTTAAAGCGATGGTCAAGCCTAAACCGGCCGTTGCCGCAGCCAGGTAAAATAAGTAGGAACGAGGGGTACACAGCTTCATAAATTGGAAATAACGAAGTAAAATTGGTTGTCAAATGTAATAAATCAACCCGAAACCAAACTTATAAAACAAGCTGTTCGCCAATAACCAATACTGTTTTTATCAGCCTGAATTTGGGTTGATAAAAACAGTATTTTTGCTGAATGATTTAGGGGCTATTTAAAATTTTTGCCGACAAATTTATAATGCTTCTTTTATGCCATCAAAATTTGCTTTTATAGTTGTTGCTGATTCAAATCCCCTAAAAAAACCACCAAATTTTAGGTGATAAAAGAAGTATATAATTTTTTTCGAGTGGAATCAAAACAATCATTTTAAAAAAGAAAGTCAACACTAAAAAAAATGAGTGTAAAAGAAGCATCAAAAATTGCCATCGTAACGGGTGGCGCATCGGGCTTGGGTTTGGCAATCAGCAAAAAGTTGGTTCAAAACCAGGTCAAAACAATTATCATCGGCCGGAACGAAAACAATTTAAAAGCAGCAGCAGAAAGTTTGGGCCAACTTTGCCAGTATAAAGTTTTTGATCTGCAGGATTTAAAAGGCGTTCCGGCGCTGATACAAGAAATTGTAACCGAGCATGGCCAGATTGATATTTTGGTAAACAATGCAGGCATCAACCAGAAGAAACATTTTATGGAAGTTACGGACGAGGATTTCCAGAACATCATCCAAACCAACACCACTTCGGTTTTTGTGATGAGCCGCGAAGTAACGCGTTTTATGTTGGAAAATGGCGGCGGCAGCATCATCAACATCAGCTCGATGGCGGCGCGTTACGGCATTCCTTACGTGATTTCTTATACGGCGGCCAAATCGGCAATTGAAGGCATGACGAAGGCAATGGCCGTAGAATTATCGCCAAAAGGCATCCGCGTAAATTGCGTGGCACCGGGTTTTATCGCTACGAATATGTCGGCAAAAGCGTTAGACAGTGATCCGGAACGAAAGCGAAAAGTAATGTCGCGCACGCCAATGGGCAAGCTGGGCGAACCGGCCGATATTGCCGAAGCGGTTTATTATTTTGCTTCGGATGCGGCAAAATACGTTACCGGCGTAATTATGCCGGTAGATGGCGGCAACTCGATCGGGTTTTAAGCTGAACAAATTTAGGTTGATAAAAGAAGCATTCTTACTCCCTCTCCTTTGGAGAGGGCTGGGGTGAGGCTACTTCTTTTATCAACCTTTTTTTAGATAACCGATACGGTTTTTGATACGGTTTTTTTGCTGGCCTGCGTTTGTGCGTCGGGCTGGCAACCGCCAATGCTAATCATCACTTTTCCTTTGGCGGCAATGCTGTTTCCGTTTTCGGTAACCAGCGTCAAATCCTCCGGCTTCAGCTCAAACCTGATGATTTTGCTTTCCCCGGCTTTTAAAAAGTTGCGCTCAAAACCTTTCAGGGCTTTTAGCGGCGTCTTCATTTTAACGCCCACGTGCGATAGGTAAAGCTGCGTTACTTCATCGCCGGCCATTTTGCCGGTATTGGTTACTTTAATGCTGATGGTGTTTTTTTTGCCGGATTGTAAAGCTGACGGCGTAGTCAGCAAATCATATTTAAAAGCAGTATAACTCAGCCCATAACCAAAACCATACAGCGGCTGCCCGGTAAAGTAGCGGTAAGTGCGGTTTTTCATGGAGTAATCATCAAAAGCGGCGGTTAAATCGCTGTTGCTTTTGTAAAAAGTTACCGGCAATCGTCCGCCCGGGTTATAATCCCCAAAAAGTACATCTGCAATGGCCGTTCCTGCGTCCTGACCGCCGTACCAGGCATTAACAATGGCCGGGATATTGGCCGATTCATAAGGCGTTGCCAGGGCAGAACCGGTCATCATAACAAAAACAACTGGTTTGCCGGTAGCTTTCAATGCTTTTAAAAACGTCGTTTGTGCATCGGGCAGCATAATCGAAGTGCGGTCGCCGCCATCAAAACCGGGCTGTTTTATATTCATTTCTTCACCTTCCAGTCTTGGGCTGATACCACCGACAAAAACAATCACGTCAGCATCTTTAACACTGTCAACAGCGGCTTTCAGGTTTGCATTTGGTTTAACGTAACCCGTTCCTGATGTGTAAATTACTTCTGTGCTTGCCCCAACTTTGTCTTTGATCCCTTGCAAAGCACTCACCAAACGCGACGGAATGCCGTTGTAATTGCCCAGGATACTGGTTTTATCAGCTGCGTTCGGGCCAACAACAGCAATTTTTTTCAAGGTTTTTTTCAGCGGCAACAACCGGTTTTCGTTTTTGAGGAGAACAATAGATTCGTGCGCCATTTTTAAAGCGTGCGCATGGTGCGTAGGGCTTTCCAGCACCGAAAGCGGGATTTGGCGATATTTTACCTGCTCAACCGGATCAAACAAACCCAAACGGAAACGGATGGTAAACAAGCGTTTTACTGAAACATCAATTTGCTGCTCGGTTAGCTTGCCGTCTTTTACGGCTTTTACCAGTGTTTTATAAGATCCCGGGCCAAGGATACACTCTACATCCGTACTATGCAAAACCGCATCAGCCGATGCCGTTTCTGCGTCCGGCGAGCTGTGGTGGGCGTTTGGTGCAGAAAAGTCATCAATCGCACCGCAATCCGAAGTTAAATAACCGGTAAAATTCCATTGGTTGCGCAAAATATTGGTCAGCAAAATATCGCTGCCGCAACAGGGCTGCCCTCTGAAAGAATTATAAGCGCACATTACGCCGGCCACTTTTGCATTAACAACCAGCTGTTTAAACGCTGGCAGATAAGTGTCCCACAAATCATAATTGCTTACATCTACATCAAATTTATGCCTGGCTTGCTCCGGACCACTGTGCACAGCGTAATGTTTGGCGCAGGCGGCCGCTTTTAAATATTTCGGGTCGTTTCCCTGCAAACCGGTTACAAAAGCCTTTCCCATCGTTGCCGTTAAAAAGGGGTCTTCACCATAAGTTTCCTGTCCGCGGCCCCAGCGCGGATCGCGGAAAATATTGATATTGGGCGACCAGTAAGTTAAAGCCGTGTACTGCGCAGCGTTGTTGTGTTTCAGGTTTTCGTTGTTGATGGCGCGGCCTTCAGTGGCAATTTCGTCGGCCATTTCATGTACGGCAGGGCTGTCAAAAGTAGCTGCATTGGCAATAGCTTGCGGGTAAACGGTGGTTTTGTATTGATTATCGGCCCGGGCAACGCCATGCAAAGCTTCGTTCCACCAATCATAAGCGGGTATGCTCAAGCGCGGAATGGCGGGTGTACTGTTGGTCATCTGATCTACTTTTTCTTCCAGCGTGAGCTTGGAAACCAGGTCGTTCACGCGTTCTTCAATCGGTAAAGACGGGTCTTGAAATTTGTGTTCAAACTTGTTTTTTTTCATCATGCCCAGCGCGGGCACCAGGAGCAATGCCAGCGGAAGTAAGCGCAACTTGTTGGTAAACAACTTTTTCATAGATGCTTTTTTTATAAGGGTTTTTTTCGGGTGGAGGGTTTTTGCAAAAATTTCAATCGCCAAATGCTTCTTTTATCAGGCAAAATTTACAGGCATAAAAGAAGCGTCCTTTGTTAAAAATGATTGTTCACATAGATTTATGGCCGCAATGTCGGGTTTTTTTAAGAACCTGTTTAAATTTTGTCCGATATATTTTCTATGCTTTTTTTACCACCTAAAAATTGGTGTTTTAATGGGTTTTTCTATCGGCAACAATTACAAAAGCAAAATTTACGAGCATAAAAGAAGCACCGTACAACTATTCGACAGAATTTTAAACAGGCCCTAAGCAAAAAAATAAAAATGGGCAATCGATTGCAGATCTTCTTACTTTTGTGTTCACGAAACCCCAAAAAAACTGATTTTTTCTTACAGGATTATAGATAAACCATGTTATTATTAGGTATTGATCTGGGCACCTCTTCCGTAAAAGTTTCTGTGCTGGATGCGGTCACACAGCACACCATTACTTCGGCACAATTCCCAGAACAGGAAGCCGAAATCATTTCGCTGCAACCCGGCTGGGCAGAGCAATCGCCCGAAACCTGGTGGGCTTTTACGCAGCAAGCCATCTCGGCATGCAATCAATCCGGCAAATATAATCCGCAGGATATTGCCGCCATCGGTATCGCTTACCAAATGCACGGTTTGGTTTTGGTGGATAAAAATCAGAACGTCCTCAGGAACAGTATCATCTGGTGCGATAGCCGTGCGGTAGAAATTGGGAACGATGCTTTTGAAGCGATTGGCGAAGAAAAAAGTTTAGCACATTTACTCAATTCGCCTGGGAACTTTACCGCATCCAAATTGGCCTGGGTAAAAGCAAACGAGCCGGAAATTTATGCGCAAATAGACAAAGTAATGTTGCCTGGCGATTTTATTGCCATGAAACTGACCGGCGAAATCACTACTTCGGTTTCTGCTCTTTCGGAAGGTGTTTTTTATGATTTTATCAACCAAAAAATTTCTGAAGATGTGATCAATTATTTTGGTTTCGACAAAGCTATTTTCCCCGAAATCAAACCTGTCTTTGCTGTTCATGGTGAAGTTAAAGCGGAAGTAGCACAAAATTTAGGTCTTAAAAACAGCATTCCGGTTTCGTATAAAGCTGGAGATCAACCCAACAATGCTTTGTCACTCAACGTTTTAAAACCTGGTGAAGTTGCCGCAACCGCCGGGACTTCGGGCGTTATTTATGGCGTAAGCGATCAATTTGTTTATGATCAGCAATCCAGAGTAAACACTTTTGCACACGTTAATTATGCCGAAAATGCAACGCGCACTGGCGTTTTGCTTTGCATCAACGGAACGGGCAGCATGAACCGCTGGGCCAAAAATCTGGCCGGTAAAAACAGCACGTACCAGCAAATGAACGAGGAAGCCGCAAAAATTAAAGCTGGAAGCGAAGGTTTGTTGGTTCTTCCTTTTGGCAATGGTGCCGAGCGGATGCTGAATAACCGTCAAATTGGTGCACAAATCGTTGGCATTGATGTAAACCGGCATACACCAGCGCACATTTTCCGTGCCGTTCAGGAAGGCATTGCCTGCGCGTTCCGTTATGGATTGGATATTATGCGCGAAAACGGAATGCATCCAACCGTTATCCGCGCCGGAAAAGCGAATATGTTTAGGAGTACTGTTTTTACCGATACGTTTGTCAACGCAACCGGCGTTCCGGTAGAATTATATCAGAATGATGGCAGCGCAGGCGCAGCTTTAGGCGCAGGAATCGGAGCAAATATTTTTACTTCGCCAGAAGAAGCTTTTCAAAACATGCAGCCGGTGCAAAAAATCGAACCTGAAAATAATGATTTTGAAGCCGTTTATCAGCAATGGAAAACTTTGTTGGATAAGCAGTTGACATGACCGGCATTTGTATTTTGGATGCTTCTTTTATGCCATAAAAATTAACTTGTCAAGCAGCCAAATTCAACATAAAACTAAAACAATCATTAACCAATTATTAAAATTATGGGAAATATAATCACAGGAGAAAAAGAATTTTTTAAAGGTATCGATCAAATTAAATTTGAAGGTTTAGAATCTGATAATCCTTTGGCTTTCCGCTGGTATGACGAAAACCGCGTTGTGGACGGCAAAACCATGAAAGCGCATTTCAAGTTTGCCGGTGCTTATTGGCATTCTTTTGTGGGAAATGGTTCCGATCCGTTTGGTGGTGCCACGCATATTTTCCCCTGGGATGAAAAATCGGATCCGATTGAACGTGCCAAAGATAAAATGGATGCCGCGTTCGAGTTTTTCACCAAAATGAACTTGCCTTATTATTGTTTCCACGACGTAGATATGGTGGATTATGGCGATAACGTTGCTGAAAACGAACGCCGTTTGCAAACTTTGGTAGATTACGCCAAAGAAAAACAGGCACAAAGCGGCGTAAAATTATTGTGGGGAACAGCCAACCTGTTTTCGCATAAACGCTACATGAACGGTGCTGCTACCAACCCGGATTTCCAGGTTTTATCGCACGGCGCGGCACAAGTTAAATTTGCTTTGGATGCCACGATTGCCTTGGGCGGAGAAAATTACACGTTCTGGGGCGGCAGGGAAGGTTATATGACTTTGCTGAACACCAACATGAAACGCGAGCAGGAACATTTTGCCAAATTTTTGCACGCCGCCAAAGATTATGCCCGTAAAAACGGCTTCAAAGGCAGCTTTTTTATCGAACCAAAACCGGCAGAGCCGATGAAACATCAGTATGATTTTGATGCGGCAACGGTTATCGGCTTTTTACAGAAGTTCGATCTGCTGAATGATTTTTCATTGAACCTGGAAGTGAACCATGCAACTCTGGCCGGGCATACTTTTCAGCACGAACTGCAAGTTGCAGTTGATAATGGTTTGCTGGGTTCGATCGATGCCAACCGCGGCGACATGCAAAATGGCTGGGACACAGATCAGTTTCCAAACGATATTAATGAACTGACGGAATCGATGTTGATTATTTTGGAAGGCGGCGGCATCAAGTACGGCGGCGTTAATTTTGATGCCAAAATCCGCAGAAATTCCACCGATCCAGCCGATTTGTTTTATGCACACGTTGGCGGCATGGATATTTTTGCCCGCGCATTGATTACGGCGGATAACATCCTGCAAAAATCTGATTACAAAACCATTCGTGAAAACCGTTATGCTTCTTTTGATAGCGGAAAAGGCAAAGAATTTGAAGAAGGCAAATTGTCTTTAGAAGATTTGCGCAATTACGCTGCCGAAAACGGCGAACCTGCAACCATCAGCGGCAAACAGGAATATCTGGAAAATTTGGTTAATCGGTATATTTAGGTTGACAATTTTTAGGTGATAAAAGAAGCATCTGGCGGAAACGTTGGATGCTTCTTTGGTTCAACAAATTGTTTCTACTCAAACCTGTAAAATACAATTCAAATATTATTGTCCCGACTGACTTTTAAGTAGTTTGAAATCTGTCATTGCTTTTTGTATTTGTTCCAGGTATTTTCCCCGGTCCGATAAATATAATTCAGACATTTTTTTTCGTACGTTTCGCATGTAATCAACCGCATGAAAATCTTTTTCCAAATTGCTATTCTGGGTCTCCATAAGTTACTTCTTTAGGTGTTCGGATATCGATCATAGAATATCCAAATTTAAGATTTATTAAGTTATATTGTTTGATACGGAAAAAATTGACCATGTGTTTGAAATTCCAACTCACTAAACTTTCTATTTTTAAAATAGTTGATATGCTGATATGTTGTGCGTCTGAATAATATTTTGGTGGCAATGCACCTTCTAAAATATATTTTTCTGCAAGGCTGAGTTGCTCTGGTGTAATGTTTACAAGTTCAATGTTCGAAGACGGTATGGTCTCTGGTAAATCTCTTACATTTTTGGGAGCATCTTGCAATTCTGCAAGGGTAACGTCAGAAATTACAAGTGTAAATTTACCTTGCCTTGCCTGCTCAATAAAAGGGATTGTCCATTCAGAAAATTCTTTGTCATAATAGCCGCCCCACACGGAAGTATCAACGTAAAATTTCATTTCACTAAATTACTAATATTGCGGCAAACAGGAATATTTAGAAAACTTGATTAACTGTTATATTTAAGCTTACCAATTTTTTAGGTGGTAAAAGAAGCATCTCGCCGGAATGTTGGATGCTTTTTTGCTTTTATTGCTTTTATTTCCGAAACTTTTATTTTTAACATCAAACATTATTTAATGCTATGCACACAGAATTTTACATAACATTTCATAACCACAATCAGGACATTTCTAACAATCCTGATTATATGTTTATTGAACGACTCATTAGTTCTAAAGAAGCGGTATTGTATTATAATAACAATGTCTTATCAGATTTTAATAATATAATTGAACCTCAACCAATTTTAATAACCAATAATAAAAATCTTTATAGACAGTTTAGACACGTATTCAACGAAAAAGAATTTAAGCTTTATTGTGAAGATAAATTACCTTCGTATCATGGCATAACTGGAATTCATGGCCAAGAAGCTTTTCTTCATTTTATAAATATAAAAGAAGGAGTCTACGACAGAGCATACCAAACAAGATCAACAGAAAGATGGGATGATCCTCAATCCGGCAATTCTTATAACTATACTACTAATCAACGATGGGAAACATCCTGTGGCATGAATGACATTTCAAGTATGGCACAAAGTATCGAATATAGAAAATGGACGTCCAAAGATGATGGAATTGAATTATTACCAGTATGGATAAATAATAATTTTTTATAAAAACCAATACAAACAAAAAAACTTAGTCTAAGTTCCTACCTAAAAATCCTCCTATCAAAAGGAAAATCCACAACTTCCAAAATCCTGATTCCAGCAAAATCTTGATGATTTGGGTTGATTAAAAAGCTAAAATTTCCAAAAGTTACGGCTGAAGGAATTTGAAGCACACAAGCTTTGTTTTCGGTTACAAATTTTAGGTGATAAAAGAAGCTTTGGTGGTGATTGTTATTAGCTTATATTTTCTTCTTTGGTAATTTTACCGTTTTAAGCATTTCATTTACCTTTTCCAATTTTTCAGGAAAGATTGTTTTATCCCGATATTGCTCAAGGGAAGGATCAATCCTCACAATTGGCACTTTTCGATTATTCAATTCTTGTACTGTTTTCATTATTTACAATTTAGTTAAATTTTCTTTGTGCTAAAAACCCTATATAGTCTGTTCCTATTTCAAACGAATAAAATTCATCTTCTACTTGTCCATAAAGATAAAAATCCTTAATCATTTCATTATAAAAACGGGTTATTCCCATTCGGTATAATCTTGTTCTCGCAGTTGTACTACCTGTTGCGTAAACAAAAGCATCTGGATATTTGTCAAAAAATGCGTACAATGAAGCAACAACTGTAGCCAAAACCTTTTCACTGTCATTGTTATTTGATATCGCAAGATCATCTATCTCATTAGTTTCAGCATTTTTATCACCGAAAGCAAGATTATAAAGTCCCGGTTCGTTGGTTGCCTGAAATTGAACTAATTTACGGATTATACCTTTTGGCCCTTCACTAATAAACTCAAAAATATTTAAACTACTTTCAGATTTGAGGGCATATTTTTCAACTTTCATACTACGTGGCGAACTATGAAGATACTGTTTTTAACATTAGCTTGGTTAAAAAGATATTGTTACAAAAGCTATTTAATCTAATAACGATGTATGATTACAAAAAAATCCGTGCAGAACGTTATGCTTCTTTTGATAGCGGAAAAGGCCAGGAATTTGAAGCAGGAAAGCTTTCTGTAGAAGACTTGCGCAACTACGCGGCCGAAAACGGCGAACCTGCAACCATCAGCGGTAAACAGGAATATTTGGAAAATTTGATTAACCGGTATATTTAATCAGCCTGAATTTTAGGTGGTAAAAGAAGCATCTGGCCGGAAAAATTCGATCAGGATTATACAGTAAAAGGTAAACTGAAGGATATTTAACAAAAATCAAAATCCTTGCGGGTCTGTTTTAAAAAACCCTGATGCTTCTTTTAGCACTATAATTTTGTGTTTTATCAAAAGCAAAATATAATTCACTGTTTTTTAGGTGATAAAAGAAGCATTATGAAATAAACCGGTAAAATTTAAACAGGTGCTGCATACTGCTTGAAATAATATTACGCCAAAACCCTTATTTTTGCAGCAAATGAAATTACCCATTGTTGCTTATGGTGATCCGGTTTTAAAGCGGGTTGCATTGGATATAGAACCAGCCGCTTTTCCTGATCTGAAACAGCTGATTGCGGATATGTACGAAACGATGTATGCGGCCCGCGGCGTTGGTTTGGCCGCACCGCAAATTGGCCAGTCTATCCGTTTATTTGTGATCGATGCCACGCCATTTGAAGATGACGAACCGGATTTGAAAGGTTTTAAAAAAGTTTTTATCAACGCACACATGCTGGAAGAAACCGGCGAAACCTGGCCTTTTAACGAAGGTTGTTTAAGCATTCCGGATATCCGGGAAGATATTTACCGCAACAAAAATATCCGGATTTCTTATCTGGATGAGGGTTTGCAGCAGCAGGAAGAAAGTTTTAAAGGTATGGCCGCGCGCATTATCCAGCATGAATACGACCATGTGGACGGCAAATTATTTACCGATCACATCAGCCCGCTGCGTAAAAGGTTGATCCAGAAAAAGCTGACTGATATTTCTAAAGGGATTGTAAAAGCAGATTATAAAATGAAATTTCCGGCGGTAAAAAAAGGACGTTAATTGCTGTCGCTTTGCCGGCTTTTATCGCCCCGGATAATCGATCGGATCAAGCTGCCCCAGGCAATCGGGTTCAATAACGGATTGGTTGGGCCAGAACCCATGTGCACTAAATTATCGTGCATGCCCTGCAAGTTCATAATCTGATTGGTTTGCCCGTCGTGCGGCAAAGTCCTTGCCATGGCGATAACAGAACCTCTGCTTAAATTTTTTGCGGCAATTGCCAAGTCATCATCCGCAAATTTCATAGCTAAAAAATCCCGTTTAAATTCATCCGCGCTGGCCCAAGGGAAAACGCGCACTAGCGGTAAATTAATGGCTTCGGCTTTGAGTTTGATTTTGAGGATATAACTTTTACTACTGATATGCTCCGGGATGACAACAATTTGTGTAAGATAACCAACCGAAGAAACCCGGATGCTGTCTTTTTCGTGCGCAACAAAAGAAAAATAACCCTGATAATCACAAGAAACCACCCGGTTGTTGTAAGAAATATTAGTAAGATTGGTGTACGGTACAACCGTATTACTGTCTGAATTGATGATCATTCCGGAAAACTGCACCAAAGGCCGTTCTGTTTTCTGTGCGGATGCAGAAAAAGACAAGAACAAACTTAAAGCTATCAGCAGCTTTTTCATGGTGAAATTTATTTCCGGTTTAAATCAATCCTGGCAAAAAAACAGGCACAAAAGAAGCAATATTTTTTGAGCTGTCGTCTGTTTTTAAAAGCTATTTAACAATACTTAACCAAATTTTTACTGCAAGTTTGCTGGTAATACTGCATGAGGATCATCAATATCCGTTAGGTTTACGGCTTCTACCGCTTTAATTTGAGGTACAGCCCGCATAATTGCCTGTTCAATTCCGGCTTTCATCGTCATGATGCTCATCGGACAAGAGCCGCAAGAACCGAGCAGCCTCAATTTCAATACGTTATCTGCTGTGATTTCTTCTATAGAAACATTGCCGCCATCTGCTTCCAAAAATGGCCGGATACTGTTCAACGCTACTTCCACCTGATCTGTCAAATTCATGATATGCTTCTTTTACCGAGTAAAAATAATTAATTTATCTAACACCAGCCCCATCTGTTGATTTTGCGTTGCGGATGGCAACCTGCTGCGCCACGCGCTCGGCCAGATCCATAAAAGCGGCCGACATGGGATTGTTTTCCTGCAAAATTACCGGTGCACCGGCATCTCCGGAGTCGCTGATACTTTTTACCAGCGGGATTTCGCCCAAAAACGGAATGTTGAGTTGGCTGGCCAGTTTTTGTCCGCCGCCTTGTCCAAAAATATAATATTTGTTTTCCGGCAATTCTGCAGGCGTAAAGTAGGCCATGTTTTCAATAATCCCCAGCAGCGGCACGTTAATGGTTTCCATCATAAACATACCGATACCTTTTTTTGCATCAGCCAAAGCCACATTTTGCGGTGTGGTTACAATTACGGCCCCGGCAACCGGGAAAGTTTGGGTTAAGGTGATGTGGATATCGCCGGTTCCGGGCGGTAAATCAACTACCAGATAATCCAGTTCGCCCCATTCGGCATCGTTAAAAAGCTGTTTTAAAGCCGTAGAAACCATTGGCCCGCGCCACGGGACAGGCTGGTTCGGATCGGTAAAAAAGCCAATAGAAAGTAATTTGATACCGTATTTTTCAATCGGCTCAATCCGGGTTTTACCGTTTACTTCGGATGCCTGTGGCCGCGCACCTTCCAAACCAAACATAATCGGGATAGACGGGCCATAAATATCAGCATCGATCAAACCAACTTTTGCACCGGTTTTTGCCAAACCCAAAGCTAAATTTACCGCAACAGTGGATTTGCCCACGCCACCTTTGCCTGAAGCCACTGCAATAATATTTTTAACGCCCGGCACACCCACATTTTTGGGTGTAGTAACGCGGGAAGTCATGTTGATATGCAGATCAGCTTCTTTGCTTACAAAATGTAAAATGGCATTGCGGCAAGCGTTTTCGATCATGCTTTTGAGCGGACAAGCAGGAGTAGTCAGCACCACCGAAAAACTTACGCGATTGCCTTCAATCAATACATCTTCGATCATGTTCAGCGTTACCAAATCTTTTTTCAAATCCGGGTCTTCTACATAACTCAACGCTTTTAAAACCTCTTCGCGGGTAATACTCATCTATTTTTTTGATTTTAGTACGATAAAAACAGCATCACAACCGTTTTGTTAAAAATATCCTGCCGGGGCATACTTGGCAGCAAAAAGATTTTTAGTTTTATCCAAAATTTACTGATGCGCCGTTTAAACCGTAAATACTTAAAAACCGGTCTTGTTGTTCTTGTTTCTTTGCTGGTTCTTCTGGTAGTGGCCGGTTTAATTGCTTATTCAAAACGGCAGGTTTTGCTTGAGACCGCTATTGGCAAAGCTAAATTAAAAGCCAGGAACACGTATAATTTAGATGTAAAAATAGGTTCGGCCAGCTTTACCGGCTTAACCACCGTAAACCTGAAAGACATCATCATTGTACCTTTTGATCAGGACAGTTTGCTGCGCATCGGCCATTTCCGGGTAGGCGTAAAATTGCTGCCGTTGCTGATTGGCAACGTTAAGTTTTCTACTATTTTGATGGAGGATGGCAAGCTTAATTTAACCAGTATAAAAGGAGTACGCAATTTTGAGTTTTTATTTAAGAAGCAGAAAGACAGCACTTCCCATAAACAAAGCACCAACCTGGCCGATTTTGCGCACAATTTGATAACGCAGTTTTTATATAAAATTCCGGATGATTTGAACTTAACCAAGTTTGACATTGCCTTTCGGGACGATAGCAACAAACTCAATCTGCAAATCCCAAAAGCAACAATAGAAAGCGGCAAACTGTACTCTACAATTTTGGTGAACGATGGTTATGCTACCTGGCACATTGCGGGCAACGTAAATACTTCAAAAAAGAATATTGCCGTTAAGCTTTATGCCGATAACAAAAAGGTGGAACTGCCTTTTATCGAAAAAAAATATGGGTTGAAGCTGAACTTTGACACCATCGGCACAGAACTGAAAAAAGAAGAACAAAACGGTGATGAAACACAGATTTTCAGTTCGTGTTTTGTGCGGAACCTGCTGATCAATCACCCCAAAATAGCTTCCAACGATATTGTGGTGCCGAGTGCTTCTATCGATGCAAATGTTTTTGTGGGCGGAAATTATGTTTCCGTGGATAGTTCATCCGTTATTCATTTAAAAAATGTTTCGGCCAATCCGTTTATCAAAATCACGCTCAAACCAACCAAAATTTATGAGTTAAAACTGCATACCGATTGGCTGGACGCGCAATCATTGTTCAATTCTTTTCCGGGCGGATTATTTGAATCACTGACCGGGATCAGAGTTTCCGGAAAATTGAAATATGGCTTAAATTTCTACCTCAACACAAAAGATGCTGATAATGTGCGTTTTGATTCCCGTTTGGAGAAAGAAAACTTTAAGATTTTGCAGTACGGGCAAACCGATCTCAGCAAAATAAACCAGGTTTTTGTTTATACGCCGTACGAAAAAGGCAAGCCGATGCCCTCGCGGATTGTTGGCCCGGCAAACCCGAATTTTACACCGCTGCAAAATATTTCGCCGAATTTGCGCAACGCGGTGATGACGGCCGAAGACCCTTCGTTTTACCGCCACCATGGTTTTGTGGAAGAATCGATCCGAAAATCTATTGCGACTGATTTTAAAGAAAAACAGTTTAAGCGCGGCGGCAGCACGATTTCCATGCAGTTGGTCAAAAATGTTTTTTTAAGCCGGCAAAAAACGCTTGCCCGCAAAATCGAAGAAACACTGATCGTTTGGCTGATCGAAAACAATGATATCAGCACCAAAAACCGGATGCTGGAAGTGTATTTCAATATTATCGAATGGGGCAGAAATGTGTACGGCATCGGCGAAGCTTCGCATTATTATTTTGGCAAATCCCCGGCTGATTTAACCATTGGCGAAAGTATTTATCTGGCCAGCATCGTACCAAAACCAAAATCGGGCTTGTATTCTTTTTTGCCTGACGGAAGTTTGCGGCCATCCATCCATGGTTATTTTAATTTGATTGGCCGCCTGATGGCTTCTAAAGGTTTAACGCCGCCTGATTCATCTGCTTATGGCTTTTATACGGTGCGTTTGCGGGAAGCTTTAAGGCCGAAAATGGCCATTGTAGATACCGTTGCCGCGGACAGTTTGCTGCAGGACAATAATGACGACGGCGTTGGTGTAGGCGTGGCAGAGCATCCGAATTTTTTCCAGCGGCTTTTCGGCAAAAAAGATTCGGTAGAAAAAGTGATTGAGAAAAAGGTTGACACTGCCGGAAAAACGCCAAAAGAAATCCGTGTAGAGAAACGCGAACTGCGCCGCCGCGAAAAAGAAAAGCGCCGTGAATTGCAGGACCGGGGTTTGCTGTAATTTTATGCGGTAAAAGAAGCATCGGCAATATTCATCAATGCTTCTTTTATCCGCCTAAATTTTTCAGGCCGCAAGAAGTATCTTTGCCACATGCGTTTTGATATCGTTACCGTTTTGCCGGGTTTGCTGGAAAGTCCGTTTGCGCATTCTATTTTGCAGCGTGCGCAAAAAAAAGGGATTGCCGAAATCAGCGTCCACAACCTGCGGGATTATACTTCCAACAAGCAAAAAAGCGTAGATGATTACCAATACGGCGGCGGCAGCGGCATGGTGATGATGATTGAACCTTTTGCCAAATGTATTCAGTATTTGCAATCAGAACGAGAATATGATGAAGTGATTTTTATGACGCCGGACGGTGAAACTTTGAATCAACAGATTGCAAATCAGCTTTCTATCAAAAAAAACATCATCATTTTATGCGGCCATTATAAAGGAATTGACCAGCGTATCCGCGATACTTTTGTAACGCGGGAAATTTCGGTGGGCGATTACGTGCTTTCAGGCGGGGAATTGCCGGCCGCGGTTTTGGTAGATGCAGTGGTGAGGCTGATCCCGGGCGTTTTGTCTGACGAAACTTCGGCCTTGTCGGATTCTTTTCAGGATGGTTTGCTGGATGCACCTTTGTACACACGCCCGGCAGCATGGAACGGACAAGCTGTTCCGCCAATTTTGCTGAGCGGCAACGCCGGTGAAATTGAAAAATGGCGCCATGAACAAGCTTTGGAACGAACGCGGCAACGGCGGCCTGATTTGCTTGAATGATGCTGTTTTTACCGGTATAAAATCTTTATCAAAATTTTTAAACCATCTTTTCAAAACAAAATAAAATCCCTATACTTGCAATCCGATTTTTACGGGTTAAAAATTGATATTAAGAGCTTAAAATCATGGATTTAGTAAAATTTGTTGAAGAACAAAACATAGTTAAAAGCAGCTTTCCTTCGTTCAAATCTGGCGATACCGTTAGCGTTCATTACAAAATCAGGGAAGGCAACAAAGAGCGTATTCAGGTTTACCAGGGTGTGGTCATCCAGCGTAACAGCACCGGCGCGCACGAAACTTTTACTGTTCGTAAAGTTTCTAACGGTATTGGTGTAGAGCGTATTTTTCCGGTTAATTCGCCAAATATTGATAAAGTGGAAGTAAACAGCCACGGTAAAGTACGTCGTGCCAAGTTGTTTTACCTGCGCGAACTGACTGGTAAAGCAGCCCGTATCAAATCAATAAGAAAATAATTTCTTTCCGGATATTAGGTCCATAAAAGAAGCCTTTCAGATTTTTTCTGAAAGGCTTCTTTTATGAGGTAAAAATTGGTGCTGAATTTTCTTTTCTATCTGCTCAACCAAAAAGAAAATTGTTGTTAGATACTGTTTTTATCGACCAAAAATTGGCATAAAGAAGTATTATGCCCGAAGAATATCCCTCCCATTCGGTTGGAACGACAGCGCGGTTAGTCCGTTATCAATTCCGCTAAAATGGTTCTTCCGCCTTTCACGGTTTCGCCCAGGTTTACGCTGATTTTGGTTCCCAGGGGTAAAAAAACATCAACCCTTGAACCAAATTTGATGAAACCAAACTGCGCACTTTGCTGCACTTCATCGCCTTCTTTTACGTACCAGACAATGCGGCGCGCCAATGCACCGGCAATTTGCCTGAACAAAACCGGGGTTCCCTGATGCGTTTCTACCACAACGGTCGTACGCTCGTTTTCGGTTGAGGATTTAGGATGCCAGGCCACCAAATATTTTCCCGGGTGATATTTAAAATATTTAACAATTCCGGTAATTGGGTTGCGGTTTACGTGCACATTTACAGGCGACATAAATATGGAAACCTGGATGCGTTTGTCCTTTAAATATTCGGTTTCCTGGGCTTCTTCAATCACCACAACTTTGCCGTCGGCCGGGCAAATTACCATTTTTTCATCCGTAGTGACTGTAATTTTCGGATGCCGGAAAAACTGTAGCACGATCAGAAAAAACACGCCGGAAAAGATGTAGGTAAGCCAGCGCAAAACATGATTGTCCGGAAAGTAAAAGTGAACTAATGCATTCAGCACAAATAAAAACAATATGGTTAAGGCGAGCGACGAAAAACCTTCTTTGTGGATAGTCATGCAGTAAATAAACGTTTTAAATTACAAAGTTGAAAATAAGTACAGATAAATAAAAACCAATGGTGCAGCCAGTAAAAGTCCGTCAAAGCGGTCTAGCAAACCGCCGTGGCCGGGCAAAACCGAGCCGGAATCTTTTACGTTGATGCTTCTTTTAAGCATGGATTCTACGAGATCGCTCATGGTGCCGAAAATAGAAATGATGAGCGAAACGATGATCCAGTGGAAAGTAGAAACCTGTTGAAAATAGGTGCTTAAAACAAAAGCAACGATGACCGAGGCAATAATCCCTCCAACGAAACCTTCCCATGTTTTTTTAGGCGAATGACGTTCAAAAAGTTTGGTTTTGCCGAACTGACGGCCGGAAAGATAGGCGAAAGTATCGTTCGTCCACAACAACAAAACAAAGCCGAGCGGTAAATGATAATCAAAAGTTTTTTGCAGAAATGCCATCGCCATAAAAAAAACGAAAGGCAGTAAAGTATAAACTACACCTAAAAAAGTAAAGGCAATTTGGGGGAAAGGCTTGTTGGATTTGCGGTACAATTCAGCATAAAATATCAAAACGCCGAACAGGACGATCAATCCTGAAAAATACCTGGTAAAAGAAGCATCGAGCCAAAAAGATGTTGCTGCAGCGCAGATAATCCCGCCTAAAACCAAGCCGTTTATTTGCTGCGGGATGATGCCGGTTGTTTTGATCAAGCCGTAAAATTCTGCCAGACAGAGCAAACCCAGCAGCGAAAAAAAACCGAGGAAAAGGTAAGGGCCGAAAAAAAAGGCGGCCAGCATCACCAAAACAAATACAAAACCGGTTATGGCGCGGGTTTTCATAACCAAATATATTTGATTTTCATGGCCGGATATCGTTTAAAACCAAGATTTCGATGGCGCGGCTGAACTCGGATTGATGAATGAAAACTTCTACCTGACCAAAAGTGTTATGTGCCGAATCGCGTTTGTTCATCAACACCACTTCAATTTCATGCTGTATGAGCAATTGTTTCACCATTTCTGATTGAAAGAAATTGGCGGACGTAAAAATTTTGACCCAGTCTGCTTCCATTATGCTGCTTGCAGTTGGCGTTTTTGTCCGGATATTTTTTTATATGCTAAAAACAGTATCACGGTGAGGATAATGCTGAAGGTGTAGCTTTTCCAATCGAACATTTGCTGTTGATCCGGGTTCACTTTTATCAATTTATTTTGGTACAGATAAGTGACCAATACGGCGGTTCCGTTGTTTAAAAAATGGCCTAAAACACCCGGCCAGATGCTGCCGCTCCAAGCCGCGAAATAACCGAAAAACACGCCGAGCAACATCCTCGGCAGGAAACCAAAAAACTGAAAATGGATAAAACTGAACAACGCCGCCGAAAGCCAAACGCCCCAATGCAGGCTTTTGGCCCAGCCGGTAAAAATCTGCTGGAAACAGCCGCGAAAAATAAATTCTTCGGAAACGGCCGGCAAAATGGCAATCATCAGCAGGTTGATTAAAAAAGCGGCCGGCGTTTTCATCTGCAATAAAATTTCGGTTTGCTTGCCGGCATTGTCTTCCAGGTTGCGCATCCATCGTTCCAAACCCTTTAAAAAAGGCGGAAAAACCATTTTTTGGTTGATGGTGATCAGCATTTCCATCAGCGGGGCCGAGATCAGCATGATAAAAAACATCAGTAAAAGAAGCATCAGCGGGAAACGCCAGTTGGCTTTTAAATACGGAACGGGCTGGCGGACAATCACCCTGGCAAAAAATATGGCCGGGATCAAAAAGCCGAAAACCGATGAACCCATTTGCATGATTTTCAAGCTGTTGAGTGCACTGGCAGACATATTGTCATTCATCGTTAGCATCGCACTGAAACCGGATGGGCCGTAAATAATCACGACGATGATACCGCAAATCAATCCGCCTAGAACCAAGCCGCCAACGGCCAGCAAAACCATCAGTAAAAACTGCAGCGGATATGATATTTGGTGATAAGGCTTTTCCGTCATCTGCTGATAATTTATGTAAATTTGCAGGCCTTAAAGATAAACATGTCTGTTCAAATAGGAAATATTGATCTGGGGGAATTCCCGCTTTTGCTGGCACCGATGGAAGATGTGAGCGATCCGCCGTTTCGTTTTGTGTGCAAGCAAAACGGTGCCGATTTGATGTACACCGAGTTTATTTCTTCGGAAGGATTGATCCGGGATGCGGCCAAAAGCAGGCAAAAGCTGGATATTTTTGAATACGAGCGGCCGATTGGCATCCAGATTTTCGGCAGCAGCATTGAAACCATGCGCGAGGCTACGCAAATTGCCTCGAAAGCCGGTCCGGATTTGATCGACATAAATTATGGCTGCCCGGTTAAAAACGTGGCCTGCCGCGGTGCCGGTGCAAGTTTGCTACAGGATATTGATAAAATGGTGGCCATGACAAAAGCTGTGGTTGAAGCAACGCACCTTCCCGTTACTGTAAAAACGCGTTTGGGCTGGGACGATCATACCAAAAACATTTTTACCGTTGCCGAGCGTTTGCAGGAAGTGGGCATCAAAGCCTTGACGATTCATGGCCGTACACGCGCACAGATGTACAAAGGCGAGGCCGACTGGCGGTTGATCAGCGAAGTAAAAAAAAACCCAAACATTAAAATACCGGTTTTTGGGAACGGTGATATCGACTCGCCTGAAAAAGCTTTGGCCTGGAAGCGCGAATTTCAGGTAGATGGCATGATGATCGGCCGTGCATCGATCGGTAACCCATGGATTTTCCGGGAAGTTAAATATTTTTTGAAAACCGGCAACTTTTTGCCCAAACCCACGATAGAAGAACGGGCAAATGTTTGCAAAACACATCTGCAAAAATCTATTGCCTGGAAAGGGCCGAAAACCGGGGTTTTTGAAATGCGCCGACATTATGCCAACTATTTTAAAGGTATTGAAAACTTTAAAGAAACGAGGATGAAGCTGGTTGCTTCGGAAAATATTGACGAGATTTATGACATTCTGGAAGGAATTAAATCCGGCCACGCACTTGTTATGGCGTGATTGTTGAACAAACGTTATCAAAAAAAAAACTGATAAAAACAGTATGGTGAACACAATTACAGAAGGTGTAAAAGTATCTGTAGAAACTTTATATCAGCAAGAATACTCTAACCCGGCAAACGAACATTTTATGTTTGCCTATAAAATTACGATTGAAAACATGACTGATTATGCCGTGCAGCTGATGCGCCGCCGCTGGGATATTTTTGATTCTAATGGAACGAAGCGCGAAGTAGAAGGCGAAGGCGTAGTTGGTTTACAACCGGTTATTGAACCCGGAAACCTGCATGAATACGTTTCGGGCTGTAACTTAAAAACCGAAATGGGCAGCATGAAAGGCGAATATCAAATGCTGCGTTTGCTGGACAACCGCACGTTTGATGTCAACATTCCGGAGTTTCAATTAATTGCGCCTTATAAGCTGAATTAAGCCGGATACTGTTTTTACAGCTATAATTTTTGAAAATTAATTATGTCAGATACTTATTTTAAGTACTAAAATTTAAGTATTGCAGGCAGCTTGCCCAGGCTGCTTTTTTTGTCGTTTTTTTAACTAAAGTTTGCAAGCCTTCAACTTAGCCTGGCTTAATCGTGGTATAGATACTTCTTTTAGTTAAGAAAAATCCTCATTTTGTACCAATATCATTCTGCTGATGGATTTGTTACAATTCCTAATCAATAAAAAGTAAATTTAACCCTGCTCAACAGTTAATTTTGTATGGTTGGCAGATATGGATGTTAATGGATAAGCGTTTGGAAGACAAACTATTAAAAGCATTTTTGAATTCTAAAAATTTAAAATTATGGCAGAACATTCACCAGAAGGTTTTTTTGAATCTGTGTTCCATCAATTGCCGCATCCCCGGATTATTGTAGAGGCAGATAGTCCGAAATTTACCATCGTAACCTATAATGAAAAGTTTAAGGAAATAAGTTGTACCCAGAGCCGGGATTTAACCGGGAGCAGCATGTGGGATATGTATCCGGCCGATGAAACCGCCATTGCAGCCAACCATCAAATCAGGCAGGCTTTAAACAAGGTTATAGAAACCGGACGGCCAGTAATTATAAACAGCCTCCGTTATGACATTCCTGCAGTAAATGACAATAAGCCTGCCGAAAGCTGGTGGCAGGCAGAATATTTACCCATCACCGGAACAGCCGGAGAAGTGAAATACTTAATGTGTGCCATACACAACATTACACAGCAGGAAAGCAGGAAAAAAGAGCTGGAACAAGCACAGGATTTGCTGGCCATGGCCATGGACGCAGCTGGCCTGGCCGGTTGGACAGCAGATTTAGCAACAGGCATTATAACTTTTTCTGAAAGTGCCCGTGTACTGCATGGTATAGCAGTAGGGGAAATAGCTACTTTACCACAACTGGTGCAATCTATAACCGCAAAACATCAGGAAAGGGTTAGTCAGGCCGTGCAGCAGGCCATTGATACCAAAACCACTTTCAGCGAAGAATTTATAGTGCATCCTTTAAACGGTGGTACGGCCAAATGGATAAAATCAACCGGTAAAGCTTATTATAATCATCAGGGCGAAGCAATATATATGGCGGGCAATATGCTGGATATCACCCTTCAGAAATTAGAAGAGCAACGCAAATACGATTTTATAACAATGGTGAGCCATGAGCTTAAAACGCCGCTGACCGTGTTGAAATCTTACGTGCAAATGCTTGCTGCAAGGGCAAAAAAAACGGAAGACTCGTTTACTGCTGTAGCTTTAGAAAAACTTCATTCGCAAATCAGGAAGATGACGGTTTTGGTAAACAGCTTTTTAAATGTTTCGAGATTAGAATCCGGCAGGATAGAGCTTGACAACACTGCTTTTTTGCTGGATGACCTGATCCGTGAGAAAGTTCAGGAATTAGCCCTCACCACAAAAAACTACGACATTTATCTAAAGCCATGCCCGCAATTACCTGTTTATGCCGATCGTGAAAAAATAGGTCAGGTAATTATAAACCTGCTTAGTAATGCATCAAAATATTCTTCTCCGGGCCAGCAAATCGAAATCAGTTGTCAAAACGAAGGCGCACTCCTCAAAATCAACGTCAAAGATAAAGGCATCGGTATCAAAGCAAGTGATCAAAGCAAAATATTTGACCGTTTTTACCGGGTAGAAAACGGGCAAACGCAAATTATCCCTGGCATTGGCATCGGGCTTTACCTTTGTTCAGAAATTATCCGCCAGCACCGTGGCCAAATCGGTGTAGAAAGCGTGCCCGGCAAAGGTTCCGCCTTTTGGTTCACGCTGCCGTTGAGCAAATAAAAATTATTAACTTAAAAGGATGTTCAGCAGTTTTTTATCGCTATAATACTGCTGCCAAAATTTCCAAACGCATTCCGCGCGAACCTTTTATCAATACCGTTGCGCCTGTTACCGGTGCTGTTTTTAGGGCGATAAAAGCAGCATCCGTAGTTTCAAAAAAAGTACCGGTAAAAACAGCATGGTGCCGGTAAAATTCCTTCCCGATAAATATCCGCTGACCGGCTTCAATTTCGTTTGCTTTTTTAATGATGAGTGCGTGTTCTGCCGAAGCATGTTCGCCCAGTTCAAACATATCGCCCAAAATCAGCACTTTTTTATCCGCAGCAATCGCCCCCAGGTTTTGGATGGCCACTTCCATGCTGCTCGGGTTGGCGTTGTAATAATCACAAATCAGGGTGTTGGTTTTGGTTTGAAGGATTTGCGAACGGTTGTTAGAAGGCTGATAACCAGAGATCCCGGCATTGATTTCCTCCGCAGATAAGCCCCAAAAAACACCGATAGAAACAGCAGCCAGCAAATTGCTCAGGTTGTAACTGCCGGTCAAATTGGTTTGCACTGCCTGTTTTTGGGTTGATGGATGTCCATTCGCCCACCAATTTAGCTTCAGCAGCGGCACGTTTTCCAAAATTTCGCCCGAAACTAAATTTGCCTGATCTTTGCCGTAATAAACCGTTTTTGCAAAATTCCGGTGAAAAGCCATTTCCTCCAAAACCAAATCATCATGGTTTACAAATACGGTTCCGTTGTGTTGCTCCAGCCAGTCAAAAAGCTCGCCTTTGCCTTTGCGTACGCCTTCCGGACCGCCAAAACCTTCCAGATGCGCCCGGCCAATATTGGTGATCATGCCGTGCGTAGGTTGTGCCAGTCCGGATAAAAAAGCAATTTCCTGCTGATGGTTGGCACCCATTTCTATAATCGCAATTTCGGTTTCTGCGAAGATGGAAAGCAGCGTAAGCGGCACGCCAATGTGGTTGTTGAGGTTGCCTTTGGTGGCGTAAGTTTTAAATTTCCGGCTTAAAACCGCATTAATCAGCTCTTTCGTGGTTGTTTTTCCGTTGGATCCCGTTAAGCCAATCACCGGGATTTGTAACTGCTTGCGATGGTGCCGCGCCAAATCCTGCAAAGCCGTTAGTGCATCATTCACCAAAATAAAACGATCGCTTGTTTTGTAAACGGCTTCATCAATCACGGCAAAAGCCGCACCGCTTTCCAATGCTTTTTGGGCAAAAGTGTTGGCATTGAAATTTGCCCCTTTTAAGGCGAAAAAAATGCTGCCCGGGATGATGCCGCGCGTATCGGTACAAACCTGCGGATGCTGTAAATAGATTTGGTAAAGCTGTTCGGTTGTCATGGATTTGCTTTTTGTAATTTTAAGAAAAATGGCAGAAAAGATACTGTTTTTATAGGGGTAAAAACAGTATCCGCTACCGCAAACCCAGCTTCCCCAAAAAATACGGCACCACATCCGGATATAAAATAATCGTGATGATAACGCCGTTTAACGCACCATAAAAATGTGCATCATGGTTGATGGTATCGGCTTGCTGGCGGCCGGCATACACGCAATAAACTAAATACAAAACGCCGAACAAGATGGCCGGGATCGGGATGGGCAGCGGCAAAATCATCATTTTCGTCATCGGATCGAACATAATAAAACTAAAAACAACGGCCGAAATCGCCCCGGAAGCACCCAGCGTCCGGTACCAGAAATCTTCGCGGTGGCGCATTACGGTTGGCAAATCACTCAACGCCAAACTCACCAAATATAAAACCGCAAACTGCCAGTGGCCGATAATCCGCTCCAGGTTAAAAGCGAAAAAATAATAAGACAACATGTTGAAAAACAGGTGCTGCCAATCTTTATGGATCAAACCGCTGGTAAAAAGTGTGTACAGTTTTTCTTTGCGGTAAACGCGGTACGGGGCCAGGATCAGCTCTTCGTAAACCTGCGGATTGGAAAAAGCCAGCAGACTGGTGAGCAGCGTGATCACAAAAATGGCCGAAGCTACCGGCGTTGCATAAACATATTCGAGCATGGCATTAATCTAAATTGAGCTTTATCGGCACAACCAAACGGCTGATCGGATAACGCATGAAAGTTGGTTCAAAATAAGCAGAATTTTTGTAAACAAAGTTAAGCTGCGCGGCCGCACTTTTGGCCAGCTCCGGGTTTTTTACTTTTTCGGTTTCGAGTTTTTGCTTCAGCTGAGGGTTTTTTTTAAGGAGATCGGCAGCCACATCTTCAAACACATAATCCGAAAAATATTCTTTTTGGCCGAGGATCGAATCAAAAAAGTTCCAGGCAAAAAACGAATCCACGCCCTGCGGCTCCAGCGTTTCCACGATGTAACGGTTTAACGGCTGATCGGTATAAACCACTACATCACCCGCATAAAATTTTAACGATGCTGTTTTTACCGATACTTTTTCATTGCTGTGCAGATAATGGCCTTCAAACGGGCGCGGCGGCGTTTTGTAATCGGTGATGTAATATGTTTGAACGGAAATGGTGGTATCGGATTGAAGCCGGTGCGTTTTTACACCATTACGTCCCAGTAAATCAATCACTTTTCCCCAGGCCTGCGGGATAATGTAGGCGATTGGTTTCTCCGCAGAAACCGTGGCTTTATACGTGTTGTAATAGCGTATATTTTTGGTAAAAGGCTTGGATCGATCATAATATAATCTTGGCAAACCGCTTACTTCGCTGGGTTTGTAACCGGCCGTAAAACCGTTGAAAGTCAGTGTATCGAAATCGTTTTTGTCGAGCTCCCAATTCAAAGCAAAAGTTTTCTGGTTTTTTACTTCCGCATCGGCCTGTGCCTTAATTTTACCGATAAAAACAGCATCGCGCTGCACAATATCAATTAAATGCTGCATAAAATCGTATGTAGAAATTACACGCGGCGCATACGTTTTGAGCATGTGTGTTTCGGTAATGTAGCTGATGATGTTGTGCTGCGCCATAAACCCGGACGAATACCGCGGCGTTTCCAAAAAAGCCACCAAACCCGAATCCGGCGTTGCGCCTTCAGATTCTACGTATGGCGTCATCTCAAAACCGGATTTTTTCATGCGTAAAAACAGCTCCGGCGTAAGCGTTTTAGCGGTATAATCGGCCAAAACCGGGTTTTGTTTGTTGTGCTGCGTTTCAATCAGCGTCATCACGTATTGGTAATCGGCACCGTCGCTGGTGTGGTTGTCCAAAAAAACATCAGGTTTCCAGATATTTACAATCTGCATAAATCCCAAAACGTTTTTAGAATCAGCTTTGATAAAATCGCGGTTCAGATCCAAATTCCGGGCATTTCCGCGGAAACCGTAAGCTGCCGGTCCGTTTTGGTTTACGCGCGACAATCCTCTGTTCAGGCAGCCGCCAATATTGTAAACGGCAATCATACAAACCACTACATTTTTTGGCAAAGTGTTCTTTTTCAGCAGATTGCGTACCAACATCATGCTGGCGTCAATGCCTTCCGGTTCGCCGGGATGAATGCCGTTGTTGATTAAAATAACGCGTTTATTTTGCTTTTTGATAATCGCCGGATCAAAAACTTTATCCCGCGAAAGCACGATCAACTGCAGTGGTTTGCCAATATCTGTTGTGCCGATGTTGTAAACTTTAAGCTGATCGTATTGCTTGTCCAAAGCCTGGTAATAATTCACAATTTGTGCATAAGTGGCCGTGGTATTTTTCTGCGGATCTTTTTCAAAAGGCGTTAACTGGGCTTGGGCCGAAGCAAAAATCAGCAAAAAACAAAAAACGGAAAGCAAATTTTTCATGCCGAAAAGATAGCAAACAATTGGGCTGATGCTGTTTTTACCATACTTTTTTAGTGCAGGTTTTCGCGGATGGCTTTGGGCAGGCTTTTCACAATGAGTTGATACGAATGATCGATCATTTCCAGCAGTTGTTTATCGCCCAAAATCCCATCGATAAAAACAGTGTTCCAATGCGTTTTGTTCATGTGGAAACCGGGACGCACTTCATCGTATTGTTCGCGCAGCCGGATAGCCAATTCCGGTTCGCATTTTACATTAAAACGATTGGCTTCTTTTAAACTGATCAGCAAAAATATTTTTCCGCCAACTTTAAAAACCAGCGTATCATCACCAAAAGGCATGGTTTCTGCCACGGCAGGTTTGCTTAAACAATGTTCGCGCAGGGTTTCGATGTTCATGTTCAGTAAAATCTGCGGATCGGTTTTCGGAAAGAAATCGGGACACCAAAACTATATTTCAACCCGATATGCAAAAGCCCGTACCGATCTACATGGTTATTTTTAAATTGTGTTGGCGGATCATCGTAACCATCCAAACCTTCGCCGTAAGCTAAGTTTTCTTCAAAACCAACATCCAAACGTATGCCCGGTTCGTGGTATTGGTTGTAAAATTTAAACTCGTAACCGCCCCTGAAAACCAGCATGGCTTCTATGCTGTTGTCCCGGCCCGGAAAAACATATCCGGGATTGCTGAGGCTGCTGCGCTGTATAAAACTCATGTGGTTGCGGATAAAACCAAAACCAGTACCGGCGTAAAAGTTTTTAAAGATGTTTAAAATACGGCTGTTTTCGTAGTTGATAATTTCCCCGGCCTGAAAATCAGCATAAATAATGGCTGCCTGATAAGTGTTGATAAAAGCGCGTGTATCTTTATCGGTGTTGGGATGACCGCCGCCTAATTGGCCAGCCTGCAACTCTGCCGTTCCGGTTGTAAACGGACTAAAATTATAATTAAAATTGACAAATGCAGCACCTTTGTTAAGATGTTCGCGCAAATCTGCATCGGCACGGGCAACACCAAAACCTGCACCAACGCTGTAGCCCAGATAGTTGTAACTAAGTTGTGCAAACAAAAATTTACTGCATAAAAACAGTATGCTTGTTAATAAAGCCTGTTTTTTCAAGGGATATATCAGCTAAAATGTAATTTTCCCCTAAGATAATAATTTTCTTTTAAATTAAAAAGTGCCAACGTGTATTGGTTTGCGGTAAGACGTAACCCCGCCGATGCCCACTTTTATGCCAAAGGTAATTTGCGAAAACCAATCTGCGTAATGGCCGGATTTGATACCATCTGTATTATCGCCGGTAGAAAAATTAGCCTGGTAACCTAAATTTAAACGTATTTGCGGTTCATCATAAGCGTTATAGATTTTATATTCATAACCGATGCGTACCGGGATAATCAGTTCTGTGCTTTTATCCAAACCGCTGTAGGAAAAATTCGGATCTCTGTAATCCGTACGGTTAATGTAATCCATCCTGTTAAAAATCACCCCTAAACCAGTGCCTACATAAATATTTTTGGCACCGTTCAGGATTTTGGTAAGGATAGGGATCGCGCTGAAATCATCGTTGTAGTTAATAAATTCGCCCAGTTGCACATCACCATGAAACATCACCGTGGTAAATTTATTGCTGGATTGTTCGCCGTAAACAGCCTTGGCGGTATCGGCATTGGCACTTTCCAGCCGGCCAAATTGTGCTTCGGTGCTAAAAGTTACAAATGGGGTCATGTGGTAACTTAAATTTACGCTTGGCGCGGCTTTGGCGTAAGAATGGTATAGGTCGCCATGGATTTTTACACTGCTGATGCCTACGCCCAAACTAAATTGATCATAATTGTAACCGATTTGTGCAGAAACAGTAAAACTGCAAACAATTAAAGCTATAAATAAGGAGAACTTTTTCAATAGATTATATTTTTTAATGACCGGGCCGTATAACATATTATCTTTTATTTTTGAATCTGGCTGATTTCAAAAATAGAATTATTAACTAATTATCAAAAATGTTTAACGATGAATGCACCGCTTATGTTGCAATACTCTGTACAAAATAGGTTCCTGAATTATGTAACGGTTGATACGCAGTCAAATCCGGATTTTAAAACCACTCCTTCTACCCAAAAACAAAAGGATTTAGGCCGGATTTTGGTTAAAGAGTTACTGGAAATCGGCCTGGCCGATGCCCACCTGGACGAGTACGGGTATGTATATGCCACCGTGGACGCCAATACAGACAAAACGGTGCCGGTGATATGTTTTTGCGCGCACATGGACACCTCGCCGGATTGTAACGGAACAAACGTGAAACCGATAGTGCACACAAATTACCAGGGCCAGGATTTGGTTTTGCCGGATGATCCAAAGGTGGTTTTGCAGATGGAAGACCATCAGGATTTGCAACACCAGATCGGGAACGATATTATCACGGCCAGCGGTACAACATTGCTCGGTGCCGATAATAAAGCCGGTGTAGCCGCCATTGTGGATGCCTGCCAGCAGTTGATAAACCATCCGGAGATAAAGCATGGCACCATTAAGATTTTATTTACGCCGGATGAAGAAATTGGCCGCGGCGTGGATAAGGCCGATATGCAGAAGCTCGGTGCCGATTTTGGCTATACTATTGATGGCGAATCTGCCGGGACGATTGAAAACGAAACTTTTTCTGCGGATGGCGCACAGTTAAAGATCAAAGGTGTTGGTGCACATCCGGGTTTTGCAAACGGAAAAATGCAAAGTGCCATCAAAATTGCAGGCCGGATATTAACAGAACTGCCTATAAAACTTTCGCCCGAAAAAACATCTGCAAAAGAAGGCTTTATTCATCCGGTGTGCATCAGCGGCCATGTAGAAGAAGCGGTGATAGATTTTATTATCCGGGATTTTGAAGATGAAATGCTTGAAAAACACGCTTTTATCATCCGGCAAGTGGCCGATGAGGTGTTGCAGGACTTTCCGCGGGCTTCGTATTCCCTCAAAATCAACCGGCAATACCGCAACATGAAACAGATTTTAGACCAGCACCAGCAGGTAATTGATTATGGTGTGGAAGCTATCCGCCGTACCGGTTTAACGCCGCGTTTGCGCAGTATCCGCGGAGGCACAGACGGGTCGCGTTTGTCTTTTATGGGATTGCCATGCCCCAATATTTTTGCCGGTGAACATGCTTTCCACAGTAAACAGGAATGGGTTTCGGTGCAGGACATGCAAAAAGCCGTAGATACGATTGTGCATTTATGCCAAATTTGGGAAGAGAAAAGCTAAGGGCCGATGCTTCTTTTATCGGTATAAAATTAGTATAACGGCAGGATATAACTATATTTAGCAGCCTTTTAAAAACCCCTGCATGCCGCAAAATAAATACCTGTTCCCGCTGATTTTGGTTACCTCGCTGTTTTTTTTGTGGGGATTTGCGCACAACCTCGACCCGATATTAATCCCGCATTTAAAACGGTCTTTCACGCTCACCACGGTGCAGGCCACGCTGGTGGATTCTGCTGTTTTTATCGCCTATTTCATCATGGCTTTGCCGGCGGGTTTTATCCTGAAAAAGTATGGTTATAAAACCGGTATCATTACGGGTTTGCTGCTTTTTGCTTTTGGTGCTTACTTGTTTATCCCGGCGGCCAACACACAGCAATATGGGTTTTTCCTGATCGCATTGTTCGTTATCGCCTGCGGGCTGACTATTTTAGAAACCGCCGCCAACCCTTACATCTCTTCGCTGGGCGATCCGGAAAGTTCTACGCAACGCCTCAATTTTGCACAATCTTTTAACGGTTTGGCCGCAGCTTTGGCTCCGATAATCGGCGCGCGCGTTATCCTCACCAAAGGTGCTTCCGATGAAACCCTAAGTAAAATGACGGAGGCCGCCCGCAAAATCGCCCTGGCCACCGAAGCTTCTTCTGTAAAAACACCTTACTTTGTTTTAGGGTCGGTTTTGGTGCTGATCGCCATCGCTTTTGCCTTTACCAAACTACCGGAAATCGAATCCGGAGAAGAACAGGCAACTGATAAAAACATTTTTCAAACATTCAAACATAAACACCTTTCCCGGGGCGTGGCGGCGCAGTTTTTTTACATCGGCGCGCAGGTTAGTGTTTTTAGCTTGTTTATCCTTTACGCCACAAAATCTGCCGGGCTTACTGAAGTAAAAGCAGCAGATTATTTGGGTGTTGGCGGCATTGCATTTCTGATCGGCCGCTTCATCGGCACGTTTTTGATGAAGTATTTCCGGCCGGCCGATCTGCTGGCCATCTACGCGGTCATCAACTTAATGCTTTGTTTATCAGCTATTTTTCTGCATGGCATGGTTACGGTTTATACGGTTATCGCCATTTGCTTTTTTATGTCGATCATGTTCCCGACTATCTTTGCGCTGGGCATCAAAAACCTGGGGAACGATACCGCCATCGGCAGCAGTTTAATGGTGATGAGCATTGTTGGCGGTGCCATTTTGCCGCGTGCTTTTGCTTATATCGGCGATGCAGCGGGCAACATCCAGTTGGGTTATTTTGTGCCGCTGATTTGCTTTGCGGTAGTCGCTTTTTTTGGCTGGAAGGGTCATCGCACCAACCTGAAACTTATTAATGCCGTTGCCCCAATCCTATAAAAATGCAGAAATATTGTTTTACGCTTGATCTGGCCAACGATCCGCAATTGATCGAAGAATATAAAACTTACCATGAAAACGTTTGGCCGGAAATCAAAAATAGTATCATCGATGCCGGTATCACCAGCATGGAAATTTATCTGCTGGGCAACCGTTTATTTATGCTGATGGAAACCGATGCTTCTTTTAGCTTTGAAAAAAAGGCTAAAATGGATGCCATTAACCCAAAAGTGCAGGAATGGGAAAACCTGATGTGGAAATATCAACAAGCTTTGCCGCAGGCAAAACCAGGCGAAAAGTGGTTGTTGATGGACCGAATTTTTCATCTATAAAAACAGTAGTATGTTTGATCTCACAGGGAAAAACACCATTATTACCGGCGGCGGCAGCGGTATCGGCAAAGCAATTGCCGCGCTTTTTGCCAAGCAGGGCGCGATAGTGCACATCATTGAGCTAAATGCCGAAGCCGGCGAACAAACCGTTGCTGAAATTGAAGCTGGCGGCGGCAAAGCTTTTGTTTACAGTGCCGATGTAAGCAACCAGCAGCAAATCCTGGAAACATTTATGAAGATCGATAAGATCGACATCCTGATCAACAACGCCGGAATTGCGCATATCGGCCGCGCCGATACCACGGAAGAAGCTGATTTTGAGCGTGTTTTCAACATCAACGTAAAAGGGGCCTACAACTGTTTGTACGCAGCAATCCCGAACATGAAGGCCAACGGCGGCGGCGTGGTTTTAAACCTAGCGTCTATTGCGGCCTGGGTTGGCATCTCCGATCGTTTTGCGTATTCGATGAGCAAAGGTGCCATTTTTGCCATGACTTTATCCGTGGCGCGCGATTATCTGGACGATCAGATCCGTTGCAACAGCATTTCCCCGGCACGCATCCACACGCCTTTTGTAGATGGTTTTATTGCGAAAAACTATGCCGGACGGGAAGCGGAAATGTTTACCAAACTATCTGACAGCCAGCCAATTGGCCGCATGGGCGAACCCGAAGAAGTTGCCGCTCTGGCACTTTATCTTTGTTCTGACGAAGCGGGTTTTGTTACCGGCTGCGATTATCCTTTGGATGGTGGATTTATTAAGTTGAACAATTAAATTATACCGGTAAAAGAAGCATGCTTCTTTTATCAACCTAAAATTAAAACCATGAAATTAATACGGTACGGCGATGCCGGAAAAGAAAAAATCGGCGTAATCATTGATAATGTACGCTACGATGTTTCTGCCTACGGCGGAGATTACAACGAGCAGTTTTTTGAAGACAACGGTTTGGCGCGTTTGGAAGAATTTGTGAAAGCAAATCAAGGCCGGTTAATCGAAGTGCCTGATTCTGAACGTTTGGGTTCACCAGTTTCCGGTCCTTCAAAAATAGTATGCATCGGCCTGAATTATGCCAAACATGCGCAGGAAACTGGTGCCAAAATCCCGGAAGAACCCATTTTATTCTTCAAAGCTACTACTGCTTTGGTTGGCCCGAATGACAATATTGTCATCCCGAAAAATTCTGTCAAAACCGATTGGGAAGTAGAATTGGCCATTGTCATCGGCAAAAAAGCCAGTTATGTAAGCGAAGAAGAAGCAATGGATTACGTGGCCGGATATTGCCTGCACAACGATGTTTCCGAACGCGAATTTCAGCTGGAGCGCGGCGGTACGTGGGACAAAGGTAAAGGCTGCGACACGTTTGCGCCGATAGGACCATTTTTGGCCACAAAAGATGAAATCGACGATCCGCACAAGCTGCGTTTATGGCTTAAATTAAATGGCGAAATACTGCAGGACGGCAACACGGATGATTTGATTTTTGGCGTGCCGAAGCTGGTTTCGTACATTAGCCAGTTTATGACGCTGCTGCCCGGCGATATCATTTCTACCGGCACACCAAGCGGCGTTGGCCTGGGCTTCGATCCGCCAAAATATTTAAAACCCGGCGACGTGCTGGAGTTGGGGATTGACGGTTTGGGAACTTCGCGCCAGGTGATAAAAGCGTATGCAAAAAATTGATGCGCACCAGCATTTCTGGGTTTTTGATCCGGTAAGAGATGGCTGGATCGATGATACGATGCCCGAAATCCGGCGCGATTTTTTGCCGGAAGATTTGGGACCGATCCTTCAAAACAACAGTTTCGATGGTTGCGTAGTCGTCCAATCCGATCAATCCGAAGCCGAAAACATTTTCCAACTAAAAAATGCCGGTAAAAACAGCATTGTTAAAGGGTTGGTTGGCTGGGTTGATCTTTGTTCGCCGAAGGTTGAGGAAAGGCTGGAATATTATCGTCAATTTAAGCTGATGAAAGGTTTCCGGCACATTTTGCAAAGCGAGGCGGATGCTTCTTTTATGTTGCAAAAATCATTTATGAACGGGATTTCAAAGCTGCAAAAATTTGGTTTTGCTTATGATATTTTGATTTTTCCTAAGCAGCTGGAAAATGCAAAAAAGCTAATCGAAAATTTCCCGGATCAACCTTTTGTTATCGATCATATTGCCAAACCAGACATCAAAAACAAAACAATTGATGATTGGAAAAAGAACATTATTGCCGTTTCAGAGCTGGAAAACGTCAGTTGTAAAGTTTCCGGAATGGTGACCGAAGCCAATTGGAAAAACTGGAAAACAGCAGATTTTACGCCTTACCTGGATGTGGTTTTTGAAGCTTTTGGTGCAAAACGCGTACTTTTTGGTTCCGATTGGCCGGTTTGCAATGTTGCCGGCGGATATGAAAAAATGCTTTCCGTCGTTCAGCATTATACTTCAACCCTGGCCAAAAACGAGCAGGAACTTTTTTGGGGAGGAAACGCCGTTAGATTTTATGATTTGTAACCAGATTTTATGCCGATAAAAACAGCATCCGATAGCAAACTTCCGCCCGTAATCTGGGGAACCAGCGGTTTGGGGAACATTTATCAGGCTTTGCCTTATCAAACGAAACTGGACATCGTCCGCAATTATATTGAAAATTCGCCCGGGACCCCGGTTTTTGATTCTGCCGGAAAATATGGTGCCGGCCTGGCTTTGGAAGTTTTGGGCAAATGCCTGCGCGAACTAAATATCGATCCGAAACAGGTGATCATCAGCAACAAACTGGCCTGGTATCAAACCGAATTAAAAACGCCGCAACCAACTTTTGAACGGGATATTTGGAAAGATATCGATCACGATGCCGTACAAAAAATCAGTTACGATGGTATTTTGGAATGTTTTGAACAGGGAAACCGGCTGCTCGGAAATTATGTGCCGCAAATGGTTTCGGTGCACGACCCGGACGAATATCTGGCCGCTGCAAAAGATGAAAAAGACGAAAAACGTCGTTACCAAGACATTTTGAGTGCTTATTGCGCGCTGGCCGAGCTGAAAAAACAAGGAAAAGTTACGGCGATTGGCGTGGGCTCGAAAACCTGGCAAGTGATTGAACGCCTGACTGCCGACGTTGATCTGGACTGGGTAATGCTGGCCAACAGTTTGACGCTGAAAAGCCATCCGCAGGAACTGATTGCTTTTATCGGCAAACTGCATGAAAAAAATATTTCGGTGATCAATTCTGCTGTTTTTAACGGTGGATTTTTGACCGGAAGCGATTTTTATAATTACGTTCAGGTTGACCCGAATACAAAAGAAGGGCAGGATTTATTAAACTGGCGGAAAGCTTTTTTTGCGCTCTGCGAGCAGTTCAGCATCAAACCGGCCGAAGCATGTTTCAATTTCGGGTTCAACATTCCTGGCGTGAACAGCGTTGCGATGAGCACTTCCAAACCCGAAAAAGTGAAAGAAAATATCGAAATGGCCGCCAAAAAAATTCCGCCCGGATTTTGGAAAGCGATGCAGGAACACGGCTTGCTCAGCAAAAACGATACTTCTTTTATCGGATAAAAAACCATGAAAATATTAACCTGCACAGAACCCGGCCAATTTGCTTACGGTTCTGCGGAAATGCCGAAACTGAAACCCGGAAATGCACTCATCAAAATAAAGCGTGTTGGGATTTGCGGAACCGATTTACACGCTTTTGAAGGCACACAGCCATTTTTTAGTTATCCGCGGATTTTAGGGCACGAGTTATCCGGCGAACTGGTTGATTTTGACGGTGCGCCCGGTTTTACAAAAGGTGAAGCGGTAACGTTTATCCCGTATTTTAACTGCGGGCATTGTATCGCCTGCCAGTCAGGGAAACCGAATTGCTGCACACAAATACAGGTTTTCGGCGTGCACATCAATGGCGGTATGGCAGCGTATTTAGCTGTGCCATCGCGGCTTTTGGTCCATGGCGAAGGGTTAAGTTTTGATGAACTGGCTTTGGTGGAGCCATTGGCGATCGGCGCGCACGGGGTTCGCAGGGCAGATGTGGAACAAGGTGAATTTGTGCTGGTTATCGGTGCCGGCCCGATTGGTTTGGGCACGATGGAATTTGCCCGGATTGCAGGTGGAAAAGTTATCGCGTTGGATATCAACGAAAACCGTTTAAACTTTTGTAAGGAAAAACTCAAAGTTCATCACACCATCAATGCATCCGCAGAAAACGTGATGGAACAGTTGCAGGAAATCACCAGCGGCAACATGCCAACCGTTTTGATCGATGCAACGGGAAGCCAGAAAGCCATCTGCAATGCTTTTCAATATATGGCGCACGGTGCACGTTTTGTGCTGATTGGCTTGCAAAAAGGCGAAATCTGCTTCAGTCATCCCGAATTTCATAAACGGGAAGCTACGCTGATGAGCAGCCGTAACGCAACACGCGCAGATTTTGAGCATGTGATCAGCAGTATGAAAAACGGTTTAGTCGATCCGAAAACGTACATCACGCACCGCGTAGATTTTGATGACGTGAAAGATCGGTTTAAAAGCTGGCTTGATCCGAAAAACGGCGTGATCAAAGCGATTGTTTCGTTTTGATGCTGTTTTTACCGGTATAAATTTGTGCTGATTTCGCCCAAAAACTTTATTATGATTTTTTCATCGGTATAAATCAAAAAATTAATGATGACTTATCTTTTCTCAACAAAAAAAATGCTGTTTTCAGTTCAAACTTAAGCGCAAAAAAAGTATTGTAACTACTTAAAGCCTTCGGTATGAAAAAAAAATACTATTCTAAAGTTTTGTCCGTCATTTCCGGAGTATTTTTGATATTGGCATTTGCCGCTTCCTGTAAAAAAGATAAAACCACCACACCAACAGTTGCTACACCAACCAAGTTAGGTTTGTACGAATTTGGTGCAGATGCCACTTTAAATTACCGCCAAATACAAATTAATGTATCCAAAGTAGGCACACAAACGGTTTCTTACGGGATGGTTTTTGATACCGGTTCGGGCGGAATGGTGCTGGATGCGCAAGGTATTTTGCCAGCTTCGATGATTACCACTTCCGGTTTTGTTTTTACGGGAGATTCTGCAGTTGTAAACGGTATTACCATCACCAGCCAGAAATCATCCGTTACTTACGGAAGCAATACCAGCGGGGCCACGGTTTACGGAAATTTAGCTTACGCGCCGGTAACTATCGGCGATGTGAACGGTAATATTTTAGTTAAGCGTTTGCCTTTTTTCCTGTATTATAAAGCGGTAAATGTTGGCGGAACAACGGCCACGGCGCATGATTTTGATGTGATGGGCGTGGCACCGATTTACGATATTACGTTCAACAATGGTGTTTTTGTAACCAGTCCGTTCAGTTCTTTCGATCCGGGAATAGGTTTGACCAGAGGTTTTAAAATGGCAGCTTTGGGCACATCCAATTTTTCCGGCAATGGTTATTCTACTTTTGTACCGGGCGTAATTACTTTAGGTTTAACGGATGCCGATTTATCTTCTTCATCCGGTTTTACGCAGCATCAATTGGTTAATTATCCCGGAACCGGATATTATCCAATCATCTCATCAACAATCACTTACAACGGCAAAACACTTACAGCTAACGCCTTGTTTGATTCTGGCACGGCACCTTACAGTTATATTGAAGATAGCACCGCACCGGCAACTGCCGCATTGCTGGCCGCAAACAGTACGGTAAAAGCAGCAACCACTTCCGGTTTTAATTATACTTATACCACCACAGCCACAGATTATTTAACTTATCTGGAAAACCCTAAAACTTCCGGAAATGATTTTTGCATTTTCGGCTTAAACTATTTTTTGAATAATGAGTACATGCTCGATCTGAAGAATTACAAACTCGGTCTGAAAAACAATTAGGTTTTGGGTTGAAATTATTTTTGCTGATAAACAAAAGAAGCTGCTTCAAATTGAGGCAGCTTCTTTTGTCTGATGCTTCTTTTATCGCCTAAAAAATGAATTTTGTGCTCAAAAAGTTTGATTCGTTATCGTTCACAATTTGGTTGATCAGATTTTTATTGTCATCATTCAACTTGGTGGCAACTAAAGACCGGATGGAAAAAGCGCGCAAGGCATCAACCACAGAAAGCGTTCCTTCGGCACTGTCTTTACGGCCGGTAAAAGGGAAAATATCCGGTCCGCGCTGGCACTGGCAATTGATGTTCACCCTGCTCACCAGGTTTACAAACGGATCGATCAGCGAGGCGATTTCTTCCGCATCTTCGCTAAAAATACTTACCTGCTGGCCGTGCGGCGAGTTGATCTGGTAATCGATCGCTTCTTCAATTTCCTGAAAAGGGATTACCGGAATTACGGGCCCAAACTGCTCTTCGCGATACAATTTCATCTTGTCGTTTACCGGAAAAACAACCGCCGGATAAACAAAAGAAGCTAATGTTTCGCCGCCGTTTTGGTTGATGATTTTGGCACCGTTGGCTATCGCATCATCAATACAATCTTTTAAATATGCTGGTTTGCCGGGTTCGGGCAACGGCGTTAAGCTTACGCCTTGTTCCCAGGGCATGCCAAATTTTAGCTTGCTGATGGCTTCCGAAAACTCTTTTAAAAACGCGTCTGCCAAATCCTGATGTACCAAAATGATTTTCAGGGCCGTGCAACGTTGTCCGTTAAACGAAAGCGAACCTGTTACGCACTCGCTCACTGCCAGTTTTAGATTGGCATTTTTGGTGATGATGGCCGCATTCTTTGCATCCAAACCTAAAACTGCCCGCAAACGGTTCACTTTTGGATGGTCTTTTTTAAGTTGATTGGCCACTTTGCTGGAACCGATCAGCGTTAAAACATTGATTTTGCCGGATTGCATCAGCGGCGGGACAATATCTGCACCACGGCCATAAATGGTGTTCACCACGCCTTTCGGGAAGCATTCCTGATACGCTTTAAGCAGCGGATAATGCAGCAAACTGCCATGTTTCGGCGTTTTGAAAAGTACCGTATTGCCCATAATCAAAGCCGGGATCAGTGTGGTAAAAGTTTCGTTCAGCGGATAATTGAACGGCCCCATGCACAAAACCACGCCCAGCGACGATCGGCGGACCTGCGCCACAATCCCCTGCTCAATCTCAAAACGGGACGATTGCCGATCAATGTCCTTCAAAGCATCAATGGTAGCGTGGATGTATTCTACCGTGCGGTCAAACTCCTTTACCGATTCGGCATACGGTTTGCCAATTTCCCACATAATCAGCTTCACCACCAAATCCTTTTGCTGCAGCATTTTAAAAGTGAACTGTTCTACACGGTGGATCCGATTGGCCACGCTCATGGTTGGCCATTCGCCGCGGCCATTATCGTAAGCGGCCATGGCCGCATCCAAAGCTTCCATCGCTTCTTTAACGCCGCAAACCGGGAAGGCGCCGATCACTTTCCGCTGTAAACCTTCGGGCGTACGGATGCAAACCGGCGACGAAACTTCGCTCAGTTCGCCGTCCCATTGCTTCATTTCGCCGTTGCAAAGATATTCGCGCTGGATGATTTGTTCTGGTAAATTATACTCCGGCGGAACCTGGTTTTCCTCTACAAAAATACTTTCGAGCTGGTTTTTAAAATCCATTTTTAGTGATTGGGTTTAAGTTGAACAATGCTTCTTTTATCGGCATAAATTTTACCTGGTAAAAGAAGCATAATGTTTAACAAAATTATTGAATGTTGCTTGTTTAATTTGAGGCAGTGCGCTTTATTTTACAATCAAAACAAATCACTGTGGGAACCGGTACGAATTAATCGGATTTCATTGTCAGCAGTAATTTCAATCCAAAGCAATAACAAATCTGGTTTTACATGGCATTCCCAGCAACCAGCATATTCACCTTTTAACTTATGAGCCAGATATTTCTTTTCTAAATCTTTTACACCAGTTAAACTTAGATGATTTGTAAAAGAATTTAACAAGTCAAAGTCTTTTTGAGAACGTTTTTTAATTAACCTCAAGTCTTTTAAAAACCGATTTGTAAAACTTATGGTAAACAAAACAATCAGACTGATTTGAAAAGTTCATTAACACTTTCTGCTTTTGTTACCTTTCCGTTTCGGGCATCTTTAATTGCGCGAACGGTTTTGTCGTTCGGAATATTTTCTACTTTTATATGTTTTTGATCTACAGAAACGCCAATCGCTTTTAATACGTCTTTAACCATTTTTAGCTTGCTGTCTTCCACTTTTAAAATTAATGTTGCCATAATTAATTTAAAAATACAAAAATAACATTAATGACGCTCATTAATTATTTTAATCAATATTTTACTTTTCTAAGCCATTGGATTACAGGTGATAACCTACTTTTCCAATTTGCCGGAACTGAGTTTTCCTTTCCGATAACAGAAAAACAAGTAACAGATTATCAGCATAAAAATTCTGATCGTAACTTTTACATCGGCTTAAATGATAACAATGAAGCTGTTGCATTTGGCGAGATCATCCCGCAAGAAACAAACATTCCACGGATCGGCAGATTGTTGATCGGTAATCCTGCCGACCGCAGAAAAGGTTTCGGTACTTCTTTTATCCATCTTTTATTGGAGGAATGCAAGGCTTTGTTTCAAATTAAAACCGTTGAATTATTTGTTTTGGAGGATAATTTACCGGCCATCAAATGCTATCAAAAAATAGGTTTCGGGGTTTTGCCTGATCAAAGCCGGACAGTTAATCACAACCGGCAAGATTATCTGTTGCTCAAAATGGCGTATATTTTAACAATTAATCCTGAATGATCCCTTTCCTCCGCGAAGTTGCCACTGATTTAATTGCCCGTTTAGGTGATGATCTGAAAGACGCAGCCATCATTTTTAACAATAAACGCCCGGAAGCTTTTTTGAAAAAACACCTGGGCGAACTGCAGGGCAATGCTTCTTTTAGCCCTGTTTTTTTCACTGTTTCCTCGTTTTTTGCGGCTTCCGCTAATTTGGTGGTGGCCGATCCGCTGAAACAGTTTTTTATCATGCACCTGGAGTTTAACAAATTGCTGGTTGCCGAAGGAAAACCAACGCTCACGCCAGACCAGTTTTTTCCGATGGCCAATATTATTTTAAGTGATTTTGCCGAGGTGGATTACGATCTGGTTGATGCAAAATCTTTGTTTACGCAGCTGGAAGACATTGCCCAGATCCAGCAACAGTTCAGTCATTTTACCGAAGAACAGCAGGCGTTTTTAGAGCGTTTCTGGTCGTCTTTTTCTGCGGATAAACAACGCTCGCATCAGCAAAAATTCCTGGAATTATGGATCAGGATGCCTCTTTTATATCACAATTTTCATCAGGCCATGCAAGCCCAGGGTTTGATTACCACTGCGCAAACTTATCGCCGCCTGGCAAACGGCACGGCGGACGATCCTCGGTTTATCGCACCTTATAAGAAGCTCATTTTCATCGGTTTTAACGCTTTGAACAAGTGCGAAGAAACACTTTTTAAGCAATGGCAATCAGAAGGTTGCGCTTTGTTTTATTTTGATACGGACGATTATTATTTGCAGGACAATTTGCAGGAAGCCGGTACTTTCCTCCGCAGAAACCTGAACAGAAGTGAGCTCATTAATTCTTTTCCGCAGCAACAAATTTTAGCCGATAAAAGAAGCATCGTCGATGTGATCCGCACGCAAGGGCACACGGCACAAGCCAAAATCCTCACCCAAAAATTTGATTTTGAAGCTTTGGCCGATTTTGAAAATGACCCCGAAAAGACGGCAATCATCCTGGCCGACGAAAGTTTGCTGGTTCCGGTGATGCAAACGCTGCCGCCCGAGGCCGGGATTGTGAACATTACGATGGGCTATCCGCTCACGCAATCGCCGCTTTTCGGGCTCACGGAATTGTGGCTGAACATCCAGGAACAGATTAACAAACAGGAAAAACACACCGTTTATTACCGCGATGCGCTGGCATTTTTATCGCACCCGCTTTCGGGCGTAAAAGCGGCCGAGCGCGAAGCTTTGCAAAACAAATTGTTGAGCCAGCAGTGGACAGAAGTGCCGCTGACCGAACTGCATTTGATCTCGGCTTTAGCGCCCAACTTTTTTACGTCGCGCCACAGTGGTTTGCAAACCATTGATGCATTGTATTTGATGCTGACAGCCGTTTTGGAGCAGCGTCAAAGGCAAAATCAGTTAAATGAACTGGAAGCAAACCTCATTTTAGAAGCTTGTAAAAAACTTAATTTATTACATGATAATTTAGATGCTTATGCACCAAATTTGGGTTTATCGCTGGTTTTTGCCTTGATCCGGAAAACGCTGGCCAGTTTGGCGGTTCCGCTGGAAGGAGAACCGTTGCGCGGCATCCAGGTGATGGGGATGCTGGAAAGCCGTTGCCTGGATTTTGAACACGTCATAATTTTGGGTATGAACGAAGGAACGATGCCGAAACGCAGCGTTAACCCGAGTTTTATCCCGGATAGTTTGCGCCGCGCCAACGGAATGCCGGTTTTAGAAAACCAGGATGCTGTTTCTGCCTACCTTTTTTACCGCTTGCTGCAACGATCAGAAAAAGTTACGCTGGTTTATGATGGTTTGGGTGGAGATACGGAAGCTGCCGAGCCGAGCCGTTTTATCCGGCAACTGGCTTACGAAAGTAATTTGAAATTCAATTATTTGCAACAAGAGCAGCCGGTTCGGATTGAATCTTCCAATGTCATTGTCATCCCAAAACAAGGCAAAGTTTGGAAAGAAATTGAAGGCTTTTTTTACAATGGAAACCCATTTAAAACCACCAATATTTCGGCCACAACCTTAACCACTTATCTGGCTTGCACGCTGCAGTTTTTCTTTCGCTATGTGGCCAAAATCAAAGAGCCGGAAGAAGTGGCCGAAAACCTGGAGGCCAGCCAGATCGGTTCGGCTTTGCACCAGGCGCTGGAGTGGTTTTATGCGGATCTGATCAAAACGGACAAGGTAATTACGGCAGAACGCATCGACCAAAAACTGCCGGAAATTATGGAATACAGTCGCGCCGCTTTATCGCAGGTTTTATTCAGAAACCGGACACAACTCCGGCAGGCCAACAGTATGCAACAGATTGTTTTGCAGATTGTGGCCGAATACATGAAGGAGATTTTAGCGCACGATCATTTGCATTCGCCTTTCCAAATCATCGAACTGGAGAACAAAAAGGATTATAAATATCATTTCCCGATAGAAATCAATGGCCAAAAGAAGTATCTGCAATTGTATGGCATTTTGGACCGTGTTGATGAAAAAGACGGGCAAACGCGTATTGTGGATTACAAAACCGGCAGCGATGAATTGAAATACAGCACGTTGGAAAAACTTTTTGAGCGTGATGGCAAATCGCAAAATAAGGCTGTGGTGCAAACGCTTTTCTACACGTATATTTATGAGCAGGTACGCAAAACCAGCCACGTAGAACCGAATTTATACGCCGTACGGAAAATGAAAACGGAAGGCACACATTTTAGATCGGGCAAAACCGTATTGCAATCCGTGGATTTGGAAGATGCCAAAGCGGCGTTTACCGTTCATCTGCAAAATACTTTGGCTGAACTATTTGATCAGCAAATTCCCTTTAATCAAACTACGCGGCTGGAAACTTGCACTTATTGTCCGTACAAAGATATTTGTGAGCGGTAGTTTAATGCTGTTTTTATCGGGTAAAAAAACAAAAATTGATTGACAATTTAAATCTCATTTTGGTAACATAATGCTTCTCTTTCGGTGAATTGAACGGCAATAAAATTTATGATATAAAAGAAGCACATAAATTTTCTTTTAAAGCATTTTTAAATAAGTAAATAACGTGAGTACTTATTACCCATAATTTAGGTTGAAAACAAAATATTCCAGATTGATGGCTTAATACCTTTAACCTTTCTCAATTCTTGCCGATAACGTGTCCGATGGGTAAACCTTTTGGGCAAATGTTTTCCGGCATGATAATCTGCTATAAGATGCAGTAGTTTTTTTCGAGTATAAATTAAATGCGTTACCGTTCCTTCTGCAACTCCAACGGCAAAAGCTGGAATTATCGGGATAGCAAATATAGCGAGGAAAACGGTGCCGTAATCAAAACTTTTATTATCGCCTTGGCCGAAAATATGATTAACAAAAATGTATAACCCAACACCTCCAACAATAGAATATGCAACTTCCACAGCAGCAGCTTTTCTCACCCTGAAAAAAGTATTAATCAATGCTTTGGTAGAATCATCAGTACCATAATGTGCCAGAAAATATTTTTTGTTATGTTTAAAATCGTTTTGATCGATAAGTGGATTTCTATTTGTGTCGGGTTGTTGGGCAATAACTATCGAACTGCTTAATAAAACAGTAAGCAGGAAAAAAAGAAGGGTTTTCATAAAGTTTAGGTTTAAAGGATAGCTAATATACTTCTTTTATCACCTAAAAATCAGTCTGTAAACCCCACTTCAAAATATTTTCTCCATTAAAATAAACCGTTTTAACCTTTTCCTACTGAGGCTGTTTTTATCGGATGATTTTCGGTATTGCATTAGATAAAACTTTATATTTGGTTATCCCTCTGGTCCTAATTTGCAATCCGGTACTTTGAAGTATGGATTTTTTAATCCGATAAAAGAAGTACACCATGCTTCTTTTATAACCTAAAAATTACAATGCTAAAAGCAACCATTTAGCCGTAATTTATAATTACAAAACAGCCAGAAATATTAACTTCGGCAAAACAAAATCAATATGCTCATGATGAAAAAAATATTATTTCTGTTTGCCGTATTGTGCTCGTTGGCGGCATGTAAAAATACTTCGGATAAAAATACTCTTGCTATACAGGGAATAGATTCTTCCATTCAACCCGGCGATAATTTTTTTATGTATGTGAACCGCAAATGGTACGATTCGGTTAAAATACCACCTTCACAGGCAGGTGTTGGTACATACATGTTTATGAATTATCCGCAGCGTTTACGCTTGCAAGGCATACTGGACAGCGTTTCCAAAGCTAAAAATACTGCGGGAAGCATTGAACAAAAACTGGGTGATTTTTATGCTTCGGGCATGGATACAAATACGGTTGACCAACGGGGTTATCAACCAATAAAACCGCTGCTTGCAAGCATCAACAATATCAGCAATGTTGCCGCTTTAATGAAGTTTGTTGCCGATGAAGCAAAGGTATTTAATACTTCGGTTGTTGCCTTTAGCGTTGGCCCTGATAATAAAAACAGCAGTCTTAATATTGCACATATTTACCAAACGGGTATCGGGCTGCCCGAGCGGGATTATTATTTTAAAACAGATGCGCCAAACATCGCTATCCAGCAGGCCTATAAAACATATTTGGCCACACTGTTTCAGCTTACAGGCAGTGATGCTTCAACCGCAGCAAAAAATGCTGACATCGTTTACAACATAGATAAACAATTGGCTTCATCGCACAGAACAAACGTAGAATTGCGCGACGTAAATGCGAACTATAATAAAATGGCTGTTGCGGTACTTGCAAAGCGGGAACCTAACATTGGCTGGGTAAATGTTTTGAATGATTTGGGCGCGAAAACAGATTCTATTGATGTTGGGCAGCCCGCTTATTATGCAAAGCTGAACATGTCTTTAAAAATCATTCCGATAAATGATTGGAAATTATATCTGAAAGCGTATTCAATCAGCAATTATGCAAATTTATTAAGCAAACCTTTTGTTGACGCTGCATTTGCATTTAACAAAGTACTTACCGGCCAGGCTGTTCAAAAAACACGCGGCGAAATAATGGCAAGCGCAGTAGATAATTCCTTAGGTGAAGCACTTGGACAATTGTACGTGAAAAAATATTTTACGGCAGATGCCAAAAAACGCGTGCAGGAGCTGGTAAATAATTTGCAGAAAGCAATGGGTGCCAGAATGGATAAGCTTGATTGGATGAACGACAGCACCAAACAAAAAGCAAAAGAAAAGCTTTTTGCCATCACCAAAAAAATCGGTTATCCTGATAAATGGAGAAACTACAATAATGTAACGGTAGCAAAAAATAAATACTTTGAAAATGTAGTGTCCGCTGCGGCCAATAATTACCAGTTTCAACTGGCAAAACTCAACAAGCCTGTGGATAAAACAGAATGGTTCAACACGCCTTCAACGGTTACGGCTTATAATAATCCTTCTGCTAATGAAATCGTTTTTCCGGCAGGTATCTTACAGCCACCTTATTTTGATAACAATGCTGATGATGCGCTTAATTATGGCGGCATCGGCATGGTAATAGGCCATGAGATCACACATACATTTGATGATCAGGGTGCACAGTTTGATAAAAATGGCAACGTAAAGAATTGGTGGACAAAGGCGGATTATAAAAAATTTAAAGAAAAAACACAAAAGGTAGTTGATCTCTATAACACGTTTACCGTGTTGGATACCGTGCATATCAAAGGTGCCATGACGGTTGGCGAAAACGCGGCAGATATTGGCGGTGTTGCCATGGCCTATGATGCTTTTAAACTAACTAAAGAAGGGCAGGATACCACAAAGATTGGCGGCTACACACCAGACCAGCGTTTTTTTATTTCTGTTGCGCGTATATGGCGCGTAAAAATGAAAGACGAATTTCTGCGCCTGTGGATCAATAATAATCCGCACTCACCACCGATGTGGCGTGTAAACAGCCCGTTGATGAACAATCCGCATTTTTATGATGCGTTCCATGTTCAGCCCGGCGTTTCAAATTATCTGCCTAAAGAAAAAAGGGTTCAGATTTGGTAAGGAAGCAATAAAGATTTTGACAACAAGCGGTAGCACTTCCGGCATCGTTTGTTGTATTACTATCTTGTCCGGATTTGTGGCCCGATTTTTTTAAACTGCAAATTTCAAAAGCCTGTTTAAAATTTTGCCAGCAGGTTTACGATGCTTCTTTTATGCCTGTAAATTTGGTGGTTTTTTACAAGGATTGCCGATGGGAAACCCGTTTGAAAAACACCAAATTTTAGGTCGTAAAAGAAGCATCGATAGCAAGACATTATGACTGCAGATTTCAATTTCCCGCTTGCAATCAGCTTCCGTGGTCTGTTATAACTTTCATGGGCACATCGCTGAGCGGAAGGCCGCCTTTTACGCCAAAATCCAACGTGGTGGTTGGGAAAGGCAGCATGATGCTGTTTTTATCGTATGCTTTTTTGAGCCGAATAATGGCATCACTACATACTTTCAGGTAAATGATCTGCTCGGGCGAATCAATCCAAAGCCGCAGCACAAAATTGATGGTGCTGCCGCCAAATTCCTGGTAAAATAGTGTAACCGGCTCATCGGCAGAAAGATGTTCCAAGCCTTTTAAAGCTTCAATGGTTACTTGTTTAACCTGTTCTAAATCTTCACCATAAGAAACGCCAATTGACAGATCAACCCGCCGTTTGCCAAGCACGGAAAAGTTTTCAATCGGGTTTTGAAACACATCTTTATTTGGGATAATCACCATCTGGCCCTGAAAAGTGCGCAAAATGGTATCGCGCAGGTTTATTTCCTCCACTTTTCCCATATAATCTTTCACTTTTACAATGTGCCCAACCCGAAGCGGCCTCCGGAAAGAAATAAAAATGCCCGAAATAAAATTGGAGGCAATATCCTGAAAGGCAAACGCCAAAGCCAAACCGATAATACCGGCACCGGCCAAAATAGAGGTTACGGCGGTATCCAGTTTTAAAATACTGAGCACCGTAAACAGCGTGACTGCAATAACAAAAATGTAGATGACCGAAGTAAACAGATTGTTTAACGCACGGTTGTCCGAAACTCTTTGGATCAGGTTTGAGGCTATTTTTTTGATCAGCTTGGCCAGATAAATGCCCAGCACTAATAATAATGCCGATACTAAAATGTTGGGCAACAAGCGCACAAAATCATTGATCCAGGTAATGATTTTGTGCGAAATGAGCTGATAGGCTTTGTTTATATCCATAATAAACAGATGGGCTTTTTATTTAATTAAAGGAAGGGGCTTACCTGGATTTGGTCGTTAGCACAACCTGCGGACCTGGCGTTTGAATGTTGGCATCGTTCTCCGCAGTGATAAAAACCCGTTTCGGTTTAAAAGAAGTAACGGTATGGAACGAAGCTTTTAAAGTGTTTGAGAAAAAGCCGGTGCTGCTTTTTAACTGGCCGAGGTTTTTAATACCGTTGTTTTCGGTTTCCATCCAGATCACATAAACGTTTTTAGAAGGATGAAGCCTGGACGGTTCTGTTAAATGCAGGATATCGATATCTAAAGCGTAATTGCCATTGTCGTCCTTATCAATATTTACATTGCCACGCGCAGCAGGCACGGCTTCTGAATTGGTAAATTTTAAGTTTTTAGAGCAGCTTATTACCGATAAGCACAGTAACATGGCAGCGAGGACATGAAATTTTTTAAAGGTTAAAATAGTGGGCTTCATTTTTTTTTGATTAAAGCAGAACGGGAAAATATTAGCTATAAGAGAAATACAGATACAATTGTTGTTGTGTACAGCAATTAAATGCCAATGCTGTTTTTAGCAGGTATTTTTTGGTGTGATAATTACTGGATCAGCAGTTTAAGCGTTGCAGATTGGTAGCGCGCCCTCAACCAGGATTGCAGTTTGCGCTGGTCCTTCGGTTTAATCTTTGACCTGAAGCCCATTACCACAATTTTGATTGTATCAATGGCGGAAGTATCTGCATAAAGCACCTTCATTTTGCTTATGCCCAAATACTGTATGGCCGGATATAGTATTTTTACCTCCTTAAATACGGCGGTGTCCTGCACTAAGGTTTTGGCTGATTTTGCATTGCCAGAAACCCTGTTGTATCGCCTGCCCGCTGTATCGCCTTGAGATTGATCTGCGTAAACTTCCTGCAAAATACTTGTTTTGATTTGCGACAGGTCTATCTGTTTCTGCGCATCTAACCCTTGCAAAATACTCAGGTTTACACCTTTTAATTTATATTGGGTTAATGCTGTTTTTAGCGAGTCGATCTTCTTTTTAGGCAATACCTCTCCAAACAGCAGCACGTTGATACTTTTGTCATGGTTGTCATAAACAAAAGATTTGGTGACCACTTGTGTGTTGGGAAATACAAACTGCTCGTTCAAAAATTTACGTGCGTTGCTTTCAAAAATATTTTTATCTACAATTTTATAGGCCAGATAAATGCTGGGCAAAACGGTAACTACCACAATCGTAACCATGTACTGGTGAACCCGTTTTTCTACCCGGCTGTCATCAAACTGTTTCTTGCCGATTTTAAGGTATCGTACCATTAAATAAGTTGCAATGGCAATAAAAATACTGTTGATAGAATACAAATAAAGTGCCCCGAAACAATAATACCAGTTGCCGGTAGCTATGCCGTAACCAACGGTACACAGCGGCGGCATCAAGGCCGTTGCTATGGCCACACCGGGTATTACGTTTGTTTTTTCCTTTCGGGAAGCACCCACCATACCGGCCAAACCGCCAAAAAAAGCAATAAAAACATCCCAGATGGAAGGCGATGTGCGGGCAAGCAATTCTGATTGAGCCTCGTGCAGCGGCGTGATGGCAAAATAAACGGCCGAAGTGATAATGCCGATCAAAGTAGCCGTAAACAAGCTTCTGGCACCTTTTTTTACCAGTTCCAGATCATTAACGCCAATGCCTAAACCGATGCCCATAATAGGCCCCATGATAGGCGAAATCAGCATTGCACCGATAATTACGGCAGTAGAGTTTACATTTAAACCGATGGAAGCAATAAAAATCGCAAAAATCAGCGTCCACAGGTTTACGCCTTTAAATTCAATATTTTTCCGGATGGACTCAATGGTAATTTCATCACCTTCGCGGTCATCCTGCAGGTTCAGCCTTCCGGCCAGATAATTTTTAAATGATTTTAGCGGTTCATTCATTTAACTTGCATCAACAGGTTGCAGCCGTTTTACTAAACGGCCAATGGTTAGTCCTTGCACCAGGATAGAAAATACCACAATAATATAAGTAATCAGCACAAATTCTTCGCGGTACATGTTTGCGCCTAAAGAAAGTGCCAGGGCCACCGATAAACCACCGCGCAAACCGCCCCAAGTTAAGATCAGAACGACATTTTTCTCGAAAGAAATTTTAAGCCGTAATAAAGTTATGGGCACATAAACCGAAATCAATCTGGCCAGTAAAACAATTACAATACAAATTACCCCGATCAGCATTAAAATGGCGGTGGTTTTGATAATCAGCATTTCCAGCCCGATCAGCAGAAACAACACAGCATTCAGGATTTCGTCAATCAGTTCCCAAAACTTGACCAAGTAATCCCGGCTGTTGTCTGACAGGATTTCATCTTTTACTTTATTACCGGTGATGATTCCTGCAATCACCATTGCCAGCGGACCGGAAACGTGCATATAACCAGCCACATAATAACCGCCCACGCAAATTGCAAGTGTAACCAGCACTTCAACTTTATAATCATCGATTGATCGCAGCGCATAATAGCCGATATAGCCCAGCACCGCACCAAATATCAGTCCGCCGCCTGCTTCCTGCGCAAATAGTTTGGCAATGTTCAGCACAGATATTTTATCCGGACCGGCATGTGCGGCTTCGGCCAGCGTCATAAAAATCACAACGGCCACACCATCGTTAAACAAACTCTCGCCCGAAATTTTCAGCTCCAGCGAAGAAGGTATTTTGGCCTGTTTTAAAATAGCCAATACCGCGATCGGATCTGTGGGCGAAATCAGGGAACCAAACAGCAGGCAATAAATAAAAGGTGTTTTGAGATGAAAAAGCTGTAACAGATACCAAACCAGCCCCCCAACCAATGCCGTGGAAATCAGGATACCAATGGTAGATAAAGCCAGTACCGGCCAGCGTTCTTTTTTCAGGTTGCTGGCATTGATATGTATTGCCCCTGAAAAAAGCAGCAGGCTGAGCATAAAATTCATCAGGATGTTCTGGAAATCAATCGAATAAACCAGTTGCATGGCTTTATCAGACAGGAAAGAGTTTCCGAAAGCGGCCAGCAGCATAGAACTCGCCATCGAGAGCACCATGATGCCGATTGTTGGCGGCCATTTGATCAGCCGATGGTTAATGTAGGCAAAAACCGCCGTCAGGATGATTGTAATGCTGATGATTCCGTTAATACTCATTAAAATACTGCTTTGAGTTTTGTTAAATAACTGCAAGGTATCAATCCTGAATTGAATTATGGTATTGCCAACGTATATAATCTGCGCCGGTAAAAAACCAATGCTTCTTTTATCGGTGTTTTTTTGGCCTGTTTAAAGCAATCGACATAAATGTTCTTTTCTACGGTTTTGCAGATTTGAGTATTAACAGGTTTAGCTAAACCATCATACCTTACTTTTTCGGGGATGATTCCCGGACAATCAGCTGTGCCGGTAACACAATCTGGTGCAGGTTTTGCAATTGTAAACCTGGTTCCGGGTTAAGTTTGTTCAGCAGCATTGAAATTAAATGATCGGACAATGCTTTCATCGGCTGGGCCACGGCAGTGATTGCCGGGTTAAAAACTTTGAAAAATTCATGGTCGTCAAAAGCGATAACCGCAATATCACCGGGGATGGTTTTATTCAGTTTTTTTAAGGTTTCAAAACCACGCAGGGCCAGGTAATTGGTGGCAAAAAGTACCGCATCAATATTTTTATGTTCGGTAAAAAAACCGGTAAACTGCTCGGTAACTTTTTGTACATCAAGTTTAAACGGGATTTTTAAGGTATTTTTAGGCAGTTTAAACTCATCCATCGTGGTTTCATATCCGCGCAAACGTTCGTTCATCTGCGTTTGGCCGGAATCTAAAGTAATAAAGGCAATATGCTGATAGCCTTGTTCCTTAAAATGCCGCACGGCATCCTGTGTGCCTTTAAAATTATCGATAATTACATAATCCGTTTTTATTTTAGGGAAATACCGGTCAAACAATACAAACGGCACTTCTTCCTGCAGCAACTGTTTCAGTTCTTTTTCAATACCTTTTGGCGGTGTGATAATGTAGCCGTCAACGTTCCGGCTTTTAAAAAGCTGTATCAGTTCGCGGGTTTTTTCAGGGCTGTCTTCGGTGCTGCAATACATTATTTTGTAACCTTTCTGGTAAGCACTTTCTTCGATCAAACGGGCAACACTGGCAAAAAACGAATCGGCAATATCTTCTACAAACAGGGCGATCATCTTGGTTTTGCCTGTCCGTAAACTTTGTGCAAACTGGTTGGGGTGATAGTTTTTCTCTTTCATAAAGTCGTTCACTTTTTGAATGAGCTGATCACTGATGCGCATTTCTTTGGCTTTGCCGTTCAGTATAAACGAGATGGTGGTTTTGGAAATCTGAAGTTCCTGAGCGATATCTTTAATAGATAATTTCTTTTTCATCCCTAATCAATACCGGATTATATCTTGTTTGCAGCACCGCAAAGCAGGCGGTATAATACGCAAATTTTACCGCACAAAACAAATGCTTCTTTTACCACCTAAAATTTAGGGTGATAAAAGAAGCATCGGACAAAAACAAGCATTACAACTAATTAACCGGATCAGGTGCTGCCGGGTGTTTCGGATCGTAAACCGCAACGGCAACCCTGGAATCGGCACAGCCATAATACAAAAACCATTTTTGCCGATGGTAAACCATACCCTCGATAAAAACCGTCCCGTTTACATATTGTCCGCTTTTTTCAAAAGCTGCCATCGGGCGCAAAAACGGCACATCCAAACGGGTGATATTTTTTGCCGGATCGTTTTTATCAAACAAAGCCTGGCCCGCACAGTAAGAATTTCCGTTAAAACGCTTGTCGCCATCCGCTCCGGCCTTATTTTTTCCGTTGTAAAAAAGGATAATTCCTTTGTCGGTCAGCAAAGCCGGCGGCCCGCATTCAGTCAGTTCGCTATCAAAATAACCTTTTCTCGGCGAAATTAATTCTTTCAAAGTACCGTCGGTATTTACTACCGGTGCCCAGTCCACCAGGTTAGCGGAAGTTGCCGCATACACATGCAGTTCGCCCCAGTACATCCAGTATTTGCCGTTTATTTTGGTGATGACCTGTTTACCGTTTTTTAATTTCGTCAGGATCGAGGCCGATTTATGCGGGATGTTCAGGAATTTTCCATGGTAAGCATCTTCAAAAATCGGCCCGTGCTTTTTCCAGTTTTTCAAATCGGCAGAAGTGGCAACGCCCAAACGCGGCACATCGCGGTTCCACTGCGTGTAAAACACCACGTAAGTACCGTTTTCGGTTACGGCAACCCGTGGGTCTTCGCAGCCGCCCGGCCATTCATACTTTTTTTGGTCATCGTTTGCCGGATAAAATACCGGCGTTTTTTTTCGTTTAAAATGAAAACCGTCTGCACTTTCGGCATAACCCAACCTGGAAGTACGGAAGCCGATACCAACGCCCGATTTATCTTCTGCCCGGTACAAAACCACTATTTTGCCGTTTAAAACCGCGGCTCCCGGGTTAAAGGTATCGTTGGATTCCCAGCCGACTTCTTTCTTCAAAATCGGGTCAAAAAACCGTGTAGTTGAATCCGGAGAGATGATTGGGTTAATGCCTGCCGGACGTTTAAATCCACCGAAAGCCCAATCCGGCAAACGGTTTTTTTGGGCGAATGCTTCGTTTATCAGCATAAAAAACAAAACGAACAAGGCTGATTTTAGGTAGGTAAAAGAAGTATGCCTGATTATATTTTGGCGCATATTTTTTATTGGTTTAGGTTGATTAAGGCTGTTCTGTGGTGTAAATCGAAAGTGCTTCCGCATCGGTTAAAGCGCGGTTATAAAAACGGATATCATCAATAGAACCTTTAAAATACGAACTGCCCATCTGGCTTTTAGGCAAGCTCTGGCCGATCACCAGATTAACCGGATTTGGCAGCGTAACAGGTGTACCGGTTACGGCTGCGGTTTTCACCAGTTTATCGTTTACGTAAAATTTCATGGTACCGTTGGTGTACGATACGGCGATGTAAGTCCACACATCTGCCGGTACAACGCCGGGGTTGCTGTCCACATCATGGTAACCGTTATCGCCCTTAAAAGTTAAAAACAGGAAATTACTGCCCTGCAACTGAAATTTAAACCCGTTGTAGGTATTTAAAGAAAACAGGTAATTGTCCGGGTTGGTCACGCCGCGTTTTATCCACATGGTAATGGTAAACTCTTTCGGGTTCAGATCAATTGTATAAGGTACTTCAATATTGGCCCCGTTCTGGAAATCGTAAGCACTGTTTGCTGTATTAAAACGATCAGCAACTAATTGCGGCAAGGTGTTTCCATCTATCCCTCCGCTAATATAGCCTGTCATTAATGTGCCGTTGTGGCCATGGCCGGAAGCATCGTTTGCATTGCCGGTAAATTTCCATTGTGCAATTAAATTATCTGCAGAAACATCCTGGATCAACCTGGATTGAAAGGCAGTGATGGCACGGCGGAGATTTGCCGTTGCATTATCTACTTCCTGCTGGCTGTACTGGCTGGAGGATTTTACGGCAGTGGCCAGATCTATCGCTGTTTTAAGATCAGTGCGGGAGCCAACGGAATAATTGCCCGCCCGCTTTCCTTCAACAGATTTGGTATAAAAGTTATTTGCAGAATCGATGGTAGTAGAGATAATTTGTTTGTTGGAATTATAAGTTTCCTGGGAAGTGCTTTTTTTACAGGCATAAAAACAGCATGTCAGCAAAAATGCCAACAGCGTAAAACCTAAGTATTTTTGATATTGCTTCATGGCTTTGTTTGATTATTTACCTAATAATTTATTGGTTGAACGCTCGCTTTGCGGGATCGGGAAAAACTTGTTGGTTGTAAAATTAAAGTTTGGCTGATCGCGCAATGCAGCAGTGGCGTACGCACTTCCGTAACGGATCAGGTCGAAAAAGCGGCCAAACTCCAAAGCCAGTTCAGATCTTCTTTCCCTGCGGATCAAATCCCGCAATTGTGTTTGGCTGGTTGTGGTAATATCCGGAAGCAGGCCGGTTGGTACGGTGCCAAATCCGGTCAAAGTATTGTCGTTTAAATAACTTTCGCGGGCACGTTTTCTTATTTTGTTAAGCGGAACCAAGGCTGCGGCACTGTTTCCTGCTTCGTTCAAAGCCTCTGCTTCTATCAGTAAAACATCTGCAAAACGAAGTGCTTCCACGTTCAGATTACCATCTCCTTTGGTTGCTGTAGGGATTTCTGAAAGTGGCTGGATTTGTTTTTTGGTGAGATAACCGGTTGCTGTCCAGCTGGCATCAAAAGCACTGTCAAAATAAGGATGACCGGCACGTGCAACGGTGTAATCCAATCGGGGGTCGTCCACGCCTGTTGCAGATTGTTCAAAATTACTGACCAAACTTTGCGTTGGCTGAAAAAAACCGTAACCATTTAGCGTTCCCCGCGGTGCAAATGCCTGGTTCATGGCATTGCCCTGCTTCGGGCTCAAACCAGCGGTGTGCCAGATGGAAAAAATAGCTTCTTTGTTGTTTTTGGTACCCGCGTTAAAGTTATCGGTAAACTTAGCGGTTAAATCATAAATGCCTAAGGCTTCTACCTGTTGCGCCGTTTGTGCGGCCATTGCATATTTGGCTTCAAATAAATAAGTTTTGGCCAGTAAAGAAAGTGCAGCACCTTTTGTTGCTCGTCCTAAATCGCTTCCTGTCCAGGCAGTTGGTAGCGCGGCGGCGGCTTCTGTGCAATCTTTTTCTATTTGTGCAAAAATCTGTGCTTGCGGCACTGCAGGAGTGCTTAAATTATCTGCAGTGGCAACTTGTAAACGCAAAGGAATATCACCGTAGCAATTGGTAAGCATAAAATAATAGTAGGCCCTTAAAAATTTAGCCTGCCCGTTGATGGTTGCTTTTGTGGCATCAGGCACAGCTTTGTTTTCATCTGATAAGCCGCCCAGTACAAAATTAGCTTTAGAAACGCCATCATAATACCTTCCCCAAACCGCTTCCACAGCAGAGTTACTGGTCAGGATGTTAAATTTATCTATGTTATCAATATCGGCCTGATCCCCGGGCAAGCCACCTTTAACGGCATCATCAGAAGCAACATCGCCCAAAACCCATATCTCGTTAGAGAAAGCATCTGTAAAAGTTAAAGGCACATATGCTGCGTTTACCGCTGCATTTGCATTGGCAACCGAAGTAAAATAATTGGCCGCCTGATAGGTGCCTAAGATTGGCTGCTCCAATACTTTTTTACAACTGGCGGTCAATAATAAAAAGCTGCCTGTTATAGCTGTTATTATATATTTTTTGATCATTTTTTTATGATTTAATCTTAAAAATTAGCACTGATACCTGCTGTAAGCGTACGGGCAGAAGGATACGTTCCCCAATCAATACCAACCGCTCGCACACCATCACCACTTGAATTGCTGTTGGTATAGATTTCCGGATCGATACCAGTATATTTCGTTATCGTAAATACGTTCTGAGCACTCAGAAAAACCCTTACCGAAGAAACCTTTAACCTTTTTACTAACTGATTGCCAATGGTATAACCTAACTGAACATTTTTTAGGCGCAGATAAGAACCATTTTCCAGAAAGCGGGTAGAAGGGCGTTTATTGTTGGTGGCACCGTTCCAGGACAAGCGCGGAAATTCATTGGTGCTTCCTTCGCCGATCCAGCTTTGTGTCGCAATTCTTTCTGTTATGTTAAAAGAACGGTAAAACCCTTCAATATCTGTATTGATCTGATTGTACAATTTGTTACCGTAAACCCCTTGAAAAAATAAGCTTACATCAAAACCTCCATAAGAGATATTACCGGTTAAACCATAAGTCAGTTTCGGGATCGGGCTGCCTACATAAGTACGGTCATATTCATCAATAACACCATCAGGTTTGCCGTTCGGGCCGCTGATGTCTTTAAACATTACATCGCCGGGCTGTATGCCAGCTCCTTGATATGCATGGGTGAAAACCTGTTGTGCGTTTTGGAATATGCCTTCCTGCTGTAACAGATAAAAAGAACCAACCGGGTGGCCTACAGCCGTTTGTGTAGCATAATAATTGTTGTCGATCCGGCCGCCAACTAAAGGGGAGCCATCTGCCAGGGAAGTAACCTTGTTGTTGATGACAGATAAATTACCGATTACATTGTATTTAATTTTTTTGCTGATGCTGTTGCGGTAATTCAGTTCAAACTCAAACCCCTGATTACGCATAGAACCTGCATTTACAAACGCACTTGCCGCACCGCCTGCACTGGGAGGTTTGCCCGGCTGCAGCAACATACCTGATGTTTTTTTGATAAAATAATCCGTAGTGATTTGCAAAGCACCATCAAACAAACCTAAATCCAAACCTATATCAGTTTGCGTACTTGTTTCCCACCGCACATTCGGGTTTCCCAGAGTGTTGATGGCATTGCCCTGGTTACCAGTTCCGTTAAACGGATAATAACCGGCACCCGAGATTAGCGTTGCGTAACTGTAATTACCTATTTCCTGATTGCCCAATTGCCCAATACCGGCCCGCAGCTTTAACAAAGATATTGGCTTGATGTCCTTCATAAACTCTTCCTGATCAATACGCCAGCCTACAGAACCGCCATAAAAATTTCCGTACTGGTTACGCGGATCTAAGCGGGAAGAACCATCACGCCTGAAATTAAATGTCGCCAGATATTTATCGTTATAAGCGTAATTGACACGGCCGAACAAAGAAAACAACGCCCAATGTGTTTGATTGCCACCGTTTTGCTGGATGCCTAAACCATTATCCAAATACTGGAAACTTGAACCCTGGTCAGAATACAATGTACGGGAAGCACCCAAGGCTTGTGTATTGCTTTTGATTACTTCACTGCCCACTAAAAAGTTGAACACATGTTTTTGTGCCAGTGTCAGATTATAAGTCGCAGTGTTCGTCCAGTTATAATCAAACTGGTTGGTGTTGGATTGCGCCAAACTATTGGGTGAATTTAAGAAACGGTCAATCCCCCAGGTTGCAAAAAACTGCTTGTAATCGGTTATCAAAAAATTGGTGCCAACATCACTTCTGATTTTTAAGTTTTTGATCGGGTTGATTTCTAAAAATACATTTCCCAGTAAACCGTAATTGTAAAAGTTCCGGTTGTAGTTGTCTGCAAAACCCACCGGGTTCAAACCATCACCAAAAAACTCCGGGTTGGCGGGAATATCTACATACTGACCGTTTTTGTTAAAAACCGGTGTTGCGGGCGTTCTGAACAAGGCATAACGGGTTACACTTGCGCCCGGATTTCCGCTCCCAAAACCATCGCCCGAAGTACCAACCTGGCGGTTTTTGGCATAGCTCAGGTTGATATTTGTACCAACCGTAAAAATTTTGGAGAGGGTACTGTTGATAGCTGTGCGCAAATTTAAGCGGTCGTAAGCAGAATTCTGGATCAATCCGTCCTGTGCAAAATAGTTTGCAGAAACAATGTAAGTGGTGTTTTCGCTGCCGCCGCTAATACCTAATTGTACATTGCTTATGGGCGATGGCCTTAAAACTTCTTTCTGCCAGTTCACATCCGGCAAATTGCTGCTTAAACTTGTGGGTATTGGTGTCCGTCCGTCCGCAATGGCTGCCGCATTGAATGCTGCAACATACTGGCTGGTGTTGGCCATTTTTATCAGGTGCTGCGGCGTTTGTACGCCGGTGTAAGCGTTCAAACTTACTTTTGGCGGCCCTTTTTTGCCTTTTTTAGTGGTTACAATTACGACACCGTTTGCCGCTCTGGCACCATAAATAGCAGCAGATGAAGCATCTTTTAACACATTAATGCTTTCAATATCGTTTGGCGAAATCTGATTGATACCGTTTGGTGTAGGTATGCCATCTATAACATACAGCGGATTGTTGTTGTTGATCGTCCCGACGCCTCTGATGCGCACACTGATCCCGTCTCCTGGCGCGCCTGTATTTTGTGTTACGGCAACACCGGCTGCTTTTCCCTGCAAAATCTGATCGGCACCGCCAACAGGCAGGCTGGCAATATCGCTGCTTTTAATGCTTGATACAGCACCCGTTAAGTCCACTTTTCGCTGTGTGGCATAGCCTACAACCAATACTTCGTTTAAGGCAGTATTTGCCGGTTCTAACCTAATGGCCATTGGTTTGCTAAAATCCGCAGGTACGGATAAAGTAGCATAACCGATACTTTTTATTTCAAGCACATCACCGGTGTTTACTTTCAGGCTAAAGTTCCCGTCCAAATCTGTGGCTGTGCCCGTAGTGGTGCCTTTAACCTGCACGGTTGCACCAATAAGGGTTTCGTTGCTTTTGCTGTCAACTATTTTGCCGGTAACCGTTCTGCTTTGCGCTGTGCCTGTTAAGCTGTTAAGCAGGATCAGTAAAAAGCACAAAGCAGCAGTTTTCCATTTTGTTAATGTAAAATCTGTCATTTAAAAATTTTTTAGGGTAAAAGATGTATGGAAATTGATAAACAGAAAGTTATTGATCAAATAACTTAAAATACTGATAAATAGATAATTATCTTTTTCGGTTTAATTCTGCAACAAGTGTTTTTGTTGAAACGCGGTTTGCCATCTGAAGTGTAATTAAAGTTAATCATGGTTTGTAAGTTTAATTGGTTGATCAAACCTATAAAAACTAAATTGGTTTAGCAAATTTATTTTAATTAAAAATTTATTTTTTAGGTCGATAAAAAAAGTATTACAGATTAGGTTTAGGAAGATATGGTATCGATGGTCATGCTTCTTTTATCGGCTAAAATTTTGCCTTTTGTAATTGTTGCTGATGGAAAAATCCATCAAAAGAACCACCAAATTTTAGGTGGTAAAAGAAGCATGTGAATTTAACTTGATTTGATTTCCTTCGGAATAAACTTTAAACAGCAGTTATTTAAAGAATTATCAAAGTGATCGCAATTCTTGAAAGAGGAGGATTTTTAAAAGAGAAAACCTGAAAGCAGAACTTTCAGGTTTGTGGTCCCGACGGGAATCGAACCCATATCTAAAGTTTAGGAAACTTCTATTCTATCCGTTGAACTACGGGACCATTTTTTATTTACCGCACCAAAACGTTTATCGGATTGCAAAACTAAGTTTTTCCTTTGAAACTTTCTTCAGCTAAACACCTATTTTGCAATAAAGCCTTTTGAATGGCGATGCTTCTTTTACCATACTTTTTTAGTAGGCGTTTTTTGCGTAGAGACAAAATTTTATCCGATAAAAGAAGCATCACACTTTCAATCAAAATCAGACTAATTTATCCGGCGTGATCGGCAGCTCCCGGATGCGCTTTCCTGTAGCGTTGTAAACCGCATTTGCAATAGCTGCGGCCACGCCAATCAAGGAAATTTCGCCAATACCTTTTGTGCCGATGGGGTTGATAATCGGGTCGGGTTTATCAATAAAAAGGGCTTCAATCTGCGGGATGTCTGCATTAACCGGCACATGATAATCGGCAAAATTACCGTTTACCAACTTGCCATAACGATCATCCATCACCGCTTCTTCCGTCATGGCCATGCCAATGCCGCCAACTGCGCCGCCAATCATTTGGCTGCTTGCTGTTTTTAAGTTGACTATTTTGCCGGCATCAACCACGGCCACCACTTTTTTTACTTTGATCATGCCGGTCAACGGATGCACATAAACCTGGGCGAAATGCGAGGAAAAGGAATACATAGAATACTTTTGGGCATTTTCGCCGCCTTTTGATTCCTGCGTAATCTCGAGCAGCGGCAAGTTTGCCTCCTTCAAAACTGCCACATAATCCAGCTTTTCTTCGCTATTCTGAGGTTTGCCTGCTAAAAGAAGCATTTTATTTTTAAAAGCAATACAAACATCATGCACGGCAGAACCTACCGAAGAAACAGTTGCAGAACCGCCTTGCGTTGGCGCCATCGGGAAAGCGGAATTACCCAATTCAAACGTTATATTTTCCGCAGGTAACCCCAAAATATCGGCAGCAATCAATACCATTGCTGTTGCCGTGCCGGGGCCAATATCACTCGTGGCACTTTTAATATTTACCTTACCATCTGGCGTTAAAGTTAGTTTTGCCTGTGCGGCAGAACGATACGCGCCAAACGCACCGCAGCCAATACCATAACCAATTAACCAGTCACCATCACGTGCAGTTGCCGGTTGTGGTTTGCGGTTTTCCCAGCCGATTTTTTGCGCACCAAGCTGATAACATTCTTTTAAATATTTGCTGGACCATGGCAGGTTTCGTTCCGGATCCATGTCTGTATAATTTTTCAGCCTAAGCTCGATCGGGTCCATTTTAAGCTGATAGGAAAGCTCATCTAAAGCAGATTCCAGGGCAAAAGATCCCGTTGCTTCGCCGGGGCCGCGCATCGGTGTTGGTACGCCAACGTTTAACGGAATGATTTTATAACGCGTGTTGGCATTCGGACTGGCGTATAAAAACCGGGAAACGTTGACAGAATTTTCTGTAAATTCCTCGTAAACAGATGATTGTGAATGAGACTCGTGTGTGATCCCAACTAATTTTCCGTCTGCCGTAGCGCCCAGACCTATTTTTTGGATAGTCAACGGCCGATAACCAACCAACGTAAACATTTGCTCCCGTGTGAGCGTCAGTTTTACAGGTTTGCCAATCATTTTAGCGGCTTGTGCAGCTGCGATTTCATGCGGCCAGGTGCGTAACGACGAGCCAAAAGCGCCGCCCACAAAGCGAGAATTGATCTGTACATTTTCCGCAGGGATACCAAAAACCGCCGCAACAGAACGCTGTGAGCTTTTTACGCCTTGCGATTTGGTGTAGAGCGTTACCTTATCCCCGTCCCAAAAAGCGGTTGTTACATGCAGTTCCATTGGATTGTGCATTTCCGACGGCAGCATGTATTCCTGCTCTACTTTTACAGGTGCATTTTTATAGGCATCCGCTTCGCCGCGAACGTAATCTTTATAGCGGCCACCTTGCGGCACCACGCCTTTATCTAAGTTTTTATGGAAATCCGTTTCAAACGGTGCGGTTTGATAAGTTGCCTTTACCAATGTGGCAGCATAAGTTGCCCGTTCAAATGTATCGGCAACAACCAAGGCAATCGGCTGGCTGTTGAAATAGATTTTATTATCGTTAAAAAGCTTTAAACCTTTGACCGGCCTTTCTGCATCATTATGATAACCAGGCAATTTTATAGCGTTAAAAGAAGTAATCACCGTTAAAACGCCGGGCGCACGCAACGCCGCTTTGGTATCAATTGCCGTAACGGTTCCGGATGTTATGGTTGCCGGGACAAGTACCCCATAAGTTAAACCTGCCACTTTATATTCGCCGGAGTAGGTTGCACCGCCGGTAACTTTCAACCTGCCGTCCACCCGGCTCATCGGGTCGCCTATCATATCTTTTTTCATCATTAAATTTTAAATAGATAATTATGCAGATGCCAGTCCGGATGCTATTTTTAAACCCTGTAAAATTGCGTTTGGTGCCATTTTTAACTTAAATTGATTGTATTGATAAGCTTTTGCGCCTTCCATAGCAATTTGTGCGGCCTTTTTAAAATTATCCTCGCTAACCGGTTTTCCTTTTAAAAAGGTTTCTGCGGATGTTAAACGCCATGGTTTATGTGCCACGCCGCCCATCGCCAAGCGTGCTTCTTTTATCGTGTTATTTTCGATATCCAACGCTACCGCTGCAGAAACGAGCGCAAAAGCATACGAAGCACGGTCCCGGATTTTTACATAATGTACGTTTTTGCTGAAACGGGCTTCCGGCAAATCAACAGCAGTAATCAATTCCCCCTTTTTCAGGTTATTGTCCAGCTCCGGATGATCACCCGGCAAACGGTGGAAATCTACAAATTTCATCGTTCTGCTTCCTTTCGGCCCGCTGATATGCACCGTCGCATCCAAAGCAGCCAAAGCAACGTTCATGTCGCTCGGGTTTACGGCGATACATTGATCGCTCGCCCCAAAAATAGCATGCATCCGGTTATATCCGGCCAACGCGCCGCAACCGCTGCCCGGAACACGTTTGTTGCAGGGCATTGTCAAATCAAAAAAATACGGACAGCGCGTGCGCTGCATCATGTTGCCGCCAAGCGTGGCCATGTTGCGCAGCTGGGGCGATGCACCGGCGTTAATAGCCAGCGAAAGCAAAGGATATTTTTGTTTGATGAGCGGATGTTCGGCCATGTTGCTGTTGCTCGTTAGCGCGCCGATCCGTAACCCGACCGGGATTTCGGATACTGTTTTTAAGGGCAAATTGTTGATGTCCACCAATTTCTGCGGGGCCACCAAGCCCATTTTCATCATATCGATCAAATTGGTGCCGCCGGCCAAAAAGTAGGCATTTGGTTCTTTGGCCAAAGCTTTGATGGCTACCGAAGCCTCGGCCGGCCTTGAATATTGAAACTGGTTCATGATTGATTTCCGTTTTTAACGTCCTGTATCGCATTTACAATTCTCGGGTAAGCACCACAACGGCAGATATTTCCGCTCATAAATTCGCGTATTTCCGGTTCAGAGTTGGCATGTCCTTCCTTAATCAAAGCCACGCCAGACATAATTTGCCCAGACGTGCAATACCCGCATTGGAAACCATCGTGTTTGATAAACGCTTCCTGCATCGGGTGCAGTTCATCACCTTTGGCCAATCCTTCAATCGTCGTGATTTTTTTCCCCTGATTGGTTATCGTCAAACTCAAACAAGAATTTATTCGGACACCGTCCACATGTACCGTGCAGGCACCGCATTGACCGCGATCACAACCTTTTTTGGTCCCGGTTAGGTTTAATTGTTCGCGCAGCGTATCCAAAAGCGTTACCCGCGGCTCAACCTGTAAACTGTGCTTTACACCGTTTACTTCTAAGGTAACCGGCATCTTTTCAAAAACATCGGCCAGCTTTTCGTCCCACTGGTTTTCGGCAGCTTTAACAACTGTTGCAGGTGCCAATGCCAAAGCGGTTATCAAGGACGACTGCTTTAAGAAATTTCGCCGCGTACCGTTGGTCAGGTTTTCGGTGCTTGATTTATCCTGATTTTTTCTGGACATATTTTTAAATTTTATTGCGGAAAATAATTAAGATTACTAACAACCCTGAATACTAATTTACAAAATTTATATTTTGAAAAGTATGAGTAGCGAAAAATTTACCTAATCACACTTCCATTGACAAATCCTTCCGTCGGCGCAACAAAACTCAGTTTTCCTTCCGGGTTTTCAGCCATCAAAATCATGCCTTGCGATAAAATCCCTTTTATCTCGCGCGGCTCCAGGTTTACCAAAATACTTACCTGTTTGCCAATAATTGCTTCCGGTTCAAAATATTCTGCAATGCCGGAAACGATTGTCCGCTGATCCAGACCGGTATCAATCTGCAACTTTAAAAGCTTTTTGGTTTTCGCAACTTTTTCTGCGGATAAAATTGTGCCCACACGGATATCTAAAGCCGCAAACTGCTCAAAACTGATATTTGGTTTTGCTTCAACCAAAGGCAATTTTACCTGTTCGTTTTCCATTTTGGTGTTTAATAGTTTTTGAATTTGCGCTTCGATCTGTTCATCTTCTATTTTTTCAAAAAGCAGTTTGGCTTCGTTTAAAACATGCCCGTCTTGCAGCAAATCTTTCGTTCCGGCCTTGTCCCAATTTTGCGGTGCCAAATTTAATAGGGTAAACAAAGCATCGGCGCTGTTTGGCAAAAACGGCTGCGACAAAATAGCCAGGTTTGCCGCGATCTGCAAACCAATGTTCAGCACGGTTTGCACGCGGTCAGGATCGGTTTTGATGGTTTTCCACGGTTCTTCGTCCGCCAGATATTTGTTGCCCAACCGCGCCAGATTCATAAATTCTGTCAAAGCTTCGCGGAAACGGAAATTCTCCAGTGCCAAACCTATTTTTTCAGGGAAAGCTTCCAAACTGTTGATCACTTCCACATCATGATAAGATAAAATACCGGTCGGCATTACTTTTCCATCAAAATATTTATGTGATAAAACAAGCACACGATTTACAAAATTGCCGTAAATGGCAACCAGTTCGTTGTTGTTCCGCGCCTGGAAATCCTTCCAGGTAAAATCATTGTCTTTTGTTTCCGGCGCGGCCGAAGTCAACACGTAACGCAAAACGTCCTGCTTCCCCGGGAAATCTTTCAAATATTCGGGCAGCCAAACCGCCCAGTTTCTGGAAGTGGAAATTTTATCGCCTTCCAAATTTAAAAACTCGTTTGCCGGCACCTGATCGGCCAAGATATAATTGCCATGCGCCATCAGCACCGCCGGGAAAATGATACAATGGAAAACGATGTTGTCTTTCCCGATAAAATGCACTAATTTGGTTTCTTCGGATTGCCAGTAATCTTCCCAGGATGCTGTTTTTACCGGTATATTTTTGAGGTAATATTCCTGTTTTTTTTCTGCGGAAAGATCAGGGTCCAGTAAATCTTTGGTAGCCGAAATATAACCGATCGGCGCATCAAACCAAACGTATAAAACTTTGCCATCTGCTCCTTTTATCGGCACTTTTACGCCCCAATCGAGGTCGCGCGTCATCGCCCGCGGCTGTAAACCACCGTTTAGCCAGGATTTACACTGGCCGTAAACTGTTGAACGCCAATCTTTTTGGTGGCTTTCTATGTAAGTTTCGATTTCGGGCTGCATTTTATCGAGCGGCAAAAACCAGTTGGTTGTTTTGCGCAGAACGGGTGCCTGGCCGGACAACGTAGAATGCGGGTTGATCAAATCCGTCGGGTTTAAAGATGTTCCGCATTTTTCGCACTGATCGCCATAAGCATTTTCGTTGCCGCATACCGGGCAAGTTCCTACAATGTACCGGTCTGCCAAAAATTGTTGTGCACTTTCATCAAAATATTGTTCAGTAGATTCTTCGATGAAAACGTTTTTATCATATAGATTTTTGAAAAAACCAGCGGCCGTTTCGTTGTGCGTTTGCGAAGAAGTGCGGTGATAAATATTGAAAGAAATCCCAAAATCGCGGAAAGAATCACCAATGATTTTGTGGTATTTATCCACAACTTCCTGCGGGGAAACGCCTTCTTTACGCGCTTTTAACGTGATCGGCACGCCGTGTTCGTCGGATCCGCAAACAAAAATAACGTCTTTTTCTTTAAGGCGAAGGTAACGCACGTAAGTATCCGCCGGGATGTAAACGCCAGCCAAATGCCCGATGTGCACGGGACCATTAGTATAAGGCAATGCGGCAGTAACGGTATATCTTTTTATCTGATGATCTTCCAAAATTTGCGGGGATAATTTTTTAATTTGCAAAGATAAGGCAAATTGCCTGCTCTTAAAATCTGGTTTTGATTATATGGAAATTATAAGGCCGCCATACCTCAGCAAAGGCGATAAAGTTGCCATCACTTGCCCGGCAAAAAAATTGCCAAAACCAATGACGGACGCCATCGCGCTTTTAAATTCCTGGGGCTTGGAGGTGGTTTTGGGCGAAACAGTTACGGCTTCTTACCATCAGTTTGCTGGCGATGATGCTTTGCGCGCTGCTGATCTGCAACGTTTTATCAACGATCCAAGCATCAAAGCGATTTTTGCGGCACGCGGTGGTTATGGCACCGTCCGGATGATTGACCGCGTTGATTTTATGCCGATAAAAACAGCACCAAAATGGATTATCGGTTTTAGCGACATCACGGTTTTGCACGCACATCTTTTTTCGGTTTTTGGCCTGCAATCCATCCACGGACAAATGCCGCTGACCATTCCCGACGGAACAACTGAATCGCTGCAAACTTTAAAAAAAGCTTTATTTGGCGAAGATTTCGGTTATCATTTCCCCGCAGGAAACCTTAACCGTTTGGGCGGGGCGCAAGGTATTTTGGTTGGTGGAAATTTGACTTTGCTTGTTTCCGTCTCCGGTTCTGTTTCTGATTTTGATTATGATGGTAAAATTTTGTTCCTGGAAGATGTAGGCGAATATTTGTATGCAATAGACCGGATGATGAGGACGCTAAAACGCGCCGGAAAGCTAAAAAACCTGGCCGGGTTAATGGTTGGCGGCTTTACAGAACTGAAAGATAATGACATTCCTTTCGGCCAAACAGCCGAAGAAATTATTATTGATGTGGTAAAAGAATACCGTTATCCCGTTTGTTTTAACTTTCCAGCCGGGCATATTGCCAATAATCAGGCTTTAATCTTCGGAAAAACACTAAATTTAGCTGTGCAAAAACAGCATGTAACCGCAACTTATTTATAACATGGCCATTTTTGAAAACCTGTCGAACTACAAAAACCTTGGATTACTGATCATCCGCATCGGTTTGGGCGCAATGTTTATTTACCACGGCGTGCCCAAATTAGCTGGCGGCCCGGAACATTGGGTAAAAATCGGCAGTGCCATGAAAGCCGTCGGCATTGATTACGCGCCCGCTTTTTGGGGCTTTATGGCCGCCGTTACCGAAACTTTTGGCGGTTTGTTGCTGCTGATCGGCTTGCTTTTCAGACCGGTTTGTATTTTGCTGCTGATCAATCTGATTGTGGCTGCACTGATGCACTTTTCTAAAGGGGCCGGTTTGGAAGGCGCGGCCCACGCCATAGAAGATGCGATCGTATTTTTAGGCTTGATTTTTATCGGCCCGGGCTTGTACAGTATTGACAAAAAATGAGTTTTGCCCGGCCGGTCGTGCTGTTTTTGATGTTGATTAGTTTAAAAGCATACAGTCAGCACCTGAATGGTGATTACACAGAAGCCGTAACCCTCAGCCTCAACCAAAAATATGTGTTTAAAAACAGTGCCGTTGGTTTCGGGCAGGAACAGGAATATCCGCAGCATAAAAAAAGAAAAAGCTATCTGTTTGAAAAAGAGCATAATACGGCCTGGTTTAGTTTGGCGGTTGCTGCGGATGGTTTTTTATCTTTTGAAATTATGCCGCTTCAAAATAAAGATGATTACGATTGGATGCTTTTTAAGGAAACATCCGGCCATAACAACCAAACGATTGATTACGATCGTCCCGTCAGAACCAACAACAGCCGGAATGAGCTTTCCATCAACGGGAAAACCGGTTTAAAAAAGGGTTTTTCAGATCGTTTTACATCGCCTGGGCTTGGCAAAAGTTTTTCTGAACCGGTTGCTGTCCGTGCCGGTGAAAACTACATTCTGGTGGTTGATAACATTTATCCGGGCGGCAAAGGTTTTACGTTTTTTTCTTCGGTCGAGGGGTCACTTTCCAACCAAAAAACCACACCCGTTTTAAGCGGAAATTTAACTGATAAAAACAGTATGCAACCCATTGCTGCGGAGATTTTGGTAGAAGATTCGGCCGGAAAAACCCTGCTAAAAACAGTATCCGATGCGGTAAGCGGAAAGTATTCGTTCCAAATCCCGAACCAGGCTTATACGCTAAGTATTTTGAAAAAAGGATACGTGCTTTTGAATGATTTTTTGCCGGACCGGCCAGGTAAAAATTATACGCTGGAAATTTTAAAACCGGATGCCAGGATTGTTTTTTACAACATCCGTTTTTTGCCCAACAGTGCCGCCATTGTAAATGCTTCCGGCAATGATTTAAAGCGGCTACTAATTTTGCTGCAGGAAGAAAAAGACATTTCCATCCAAATCATCGGCCATACCAACGCCAATATTTTTACGGATGAACGCTATTTACAACGGCTGTCTGAAAAGCGCGCGCTGGCCGTTAAAATTTATCTGCTGCAGCACGGCATTGCCGCCAACCGGATGCGTTGTTTTGGTTTAGGCGGAAAACACCCGCTTTTTGACAATAAAACACCCGAAGAAGCGGTCAAAAATCTTCGGGTGGAAGTTGTGCTGGAAAGGTGATGCTGTTTTTACAGGGTAAAAATCAGCCGGACCAGTATCCTGAAAAATCAATTAGGGTTTTGCACAATTAAGTTGTTCGCATTAATTTCGGCTTGCGGAAACAGCCACTGCCAGCGTTGGTCGCCGACAGGAATATCAAATACCATCGCAACAGAAGCCACGTGATTGGCACCATTTCTATTTAAAGGAAGGTTTAATCGTTTTAAGTCTGTGAACCTGAAGCCTTCGCCCCAAAGCTCCGAACGTCTTTGAAGCATAATTTCATTTATAAGGTTAGTGCCAGTGCTGGCAGATTTTACATAACTTGGGTTACGTTTTATCGCAAGTGTATATAAAGCGTTTTGTGCCTCCGCATTTTTACCCTGGCGGGCATTTGCTTCTGCCTCAATTAAATACATTTCTGCCAAACGCATAAAAGGTAAATCACCATAACTGTTGCTTGCACTGTTTGCCAAAAACTTCCGGTTCATGTAAGGGAACCTGGAGCCACTTGGGGGAACCGGGAATGCAGTACTTTTAGCTGTAGGGTCCCATAAACTTTTCCTTATATCGGTAGCAGGAATTTGGTCATACAAGGTAGAATTGATACATTTTGGATTACCACGGATATTGGTAGAACTAAAGTTTACAGACATGTAAGCAAAGAATGAATAAAAAAACGTTCCCTGATCTGCAATTTGGTTAATTCCCCACATCCATTCACTGTTGGTCAGGTTGTTAAATCCGGCCGTATAATCCGTGTTAGACATTAAGCTTATGCCCGAAGCACTCATTCTGGCCTGAGCAGCAAACGTAGCGGCCGTTGGGTAATCCTGCATTGCTAATGCCACCCTTGCCTTCATGCCTTGTGCCACACTCAAATTGATATGCGATTTATTTAATCGTGCCGGAGCAGTTCCAAGGTTGGTTATGGCTGCATTCAAATCTTTATTGATTTGCGCATACACTTCCTCAACAGTAGAACGCGGCAGTTTTTGTACGGTTGTGGTAATGTTGATTGGAATACCTAATTGCGTATTCGGGCCTCCAGCAGCATAACGTTGTGCGTATAGTTGAACTAATTTAAAATGAGCATAAGCACGTATAGCCAAAGCTTCTCCCCGGATTACACTCTTTTCAGCATCAGTACCGGTTGCTCCTTCAACCCCTTCAATAATAGCATTGGCATTGGATATCAGCCTGTAATAGTACCGATAAACAAAGGCCGTTTGACTGGCAGTAACACTACGTGTAGTGATATACCTGTACAAAGATATAAACCAGTTATTGCCTACTGTAGGATTGACCAGATCTTCGCCAAGCATGTCAATATCAATCATAACTGACCCTTCGCCCGATTCATCCTGGTTGTCATAAGCACTGAACATTAATCTGTACACACCATTCATGGCAGCAGCAGCGTTACTGGTTGTAGTAAATACAGCTGCTGCTGATACCTGATCTGTTGGGGCCGTTTCCAAAAAATCTTTTTTGCAGGATGATACTAATACAGAAGCTGCCATCGCTATGCAAAAGCTATAAATATATTTTCTTTTCATGTTGATTTTATTTTATAAAGAAAAGTTTAAACCTAAACTAATGATACGTTGGGGCACATAGCCATTGGTTACTGTACCATTAAAATTTTGTGTTGGGTCCATCCCTTTTCTCCCGCTTATCAGAAACAGGTTTTCTCCACTTGCATAAATACGTGCATTCTTAACGGATATTTTTGATACAAATTTATTCGGTAGTGAATAATTAAGGGTTGCGTTTCTAAAATACAGATAGGAAGCATTAGTCAGCCAACGGCTTGATGCAGCATATAAATTGGTTGAATTTCCCTGGTCTATCCTTGGTATATCAGTTATATCGCCGGGTTTCATCCAGCTGTTCAATATATCTTTATGCAAAGCACTTCCGTAGGAAGAGATAGACATCAGGCTGGCATAGTTTGAATCATATATTTTCCCTCCTAATTGGTAATTAATCAAGATGGAAAGGCTTAAACCTTTGTATGAGAAGGTATTAGTCAACGCCCCGTAAACATCCGGTATTGATGAAGTGCCGTTATAATCAAGTTTTGCATTTGTTATAGCGGTTGTATAATTAATACCGTTTATGGTTCGGATACTTGTGCCGGTTGCCCCATCATTTGGGATATAAAGTGCTGAACCATCAGACGGGTCAACACCTGCATATTGGCGCAGATAAAAATCATATATAGAGTGGCCAACGGCTAATTTTTTAGTTCCGGTAACGATTTCAGGTTGCCCGTCCGGCATTTTAGTAATCCTGTTTTTGATGGTAGTTGCATTAAAATTAACATTCCAGCTAAAGTTTTTAAACCTGACAGGCTCACCTGCCAGATTTACTTCTACACCCTTATTGTACATGGTACCAATATTTTGATATTGACTGGTAATACCACTTGAAAGCGGCTGAGGCACTAAGAAAAGTAGGTTTGATGACTTCCGGTTATAGTATTCTACGCTGCCGCTTAACTTGTTTTTAAACAATCCAAACTCAATACCCACATCCAAGGTTTTATTTACTTCCCATTCCAGGTTTGGGTTACCTACAACAGTATTTTGTGAGAAACCCGGTTCTAACGCATTATTGTTGATATCATAAACGCTTTGATATGGATAATAAGTTGGATTACCATTACTGTCTAATGTTTGGTAATTCCCTACAGTACCGAAGCTACTGCGGATTTTTAGCAAATCAATCCAGGTTACGTCCCGTAGAAAATTTTCCCTGTCAACTCTCCAACCAGCACCTGCCGAACCAAATGTTCCCCACCGAACATCACTTCCAAACCTTGAAACCCCATCACGCCGTACTGATGCAGAGAACAGGTATTTCTGATCATAGTCATAATTTAATTGTGAAAAATATCCTTCTGAGCGGTCCCTGTCTTTATACGAAGTTAAATTACTGGTTGTGGTAAAGTTTGCCAATTCTGTGTTGCCGGCCAAAAGTTGTGTGTTTCTGGAACCGTCCAATACATCTATCAACCTTGAATAATTTTCATGTCCAGCTAATACGCTAACACTGTGTTTATCAAAAGTTTGCGAGTAATTTAGTAACTGGTTTAAGTTATAAGTTGTTATAAAGCTTGCAGTCCTGGTTGCGCGTCCGCCCGGTGCACCATCCCCAACTATTTGATTTTGGTATGATGAGGTATAGGTGTTGCTGTAATCAGCACTTAAATTTGTAGTAAACTTAAAGTATTTCAGAAAACTTACTTCCCCGTAAGCACGCGTGCTAAATAAATTACGTTTAAAAGAATTATCATTTAACAAAATTTCTTGCAATACATGCCGGCCCGGACTGGCACCGCTGGCCCTTGAAGGCACGCCCAGGTTGCCTAAGCCACCGGTATCATATATTTTATTGCCCAAAGCATCATATAAGTTGGCCCCGGTTACCGGATTATGTGCATATACATTATAAACCGGACCGATGTTACGACTAAAAAAGAAAGGATTAACATAAGAAGTGCTCGTAGTTGTTGTACTATTCGTTTCTGATACAGTACCATTCATATTTACACCGGTTTTAAGCCATTTTGTAGCTTGTGTATTGACATTTAAACGAGCCGTAAGACGATCAAAATCTGATTTCTTGGCAAATCCTTTTTCATTAAGATAACCTACTGAAGTATAATAATCTGTTTTATCGGTGCCACCGCTATAATTTAAAGTATATTCTTTTCTATTACTTGTTCTTAATGTTTCTTTTAACCAATCCAAATCATTGTACCTTAACTGGGCGGCAGGGTTGATTTTACCATTTACGTCAACAATTTGTGTGCTTGGTACATTAAAAGGGTTATTGCTTTGGGTATATACACCACCAACGATCAAAGCACCTAAAGTTTGAGAAATATCTAAATAATTTCTGCCGTTCAGTACCTGCTGATTATTGGCATTGCGTGTACCCAATCCTGATGCGATAATATTTGCATCTGCTATAGAAAGCGGATTGTTTGTTGCATATACCAAACTGTTGCGATAACCTGTCCACTCTAAAGGGTAATATTGATAAGCATCTACACGATCATATTCCGGAATACCACGAAAAATTACACCTTGTGTTGCTTTAACGTTAAACTGGCTATTACCTTTTCTGCCTCTTTTGGTAGTTACAATAATTACCCCGTTAGCTGCTTTTGCACCGTATAATGCTGTTGAAGATGCATCTTTTAGCACTGAAATATTATCAATATCTTCAGTGTTGATGTTATTTAATGCACCCTGATATTGTACACCATCAACTATAATCAACGGATCGTTAGAGGAGTTAATTGAGCCAAACCCTCTCACCCTGATTGCTGGCGCACCGCCCGGTTGTCCGCTGGCCGGATTTACCTGAATACCGGGAGCTACACCGGCCAAAGCACTAAGCGGGTTGGTAACAGGTCTGTTCGTTAAGTCTTTTGAGGAAACAGATGCTGCAGAACCAACAAAAGTTTCTCGGTTGGCCGTACCGTAAGGAACGGTTATAGTGACTTCGTTCAACTGGTTGGTTACCGGATTTAAAGAAATGTTAAGATTGCCGGTAGCACTAACTTCCTGTGTACTGTATCCCAAAAAAGAAAAAACCAATACGCTATTGTTTTCAGGGATGCTTAACGAAAAGCGGCCTGTTGTATTCGTTTGGGTCCCAAACTTGGTGCCTTTTACGCTAACACTTACCCCCGGCAGCGGCAGGCCATCATCCTTGCCGGTCACGGTGCCGGTTACTGTACGGTTTTGCCCATAGGTATAACAACCTATCAGCAGAAAAAACCATAACGAACTAAGTAATTTTTTTCTCATGCGTTTTTTATTAGTTAAATAATGCTGAAAATATAATAAATTTTTCTATCTGGGATTTTTTTTTGTAAAAAATTGCCCTGTCAAAAACTTGATAATTCGTAAAAGCCTGATAAACAGGATTTTGCCATACATATAAGTTTTTAAAAATAAAAATTTTATAAATTTAGTACCTTGTATTGCATAATACAATCTTAAACATATATCTTTGTAGTATGATTTTGGAAAACACGCAAACCCAAATGCGCAAGGGCATACTGGAATATTGTATCCTGGCCATTATTTCCCGCGGGGAAATTTATGCTTCGGATATTATTGCCGAACTGAAAACGGCTAAGCTGCTGGTGGTAGAAGGAACGTTGTACCCGCTGCTTACCCGGCTTAAAAACAACGGTTTGTTAAGTTACAACTGGGTAGAATCCACTTCCGGGCCGCCGCGGAAATACTACCAGCTTACGCCCGAAGGCTCGGTGCTGCTGCAGCAGCTGGAAAAAACCTGGCATGAATTATCGTTCGCCGTAGAAATCTCCCTGAAAAAAAAGCCATAAACCTTTACAACTCATCTTTATCATGAACAAAACCATCATTATCAATATAAACGGCATCATTTTCCATATTGAGGAAGATGCTTACGAAATCCTGAAAAACTACATGACGGGCATCAAAAGGCATTTTGCGGCCAGCAGCGACAGCCATGAAATTACCACCGATATTGAAAACCGCCTGGCCGAAATGTTTGGCGAAATACTTAAAAACGAAGGCAAACAGGTTATTTTCACTTCGGATGTAACGGCCGTGATTGCGCAGATGGGCACGCTGGAGGATTTCTCTACCGAAACCACGGACGATGCTTCTTTTAGCACTGTTTTTTCAGACAATCAAACCGAACGCCGCCTGTTCCGGGATCCGGAAGATCATTTAATTGGCGGCGTGGCGGCCGGTATTGCCAATTATTTTGGCGTAGAGCCGATTTGGATCAGGCTGGCCTTTGTGTTTGGTATTTTTGGTGCTGGCAGCGGTTTCCTGATTTATATTATTTTGTGGGCAATTATCCCGCGTGCCAACACCCGTGCCGAACGCATGGCCATGAAAGGCGAAAAAACTGATTTGCAGGGTTTTAAGCGTAATTTTGATGAAGAAGTTAAAAACCTGCGCCAATCTTTATCCAACGCCAACCGCGAAGCCAAGCCGTTTTTATACAAGATACGCGATTTTGTGGGCGAATTTTTTTTGCTCCTGAAACGCTTTTTAAACGGAGGCGGTAAAATCATTTTAAAAGTAATTGCCGTGTTGTTTTGCCTGGTTTGTGCGTTCGCCATGATTGCTTTACTGGTGGCAATTGTGGTTTTTTCGGCCAATAAATCCATGTTTGTGCACGGTTTTTCTCCGTTTAACCTGGTCAATTACGAGTTTAGCAACCTTTTGTACGTGTGCGGGTTTTTGGTTTGCGCCATCCCGCTGCTTGCCCTGATTTTGTTTACGGTGCGCGTTGTTTTTTCCAGGGACGTGTTTGGCAGAGGTGTGGGTTTTATATTATTGATCGGCTGGATCGCTGCTTTGAGTACCGTTGCTTTTTATGCCACCAAAATTGCCGAAGATTTTAGGTACGAAGCCAGTTTCAGCCAAAAAACCGATGTCATGCAAACCGGCGGGCAAAATTATTTCCTCAGCATAAACAACGCAAAAATACTGACCAAGGAAGACAGCGCAACGTTGGGCATTAAAAAAAATGATTTTGCAAACGATATTATCGTGAACACGAACGATGAAAACGATACCGATTTAAGTCCGGAAAACGTGCGCCTGCACATCGAAAAAAGCGAAACCGAATTTCCGGCCGTAGTAGCTTCCTATCGTGCCAAAGGGGCAAATTATCAGGATGCGCTGCGCAACGCACGGAACGCCACTTATCATTTTACACAGCAGGATTCTGTCATAAGGTTTGATCGTAAACTTATACCGGCAAACCGGGTTTTGTGGCACGATCAAAAGGTGGATGTTACGCTGAAATTGCCCTTAAATTCGGTTGTTACAATTGATGAAAGCCTGGATTATATATTGAATGATGTGGATTTGTACGATTGCTACGAAGACCAGAACCAGCAAGGCAGAAGATTTGCCCGCTTTAAAATGACCGAAAACGGCTTGGTCTGCCTTAAAAAAGTGCAGGAAAAAGACCATCAACAATAATGCTTGTTTTATCGGATAAAAATTTGCCAAACGCTGTAACTTTTCCTGTGGTTTGTGCATCTTAATACAAAACCCCGCACATAAACAAAACGGGTCCCGGGCAAAACGCCCGGGATTTTTTTACTGAAAAGCATTATCTGAACCGCTTTTAAGAAGGAGGATTTCTCTTGGCCGTGATGGTTTTGTCTAAAATTTTATCAAAATGAAACACCTTTTTACCTTGACCATGCTTCTTTTATCCACTATTTTTTGGGCTGAAGGAATATCAGCCCAAACCAGAAACGGACAAATCAGCGGTTTTGTGGTTGATGCACAACAAAAACCGCTGGATTATGCCACGGTAACGCTGCTTAAAACCAAAGATTCTACTTTAGTAAAAGGCGCATTAACGGATGATAAAGGCCACTATCAATTTGCTAATGTTGCGGCCGGTAGTTATCTGGTTTCGGCCACGGTCATCAATTACAAGAAAGCTTTTTCTCAACCAGTTACCATCAGCGATGGCCATGCTGTTTTTACCATAGAAAAACTGGTGATGACGGCTACCACGCAGCAATTAAAAGGCGTTTCTGTGGTTGCGCAAAAACCTTTGATCGAGCATCAAATTGATAAAACGGTATTAAATGTAGCCAATAGCGTGCTGGCGGCCGGAAACAATGCGCTGGAAATTTTGCAAAAAGCACCGGGCGTTACGCTGGACAAAGACGACAACATCAGCCTGAAAGGCAAACAAGGCGTTACGGTGATGATCGACGGCAAGCTTACGTATCTTTCGTCGGCGCAGCTGGCCACGCTGCTGCGTTCTACGGATGGCAATTCGATCCAGTCTATCGAACTGATCACCAATCCTTCCGCAAAATACGATGCGGCCGGAAATTCGGGTATCATCAATATTAAAATGAAGAAAAACCGGGCTTCGGGCACCAACGGCAGTCTGATTTTGGCCGGCGGTTACGGTGCTTACCCCAGAACTAGCCAATCGCTTACGTTAAACCATAAAGAAGGAAAATTCAACTTTTTCGGTTCCTACAATCATGGCGACAACAAAAGATATAACAACCTGAACATTGACCGTGTGGTGGGCAGCGGAAACAATACCACTTATTTCAGCCAGAAAACGTTTATGCCCCAAACCAATTATTACAATAATTACCGCTTTGGCACGGATTACGACATCACCAAAAAACACACCATCGGCTTTTTGATAAACGGTTATTTTAATGGCGAACAGGACATTAACACGGCTAACACGCTGATTGGTGCGCAGGAAGGTGTTACAGATTCTGTGCAGAAAACGTATTCTGAGCTGCATCAAACGTTTAAAAATTTTGCTTTTAATTTAAACGATCGTTTGCAGCTGGATACTTCCGGGCAGGAACTGGCGATCGATCTGGATTACTCAAAATTCAACAACAATAACGTCGCGCAATACAATACGGATTTCTTTTTGAGTGACGGAAACGTGCAGCGTACGCCGTTATTGTTGCGCAACCAAACGCCATCCGTCATCACCATTAAAACCGGCAAGGCAGATTATACCAAAAACCTGAAAAAAATTGGCAAACTGGAAGCGGGCATCAAACTGAGCGATGTTAAAACCGACAACGATCTGCAGGCGCAAAAACTGGCCGGCAGCAGCGGTTATGTTAACGATACCACGCGCAGCAACCGCTTTGTTTATACCGAAAAAATCAGCGCGGCTTATTTGAATTTAAGCCATACGTTCAAAAAACTTTCGGTACAGGTTGGTTTACGGGCAGAAAATACCAGTTCCAACGGAAATTTAATCACCAGAAACCAGGTGGTTGACCGCAGTTATCTGAACTTTTTCCCGAGTTTGTTTTTGCAGGAAAGCATCAACGCCAAAAACGACATCGGTTTTAATTACAGTCGCAGGATTGACCGGCCGAGTTATGATAACCTGAACCCGTTTGTTTATTATTTAGATCAATACACGTACAGCCAGGGAAACCCGTTTTTAAAACCGCAGTACACGCAATCTTTCGAGCTGAGCTATACTTACAACAAAACCATTAACCTGAGTTTGGGCTATAGCCGCACCACAGATGTGATTACTGAAGTGATCCAAACGGTAAACAAAGCATCCTACGATACACAACTGAACCTGCAAACGCAAAACGCTTATAACATCAACATTAATGCGCCTTTTACCTTTGCCAAATGGTGGACGGGCAACTTAAATTTCAACGGTTTTTACTTAGGTTTTAAGTCTGATTCGTTGCTTGGTGCCAGTTTAAGCCGAGGGAAAGCGGCTTTTCAGGCCAAAGCTTTAAACACATTTATAATTGGTAATGGTTTTAAAGCAGAACTTTCCGGGGATTATCAATCGCCATTGGTTTACGGTGTTTTCAACATCAGGCCACAATATGCGGTTGATGCCGGTTTGAGCAAAACTTTCCTCAACAAAAAACTGAACGCAAAATTTTCGGTGAGCGATATTTTTAACACACGCACCAACAACCTCAGCAGCAATTATACCAATACCAACATCAATATTTACCAAAAGCGAGATTCGCGCGTGGCCTTGCTTACGCTGACCTACAATTTTGGCAACAGCAAACTGGCACCGGCACGCCGCCACAAAAGCGGCGCGGACGACGAAAAAAACCGGGTAAAAAGCGGCGGCTAATTATTGCACCATAAAAACAGCATTGCCAAACAACAATTTTCCGTTTTCCCAAAAGCTGCGGAAAAGCGGATCGTCGGCCAGGTAAATAACTGCGCCGCGGCCCGTATTTTGCACACCGAATAGTAAACCGTCCTGCAAACGCGCCTTGGCTTTTTGTCCTGCAAAACCGGCCACGTAACCGCCTTTGCGGATGGTGCCAACGTTCCAGCCATCCTCTAAAAAATTGTACAGTTTATCGTCTTGTTTTGAGGTGAAGTAATAATCAGGGTAACCAAAACCCAGCGGATGGGTGTTGTCTAAGTCCACTTTGTAAATGGCACCGGCAACATTATTACTGATGTCCGTGCGCTCGCGGTCTCCGTACGGTTTTATGTTTGCGTAAATGCTTCTTTTATCGGTGTTTTTTACGTCTGTTTCCGTTTTTTTGTCTTCTTTTAATTTGATGGAAAAGCTTTTTTTACCGCTCATTTTTGCAACGGCATTTTCCATCAAAATCAGTTTTCCGCCTTTGCTTACCCAGTTTTGCAGCTCATCGGCAGGCAGATCATTGTAAAAACCATCCGGAAAAATGGCCACGTCAAAATCCGTCCATTTTACACGGTTTAAATCTTTGGTGTTGATCAGCGTGACCGGATAATGCAGTTCTTTTTCAAAATAAAACCAAACCTCGCCCAGGGCAGAAGCCGAAACATCGTCTCCGCTGGCTATCATAATTTTTGGCGGATTGATGACGTGCACGTATCCCGAACCTAAATCATTTCCCTTTTCCACAAAGCCCGAAGTAAGCGGCGTTAAAGTACGGCCGAAGGTTTTTGCCGCGGATAAAACTACGTTGTCAAACTGTTTCAGTCCGCCATTTCCGGCTTTGGTGATGATGAGCGAACCCGGCGCAAACGTTTTCCCCGAAGCAGAAAAGTTTTGTTCTGTAAAGCGCACTTTTACTTTATTTTTAAGCAGTGCCGCCAAAAATTTTACATCTTCCATTGATTTCCATTCGGATAGATAAGCGTACGTTCCGCTGGTTGCCACATAATTATTTTCGATGGTTTTTGGGTTGAGGGATGCCGGTTTCAATGCTTCTTTTAGGCCATAAGTTTTCAGTCCGTACACGTAAGGCAAACTCCAGGCAGTAATATCATACGTGGCAGAATCGCTCATAAACGTTTTCGGCTCCATCAAAACGTGCAGCAAAATGCCTTTTGGCTGCGCGGCGTTTACGATCATATCACCGGCATCAATATTCGTTTTTTCTGTTTTTCCGCTGAAATAATTAAAACCGCTGACCGGCCCGTTTCCGCCAAAACCATAACGGATGCTGTTTTTATCGAACAATTTTGCCAGTGCTTTCAGCTTATCCGGATTTTCATTTTTGATCACGTAAGTTTTGAAATCGCCCGGCGGATTGTTCCTGGCCTTATCATAAAATTCTTTAAAATGCTGCATCAGTTTTTGGGCGTTTTTCGAAGAAATCTCCACCGTGCTCAAACTTGTTGCCAGGTGATGCGCCACACGATCAGCCAAAGTCAGCGTATCACCGGAAGAAGTTTTTACCGCCAAACCAGCACTGATTCCGCCTTGCTCAAACGTCATCCCGATGGAGCCGTTGTACAGCGGATAAGTATCGCCGTAAGACGGGTACAGCAGGTCAAACTCATATTTGGTAAAGTAAAGCCAGCCATTTTGATCAAAATATTTGGCGTTGTTTTTCCCCACCATTACCTGGAATTCGCGCTGCCAGGGCGTAATATCGCGGTGAAGAGGCTCGGCGGCAGGCGCAAAATAATACGGCGCATTGTAGCCCTGCTCATGGAAATCCACATGCACCTGCGGCAGCCATTTGTTGTAATTGGCCAGTTTTTCCTGCGATTCTTTTTGTGTTTGCCAGGCCCAATCGCGGTTCATGTCAAAATAATAATGATTGTAGCGGCCGCCCGGCCAGGGTTCGCGGTGTTCGCGTGCGGCGGGGTCGGCATCCGGCGGAATGGTATGTACCGGGTTGTAAAAGTTAACATAACGCTCGCGGCCGTCCGGGTTCTGGCATGGGTCAATCACCACAACCACGTTTTTTAACCAGTTTTTTGTTTTGGCATCGGATGGATCAGCCAGTTCAAAAAGCGTTTCCATGGCCGCTTCGCTTGGGCTTGGCTCGTTGCCATGGACGTTGTAACCGAGCCACACAATTCCCGGTGTATTGGTGCTGCCTTGTCCGTTTTCCAGACCCGCCAACTTCAAATTATTCTGGCGGATTTCTTCTAATTTTCCAATATTTTCATCCGAAGCAATAAAAGCCGTTAGCAGCGGGCGGCCTTCACTCGTCGTTCCGTACTGCGTCAGTTTTACGTTTTTGGAAGTTTGGGCGATGTACCTGAAATAAGCTACAATGCGCTCGTGCTGCGTAAACTGATCGCCTAATTTGTAACCTAAAAACTCTGCCGGCGACTGTATTTTTTGTGCCATCAAGCCGTTTGCCCAAAAAAGTATCGATAAAAACAGTATCCGTTTTTTCATGTAAAGAGAAAATATTTTAGAAACCCTAAGCTATCAAATTATGCGGAAGCATTTGGATTGTAATCGGAAATTTGCAAAAACCTTATTTTAGAAAACGGAGCAAAACTAAAATAGCGTCGGTCCTTATTTTAGTTTTTGGCCGAAAACTAAAATAAGGCGTATCTTTATTTTAGTTTATAAGAATAATGAAATCATTTAAAGCAGGATTATATACCAATCAAGGTTATTACAAAAGTTTTCAGCCTAATCTGATTAATCGGGATTGGAAATTAGAAGATATGGAAATTATCAGTTTGCTAAGTAAAGCAGACCGGGAATTAGGCCGATTGGACATGTTTTCTGATTACATCCCTAACCTGAATTTGTTTATACAAATGCATGTTACTAAAGAGGCTACGCAATCCAGCAAAATTGAAGGCACGCAAACCAACATGGAAGAAGCCCTTTTGGCTAAAGAAGATGTGCCGTTGGATAAGCGTGATGATTGGGACGAAGTACAAAATTATATCCAGGCCATGAATTATGGCATTGAGCGTTTGGAAACACTTCCTTTTTCTTCCAGATTGATCAAAGACACACACGGAATATTGCTCCAAGGTGTACGTGGCGAACAAAAACAACCGGGAAACTTTAGAACAAGCCAGAATTGGATTGGAGGTGCAACCATTAGCGATGCTGTATTTGTACCGCCGGTGCATACAAGTATTGCCGATTTAATGAGCGATATCGAAATGTTTGCCCATAACGAAACCATATTTTTACCGGAAATCTTAAAAATTGCTTTAATTCATTACCAGTTTGAAACCATCCATCCGTTTTTAGATGGTAATGGCAGGATTGGCCGCTTATTTATCACCTTATATTTGGTTTCAAAAGGAATTTTAAAAAAACCTATTTTGTACCTGTCGGATTTTTTTGAAAAAAACAGAACCCTGTATTATGATAACTTGATGCGCGCCAGAGAGAAAAACGACATTTCGCGCTGGTTTAAATTCTTTTTAGTTGGTGTTACTGAAACTGCACGTAGCGGAATTCAAACTTTCGACCAAATACTACAACTACAGAAAAAAACAGAAGCAAAAATAGCTTCTTTAGGCAGCCGGGCATTGAACGCGCAAAAAGTGCTCAATTATTTATATCAAAAACCAATTGTCAATTCTGCCATGATTGGAAAGATAACCGGTTTATCTGCAGCATCCGCTTATAAACTTGCAGACGACCTCGAAAAATTAAAAATATTTGAAGAAATAACCGGCGGACAACGCGGGAGATTATATGTTTTCCAGGATTATCTAAATTTATTTAGATAATCAAGCCCGATTTGCCACATGCTGTTTTTAGCATACTTTTTTGTTTAATCGCTGGATTTATATAGGTTTAGCAATTGGCTAAACAACCAATACGGATAATGGAAGCGGTGAACAAATTGATACTTGGCGATAATTTAGAAATACTGAAGCAGCTTGAAAGCGAAACCATAAACTTGATTTACCTCGACCCGCCGTTTTTTAGTAACCGCACTTACGAAGTGATTTGGGGCGACAGCGGCGAAGTGCGCAGTTTTGAAGACCGTTTTAGCGGCGGCATCGATCATTATATTTCCTGGTTAAAAGAACGTGTGATCGAAATGCACCGGATATTGAAACCAACCGGTTCCATCTTTTTGCATTGTGATTGGCACGCCAACGCTTATATCAGAGTTGAGATTTTGGATAAGATTTTTGGTTATCAAAATTTTAAAGCAGAAATTATTTGGCAACGTCATAATTCACATAATGATGCTAAGAAAAAATTGGCTGTACTTACTGATACAATTTGGTACTATACAAAATCAGACAAGTACACTCATAATCCTATTTATGGAAACCATAGTGATGATTATAAAGAAAGTTTTTTCAAATCAGATGATAACGATGGCCGCGGTGTTTATTCGCTCGCAGATATGGCAAGTCCAAATCCTCGGCCTAATATGATGTACGAGTGGCAAGGTTTTCCATATCCACCTAAAGGATGGCGTTATGAAAAAGCTACAATGCAAAAATTACATGATGAAGGAAGAATATATTATCCAATTGGAGCTAATGAAAGTTTTGATTTTTCTAAAAGACCAAGACTAAAAAGATATTTAAACGAACAAAAAGGCAATCTATTAAGTAATATTTGGACTGACATAGGTAATGTACAATCTCAAACAATAGAAAGAATTGGTTATCCAACACAAAAACCAGAAGCATTACTAAAACGAATTATAGAATTAGGTTCCAACGAAAATGATCTAATTCTCGATCCTTTTGTTGGTGGCGGTACAACCGTTGCCGTTGCAGATAAATTTAACCGTCGTTGGGTTGGGATTGATCAATCCGTACAAGCTGTAAAAGTAACCGAGTTCCGCTTAAACGTGCAGCAGGATTTGTTCAGCAAACCTTTTATCGTGCAATTGCATAAGTATGATTATGATACACTTCGGTACAAAGATGCTTTTGAATTTGAAACTTGGATCGTTTCCCAATATGGCGGCACCAGCAATTCCAAACAACGCAATGATTTGGGTTTGGATGGAAAAACAAAAGACAATACGCCCATACAAGTAAAGCGCAGCGACAACATCGGCCGAAACGTGGTTGATAATTTTCTTTCCGCCGTAAAACGTTACGACAAAGCACTTTTTGAAAAAAATAAAGCAGCGAAAAAGCCGGTTGGTTTTATCATCGCGTTTTCCTTTGGCAAAGGTGCGATACAGGAAGTTGCGCGTTTACACAATCAGGAAGATGTAATTATAGAATTGATAAAAGTGGAAGACATTGTGCCGATTGCCAAAAAACCAACCTTAACGGTACAAGTAAACGAAGCCGGAAGGGATAAAAACAACGTCCGTGAAATTGAATTTGTAGCAAGCGGCCACAGCGTTGCAGGTATTGAATTTTTTACCTGGGATTTTAATTATCAGGCAGAAAAAGGTTTTAAACCCGATGTGATCATTGATAAACAAGGCACGCAACGGCACAAGTTTAAACCGGGCATCCACAATATTGCGGTAAAAGTAGTTGATAACGAAGGTTTGGACAATATGGAAATTATCCGCTTAAAAGTTAATGGCACTGTAGAGCGCACGTAAAAACATTGTTGGGCATACGGCCTGCTGTCTCCTGAACTTGTTTTAGGGCCCGTCAAACAGTGGCGTATTCGTTCAGCAATATCCAAAAATGGTTGTGGATGGCGGTTTCGGTGCTGGATTTGCCAAATTGTAAGGCGCGGTCAAGATTGTTGTAATATTGGCTGATAAGCGTTTTTAGACATGGTATTCGGATAGCAGCTAAAAGTAGCATTTAATGCTGTTTTTATAGGTATAAATTTGGCAGGCAGATGCTTCTTTTATCATCTATTTTTTTACTTTTTTAAAAACTATACAGAGCCGCAGGACAGGTAACCACCCAGGTGCGGCTGCCCGGCAAAACGCCCGGAGGCGATCGGGTTTGCCTTGATTTTTTGTTTCTTTTTCATCAAGGAAAAAGAAAGAGAAAAGGGAACGCAGTTCCTGATCAAAAAATGTATCGTAAAAGAAGCCTCAATCCAATCCATTTCCTTTTAAAAAGAAACAATCTTAAATTCCGTCCTTCTGTTCCGGCCACGGCCTTCTTCGGTCGTGTTTGGGGCGATAAACTGCATGGCACCGTAACCTTTAAAAGTTAGTTTTGCGGGCGAAACTTTATTGGCGAGCAAATACTGATACACCGCTTTTGCCCGGTTTTCCGACAGCAGCTGGTTTGATTTTGCATCGCCCACGTTATCTGTAAAACCCGAAACCTCAATAGCAACTTTTGGGTTGAGGTTTAAAAAAGCAATCAGTTTTTCCAGTTCCGATTTGGATTCCGGCTTCAGCGTAAACTTATTGGTGTCAAAAAAAATGTTGCGTAAAACTGATTTTTTGCCGGCTTCTATCGCCTGCAAAGCCACATCAATTACAAATGGCTTATCGTTTTTTTGTTTGCTCAGCGAGAAATTTTCAGAATAAAACAAATAACCCGGCCTGGAGATATTTAAACCATAATCTTTTCCTATCGGGAGCGTTGCCAAAAATTGTCCCTGGTTTAAAGCGTTTACATTCTTAAAAATCGTTTGGTTGGTTTTCAAATCCACAATCTGCACATCGGCATCAATGGCTTGCTTAGTTTGTGCATCTTTTACCGTACCTTTTACATACGTAACCACGGTTGGCCGCAGCTTTTCGGGCAGCTCGAAAGTATAAATATCATAGCCGCCTGCACCTTTTAAATTGTTGGACGAGAAGAACGCATAACTGCCATTGGCCGTGAGCGTTAAGCCGTTTTCATCACCGCCGGAATTGATGGGATAACCCAGGTTTTCCGGTTTTTGCCAGTTGCCGTTCTGGTCTTTCCGGCTCAAAAACAAATCTTTTCCGCCCAAACCCGGCCAGCCATTGGAATTGAAATACAGCGTTTGATCGTCCGGGTGGATAAACGGCGACTGCTCATCGTAGAGCGTGTTGATGTTGGGGCCCAGGTTTTCCGGTTCGCCCCAACCTTTATCGGTTAAATGCGATTTCCAGATGTCGTATCCGCCATAACCGCCTTTGCGCAAACTCACAAAATAAAGCGTGCGGCCATCTGCACTGATGGAAGGCTGCGATTCCCAGCCGGGCGTATTGATCGGTTCGCCCAAGTTAAATGGTTTATCCCAGTCGGTACTGTTTTTATGGGATAAAAATATGTCGCATCTTCCCAAACCATCCGGTCGGTTGCAGCCCGTAAAAAACAGATACTGACCATCTTGCGTAAGCGATTGGGCACCTTCGTTAAAATCCGGCGTGTTAATTTTGTTGCTCAAACCGGCGGCATCTGCCCATTGTCCGTTTTGCTTTTTGCTCTGATAAAAATCCTCATTATTGCCAATTTTTCGGGTAAAAATCAGCGTGCTTTCATCCGCAGTAACGCTGGGCAAATATTCATCAGCAGGGGAATTGATCCCGTTTCCGAGGTTGACCGGCTTAAAATCAACCGGATGCTGAACGGCCTGCAAGCTAAAATCGCAATCAGTTATCAGCTTTTTTGCCGTGGCGCGGTCTTTCGGCAAAACCTCGTTAAAAGCCAGATATTGCTGCAAAACGTTTTTGGCTTCGCTGTATTTTCCCAGCATAATGCTTACATCGCCTAAATTCAAATAAACGGCGCGGTTGTAGTTTGGGTTGAGGGCGATGGTGCGTGTAAATTCGGTAAAAGCTTCGGCATAACGGTGTTTGTAACGATAAACGTTGCCCAGCTGGTTATGCGCTTCGGCAAACTGTTCATCGGCCGCGATGGATTGTTTTAATTGCGTAATTGCCTGGTCATATTGCTGATAATCAATGCTTTCGTTGGCTAAAGCATAGAATTTAATCGCTTCTTTGTTGTTGGTGGAATATTGCTTTTGCGCAAAAACAGAAAAATTAAGGCCAAGTGAAAAAAGTACGCATAAAAGAAGTGTCCACAGGTATCGCATAGCAAAGCTTTATACGAAACCAAGTTAGAAATTTCTTTACGGAATGTTTAAATATTTATGCGTTTGCAGCGAAACTTCCCATTTCGGGTTTTGCATCACGTAATCTACAATCAGCGGCGTAACAATTGCAGCTCTTGACCATTCGGGCTGCAGATACAATTTGCAATCCGCAGAAACTAAAGCAGCATGTTCTTCAGCCCATTTAAAATCGGATTGGTTAAAAACGATCACTTTCAGTTCATCCGCAGCAGCTAAAACTGAAGGCGTTGGTGCTTTAAATTTTTTGGGCGAAAGGCAGATCCAATCCCAAAAACCGGAAATCGGGTACGCACCGGAAGTTTCTATAAAAGTTTTGACGCCTGCTTTCTGCAATTCCGAAGTCAGGTAATTCAAATTGTAGATCAGCGGTTCGCCACCGGTGATCACTACTGCATTTGCCGGGTATTTTTTGGCGTTTGCCACAATCGTATCGGCCGCCGTCATCGGGTGTTTATCGGCATCCCAGCTTTCCTTCACATCGCACCAGGGGCAACCTACATCGCATCCGCCCAAGCGGATAAAATATGCCGCTTTGCCAGTGTTAAAGCCCTCACCCTGAATAGTATAAAATTCTTCCATTAAAGGAAGCATGGTGCCCGCTGCCGGTTGTGCTGATGTAAGTTCCAAGCGGCAAATATAAGCAATCGGGCGGTATTGGTTTTTGGCGATTAAATTTCCTGACATTCAGTTTAATAAATACCGCATATTTGTACCGCCCCAAAAACTGTTTGCATGAAAAAACTCTATTTTCCTTTGCTGATGCTTCTTTTATCGGTATTTTCTTCGTGTGTGAACGTGGAGGAACATTACGTTTTTCAAAAAGGCGGTGCCTGCAAAATTGATTATCGGTTTAACATGGGCAGGGCGGTTTCGGTGCTTTCCAACCTGCTGCCCGATTCTGTAAAACAAACGCCATCTTACCTGATGCAAAAAGACACTGCCATTAATTTCTACAGTGATTTGACCGCTGCCGAACGCAAAAAGCTGAGCAACGACCAGGTTGATTTGGCGCGGGCAACGCTGCTGCACCTTAAAATGAACCTGAAAAACAGCCAGATGCAGGTTAACGTGCAGTACGAAGCCAAAAGTGCCAAAGAAGTAAAATATTTTTTAACGCATGTTTCTAAACTGGCACAGCAGCAAAAAATCGGACAATTGATCAGCGATCCGCAGGTGATGCAAACCGGCGCAAGCAGCGGCGGGATGGGCATTAACGAAGATTATTTTGATTACGACATCAGTGGCAAAAAGTTTTCGCGCCAGATCGATACGGTAAAATTCCGGCAGTATTTCCGGCAAAACGAAGCAATGTACAGTATGGCCAAAGCGGCATTGATCGAGATGCCTTACAGCGTGCTGATGCGTTTCCCGCGGCCGGTCAAAAAAACCGGAAATGTGCGGGCAAAGCTTTCTGCGGATAAAAAAACGCTCACTTTAAACAGCACTTTAGGGGAGATAATAAAAACGCCAAAGCTGATGAATTTGAAAGTAGAATATTAATATATTTTTTGAACATACTTCAAAAAATATATGATAAAAGAAGCATGTTCGGTTTAACCAACCTGCGGTTGCTTGGTTTTACGTTCTTTTGTCTTGAAACAAAAAGAACCAAAAATTCAAGAATGCCGTATCGCCTCCGGGCGGCATTCTTCCCAGCGCGCCTGGGTGGCTACTTTGCACACTGCCTTTCACAGCTGATCTTTATGACGGCTCTTTATTTTTGCCAGATGCTTCTTTTATCACCTATTTTTTGATTTTGCAATTATGAAGTTTGCAAAGCCGCAGGACAGATAACCACTCAGGTGCGGCTGCCCGGCAAAACGCCCGGAGGCGATCGGGTTTGCCTTGATTTTTTGTTTCTTTTTCATCAAGGAAAAAGAAATAGAAGAGGGAACGCAGTTCCTGATCAAAAAATATATGCTAAAAGAAGCATGGTTGATAAAAGCAAACCTGCGGTTGCTGGCTGTTTCGTTCTTTTGTCTTGAAACAAAAGAACCAAAAATTCAAGAATGCCGGATCGCCTCCGGGCGGCATTCAACCCACCACGCTTGGGTGGCTACCTTAAAAGTGCCGATCTTGCAAACGGCCCTTTATGTTGGTTATATACAGCGGAAATCTATTCAAGATGAATGCTTCTTTTACCACCTATTTTTAAGGATAAACCTCTTTTCGTGCTGCGGCAAGTGTGTTTTTAAGCAACCCGATAATTGTCATCAAACCAACGCCGCCCGGAACCGGTGTAATCCAGGAAGCTTTTGGTGCCACTTTTTCAAAATCCACATCACCATAAAGTTTGTAGCCGGATTTGGTTTGGGTTGAAGTTTCCCTATTCATGCCAACATCGATCACAATTACGCCGTTTTTCACCATATCTGCCGTAATAAAATTCTTTTTGCCGATAGCAACGATCAAAATATCAGCTTCTAAAGTGTATTTTTTAATATCCGGCGTGCGGCTGTGGCAAATGGTAACGGTGCAGTTTCCGGGATTGGCATTTCGCGCCATTAAAATACTCATTGGCGAACCTACAATATTGCTTCGGCCAACCACCACGCAATGTTTTCCGGAAGTTTGGATGCCGTATTCCTGCAACATCAACATAATCCCATAAGGCGTAGCCGGAATAAAAGAAGGCAAGTTACGCTGCATTCTTCCAAGATTTAACGGATGAAAACCATCTACATCTTTGCGATGGTCAATTTTTTCGGTTACTTTTTCCGGGTCGATGTGTTTGGGCAAAGGCAATTGTACAATGATTCCGTCGATGCCGGCATCTGCATTCAATTCGGCAACTTTTTCCAGCAATTCTTCTTCGCTTACGTCATCTTCATAACGCACCAATGAAGATTGGAAACCAACCTTTTCGCAGTTGCGCATTTTGCTGGCCACGTAAGTTTCGCTGCCGCCATCATGTCCAACCAAAACCGCTACCAAATGTGGTTTACGACCGGTTTGCGTTAAAACCTCAGCAGCTTCTTGTGCAATTTCTGTTTTCAGTTTTTCGGAGATGTATTTGCCGTCGAGGAGTTGCATGTATTATTTACACTTGTGTTCAAAAATAAATGTTTGACTAATTTCAGAGTTAGAAACTAAGTTGATAATGCCAGATTGATTGTTCTTACCGCCTTGATAAAGATTTTTATAAGAGAAAAGAACTTGTGTAGTATTTAAGCTTACATTTTCGAATTCTAATGGATTTATCCTTTTAGCAGTTTCAAAGATGAAGTTTGCAAGTATTTTTCCAGCATTTATTTGTTCTATATTATTACTCTTATTTACTGATTTCATATTACAAATTACAGCAAATAAAGAACCGTTAGGTTTAAGGTAAAATATCAAATAATCACAGATACACTGAGAGTTACCATCTTCAAGAAAAGGGATCAATGTTTGAATTTTAATTCCATTTCTTTTTATAGCTTGATCGAACTTGAAAACTATATAGTCACCTTCTGCTTCAAATTTTGCAGTTATACATTTGGCACTTTTAGACGATTCTTTTAGAGTAAATTTTCTACCCTTTACGTTTGTTTGAAATGAACTATAAATTATATTTTGAATTTTATTGAGTATCATTTTTCAAACACTTCAAAATAAATTCTTTCTGATGCCTCAGCTAAAATACTATTTTCTTTTTCTATGGTAGATACTTCAAATCCTAAGTCATCTACAGGAATATTCTGAGATTTTTTGTCCTTAAATAAATAAACACCAATTTGTTCTTTTCTTAATAAATTATTCTCAGAATATCCATACAACGACATTAATTTATCTTTGATCTCATCACTGCCATGATTTATTCTAATTAGATTATTAAGTTCTTTGACTATGTAATCACTGTGTGTGCTTATTAATACTTTAAATCCATTATTAACAATTTCTGCAATTAACCTAGCCATAATTATTTGATTGTCAGGATGCAAGTTTAATTCTGGCTCATCAATAATTATAAAATCATTATGTTGAGCTAAATGTCTAAAGTAGAAAACTAAATTAGATAATGATTTTACAACAGAAGCCGATAAATGTATATTAAGATTTTTAATATTAGATTTTGAAGGATTGAATAAGACATCACCATCTTTAGAAACAGTAATTTTCCCTTTTAGAATCTCTTTTTCGATTTTATCAGCAATAAAATTATAATCACTTTTGCTTTTTTGAAGGTTAGCTAAATCTTCGGCAATTGCTAAACTATCTCGTATTGGTAAAGGATATCTTTGAACTTCTCTTAAAAGATTATTTTGAGCTTTATTTGTTTTATATTCTAATAAACGATCAACAATTTCATTTCTTTTAACAGAAAGTTCTTTACTGAATAAATTTATAGCCGTTCTTTCTGTAGGAGTAATATAAACGTTATTAAACATGGCATTTAAAATGCTTTCAGTAATTTTTTGTGCAATAATGTACCTAATTTGTAAAATAATTCGACTATTGCTTGTTCGTTCCGTCTTTGTATCTACACTGTAAAAAAAGTCAATTTCGTCGTTGTTTTGATCTTTTTGAATTTGGATAATTATATTACCAGGAAATTTAAAGCTAGATTTTATTTGAAGATGATCAATAAAATCTGAAATAAATTTATTTGGAATCTGCAGTTTTATTTTTGCTTCAGAGAAAAACTTTTCATCACTGGCAAACACATTTGGTAGATAACTTACAACTCCTTCGAAAACTTCCTCAATTATTGCTAATATTATTTCGTTTTTTAATTTGATTGATACTTTCCCATCGTGTAATAACAATTCAATATTTTTTTCTAATAATGTATTTACAACATTACTACCCATTAAGGTCAACTCATCAAACTCCCTTGTAAATTTGTAAATAGCGTACAAGGTATAAGCTATATAAGTTTTACCAGTATTGTTTGGTCCAGATAGTATAATTAAATCTTTAGAAAGATCAATTTCTGAGTGGCTTATTGCACCAATATTTTTTAAATCTACAATCATAATTATTGATAAATATACTTCTTTTATCAATCTAATTTCAAAACCGCCATAAATGCGGATTGTGGAATTTCCACATTACCCACCTGGCGCATCCGTTTTTTACCTTTTTTCTGTTTTTCCAAAAGTTTGCGTTTACGGGAAATATCGCCGCCATAACATTTTGCGGTTACATCTTTACGTAAAGCTTTTACGGTTTCGCGGGCGATAATTTTAGCACCGATAGAAGCCTGAACAATAATTTCAAACTGCTGGCGCGGGATCAGTTCTTTCAGTTTTTCGCAGATTTTCTTGCCAAAATCATAAGAATTGCTTCGGTGGATCAGCGAAGACAAAGCATCAACCGGTTCGCCGTTTAAACGAATATCCAAACGCACCAAATCCGACTGACGGTAACCGATCTGCGTATAATCAAAAGAAGCGTAACCTTTGGAAATCGTTTTCAATTTATCGTAAAAATCAAATACAATTTCGCCCATCGGCAGCTCAAAAATCAATTCCACACGATCGGCAGTCAGGTAAGATTGATTCACGATCGTTCCGCGTTTCTGGATACAAAGCGACATTACCGGACCAACAAACTCCGATTTGGTAATGATATTAGCTTTGATGTATGGTTCTTCCACAAAATCCAATTTGCTTGGGTCAGGCAAATCGGAAGGATTGTGAACCTGCAATTCATCGCCTTTGGTAGTGTAAGCCAGATAAGAAACGTTGGGAACGGTGGTAATTACCGTCATATCGAACTCACGTTCCAAACGTTCCTGGATAATTTCCATGTGCAGCATCCCCAAAAAACCGCAGCGGAAACCAAAACCCAAAGCCGCTGATGATTCCGGTTCAAAAACCAGCGAAGCATCATTTAGCTGCAATTTGGCCATGCTTTCGCGCAGCTCTTCGAAATCATCCGTATCAACCGGATAAATCCCGGCAAAAACCATTGGTTTTACTTCCTCAAAACCTTGTATGCCTTCGGCTGCCGGGCGTTCAATTAGGGTAATTGTATCACCAACTTTAACTTCGCGTGCTTCTTTTATGCCCGAAATTATGTAGCCGACATCACCGGTTTTGATCACGTCTTTCGGCACCTGCGTCAGTTTTAACGTTCCCACTTCATCGGCAATATATTCTTTGCCGGTGGCCATAAATTTCACTTTGGTATTTTTACGGATTTCGCCATTAACTACCTTATAATAAGCAATAATGCCGCGGAAAGAGTTAAAAACCGAATCAAAAATCAACGCCTGCAAAGGTGCAGTTGGATCGCCAACAGGAGCCGGGACGCGTGCAACAATTGCTTCCAAAATTTCGTGCACGCCCTGTCCGGTTTTGCCCGAGGCCGCCAGAATATCTTCGCGTTTGCAGCCAATTAAATCCACAATCTGGTCTTTCACTTCTTCCGGCATTGCGCCCGGCAAATCCATTTTATTCAAAACCGGAATAATTTCCAAATCATTTTCCAAAGCCAGATATAAGTTGGAAATCGTTTGCGCCTGGATTCCTTGTGAGGCATCGACAATCAGCAAAGCACCTTCGCAGGCGGCGATAGAACGGGAAACTTCGTACGAAAAATCAACGTGTCCGGGCGTGTCGATCAGGTTTAAAACGTATGGCTGACCGTCTAAAACATAGTCCATTTGGATAGCGTGGCTTTTGATGGTGATGCCACGCTCGCGCTCCAAATCCATATCGTCCAGCAGTTGCGCCTGCGATTCGCGTTTGGTAACGGTATTGGTATATTCGAGCAGCCGATCGGCCAGGGTACTTTTACCATGATCAATGTGTGCGATGATACAGAAATTGCGGATGTGCTTCATTTATCCTGCAAAAATAACGTTTTAGAAGAACAAAATTTTGTGATTATTTGGGTGGATTTTATAGTGGTTATATGGCAGTTTTTGAACAGGATTTAAAACAGAAAATAGAATCGGTAATGCACCAAAATTTAGGCGATAAAAACAGTATCATCGCTGCAAAACCCGTTTCTGGCGGAAGTATCAACAAAGTTTATCGTTTGCAAACCGCGGCCGGACACTTCATTTTAAAGCTGAACGATGCTGAGAGATTTCCGGATATGTTTGCTTTGGAAGTAGAAGGTTTGGCTGCCATCCGCCAAACCAAAACTATTGCCGTGCCCAACGTAACCGGAACGGGAATTGCCGGAAACCAAAGTTTTTTGCTGCTCGAAAACATCGAAACCGGCCCGAAAACAAAAGCCGCCATGCAAAAATCAGGTTTTCAATTAGCCGAAATGCACCAAAACCCTGCTGCGGATTTTGGTTTTGAAAAGGATAATTACATGGGTTCGCTGCCACAATCCAACCAAAAACATCAAACCTGGACAGCTTTTTTTACAGAAGAACGCTTGCAGCCGATGGTCAGGATGGCTTTCGATGCTTCTTTTATCGACCTAAAATTGGTGTCTGATTTTGAAAAGCTTTACCAAAAGTTAGGCGGACTTTTTGACGAAGAAAAACCAGCCTTGATCCACGGCGATTTGTGGAGCGGGAATTACCTGATCAGCAGCGAAGGCAAACCTTATTTAATTGATCCGGCCGTAAGTTATGGTTTCCGGGAGTTCGACCTGGCCATGACGCATCTTTTTGGTGGTTTTAGTGCTGATTTTTACCAGGCTTATCAGGAAGTGTTTCCTTTGCAAAATGATTGGCAGGAAAGGATTGATCTGTGGAATTTATATCCTTTGCTGCTGCATTTGAATTTATTTGGAACGGGATATTTGGCGCAGGTGAAGAATGCGTTGAAGAAGTTTATTTGAAATCATTTTCAGATAATCCGGCTTGTTTTAAAATTGAACGAAATGTTCCGATAGGCATTTCTTTTCGGCCTGCTGGAACAATAGCTGTTAAAGTTGGTCGTCCAAATCTACGTAGTTTAATATGACTTCCTTGTTGTGAAATAATATTAAAACCTTTACTCTTTAAAATCTTGATAATATAATCGGAAGAGTAAAGTTTAGGCATATTTTAAAGTAGTTGCTACGATTTCGGGAGATTCTACAGATACCAAATTAATTGAATCTTCATCTTCAAAATACAATTCCAAAGCTTCCTGCAAATTAGTTAAAGCTTCTTCTTTAGATTCGCCAAAGCTGGAAACTTCAACATTTAAACATCTGGCTACATGATATTTGCCTTCTTTCCAGACTATATTTTCTAATTCAACTGTTTTCATTGTTTTTTTATTTGAAGATAGGAATTATAACAACAATAGACAATCAAAATTATAGTTTCCTTAAACAATAAAAAATTTCGTTTTAATATTATTGCTAAATTTCTTATCATTGTTTTATGCAGCAAAACCCGCAACTTGATCTCGCAAACAACTTTGTACAGCATACCAACCGCAATATTTTTTTAACCGGAAAAGCCGGAACAGGTAAAACCACGTTTCTGCACCAGTTGAAAAAAACGTCCAACAAGCGCATTGCAGTTGTGGCACCAACGGGAGTGGCGGCTATCAATGCGGGCGGCGTAACTATTCATTCGTTGTTTCAGTTACCGTTCGGACCATATATCCCGCAGGAAAACCCGGACCGTAACGCCGCTTTTAAAAAACAGTTGAACCGGGAAAAAATCAACCTGCTGAAAAGTCTGGATTTGCTGGTGATCGACGAGATTAGTATGGTGCGCGCTGATGTTTTGGATGCAATGGACGAGGTGCTGCGCCGTTATCGATCTCGTAATCAGCCTTTTGGCGGCGTGCAGTTGCTGATGATCGGGGATTTGCACCAGCTTTCGCCCATTGTAAAGCCGGATGAATGGCAACTGCTGCGCGCTTATTACGATACGATGTTTTTTTTCAGCAGCCGCGCTCTCAAACAAACGCCGCTGGTGAACATCGAACTAAAACATATTTACCGTCAGGCCGATACTTCTTTTATCGACCTTTTAAATGCCATCCGCGAAAACCGGATCACGCAGCAAGTTTTAGCTGATCTGAACAAACGCTATGTGCCTGATTTTAAGCCGAATGAAAGTGAAGGTTATATCACGCTGACCACGCACAATAATTCGGCACAAAACCTGAATGTCAGCAAATTGGCTCAGCTTAAAGTAGTTACACATCAGTTTAAAGCTGTTATTCAGGGCGATTTTCCGGAATTTGCTTATCCAACGGTTTTTGATCTGGAGCTGAAAGTTGGCGCACAAGTGATGTTTGTAAAAAACGACAGCTCGCGCGACAAACTTTTTTACAACGGAAAAATTGGCAAAGTTGTGCGGATTGCAGATGAAGTGATTTATGTAAAATGCCAGGGCGATGAAGATGAAATTGGCGTTGGCCAGATGGTTTGGCAAAACATTAAATACGCTTTAAATCCATCCACAAAAGAAGTACAGGAAAATATTGTTGGCAGTTTTACGCAATACCCGCTGCGGCTGGCCTGGGCAATTACGATCCATAAAAGTCAGGGTTTAACGTTTGAAAAAGCCATTATTGATGCCGAAGATGCTTTTACCCACGGCCAGGTTTACGTTGCTTTAAGCAGATGTAAAACGCTGGAAGGCATGGTTTTAAGTTCTCCGCTGAAAGGAAAAAGCGTGATTACCGATCAAACTGTTGCTACTTATACCATTGAAAGCGAACGCAACGCACCAACCGAAAACAGCCTGACGGAAGCCAAAAAAACTTTCCAACAGGTTTTGCTGCGCGAACTGTTCGATTTCAACCCGATCAGATACAAGTTTTTTGCTTTGCTGAAAGTGGCCGAAGAAAACGATCATCTGCTGGCCGGGAAATTTACAGCAACATTGCATCAGCTTAAAATCACTGTTGAAAAGGAAATTTACACGGTGGCCGATAAATTTCAGCAGGAACTGAACCAATTATTGCAGCAACCGCATCTGCCCGAAAACTACGAAGTTTTGCAGGAACGTGTTAAAAAAGCAAGCACTTATTTTCTGTCAAAGTTAGGGCCGATGCTTCTTTTACCGATACAAAATCTGCCTGTAGAAACCGATAACAAAGCCATCCGAAAAGTGGTTTTATCGGCCTTAAATGGTTTAAAGCAGGAAATAATCATCAAATTTCAGGTGCTAAAAGAAGCATCGGCAAACGGTTTTACGGCATTAACCTATCTTCAAAACAAAGCCAATGCAGCCATTGATTTTACAACGGTTGCCGCGGAAAAAACCAATATCCCCGAAAAAACAGCGTTGGAAACTGATCTCGAAAAATACAATTTTCCTGATTTGTTCAATGCTTTGCGGAACTGGCGGAACCGCTTGGCAGAAGAGAAAAATGTTCCGGCTTACACTGTTTTTCATCAAAAAGTTTTAGATAGTTTGGTTGAAACTTTGCCTTCTACTTTAGCAGAACTGGAACAGATCAAAGGTATCGGCAAAAGCAAAGTGCATCAATACGGCGAAGCAATTTTGGCTTACATTAATGCTTATTGTAAAAATAAAAACATCGAAAGAACGGTTTTTAATCCGGGTTCTGCCGAAAAAACAGGTGTAAAAACAGCATCAACTATTTCTAAAACGGATACCAAACAAATTTCTTTCGATCTGTTCAAAAGCGGAAAAACAATTGCTGAAATTGCTGCAGAACGTGATTATGTAACCAGCACAATTGAAGGACATCTTGCCTATTTTGCAGATTTAGGTGAATTGGAAATCACGCAGGTTTTTCCGGCCGAAATGATAGATAAAATCAAAGATTACTTCAGCAAAAATCAGCCTGAAAATCTAACAGAAGCGAAAAATGCTTTGGGCGATGATGTTTCTTACAGTGCGGTCCGCGCGGTGGTGAAGCTGGTTGATTATCAGTATCCGCAGAAAGTTGCCGAATAAAAACAGTTAATTTTCATCCGCAATCATATAATCCAGATCGGTTAAATCTTTTACACAACCGAATCCGATTACATCTGCAACTACTTTACCTTCAGTTACTTCCACGGCACGCCGTAGTTTATCGGCACCAAATTTTTGCTGGATGGCGTACATGGTTTTGCGGGCCGTTTCGCCGCGGTTCACATCTTCAAACAAGCTGTACAGCATTTTTCCGTTGTTCACAAAATCGGTCACCATTATGCGCAAACCGCTAATTTTATCGTTCAAAACCGGTGGCGATTGCGTGGTTTCTTCAAACCTGGCCACCCGGATTTTGATCATCCGCATCAAACTGATCGCATCCTGGATCGGGTTGGTGATCGAAAATCCATCGTGCCAGCAACTTTCATCTACATACTTCACCACAAAAGAAATGTTGCGGCAGTAAAAATGATGGTGCACCATGCGCCGCTCCAGCGTGGTGCAAAGCGTCAAAAAAAGCTGGTTGATATATTCCGGGTTGCTTCTTTTATCGGCAGAAATCTGTCGCATGGCCTGCATACCTTTATAATCCGTTACGGCCATGCCGGTTTCGATAAAATTGAGCCGGTAATGCCAGTAAATGCCTTCGATACTTTTAAAAATAGCTTTCAACCTTTCCGGCGCGGTGTAGCGCATTTGCAGCGGCGTCAAAATTCCGGCGCGTTCTAACCGGTAAGCCATGTTTTTACCGATCCCGGGCAAATCAGATAGTTTTAGCGGAGTTAATTTTTCATCGATATTTTGGGTGGTGATCAACTGCAGGCCATCATAACCGCCAATATCCGAACCTAATTTGGCCAGAAAAGCATTTGGCGCAATACCGATGGAACACGTTAGCCAGTCGCCCACGTCGCGCTTAATATCTTCCTTTATTTTTTGGGCGATAAAAACAGTATCGGGGTAAACCATTTTGTAATTGGTAAGGTTAACGATGGCCTCATCAATACTTTTCGGGATCACTTCCGGGCAATATCGCTTTAAAACGTTGATGATTTTGGTGTGGAACTGGCGGTAACGTTCGGGGTGACTTTCGACGGGAATCAGCTCCGGACAGATTTTCATCGCCTCGTTCAGCCGCATCCCGGTTTTTACGCCCATCCGTTTGGCCTCCACCGAAAGCGCAATCGCGAAACCAAATTTGCCCGTATAAACGCAAACCGCAACCGGCCTTCCGCGCAGCCAAAAATTGTCCTGCTGCTCGCAACGGGCAAAAAAACTGTTCATGTCCACAAAAAGCACGCGCGGCTCGGTTTGTATTTTGATCGAATTCTGGTTCATAGAATCAAATATGCTAATATTTTTAGTAATCAATCAAATTGTGGAAAGATTTATTTTGAAATAATTTTATGCGATGCTGTTTTTATCGCCTAAAAATTGTTGCTTAATTAGCAGTTTATCCACATCAACTCATGATTAAAATCGGAATTATCGGTTTAGGCGATATTGCCACAAAAGCTTACCTGCCGGTTTTGAGCGGAAAGGCCGGTTTCGAGTTTCATTTATGTTCGCGTAACGAAAAGCGTTTGCACGAATTGGGCGAAAAATATCGTTTCCCACATCAGCATAAAACTATAGAAAGTTTAATTTCCGGCGACATCGAAGCAGCATTTGTAAACGCCGCCACCGAAGCACATTTTGAAATTGTAAAACAGCTTTTGGAAGCCAATATTTCGGTTTTTGTTGATAAACCAATTTCAATGGTTTATGCGGAATCTAAGCAATTGGTGGAATTGGCCGAAGCGAAAAATTTATTGCTGATGGTTGGTTTTAACCGCAGATATGCGCCCGCTTATCAGCAGTTGAAATTAGAGAAGCCAACGCTGATCATCCTGCAAAAAAACCGTAAAAACCTGCCCGATTTTGTGCGTCGTTTTGTGGTGGAGGATTTTATACATGTGGTTGATACTTTGCATTATTTGTTTCCATATCCGATTGAAAATTTAATTGTAAACGGCATCAAAAAAGGCGAAATGCTGCATCAATTGGTTGTTCAGTTTGTATCGAAGTCTGGCGAAGTTGCCATCGGGATTATGAACCGCGATACGGCAACTACAGAAGAGAAACTGGAAGTGATGACGGCCACGCAAAAGAAAACTGCTTATAATGTATCGGATTTGGTTTCCGAAGAAAATAAAAACGTGGTTTATTTGGGTGGAAATGACTGGGAACCGACTTTGCACAGACGCGGTTTTGAGCAGATGACGGATGATTTTTTGCAAGCGGTCGTTTATAAAACCCCGACCCAAATTTCCGCCCGGGATGCTTTGTCCAGTCATGAAATTTGCGAAAGGATTGTAGTGGAATTGGAAAAAAGCTGAGGGGATTAATGGTGGGTCAACCGCAGGTTTGTTTTTGTAAAACATGCTTCTTTTACCATACATTTTTTGATCAGGAACTGCGTTTCCTCTTCTTTTTCTTTTTCCTTGATGAAAAAGAAACAAAAAATCAAGAAAGGACGGATCGCCTCCGGGCGTTTTGCCATCCCTACGCACCGGAGTGGTTACCTGTCCTGCGGCCTTGCAAACTTCATAACTTTAAAAGCTAAAAAATGGGTGATAAAAGAAGTAGTTTTGCGGCAATATTTTTTTATGAACCAGGGTGATTTTGTTCATCAAAACTGATCAGTTCCGGTATATTTGGCTTGCGCATTTTTATTTTTTATGTACAAACTGCTTAAACTATTAATACTGTTTTTCTGCTTTGTTTTTGCTTTAAATGTGCAGGCGCAAAGCGATTCTACCCAAAAACCGCTAACATATATTCAGGTTTATTATTCGCTTACCAACACGGCTGGCACGCTGGGCGGCAAATCCAACCTTTCGGTAGAAGTGGGCAAGCAGTGGAACGTGTTTAGTTTGGGCGTGGATGTGGGCAAAACCACGCTGGAGCGCATCCACGGCCGCGATACTTCGTTTTATTTTGAAATTCGGCCCAACCTCAACATCTTTCAGCAGGGCAAATTTACCAATACGCTTACGGTGGGCATTGGTTATATTGTTGCTGCGCCGAACAATTTTTTAACAGAACTTACTTCGGGTATCGAGTATTCGGCCACAGACAGGCTGCACCTCAACATTAATTTTGGCCAGTTTTATTATAGCGGACGATATACGGCATCTTCGGCCACGTTTTTTGGCGTGTCGGCTTCGTATTATTTTTTGCCTTATAAAAACCGCTCGTCTTTTTTCAGGCCGAAATAAGGTTTGGTTGATGATCTGCCTGAATTTACCCTTATAAAAGAAGCATTTGTTTTTTAATAGTTGCCATGCTGCAGCGCAAACGATAAAAAGCTGCCATCTATGGCCAAAGCTACAGCCAAAATAAGCGCAGGCAGAAAGCCTTTGATCTCAAAATCGTCAAAAATCCAATCTACAATTTTGATGATCACGGCGGTAACCAGCAATCTTACAAAAAACGAAAGCAGCCAAAGCGTGAGCAGATTTAAAGGGAAACGGAGCACTGCGCCAACCGTGGCATTAAGCAAACCGATAACCAATGCTACCAAAATAGCGGTTTTCCAGTTGCGGATGATGATGGTTGGCAAAAAGTGCGACAGGAGCAAAATCATGCCGGCGTTTACCAGTAATTCGATAATAAAGTGCATTGTTGGGCGATGTTAAGGTTTGTTTAAAGTGCTAAAATATAGAATAATTTTAAACGGCCGCTTCAAAAATTGTTTCACAAAAAAAGCCGGAGAGTTTCCGGCTGCTGTTTGGATGCTTCTTTTATCGCCTGAAATTTACTTAAAAGCGGCCACACCGGCCTGGGCAACTTCACGGTCTTGCGTTACCGAACCGCCGGAAACACCAATCGCGCCCACAATTTCGCCTTGTGCATTTTTAATGGGGATGCCGCCCGGAAAAGAAATCAGGCCGCCGTTGGAAACTTCAATCTGATACAAAGCACCGCCGGGCTGCGAAAGCGTGCCGATATCGCCGGATTCCATATCAAAAAAACGGGCGGTTTTGGCTTTTTTAACGGCAATATCCACCGAACCGAGCCAGGCATTGTCCATCCGGCAAAACGATTTAAGGTTTGCACCGCCATCTACCACGGCAACATTCATCGGTACGCCAATTTCCCGGGCTTTTTGTTTGGCGGCCGCTGCTACGGCTTCTGCCTGTTCTAAATTAATGTCCATTTTTAAATTTGGTTTATGTTGAGAAAGACAAATTTAAAAACTTACTGTTTTTACCGGCATAAAAAAAGCCTGAGAAAATGCCCGGGCTTACAAAATTTATAGGGTAAAAGAAGCATCAGCTAATTTAACTCTCCCCGCGCTTTAACCCAAATTTTTCAATTTTGCTGTATAAATGGCTGCGCTGGATATCAATGTCGTCCGCGGTTTTGGATACATTCCAGCCATTTTTTTCGAGTTTGAATTTGATGTACTCGCGCTCTGCAAAATCCTTGTATTCCTGGAAATTCTTGAAATTATCAAAATCAGGCTGCTTATTTCCGGCCGTTTCCGTAACTGAGGCAACCGGCGCGGTTGGGTTGGCAAATGCTTTTACATCCGCATCGGTAATTACTTTATCGCTTAAAATAATCAGCCGCTCCACCATGTTGCGCAACTCGCGGATGTTGCCGCTCCAGGGCAATGCTTTTAAAGCATCGATCCCCGCTTCGGACACTTTTTTTACCGGCATACCGTATTCGGTACAAATTTCTTCCAGGAAACTTTTAGTCAGCAGCGGAATATCGTCACGGCGGTCACAAAGCGGCGGAACGTGGATTAAAATCACGCTTAAACGGTGGTACAAATCCATCCGGAAATTGCCGGCCTCGATCTCTTTCTGCAAATCTTTGTTGGTGGCCGCAATCACGCGCACGTCCACATCAATTTCCTTTTCGCCGCCTACGCGGGCAATTTTATTTTCCTGCAAGGCGCGCAATACTTTGGCCTGGGCAGATAAACTCATATCGCCAATCTCATCCAAAAACAATGTGCCGCCGCTGGCCGATTCAAATTTGCCGATACGTTGTTTTACTGCGGAGGTGAAAGAGCCTTTTTCATGCCCGAACAGTTCACTTTCAATCAGTTCTGAAGGGATGGCCGCACAATTTACCTCGATCAGTGCCGCATTGCTGCGGGCAGATTTTTCGTGCAGCCAGCGGGCAACCAGTTCTTTACCACTTCCGTTGGCACCGGTTACCAATACGCGGGCTTCGGTTGGTGCCACGCGTTCTATCGTTTCTTTTATTTTGCCGATAGCCTGGGATTCGCCCAAAATCTCGCGTGTTTTAGAAACTTTTTTCTTTAAAACTTTGGTTTCTGAAACCAATGACCCGCGGTCTAAAGCGTTGCGTACAGTAATCAGCAAACGGTTTAAATCCGGCGGTTTACTGATAAAATCGAACGCACCTTTGCGGCTGGCTTCTACGGCGGTTTCCACTGTCCCGTGGCCGGAAATCATGATAAAAGGCAAATCCGGTTTGTAGGTTTGGGCATCGGTAAGCACTTCCAGCCCGTCCATCCGGTTCATTTTGATATCACAGAGCACCAAACTGTAATCGCCCCTTTTGATCAGGTTTAAACCTTCGGCACCATTATCTACATCATCTACCTGATAATCCTCGTACTCCAAAATCTCCCGCAGGGTGCTCCGGATGGCACGCTCATCATCTATAATCAGAATCTTCGACATTAATTTATTGCTTAAAAGGCTTAAGGTGATTTTTGCCGCTAAGATAGGTTTTGCCCCGCAAAAGACAAACCCTTTGCTGCGCGAACAGCAAAGGGTTTGATGTAAAAATCCGGATGGCAAACCTGTAAGCCGGGTTCTGTGCCCGGTTGCCCGGGTTTCTGCCATTTATCTTGGATGATGATCGCCCACCACCTCCATCGGCCTACCCGTTTTGGCGTTGCGTTGCAACAAAAGCGGGCCGCTTTTTGGGCTGCCAAAACTTATTTGGCCTTTCAGCTCCTGAGGTTTACCGCAAGGCATGTTGCCATGCCAGGCCGTGCGCTCTTACCGCACGTTTTCACCCTTGCCCCGATAAATCTGGGCGGTTTGTTTTCTGTGGCACTTGCTGTCGCCCATCCGGATGGCGCCTTCCCGTTAGGAAGCAGGATGCCCTATGCTGCCCGGACTTTCCTCCCCGTAAAAAAACAGAGCGGCAGAACGTTTTGCCTGGGGCGAAGATAAGGAATTTGAGCGAAGAGCGGAGAATGAGACAAACGCTAAAACATCAGGTTTAATTGGTTTTGTATTCTTGCTGTGCCGCTCCTTACTCTTCAAACAACGCTCCTTAAAAACAATTCATTTTCCGCTGGGTTATCAATTTTAATCCGATAAAAACATCATGAAAAAATACAACCATTACCTGTTTATTGCTGCTGCCATGTTTGCGGTTTCCTGCGGGCCAAGCGATGCCAAAAAAGAAGAAGCACAAAAAAATGCGCTGGCAGATACCACCAAAACCACTGATATTTTGCAGGTAGATACCAAAGATGCGGCCTTTGTAAACAATGCCACTTTGGGCGGTATGCTGGAAGTGCAAATGGGCACTTTGGCGCAGCGGAACGCTTTAAACCAGCAGGTTAAAGAATTTGGGGAGATGATGGTAAAAGACCATCAAAAAGCTGATGGCGAACTGAAAAGCATTGCCAACGGTAAAAAATTGGGCGTGCCGCAATCTTTGGGCAAAGAGTTCCAGGACCGCGTAGATTCTATGGCTTTAAAAACCAGTGTCGCTTTTGATTTAAAGTATATGGACATTATGGTTGCCGCACACAAAAAAGATGTGGCCGATTTTGAAAAAGCAACCACCGAACTGAAAGACCCGGATTTGAAAGCTTTTGCTGTAAAAACCCTTCCAACGCTGAAAATGCACTTATCTGCAGCAGAAAAATTGGATAACGAGATCAACAAAAAAAACGCGGCCAACAACAGTAAAATGTAATTGCAAATTTAGGCCGGTAAAAACAGCATTGCTTTAAAACCAAACCGGGTTTCGCCTTAAAACAATAATATGTTTTTAAGCGAAACCCGGTTTTCTTTTTTAATAATTTTATCACAGATATGGCATCAGCTTAAATTTCGTTTAAAAATTTAGTGATGCTGTTTTTATCGACTAAAATCCAGTCGTTTTTAAAACAAATTACTAATATTTTTAGTAATTATTGAATTCATTTTCTATCTTTAGCAAAAAATCCACCAGCATGAAAACGCAAAAAAAAGTTGTTTTAAAAGGAAGCAATCGTGTTGCGCCAGCTTCGGCCGCATTACAAAAAATCGATCCGGAAAAATTTATTGAAGTAACGGTCCGCATCCGCAGAAAAAAATCTTTGGATGAGGCATTGGCCGCCGGCGAAAGGATCAGCAGGGAAAGTTACGGACAGCAATTTGGTGCTTCGCCGGAAGATACCGATGCGGTGGAAAATTATGCGCACGAACATGATCTCACCACCGTTACCGTTGACAATGCGCGCCGAAGTGTGATTTTGAAAGGAAAAATCAGCGATTTTGAAGCAGCTTTTGGCGTTGATCTGCACGAAGCGGATAAAGATAAAAAGCAGTTTAGGGTGCGCACGGGCGAAATCCACGTTCCGGAAAGCCTGAAAGATATTGTTACCGGCATTTTTGGCTTCGATGAACGCCATGCCGCACGGCCGATGTTCCAGATTTATAAACCTGATGCCAAAATTGTAAGTCATGCCGCTTCGGTAGCTTACACGGCCGATCAGTTGGCCAAAATTTACGGTTTCCCAACCGGTGTAACGGGCAAAGGCCAGTGCATTGGTATTATTGAGTTGGGCGGCGGCTACAAAACGGCCGATCTGACCAACTATTTTAAAAGTTTGGGCATCAAAAAACCAGTGGTAAAAGCAGTATCGGTTGATGGCGGTAAAAACGCGCCAACTAACGCAAACAGTGCAGATGGTGAGGTTTTGCTGGATATTGAAGTGGCAGGCGCGGTGGCACCGGAAGCTACCATTGTGGTTTATTTTGCGCCCAATACCGATCAGGGTTTTTTGGATGCCATTACGATGGCCGTGCACGATACCACCAACAAACCATCTGTAATTTCCATCAGCTGGGGCTCTGCGGAAGTGAATTGGACACAGCAGGCCATGACTAATTTTAACGAAACCTTTAAAGCAGCGGCACTATTGGGCGTAACTATTTGCGTGGCGGCCGGCGATAATGGCTCTGGTGATGGCGTAACGGATGGCAAGGTACATGTTGATTTTCCATCTTCCAGTCCGTATGCTTTGGCTTGCGGCGGCACAAAATTACTCACAGACGGAACAGGCAGCATCACTTCCGAAACGGTTTGGCACGCCGCCAGCGATTCGGCAACAGGCGGCGGTGTGAGTGATTTTTTTCCGGTCCCGGATTATCAGGCCGGTGTAAACGTGCCGGCTTCCCTCAACACCAAATTTAAAGGCCGCGGCGTGCCGGATGTGGCCGGAAATGCCGATCCGAGTACCGGTTATAAAGTTCTGGTGGATGGGCAGCAGTTTGTAATTGGTGGCACCAGTGCGGTTGCACCGCTGATGGCCGGGCTGTTGGCCTTGATCAATCAGAAAAAAGGTACGGCAGCCGGTTTTATCAACCCCACGCTGTATGCCAACCCAAACTTGTGCCGTGATATTACAGATGGCGATAACAAAACCACCAAAACCAGCACCGGTTATACTGCCGGAAAAGGCTGGGACGCTTGCACCGGCTGGGGCGTATTGTCCAAACTACCTTAAATTTTAGGTGATAAAAACAGCATTGTTGTCATTTCGACCTAAAGGGAGAAATCTTTATTGAAAAACATAATTGTCTTACGCTTTGAAGAAGATTTCTCCCTACAGCCGAAACCGGAACAATGCTTCTTTTATGCCTTAAAAATGATTGAAGTTTATTTTTGAGTATCAACCGAAATTGGAAAAACAACATCCGGATTAATTACTTTTTTCAAATCTTTAATCAACAAATCGGTACGCAAATCAACACCTTTTTTGATTAAATGATAAGGCGTGTCAAATATCAAACTATCCGGCATCCTAAACTCTTCCGGATTTGAAATCATGATGAAAGAATTGTCTTTTAATTTTTGCTGAACTTGTTTGATCTGTGCAACATTAATTTGATAAGATGTAGATTGATAACCCGGAAAAGTGATATATAATTTTGCTTTTTTGTGATATACAGCATTGCGGAAACGAATCAAACTTTGTAACGCATCTTCATTAAAACTTGTTATAATTGCGGGATAAGGTTTTGGGTTTTCTGCCGGAAGTTTCCAATGTAAAGTTGCATCGCCGTATTGGTCAAAAGCTTTACGGTCGTATCTTCCAATTGTGGTATCTTGCGGGTATTTCAAAAATAAAAAACGGGGCTGCAATTTGGTTTGTGCAAACTGCGGCAGTAATTTCAATAGTTTAAAATACTGTTTGTAATCCAGCAATTTACGGGATTGCGGTACAACATCGGTAACAAGCGAAAATAATTCTGCTTCGCCATCGGCCAAATCACCATAAAACTGCTGGTACTCAGCAGAAAGCACAATTATGTCGTTTGGTTTTACATATTGCAGCGTATTTTCCAGCATAAATTTTAGACCAATGTTGATGTGGATACCGGTATTGATCGGATGGATGTGCAGCGAATCTTGGATGGTTTTACTGTCCAAACCATAAGCTAAGTTGGATCCGCCAACAAAAATTATGCGCGGACTTGGAACATTTTTTAACAATTCATTTTTATCAATTTGTGTGTAAAGCATGTTTTGTTTGCTTTGTTTAGGCGGTAAAAAAACTGCCCAAACCAATAATGCAAATAAGGTTAAAATCAGGATAAAAGCTTTGATCAAAAACTGTTTCATGATTTTAAAATTGGAAGTAAATATACTGGCGATCGGAGAATTCGCCAAAAACCAAAATCATGATCAGCAAAGCGTAATACGCGGCCCAGCGGACATAAATTGGTTTTTGCGCGAATACTTGCAAGAAGTTTTTGTGGCTTTGCAGATAATTGAAACCTTCCAAAAATAAAATCAGGAACAAAGAAAAAACCATTTCCTTGTTGTTTAAACCGTAATCCTGGATCAGATGATGCGGATTTTTGATCAAACCCGGAATAGCGATAAAAATATTTTTAGCGATGTAAAAAGCTGTTTGCACATTATCGGCACGAAAAAAAATCCAGGCAAAACACACTAACAAAAAAGTTGTAAGCACGGGCAAGAACGAAAATCTATCGATAAAAACAGCATGGTTAAATTTGTTCCGAAAGTTTTTAGTGATCAAAGCAAAAATCAGATAAAAGCCGTGCAAAGCACCCCAGATGATGTACGTCCAGTTTGCACCATGCCATAAACCGCTGATTAAGAACACGATAAATAAATTAAAATACCATCTTGGGATGCTTACGCGGTTGCCGCCCAACGGGATATACAAGTAATCGCGGAACCAGGAAGACAACGAAATATGCCATCGCTGCCAAAATTGGTGCAAGCTTTTGGCCTGATAAGGTTTGTTGAAATTGATCATCAGTTTAAAACCCATTACACGGGCAATGCCGATGGCCATATCTGTATAACCGGAAAAATCACAATAAATCTGGAAGGCAAAAAACACGGTTGCAATAATCAAACCTAAACTATTAAAGTTTTGCGGATGGTTGTAAACCGAATCAACCACAACAGAAAGCCTATCTGCAATCACTACTTTTTTAAACAAACCCCATGCAGCTAATTTCAATCCGCCGGTAACCAGGTTGTAATCAAAGCTGTGTTTTTCTCTAAACTGATATAAAATATTTTGAGGCCTTTCTATCGGCCCGGCAACCAATTGCGGATAAAACATCACATACAAAGCATAAATACCAAAGTGTTTTTCGGCCGGATGATTGCCGCGGTAAACTTCAATGGTATAACTCATGGCCTGGAAAGTATGGAAGGATAAACCGATGGGCAACAGGATAGAAAGATAGGGCAGCGGATCGTTCCAATTAAAACTTTTGAACAAAAAACCAAGGTTAAAATTGATGAAGTTGTAATATTTAAAAACAACCAAAACACCAATGTTGGCAATCAAACTCAGGATTAAAAACAGCTTGCGTTTTTGTCCGGCCGCTTTTTCAATCCGGATGCCGGCGATGTAATCGATCACAATTGTAAAACCCAAAATCAGGATGTAAACCGGCACAAAAGCCATATAAAAATAGCAGCTGGCCAGCAAGAGCAGCAACCATCTGCTACGATGCGGAAGGATAAAATAGAGCGAAGTAACCACCACAAAAAAAACCAGGAAAGCGTAGGAATTGAAAAGCATAAGCTGGTTTTAGATGGATTGTGTATGTATTTAATTTGATAAAAAACTAAAATTTAGTGCTTAAAAGAAGTAATGAGATACCCAACAAACTCTTTTAAATAGTTGTTCCAGCCGCTAAGGGCATCCGCAGAAGGAAGGAAGTAATCATCAAAAGAAAACTGGGTTTCGGCAGGAGAAAGATCGCAGGGAAAGGGCACAACCTGCAAACCGGCTTTTTTGCAAACAAGCAAAGCGCGGCGCATATGGAAAGCCGAAGTAACCAGCAAATATGGCGGCGGCAGGTGTTTTGCTTGTAAAATGGCTTTAGAAAAACGGATATTTTCGATGGTATTGCGGGATTGCGTTTCAAAAAGCAGCGTGCTGTCTGCAAAGTGGTAAGGCTGCAGCTCCTGCCGCAGCCAGTTGCCTTCTACAAAACCATCTGGCGTTAAACTGGCATTGCCACCGGTAAAAAGCAGGTGTAAAGCTGTGCCGCTTTCTTTTAGTTTGAGTGCTTGGATAAACCGGTCTGCGGCACCGTTAAAAAAACCTGTGTTTTTATCGTATTCAGAAATATATCCGCCTAAAACCAACGCACAACTATAGGTTTGTTTGGGTAAAATTACCGGTTTAATGTCCCAGCTGGCGGCAACTTTGTTCAGCAAAAAAGAATTGGAAAACAACAGGAAAACGATTGTTGCAGCCAAAATTGTAGAACGTTTATAACGGTTATTTTTGATGAAAACAGCCATGATCAGCAGGATCAAAATCCAGTTGAGCGGATGTAAAAAGTAGATCAGTAATTTAGAAAAAAAGAAATACATGCAAGGCTTTTACGTATTGGTGAAGCTTTTAGGTGGCACAAAAACCGAAATTACATTTTTATCAGCGTAAAATTCCGGTTAAAATGGTTTTCGGCAGACTGTAAAACCGCCACCGCCACTTACCTTTGCATCGTTGTTTTTAGGCAATGCTTCTTTTAGGCAGTAAAATTTTATATCAGTAGCAATTGCTTTCTGGTATGAAAAACTTTTTTAAGCTATCGTTTTGCCGGCGTTGTTTTCGGCTTACGGTCAGCACCATTCTTCAAACTAAACAGGAAGCCAAAGTTTTTGCCTGTAAAAACAGTATCAAACAGGTTTTGAGCCGATGATTTAAAAGATAAGCCCGGCGTTTGCCCGAAATGCAACTGATTAAAAATGGTTAAGGTTATATAATTTAAAATGAAAAACAAACTTTGTGTATTGCTTTTGATGTTGGTTTTTGCTGCCTGCAAAGATTCCCGGAAAGAAGAAAAAACTTTGGAAAGCCAGGTGATGGACCTGCACGAAAAAGTGATGGCCGATGGCGAAACGGCGATGCAAAACAAGATGAAAATGGATACGCTGCTCCTGAAAAAAGATAGCATAAAAACAGCATTCCCCAGTTTGGACACCGCTGCAGAAAACAAAAACATGCGCCGGTTGAGCAGCAAAATTATGCAAACCGATGATGCCATGAGTGATTGGATGAACAAGTACAACCCGGATTTTTCGGGCAAATCGCACCAGCAGATCATGGATTATTTAGGTCAGCAGAAAAAACAGGTTTCGCAGATCAACAAACAGTATGATTCTGTCAACCAGGCCTCCGGCCAATATCTGTTAAAATTTAAGAAGAAATGAAAAAACTGATTTTACCCTTGCTGGCTTTGCTTGCTTTTACAGCCTGTAATCAAAAAAACGCCACTAAACTGCCTATTTATGGTGACCGGCAGCCGATTACCAAAACCATTGACGGCAAGCAGGTTACAGATACGGTTTACGCCACTATCCCGCCATTTAGTTTTGTAGATCAGGAGCGGAAAACCATCACCCAGCAAAGCCTGAACGGCAAGATTTATGTGGCTGATTTTTTCTTCACCTCCTGCCCGTCCATCTGCCCGACCATGCAGCGCAACATGCTCACGGTTTTTAAAGCTTACGAGGGAAAACCGGATTTTAAACTGGTTTCTTTCACCATTGATCCGCGGCATGATACCATTCCGGTTTTAAAAACTTATGCCGAAAAGCTTGGCGCAAAGGCAGACCAGTGGTATTTTTTGCTGGGGAAAAAGGAAGAAGTTTACCAATTGGCCGAGAAAAATTACTTGGTTTCTGTAGCCGAAGATGGCCGTGCGCCGGGCGGTTATGTGCACCAGGGCTGGCTGGTTTTGGTAGATAAAAAAGGCCGTGTCCGCGGGGCTTATGACGGAACAGACAAAAAACAAGTACAACAACTGATTGCCGATGTAAAGGTTTTGATGGAGGAAGAAAACGCAAAAGCATGAAGCGTTTCTGTGTGTGGTTTTTGCCTTTTGCCTTTGTCCTTTTAACCTTTCTGTTTTCCTGCCAAAGCGAATCTGAGTTGGAATATCAGAAATATTACACCATCGGGAAAAGTATTTATCAAACCAATTGCCAAAACTGCCATGCCGAAAACGGTGAAGGTTTGGGCGATTTGATCCCCGGTTTGCAAAAGGCAGATTACCTCAGCAAAAACAAAAACAAGCTGGCCTGCCTCATCCAAAACGGACAGCAGGGATTAATTGTGGTAAACGGTAAGTTTTACAACGGGAAAATGCCTGCGCAAACCCAGCTGGCACCGATAGAAATTGCAGAAGTGATCACTTTCATCACCAATACGTTTGGCAATAAACAAGGTGTTTACGGTTTGGAAAAAGTTACTGCGGATTTAAGTAAGTGCGGGGAGTGAGCCTGATTTTTACCCGATAAAAGAAGCATCGCCGCTAAACCGATACTTCTTTTATCAACCTAAAACCCATCACCCCAAAACCTCCAACCCAATTACTGTATCAAATGGATCACGCCGGTGCGGCTTGGCGTGCTGCCATGATAACTCATGCCTTCCCACTGGCCGCCGTTAAGGTAAGTGGCATCTACCTGCCAAAAATATACGCCTTGCGGGGCCGGCGCACCGTTCATCATCCCGTCCCAGCCCTCAACCGGTTCGCCGCGGCTGGTTAGTTTGGTGCTTTCCCAAATCACTTGTCCCCATTTGTTGAACACGCGCATCCGCCAGTTTTTAATGCCCGAACCTTTGATCTTAAATGTTCTGAGTTCTTCAAATTTACTGTTCGGCATAAAGGCGTTCGGCACAAAAAGCTGACCAGGCACACCCGTTATCTGCACTTTATGTGTGATGGTATCGGCACAGCCCTGCACATTGTAAACCACCAGATTTACTTTGTAAACGCCGGTATCGCGGTAAGTATGTTCCGGGTTTTGTTTGGTTGAAGTGCTGCCATCACCAAAACTCCATTTCCATAAAATTGGCAAATTATCACTTTGATCTTTAAACGAGAAGCTGTAATGCGGATACACAATCACGCTATCCGGGTTAGCGCGGAAAGCTGCTTTTGGCGGAAGGACAACTGAAATATAGTTTTTCATTATGGCCGTATCCGGGCAGCCCAGCAGGTTTCTGGCAATCAAACTGATGGTGTAAGGCGTACTGCGGGCCTGGAAAGTATGCGTTGGGTTGGCCATGTTTGAGGTGCTGCCATCGCCAAAATCCCAAAGATAGGTGTTGTTGCCGTTTGTTTTGTTGATGAAGTTGACCGTCAGTTGCGTGCAGCCTTTAGTAATATCGGCCGCAAAACCAACCACCGGCTGCGGATAAACCGTGATGGATTGCGAAGCCGAAGTATCCGAGCAGCCGTTGGTTGCCTTCATAACTACCTTGTAAATACCGTCTTTCAGGAAAGTATGGCTCACCACTTCCGGCGCAGAAACCGAAGACAGCGTTGTGCCATCGCCAAAATCATACGTAAAATAAGTGCCGCCTTTGGTGTTGTTATGAAACTGGACCGTCCAGGGCGCACAACCGGCTTTTTGATCGCCATCCACAATCAGCTGCGGCAAAACCGTGTTTGGGGCAATGCTGATGTTATACTGCGTAGTACTGATGCCGCACTCGTTTTGCGCCGTCATTTTTACCGTAAAAACTTTATTGTTTGGTGCGATATACGTGTGGTTGACCGCTCGATTATCGGTAATGACCTGCGTGGTACCATCGCCAAAATCATAAGTATAAGTGTTGCCGGTTCCGGGAGAGGTGTTGTTGAAATTAACCGTTAGCGGAGAGCAGCCCGTAGTTTTATCGGGTGTAAAAATCGAAACCGGTTTCGGCCGCACTACTACGGTAGAAGTTGCCGTGCGGATGCCGCAGGTTGTCATCGCTTTGAGTGTGATGGTGTAAGTGGTGTCTTTTCCATCCGTGCGCGCCGCGTAAGTAACCGGGTTTGGGCTGGCCTGGGTTGAGGTTGTCCCGTTGCCGAAATCCCAGGAATACGTAGCCAGGTTTTGCGGATCAGAAGTATTGCTGAACGTAACCGTAAGCGGGCCGCAGCCTTTGGTCTGGTTTTGGGCGAAACCTGCTTTTACTTCTTTTATGGTCGAAAAAACATGGGTAAAAACAGCATCGGCACATCCGTATTTGCTGCTGGCCACCAACTTGATTTCCACATGCGTATCGTCTGTAGTAATGGTATAACCGGGGAAATTGATGCCTGTGCCGATCAGCGTGCCGTCTGCATACCAGTTGTAGGCACTGTTAGCATCGGAAGCGGTGGCTTTAATGTTGGCCGCAGTAATGGCAAACGGGATACAAGCCAGATCTTTGCTGAAAGTATAAGCGGCAACCGGCACGGGGTTCACCGTCATTTTGATAACATTGCTGATGCTTTGCTGCGGGCCGGTACATAAAGTTGAACTTACCACACGACGGAACCACGTGCCAACCGTTAAATTGCCAGCCTGGTAATCCTGCAAACTGGCACCGCTGATATTGGTCCAGGTGGCACCATTGTCTGTGCTGCTTTGCCATTGGTAAACGTAATGCCCATCGGCTCCGGCTGGTACGCTTCCCGTCATCATTTCCGGCGCACTGTTGTAGCAAACCTGCTGATCGGCAGAAACTGAATTATTGCTGATGGCGGGCTGCACCACAACTAAAACCGGTGCACTCACGCTGGTACAAGGGCCGGAAGTTACAGTGCGGCGCACATAAACCGTTTGTGTACCGGTAAAGGTATAATTTCGGCCTGTTTGTCCGATTACAACCGTCCAGGTGTTGTTATCGGCACTGATTTCCCAGGCATAAACGAAGCTTCCGGTTCCGCCCGTAGCCTGATCTCCGGTAATGGTAACCGTTTGGCTGTAGCAAACCGGCCCGGCAAAACTGATCGTGTTGGTCACGCTTTCCAGATCGGTAATTACTACATCATCAAAAGTTGCTGTACATTGTGCCGCGCCAGTAATCGTCCAGCGGAAGGTATATTGCTGGCGTGGCAATAAACCGCTAACGGTTGTATTGTATTTAGTGGCGTCAGCAAAAATCACAGTTTGGCCGGAAGTTACGGTCCATCTGCCTGCCGCAATTCCCGGGTCATTTCCCTTTAAAACGTAATTGGTGGCACTGCAAATCTGCTCATCCGGGCCGGCATTTGCCTGCACTGCGGCTGGTTGTACCGTGATGATAATGGTCATCGGCGCGCCTTCGCAGCCAGAGGGGCCAACAGGTGTAATTACATAAGTTGCCGTTCCGGAGTTTGTGGCAGATGTATTGGTCAGCACATCATCAATCCGGCTGGCAAAAACCGGTTGCTGCTGGTTGTTGCCATAAATGCCTGCGGAAGCGTTGCTGGTCCATTTAAAGGTGGTCCCGCTTAAATTGGAGCTAAAAGTGATGCCGGTTGGTTGTCCGCTGCAAATGGTGTTTGCCGTAGTGTTTACGCTGAGGATTGGCCGCGGCGTAACATTCACGATCAAGGTAAAAGGCACTCCCGGACAATTATTGTTTACCGGCGTGATAGTATAAGTTACCGTTCCGTTTGCTGTGGGGTCAGCGTTCGTCAGCACATCATTAATATCGCCCGTGCCGCTGGCCGAGTTGCCGGTAACTGAAGCCGACGCCGAAGAAACCCATGTAAAAACAGTACCGGCCGCCTGTGCCGTTGGATGATAAGCTACCGAATTGCCGGTACAAATAGCCACACTGTTGGCACTGGTTACGGCGTTGCTGTTTTGCGGTGTAACGGTTATGGTAACCAGGTTGCTGATGTTTTGCTGATCGTTCACACACAATCCGGTTGTTACAATGCGGCGGAACTGCATAGTCATCAGCAGTGCGACCGGCTGATAATTAATTGTATTTGCACCATTTATGCTGTTCCAGCTGGCACCATTATCATTGCTTGATTGCCACTGATAATTGAAATTGCCATCACCACCGGTTGGCGTGCTTCCGGTTAATAAAACCGGCGTGTTGTTGTAGCAAATGGCTTGATCGGCAGTAATTGTATTATTGTCAATTGGCGGCTGCACAAATAACTGGATCACATTGCTGATATTAATACATGGCCCGGAACTTACAACCCGCCTCAAATAAATATTTTGTGCAGCAGTGAACGTGTAAAAACGGCTGCTTTCGCCGGTTATAGTTGTCCAGTTGTTGCCATCGGTACTACTTTCCCAGGTATAAACGAAGCTTCCGGTTCCGCCGGTTGGCTGATTACCGGAAATGGTAACCGTTTGGCCATAACAAAACGCCGGACTGTTGAAGCTAATGGTATTGATGATTTCAGAAAAATCAGAAATCGTGACGTCATCCGTAGAAACAGAACAGCCGCCGGTGCTGGTGATCGTCCAGCGGAAAGTATAAATCTGGCCGGGCAGCAAACCGCTAACGGTTGCGTTGCTTTGGGTATCGTTGGAAAAAACCACAGTTGTCTGGCCAGAGGTAACCGTCCATTTCCCGGCAGAAGGGGCAGGATTATTCCCGTTCAATGTATAAGTTACAGCGTTACAAAGCTGTGCATCGGCACCGGCATTGGCCGTAACCGGAATTGGTAATACCGTTACGCTGGCATCAACGGTTGGGCCTTCGCAGCCGCCCGGACTAACTGGCGTGATATGGTAAACAATCGTGGCCGGTGTAGTGATCCCGCTTTGCAAAACATCATCAATACGGGTGGCAATTACCGGCGTTACCTGGTTGTTGTTACTATAAATTCCCGGCACATTATCCGAAGTCCACTTCAGCATAACACCCGGAACATTGGTGGTAAACGTAATGCCGGTTGGATTGCCACTGCAAATCTGATCGCCGCTGTGCGTAATAATTGCCCGCGGAACCGGCGTTACCAAAATTTGCAGGGTAAAAGAAGCACCGGGGCAACCGTTGTTGTTTGGGGTGATGGTGTAAGTAACCGTGCCGTTGCTGTTTGGATCCGAATTGATCAGCTGATCGGTAATGTTCCCGGTTCCGCTGGCGGAGTTGCCGCTGATATTGGAAGTTGCCGAAGAAACCCAGGTAAAAACAGTGCCCGCCTGCTGTGCTGTTGGCTGATAGTTTAATGTAGTACCCGTACAAATTGCCAGATTGGCAGCACTGGTGAGCATGTTATTGTTCTGCGGCGCAACAGTAATGGTAACTGGGTTGCTGATATTTTGCTGCGCGCCGCTGCACAATGCCGAAGTAACCACACGCCGGAATTGTGTAGATGCCGTTAACGCTACCGGCTGGTAATTTTGCGTATTGCTGCCGCTGATGGCAAACCAGCTGGTGCCATTATCCGTGCTGCTTTGCCATTGGTAAGTATAATTGTTATCGGCACCGCTTGGCGTACTTCCGTTTAATTGTGCAGGTGCCGTATTGTAACAAATGCTTTGATTGGCCGTGATAGTATTATTGCCGATGGCTGGTTGCACCATAATACTGATCGGCGAACTCATACTGCTGCAAGTACCGGAAGTTACAATTCTGCGGATAGAAATATTTTGTGTACCGATGAAGGTATAATCACGGCCACTTTGCCCGCTGCTGGTTGTCCAGTTGACATTATCCGTGCTGCTTTCCCAGCTGTAAACATACGTACCGGTTCCCCCGGAAGGCTGAGTGCCAATAATCGTAATTGTTTGGCCATAACAAACTGCCGGACTACCAAAACTAATGGTATTGGTTAAGGGCGATAAATTATTAACATCAACCTCATCAAAAGTTGGCGTACATTGGGCGGCACCGGTAATCGTCCAGCGGAAAGTGTAAGTTATTCCCGGCTGTAAGCCGCTAACCGTGGTATTCGGTTGTGTGGCATCTGCAAAAGTTATACCTGTTTGTCCTGATCTTAGCGACCAAAAACCGGTAGAAACGCCCGGCGAATTTCCGCTTAAAGTAGTTGTTGATGCGCTGCAAAGCTGCTGGTCCGGGCCTGCATTTGCCTGCACCGGCAGTGGCTGTACGCTAATGGTTACCATAACCGGCGTTCCCTCACAGCCGGAAGCACTAATTGGGGTAATCGTATAAGTAACCGTGCCTTGTGTAGTGGCCGAAGTATTGGTCAATACTTCGTTTATGCCGGTAAAATTGCCCGCCGTCTGGCTGTTGTTGCCATAAACGTTGGAGGTTGCGGAGGTTGTCCACTTAAAAGTTGTGCCGCTTAAATTAGAGGTAAAAGTAATGCCTGCGCCTTGTCCGCTGCAAATCGTGTTCGTAGTGGAATTTATGCTGATGATTGGCCGCGGCGTAACCGTAACTGTTAGCTGGAAAGCCGTTCCCGGGCAGCCATTGCTTACCGGCGTTATCATATAAGTTACGGTTCCGTTATTAACAGCGTCATTATCAGTCAATACATCATTGATATCACCCGAACCACTGGCACTGTTACCACTAATGCTGCCGTTGGTTACGGTGGAAGTCCAGGTGAAAGTGCTGCCCGTTTGCTGTGCCGTTGGATGATAAGCCACCGCATTGCCTGTACAAATGCTGGTTGCCGATGAACTGGTTACGCCGTTTCTTGGGTTGATGGTGATAATTACTTCATCTTCCAGCTGATCGCATGGCACCGGATTGCCGGTTTGTACAACCAGCGTTAACCTTACCTGCCCGGCATTAGTTTCAGCATTGGTTGGTGTGTAAATAGCATTTAAAGTAGTGTTGTTTGGCGAAAAAGTCCCGTTTCCGCCAACCCACAAAAAGCTTTGCGGAGCAGGCCCGGTAATTGTTCCGGCCAATTGTACGCTTACATCCGGACAAACGGTTTGATCCGGCCCGGCACTGATGTTCGGCGATTGCTTAAAGTCTATTTGCTGCGATTTACTGTCTGTTCCGCAGTTATTGGTTTGCGTGGCCGTAATCGTATAAACGCCAAAATCATCAAACAAAATCTGCGGATATTTAGAGGCCGCGGTAGTGCCATTTACAAAATGATAATTACCGCCGCTTACTGTCCAGTTATACGTATTCGGCTGATCTGTTGTAGTGCCGGTAAATATAACCTGCGTAGCACCGGCATTATTGGCAAAAGTGAGCGTTTTGCCATTTCCGCAAACCGAATAATTGGGCGACAGAGTAACCGTTGGCGAAGCATTTACCGTGATGGTTTGCGACGTGCTGACGTTTCCGCAACTTTCTGTGCCGATGGATAAAGTAAGTGTGTAAACGCCGGGAGTAACAAATTTAATTTCAGGCTGATGGCTGTTGACCGTTGTGCTGTTCAGGTAGGAAACCCCTGCCGGGCCGGTTACACTCCAGGTATAGAGATTGTTTGCCGGGATAGAATTACAGGAATTATCTGTAAAAGATTGATCATTTGGTATAATTGAACTACTGCTGCAAATGGTGGATGACGTTAAATTAAAATCCGGCCGTGGCGGGGCTAAAACGCAAACGTCTTTAGTAAGGTCAGCAGCTGAGCAAACGGTATTGCTTTGGGATTCGTACCGTAAAGTAACGGTATGATGGCCGGATGTAGTAAAAGTATAGGTAAAAGGAGTAGTTAAAGCATAGCCGCTAAACTGCGTTTCGTTTGGCGTGCCAATATCAATAATCCAGGTATATAAGGCGTTATTATTCTGGCAGTTTGCAGCGTTGTTGGAAGCATCCTGTCCCGGGTCTGAGGCGTTTCCATAAGTAACCGGAACATTTAAACAGGCACTTTGAGGGCCGTTAAAACTGTTGACCGGCTGGGACACCACTTTTGCGTAACTGGTTAAAGGAGAGCCAAGTGTACCGCAAATGTTGCTGCTTGCCTGTGCATTGACCGGGAAACTGTTTATCTGGCCGCCGCTGCTGGTGCCGCAGGAAGTTCTTACATAAGCATGTGATAACTGCCCGTTTGACAGTAATAAATCGCATAAAGTGTATTGGCTGAATGTTCCGTCGCCCCAGTCAACCCGGTATATATTGCCCGGATAATTATTCTGTATGGCCGCGGGCAAAATGGTGTACATCAAAACACCTTGTCCGTTTATCAAGCAAACCGGGTCTCCGCTGGTGGTCCCGAAGTTTGTGCTTAACCTGTTGTTGATCAACTGGTAAGCCTTTGTGCCTACGGTTCCGCCGGAAACAGCTTTTACAAAAATGGTATAATTTACTTTTGCAGCATTAAAAGAAGCATTTTGTGAAGCATTGAAAGTTAAAGGACCTATGTCTGTTTGATTGATTTCATCAAAAACATCAGTGGTAACAGTTGCATTACCGGTAGAACTGTTGGTAAAATTGTAAGTAGTGCCATTGCCCGAACAATTACCAAAAACATCAGGATAATTACTGTTTAAAAGCGGCAGGGATGAGGTTAGTTTTGCCTCTACCGGGCTTCCTGCACTGATATTGATGGTTGCTGTTGTAGAGGTGGCCGCATCCATTGTGGATTTGATGGCCAGGTTATAACTGCCTGGTGTTAAGCCGCTTGGTATAATCCCGTTTACAAAATTAGCGTAAAATCCGTTGTAAGAACCAATTTTTGTATCCGGCACGCCGCCCGGAACAGAGGAAATATACAATTCAAAAACGTTGTCAGGTTTGATACAGTTCCCGCTTGTTGTTAACGGCACCGCAATGGTCGATCCGGGCGTATATGGCCCGGCATCAACGCTGCCGAGCGTTAAAGTTTGTGCTTTTGATAAGGTAAAAAACAATGTAAAAAACGCAATCAGGAACAGCGCTTTTTGCAGTTTAGGGTAAAATTGCTTCATCCATCATCCGCTTAAAAATTCTGTGAAAGTGGTTGTACGTGTTTTGCCAGATCAAGTTATGCGGATAATTTTCCCCAATCAAAAAATGGGGCAACAAAAAATTATAGCTTGGTTTTTGGCTGATAAAAACAGTATAAGCTGCTGATGCTGAAATTTTTACCGGCATTTATCACGTCCGTTTGTTTTCTGCGGATAATTTCTATTTTTAAGGAAGGGAAATCCGGAAAAATCATTCGATATTTATTTCAAAAAAAACCGGGCCTACCCAAACCGATGCAACCGAACCTGATCTGCAAAAGCAAAAATTTACCTGCTAAAAGAAGCATTGGCCTGCCTGGCCATACTGTTTTTACCGCACAAAAAATCGATGTAAAACACAACCAAAATGATTAACCTGATGAAAAAACTTTTTTGTACCGCTTTGCTGCTTGCTTCTTTTATCGAGGCAAAGGCACAAAAAAAGGCTTCGCTGCAGGTTGATTTTGGTAAAAAAATCGGCGCGATGAAACCGGTCTGGTCGTGGTTTGGGGCAGATGAACCGAACTACGCGTACATGAAAGACGGCCGGAAACTGCTTTCAGAACTTTCCCGGCTCAGCAAAAACCCGGTTTATTTCCGCACGCACAATTTAATGACTTCCGGCGACGGAACGGCTGCGCTGAAATGGGGCTCTACCAACATCTACACAGAAGATAAAAACGGCCGCCCGGTTTATGATTTTACCATTGTTGACCGCATTTTTGATACTTATGTAAAACGCGGCATCAAACCGCTGGCGCAAATTGGTTTTATGCCCGAAGCTTTGTCCACACATCCGCAGCCTTACCGCCATTACTGGAAGCCGGGACATCCTTATAATGAGATTATTACGGGCTGGGCTTATCCGCCAAAAAGCTATGAAAAATGGGGCAACCTGGTTTACGAATGGGTGAAACATTGCGTGAAAAGATATGGCCAGAAAGAAGTGGAAAGCTGGTATTGGGAAGTTTGGAACGAACCGAACGGCGACTACTGGAAAGGCACCGTGCCGGAATTTTATAAACTGTATGATTATGCTGCCGATGGTGTAAAACGCGCTTTGCCAACCGCAAAAATTGGCGGCTGCAATGTGGCCGGAACCGGCGGCGCAGGCGGAACGAAGTTTTTGCGCGGGTTTTTGCAGCATTGCATTTCGGACACTAATTATGTTACGGGCAAAATCGGTTCGCCGCTGGATGCCGTTTTGTTTCATGCCAAAGGATCGCCCAGATTAATAAACGGCGTGGTGCGGATGAACATGGGCACGCAGCTGCGCGATATTGAAGCCGGTTTTAAAATCGTCAGATCATATCCGCAGACACAAAACCTGCCGGTTATTGTCGGCGAATCTGACCCGGAAGGCTGCGCGGCCTGCGGGATGCAAACCAACCCGGAAAACGCGTACCGCAACGGCACGATGTTTTCCAGCTATACGGCTGCTTCTTTTGCACGGGAATATTTGCTGGCCGATCAGTACGGCGTGAATTTTAAAGGAGCGGTTTCCTGGTCGTTCGAGTTTGAAAACCAGCCCTGGTTTTATGGTTTCCGCGATTTGGCCACCAACGGCGTGGACAAACCGGTTTTAAACGTTTTCCGGATGTTTGGCAAGATGAGCGGCAACCGCGTAGAAGTTACGGGCACCAATTTTTACCCGCTAAAAACAGTACGCGATTCGAGCATCCGGAACGGAACGGATATTGGCGGCCTGGCTTCTACGACCAAAAATACGGCTGCGGTATTGGTGTGGAATTATCACGATGACGACGTGCAGGAAGCGGCAACGATAATCCACATCAACCTGAAAAATTTGCCGGTAAAAACAGTATCGCTTACCCGGTTTCTGATCGACCAAAGCCATAGCAATTCTTATAATCTGTGGAAAAAAATGGGTTCTCCGCAGCAGCCAACTTCGGCACAAATTGCACAACTGGAAAAAGCCGGAATGCTGCAAACAGCCGGAAAAACAGAAAATTTAATGGTTAAAAACGGACAATTGAACCTAACCATCAACTTAGAACGGCAAGGCGTAGAACTACTAAAATTGGATTGGAAGTAAAACCGCAGTTTAACGCAAAATTTTTCCGTTATCTGATTAAGTAAAGTTGCAAAATTTTGCTTTTCTATCTTTTTAATCCGCAGTGGCTTATCAAAACACAATACTGTTTTTACAGGTATAAATTTGGTTTTATGCTGAAGATGCGCTGCCAAAACCAATAGCAGCCGCAAAAATTTACGCAGGCACTTTACCTAAAATTCTGCATTTATGATCCTTCAAAAAAAAATTTAGTTTTTTAGTTGAAAAACTAAATAAATAGTTTTAGCTTAGTTCCATGAAATCAATCAAAGAACTAACCCGCGCCGAAGAGCAGATTATGCAAGTGCTGTGGCAGCTAAAAAAAGCCTTCGTAAAAGAAGTGCTGGACGAACTGCCGCTGCCAAAACCAGCCTACAATACCGTTTCCACGTTCATCCGCATTCTGGAGACCAAAGGTTTTATCAGCCACAATGCTTTTGGCAAAAGCCATCAGTATTTCCCGATCATCAGCAAAGAAGAATACCAAAATTTTTCTGCGGACAAACTGCTTACCGGCTATTTTGACAACTCGGTAGAACGCATGTTTTCCTTTTTTGTAGAGAAGGAAAAAATCGACCTGAAAGAAGCAGACGAGATCCTGAAACTAATTGAAAAACTTAAAAACAAATAATCATGAACTGGTGGCATTACCTGATTTTGGCAAACCTGTATCTGGCACTGTTTTACGGGTTTTACCTGTTGTTTTTGCGCAAGGAAACCTATTTTATGCTGAACCGGATTTACTTGGTTTCGGCGGCAATATTGTCGTTTTTTATCCCGATGATGCAGTCGGAATGGGTCAGAAACCTGTTTATCACCCAAAAAGTGCAGCAAACCATTTATTACATCAACCCGGGTTTTGTTTATCAGGTATCGCCCCAAATCAATACCGGTTTTACCGTTGCGCAGGTTTTTACAACGGTTTACTGGCTGGTGGCCATGCTGCTTTTTGCACGGTTGTTTTATCGGTTTTTTACGCTGAGCAGGCTGATGCAGCAAAACGAAAGCGGCCAGGCATTTTCTTTTTTCGGACAGATTAAAGTGGATGACCGGCTGCCGGAATATGAAGTGGTTTATCAGCACGAAAGCACCCACGCCGCGCATTTGCACTCTGCCGATGTGCTTTTGTTTGAAATCCTGACTATCCTGAACTGGTTTAACCCGGTTATTTATTTCTACCAGAAAGCCATTAAACACAACCACGAATTTATGGCCGATAAAAATGCCGTTGGTTTCGGGGTTGATAAATCCGACTACGCGTTGTTGCTGCTGAGCCAGAAAATGGGCGTGCGGCCAAATTTGCTGGTCAACAGTTTTTTCAATCAATCATTACTTAAACAACGGATTATGATGTTACATAAAAACCCATCCAAAAGAAGTGCATTGCTAAAATATGGTTTATCGGCACCGCTTTTCGGGCTGATGCTGGTTTTCACTTCGGCCACAGTAAGCAGGCAGCAAACCATCCAAAAACTGGCCGATCATATCAGCAGTGAGGCACCGATCAAAGAAGTGGCGGTAGATTTATCTAACCAAATCAACGTTTTGCCGACCTCTTTACAAAAGTCGGGGTTAAAGGCTGCAACGGTGCAGGATTTAAAAGGGAAAGTGGTGGACATAAATGGCAAGCCTTTAGCTGGTGTAAAAGTTTCGTATGATAAAAAAAACCTTCACACAGTAACTGATGCAGATGGAGATTTTAGTTTTTCAGATTATACAGAAGGTGATTTCCTGACTTTTAAATATACTGATAAACGTGCTGAATCGGCCACTATCACGTCGTTTACAAATGCTAAAGGAAAACTGCAAATCATAGTATTCCCAGACAGAAGACCAACAATGGCCAATTCTATTGTAGCCGATAAACATCCTTCAGGTAGTGATGTAGTAAGTTTCGCGGCAGTAGAGATGTTGCCTTCATTTATGGGAGGCGATAAAGCTTTTTCAATGTTCTTGGCAAGCCATATTAAATATCCAAAAGAAGCTAAAGATCAAAAAATACAAGGCCGCGTAATTGTTTCTTTTATTGTAGAAAAAGATGGCTCACTTTCCAATATTAAAGTTTTACGTGATATTGGCGGAGGTGCAGGGCGGGAAGCAGTCCGAGTTTTGTCTGAATCTCCTGCATGGAACCCCGGAATACAAAACGGAAGAAAAGTTCGGGTAAGTTATACGATGCCGGTTAATTTTGCTCTGGATGACGGAACATCAAATTCTAATAGTAAACCAGATGCATCAGGAGGGATAGTTGTTACTGGCTATGTTTCTCCTGACTCTGCTAAAAGAACATCAACACTCATTATTGATGGAAAAACAAATTCTCATCCGCCTTTATACATTATAGATGGGGTTGAAGCAAAAGATGATGTTATGAAAACTATTAACCCAGTTGATATTGAAAGTATAAGCGTTTTAAAAGATTCTTCTGCAACTGTAAAATACGGCGATAAAGGTAAAAATGGTGTAATCCTGATCACCACCAAAAAAGGCAAAAAGGCTACAGAAACAACTAAGCCATAATGCTTCTTTTACCACTTAAAAATCAGCATCCAAACCGGTGCTGATTTTTTTTGCTTTTTGTGCCGGATGTATCAGGAATTTTCTTCAAAGCAGCCTGATTTTATACCGATAATAGAAGCATCTGACAAAAGGAATTAACCGCTATAAATAAGCGCCATAAAGAGCCGTTTGCAAGACCGCCGGACAGGTAGCCACTCAGGCGCGCAGGGAAGAATGCCGCCCGGAGGCGATCCGGCATTCTTGAATTTTTGGTTCTTTTTGTTCAAGCAAAAAGAACATAAAGCCAGCAACCGCAGGTTTGCTTTTATCAATCATGCTTCTTTTAGCATATATTTTTTGATCAGGAACTGCGTTCCCTCTTCTATTTCTTTTTCCTTGATGAAAAAGAAACAAAAAATCAAGGCAAACCCGATCGCCTCCGGGCGTTTTGCCGGGCAGCCGCACCTGGGTGGTTACTTGTATGACGACCCTTGCATTTTAACTTATTGAATGCTTCTTTTATCAACCTAAAATTATTTACGCCGAGGTGTAACCTGATTGAAAAAGCGGTGGTCTGAATAGCTATAAACAGTTAAATTTAATTAAAATGGACACCGGAAACTTAGCACTTTTAATGATCATTATAGTATCTCTTGGCTTATTTGTAATGGTTTATGGCATTGTTTACTTAAAAAGCAGAGAACGTATGGCAATGATAGAACGCGGAATGGAACCACAAACCAGTTTGCCGAAACAAAAACAAGTTAATCCAGCATTTAGCTTAACTTTTGGTTTACTTTTAATAGGTTCTGGATTAGGCCTTCTTATCGCTTTTTTAATGGATCAAATGGCATTTAGTAATGCCAACCGTTATATTGATACTACAGCGCTTTATTTTGCGTTGATTGCGATTTTTGGCGGCTTGGGCTTGTTCATTTCCTATCTTGTCGAGCGTAAAAACGAGCAGAAAAAAGACCTGTAAAAACAGCATCTACAAATATCTTTCACGGATAATTTTGAGATGATGCAGCTCGTGGCCGGCAATGATATACAGCAGGGCTTTTACAGAAACCATTGCGTTGCTGGCCATGCCTTTACGTTTTAATTGTTCCGGGCTGAGGTTTTGATAGAGATAAAAATTAGCTTTCCGAAGCAAACAAAATTCATCGGCCAAACTTGCCAGCGTGCGTGTTTTGTAATTGGACCTCGAACTAAAAAAGTTTTCGTTAAAACCCGCCAGCGGATGATGATCGGCACGCGAAAACCGCAGCAAACGATAACTCATAATCCGCTCGTTATCAATCAGATGACCCAATACTTCTTTTATCGTCCATTTTCCTTCGGCATAAGCAAAATCAGCTTTTTCGGGTGGTAATGATCCGAAGAAATTATAGCTTTTAGTTTGATTGGATTGCAGCGTTTCCAGCACATCCAAATCGCCAATTAAATCAATATATCTTTTGTAAAACGGCGCGTATTCTTCGGGTTGAGGTTTGGTCATGCTGCAATATTTTTTAAAATGATACGGAATGTGGTGCCTTTGCCCACTTCAGAATCTTTTACAAAAATCTGTCCGTTATGGTAATTTTCGATCATCCTTTTTGTTAACGATAAGCCCAAACCCCAGCCGCGTTTGCGCGTGGTGTAGCCAGGACGGAAAACGGTTAAAAATTTAGACCGCGAAATGCCTTTTCCGGTATCGCTTACATCAATGTAAACTAATTTTTTGGCTGCGCTGCCGCGGATCATTACCTTGATCTGACCGGTTCCTTCAATGGCGTTCACGGCGTTTTTCAGCAGGTTTTCCAGCACCCAGTCAAACAGCGGAATGTTCAGTCCGGCTTTTAATTTGGTATCGCCAAAAAGTTCAAAACTGATTTTATTGGTTACGCGCACTTTAAAATAATCAACATAATCTTTCACCACATCGTAAACCACTTGCGGTTCCAGGTTGGGTTTAGAGCCGATTTTAGAGAAACGGTCTGCCACAATTTCCAGCCTTTTTACGTCATTGTCCATCTCCAGCAAAAGCGGATCGTCTTCGGCATCAAATTTATCTTTCAGCAACTCAATCCAGGCCATTAACGAAGAAATCGGCGTGCCCAGCTGATGCGCCGTTTCTTTGGCCAAACCAACCCAAACCTGGTTTTGCTCGGATTTTCGGGAAGAATTGAAAGCCGTATAAGCCACAATCAAAAACACCGCAATGAGCAAAAGCTGCACGTACGGAAAAATTTTGAGCTGCGTGAGCAACAACGAATCCTTGTAATAAACCAGCCAGTAACTGTTGCCAAACATGCTCGGGATGTTGAGGCGGATGGGCGCGTGCTGCCTTTTCATGGAAGCCAGCTGATCTTTAAAATAACGCGGATCGTATTTTTTGGCCGCCTTTTTTCCCGGTTGATGGTCTGCTTCTACATCGATAAAGGTTTTGGTCGAATCCAGTCCTTTGGCAAACTTGATCTCGCCGTGATTATCCGTGATAATGGCCGGTACAGAAAGGCTGTCGCGCACAATAAAAACGTAATTTAAAAAATCATTGTCCTCCGAAGAAAGCTGCTGCTGCATCGTGCGGGCCCAAACTTCGGCGCGCGTGTGTTCTGCTTTGCCAATGTTTTTAACTAAATAATTGGTGTAAAACAAAGATCCGCTGGCAATAATGGCAGCAAAAACAAGCAGCAGGTAGTTCCACTGGCGTTTGTGTTCGTAAGGGTTCATTCAAGGCAAAATACGCTATTTGTATTGAAAATATTGCCGCATGCTGTTTTTATCGTACAAAAACCGGCGGCCGCATCAACTGTTAAAACTTACCTTTGCCAGCGTTTTTTAACAATACTGTTTTTACCGATAAAATTTATCCCATGTCTGATCAAATACGCGTGCGTTTTGCCCCAAGCCCAACCGGCGGCCTGCATTTGGGCGGCGTTCGCACGGCACTTTTTAATTACTTTTTTGCCCGGCAAAACAATGGCAAATTTATTTTGCGGGTAGAAGATACCGACCAAACGCGCTTTGTGGAAGGTGCCGAACAATATATTATGGATTGTTTGGATTGGTGCGGCATTTCGCCGGATGAAAGCCCGCAAACCGGCGGCAAATTTGGCCCGTACCGGCAAAGCGAAAGAAAAGATTTATATCGCCAGTATGCCGAACAATTAGTTGAACAAGGCCACGCATATTACGCTTTTGATACACCCGAAGAACTTGAACAAAAACGCGAAGAAACGCCCAATTTTCAATACGGCCACACGCACCGGAACGAATTACGGAATTCCATTTTTTTGCCGGTAAACGAAGTACAGGCTTTGCTGGACGCAGGCACGCCGCACGTTATCCGCATAAAAATGCCGCCGGACGAAACGATTGGTTTTACCGATTTGATCCGCGGCCGCGTTAATTTTGAAACCAACCAGGTTGATGATAAAGTGTTGCTGAAAGCGGATGGAATGCCAACCTATCATCTGGCGGTTGTGGTAGATGATTATTTGATGAAAATTACGCACGCTTTCCGCGGGGAAGAATGGCTGCCATCCGCACCGGTGCATTTGCTTTTGTGGGAATATTTGGGCTGGAAGGAGGCCATGCCGCAATGGGCGCATTTGCCGCTGATTTTGAAGCCGGACGGGCACGGAAAACTGAGCAAACGCGATGCCGACCAGTTGGGTTTCCCGGTTTATGCCATGAACTGGACCGATCCGAAATCCGGCGATTTGACCAAAGGTTTCCGCGAGCTGGGCTTTTTGCCGGAAGCTTTTGTGAATTTGCTGGCGATGCTGGGCTGGAACAATGGCACCGATCAGGAACTGTTTTCGCTGGAAGAACTGGTGCGCGAGTTTTCTTTGGACCGGATCAGCAAAGCCGGTGCGCAGTTTGATTTTGAGAAAGCGAAATGGTTCAACCACGAGTGGATCAAACAAACCCCGGCCAAGGATCTGGAACCTTTGGTGATTCATACGTTACGTTCCCACCAAATTTCAGCGGAGAATAACCCTCAGCTTAAAAAAATTATTGATCTGGTGAAAGACCGTTGCACGCTGGTTTCTGATTTTTATGAACATTCGGCTTATTTTTTCCAAAAACCAACTGCCGAAACGACCGACTGGCCAAGCATCCAACCCAAATGGAACGCTGCCAAAACCGATTTTTTTCAGTCTTTTGTACAAAAATCCGCAGCAATAAACAACTGGACGGCCGCCGAAATCGAAATCAACTTTAAAAACTTAGCCGCCGAAAAAGGCATTAAAATTGGCGAAGTGATGCTGCCTTTCCGTGTGATTTTGGTTGGCGGGAAATTTGGCCCGGCGGTTTTCGAGATTGCCGAATTATTAGGCATAAAAGAAGTATCGGAACGGATTGGGGCCGCATTGCTGTTTTTAGGGCGATAAAAGAAGTATCAATATAACTTACATCCTAAAATGAAAAATAATTTTAACTGCTTGTCCTGCTTAACTTTTATTACTGCCGCAACGTTGTTTTTGGCAGCCTGCGCCAGCAACCCGTACGCGATTACCAACCGTTCTTACAAGCAGCAGGTAAAGGCATACGCTAAAATTATCGGACAAACCCCGCCGGCAACAGCCGGGGAAATACCCGATAAAAAAAGCTGGGTAGGCACCACAAATTTTAACCTGCGGAAACCCAACTACGTGATTATCCATCACACGGCGCAAAATTCTGCGGAGCAAACGCTGAAAACTTTTACGATGCCGCGAACGCAGGTGAGCGCGCATTATGTGATTGGAAAAGACGGAACAGTTTACCACATGCTGAACGATTATCTGCGTGCCTGGCAGGCCGGAAACGCTAAATGGAGCGGCAGCACGGACATCAACAGTAATTCTATCGGTATAGAGCTGGACAACAATGGTTTTGTGCCTTTTACCGAGCCGCAGATCAATAGTTTGCTGCTGCTTTTATCTACCTTAAAAAAAGCGTACAATATACCAACGGCAAACTTTATCGGCCATGGTGATATTGCGCCCGGCCGGAAGGTTGACCCCAGTAAATATTTCCCCTGGAAAACGCTGGCCGAACATGGCTTTGGCAACTGGTATGATGCCGTTTTGGACACCGTGCCGAGAAACTTCAACGCGATGCAAACTATGCGCGTAATTGGTTACGACACAAGGGATTCTGTTGCGGCTTTGCTGGCTTTTAAACGTCATTTTACGCCGCAGGACAGTACACGGATGATGACGGATTCGGGCAGGATGATCTTGAATAATCTGGTTAGGAAGTATTAGAAGATTTTTAGCCTATATAATACTTAAATATATGGCTCGAAGAAAAGCAGTTACTGATCTACCTTCTTTTGATCAATTGATGATCCCGACAATTAAAGCTTTAAAAGCCTTAGGTGGATCTGGTTCGATTGAAGAAATAAACACCGGAGTTTACAATATAGCTAAAATTTCAGAAGAGATTTTACAGATTCCTCACGGCAACGGCACAGTAAATGAAGTTGATTACAGGCTTGCATGGAGCAGAACATATCTTAAAAAGTTTGGGCTACTTGAAAATTCATCTAGAGGCATCTGGGCTTTAGCAAAAGCGGATATTGATACTACTAAACTTAGTTATATAGATATTGTTAAAAAAGTAAGAGAGCAAGATAAGCCAGTTGATAAAAAGGTTACTAATCTTGTTGAGATTGAACATGAGGTTGCCGAAGAAATTTTTAATAGTGAAGGCTGGAAAGAAAAATTATTAAACATTTTATATAATATAACTCCAGCAGCTTTTGAGCGATTATCACAACGACTACTTCGTGAAAGTGGTTTTTCTCAAGTAGAAGTTACTGGAAAAGTTGGTGATGGTGGAATTGATGGAAAAGGAATTGTGAGAGTAAGTGGTCTTTTAAGTTTTCATGTTATTTTTCAGTGCAAACGTTATAAAGGATCAGTATCACCAAGTCAGATTCGTGATTTTAGAGGTGCAATGCAAGGTAGAGCAGATAAAGGTTTAGTCATTACAACTGGAACTTTTACAAGAGAAGCACTTAAAGAAGCAACACGAGATGGCGCACCGCCTATTGACTTAATAGACGGCGAACTTTTATGTGATAAAATGAAAGAACTAAAGTTAGGGGTAGATATAAAACTTATTGAAACGATTGAGATAAAAAACGATTGGTTCAATAATTTATGATCAAGTTGTTGATATAATAATTAAGATTCTACTCCCTTCCCGCCGGTCGCTCCCCAGCCTCCCGTTTACTGCCATCATACAACTCATATTCCATCAGTCGGCAATCCAGTTTCCCGTTAAAAAACTCGATTTTACGTGCTGCTTTTAGCCCTACTTTTTTGGCAAGTTCCGGGTTTCCGGTAAAAACGTAGCCGCGGTAACCTTTACAATTGGTTTTTAAAAAATCGCCGATACGTTTGTAAGTGGCTTCTAATTTGGAATGTACGCCCAAACGTTCGCCATATTCCGGGTTGAAGAAAACTACGCCTGGTTGTTCCGGTACTTCGGTTTCGGCAAAATCGCAAACCTGGAACGTGATTAAATGATCCACGCCAGCCGTTTTTGCATTATTTTCGGAGATATTTACAGCATCCGCAGAAATATCCGAAGCAATAATCTTAAAGTCGATTTCCTTTTTAGATATGTCTTTCAGTTTGCGGCGTTCTGCAAAAAACACTTGTTCATCGTAACCCAAAATATGCATAAACGCGTAATTCATGCGGAAAAGTCCGGGCCGTTTATTGGTTGCCAGCAAAGCAGCTTCGATTGCCAAAGTTCCGGAACCGCACATCGGATTGATAAAGGTGCTTTTCTGATCCCAGTTGCTTGCCAAAATTGTACTGGTTGCCAAAGCTTCCAGCATCGGTGCTTTGCCCGGAATTTTACGGTAACCGTGTTTAGATAATGTTTCACCGGAAGTATCCAAAAAAATATCGGCCTGGTTTTCCTGCCAGTACAAGTGCAAAACGGTTTTGTTCCACTCCGGGCCGGAATTTGGCCGGATGCCTTTTTTATCTTTTATCCGATCCACCACAGCATCTTTCACCTTCACATTGGCAAAAAGCGGCGTGGTAATGTATTCGTTGTTTACGTTAGATGTTACGGAGAAATAACCATCAAAAGCAATCAGGTTTTCCCATTCAATTTCCATTAAACGGTTGTACAATTCGCCGGGGTTTCGGGCATCAAAAGAAGCAACTAAATACAAAACCTGACTGGCACAGCGCAGGTTTAAGTTTAGCGGTATACAATCGTTCACCGTTCCTTCCAGTTCCAAACCTGTAGAAAAAGAACGTTTAATGGTAAAACCCAGTTCTTCTACTTCCTGCTTTAAATAAACGGATAACCGTTTGTTGCAGGTAATGATTATTTTGCTTTTTGTGTTGAAAACGTCCGTCATAATTCCGCGAATTTAATAATTTAAGCTGCCGGTTTTGCCGGCAATCGCTTAACTTTACCCCTAAAAATATTAACCATGGAGATTAAAGGAAAAGTACACGAAGTATCGCCTACCACGCAGGTAACCGATTCTTTGAAAAAAAGAGAACTGATTGTGGAATATGTTGAGAACCCGCAATACCCGGAATATTTAAAGTTTGAGGCCATTCAGGACCGTTGTGCTTTGCTGGACAATACCAAAGTTGGCGATGATGTAGAAGTGTTTTTTAACCTAAAAGGCCGCAAGTGGACTGACAAAACAGGTAAAGTGGTTTATTTTAATACCTTAGGATTGTGGAAAGTAAACGTATTATCTGCTACGGCTACTGCCGCCGCAACGCCTGCTTATGCTGCACCAACCGCTGATTTAAGTGCCGGTGCAGATGAGGATGACGATCTGCCTTTCTAAAAAATAAAGTCCCTGCTTTTTCCGGCAGGGACTTCAACTATTATATTTTGTGTAAAGAGGCTTTTGATTGCACATTCCGGGCAAAACCCCAACAAACCAATCCTTAAATTTCATAACACAACAATCGTAAGTTTTTCTTGATCACAAAATTATTTTTGTTGTTGCATCCGGCCCAAACCTGTTTATTGTGCGTTTTTTTTGATTTGTAAATGCTGTTTTTACAGGGTAAATTTTAGTTTAAATCAAGACAAAAAACCATGAACCGATTTCAAACATGCTGTTTTTACCACATAAATTTCAGTCTGGTTAAAATTTTTGGGGTGATTGATCAAAACCTGCCGACAGATGTTAAATTATGTTAAAGCCGGTAGCCGCAACCTTAACTTGGATATTTTTGTATGATGAAAACAAAAAGGCTTCACCTGATCATTGCCATTATGGGCCTGGCCCTGCTGGGGATGATCGGGATGCAGTTTTATTTTCTGTACGAATCTTACAAACTTAAATCAGAGCTTTTTGACCGCGATGTTTCTGCTGCTTTAAGCAATGTGGTTTATAAAATCGAGAAGCTGGATGCCATCAACTCCATGAACCGGATACACATTCCGGCAAAGCAATACAAAAGCAGCGGAAATTATGTTTACAGCCGTTTAACCGATACCAGCCCAAATTTATACCCGCAAAAGAAGCATCAACGCAACCTTCACCCCGAAATTGAGCGGAAACAACGCCGCATTGCCAGCCTGAAAGACAGCTTGGAAAACTTATCCAGCCAAAGCAACAACCTGGACAACATTTTAAGCTATGAGCAGGTACATGTAGAAGGTTATATTGATGAAATGGGCCGCCCGCATACCCAAATCACCAGTGTTGCCCGACCCAGATTAACGCCGCAACTGCGCAAACAACTCAGCCCAAACCTGCATAAATACGACACGGTGCGTTACGCTTACAACGATCCGGTAAATAATACGCCAACCATTATTTCGCTGCCGCAGCTTAACCCGCAATGGGTGAAAGAGCAGCAGCGTTTAAAAAAGGAACGCACGTACAAAAACCTCAAAAAAATACTGGAAGATTCTGTACATCTGCTGAAAGCCAAATTAGTAACGCCGCAAAAAATCAGCGTAATGGAAAACCTGGCGGTAGAATATCAGAAGGTTGACGAACCGCTTTCTGCCCGGATTGACCGGCTGGAACTGGATTCTTTGCTTCGGTTTGAACTGCAGAACAAAAACATTTTTTTGCCTTTCAGCTACGAAATTACCACGGCATCGCATGATTCGCTGATCTTTTCCAACGCAGAAAACTATAACGGAGTGCGGCCACAGTTTATCAAGGCCAACAGTTATCAAACGCCCATTTTTACCAAGGAAGTGGTGAATGACCCGGGAATGCTGAACATTTATTTCCCCCAAAAAAACCGCTTGATTTTAAACCGCGTAACCGGCACTGTTGGTATTTCTGCCGGATTGCTGCTGGTGCTGATTTTTTGTTTTGCTTATACAATTTCACTCATTTTCCGTCAGAAAAAACTGGCCGAGATGAAAACGGAATTCATCAACAACATGACGCACGAATTTAAAACGCCGGTTTCTACCATCATGATTGCCAGCGAAGCTTTAAAAGATGAAGAAATTATGCAGGACAAAGCCCGGGTTTCGCGTTTGGCCGGTATTATTTACGATGAAAACGTACGCCTGGGAAGCCATATAGAACGTGTGCTGAACATTGCCCGGATTGAGCAGGACGATTTCAGGCTCGACCTGAAAGAGATTGATGTGAACGAACAAATTACGGCCGTGGTTGATAGCATGTCGTTGAAAATACAAAAACACAATGCGCGGGTTTCTTTGGATTTGAATGCCGTTCCGGCGGATATTCTGGCCGATGAACTGCATTTTACCAACGTGCTTTACAACCTGATCGATAATGCTTTAAAATACAGCAAGGACGAACCGCTGATCAAAATTTCTACCAAAAGCACAGCTAACCAGCTGTTTATCAGCGTAGAAGATAATGGCATTGGCATGAACCGCGATCAGCAGGCCAAAATATTTGAACAGTTTTACCGCATCCCAACCGGCAATTTGCATGATGTAAAAGGCTTTGGTTTGGGTTTAAGTTATGTCAACACGATTGTGAAACGCTTAAACGGTATGATTACAGTTCATTCTGAAAAAGACAAAGGTTCTGTTTTTGAACTTAAATTTCCGCTGCACCAAAGCTAAACCCGGCCAATGCTGTTTTTATCGTATAAATTTTGCCCTGCTTAAAATATATCGTCCCAAAACATGAACAAAAAAATTTTACTGGCCGAAGACGACCCAAACCTGGGTTTGCTGCTGCAGGATTATTTACAACTGAAAGGTAAGTTTGATGTGGTGCTGAGCACAGATGGCGAAGAAGGTTTGCGACAGTTTACCAAAGAACAATTTGATTTGGTGATTTTGGATGTGATGATGCCGAAAAAAGACGGCTTTACACTGGGCAAAGAAATCCGGAAAATAAACCCGGAAGTGCCCATTATTTTTGCCACCGCAAAAGGCATGATGGAAGATAAGGCCGCCGCTTTTAACCTGGGCGGAGACGATTACATCACCAAACCTTTTCGTATCGAAGAGTTGCTGCTGCGGATCAACGCGCTGCTGAAACGCGTGGCTAATCAAGATAAAAAAGCAGAAGAAAAACCAACGCGTTTTACCATCGGCAAATACCATTTTGATTTTTCGGTGCAACTCATTTCTATTGACGGGCATCAGCAAAAACTATCCACAAAAGAAGCAGAACTACTGCGTTTGCTTTGCCTCAAACAAAACACGGTCCTTACCCGAGAAGAAGCGTTGCTGAACATCTGGCATGATGACAATTATTTTAACGGCCGCAGCATGGATGTTTTCCTGAGTAAAATCCGCAAGTATTTAAAAGATGATCCCAGCGTAGAAATTATTAATGTTCATGGAAAAGGTTATAAGTTGCTGGTGAGTTAGGCAAATGCTGTTTTTATCCACCTAAAATCATCAGTCAAAAGATAACGAATTGCCGGCCGGAACATGTGTGACCTTTAGCTGCGGAAAGTTTTTACGGAGCCATTCGGCCATGTAAACCGAACCTGCTTCTTCGCTGGCGATATGGCCAAGTACAATTAGCGAAAGCTGATTGCCTTTTGCTCTTGCATCCCGCACATATTCGGCAGTTTCCCATTCAGAAATCTCGCCACAAACCAACACATCTGGCTTGATTTTGCTTGTCGCACTGATTTGTGTTTTCCCTCCGGCAGAACCTTCCATGAACAAAACTTTTTGGTAAGGCTGATTTAAATTACCAATATAGCGCACCATTTTAATACCTAATTTTGATTTCAGTTCGCTTATCAAATCCGAAAGTTTTCGGCCTGAATTAAAATCAAACAGATACGGTATCGTTTTATCTTCAAACTTCTGCCATTGCAATTCATCAACATCGCCTTTCAAAACACCATCTGGTACCAGGCTGTGTATGTAATCATGATTGCGCCAAACGGCAATGTTATGCTGTTTTAGCAGGTTCATTTTATATTGATAAACATCGTCATCCGCCAGCCATTTGGTATCATCGGTATGGTTGTAAAAAGTTGGCTCATGGGCGATAATAAAGTTTGCACCAAGCGAAATTGCCTTACGGATCACCTCAATCGTGGCAAACATAGTCGTTACAACCCCGGTTACCACAATTTCCCGGTTGCCGGATTTTAAAGTATCTATCGTGTTCGTTTTTTCTCCTCCGGGAACTTGTTTGATAAAAGCATCCATGATTTGGCCAACCGTAATTCGTTCATCTTCCCCAAAAATTGAAGCAAAACTTGCAACAGGCGAAACAAGTAGCGCAGTTGCAGCTAATGCTTTGGTATTTATGGCGATGAATTTTAGACGGTTAATCGTTTTCATTTTTAACAAAATTTTATGACCAAAAGTAGCAATGGAAACGTAAGGTTGGAGGTTTTAGGCTGAGAAATTTAATTTTATACCGATAAAAGAAGCATACAAATAGAATCAAGATATTATATGTTCAATTTGTACATCAACAAAAATCAATCTTAATCAATGATCATCAAATCCTCGGTAATCTTCAGATTCAACAAAACCTATTTTCTGTTCACCATTTTACTGTTTTTAACCGAAGTTTTTATCGCGGTTTATCTGCACGACGAAATTATCCGGCCTTACGGCGGCGATTTTTTAGTGGTGATTTTGATTTACTGTTTTGTGAAAAGCTTTTTTAACACGCCGGTAAAAGCTACCGCATTGGCTGTTTTGCTGTTTTCTTATTTGATAGAAACACTACAATATTTTCATCTGGTTGATCTTCTCGGACTTGAAAAACATACAATCGCACGCATTGTGATCGGTACATCTTTTGCCTGGACAGATTTGTTGGCTTACACTTTAGGCATTTTACTGGTTTTGATAGTTGAGTTTAGGTTGAAAAAATCCGCCTGAACAAACGGATCGGTAAGGATCAACTTCTGCAATAATTTCTTTCCACAAAAAACAAGCTTAATTATCTGATTAAGAAAAATAATTAATTGTTAAATATTTTGATGCTTTTTTTACCAGGTAAAATTTGGGATGAGGGTTTAGCACTGATTATTTGAAAATAAATCTTTATATTTTGCTAACTTTTTTAGCAAAATAATCGTACTATTGTGATGAAGAGAGGGCATTACAATGGAACATTCATTAATTTTTCTGGGGATCATCATCGCGCTGATTATTTTTCTGATCGGTTATTTATCCAACAATCCGGACACGAGCAGCATCGACATCAGCTTTTATCAGTTTAAAGTTTTGGTGAAAAAAAGTGCCGTAAGCCGCAAAAACTCTGTGGCACGCAAAATTGTGCGCAAGCGGCAGGCACTCAAACAAAAAGCAAAAGAAATTAAGGAAGCAGGCCCTTCCAAATAAACGGATGCTGTTTTTACGGGCATAAAAAAAGCCTGCAGGTTTTTAATAACCTGCAGGCTTTTGTATCATGTTTTTGGTTGGTTACTTGTTCACGTACATTACTTCTTTTACCGCTTTCACTACGCGGTCCGGGTTTGGCAGATACTCCTGGATCAGTGTTGGCGCGTAAGGCAAAGGCACGTCTCCGCCCATAATGCGTAAAATCGGCGCATCTAAATAATCAAACGCTTCCTGCTGCACTTTAAACGCAACTTCTGTAGCGATAGAGCCCAGAGGCCAGCTTTCTTCTACAATCACCAAACGGTTTGTTTTTTTAACAGATTCTAAAACGCAGGGATAATCGATTGGGCGTACGGTGCGCAAATCAATCACTTCGGCGTTTATCCCTTCTTTTTCCAGTTCGGCAGCAGCGGCATTCACCACTTTCATAATCTTGCCGAAACCAACCAAAGTTACGTCTGTGCCTTCTTTTGTTACTTTGGCTTTACCAATTTCGATGTAATACGTTTCTTCCGGCACTTCTCCTTTATCGCCGTACATCAGTTCTGATTCCATAAAAATAACCGGGTCCGGATCGATGATAGCCGATTTCAGCAAACCTTTTGCATCCGCAGGATTGGACGGGACAACCACTTTCAGGCCCGGGCAGTTTGCATACCAGTTTTCAAAACACTGGCTGTGCTGCGAGCTTAACATGCCCGCGTTTCCGGTTGGGCCGCGAAAAACGATCGGTGCCGAAAACTGCCCACCGCTCATCGACATTAATTTTGCCGCACCATTGATGATCTGATCAATCGCAACAAGCGAAAAATTAAACGTCATAAACTCCACGATCGGCCTTAAACCATTCATGGCAGAACCGATGGCAATACCAGAAAAGCCCATTTCAGAGATGGGTGTGTCGATCACCCGCTTGGCACCAAATTCATCCAGCATTCCCTGGCTCACTTTGTAGGCACCATTATATTCGGCAACTTCTTCACCCATTAAAAAAATAGTGTCGTCTTTGCGCATTTCTTCGTTCATGGCTTCGCGAAGTGCTTCTCTGAACTGTATTTCTCTCATCCTAAATAAAATCAAGTATTTTTCCGATCGCAAATATAAACAGTAAAACCTGATTTACAACCGCGGTTTTAGGCTGAAACAGAGGGAAATTATTTGAAAAAATAATTTATCAACAGTTCGTTATAGTTATGCGTTGATCTGGTAAACCGATATAGAACCATCAGTTTTCAGGTGATAAAAGAAGCATGGCAACAAGCTTTGATCAAACCTAAACCGACTGGCTGAATTATTTAAACACACAGTTTGCTATTACCACTTATTGTATATTACACAAATTTATTTAATGGACACTTACCTACAAACAACAGAAGATATTTACCGTACTGCCGCTTTAAAACCGGATGTTGGGCTTTGCTGCACCACCACGCCCATGAATAGTCCTGCGGCTTTAAACCGGGATGATATTTTTAGATCTTGTCCTACTTTTTTTTTATGATGGCGGAGGTTGTTGTTGATCAATATAAATTTTTGCGCATGAAAATATTGATAACCGGGGCAACCGGCTATATCGGGCAAAAGCTGGCGTTAAAATTAGCTGCGTCCGGCAACCAGGTAGTTATTTTAGTCAGAAATCCCGTAAAAGCAAAAAAACTGCTCAATCATCCTCAAATTACTATTTTTAAAGGCGATATTCTGGATAATTCAAGCATCGATAATGCTTTAAAAGGATGCAACCAGGTTTATCATTTAGCGGCCCTTGCTTCGGTTTGGCATAAAAATCCGGATACTTTTCATCAAATCAATGTAACGGGATTACAAAATATATTGAACGCCTGCCAAAAATGGCAGGTAAAAGAAGTATTGTTTACTTCTACCGCTGGCGTTGTGGGTGATTCAAAAGACGGGCAACCGGTTGCAGAACTCACCAATCTCAACCCAAAACTGGAAACCTTGTACGAAAACAGTAAAGCAGCAGCTGAAACCTTGATAAAAAAATATGTTAAAAAAGGTATCCGCGGAATTATCGTCAACCCAAGCCGCGTTTATGGCCCCGGCTTGCTGACAGAGAGTAACGGCTTCACCCGGCTGCTCCAAATGTATATCCATGGAAACTGGAAAATAAAGCCGGGTGATGGATACAGCATAGGCAATTATGTTTATATTGATGATGTAGTGAACGGAATGATTATGGCGATGGAAAAGGCCAAACCCGGAGAAAGATATTTGCTTGGCGGCATAAACGCGAGCTACAATGCTTTTTTTAGCCTGGTAAATCAGTTAACCGGTGTAAAAAGAAAACTTTATCGTTTTCCGTTGCCATTGATGCTTTTGCTTGCGCACATGCAATTGCTTATGGCCAAAATGTTTGGGAAACAGCCACTGATTACGCCATCTTTTGTTAGAAAATACAACAAAAACTGGATTGTAAATTCTGCAAAAGCCCAATCAGAATTAGGTTATACCATTACGCCGCTGGCCGAAGGGATAAAAGAAACAATCAGCTGGCTAAACGGATTGGAAAGCCATAAGCAATAAAGCTTGCTAAGTTTATCAGGAAATGCCCATGCTTCTTTTATGCCTTAAATTTTCAATTTTTGTAATCCGGTCAACACAAATATGACTGTCAGTATCATCATCCCTACTTTTAATGAAGCTGAAAATATCGGCAGGCTTGTGCATTATTTAAAGGAAAATGCGGATGAAAACCTTGCTGAGATTATTGTTTCGGATGGGGGCAGTGCAGATGAAACGGTTGTGATCGCTCAAAATTTTGGTGCAAAAGTGGTAAAATCGCCGGAAAAAGGACGGGCAAGCCAAATGAATTTCGGTGCTTCCTTAGCCACAGGGGATTTATTTTATTTCGTTCATGCGGATACCATTCCCCCAAAATCATATCTGGCAGATCTGATTAAAGCTGTACAGCAAGGCTACCAGATGGGCCGTTATTTATCCAGGTACGATAGCAAAAGCTGGCTCCTTAAAATTAATGCGTTGTTGAGCAGGATCGATACTTTTGCCGGTATGGGCGGCGATCAGACTTTATTTATCACCCAAAAACTTTTTGCGGCAACCGGCGGATTTGATGACGAAATGAAAATTATGGAAGAGTTTGAGTTTAGTGCCCGCGCGCGCAAAAAAGGCAAGTACAAGATCATCCTGAAACCAGTGCTTATTTCTGCCCGAAAGTACGATACCAATGGCTGGCTGAAGGTTCAAAAAGCAAATTATACAATTGTGCGGATGTACCAAAAAGGTGCTTCTCAACAGGATATGGTCAGCAAATACAAGCAGTTGTTAAACGCTTATTAAATAAATATCTGGTTTACTTCCAAATCTGCGACTTCATCCACATCGTGTAATTTTCTCAATAAACAATAGGATAAATTTAATCTTTCTATATCGCCCAAAGTTTGTTTAATTACCTGATCGGTGCTCCAGTTTTTATCAGCAAACAACTCTGGCACAAAGTGATCTGTTCCCAACAGATAGTAGCCGCCATCAAATGTTGGTCCGGTCACTACTTCTTTTATCGATAAAAAATTGATGGCTTCCTGTATAATTTCAGTTTGAAGCTGATAACAATCACTGCCGATAATTAAGACTTTTTTAAATCCCTGATCGAACAATTCTTTAAAAGCATTGGCCATTCGTTCACCTAAATCATTGCCGGATTGCTTTCTTTTGGTGAATCCCGGGCTGCTCCAAAGGTCATGTTCGATCACATCCTCCGCATAATAAACAAACTTTCTGCAACTTAAAGGAGATGTAATTTGCTGCGTATGGTTAAGCAGTTTTTTATAAACGGTCAGTGCTTTTTCATCTCCGATCACTTTGGCCAGGCGGGTTTTTACTTTGCCCGGCTCCGGGTGCCGCACAAAAACGATCAGTGCTGTTGTAAGCATACTGTTTTTATCCATGATTTATTCGGCAACCGCGCCGCCGCAACTTGATCCGGCACCAGCCGTGCAGCCATAACAGTGTTGTTTCAGGATGATATTACGATTATTCAATGCATCCAGATCAAAAGAAGAAAGATGCTGCGAATGTCCTGGCGTTACCTTCAAATCCAGCATCTGATTAAAATCACAATCATACAAAAACCCGTCCCAACTTACTGAAATGGTGTTCCGGCACATCACATTTTTTACCGCTGCCGGGTTAAAAGCGGCAATCAGTTTCTCCATGTATTTATCATAATTTCCGGTGGATAGCAGATAATCCAGATACCGGCTGATCGGCATGTTGGTGATGGCGAAAAGGTTGTTGAACACGATACCGAACTTATTGGCCAGTTCCGTTTTGAACTCAATTTCCAGTGCTTGTTGTGATGGCGGAAGGAAAGCCCCGGCCGGGTTGTAAACTAAGTTGATGATCAAGCCTGTTCCTGCCCGGCCGTAACCAATCGCATTTAACATTTGCAGGGCTTTGATAGAATCTTCAAAAACACCGTCTCCACGCTGCCGGTCGGTACGGTCTTGGGTGAAGCTGGGCAGAGAAGAAACCACTTCTATCTGGTTTGCTTTGAAAAATTCCGGCAGATCATGGTATCGTTTATTAGCCAAAATGATCGTCAGGTTACAGCGGACGATGATATGTTTGCCTTGTTTTTTGATTTCGGTTACAAACCAGCGAAAATCAGGGTTCATTTCGGGCGCACCGCCGGTCAGGTCAACGGTTTTGATGGTAGAAACGGCCAGCACATCCAAACAAAGCTGCATCATCTGGCGCGTCATGATCTCTTTTCGGTCCGGCCCGGCATCTACATGGCAGTGTTTGCAAACCTGGTTGCACATTTTGCCCACGTTGATCTGGAAAATATCAACCCCGCTTGCCTGCAACGGGAACATGCCCAAAGCTGCTACCTTATCTTTAAAAGGCGCATGTTTGTGCTCCCGCTGGTTTTCCAGAATGGCCAGCTGGTTTTCGCTTTGGGCTAAAGGATTTTGTAATACTTTGAGTGATTTCATGAACTAAACCGATAATTGGTTTGCTGATTTTAGGTCGATAAAAGAAGCATTTCAAGCCAAAGCTTACATCGAAATTTCTTTGATCTTGTTCATCATCTGTACGCCATGCACCAAAACCGCCCCACCTTTAATGGCCGAAGCCACGTGCACCGCTTCCATCATTTGCGCTTCACTATAGCCTTTTTCGTACGCATCGCTGCTGTACGCATCAATACAATACGGGCATTGCACCGCGTGGGAAACCGCCAGCGCGATCAGGGATTTCTCTTTTGCGGTCAGTTCACCGTCTTTAAAAACCTCTCCGTAATAAGCAAAAAACTTATCGGCCATTTCCTTTTGATATTCGCCGATGTTGCCAAATTTTGCCAAATCTTCTGCGTTGTAATAATGATTAGCCATTGTTTTCTGATTTATAATTATTTAAAAATAAAGTCCAGTCGTAGTGTTTAAAATGAATTTCGGGATGACTATCTTCAGGAATGATTTTGTTCTGTTTTAAAATTTTTAACATGCCTTTTTTACCACCAAAATCATGGCGGAACCAGCCCATTAAAGCAGGAACACTAATACTGTTTTTAGCCTGATTAAATTCGCATTCAGCTTTCAAATATGTTTTAGTAGCAATATTCAGCTGCTTGTCAAGTTTTTCAGGATCATAAAAAGCAATCGGCGGACAACTTTTTGCACCACAATTTAAAGCGAAATGAATACGATAGTCCAATTGATGTACCCTGAATTTTTTTTCAAAGGCAGCTGGAAAAGGTTTGCCCAAATAGCCTTCGCTCCATTTTATTTTAGAGTGGCGCAAAATCCCGTGTTCAATCTCATCCAAACTTAATTGCTGCCCGGCAACCTCAATATTTTTAGCGGTAAAAAAAGCATTGCGGGTTTTGTATCGATCCGGATTTTTTTTCAAAATCACCTGTGTGAAAGCATTATACAAGTTAAGCCAGAAAGCTGTTTTTTTATCATCATCATTTAGCTGAAGGTTTAGCTGATGTTCATCAATATGTTGCAGGCTATCCAAAAAAAGTTTTGTTTCTTCTCCGGTTTTGGCAGCGTATAAAAAATTTTGTGAAAGGCGTACAGCTTTAAAATTGTAGATATTACCCTCTTTTTGCTGACAAAAACCTGTTTGTATAGATAATAGCAACAGACCAAAAAAGCAGTATCGGAACAGCATGTAACAAATTACGTAATAATTGTATGGAAGATTCTAATACTGTGTATTTAAAAGAAGGACGTTATGTTTATCTCGATACAATGCCCATCCCGAAAATAAAATTAGCGTTGATGTTTACCGGCAGCGTACCGATCGGTTTCATTTGTTTGGTAATTACTTTTACGGCCGATTGCTGCATTTCAGGGCTGTTTTGATAACCGGCAATCAGCGCATAACTTTTCTCCATCCCGCTAAAGGCAGATATGGTGTACGGATTCGCAAAAACGGTTGTTATACTTTTTGCAGAAGCCGTAACCTGGTTGGTAAAGTTCTGCAGATCAGCTTTATAATCCAGTTTATTGTATGGCCGGGCGCGGGTGTCAAAAACACCAACTATCACTTGCGTATAGTTTTTAAGCTGATTCAAAAGCAGGTTCAGTTCTGCTGCGGATGCTGTTTTTGGGGCGAGAAAAACGTCGTTGCTGGCAAACCAGGGCTGCAAATTGGTTTGAAACGGCGTGATTTTATCGGTGCCGATGGCCAGCAAAGCCGTTTTTTGCAATGGGTTTAAACGTGCAATTTCTGAATTGCCTTTTATCAGCGTAATGGCCGCATCGGACAAATCCTGGTTAAATTTCTTGGCCGGTTCGGCATTCAGATCAGCATAGAGGTTTTGTAAATTGATTTCTGCGGGATGATTTAAGCCAGCCAAATATTTGGCAGCCAGTACTTTTTTTACCTTGGCAAAAAACTCCTGCTTATTGATGACGCGTTTACGGATGGCTTTTTTGATCGCCGCAACTGCCCGAACCGAGTTTTCCGTTAGTTCCAAAATATCGTTGCCGGCATTCAGGGCCATCACATCTGCTTCAGAATTTGGGAAATACTTGGTTACGCCCTTCATTTCCATCGCATCAGAAACCACTAAACCTTTAAAGCCTAAACGGTCTTTCAGTTCGCCGGTAACGATAGGCCGCGAAAGCGTGGAAGGCAGATGCGCCGTGGTATCCAGTGCCGGAATGTTCATGTGGGCAACCATAATCCCGGTAATACCGGCCTTGATGGCTTCTTCAAACGGATACATTTCCAGTGTGTCCAGCCGTTCTTTGGTAAAAGGCAGCAGCGGCAAATCCTGGTGCGAATCCACATCGGTATCGCCATGGCCGGGGAAATGTTTGGCCGTGGTTAAAATGCCCTCGCTTTGCATACCCTGCATATACGCAATGCCTTTTTTGGCCACATTTATTTTGCTATCGCCGAAAGAACGGAAGCCGATTACGGGATTATTTGGGTTATTATTGACATCCATATCCGGCGCGAAGTTCATCTGCATTCCCATTCTTTTGAAATCTTTCGCCACAAACTGGCCCATTTTATAAATGAGGTTGTTGTCTTTGATCGCGCCTAAAGTCATCTGATAAGGAAAAGAAATGGTCGAATCCAGCCGCATCCCCAAACCCCATTCGCCGTCCATCGCAACAAGCAGCGGAATGCGCGATAATTTTTGATACCGATTAGTTAAAGTTGCCTGCCTGACCGGGCCGCCCTGAAAAAAAACCAGGCCGCCAATGTGCTCATTTTGAATAACCTGTGCCACCGAATCTTCATAAGCAACGCCTTTGTTGGTATGTGCGCGCACCATCAGCAGCTGTGCAACGCGGTCATGCCGGTTCAGCTTTTTAAAAACAGAATCCACCCAATGGTTTTGTTGAGATAATTGATTTGCGGCAATCGGTTTCTGGGCGAAAACTGTTGCGGACAAGAAAAGACACAAGCAAATTAAACAACTTGATTTGGAAAAAAAAGACATAAACAAAAGTATAAAATCAGGCAGTGATTATCCTTCTTTTAGGGCATAAAATTTATAAGGACAATAGCCGCACAAATTTTTATGCCCTAAAAGAAGCATCAATACCAACTCAGTATTTTATACCGATAAAAACTCGCCGCAAAGAAAGTTTTTTTAATTCAAGCCTTCGTCAGGTTTTGGAGTATTGCGTTTAAATATTGGAACACCATCTTAATTAAAAGAAATTTCTTTAGGATTAGTAGTACATTATTAGAGTAAATTGATTTTGATGTAATTCATATTTCTTTTGAAGACGGATTTGTTGAGATATTGAATGGTAGTAACTACATTACCATTACCTGGAAAACTTGTTTCTGCCTTCGTTTCCAGTTCCTTGCGCCAGCGGTATAACAATGCCGGTCTGATCTACAGTTCTTTTGCAAGAAGGCTCAGATACGAACGCCCCTTGCTCAGTTCAACAGCTATCACCTTAAACTTACGGTCGTATTGCTTTCTTGTTTGTGACATATTTCTAAAGTCAAGCCCTTCCCTTAACCTACTGTCAATTGAAATGTAGCAACTACAAAACTTCTTAATAATCTTTCAAGCTAATTATTCTTTTAGTTTAAATTTCCTAAATTTATATCACCAATCAAACCTAAACCTTATTAAAAATGCAAAAGAAACCAGGCGTTGCCAGAAAAGTTGTAATTGCTGTAATACTGCTGATAACAGTTGTCAATTATTCAAGATTGGACGGAAACGAAAACATACGAAGCATTCAGTTTCTGTACATTTTTGTAATGGGTGCTTTATCGGCGTTGTTGATAAATGAGCTCGTTACCTTGTTCAGGGCAAAAAGAAATTAACGTTTATAAAACCTTTGTACCTAAAAATGGCGATTGCCATGAGATCAATCACTTTTGTAAGTAAATACTGTTTTTACAGGGATAAAAACAGTATCAGTTTTTCTTCACTTCTTTTGCCCAGGTATCTTTCAGCGTAACCGTACGGTTAAAAATCAGCTTTTCATCGGTCGAATCCGGATCTACCGTAAAATAACCTTTGCGGATAAACTGGTATCCTCGGTTGGTTTCGGCTTGTGCCAAATCCGGCTCAATAAAAGCAGTAATTGTAGTTAAGCTGTTTGGGTTGATATAATTTTCAAAATCGCCCTCGATTGCGTTCATATCTTCGGCGGTAAATAAACGGTCGTACAATCGTACTTCGGCGGTTTTAGCGTGCGGCACACTAACCCAGTGGATGGTCCCTTTTACGTTGATGCCGCTCGTATCGTGCCCGCTTTTGCTTTCGGGGATGTATGTGCAACGGATTTCGGTGATTTCGCCTGCGTCATCTTTTACAAAATCCTCGCACTTAATAATGTAAGCACTTTTTAACCGCACCATCAAACCCGGACTTAAACGGAAGAATTTTTTCGGTGCCAGTTCCATAAAGTCCTCGCGTTCGATATAAATTTCCCGGCCGAAAGGCAAATTGCGGCCGCCATCGCCGCCTTCAACTTCCGGGTTATTTTCTCCGTGGAGCATTTCTTCCCGGCCTTCGGGATAATTGGTGATGGTTACTTTTACCGGATCTAAAACCGCCATCCGGCGCCAAGCCGTTTTGTTCAGTTCTTCGCGGATGCAAAATTCCAGCAAGCTGTAATCGATCAGGTTTTCGCGTTTGGCCACGCCGATCCTGTCGCAAAAATCGCGGATGCTGGCCGCTGTATAACCTCTGCGGCGCAAACCGCTGATGGTTGGCATCCGCGGATCATCCCAGCCGGAAACAAAATTTTGATTGACCAATTGCAGCATTTTGCGCTTGCTCATCACCATATAAGTAATGTTTAAACGGGCAAATTCATGTTGCTGCGAAGGGAAGATCGCCAGCTTTTCGATAAACCAATTGTACAGTTCGCGGTGCGGGATAAATTCTAAAGTACAGATAGAATGCGTAATGTTCTCGATCGAATCGCTCTGGCCATGCGCAAAATCATACATCGGGTAAATGCACCATTTGTCGCCGGTGCGGTGATGGTACGCATGTTTGATGCGGTACATCAGCGGATCGCGCATCTGCATGTTGGGGGAAGCCAGGTCCGCTTTGGCACGCAGCACTTTGGCACCATCGAAATGTTTGCCGTCGTGCATTTCCTGAAACAAAGCTATATTTTCTTCAATGCTGCGGTTTCTGTATTGATTTGGCGTGCCTGGTTCTGTTGGTGTTCCTTTTTGCGCGGCAATTTCTTCCGGTGTGCTATCATCAACATAAGCCAAACCCTGGCGGATCAGGTTTAAAGCAAAAGCATACAGCACATCAAAATAATCCGAAGCGTAAAGTTCATTCGCCCAGGCAAAACCCAGCCATTTTACATCGGCTTTAATACTTTCCACATATTCCGTTTCCTCGGTTATCGGGTTGGTGTCATCAAAACGGAGATTGGTTTGGCCGCCATATTCCTGCGCCAGGCCAAAATTTAAGCAGATAGATTTGGCATGGCCGATATGCAGATAACCATTCGGCTCGGGCGGGAAACGGGTAGAAATCCGGCCGCCGTTTTTACTGTCGCGGATATCCTGTTCAACAATTTCTTCTATAAAATTCAGTGATTTTTTCTCGCTCATAACCAGTTTTGTACTGCTGCAAAAGTAAAAATATTTTATAGCGAAATTTTGTTGGTTTAAGTTAGATTAAATCCAGCCGAAAAATTTCTGAAAATCATTTCTTCCAGATGCTTCTTTTAAGGCACCAATTTTTACCTGATAAAAGAAGTATTATCTCAATTAATTTTATTGATTTTTTGTTAATCAATCGATTGAATAATATTGACAATCGGATGAAAAAACCTATTTACCTTTCTCTGTATATTTGTTGCGTGTTTAAACACATAATAATTCTACACATGAAAAATCTATTTAAAATCACTACATTGTCCCTGGCTATTGCCGGGTTATCTTTCAGTGCAAAAGCACAAACTGTTCAAACTACAACCACTGCTGCCAATGGTGTTCGATTAAGTATTGGTGTAGAATCCGGCATTCCGGTCGGTAATTTGTCTAATACGCATAATTGGAATTTAGGCGGTTCTGTTCAGGCAGACATACCAGTTGCCGAACGTTTATTTGTGACGGCCAACGCGGGTTTTAACAACTTTTTTGGTAAAACTTATAATGCCGGTATCGTTTCTAAAAAAGCTCCGGACATTGATCTGGTTCCGGTAAAAGTTGGTTTGAAATATTTCCCGATACCAAATTTTTATGTACAAGGTGAGGCCGGTGCTTCTTTTATCGCCAATAAAAACAAAAGCGGTGCAACAGAATCAACCGCGTTTACTTATGCGCCGCAAATTGGTGTGCAGTTTCCGGTGGGCAACAAAAATTATATTGATGCCGGTATCCGCTTTGAAAGCAATACCAAATTTTATACAAACGGCAACAACAATAATTTCTTCGGCATCCGCGTTGCCTATGCTTTTGATACCAAATAATCATTCTTCAGACAAAATAAAAAGCTGCCTTGTATTAGGCAGCTTTTTTTATGCCTATAATTTAAGCATTTGTTGCAAAACCTTTTGCCCAAACTTAGCGTAAAGACGTAAAAATCATTTTTATGCTTGTTTTGAAGCGCTGTTGGTTATGAAAAAGCTGTTGATTGTTGATGATGAAGTAAACACTGCAAATCTGCTGTCGCGGTTTTTGACCCGCAATGGCTTTGAAGTGCTTACGGCATCTACCGGCGCAGCGGCAACAGAACTGCTTAAAAGCAACCATTTTACGCTTGTTTTATGCGATTTCAGGCTGGAAGATACCGATGGCCGCGAAGTTTTGAAAAAGATCAAGCAGGAATACCCGGGCACGGGCGTGATCATCATTACCGGCTATTCGGATATTAAAATGGCGGTAGAACTCATCAAAATGGGTGCTTATGATTATATTACGAAGCCGCTTTACCCGGATGAAATCCTAAATACGATCAACAAAGCCATTGAAACGCAAAGTGCTTTAAATTCGGCACCGGTTGCGGTTCACCTCAATCCCGAAAAAAACACCGGTAAAAACAGTATCACCACTTTTGCGGGCAAGCAGGAGCTGGTGGTTGGTGTGAGTGAAGCCTCCAAAGAGTTGGCCCGGCAGGTGAGTTTGGTCTCCCCTACAAATTACAGCGTGATTATTTTTGGTGAAAGCGGGACCGGTAAAGAATCGGTGGCAAAAAGCATCCACCAAAAAAGCGACCGCCATAATCAGCCTTTTGTGGCGATGGATTGCGGCTCGTTGACCAAAGAACTGGCCGGAAGTGAGTTTTTTGGCCATGAAAAAGGAGCATTTACCGGTGCGCTGAACACAAAAATCGGTCATTTTGAAATGGCCAACGGCGGCACCTTGTTTTTGGATGAGATTGGTAATTTGTCTTACGAAATACAGGCAACTCTATTGCGGACCGTGCAGGAACGGAAAGTGAAACGCATTGGCAGCACCAAAGAAATTGATTTGGATGTGCGCATTATCGTGGCCACCAATGAAAACCTGGCCGAAGCGATCCAAAACGGACGTTTCAGGGAAGATTTGTATCACCGTTTTAACGAATTTGCCATTTATATGCCGCCGCTGCGCAACCGTGGGGCAGATATTATGCTGATTGCCACCTATTTTGCAAAAGTTACCAGCCAGGAATTAGGCAAAAACATCAGCAAGTTTGCACCAGACGCCGCCGCCGCCTTAACTACTTATGGCTGGCCGGGCAATATCAGGGAATTAAAAAACGTGATCCGCAGGGCAACTTTGTTGACAGAAGGAGAGGAAATCTCAACCAAATCGCTTCCGCTTGAAATTTATAATACGGACGTAAAAACATTGGTAAAAGAAGCATTGCCCCAGGCACAACATTTGGTTACATCTTCGCCAAGGCCGGATTTAAAAAATGCAGCCCTGGAGGCCGAATATGAAACCATTTTAAAGGTGCTGAAAGAAGTAAACTTTAACAAAACAAAAGCTGCACAAATTTTAAACATCGACCGCAAAACTTTGTATAATAAAATGAATGCCGCAGACCATCAAACAATCAAAGCATGAGCATGGAAGCCGAAGTAACCGCCAGGATTATAGAGCACGACATTCGAAACCAATTAAGCAATATTTATCTGGCCATTGAAGGTATCAAAGCAGAGTTTGGGCAGGATGACAGCGAAGATTTTGCCTGTTACACAGATATAATCCTAAACTGCTGCAAGCAGGTAGAAAACATCATCAAGCAGGTTAAATAAATTAAGTGAAGACAACATATAATTAAATACAAAAACAATTTCAACCAACTAACTATTCACAGTAATGTTGTTAATCAAAAAAAAAATTAGCAATATTGCACATCCAAAAAAAAGACAATGAAAAAAGTAAACTTCTACTCACTAATAGCTCTCGGCTTGTTGTCACTGCCGGCGGCTAAAGTCTCCGCTCAAGACTCGACACGAATGGCTAAACCTGAAATGTCAATGTCATCAAACGGCAAGCCAATGGTATTTGGTGGCCGTGCACAGTACACTACCTGGAATATTGGTGTCAACGCAGGTGTTTTAACCCCGCTTGTTGTTTTCGGATCAAATGATTTTACCAACAAAGAGTTGAACTTTGGCTATGGTGTCTCTATCAGAAAGCAATTAGGCCATGCTTTTGGCTTACAACTGGACGGAGTTAGAGGAAAACTATCTGCTTCTAATGTTGATGCAGTTGGTGGTGTTAAAAATGGCGCCAGGGCTTTTGATACAGATTTAGGATATACTGCAACCTTAAGCGGCGTGGTTAATGTTGCCACAGTAGATTTTATCCGTCGTAAAAACTCGGTGAACTTCTTCGTTTCTGCGGGTGGTGGTATTGCCGGCTATGCTCCAAAAGTTACTTTAGCTAATAATACAGTTGTTGATTTTAAAGATAAAGCAGGCCCAGACCGTAACAATACTTATGTTCATGAATTAATCATTCCTATTGGTGTTGGGATCAAATTCAGATTATCTGATAAAGTTGCTTTCAATTTAGGATATACCGCAACATTTGTTGACGGCGATAACTTAGATGGTGTTAATGGCGGATATCCAACCAAAGATAAATTTTCATACGGATACGGTGGTTTTGAATTTGCTTTAGGCGGAAAATCCAAACCAAACCTGGATTGGGTTAACCCGGTGGCAATGATGTATGATGAATTAAAAGATTCTACCTTACGCATTACTGTTGATAGCTTAAAAGGCAAAGTAAGTGCTGTTGAAACCGGCGTTATGGATCTGAAAAAAGATTCTGACGGTGATGGTGTACGTGATGATTTAGACAAATGTCCTGGTACTCCTGCAGGTACAGTTGTAGATGGTTCCGGTTGCGAAATCAAATTCCCAGAGCCAGTTGTGATTACACCTCCGGCTCCTCCGGCCCCTCCGGTTGTTGTTAAGAAAAGAACAACCAGAAGGACCCACCACAGTCGTACTAAAAAACATCATACATCCACAAAAATGAAAAGGGCTAACAAATAACAATTAGCTGCTTAGATATAAAAGCCCCGGATGATTATCCGGGGCTTTTTTGTCGTTTCAAAAAAATATCTGATTTTTAAGTTTTAAGCCGGTGATATCCTTCAGCATAAATTGGGGGCATAAAAACAGTATTTATTATTACAGGCAAACATTATTAAGCTGTAAGCAGTTAGGTAATTTAATTGTTTAAATTGTAAATTGTACCTGCAAAACTTGTTTCTTTAACATCAGTAACCCGAAGAAACTTTGCTTAACCTTTATCCTATGGAACAAAACCCTAAAAACCCTTCTATCATCGATCAAATAAAAGAGTATATAGAAACCCGTATTACTTTGCTTAAATATAAAGCAACAGACCAGGCCACCACTATTGCCGCAAGTGTGATTGCTTATGCTATTTTAGCTGTGTTAGGTTTGCTTATTTTAATGTTTGCCAGCATAACACTTGGTTTGGGTTTGGGTGCTGCCCTGGGTTCTTACTGGGCAGGTTTTGGCTGTGTAACCTTAGTTTATATTATTTTAGCGGTTTTGGTACTTGTACTAAAAGCGAAATATATTGAAGCACCGTTAATCGGCTTTTTCATTTCAAAACTTTTTAAAAACAACGGCAAATGATTGTACCTATCAAAAGTATCCACGATTTAAGAAATGAAATTGTAAGACTTGAAACCCTGACTGTACAACAGGAAGCTACCATCAAGCAGCGTTTCAGCAGTCCGAAAACAATTTATAAAACCCTGCTTTCTGTATTTCCAAAATCAGCGGTAAATGAATCCGGAAACAATATCAAACTTAACGGTTTGTTAAATCAGGATGTGGTGGCAATGGTTTCTAAGTACCTGCTTCCGCTTACCTTAAACAAAACGCTGTTTAAAGGTTCAGGCTTTATAACCAAACAAATCGTTAATTTTTTATCGCAAAAAGCATCTGGTTATATCAATCAGGATGCGGTAGTTTCTGGTTGGGACAAAATTAAAAAATCCGTTTCCAATTCAAAAGTAACCGACACTGTTTTGGCCAAAGTAAAACCGCTGGAAAACTTTTTTTCAAAGCTAAAAACACCGGCTAAAAAAAGCATTGTGTTAGCTAAACCAACAACAACCAACACACCAATTGTGATTAAAAAGTTAGATTGATTTTTTAATCACAATTGATCGTTAATAGCAGGTTTTCCCACAGAACCTGCTTTTTTTGTTTTTATAACTTGCTGGCTAAAGCTATTTTTGCCGGTTAATTTTTTGTTTGTGGGAAAAGATAAATTAAAACGCTTTGCAGAAATTTCAACTTTTGAAAACGTTTTACAATTAGATGAAGGTTACCTTTTAAAAGGAAAATGGCTCGGAAATCATTTTAAAAACAAGCATCCGCTGGTGCTGGAACTGGCTTGCGGCAAAGGCGAATATGCTGTAGAAATGGCGCGCCGGTTTCCTCAAAAAAACTTTATCGGGGTTGATTATAAAGGCAACCGTATTTGGCGCGGTGCCAAAACGGCTTTAGAAGAAAATGTTGTAAACGTGGCTTTTCTGCGGATACAGATCGAACAAATCCTGGATTATTTTGAACCGAAGGAAGTTTCGGAAATCTGGATCACTTTCCCTGACCCGCAGCCGCAGGTTGGCCGTGAACGCAAACGTTTGACTTCTCCGCGCTTCCTCGAAAATTATCGGAAAATATTGCAGCCGGGCGGCATCGTTCACCTCAAAACCGACAATGATAATTTATACAACTACACGCTGGAAAAAATTGCAGGATTAAATTTGCGGCTGCACAGTTCCACAAATAATCTTTATCATTCAGAACATGCAGATGATATTTTATCCATCAAAACTTATTACGAAAAAAAGTATCTGCAAAACAATAAAAACATCAATTACCTGAAGTTTTCTTTTGATTAAATTTAGCAATGGAAAACGATAGTTTTTACGAAAAAGTGTATTGGGTTGTGCGCCAAATCCCGGCTGGCCGTGTAACTTCTTACGGTGCCATTGCCGGGTTTTTAGGCACCAAAGGTTCTTCGCGCATGGTTGGGTATGCAATGGGAAACTCGGTTAAAGTATTTCCGCCTGTTCCGGCGCACCGCGTAGTTAACCGCATTGGGTTATTAACCGGCAAACAACGGTTTGGCAGCCCGCACCTGATGCAGCAATTGCTGGAAAGTGAAGGCGTTTTGGTAGATGATGACCAGGTACAAAACTTTAAAACCGTTTTTTGGGACCCGGCACAGGAACTGGAAATTTAGGTGATAAAAGAAGCATTTGTGTGAGCTTAAAATTCGCCAAACTGTAATTAAACGCTGTTGGTTTATAACCGTCATAATTAAAAAGCAATCATGAAAACCACAAAATTAATGCTGTTTGCCTGCACCCTGGCTTTGTTTTTTGCATCCTGCGGAAGTTCTTCCTACTACGTTTCAGAGCGTCCGGCACCTTATGGTTATAACCGCCCGCTTGCCCCTTATGCCGGTGCCGTTTGGATAGAACCCGAATATGTATGGCGCGGCAGCCGTTATGTGGCGCAACCCGGCTATTGGAGCAGGCCGCGGCCAAACTACAGCTATCACCCCGGCCGGTGGAACCACAACCGGCGCGGCCACAC